>SIHP01000010.1 GCA_004762155.1 Flavobacteriaceae bacterium
ACACCAAATCTTGTGCTGGAACTTTTAACGCTAAACTATCCATACTCGCATTGGCTTTTACTGGTGCCGAATCGATAACTTGCGTATGACCACTTACCATTCCTTTTTCAACACATAACTTAAAAACATGAGTAAAAACTTCTTCAAAAACTGTTTCTGGAAATAACTGACGTGTACGACTTATAATAGAATGCCAAGGCAAAGGCTCATCAATATCATAGTCTAAAAAATATAAAAGATCTAAGCGCATACTACAATGAGCAATTAACTTTCGATCACTAATGATATTTTCTAAATAACCAACCAAACACAATTTAAAAAACACAACAGGATCAACACTTTTTTGTCCGCTTGTACCATAATATTTTACTGTTTGAGCGTAAAGAAAATCTAATGCTAACACTGATTTTAATTGTCTGTAAAAGTTCTCCTTAGGTACTCGATCGCTTAATTGGAAATTGCTAAATAATTTTTCTTGATAAATCTTAAGGCCTTGCATACAACAAGATAAAAAATCTTTGAGTTATACACTTAGTATCTGTTTTATGTTCTTTTGATAAATAGGTTTATTGCTAACCATCTTTTCTATTGTTTTATGAAAAATACTTTGTTTGAACTGAGACCTATTAATTCTAAAACAAAACTCATCAAAATAGACTTGGATATGCCATTTACTAACATAAGTTGGTATAGCTCTCAACCAAGATTTTAATTGCATAATCACAATATGTAATTCCTTAAAATTTTTCCCTTGGTTACTTAATTTTTGTTCAATATTATATTTCTTTTTCAGTGGTTGGTATCCTCTCCATTTATCCGTAATAATTTGTACTGATTTACTTATATGCTCCTCAAAAATTGGAGTTAAGGATTTTGCCGAATAATCATCAATAGATTTTACATAGACTCTTTTTACTTGATGTTTCTTGCTTAATTCTACAGCAATAACAGCCTTTTTATTTTTTGAATCATAACTTCTTTCTACCTTGCTTAGTTTCTTCTTTTCCGCATACTGTAAATTCATCTACATGGACTAATTCGGATAAGGGATACTTCTGACTGCTTTGCATTGCTTTTCTGACTTTTTGCATAAAATACCATGCAGTGCCTTGTCGGATACTAAAGCGTTTGCCTATTTGAATACTCGAAACACTTTTACTACTAGTTGACATTTCAAAAACAACACAAAATGCTTTGTGCAAACCAAACTTAACCTTGTGAAATAAAGTATTAGTCGTGGCACTTTCTACATGATGGCAACTATAACAATGGTAATTGTATCCTAATTTTTCACACCCTTTTGTATGACCACATTTCATACATGTAAAGTCATCTTGCCATTTTACTCTTGCCAGATAAGCCTTACAGGCTTCATCATTTGACAATCCTTTTATAAAGTTTAGTATACTTTGACCTTCAAATACTTCCATAATACCTAATTTTAAAAGAATAATTTACGGAATTTATATGACTAACTCAAAAAAATCTAATACCAATAATCTCTAAATTAGTATTAGCTTTTTGTTAACTTGTGCAACAGACACAAAAGCTATAATTAATACGGGGTTTTGTGCTTAAAATAAAATGTAGTGCTTTTTAATAAAGTCCGCCAAATCTTTTGATTTGGCTTTAGAACAAAAAAAGATAAAACAAAATAAAAAATTTTGGCTAAGTGCTAGTTCGGAAACTACCGCTTTTAGAATATGCTTTTTAAATTTTTCTTAGTCAATAACTCGTTGTCTTTCTTGAGTATAAATAACAGGTACTATCAGCTAAGGTGGGATCGCTTATTTATTTCATTATAAAAATGATATTTTGTTACTCTTAAAAAACTTCTTGCAATGGTCTTGCATATTTTTAGACGAAATACATATTTCTAAATTTTAAAAAATTTGTTTTTACTATAAAAAACAATATTTAAAATCATTTTTAGTTATATTACGAACAACCAAATTAAAAATTAATTTATGGCATCACTTAATCCCCTCGGTGGTAATTTAGATTTAAGAAAAGCTAAACATCTGCTAAGACGTGCTACTTTTAATTACACTAAACAACAATTAGATGTATTTACAGGCATGACTGCAATACAAGCTGTTGATAGTCTAACTAATGATATTCCAAACGCACTTTTTGAACCATACGATCCACTTCCAGAAGGAAGTTCTGATGGTTTTTGGACCTCTGCTGTAACACTACCTGGAGATTTCGAAGGACAAAATAGAAAACGTGCTATAGTTACTGGATGGTGGTGGTATAATGCCATGAACCAAACAAATATAAAACATAAGCTATCCTTTTTTTTACATACATGTTTTACTGTTGCTAAGGATGCTGGTGCTGGTGCTGCTACATACTATTATGACTATTTAAAATTATTAGATTTTTATGCTCTAGGAAATATAAAAACTTTAGCAAAAAAAATAACTTTAGATAATTCTATGTTATTGTATTTAGATAATACAAGAAATAACAAGAATAATCCTAATGAAAACTATGCAAGAGAATATTTAGAACTTTTTACTATTTTAAAAGGTGAACAAATTGGATCGGAAAACTATACAAACTATACGGAAGAAGACATACAAGAAGCCGCAAAAGTATTTTCCGGATTTAAATATGAAGAAAATAGAAGTATTATAGATCCAGACACAGGTTTGCCTATGGGTTTTGTAAACTTTGAACAACATAACACTGATAATAAAACCTTTAGCACAGCCTTTAATAATCAAACCATTGTTGGTAGAGAACTTCCAACCACAATATTGGACGAACTGGATGATTTTGTTGAAATGATTTTCACTCAACAAGAAACAGCTAAAGCTTATTGTAGAAAATTATACCGTTATTTTGTAAAAAGTAAATGGGATGATGAAGTTGAAACAGATATTATAACACCATTAGCAGATTTATTAATTGCCAATGATTTTGAAATTATACCTGTAGTAAGAACACTACTTTCTAGTCAACATTTTTATGATGCTGATGACACTGATGCTACAAATGAAACAATAGGAAGTATTATTAAAAGTCCTCTGCAATTATTATCTGAGATATGTTCAGTATTTAATGTAACAATACCAGATCCAACAATAGATCCTTTAGACTATTACAATAATTTTTTCGTTAAGTTTATTCATAATGATTATTTCGTTACCTCTGGTATGGATTTTTTCAATCCTATTGATGTTGCAGGTTATCATGCCTATTTTCAAGAACCAGATTTTGATAGATATTGGTTTTCATCAAATACTATTATTGGACGATATAGAATTATTGAAAGCTTAATTCAAGCTGTAAATACAATCGGTTCTGGTGAAATTTACGCAACAATTGATACTGTTTTATTTGTAAGAAATAACATTATAAATGCAGAAGATCCTAATTTACTTATTTCTGAAATGGCCGATTTATTATATCCAGAATCCATTGATACTGATAGGATAAACTATTTTAAAAAATTTTTAGTAGATGAAGGTTTTCCTGATTATTATTGGAATGGTGTATGGCTTCAATATTTAAATGATAATGATAATTTCACTGTAAAAACACGTATAGATGCCTTAGTAATTGCCATGATTAATGCAGCAGAATTTCAATTAATGTAATTATGAATAGAAGAAACTTTATAAAACTTTCGGCAACGGCTTCAGCAATTAGTTTAACACCTTTTCAACTGCAAGCAGCATTAAAAACGTTTGTACCATATATGGAGTGCCCAGACATTTCTAACAGAAAATTGGTACTCATAAATTTATCAGGAGGAAATGATGGCTTGAACACTATTGTACCATTAAATCAATATGATATTTATAGTAATTTAAGGCCTAAAATAAAAGTTCCAGTTTCTGGAACGAATCAGTATATTACTTTAGATAGAACACTAGCAAATAATCAGCAAATAGGTTTAAACCCAGCACTTACAGGTATTAAAAAGTTATACGATAAAGGTTGGGTACGTATTATACAGTCAGTAGGTTATCCTTCACAAAATAAAAGTCATTTTAGATCAAATGATTTATATTTAACAGGAAACGATGGAAATAGTGTTTTAAACGGATCTAACACAGGTTGGATGGGACGTTTTATGGAACTTTATTATCCAAATTTAATAACAGAGGATTTCCCAATAGCCATAGAAATTGGAGCAGTTAATACATCACTAGGTTTTCATTCTGAAGAGGCGCATAATTTATCTATAAACCTTACAAGACAAGATCCTGATAATTTTTATTCTATAGTAAATGGATTATCTGGTGAAGCACCTTTAAATTACCCAGATTCAGACTATGGAGATCAATTACGATTTTTAACAGGTACAGATTTATTGACAAATACGTATTCGGAGGCAATTTCTACAGCCTTTGATAAAGGTACAAACGGTACAACTTATCCGGATAATGATTTATCAAATCAATTAAAAACGGTAGCACGATTAATTAGTGGTGATTTAGAGACTAAAATATACATGGTACATATTCATGGTTTTGACACACATGATTCACAAGTACAAGGAGGTGGTGAAGTTATTGGATCACATTACAATTTACTTTCGCAATTATCTGATTCCATGGAAGCTTTTATGAAGGATTTAGAAAGTCAAAATTTAGCAGATGATGTGGTAGGGCTTACTTTTTCTGAGTTTGGTAGAAAAGCTGCAGAAAACGGGAATTTAGGTACAGATCATGGTGAAACAGCTCCTATGTTTGTTTTTGGTAAACCTGTAAAAGGTGGAGTATCTGGTAATAACCCAGATTTAACAGAAGCCACAAGTTCTAATAACTTTCAAATTAAAACGGTTCAATACGATTACAGACAAACATTTGCTACGATACTTCAAAACTTTCTTGGTGCTAATGATACTATTATTAATGACACCTTTTTTAATCATACTTTAAATGATAGTTTCGTAAACCTAAAGGTGGCAGAAATGTTAAAATCTGAATTTGATATCTCTCAAGGTTGTATTCCTAATCAAAATGACAACTTTCAAGAAAATAAAAGATGGTTATTATATCCAAACTCATTTATAGATACGATTAACTTATCTAGTATTGAATATTTAGAATCAGTTTCATTTAAAATATATAATGCTTCTGGAGTTTTATTAGTAGAAAGAACAGATCTTTTAGTAAATGGTAAGGCAACCATTGATTTATTTAGTTTTAGTAGTGGTGTTTACTATTTTAAAATTTTGCTATCTAATGGCGATAATGAAGTTCACAAAGTCATTAAATTATAATTTATAAAAGATTATGAGAGTATTAAAAATAATATTAAAATCACTTATTTTCTTAATTTTAGTCTCTTCTTGTAAAGATTACTTTATTGAAATAGCAGATGTTGACACCGTAGCACTAGATACCATTGATAAAAAATTATGGGTACTAAAACATAGAAAGTATCAAGATCAAGGAATATATCTTTATAACGAAACAAGTGGAATCTTAGAGGTAGAACTAGATTTACCTAAAGACTTAGAGTCTCCTCATGCTATGGCATATGACGGTGAGTCCTTATGGGTTGGAGGTATTGGTGAAGATGAATCTATACATCAACTAGATCCACAAACAGGTGAAACACTTTCTGAAATTCCAAATATAAAAACAGAAGGTATAGCTGTTGATGAAAACTATTTATATTATTCAGTTTATGAAACTAATATTATTAATAAGATTGAAAAAAACGGGACTTTTGTAGAGGAAATTGTAACAAAAAATGCTTCTCTTAGTATTCCAGCTATTGCTATTGATGGTAATAATTTATACTACTTGCGTTATACTGTAACTGAACCTGTTGTTAAACTAAATTTAGCTAATAGAGATGAAAGTTTTATTACTCTTGCTGGAAGTATAGATACGTATAGTCTTACTATTTTTAATAATGAAATTGTTGGTGTAACCCTACTTAATGGTATAAGTAGATTTGAGCAAAACTCTGGCGATTTTATTTCTTCTAATTTAACGGGTATAGAAGGGTGGATAACAGCTATTACAGCTCATTATGAGATAATAGAATCTGAAGAATAGCATTAAGTCATCTTTTGTACGTGTATGAAAAATTTTATTCTTGAGAGTTTTGAGAATGGAAATATCAAAATTAAAATAACAAAAAAAATGACTCATTCTTTATTAAAGAACTCTCAGGAATATGTTGAGGAAACTTACGAGAAAGTTAAAACCAGATATTTATTATTCGGTAAAGACATTTATGAAATGTTAAAAGAAAATGAAGATAAAATTTTTGACAATTTAAAGTTTTATAAAGCTACTAAGTTAATTGAAAAAACAAATTGGGAAAAAGCAGAGATTGAAAATAGTTATGCAATATTTGATGAAGGAAACAACTCTTTTGCAATACAACTTGTACCTCTGACTTCTGTAATATGTCTACATAATGAACTAACTCAGGTAGAAATAGGAGATTGGAACGGAACAGATTATTACACAGAATCAATAAAATTCATAAAAAAGGAATTACTAAAGTTTTAAAAAAAGTCCACTAACAACAATGAATATAGTTAATATGAATTTCAATAGGGTTTGTTTTTTATCGAAAACAAAAGTTACCCAAATTTATGAATAAGAGTGTGATAATTAATTCAGTACTTACAATGCGAAACTTTTGATTAAAATATAACTCAAAAAGAAAATTGTAATAACTTTTTTTTCTTACCTGTTTTTCAAATTATTTTGTTGCATGTGCTTTTATTTCATCATTATTAAGAGCTCTTGAAAAGATTTGTAGCTCGTCAATTGCTCCTTCAAAAGGTAATTCTTGATGCCATTTAGCACCATGTAATGTAGAACCAATAACACATGCATTTTTCATCTTCATAGTATTTGGTTGCCAATAATTACTATATGTTCCAGCTAACTGAATTCCATCAACAAAAATTTTAATATTATACTTAGAAAGTTTATCACCTTTAGTTCCTGTCCAAACAGCAATAACACTATGCCACCCATCTGCTTTAACAGTTTCTTTTAATGAAGTAAAGCTATTTCCTTGTGTATCTGCAAACTTAAACTTGTTTGTTTTGGTTACCCAAAGAACAAACTTATCATTACAGGCCAAAATATGTTGATGTTTATTGAGTGTAGTAATATTCAACCAAACTGCTACTGAAATTGGGCCTTCTAAATTAAAGCTTTCATTATCTGGAAGAACAACTATATCAGCAAGTGTAGAAAACTTTCGTGCTTGCCCTATAAGTCCCAACGTATCAAGGTTTCTTAAAGTTTTACCATGATGTTTAAAAGAACTAAAATCTTTTAACATTCCTGTACCTGTATAAGTTTCGAAATCATAAGACACCACCAAACCTTCGCTTGATATTCCTTTTGAACCTGTTTGGTTTTGCTCCGTTACTCCAGTATATCTAGTCTGACTTACAACAATAGTAGAAAAAAGAAAAAAATTACTTATAATAATAAATAGTAATATGTTTACTCTTTTTACTTCAATGATTTTTAGAATCATAGGTTTAAATTTAGTTTAAAAACTTATCAATATTTTTTACATGAGAAGATTATAATTATGTAGATATAGTTAAAATATTACCCATTATAATAATTATTATTAAAAGTATAGAAAAACAACGAAATCATTTGTGAAAGAAAGAACTTTAACTTTAAAAACAGTAAAATTAACAATTAAAACAACTCTGTATATGCAAACAATATTACCATTGAACAAAGTGTAGCGATGGAAATTGCAATTATATCATCTATAGTAAATAGTTTTTAAAAAGAACTACCATATAAAACATAACTAACATTTTTTTAAGAGTTCTTATGTATTTACAAAGTATGCTGAAATTTAATTCTCTTTAATAAAGAAAATATATGAAGAGTAATATCCTTTGTGAAAATTTTATGGAGAAATTATTATTTACTTTTGAACTACAAAAAGAGCATCTAATTCATGAACACTACACAACCAACTAAAAATACAATAAAAATTATATCCGATACATTTATCAGTAGTTCTAGATGGCGTTGGTTTAAGAAAGGAGTTGTATTAATAGTTTTCTCTTTAATAATAAATCATTTAGCTTCTCGTGATAGTTTTCCTGGTAGTGAATCATATAGATTTCCTATAGAAGGATTTCTGTCGTCAATAGCTTTATGTATTCTCATTGGAATTGTAGCAGATCTTAATTTTAAATTTTATAAGAAAAAATATTTCTATAAAAAGGTAGAAATTGTTACTGTTATATGGTTTATGACTTCTAACCTACTATATATTACAATCATTTACATTCCTGTAAATATCATTTTAAATATAATTGCAGGCGGACAAACAGAGTTCTATTATTTATTAATTGGTTTGCTTATTACCTTATTATTGTGTTTTATACTTATTGGTTTATTGTATGTACAAGACATCTACAATTTATATAAGTTATCCATAAAAGAAGCTGAAATTACTATTGAAAGTGGCGCAAAAATGACGAAGCTTACCTATGAAGATATTGCGTGCTTTTATAGCGAAAATAAAATTGTATATACTATTCGAAAAGATGGTACAGCGATTACTACAGATTTTACGTTAAATGAACTCGAAGAAAAAATAAACGACCAATTGTTCTTTAGAGCAAATCGGCAAATTATAATTCACAAAGATACTGTGGATCAAATTGAAAAAATTGAAAATGGCAAGTTGTGTATTCAGTTAAAAGATTTTATCAAAAATGATACAATTACAAAAATAAATATCAGTCGTTACAAACGAAAAGATTTTCTAAATTGGTTTCAATAAAAACATTAGAGAACTACCGACTATTCAGTTGTAAATTTATGACCATTCAGTAAAAACACACCTATTAAAAAGGGTTCTCAGATATTTTGTTCTTTATTTCGCTTAGAATTTAAAATCAAAATAAATGAAGAAGTTTACCTTAAAACAAACATTAATTCCTATAGTTACCATTACAATAATATGTTTTTTATGGTTTGGCCCTATAAACCTAAATTACATAGTAAATATAGTTGCATCTATATTAATCTTTATAGCTAATTATATAGAATACAAAGAAAAACCATTTTTAGCACTAGGTTTTCAACGTGAAAAATTTACATTAAAAAATATCTTCGTGCTTGCTCCTTTAGTTGCACTAATACTCTTTGTTTGTTACGTCTTTATATTGGTTCCTGGAATTACAAAACTCACAGGAGCTCCTATAGATTATTCTAATTTTGATCAATTGAAAGGAAACCTTCCTGGCTGTTTAATTGCTTTATTATTAGTGTGGCTTTCTGCTGGCTTTGGAGAAGAAATTATCTTTAGGGGTTATTTTATGAGACAATTTGTTAAGTTCTTTGGAGAAAGTAAAATAAGTATTGTACTTAATATTATTTTACTTGCTTGTTTTTTTGGATTTATGCATAGTTATCAAGGTATTACAGGCCAACTTGTTACTGGTTTTGTTGGTGCGCTCTTAGCGTTAATATTCTACTTACGTAAATACGATTTATGGTTTATTATTGCTGTGCATGGTTTTTTTGATACTCTTGCTCTAATTTGTATTTACTTTGGTTTGGCATAATAGCTCCAAATTTAATATTTAGTTCTAATCAATAAAACACGCTTTTTGCACTATCTTTTTCATAATTCAAACAAAATTTCTATACTTAACCTAACTAGAAAAAAAGAATCTAAAATAAGTGTAATTAGTGTGTTTTATAGTTTAGGTAAAAAACTATTTGCTTTTCAATTACCTACTAAATTTTAACGAAAACATTAGCTATCATTTTACATTTAATATATTATTTTTAATGCGGAAAATTTGCTGCATAGTATATACAAATACATTAATAATAAATAAAATGAAAAAAGCACCACTAATTTTACTGATAGTATTAATATTAATTTCTTGTAAAAAAGAAAAAGTAACAGAAATAATTGTTTTGGGTACACTACATAAACCAGAACCTAACTTTAATTCTGAAATTCTGTTTGATATATTAGAGGATTTAAAGCCTGATTTAATTTTAATGGAAGGTGATTCTTCATTTTTTACTTCTGATTTTAGACTAAAAAAAGCCTTAAATAGTAATGAAGTTATTGCATCTCAAAAATATGCTGATAAATATCCAATGACCAAATTAAGACCTTATGGATTTGAAGGTAGAATTCAACACAGAATAAATATTGGTTCACGACCTACTGATGGATTAACAACAAAACTTCTCGACAGTTTAAATAAATCCGATTTATTGTCTGTTTCCGAGGCTAAAATTGTTAATAAATGGAATGCTCTTCTAGAGCCTTTAAAAGCAAAAGCTTCTAAAGCTCCAGAAAATTTTAATAATACTACCACTGATAGTATTTGCCAAGAAAGACAATATTATCAATACAAAATGTTGACAAAAATAACAAATACTAGAAATGAATTTGCAAATCATTTTCATACTAAACCCAACGGTCAAAAAATAAGTTATCGTGAAGGTTATCAATTGGCCAGTGATTTTTGGGACTTAAGAAATCAAACTATGGCAAAAAACATCATGAAAATGGCTGAACTAAACAAAGGAAAAAGAATTGTCGTTACCAATGGGTTTATGCACCGCTATTATATTTTAAAGGAATTAAAAAGATTGATAAAAGGAAAAAATATAATTTTAAAGGAATTTTACGATTAATCTAAATTATAGAAAACCTGTAACAATCTTAAAACAATCATGTCTTTTGAATATAAAATACAAAATACATGAACAAACTTACTATTCTCTTCCTGTCCTTATTATTTTTAAGCTCTATAAACGCACAGAAAAAAGAAACAAAACCTTTTTCAGAATACAATAAAACTATTGATTCGCTTATGCAAATTAGTTCTGATAGAGGAATTTTTAACGGTAATATATTAGTTACTAGAAATGATTCTCTTGTATATCAAAAATCATTTGGATATACAGACGCATCAGGACAAACCAAGTTAACAAAAAACTCTATTTTTAATATAGGTTCAATTGGAAAAGAATTAAATGCTGTTTCTATTGTAATGTTAATAGAAAAAGGAAAATTACAATTTAACGATAAGCTGTCTCAGTTTAATTTAGGATTGCCTGCTTGGTCTGAAAAAGTCACCATAAAACACCTTTTAAACTATGTTAGTGGAATTCCACAAATTGATTATGACAACGTGAAAAATGAGAAAGATATTTTAGAAGATTTACAACATCTACCTAATTTACAATTTGAACCAGGGACAAATTATAATTACAATAACAATAGTATTTTTCTTCAAAAAAGGATTATTGAAAGTGTTACGAAAAAAACATATCAGGAATTTGTTATAGAAAACATTATTGCTCCATTAAAAATGAAAAATGTTGTATTTGACCCAGGTTACGATTACCCAAATAAAACTAGCTGCTTTGATGTTGATAAAATAAATTGCGATGAAATTTTTTCTAGTAAAGATCGTTTTTGGGTATCAATAGATGATTTAAATAAATGGATTACTGCGCTACACAACAATAAATTAATTTCCAGAACATCACTAGAATTACTATTACAGAATCAATATTTTAAAAATAAAGAATGTAGTTTAGGTGCATCTCATAATTCCTTTGCATTACATCTTCATGGTGGTCAATCTAGGCAATTTGAAGCTGCCTTTATGAGTGAATTCAAGGATGATCTAAATATTATTTTAATGTCTAATAACAAGAGTAAAGGCTTTGAAATAATTCAATCTCTACATAATATTATGAAAGGGAAATCTTTTAGTTTGCCAAAAAAATCTATCTACAGGCAAATTCGTAATAAATGCTTTAAGAATATTGATTTGGGAATTGAGTATTATTATGAATTGAAAAAAAACAACTTAAATACCTATAGTTTTAAAAACCCAAAAGAATTAAATGGACTTGGTTCTGATTTATTATCATCAAAAAAAATAAATGAAAGTATAAAAATATTCAAGTTAGCTGTTTCTGAATTTCCAAACAATGCTAATCTATATGGAAGTTTAGGAAAAGCGTACTATTCAAATGAAGAGTATGATTTAGCTCTCGAGAGCTATAAAACAGCAATTAAACTTGGAGGTACTGGTGCTAACGCAAAAAAAATGATTGATAAAATTAACAGCTTTATAAAAAAGTAACTGACTAAAACAACACATACAATTAATAAAAAGTTTAATGTATTTTTATAAAGTCTTTCAAATATTTTTGATCTCCGTTAAGTATAAAATAAATGTAGTATTAAACACATAAAAGTTTTCGTTATAAAATCATAATTATTATTTAAGATATTAATAACCTTAGTTTTAATAAAACTTTAAAAATCAATGAGAAAAAACAAAAAATATAGTATTTCTATTGCAATTACTGCATTAATTATTATTTGTTATTTAGTAACAAACAACATTCTTTTTAATGGAATAAATCCAAAAAAAATCAACGAAAATGGTTTTCAAGCAAATCTATTTGTAAAAGAAAATATTAAAAATAAAACAGCAGTCATTTTCATTGGTGGTGGTCAGTGGGGAGATTATTGGGCTAAAGAAATTGCAGAAAAACAGTTCGTTGGATTATCATTACCATATGTCGGAAGAGAAAACTTACCAAATTTACCAGAAGAAATTGATTTAGAATATTTTGAAAAAGCAATCAAGTGGTTAGGAAAACAAAAATCTGTTAATCCTAAAAAAATTATTGTAGTGGGAGTTTCAAGAAATGCGGAATTGGCATTATTAATTGCGTCAATATTTCCTGATATCATAAGCGGAGTTGTTGCTTACTCTCCAAGTTCTGTTTCTTGGTCTAATACCGTTTTACCATATAATTCAAATGAATTGAAAGCGAGTTGGAGATATAGTGGAGTTGATATTCCTTATGTAGCTATGGAGAAAATTTCTGGAAATAATTCAGACAAAATTAGAATGTTGGAATATTGGGAAAATGGTTTGTCAGAAATAGATTCAATCAATAATGCATTTATTAAAGTAGAATTAATTAAAGGACCTGTTTTACTTTTTTCAGGAATGGATGATAAAGTTTGGCCATCCGCTAAAATGGCTGACATGATAGTAAAGAGATTAAAAAACAGTAATTTTAATTATAACTACAAAAATATCAAATATGAAAATGCTGGACATTTAATATCTAATAATCCAGAACAATCGTCAGATATAAGAATCGGAAAAATAAATATTAATGGAAAGAGTTATGAGTATGAATTTGGTGGAACTAAAGATGGTGATTTTAAGGCAAAAAAAGATGCCAAAATAAAGTTAATGGAGTTTATCGGTAATATTTAAATTCATCAAAAAAAGATTCCAAACAACGATTAAAAAAATAGTAAGAATCATTGTTAAAAGATAAAGTCTGATTGTTTTTGAAAAATGTATGAATTTAAAAATTTAACAGATTATTAAAACAAAATAATAAATAAAAACATAAAAGTTAGACTTTTGTATAATCCGAAAAGTTAGTGTTTTTAAGACCTTACGTACTGTTCACAAGAACCTTGCTTTTTTGTTCAAAAAAACAATATGTTGATTCTTATAATTGGAAGTATTTTAATTAGTCTTACTACTTCAATAGTATTCTGGTATTCTGGTATTCTGAGACAAAATCAAATGAAAGAAACTTACTCTTATTACCAATGAATAAACAAAGTCGTTTATTGTTTTATAAAATAACAGATTAAAACATAAATAACCTTTTATCTTTAAAAAAGGATTACAATACAATAAAAAATATTAGTTATTTCTCAATCAAAAAAGTCATTTTAAAACTTTTATTTTATTTTCTATTGATATTTCACTCAAAACACAAGTATAATTCCATTATTTATGCTTAAATTATACATATAAACAACTGATTATCAAATAAATTAATTATTAGCATTTCAAATCATTAATTATTTAACCAGTAATATGTCTCAACTTTAAAAATTGAGTCTTATCACAAAGTTATTAGACCTTTATATTAATTCCTAACCAATAACTTTGTTTGTGTAACCTTTAAAAACTTATAAATTATGGAGTCATTTGTTAATTTAAATAGAAACAAAATTCTTGTATGTATTATTATACTATTCTTTTCAATACATGAAAATGTTAGTGCTTATACAAATTCTTTAAATGTAGATTTTGAAAAATTTAAGGGTAAAGTTTTTGATGCAGAAACTAAAGACCCTTTAAGTTCTGTTCATATTTATATTGAAAACACAAATATAAATACGGTTACCAATAAAGATGGTGAGTTTTTATTAAAAGTTCCTCTTGAATTTTTAACTAAAAATATAATAGTTTCTTATTTAGGTTACACAAATAGTATACTACCAATTGCTGAGCTAAAAAAGACTAAAAATAAAATTTACTTAAATGTAAATACTATTAGGTTATCAGAAGTGGATATTAACACATTAAAAGACTCTAAAAGTTTAGTTAGAGCTGTTTTTAGAAAAAAAGGAGATAATTATTTAGATACTCATTCTGTGATGACTGCCTTTTACAGAGAGACTATTAAAAAAAGAAATAAAAACCTTTCGTTATCTGAAGCCATAGTAAACATTTATAAAACTCCTTATTCGTCAGAAAAAAGAGATATTCTAGAGTTCTATAAAACAAGAAAAAACACCAATTATTCTAAAAAAGACACACTCGCGTTTAAATTACGTGGTGGCCCTTTTAACACCTTGTTTATGGATGTTGTTAAATATCCTGAATATGTTTTTTCAGAACAAAATATAGACGATTATACATTTAGTTTTAAAGGTTCTACAAAAATTAACAACAAATTAATTTACATCATTCAGTTTAAATCAAAAGTTGAATCGTTACTTTATCAAGGTGAATTATTTATAGATTATAAGAATAAAATTTTAACAAGTGCTTCTTATGAGCTAAACCTTGCTAATGAAAGTATTGCTAGAAATTGGTTTTCTATTCAAAAACCTTCTCAATCTAAAGTTACACCTATATATGCTAAATATGATTTAAAATACTTTGAAAAAAATGATAAATGGTATCATGGATACAGTAAAATGTCTTTAAATTTTAAAGTAAATTGGAAAAAGAGACTATTCAATTCTAAATACAATATGATTTCTGAAATGGTAATTACCGATTGGAAAGAAAATGAAGAAATTGCGTTTCCTAAATACAAAGAAAGAATAAGGTCTTCTGTTGTGATGACAGATTATTCTGTTGGTTTTTCTGATGATAATTTCTGGGGAAAACATAATATTATAGAGCCAGATAAATCGATACAACGTGCCATAAAAAAAATTCAAAAGAATTTAAATTAATTATTAAACTCATCTAATTATAAGCTGTAATTGCGCTAAAGAACATTAGTGAAATTGCAGCTTATTTATAATAACATCTTAAATTAGAGTCTTAAAAAACATATAATAGTTTTAAAAAAAACTATATTTAACATTTTACTTTATAAATATAGTTACTCTTTTATGGACGTAATAAATCTAATTAGACTTTCTTTTGTTGCTGCTACAATTATTATTGCTCTTTTATTAATTATTGCAACTCTTGTAATAAAAAAAGGAATTAAAAAAGCCAATATTGCTATTATAACTATTATTCTAATTTACACTTTTAGTAGTTTAAGTAGCTTTCTTATGTTTAGCGGATTGTATCAAGAAATTCCTACGTTGGTTTTAATTGGTTATCCGTTTGTATTTATAATTGGTCCTATTTATTATTTTTATATACAAGTATTACTTCATAAAAACTTTAAATTTAAAGTATACCACCTGTTAAATTTAATACCACTACTCTATGGTTTTTATATAATAAAATGGTTTTTACTTGTTTCTTTTGATAGAAAAATTAGTGCGTTAACCAATGCCTGGTTTGGAGGTCATAAGATTGGTTTATCAGAATTCATTAAATATTCTATACCAAATTTAATTACTCTTATTTATCTAATAATCAGTTTAATTATAATTTCTAAAACTGCTCAAAAACTTAAAAAGGACTCTTCAAATACCGATATAGAATATCTTTCGTGGTTAAAAAATTTCACAATCTTATATATTATACTGGTAGTTATTGATGTGATACGTTTAGGTTTAACTGTTGTTTATAAATGGAATGCTGGAGAAGGCGAAATAATAACCAATGTATTAATTTCAATTCTTATATTGTATTATATTTTTCAGACTATAAAAAGTCCTGAATTGGTTTTTCATAAACTATCTACAATTGATGAAACTAAAAAAGATGAAGCTTTAAAAGAAAATGAGGTAAAAAGTATCGTTAAAATTGATACTGATTTTTTAACGAAACTTGTCTCTTTTATGGAAAAAGAAAAACCTTATTTAAATCCTGAATTAAAATCTCATGAACTTGCAGTAATGCTTAATGTAACACCACATTATTTATCAAAAGTTATTAATCATGAGTTTCATGTAAACTTTTATAGTTTTGTAAATACGTATCGCGTAGAAGAATTTAAAAGCAAGGTATTAATCAAAGAAAACAAAAACCTTACATTATCTGCCGTTGCAAAAACTGTTGGTTTTAATAGTAAATCTTCTTTCAATAGAATATTTAAAGCAATTACAAATAGTACTCCAAGAGAGTACCTAAAACAAAACACGAATCTTTAAGTCTGTTTATACTAAAAACCCGTGTTTATTTGTTGATTTTTCAATTAATCTCTTTCTAATAAAATGATATTAGAATCGGAATTTATCTTTAGGACATCGTTCTCTACAACAAAATTCTGATTAGAATATACTTCCTTTAATTGATCTCCTTTTTTAAAGATTGAAGCAATATTTATTTCTTTAATTCCTTTTTCTAAGTTGATACCAACAATTACTTTATCATCTTTTCTTACTCTTGAAAAAACTACTCCATTTTTTTTAGAAATCAGTTGATGTTTTCCTGCTCCTATTGCTGGATGATTAGCTCTAAACTGACCAATTTTTTGCCAGTGTTTTAAAATCGCTTTAGTACGTTCATCTGTAGCTAATTTTCCCCAATTCATGAAAGATCTAAGATTTGCATCACCAGTTGCTCCATCTACTGATAATTCTCTTGCAATTTCATCTCCATAATAAACTTGTGAAGTTCCTGGAGTTAACAATAACATTTCTGCAGTTTTAAAAGACTTTTTTCGTTCTTTATCAAACGGCATTCCATCATCATGAGAAGACATATAATTAAAAATTCCATAATTTTTTAAATCGGTATGTAAAAGCGAATCATATCTTGCAAAAACTTCTTCTGGTTGCTGTTGTTTGGCATTCCATTTAATTTCAAAATTGATTAAACTATTAAATGCTTTGTCAAAATAATTAACTTTTTTATCACCAAAATCAAAAGCAGTACCAGACGAAATCCCGTAATTATATACTTCTCCTACCAAATAAAATTCATTGGTATCTAATACTTTTTCAGGATTATTTTCTTTGTATTTCGCAAAATAATAGTCGCATTCTTTTCTAAATTCTTGCCAAACATTTTCTTCAGTATGTTTTACTGTATCTACTCTGTAACCATCAATTCCAAATTCTGTAATATAATCCGTTAACCATTTTATAATATAAAAACGTGGAGCTCTTGGATATTTTGTTCTTGCAAAAAAATCATCTAATTCTTGTACTTCTTGCTCATAACGTCCTTCTTTTTTCCATTTTGCAATTAATTGTGGTGGTAATGCTACATTTTCATTGCTTTCTGTTTTAATATCTGGTAAATTGCTTACCAAAGTACACGAAATAGTATTTTTATAATTAGAATACTCGCAATTTGGTGTTGTTCTCACCCAATCTGCAGGCCAAACAGGATCTTCATCTGTAACCGGACCAGTATGATTTATCACTGCATCTAATAAAATTCTAATTCCGTTTTTATGTGCCGTTTCCACCAATTCTTTTACATCTTCTTTGGTTCCAAAATTAGGATCTATTGCGGTCCAATCTTTTGTCCAATATCCATGAAAACCATAACTTTTTCCTGTTCCTTCATCCGTACCTGCATGAATTTGTTCTACAATTGGTGTCATCCAAATTGCGTTAATTCCTAAATCAGTAAAGTAGCCTTCTTCTATTTTTTTTGTAATTCCTTTAATATCTCCACCTTTAAAACCTCTTAATTTTGCAGCATCATCTTTTCTTTTAAAATTAATATCATTAGAAACATCTCCGTTATTAAAACGATCTGTTAATAAAAAATATACGTTGGCACCTTCCCAAACAAATTCCTTTTGTTTTTCTTCAACCTTTGTGGTGGTTATTTTTTTTTGACATCCAATTATTGAAATCAATCCTAAAATAAAAACAATTTTCCTCATGCTTATTGTATTAAAATTTTATAATCGAAAGCAGCTAATTCTAGCGGAATTTCTGTTATTTCAACTTTTGTATTCTTCATTACATCTTTAAAAACACCTTTTTTTAAAACATCTATTTTTACTAATTCATTGGAAAAGTTAGCGATGTATAAAAGTGTTTCATTTCCTTTACTTCTTTTTAGTACAAAAGTATTTTCTTTACTCTTTAAAACTTCAAAAGCAGCTTTATCTTTTCCTCCATGTAAAGCAAGATTGTTATTTTTTATGTCTCCTAATTTTTCTAAAAATGTAAAAGATTTTCCTTTTATTTTGGGAATAGAATCTTTTTCGAAAAACTTTAATCGGTGCTTTAAATCATATTCTTGACCTGAATAAATTAAAGGCATTCCTGGAAGTACATAACTTAATGCTGTTAACATTTCTGCTTTTTCTCCCATTCTTTCTGTAATTGTTCCATTCCAGGAATTCTCATCATGATTGGTAACAAAGTTCATTAAAATATCATCTTTTTCATAACGTTCGGTATATGTTTTTTTGATGTATGCTTCTAAATCTTCTACTTTTTTTTCTCCTGTTGCCAAATCATTAAATAAATGATGACCGTCCCAAGCATATCCCATATCAAAAAGATTTTCTTTAAATAATTCTGGTTCCCAAGCTTCTGCTAACATAAAAATATCTTTTTCTGCTCTTAAATTAGGAATTGCTTCTTGCCAAAACTTAGTTGGAACAGAACCTGCAACATCACATCTAAATCCGTCTATATTTTCATTGATAATCCAATGTTTCATATCTGAAATCATTTGTTTTCTCATATTTGGATTCTCATAATTTAAATCCGCAGTATCTGTCCAATCTGTATCTTTTGGATGAATTACGTCTCCATTTTCATTTTGAGTGTAAAAATCTTTGTGAGTTGTTAACCAAGTATGATCCCAACCTGTATGATTTGGAACCCAATCTAAAATCACATAAATTCCGTTATCATGCGCCTTTTTTACTAAAGCTCTAAAATCTTCAATAGTACCAAATTCTGGGTTAATTTTTGTAAAATCAGAAACCGCATAATAACTACCTAAATACTTACTTTGTTCTTCTTTTGGAAGTTCAGATACAAATTTACTATCATCTCCTCCTGTTGCTTTTCTTTTGGTTTCAGAAATAGGAAAAACAGGCATTAACCAAATAATTTTTACACCTAATTTTTTAAGTTCTGGTATATCTTTGGTGAACTCTTCAAATGTTCCTTCTGATGAATATTGACGAATATTTGCTTCATAGATTACTGCCGTTTCTAAATCTGATTTAGAAATTGAAACTTGTTTTTTTGGACTTTCTATTACTTGCTTCTTCTCTACTTTACAAGCAAAAAAGCATATTCCTATTAAAAATAATACTATTAAGTTTTTCATTTTATATTTTAATTACGTGTTATTTTAACTTCTAATCCTCTTTTGGTATTCCATTGTAAAGGAATTATAAGTTTCGTTTTGTTTGGTGAAATTTTAAGTTGCTTTCCTCCTACTTTTATGCTTTTAGGTTTCCAATTTATATGATGAATCACTAACTTAATTTGTTTGTTTGTTGGATTCCAGTTTTTACCAAGTTCTGCTTTAAAATTAATTTTTAAATACTTATTTGTCCATTGAGATTTAAAGTTTAAAAGCTCATACTTTCCTTTTATAAAAGCATTGGAAAGTTTTCCATCATCATTATACAACTGTCTTGTACTATTTTTTACAGAGGAATGATGGTAATAATGTAACTCTATAAAATTAGCATTATACTCATCTGTAGTTTGCATGGAATTTGCCATTGGTATAAATGCACCTGCTTTTACAAAAGTTGGAATTGATTCTTCTTCCACTTTTATCATTTTCTTTTTTCCACCTGAAATAATTTCATCAGAATAAAAATCAAACCATATTGCTGTTTTTGGAAAATAAACTTCTTGTATTGTAATATTTGGGTTTAAAATTGGAGAAATTAAAAAATCAGTTCCCCATAAATACGTTGTTGCATTTGTAGCTAATTCTTCATTGTTTTCCTCAAAAAATAATGGACGCATAAAAGGAGTTCCTTTTTGACTGTTTTGAAAAGCTAATGTGTAATTATAAGGTAATAATTTATATCGTAATTCTATTGCTTTTTTGGCTAACATTTTTGTTTTTTCAGCTCTAAAAACGGGCTCACTAGCAACTTCTTCTTGTGCATGAGGTCTAAAGACAGGTTGAAAAACCCCATATTGTAACCATCTTGTATACAACTCATCATTTAAATTTGCACCTGCGAACCCGCCTAAATCGGAATGCATATACCCCAAACCTTGCATTCCTATTTGTAAAGCTATTTCTGGTTGAGACTGTAATCCGCCCCAAGTTCTATTTACATCTCCAGACCAAGGAATCATTCCAAATCGTTGTGAACCTGCTGCGCCTGCTCTCATTAAAATAAAAGGTCTTTCATCTGGATAATTTTGCTGAAAACCTTCATAAATTAATCGTGCCCAATCGTGTCCATAAATATTATGAACTTCATCAGCACTTCCTGTTTTATGTTGTACCCAACTTGGATGTACTTCTGGTTCGCCTAAATCTCCCCAAAAACCTTTTACTCCCATATTTTTTAATCCTTTATAAATATTCCAAAACCATTCTTTTCCTTTTGGATTATAAATATCTATAATTCCAGTATTTCCAAAATAGAAATCATATTTCGCTGGTTTATTTATAGAATCTTTGGCTAAAACATCATTTGCTACAGCTTCATTCCATTTTTTAGAATTGGATAAAATAAAAGGCTCTGTAATTAGTATTGTTTTAACTCCTTTTTTCTTGAAGTTTGCAATCATTCCTTCCATATCTGGAAAAGAATCTTTATAAACTTCTAAATTCCCCATAGTTCCTTTAATATCTTTTCCAAACCAATACAAATCCAATATTACAGCATCTACAGGTATTTTTTCGTCTTTAAATTTTTTAATGGTTTGTTCTGTTTCTTTTTGAGAATGATAACCAAATCGGCTAGAAAAATTACCAAAAGTCCATCTTGGTGGCAAAGGTTGTTTACCTGTTAAATTGGTATACTGATCTATTAAATCTATCCAAGAATCACCAACAACTACTTGATATGTTTTTCGTCCAGAAATGGTTTCATAACTTATAGTATTGTCTTTTTTACTATCTAAATCTAAATAACCAATTGGAGCATTATCAAAATGTAAAAGATACTTTTTAGAGGAAATTACAATAGGCAATGTAAAGTTCATTAACTCGGAGCGTGTTTCATAACCGTAATGCGCTTTATTGTATAATTGCAAACGGTTTCCTCTTCTATTCATTCCTAAAGCTCTTGCGCCTCCTCCGTATAAAACTTCATCTTTCGTAAGATTTAATTGTATTTTTTGATGAATAGCATCTTTAGAATATCCTTTTTTTTCTGATGTAATTAATGCGTCTTTATAAAAATATTGAATTTGAAATGGCTGTTTTTGAATTTTGACTTTAATTCCTTTTGATGAATATTCTAAAGTTTTGTCATTCTCTTTTAATTTTATATTATTGGATTTTGATTTTAATACAATAGCATGTGAACTTGATGTAAAGACTTCTCCAGTGGGAATAAAAGTAGTTTCTACTATTTTTTTAGTGTAAAATTTAATTTTATAAAGTCCGTCATTTACTTTTACTTGTAAAATATCATCGTTTTTTAAAGACGCTTCTTTAAAGATTCTGCTAGTATTTTGTGCAAACACAAAAACTGATAAAAGAAATAATAAAAAAGATAATTTAGCTGTTTTCATAAGTACTATATATGTTTCTGGAATAACATTTTTGACGTTATTTTTTGAATAAAAAAGTGAATGGAATGTGTTTTTTTTACTCAGATTTTTCTAAGTTTTTAATTGGTTTTCGTGGTTAAAGTAATACTGCCTCTTTTTGTTAGTTTGATTTTGTTTTGCCAAACAAAATCTTCTCCTGAAATTATATTTCTTAATATTTTACCTTCTAATCCAATTTCTGAATATCTCTTTAAATCTATTGTAATTGGTTTATCATTTTTATTAATAATATGTGCAACAACCTCATCATTTAAAATTCTAAACAAAAAATAAGTTCCCAAAAATGGTGCAAAATGAACCGTTTTTCCGTTATGAATTGCTTTAGAATTTTTACGAAAGTTTAAAAACTTCTTTAAAAACATTTGCATGTTTTTTTGTTGTGTATTTAAACCTTTACCTGTAAAAGCATTTACTGTATCATTTTTAAATCCTCCAGGAAAATCTGTACGGATTAATCCATGATCTCCAGGTTGTTTAAAATCATTCATTAAAATTTCTGTTCCGTAATAAATTTGCGGCGTTCTTGGCAAGGTTAAATATATTGACAGTGCTATTTTTGTATTTATAAAATCTCCTTTTAATTGTGTATAAATTCTACTCATATCATGATTATCTGGAAAAATCAGTATGTCTTTTGGAGAAGCATAATGAAAATCATTAGCCAAACCTTCGTAAATTTTTACCAAACCATTGTTCCAAGATTCTTCTTCATTTAACGCTTCTACTACTTTTCTTTGCATTGCAAAATCCATGGTAGCTGTTAAATTAGATTCGTATCCGTCTCTATTATTTGCATCTTTTTGCCAATATCCAATCAATAACGGATTGTAACTCCATTCTTCTCCAACAATAGAAAAATTAGGATATTCATTCATTATTGCTCCAGCCCAATCACTCATAAACTGCTTGTTTGGATAAGGATATGTGTCTTGTCTAATTCCGTTTAATCCAATAGTTTCTATCCACCAAATACTATTTTGAATAATATATTTGGCCATAAATGGATTTTTCTGATTTAAATCTGGCATTGTTTTTACAAACCAGCCTTCGGAATTTTGTTTTTTATCAATTTCGGATGCATACACATCTTGGTTTGTAGTTCTTCTATGATTTGAAGTGATTAAATCGCCTTTATTTTCAAAGTTTTCTTGATAATTTATCCAATCTTTTAACGGTAAATCTTTCATCCACCAATGTTCACTTCCACAATGATTGGCAACTTGATCCATAATTAATTTAATGTCTTTCTTATGAGATTCATCTGCTAATGTTTTATAATCTTCTAAGGTTCCAAATCGTGGATCTATTTCATACAAATTTGTAATTGCGTAACCATGATAAGATTGTTTTGGCATATCATTAGTAAGCAATGGACAAGACCAAATTGCCGTGAATCCCATTTCATTTATATACTCTAAATTATTGGTTATTCCTTTGATATCTCCTCCATGACGCGCATAATTATCTGTTCTATTAACTGTGTTTTCTTTTAGAAGTTTTATTGCTGCTGCATTCTCATTTGTACTTAAAACATTAGCGCCAATATCGTTTGATTCGTCTCCATTTGAAAAACGATCTGGAGTTATTAAATACAAAACATCAGAGCTATTAAAACCAACATATTTCTCTGCAGTTTTTTTTCTTGATTTTAACTCGTAAGTATGTACTTTTTTATTTCCTTCTTTAGAAGTAAAAACAATATCAAACTTCCCTGGTTTTGTAATAGTATCTATCTTTAAATCGATAAATAAATAATTTTCACTTTTTGCTTTATGGACTTTATCAATAAGAACTCCTGGATAAGAAATTGAAGGTTTATAATTGCCTATATTTTTTTCTTTTACTAATAATTGTAATGAAATGTCTTTAAAACCAATATACCAATTAGGGGGATCAACTCTCTCTAAAGAATTGTTGGCTATTGGCCTTAAAGACTCTAAAACTCCTTTTTTTTCTTTATCACACGAAACAAATACTTTAAAAACTGATAAAAATAAAAGGGTTTTAAAAAGTTTCATAATAGTTACTTAAACTGTTACTAAATTATTTGGTGAAATTGTTACTAAACTTCCGTTTACAGCTATCTTTAAATTTGCATTTCCTTCTAATTCAAACGTAGTTTCTGTTTGATTTACGTTAACTTTTAAAACATGATTTCTAAAGTTTACTTTAAAAGAATACGATTTCCATTCTTTAGGTATTTTAGGTGAAAAATTTAAAATATCATTTTGTATTCTCATTCCTCCAAAACCTTCAACAATACTCATCCAAGTTCCTGCCATAGAAGTAATATGTAAACCTTCTTCTACTTCATGATTATAATCATCTAAATCTAAACGAGAAGTTCTTAAATAAAACTCATACGCCTGTTCCATTCTATTTAATTTGGCAGCTTGAATACTATGTACACAAGGAGACAAAGAACTTTCATGGACTGTAAATGGTTCGTAAAAATCAAAATGACGCTGTAATTCTTCTTTGGAAAAATGTTCTTCAAACATGTAAAAACCTTGCAATATATCTGCTTGTTTTATATATGGAGAACGTAAAATTCTGTCCCAACTCCATTTTTGATTTATTGGTCGTTGACTTTTATCTAAATCTGAAACTGTAATTAATTCTTTATCTAAAAAACCATCTTGTTGTAAGAAAACATTGTGCTTTTCTGAATAAGGGAAATACATATTCTCCGTAACTTTTTTCCATAACGATAGTTCATCATCAGTAAAAGTTAACTTGTCTTTAATTCTCTTATAATCTGCAGTATATTTCGTTTTAACAATATCAATATTTTCTAAAGCATACTCAATACACCATTTTGCTATATAATTTGTATACCAATTATTGTTGATGTTATTTTCGTATTCATTTGGACCAGTTACACCTAGAATCATGTATTTTCCTTTGTCTGAAGAAAACGTAGTTCTTTGTTGCCAAAAACGAGCAATACCTATTAAAACCTCTAATCCTTTTTCTGGTATGTAAGAGTAATCATTTGTATATCGATGATAATTATAAATTGCAAATGAAATTGCTCCATTTCTATGAATTTCTTCAAAAGTAATTTCCCATTCGTTATGGCATTCTTCACCATTCATGGTTACCATTGGATACAATGCCGCTCCGTTTGAAAAACCTAATTTTTCAGCATTTTCAATTGCTTTATCAAGATGTTCATATCTATATTCCAATAAGGTTCTTGCAACTTTTTGATCTTTAGTTGCCATGTAAAATGGAATACAATACGCTTCAGTGTCCCAATAAGTACTTCCGCCATATTTCTCTCCAGTAAAACCTTTTGGTCCAATATTTAACAATGGATCTTTACCTAAATAGGTTTGATTTAAATGAAAAATATTAAAACGAATTCCTTGTTGTGCTTTTACATCTCCATCAATAGTAATATCTGAAGTACTCCAAATTTTAGCCCAAGCTTCTTTTTGTTTTTCTAATAAAGTATCAAAACCTAAATCTGTTGCTAATTTTAAAGCTTGCTTTGCTGAAGAAATCAATTCGTTTTTATCATGATTTCTATCAACAGTATATCCACCAAATTTGTGAATTGTAAACGTGTCTCCTTTTGTTACATTAGTTTCAAACTTATAAGATGCATACGTTGGTGTTTTAAAAGTTGTAGATACTATATTTACTGGAGCATTGTTTAAAAACAATTTAGATTCCATAAAAGTACACGTATGAAAATCAGTTTTCATTGTTTTGGCTTCTAAAAAAACTTGATTTTGTTGTTGATTTACAGCCAAAACATTCCAAAACTGATCATCCCAATTGGTATCTTCATTTGTAATAGCAGCATCAATATAAGGTGAAAAACAAATTTTTGCAGCTGTATTAACTGGAGTTATATTATATTTTATTGCGCCAAGTTCATCAATATCTAAGCTTAAAAAACGTTTAATATCAACTTGAATTTCAACATCATTTTGAAGTGTTGCAGAAAAAGATCTTGACAACCAACCTTCTTTCATGTTTAATTCTCGTTTAAAGTTTTTTACTTCTTTACAGGTAAACAAATCTAATTGCTCATCATTTACGAAAACATCAATTCCAATCCAATTTGGAGCGTTTAATACTTTTGCAAAATACTCTGGATATCCGTTTTTCCACCATCCAACTCGTGTTTTATCTGGATAATAAACTCCAGCAATATAACTTCCTTGAAAAGTATTTCCTGAATATTTTTCTTCAAAATTTGCACGTTGCCCCATGGCTCCATTACCAATACTGAAAAGACTTTCAGACGACTTTATTCTTTCTGGGTTGAAACCCTCTTCTATAATTGACCAATCATTTGGTATGATATAATCTTGATTCATTTCTTTTAATAGTTTAAATAAACTTTCGTTTATTTTATTTTTTCTTTAACTCTTTTAAAAAGTTCTCAGAAATTTCTGTAAAATCTCTAAAAACATAATCTGCTTCATGCAATGTTGCTGTATCTCCAATACCAATTGAAATCATGTTTGCCTCATTTGCAGCTTGAATTCCTGCTACAGAATCTTCAAACACAATACATTCTTCTGGTGTAATTTTTAATTCTTTAGCAGCAATTAAAAACACTTCTGGATCTGGCTTTGCTTTACTAACATTTGTTCCATCTACAATAGCATGAAACTTATTCATAAGGTTTACCTTATTTAAAATTAATCGTGCGTTTTTGCTTGCAGAACCTAATGCTATTGATTGGTTTGTTGATGAAAGAAAATCTAGTGTTTTAGTTACATCTGGAAGAATTTCATTTTCATCCATTTTATTTACGTGTACCAAATAATCATCGTTTTTTGATGTCATTAAATCCGTAAATTCTTTTTCAGAAATTGTTTTATTTCCCCACGATAATATTTTTTCTAAAGATTTTACTCTACTTACTCCTTTTAATTGTTCGTTTTGTTCTTCTGAAAAATCTACACCAATGGAATTAGCTAATTTTTTCCACGCTAAAAAGTGATATTTAGCGGTGTCCACAATAACACCGTCTAAATCAAATATAAATCCTCTTGTTTTCATTTATCCGTTATTCTCTTGATATGTAATTGCATTTTTTTCTGTAATTAAAAAATTACACAAACCGGCAATTATTAAACTTGAACCTGCTACTATCATGGCATTTATTGTTTGTTTTCCAAAAAGATTAGAAACAAAAATTATACCTCCAAGTGCAGCTATTATTTGAGGTATTACTATAAACATGTTGAAAATGCCCATAAAAACACCCATTTTTTTTGGGTTTACTGCGCTTGATAACATAGCATATGGCATGGATAAAATACTTCCCCAAGAGAATCCTATTAAAGTAAAAGACACTGCTAAATATTCTGGTGAAGGAATTATGTACATAGAAATAAAACCTAAACCTCCTAAGATTAAAGATCCCATATGAACATATTTTCTATTAATTCGTCTTGATCTTGTATACAAAACAAGAACTAAAGCAAAGACCATTGAAGACAATCCGTAAATTCCCATATAAGAACCAACTTCATTAGAAGATTTTTGAAATGCTGTGTTTTTTGCATCAAAGGCTTCTTTTTGAATTAAATCTGTCATTATATATGACGACTCTATTGGTGCAGGAGTTTTAAAAACATGCTCTGTTAAAGCAGGATTTGCCATACTCCACATAGTAAAAAAAGCAAACCAACTAAAAAACTGAACAACGCCTAGTTTTTTCATTATTGTTGGCATATTTCCTATATTTTCAACAATATCTGCTACAAATCTGTTTTTTTTAGCCTTTTCCTTTTCAAAAGCTTCCATATCTTCTGGAGGATATTCTTTGGTAGTAAAAACAGTATAAAGAATACTTAACAGAAAAATAATAGCACCAATTAAAAAAGCTACTTTAACAGTCATTGGTACAATACCAGAAGGAGCAGAATCACTAACACCAAACTTAGAAACCATCCAAGGTAAACTACTTGCTACCCAAGTACCAATACCTATAATAAGTGTTTGAATAACAAAACCATAAGATCTTTGTGAGTTTGGAAGTTTATCAGCAACTAAAGCTCTAAAAGGCTCCATTGAAATATTAATAGACGCGTCTAAAATCCATAGAAAACCAGCTGCAATCCATAAAGTTGGTGAATGAGGCATTATAATTAATGCAAAAGAACTCAAGATGGCTCCAATTAAAAAATAAGGTCTTCTTCTACCCCATTTCGGACTCCAGGTTCTATCACTCATATAGCCAATAATTGGCTGTACAATAAGACCTGTTAAAGGAGCTGCTACCCAAAGAATTGGAATATTATCTATTTCAGCTCCTAGAGTTTGAAAAATTCTTGACATGAAACCACCTGTTAAGGCCATTCCAAATTGGATTCCTAAAAACCCGAAACTCATGTTCCAAATTTGTAAGAAACTTAATTTCTGTTTGTTCATATTATCGTTACATATTAAATTAATATCACGATAAGTATTTTAGACTTATCAACTATGTTATCTGTGGGATGTAAATTATTGATAAATCGTAATAATGCAACAAAAATAGGTTTAAATTACCATATTCATAAAAAATACTTTAAAAATCTACGACGACGGTTTCGTTGATTCTCTTAATTTTAAATCACTTGAAATTACTATAGTTTTGGCTTCGTATTTTTCTGATTCATTTTCAATTCTATTAATTAAAGCCTCAACTGCCTGTTTTCCCATTGTTAAACCATGTTGGGCAATTGTTGTTATTGAAGGTGTAGCATATTCAGAAATTAATCCATCTGTAAAACCAACTACAGATAATTCTTCTGGAATTCTAATACTTTTCTCCTTTGCTATTCTAATAGATTTTGCTGCATAAATTTCATTTACAGCAAAAATTGCATCAATACCATTATCAAAAACTGGTCTTATTTGTTCTTTTATATTCTGTTTTTCATCAATTTCTACTATTAATTTTTTATCCACAGTTATTTTTCTTTCTAAAAGTGCTTTTTCATAACCTTGTCTTCTATGAGTACCAACATTTACATACTCTGGAGTTGTTATTATAGCTATTCTTTTACAGCCTGTATTTAAAAGGTGTTTTGTAGCTTTATAACCCGCTCCAAAATCATCTACAACTACTTTATCACAAGTTATTTCATCTAAAACCCTATCTAATAACACTAAAGGTATTTCTTCTGAAACTAAATCTTGAAAGTGTTTTATACTTTTACTTTCTAGTGTTTCATTTGCAATAGAAACAATTAAACCATCTACACTTCCATTAGACAATACTTTTAAATTCTCTACTTCTTTAGTATGTGATTCATCAGAAAAACAAACCATTATTCTGTACCCTTTCTCACTAGCTCCTTCTTCTATCCCTTTTATAATAGTAGAAAAAAAGTGATGTACAATTTTTGGTACGATAACACCTATTAATTTTGTTTTTTGATTACGTAACTGTAATGCTAAATTATTAGGCTTGTAATTATAGTGATTTGCATAAGCTTGAATTTTTTCTTTAGTCTCTTTACTTATCTCATGACTATCTTTTAATGCTTTAGATACAGTAGAAGTAGAAACTCCTAATTCTTTAGCTATTGTTTTTATGGTAACTTTTTGCTTCATATTTTACAAAAATGCAAATAAAAAGACATGTTTTTTATCAAATTAAAGGTGTTTTCAAAAAAGTTGTTAACACGAAACCGTTTTCGTTAAATTTCTAATATTGTATATTTCAAGCATACATATATATTTACCTCGTGGAATGTAAATTTATTGTTAATAACAGATTAAAATTATAGTTATTATTTAACAAAAAATACATGGGAAAATTTAAATTATTGTTAATTGGTCTTCTTTTAAGTACTTCTTTTACAATGTTTGCTCAGCAAACGGTTAAGGGTGTTATAAGAGAAAAAAAAACAGGTACTACTTTACCTGGAATTAGTGTTATTGTAAAGGGGACTGTAAAAGGTACAGAAACTAATTTCGATGGGGAATTTGAAATTACAGGTGTAAAATCTGGTGATGTATTAATTTTTATGTCATTAGGTTATGTTACAAAAACAATTTTAATTAAAACTAAATTCAATTTAGTTATTGATTTAGAAGAGTCTAGTGAAAGTCTGGATGAAGTAGTTGTTATTGGTTATGGAACAACAACCGTTAAAGATGCAACTGGTGCCATAGAAAAAGTAACTGCAAAAGAATTTAACGCTGGTGCAATTGTTTCTCCAGAACTGTTAATTTCTGGTAAAACTGCGGGTGTTAATGTTATACCTCCAAGTGGTCAACCTGGCCAAGGTGGTACTATTAAAATTAGAGGTGGTAATTCTTCACTATCTGCAAACAATAGTCCTTTATTAGTTATTGATGGTGTTCCTGTAGATCAAAATGGACCAGCTTTAAACTCTATTAATCCAAATGATATTGAAAGTTTTGTTGTTTTAAAAGATGCTTCTGCAACTGCTATTTATGGTTCACGAGCTTCTGCTGGTATAATTTTAATAACAACAAAATCTGGAAAAATGAATTCGGAATTTAAAGTTGGAATTACAAGTACTGTTTCCATAGGTGAAACAGCAAGAAGAAACGAAGTATTAAGCGCTGATCAATATAGAGCTGCTACAATTGCAACTGGAAATGCTACAGCAATTGCATTACTTGGTGATAGTAATACAGATTGGCAAGACCAAATATATAGAGAAGCTATTGGAAATGATAATAGTGTTACATTTTCTCAAGGGTTTAAAAACTCATCTTATCGTGTTTCATTAGGATATTTAAAACAAGAAGGTGTTGTAAAAACTACTGAATTTAACAGAAAAACTGCAGCAATTACTTTTAGACAAAATATGTTTGATAAAAGTTTGAAAATGGATTTTAATATTAGAGGATCATTTTCGAAAGATAACTTTGCAAATGGAGGAGCTATAGGTTCAGCTTCTACATTTGATCCAACGCAATCGGTTTACAGTGGTGTTGCGGAATATGGTGGTTATTGGGAATGGTTACAAGCAAATGGAACTCCTTCTGGATTAGCTCCTCGTAATCCTCTTGGATTATTAAATCAATCTTCTAACGAATCAGATACGAGAAGAGTTATAGGAAATGCTAAGTTTGATTACGCTATTCCTTTTCTTGATGGATTAAAAGCTAATTTAAATGTTGGTTTTGATTATTCTGATGTAAAAGGTGCTACAGAAACACTTGCTAGTTCTGCTCAGGGATTTACAACTCAAGGTACAACTGGTACTTATACAAGTTTAAGAAGAAGTACATTAGCCGATTTTTATTTAAATTATGTTAAAGATATAGAAAGCATCAACAGTAAAGTTGATCTAATGATTGGACATTCTTTTCAAAAGTTTTATAGAGAAAATGACTCTTATAATATTAATGGGAATGCAACACTTCCTGCTATTACAGAAAATGCTTCTCACAATTCTTTAGTATCTTACTTTACACGTTTAAATTATTCTTACGACAGTAGGTATTTATTAACGTTTACCTACAGAAGAGATGGTTCTTCTAGATTTTCGCCTGAAAATAGATGGGGTAATTTCCTTTCTGGTGCTTTAGCTTGGAATATTTTTGAAGAAGACTTTTTAAATGATTCTAAAACCATATCTAAATTAAAACTAAGAGTTGGTGTTGGACAAACCGGACAACAAGAAATAGGTAATGACTTTGGATATTTACCAGTTTACACTACAAGTCAAAATGATTATAGTTATAACCTTGGTGGTGTTCCTTATAATACTATTAGACCAGAAGGTTATGATGCTAATATTAAATGGGAAGAATCTACAACCTATAATTTAGGTTTAGATTACGGTTTTTTTAATGATAGAATTACAGGATCTTTAGAATACTTTTTTAGAGAGACAGACGATGTTTTAAGTACTGTTAAACCATCTGCAGGATCTAATTTAACAAATAGCTTATTTACTAATATTGGGGCTCTTGAAAATAGTGGTATAGAATTCTCTATTAATTCAGATATCATTCAAAAAAATAACTTTAATTGGAATTTAGCTTTAAATGTATCTTATCTAGAAAATAAGATTGTAAGATTAAATGCAATTGAAGATCCTACATCTCCTGGATTAGCTACAGGTAATATTTCTGGTGGTGTTGGTAATACTATACAAACCCAAAAAGTTGGTTTACCACAAAATTCTTTCTTAGTGTATAAACAAGTTTATGATGCTAATGGAAATCCACTTGAAGGTGTTTATGAAGATTTAAATGGTGATGGTATATTCTCTAGTTCCGACAAATATGTGTATAACAATCCTAATGCTGATTATATTATTGGAGCTTCTTCTTATATGAATTATAAAAATTGGGATTTCAGCTTCACTTTAAGAGCTAGTATAGGAAATTATGCATATAACAATGTTGCTTCTTCTAGCGGAACAGAGTTTGGCTTATTCTCTTTAGGTGCTAACAGAAACGTAAGTACATCGTACTTAAACACTAATTTTGAAAATGTACAATTATGGTCTGATTACTACATACAAGATGCTTCTTTCTTAAAAATGGATAATATTTCTTTAGGATATAATTTAGAACATGATAAAATAAAAGCAAGAGTATACACAACAGTTCAAAATGTATTTACAATTACAAATTATGATGGAATAGATCCTGAAATCAGCGGAGGTATAGATAATAATCTATTTCCAAGACCAAGAACATTCTTATTAGGACTTAATGTTAACTTTTAATAAAAAAAATATGAAATCATTAAAAAATAAATTAAAACTTAGCTTAGGTTTAATGACGTTAATATTCATGTCATTACTTTCATCTTGCGAAAGTGAATTAGATTTAAAACCAATAATAGCACAAACAGAAGACAAAGTATTTGAAGATCCTGCTGCATATAAACAGTTTTTAGCTAAAATATATGGCGGTTTAGCTGTAAACGGACAAGCGTCTGATCAAGTTGACATATCTGGAATAGATGGTAATTTCTCCAACTACTTACGTTTGTTATTTACTGTTCAACAATTACCAACAGAAGAAACTATAATTGCTTGGAATGATGGTACTATTCATAATATACACAATCATGTTTGGACACCTGTTAATGAATTTTTAGCGGGTTGGTATTATAGAATCTATTTTCAAATCGGACAATCAAATCAGTTTTTAAAAGAAACTACTGAAGCTAAATTAAATAGCAGAGGTGTTGATGATACTTTAAAATCAGAAATTGCCCTTTTTAGAGAAGAGGCACGTTTTATGAGAGCCTTAAGTTACTGGCATGGTTTAGATTCTTTTGGAAATATTCCTTTTGTTGATGAAAATGATCCTATTGGAAACTTCTTTCCTGAACAATTATCTAGTAATGAAATTTTCACATACATAGAATCTGAATTATTAGAAATTGAAAATACGTTAATGGATCCAAGAACTAATGAAGAAGGTAGAGTTGATAAAGCTGGTGCTTGGATGCTTTTAGCTAAATTATATCTTAATGCAGAAACTTACACAGGAACTGATAGATATAGCGATGCTTTAGTTTATGTAAATAAAGTTATTGCAGGTGGTTTTTCTTTAACACCTAATTACCAATATCAATTCTTAGCAGACAACAATACTAATGGCGCACAAAATGAAGCTATTTTTTCTATCATTTTTGATGGTGTTAGTAATGTTTCTGAAGGAGGAACAACCTATATTTCTCACGCTTCATCTCATAATGAATGGCCTGATATCTTAGCAAATATTGGTGTTGATGACGGTTGGGCTGGATTAAGAACAACGAGTGGTTTTGTAAACAAGTTTAGTGATATTTCTGGAAATACAGATTCAAGAGCCATTTTTGAACTTACTGGACAAGTACTAGAAATAGAAGATCCATTTAACTTTAGAGAAGGTTATGGAGTGCCTAAATATAAAAATCTTGACATTAATGGAAATATTGGTTCAGATCCTTCAGGACAATTTTCTGATATTGATTTTCCTTTATTTCGTTTAGCAGATGCTTATTTAATGTACGCAGAAATATTCCTTCGCGGAGGTGGCGGAGATGCTGGTACTGCTCTAGGTTATATTAACGATTTAAGAGAAAGAGCTTATGGAGATACTAGCGGAAATATCTCTTCAGGTGAATTAGATTTACAGTTTATTTTAGATGAAAGATCTAGAGAATTATACTGGGAATGCCATAGAAGAACAGACTTAATTAGGTTTGGTCAATTTTCTGATCAAGGAATTTGGCCTTGGAAAGGAGGAGTTGCAGCTGGAAGAACAACAGAAAGCTTTAGAGATCTTTATCCAATTCCTAATGAAGATAAATTGGCAAATCCGAATATAACTCAAAACTTAGGTTACAACTAAAAAATAAAAACATGAAAATTTTAAAAAATATAATATTAATTTTCACATTATCGCTTTTTATTTGGTCTTGTGAAGATAACGACAATTTAACAATATTAAATACTGATGCTTCTGTAGAAGTATCTTTATCAACAAACGTTGTAATTTTATTGCAAGATAATGAAGATCAAGATGTATTAAATGTATCTTGGAATGAACCAAATTTTGGATTTGATGCTTCTGCTAGTTATGAAGTTTTATTGGATTTATCAAGTGGTGATTTTACTGAAGCTCAAACGCTAACTGTAGACGCTGGAAGTCTTTCTAAAATATTTCAGAATAAAGAATTAAACTCTCATTTATTAAACTTAGGAGTAGAACCTGATACTGAAACTGAAATTAAACTAATTGTTAAAGCCATTTTAGGCCCAAATACTAATGTTATTTCTTTGCCACAAACGTTAACTGTTACTGCTTTTTCTGGTGTTTTAGACTTATCATCTGAATGGGGAGTTGTTGGTAGTGCAACTACTAATGGCTGGGATGGACCAGATTTACCTTTCTATAAAACACAAAACGAAAATGAATTTGTAGCTTATGTAAACTTAGTTGATGGAGAAATAAAAATTAGAGCTAACAATGCTTGGGATGTTAATTATGGTGACGCACAACTTGATGGTATTTTAGATACCGATAACGATAATAATATTTCTGTTACTGCGGGTTCTTATAAAATTTTATTTAACTCGGTTACGTTAGCATATTCAATTGAAAATTTTTCTTGGGGACTTGTTGGTAGTGCTACAACTAATGGTTGGGACGGACCTGATTTAAATTTAGAATATGATCCGTATTCTGATCAATGGAGAGCATTAGTAACATTAGCTGATGGAGAATTAAAAATTAGAGCAAATAATTCTTGGGATACAAATTATGGAGACGCACAAACTGATGGTATTTTAGATACAGATAATGATAATAACATTTTAGTTACAGCAGGAAACTATTTAGTTACTGTTAATTTTAATGATTTAAGTTATTCTATTGTAGAAACTGATATTTGGGGTTTAGTTGGTAGCGCAACACCTAATGGTTGGGACGGACCAGATACTAAGTTCTCTTTAGATTTTAGCAAAGAAAATTTTTGGGTTTTAAATGGTATAAATTTAATAGATGGAGAAATAAAAGTTAGAGCTAACGATAGTTGGGATGTAAATTATGGCGATTTTGAACTAGATGGTATTCTTGATCAAGAAAACGACAATAATATTGCAGTCACTGCAGGAACTTATGATCTTACATTAGATTTTACAGATCCAAATAATCCAATATACACTATAAATTAAGTCAATAATTTTACAAAGGCTACCTTTTAAATAAGATAGCCTTTGTTTTTTATATTTTATTTTATGAAAAAAATTACACTACTTCTTTTCTTCTTTTCTTTTATTGCTTTTGGTCAACAACAAAATGTAACATTTTCTGTTTCTCCAGAAACATTTGATGAAAATGATGAAATTACAATTACTGTTTCTGATATTAATGTAACTACTTGGGGTGTTTCTGATATTTATCTTTGGACTTGGTCTTTTGATAGTGATGATTTAAACGCAATGGATTCTCCAACCAACGGAAGCTGGACAAGCTCAAATGATATTCAAAAATTCACAAATAATGGAAATGGAACCTATTCTTTTACCTTTACTCCTACCGCATTATATAACAGAACTAATATTGGTAGCATTGGTTTACTTATAAAAGCAAAAGATGGTACTGGAGATAAAAAATCCCAAGACAACACATATCAAGTTGGTACTTTTCAACTTACAGTAAGTGCACCTACAAATACTTCAACAATTATAAATTCTGGGGAAACATTTCCAATTACTGCAACAACTTCTTTGGCTGCTGATTATAATTTAAAAGCAAATGGTGTATCTATAAATACACAAACAAACCAAACTTCATATAATTTTTCTCCAATAGTTACAGAAAACACAACCTACATATTAGAAGCTACAAATAATGATAATCTTCTATCAAAAACATTTAGTGTTATCGTAAAACCAACGGTTACTGAAGCTTCTGTTCCTGTAAATATGAAAGACGGAATAAATATAAATGCTTCTGACGCTACAAAAGTTACTTTGGTTTTATATGCACCTAACAAAGAATTCGTGCATCTTATTGGAGATTTTAATAATTGGGAGGTTAATAATACATATTTACTAAATAAAGATAGCGCTACAAATCGTTTTTGGATAGAACTATCTGGTTTAACACCGCAACAAAATCACACTTTTCAATATTTAATAGATGGTGAATTAAGAATTGCTGATCCTTATGCGACAATTGTTTTAACAGAATCAAATGATCAATATATAAACACTATAACGTATCCTGATTTACCAGAATATCCAACCGGAAAAACAAATCATACAGTTACACTTTTAAAAACAGGAGAAGCTGCATACAATTGGCAAACAACAAATTTTGTGAAACCTGAAAAAACAGATTTAGTTATTTACGAATTATTAATAAGAGATTTTGATGAGTTACATAGTTTTGACGCAGTAAAAGCCCGATTGGATTATTTAGAAACTTTAGGTATTAATGCCATAGAATTTATGCCAATAATGGAATTTGACGGAAATGAATCTTGGGGTTATAATCCTTCTTTTCATATGGCTTTGGATAAATATTACGGAACAAAAAATGCATTTAAACAATTGGTTGATGAATGTCATGCTCGTGGAATTGCTATTATTATAGATGTTGCTTTTAATCACGCAAGCGGACAACATCCGTATTATAGAATGTGGAATACAGATAATGGAGGTTACGGCGGACAAGCTTCTGCTGACAATCCTTTTTTTAATCAAACAGCAACACACTCCTATAGTGTTTTTAATGATTTTGATCACAGTAAACAAGATGTAAGAGATTATGTAAATAGCGTAACTCAATATTGGATAGAAGAATATAAAATTGATGGTTTTAGGTGGGATTTAACAAAAGGTTTTACACAAAACTGTACTGCAAGTGATGAAAGTTGTACTAACGCTTATCAGCAAGATAGAGTTGATGTTTTAAAAGCTTATGCAGATACTCAATGGAATATAGATCCTGGTTTTTATGTGATTTTTGAACATTTAGGAACGAATACCGAAGAAACACAATGGGTTAATTATAGACTTGATGAAGGAAAAGGAATTATGGTTTGGGGAAATCATAATGAAAATTATAATGAAGCTACATTAGGCTTTCATTCTGGAGGGAAATCTGATTTCTCATGGGTTTCATATAAAAATAGAGGTTGGTCTGTACCTGCAAATATAAGTTATATGGAAAGTCATGATGAAGAACGTTTGATGTATAAAAATCTTCAATTCGGAAATTCTAATGACACTTATGATGTTACAAATTTAGCAACTGCTTTAGATAGAATTGAAATGGCTAGTGCATTTTATTTTACTATTCCAGGACCTAAAATGATTTGGCAATTTGGTGAATTAGGCTATGATATTAGTATAGATGAAAATGGAAGAACTGGTAACAAACCAATTCTGTGGAATTATTACGATGTTAACGACAGAAAAGAAGTTTACAATACATATTCTAAGTTAATTCAGTTAAAACTAAAATATGATATTTTTGAAACATCTGATTTTACGCTAGATGTAGGTAATTCAAACGGTTTAAAATCAATTCAATTAACAAAAACTGATGCTTCTGATATAAAACATATAACTATAATTGGAAACTTTGGTGTAACAACACAAAATATAAACCCTAATTTTCAAGAAACGGGAACTTGGTATGATTTATTAAACAACAATTCAGAAATAACTGTTTCTAATGTTAACAATACCATCTCTTTAGCACCTGGAGAATTTAAAGTTTATGGAAACAATGCAGCAACCTTATCTAATGACGAAAATTTGATTAGTGATCAAAAAATTGTTGCATATCCTAATCCTTCTAAAGGTTCTTTTAAAATCAATACAGCAATAGAGCATGTATTAATTTTTGATATTAATGGAAAAAAAGTAAAAGAATTTAAAGGGGGATTTGAATCAAATACAACTTTTCCTATTGATAATTTACAAAACGGTATATACTTTCTAAAAATTAATAAAAAGAACTCTTCGTTTTCAACTATTTTAACAAAGAGTAACTAAAAACATATTCATGTTTGTTTATCTTTAAATGTAGTTACTTAAAGAAAAAGGCCTTTAGAAATAAAGGTCTTTTATATTTTTAATAATAAGAGATTATAGATTTTTTTAATAATTACCAATGTTAAAGATTAAGTTTATATTTTTACATATCAATTTTTTATCATGGAAGATTTAATAGTAAAAGCAGAAAGGTTTGTAATTAGTTTGTTAAACGAAAAACTTAATAATAAGTTTTTATATCACAATGTATCACATACACAACGTGTTGTAGAAAAAACAAAAGAATTAGCTGAGTTAAAAAAATTAACTCCAGAAGATACTGAAAAACTATTAGTAGCTTCTTGGTTTCATGATACTGGTTTTACAGTTAAGCCAGAAAACCACGAAGAAGAAAGTGTAAAAATACTTACCAATTTCTTACAAGATAATAAAGCTGATAAAAAATACATATCTGAAGTAGCGGACTTAATTTTAGCTACTAAATTAGATAACAAACCTACCTCTTATTTAGAAAAAATAATAAAAGATGCTGATTGTTCTCATGTAGGAAGTAAAAATTATGATGAATTTTCATTATTACTTCATAAAGAACTAGAGTTAACGACTAAAGAGAAGGTCAGTGAAATAGACTGGTTAGCTAAAAATATTGATTTCTTAACAAATAAACATTCTTTTTTAACTCCTGAAGCTGCAAAAAAATGGGAAAAACAAAAAGGGAAAAATGTAGCACAACTTTTAAAACAAGAAAAGAAATTAAAACAAGAAGAAGAAAAACTAAATCAAAAGAAAGAAGAATTAGCTTTTAAAAAAAACAAAGTAGAATTACCAGAACGAGGAATAGAAACCATGTTTAGAGTAGCGTTAAGAAATCATATTACTTTAAGTGATATAGCAGATACAAAAGCTAATATTTTACTTTCTGTAAATGCTATTATTATTTCAATGGCACTTTCTACATTACTCCCTAAATTAGATAATCCATCAAATAGTTATTTAATTGCTCCTTCTGTAATTTTTGTTTTGTTTACAGTAATTTCTATGATTTTATCTGTTTTAGCAACAAGACCTAATGTTACTCAAGGTGAGTTTACAAAAGAAGATGTTAAAAACAAAAAAGTAAACTTACTTTTCTTTGGTAACTTTCATAAAATGAAACTTGATGAATTTGAATGGGCTATGGACGAAATGATGAAAGATCGTGATTACCTTTATGGTTCACTTACTAAAGATTTATACTTTTTGGGTTTAGTTTTAAATAGAAAGTACAACCTACTTCGTTCTACTTACACCGTTTTTATGATAGGTATTATTCTAAGTGTAATTGCCTTTACTTGTGCTTTTTGTTTACGCAGTAAAGATCCTGTAATAGCTGAAACAATTGGTGCTTTACTTTAATAAGTATTAATTAAACTCTTTCACCAATTCTTCTATTGTTATTGTTGATTTATCGCAAAAATTTTGATCATAAATCACCTCAACACGCATTGCTTTTAAACCAGAAACGCCTTGTAAATCTTCTAGTTCTAACATTTCTAAAGCACCTAGTTTATTTTTAGACTGTAAGTACTTTATATACTTTTTATACTCTAAAGCCTCTTTTTCTTGTGAGTATACAATTGCTATTTTATTAGGAACAGTTAAACGTTCATTTGTTCCTTTTATATGTGCTTTATCTATTCGTTTTTTTATAATTTCATAACGAATATTATAAGCCCCATCTACATCAAACTGTTTTTCATCCATTCTAAATTTAATAGCTAACGGATTACTATGTATTAAAATTAAAGACGCTACACGTAATTCGTGTTCCATTTCTTCAGTAGCTTTCATTGCTACATTTTCCATTTCACACATTAGTTGCAATTGCCACAAATATAAATTGTGTAAATACACATCATTATAAGTTCTATCTTTTACCAAAGATTGTCCTATATACATATTGTACTCTACTCCATCTGTTTTATAACGTTCAAAATAATGCGGAAATATTTTTTGTGCTTCCTCTTGTTTTTTATCTATAAAACGCGAAAGTTTATCATTTAAAATAGTTACACTATTTTCATAATCTTTTCGTTTTTCATAAACTACTTGTAAATTGCTATCTAAACGATTTATATATGCTTCCACCAATACTTTTAATGTTGTATTTAGTGCTTTTATATGTTTAAAAACAGGATAAATCTCACGCTTTAAAAAACTTAATATTAACGTTTCATCGCCTGATTTGAGTCCTACTTGCACATTATTTAAATATTCCTGTACACGAAACATTAACTCTTCATAAATAGGCATTTTTTCAGATTCACATGCTTTTTGTAAAACTGATATTGCTAATGTTAATTGAGTTATTAAATCTTCCTTAATAGCTTCGTTTCTTGCCAATGAAGATCCTTTAATATCTGACTGTCCGTATAAAGGAAATACATCATTAAAAACAATTTCATCTATTTTTACATTCTCTTTTTTCTCAAAAATTTCTTGTTGATATTTTTCAGCAGCATCATTAAAACGCCATTTTACTGTAGGATGAATTGAGGTATACTTTTCTTGTATTATCGCTTCTATTAAATTTTTTTGTTCTGTATTAGAACGTTCAATAGCTGTTTTAAAAACCGGAAGTATGTCCACTAACTTACTTTGGTTAACAGTATTTAATTCATAAGCTCTTGGCGATATTATTTCAACCAATACCAAATCATCTTGATTTTCTGGTCTAAAAGGAATAACAATAATACTACCAACATTATGCTTTTTTAATTGTTGATAAAATCCATTTTCATCAGCTTGTTTTCCGTAAACCTCTACATTAGAAATGGTTACTATTTCATTTTTATTAAAAATCTTATCTACAATATGATCACAGAAAAAACCTTCACAAGTCAAATCATAATCGCAATTTAAAATAAAACTTTGGTGTTTTTTTGCAGATGTGTTATTGCATATACTTTTGGTTGATATATCAAAAACAGAAAACCCAACACGTAAATCTTTAATTCTAAAAAAATCACGGAGCTTCACCGCTATTCTATCTCCAATATCATCACTTTGTATTAAAAGCTCGGAACTGATATCTGCAATTGTTTGGTCTGTAGTTACATCAAACAAATTCATAATACCAAAACCTTTAAAAATATAGCTATTAGGCGGAAATTTCTCTTTCCATAAAGCTATATCATCATAATTATCTAGCAATTCTTTATAGTCATCTTCAGTAATCTCAGGCGCATTTTCCGTTGCTTCAAATTCAGAAAAATCAGCATTCAATGCAACTCTATAATGATGTATTATACCTGTGGTTGCATTAGGAATATCAAAATAAAACGGACGAGAAGAATCTATATTTTTACCATAATACATTTGTAAAATAAAAGTACATATTTGACGATACATAAAATCTGGTTCAAAATTTCTTATTTGAAGTTCAAAATCTTCACCTGCATTATCTATTATATTTTGAAAACGTTTAGAAAACCTAAAACTTAAAAAATTAAACGGAACCATAGCTGCCTTAATTTCGTTTAGTTTTAAAATTTCAGGAAAAACAGGTTCTAATATTAGATCAATAATATCTTTATGTTTTTCTAATAAAGAAAAATCAGAAAAGCCATCAATTAAAAAAGGAAACTTTTCAATTTCTTCTTTAACTTTTTTAGCTGCTGAATAATAGGGATGATTTTTATTTTCTTCTAGAGAATATGTTACTATAAAATCATAAATCTTACGAAAACTTATTTGTAATTGTACTGGTAATTCTTCTGATATATTATTGCTGATATTGATACTTGTCATAACTCTATAATTAAGAAATAGTCGGTATTAAAGTTGTAAAATTACGCTTTTTTCAATAAAAAACAGATAAGATAGCTTGTCTTAACTTAAGTATTGTTTTAATATAAAACGTATTACTTTACATTAATACTTATCAATCAAACTTAACACATTAACAAGTATTGGATTTCTATTGGTTTTGTTCCAAACTACAGACAATTCGGTTCGTTGAGAAATTTTATCCAACTCAATAAATTGTACACCTTTAATTGTAATTGATGTTAACGATTTTGGTACTATTGAAATTCCGAAATTATTTTCAACTAATTTATAAATAGAACTCGCATGTATTGTTAAATGCGATACCTGCGGCGTAAATCCTGCATCACTAAAAATCTGTACAACTTTATCGTGATACGACTTACTATATTCCGGATCAAATAGAATAAATGATTCTTCTTTAAATTGAGAAAGGTTTTTAAAATTTCCCGAATCAATAGGATGTTCTTTTGGTAATACCAAACAAAACGTATCTTGTAAAACAACTTTGCTTTCAAGTGTTTGAGGTATTTTTTCTAATCTCACAAAACCAATATCAATAGTATAATCTAACAAACTATCAATTTGCTTTTGGTTATCCATTTCTTTTAAATTAAATATAATATCTGGATGCTCATTTCTAAAATTCAATAATAATTCAGGAATTATTTGCTGCATTGCAGAGCCTACATAACCAAATTTCAACTGCCCTCTTTTTCCTTCATTAATCAGTTGTGCATGATCAATAATATCATCTAGCTGCTTTAAATTTCTGGTCAATTCTTTTTTAAGGTATTCACCTGCTTTGGTTAAAGCTACTTTTCTATTATGACGTTCAAATAATAAAATTCCCAAATCATCTTCCATTTGTTTAATCTGCCTGCTTAAACCTGGTTGAGAAATATACAAGCGTTCTGCTGCTTTTCTAAAATGTAATTCTTCTGCAACTGCTAAGAAATATTTTAAATGACGAATCTCTAATTGATTACTCATAGTTATTAATAGTTAACCTAAATGATCTTTTTAAACATTAAAAATAGAAATAACTTTGTAATAATCACCTAAATTTATAAATAATGCCCTTTAAATACGGAATTGACTCTTTAACTATTGATAAAGTAATTGCTATTGCTCATGGAAACTTAGCGGGAGTGTTAACTTCTGAAGCTAAAGACAAAGTAATTTCTTGTAGAAAAAAAGTAGAAACAATTACTAAATCAAATAAAGCAGTTTATGGAATTAATACTGGATTTGGTCCGTTATGCGATGTACAAATAACAGCAGATGAAACCAGTAAATTACAAGAGAACTTATTAATAACACATGCTGTTGGTGTTGGTAAACCGATAGATAAAGAGCTATCAAAAATTATGATGATTTGTAAAGTGCATGCGTTATGCCAAGGATATTCTGGAATTCGATTAAAAGTTATAGAGCGTATTATCTTTTTTATTGAAAATGATCTTTTACCTGTTGTTCCAGAGCAAGGTTCTGTTGGTGCTTCTGGTGATTTAGCGCCTCTTTCTCATTTATTTTTACCATTATTGGGTGAAGGGGAATTTTGGTTAAATGATGAAATTATAAATGCAAAACAAATATTAGAAACTTATGATTTAGAAACGATTCAGTTACAAGCCAAAGAAGGTTTGGCTTTAATAAACGGAACACAATTTATTTTAGCACATACGATTATTGGGTTAAAAAAAATGGAATATTTACTTGACTTGGCTGATGTTGCTGGCGCAATGAGTATAGAAGGTTATAAAGGAAGTGCTTCCCCTTTTAAAGCCGAGTTACACGCTATAAGACCTTTTAAAGGCTGTATAAAAGTTGCGGAACGTATGCGTTTACTTTTTAAAGATTCTGAAAATATTATGTCGCATGAAAATTGCGAGCGTGTACAAGATCCGTATTCTATGCGTTGTATTCCGCAAGTTCATGGAGCTTCTAGAAATGCGTATCAACATTTAAAAGAATTAGCAACCATTGAAATGAATGCAGTAACCGATAATCCTATTATTCTAAGTGATACGGAAGCAATTTCTGGTGGTAATTTCCACGGACAACCTTTAGCAATGGCATTAGATTACACATCAATAGCAGCATCTGAATTGGGTAATATTTCTGATAGAAGATGTTATTTATTAATTGAAGGAAAATATGGTTTACCAAGATTACTAACAAAATCTGGCGGCTTAAATTCTGGTTTTATGATTCCACAATATACCACAGCGGCTTTGGTAACAGAAAATAAATCGTTATGTTTTCCGCCTTCAGCAGATAGTATTCCTACTTCATTAGGACAAGAAGATCATGTTTCTATGGGAAGTATTTCTAGTAGAAAATTCAATCAGATTTTAGAAAATCTAGAAAAAATAGTAGCCATAGAATTAATGTACGGAGCACAAGCTTTAGAGTTTAGAAGACCTCATACATTTTCAAAAATTATAGAAACTAATTATAAACTCATCAGAACAAAAGTTCCTAAATTAGAAGAAGACCGTATTTTAAAGGATGATATTAACCAAATGATTGCCTTTGTGAAAACAAAAGCGTTTGTAGTTGGTTAATCAACTATATTAATTATTTGATGTTTGTCAGTTCGAGTGATTTTATGAAGAGATAACGGAATAAAATTGTACTTCGACTTCGCTAAGTAACTTTATCGAGAACAAATTAACAGATTACTTCATTACACTGCGTTGCATTCGTAATGACGTTTAAGAAAAGAGAACAAATATTTAATAACAGTATCGGACACTGAGCGGAGTCGAAGTGTTTTGAGCAATAGAAAAAAGTAAAAATAATTCTCTAATCCAGAAACAGATTACTTCATTACACTGCGTTGCATTCGTAATGACATTTAAGAAAAGAGAACAAATATTTAATAACAATATAGGACACTGAGCGGAGTCGAAGTGTTTTGAGCAATGGAAAAAAGTAAAATAATTCTCTAATCCAGAAACAGATTACTTCATTACACTGCGTTGCATTCGTAATGACGTTTAAGAAAAGAGAACAAATATTTAATAACAGTATCGGACACTGAGCGGAGTCGAAGTGTTAAAACAACGAACATGTTCTCGATACGTTTTTACGTCGATTTCGACTCCGCTCAATCACCGTATAAACAATAGCACTATAAAAAGTAATTGGATAAAAAAGCCATAAACATGACATTTCAAGAACAAATAGCACAAGGAATTCCTGATAAACTGCCACAAAAAAGAAGTTTAGCTAAGGACATAAATAGAGCTCCTAAACGAAAAGACGTACTTTCTATAGAAGAAAAACGATTGGCTATTAACAATGCCTTGCGATATTTCCCTAAAGAATGGCATCAAGAATTGGCTATTGAATTTGCTTACGAATTAAAAGAATACGGCCGTATTTATATGTATCGATTCAAACCTGATTACACAATTTATGCAAGACCTATACATGAATATCCTGCAAAATCATTACAAGCTGCAGCTATTATGTTAATGATTCAAAATAATTTAGATCCGTCTGTAGCACAACATCCAGAAGAATTAATTACCTATGGTGGTAACGGAGCTGTTTTTCAAAATTGGGCGCAATATGTTATTACAATGCAATATTTAGCTACAATGACAAATGAACAAACCTTACACATGTATTCTGGTCATCCAATGGGATTATTTCCTTCTTCAAAAGAAGCTCCAAGAGTTGTAGTTACTAACGGAATGATGATTCCTAATTACTCAAAACCTGACGATTGGGAAAAATTTAATGCGTTGGGAGTAACACAATACGGACAAATGACTGCGGGTTCTTACATGTATATTGGGCCACAAGGAATTGTTCACGGAACTACCATAACAGTAATGAATGCTTTCAGAAAAATATTACAAAAAGATGAAACTCCAGCTGGAAAAATATTTTTAACTTCTGGTTTAGGTGGCATGAGTGGCGCGCAACCAAAAGCAGGAAATATTGTAGGTTGTATTACTATTTGTGCAGAAGTAAATGCAAAAGCAGCTAGAAAAAGACACGAACAAGGTTGGGTTGATGTTTTAATTGATGATATTGATGACTTAACCAAACGTGTAAAAAAAGCACAACAATATAATGAAGTAGTTTCCATTGCTTTCATTGGAAATGTGGTAGAAGTTTGGGAACATTTTGATAAAGAAAATATTTTTATTCACGTAGGATCTGATCAAACTTCATTACATATTCCATGGACTGGAGGTTATTATCCTGTAAATACTAGTTTTGAAGAATCCAATGAATTAATTAAAGAAAATCCTGTTGAATTTAAAGAAAAAGTACAAAACTCTTTAAAACGACAAGTAATAGCAATTAATAATCATGCAAAAAAAGGAACCTATTTCTTTGATTATGGAAATGCCTTTTTATTAGAAAGTTCAAGAGCTGGTGCCAATGTTATGGCAAAAAATAATATCGATTTTAAATATCCTTCGTATGTACAAGATATTTTAGGACCGATGTGTTTTGATTATGGTTTTGGTCCTTTTCGTTGGGTTTGTGCTTCAGGAAAAGCTGAAGATTTAGATAAAACGGATCAAATTGCTATGGAAGTGCTACAAGAAATCATGAAAGATTCTCCAGCCGAAATTCAATTGCAAATGCAAGACAATATAACGTGGATTAAAAATGCAAAAAAGAACAAAATGGTCGTTGGTTCTCAAGCTCGTATTTTATATGCTGATGCAGAAGGACGTGTAAAAATAGCCCAAGCTTTTAATGATGCTATTGCCAAAGGAGAAATTGATGCTGTTATTTTAGGAAGAGATCATCATGATGTTAGCGGAACAGATTCTCCCTACAGAGAAACTTCTAATATTTATGATGGAAGTAAATTTACCGCAGATATGGCTATTCATAATGTTATTGGCGATAGTTTTCGTGGTGCAACTTGGGTTTCTATTCATAATGGTGGCGGTGTTGGCTGGGGAGAAGTTATGAATGGTGGTTTTGGAATGCTTTTAGACGGAACAAGAGAATCTGAAAATCGTTTGCAAAAGATGTTATTTTATGATGTGAACAATGGTGTTTCTAGAAGAAGTTGGGCAAGAAATAGCGAAGCTATTTTTGCTATTAAACGAGAAATGAAACGAACACCTAATTTAAAAGTAACACTTCCTAATTTGGTAGATGATACCATTTTAAATAACTTATTCTAATGATACAACTATTTAAAAACATAAAAGAACTTATACAAGTTAGAGAACAACAAATCGATTTTGTTGCGGGTGCTGATATGAATGTATTACCTACTATCAAAAATGCATATTTAGTGGTTAAAAACGGACGTATTACTGATTTTGGTAACATGGACAACTGTCCGAATTTACCAGCTGCTATTGAAATTGATGTAACCGACAAAATGATTTTACCAACTTGGTGTGATTCGCATACACATATTGTATATGCTGGAAACAGAGAAGGCGAATTTGTAGATCGTATAAATGGTTTATCCTATGAAGAAATTGCTAATAATGGTGGTGGGATTTTAAATTCTGCAAAAAAACTGCAGCAAACATCTGAAGAAGATCTATACAATCAAAGTAAACTTCGTTTGGAAGAAATTATACAATTAGGAACTGGAGCTGTGGAAATAAAATCAGGTTATGGATTAACTGAAGAAGCTGAGTTAAAAATGCTTCGTGTAATTAAACGTTTAAAAGAAAATTATTCCATTCCTATAAAAGCAACTTTTTTAGGTGCACATGCCTTACCAAATGAATTTAAAAAGAATAAAGATGGTTATCTAAAACTACTATTAGAAACTATTTTACCAAAAATAACTGAAGAAAAACTAGCTGATTATATTGATGTTTTTTGTGAAACAGGTTATTTTTCAGTAGCAGATACAGCATTAATTTTAAAAGCAGGACTTGCACATGGTTTATTACCTAAAATTCATGTGAATCAATTTACAGCAATTGGTGGTATTCAAACAGGAGTTAAATACAACGCTTTATCTGTAGATCATTTGGAAGAAATGCGAGATAAAGATATTGAAGCGTTGAAAAACACCAAAACAATGCCTGTTGCTTTACCTAGCTGTTCATATTTTTTAAGCATTCCGTATACGCCTGCACGAAAGATGATTGATGAAGGTTTGCCTTTGGCTTTGGCTACCGATTTTAATCCAGGTTCTACTCCATCTGGAAATATGAATTTTGTAGTTGCTACAGCATGTATAAAAATGAAAATGACTCCAGAAGAAGCTATTAATGCAGCCACAATAAATGGTGCCTATGCAATGGGATTAGAAAAAGAAGTTGGTTCGATTACTATAGGAAAAAAAGCAAATTTTATAATTACAAAACCAATTAGTTCTTATGCTTTTATTCCGTATTCTTTTGGCATGCATCAAATAGAAGATGTGTATATTAATGGTGAGAAAATATAGTAGTATCAGGTATGTTTTAGCCTTATGTCCTACTTAAGTCGAATTATAAAATCCACCGCAAGAAACGCAAAAAATTAAAAGCTGTTTGAGTCTTTCGACTACGCTCAAGATAAACTAATAGCGAGTTCTTTTAATTTAGTTTCGAGGATGAGATTTTATAAATGAAGAATTAATAAGACTAGATTTTTTTGGTTCTTTTTTCAGCAATGGAAAAAAGAAAATAAATATTCTATTTTAGAATAATACACTAATGATATCACAAAAGAAATATGAAAAAATTATATACAATTTACCCAGCTAAAGGAAAAGTTACACCCATCATTCTAAGTGTTCCACATGCGGGTACAAAATTTCCGAAGGAGATAAAAAAACATTTCAATAAACGTATGCAACAACATCTTGATGATACGGATTGGTATGTTGACGTATTGTACAAATTTGCTCAAAACATGGGAATTACTATTATTAAAGCGAATTATAGTCGTTGGGTTATCGATTTAAATAGAGATCCGGAAAGTGTTCCGCTTTATAAAGACGGGAGAATAATTACTGGTTTAACAACAGCTACAGATTTTTTAGGCAATACTATATATAGAAAAAAGAAATTTATTCCAGACGAAACGGAAGTTAATAGACGACTTCACTCCTATTATTGGCCTTATTATCAAAAAATAGAAGCATTGTTAGCTGAACGAAAAACTGAATTTGGTAATGCTTTGTTATGGGATGCACATTCAATACGATCTTATGTTCCTTCCATCAGAAAAGAAAAATTCCCTGACCTTATTTTAGGGAATAATGATCATAAAACCGCGCATCCTGAACTTACAAAATCAGCTATTGAAGGTTTAAATTCTGGAGAATATCAAGTTAATATTAATACTCCTTTTAAAGGCGGACATATTACGCGTTATTTTGGAAAACCTGAAAACAATATTCATGCTTTACAATTAGAAATGAATAAAATTTTATACATGGATGACCGTGAGCTTACTTTTAATGAAGAACGTGCCAACAAAATGTGTACTGTTTTAAGAACCACTTTTGAGGGTTTAATTGAAAAGATACATCAATTAAGTTAAATTATCGCTTCGGACACTGAGCGAAGTCGAAGTGTTTTATTTAGTTACATACAAAACCTAAAATAAGTTATAATGCATTTGTCTATTAAATATCTCGTGCATATCAGTTCGAGAAGTGTGATTTTTTTTCAAGCGTTGTTGATGACATAAAATTGAAAGCGTCATCACGAATGTAACACAGAGAAATGGCCTGTACTGAGCGAAGTCGAAGTAAAGTAATCTGCTATTCGATTAACAGATTGCTTCTTTCGTACCTCAATCGCAATGACGAATAAAAGTTGTCAATGGTAGTAATTTTAAGAAGAGATAACGGAATAAAATTGTACTTCGACTTCGCTCAGTAACCTTATCGAGAACCATTCAATAACTTCTCGATACTAAATTATTCTTCATTGTATTACGAATAATTTCACTCGAAGTGACAGTATATTAACAAATTAAGTTAAATTATCGCTTCGGACACTGAGCGAAGTCGAAGTGTTTATTTAAACAAACACAAAATTTGAACAAAACACAATTACACACAACAACCTATGAAGTCATATGTATTTAAAGCTTTATTAACCAACGATGGCTGGAAAAGCAATGTTGAAGTTAACCTAGATAACGAAGGTTTAATTACTGCAATTACACATAATTCCTCTTCAGCAAATGCTGAGTTTGTAAACGGATATGCTTTGCCTGGTTTTCAGAATGCACATTCGCACGCTTTTCAATATGCCATGGCGGGATTGGCAGAACGACATGAAGGAACAGGAACTCCTGATGATTTTTGGTCTTGGCGAAATGCTATGTATCAATTAGCACTTACTATAAATCCTGATGAATTAGAAGTAATAGCAACTCAATTATATACAGAAATGATTCGCCACGGATATACCAATGTTGCTGAGTTTCATTATGTACATCACAATAAAAACGGCAAACAATATGATAATCTTGCCGAAATGGGAAGTCGGTTAATTTCCGCAGCCAAAAAAACAGGAATAAAAATAACGTTAATTCCTATTTTTTATCAAAAAGGAGGATTTGACAAAGCTCCAACAGAAAAACAACGTCGCTTTATTTCTCCTACTTTAGAAGCTTATAAAAAATTATACGAAGCCAGTGAAGACGCTACAAAATATTATAAAGATGCAACTATTGCTATTGGAATACATTCTATGCGTGGTGTTGAACCTGAAATTATTAAAAAAGTCGCTACCGATTTCCCTAAAGATGTTCCTTTTCACATTCATATTTCAGAACAATTAAAAGAAGTAGAAGATGCTGTAACTTATTTAAATAAACGTCCTGTGGAATGGATGTTGGATAATATAAACATGAACGATCGTTTTCATTTGGTACATGCAACTCATCTGACGAAGGAAGAAACTATTGGCATTGCAAAATGTGGCGCAAATGTAGTTTTATGTCCGTCTACAGAAGGTAATTTAGGTGATGGTCTTTTTCCGTTAGGCTTATTTCAGCAATCTGGTGGACAATGGAGTATTGGTACAGATTCTCATGTGGGTTTAAATCCCTTAGAAGAATTGCGAATATTAGATTACGGACAACGTTTAACAACACACAAACGAAACTCTTTTTATTCACCTCAACAAACAGACAGTGGTTTGTTTGGTATTCATATGGTGTTAAAAACAGGTAGAAAAGCAATGCATAATTTTAACGAACAGTATTTTAAAATCGGACAACCTTTTGATGCTGTAGTATATGATGCAAATACTCCTTTATTGGCATGTACTTCTTTAGAAAACTTATCTTCTACACTTGTTTATAGTACAGATTCTCAAATGCAATTGGGTACTATTATCAACGGAAATTGGGTAGTAAAAAACAATATTCATCTATCTAATATTGGTATTAAAGAGAACTTTATTAAAACCATTAAAGCTTTAAAAACGAGATGATTTTTGACTTTTGGATAAAAAAACCTTGTGGAAAGCCACAAGGTTTTTAAAATATTAATTGGTAATGGTTTTATGTATTTTGAACAACATTAATAATTTTAGAAAAATCTTTATTTTTCAAATCTTCTTTATGCATACACAAATAAAGGTGAGCTCCGTTTCTACTAAACCCATATCCGTCTTCTCCTTTCATTTCAAAAGAAATAAGATTTACATAATTAGTACTTTCATCATTTTCATATGCTTCTTCTTCTCCAAAATATTGTTCGTTCCATACTTCCGCAATGGTATGTTGAACAGAAAAAGGAACTCCTAATAGTAAATTGTGACTAAAGAACTTATAACTATCATCTACAGGAGACGCTACTCTACCAATACTTCTAGACATTTTCATTTGCATTCTTGCTGTATAAGACTCATCAAACATTGCATTAGCAACATCGTCAATTCCGTCAGCATCTTCGTCTGATAAAAGACCTCTTAATTTATAATTAAAAGGATAACGCGGAAGTTGATAACTACTACTATAACTAATAATTCGTGGAACTAATTGTTGTTCCGCTGGAATACTTGTTGGTATTTCAGTAAATACTAAATCATTAGAATCTTCAAAAAAATAGGTTTTAAAAGCATCTTTTACATCATATTCCCACATTACATCACCAGTAACTGAAGCAAAACATAACAAAATTCCCTTATCTGGAAATACATTATCTACATCAAAAGGTTTTATTTGCTCGAAATTTAATTGGAAGAAAAAAGCAAGTGGCGAATTTTCTGTTAAACTTTGTACTGGCCAAACAAAATCACTAGGTGCCGCTGGTTTGCCTCCAAATCTTGAGTCTAATAAATTAGGATTGGATTTTTGTTCGTCTACAGAAAAAATAATATTTGGTATGATGGTTTTTATAACTTTTTCTACATTATCCCAGTTATAATTATTAATTTCCTTTATAATCTTGTCTTTTGCTTTCATATGATACTACATTTATATATGGCTAAATAAAAAGAAAATATTGTTTTATACTACCCAGTATCCAGTGATATTTATTTCTTGTAGCAAACATTATTTTATATTCAATTATAAAAAAAGAAGCTCGGTAACTGAGCAGAGTCGAAGCTATCATTTCGACTCCGCTCAATCACCAAAAAGAACCACTATTACTGAGCGAAGTCGAAGCTATCATTTCGACTCCGCTCAATCACCAAAAAGAACCACGGTTACTAAGCGAAGTTGAAACTATGATTTCGACTCCGCTCAATCACCAAAAAGAACCACGGTTACTCAGCGAAGTCGAAGCTATCATTTCGACTCCGCTCAATCACCAAAAAGAACCACGGTTACTAAGCGAAGTCGAAGCTATCATTTCGACTCCGCTCAATCACCAAAAAGAACCACGGTTACTCAGCGAAATCGAAGCTATGATTTCGACTCCGCTCAATCACCAAAAAGAACCACGGTTACTGTGCGAAGTCGAAGCTATCATTTCGACTCCGCTCAATCACCAAAAAGAACCACGGTTACTGAGCGAAGTCGAAGCTATCATTTCGACTCCGCTCAATCACCAAAAAGAATCACGGTTACTGAGCGAAGTCGAAGCTATCATTTCGACTCCGCTCAATCACCAAAAAGAACCACGGTTACTGTGCGAAGTTGAAGCTATCATTTCGACTCCGCTCAATCACCAAAAAGAACCACGGTTACTGTGCGAAGTTGAAGCTATCATTTCGACTCCGCTCAATCACCAAAAAGAACCACGGTTACTCAGCGAAGTTGAAGCTATCATTTCGACTCCGCTCAATCACCAAAAAGAACCACGGTTACTCAGCGAAGTCAAAGCTATCATTTCGACTCCGCTCAATCACCAAAAAGAACCACGGTTACTGAGCGAAGTCGAAGCTATCATTTCGACTCCACTCAATCACCAAAAAGAACCACGGTTACTCAGCGAAGTCGAAGCTATCATTTCGACTCCGCTCAATCACCAAAAAGAACCACGGTTACTGTGCAGAATCGAAGCTATCATTTCGACTCCGCTCAATCACCAAAAAGAACCACGGTTACTGTGCGAAGTTGAAGCTATCATTTCGACTTCGCTCAATCACCAAAAAGAACCACGGTTACTGTGCGAAGTTGAAACTATGATTTCGACTCCGCTCAATCACCAAAAAGAAGCTCGGTAACTGTGCAGAATCGAAGCTATGATTTCGACTCCGCTCAATCACCAAAAAGAATCACGGTTACTGAGCGAAGTCGAAGCTATCATTTCGACTCCGCTCAATCACCAAAAAGAATCACGGTTACTGTGCGAAGTTGAAGCTATGATTTCGACTCCGCTCAATCACCAAAAAGAACCACGGTTACTGTGCGAAGTTGAAGCTATCATTTCGACTCCGCTCAATCATCAAAAAGAACCACGGTTACTGAGCAGAGTCGAAGCTATCATTTCGACTCCGCTCAATCACCAAAAAGAACCACGGTTACTAAGCGAAGTCGAAGCTATCATTTCGACTCCGCTCAATCACCAAAAAGAACCACGGTTACTAAGCGAAGTCGAAGCTATCATTTCGACTCCGCTCAATCACCAAAAAGAACCACGGTTACTCAGCGAAGTCGAAGCTATCATTTCGACTCCGCTCAATCACCAAAAAGAACCACGGTTACTGAGCGAAGTCGAAGCTATCATTTCGACTCCGCTCAATCACCAAAAAGAACCACGGTTACTGTGCGAAGTCGAAGCTATCATTTCGACTCCGCTCAATCACCAAAAAGAACCACGGTTACTCAGCGAAGTCGAAGCTATCATTTCGACTCCGCTCAATCACCAAAAAGAACCACGGTTACTGTGCGAAGTCGAAGCTATCATTTCGACTCCGCTCAATCACCAAAAAGAACCACGGTTACTGTGCGAAGTTGAAGCTATGATTTCGACTCCGCTCAATCACCAAAAAGAACCACGGTTACTGAGCAGAGTCGAAGCTATCATTTCGACTCCGCTCAATCACCAAAAAGAACCACGGTTACTGTGCGAAGTCGAAGTACTATTTTATTCCGTTTTACTACATAAAAAACACTCGAACTGACAATTAAGAATTATAAAAACAATTTTTATAAACTATTGTCAATTCGAGTGAATATATTTCCTTAAAATATTCTATTTCTTTATTAAATGGCTAACTTTTTAACTTGACTATATTCGTTAGAATCAATACCAAATTGTGCTTTAATAAAGTTTTTTATACTTTGTGTTTGTTGTCTAAGGGTATCGAACAATGTTTGACGCTCATTAATAATTGGTTTGTACACACTTAAACAAACATCAACAGCAGTGGTGCTTTCTTGTGCTGTAGTTGCTAATGCATTTAACGCTTCTAAACTAATAGACTCATTTGGTGGCGCATATCCTTCTCCTAAACTACTAAGTATATCAATAATATTTTTAAAATTAGCTAACCTACTCGCATACGTACGCTCTATTTGACTAATACTATCCGTTTCGCTTTCTGTTGCTGTTTTGGTAACACTACCTCTTATTTTATTTACCAAACTTGTTATTTGTGTTAGCTCTGTGCTGTCTTTACCTTTTAATGCCTCTATAAAAGTTCTAATTGGCGATAAAAGTTTATCTAAAGAATTGTTGTTTTCAGAAAAAATTATTTTCCGTTCTTTAGTCTTTGTAGTATAATCGGATTTTACAATATTGTACTGCTGTTGCAGTGTATCAATTGCAGTAATCGTTTCGGTTAGTGTAGCTAAAGATGCTGTTGGTACAGGTGCTACATAATTAGTAAAACTTCCTACAATTATTTGTAGGTTTTTTGCTTTGCCAAGTCTGCTGGCAAAGGATCCATGTGATTTTGAACTCATAACAATAATTTTTTTCTATTTCAAGTTAAACTTAACACTTTTAGTTTATTATCCCAAAATTTTAACTCTTTTTTAATGTTTTTAAGCCAAATATATTAAGGTGTATTGCAGTATTGTTAAAACTTTTATTATTACGTAGCTACTACTTTATAGTATAGCCAATGAGGAAGCCATTGCAAACGTGGAGGAAGCCATTGTAAGCTTTGAGGAAAGGATTGTAACCAACGAGGAAGCGATTGCAAGTATTGAGGAATGGATTGTAACGAATGGGGAAGCGATTGCAAGCGTTGAGGAATGGATTGCAACCAATGGGGAAGCGATTGCAAGGGTTGAGGAGTGGATTGCAACCAATGAGGAAGCGATTGTACACATTAATGTGTGCTTTGTGTGCTTTTATAGTTATGTGCTGTAGATAAAAAATAAAAAAACGTGCTTTTACGGATAACCGTACTCATAAACCTTCGGTTAACTTTATCTTGCCTGTTTTATTAGATAAATGTACTTTAGTTTTCTAAAAAAAGAACCCCGAAAAAAGAAAAACATCATGGTTTTATTTAAGTATAACCAAATATGGATATTATATTCCTAAGGATAAAAAACATTAAAAAAAAATGCTAACGATATAGTACTATTTTTAAGTTTCTAAAAAAAGCTAGCACTCAATACTAAAAAAGCAATACACCTACATGAGTTTCGAACAAACTTTTAAAAATATAGACGACCTTCTTTACAAAGATTCAGGGGCCGATAGTGAATTAGATTATATAGGACAAACCTCTTGGGTAATGTTCTTACGTTATTTAGATGAATTAGAGCAAGACAAAGCAGATGAAGCCGCACTAGAAGGCAAAGACTATACATTTATTTTAAAAGAAGCGTATCGTTGGGGGATTTGGGCAATGCCTAAAGATGCCGAAGGCAAACTAGACCATCATGTAGCTATGACGGGTACAGATTTGGTACAGTTTGTAGATGGCAACTTATTCCCATACTTGGCAGAGTTTAAAAATACAGCTGAAAATCCGCAGACGATTGAATATAAAATTGGAGAAATATTTTCTGAACTAAAAAACAAAATACAATCGGGATATAACCTACGTGAAATTTTAGAGTATGCCGACGACTTACCATTTAGAACCTCTAAAGACAAACACGAACTAAGCCACCTGTACGAAACCAAAATTAAAAACATGGGGAATGCAGGGCGTAATGGCGGACAATATTACACCCCTCGCCCATTAATTAGAGCAATGATTAATGTGTTAAACCCACAAATTGGCGAAACGGTGTACGATGGTGCTGCTGGTTCTTGTGGTTTCTTATGCGAAGCCTATGATTACATGTTTGAACGCATGGAAAAAAATACCGATAACCTAAAAACCTTACAAGAAGCTACTTTTTACGGTAAAGAAAAAAAGAACCTTGCTTATGTAATTGGTATTATGAATATGATATTGCACGGTATAGAAGCCCCAAATATTATACATACCAATACGTTGGGCGAAAACATACGCGACATACAAGAAAAAGACCGTTATAATATCATCTTAGCAAACCCACCTTTTGGCGGAAAAGAACGTAAAGAGGTACAACAGAATTTTGATATTAAAACAGGAGAAACTGCTTTCTTGTTTATGCAACATTTTATTAAAAGTTTAAAAGCTGGCGGACGTGCAGCCATTGTTATAAAAAACACGGTGTTAAGTAATACCGACAATGCCTCGGTAAGTTTGCGTAAGTTATTATTAGAAAGCTGTAACCTGCATACTATTTTAGATATGCCAGGTGGTACGTTTTTAGGCGCAGGTGTAAAAACCGTTACCTTATTTTTTACCAAAGGAGAACCTACCAAAAACATTTGGTATTACCAGTTGAACCCTGGGCGAAATATGGGAAAAACAAACCCGTTAAATGATAAAGATTTAGCAGAGTTTGTTACCCAACAAGAAAACAAACCAGAAACCGAAAATTCTTGGAATGTTAAAACCGCTACTATTGATGCTGAAACGTTTGACTTAAGTGTTAAAAACCCAAATACGCCCGAAGAAGCACCTTTGCGTGAACCTGCAATTATTTTAGCGGAAATGAAAGCTTTGGATGCAGAAACTAACTCGATTCTTGAATCTATAAAAGAATTGATATGAGAGAGGGTTGGGAAATAAAAGAATGGTCAGAAGTACTTGATATTAAAAGCGGTAAAAATCAAAAAGAAGTTCTAAATCCAAATGGAAAATACCCAATTCTAGGAAGCGCGGGTAAAGTTATGGGCTATGCTGATGATTACATCTGTGAGGCTGGAACAACTATTATTGGAAGAAAAGGCACAATCAACAATCCTTTATTTATTAAAGAAAAATTTTGGAATGTTGATACAGCTTTTGGACTACACACATCTGAACAATTAGATAAAAACTATTTCCATTATTTTTGCTTAAGCTTTGATTTCACTGAAATGGATAAAGGTTCTGGTCGACCTAGTTTAGTGAAAAAAGATTTGCTTAAAATATCAATCCCAATCCCACCACTAGCAGAACAACAACAAATCGTTGCAATACTAGACAAAGCTTTTACAGCAATAGATACCGCTAAAGCCAATATTAAAAAAAACATTGAAAATGCTAAGGAGTTATATCAGTCTAAACTCAACCAAATTTTTAGCCAAACAGGTGATGGTTGGGAGGAGAAGACTTTGGGGGAAGTTTTTAAGTTAAAAAGTGGAGATGGATTAACAGCAAAGAAAATGATTGAAGGCCCTTATCCAGTTTATGGTGGTAATGGAATAGCTGGGTATCATAATGTCAATAATTTTGAACCTCCTCAAGTTATTATTGGTCGTGTGGGTGCTTTATGTGGTAATGTTAGACATATTAAAGATAAATTTTGGTTAACTGATAATGCTTTTAGAATTTCAGTTGGATTAGATAATTTTGATAATGACTTTGTTACTTATTTACTGAATTATAAAAATTTAAGAAATTTTGCTAGACAGGCTGCGCAACCAGTTGTTTCAAATTCGTCTTTAAAAAATGTTCCGTTATCTTTTCCTTCTTCAGTTGATGAACAAGTAAAAATTAGAAAAAAACTTAGAAACATAGAAAGTGAATTAAATAAATTAAACGCTTCTTATAAATCAAAACTTACAAACCTAGAAGAACTCAAAAAATCAATCCTACAAAAAGCCTTTGCAGGTGAATTAACCAATAAAGAAGTACAAATATGACTTTTTTTCATGTAACTAATAAAGAATATCAAATTGATGATATTGTTGATGCTACAACTTTTGAATCAACAGAGTACCATCAACGAACTATTCAGGGAGGTATGGGAGATATTGATAATATTCTTGATACGTATCGACCACAAGGCTTTCCTAATCGAAAAAACTGCATCTATGCTTTCGATAATGTCGGTATGTGTATGCACTTTGTGGGTAACCGGTATAATGGTAATGAAATATACTATGAAGTTGAATTGATTAATCCTGTTAAATGTCCAATTAAATTGGTTAAGATTCTTAATGAGAATAATTATACTGTTGATAATAAAATAATAATAAACGAATACTGGCAACCTAACTCAAGAAATAATTGGAAATACTTTGAGTATTTGGCTTCATCTATGAAGATTATTGCTATTGTAGAAGGTAATGATAAAATGGGGAAAATGATTGCAGGAATGTTTAATGATTTAGATGAAGAATTAGGAACGAAACTATTTATAGAATGAACGAAGCACAAACCAGACTAAACTATATAGACCCCGCTTTAAAAAAAGCAGGTTGGGGCGAAGTTTCAGGCAGTAGAATACGTGTAGAGTTTCCTATTACCGATGGGCGTATTATTGGTAAAAACAAACGTGCTAGTAAATTATCGGCAGATTATGTGTTAGAATATAAAAACCGTCGTTTGGCAGTAATAGAAGCCAAAGCAAAAAACAAATATTATACCGATGGTTTGGGGCAAGCAAAAGATTATGCCGAGCGTTTAAATATTCGGTACACCTATGCCACCAATGGTGTAAAAATATATGGTGTAGATATGCAAGAAGGTGCAGAAGGCGATGTTAACCACTACCCTACACCAGACGAGTTGTGGGAAATGACCTACCCAACACCTATAGAACCTTATAAAGTTGAAATAGCCGATTGGAAAACACGCTTAGACAGCATACCGTTTCATCGTTTTAAAGGAAAATATTTACCGCGCTATTACCAACACAATGCGTCGTTAAATGCTTTAGACGCAATTGCTACAGGTAAAGACCGTATTTTATTAACCATGGCAACAGGTACAGGTAAAACCGCTACGGCTTTTCATATTTGTTGGAAATTGTTTCATGCCAAATGGAACTTAAAACGAGATGCTTCGCGTGCGCCAAGAATCTTATTTTTAGCCGATAGAAATTTATTAGCCGACCAAGCTTTTAACTCTTTTGGAGATTTTGAAGAAGATGCTTTGGTGCGTATTACACCATCAGATATTAAAAAGAAAGGAAAAGTACCTACCAACGGAAATGTATTTTTTACCATTTTTCAATCGTTTCTATCTGGTGATGAAGAAACACCGTATTTTGGTCAGTATCCAAACGATTTTTTCGATTTTATAATTATAGATGAATGTCACCGAGGTGGTGCAAAAGACGAAAGCACTTGGCGAGCGATATTAGATTATTTTAGTCCCGCAGTACAAATGGGACTTACCGCTACACCAAAACGAGATATTAACGCAGATACCTATGATTATTTTGGAAAACCCGTTTACACCTATTCTTTAAAAGACGGAATTAACGATGGTTTTTTAACGCCATTTAAAGTAAAAGAAATAAGCACTACCATAGACAATTACACTTTTACAGAAGATGATGAAGTTATTGGTGGCGATGTAGATACTACTAGAGAATATACCGAGAAAGACTTTAATAAAATTATAGAGATAAAAGCTCGTGAAGAATATCGTGTAAAGCTCTTTATGAATATGATTAACCAAAGTCAGAAAACGTTGGTCTTTTGTGCGACACAAATACATGCGGCGGCGGTTAGAGATTTAATTAATCAATATAAAACCAGTAAAAGCACCAAATATTGCGAACGCGTTACAGCAGATGATGGTAAAATTGGTGAACAACATTTACGCGATTTTCAAGACAACGAAAAAAGCATTCCTACCATTTTAACAACTTCACAAAAACTAAGTACTGGTGTTGATGCTCCAGAAATTAGAAACATTGTATTAATGCGTCCTGTAAATTCTATGATTGAGTTTAAACAAATTGTAGGACGTGGTACCCGTTTGTTTGATGGTAAAGATTATTTTACGGTGTATGATTTTGTAGAAGCGCATAATCATTTTAAAGATCCTGAATGGGATGGAGAACCTTTAGACCCTGCGGAACCAAAACCTAAAGGCGAAGGAAAAGCTTGTTCAGATTGTAATTCTAAACCTTGTATTTGCATAAAAGAACCTGAAGAGCCTTGTTATGTTTGTGGTAACGATCCGTGTGTCTGTGAAGAAGAGGAAAGAAAAATGATTACCATTGTTTTAGCAGACGGTAAAAAAAGAGAATTGGATTCTATGGTCAAAACTACTTTTTGGGATCCGAACGGAACACCTATTCCCTTAGATGCCTTCGTAAAAAAATTATATGGCGATATGCCTTCTTTATTTACTAGTGAAGAAGAATTACGAAAAATATGGAGCTTGCCAAGTACTCGTAAAAAATTATTACAAGAGTTAAATGATTTAGGCTATAGCGCCGATCAGTTAGAAGATTTAAGAAAATTAGTACACGGAGAAAACAGCGACTTGTTTGATGTGCTAAATTATATAGGGTATAGTAGCGATTTAATACCAAGATTAGCGAGAGCTGAAAAGGCAAAAATCCAATTATCCGACTATAATAAAGAGCAACAACAGTTTTTAAATTTTGTACTAAAACAGTACATTAAAGAAGGGGTTGATGAACTAGATGATGCTAAACTGGGTGATTTGTTGATTTTAAACTACGGCGGTATTGCTGATGCTAAAAACAAATTAGGAGATATACCAACTATACGAAATACATTTATTGGTTTTCAAGAGTATTTGTATCAGAAAAATATTGGGTAATAATTGAGTATGAGAAAAAGCTAAAAAGAAATAGAGTTATGAAAGAAGAAAAAAGAAATTACAAGCCTTATATTTTAATAGCAATTATAGTAATTATAGCTATACTTATAATATATATAGTTACATTAGGTCAAATAGATTTAACTGCTGAAAAGAAGCATAAAGAAAAAGTTGATACCAAAAATCAACTAATTAAATTAGAGTTAAGACATGAAAAACTTAAAGCTTTAATTCAAAAAAAAGAAGATTTAAATATAAAGTTAAACAAACGATTTAAAATCATCTATTTGGGCGTTCGTCTTGGACTAGTACTATTAACTGTTACTTATAATATTCTTTTATATTTCGTTTTTGATGTTACTGAACTTGGCAATATATTAAAATGGAATGGTTTAATAGTACTTATTGTTAGTGTATTTTCATTTCTTGCCTTTGGTACAACTGTTAATGTAAAAGAATTTACTCAAAAATTAAAACTTTGGCTTGAAGCAAAAATTTATAGTAAATATGTAAATCTTAATGAACAAATAGAGGCACATAAAGAAGAAGAACTAAACTTAATTACTTCTATAAATATAGTGAATGAAACACTTATTGAAAGTCCTGCTAATTCGAATAATCAAAAAGGTATTGTTTAAACAATAATAATTTTTTTATAAAATGAATGAATTTAAATTATTAGGAATACAAACAAAAGACAGAATAAAAGAAACTAACGTTACCGACACTGATTATCTAAAAGTACTAAAAGAGAATACCTATTATAGTTTCTATTCAAGCTATCAGTTTAATAAGGAAACAAAAAGATTTACGTATCATCCTAAAAAAGATGTTGATTTATATTCTTTAAATAGAAAAGATCAAAATGGAAAAGCTAATCCTTTACATATAAACATTTCTGCAATTGTTGGAGAAAATGGAGCAGGAAAAAGTACACTTATAGAGCTGTTGTTTTTGGCAATTCATAATATAGCAGCAACATGTAAAATACTTAAAGATCCTGATAACGCTAATACTAATTTGCCAATTGAGAGTGGAGTTAAATTAGATATTTTTTACTCCATTGATAAGAGGATTTATTGTATTAGCTTAAATGATTTGGATGTAACTTTTTCCTATCAGATTATTAGGGAAGATAATAGTTACTCAAATTTTTCAACACCCAGCATTGCAACTAAAAAGCATTTACAATATTTTTTATATTCTATTGCAATTAATTATTCTTTATACGGTTTAAATTCAAATCATATAGGCGAATGGGTTAGAGCATTATTTCATAAAAATGATGGTTATCAAACACCTTTAGTGATAAACCCTATGAGAGATAAAGGTCAAATAGATATTAATAGGGAAGAATATTTAGCAAAATCAAGATTAATATCAAACCTACTAATAAAAACGACATCAAATAATCATCTTAAACTAACTAATAAACAGGTTGCTACTGCCATAACTTTTACGCTAAATACCGATAAAATACAAAATATTTATGACCATAAATGGGCAAAACCACCTTATAAGTATACTTTTAAAAAATTATATTCAGATTACAATAATGAAACTACTTTGTTTACCATATTATACAGTGAGTTAATAGGTTTGAGTAGAGAAAAAGTAGATGTGATTTTTAAGAAAGAGGTAGAAAAGTATATTGTTAAAAAACTATTTAAAATAGCACGAACGTATGATCAATATAAAGTTTTCTTAACAGATAATTCAGATGATAATGAAGTTCAGCCATCTTTTTATGAGAAGGGGAATTATAGTTTAGAAAAGTATATAACATTATTAAAGAAGGATAGTAGCCATATTACTTTTAAGTTAAATCAAGCTGTAAATTACATTAAAAACAATCCATTAGTTGAGGATGAAATTTATAAATGGAATAAAGAGAATAAACATTTTCATATTCCTATTAAAAAATTAGCAAAAAGAATAAATACATCAAAACTTTCTGAAATAATTAATTTAATACCACCTTCTCTTTTTAATATAGAAATACATCTAGAAGAAATAGAACACCCAAAGAATAAATCAGTTTTTAGTGGTTTAAGCTCAGGTGAACAGCAGTTAATTCATTCAGTTCAATCTATTTTATATCATATTATAAATGTTAATTCTGTATTTGGCAATAACATTTCAGATGATGTTAATTATTCATATATTAATTTAATGCTTGATGAAATCGAATTGTATTTTCATCCTGCTCATCAAAAAGAGTTTATTCAATATATTTTAAATGGAATAAAATCTCTAGATATTCCTAAAATTAAAGGAATTAACATGTTATTCTCAACACATTCCCCTTTTATCTTGTCTGACATTCCTTCAAATAATATTTTAAAATTAAAAAAAGGAGAACCATCTATTAGCGAACAAAAAACTTTTGGTGCAAATATTCATGATTTATTAGCTGATAGTTTCTTTATGTCATCAACAATAGGTGAATTTTCTAAAGAAAAAATCAATGAATTTATAAAAAAACTAAATGATACTATTAAAAATAGAAATGATAAAAAGCCACAACTATTAAAAAGTTCTATATCTGAATTAGAAGAATTAGGTGGAGAATCATTTATAAACTTAATAGGCGAATCTCTTGTTAAAGATAAATTACTTCAAATGTATTTTCTTGCAACGGAGAAAAATGATAAAGAAAGTTTGAAAAAGTATTACCAAAGAAAACTAGAAAACCTAAATTAATTAGCTATGATTAGTTTAAAATCTGAATATCGTAATTTAGAAACTCTAAGCACTCTATTTTACGCAAGAATTAAAGATAAAATAGAATTAAAGATAGAAAAAAATAAATCAATTTTAAATAATTACAAAACAGATAAGTCAAACAAACTTTTAGGTGATTTCCTAGAGAATAAAATTGAAAACCTAATTACACTACCTTTAGATGAATTAATTAGTGATTTTAAAGATGAACTACATATTTTATTTAAAATTTATTACAAAAAAGATTCTGAGTTTAAAGAAGCTTTAAATTCTATACTATTTTATGAATCTCAAGATTCTTGGAAAGCTTATCAAACAGCTATTGATATCGATATAAATACCTGTGTTTATTGTAATCGAACTTACATTACGCCACTAGGTGATGATAGTAAAAAATTTGTTCGAGGAGATTTTGACCACTTTATGCCAAAATCTAAATACCCCTATTTACGGTTTTCTTTTTTCAATTTAATTCCTTGCTGTGTAATCTGCAATAGAAATGCGAAAAAAGCAGAAGAAATATCATTAGAAAATAATATTTACCCATACAAAGAAGGCTTTGGAAATGATACTGTTTTTACTTTTCTTCCAAATAATTACGAAGACATAATAGGAAAAGGGAATCCTACAATTGATTTTCTTTTTTTAGGGAATGATAATCAAACAACAAAAGCTAAAAACAATATTGAGTTATTTAGATTAAAAGATCAATACTCGATTCATTCTCAAGAATTAAATGATCTTATAAACAAACGTCGAGTTTTTTCAGATTCTTATTTGAAAGACTTACAAAATTGCTACCCTACATTGATAAATAATTTTAAAGATGCCTATTTATTGACTTTTGGTAAAGAGTTTGATTTAGCTAAAGATGAAAACAGACCTTTATCTAAACTAACTAGAGACATAGCAGATGAACTTAGTATAATAAAACATGATCATGACTAAACCCCAAACCATACAAATATTCTTACCAGACGGTTCACCAACCAGTATACGAGAAGCAGAACTCACCAACAGATTGGTAAAAGCTATTTTGTTTCCTAGAAATAAACTACAAGAAGTAGCCAAACGCGACATGGTGCACTTTACAGGCGTGTATTTTTTATTTGGCAGCACAGAAGATAGCGCAAAGCCCATAGTTTATATAGGAGAAGGAGAAGATTGTTTTACACGCATACAAGCACACAACAGAAATAAAGACTTTTGGACACATTGTGTTATTATTGCTACAAAAACAGACGAGTATACTAAAACAGATGGGAAGTATTTAGAGCATTATTGTTTAGCCAAAGCCAAAGAAATAGGCAGATACGACACAGACAATGATACAGGCTCTAAAAAACCTTCTATTTCTGAAAGCAGAGAATATGATTTGTTGGACAATTTTGAAACTGCCAAAATACTATTAGCGACGTTGGGGTATCCTATTTTTGAAGAAAAACGGAAAGCGAAAAGTAATAAAGAAATCTTTTATTGTAAAGGTAAAAATGCAGATGCTAAAGGAGAACTTACGGATGATGGTTTTTTAGTATATAAAGATGCTAAAGCTAGCTTTGAGGAAACTAAAGGTATAAACAAATGGATAGGTATTTTAAGAAAAAAATTAATTGAAGAGCAAATTTTAAAAGCAGAAAATGGCTTTTATATTTTACAGCAAGATTATATTTTTAATTCGCCTAGTGCTGCCGCTGCAACTATCTTAGGTCGCTCAGCAAATGGTTGGAAAGAATGGAAAGATAAAAATGGGATAACTTTAGATGAATTGAAAAGAAAATAATTAGCCTTTTGAAACATCAAAAAAAAACAGACCAATCCCCTATACTTGTCAATTGCTTTTTTAGGATATTATACGGTTTACAAAATTTAAATTCGCATATGTTAGTTCTAGTAAGTTTATGAAGAGAAACAAAATAAAATTGTATGGAGAACAACATTATAACTTCTTCATACAAAATTATATGGTATTATATTACAAATAAAAAAGATAAAACCAAGCCTTACACCTCATCAATGCCTCATAACAAACTTGTTTTTACAAATAACAACAAATGGCTGTAGCCCACTAAATACGGGGAAAACATGTCTCAAATTATAGTTTGAGACCCTTTAAAAACTACTGAGACAACTTTTTACTCTAAAAACACATATATTCGCTTCTGTTAATTTTTAAAAAAAATTAAGAAACCGTTATGTTTAAAAAGCTACTACTATTACTACCCTTAATATTTAGTATTCATTCGTTTGCACAAGAGTTTACCAGTATTTGGAACACTGCAAATATAGATTCAGGATCTTCTACAGACACACAAATTAGTATTCCAACAAACCCGTTATACACGTACAACTATGTGGTAGATTGGGGAGACGGATCTTCGGATGCTAATGTTGCTGGCGATATTACACACACGTATGACACTGCAGGAATATATACCGTTAAAATTAGTGGTGCTTTTCCTGCTATTTTTTTTAACTCTATTGGAGATACCTCTAAAATTACAGAAATTCTTTCTTGGGGTGCTATTGAATGGGAAACTATGGAAGCTGCTTTTGCGGGTTGTAATAATTTAAATTTTGATGCCATAGATGCTCCAGACTTATCTAGAGTAACCAGCTTAAAAAACATGTTTCTTAATTGTACCAGTTTTAATGGTATTGTTAATAATTGGAATATTACTAGGGTAACAGATATCTCTGGCTTATTTATGGGAGCGAGTATTTTTAATAGGCCTTTAGACAATTGGAATACCATTGCGGTAACCAATATGACGAATACCTTTAATGATGCCAATCTTTTTAATGAACCTTTGGATAATTGGATTACAAACTCGGTAACCAACTTGGATTTTACGTTTAGAAGAGCCAGAGATTTTAATCAGAATATAAATAGTTGGAATGTAGATAATGTAACCTCTATGGAATCTACATTTGAAACAGCATCTGACTTTAACAAACCTTTAAACAATTGGAATGTAAATAATGTAACCAACATGGCAAACATGTTTTTTTCTAGTAATTTTAATCAACCTATAGAAAATTGGAATGTAGCTAAGGTAACCAACATGTCTGGAATGTTTTTTTCATCTGATTTTAACCAACCTATTAATGGATGGGTGGTAGATGATGTTACGGACATGTCTAGAATGTTTGGGCAATCGGAATTTAACCAACCTTTAGATAGTTGGATTGTTACCAATGTAACCAATATGTATCAAATGTTTTACCGCCATAGAACATTTAATCAACCTTTAAACAATTGGGATGTAAGTAATGTAACCAATATGGAAAGCATGTTTGATGGTTGGATTTGGGGTGGTATTTATAACCTGCCTTTAAATAACTGGAATGTTGCTAACGTAACCAACATGCGTTATATGTTTAGAGACAACAGTGCTTTTAATCAGAATATAAATACTTGGGAAGTAGGCGCAGTAACCAACATGGAAGGAATGTTTGAAAATGCCCCTTCATTTAATCAACCTTTAAATGATTGGGATGTGGGTAATGTTACAACCATGGAAAGTATGTTTCAAGAAACAGATAGCTTTAACCAACCTTTAAATAACTGGAATGTTGCCAATGTACTAAACATGAGTGCAATGTTTTACCAATCTCTTGCTTTTGATAGTGCTATAGACTTATGGCAAGTAACTAAGGTAACAGACTTTTATAGAATGTTTTCCAATACTATTTTTAATCAGAATATTAGTGGTTGGAATACGCTTGCTGCAGTAGATATGGAAGAAATGTTTAATAACGCTACCTTATTTGATCAGAATTTAGGCGCTTGGAATATTGTTTCGGTTACCGATATGACAAACATGCTATCTGGTACTGCTATTTCACAAGAAAACTACGATAATTTATTAATAGGTTGGGCTACACAAAGTATTACCAATGCAATTAGTTTAGGAGCCAATAACCTTACCTATTGTGATGGACGCGATGCAAGACAACGCCTTATTGATGATTATAACTGGACTTTTAATGGCGATAGTGTAAACTGTACTTTTGTATTGTGTACACAAATAACATCGCCCGTAGATGGTGATGCCAATGTACCTGCCAATTCAGATATCCGATGGAATCCAGCACCAAATGCAACAGGATATACTGTTAGTATTAGCATAGAAAACACTAGTGGTACACAAATTATTTATGACAATCAGGATTTTGGAAATGTAGTTGGTTTGGATTTTACAAACGAGTTTACCCCAGGAGATTTGGTATATGTAACTGTTATACCTTATAATGATGAAGGACCTGCTACAGGATGTGAAGAAATTAGTTTTACCGTAATAGAAAGTTGGGTAAACAATCCGGCTGCGTTTAAACTTACATACGACACAACGATTCAAATTGGAAATACCACCACTGCTATTAATCAATTACGCGTAGAGCCTTTAGCTGGTTTAACCTATGATTATTCCATTGATTGGGGAGACGGACAATACAACAACAATGTTACCAACGAAATTATACATACCTATTTAGTACCTGGAGTATATACCATAAGTATTATTGGTACTTTTCCAGCACCATACCACACGACATCTAATAATGATGCATATAAACTACTGTCTATTGATCAATGGGGAACCCAACAATGGTTATCCATGCAAAACGCATTTTATAATTGTGTAAACATGGAATATAATGCAACAGACATTCCTGACTTAAGTTTGGCAACCAGTATGGGTGCAATGTTTAGGAACTGTAGTAATTTTAATGGAGCGATTAACGATTGGGATGTAAGTACTATAACCAATATGAGCTCATTGTTTTATAACGCATCTATTTATAATCAACCTTTAAATAATTGGGCTGTAACCAATGTTAGCAGTATGTACAATATGTTTTACAATGCTATTGCATTTAATCAGAACATTAATAGTTGGGATACTGGTGCTGTTACCAGTATGTACAATATGTTTAGAAATGCAGAAGCGTTTAATGAACCTATAAACGATTGGAATGTTGCACTTGTAACTACCATGGATAGCATGTTTAGAGATACAGCAGCTTTTGATCAACCTTTAAACAATTGGGAGGTATTTGAGGTAACTGATATGAGTGAAATGTTTAGAGATGCAGCCGCATTTAATAAGGATATAGACAGTTGGCAAGTATCAAAAGTAATAGATATGACTGGTATGTTTTATAATGCAACTGCTTTTGATATGCCTTTGAATTCTTGGGATGTGAGTAATGTAATAAACATGGTTAGTATGTTTTATAATGCATCTTCATTTAATAAGCCTTTAGATAATTGGACACCAAATGCGGCAAATTCATTTGCCTATATGTTTTCACGTGCAAGTGCTTTTAATCAGAATATAAATAATTGGAATGTTACCAATATAACGTCTATGCAAGCCATGTTTAATGACGCAGATATGTTTAACCAACCTTTAAATAATTGGGATGTTAACTCTGTAATAAACACCGTTAGTATGTTTCAAAGTGCAGATGCTTTTAATCAACCCCTTAATAATTGGGATGTAAGTGCTGTTGCAAATATGTCGTATATGTTTGAAGACACACCCGTTTTTGATCAACCATTAAATAATTGGGATGTAAGCTCTGTTACCTTAATGACTGCTATGTTTGAAGATGCATTGGTTTTTAATCAGAATTTAAATGATTGGGATGTATCCGTTGTAACCAGTATGGACAGCATGTTTAAAAATGCACAAACTTTTAATACGCCACTTGATAACTGGGTAACCAATGAGTTACAAACCACAGCAGCAATGTTTAATGATGCATTAACATTTAATCAAAATATTAATACTTGGAATGTTTCTTTTGTAACCACTATGGAAGAAATGTTTTACAACGCAGTAGCCTATAACCAACCTATGGATTCTTGGGTTGTAGCCTCTGTTACCAATATGGAGCGAATGTTTAGAGGAGCTACTGCCTTTAATGAAGCCATTAGTTCTTGGAATGTACGTGCTGTTGAATCTTTTGAAGAAATGTTTTATGACGCCACAGCATTTAATCAGCATATAAACAATTGGAGAGCTAATAATGCCACCAATATGGATGATATGTTTAGAGCAGCGATACATTACAACCAACCTATGGACTTATGGTTTATAGGTGCGGTTAGCATGGAAAATATGTTTAGAGATGCCACGGCTTTTAATCAGAGTTTAGCCGATTGGAATGTAAGCAATGTAACCGAAATGCGAGATATGTTAGACAATACTGCATTAAGCCGTATTAATTATGACAATACTTTAATTGCTTGGTCTGCCCTATCGTTAACACCCAATATAACACTTGGTGCTCAAGGCCTTTTGTATTGTGCAAGTATTGAAGAAAGACAAGCGATGATTACTACTTATGGTTGGACATTCTCTGGAGACATCCTTGATTGTCCAGTACCTGAATGTACCCTATTAACCTCTCCAGAAAACGGAGCTATTGATGTACCAATAAACACAAACCTTGTTTGGGAAGAAATATTGTATGCATTAGAATACGATCTTACCATTACCTTACAACCAAGCGGTACTATAATTAATGAAACCGTAACCACAAATGCTTATGAGTTTGCTACAGATGTATTAGTAGGCGCTACTTCTGTTACCGTACTTATAGAACCTAAAAATGGTACTGGTATTGCAACTGCTTGTACGTTAGAATCATTTAGCTTGTCTACAGAAGTTGCTGCAGTACCAGAATGTACTGTACTTGCCAATCCAATAGCAAATGCTGTTGAGGTTGCTCTTGATACTAACCTTAGTTGGGAAGCAATATCTAATGCTGATGGTTATTTTATAACCGTTGCAACCACGCCTGGAGGAAATGATATTTTAAATAATGAAGATGTTGGTAACGTGATCTCTTATGATTTAGTAAGTGATTTACCAGAAAATGTACAAATATATGTAACCATTATACCTTACAATGAAGAAGGAAACGCAACAGGTTGTTCTGAAGAAAGTTTTACTACAGAGTTGCTTCCTGTTGCCCCTTCTTGTGTTACACTTTCTAGCCCAATTAATGGTGCTACAGATGTTTTAATAACTACAGATTTAACATGGAATAGTGCAGCTTTAGCCACTGGATATTTAGTTTCTGTTGGAACTACAAGCGGAGGTATTGAAATAGCCAATGGTATAGATGTTGGAAATATAACTACCTATAGTTTTCCAACTGATTTGCCAGAAACCAGAACTTTGTATGTAACCATAATACCATATAATGCTGTTGGTGATGCTATTGGTTGTACCGAAGAAAGTTTTACTACAGAAACCTTACCTACAATACCTGTTTGTACCACTTTAACAAGTCCAGCAAACGCTGCTGTTGATGTATTATTGGGAACAGATTTAACATGGAATGCTATTTCAGATGCTACTGGTTATTTACTAACTGTTGGAACAAGTACTGGTGCTACAGATATTATAAACAATCAAGATGTTGGAAATGTAACTACGTTTGACATTCCTACAGATTTACCAGAAACAACAACCATATTTGTAACTATTACGCCTTACAATGCTGTTGGGAATGCTATTAGTTGTTTTGAAGAAAGTTTTACTACAGAAACACTACCTATTGCCCCTATTTGTACCAACTTAACTAATCCGTTAAATGCAGCTGTTGCTGTACTTATAACTACAGATATTACTTGGAATGCTGTTACAGATGCTACAGGTTATCTACTAACAATTGGAACAAGTACTGGTGCTACAGATATTATAAACAATCAAGATGTTGGCAATATAACTACTTTTGATATTCCTACGGATTTACCAGAAGGAACGGAAGTTTTTGTAAGTGTTATTCCGTATAATGCCGTTGGAAATGCAACTGGATGTACTGAGGAAAGTTTTACAACACAAATTATTCCGAGAGCTCCTATTTGTACCAACTTAACTAATCCGTTAAACGCAGCTCTTGATGTATTGTTGACTACAGATATTACTTGGAATGCTGTTACAGATGCTACAGGTTATTTGCTAACTATTGGAACAAGTACTGGTGCTACGGATATTATCAACAATCAAGATGTTGGTAATGTAACTACTTTTGATGTTCCTACGGATTTACCAGAAGGAACAGCGATTTTTGTAAGTGTTACTCCGTATAATGCCGTTGGAAATGCAACTGGATGTACTGAGGAAAGTTTTACAACACAAATTATTCCGAGAGCTCCTATTTGTACCAACTTAACTAATCCGTTAAACGCAGCTCTTGATGTATTGTTGACTACAGATATTACTTGGAATGCTGTTACAGATGCTACAGGTTATCTACTAACAATTGGAACAAGTACTGGTGCTACAGATATTATCAACAATCAAGATGTTGGCAATATAACTACTTTTGATATTCCTACGGATTTACCAGAAGGAACAGCGATTTTTGTAAGTGTTACTCCCTATAATGCCGTTGGAAATGCAACAGGATGTACTGAGGAAAGTTTTACAACACAAATTATTCCGAGAGCTCCTATTTGTACCAATTTAACTAATCCGTTAAACACAGCTGTTGATGTACTTATAACTACAGATATTACTTGGAATGCTCTTACAGATGCTACAGGTTATTTGCTAACTATTGGAACAAGTACTGGTGCTACGGATATTATCAACAATCAAGATGTTGGCAATGTAACTACGTTTGATATTCCTACGGATTTACCAGAAGGAACGGAAGTTTTTGTAAGTGTTACTCCGTATAATGCCGTTGGAAATGCAACTGGATGTACTGAGGAAAGTTTTACAACACAAATTATTCCGAGAGTTCCTATTTGTACTACCCTAACTAATCCGTTAAATGCAGCTCTTGATGTACTTATAACTACAGATATTACTTGGAATGCTGTTTCTGATGCTACAGGTTATTTGCTAACAATTGGAACAAGTACTGGTGCTACAGATATTATCAACAACCAAGATGTTGGCAATATAACTACGTTTGATATTCCTACGGATTTACCAGAAGGAACAGCGATTTTTGTAAGTGTTACTCCCTATAATGCCGTTGGAAATGCAACAGGGTGTACTGAAGAAAGCTTTACAACACAAATTATTCCGAGAGTTCCTATTTGTACTACCCTAACTAATCCGTTAAATGCAGCTACAGATGTTGCTGTTGATTTAGCATTTGTTTCTTGGAGTTCTGTTGCAGATGCAGATGGGTATAAAATTACCATAACAGGAACCGCAACAAATGATATTACAGATGTTGATGTAAATACTGATACTACCTATGATTTTACTGATGTTTTTGTTAATAGTGAAACAGTAACTATAACCATAACACCTTACAACAGCTTTGGTGATGCAACAGGTTGTTCTGCAAGTACATTTACCATAATAGACAGACCTAAAAATGAGGTTTTATTTGGGTTCTCACCTAATAATGATGGTATTAATGATTTTTGGGAAATTGAAGGTATTGAAGCACATCCTAGTAATGTTGTTACCATATACAATCGTTGGGGAGATATTGTTTTTAAAATGAATGATTATGACAATCAATCTAATGTTTTTAGAGGAATTGCAAATACCAAAACCGGCTTAGGCGGAGGAAAACTTCCTGATGGAACCTATTTCTTTCAATTTACTATTGAAGGCGAACATAATTTTAAAAAGTTAAACGGTTACGTTGTAATAAAAAGATAATAGAAGATGAATAGCAAACAAAAAAACAGTTTTTCTAAGATTATTCTTATAATCTTTTTTGCCGTAAATACGCTTTACGCACAACAAACACCAACGTTTTCAGAATATAATTATAATCCGTTTTTAATTAATCCTGCGTATGCTGGTTTAACTAACAATGCAGAAATTTCAATCAGTAATTCGGGCTTTATAAACTCTTTTGATGGGAGTCCTAAAACCTTATCATTAACAGCACAAAAAGCAATAGGTCGTAATAATTTAGGATTGGGTTTTGGAGTTATTAGAGATGAAGTTGGTGTTACCAGTGCTTCTACTTTTTATGCTGCGTTGTCTTATAGAATTTATTTTGACACACAAAGTACAAGACCACATTGGCAAAACTATATACCTGGTGTACTTTCTTTTGGAATTACATTTGGTGTACAACAATACCAAAATAATCTATTGGATTTAGGAATTGTTGGAGATCAAGCTTTTTCTCAAAATATTAATGCAACAATTCCTACTATTGGCTTTGGTGCTGTATTTAATCATGATACTTTTTATATTGGTTTTTCTACTCCAAATCTTATTGGTGATGCACTTTCATCAGAAAAAAACTTAACCCTTAGCAATCCGTATTATGGGTATTTTGGCTATCGATTTTTTGAAAGTATTTTTGAAGATTTTATATTTAAACCAAACGTATTACTTAAATATGAAAACGGTACACCACTTCAGGCTGATATAAATACTGCCGTGAGTTATAAAAATAAAATTGAATTTGGACTTGGATATCGAACAGATAATTCTGTTAATATTTTAGCAGGTTTATATGCTTTTGATAATTTACGTGTTATTTATAATTATAATATCCCTACTAATAATTCTCCGTTAGGAAATACACACGGAATAGTATTAAGCTATCAATTTGGAGAAGGATATAGAAGAGATTAGAAGCGCTTTTTTAATTTACACAAATTATAAATACCTTTGGTTTTACAACAAGTACTTTATTATAAAAAACTATTGCTAATTAATTTTAAGAATTATTAACTGGGTGTATCAATAAAATTAACAATGTGAGTTCAATGTGTAAGGAAACTGATAAACAGTTTTTTGTATTTTGAATATATTCAATGTCTCCTTGAGCGCAGTCGAAAGGTTATTATATTTCTTAAATTTCAATAGATCTCGACTTGTTTCACAAGGTAATCTCAAACAAAAAATATTTTGTTTTTCTATTAATGCTCGACCTGGAACTTTTATTAAAAACCTTTAAATCAATATTATATGTGTTTTTCTCAAATCGAACTCACGTTAATAATAGTCTAAAAAACATTCACTATTTCATTGCCTATATGATTATAAAAACTTGTAGTATACTTATTTAACTTCCCATTATGTAAACGTATAAATATACTAGATGTACAAATTTTAAGCATTACTGAGTCTTTAAAATCAAAAAACACTGTAATTTTGTGTTTTTAAATCTACTATGACAATTCAAGATATAATAGGTGATTATTCCATTATGGGAAGTAATCAAGATGAAAGCGATTCTTCTTATAAAGGAACACTTTCTTTAAAACTAGATATAAATAATAGAATTACCGCAAAATGGATTATTAATAAGAATCAAGAACAAACTGGAACTGGTTTTTTTAAAGATGATATTTTGGTAATTAATTTTAAATATTTTGGTGATGATGCTACAATTTATAAAGGTGTTGTGGTATATCGTTGTATTACAAAAGATATTTTAGACGGATTTTGGTCTGAAAAACATGCAAATCCATTGTATTTAGGAGAAGAACGCTGTTTTAGAATCAAATTAGCAGATCCTCAAGTTGATTGATTAAGGAGTTAAGGAGTATAGGAGTATAGGAGTATAGGAGTTAAGAATTTAAGGAGTGCAGGAGTTAAGAAGTTTTATGGGCAGTATCTCTAAATACTGAATTCTTAACTCCTACAATACTTAACTACTATTCATATAATCACTTTATAAATTCTGAATTCTTAACTCCTACAACACTTAACTACTATTCATATAATCACTTTATAAATTCTGAATTCTTAACTCCTACAATACTTAACTACTATTCATATAATCACTTTATAAATTCTGAATTCTTAACTCCTACAATACTTAACTACTACTATTCATATAATCACTTTATAAATTCTTAACTACTATGCAATGTCCTTGTAATCCTGATAAAAAATATATTAATTGTTGTAAAAAAGCACACGATAATATTCTTAATGTTACTACTTCAGAAAATTTAATGCGTTCTCGTTACAGTGCTTTTGTTTTAGCTAATATTGAGTATTTACAAAAAAGTCATCACTCTAAAACAAGACCATCTAAACGAGAAAAAAAAGAAACTTTACAATGGACCAAAGCTGTTGAATGGTTAAAACTAGAGGTATTAAATACATCCGAAGGAACTATAAATGATACCAAAGGAACTGTTGAATTTAAAGCTTTCTTTATGGAAAATGGTAGTATGAATGTGATACATGAAAACTCTAGGTTTTGTAAAGAAAACGAGCATTGGGTGTATCTTGACGGTAAACATTCTTAACTAAAAAGATTATAAATCACTACTACCTTTCTTACAACTCTTCTACTCTATTATCTCTTAATAACTAAGTTCTTTCTGCTTTTTAAACTAAAAAATTAGTTTGAACTAATTTTTTAGTTATATTTGAATATCATTAAATACCTTGTGACATAAAAACAAATCTATGAGTAAACAACTTACCAAAGCAGAAGAACAAATTATGCATGTCTTATGGACTTTAAAAGAAGCTTCTGTAAAAGAAGTTATTGAAGAATTAGATGAACCTAAACCTGCTTATAATACCGTTTCTACTATTATACGAATTTTAGAGTCTAAAGAATTTGTTGGACATACTCCAAAAGGAAGAGGTTATACCTATCATCCTATTATAGAAAAGTCTGCTTATAGTAATCAAAGTATTCATAAGCTTATGAATGGCTATTTTGAAGGTTCGTTTAAAACTATGGTTTCGTTTTTTATGAAAGAAAACAAAATGGACTTAAACGAATTAGAAAGCATACTAAAAGAAGTTAATAAAAAAGAAAACAATGATTAATTATATTATACAAACCATACTTTTTCAGGCACTTTTTATTTTTATTTATGATCTGTTTTTAAGTAAAGAAACCTTTTTTAATGGCAATAGATTTTACTTATTATTTACAGCTGTTATTTCGTTTTTATTACCGTTAATTAAAATTAATAGCATACAAAAAATTGTTCCTAGTACTTATACCATTTTGCTTCCTGAAGTAATATTATCTCCTCAAAAAGTAATTGAAAAAACAAATTGGTATCAAGACATTAATTACCTTAATGTTATTTTTTGGCTGGGCGTTGTTCTTTTTTTATTGATTTTCATTTTAAAAATTAATAAAATTATTCAACTGATTATTAGAAATCCAGTTGTTAAGAAAAATAATTATAAGCTAATTCTATTAAACAACAATACCAAAGCCTTTTCATTTTTCAATTATATATTTATTGGTAATACTATTCCTTCTGAAAAAAAACAGAATATTATTGCCCACGAATTGGTGCATAGCAAGCAAAAACATACGATAGATTTACTATTTTTTGAAGCTCTAAAAATTATCATGTGGTTTAATCCTATGACCTACGTTTATCAGCATAGAATATCCTTAATACACGAATTTATATCTGACAATATTGTAAGTAAATCCGCAGAAAAAAAGAAATACATCAATACTTTATTATCTGAAATATTTCAGGTTGAGCACATAGCATTTATTAATCAGTTTTACAAAAATTCATTATTAAAAAAACGAATTATTATGATAACTAAAACACAATCAAAAAAAGTAAAACAATTAAAATATCTAGTATTAATTCCTATACTTTCAAGTATGCTTTTGTATACTTCTTGTTCTAATGAAAGTAAAGAAATAGACACTGCTGTATTATTACAAAATCAAACTATTTATTTTGATAAAGGAAAAACATCAAGTGAAAAATTGGATAAATTATCATTTATGGATGTTTATATTGGTAAAGATGCTCCAAAATTAAAAGAGTTAACCATAAATGATTTAACAGCTGATGAAAAAAATGAATTCAACAATATTAACAATAGTATGGTTGAAAATGAAAGTACTTTTATGCTAAGAGTATTTGAGGGTTTTGAGGGTAGAAAAATAATCTATCTTAATTTAAAAGAAAATAATAGCAATAATAAAGATAAAACAAACCCACTCTTATTCTCTCAAATAGACCAAGTTCCTACTTTTATTAATAAAGGAGAAACAAAAACAGATTTTCATAAAAACATGAGTCAGTTTGTAGCTGATAACTTTAATACCGAGCTTGCAAATTCTTTAGATTTAGAGCCAGGAAAAAAAAGAATTTATCTTCAATTTACTATAAATAAAGAAGGGAAAGTCACCAATATTAAAGCACGTGCTCCTCACCCATCTTTAAAAGAAGAAGCAATACGTTTAGCTGAAAAATTGCCAACATTTAAACCTGGTTTTCATGAAGGTAAAAATGTTGCTGTTGGATACACTCTTCCAATAAGCTTTGAAGTAAAATAACTATGAAAAATATACTGATTATCATATTACTATGCGCAATAGTAAAAGTCGAAGCACAAACTTCGGCTTTTGCTGATTTGGATAGTTTACTACAAATTGGACGTTATAAAATTGCCTTAGAAAAGTTACATAAAATGACGCCTTCTTATACTACTAACTATAAAACAGCTGCCATTTATGAAGTTTTAGATTTACATAAAAAAGCATCTGAATTTTATGAAAAATCATTACTATTTAAAAACGATTATAAAACCAAACTAAAGTTTGCAAAATCATTAAAAAAAGAAAAAAAGTACAACAAGGCTATTGTATTATTTGAGGAACTTAATAAAAGTGATGAAAATAATTTACTAGCAAAATACGAATTAGGCAAATTGTATTTGATAACAAAAAAAGCTAAAAAAGCTAGAGACATTTTTTATGAATTGACAATTCTTGATCCAAAAAATGCTAACTATTCTTATAAGTTAGCCATGACTTATACCTTATTAAAAAAGAGAAACTTAAAAATTAATTCATTTTTAGATACTTATAAAAAAGATACCACTCATATTCGTGCAATTGAACAACTCGCCAGAGCTTATACCAAACTTAATGATAAAGATTCTGCTACTTTATTTATTGATAAGGGACTACAGTTAAATGAAAATCAGATTATTTTAAACAGATTAAAAATTAATGCTCTATACAAAAAGAAAAAATATGAGCAAAGTATTATACTTTTAGAACATATAGATAGTTTGGAACCTAATGAACATTACACAAAAAAAATGTTAGGCAAGTGTTATTATCATACAAAAGCATATGAAAAAGCTATTACAAACTTTACTTTGGCTAAAGACTTAGATTATGGTGATTTTAAAAGCAGTATTTTTTTAGGTGATATTTATTTACAACAAAAAAGAACAAATAAAGCTATGTTTGCTTATGCTATGGCAACATTTATTGATAAAGAACCTAGAGATAAAGCTCATATGGGCTTGGCAGCTGTATATACTGAAATGAAATTACCCAATAGAGTTTTAGAACAATATAAATTAGCCATTGGTGAGAATAATAAAAATTATATTGCTTTGTTTGAGTTAGCAAAGCTTAGTGATAATTATTATGAAGATAAAAAAATTGGATATCGTTTGTATCAAAAATATCTTACTAAATTTAAAGGTAAAAATGAAGAATATGATGCTTTTGTAAGTTATAAAATTAAAGAAATAAAAAAGATATTCTTTAAAAAAGGGGAAGTTTTAGAGTAATTTTAAAATGCATCATTCTTCTAAAAATTCTAAAATAGATTCTCCTTTTGGAGCATTTAACCTTCCAATATTATATTTTACCGAATCTAACTTTCCTGTATTTGTGCAGTGTTAGATAATAAAACGAGATTTAGCTGCTATTAAATCGTACTCTTTTAATTCTCTAACTAAATCAACATAATCTTTTAGATAAGTAATTGAATTCTTATCATTTTTCTTTACCAATTCTTTGGTTAAACTATTTAAAACAGTTAGCCTTTCTTCTTTAGTTATTTTTTGATTTAATTCTGATTTTAAAGAATCTATTTTAGTTTGTGCAATTATACTTCCTGTAAAGAGAAAATATATACTGGTAATAAAGATTGATTTAAAGCTTAACATAGTATCGTTTTATATAGCAAAGTTATTAAAACCCTTTAACAACGAATATAATATACTTGTATGAAACAAAAGTTGATTTTTTTGTTTTATACAAGAAAAGACAGCCAATTGTCGTTGACTGTCTTTTAACTAAAAAAATATAAAACCGAAAATTCTTTTTAAACTTTAAAAACCTTCACCTGGAGCTTCCGGGCTACTTGCTTGCGCTTTTTTGGGGCTTAACATAATATAAGTTCCCAAGGCAGTTAAAGCAGCATACTTACCGTATTTACCTATTTTACCCATTGCTTCTTTTCTACTTATTTCTTCTTTATTATTTATATTACTTTTCATCTTAATTGTCTTTAATGTAGTTTACTATTACTTAATAATAATTTTGCTATTTGTTGTTCCTAAACTTGAATTTACTTTTACTAAATAAACACCTGCTTGTAAACTAGGTAAGGTTAATGTATTGTTTCCTATTCCTGTTTCTTTTGCTTTAAAAACTTCTTTTCCTAAAACATTAAATAACTGAACATTAAATTCTCCTTCTATTATTCCTTTAACAACTAACGCTTCACTTGATGTATATACTTTTATTGAAGAAATATCTGCATCATCAACAGCTAAGATTTTTGATGCTTCTGTTTTCAAGAAAAATCTTCCTGATCCATTTACATCTTCATTAACAGTTACTTCATATGCAGTCTCATCTAATTTTGTAACTACATTTAATAATGTATCTTCTAAATAAATTGCTGTATCTAAATTATCTTTTGCTATAGAAAAACGTACTGTTGAACCTGCTTTAGCTACTAAACCTACAGGAATACTTGTTGTTTCTTCAGATTCTAATGGTAATGATTGCAGTGTAAAATCTTTTCCATTTGCATCGTCTAATAATTTTGTATATACATCAAATGAAGCTCCTGAAAAGTTTCCTACATCATAACCCGGATCTAATCCTTTGGTAGCAAAATCAAAATATTGGATAGCAGTAGTTACAGTAGTTCCGTTTGAAGTTGCTAATAATTCTATTTTTGGAGTTGTATTTGACGTTTTAAGTACCAAAAAAGCTGGGCTTTCAACTCTTTTAGCTGCGTCAAAAGAAAGTGTAGCAACTCCAGTTGTAGTATGTACAAAGAAACCTTTACCTGGTGTTATATTGGCTGTACCACTTGTTAATGTATTGGCTACATATTTTTGTTGCTCAGTATCCCAAATATATACACCAACGAATGAAGGATCCATTTTTGATAAGTTATCATTAATAAAATTACTATCGCCATTTCCGTTGATTGGTAAAAATGCTGTATACGGATTTCCGACTAAGTTAAACTCATCAGCAGTGACTGCTTTTTCTACACTTGTTGTTACAGGAGTTCCTGTAAATAATATACTCCCAGCACTTGCTTTTGCAAATGAATATCCTGCAGCTGTTCCTAACTCAGAAGTTGTGTCGCTTAAATCATCTGCATCAAAATAGTCCCATTTTGCTCCATCTGCATTTGCATCATTATAAGTACCTAATGCATATCTATCTGGATCTGGTGTTGTGTTTATCAAAATATCGGTTGAACCAGCAGTCATAAAATCACTTCTAACTTGTCCTGAAACTGGACTGCTTATTAAGGTAAATTCATCAGCAATAAATTCAGTTAATTCATAAGTTATATTACCTGTTGCTGTTCCTTCAACAATTAAGGAAGTTCCTGTTAATGATGAAGTAGAAGATACGCTCATCAATAATGATCCATCAACTGTTAAATCTCCGGCAACCTCTAGAGCCCCAAAACCAGTAACCGTAAGAGTGGCACCAGTATCAATAGTTAAATTATTCACTTCAATGATCTCATTATCTATCTCTGGTGAATTGATAGCGCTCACGATTTCTACATCATCTGTAGAAGAAGGCACAACATCTCCAACCCAGTTTGTAGCTGTATTCCAATCTGAACTCGTAACTCCCAACCATTCTATAGAAGAAACTAAAGCAGCGCCTGCAGAATCAAAAGTAATATCAGCTAATGATAACTGATCACCAGGGAAACCAATACAATCAGCATTTGTAAAGGCTGAAGCATCAAATGGTCCACAAGCGGTAAAAACTTGATCTTGATCTGCAGCTTCTGTAGAAAATGTAACATCTGGTTCTTCAGTTGCATCTACATATTTTAATTTTATACTAAAAAGGTGTGTTGGTGTGGCAGTAATTGTATTTTCGGTAAAAGTACCATCAGAAACTTTTGCTTCATAGGTAATTGTAAAACTATCTAAAGTATTTGCAATGTTAACAATAGCAAATTGAGGAACTGCTCCACCAAAAAGAGCGGAACCGAAAAGAGTTCCCGTTGGTGTTAAAGATTCTAAAACGCCATTATCTTCTACCGCTTCACCAAAAGCAGTTGTATTATAAAAAAAACGTAATTGAACGTCTCCCATTTTAAATTCAGTTGTTGAACTAGCATAAATATCTACTTCATAAAAATCATCAACACCATCGTTTGTATTTCTAGGGTTTTCAAAAGTATAGGATATATCTTGGGCGTAATTGGCTATTGATAGTAATAGCAACATGAATAATGATAATTTTTTTTTCATTGTCTTTAAGTTTAATTATTTACTTTCTTTATGTTTATTATTTGCATTGAAATTCCGTTAAAAGATTTTTCAATTTCAACTTTTGATAACCAAAAAAAACTTCCTTTATATAGAATAGGTAACACTAAAAATTTTCTTTTTACATTTTTTACTTTGTAGCGTTTGTTTCTTTTTTTTATTATCATTTTTATTTATCCTTCTGGTATAAATTATTTTTAGATTATATGTTTTTATATTTTATACTTGTATTTAATTTAGATATTAATATTCCTTGATTTTATACTAAAAATACTTATCAAAACTAAATAGAAACGAAAACCTAAGCTGTAAAAAAAATGCATAATACTATAACAAAACCGACATTTTGGTTGTTAATTATTAGTATTCATTAAGAATATTAAAAAACATAAGATTGATATAAATATCAATCTTATGTGTAATCAAAAATTAAAAAAAATATCTTATTTTATTCTTCAGTTGTAAACTGCTGTAAATTTCCAAGATTTTGAACTAATAAGGTTATTTCTGAAAGTTGTATAATTCCGTTCATATCTATATCATCATTACTATAAAAATCTCGTTCTCCTAATACCGTTCTTATTTGAGTTCTGTCTGTTAATCGTATACCCGCATCATTATTTGTATCGCCACTAAACATAGCAAAAACACCAGATGAAAGACTTGCTATTGCTGTTGTTCCTCCCGCAACAAGACTACTATCATTAGTAAAATCTAAACTAGTTACTGTACTTGATAAACTTACTGTATTAGCTGAAATTAATCCTAAATGATTTCTATGACTTATACTTACATAATAATCTGATGCGTCTACTGTAAATGCTACTACTGAAACACCATCGGTAGTTACTATATCTCCATCGCGTTGTACTAATGCTGATTGCTCTGCAATTACCAAACTGTTATCGGTTGCATCTCGTAATTGTATAAAAACCCAATCTACTACGGCATCATCTCCTGTGGTTTCTAAAACGGTACTCGTTATCGTTAATGCATCGATATACGGACTTGTAGTTGGTACTAAACCTGCCAAACGTAAATCGTCGCGCATTAAGGTTTCTTCTCCTGTGTTTGGGTTTAAACTTGCGCCTTGTAAAAATACTTTTAAATTAATTGATATTCCTTCTGCTTCGATTATAGCTTTAAAACCTGTCCAATCTGCTGCTTCATAAGTTGCTGCTCTTCCTGCTGGAACTGTAACAGTTGTTGCTGCTCGTTCCGCTATTGCATTAACTCCTATAGTTGGTGGTGTTATAGCTCTTGATATTATTGTTGTTTGTGCCGCATTACCTGCAAAAGCTAATTCTCCTATAGTTGTTAAACCACTACCTAAGGTAATACTCGCTAATTCACTACCTCTAAAAGCTGATGCTCCTATAATGGTTATATTGTTTGGAATAACAAGACTGGTAAGTGAACTATTTCTAAAAGCTTCTGTTCCTATTGTGGTTACAGTAAAATTAAAATTATTAAAGACAACTGTTTCTGGAACTACTAAATCACCGATTGCATTTCCTCCAGATAATTCAACGGTATTTGGAGTTGCTTCTGTTATTGTATAACTTAAACTATCTACTATAAAGCTTAAGCCAATTTGTGCTTCACCATTTATACTAAAAAAACCTGTCCAACCTGCTACTTCATAGTTATTTTGTAAACCATCGGGTGTATTTAAATTTAAAAGGCTATTATCTCCGAAAGAAGTTGCTGTTGCTATTGGTGCTGTTATTGCTTCTGTTGTAATACTGGTTAATAAACTACCATCAATAGCATTAGCTCCAATAGCTGTAATACTATAACTAGTATTATTAAAGTTTATAGTTTCTGGTATTACTAAATCGCCATCTAAGTTATTAGTGTTAGTTAACGTAACCGTATTAGGGGCTAACGAGGTAATTATATATGTTATATCATCTACTGTAAAACTTATACCAACTTGTACTTCATCATTTATACTAAAAAAGTCTGTCCAACCTCCTTCAACATACGCTGTTTCTTTCCCTTGTGGTACTGTTACCGCTATTTGATCTCGATTTGAAAAAGAATCAGAAGACAAAGTGGGTGGTATTTCGTTTAAAGAAGTAACTGCTATAATATTATTATCATTAAATGTTTCATCACCAATTATTGAAACATTTACTGGTATAGTCAACTCTATTAACTCATTTCCTTCAAATGCTCTTTCACCTAGCGTTGTTACATTTTCAGGAATAGTAATGTTTTGTAGGTTATTACCGGCAAAAGCTCTACTAGGTATAGTAGTTAAATTTTCAGAAATAATTACACTTGTTAATTCATTAAAAGCAAAACTTAATGCTCCTATTGTAGTAACACTATTAGGTATTACCATAGTTGAAAATTTATTACTCTGTAAAGCTCTTCCTTCTATAGTAGTTACACTAGTAGGGATTGTAATAGTCGTTAAATCATTAAAACTAAGAGAGTTTTCTCCTATAACAATAACTGTATTAGGAATAGAAATTGAAGTTAATCCATCTCCTGAAAAAGAACCAAAACCGATTTCAGTTACCGTATAATCTTGTCCATCATTACTCACTATACTTGGTATAACTACGGCTCCGGAATTTGTATTACTAACTGTTTCAACTGTATTAGGACTAAATGATTTTATTTCATAGGTTATATTGTCAATTGTAAAACCAATAAAATCTGTTTGTGTTTGTCCATTTATAGATAAAAAATCTGTCCATCCGTTAATAATATAATCAACAGCGCTCTCTGCTGGTACCGTTAAATTTGTAGCTGCACGCCTTCCAATTGCGTTAGCTCCAATAGTTGGTGGTGTTATTGCTGTGGATATTATTGTGGTTTGTGTCGAATTTCCTGCAAAAGCTAATTCTCCTATACTTTGTAAACCACTTCCTAATGTTATACTTATTAAATCATTACCTCTAAAAGCACTATTACCTATGGTAATTACTGTATCTGGAATTACTACACTTGTTAACGAATCACCTCGAAAAACACTATTACTTATAGCGGTTACATTATAGGTTACATTTGTGTCTGGATTCGTTACTGTAGCTGGTATTATTAAATCTCCTATACCTGTTCCTCCAGACAATGTTGCTGTATTAGGGCTCGTTGAAGTTACTGTATAATTTAGATCTTCAAAACTAAATGTTTGTGAAAAACTTACTAAAGATACTAGTAAGATTATTGCAGTTGTTAATTTTGTTTTCATTGTAAAATTGTGTTTTTAGTTTATCTAATTTTCTTGTACAATGGTATTCCATTGCAGACATCTGTAAAAAAAAGACTACTTAAATCGGAATAAAAACCTTTGAAAAAGAAGATAATTACCTTGAAATTTATGGTTGCATATGTCAGTCTTTAATTAACATGTCAAAATTAAATGAAAACTATTTTTAAGACTATAACAAAACCGACCAATGTTATCACTTTTCGGACATTTGGTTGTTGTTTTTGTCAGTTCGAGTGGTCTTATTGAAGCATAGCGGAAATAAGAGTTTATCAAGAACTTTTGTGTGAAAGAGTTCTCGATACATTTTTTGTTTTCACTTTCGTTACAACATAAAACACTCGAACTGACATTTGAAACTATGGTGATTTATAATTGTTTTGTCAGTTCGAGTGGTCTTATTGAAGTGTAGTGGAAATAAGAGTTTATCAAGAACTTTTGTGTGAAAGAGTTCTCGATATATTTTTTGTTTTCACTTTCGTTACAACATAAAACACTCGAACTGACATTTAGAAAATGTAGTATCTTATTAAGATTCTAAAATTAGTTATTGTTACATATAACGCTCATCATGTTAACCAATACCTGTATCCGTCATTACCAACGCTTCAATTTGAATGGTATACTCTTCAATATCTATTATTTTTTGAAGATCTTTAACTGAATCATAAGTAACGTATCTATTTAATAATTTTAAACAATGATGTATTAAACGTTTATCTGTAAGCAATGCAAGAGTTGGATAAAGTTCAGTATACTTTACTACATCCCAATTTACAGCAGGGTTTAAAGATGCTATCCATTTATCATAATTTTCTAAAGTTGGACTTCCTCCTTTTTGCGTTAAACTTAGGTTTGTATATTTTGTTTCGGTACTTGTAGAACTTTCACTTTCTTGTGTATTGGAATAATCTCCACCACCACCAAAACCATCAATAGCCAATTTAAAACCAACTGAAAATTCTTTTTTTTCATATTCCGATTCAGAATACTTATAAATTTCTGTTGAAGAAGTCGTTAATAAAACACCTCCTATAGTAAATTGTTTCGCTATATAATATCCTCTTTCATTTAAGGTTTGAATTAAGTTATAATATTGATCAATCTCATTACCTACCTGAACTGCTTTTAAAATAGCATCTTCAAAATCTTGTACAAGATTTAAATTTTCTACATCAACATCTAAATCTATTTTATTAATATAAAAGCTAGCTGTAAGATATTGCTTTACTTCACTTGAACTTGATGTGTTTTTTTTAGCATATTCAAAACTCGATTCTCCTCCTCCATAAGGAGTACTCACAGAAGCTGATGCGCTATTAATACTTGAAACCGCCATACTTTGTCCTACTTCAGAAAAAGAAGAGTTTATGTTTATTTCGGTTACAAATGAAGGCTTTACAAATGCAGGTAATTGTTCTTCGTTCCAATTGGTTATACAAGGTTTAAAAGTTTTATCGAACCCTTTATCTGTACTAGCCGTTAATCCTCTAAAAATTTGAATATTTTCAAAAAGTGCTAACTTTTCGTTTGTATTTAAACGTGTATATGCATCCATAGCATCATCCGTTGTTGGTAAACCATTATATTCTGAGCCAATATTCAATGGTTTTTCCGCTTCTGAACCTACAATTAACTCTAAAGCTATTTTAGGTTCATCTCCTCTACTTACTTCGGTTTCTTGATGCAAGAAATCATCGGAGTCACTCATGAAATTTTGCGTTTCTAAATAAGCTCTTGTGCTTTCTAAACTATCTTTTATATTTAGAGAAAAATTTGTTTTCTCACCGTTAGTATGTTTTACTAAAACTAATTTGTTGTTCATAATTTTTAAGATTTTAACCTATCGCATGAGGATCAGGTGAGTTAAGTATGTTTATTACTCTATTGGCAGCTTCTTTATCTTTAAAAACAAAAAAGTAAAATACTACTGCGCCAAGGACCTTACTATCTCTATCATCTTCGCTTTTGATATAGAATTTTCCAAAAGACTGATCAGAAGGTTCTCCTTCACTTGGTGCTGCGTTATCAATATCACCACCAGGAACATAGGTGTCACCTTCAGTTTCTCCTGGATCAAAACCTGACGTTGAATTCATACTTGCAGCTTTGTTAGCTTGTTTTAGTGGAGCTTGTGTATTACTAGAATACGTTTTATTATCTTTTTCATAGCTCGTTAATCTCCATGTTTTTAAAGTTACTTTTTGGTAATAAATCTCTTCTCCTGAAGGAATATCTAAATTTTCGGTACTGTCAATTACAATAGTGTTTTTAGATTTTTCATAACGTCTTAAATCCATATTTGCATTTCGGTCTTGATTATTACCGTAACAAGAATATATAGAATCTATAATGGTTTGTTTACTACTTTTAATACTGCATCCAAAGCCTGCTGACCCCCATGAAGCGACATTAAAATTTATAACCGATCCTTTTTCACAAATAACTACATTATCATAAAAAGCATTCGTATTTGGATTAGTAGGTTGTACATCGGTAATCATTAAAGGTTGAAATTTACCTGCATTGGCTTTTTTAGCATTTTCATCTACGGTATTCAATGTTACCTTTACTCCAGCATCTCTGTCGTATAAATAATCGGCTTTCATACCCACTAAGTCAGTTTTACCTCCACTAACTCTTGCCATTTGTATTATTTCTCCAATGACTACTTGCTCTACAGTACGTTCGCTTTCTAGCGACCTATCATTCAATACAGATTTAGTTTCTGCAAAATCGTTGTAATACATAAAGTTGAATTCATCAACTTCTTTAAGTTTTTGCCTTAATTCATATAGTGTTGCCTGTGGATCAATTTCTACCACCTGCAATACATTACTTAAATACACATCGTATTTTTTCATAATTATTTAGTTTTTAGTTTGATTTTTTTTATACTATCTATAATTAACTTATTTATTATAAAAGTATTAACTAACATCACTATAACAAAAACGCAGAATACTATAACAAAACCGACATTTTGTTATTTTTTTATTGTTAAGTAGTCAATATTATTTGAATTCAAAAAAAAATGTACTTTCTAAAGTTTAAAGTGAAAAACGAATCTATATATTGTTTAATACTTATCCGTTTAATGTGAAAGTACATTAAACGGATAAGTATTAAAATGATGTTTTTTTTATAGAAAGCGTAAGATTGATTACCATGAAAAAAATCAACCTTACGCCAAAAAAAGGGGAAGAAATTATCACTTTAAAAGATTAATAAAAACGGTTTACGCTCTTTGTAGCAGAGTTGTAGGATTCATGTTAAACTCTTTTTTGAAACATTTTGTAAAATAAGAAGGACTTGAAAAACCAAATTTAAAAGCAATTTCTGTTATTGTTAAATTACTTGAAGTTAAAACATCTCTAGCATTATTTAGTCTAACGGAACTAATGAGTTGATATGGAGACCTGTTGGTCGTTGCTTTTACTTTACGTTGTAATTTACGTTCACTCATTCGCATCTTATCACTTAGCGTTTCTACATTAAAAGTATCATTCTTTATGTTTTCGTTTATAATTTGCAATACACTTTCTAAAAAAGAATCATGGTTAGAAAAAAGAGGTGTTTTATTTTGAGAAATTTCATTTTTTCCTATTGTTTTTAGATTTACATTATAAAGTTTACATAAAGTATTAGCATTATAATTAAGTATAGAAGTATTATGCAAAAAATTATTTCCTACACCAGGTAATAAGTGTTTAACTGTTTGAGTTACTAAAATTTGATTAACTCGGAGTTGAGAAAGCATTGTTTTTTTCATGTAAAAATCTTTATCATTAAAAAACTGATCAGCATTTTTAGTTTCTTCTTTTATATAGGCTCCCATAGCCAAAGATATTTTTTCTTTTTGTAAAGCATTAAATAAAGCTATACTACAGTTTACTGCTTTACCAGGTGTCTCAAAAGTTATTGTGAAGCTTTTTGATTCTAAAAGTATAACTTCACCATTAAATTTCTTTATAAGAGGAGCTATTAAATCTAATGTAATTGTTTTATTGTAAGAAGCTACAAGTTGTCCAAACAAAACTGTAGTAAACCCTTTTTTAAAACTATTAGTTGGTTTTACATTTGTTATAAAAGATTGTATTTCATGTAAAATTTCTCTTGTATTTCCTGCCCAAAAAAGATGGTCTTTTCCTTCTAGTTCTATAAATTTAGATTTTTTAATCTGTTGTGCTATAAATTTCCCTTCTTCTACTTTTACATCATTATCGTTTGTACGGTGTAATAATAAAGTTGGTGTTTTAATATGTTCTAAAACACCTGTAATATCTAACTCACTATTCATTTTTGTTAATCTCATAGCAGCATTTGGACTTGCACCAGATCTAAAATAGCTTGTTAACCAATCTAAAAACTTTTCATCATTGGTTTTAGAAGGAGCTAATTTTTTTAATAACATTTCTCCACTACACCAATTATTTTGGATCATATCATACACTCTTTGTTGTTCTTCCTCCGTTGGAGCCCAAGGATAATTAGGAGTGTTTTTTCTTTTTGCAAAGACACCGAAACCAATTAAAGATAGTACCCGATTTGGATATGTAGCACTATATAAAGCAGATAAACTTCCTCCTTCTGATTGTCCAAAAAGAATGGCTTTTTTAGAATTTGCTGCATCCATAACCGCTGTAATATCCTCCATACGTTCTTCTAAAGTAGAAAACTTAATTTCTCTATCTGAAAGTCCTGTACCTCTTTTATCAAAAATAATAATGCGCACTGTTTTACTTAATTCTTTAAAGAAATCAACTAATGCTGGACAAGACCACATACGATCTATATTTGAAACCCATCCAGGAACATAAACTAAATCTTTATTACCAGTACCAAAAACTTGGTAGGCAATATTAATATTTCCACTTTTTGTATACTTAGTTACTGGATTCATATCTTTTTTTTAAAGGATTAATAATTGTATTTATACTAACTTTATTTTTATAAAAAAATAAAACAGTAGTGTTAATTACTTGTTTTGATAGTACAATATTACACACCTATTGGTGCTAAATAAAAAAAGACTGTGTAAGAGGGAAAATTTGAGTTTAAAACAGAAAAAAAACCTTTAAAAAGGATATTTTATATAAATCCATAACCATCCAAAATCACTGTATTTACTGAGTTTATTGGTTTTTAAAGAATTTATAATTAAATATTTTACATGTGTCATGCATGTATAAATGATATTATAGAAAAAAGATTAAAAACACTATTTAATTATACTTAAAAAAGCTTTTGAACATAATTAAATACTTTCTCAAAAGCTCTTCTGAGTTTAGTTGAATTTCAAAAAATTAAAACTAAAATAAATGTAAAGTGTTTTGTTTTTTTTAAACTTTTTGATTTATTGAATTTGGATTGGTTCCAAATTCTTTTTTAAAACATTTTGAAAAATAAGAAGGACTTGAGAATCCATATCTAAACGCTATTTCTGCAACCGTTAAATTAGTAGAAATTAAAACTTCTTTAGCTTTATTTAACCTAATAGAATTAATTAATTGGTTAGGCGATTTATTAGTAGTTTCTTTAATTTTACGTTGTAATTGTCGTTCACTCATTCGTATTTTAGTACTTAATATTTCTACATTAAAAACATCACTTTCTATATTTCTATCTATAATTTGTAAAACATCTTCTAAAAAAGAATCATATTTAAAAAAACTACGTTTTTTTGTCTCTTCAATTTCCTTATTAATAGTTGCTTCTTTACTTATACTATAGAGTTTACATAAATTATTAGAGGCATAATTAAGTATTGATGTATTTTGTAAAAAATTAATAGATGATCCTGATAGTAAATGTTTAACGGTCTGGGTTACCAAAATTTGATTAGGATGTAACTGAGAGAGTATAGCTTTGGTTATATAAAAATCTAATCCTTCTAAATGCTGATAATCATCTATAATTCCTTCTTTTATATAAATCCCCATAGCTAAAGATGTTTTTACTTCTTTTAATGCTTTTAATAAAGCAATACTACAATGAACTGCTTTACCTGGTACTTCAAAGGATACAGCAAATCTTTTTTGATCAAGATCTATTATAACACCTCCAAATTGTTTTACAAACTCTTCAACCATATCTAATTTAACTCCAGACCTTAATGAAGATATAAAGTGTCCAAATAATATTGTTTTTAATCTATTTTTATGATTTTTATTTGGGTTAAGATCCATAATAAAAGACTTCATTTCTTTTAAAATTTCTTTTGTGTCACCTGCCCAAAAAAGATGGTCTTCTCCTTCTAGTTCTACAAATTTTGATCCTTTAATATGTTTTGCTATAAATTTCCCTTCATCTATTTTCACATCAATGTCATGAGTACGCTGCATTAATAAAGTGGGTACTCGTATGTATCCTAAAATATCAACAATATCTACTTCTGTATTCATTTTAGTTAACTGTATTGCTGCATTTGGACTTGCTCCTGATCTAAAATAACTAGCCAACCAATTCATAAATTTTTTGTCATTTGCCTTAGATGGTGCTAATTTTTCTAATAACATTTCTTCACTACACCAATTATTATCAATCATAGCATACACCTTTTCACGTTCTTCGTCTGTTGGCGCCCATGGATAATCCTTTGAATATCTTCTCTTTGCAAATGCTCCAAAACCTATTAATGAAAGTACTTTGTTAGGATAAGTAGCACTAAACAATGCAGAAGCACTTCCTCCTTCTGAATGCCCAAAAAGGATTGCTTTTGTTGAGTTAGCTGCATTCATAACTGCATTTATGTCATCCATTCTTTCTTCTAATGTAGACAATTCAACTACTCTATCTGAAAGACCTGTTCCTCTTTTATCAAAAAGAATAATACGAACTGTTTTACTTAATTTTTTAAAAAAACTTACCAATTCCGGACAAGCCCACATACAATCTATATTTGAAACCCAACCTGGAACATAAACTAAATCAATATCTCCACAACCAAAAATTTGATAGGCAATACTAATCTCTCCACTTTTGGTATATTCTGTCTTTGGGACAATCATCTAGCTTTATAATTTTATTATAGAGCTCAATATGCTGTAAGTAATTCATTCATAAATACAAATACTTTATGAATGAGATAAAGAAGACTATGAACGAGAAAAAAAAGACATGAATATTTATGTTTTTTTAATAAAATTCATTTAAAATAATGGATTTTATTTTTGAAGTACTCTTAAAAGTTGTGACACCTTATTAAATATTTAACCACCTCTTAAACTCAGCAACTTTATTCTTCTTTATTAAAATTAAAGCATCTGAATCATTAATTACAATTTTAAGCTGACTATTACCATATTTTATAATTTTTTCAATGGTAATAATATTAATAATAAACTGACGATTTGCTCTAAAAAACAAAGTGGTATCCAAATCTTTATAAATTTCATCTAAACTAGCATTACTAATCGACTTTTTTCCTTTGTCATCTACAATATAAGTAACAGAATTCTCGGTATAAATGAGTGAAATATTTTTAATAAAAATCGGTACAATTTCACTTCCTTTATATCCTAATATTCTTAATTTTTGTAAATCATTAAACTTTCTTGATTCCTCTATATTTTTTTCTTTAGTAATTGTATTACCTATTGAAACTTTTTGTTGGTACGTAAATACTCCTAAATTCAACTTTGTAATATTTATGATATCATTTTCTAGGTCTGAGTTTTTAGCTTCAAGAGTTTTTTCATATTTACTACCTATAAAACGTACTGTAAAAAATGAAATAGTAATAATAAGTACTCCCATTAAGATAAAAATTGAATATAAACGTCTTTTTAATTTTGTAACATTTAGTAATAATTTATCTAAGTTTACTACAGATACGATCTTCAAATCTGTATTTTTAATTGATTTTTCATAAAAAACCTCTAAATTATTTCGCTCTTTATTTTCATTAAGTTCATTCTTATGACGCATTATAATATCATGAACTGCACTTAAATTAATTGCTCCTTGATTTACTGCTTTTTCTAGCTTTCTACTAATACTAAAACTTTCTTTTATTTGAGTGATTTTTGGATGACAAATCAGTTTATTATTTTTGTCTAAAACTGATAGATAAGTTACTCCTGACTCTACAGCGTACAAAACTTCCTGAATATTAGAGGTTAAAACTTCTTTATCAATTTTGTTTTCCGTTTGAAGTGTAATAAAGTATGTAAGTTTTTGAACTTCTTTTTTACTTTCTTCAAGAGCTGATTCTAATAATAAATTAACATTTATTTTTATACTATAATTTATTCCTATTGATCCACTAAATAAGAATACACAAAAGATTGAAATAAAAGTCAGAAAATATAATCTATCCTTTCCCATTAATAATTTAAAATTAGTAGTTTATTTAAAAAATAATTGTGTTGAAACCTAATCAAAGAAAGGAAATATAATTAAAGGATACAACCAATTTATTACTTTCTTTGATTATAACTCGTGTTTTTATTATTGATTAAGACTTAAATTATTCTGTTCCTAAACCCTTTTTTAATTCTGTATTAAAACGATATTAGTAACTTATCTAAAACCAGCTTACTTCTTCACTATACTTGGTTTTGTTCATCGTGATAATAGTTATAATTCTTATCACTTCATTGTAAATGGAATGCAATGAAAATAAAAAGTACACTACACGGATTACAAAGCTGTACTATCTAGTTTTTAAGTTGTAACGTATAGCGTATACCTTTGAATTTGTTATACTAGTTACGCTTTAATTTTACTCATAAATAAACTATTTTTTCCACATAAACCTTTTTAGAAGAAGGTACAGTTGTTATCCTTACTATTTACACTTGTAATTATAAATTAGCGAAAAAAGATTATATGTCTAAGTCAGATTCTGAATTATTTGAAGTTTTAGTATCTACTTTTCTTTCTGGAGGTTTGACATAAAATCCTTCTTGCTCTGCCTTTAATATTCTTTCAAATTTTTCATAGATTGGCTCAAACTGTTCTTTGGTTATAAGGTTATAATCTCTATCGTGCTTTCCAGTTTTTGCTTCGATATGTTTAGCGTGCTTATTTCCTATTTTCCAAATCCCCTTTGCTTTATCATTTATATTTGCTCCATTGTGCATATACTCAGACCTGAGAAAAGATATCGTATCAGATGGTTCCAATTCCACCCCGTAATATTTACCTTTTTTCTCTTCTTTTAACTCAAAATATTCGTTTCGTATTCTCATATATTCTTTTAATGATGGTTCAAACCCATCTTTTCCATTTTCTAGTAAATCAATCATACTTAAAACCAATTTTATGGCAGATTCAGTAAGTTCTCTTCTATCTTGTAAAGTAGAATCCGTTAAATCATTTGGAACAAGTTTTTGGTAAATAGTGTTTTCATTATCATCAATCTGCTTATACTCCTCTTGCGCTTCATATAAACAAGCTTTTTCTTTCTTAAATACACTTAATTGTTGATTTAGTATAAGTTGATTTATTGGTAACATGGTAAATTTTCTGAAAAAATCAAAGAAATAAGTAAAGCGAAACCAAAAACGGTAATAGTGAGAGTCTACCTTCACATTATCGTATTCAAATTTACTTTCCCTCCAATAGCTTCCTCTTGCCTCTCTTATCGCAAGCAAAGCTTCATTTTTCCTTTGCTGCTCTGCCTCAGTGGGAGTCATAAATGTTTCATAATGTGTTTCGCCTATTACATTTAATTTGTCATCAACAATTTTTGCTTCTTCTCTTTGTACTACATTATTTAATATATTTTTAGATTTTACTTCTTCATTATAAGACGAAGTAGGAAAAATGTTTTTTTCTGCCTTTGCTCCCATTACGTCAGCTTCTTTCTCCAATCCAGCATCATCATTAATACTTACTTTACTTTTTAGTTGCCTAGTAGGTTTTACACGACCTTGCTTTTGTTGTACTACATGCCAAGCCTCGTGTGGTAAATGTTTTTCTTGATTTGGTGCCAAATGAATATCGGTTCCTTGTGCGTAAGCATGTGCTTGTAATTGTGCTGGCTTGCTGGAGTTGTAATGTACTTTTACATCGTCCATAGAAAAACCAGATAGGTTTTCTATCCCCGATTTTAAGTTGTCGGGCAAACCTGTATTATTCGTTTTACATTGTAGAATTGGTTTATTTGCAGCATTATGCATTCCTACCTGCAATTTACGTTGTACAAGTGTAGATTGCCTGTTATCTTTTATAGTTGCTTCTCCGCCTATGCTTTGTACTTTTTGTATTTTTTGTACTTTTTGTACTTTTTGAATCGTACTCTTTTTCAATTCTTGGTTATTTTCTTTTGCTGTTTTCATTGTTGGTTAAAAAATTTAAGAACACGTTATTGATTCTTTTTTAGTAAGAATTCTATTACACAGCTGTACGGCTTTCGTATTAAAAATAGCTTACTTCTTTACTATACTTCGTTTTTTCATTATGATTGTTATAGTTCTTACCTAAGTTCGATTTAAAAAACACTAGAAATCAAATACTTATAACTAAATAGTGTTTTATATCTAAAGGAGCGCAATCAAAAGCTTATTAAATTGTAAGAAAATAATTAAATCTCGACTTTAGCCTGTCTTGAGCGATAGTCGAAAGGCTCGATTTGACACTTAAGTTGTTTTTTTTGAATATCAACACTAAATAATGCTAATATTAATCGAACTCACGTTTCTTATACTATTTACGGAATTAAATCTCATTATTATACATGTCACTTCAAGGAATTTTAACAACAGAGAATGCGTTAAAGTTTTACTGAATCTAGTTTAGTAGCGCTATCAAGAAGCATTCGTTTAGGAAAAATATTCTCTATACATTTTTTATTTCGTTGTCACTTCATAAAAAACACTCTATCTGACACAGGCGAAATTTTTATTTACAAATCGTATTACTAAGTTTTTACGTTAAAAACGTATCAGTAAAAAAATAAATACTCTTTCTATTTCGATGCAATGCCGTTTAAACGCGACAAATTTCTTCAAAAGTAAGATTCAACAATATGATTAAAATAATTCTTTTTTTACGCGTAAGATGGCATCTAAATGAAATTTTATAATTTTTTCCCTGCCTTCTTTTGTCATGAGTATTGTTTTACACTCTTCTTCAGTATCCATAAAAAAGTTCTCGGTAAGAATAGCGGGCATTATTGTTTTAGTAAGTACATAAAAATGTTCTTCTTTATCTAAATCTCCATCGGAAAAATCTGTTCGTAAAATTCTATCAGGAAATTCTTCTTTATACATTTCACCAAATAGTGTGGCTATTTGATCACTTTTAGTATCTCCAGGTGATGTAAAAAATTCTGAACCTTTACCACCGCCAGCATTAGCATGTACACTTAAATAAAAGCATTTTTTATCGGCATATTTATTTGCGCGCTTTACTCTAGTTTCTAAACTTACATCCCAATATTCGGGTGCTATATTTACGTAAGGTATATGTAAGTGTGTTAATTCTTGAACAATGCCATTTACAATCGCTCTATTAAATTCCCCTTCAAAAAGTTGTGAGCCGTCGTCCCATATTGGACTTCTTTTACCACTAGTTTGATATTCTGAATTAATTAACCCTCCATGTCCGTTGTCTAGTAAAACTATCATATTTAAAATTTTTATGTAATTAATAATTAGCGTTTATGTTATGTGTTCTTTAATAGGCTACCTGTTGGGTTTTAGTATTTATTTTAGTTTTGTCTATTGTATTTTATTGTCCGCTACAAATAGTATATGCCTTTTATTTGTAATACCAGTTATGATTTAATTTTACTCATAAACAAACTGTTTTTTTGTGTAAACCTTTTTCAGAAGAAGACACTTTTATTCTTCTCTTTGTTGCCGCCACTAGTTGCAAACTAGCGGGATCGGAAGAATAAATACTATAATTTTGTAAAAAAACAGTTAACTTTCTTTGTTTCTCCAGAAAATTATAACATGATCATTCATATAAACTTAAAAAAGAATTATTTAATTAAAATACTTTTTCTTAATAGCAGTTAATTTTTTTTCATCTTCAACTATTTGAAGTCCGTATTTATCGTAAAACTCCTGAAAAGTTACAAGATTATAGTCACGTTCTGCTTCTGGTATTTTTTTCATATCCACAACATGTGCATCACCAACTTTCCAAACTCCCTTAACACCATTTTCTTTTGCAATATTAGCAGCTTCATGCATAAATAAACTTCTTTCCTTCGTTAGAAAATCTTCTAACTTTGTAGACTCTTTTCCATAATCCTCAGATTTTTCACTAATATTTTCGAAACCTAAATGATGTTTCGCCAATATTCTACATGCCCCCTCCGCTGCTGTTGCCGTTTCTATATAATTGTCTATTCTTCTAATCACTTCTTCAGGCTTTCTTATACTAGAAACTTTTGAATCCAAAGGTAATAACTCATTAATTCTATTCAAAGAATGACGTATTTCTATATAAAAACCATACACAATACCTACTGTACCTATATCTGTTTTAATAATATTTTTTAATTCTGATGGATTGTTAATTTTATAATATTTAAGTTTTTTTAACTTATCGAATTTAGATTTGATATTTTCTTCATCCTTTAATAACATCATTGACTTTTCATAAATATAGTTTTGATATGTACCAATATTTTCTTCCCGTTTATCATTATCGGCTATACCACCAAACAATGCCCATGTTTCGTTATCTTCATCCAATTTTTCACCAGATAATTTATCTTTTAAAACTGATTTTAGAGCGCCAATTCCTCCTCCATCTTTTCCTTTTTTTATAGACGTATAAATTGCTTGTAGTATTTTATATTCATAAGGATCTCCTAAAAAAATTTTGTCATTATATTTATGTATAAATCCTCCTTCTTCCCAATAATCTCCATAATTTTGCTGAGATAAATAAAATTCTTTTTTTCTATATTCATTAGATATATTATGGTATTCACCAACAATATTTAACGTGTCTTTTTTAAGTACTCTTTGTACTATTTTCCCTACTGAAAAAGTACTGCCTTTTGTTAATTGATTTTGTAATTGAGAACTCTTCATTTGTAATGCCTTTGCTCCCATCACATCAGCCTCTTTCTCCAATACAGCGTCATCATTAATATTCACCTTGCTTTTTAGTTGCTTTGTTGGTTGTACGCGACCTTGCTTCTGCTGTACCACATGCCAAGCTTCGTGTGGTAAGTGTTTTTCTTGGTTGGGTGCTAAATGAATATCGGTTCCTTGTGCATACGCATGTGCTTGTAATTGTGCGGGTTTATTAGAATTGTAATGTACTTTTACGTCATCCATACTAAAACCAGATAGATTTTCGATACCTGTTTTTAAGTTATCGGGTAAGCCTTTATTGTTGCTTCGAATTCGCTTGGCAAGCATATTAGTTTTTACCGGACTTTGTTTTTGTTGTATAATTGGATTATTAGCAACGCTATTTTTAATTGCGTTCTTTGCTTTTTGTTGTTGAATTACTTCGGGTCTATGATCCACAATAGTAACTGTTCCTCCAATATTGGATTCTTTTTGTTTGGGTTGTTCCGTGTTCTTTTGTAATCCTTGTGTGGCTTCTAATGGTACTTTCATTATTCTTTTATTTTTTTGATTAAAATAAATAACCCTTAAGAGGCTTTTTTTCAATATGGTTTATGTTACTATCAAAGTAGGCTTTGGTGTATTATCTCGCCTAGAATAAAAGCACTTTTATACACAAATTGCAAATCCGTGATAGCGGATTTTTATGATCTCTTTTAACACAACTAATTATAAACTAACGCGAGTAAATGCTAGCTAGATAACCCATACTTATTTTTTTAAAATAACCCAAAGATTTTCTTCCTTTTGGGTTTATGACTATTATCTTTTGTAGGAATATTATAATTATTTGAAACCTCTGAAATAATATTTAGCCAATTATTCTGGTAAAGTCGATGCTTTTCATCTTTAAAAACTCTTTTAGCAACTTCAAAATCGTATGCTGGTGGAACATGAGAAAAATTATTTGTATTTAAAGACAATGGTAAATACATGGCTGTCAAAGCTTCATTATATTTTATTTCCACTTCAAAACCTCCTTCAAATGAATCTCCTTCTTCCACATGTTTTTTACCGGAATTCGGATATTTGATAGGAACTAATAACTTCTCTTCATGATTATAACAGTGCGGCATATTACCAAACATTACAATTCCGTATTTATATAAAGTATCTGAATTAGAAACAACTACACGACCAAGAGCATTAGGAACTGGGTATATTTTCATTCGAAGCATTTCACTATCTAAATTCAATACTTGATTTTTAATAATTGCATTTGCTATTTCTAGTAATTGAAAATCATATCGTGGTGCCATAATTGGTACTGCATTTGGATTAAATGTCCCCAATGACTCAGTATACATCCCTTCACCTCCAGAAAAAATTACGCCTTCATGGATAGAATCCATTCTATTTTGCATAAATTCATTTCTAAACCTTCCTGAAAGCGTATAAATATCTCCTCCATTAATGGTAACCTTACTTAAAATTAATGATCTTTTTTGTACTATTTTAACTGCTTTATATTCTGTGCTATTTTCATCTAAGTTATAACCTGGAAGATATAGTAATGTATCATTACCTCCTTTTTCGAGTGTAGTTGCCATTATTCTTGGTAATGGATTTACCATTCCACTTTTATCCCCTTTCACACTTGCCATCCAAGCTTCATAAAGATTACAGAATTCCGAGGCTTTACGAATTATTTCATGCTCTTCTATATTAATACTCCCAGATAATTTTGGAATTCCGTAGCCAATACCATCATCCATTTCACCGGTTTTTGCTCCAGTTATTCTATCAAGATTATTATCTCCCATTTCTTGTATTTTAAGTAGCTTATTGTGCGATTTAGTTTCACCAATTGGTACAGGATATTGTATTTCCCATTCGCCTTCTGGAATTTGAGATGCTTTTCTTCCGCCTGCATGATCTCTCTGTTCTGAATCTGAAGTAACTGACCATACGATGTGATTTGATGTTGCTTTTGATAAACTGGAAACTAAATTCTTATACCCTGTATCTTTCTCATTAATAAAATCGTTTTCTTCTCTAAATTTAGTAATATCCATGCCTATATTTTCATAAGCATTCAATTCTTCTTCTGTTGTTAGTCTTTCTACAGCCAAAAATGTATTTAAATTTGTAATTCCGTAATGGATTTTATTTTCTTCAATTGTATTATATAAGTGACCAATAAGTGCTGCATCTCCCAACCCATCACTGTAGACGTGGGTATAAAGATTGAGTGTACTTGTAGGAGCGTTTTTTAACTTTTCAAAATACGTTGTAACATCTTTTTTTGTCTTTTGCTGAATTAATGGAGTATGAATAGATTTGTATTGCAACGGTATTTGATTTTGTATGGTTGTATTCATTGCCTTTTCTCCCATCACATCCGCCTCTTTCTCCAATCCTGCATCATCGTTAATACTTACTTTACTTTTTAATTGTTTGGTTGGTTTTACACGACCTTGTTTTTGTTGTACGACATGCCAAGCTTCGTGTGGTAAATGTTTTTCTTGATTTGGTGCTAAATGAATATCCGTTCCTTGTGCATACGCATGTGCTTGTAATTGTGCTGGTTTATTGGAATTGTAATGCACTTTTACGTCATCCATAGAAAAACCTGAGAGGTTTTCTATACCTGTTTTTAGATTGTTAGGTAAACCCTTTTGGTTGCTGAGCGGAGTCGAAGTAACCATATTGGTTTTTACTAAACTTTCTTTTTGTTGTATAATTGAATTACTAGAAACTGAAGTATCTATAGCTAGTTTCATGTTTCTTTGATGAATCGCTTCAGGTCTATTATCCATAATAGCAGCTGTACCTCCTATATTGGATTCTTTCAATTTTGTTTTTACAACAGTATTTTGTTGTTCTTGAATAGCATCTTTTGCTCTTTTCATTTGAAAGTTTTTAAATTAAAAATTAAGTTCCTCAATGCAAGGCAAGTATGAGAGACTATTTAAAAAATTATTATTTTACTTTTAAAGGACAAAACCATCAGAGAAATAAATACTTAGCTAACTCTCTTCGATTAACTCAATAAAATTCCTTCTTTTTGTAATTCTAACTTAATTGCCTTTTCTAGGTTTTCTTGTTGTATGGTCACCTGTTGTTTGGTAACGGCTTCTAATGTGCATTTGCGTATTACATTCATCATTAAGCCTCCTGAAATTTGGTATTTCTCTGCTATTCGCCATAAATCGATATGCTCATGTAATGGTAGTTTTTTAGAAAAAGATTGTTTCCATAACGTATATCGTTCTTGAACACTCGGCATTTTAAATTCTATCATCGATTGGAATCGGCGTGAAAAAGCATCGTCTATATTATCTTTTAAATTGGATGCTAATATTACTACGCCAGAAAAATCTTCTATCCGTTGCAATAAATATCCAATTTCTTGATTTCCGTATCGGTCATTCGCAGAATTCACTTGTGTTCTTTTCCCGAATAAAGAATCAGCTTCATCAAAAAATAAAATCCAATTATGGCGTTCTGCTTCATCGAATACTTTGGCTAGATTTTTTTCAGTTTCTCCGATATATTTAGAAACCGTCATACTTAAATCTATTTTATATACTTGTTGATTGGTGCTTTTTCCTAATAAAGAAGCGGCCATACTTTTACCTGTGCCTGGCAAACCGTAAAACAAACTTTTATAACCCGGTTTTAAGCGTTTTCTTAAATCTAAATCATTTAAAATTGTATGTCCGTGAGTTAACCAGTCTCTAATTTCTTGCAAACCTTTTGCTGTAGACCTTGAAACCACTAAATCTTGCCATGCTAAACTTGTGGTAATAAGCTGTGCAGGAAAATCAGTACTATGTGTCGTTGTAAATTTTTCTCCATTTAATACATGTGGAAGGTATTCATTGGCAATTAGCCAAATGGTACTTAATAAGGGTTTGCTATCTTTTGTACTTACTGCTTTTATCACGCTTTTACGCAACAAAACAAAATTGCTCTGAAATATATACTGATAGTGCAATCGTTTTTCTATATTATCGCCCGCAAGAATAAACATGGCGGTTTCAGCAGTTGGAATCAATCCTGAATGTTGTTCTAAAAAAATGCCTCCAAATTCACTAAAACGCCGATCATACTCTTTGTTTTTTGTGGATAATAAATCCAATAAAGCCGGCTTTAAGTGTGGCATCAATGCTAAAATAAGCACCAACCTTTCTTCAAAAGATAATTGGTGTTCTATAATGAAATTTGTATATGGAGTATTGTAATGTTCAACATCAGGTACTGATATTTCACTAATATCGTTATAGATGGTTTCGTGATTAAAATGTAAAGCAACACGAACATTAATAACTGCTTCTAGCCAATTGAGTTCGTTATTTAAAACAGTTGCATTTTCTAAGATATTATATTCTGCTTTGGTATGTTTTAGTGTCTTTACTTCCATTTTTTCTGTTTTTTAAATTTTATTTTTAGAGGTCAGTAGATAGCTATTTATGTTTCAGTTGAAATATTATAAAATGTCTGGTTGAGCGCAGTCGAAACCTATCTTTAGTTGATGTATAGTTCTCGAATTGTTTCACAAAACATCTTCAATAAAAAATATATTTTCTATAAACTAGCTTCATCCATCTTCAATATGCGGCAACCTCTAAATAAATAAAAACTACATCCATTCTACCATAATTAATTTTTCCATCCAAGGCAATTTTATGGCGTTAAAACTCCACGGTAACTTTTGTAATATAACGTCGTATGTTTCCTTTTTCACCTGAACTAACCAGTGATCATCTCTTATTCTTAAGGAAGCTTGTCGTAACAAATAAGAGGCTCTAAAACCTTCTTTTGAAATGGTTCCCCAACATTTACCATGTTGAATAATTACGTCTAAAAAATTATTTGCTATTTCTTTTTCTTCTTCTGAAGGATTATAGTGTTCTACAGGATCTTCAACAGCAATTCCACATAAAATTTTGGTTAGTGGTAATATGCCTTCAAACAATTCATTTTCATCTGAATTACATATGTAATGGAGTATGGATACTGCTTTATTTTTAGCACCTTCATCTATAAAACATTTTTCTTCTATTACATTTAGGTTTTCAAAAAAACGTTGTAAAAAAGGCCATAACAATACCAAACCAGCATTTTCTATGGTCATAAAATCCGTTTCTTCAAATTCAAAACTAGTTTTTTCTAAGGGTAACTTTGGGGTATCTTTTACTGCCTTTTTTGTTGCTTTAACGATCGTTACTAATTGTTTGTGTATTGGTAAAAAAAGGTTACTTATAAATTCCTTTGAAAGTACAGTAGTTTTTGATATTCCTTTTTCTTGTACAATTCCTATTTTTATTTCTTTTGCTTCTACATTTTCTAGTAATTCTCTAAATTCTTTCACTAAAGAAAGGGGCAATTTATCAACTACTAGTATACGTAACTGTTCTTCTATATTATTAAAAAAATCTTGCCAAATCTTGTGTTTACTTCGTTTGCTTTTTAATTTTTTTATTACTGTGCGTATTTGATATAGTTCTTTAAATAGTTCACCTTTATCAGTAGCTTTCTCTATAAATATGCCTAAATCTAATGCCATACGTTTTAAAACATTATTTTGTATTAGGGTTAGGATTTTCGTTTTATCTTTTGATTTCGTTTTATATCTATCTAAATTTATTTCTTTAAAAACAGCATTATAAAATATATTCGTTAGTTCGCTTTGACTGTGAGAAATGGTAGTGTTTGTATGTTCTTTTAATGTACTTTCAACTTGATGTCTTAGTTTTACGATCCTTTCAGATGAAATATTGGTCAATAACGCTATGGATTTTGATAATTGTTCTTCTGAAAAAAGAGTTACATACCGTTTTAAATACGTTGTTTTGGTAGGAAGTGTTGTTAACATATTTACAAACTCCGCCGTTGGTTGGTGTAACAAAACTTCCAGTTGTTGCTGTATAAATAGTTTTGTGTTTTTTGCCCACCAAGGCAACCTACCATGTATTAAATAATATGCGATTACTTTAAAAGGTGTTTTTTGTAAAGTACTTTTAGTTGTTATCTCTTTTGATTCATTTTTACTATTCGTTATGTTAAGCAGTGATTTATCAAAGGCTTTAGAAAACTGATTGGTAATATTCTCTAGTGATACTTGTCCTAAATCTATTGATAGGTTTTCTATTTTAACATATTCGTCTTTATTCTTAAAATGTTTATCCAACAATGAACTTATAATAGGCATAAACTGATCAACATACAGTTTACCAACGGCTTCTTGTGTTTCAAGGCTATTGGCATCCTTAGGCAAATGTATTTCTATGACTTGTTTATTAATTATATGTATATTGTTTCCGCTCATAAATTATACTAATTCATTTTAGATAAAAATGTTTTATAATTTTCTTTAAAATTTTGCATGGTAGATTCTTCTACCCATTTAGTATGTATAGTAATATGTACTGGTGATTCTTCTCTTATTGTATTTTCTGCAAAGCTTTTAAATGCTGGATTTTTATATCTTCCTTTACCACTTGGTAACACAAAAGTGACTTGTAATGAATAGGGATCTTTTTGTTGTTGAAGGTTGAAAAATCTACCTGCAGTTTCATTTTCTACGTATGGAATTTGAATTTCAAAACCTGTTGCCGTTGTATTTATAATTTTATGAATTCCGTCATACGAATTTGTTCCTACAATTTTCACTTCGTTTCCAACATGAAGTTGGTGTGTTGCCTTACAAAATGTTGTATTTGAATTTGAAGTTGCTTCAAAAGCAGTAATTGCATTGGTTAGGGTTTGATAACGAATATCTGGTGTTACTCTTTGCCAACTTATTTTTGATGTTGGTGTGAGCTGTTCCAATGCTAAATCAACTTCAAAATGAGCTTCGGTAGCACTTAAAACAGTAAAAATTCCCAGTTTTTCCCCGGCGTCATAAATTGCTATTAGCTCATTAGGATGAAGTATTTCATTTGATAAACTACATTTTATATTTGTGGTATCTGCTACAGCTTCAAAAGTGGCGACTTCGTTTTTTTGATAATAGGTATAAAAACTAGTGTCATTGGGCGATTGTGGTCTTAACAAAATATGTTCTATCATTAAAAAATCTTCCGCATTGCTAATGCCTAGTTTTTTTATAAGACGTTTTTCTAGTCCCGATTTTTGTTTTGCTTTTGTTGTGTAATCAAATGCTTTTCCCCTTTGTGAACTTAATAATGGATATTCCTTTAAGAATGCTATTTTATCTTGAATTAATTTTTCTTCATGTTCAATTAAAGTATTTTCGGTATGCTGTGTTAACATGCCGTATGCAGTAAATTTTTCGCTGTAACGTGCTAACAAGTGATTCAAAAACTGATTTTTACGTTGTAAGTTTTCTACTGTTTTTTGTGAATTTTCGTTTAAATAGGCTGTATAATTTTGGGTGTTTTTTAATACATTTTCTAAATTCGTAACCTTACCTAATAACGACTGATTAAACGTAGTTGCGTAGTTGGTACTACTAAAACCAATTAACATACTAAAATTTGCTACTTGAGAAAAGTAATTTGCCAAAATTTGATCAAAAAAAGTTAAGTAAGCAACCAATTGTTTGGATTGTGCTTTTCTCTTTTTTGATGCTGTATTTGGTAAACCTGTAGTACCTATACCAAAATTTAAAGGAAACTGATTTTGAATACTATAATAATTTGCTACCGCTCTGTCTTCTCCAACACGAATAGCAATGTCTTTTTCTTCCAATCGCAGTGGTCTTTTGCTTATGGTACTTCTTATTTTAGCTTCATATAATTTAGTAATTCGATTTTTATCTATGTTTGCATCTAAACCTCCAACTTTAAATGTAAAATTATTTAGCGTATTCGCAGCATTTAAACTAGGTGTTTTGGTTTTATCTAACGGAAAAACCCAATTTTTCACCGAATTTGTACCAGACTCAATAGAAAAATTTTGCACAGTAACTACGTGCGCTACATCCATAATTTCTTTAATCATATCGGATGCGTGAACTTCATGTTTTCTAGTGTTTTTTTGTAATTCTTCATCATCAATAAAACCATGTGTTAGGGTTGGTCCTTCAAAAATTTCGTCAATTCTTTTCCCTTTGGCTTGTAACTCTGGTAGCGTGTAAAATGGTATGCCTGGCGACAAATTCAAATGCAAACGGTATAATATATCTACGACTAGCTGATTAATATCATCTGAGTTATCAGAAATTTCAATAGTGCCACCAAAAAATAGTTCTTGTTTGTTTAATACTACTACTTCATCAAAATCTTCACACACCCCCCTTGTTGCCTGTAATTTTCCGTTAACATTTTTTGCCAAGTTGAGGGTACTGTAAGCTACATCATCTTTTTCTATCACTACTTTGTAAAGTCCTTTTACTAAAAGTGGCGCTTCATTAATTTGGTGTTTTACTGCACTTTTTGTAACTTTTTCTATCCAAGCATTCTTTACACCTTCAGTATCAATAATAATTTTTCTATAATCTAATAACGTTACCGGATTGGTCGTAAGTATGGTTGCCGGACTGTATAATTCTTTATAAGCTTCTTCATTATTGCCTAATAAATCTGTAATACTATAATCCAAACGATATGCTAAATCTGTAATGGCATAACAAACTTGTTCTAAAATAGCAATCCCAGGATCATGTTCGTTGTGATCTGTCCAACGATTACCACTTAATTCTTGTATAGTTTTGATTCCTTCTTCTAAAAGAAAATCGTAACTCAACGCAGTATCTTTGGGCAATTCTTTTGGTATGGTTATAGGATCATTCATCGTTTATAATTTTATGATATACGCTAAAACATAATAGGGAGGACGGTTTTCATGTGACTGATTACCTCCTGTATTTGTTGTGGTAAAACTATGCTTGTGGTTACCCGAAGATTCAGTGTTAAAGTTTATTGTTTTCTTATTCTCTCCATCCATAGTAAATGTTGAGAATGCACTTCCATCTGTATTATCAGACGCTTTATGAGAAAATCCGTGTGTATGTGCTCCATTTTGAGAAGTTTCTCCTGTATGACTGTGTGCTGGTATTTGTGAGGTATTTAAAGTTATGTTATTAAAACCTCCTGTTTTTTTAGTTTGATTGTATTCTGGATTATCTTTATCAAATCCAACAACAAATCTTCCACGCAAATCTGGTCTTTCTTCTTGTCCATCACATAATGCCCAACCTTCTGGAATTTCTGCTCCAGACCACATGGAAATTAATCCTTTTGGTAAGCGGTTATCTATATATGTTTTTACTGCTTTTTGAGAAGGAATTGTAGCATCGCTTGTAATTCCGTTGTCTGAAAGTGTTTCATTAACAGATAAATTATTCATAGCAATATTGCCTGTTATTTTTACATTACTTGCTGTTAATGTTAAGTTTTCCCCTGTTGCTGCTATTTTTGTAGTTGTTGGTGTTACAGTATTTGTATTATCTTGAAATACAATACTATTGCCATTTAATTTCGCTTCTTTAACAGCTTCTCCGTTACGAACAGTTAGTTCTCCGCTTCCATTTTCTTGTGAAACTTCTAAAATTTCAGTTCTTTTATTGGTGGTGTTTATTACGGATACTAAAGAGGTTTCATTTTTACTTTCTACAGTAAGTTTAGCATTAGGTTCTATAGTACCAATACCAACATTTCCTTTACCAGATTGAATAAACATTCTGCTTTCTCCTGTTCCATCTTTAATGTTTAATCCTTCTTTATTGGTGCTAGGTTCCGTTGCATTTACACGAGGATTTAAATTTAAAGCCCAGTTGGGTGCTTCTTCATTAAAATCTGTATAAAATTGCATCACTTCTTGAGGACCTACATTATCTCCCGTTGCTTTGATAGCCAGTGGATCTACAGAAGATTTTTTAATTCCGTCTTCTATCTGATTCAACGTTGAGTCAATAAATTCTGCGAACTGATTTTCAGTTGGCTGTGCTTCTGCTACAAAATATTCCTTCAATTCTGTTCTGTTCTTCTTTGTGCTCATAATAGTTTTTAATTAGTTTAATATCAATCAGTATTTATTAAGATGGATTTTGTCCTTTGAATTCAATAACACAAATTCAAAATGGACATGCACCACTTTATTCGTTATTGCGAACTATAAAATCTCTACCAATCATCATATAATTTATTCCTTTTTGTGTGTCTTCATTATAATCGTTATCATCAACAACATCTATTACATGTGTTTCATCGCTTACAATTACCATATCTGTAGCACTTGGTCTTACAATGTTTTCTCCATTGTTTAATAATGCCGCATCTAAAAATGGTTGTTCCTCTAAACTTTGAAATAATTTAAGTTTAGCTACAAAATCTATATATGGTCTTTCTGCAATAAAGTTGATTAAAACTCCTGCACTAAGTGTACCTCCTATTTTTAAGTCTTCTATTTTTCCGAATGCCCAAGGCGATAAAAATTCTTTTATTTCATTAATTAGTTTTGAAGTGTAAAAAACTTTATCATATCCTTCATTAAATTTTATAGTACAACGTGCGGATACTTTTAAATAGGTTGGATTTTTTACCGTTATATTAGCATATGCTGGTGCATGATTAGTGATAAATGTGCTTATTTTATCTAAAACATCTGCGGCAACTTTTGGCCTAAACGGATTAAATGGTAAACACTTTCTAATATCTGGAACTACGGTAATATTTACATCACCCAATGCTGCTATTGATGGTAAACATTTTACTTTAAATACTTGTGGGAAGTTTTCTAGAATCATATGTTCATAATCCCACATGCTTATTGCTCTATTTTTATGTCGCAAACGCTCACTTATTCTTGTATTAAAATGAGCTCCCTGTTCTGTAGGTTTTCCTTGACTTGATGTGTAAGGTTGCGCTATGGTTTCAATCTCTGGAATAAATTGAAGTGTTTCTGAAATACTTTCTTCTTTTAAAGGTGTTTCATAATGTGAATTTGCGACAGTTTCATTAGAAAGTGTTGCACTAATTACTTGGGTTTTAATAGCAACAGTATCTGAAACTCCAGCTATGTTTTTTGCGGCACTTACTTTTAACCAATGCAATTCATTGGGCATTAATGTACCCCCTAAAGTAGCGTCTTTAGGAATTTGAACTTTTACAATTCCTGTATTTAATAATCCATTAGTGGTATCGGAAACAATAGCATTAATCTCTAACGTAAACCATTCATTATTTTTTAAATAACTCCAAGTTAATACTGGTTTTTCAACATCTGGATTTGCCGTTCCTTCCGCCATTTGAAATAATATAGAAACGATTTGAGAAGGAATTAATTTTGCGATTCCTATATATAAACTACCATTATCTTGATATGTTGGAATAAGCTTTATAGACTCGCCTTTTGTTATTTCTTTATGACCAAAAGGATGAATATGAAACAATTTGTTGTTTTCTGAAATATTCCCATTTTCTAGTAAAATATTGGTAGAAGCAATATAACTTATTCTAAAATTTTTAAGCTTTGGCTGGTACGGTAAATTCAGTTCTTTATAATTCCCTGAGAGTGCTTGTTTGGTCAGTAATTGATTGTATGTTTGATGTTGAAAGTCTAACGGATTTAGCTCTAATCTAAAATATCGTTGCCATTCGGTAACTTCTGTTTCTCCTTCATCGCTAAAATTAACTTGTTGATATGTATAGGAAGGCCTGTTTGCTTGAATTGCAGTTGTAACATTTTCAATTTCAATAGTATTATTTTCTGGAAACAAAACAATAGCTGTTTTTATTGGTATTTCACTAAGTCCATCATGCAAGAACAGATTAGCCTTAAAATCACTGTCTGAAGAAATAATATTCTTTTCTTTATCTGTCCCAAAATTTTCTACATAATTAGTATAATAGTCTTCAAAATCTTTGGGTTTATTAATCCATTCTGTAGTCATTTTAAGAGTTTCAATGGGCTTTTGTGAAATTTCTTCATTTGTAAAATAGAAACTGCTCCCTTTTTCTGGTTCAAAACCGAAAGGTTCAAAAGGCTTTTTTATATTTAATGTATTATCATTACTTTGGATAACACAATTTTTAATATCTTCTACAGCCACGTTTAGTGTTGCTTTTGTAAATACTACGGCCATTAACATCTTAAGGATATCTATATCACTTTCATTGTTTTCAGCAGTTACAATTTCCTGATCTACTACAAAAGCTACAGTTGGTGTCGTTGCTATTACTAAATCGTTACTAGTATTATTGGCAAGTATTGCTGGTTCTTCTTCTGAAAGTTCTATTTCTAAGTTTAAAACAAACTTCAAATCATCTTCAGCAATCATAAAAGCAATCTCTTTTGGTTTATCTTTTAGTTGACCAATATAATTTGCGTATGTATTGTAAAGCCCTAAATCATCCTTTTTAAATGCTGTTATTTTAAAAACTTGCAATCGGTAATTAATTACAATTTTTCCTATATTTTCATCAACTGGATCTGGCGTTGTGGAACCTGGCTCATAAAAATAGATAAACCCCTCATCATCTTCATGTGTTATAAAGTCACTTAATAAAAATTTATTAGCAGATGGCTCTACAAAATACGATGTTGTAAAAAGACTTTGTTTTTTAGGTTGAAACCATGCTGATACTCCACTTAAAGATATTTTAAAAATCCCTTTTTCTAAAAGTGATATTGTTTTCTTTTCACTTGATGGTATTTTATTTAATTCTAAGACTACTGTTATTTTTCTTGTTCCTTGTTTCAATAGTAGTAAAGGGGAACTGATAGCAAAACCAATATTTGCCGTTTTTAAAATTTGTTTAGCCTCAAACTTACTACCAAATGTTCTAAAACGTTTACTTTCTTGTACTTCGTTATATTGGCTAAATGTTAGTGATTGTAAATCTTCAACAGCATAAATATTCGTTGTTATTTCTTTAAATGGAGGTGCAATAACAATGCTTCTATATTGTCGTTCAGATTGTTCTAATAATTGGTACAACATAGCAACATCTGATTCGGTTGCGTCTGTATTAATCAATGTTTTTGTCATAAAGCTAAACTTTTGTATATCTAACTTTAACTCCTCTATAATATAATCTTCTGCTATTTTGTTAAGTTCTGGATTCTTTTTTTCAAGGTCATCATAAACCACTTTAAAAGACCCGTTTTGGTTATTATATAGTGGTAAATGATCTCCAGCATTTGGATACCCATATATTTCTTTGGTAAGTGCATCTACGCCCTTTGTTTCATTGATTTCTTTTAACTCCTTTTTTCTTGTTTCTTTTACCTTTGTTTTAAATGCATTCTCTAAGATTTCGTAACTACTTTGCCAATTAATTCCTGTGTGATTTATGGCTTCGGTATGTTTTTTAACTACCTGTATAAAATCTGCCAGGTTTAAAAACAGTTTTTGTTGTACATAGTTTATTGCCTCGATGTTTTCGCTTACTACATTAGTATAAACAACATATAGTGTTTGCATTCCAGTCGGAAAAACTGGTAACGAATCTCCAGGATTTGGCGCACCAACTGCCATTTCAAACATTTTTAATAATCCTTTATCTGGGTTTTCAACATAAGTATTATGCGTGTCTTCAATAGTTAGGATTTGTTTATCTACAAAAATACTTTTCAATGCTGCTATTTCAGCTTGATTAATAATGGTATCTTCTGTTGCAGTATAGGTCAATTCATTTCCATCTTCATCTTCTCCTGCTAAAAAAACGGTTCCTTTTGCTACGGCTAAACTTTCTACGTTCTCTGTAAGTTCTATTAAAACATTTACTACATCTGGTACCGAATTTTTTGGTGTTAATTGTAAACGTTCTCTAAAATAAAAATCTAAATGTCTTTGTGTTAGTCCGTTTATTTTACCTTTTATGTGATTTAATAATTTTAAAAATGTTACAAAAAGTACCGTATGTGGTTGCGATAATTTTTGCAATCTTTCTGTAGCATTTAAAAAGCTCGCTGGATTTTCTACATAAGTAGCCAACTCTTTAGCCCACTCCTTTTGTAGGGATATTTTACCCGTTTCTGTAGCTTTAAAATAAGTGTTGGCATCTTCTATTAAAAAAGATTCCCATGTTGATACTGGTATGTTTTCTTCATTAAAAAAACTAAGTTCTTTGGCAATTCTTTGCGCTGCCGCAATTAATTCTTCCAAACTTCTATTTTCTATTTGTAAATAAGATGGTGCTAACCTATCTACAGCTGCATTTTTTTTGCTAGCTCCATCTCTAAGTAGTATTGTATTTGTAGTTAGATCATTCATTTTTTAGCTTAGTATTAGGTAGCTTTAATTTTAGTTATGCTTGCTATTAATGTGCCTGTCCCCATATAAAAGGGAGCCGCATCTAAAAGTGTTCCTGTAGGATTTATCAACTTTGCGGGCGATGTTACTTCAAAACGTGCGGTAAAAACACTGCCTTTTTTTAGTATTGCTTTTTTACCGCTTTTACTTTTTCTTGAGGTTTGATTTGTCATTAACGATGCTATTTTTAAGCTTCCCAAACCTGGTACAGGAAAAGATGGTGTTGTATACGAACAATTTGCCACAACCACACTTTTTTCGTCTCCTTGTACACATACTTTTTTTTGATTAATTTTTGTTTTTCCAGAGGCTGTTATCTTTCCTGGTTTTACAGCTACTATCGCCAAACCATAAGTTGGATTAAATTGAACCGTATCGCCGTCAATTATTATCGTATCTAATGCCATTTTTCTGTTTTTTAGCTAAACACTTCGTTTAAATAAAATGGATACACAAAATTAAATCTGCTATTGGTCATACGAACCTTGTAGGTAATGTGAATATTTATGATTCCCTTTGTAGCATCTACATTTTCCAATTCAACACTTTCTACATCAATTCTTGATTCATGATTTAAAATTGCCTCTGAAACTTTATTCTTAATATCGCTTAACAATCCTTGACTCATACTTTCAAATACAAAATCATTAAGGTTACAGCCATAACTCGTATTCATTAAACGTTCATTTAATGAAGTAGTTAACAGTATTTGAAGGCTTTGTGCTATATCTTCTTCTCCAGAAACTGTTTTTACCGTAGTTCCACCATTAAAAAACTCTGGTGGAAACGCCCATCCTTCTCCTAAAAACCTATTATCGTTTATCATTTTTTACTGTTTTAAATCAATTCAACTGATTTTCCTTTGATACTAACATTTCCGTTAGCATTAATATTCAAATTCTTTTTTACTGAAATTTCTAAATCTTTTTCACTAGATAATTTAATTCCGTTTTTATGTAACTCAATACTATTTCCGTTAGCATCTGATACCTGAATTATTTGTTCTTTTTCGTTGATTACAATTTTATTTTTTGCTGATGTAGCAATGGTTATTTTTTCTGCTTCTTCATCTAATAAAAACTGATAGCCGGACGTAGTAAAAATTCCTTTTGAAGCACCATTTTGACTAAAATCTATCGGTGGTTTATTTGTTGGACTATATACAGAACCTAACACAATAGCATGTCTTGGGTCGTCGTTTAAAAACCCTACAATTACCTCATCACCCAATTGAGGCACGAAGAATGTTCCGTGCTGTTTTCCTGCATCTAAAGTTGCTAACCGCGCCCAAATTGTACTTTGACTTTTTCCAAAAGCGGGAATAAAGACTTTTACTCTAAATAAATTATTTTCATCTTTATCTAAGGCTTTTATAACGCCAATTTGCAACCCATTTACCGCGGGTAATAAGCCTGCTGCTGGTGTATCTTTTATCGCTGGTTTCTCAGAGAACCGACAAGCTTCTACGCCTATTTGAATATGTGTTGTCCAGCGATTAATGGTTACCTCATGTCGTATGCCTGAAATAATATTTTTACCAGAAAAAGCATCGCTCATTCCCTTGATTTCAATAGTTTCACCAACTTGTATTTTTGAAGTCCCAGGAATTTTAATCCAACCTCTTATTAATGATAATCTAGTTTTTAACACTTCGCTATCTGACCAAGCTTTGAGTTCCGTAGGTTCTAAATGCGCAGTATTTAGCAATGCTTTTGCTTCAGTACCTAAAGCAGTAGTCATTTGTGCTAAATTTGGTGTTTTTTGGTATAATTCATAAGCATCTCCTTTTACAGCTTTTGTAAAATCTTGCTTTGCGCTATCCCAAGACATGGCTTCTATTTCTTTATATTGATTTGTTCCGTTTAACTGTAAATCAAAATCATATATTTCATGTAACCCAAGCTCTAATGTTAAGGCTGTTTTTGCTACTTTAGGCTGAAATACAGCCACACTTCCGTTGGTAACATTTACAAATTGTGCATTAGCTTCTGCTCTTGACATCATAAAATCCCAATCTGTCGCATAATATTGCACCATTTGATGATGAGTAGTATTCGTAGGAGCAACAGTTCCAACAGCTAATTTATTTTGTTTGATTTGTTGCTTAATAATGTCGCTATCTTTTTTGTTAAGATATACCCTATTATTGCGAGCGCTATTCATTCTTATAGCTTCATCACTCATTTCAATAGTTAATGTTGACCCCAATTTATTGAGCTCTAGTAATTTATTAATTACAACGCCACTAAAAACGAGTGCTTCATCTTTTGGTTTCCCTTCATATTTGAGTAAAATTTCAATTTTTTTTCCAATTTCAAAAAATGTATTGTCAAGTATTTTAAATGTACGTGTTGCTGCATCTCCATCTATAAATTTTAATTCAGCAACAGGAATTTTGTTAAACTCCTTGCTAACATCTATAGAAAGTAATTCGTATTCGTGCGACATTACATTTCCTTCGCTTTTTATGGTGGCTGTTACTACTGACATAGGTTACTTTTCTATTGGAGGAAAATAAATTCGCTGTCCTGGTGTTAAATTTCTAAAATCATTAAGGTTATTCACTTTGGCAACCCATACATAATATTGTGATGATCCGTATATTTTTTCACACATTATGGGTAATCTGTCGTGTGCATTTACAATTCTGTAATGCGTTAAATCTGGCGAATTTTTGTTTTCATCTTTTAAGCGTTCTGGAGTTTCTAAATCTCCTAAAAACTTAGTGTCTAAAACTGCTCGTAATGGTTTTCCACTGGCATCAAATTGTGTGTAATTAATGTTTACATTAAGTAACCTACATTTAAAATGTAAATCTCCCCAATATAATTTTAAAGGTCTTGGCTCATGAAGTTCACCATCCATAAGTGTGGTTAACTGCAAAAAGTTATGCACTTTTTTTCCTACATCATTATCATCAGGATTCAAAAAATTATGAAGTCCCATCATTGTTGTTCCGTTGCCATCAAGAATTAGTTTAACGGTTAATTCTTGGGGCTTGCTTATGGAATACTGCGCTTTTCTTCCTGAGGTATTAATTCCTTGACCTTCGGCGTATACATTTTGATACGAAAGCGAATATGACGACGGATTAAACATGGCTACAAACTCTTCTCCTTTATCTGTTCTTGTAGAAGTTTTATAACTTGTAATTGTTAACTTTTCTAGCTTAAAAAAATCAAAACTCATATTATCTTCGGTGTTGTTTTTTCAGAATTTTTAATACTTGATGCACGCATTCTTCCACGATAGCTTGCTGATTTACATTCCCTTTTTCTGATGTAGTATTTGAATGCTTACCATCTGCAATAACAGCTCTTATTACGATTTCTTTAATTTCTACTGGCATATTAAATAGCTATAGTTTGAAACCTTGTGTATGCTAATTCCATAGTATCTATAACAATCGTATTTGCATGTGCATCAAACGTTGACACCGACCATTTTACAGGATATGCCTTCATAAAAAGCCATGCTGAAATAGGTAACGTAACTCCATGAACATCTTCGTATAATGTAACTAATACATTAGACGGAGAAAATTTAAAGCGCGAAAATGTATTGTTAATTTCTATGGTTAACGGAGATGGTATAATTCCTTTACTAAAACCTCGTTCTAAAACTAAATTGTTGTAATTTACTTTATTTGGTAATCTATAACTGTGTAAATTTTGACCTCCAGAATCAATGGTTTCCGTTTGTACCTCTGCACTTAATCCGCTTACTTTTTGAAACCTAAAATCTATTGGATTTGGCAATACACCTCCTGCAAAAAAGAAGACCCCAAAGCGATGTGATAAGGCTGGATTTGGATCTACTATACTCTTAAAATTTTCTAATGCTTCCATTTTATTCGTGATGTATTAGTTTTAAATCGTGTGCTATTAGGTCTAAATTTTCTATAGCTACGTCATTAGAATTTACGCTAAACGACGGTGCATTTAATTTAAAAGGCAAAGCCCTAAATACTTCCCAACTAACAATGGGCACACCATTTTCGTTGCATAAATCTATTCGGATATCTTTTTTTTCTTCTGATCTTAACCAGTCGTGTAAAAAACTTCGGTGTTGTATTATTCCTCGTTTTAAACTAACGTTTATTGGTTTTCGTTGTCCTCTCACTAAATAATCTCCCATTACCCAACTAAAACCGTGTTTGTAGTGCACGTATTCGTGCTCTATTTCTAAACCTGATACTTCTGAGAAGGACATGCCTTCTGCAACACCATCAATAGTTACCTTGTAATTGTATACAGGTAATGGATAATGATCCATAATCGTTTTTTTTTCTACAGCCATAAAAAGTATCTTTTTAATTTTGCTACATTCAACTTTTAAAATTAAATGCAATTAAAATGATTAAGCTTCTTCCATTGTAATCCTTAAGGCTGTTAAATCCATTGATTCAATAGCTACGTCATCTGAACTTGCACTAAAAGTAGGTGCGGTAAGTTTTGTAGGAAAAGCATCTATTACTTTCCAACTAACAATAGTACTTCCGGTTTCATCTAAAAGGTGAATTACAATATCTTTTTTATCTATGCGATTAAATTCTGTACTATTGATCCAATCGTAAAACACAGCGATGCTTTTTTCTTTTATAAATCCTTTTTTTAGACTGATGGATAATGGTTGTAATTGTCCTGGCATGTAAAATATATTAGGACCTGCTTTGCCACTTACTGCATAACTTTCTTTGTGTGTAATCATACCATATGAAAGCTCTAATCCTGAAACTTCAGAGAAGCTAAACGAAACGCCATCTATATCTACTCTATAATTATATACTGGTAAAGGATAATCTGTTCTTATTTGTTCTTTTGTTACTGCCATTTTTAATTTTTTTAATAGTTAGAATATTTTTTTGAAAATTATAGCCTAAATAATGCTACTAGACTTCCTGTAGTTTATGAGAAAATTTAAGAATAATGAATTCTGCAGGTCGTGTTGCCGCAACACCAATTTCTACGATCATTCTTCCAGCTAAAATATCTTCTTGCGTCATTGTTTTTCCCAATCCAATATTTACAAAGTAGGCTTGCTCTTCTGTTGATCCAGCTAAACCACCTTGTTGCCAAATACCATACAAATAACTTTCAATCATTGCCTTCACTTTTAACCAAGTTGTGGCATCATTTGCTTCAAACACAGCGAAAAACGAAGCTTTCTTTGTAGCTTCTTCAATCATATTAAATAACCTTCGAACAGGAATATATCTCCATTCATTATCATTTCCTGCCAATGTTCTGGCTCCCCAAACCAAAGTTCCTTTACCCACAAAACTTCTAATTGCATTTATAGATTTACCAGATTCATCCACATTTAACTTTTCTTGTTCATCCGAGTTTATTTTTCTTACTGGAGCAATTACAGAGTTTAAACTAACATTTGCAGGCGCTTTCCAAACACCTCGTTGTCTATCTGTTGCTGCATAAATACCTGCTAACGCACCACTTGGTGGCAAAACAATTCGTTCTTTTGCTATTACATTTACGATTTCGCTATATAATGCTGTTCCTCTTTCATTATGAAGTGTTAATTCTGAATCATCATTCCTTACTTCTGGTGTAAGCGTAATTCCAACTTTTGCTGATGCTACAACAAGTTCTTCTTCTTTTATAACAATGATATCGAATTGGTTTTCTTCTGTGACTTTTTCCCACTCTGTCAATAAATCTTTTGGTAAAATACCGCCTGTTGGCACGCCATTAATAGTTAATACTTTATCAGAAAAATCGAATGTTATAGCTGCTAAACTTGTTTTAGACTTTGCAGTTGAATTAGTTACAACTGCGTTTATTTTAAACTTAGGTTCATCAGATTCAGAACCTCTAAATGAAATTTTAATCCCTTTATAATCTTTACTAAAAACAATCCCTTCAGGTGAAGTTTCCAATGAAGAAATAATAACATCACTATCTGTATACACATGATTAAGTGCTGTTTGTAAAAACGGCGTGTATGCTGCACCGTATTTTAATTTACTTATTTCATTTCCAATTCCTTCTCTAAATTTTTTTTCTAGCATTTCACTAGTAACACTGGCATCTGAAACATCTTTATGTTGAATATCAAAAATGCAGAATCGATCTTTAAGGTTTTCACACTGTAATAAGGCTTTTTCACAAACGGTATGATAGTCTGCTGTTTCTAAATTAACAGCATCGCCCAATACAATTAATGTTGGCTCGTCTTCATTAGCTAATACAGTAAGTCCGTCTAAAAAATTTTGAGCTAAATAATCATCATCATAAGAACCTACAGAAATAATATAACAATCTCCTCCTCCATTTTTAAAATACATATCCAATGCATAATATAGGATGCTTTTAGGTTGCTTGGCTTCTAAAAATTTTAGCGCTCTATCTTCTGTTATTGTTGCTTTTATATCAGAAGGCGCTGCCATTCCGAATACTTCTTTATATTCTAAAAAAGTGGTAATTCTTATAGCTGTATTTGATACATTTTTACTTGATTTTACAGCTTTTTCTGTATAACCAATAAATGCTGGTATCGCTGTGGATACGCCAGCTACTGATTGTGGTAATACTGGTACTTCTTGAGTGTATACACCAGGTGTTAAAAAATTAGACATAATAATTTAGTTTTTAAATTTGATTCTTTTAGTATTTATGATTTTAGTTATGTTTTACTTACATAAGTTTAAGTATTTGAATACCTTGGTCACTTATTTTGGGATTTGGTAAGTGATTTATTAAAATTCCTTTATCTTGTAACAAACTAATATCCTTTAAAGGCTTTTTAGTAATAGGGATTAAACCTCTGGACTCAAAAATTTTAATTTTTGCTCCCGGAAAATTAAATTTCAACGCGGTTGCTTTTTCATCATCAAAATTTAATTCGTCAAAATTTAATTGTTCATTTCTTGTGGTTATTTCTAATGACTTATCGTTCGTGTTTGTTATGAAATAATATTTCCATTTTATAGCCTTTGATTTAAAAGGTATTTGGTATGCTGGTACAGCAACATCTGTATTAATTTTGCTTGTATTTATTGTAATTTTTGCTAAAGCTTGAAAAACACAAACTGCCTCTTCTTTTTTTACTATTTGTGATGTTAATTCATTTACTTCTAGCCCAATTGTTTTATTGGTAAAAAGCATCATTGTATTGTCTTCTGCTTCTTCTATTTTTGTTACCTCAATAATTTCGTTACTCTTTGGAAAAACATAAAAATTTAATATTTCCTCTGTTTTAGTATTACTTTTAGGAACTAATATGCTAATTCCCCTTGAGGTCTTTTTAAGTAAAAATTGTTGCTTTTTAATTGTACTTTTAGTTTCAATAGTTGGTATTAACGATATGTTTTCAATAATATCTGGTGAATATTCATGAATAATTTGCAATTGAAAAAGCTCTTTATAAGTCATCTTTGTTTGATTAATAATTCATAATTATTTCTCTATAATATTTATTGCAATCTCTTGTGAAGAAGAACTAGCAAATGCGATATTCTCATCAGCAAAAGACAACAATCGTACTTTGTATAATACTGATGGTAAATAAGACGTATTTAAGGAATGCCACACTTGATTTTGTTCTTCTAGAGGTAATGATATTAGCTCTACAGCAAGTTTTTCTATATTCTCATCGGATAGTTCTGGAGTATTGTTTGGCGTAAAAGTTTTATTCGATTGAAAAAACTTTATTACGTAAGAAAGTGATCTTAGTGCTTCAGTATAAATAGTAAAATTTGAAACAAATAGCACCAACAACTCTATTCTTATTTCTGGATTAAATTGCGTTCGTATTCCATTTTTAACAACTCCTTTATATTGATCGGGGTTTCTAAATTTCTTATCCTCTGAGATATTAATTAAAAATGGCGTAACCGTATTTTGTGTAAAAGTGATAGGTGTGTTATTACTAGCACCTATAAATTTTATAAAATCTTCACCTTCTTCTGTTTTTATTTTAAAGTATTCGTTTAATTTATTCTTTAAAATAGTTAAAGCTGTATCAATCATTACTATTAAATTTTGAGAAACGCTATGTTTTGAGTTAATAAAATTATAGTAAAATTCAGAAAACAACTGTAACATTTCCGACACATAGTATCAATTTTGCGACATTCTAAATTTATTTTTAGAATCTCATGCTGTTTACTTCTTTTTGATTGGAATAAGAACCTGAAATACTGAACTAAATTCTGCACAGACAAGTTAAGTTTGATGTACTAATTGCGGATAAGCATATATTTTGATATTATGCTTGTTCTAAAAAACTGGATGTAGTTACATTTAAGTCACTATAATAAAGCACTGTTTTTGTATCAAACTTAAAAATTCGCCCTGACTGACTAATATCAGAAAAATACAAATCGTCATTATTAAAAACTAACGAATGAGGTGCACTTAAATTGGTGATAACATTCTTTACAGTTAATGTTAAGCTATTTACATCAACTTTAACTATTTTTCTAGATTCAGAAGCGGTATAATAAAGCTCACTTTCTTTAAATGCCAGACCTAATATTTTAGTTGATGACTTTACAACATCAACAGCTTCAGAATTATTACCATTAATTTTTATCTTACTTATTTGACAGTCATTAGCAACATATAAATCATCTTAAAAAAAGGCTAACTTAAAAGGAGCCTTTAATTCAGTTATTACGTCAATTGGCTGTGCATTTGGAATCGTTGTATTTACTTTTATTATCTTGTTTTCATCACGCAATGCAGCATACAAATAATTGTCTTTATAAGCCAAGCCATATGCTTCCATTTCCGATATTAAATCTATAACTTTATGAGGCTTTTCTTGAAGATCAATCACAACAATTTTACCTTCAATTGGATCAGAAACAAACAACTTATCATTATTAAAAGTTAAAGCAAACGGATCAGATAATTTAGCTACTAGTTTGGTTGTAACTACTTTTTTTGTACTACTATTTGTTTTTATAACTCTTCCTTTAAAAGCCTCAGCAATATAAAGTTCGTTATTATAAAATGCCAATCCTAAAGGTGCTCCTAATCTCATTAACATATTTTTACTATTTTTACATAATTCTAAGAATGGTAAAACTAATACCATATATATATTTTAACTGGTATAATTCAACACTTCTTAGGTAGATTTGCGACATAAAAAATTTGTTTCTATTTAGAATTAAGTTTTATTTTGATAAAAAAGAGAGACATTAAGACTAACAATACACAATAAAAACGATACACTTTTTAAATAGTGTTTATTATATTTGGATTACTAACCTAACCACACACTAGCACCTATTTTCTAAAGTTATTTATTTTTAGTATTTTATGGTGTGTTTTTATTATGAAATTTACTAAAAAAATATTTTTCTATCTTTTATTATTTTCTACTTCTTTTGTTTTTTGTCAATCAACACTGGATGAGGAAACTTTTTTGAAAACGGTTAACAATGATTCTATTTTTGTTGAAAAATCAATTGAATTAGGAATACTTATTAATATATCTGATCCTAATAAAGCAGAATTCCATTTGAAAGAATCTTTAAAAAAACTAGATTCTAATTACACTTATTCAAACAAGTTAGCAGCTAAAGCTACTACATATGATAATTTAGCCATTATTGAACGTAGAAAAAATCACTTCGATAAAGCTTTAGGTTATTATTTAAAAGCTTTAAAAACTAAGGAAGAGCTTAAAGATTCTTTAAATATTGGTAAATCTTATAATGATATTGCTAAAATTTTCTCATCAAAAAGAGAGTATAAAAAAGCAATTTCCTATATGAAACAAGCTTTGCCTTTGCGTAAAACAGATAGTTCTGGATACGGTATTTCTTTACGTAATTATGGTAAATTATTATACTTAACAAATGACTATAAGAGTGCCAAAATAATGTTGGATAGTGCTATGCTCTATTTAAAAACATCTCCTATAAGTACAGCAGACGTAAACACTATTTATTCGAAAATTTATAGAAATGAAAATAAATTAATTAAAGCTTTATATCTCTTAAATGAAAACCTTGTTATTTATTCTGAAAATGAAAAAACGGAACGAAAAGCTAATGTTTTTATTGATATGGCAATCATTTCACAAAAGCTAAACAAGCACAATAGTGCATTAAATTACTTAGATAGTGCAAGAGTAATTCATGAAAAGATTAACAATAAAAAAGTTCTTTCTAATATCTATTTAGAGCGATATAAAATATTTAATAAACAAGACAATTATAAAAAAGCCCTAGAAAATTATATTACTCATAAAAAATATAATGACTCAGTATTTACTATAGATCAAACTAAAAAAGTTGCGCAACTTGAATTAGATTTTAAGCAAGAAAAACAAACCGTAGTTGATAAACTAAATTATGAAGCAAATGAAAAACATCTAATTACACTTACAGAATCATATCACAAACAAAAAATATTTTATACCATATTGCTCCTACTCTTTTTATTTATTATTATCATTCTAATTATAAATTATAAAGATAAGCAAAAGATTCATGTAGATAAGATGAGAAAAAAAGCTTTAGAAAGCGAGTTATTAAATGAAAAAATGGGCTTCTTACAATATAAGATGAACCGTCTTTTAGCAGATAATAAAATGCGTTCTGACTTTAAAAAAGATTTAATACAAAAAGTTAAAAACCTAAAAAAAGAGGTTGATAATAAAAACTTAATTCGTGAATATCAATCTATAATAATTCAAATAGAAAACCAAACAATTACAGAAAAAAGATTGGATAGTACAAAAAGAGAGATAGATTCTAAGAACTCTGATTTTGAATTAAAACTTGTAAAAAACTACCCTATTTTAACTAAATCAGAACGTGAAATATGTTTGTTAATAAACTTAAACCTTAGTTTAAAAGAAATTATGAACATTAGAAATGTTACATTACCTTCTATAAAATCAGCCCGATACAGAATAAGAAAAAAACTAGAAGTTCCTAAAGGAACAGAACTAGAATTTTTTATCCAAAACTTATTTAATTAGTACAAATTATTAAAAACTTTATTAATTTAGCTAGAAATTGCAAAAACTATCTTTTAAAAATTTACGAATAAATCAATTCTCTTTTTAAGTTGATATGTTTTTGTTTTCGTTAATTAAAAAAATATAAAATGAAAAAAAACATTACATTCAATCAAATTGCTATTTTATTATTAAGTCTTACGTTATTTATTAGCTGTGGCAGTAATGAGGAAGATCCATTAGATAATGATACTTATTTATGGTACTTCTCTGGAAAACTAAATGGAGAACCATTTATATATGGTCAAAAAAACGATATTTCTAATCAAACATATTTTGTTGCTACAAGTAATACCTTACCTAGTACTTGTGCTTATTCTAGTGAAAATGGCTTTTCATTTAACTCTGGTATTTATCCTAATTTTGATGAATCTTTACCAACTATGGACATAGAATTTAATAGAATGCACCTTTGTTCTAGTGATTTATCAACTATAGAAGTTTTTAATAACTTATTTCCTGTTAAAGAATATGAATTTTCAATAAATGATGATGATAAAGATGCTAATGCTGGTAAAGTAGGTATGTATTATAGTCCCAGTGCTGATTCTTATGATTACTATACTACATATTACGACAATACATCAGAAAACTATTTTGAAATTACAAAAAGCACTGAAAATAACATCTATTTTGGAACCGAAATTTATTCTGCTGGTCAAACTATAGAAGGTAATTTCTCTATAAAACTATACAATGTAAATGATCCAACTGATTTTGTTGAGATTACAGATGGTAAATTTAAAATGGAGTTTAACAACTAAAAATAAAAAAGCTAAAAGATATTCTTTTAGCTTTTTTTTGCTTTAGTATTAAAAACCGTTGCTAATTCATTAACTATAAGTGTTTTATTTTTCTCTTAAAAATATAAAGCTATCTTGAGAAGGAAACTAGATTAAAATTTTAATCTTTAACTTTCATTAGCTATAAGTAAACTAATCAATTATTAAAATCATAAAATAATTAACCCAAAAATGTCTGAATTATTAAAAGCTTTTGACTCTTATAATGAATTTGAACGTAGCTCATATTTTACATTACTATTCAATACTTTGTCGTCTTCTATTTCTTTAGAAGTACCATTGGAAGAATCAAAAGAAAACATAAATAAAGTATTAAAGTTAATTAATCCATCTGAAAATGATTATGAATTAGTTTTTAAAAATTGGAATACTGAAGATGCTAGTAATGCTGACTTCCAGCAAGATTTCCCATATCAATTACTATATAAAAGCATCAAAAAAAAATCTATAATATGGATTTCTCTAGAAGATGATACTTTAGCTATAAACTTTTTATATGATTGTAAAGATGCATCTCTAGAAGATTGGATAATTGAAATGAATCATAAATTAAGAAATAGTTTTGGATTATCTAGAACACCTATATTTAAAGTTCTAACAAAAAATCATTCAAGTTTTCAGACAGAAGATGTTAGAACAGAAAAAACAGAAATGAATCTGAGGGAAAATTATAATGATGATTTTATTGAAGTTAGTAATAAAATAGAAAACTCAATTTTTACTAAAGAATCTGGTTTGATTTTACTTTATGGTAGTCCAGGAACAGGAAAAACAACCTATATTAAAAGCTTAATAACCAAATACCATCAAAAATGTAATTTTATTTTTATACAAAATGAGTTTGTTAACAATCTTTTAGATCCTGATTTTATTTCTTTTCTTTTAAAACAACGAAATTCAATTTTAATAATTGAAGATGCTGAAAAAGTAATAACTTCAAGAGAAAATTTAAAAGAAGAATCAGTAGTATCCACAATTCTACAACTTACTGATGGTTTATTTAGTGATTATTTAAATATAAAAATTATATGTACATTTAATACTAGTTTATCTAAAATAGACACTGCTTTACTAAGAAAAGGAAGAATGATCTCTATGTATGAATTTAAGACTCTTAGTATTGAAAAGACAAATAATGTATTACAAAAACTTGGTGCTAATAATTCAAATGAAAAATTAACTCTTTCTGATATTTATAATAATGACAATAAATCTTATTCAAATATTAAAAAAGGTAAAATTGGATTTTAAGCCACAAATATCATATAATACAAATCACTTACAAACCTCTGTTTTTTAATTTTAAAAAACTCGTTTAAATTAAAACACTTTTATCAATTTAGCATATTAAAAAACATTTTAAGCTAGCTCTTTAACTTTAAAATTACAGCCACAATTTAGTGTTTTAACAAAAAAATGTAATAAAAACACTAACTAAATGTCTTTAGTTGTAAAACTACTACTTAAAACAAGGTCTTGTAACCCAAAAAACAATAGCTTTATTTATTATAAATTACAAAAAAACAACATTTAATGTTAAAAAAAATAAGATATAACATTATTTAATTGATTTAACAGAGTTTAACCTTGTAAATATAATTATATACTCTCTTTTTGTTAATTTTGATATTCAAACAAATAACCTACCCTATAACCTTAATTAATATGAATATTAAAAAAATTATTTTTTTTTCATTTTTAATGTTTCAAACTCTTATGTTTTCTCAAAAAACAAATGTAAGTGTAGCAAATATTAAAGAATACAATGCAGCTATAAAAGCAGCAATACCAGGTACTACTATTATTCTTAAAAACGGAATGTGGAAAGATGTGCATTTGAAAGCTTATGGAAAAGGCACAAAAGAAAATCCTATTGTTGTAAAAGCAGAAACTCCAGGACAAGTTATTATAGGTGGAGACTCTAGATTACAAATTTATGGAACTCATATTGTAATTCAAGGCCTGTGGTTTAAAGATGGAAATCCAAATTCTAAATCTATCGTTTCTTTTAAGAAAAACTCAGAAGAACTGGCAAATCACTGTAGATTTACACACAATACTATTTCTTATTACAATCCAGAAGATAAAAGCTTTAAATCACACTGGATTGATTTATGGGGAAAAAATAATCGTATAGATCATAATAATTTTACAGGTAAAACAAACGATGGAACTACTTTAGTGGTTTGGTTAAAAGGTGATAAAAGTGATGAAAACAATCATTTAATAGATTCTAATTATTTTGGTCCAAGACCAGAACTTGGTAAAAACGGAGGAGAAACTATTAGAATTGGTACTAGTGCAAATTCTATGAAATCATCAAGAACAATTGTAGAAAAAAATACTTTTAAAAACTGCGATGGAGAAATTGAAATTATTTCTAACAAATCTTGTAATAATATTTATAGAGATAACTTATTCTTATCAAGTAAAGGAGCATTAACGTTAAGACATGGTAATAATGCTTTAGTAGAAAAGAATGTTTTTATTGGTAATAATGTTTCTAAAACAGGAGGTATTAGAGTTATTAATGAAGGACATATTATTAGAAACAACCTATTGGTTGGTTTAAATGGTAAAGGTAACAGAGCTCCAATTGTAGTAATGAATGGAGTACCTAATTCTCCGTTAAATAGATACCATCAAGTAAAGAATGTTAGTATTCAAAATAACACACTAATTAATTGTGGTACTATAGAATTTGCAGCTGATAAAGATGATGAAAAAACCTTACCTCCAATAAACACTTTGTTTGCTAACAATTTAATTACCAACACTAATGGAGCAAAAATTTCTAATGCTTCAGATGATATTAGTGGAATTACTTTTAAAAACAATATTGCAGAAACTTCTGCTTTAGTTAATGAGGCTTTATTTACAAAACAAGTTATCGATTGGAAATTATTAAGAGCCATTCCTGTTCCAACAACTAATAATCCAAATTTAATTTCTGATTTTAGTAATGATACAACTCCTAAAACAGATATTGTTGGTGCAAACAGGGATTCTTTTGTTGTTGGTGCTTTTAATTTAGAAAGCTCAAAATACCCTAAAGCTTTAACTGTTAAATCTGGTCCATATTGGAAACCAAAAATAGTAGCTCCAAAAGTAGTAGTAAAGCCAAAATCTGTAAAAGTGGCTCCAGGTATTGGAACTTTAGCTAAAGCCATTAAAAAAGCTACTGAAAAAACTACTTTTATTTTAGAAGACGGTATTTATCTTGTTGAAAAAGAGCAAAAAATTAATGGAAACATTACAATAGTTGGTAGTAAAAACACAACTCTTCAATCCAATGAAGATTTAGAAAAACCATTTAAATCTTTTTTCAAAATAAACGAAAAGGCTACTTTAAATCTTAAAAACTTAAACTTTGAAGGAAAAATAAATAATATTAAATATGCCGTTATCTCTCCTTCAAAAAACGAGTCTGGTCTTTATAATTTATTTATAAATAATTGCTCTTTTAGTAATTTTAAAGATAAAAAAGGTAGTATTATTAAAGCGTATACCAATACAACAGCAGACACTATTAGCATTAAAGATTCTAAATTTACCAATAGTTTTAGAGCTATAAACTTTCATTCAAAAGAAAACGGAATTGGTTCTTTAAATGCCAAAAATATTTTAATAGAAAATACGATATTTAAAAACATTACAGAATATGCTGTTCAATATATAAAAGCTGGAGCCTTTTTAAATCCAACTTTGGGTAATTTAAAAATTTCTAACTGTATTTTCTCTAAAGTAGCCAACAAAGAAAAAGGCAAAATAATTAATGTAAAAGATGTTGCCTCTTCGGAAATTAAGAATTGTGTTTTTGAAAACAGTTATAATATAGTTAAACCGGTTAGTTTAACAGGATTTGGTAGCAGTATCAATAATTGCCTTGTAAATGTTTGTGGAGCTATAAAAACAACTAAAGGAGCTATTCAAAAGAATATATTATATAAAAACCCTAAATGGGAGGATAAGAAGAACTTTATTCCAAGTAAAAAATCTCCATTATTAAAAACTAATAACAAAATAGCAACTATTGGTTTAACAATGTAACTTTAATTAAATACTAGTAATATTAAATCTCAAGTTAAATCTGTTCTTGAGATTTTTTATTTTACAGAAATTATCTAAAAAAATAAAATCATCTACATAAAAAAACCAGAATTTGAAATGAATCAAATTCTGGTTTATATTTTTTGTTTACTTGACAAAACTTACTGTTCTTATTTTATTTTGAGTAATAATTCTTTAAGAACGGCATGCGATTTTTGTTTTATTTGCTCTTTATTAAGATTTTCTTTAGATGTATTTTCATAAGGTATAGCAATAAAATTATTCGGAGCTAATGTTTTAAACATCAATTCTTTAAATTCAGTATTAGAAAGTATTAAAATACCATCTACACTTCCATCATTTACCAAATTAATACATTCCTTTTCTTTATCTATATCATTAAAAGACTGTAAAACTAAAACTCTATAGCCAATAGTGAAAGCTTTCTTTTGAATTTCACAAATAAATCGTCCAAAATAATCATCTGTGATTTTTGGTACAATTACAGCAATTACTTTTGTTTTTCTATTTCTTAAAGCCCTAGCAGAATTATTAGGCACATAATTATTGCTTTCTGCTATTTTTTGAATTTTAGAACGTGTAGTTTCATTAATATCATGTCTATTATTCAAAGCCTTCGATACCGTAGATATTGAATATCCAGAGATATGTGAAATTTGTTTTAAAGTAACACTAGTAAACATTTAAATTATTTTTTAAGGTTACTAATAATCTCTAAAGACGATTTAATTAAAGAAGTAATTTTTGCATAATCAAAATTACCTTCAGCGTCTTTAACCATTAATTTAGATCCCATTCCAACACAAGTTACACCTGCATTAAACCAAGATGATAAACTTTCTTCAGTTGGAGAAACTCCACCAGTAGGCATTATACTTGTCCACTTACATGGTCCTTTAATTGCTTTTACAAAATCAGGTCCGTAAATTCCACCTGGGAATAATTTAACAACTTCACAACCTAATTCTTCAGCTCTTGCGATTTCTGTTAAAGATCCACAACCTGGAGACCAAGCTACTTTTCTTCTATTACAAACAATAGCTATATCTTCTCTTAAAACTGGAGTTACAATAAAGTTTGCTCCTAAAGACATATATAATGAAGCTGCTGCTGCATCAGTTACAGAACCAACACCCATAATCATCCCTGGTAATTCAGCAATAGCATACTTAGTAAGTTCAGCAAAAATTTCTTGAGCGAAATCTCCTCTTGCTGTAAATTCTAATAATCTTGCTCCACCATCGTAACAAGCTTTTAAAAGTTTTTTACTAATTTCAATATCACTATTGAAAAACAATGGAACTAAACCAGTTTGTTCCATTACACTAGCTACTTCAATTCTTGAAAACTGTGCCATATTTTTATATTCTTTTGTTGTTGATAAAATTGAGTTCTTGATATACTAGTAATGGTATATCAAAAACCCAATTAAATTCAAATAATTATAATTAATTTTTTATTAACGAGCTACTCTACCAGAAGCATCTCCGCCCATTAATTTTTCTACTTCAGATACTGTAGCTAAGTTAGCATCTCCTTTAATAGTATGCTTTAAACAAGAAGCTGCAACAGCAAAATCTAATGCATTTTGGTCATCTTCAGGGTATTTTAACAATCCATAGATTAAACCTCCCATAAATGAATCTCCTCCACCTACTCTATCTACGATATCAGTAATTTGGTATTGGCGAGTTTCAAACATATTTTTCCCATCATATAATACTCCTGCCCATGTGTTATGAGAAGCAGAAATAGATCCTCTTAAAGTAGTTATTACTTTTTTAGCTTTTGGAAATTTCTCCATCATTTGTTTACAAACTGATAAAAAAGCTTCAGCTTTAACATCATGACCATGTTTATGTACATCTAATCCTTCTGGGTGAATTCCAAAGTGCTTTTCAGCATCTTCTTCATTTCCTAAAATAATATCACAATATGAAGTTAATTCAGTCATGATAGCTTCTCTATCACCACCATAAGTCCATAATTTTGCTCTATAATTTAAATCTGTAGAAATTGTAATTCCTTTAGCACTTGCAGCTTTTACAGCTTCTAAACAAACATCAGCAGCTCCTTGAGAAATTGCTGGAGTTATACCTGTCCAGTGAAACCATTCAACACCGTCAAAAACAGCATCCCAATCAATCATACCAGATTCAATCTCTGCAATTGCAGAATGTGCTCTATCATAAACAACTTTACTTCCTCTAGATACAGCTCCTGTTTCTAAGAAATAAATACCTAAACGATCTCCTCCGTATACGATTTTATCAACACCAACTCCTCTTTTACGCATTTCCATCATTGCACATTCTCCAATATCATTCTTTGGTAAACGTGTTACAAAATCAACATCAACACCATAGTTTGCTAATGATACTGCTACGTTAGATTCTCCACCACCATAAACAACATCAAAATTGTTAGCTTGTGAAAATCTTAAAAATCCTTGAGGCGCTAGCCTTAACATAATCTCTCCGAAAGTTACTACTTTACTCATTTTTTGTACTAATTTTTTTATCCATTAATTTGCTTAAACGTTTAAGCAGTTTTTTAAAAATAAATCAAAACCTAATTGTTCATTAAAATTTTGATTATAAAAACGAAGGCATTACATTTGCTTAATCGTTTAAGCAAATATATATAAAAATTTGGCAAAAAAAAGAAAAACTACTATAAAAGATATTGCAAATGTTTTAAACATTTCTCCTGCTGCTGTTTCTAAGGCATTAAATAATGATTCTAGAATTAGTGATAAAACTAAGAAAGCTGTAAAGCAAGTCGCAATTAATCTTAATTATCAACCCAATCATCTAGCAAGTGCATTAAGAAGCGGTAAAAGTAACTTAGTTGGAGTTGTTGTTCCTAGAACTAACAGTAATTTTTTCTCTTCTGTAATTCAAAATATTGAAGAAGTTTTAAATAAAGAAGGTTACAATATTATTATTACACAATCTAATGAGTCTTATGAAAAGGAATGTAGGAATATTGATACATTATTATTCACTCAAGTTGATGGTATAATTGCTTCCATGGCAAATGAAACAATAAATTTGGAATATTATGAAAAGGTAAAAGCTAAAGGTATTCCATTGATTTTATTTGATCGTGGAGAAAATGACTTAAATGTTGATTATATAGGTATTGATGATTACACTAGTAGCCATACTATTGTAGAACATCTTGTTTCTCAAGGCTGTAAAAGAATTGCTCATATTGGTGGATTTAAACACACTCGAATATTTAACAATAGAATTCGTGGTTATATTGATGCACTTAAAAAACATAATTTACCCTTAGATGAAGAATTACTTATAGAATGTGATTTATCAAAAGAAGATGGTAGTAAAAAAATGGAGCAGCTTTTAGCTCTAGAAAATAGACCAGATGCTGTATATGTTGCTGGTGATTATGCTGCGCTTGGTGCGTTACAAGTATTGAACGGTAGAAATATTAAAATCCCACAAGAAATCGCTTTGGTTGGTTTTGGTAACGAACCTTTTACGGCAATGGTTACTCCTTCTATTACAAGTGTTGAACAACATAGTGCTGAAATAGGTAAGAGAGCTGCTTTAACTTTCTTAGAGCATACAAAGAAAGAAACCATCACTCAAACCTTAAATAAGCAAATTTTAGATGCCAAATTAATTATTAGAGATTCTTCTGATAAAAATAACTAATTTATTTTTTAAACATAAAAAAACCATTTATTCAATGAATAAATGGTTTTTTTATGTTATTATATTTTTCTAGTTTTTAGCTTTTAGAGTTGTAACTTTTGGAATAAGTATCCAAACAGCTAATAACGCTATAATCGCCAAAGCTCCTCCTATTAAAAATGCTGGGGTATAATTACCTCCTTTAGTTAAGAGAGGAACTAGTATTGTTAACCCGAAAGCTCCAAGTTTAGCTGCTGTACCTGCAAAACCAGATAAAGTACCTACTACTTTTCCACTAAACATATCACTTGGTAGAGTTTGAACATTTCCAATTGCAACTTGAAATCCAAAAAGTAACACTGCCATGATCATTACTGCATTTATAGCTGTTCCTGGTGCTCTAAGTAAAATAAAGCAAGGAATCATTATTAAACAACCTAAAGTAATTACCATTTTTCTTGTTTTATCTACAGACCAACCTGAAGTAAGCCTGTTTTGAGCTAAAAGACCACCTGCCCAAGCTCCTAACATAGCTCCAACATAAGGTACCCAAGCTGAAAATGCAATTTCTTTTACATCTAAACCAAATACTTCATTAAGATATATAGGAATCCAAACTATAAATAACCACCAAATAGGATCAATAGCTGCAGAAGCAATTATAACTCCCCAACTTTCCTTTCTTTTAAGTAATTCTGATGTTCCTGGATTGTACTCCTCTTCAAAATTACCTTTCTCATCAACAGTTCTTTGTCCAGTAAGTATATATTTTTTTTCTTCTTCCGTTAACCATGGGTGCTTTTCTGGTGATGATTTAACAATAAATAACCATGGTAATAACCACAATAAACCACCTAAACCAACACATACAAATATAGCCTGCCAAGATAAGTAAATAGAAAGCAATCCTATTATAGGATAAGCTACTATCCCACCAACGGCAGCTCCTGAATTAAATATTCCTTGAGCAAAAGCTCTTTCTTTAGTAGGAAACCATTCTGCATTTGCTTTAGCTGCTCCAGGCCAGTTACCTGCCTCAGCAATACCTAAAATTATTCTAAAAACTGAAAAGCTCAACATTCCTTTTGCAAATGCATGAACCATAGTCGCTAAAGACCAAATACCTATTGACAATGCAAAACCTATACGAGTTCCAACCCAATCAAATATCTTTCCAAATATTGTTTGTCCAGCAGCATAAGCTAATATAAAAATAGAAGATATAGTACCATAAATAGCTTTAGTACCATCTGCATCCATATCAGGAAATAATTCTTTGGCAATATCAGGCCATAAAGCTCCAAAAGCCTGTCTATCAATATAATTTATTACTGCGGCTAAAGCTACAAGAGCTACTACCCACCATCTTAGTCCTTTAATTTTCATTTTAAAATAAATTAGTTATTTACACCAAAGAAAGGTGTTTTGTTTTTTTAATAAGTTCTTGCGAAAATACGATAAGAATAATTAACTAATTAGTTAATTTTTTAATTTATTATTATTAAAACTATTTTTTATATTCACATAAAAAAATGATTGTTTTTTTATAAATAATTAAATATTATAACAGTATTGATAGAGAGTCTTAAAATGTTTTTTCATTGCCTCTTTAGCTTTACTTGGATCTTGATCGACAATAGCATTATAAATATCTGTATGTTCTTCTCTTACTGATATATTTGCATCATTATCATTACACACATGATATTTTTCAAATTTTGTAATAATCTCAGGAGTAATTATTAGCATAAATGTATTCATAGTACTGTTTCCACTTGCTTTAGCTATTGCTAAATGAAATAGTAGATCCTCTTGAACAGCATCTTCACCTAACATTAATTTTTTGTTATGAGCATCTAACGCTGATTTAATATCTTTTATATCTTGTTCAGTTCTTCTTAAAGAAGCTAACTTTACAGCTTTTAGTTCTAATAATATTCTTGTTTCAACTAATGATTTGAAATCAGGATCTTCTAAACTTAAAATATCTGAGATCATGCCATTCATTGCAATTACTCCAATGTTTGCTACAAATGTTCCACTTTGTGGTATTGATTTTAACAAACCGTAAAACTCTAACTTTTGTATTGCTTCCCTCACTGAACTTCTTGTAACCTCAAATTTTTCAGACAACATTCTTTCTGATGGTAATTTATCTCCAGGTTCTAAATTCTTATCATTAATTAAATCTTTGATATTAATAATGATATTATTTTGGATACTGTAATTATCTACTTTATTGAAAGCTTCTATTCTCATATTCTATTTGTTGTCTAATAAAGTTGGTTAAAATTCTTTTGATAATTTGAAATAAGATATTTCTAATCAAAATCATTTGAGGGGGAAATTATTTATTCCTTTTTTAGAGAAATAAAAACTTCCAAAGAGTGATTATATTGAATTAATAAAACAATACAAACACAATCTTTGGAAGTATATTATAAATATTAATTAGTTAACACTAAAAAACATTCTTAATTTGCTGGAGTAATTTTAACGTTATCTACGTACAACTCATCATTTGTTATAGCATAAATCATTATAGAAACTTCTCCTGTTGCATTAGCTGTAAATGTTGCTGTTTCTACTTTAAAATCTCCTTTTCCATTAGCTACTGCTCCTACGATTCTTGCTAGAGTACCAGCATTAGAACTTGCTACTGCATTTGCTCCATCAGAAAATTGTCCATCTAAAACTTCAATAATAGCTCTATCTCCACCATCAATATCGTCTTCATCTGTCTTTATTGCATAAGCAAATTCTACAATATAATCTGCATTTGGAGTTAACACCAATGGTTGGTATGCATACCTTGTATTACCACTTAAACTAGGACCCGCTGAAGTAGAACCTGTCCATTTAGCACCAGGGGTTTTAGTTGAACCAGATTCTGTACCATCGTATAAAAGAGGACTACCATCTGAACTAGAATTAAAAGGACTCGTTGTTCCACTTGTGAAACTATCAAATTGCCAATCATCCCATTCGTCAGTATAATCTCCATTTAAAACACCTGGATCTAAAACTAATGACTCTAATGGTCTAATCAATTCAATTTCTTCTGAATAAGTACTTATTACACCTAAATCATCCATTGATTCTAAAGTTACAGTATAGCGTAAAGTATCTGTATCTTCATCTACTAAACCCTGTAAATCATATTGGTAAACTGGCTCTAACTCTTTTTCTTGATCTTCAAACTGCTCTACTTGATCAGCGTCAAAAGCATCTTCATCTTCACCAAAACTCCATGTATAAACTGTAGCACTTGAAGATGTGTTTCCGAAAAATACTTTCTTCCACTCATTTTCACCATCATCAGTACTTTGTGTGTATGTAAAACCTGCTACTGGAGCTGTTTCATCTTCAATTGAATACGCTTCCGCTATATCATACTCAAAATCACATGACGATAATGAAATCACCATCACTAAAAGTAACGAAGTTACCTTAGCAAACATTTTTGTTTTTTTATTGTTAAAATCCATAATAATATATTTTAATTATTAATACCCTGGGTTTTGAGTCATTATACCGTTACTTAAGTTAATTTCATACTGAGGTATTGGTAATAATAAATCTGTACTTGTAAACCCATATTCATTAGTCGCAGAAAATTCTGTTAATACATTCACTGCTTCTCCCAATCTAATTAAATCAAATAAACGATGATTTTCAAACGCTAATTCAACTCTTCTTTCATCTAATAATTCGTCAACTGTAATTTCAGAATCTGCATCATCTGGTAAATTAGCTCTTTCTCTAATTAAGTTAAAAGAATCTATAGCTGTTGAGCTTGTTGTAGATGAATTTCCTGCCATAATAGCTTCAACTTGCATCAATACAACGTCTGCATATCTTAAAACAACCCAATCATTACCTGCTGTTTGAGCATTGGTACTAAATGTTTTACCATCTGCTCCACCATCTTCACCATTTGGAAGATATTTAGTTACCTGATGTTGTGTTGTTTGCGAAACATCTACTCTGTAAGATACTCCTGCTCTATCACCTCCTAATGCATCTAAAACTGCAACGGCTTCATCAGTTACATAATTTACACCACTTGTTCTACCAACAGCGTTTAACCATTCTGCTGAAAAATTTTGACTATCGTTAGCTGTTGAAGGTACAAATCCTATTGCAAAGATAACTTCATCATTTCCTTCTGAGTAAAAAATATCGTTAAAATTATCTATTAATCTATAAGTTCCAGAATTCATTACAGATTCACATAATAATTGTGCGTCAACATAATTAGGTGTTTCTTGAGTCAAATATACTTTTGCTAATAACGCTTGAGCTGCCGCTTGTGAGGCTCTATTTTTATAAGAATTATCTAAACCATCAATAGCTGTTAATAAATCACTAGTAATTAAAGTATAAACATCTGCTACAGGTACTCTTGTAAATGGAGTTATTTTGTCAGTTGCTGGATCTATTATTTGATCAATTAAAGGTATATCTCCATATAATCTAACTAAGTTAAAATATGCATAGGCTCTTAAGAACTTTGCTTCTGCTTCAAATTTCACAGCATTTGCATCTGATGCAGCTGCTAAATTTTCCAACACCACATTTGCTCTATATATTACATTGTAAAAACTTCTATAATAATTAGATACAAAACCATTATTTGGTGTTACTGTAAAATTGTCAAATTGAGCTGATTCTCCTTCTTGACTTTTAGTTCTGGTATTATCACTTCGCATTTCCGTTACATAAAACTCAATTTGAATTCCGTAATTTAATCCAGAACTAGTATTTTCTGATGCGTTTACTCCTTGTATACCATCGTATATATTTAAAACCGCACTTTCAATTTCTTCATCAGTTGTATAGAATGATTCCGCATCAATACCTGTTGTTAAATCTGGTGATAAGAATGTATCCTCACAAGATGTTACAAAAACTGATAAAATTAATAATGTTATAAATTTTATTTGTTTCATAATGTTTTATTTTTAAAATAATAGTTATTAAAATCCTAAATTAACACCAATAGATACAGTACTAAATACTGGTGAACCTGCTCTTTGGTAACCATAAGTAGTAGCACTTGTAGTATTAATCGATTCAGGATTAAAACCTGTATAATCATCTGCTGTTAAATACATTAAGTTCTGACCTGAAACGTAAAATCTTAAATTAGATAATTTCATTCTTGATAAAATATCAGAATCTAAATTAAAACCTAATGTTACATTTCTTAATGCAATATAAGAAGCATCTTGTATAATATCATCCGTAAATATTTTCTCTTTAATAAATCCTTGGTTTGGTGTTGTAGATATAAAATCTTGAGAACTGTTAAAGTGATTTAAAATATATTGATCTCCCATATTTCTAACCTCTGCACCATGACTTCCTTGGAACATGAATGCTAAATCCATAGGTCCAAATTTGAAATTATTTGTAATACTCCATACAAAATCAGGATAAGGGTTACCTAAGATAGTTTTATCATCATCATCAATTAAACCATCTCCATTTAAATCTTTTACATATACATCTTGCGCTTCTGCTCCAATTGGATGATAAGGGTTAGATAAAAAGTTTAATGGAATATCATGATCTACTACCCAACCATAGAAAGAAGAAATAGGATTACCTTCTAAATTAATCCATTCAGCAGCTCTCTTATCATCAACACTTTGGATTTGACCATTTGAATCAGCAAAATCGGTTAGCTCATTCTCGTTCATAGAACCTATGAAAGTAGTTGTCCATTTAAAGTTTTCATTAGAAACATTTCTAGTTGTTAACTCAAATTCCCAACCACTATTTACTACCTCACCAATATTAAGTAAAGCACTGTTAAAACCAGTTGTTGTTGCAATTGGATTATCTAATAACAATTGATCACTTGTTCTCTTATAGTAATCTACAGAACCTGTAAACACATTATTAAAGAAACCAAAATCAACCCCAGGATTAAATTCAACTTGCTGTTCCCATCCTAAATCAGGATTTGCAATATTTAATGGATTAACAGTAGGTACAACTACATTATCTACAACTGCAGATGCTGTATTTTCATCAAGAATAGAAAGATAAGGATAGTTATCTATTAACCTACTTCCTGTATTAAAACTATTATTTCCTGTAACACCATAACTTACTCTTAATTTCAAGTTACTAATCAACTTACTATCTTGTAAAAAATCTTCTTTAGAAACATTCCAACCCAAAGAACCTGCATAAAAATTACCATATTTTTTATTAGGACCAAAAACTGAACTACCATCTCTTCTAAAACTTACAGATGCTAAATATTTATCTTCATATGCATAGTTTACCCTAGCAAAGAAAGACATTAAAGTAGATGCATAATCTTCTTCATAAACATTAGTAACATTATTTTGATTTATATATTGCCATGAATCATCAGTATAACCATCAGAAGATGTAGTAAAATAATCTGTATTATAAGTCTCTGCAGAAGCACCTAATACAGCATTAATTTCATGCTCGCCAAACTCTTTATTATAAGTAAAAACATTATCTAAAGCTAAATGCGTTGCTTCTGTAAAAGTACTATCTAATGATGCTCCACTAGCTCCATTTCTACTTGATTGAACACCTTGCCAACGAGATTGTCTGTAAGATTGATAATCTCCAGAAACTGTTGTTTTAAAAGCGAAGCCATCTGCAATTTTATACTTCACATAAAAACTACCAAATATTTTCTTTCTAAAATCTCTTCTATCTCTTTCTAAGATTTTAGCAACTGGATTCGTATTTGAAGTATTACTAATATCGGTACCATTAATAGTACCATCAGAAACACCATCATCAGGCAAACCAGTAACTAAATTAAAATCATCAAACATACGTTGTAGAGCATAATCTCCTATTTGAGCATCTGCATATGTTGCTCCATCTCTATACCTATTTACGTATTGAATAGTTGTTTCATCAAGATAAACTGGTAACCAAGATGGTTGTCTTAAGATATCATGAGTAGACCCATCAAAACGTCTTCTTTCTGTATAAGAAGGAGTTGCACTAAGACCAATAGAAAACTTATCGTTAATTTTATAATCTAATCTTAATTTAAAACTGTACTTCTTAAAATCATCTGTTAATAAAACCCCTTCATCATGATTATAGTTAAGATTCATACTAAACTTTAACTTTTCATTACCACCTCTTGCACTAAAAGAATGATTTTGAATTGTACCTCCGTCAAAAATAACATCTTGCCAGTTAGTTTGATCACCAATTAACGCTTTGTATTGAGCTCTATCTGTTAAAGAACCTGTAGCAGCAAATTCAGCTGCGTTTGATTCAGCTACTGTTGAGTAATAAGCATCACTTTTTCTTGCTGTCTTCACCCCTGTAGACCCTGCATAAGAATACTTTGTTTTACCTTCTTTACCACTTTTAGTAGTAATTTGAATAACCCCGTTACCCCCTCTTGATCCAAAGATTGCAGCAGAAGCTGCATCTTTTAAAACCTCAAAAGACTCAACATCATTCATATCTAATGATGCTAAATAATCAGAAGGAACAACAACTCCATCAACCACTACTAGAGGACCAGCATTACCTGTAATAGAACCAACTCCACGAATACGTAAAGTAGGCGCAGAACCTGCTTCACCTTCTGTTGCTTGAATGTTAACCCCTGATACTTGACCAACTAGAGCGTCATCAAGCCTCGACACAGCTATATCTGTTAATTTCTCTCCTGTTACCTTAGAAATTGACCCTGTAAGATGTGATTTCTTTTGAGTACCATAACCAACAACAACAACTTCATCTAAAATATTAGAATCCTCTGCCATGCTAACGTCTAAAGTTGTTTGACCTGTTACTGTTACAGTTTGAGTTTGAAACCCTAAAGAAGAAAACTGTAAAACGTCTCCTTTTTTTACTTGAATAGAATAGTTACCGTCAAAATCTGTATCTACTCCCTTTACTGTATTTAAAATGATAACTGATACACCAGGAAGTGGTGAGCTATCTGCTTCCGAAGAAACGACACCTTTTATTAGGTATGTGTCTTGCCCGTAAAAGCTAATGTTTACTAACATTAACAACAATAATGTTAATTTAAATTTTAGGTTCATAATTTTTATTTTATGTTTAAAATGTAGTTATTTAATATTTTACTATAAAGTAATTTTTCTCGATTATGTTTTCATTTATACTCCTTTCATAAAATTTTTTATTAAAAGGATGTAATTTCTTACACCCTTTTTGTGATTAATTCAAAATATATTCTCTTTTGTCTGGATAACCAATCTGGTAAACCAAACTGGTTAACCAAAAGTATGTAAATTTTTTGTTAAAAAAACTTTTTTTAACAAAAAATTTACATAATTATATACTATATATACATTTAACTATTAAGAAAAATCATAATTTGATTATAAAATCAATCATTACATTTAATTTTATACAAATTATTTAATAATCTTCAACCTTCACCTTGTAAATATTCAACAATACAGTGCTTTTATAAAAACATTCTCATTTTGATAAACATATCAAGAGAGTGCTATAATTCAATAAATTACTTAGGTAAAGCAAATTAAAAAACCTTTCTTCTTAATTTAATGAAAGTTTAATCGCTCCTACAAATGATTTATTATCTTTTTATCTATAATAATAGAAGCCTTTCCACTTATAGTCTTTATTCCCTATTTTTAAAGAATGTTCTTTTTCTACCGAATTTTCTTTATTAGAAAGAATTACTAGTTTTACTTTACCATCTTTAGTTGTTATACGAATTGCTGTATACTCGTCTGAGTCATACTCTACTTTAACTGATTTAAACTTACTATAAGCTTTCGCTGCCTTTTCAGTGACTGCATTATATGTTCCGTGAGATTCAATTATAGATGCGTATACAGTGTTTTTTACTCCTTTTTTTCTTTGAAGAATAGAAGGATCATTTCTTAAATTAAATTTAGGATCATTTGCCCCTATCTTTGTAAAAATAATTTCATCTCCTTTTTCGGTAGCTGAAGTAATTGAATAGAATTTATTATTATTCAACCAAGTAAACTGAACCCCTTCATCACCTACAACACCACTTCCTTCGTTCCATAAATGTTGATATCCATTTTTAGAACCTAATATTGATAATGTATTTGAAACTTTATAATCGAAATTAGTTGCTATAATTTGCCCAAAGTAATAATAAGGTAAATCGTATTGATTCTTTTTAGATGAAACAACTTTGTTTACATCTAAGACATAAGGTTTCGCATCTCCTTCATCTTTTATCATCACAATTGTTCTATGCAATTTTGTACCTGGATACGCATTATTTTCTTTTGCACTTGCAATTTGAAAAGTTGGATTTGCAACATCAAAAACAAATCTATCTGAATGATGATTCTCTCCAATACTAAACTTACCTTGGAAATGAGAAGTTTCATTTTGAATAATAGTATTATGAGCTATTGATTGTTTTGCCCATGTTTTGTTTTCTTTTAAATAACCTCCACCATTTTTTTGCTCAACATTTACAAAACGAGCTAATCCATAATCTTGAATAACTTCATCTCCATTTTCATATAATGAAAATGATAATTTATCAAAATGTCCGTGACTTAGACCGTGAGCAGAATATTTAAACAACAACCCTAAAGTTTCGTCTCCTTCTTGAAATCTTAAAATCCCTAATCCTCCTTCATCACCTTTTGAACCATCAGAAAGCTCCATTGACTTTTTTATAAAAGACTTTTCTTTTCCTTCTTTTAAAGCTAAAGCAATTGCTAAACCTGTTCCATCTAACTGAACTTTATTTTGTCTTTTTGCAACAGATAATAATTCTGGGTTTTTATTTCCGTAATAATAAGCAATATCAACGGCTGAAACTAAAGAAGCTGTATAATATGACATTCCTTTTTGACCATCATTTAAAGGAAAAAACTCCCCATCTGCATCTGTTAAATTCAACAAAGCATCTACAGCTTTAATTAAGACACCGTCTTTGTACTCAAAAATCTTTAAATCTGGTCTTTTATTTTCTAACGCTTCTCCAAATATTAAAAAAGGATACATTGCATATCTATGATAATATGGCCCTTCTGTATAATACCCATCAGGTGAAAAAGGTGAATCTAAATTTGCTAAAAAACCTGCTTTCCCTTCTTTATTTTTAATAAACCCACCATCATTATCTTTTGCTTTTGGATCAATATTATCTGTCTTCAAACCATTTAAAGCTCTATCCAATAATTCATTATCATCCATCACTAAAGCAATCATTCCAACAGCTACATTCCCCCAAGTACTATGGTTATGAACTCTATTAAAATATTGTGGCGTCTCAATAGAAAGAAAATCTGCATAAGGTCTAAATAATGTTTTATTCAAATAATCCGAATCTTCTTTTGATAACCAATCGTAAATACAATCATATGCTTGACTTGTAAAAACTAACCAGTTAGAATCATTTAAACATTGCCAGAATATTTTACCTCTTGCATAACTTCTTGTTTGTGGATGTAAAGGTAAATTTGGAAACATTTTTGCATAAGCGAATAACATATCCTTAATATATGTAGCATACTTTTCATCTCCTAACAACTGAAATAAAACCCCTGCTTTTTGCATTGTTGCATAATTAATTTTATGCTGAGTATGTGTATAACCTCCTGCCATATCTTTAGGTACAGGAACATCAATACCTTTTACTATTTGTGCATCAACTTCATTTTTAGAAGCTTCTAATGTTTTATCAAAAACAGGTATTGTTCCTAATTTTGATTTTATATCTGAAACGCTTTGTTTTGTTAAAATTAAATTTGGATGCCCTCCTTGTAATTTAGAATCTACTAAACTTTCTGATGACGCTTCTTGCTTTGTACAAGAAAAACTCATGAATAAAACACTCATAAGTACTACGAATAAAATTTTTTTTCTCAACTTCTATTAAATTAATTATTATAAATCATCAATACCTAATCTTTCATTTTAAACAACTCACTTGAATTCAATTATTTCAAAATAAAAAACTGATATTTTACATATATTATTCTTTTTATAACTTGCAAAAAAAGTTATAATCTTCGTTTAAGATAACCTACTCTATTTTGGTTTCTTATTAACTGATTTGTTTCAGACAAAGCAAACCTCAAATGATTAATAACTAATGATATCATTTCTTTAAAAACAATGTTTTTTATTACTATATCTATAGACAATAGAAAACAACTGATTAATAGAAAATAAACCCCGAATAGCACCATTAAAGAATAAGCATATATCTGGTTAACCAAATTGGTTGACCAAATATATGCTTATTTGTTATTTTAACAAAACCCTAAGATACAATTTAAAAAATTTAACCTCAGTTAGTTAATATTTTACTATTTAAATAAAAAAACACTTAAAATAATAAACTATTTTGTTGATATAAACTAAACGTTATTTAATTTTTAAGCTTTTGAAATAAATATATTTCAGTTTTACTCTATAGTTAATGAAATATTATATATTAATTTGCTTCCTGACTTTAATAATTGTTCTTTTCCTTTGTTCTGAGACAAGGAAACTTCTTGATCTCCTATATTTTGAATCGTCAATTTACCATCAGATAAACTCATAAAAACATCTGCTGTTTCAGAGAAACTAAATTTATCTTTTTTATATTTAATTTGTTTTACAGAAAAAAACACTTCGTCATTTTCTTTTGATAATGATTTAGGATCATTTCCAGCTAACTCCCATTTTGATGAATTAACTTTCCATCCTTTTACTTTTAACATTTTTTGGGTTTCATTAATTCTATTATCATATCCTTTATACGGATACAATACAGTTATAAAACTAAAGTTTTTTTGTTCATTTTTTGATACTACTGACCACTGCTTACCACGTTGACCGTTAGTTTTCACATTATCTATAGTCTTTAATTGATAAATATCTAAACCTGAAGCATTATCAAATGTTGATCGGATTAAGTTTGGAGACTCTTCTAAACTATAATGTCCTTGCCAAACCTGCTTATAGGTATGAAGATTATTTGATTTGAAATTATCCTTTACAATCCATAAATCATTCTTCAAATAAATAACTTGTCTTGAATAATCAACTTCTATATTCTTAAACCCATCATGACTTCCAACAAAAACATCTAAACTTTCATCTTTCTGCCATGAAATCGTTGTTGGCCTTGGTAATTCCTTAAACTTACCAAATCCACTTCCGCCTTTATTAGATTTATATTGTTTTCCTTGTAATTCATCATCTACTAAAGCAACGTTTTTTGTCATGGAATTCTTAAACAACTCTAAATCTTTTAACGAATATCTCACTTGATAATTAGGTAAAACAACTTTACCATTCGCCATCGCCTGAACTCCCAAAATATCACCATGTTGATGATCTGGTTTCTTATCATCCAAACCTGCCGAAACAATCATCATTTTATCATTAACCTGCCAACCTTCTCGCATTATATAATAACCAGTTATTGGAAACTCAACAGATTTCATTGTTGGAATAGTTGAATTAATATTCTTAAGCATTTCTAATTGTTGCTCGCTAGCATACCAAAACATTTTAGACTCTACTTGTTTATTAGAAAAATAACCAATTTCTGGTGACTCAAATAATAAATAACCTAAAGTTAAAGCTCCAGAAATATTATTTTTCTCAGCCCAAGGCTCATCTGTATCATCAGATAAAACTGGTGAATATTTATCCGGATATGCAATTTTTATTAAACTCACAAAAAGTGATTCTAACTTCTCTTTCCAAAACGGCTTTACAGCAATTTTGCTAATCTTTGCCAATTGGTATACATAATAATAATTACCTATATCACTCATATGATAATGTACAGTTCTTTCAAACTGAAATCCATCTTCATTAATTTCCTTTCTAAGATGTTGCTCTAATAAATCCATAGCATGATCATACCATTTATCTGTACCTTCAAAATCTCTTAACAAAATAGATAACATTGCTAATGCAGACAATCCTCTAGTTTGATGATTACCTGAATGAAATTTTTGATTTCGCTCAAACAAATGCGCTCCATGCTGCAATAAAGTAGCAATAGTGGTTAATTGATCTTCTTTTGTGTAGTTTACCTCTCCTAAAAACAGATTATGAATATGTAACCAATTTAAAACCCTATAACCAGATCTAAAAGCCTCATAAACACCATTTCCATCTTCAATTTTCTCGTACTTATCTATATCTAAAGCTGTATTCAATGACTTTAATTGATTTTTAAAATACGATAAATATTTAGGGTTCTTATCCTGATAGTGATATTGATAAGCAATATCTACCATTTTATGCTGACGTGCTAAATGGCGTAATGCATATGCATTTACTGGCTTTCCATTTTTATAACTAAATGGCAAAACCCAATTCGTTATATCATCATATTTTCGCATATGATCTTCTGCTCGTTCAGTATGAGATTTTTCTGCTAACGGATATGTAGCCTTATAATTTTTAAATCTCTTATCTACATTTTTCCAATCGTAAAAATAACGTTCAGAAAACTTTTGTTTTAAATAATCCGCTAAATCGGACTTAGATACTTTTTTACCAATAACCTTTTTTACATCAGACTTTAAATATTTTGAAAGCTTATTATTTTCTATAATTTTATTTGCTGGAATATTTTGACCCAGTACTGAATTTACGACAACAAAAAACAGCATCAAATACAGTTTTTTGCTTTTTAAACTCCCTTTTAAATACATAATATACATTTTTTATTTGAAAGATTAATCAAACAAACATCCCCCTATTGATGCTGCTTTATTTTATGTTTGAAATTGATTAATACATCAACTTCATTTTTAAGTTTTCTTCTGTTTTTATTATACCTGAATTACTTACTTCATTCTCTGATGCAACATTATTTTTTGCACCCCATAAAATAGAAACATATTGAACTGGGTTGTTCTTAAATATATTTTTAGTGATATTTACGTTTACAATACCTCTATGATTCAATAACATTCCGTTCTTTTCTTTTGCACCACTATTAGTAAATGTATTATTAGAAACTAATAAATTACCTCCAATAGTAGACTCATCATAACCTCCTCTATAATAATCAATAACATTTTGTTTTACGTTTGTAAACTCACAATTATTAACCGTTAAGTATTCTGTATTATAATCTCCTTTATCATTTGTTTCTTCTGATAACTCTATTCCATTTTCACAGTTAGCTATCTTACAACTTTCAAAAGTTACACGTTCTGAGAATGATTCTTTATACACTTTTAAAACATAATTAAAATCACTTATTTCTAAATTAGAAACACCTAAACCAAAATGGTTAGACATATTTTCTTTTAAACTAGCAAAAGCATAATTAGTATTATTTCCTTTTAGCTTTAAGTTATTTAAGGTTAATTTCCCTTTAGGATTTAAAGAGAATAAAGGCGTATTCGCTGCTCCAGTATAAACAATTTCTGCTTTTTTACCAGACTCTGACTGAATCAAAATTGTTTTATCAATAATCAAAGACGAAGCTACAGTATATATCCCTTCCTTTAAAGAAATAATATCTCCATTACTTGCTTCACTAATTTTAACCTGTAATTCTTCTACTTTTGTTACTGAAAATGTTACTGGATCTTTTGCTTTAACTTCGTTAGAATACCAAGTTGTTCCATATTTAGATTTATCTAAAATATTTGGATTTGCAACATCAACTCCCAAAGTAGCTCCAATAGTTTTACTATCTTTTCTTGACTTACCAAATAAATCTTTCTTTATTGTATTGAAATCAAAACCTACATAAGCTTCTACTTCATTTGGAACTCCTGTTGGTAATAAAATATTATCAGAAATATTTTTTAATTCTAAAGAAGCTGCTTTAATTCCTCCATTAAAATCGTTAAACTTTACTCCTTTATTATCAACGATATTGTTTTTAAATAAAACACCATCAGCTTTATCATTTTCAACCACAATATTTTCATAACCTTTATCATTATAAATAACATTATTAGCTACGGTTGTTCTAATTGCTCTTGCTGAACGTATTTCTGACTTAGGTAATACATCTTTTTGTGCAATATTTGTTCCCACTCCAAATTGCCAAGGAGAAGCACAATTTACATATGTGTTGTAAGCAACAACAACATCTGTAACTTGATTATATCTATTTTGTGGTGACTTTGGAATTCCGTTCATTACCGCTAATGGACTTCTAAAACTTGTACCTTTTAAATTAAAAAAATAGTTATTTGTTACCCAATGACCTGTATTTATAATACGAATACCTCCAATATTTTCATTCTTATCATCTCCAATAAAATAATTCCCATCAATTGTACAGTAATTACCATGACGTGTTACTAAAGAACCCTCACTTTTATAAAACACATTATTTCTAAACTCATTAAAATTTGTTTTACTTGAAATAATTTCTACTTCACCATTACACTCTTCAAATAAATTATTAGCAACCATAGTATAACTTGGCGCCATAGATGTAAAACTATTTCCTAACTGAATAGTTTCTCCACTTGGTCCACCTTTAACTGGTCTTGGTCCAAAATGATTATTTATTATTTGATGATAATTATTAATACTTTCAATTCCTGCCAAATTCACACGAACCGTTGGTCCTCTATTCGTTTTCCCTGCTATATAACAGTTACTCAACTCGTTATTTCTACCCCAAAAATTCACCCATAAATTACTATCATCACGTTTTAAGTTATTAAAATCTTCAATAACACAATTAGTAAGCTTACAATTATTAGCTACTTCTGATGGTTTTTCTTTTGATGAAATTCTAAAATCAACTACTGAGCTTGATGGTGAATATCCATTTTTAAAATGTAATCCTTCAACTATTAAATACTCTCCTCCGAATTTCAAAGATGATTTCCCTTCAATACTAACTTTACCTGTAGTTTCTGCTTTTAAAGTTATAGGATTTTCTTTTGTTCCTTTACCTCTAAATTTTATTTGGACATCTTTCCATACTCCATCTTTAAGAACAATTTGATCTCCCGGTTCAACCTTTTTAAGTGCTTCTTTAAGCTCTTCTTTTGTACTTACCAATACATCTTTACTTACAGATGTCGTTTCCTTACATGATATTAGTAATAATATTAAATTAGTTACTAAAAATAATTTCCTCATAAAATCTATTTAAAAAAAATGAATATCTATTTGACATCCTATTACTATATAAAACACAAGAAATCCTTTTGAATCAAAAGAATTTCTTGTTATTAAAAAAATTTATTTTTTATTCAACTATTATTTTCTTAGTAGCACTTCCAGAAGCTGTATTTAACTTTAATAAATACATTCCTTTTGCAAAATTAGAAACATCAATTGAACTCATTACAGTTTTAGATGCATAAACTTCCTTACCTAAAACACTGTATACTTGTATAGATGTTAACTCAACATCAGACGCTTGAATTCTCAACGTTTCTTTTGCCGGGTTTGGAAATAAATCAAATTTAGATGCTAAAACATCTTTTACAGATGCAGTTGCTCCAACAGGTACAACATCTTCCCAAGAAGTAGCTACTCTTAACTCATCAATGGTTGTTTCTGGAGTTCTAGCATTTGAACTTGCTTGAATTGCTATTGAAACAAACTCATTTCTTAATTTTTCTGAAGGTTTAGCAGAAATATCTTCTGTAGGCTCTGTACTTGAAACTACTGGATCAATCCACATTTTCATAGTTCTCTCTGCATCATCTAAATCATAACTAACGACAATTAAATGCTGAGAACCTATATCATAACTTACTGAAGACCAAACAACATCACCTTCAACATCTGACGTACCTGCTCCTATAATGAACTTAGTATCATCACCATCAACCCCATCAAAATAAACAGAAGCTCCTGTATTACCAGATGCATTCTGAAGATGCACTTGTCTATACGCTTCATGAGTCCCTGCTGTATTATATTGATCTACTTGTAACAAAAAAGAATAGTATATAACTCCCGAATTTACTTCTGGAAAACTTAAATTTAAATCAGAACCTCCACCTTTCCATTGAATTGCATTTCCTGTAGAGGTAGGTGTTCCAAAACTTCCCCAAGTTGGTTCAGCTACAATTAGTATATCATCTGGTGAACCACCTGAGTAATTCGCCCAAGTTCCAACACCTGTTAAGGACTGACCTGTTAGAGTTTCATCTATTACATAATCAAAAGACTCATGAAGTATTTGAGCAAAAGAAAAACTCGTTGTTAGCAATAACCCTAAAAGTAATTTTGTTTTCATAATTAATAATTTAAAAGTTAATAAAGTGATTATTTGACACGACCAAACTGGTTAACCAAATTGGTTTACCAAATATATACATATAATTGGTTAACAACCAACAAAAAATTATAATTTAACAAAATTTAAAGTAATAGAAAAACAAATTCTCCCTAAAAGAGTTAAAATAATATCAATTAACTCTATAAGTATTCAAAATATTATTAATTGAATATTGGATTATCTCTTCTAAAGGAAGCTTTATAACGTTCACTGAACGGAATTTTATCTCTACTATCTAGAATAATTAGATTATCCTCAAAATAAATTTCTTTTATTTTTTTAATATTTACTAAAAAATTTCTGTGAACCTGTTTAAAATCATTATTAGATAATAATTCAATAATCTTTTTAAGTGACATTTTTATCAAATAGCTTCCTTCATCACATTGTAAACTACAATACTTCTCTTGTACTTCTATATAATTGATCGCAGGAACTTCTATTTTAACAACACTTTTTCTCTTTTTTACAAATAAAAACTCTGGAGATAAAACTGCACTATTTTTATTAAAACTGATAGAGTTCTCTTGCTTAAAATGAGTTTCTATAGCTAATTCTAAGGCATATAACAATTCTAATTCATTGTGAGGTTTTAATAAATAACTAAAAGGATTTGTGAATTTCGCTTGTTCAAAAATGGCTTTGCTTTGCATACTTGTTAAAAACAAAAAAGGAATGTTTACTTCTTGTTTAATCATTCGTTCAGCTAATGCAATTCCTTCAGGTTTACCATCAATCATAATATCAAGAATAATTATATCAAAAAAACGATTCTTCAACTCTTTTTCTGCTTCTTCTGCATTACGTACTCGAATAACCTCATAATTATTCTCTTGTAATACAGTTATTAAAGCGTTTGCTTCTTTGTCTAAATCCTCTAATAGTAGTAATCGTAGCTTGTTCATGCCATAAAGTTACTATTTTCTATTACTTTTTACTACGTATTCTTTATTTTTTTGAAGTAAGTTTACTTTTAGAGATTCAATATCTCTTGATTAGTTTAATTATATATCCATATAAAAAACAGCACAACTATTCAAATTGAATAGTTGTGCTGATAAATATTTAAAAAATAGAACTATTAAACAGGTGTATTAGGCAACTCTATAGTTACTTCTGTTCCGTTATTTGGTTCGCTAGCAAAAGTTAAAATTCCTTTATTCTTTTTAACTAACGTGTGGCATAAAATCACTCCTAAACCAACACCTTCAGATCTATCAATCTTATCTATACTTAAATTGGTTAATGAATTAATTTTTTTAAGTTTTTCAGCTGGTACACCAACGCCACTGTCTTTAATTTTTATAAAAGCATAATCATTTGAAGAAACTCCTGTAGTTACCAAAATTTCTTTTCCTCCATATTTAACTGCATTGTCTAAAACATTACGCAATACAATTTTTATAGATTCTTTGTCTGCATTTATTAACGCATTCTCTAAATCAGCATCTATAATTATATTGTTAGCTTCTACTAACATTCTATAATCATACAAAACATGTTCTATAGTTGGTCGTAAAGCTATTTCTTGCGGATTAAACAACAACTGATTACTTTGCTCTAATGACCAATGCAATACATTATTTAACAAATGACTGGTACTTTCTGTTACTGCAATTGCCTTATTATTAACTTCTTGTATTGCTGGTAAATTATTATTTGCAATATGCTCTTTTAATTCTACATGTTGATTCTTAATGGTATTTATAGGCGAACGTAAATCGTGTGACACCACCGAAAACAAATAATCTTTTGTTTTATTAGCCGTATTAAGTGCTTCTTTTTGTTTGGTTATCAATTTATTTTGACTTTGCAGTTTCTTATAAAAAAAACCTAAACCTCCTAAAAAGATTAACAGACCAGAAGCGCCAATAATTAAACCATCTCGTTGTACTTTTTGACGCTTTAACTTTTCGTCTTGCACAGCAATTTCTTGTTGTTTTTGAGCTACTGCTAATTGTTTGTCTTTTTCTGTTAATTCCCAAATACGGTCTCTGTTATTTAATGAATCCTTCCATTTATTAAATTCGGTATAATACGCTACACTTTCTTTATAACTTTTTCTGTTTTTCTCAATAACAGCCATATTTTGAGAAGTAAATTGTTTCATTTCAATATCAGAAAACAATTTAGCTAAATCATAAGACTCTTTAAATAATGGAATTGCTTCATCATCTAAATACTGTTCATAATATACATTTGCTAAATCCATTTTTGCTTTAATAATAGATAAAGTATCTATGGTATTAATTAAACTAAATTCCTTATCAAAATATTTTTTAGCTTTTTCAAAATCTTTAATATGCATGTAGCAAATACCAAAATTACGGTATGCTCTTAATCTCAATGATTTTTTTGTCAACAAACTATCTCTCTCCCACTTTGAATAATATTCTATAGCAGTCTTGTATTTCTTAATATTTAAGTTTAATACACCAAGCTGTAATAGTTTTAAACTTTTAAAACTTGAAGTATCTGAAATCTGAGAAAAATTCTCGGAAGCTTTCTTAAAAATGTTTTTTTTTAAAGCACTACCTCCTTGTATATAATTCAAAATATCTTTTTCATCCTGACTATCAACTAAAAATAAAGCTCTTGAACTATAAACATAGCATGAATCATATTTTTTTTCTTTATAAAACTTAAATGCTTTACAAAAAAAATCTTTTTTTGAAGATTGACAAATTTGATTAGATATAGTATTTAATAATTCAAATTCATTTATATTCTTTTGAGAAAAAACTATATTGACAACAAGAAAAAGAAAAAGAAAACCCCTCATTAACCTTGACCATTTGAAGGTGCACTAACTGTACCTCTACTTAATTCAGGGTCTAAATCTCCTTGCGCTAAGAAAACAACCTCTTTATTTGATTCTTTATCTACTACAGTATACTCAAACTGCAAAGCATAAACATTACATTCATAAGGCTCTGTAGGGCATTGACCGTCTACTTGATAATCATAACAAACGGCAAAAGATCTAGCTGTAAATTCGGTACCAGGAGAATTTACTAAATCTGCATTTTGAATATCATCAAAAAAAGATAATACAACTCTAGCATTGTCTACATCTCCTTTTAGTAATACTGTTTTTGATACTGGATATCCAGAGTATTTTCCTTTCCTGAAAGCTTCTAACGGCTTTAAGGTTAAAGCTGATTTTGGTGGTATAAAACATATTGCATATACTGAATAACTACCATCTGGATTACTAAATACAGTTACAGCTGGAAAATCTGATTTTGGATCATAAGTAACTTTTGCATTAGGATTAATTTTTCTTAAAGTAGGATTTGCTCCTATAGTAATTGTAGGCATTTTTATAATTTTTAAGTTTGGTTGGCTCTAAATTACAATAAAATTTGAATTGACAAATTTTAGTTCCTTTTTTTTAACTTTTTGTATTCTTTTCTATCTTTTTATAACAAAAAAAGACGACATAGGTTCCCAAACCTTAGTCGTCTTATAAACTTAAAATCAAGTTTATAGTCCCAATTATAAATTCTTTTATTTAAAAGACACTTGTCGTTACTTTTGTTTCTTCGTAATTAAACTCTTTTCTTTTTTTTGATGGTGATATATTATACTTCCATGCAATTTGTCCTAATTGACCTATTATTTTTATAGAATCTTTCATTGATAATTTAGAACCATCTGCATGAATCCATCTTTTTAATGGCTTTTCACATATTAATTGTCTTGCTTTCTCAATTTTAAAATACTTTCTCATTCTTAAAAATATTTCAACATCAAACAACCATCTGGTAATAAATTTTTGATCAAAAGCTAAATGAATTACATCTTTACTAAATATTTTTGCGCCACATTGTGTGTCTTTAAAATCCATTTTTAAAATCTTTCGGATAATAAAATTAATGGTTAAACTAATTATTTTTCTGGCAGATTCCTTTGTAATATTCGCTCCCATTCTACTAATTCTAGAACCACTTACTATTTTAAAATCTGAATTTTCTATGGTAGTTACCAAGTCATCAAAATCAGCTAAATCAGTAGACAAATCGGCATCTAAAAACCCAATATAATCCAAATCTTCAAATTGTGACATATGTAACATTCCTTGACGAACTGCTTCTCCTTTTCCTCCATTTTTCACACAATCGAAAACAGTTATAAAATCTTCACGTCCTTTTTGTAAATCGTATAAAACATCTAACGTTTTGTCTTTACTTCCATCGTTTACAAAACACAAATGATATCCTGAATTTTTATCAATAAAATCTGTAAACTCTTTACTTAATAATCTTTTTTCTTCGTCGTAACAAGGAATTACTACACCAACACAACGTTGTTGAATAATTACATTATCGTTTGTTTCTATTTTATTTTCAATTGCAGGAGCACCTATTAATCTTTTTACACGTGCACATACTTCATTTAAACTTAAAGGTTTTTTCATATAATCATTAATTCCTAAATCAAAACCTTCTGTTATCATATCATCATCTGTATTACCAGATAATATCATTATAGCTGTACTATCTCCGCTCTCTTTTCTAATATGCTTTACAACTTCAATACCAGATGTTGTAGGCATATTTATGTCTACAATTACCAAATCTGGTTGAAACGCATGAAAAATATCCATACCTTTTCTAGCATCTGTTTCTGTTATAATTTCATAACCTAAATCTGTTAATCTTTTTTCCAAAGGGATTAACACTAATTTTTGATCATCTATTGCAAGTATTTTCATGATTAGAGGAGTTAAATAATTTGATACCACTAAAATACGTTTGATTAGGCTAATTTTCAATCAAAATAACATAAACGGTAGTTTTCTGTAGACGAATGGTTGTTAAGTAAAGCTTAACATATGTTAATGCTTCATTTAAAAATTCTATATTTACTATAAGATTAATCCTGTTAAATAATTATTTAACTATTTTTAATCTTAAATGATAACTGTGGTATTAATAAAGACAATCATTAAAAGAAAAAGAAATAAAAAAACAACAAATTGTTATATTGACATATTAATATATTGAAAAAAACATCTAATAAATATTTAATTACAGCCTTACTTTTAGGCTTAGCTTTTCATGGAACTTCCATCTTTTTTACTTTGGAAACTACCTATGATGCATTAATACATTTATTTTTTGCAGATCATTATGCGAACAGTTGGTTTGAACCTTGGAATTACAAATGGTATACTGGTTTTACTGTAATGAGTTATCCTCCTTTAGTTCATCAATCAATAGCATTATTATCTTATGTTGGTGGCTTAAAATTTGGAATGTTTACTGTTGCTTTAGTCGCAATTATATTATTTATAACGGGAGTTTATCGGTTTTCTTTATTAATTACATCACATAGGAAATCCGCAGGATATGCTTCTATTTTAGCTGTTTTTTCCTCTTCTTTTATAGAAACGCTTCATATTTTTGGTCAACTGCCCAGTATTGTTGGTATTTCTGTACTAATGCACGCTTTACCAGAAATTTATCGTTGGTTAAAAACTGGTAAACGTTGGTACTTGGCAACTTCGCTTTCTTTAATTTCTGTAACGGTAACCTCGCATCATGTTACTCCTATTTTTGGAATGATATTTTTCATATTCCCATTAATTGGCTTGGTTATTATGGATGCGTGTAAAGAAGAAGCTGGTACTATGAAAGCTGTTCGTTTTAAATTGTTTTTAAAATATTTTGCAAAACTCTTTAAACGGATGCTAATTTTTGGTGGAATAGCTTTAGCTATTATCATTGGATGTTTATTACCATATTGGATTAATTCTAAAAAAAATCCTATTACACAAGTTCCTATTCCACACGGATCTCGCGACAACTTTTTAGAAGTTACTTCTTCTGGTTTGGTGTTTTTTACTATTCCATGGGGAATTTTATTAATTCTTTTACCTTATATTTTTTATAGATATTACAGTAAACGCTATTTATTTTTTGGTTTATCTATTACAATCTGTACCGTTTTAGGTACTGGTGGTACAACTCCAATACCTTTAAAAATGTTAGGCGAAACTGCTTTTAATATTTTAACTTTAGATAGGTTTACTTTATGGGCTTCTATTATGTCTTTACCTTTATTGGGTGAGTTTACGTATCGGTTTGTTAATGGCGATTTAAAAACATTAATTCAGGCTAAATTTGGTGCTGTTTATCATAGAATTATTGGTGGAATTTTAGCTTCTTTATTTGTTTTGATGGTAATTTTCACGATGAGTTTAGGGTATTTTAGACCTTCGCAACCTCAGAAAATAAAAATGTTGCCTATTGTTAATTTTTTAAATCAAGATGATCATGACAAATGGCGATTTTTAACCTTAGGTTTTGGAGATCAAATGGCTTGGTTAAGTACACAAACAAAAGGATTATCTGTTGACGGAAATTATCATTCCGCAAGACGATTGCCAGAACTTACTACTCGACCAATTGAACGATTAGAAAATTCTAAATTTAAAGGTGTTGCAGGTATTGGTTCGCTACAACAATTTTTAACTACGCCAGCAAAGTATAATTTAAAGTATATTTTTTCTAATGATAAATTTTACGATCCTATACTTTATTTTTGTGGTTGGCAACGATTACGACAGTTAGAAAACGGAATTATGGTTTGGGAGCGTTTAAACATTCCTCCTATTTCTTCTATTTTACCAAAAGATACTGTTTCTAGATGGCAAAAAATTCTTTGGGGTTTAATGCCTTTTACAACTGTTTTGTTTGCTTTTATTTTAAACATACAATCGTTATGGGTTAAAGCTTTAAAATCAAGACCTAGAAAAGATCCTGAGTTTTTAAAATTCCAGAATGATTATACAAAATTTTCTCCTGGCCTTTTAAAATTCACTCATCTTTGGTCATTACTGTTAATAATAATTTGTAGTTATGGTTTTTATTTTTATTATTTAAAAAACGATTCGCATCGAACTCCTGAAAATGCTGTTATGGCATATTATGATGCTTTAGATTTTAAAGAATTTGAGAAAGCATATAATTTATTAGATCCAAAAAGTGATTTAACTATTGCTCAATTTATGCTAGAAACCTCAGTAACTGATGGTTTACTAAGTAGCTACGCTAAACTAGATGCTTTAAAAACAACTGTTTTACATAAAAATGATAGTATTGCTATGCTTAAAGTAACTACAGATTGGATTACGCCACTAGAAAAAATAAGTAAAAAGGAATATAAATCATTGATTAAAATAAAAGGAAAATGGTATATACAACCTGTAGAATTAAATAATGATTTACCTCCAGATCAACTATATGCAAATAATACAACCAGTTACTTTAACCAAGGAAGAAGGAGAATTACTACAGAACAAACACATCATGAAGATGTATTAAAACAACCTGTTTTAGAAGTGTTAACTGCTAAACTTGTTAAATTTAAACAACATTATGCCATTATTGGTGAAGTTCAAAATATTGATAACGTTCCAGCTGATGTTGTTTTAAAAGGAACTTTGTATAACGATGCAAACAAACAATTGGCTACTTATGACGCTAAATATCATGTAAAACATAAATTAATGCCTAAAGAAACAAGTGCTTTTAAAATTAATTTTGAAGGAATTGCATGGTCTAAAACGGAAGATTCTATTCCTAAAACTTTTAATCCTGATGAGTTTACACCTGTTGAATTTGAAGAACAACCTACCAAATTTAATTTACATATTGCAGGAAATGTATCTGGATCTGATTTGTACAAAAATATTGTGTTAAGTAATATTAACATACATCCTAAAACCATTACAGGAACTATTTTTAATAGTGGTATACAAGAAATTACAGTACCGCAACTTTTGATAAGTTATTATAACGAGGATAAAGAGTTACTTTGGATAGATCATGTATTTGTAAAAGAAGGAGTTCGTCAACAACGAAAACAACCTTTTGAATATAAAATACTTTCTAATGATAGTATAAAAATTGTAACTACAGATATGAAAAATACTTTTGTTAATGGTTTACCAAACGAAACTATTGCTAATAAAATTTTAGGAAAACGTATTAAAAAACATATTAGTAAAGAATTGCAAAAGATAGATCATCCGTATTTTAGTTTTATAAATATTGAAATGAACACGTATATTGGTAATCCGAATTAGTTTGGTTGTTAGAAACATATTATTTTTATAGGAACAAGGTCATCACAAGGAGAAGCGACGAAGTGATCTTTTATGGATAACTAAAATATAACTTGAACTAAAAAACGACAGATTGCTTCGTGCCTCGCAATGACGAATTTGAAACATTTAAAAATTAACAAAAATGCGTTAGGGATTGAAACGACATCCTTTTTATTTTTCTTAAAAAAAATAAAAAGATATAGTGAAAAGCCCGACCTTTAGGTAACGCCAAAAACATTTTTCAAACAAAATAAGTGAAGTTTAAAAGCACATATAGTATTATTTTAGGATTGATAATTTTATCATCCTTTACTTTTGTGCAAAAAAATGACGTTGCGAAACAAACCAATTCTGAAATAAAATTAATAACTACACAAACTGAGTTTAATGCTGGACATGAAATTATAATCCAATTTGCTATTAACAATACTTTTACCCCACTACTCTATTGCACAAACAGTTATGGCTCTTTAGTAATTAAACCAACTTTAAAAAATAAAATTCTATTTTATCAGATCCCTAAAATATTCTGCAAGAAAAGAGGAATTATTTATTGGAAATTAAGTAACACAACTATTTCTGGAAAACTAAATATTTCACCCATACAAAAAGTAGCAAAAATGGAAACGTATATTGGCCCGCCTAGTATTGAAGCCGGACGGAAAGATTATAGTATGCTTATTGTTATTCCTACTGATTCTTTAGACAATCCTTTGCTTAAAAACACTGCTGTAACTGCAAAACATCAATTTTTAAATCAGAAAAAAAATGAAGTTATTTTTACTAAAAACCTCATCAGTCATAAAAAATTATTTTCTCCATTAAAAAGTGGACGTATGTTAGTTTCTTCTGAATGCTTAGGAGAAAACTCTAAAGAATTTACGGTAATTGTGTATCCTGCAAATCCTACTGACTTTGAGATTTCTGCTGAAAGACACCATAATTATGCCGATGGAAATCAAATTACTACTTTTTACTCTTCCATTATTAAAGACCAGCAAAACAATATTGTAAGTGATGGTACTTATGTGACTTTTTTTATAAAAAACAAAAAAGGAAACACTTTAAAAACGGCTGGAACAACTATTAAAGGAATTGCTACTGCAAAAATGATTCATCCTGATTATGAAACAGATTGGAGTATTAAAGCATATATTGATGGAATGGCAGAAAGTAATACGATTACCCTAAGTTATAAACAGGTTTTAAAAGATTTTGATGTTGATTTTTCTGAAAATAACCGATCAATTACAATTGGTCCGTTACAGAGTTTTATGCAACAAATGATTCCTGACGGATTAAATATTACGCTTTTAGTTTATAAAAATAATACACTTATAAATACCGAAATAAAAACATCTTATAACGGATTTGTAACGTTTACTTTAAACACTGCTGTTTATCCGAAAGATAACTATACTATAAAAATTAGTGCAGCCGGATTGGAAAAAGAATTTAAATCGATACATATATGGTAGGTCTTAACAGAAACATAATTCGTACCATTTTAATAGCTTCTTATATTATGATTGTTGCTTCTATTATTGCTGGTATCAGCGCACTTTTTAGTTATTTAAATACTGGTGCAGATAGAAGTACAATGCTGCATACAGAAATTAAAAAAGTAATACAATATACACCTAAAATTAATTGGGCTCCTTTAGTAAATGAAGGTAGAGAAATGGATGCTGAAAATTTAAAAAATTTAGAACGTGATTATGTAAATGCTTGGTATGTAAAACATATTGCTTACAAAACCAACACAACTACGGGTATTGAAGATTATTATACCGATAATGCTCGACAGAATATTTATGCCATTATTAACAACAATAAACAACAAAAAATTTCTGTTGATGCTACCACTTTAACACACAATCCAGAATTAGAGTTTTTTAGTGAAGATGGACAATTGGCTGTTATTACAGATAAAAATATTGTTGAATACAAACAGGTTTTACAAAATAACAAACTTGTTTTACAAACTACAGAAAAAGCGACCTACAAAACTGTTTTTTTACTGGAAGATGGTTTTTGGCGTGTAAGACACATGGTAAAAGAAAAGAATGAAAATTTTGTACCAAAAAACAAACCTGTTGCTACGGATAGCTTGCATATAAAGGGAATAAATTATTATCCAAAAGATACACCTTGGGATATGTTTGGTGATCAATTTAATAAAGATACTATTGGCAATGATTTTAAAATTATTAAGGAAGCTGGACTAAATTCTGTTCGTATTTTTATTCAATATGAAGATTTTGGAAAAGCGAATGTTAAAAAAGAAAAACTAGAAAAATTAAAAGAAACATTAACTCTTGCAGCTGCAAATAATTTAAAAGTACTCATTACACTTTTTGATTTTTATGGAGATTATTCGGTTTTAGATTGGACATTAAATCAGCGTCATATAGAAACTATTGTTACAGCTGTAAAAAATCATGATGCCTTATTAGGTTGGGATATTAAAAATGAACCAAACCTAGATTTTAAATCTAGAGGAAAAGAAAAAGTTATTGCTTGGTTAACTACCATGATTACTCAAGTAAAAGCCTTAGACTCCAAACATCCAATAACGATTGGTTGGTCAGACACTAAAAGTGCTACTATTTTAAAAGATAAAGTCGATTTTATTTCTTTTCATTATTATGAAAGCTTAAATACATTAACAACAGCAATAGAAAACTTAAGAAAAGAAGTTCCTAAGAAGCCTTTGGTGATGCAAGAGTTTGGAATTTCGTCTTATAGTGGATTTTGGAAACCTTTTGGAAGCTCCAAAAACGATCAAGCAAATTATCATAAAAAAGCACAAGAGCTTATTAAAACAAATAAGTTACAATTTATGTCGTGGACGTTATACGATTTTGGTTCGGTTCCAAAAAATGTAGTTGGTAGTCTTCCTTGGAGAAAAAATCCTCAAAAAAGATTTGGCTTCATCACTAAAAAAGGAATTAAAAAACCTTCTTTTGAATTTATTTCTTCGGCTGAATAATCCATTTATTATAATTTAAAATGCATTTCTATTACTTATTAAAACTAGAAAAGCTCAAGAATTTTACTTCTTGAACTTTCTTTATAGTTTCGAATATCTCCGAAAAATTGCTGTAGGTTTGGCAATTATTGTGGTTGGTTTAACAAGGCTTAAATAAATCACCTCTAATCAAACCTTAAAATCACAAAGGAATGTGGGGTCCTTTGTAAATATTATTTTTAAGAAATCGATGGATTGGCTTCTATCTGTTTTTCTGTTTTCTTATCTTTTATTTTTTCAAATTCATTAATATATATTTCTGTAATTCTTTCCATTGGATATGCTGTTGCTGCTGTATAATTAGCATCTTCTAAATATTTTCTATGCGCATTATCAACAACTATTTTTTCTATTGCATTAGCTAAACTTGCTACGCTTTCAGGCTCAAAATATTCTCCTTTGTAACCTTCATCTTCAATTAACGTTTTTAAATCACCTAAATTTGGCATCACTACAGCTTTTGCATAACTCCCTGCTTGATGTAAAACTCCTGAACTTCCTGTTGTAGATGTATACGGAAAAACAACGACTGCACTTTCATTAAAAATTGTAGCTACATCTTTTTCTTCAACATAACCTGTAAAAACTAATTGTGGCACATGTTTATATGTTTCTGCTGCATTTTTTAAATAACCTGGCACATTCGGATTATCTGTTCCTGCAATTACAATTTCTAAATCTAAACCTGTTTTCTCTCTAAGTTGCACAACAGCTTCAATCATATTTTCAACTTTCTTGTAGGTTCCAAATTTTCCGAAACTCATAATTTTCAAAGCTCCTTCTGGCAAATCTCCTGATGGCTTATCTGGTATCTCAAATGTTCCGTGGGGAATCATTTTTACATTATTTACTTTATATTTTTTTTCTAAAGTAGTTACATATTTATGCATAGTTACCGCAACTAAATCAGCTTTTAAAATAAGTTTTGTTAGTGTTGTTCCTATAAAGTTATATACTCGTTGTGCTATTTTGTTTGATGTAAATCCGGCACTTTTTAAATCTACTTGCTCTAAAATATTATGTAATAATACTATTGTTGGTATTTTTTTTAGTTTGCAAATAAATGGCAACATTAAACCTAAAGCTGCTACTATTTTTTTATCCCCAAACTTCATAAATTGTAAATTAAACAATATTGCATCTGGTTTGGTTTGGTTTACTGCTTTTGTAACTGACCTTATATTCTTGTAACTATTAAACTTCCAACATTCTTTAACTGTTATTTTACAACCATCTTCTATAAACTCAATATCTTTTGCTTCAGAAGTGGTGTCTGTTAACAAAATTAATTCTGTTATTCTTTCTTGTTGTCTAAAATGTTTTACCAAATGATAAGCATATTCATTTAGCGTTACTTTACTTGGGGGATATGCTGTTACGATAGCTAGTTTCATTGCTTTAGTTTTTTAGTTTTGATTAAATTTAACACTTAAATAAAATTTAACTGAAGGAAACTTGTTGAAATGCAGTTATCTATAGATAAATGGTAAAAATCCACAGGTGTAAGTATTTTTTAAAACATCTTTTTGCAGCAGTTAACTTATTAGGTTATTTTTTAAGTTTTAAACAAAAAAAACTATAATCAAACCTTGGGGGACTGTAAAGTTTAATTATAGAATGTTGTTTTGACAATTAAAATAATGGGGATTATTCGAACCAATCAAGGGGGACTATATATTTTAAAATAACTGAAGAATTATAAAGCTAAAAATTAAAGCTGAAAAGTATAATTGTTCCGTTTTAATATTCTGTAATGGTAATGCAGTAGTTATTGTTGATTTCATATATTAGGGATTAAATAATTATACTACAAATTTCAGGTTTTTTTCTCTATAAAAATGAAGATATAGGTAAGATGCTTCTTACTGTCGACGAATGGCTAATAAGTGTAGATATATTAAAAAATTATCGTTTTCTGAAATAAAAGAACATTAACTGAACTATTAACAATAATAGCATTGCTATAATTTGCATATTCACAACTTGAGCTAAACTCGTGTGATAAATAATTACCAATACCACTTGTAATAATCCAAAAAGTCCAGATAAAACTACAGGTACATATTTGTCTAAAGACAAAAAATAATATGCAAAAATATTAGACACGGCAAAAACTCCTGTTGCTAATGCATATTTCCACAATAAAGGTGTTATTCCTAAATACGCATCACCAAAAAGTATATATATTATTTGCTTTGGAAAAAAATAACAAACACCAATAATTATGGTTGCAATTACAGCTATATAAAAAACATATTTTGTTAATATAGGTACCGTATTTTTTCCGTCTTTGTGCAATTGTACTACTTTAGGCAATAACAACATTACAAACATCCAGGCTATAAAATAAACAACCCTACCTATTAACGCTAAAGAAGCGTATAAACCCGCATTATAAGAATCGAAATAATGTTTTACTAGCAGAATATCACTATTATTTATTATAATTTGAGTGAGCTCATAAAAAGCCGTAATTATAAAAAAACTACGCACCATTTTACGCTCTTCTTCTCCTAATGCTACTATTTTTTTAAAAGAAATATTAGAATACTTAAAAGGCAACAAACCTAAAATAAATGACACTAAAATACCGATAGCTATAATTACGGAAGATGTTATGTTTAATATTTGCAACAATAGTAACGTAATAACTAAACGGCTTATCATTTCCGATTGATATGTTATAGACAAATTGGTTAATTCATTTTTCCCTTGAAAAACTCCCCTATTTACACTCATCAAAAAATAAAAAGGAACTCCTATTCCAAAAACAACAAACATTGTTGCAGAACTGGTATTAAAAAAAGCTTGTAAAGAGTTTGAAAACAATACAATTACAATTCCTAAAACAATACCTGTTGTAAATGCATTTTTATAAATTTTGGCTACAAATGATTGAAAAGTTACTGACTCAAACAAAACAGCAAATTTAGAGGTTACTAATTGAAAAGTCATTGCTACAAAAGACAACACTAATAAAAAAGTAATTAAAATAGCTGCATCTGCAAACTTTTCTGGTCCTAAAATTCTACCTAAAATTAAATTATATAAATAATTACCGCCGTTAACCAACAAAACACTTATCATGAATAAGTGTTCTGGTTTAAATTTATTTTTTACTGATTTTATGACTCTTAACATAACAATCTTTTTTATATAAAGTTAAGCAACTTGACTGCATTTAAAGTTATCATAAATTTCTTTATCGCAATGCGTTACAATAGAAAATGTTTTATTATTTTTTTCTGCAATTCTCATTAATGTTCTAATTGCTTCTACTCCTTCCGCATCAATCTCATCAATCTTATCTACATTAATCATTACATTTTCAGTAGCATCAAGCACATAATCAAAATGTATTATAAAATCTCTTGTGGTTGTATTATTTATTTTTCCTTTTAAATAAAAAACTCCTTTGTTTTCTAAAATTTTTAATGCCATGATGAATGTTTTTTGGGGATTATTAGCATTATAAAGATATCTTTATAATACTGATTTTTCTTAAAAAAATCGGTGAACTACCTTTTACTTTAGTTGAATGATTAAATAGTATTGCTTAACTTACAACTCAGAAAAATCTATATGAAAACATCTTTATTAACGTTTTGTTTAGTTGTCTTTTGCGCTATACATGCTGTCTCCCAAAATATGCAAGAGGGTTTTACTTACCTAGAAACTGGTAAATACCCAAAAGCTGAAACCTTTTTTAATGATATTTTAAAAACATATCCTAAAAATAAAACTGCTCGTTTATGTTATGGTAGAGCTGTTGGCTTAAATGGTAATTCCGAAAAAGCAGTTACTTTATTTACTGCTCTTTTAAATGATTTTCCTACTGATTTTGAAGTGAAATTAAATTATGCAGAAGCTTTATTATGGAATAAAAAATATACCAAAGCTGAAGCATACTATCAAAAATTACTGGACGAAAATGACAAAAGTTTCCCTGCTCTTTTAGGCTATGCAAACACCTTATCTAACCTTAAAAAATATAAAAATGCATTAGTATATGTAGATAAAGCACTGGTTGTTTTACCTGGCAATCAAAATGCGTTAGTATCTAAAAAATACATGCGTTTGGGTTTGGCTAATGAAGAAGTGAAAAATCAGCATTATACTACTGCGGAGGAATTATTGAATGAAAACTTTATAGCTTTTCCTAAGGATAAAGAAACCTTACTAAATTTAGCTAATCTGTACTTAATTTCTAATCAAACAGATAAAGCTAAAGCAGTTTATAAAATTATTGGAGAAAACCCTGAAAATAAACTTATTTCTTTAAACGGATTGTCTTTAGCCAATCATTTAAACGGTAAAGAAAAAAGAGCCTTAGAAATTAGTAAAACAGCAATAGCTAGTTTATCCACAACCAAAGACAAAAACCTGCAAAACCAAACAAAAGAACGTTATGTACAAGCTTTAATTTGGAATAAAAGATATAAATCTGCTAGTAAAGAAATAGCCAATTTATTACAAGAAAATGGTTCGGAAAACTGGATTCTTTCTTTACGTGCTACTTTAAATATTTATAAAAGTGATTTTAAAAAGAGTGTTGCTGATTATACTACAATTTTAGAAAAAGATAGTACTTCTTTTGATGGAAATCTTGGTAAAGCAAATGCCTTAAAGGCTTCAGGAAATTATGCCACAGCTTATAAAAGTGCTGAAAAAACATTAGTCTTTTATGAAAATCAGAAAGATGCTACTAATTTCATTAAAAACTTAGACAAAAGTTTTACTCCTTTTTTAGAAACAAAAGCCTCTTATTCTTTTGACAATGGAAATAATGAAGCATATGCTTTTAGTACAAATATAGAATTTCCTGTTTCTATTAAATTGAAATTTTTAGCAAACTACAATTATAGAACTACTTCAAACACTGTTAGTAGCATAAAAGCGAATTCTAATGACTTTTCTGCTGGTTTACAATATCAATTATTACCTAACTTAGTATTTAAAGGAAAAGTTGGACTTACGGCTTCTAAAGCAGTAACGAATAATTACACACAGTTTTTAACAGATGTTTCTTTTAACCTAAAACCTTTTAAATTGCAAAATTTAGAAATTGGTTACAAAAGAGATCTTCAGAATTTTAATGCAGAACTTTTAGACAGAGAAATTGTACAAAACAATTTTATTGTAAACTATAGTTTAAATACTAATTTTAAATTAGGTTGGTATACACAATACTATTACACTACTCAAAATGATGATAATGCTAGAAATTTATTATTCACATCTCTTTATTACAATATTTTAGAGAAACCTGCTTTAAAAGCTGGTATTAACTATCAAAACATCTCTTTTAAAAATCAAGTTCCAACAATATACTTTAGCCCTTCTACTTTTAGTGCTGTAGAAGTATTTTTTAATATTATAAAAAATGAAAATAGTACTAAAAAACAAGCTTGGTTTTATGAACTTACTGCTGCTACTGGTTTTCAATTTATAGAAGATAATAGTAAACAAAGCACATACAGAATACAAGCTAAATTAGGTTATAAGTTTTCTGAGCGAAGTTTACTAAACCTTTATGGTACCCAAAGTAATATTGCCTCTACTACAGCTGCTGGTTTTACCTTTACAGAAATTGGTTTACGTTTTAAATGGTATTTCTTAAAGAAGCCTATCTTTAGAAAAAAACAGTAAAAAAAAGCCTTGTAAACGTTAACTTACAAGGCTTAATTATTATTGGGTTTTATCTTCTTATTTCACTATTAATTTTAATGTATTATATGTTGTTGTTTTACTGTTTATCTTACAGAAATATAATCCTGTACTTAAACTTTCACTTGTTAAAGCTAACTTGTTTTCTCCAATTTTAGTAGCAACATCAGCTTTATAAACAGTTTTTCCTAATTGATTATAGATCACAAATTCTACAGTTTCTAATTGATTTGCTTTAAAATAAATATCTGTATTACTAATCATTGGATTTGGTAATGCTATTGCTTTATTATCTTTTAGAATAAATTCATCTATAGATAATTGTGTTGCTTTAGAAAAACTTAAATCCTCAATTGTTAATTCTTTTGTTACTGTTGCTCCATTTTCTGAAGTCATTTTTAAAACAATGGTTACAACATCATCTAAAGCAACTCCAGTACTTACTCTTGATGAAAAATCTGTAAATGGTATGATATAATCTTGCACATTATCCGTTAAGATAATATTTGCTCTATATTGATCTTCCCAGCTATCTATACTTTGTTTTGTTAATACAATTTCTAAGTTCCCTGTTCCACTTGCTTTAAACTTTAAGCTGTTATAATCAGAAACATCAACTGGCTTAAATCTTGGTGTTAAAGATCTGTAAATTGCTACATAATCATTTATTGAAGCTTCTAAATTCACATTTCTTTCTATTGGAAAATCATCTGTATTAAAATCATTTGTGTTTTGAGATATTTCATAATTTGTAACTGTTGTTCCTGCTGATGCGTCATCAACTCCCCAAGATCCATCAGACATAAATAAATCATCTGGTGTTGCTATTCCATCTCCTATTCTAAAACCTATGTCAAATAAATTATCAGTTTCAACATTTATATTCGTGATGTAGTCATTTAAATTTATAGTAGATGTTATATAATTAATAGCACTAGTTTCTGTTTCTCTAATACCAGCATCTAATCCTACTATTTCTGTATTATTTGTGTTAACAATTTCTAAATCTAAAGACCCTTTGTTATACTTTCCTTTTCTTACAAATACCGTTGGAGGTGTTGAGTTATTATATGCTGAAATTGTTTTCTCCACATTTAGTAAGTTCAATACTTCTTCTCCTAAAGAGTATAAATCATCTACTGAATTTGACCAAATTTGGAAGTTATAAAAGGTCACATCCTCTTCATATTTATCTAAATTCCAGTGACTTTCTATTGAAAAATTAGCATCACTGTTTACTACTTTTGCAGAAAAACTTAATACAAACTCTGTAGTTTCATCTGAATTTTTAATAATTGATTTTATAAAAGATTGTTCATTTATATCAATCGTTGATACAGATAATAATTCGGCTCCTAATAAACGATCACAAATATATTTTGTGTGTTCGTATACTCCATTCTCTGTTTTTAAAGCTAAAATAGATGCTACAGGTATCGATCCTTCCATATAATCTACTGCATAAACTTCGGTTGCATTTGTAATATTTAATAAATCATTTGGTGTAGATTCTATTACTGATTCTTCTTGAATTTTATCTAAAGGAATAAAATCACTCAATTGAAAACCTGTTCCGCTTCTTCTAGCATAATTAGAAGATTTTACAACTCGTTTTGCACTACTTCTATTAAATGTGTAATTTGTTTTTGCTCTATTATAATTACGCTTATTAATTTGGTCAGATAATCTATTGTTACTTTCCAAACCTCCTTCATTTCCTCCAGAAGTTGGAGCTGCAATAACCTCACAATCACCTACATCTGAACATGAAGCATCTTCACAATCTACTAAACCATCTCCATCATCATCTATTCCATTGTCACAAATTTCTTGTGGAACTGGGGCTGTTGGACAACGAGCTCCGTCATTACTTGCACTTGAAGGTCCAAAAGCAAATAAATTAGAACTCATACTGTTTGTTCCATTTAAATCTTGAACACTTTGAATCGCATAAATAGTTCCTGTTTGGTTTGATGATACATAAAAGCGTCCAGAAACATCAAAATAAACTGCTCCATAGGTATAATCTAAACCTGATAAAATTGGTACTTCTCCAAGAGATTGTACATTACCATCTTCAGGGTTTACTCTATATAATATATTTGTTCCTTTTTCTACTGTATATAAATTACCATCAACAGCATTAAAAGCCCAATCGTGAATACTTATGCTTTTTGATAAGTTAAAAGTTCCTAAATGTTCTGTGTAAGTTGCTGAACTTGGATTTAAATCTACTTTATCATAAGTAATCCCTCCAGACTTTAAAAAATAAATTCCTTGCAAACTTATATCTCCTATATAGCAATTATTTACTGATAATTCTGGTATATTAAAAGTTGTTGTATTAAAATCTTGACCTATACGTACAATTGTTTTTGATGGTGACTTTAAAGATCCCCAAATATAACCATCTGCAGAATTATAGGCCGCTGCATTAATATTTCCTTCTGTTACATTTTCTGCTACTAAGAAAGAATTTCCTGAAGCTAAATCAATTGAATATACATCGTTGTATTGAAATAAATAAGCATCATAATCACAATAAAAAGGAAAATTTTGCGCGCTGATTCCTAAGTTAAGGATTAGTATCAGAATGAATGTAATTTGATTTGCGTAATGAGTAGTTCTTTTCTTCATGATATTGTTTTTTATATCATAAATCTACTCTTATACTTCGTTTTAAAATTTATTTTTCGTTATTTACAAGATATCCATAGACGAATGGTAATTTTCTAAAGGTTAAAAATTTAAAGTAAATTTAAACGCTTCATTAACTCTGGTCGCTTAGAACGACTTACTGGAATTACCTCCTTCTTAATCAGTACACTATTATCTTCTATATCAATTATTTTTTTGATATTTATAATATATGAACGGTGAACTTTTAGAAATAAGGATTCTGGTAATTTCTCTTCTATTTTTTTTAACGTAGAATGTACAACGTAATTTTTATCTTCTGTTTTTATATTAATATAATCTCCTTTAGCTTGCACTAAATAAATACTTGGAATATCTATTTTTATCAAACGTCTGTCTATATTAACATAAAAATCATTTTTATAACCTTCTTTAGAATCAGGTGATGAAATTTCTTTTTCAACCTCTGTACTGCTAATCTTTATTTGCTTTTTTTCTGCTTTACTTATTGCTTTTTTAAACCTATTAATTTCTAATGGTTTCAAAAGATAATCTACAATAAATTCGTGTTCAAAAACTTCAATAGCAAATTGGGGATCAGAAGTTGTAAGTATTATTTGAGGTGGATTTTTAAGTGTTTTTATTAAATCTAAACCTGTAAAACCTGGCATATGTATATCTAAAAATATAAGATCTACATCTGTGTCATTTAAATATTTTATAGCTTCAATAGCATTAGAAAATTCATCTAAAATATTTAGGGATTCTATGTCTTTACATAACGATTTTATAATAACTCTTGCAAGCTGTTCATCATCAATAATAATACAATTCATAAAATTTAAATGGTTTTCAAATATATTGTAATTGCTATTAAAATTTTTTCAAAATCTTCTACTCCATTTAAATCCTTTTCTCTAAGATTATGTTCAAATTTATTAGCAAGTTCATAACTCTTTTCAAGTCCTAAAATACTAATTTTATGTTTAAGTTTGTGAACATTTTCTTCTATTTTTTTATAGTCTTTTTTTTCAAGACTTTCATAATACTCTTTTTTTTCTTCTGGAAACTCACTTTTAATTACATTTATTAATGTTTTTTTAATTTCTTCGTCTCCACTTGCTACATCGTTTATGTATGATAAATTAGGTTTTTCCATATTATTTTTTTATTGTAAAATGAAATGTAGTACTCTTATTTACTATAGACTCTATCCATATTTCGCCTTGATATACCTCTATTATTTTCTTAGCAACAGACAAACCTATTCCTGTAGATTGATAATCATTTTCTAATTTTTGAAAAGCTATAAATATTTTATCAAAATACTTATTATCTATTCCTTTACCATTATCCTTCATATAAAGTTGCCAATTATTTGAATTCTCTATGCAACCTATTTCTACTATTCCATTTTCTTTATTATTGAATTTTATTGCATTACTTAAAAATATTAAAAATAATTGCTCTAACCTATATTTATCTCCTTTTACTACAGGTAACTTATTCGCTATTTTTATATTAATATTTTCTGGTATGGCTGTATCATCTATTATTTCTTTTACCAAACAATTTAAATCAACATCATAAAACTTTTTTTCTATTTTACCAATAGTAGAATACTGTAAAATCCCTTTAATAAGCGTATCCATTTTTTCTAGATTCTCTCTAATTAAAGTAATTTTCTCTTTTCCATCTTCTTTTAAAACGCCTTCATAATCTGTTTTTAACCAGTATACCAACGCGTCAATTATTTGAAGTGGTGATTTTAAATCATGTGAAATCATGTGAGCATAATCATTGAGTTCTTGATTTTGCTTTTCTAGGTTATTTAATAAAGTATCTTTTTGTTTATTAATTTCAATAATCTCTTTAGTTTGATTATCAATAAAATCAACAAGTTTAGAAGAATCAAAATCTGAAAACTCTAAGCTTTCATCAATTTCTAAATCATAAAACTTTAACCTGTCAATTACATTTTTAAGTTTTTTTATGATCTCTTTTTGAGTTTCAGATTCTTTCTTTAATTGTTTGTTTGCCAAATAAAGTTCATCAGAACTAATTACAGTCGCACGCTGTAACATTGTAAATTGCTCGTCTGATGTGTTGTAAGATTTATTTATTGCCTCAAGAAAAGCTTGTAGTTCTTTGTTTTCTTGTAGCTCAGTACTTAAATGTTTTCTTATTTGTCTTTTTAAAAGTCGATTCATTATTCGCTTATTAGCGTGATAGTCATTGTTTGATTATGTAATTGGCAATTATTTTCTTTATAAAACGGTGCTATTTCTCCGTATGAATACAACCCACAAATTGTTGTTTCCTTTCCTATTACTTCTATTGCTTCCTCTACTTCTTCTTCTGTTCTTTGATCTAAAACCAATTTTCTTCCTATACAACTTACTAAAATAGCAACTTCTGATTTATTTTTTCTTGATTCTGATGCTTCTTTTGCTGCTAATTCCGATGCATTTACAATATTATCTACATTAGTCATCATCAATTGTACTTTTGATCCTTCCAAAATATCACCAGCCAAAATCATAGAATTTTCAGCTTCATTAATATTTAAAATTGTTCTAACAATTGCATGATCCTCTTCTTTGGATGTTACGTTTAAAGGGTACAATAGCGCTGCTCCAGGTAATTCTTTAGATTTATCTCCTAAATATTTTTTATATAAATCTAATGCCGGCTGTCCATCCAACTCATATAACATATTGTCTTTAGATTTTGTTACTGTTCTTTCTGGTCCAAAAGGCGTCCAACCTCCATTTATAGAAAAAGAAACCTCTAACGATTCTCCATAAAAACCTATTGCTATAATCTCTCCTGTTTTAGGTGTTTCATTGTAAGAAGTTATTGTTTTTTCAAACCTTGCTCCATCTCCACACAATGCACCTGTTATAAGTAAATTATTATTCGTTGCCGAATTCATTCCTTTGGTTAATTGACTTCCATTTATAAAACTTCCCTCAGAAACTACAAACACATGTTTTAAACCTTCTTGAGGTAGTTTTTGTATTAAATCATTACCTGTTTTAAAACTATCTTTTTTAGATTCTGTTGTTAGAACATTTACTGTTTTAATTAAAAAAGTACTTTTTTCAAACTCAATGGCAGTTATTGTTATGCTTTCATCTTCTACTAAATTTGAGATTATATTACCTGAAGTTGAACCAAAAACAATATGAGCATCTGTAAAAAGGTTTTTTATTTCAGAATAAATAGTATCATTATCTAACATAAACCTACTTCCAAAAACCAAAACTAAAGGTTTTTTTAGCGTTATGTTTTCACTTAAATACTCCCAAGATCCACCTTTACTTTTTTTAAGTTGTACTGTTTTCATTTATACTTTTCTTTATGGTGAAATAAAATGTTGTTCCTTTATTTAGTTCAGACTCAATCCATATTTCTCCTTTATATAAGTCTACTATCTTCTTTACTATTGAAAGTCCAATACCTGTGGATTCCTTACTTTCTTGCAATGAATGAAATATTTTAAATATTTTATCATGAAATTTTTTCTCTATTCCTATTCCATTATCTTTTACTGAAAACTGATAAAAAGACTTATTCTCTTTAACATCAATTTCTACAATTCCTTTTTCTTTATTACTAAACTTTATAGCATTACTCATAAGGTTTTGAAAAACTTGCTGAAATTTTATTTTTTCGCCATTTAAAACAGGTAATTTATTAAGTACTTCTATTGAAATATGATTTGGTTTGTATAGTATTTTTTTAAGATCATCTAATACTATATTTAAATCTACTTCTTCTTTTTCGTTTGTTAAAGAACCAGCACTTGAATACAAAAGAATATCAGAAATCAATTGTTCCATTTTTTCTAAAGTAGTTTCAATTAAATCAAAATTTTGAAGTGTCATTTCATCTAACTTCCCTTCATTATCAGATTTAATCCAACTTGTAAGTGCGTTAATACTTCTTAAAGGTGACTTTAAATCATGAGAAACAATATGTGCATATTCGTGTAACTCATTATTGCTTTTCTCTAATTCTTTTAATATTTTTTCTTTTTGCTTTTCTAACTTTTTTATATCAGTTATATCTAAGCAAATACCTATAGAACCGACAACTTCTCCTTTTAAATTATAGTTAGGAGCTCCACTAATTAACCAATTCTTTACTTTTCTATTTTTATTTTTTAATTTTATTTCATAAGAATTAGATTCTCCTTTTAATCTTTTTTCTTTTTGCTGATCTATAATTTTTTGTCCTCCAATATATGGTAACAATTTATTGATTCTTTTACCTACTAACTCATCAGCTGAATAGCCAGACATTTCACAAAGACTTTGATTTACTAAAAGAATTTCACCGTCTTTATTAGACTCTACCAAGCCTAAATTCATATTAGCAATAATATTGCTATATTTATTTTTCTGAGTTTCTAAACTTTCTCTGTACTTTCTTTTTAATGATATATCTTTATAAGCCCACAAATGGCCGTTGTACTCATTCCCTTTTAAAATAGGTATGAAATCACGTTCTAAAATAGTTCCATCAGCCATTAATACTTCTTCTGCCAGAACTTGCTTTTTGTTTTTTAACAATTCATCTATTCTAGCTATAAAATATTCTGGATCCTGAAATAAGTGTTTGCAATTTTCTGCAGAATCTGAGCAATCTTGTCCTATTAATAAATCTGGTAAAACAGGTATTTTAAATAGCTCACAAAATTTAGTATTTGTTAATACTATTGTGCTATTTTCATCTTCTAATAATACTCCACTATCTAAATTTAAAATGAGTGATGATAATCTATTTGTAGATTGTTTTAATAAATCTTCATCTTCTTTATCTTCTGTTATATCTCTTATAATTCCCTGAGCTGCAATTGGGTTATTATCTGTATCATAAATAATACTTGCATTTATCTGCACCCATTTTACTTCTTTTGTCTTGGTAACAACTCGTGCTGTATAATTAGAAAAAAAGCCTTTTTCACTTAGTTCAAAAAAAGAGTTAAATGCATACTCTTCATCGTCCATGTAAATTAAGTTCACAACATTTAATCTTTCATGATCAATATCGTAACCAAAAAGGTCTTTTGCGGCATCATTCATTTCTAAAACATGCCCTTTTAAATTCATTACTAAATAAGCATCTAAAATATTATTGAAAACCCCTTTAAGTTGTGATGATTTTTCATTTAATAAATCTTGTAACTTCTCATTACTTACATGTAGCTCTTGAGATACTAAATATAATTCTCTTGATTTATCTTCTAATATTTTTTCTGCTGCTTTTCTGGCTGCTTTTTCTCTTTTTAATGTGCGCTGTAGTATGTCTATTTGACTTTGGCTCATTAATTTTGATTGATAACAAATTTTACTTCTGTTCCATCTTCTTTTATCTTTTCTATAATAATAGAAGCTGTACTATTGAAGTGCTTAAAAGTTCTGTTCATTAGACCAAGCCCAAAGTGGTGCATTGCTCTACTTGATTGATATATCATAGTTAATGATGTATCTGTTTTTTCTTCAATTATAAAAGTTGGTAATTCTGCATCTGGGTAAATTTTTCTTACCTCAACATGAATGTGGTTTTCTATGGAAGCTAACATTTCTATAGGATCTTTATAAGTTGCTAAAAGTCCTGGGTAACTATTTTCAATTACATTAAAAAAGTGTTCGCCGTAAACAAGTAATAAATCATCAATAGCAATACCTGTATTACTATTTAAGTTTTGAAGTAATTGTAACATTTCTGAAAACTTATACGTACCTATTGAAGTATAAGCTCCTTCTGATTCTAATTTAGACTGAGTGATTATTTTATCAACCATTTCTAATCCAAATTTCATTTCTACTAAATCTAAAAATTCTGTAAATACAATCCCTTTCATTCACTAACTAATTTTTAATTCATTTATAGACCAGTAATTTAATGCACTTTCTATTTTCGCTACGTAATCTTCATATTTTAAAGGCTTTAAAATATATCCAGATATACCTATTTTGTAACAATCTAAAACATCTTTTTTATTATTAGACGTTGTTAAAATCATTGTTGGTATATGATGTAAATCTTCATCTTTCTTTAAAATTGATAAAAATTCTATACCACTAATTTTCGGCATGTTTAAATCTAAGAAAATTATGTCAGGAAGACTATCTTTTTTTTCTAAAATTTTTAATGCTTCGTCGGCCGTTTTTGCTTCAGTTATTTTATGATCTAACTTTAGCAACGAAATCGTCCTATTCATTTTCATTATTTCAATTGTATTGTCTTCAATAAGCAATACATTTAAAGATTTTTTCATTTTGTGCTATTATAAAATTATATTTAAAAACTTTTAGATATACAATTATACTCTATTTTTATAATTTTATTGTATTAACTAGGTAAAGCAAACAAAAGTTTAGATGAATGGTAGAAATGTGTAGACGAAAAAAAATATGCTTTCAAAAGAAACCTTTAATTTTTAACTAAAAACCCAAAGATTACAGCTACAACCAGAGGAATTTCTTATTTATTAATTCTAAATATTTCTTTCAATTCCTTTACCATATTTTCATTTTCTGAAAGGAAGGTTTCACCAATTTTATCGCCAATTCTCTTTACATATACATTCCTTTTCTTTTAAAGTAAATAATCGTATCAAAACTTACTATATAACCTTTCAAAAAAACGAATAATCAAATTATTTTAATTTGGAAACTTACAAAAAACACTCATTATAAAACGATTAAAAATAAATCTAAGAAAAACATTTCTATTTACAAATTTTGGCACGTTATTAGTTTGGTTTAACTCCAAACCTAACTTCTATTATTATGAAAAAAGACTATTTTTAGCAACATTGAGTATATTATTTTTCGCCTGTGGAAGTGTAAAGCGGATGGAAAAAGAATTATCTCTAGGTAATTATGATAAAGCAATTAATACGGCTTAAAAAAAACTTCAAACTAATAAACAAAAAAAAAGTAAAGAAGACTATATATATTTACTTAAAAAGGCTTATCAAAAAGCAGTTTCGAAAAACACTAATCTTATTACATATTTAAAACAAGATAACAATTCTGCTAATTACGAAACTATTTATAAAGTATATAAAACTTTAAATAATAGACAAGAAAAAATAAAACCTCTTCTTCCCCTATATTTAAAAGGAAATGAAGTTGTATTTGATTTTAAAAATTACAATACTCAAATTATTAAAGCAAAAGAAGATTTATCTTCATATTTATATAATAATGCCAAAGCTTTATTAAATTTAAATTCAAAGATAGAATACCGTAACGCATACGAGGATTTTAAGTTCCTAGAACATATTAATCCTAACATAAAGATGCTAAACAATTAAAAAAGTTAGCTCGTGAAAGAGGCATAGACTATGTTATAGTTAATATAATTAACAACACACAACAAATTATTCCACAACAATTAGAAAATGATCTATTAAACTTTAACACCTACGGTCTAGATAATTTATGGACAGTATATCATAGCAGTATTAATAAAACCAAAAAATACAATTTTGCTATAAATGTTACTCTAACAAATATTATTATTTCTCCAGAGCAAATAAATGAAAGACAAATTATAAAAGAAGCACAAGTAAAAGATGGATGAAAATATGCATTAGATAAAGATGGAAATGTATTAAAAGATAGTTCAGGAAAAAAAATAAAAGTTGACAATTTTAAAACGATCCGTTGTAGATATAATGAAACAAGACAATTCAAATCTTCTAGTCTTTCAGGAGTTGTATAACTTATAGACCTAGAATCAAAACAACTTATTGAAACATTACCGCTTCATAGCGAATACTTATTCGAACATTTTTTTGCTACTTCAAGAGGTGACCGTCGTGCTTTAGATATAAATTTAATTGATTACCTTGAAAACAAAAGAGTGCAATTTCCTAGTAATGAACAAATGATATACGATACTGGAGAGGATTTAAAATTACAACTAAAAATAATTATTACAAGCAATAGTTTTAGATAATAAAAGAAGATAGACCTCATTGATTTATAATCAATGAGGTATTGTCCAACTTTAAAAAACAATGTTATTTATTAACAGCAAAAATTTCTTTTAATTGCTTTACCATATTTCCATTTCCTGATAATGAAATCTCTCCAATTTTATCAGCAATTTTTTCTACATATTCCATTTCTTTTAACTTAAATAACATCTCATTATTTTCCATTAATTTGGCAGTATTTAATAAACTTCTTGTAGAAGCTGTCTCTTCTCTTCTAGTAATAATATTAGCTTGTGCTTTTTTTTGTGCTACTAAAACCTGATTCATAATCTCTTTCATATCACCAGGTAAAATAATATCTCTAATGCCACAATTGATTACTTCAACACCTAAATCGTTAGTACTTTTTGCTACTTCATCATAAACAGATTTAGCAATAGTATCTTTTTCTGCTAATAATTCATCTAAAGTAAAACTACCAACATACGTTCTTAAAGCTAACTGCATTAAAATATATAATTGCTTTTCATAATCCTTATTTCTCAACAAAGCTTTTTCAATATCAGTAACTTTATATTGTGTATAAAAATTGATTCTAATGTTTGCCTTGTCTTTTGTTAACAATTCTTGTCCAGTTATTTCTAATTGTAATTGTCTAGTATCTACTTTAGCAATTTTAATACTTGTATTATTTTTCCAAAATCTGTACGTTCCTCCTTCTAAAGTTTTTGCATGCACATCATCAATCAATAAAATAGCTTTTTCAAAATTTGCTACTTCAAATAATCTAATGTATTTAGTCAATTCATAATTTTTGAAAAGGTTTTTATCTATATTTTTTGAGATGTTTACGTCACTGACATCTACAGTTGTAAAAGTTCTGTTTAGCAAACCTTTCCAGTATACATATCTTCCTGCTGATAAAACTTTCTTTAAATTTTCATTTTCGTGCAACAACACCAACTCAGTATCCTTTACATCTACAACAGTTAACATTTCTGCTAACTTCTCGTCTTTCAGTAAAATTTCAATAGCTACCGTAGCACTAAACTCTTTAGTAGTATCATAAACAATTACATTCTTATTAAAACCTAACCAATAGGTTCCTTTGGTTAATAATTTTTGATATTCTCCATTTTTAAATACCAATCCTAATTTTCCTGTGTTAATTCTTACTTTTTTCATAATTCATTTGTTTGTTTATTCTAAACTTAATTCAGAATCTTTTTCTATTTTTTTATATAAAAATCTCAATATTGAGAAATACTTTTTTCTTAAAAAACAATACGTTTAAATGCTTTTAAGCAAACGGAAATCCATAGCTTAATACCAGTGTTTAAATTCGTTATAGCAATGGATTATTACCTAGTTGATAATAACTGATTACTATAAAGGCATTACCTGCCAGTATTAGAATTAAGAACTTCAAGGTGTGTTTAAAAGTGTTCTTATTGAGCTCATTTAAAACGCATTATTTTTTTCCTAATACATCAGTTTTAAAAGATGATGAGCTTTGTGGATGAATTTTCAGTTCATCAATTAACCTACATTATGAGTGTAGTGCTTTAACCAACTAAGCTACAAGGCCTATTTTTTTGGTGGCCTTGACAGGAATCGAACCTGCGTTTTTCTATTGCATAACCGGACTTTGCTACATAATTTTCATTATGGTAGGATTCGAACCTACGTATATAGAGTGTGATTATTTTTTGGTAAATAATCAAAACCTTCAAGTCAAGTTGTACATACAAATCTTATACAAAACTGCAAGAATGTATACAATAGTGTTATTCTGAAACACCCAACTAGATTCGCTTGATATTTTTAATCGCAGGGCGATAGCCAATTTTTTAATTCTTTATTTTAGACTTCACCCAGACAACGACTTTATTTCTTCTTTTATTAAATTTGCACTTCTTATCAGATTCGAATAGATACTCCTCAATAAATTGAAGCAGACTGGCTCGAAATGCGCTTCCCTACTTTTAATCCTGCTAATTTCGGTGCTTCTGCAAAATCTATTCATTAGCAAGCGAATTACTAACAACATAATCCAATCACTCCGTGGTTACGAATTTTCCAACACTACGTCTGGCTCATTGCGATGCAATGCCTTCCCACAGGGCTGATTTTTAAGCTAAAGAGGTCTTTTTCTTTTTCTTTTTCTTTTTCTTTTTCTTTTTCTAAACCTCACAGGTTTTAAAAACCTGTGAGGTTTCACTTTTTAGTTTATGATAATAACTTTAGCAATTTCCCCATTTTTAAACGACATCTTTTTCATAATAACACTGCAAATATTACATACTATTGCGCACTCTTTTTGCGTAGTTAATTTTATTTTACTTTTTCTGATAAAAAAACGATTAAACTACTTTATCTGCACAAGATGAACTTGCAAATGCATAAGGTTTTGCTTTAAATTCAAATCCCATTCCTAAGATATAACCCATTGCATCTTTTAAAGCAACATTAGATTGAAACTTAGTATCTGTATTAATATCTGCATGTACTTCTAATCCTACATTATAAGTATTTAATATTTGACAAATTGCATAAGCAACTTCAACCGACATACTTACTTCTTTTAACATACGTTCTTTAATAGGTATTTGTTTTGTTCCTTGTTGATTTCTCAAAAACATAAATCCTCCTTTTCCTTCTCTTAACACTACAATTGCGGTTGCGTATTCAATATGTGATTTATGTGCTTGAGAATCGGAACCTACACAAACTTTTAAACGATAGCCTGCTTTTTGTTCTTTTACAATAGCATTTGTAACAATATTTTCAATGGATTCGTCAAATACTTTTCCTTTGTAATTTCTCCATTTCTGATTTGCAATTTTCATCTTTTTCTCTTTTATTATTTGTAGGAATAGCAAGATTAGTTCGCCTCCTTTTTTATTTTTTAATGAGCTCATGAATACTTCGTATTTCGAACTCGCTTCTTTAGAATCGTACTCTAAAATTTTATCCAATTAAACTATATTACCTTTTTGTAAACCTGATAGGATTCGAACCTATACAATAAGAATCAAAATCTTATATGCTAACCATTACATCACAGGTTTATTAATTACATTTTGTACGGGAAGAGAGACTCGAACTCTCAAAAACCTGATTCTAAGTCAGACGCGTATACCAATTCCGCCATTCCCGCTTTTTAATTCTTTACTTTTTTGATGATTTATAGGACTATACTTTTTCTTTTCACAGCCATTGAAATTTTACAGTATAATCCTAAAACATCATTACACACTCCTTTCTAGAATTTAGTCTGAGAAGCAGGACTCGAACCTACAACCTCCTGCATCCAAAGCAGGTAAACAACCAATCGTTATCTTCTCAGTTTTACAATAGCAATAATTTTCATTTTTTGTCTGGGAAGCAAGACTTGAACTTGCAACCTCTCGCATCCAAAGCGAGTAAACTACCATTGTTATATTCCCAGTTTTGCAGTATTGACGAGATTCCCTTCGACTAAGTTTATCTTGAGCTAATGTCGAAAGACTCAGGATAAACTTCTCATCTCATCAATATGCTTTGCAGTACTGACGAGATTCGAACTCGCAACTTTCCGAGAGACAGTCGGATGCACTAGCCATTGTGCTACAGTACTTTTGTGGAAGTGATAGGATTCGAACCTACACGCTTAAATAAGATCAGATTTACAGTCTGACGAGCCAACCAATTGCTCAACACTTCCTTTTTATTTCAATTATTGAGACAAGAATGAGATTGCTATGCTTTCTCATTTAATCACAAATTGGATTTACATAATTTTCAAATGGATTTGAAATTATTTCAATCATTGAGACAAGAATGAGATTCGAACTCATAAAAAACGGATTTGCAATCCGTAGCCTTAACCATTCAGCCACCTTGTCGTTTTAATTTTGTTACATAAAAAAAGCATCTCTGTTTAAGGAGATGCTTTCTTTTTATATATGTTTATATAATTAATTTATATATTCATAATATCTCCTTTTTTTAAAATTAAACGCATCATCACATAGTACATAAAGACTATTCGGCGAGCGAAATGCTATATAGTTTTCTATTATATGTTGTGAATATTGTTTCATTTTAATTATATATGATGTTTCTATTTTTACTTTTTTGTCATTCATTTTGACATGGCAAAGATGTAACTCTTTTTTTAATTAGACAATTAAAAATTAATTTTAATTTATTGATTACCAGTTTATTAAGTTAAATTAAAACAATATTATTCCTGTCCGTTTTTCAACAGATAATAACATTTTATACAATAGGCTGTCTCTCAATTGTTTCTTGTTTTATTACGCTTTATTTAGTGAATTTCTCTTATCAAATATTTTTTATTTTTTTTCATAAAAAAAGCGTCCAATTTAAAATTGGACGCTTGTATTGTTGTATTATTTTATTATAATTCATTCAAAATTATAGTTTAATAGATATACATAACCTCCTTTTCGCAAAATACTCGGGCGAAAATCATACGAACACAGTTGTTCTTTTTGGTTTATATATATATTCTGTAATTTCATTTTATTAATTATGATGCAATATTACTATATTATATATTGATTCTTAAAAATTTCACTAAAAATATTTAGTTTATAATTAATTTTTGTGTAATTATTATTCTTAAAAAAAACTTAATCCTTAGTATACATAATCATAAAATAACATTAATTAAAATACTTAAGTTACTTTGTATACTAAGGATTTTAGTGGATTATAAACTTATATTAACAAATATAAGTTCCTTCACCATAGTTACCTGGTTGGTAACAACAAACTTTCACATCATCTTGATATATGAATGAACCATCTCCACCACATGATGGTAAAGAAATTGCTCCTCCATTAACTTCTTTTTGTTCTGTTTTACTTAGGCTTGCTCCTAATTTAGAAATGTTTTTTAACATAATTTTGGTTTTATATATTATTTATTCTACTAAACTAATCTATGTATGGGGATTAAATAATACCATTATCAGTGATATTAAAACCCTGAAAACAGGGTGATTAATAATTCTTATAGTTAGATACTTTTATATTAAGTTTTTTTAATAATCAATACTTTGTATTTAGTTAGAAAACACAAACCGTAATAAATTAACTTGCAGATAATTTACTATTACTTTATGTAGTTTTAATTATCCTTTTTTTCATAAAAAAAGCGTCTAATTTATATTAGACACTTTCTTATAATATTTTATATACTGATCATTAATTATCTTAATTTAAAAAGTACTTAAACAATTTACCTAAGATTTCAATTCGTTAATACATTATAAATTTCAAGAATATATAACATACTACTAACAATAATAAGTTCCTTCTGCTGGTATATAACAGCAAACTTTTACATTATTTTCAAATATAAATGAACCATCTCCACCACATGGAAAATCTATTACTATTGGACCTACTCTATCTAATCTTCCTCCATTAATTTCTTGCTGTTGAGACTTACTTAGACTTTTTCCTAATTTAGAAATGTTTGTTAACATAATTTTAGTTTTTTAGTTTATTAATTCCCCCCTAAATTAAAAAAATAAACTATTTGTGTTCTCTATTTAACCTTTTTCGTATCAGTATATAATCCAACTATTTAAATTTGATTTAAAATTTAAATAGTTGAGTTAATATTACTTTTTCTTTTTCCTGTTTTTTTTATTTAAAACTTTCTTTTTCGATTTCTTTTTGGGCAATTTTCCCTTGATACGTTCTCTTTCGTCTTTGATTACTTGCATATACTCATTATTAAATACGTATTCTTTTGCTTGTTTTAAAAAACTTAATGCCTTTTTGTACTCTTTTAATTGTTCATACAAATTTGCTTTTTTTGTATATAAAACCGCTTTATCGGAACCTTTAATTGTCAATGCAAAATCGATTAATCGTTCCGCTTCTTTTAAATCTTCGTTCCATAAAAGGACATTTATATAATGTGAATACACTTCTAAGGCGTGAATATTTTCTGATAAAGCTTCTGCATAATATGCCTTTGCCTTTTCGTAATCAATTAACTTTTCGGCATAAATACGTCCCATTAAACATAAGGCAACTGTGTTTTTTTCATCGTAAGACAAAGCATAGGTTAACGACTCTATCGTTTCTTCTAAATCATACGGATAGGCGTCTAATGCTTTAAATATATAATTATTGGCTAATGTGCTCATTTTTAGTTTTCTTTTTTCAATTAGAACTCTCTTCGCAAATCATTCTTTAATTCATTACGTTTTGTTCTAAAAGATTTATCTTTTTTCTTCTGTTTAAAATCTGAACCTGTAAAAACTCTAACCGGATTTCCTCTTTGTAATGTTAAGTGGTTTTCCCATTCGTTTTGTATAGATTCTTTTAACTGATTGATATTATGCTTCGCTATCTTTTCTTTTAATCGTTGAATTGCTATCTTTTTATTTTGATGTTGTGAACGACTATCAGATACTAATACTTGAACTCCTGTTTTCAAATGCTTTGCTCTTACTGCCGAACTTACTTTATTTACGTGTTGTCCGCCAGCTCCTGAACTTCTTATAGCCTGAAATTGGATTTCGTGTTCTTGTATTGTTTTTTTTTGATATTGATGCAGTTCATTACAACCAATAAACCAGTTTTTACGTTTGTTATATTTTCTAAAAGTTGATGTTCCAATCCATTGAATAGTACCTAACCAGTTTTTTAAAAACTTTGGAAGCTCTTTTCCTTTAATCTCTATACTTACTGATTGCACTGTCCCGTTTTCAATACCGTTTTCTTTATGTAAAATTGAATATTCTATTGAATTGTTCGTCAACTCCTTTAAAAATACTTTTAATATTTTAGCCACCACCCAAGCACATTCTGCTGGTCCTTTGGAAGCTGTTAATTGTATTATTTTGGTGTCCATTTTTTAATTTGTTCTCCTTTAGTTTTACTAAGGCATTTTTGATAACAATGGATTTCCTATCGGATTTTTTCCTTGCGCAACTAATTCAACTGCTGTTTTAACAGCCCAGCAATTATTGCTTGAATGAATATTGCTGTAAAAACTTAATAATGTTTTCAGAGCAACAATATGCCAACCATTTACTGTTGTTGTTTCTAAACTTGTTGCTTCAAAAAAATCGATAGTTGTACGCACTTCTCTTCCAATATCTAACCATATCGTTTTTTCGTAACGTCTAAAATTTTCGTCACTTGGTAAATGATCATAACGTGTCCATACTTTTTCAAATCCTTCTTCTAATAAAATGCGCATTACTTGTGCTACATTTTTAGGATGTACAAAAATGTCTATGTCTTTATGGTCGTGTGCGTGTTTGTATTCTGTGTGGTTTTCTTCAGACATAAAATGCCAAGCCCATCCTCCAGAAATTACAATCCATTGTTTTAATTTTTCTAATATTTCTAGTCCTAACTCTATTCTATAATTAGGCCATAATTCTCCGTATCTTTTTATGTTGTGTTTTGCTCCCACTTTCTTTTTATTTTGACAAGTATTAAGTTCAACTAAGTTTTAAAACTCTGTACTTTATACTAATTACTCAATACTAATTTTACTTATCCATTCTTACAATTTTTGGTGTAAAGGTTCCTAAAACGACAACCAATTCTTGCTGATTCGCCATCACTTTTCTAATGTCTTTGTATGCCATTGGTGCCTCATCTATTCCGCCTCCAATTAAACTAACGCCGTTCATATTCAATTGATGTTTGATATCGCTATTCTTGAACTTTTCTTTACATTTTCTACGAGAATGCTTGCGCCCTGCTCCGTGAGAAGCGGAATTCAAACTCTCTTCGTTACCCAAACCACGAACAATGTATCCTGGCGCTGTCATTGACCCTGGAATAATTCCCAACTCGTTTTTATGCGCTGGTGTTGCTCCTTTTCTGTGTACAATTAACTCTTGCCCGTTTACTTGTTCTTTCCAAGCAAAATTGTGATGATTCTCTATTTTAGCTATCGCTTTTGAACCTAACAACTTCCCTATTCGTTTGTGAATATTATCGTGACATGCCTTAGCATAATCACCAGCTAAGTTCATTGCCAACCAATATTCTTGTCCGTCGTGCGTATTTAAATCTAACCACGCCAAATGCTGAACGTTTTTTGGTAACGGACATTGTTTTGTTGCCAAATAGGTATAATGCTTGGCAATATTTGCACCTAAACCCCTACTTCCGCTATGCGTTAACAAACCAACATATTCGCCAACTGGCAATTGAAATTCGTTGTTTGGTTCGGTAATATTTACCGTTCCGAACTCTACAAAATGATTTCCTCCTCCTGAGGTTCCTAATTGTTTGTAGGCTTTTATTTTTAAACGTTTTAACAACGGAATATCATTAAATTCTGCACGTTCAAATATTTCGTGGTCGTGTTTAATTTTGTGTGTTTCATACATTCCGAATTTTGTGTGTTCGGATAATATGTTTTCTAACTGGTGCTTTTTTCCTTTTAAATAGGAAGCTTTTACTGGATACACAGTTAAACACATTCTGCAACCAATGTCTACACCAACTCCATACGGAATTACAGCATTTTCTGTGGCTAAAACTCCGCCAATTGGCAATCCGTAACCAGAATGTGCGTCTGGCATTAAAGCTCCTTTTACGGCTATAGGTAATTTTAAAGCGTCATATAATTGATATTTTGCTTGATCATCAATTTCATTTTCTCCGTAAATTGAAAAAGGTGCTCTTGTGTTTCTTAATTTATGTTTTTGCACCTCAACTGGTTTTACCAATCCTTCAGCTACTTTTCCCCAAATTGCATTTCCTTCATATTTTTCAGGTTCTAATAATACCTGCTTTGCTTCTTCTAAAATGCGTTCTTTCTTTTCTCTTTTGCGATATCGGTTTATTTGTCCTAATGCAATATTTATGCTATTATTCTTTGGAAATCCTAAATTGATTAGGTCTTTTCCTTTTAATTTCTTTCCCATGATATTTCTTCTTTGATTACCTGTGCTACCTGATAATTTTTTAAAGCTTTTAAATATTTCTTTGCTTTTAATTTATCTTTTTTAACTTTTGGTACACTCCAATAATCTTTATTATTCCAACCATTTAACTTTTGGTCAGTTTTATAATATTCTTTCTTTAAAAGTTGTTGTTCTAATAAAGCGTATTCACTTTCTAACAACGGGTCTATTCTTTTTGAGTGTGTTATATAGGCTCTTGAATATTTAATCCTATAAGCTCCTTTAGGTATTCGTATATAAAATCGCTTCCTCAGTTTTTTGTTACAATCTTTATACTGATATACAGTACACATAGCTTGTGCTTTAGCCGTTAACCTATTAAACTGTTTTTTAGAAATGGTTGGAAAATCTTTATAGATTAGATATTTAGAAACTTGATGAAACCATTGTTTATCGGCTTCAGGTTTTGTGCGTCCCCAGAATTTTTTCTCTATAATATCATAAAGTTCTAGGATATGCTTTTTGTTTCTATATCGGTCTACATTTTGAGTTATTACAACTTCTTTAAACCAACCATGTCGTACAGGTGTTGCTAATTTTATATAGCCTAAATTTCTAATTTCGTCACTAATTTCCCATTGTCTCTTTTGAATACCTTTAACTTCCTTTTGTCTTTGTTCTTTAAGGTGTTTTGGTTTCAATGAACATCTGTTTGTCTTTTTACAACCTTTCGGATATTATAAGCTCATAGTTGATGTGAAAATGAAGCATAAAAAAATCCGAAACTTTTTGGCTTCGGATTTTCATATACAGGTAAGATATTATTTATCTATGAAGAAAATCGCGAAGCATGTGTACCATAGAATCTGATTCTATTACTGTACTAATGTTTAATTGGTATTTGAACATTTACTTCGTTTTAAATTGTTATTATTTTATTGTTTTGCGTCTGTACCTTTGTACTGAACTGCGATGCAAATCTATATTGTTTTTTTGAACCACACAAATAAAATTTTAATTTATTTTACTGATAACCAATTACTTAAATTAAAATTAGACATTATTATTCTTGTCCACATTTTGTAGATTATTTAATTGACTGATGCTTTATTATGTACCTTTTGTGCTACACGATTCAAATTGAGATTCAGGTTTTAATATTTTTGCAAAAAAAAAGCATCCAAATTTTAATTTGGACGCTTTTAGTTTTTTATACTATTAATTTTACCTGAAATACAACTCACAAAGTCGCATTTTTGCGTCCTGATATGTGATTTTTGATATTGTCATAGGTTAAATTTTTAGTTTTTATTTTGTTTATAAAATATATAGAGAATCTTATTCTCTTTTAATTGTCTTTTTGTGAATGCCTATGGCATTTATAGTATTTCCACTACTTTTCCATACACATTTTTAGTCCATCAGTTAATTCTACCGTGATTGTTACCTATTTGTAAGCCTCTTTTTTCGTTTTTACCTTTTACAAGGTGTGTAAAACAGTTTCCTCGAACTTTACAAAAAACAATGTCTCCTACTTCGCAATCTTCCCATTTTACGGGTGCTAACCTTACTGGTTGTTTAGATTTTAAAAGTGGTAACATAGAATTACCAGGTTCTTTTGATATAATGGTTTCACCATTAGTTAATTTTTGAATTTTCCAATTCATCTTTTTATATTTTATAAATTATGTAACGTATTATTTCGTTACATACCTCATAAAATCAAAAGAACTTTTCAATGAACTATTGCAAATATGCGAAAAATATAACAAAAGTGACTTTTTTGTTATATTTTTTTTCACAAACAAATGAAAAATATTTCCTCACTTTATTAAAGACACCAATTTATTAACTCAAAAATTACTATTCTTTTTTTGTGTAAAAAAGTGTATAATTAAATTGTTTATGTGTAAAAAATACACACTGTAAACAACCTTAAAAGTTATAATCATCAGTAAATACGTTGGAAATATTAATGGTATGCAAATTGATTGTGTAGATACAGATAAAAATTAAATATGAAAACAGATACTTTAACTTTAAAACTATTAAACAACAAATTTGTTTTAACTACTAAAAAGGAATACATCTTTAATTTTAGAGCTATTTTTCTTTTAATAAGATCATTTATTATGATGAGCATACGTATTCCAATCCGTTACTTACCTAAATAAAAGTGGTTTGCTAAGTCGTGAAATAATAACTTATACAAATCATTACTAACAATTAATATTTATAATCCCTTATATTTCTTAACTAAAAAGAGGCTAATAAGAAAGTATTTAAATAACATTTTATACTTTCTAATTTTAGTCTCTTTTTTATTATTATAATATTAAATTTAACTATTCTGGTAATGGCGTAAAACAACTCGCTAGCATTTTATACAAGTCTGGATGTTTTCGTTTTAACAACATTGGTCTTTCAAAAAAATACTCAGAAGCTACAGCAAAAAACTCTATTTCCGAAGTTCCTCCATAATCTCTAATATCCGATTTATCTTTATTAATTGCTTCCATTTTTTCGTAAACCAAATCTAACCAAAGCATATAATTTTTATTATCTAATAACGCTTTTGGAATTCCGTCTATTTTTCCATCTAATTTATCTAATAAGTGAACAAACTCATGAACTCCCGTATTTCCTTTATCTGTTTTATTAACAAATCCATGATGCAATGCTCGTCTTGATAAAATCATTTTATTTTCAAGTACTCCATTACCAACCATTCCTCCTATATTTTTACCTTCTGCTTTATTATGAAACTCTAAATCGTAGTTAAAATAATCTGGATAAATAATTACTTTTTTAATATTCGGATACTTCCAATCTTCAAAACCAAAAACAGGAATTACAGCACTTGCTGCAACTAATAAAACATCTAAATCTTCCAATGTAAAATCAACCGCTTCTATAGTTACATAAGACATGAAAGATTGCATTCTTCTTTTAAAATGTAATTTATCTGCTTCGTTTAACTTTTTATAAAACAAAACATTTTCTTCAAGTATTTGATACCAATGATTTGGAATCTCTTTTAAGATAACTTCTTTTTCCGTTGTTTTTTTAGGCTTAAAAATCATCAATACAACAATTAGTAGAACGATTAAAAAAATGAAACTCATAAATACAATTTATTTATAATAACTATTCTGGTAATCCTTTCCATTTACGTATTGCTTTGGTATATAAACCAATACTTAACATCCAAATAAATAATACAATCCAAAAAGCATATTTATTTATCCATTGTAAAAGCGGATCTTTAGATCTGTACTCATAACCTAGATACCTTTCGTACATAAATATTAAAAACAGTAATGTTAACGGAATTGCAAAAATTGATAATGAAAATAATATAGCCGTTATTAACTTTTTCCATTTTAATTTAAATGCTAATATAGAAGCTGTAATAACGCTTAATCCAGTCATTATGGCTATTAAATATTCCATCATATTTGTTCCTATCATACTTCTTATAGAATATGGGATATATGCGATTAATAACCCTGTTATTATTAGAATAATAGCCGCGGCAACGAAACTTAATAACAATGTTTTAATATTTGTTATTTTAAATAAAAATAACAACAATCCAAAAATTAATGATAGTATTATATAGAAGTACAAACTTTCTTTTATCTCACTTGATTGATATGCTCCATAAGTATTTTTAAAAAAATTATCTAAACTACCAAAATCGCAATAAGGAATATTTGACAAGCTCTCTTCTGAAAACTTACTGTAAGTTTCTGTTGAAACTACTTCTGAAAATTGGTTTGAATTTTTATCATAATAATTATGATCTTTTCTACTTATTAACCGCTCTTCTACCTCAACTTTCTTTGTATAATTATACTTTTTTTCATTCCACTCTTGTACTTTATCTTTTAATATAAATTGAGTTATCTTATAGTTTTTTCTTGCTTTTTCTTTTTTTATTATTTCGTAAACATTGGTATTACCTCTTTTCTCTCTTAAAGTTTTATCATAAACATAATTGTTTTCTACTAACAAGTCATACCATTCTGGTATGTTTAAATTATGATCTATTTGATATTTTTTTGAAAGATTTAAAAAAGACTGTAAATTTTCTTTTATCTCACTTTCATTACCTCTTTTAAAAAGTTCTTCATAATATTTAATTCTAGCGTTATATGTTACAGTACTTTGACCATAACTATATAATGTTGATGAATAGTTTAATAAACACGGAGCAACATCTTCTTTATATGCTAATACATCTTTAACTATTCTGTATTTAAAATCTTGTTTATTAGCTATATACTCATCAGAATAATCGTTATAAACAACAATATTTCCATTTCTACTATCTTTATTTAATAATGCAGTATCTATTTTGTAAAATTGATAATAGGCTGCCCCATATTTAAAATATGCTTTAGAAGTATCTATCCTTTTTATTAATGTTTTATAATCTGTTTCTTCATACTTTAAAGGAAAAGGAGCTGGATATTTTTTATCATCAATACTATAATTATTTCTTTCATTGATTAAAAAAATTGCCGTTTTATTAAACTCTTTAATATCTGCATCAACTTCTTCCCAACTATATAAATTTCTTATCTTCAATTTTAATCCTTGGTTAAAAGAATAATATTGATTTATATTGATGAAAAATATGAATATAATAATACAAAACTGAGCAAATAAAGTCCCTTTTTTAATCCTATATAAATTTTTAAAAGCATTGTTTTGCAAGTAATAAATTATCCAGATAAGTAATAGTATTATTGAAAATAGCACATTAAAAAACACTACTGAAGTTCCAAAATAAAATTCACTTAATCTGTATTCCGATTGAATATCTAGTTGGTTACTTACGCTAAAATAACCAATGAAAAAGAATAATAAGTGTGATACTAAAGCAACTCCTAGCATCCAAACTAATCTGGTATTCCAAATAAGCGGATACTGTTCTAATAAATATGTATTAATTTTTTTGATGAAATTCATAATTGATAAATTGAAGATTAGTAAACGAAAAAGCGACGAGTAGAATTAGAAATATCTCTGATGTACTGAATACTAAATTCATTTTTTGAAATAGTGCTTAATACATCATTAAACGTAATTCCTTCATTAAAGTACAGAATGTAAACGCCTCCGTTAAACTCTATCTTTTTTAATTCCTCATTACTAAATAAGACTTCAACTTTGTCTCTTGAATTTTCTGAATCTAACTCAATTACTAAGCTGTTGTTTTCTTTTTTCTCTAAATTTAAAACCTCATCTGGCTTTCCGTTACGTAAGTATATAACATCATCAGATACTTTTTCAACTTCATATAATTGTTGTGACGAAAAAACCATAGCAATAGGATTAACATGCGATTTTGCCAACATTTTTAAGTCTTCTAAAATAACCTGTTGTGCTAAAATATCTAAATTTGCTAAAGGTTCATCTAATAAAACTATTTCTGGTTTTCTTAATAATGTACGCGCCAATTCAAAACGCATTTTATAACCTGATGATAATTCTTTCCACTTTAAATCTTTATAATTCCAAAGACCAAAACGAGCAATCATCATATGTACTAACAAGTTGTTTTTTTCTCCAGTTACGCCATGATGTACCAATGAAAACTTTAAATTATCAATAACACTTCCATACCAAACTCCTGTACGTTGTGGAATGTAAACTAATTTCGATTTTAAATCGTAATCATCTTTTATTTCTTCTGAAAAAGAAAAACTTAATTCGCCTGATGTTGTAGTTATTAAATATCCAAGAATTGTTAGTAAGGTAGTTTTACCATTTCCGTTTTCACCAACCAATCCAAAAATATCTCCTTTCTTTAATTCAACATCAACTGGACCTAAAACAAAACGACCTTTATTGTAATTTTTTGTTAATTGTTTACCAGTAAGTATTGTTTTTCCTAATAAATTAGGATTCTCTACAGGTACTTTTCTTATTACATTAGCGCATTTTTCTAATTGAGAATATAAAGACGATTTATCTTCTGAAGTATCTTTTTCATAAACCTCTACAAATTGTAATGTTTGTTTAAAAACCTCATTATCATCGGTATGTAATGCGGCATCTAAAATAGTACGATACCCTAACGAAAAATCTCCTCTTTTAAAATACGTTAATCCATTAGCTATTAACACTTCTTGTTCATTTAGCATATTTTTTATTTTATATTTAGTAGGTATAATGTCAAACGATATTTACATAACTAAATTTTGATTTAAAAGTAATCTTTTTTACGTAAACAATTTTTATATAAATTTAGTACATGAAAAAAGAAATTGAATTACAACTCATTAAAAGATTATTAAAAGAAAACAAGCTTCCTTTTGAAGATTTAGTTTCTTCTAAAGTTGAATTTATAACGCTATTTTCTGATATAATATTAAAAGGCTGCATTGGTATTGAAACGTTTGGTAAAAATGCTTTATTACGCTCTTTTGTTGTTGCTGATGATTTTAAAAACCAAGGTCTTGGAAATACATTATTAAATAGTTTAGTATTGAAAAGTAAAAATGAAGGTATAGAAAAACTACATTTATTAACAACTACTGCGGATGCTTACTTTACAAAAAAAGGATTTATTGTTTCTGATAGAAAAACTGCTCCAAAAAGCATTATTAACTCTAAAGAATTTTCAGAAATATGCCCAGCGAGTTCTGTTTATATGGTTAAATTAATTTAACGAATAAATGGTTCTACAAAACCAATAAAATCCAGCGTGTCTTTTTTCCATCGCACTCCTTGACCTGATGCTATACGGACTTCATAAATTAACTCATGCTTGAAATGATAAAATACATTCCACCATGTTTTGTGTTCTAAAATGTATGCTATTAGTTGTTTAACCTTTTCTTCTTTCTCTTTTGGTGTTCCTTTTATTTCTCCCCAAAAACTATCATTTGTTCTTTCTGAATGTTTTTCAAAAGCTCTTACTGCTTTTGTTAAATGTGTATTATAAGCAGTAAAACTGGCATTAAAAACCTTTTTATTTACAGGCGGAAATGCATTTTCATCTCTTATTGTTGCAGGTGTTAAGCGTTGGCCTAAAACAATTAAAAATGCTTCAACTTTAGTTTCTAAAAATTTCTTTGCTATAGTAAAAATGTTACTTTCTTCATTTAAAAACAAGAAACTTTTATAACAGGCTTCTCTATCAGTTTTCACTTCTTCCTCAAAACTAGGTTTATTAAACTTTTCTATAAAACTTGTGTTCTTACTATATGCTGCTAAGTTATTTGTAAAATTTTGCAAATGTTCTTCTTTACATTTAAGCAGATAATGTGATTGCTTTTTTTGACTATAATAACGCTGAACTTTTATTAGTTTAGTATATATATATCCTTTTTCCATAGCTTTTAAATTTTCAATACAACTTTATATAATTGTGCTTTTTACAACCTATTAAAACTAAAAATCAACACGTTAATAGATACTGATAATTTTCAGGAATTAAATCATCAATTACATTATACCAGCTAGAAACGCTATCTAAAATCCAAGCATCAGATGTTATGGCAATATGTTTACTTTTAGCAATTAATTTATCTGGATTGTTTTCCAATACAACTTCCCAATTACAGTTATTCTCTTCTGAAAACGTATTTAGTTTTGATTTCATTCTTCCACTATTTGAAACCGGTTCATCAAACACCCAAATTACTTTTGATACTTTATTCTTTTTAAAAAACAGCGCTAATAATTCAATTGCTTCAGGTGTTTGAGTTACACTTTTATAAGTTCCGTGTATATTTGATAAATCTCTGTAAGCGCCATCTTTTCCTTTAAAAACGTAAGCATTAGATAAAATACTTTCTAATAAAATAATCAGATTAAATCCGTCTATAATTAACGTACTTTCTTCTAATTCTTTTTGATGTATTTGTTTACTTTTTCTATTAACAACAGCCGTATTACTTGCAGCCATTCCTTTTATTGCTTGTTGTTGACGCTTGTTCAATTTATATCTATTGCCAACCAACTCACACGATGACGATTCTCCATAACCTCTTTCTAATAAAAAAGACATGTCGGCAACGGCTTCTTTTATTTTTCGTTGCATAAAGGCTTCTCCAAATAAATAATCATCTCTTCCTTGTTTTCCTCTGTTTTTAGGCATTTTGTTTGTAATATTTGTCTCTAATATTAATTAATAAATTGTTTACCAATGTTGTATTTGGTTTTTCAGGTAAATCAGATTTTTTATAAAAAACTTCTAATTCTTCTTTTATTTTTGTTGCTTCATTAACTAAATCTTCATATTCAAAATCTGCATTTTTTATTCTAAAAAGGTAGGCTCGTTCTTCTTTACCAACTCTTACATTAATTGTCTTATATTTTGCTATATCTTCTGCTATATGCAGTAAACGAAACGTATGCATCATATTTTTTGCATCGTAATTTTTATCGTGTGATATATTATTTTTATAACGTTCGTCATTTCTTTTTGCAACCCAAGACCAATATTCTTTGTACCTTTTGCAATACGATGAATATCCTTCTAAATTACAATACAATAATCCGATAGGTTGTTCTTCTTTTGGGATATTACTTACACAAACTTCATTGGCATTTTCTCTTACAATACCTTCATAATTTAAAAATTCATTATAAAACAAATTGTAACAGTTTTTCATATTTGGTACTTTAGCCAAACCACATTTAGATGTATCTAACGAGTTTTGTTTTAAAAACACTGTTAAACTCATTGATTGTTTAGTAGTTCTTACCACACAAAAATCTTCAATTGTTTTACGTTCTTTTTCAACAGGATTTACAATTTTTTTATGAAGTCCTCTTGCTTTTTTTATTTGTGTAAATGCATAATTGGCAAACGTGTTCTTACATAGTTTCGATAAAAAATATTCTTTTTTTATTTCATCAAATAATTCATGCTTGTACAAAACATAATCTTCTGGAACATTTAGCATTTCTAGAATATTCGGATTGTTTTTTAAACATAACTCTATAAACTTTCGTAACTCATAATAAGCAATATCATTTGTTTCGTTATTTATTTGTCCGATATACTCTAAAGAATAAAATTGTTCTTTAGGTAAGATAAAAACTCCTCTAATATCAGTATCTGAAGTAGGTGTTTCTAATCCGTAAGCTCTACTACCGCTGATACATTCAAAAATAATGTTTCCTGATTTTTTAAGTTCTTCTAGTGTCATTTTACAATTTTTTATTGAAACCTCACAGGTTTTAAAAACCTGTGAGGTTTGCATTACTTTATTTTACACGTACTTTAAAAAGAACTCATTAAACTCTTTATGAGTTGCTTTTGTATTTGGTAATGACTTTCTCAACATATTATTTTCTTCAATAATACTTCTTACTAAAGAAATTAATACATCATTTACTGTTGCTTTACTTTTTTCTATTTCATTTGCTTTTAGATGAATCAATTCATCAATAACAATATGATATTTTTGATCAACCAATTCGTACAATTCTTTAAAATATACTGGTGGAATAGTATTCTTTTTAGCTATCCAATTTGCACATAAAGCTGTTCGCATAGTATAAAAAAAACTTTTTAAAGTCATTTTATCTGTTCCTAATGTTTCTTCAAATCCTTTGTTCATCGCATGAAAGTGATGAAAACCAGCAACTGGATTAAAATTAGTATTTGCTAATTCTTTCAGTTCCTTTAAAAACTCTTTATTGGCTTTATATACAATTGGAGAAAACAACCAGCCTGAAAATGATGCGTTTGATTTTGCTAATAATTTCAATGCTTTTTTAATGTCCCAACCAACACCGTCTAAATCGTCCTCTGTCATAAAATCAATGGTATCTTTTTGTTCCCAAAGGTTTAAATACCAATCTTTTTTGTGTTTGTATACAAAACGGATGTCATAATCGGAATCTGGAGAAGCAAAACCCCAAGCTCTACTTCCCGATTCTACTGCAAATACTATTTCTATAGCATTCATTTTTTCTATTTCAGTTAATTTTTCTAATATTCTCTTTTCCATTGTTTTTGTCTTTGGCTTTTCCAATTTCTTTCTGGTGTAGTACAATTAATAGTTTCGTATCCGTGAGGAAAACACCATTCACAACCTTGTTCTTTTCCTATTTTAATTCGAGAAATTTTAATTCCTGATATTTTTTTTGGGAAATCTATTAATCCGTACTCATTTACTCCGAAAGCTTCTTTAAAGCGTTTAAACTTTTTCATTTTGGATTAAGTTATTTGTTAAAACTTAATACAGTGTTCCTTTTTTAATTTGCATGTTGTTTTTGTTTAATTATCTTAATCCTAAGATTCCTTTTATAAAATCAAATACTTTATTACTATTACTTTGTGGCTCCTTTCTTATGAAACTTCTATTTTCAATTTTAGTAGGAACAATATTTTCATTATCACCCTTCATATAATTAAAATTCATGAAAACCGTGTCATTCATAAAGTTATTCCAATCTTTTTTTTCTTTATACGTTTTAAAATTTTCAATAACTAACCTAGCATATTCTCTAGTGTTTTTAATAATCTGCTCTTTATCAAGTAAATTATATCCTATTTCTAAATTATCAATCTCTACATTTAACATATAAAAATTAGACAATAATTCTGAGCTAAAATCTCTTCTAATGTATAAACTAGACAATTCATCTAATTCTATAAACATTTTTTCTTCTTCTATTTCAATAAGTGATAAACATCTTTCATAAATTTCAAGACTCATCAATTCATCTTCTGTAAAATAACCCTTTATTAAATTTGACAACTCTTTTTTGTACTCTTCTCTTTTGTAGTTTATATCTACTAACTCAAATAATAACGAATCACTTTTAAGTTCTGTGATTTCAACCAATCCAAATAAGTATTCTTGAAAAGAATCTACATCAATCTTATCTATTAATAATTGATATACCTTTTGTTTTAATTCTTGATTCATTTCCTTTCTCTTTTTAAGATCTCACAGGTTTTAAAAATCTGTCAGGTCTTCTACTTTTTCTTATTTCTTCGATACAATTCTACCTCGTTAACCAACTCTTTAACCTTAATTAAAAAATTCCTTTTACTTTTAGATAAATAAGTTATTTCTTTTTCATTATTTAAAGTTTGTTTGACTTTAATTCCCCACACATAATCCATATGATTTAAAGGGCATAATAAAAACTGAACATACAAAATGATTCCTCCTTTATGTTTCCATTGAATTACCCAATGTTCATCTTCATACCATTCATTAATACTCCCTTTAGCTATAATACTCCAATTGTATTTAGTGAATTCATTTTCTAATATATCTTTAAAATGCATTTTTATGGCGCTTAAATTCTTTCATGATTTAATATTGTATAAGTAATAGAAATTCTTGTAGCTTCAACTTTATCTTTAGTTCTTAAATATAATTCTTCAAGCTTTTTCATAATTAGATTTTGTGCAAGCCATTTATTGAAAACTAACAAATCATTTTCTTCTAAATACAATTGGTTTGCATCTAATTTTAAATCGACTATAAACTTTAAAAAATCATCTGATAAATAATCTTCCCACCTCTTTAAAACATTAGTTATCCCTATATATCTTGAACAAATTGTAATTATATCTTGTAATTCAGGAAGCTTAGTTATCTCACTTCTTAATTTTGATATTAAAAACTCTTTAAAGAAATCTTTAATAGCTGATATCTCTTCTTCTCTCCAAGATTTCCAGTTAACATAATTTAGCTTTTCAAAGGTTATAAATTCAAATAAAACATTAGAATTTGCTATTAGTTCCAAAAGTCTTGGTAAAAAATGTTTATAATCATTTACATCACCAAAAGTTGTGATAGCTGATGTCATATAATAATTTATTTCCTCTACTCTTATAGAATTTAAAGGTTTAGAAAGCAACATCTTTATTTCTTTATCAGTAACACAACAATCACAAGATCTTTCTCTTAAACTTCCTTGTATGTTATAAGGACTAAAAACTTGATATAGTTTGCTAATTGATTTTTGTAAACGCAATTCTTGATTTTTCATTTTCTTTTCTCTTTTTCAAAAACCTCACAGGTTTTAAAAACCTGTGAGGTTTCACAAACTATCTTCTATTTCTTTTTCGTTTTTTCCAAGGCGCATTTTTTTGCCAGTTTCCTGCCATAATACATCCGTAAGGCATTACCTCATCTAGTACTTCACCTAAACCAAACTCTTCCATTTGATTTCTTACCGTTTCTGCATTTTTATACGCTGTTGGTAACTCCGTAATATCAATTTCATTAGAGAAAAATCGGATATCTAATCCTTTTGTTTCTTCTGCAAAAATTTCTTCAATCGTACCCGTTTTACTTTTTCTATGTTGTGTTCTACTTACATTTCGTCCTGCTCCGTGTGGTGCAAATCCTAAATTATTTTCGGTTGTTTTACCTTGAACAATTAAAACGGGCTCACTCATATTTAACGGAATTAAACGTGGCCCAGTAATATCTGGCATAAACTTAGCATCTAACGGAGTTGCTCCTTTTGCGTGATAAAACAAATCGCCATCTTTAAAAACAAAATTATGTTCGTTCCAAAATCTGTTTTCTTTCTCAAAACCTAATTTTTCTAAAGTTGCATCGTGTAAAACTTCATGATTTAACTTTGTCCATTTTCTAATAATTTGTAAAGCTTCCCAATAATTTTTTCCTTCTTCTGTTTCATAAGGAATCCACGCATTTTGTTTTAAGGTTTGTGGTGATAACTCTTTTCTAAAACGTTCAGCAATATGCATTCCTCTTGAATATAAATTTGCTCCAAAACCTCTACTTCCATGATGTGAAACCAACATTGTATTTCCAGTTTTTTTAGATTTCCCAACAAACAAAAAATGATTTCCATCTCCTTGAGTTCCTAAATGACTTCTTGCTGCCGAAATACACTTCTGATTATTCAAAAACGGATTTGCTTCAATTTCTGCCAATAAATCCGCAGGGAATCGAAATTGCGAATCTCTATCTCTTCCTCCTGGTCCAAAATGAGTACTACTATGCGCAGCATCTAAAACATCTTTCGGATTAGCTTTTCCGAAATCAGTTAACATTACCGAACAACAAATGTCTGCACTATGCATTCCTGGATGAATGGCATTTTTTGCAACTACCACGCCACCAACTGGAATAATTCCTGCAGGACCAGTAGGACAAGCATCTGGCATAATTGCTCCGTTTACAACGGTTGGCGTTTTCATTAACACTTCCATAGAAGTAACCACTTTATTTACATTATCTTCTTCTAGTTCATTTTCTGCTTTAATATTTATTTTAAAATCTACATAGTTTTCAAATAAAGGAATTTCTGGTGCAGTTTTATACTGTTCTAAATACGTCAACATATCTTCTTCTAATAAATTATTAGAGTTAATATATTCTAACGCTTCAGGAAACCACTTTCCTGATTTAAATCCCATTTCAATTAATTCTTTTCCTGTAATTTTTGTTTTGTTTTCCATAATTCTAATTTTGTTGCTCCACAAACTCCTTGTTTTGTGGAGCGATTATTTTTGAAAGTTTATCACTTTCTTTATGATTCTGGTGCAAATATTTAACCTTATTACGCAATCTTTTTGCGTAGTAATATTTATTTTAAAAAAATCTTTACTAAAAATCAACCTAATCATTTTAACACTTTGGTTACTAATAAAGTTAGCTTTTATATATTTGCAAAAAATTGTACAAAAAAAATCTTATGAAATTTATATCAAAATCGTCATTTACTGCAACATTTATTATCTTTTTAAGTATTATAAACTTAACTCATGCTCAAGAAACAACTCCTAAAGATTGGCATTTATTAGATGAAGCAAAAGACAACTATCCTGGAATCAGTTTAAAAAAAGCATATGATTTATTAAAAAGTAATAATAAACAATCATCTCCTGTAATTGTTGCTGTATTAGACTCTGGTTTAGATATTAATCACGAAGATATTAGGCCTATTTTATGGAAAAACACTAAAGAAATAGCAGGTAATAATTTAGATGATGATGGAAATGGATATATTGATGATGTACATGGCTGGAACTTTATTGGTGGACAAAACGGAGAAAGTGTTGAAGCTGAAACTTTAGAAAGTACACGTTTTTACAGAAAATATAAAGAACAATTTAAAGATAAAAACAAGTTTACTATTCAAAAAAGCGAACAGGATGATTATGAGAAATATCTTGCTTTTATGAAAAAATTTGATGAAGGTGTTGATAAACTAGAAAAAAGCATCAAAAGTAACCAAGAAGAATATGAGTTTTTTAATAAATTAATTCCACCTCTTCAAAAAGCTGTTGGTAAAAAATCATTTACTGAAAAAGAATTAAGAAAAACTCGTATAAGAGATAATTCCACAGATAATTTAAGAAGTAATTTTTTTAGAATTATAGAACGTAACAGTGCAAAAAACCTTACTTCTGTAAAACTTATTAAACATTATGAAGAACTTTCTTCTAAAATGGAAACTTTACAAACTCGACTTGCTTTTAATTATAGTTTAGATTTTGATGGAAGAAGTATTGTTGGTGATCAACCTAACGACATGAATGAAAAAATTTATGGTAATAATGATGTTACCAAAAGAGCTGAACATGGAACACATGTTTCTGGAATTATTGGTGCTGTTAGAAATAATAAAATTGGTATAAACGGTATTGCAGATAATGTAGTTATTATGCCAATACGTAATACTCCAATGGGAGATGAAAAAGATAAAGATGTAGCTAACGGAATTAGATATGCTGTAGATAATGGAGCTAAAATTATAAACATGAGTTTTGGTAAAGATTATTCTCCTAATAAAAAAGTTGTTGATAACGCTGTTTTATATGCTAAGAAAAAAGGTGTTTTATTAATTCATGCCGCAGGAAATGATAATAAGAATACTGATTATTTTTACAATTATCCATCTCCTTTATTAGAAGATAGTTCAATTGCTTCTAATTGGATAGAAGTTGGAGCTAGTGGTTATGAAGTAAATGAAAAATTAGTGGCTAATTTTTCTAACTATGGAAAATATGGAATCGATATTTTTGCTCCTGGAGTTGATATTTATGCAACATTACCTGAAAACAAATACGATACAAGAAGCGGAACAAGTATGGCTGCTCCTGTAGTTTCTGGTGTTGCTGCATTATTATTATCTTATTTTCCAGAATTAACTCCTGAACAAATTATAGAGATAATTACAGCATCTGGTACTTTATATACCATTAATGTAACACAACCTGGTACAGATAAGAAAGTTCCTTTTACTTCATTATCTAAACATGGAAAAATAATTAATGCATATAGCGCTGTTAAATTAGCTCTAGAAAAATATAATAATTAATACATTTTGAATTTAAATCAACGTTTTTATAAACTTCTTTTTAATTATACTGATGATACTACCCTAGTAACTTCTTTATGGAATGATATTTATATAAAATATACGGAAAAACATAGAACATATCATAACTTACAGCATTTAAAGGAGTTATTTATTAATTTTGATATTTTTAAGGATAAACTAAATAAACCTGATATTATTGCGTTCTCTATTTTTTATCATGATATTATTTATAATGTTTGGAGTAAAAAAAATGAGGAAAAAAGTGCCGATTTTGCTGTTGATAAATTATCTGGCATTATAAATGATTCTAATATAAAAGAAATTTACAATCAAATTATAGCAACGAAGACACATATAGCTGATTCTATAGACACAAAATGGCTGGTAGATTTTGATTTAATTATTTTAGGTCAATCAACAGAAACATACACAAACTATAGTAATTTAATACGTGAAGAATATAAAACGGTACCTAATTTCATCTATAAAAAAGGAAGAAAGAAAGTATTGCAGCATTTTATAAAAAAACCTTTTATTTTTGCAACTGAAGAAGTTAGACAGTTGTATGAGAAAAAATCAAAAGAAAATTTATCTAACGAATTGAAATCCCTTTAATACCGTTCCTTTTGAACAATTTTATTTATGAAAAAATTATTACTCTTTATTTCCCTTATTTGTTTTCAACAAACATTTTCCCAAGTTACCACTGAACAAGAGGCTACTTTAGCCGATATGATGATTAAAAAAGTAAATGCATTAAGACAACAAAAAGGAATATATGCTTTACAAAGAAATGAAAACCTAAAAGAGGCAGCTAAGTTTCATGCCGATTTTATGTCTTCTAAAAAACGAGTTACGCATACTCAAGAAAATACATTGTATAAAACTCCTATTGATAGAGTACATTATTATACAAAAGATTTTAATACTGTAGGTGAAAATATTATTAAAACTAAAAGAATCCCTGCTCCTTTTCATACAAGAAAACTAGCTTTTGTTATTAATATAATTTATAATTCTTGGAAAAAATCTCCTGAAAATTATAAAAACATGATCTCTAGCTCTTATTCTTATATTGATATGGGAGTTGCTTATAACAATGAAACAAAACAGTTTTTTGTTTCTCTTGTTTTAGGTAACAAAAAACACAAAGTTGCCAACCAATTATCGGAATTTGCTTTTGGTATAAAATCTGGTGATAATAAATGTAATAACTTATCTAAAGAAGTACAAAACATTCATACAAACTTAGGAAACAGCCTTGTTATTGAAAATAATGAAGTTTTTTTAAATTATAATAATAAAAATGATGTTCTTAAGATATTAACTACAGAAAACGATGGTTTTGCTATTGATCTAGTAGAACGCTCTCAAATGAAATGTAGTGCCGCAAATCTACTAGATGCATCTTCTATTTACGATGGGGTTTTATTAAAACCTATTTATAAAAAAGAATTATTAGATAATAACAAAGGATATAACAATACTTTTAAGGTCAGTTTAGGTACAATTCCAAGTACTTTACAAGGAAATGATATTAGTGCCAACCTAGTTATATTAAAACAAAATAGCTTATGTAGTTATCGTGTACCAAATTCAATACCTAAAACACGTTTTAAATTATTAACAGTTGAACCTGAATTAGAAGTTCCAGATATTGATTTATTAAATCAAGGAATTCGTATTGCAAAAGAAGTATTTTTTGAATTTGAAACTTCTAAAACCACCACAGAAGTTTTTACTGAAGCAAATTTCGATTTAGATAATGTGCACTCTTTTGATGTTAAAAGTTATACCTCTATTGATGGAAGCGAAAGAGCAAATAAAGTAATACAAGACAAACGAGCAGAATTTATAAAAAAACACATTGGAGAGGTTTTAGGCTTTAGTTTAGATTATATTAAAATTAATATTGATGCAAGAGCTAACTGGCCTTTGTTTGATTATCAATTAGAATTATATGGTTATAAAGATAAATTAAGCTTATCTAAAACCGCTAAAAGAGCTTTTGCAAATAGTACCTTAAAAAACAGTTGGGATGAACAATTTGCAAAGCAAAGAAAATCTAAACTAATCGCTTTTCAGCACGGATATTGGAATATTAAAAACAGACAACATGGTTTTTATAACTTGTTAAATGGTTTAATTACTGATGAAGTACATTTAGTAAATAAATCTCTTGTTCACTTATTTAAACAAGATGGTGTTAATTATAATTTAGATAAAGATTTTATTTTAGATAAATTATTACGAAATAAAGATTTAGTACAAAACGTATCGGCTTTATTTACTAAAAACCTTGAAGAATATAATATTGATTATATTATTTATTTTATCAACTATTGGTTACCAAAAGCCGAATCTTTAAACCCTGAAGCTCAAAAAAACCTATTAAATTTATATTCTCACACTACTTATAAAGTTTTACAAAACTGGAATGATGATAGTCAACACGCTGCAAGAATTTTACATCCTGATAATGTAGAAACCTTATTTAAAACATATAAGGCTCAAAGTACAATTGACGCTGTATATTTAAATTATCACATGACCAAAGTTGAGTATTACAATAAATTAAATCAAAAAGAGAAAATTCAAGAATCTTTTGATTTTGTTACTTCTAATTATGAAAAAAATGCAAAAACAATTGATGATAAAATTGTTTTAGCTTCCTTTTTTAATGTTTGGAATTCTTATGATTATGCAAAGCAATTATTATTAATCGCAAACGAAAACAATACTTTAAATGAAGATGCAACTTTTATGTTAGCTAAAACATTAATTGTTGATGCTGAAAACAATGAAGAAATTTTAGCAAAACTTCAAGAAAAAGCAATTAACTTCAATAAAGAAAGATGGTGTAACTGGATTACCAAAGATTTTCAGAATTTAAGAATTAAAAATATTAAAGACCTTTACTGTTCTAGCTGTAAAAAATAAATGGCATCTAATAAAAATGCTTTAATACGTTATAAAACTATAGATCAATGCCTCAGGAATACAATGAGGCATTGGACTTTAGATGATTTAATTGATGCCTGCTCAGATGCTTTATATGAATACGAAGGAAAAGATATTTATATAAGTAAACGTACTGTTCAATTAGATATTCAACAAATGCGAAGTGATAAATTAGGTTATAATGCACCTATTGAAGTGTATAATCGTAAGTTTTATCGTTATTCAGAAGAAGGCTATAGTATTATGAATATTCCGGTAACGGATAACGATGTTAAAGTTATGAATGAAGCCATTCAAGTTTTACGTCAATTTAAAGATTTCTCTTTATTTAAAGAAATGGACGGTGTTTTACAACGCCTTGAAGATTCCGTTTACGCTTCTCAAAAAAATAATAAACCTATTATTCATTTAGATAAAAATGAACGTTTAAAAGGATTAGAATATATTGATCCTATTTATAGTGCTATTCAACAACAACAAGTTTTAAAAATAACTTACAAATCTTTTAAAGCAAGACAAGCAAGTGATATGATTGTTCATCCTCAGTTTTTAAAAGAATTTAATAACCGTTGGTTTATTTTAGGTTCTAATAAAAGCAAACACATTACACTTGCCTTAGATAGAATAGAAAATATTGAAATAGATAAAAACACTACTTATATAGATTTAGAAATTGATGCTGATGAATATTATAAAGATATAATTGGCGTAACAAAATCTAATAGTAGAGCTCAAAATATTGTTTTTGCTATAGACAAAAGATTAGCTCCTTATGTTATTACAAAACCTTTTCATCAGTCTCAACAAATTCTTGAAAAAACAGATTCAGCTATTATATTTAATATAAAAGTTCAAATTAACTTCGAATTAGAACGAATGCTTTTAGGTTATGGTGAAAATATTGAAATTATTCAGCCTGAAAAACTTCGTAAAAGAATCATTGGAAAGTTTCATCAAGCTATTAAAAAGTATAATGTTTAAAGCAGCTTTACAATAATATTTTTAATTCAATCTCAACTCTCATATTCTTTTTATTGTTCTATTCTAGGTTTATTACAAAGAAGATTACACCTTAAAATAAATATACAATAAATACATTCAAAACATAATCTTAGATTGTATTTATCAGAATATCTTAAACAATAATATCAAAATTTGATTAAAAATTAATCATTTCATATACTTATATAATTCTTCGTAAGATTTTATTTTTACACAAAACACAAAAAAAACATTAAAATTATGTTTTTATTTAATTTTTAACACATAAAAGATGTTTTTAATCTAAATTTAGTATTTTTATTACACATTAACTATTTTTATAAGATTATAATTATATTGCAATGATTAATTTAACTCATTAACTACATTATAGTTAGTTACTCATAAGTAAAACTTAAACAACAACAACATGAAGAAAAAATTATTATTTTTATTATTTACGGTATTAATTACTAGTGTGGGTATTTCACAAGAAAAAACGCTCACAATAGGTACAAGTACAAGTTCGTCAGCTACAAGAGGACCTTTTCAGCGTTCAGATTCTGGCTCTAATTCTGTTTTCTCACGTGGTAATCTTGTATATACCGCAGCGGAATTAAGTAACTTAACATCTACTTCAACTATTACTAAAATAAATTTTGATTTAGGATCTACAAATATTATCGATGCAACTGGAAATGCTATTTTGAATATTTACATGAAAAATTCGAGTGTAACAGAAGCAACCACTATTGCTGACTGGGATGTTGCTATAGCAGGATATACTTTAGTTGGTACTTATACTTTTAACACCACTAATAATTTTCCTGGAGTAGAAGGTTTTTTAAGTTTTGATTTGGATACTGACTTTGATTATAGCGGAAATACCTTAGAAGTTGCAATAGATTGGGATTGTTCTGGTTTGACTTCTACAAATGCCGATGCAAATTTATTGTTGACTGGTAATGGTTCTTTAAATTGGCATTGGACTGCAACAGCTCATAATTCATTAACTTACAGTGCATCAAGTTCAGCTCCAACTTCAACAGGAAACTTAAAAGCTCAACGAGCGAATACACAGTTTGTTTACACAGATCCTAATGCTGCAGATGAATTAATAATTGGTACGTCTACAAGTTCATCAGCAACAAGAGGACCTTTTCAACGTTCTAGCTCACCATCAACTTCTACTATCTCTCGTGGTAATCTTGTTTATACAGCGGCAGAATTAACCTCTTTAGGTTCAGGAGGTTTAGGTGCTCTTATATCAGCAATTGATTTTGATTTAGGTTCTACAAATATTATTGATGCAACTGGTAATGCTATATTGAATATTTATATGAAAAATTCAAGTGTAACAGAAGCAACTACAATTCCTGATTGGGATGCTGCTTTAGCTGGATATACTTTAGTTGGTACTTATACTTTTAATACTACAAATAATTTTCCAGGAGCAGAAGGTTTTTTAAGTTTTGATTTATCATCAGAATTTGAGTATACAGGAGGAACTCTTGAGGTAGCTATAGATTGGAATTGTTCTGGTTTAACATCTACAAATGCTGATGCAAATTTATTATTTACTGATAATGGTTCATTAAACTGGCATTGGACAGCTACGGCACATAACTCTTTAACATATAGCGCTTCTAGTTCTGCTCCAACTTCAACAGGAAACTTAAAATCTGAAAGAGCAAATACAAAGTTTACTTTTAGATCATTAAGAACTAGTACTTGGGATGGAAGTATTGATAACGACTGGGATACAACTGCTAACTGGAGTGATGAAATAATACCAACAGAACTTGCAACTGTTATTATTCCATCTGGGTTAACAAATTACCCTACAATTTCATCAGCTGCTACTGCAAAGTCTATTAATATAGCTTCAGGTGCTTCATTAATAGCTAATACTTCAGTTACTTCGGATGTTACTTATAATAGAAATTTACCAACTACTAACTGGTATTTGGTTTCTTCTCCTGTTGGAGGTGAGACAATTGAAGATATTATTGCTAATCATACTCTTGCAACAGGAACTTCTCCTAATATAGGTATAGCTCCTTATTTAGTAGCATCTGCAACTTGGGATTATCAAGCTGCTTCATCCACAGGAACTTTAAATAGTGGTCAAGGTTATTCCGTAAAAATGGCTGCTTCAGGAGATATGTCTTTTACAGGTACTATAAATACTTCTAATGTGAGTTCTGCTATTATAAATGGTGCTAATTCATTTAACTTAATTGGTAATCCATTTACATCTTATGTGAATTCTGATACTTTTGCTACTGCAAATACAGGTTTTCTTTCTGAAGAAACTATTTGGTTGTGGGATGGTTCACAATATGTTACTTATAATGCAGCAAATCCAATTGAGATAGCTCCTGGTCAAGGATTTTTTGTTTTGGCTTCTGCTAGTAACAATGTAACTTTTAATACATCAAATCAAAGTCATCAATCAGATACTTTTATGAGACAATCACCTAATTCTAACTTTGAATTATTTGTTAAGAATGGGGATAATAAAAAATCTACAAAAGTATTTTATATTGATAATGCTACTACAAGTTTTGATAATAGTTATGATTCAAGTATTTTTAGTGGAGTTGAATCAGATTTTAATGTTTTTACTGAATTAATAACTGAAAACGAAGGAAAAAGACTTGCAATTCAATCAATACCTAGCGATAATACCTTAACAATACCTGTAGGAATAACAGCTAAAGCTGGCGATGAATTAACATTCTCCTCTGAATCTTATAGCTTACCTAATGATGTTACTATATATTTAGAAGATAAAAATAATAACGAATATATTAATTTATCTGAAGGTGAATATAAAGTTGTTTTAAACGAAGATAATAATGGAATAGGTACATATTATATACATACGCAAGCTAAAAGTTTGAGTACTATAGACAATGATATTAGTAATGTAAGCGTTTACAAGTCCAATAATAAAGAACTTACAATAGCAGGCTTAAATACAAATGGAGATATTACAATAACTTCTTTATTAGGTAAAAGAGTATTGGAAACGAGTATTGATTCTAATGGTGTTAGTAAAATAAACTTACCATCATACTTAAGTTCTGGTATTTACATAGTTAATTTAAATACTGACTTAGGTAAAATTACTAAGAAAATAATTTTAGAATAATATATCATCCCTTTAAAACTAACATCATGAATACTGACAATAAAAATAAAAAAGATATATCACGTAAAGATGCTATTAAAAAAATAGGCCATTATGGTAAATATGCAGCTTTAACAGCCATTGGAACTTATATGGTATTAAACCCTCAAAAAGCACAAGCTTCATCACCTGAAGATCCAGGTGATGGTTTTTAATAATTACAACCTGTTATAAATAAAATAAATCAGCAAGTTTTAAAAACTTGCTGATTTTTTATTTATAATTAGCACTTGTTATATTTAAACCGTAAGAAAATGAAATAAAACTATACTATCAATTAGTTAACTAACACCAATTAAAATATAATTTTACGTTAATTTTTCATATATTTAGTTATAGGAATGATATCAACAACAGTAATAAAAGAGAGTATTAAAGAATTACAAGAGTTAAGACCAAAGCAAACTACAATAAGTAATTCCAAACGCTTGGAGAGTTTGATTTTATATAAGTCAGCTCAATTTGATACTCTTGACTCCATATCCAAGGGTTTATCAATTAGTGCATCTACATTAGATAAATGGCTTTCAATTTATCGTAAAGAAGGTATTGATATTTTGCTCAAAATAAAAAAGCGCAAACGAAACTCAAAGTTTATTACTCCTGAAATTCATAAGGGGTTAAAAGAACGAGTACAAAACCCAAAGACTTTTTTCAATGGTTTTTGGGATGCACAGCAATGGATAAAGGATACTTATGGTGTTGATGTTGAATACCAATTGCTTTGGCATTATATGACTTATAAACTAAAAGCTAAACTCAAAATTCCTAGAAGGAGTAATATCAAAAAAGATTCAGAAGCTACAGCTGCTTTTTTAAAAACTCCCTAATGTTTTTAACAAAGTTAGAAAGAATCTAAATAAAGATAAGTTTACTAGTGTAAACATTTATTTTCAAGATGAATCACGGTTCGGGTTGAAAACTTTTGTGGGAAGGTACTTATCACAAGTAGGTATACGACCACTAGTAAACTATCGACATAAATTCCCAAATACGTACTTGTGGGGTAGTTATTCGCCCATTACACTGGCGATAGTTTCCTATGGGAAGTTAATGGTGTTGATTGTAAAATATTCGAAGCATATTTGGAATAATTTTCAAAACAAAACCCTAACGAGTATAAAATTGTCGTTATTGATAATGCCGCTTTTCATTTTACTAAAAACATGAACATTCCTGATAATATATACCCACTAAGAATTCCTCTTTACACTCCAGAACTAAATCCATGTGAACAAATTTGGCAATATATTAAGCAACGCTATAAAACCAAACAATTTAAATCTATGAAACAACTAAAGCAATGGCTTTATAAAATGGTATGTGATATGGATAAAGAAACCATAATGTCAATTACAGCTAATAGACATTACAAAAACCTGTTTTTAAATTTTAATTGGTATAATTACTCCATATATTATATACAAGAGCTTTAAAATCTAGACAAATTCGTATTAAAAGAAGAGATAATCTTATATCTAACTCATCATTAGCTTAGATAAGCTAAGAAAGTTTTAAAATAAGGATAA
>SIHP01000011.1 GCA_004762155.1 Flavobacteriaceae bacterium
GAGAAGTTAAGCCCATTAGCGCCGATGGTACTGCCAATGGTGGGAGAGTAGGTCGTTGCCTTTCTTTATATTAAACTCCAGTCTAAAAGACTGGAGTTTTTTTTTATCCTTATTTTAAAACTTTCTTGTACATTTTATATATTAATTAAATAATGATTTTTGTATCTTTCGTATAAAATTTTTATTCATGGGAGAAGATATTAATAAGGGAAATGAATCAAATTCATCTATCGATAATAATGAAAAAAAGAAGGAAATAGCTCAGGAGGCAAGGGGGCTTTTTGGAAAAATAAAAGCATTCTTGTATGAGTTATTAGATTTTAGAAATGATACAGATCAAGAAGCTACTATAAATGCTATTAAGCAAGATATTCCATTAAAAGGAGCAACTTCTTGGATTTTAATCTGTTCTATTTTTATTGCATCAATTGGTCTTAATGCTAATTCGACAGCTGTTGTAATTGGAGCTATGCTTATTTCACCATTAATGGGGCCTATTTTAGGAGTTGGCTTATCTTTAGCTATTAATGATATAGATACATTAAAAAAATCACTTATAAATTTAGCTGTGATGATTGTTTTAAGTCTACTCACGGCTACATTATTCTTTTTCTTATTCCCTTTGAGGGATGAAACATCTGAGTTATTAGGTAGAGTACAACCAGATATACGAGATGTATTAATTGCTTTTTTTGGAGGTCTAGCATTAATAATCGCGCGTACTAAAAAAGGAACTATTGCATCTGTGATTTTTGGTGTGGCAATTGCTACAGCTTTAATGCCACCTTTATGTACTGCAGGTTATGGTATAGCTATAGGAAATTGGGAATACTTTTTAGGTGCAATGTATTTATTTACTATAAACACTGTTTTTATTGCATTGGCGACTTTCTTAGTTTTAAAAATACTCGGATTTACAATGATTCGTTATGTTAATTCTGCAAAAAGAAAGAGAACAGCTCAAATAGCATCACTTGTAGCAATTTTGGTCATGGTACCTGCTGTTTTAACTTTTTTAAAAGTATATAGACAAAGTATAGTCGATTCAAATTATAAAAACTTCTTAAAAAAGGAAGTAATGTCTAATAATAATTTATGGTTGCAAAGAGATAATATTAATGTAAATGATAAAAAAATAAATTTATTCTTTAATGGTGATATTACTGAAGCAACTGAAACTGATTTAAGAAATGAGTTAAAAGATTATGAGAATTTAAACGATTTTGAATTAATAATAAATGAAAACAAAGCACGTAGTGTTGATAGAATCGTTGATGCATATGATAGAGCTATATCTGATTTAGACAGACAAGACAATATTATACAAGGCTTACATAAAGAAATAGATGATTTGAAAAATAATATATCTCAATTAAATAATAGAATAGAGACGAATGCCTTATTAAATGATAAAAACAGTATTCCGTTTAGTAGTATCGCTAAAGATGTTAAAATAAGATTTAATGGAATTAAAGAAATTCGTTTTTCAAAAGTATTAACAACAAAAGATTTTATAAAAATAGATACTTTACCAGAAGCAAATATCTTTTGGAATAATAATTTAAAAGAAGATTTTATTTTAAATAAAGAAAAAGAGCTACAAGCTTGGTTACAAAAAGAAATGAAATTAGATACATTATATATCAAAAAGCATTAAGCATATTTATTTCATTATTGAAACAGAATAAGGCTCAGGTACATTAATGTATCTGAGTTTTTTTATTGGTTTCAAGAAAAATAAAGACTATCTATTTTTCATTTACACTTAAAATATAACCCTTTTTATATGAGTTAAAAGAGTTAATTGTTATTTCTAATTACAAGTTAGCAATTAATATTAGAAGTATATAATAAAAACGGATTAGAAAGATAAATTATAGAATTAAAAGGATTTTTTAATAAGAATTATATATATAATTTGCTTAGATCTATCTGGATACTGTTTTACTGATTAAAAAAATACTTCGCTTTTGTACGATAGCTTTTAAGCAATAGACCTATATATAACGCAAATTAACATTATTGATATTAAAGGCAATAATATGTTTAAATAAAATAAAAAACTCCAACGAATTTAAATTCATTGGAGTTTTAAAAATAAGTTTTATATATCAATATTTATTGATATATAAAATAAAATTAATTTTGACTAATAACTCTAAAAGTGGTTCTTCTGTTTGCAGCATGTTCTCTCTCAGTACAAGAAACACCGTCAGAACATCTATTAGTTAATTTATTTTCACCTAATCCATTTGCAGTAAGTTTACTAGGGTTAACACCTTTACTAACTAAATAGTTAACTACAGCTCTTGCTCTTCTTTCAGATAAAGATTGGTTACTTACTTTACCACCTCTAGAATCAGTATGAGATTCAATTGCAACTGCAACACCATCTTTTAAAACAGGTAATAAACGAGCATCAATAATACGTTTAGCAGCTGGAGTTAAAGTAGCACTACCTAAATTCCAGTTAATAGGTAAAGGAGTATTAGCTACTAATTTACAATCAACAGTTTTCCATGTAGTTAAACCTCCCTTAGATACTAAAACTTCTTTAGTAACAGTTTTATATTTAGCAGGAACAGTAACTTCATCAGTATACGCATCTTTTTCTAAAACAGTTTTCTTAATAGTAGCAAACTTTTCATTAGACTTTACAGATCTTGTAGTTGGAGCAGCAGCCATTACTGTTTTTTTCATTGGAGTAGTAACTTCTGGAATTTCTACAACATTTGTAGTCTCAACAGCAGGAATAGTTTTTCTGATAGGTGTTGTAACCTCAGGAATATCTATAGTTCTCGTCGTTGGAGGAGTAACCATTACTCTTTTCTTAAAAGTTTTAGTAACAGCAGGAACCTCAATCTCTCTTGTAGTTGGAGGCGAAACCATTACTCTTTTTTTAATTACTTTAGTAACTTCAGGAATATCAATAACTCTTTCAGAAGCAGGAGTATCAACAACTACTTTCTTTACAGGTACAGTAACTTCTGGAATAACAACCTCTCTTGTAGTTGGAGGAGTAACCATAACTCTTTTCTTAACAACTTTAGTTATAGCAGGAATATCAATTTCTCTCGTGCTTGGAGGAGTCACCATTACTCTTTTCTTAACAACCTTAGTAACAGCAGGAATATCAATTTCTCTTGTAGTTGGAGGAGTTTTCATTACTTTTTTTACATAAGACGCAAAACAGCTAGGACTTGTATCTCCTTCTTGACATTTTCCTTTAGTAGAAACAACATCAGCATCTTTATCTAAAACTGTTTTACTAACAGTTGTAAATTGAGCAGGTACTTCTTGGTAACACCAGTAACGACAATCATTAGGGTCTGAAGATGTACAATCAGGAGCTTTTTCGCTCATTTGCCATCTTGCAGACTTAGCTCTAACTTCAACAACTTCTGTATCATTATTAAAAGCAGCAGGTATAACTCTTAAGCTAGAACCGTAATCTCTTTTCTTATAAGTTAACGTTTCAGTACCATATACTGCAGGAACAATTTCTAAACGTTTAGCAGCTTCTTTTACAGTAACTACAACATCTTTCATTTCATATTTTGCAGGTATAACTTCCAAACGTTTACCAGCTTCTTTAATAGTAACTACTACATCTTGCATTTCGTATTTAGCAGGAATAGAAACTAGTTTTTTTGAAGCTTCTTTTGAAAGAATTGTTTCTGTAACGGTTTTCATTTTAGCAGGAACAGTCTCTATACGCTTAGACGCTTCTTCAACAATAACAACAACATCACGCATTTCGTACTTAGCAGGTATCTTAACTAATTTTTTATAACCTTCTTTTATTGTAACTACAACGTCTTTCATTTCATACTTTGCAGGAACAAGTTCTAAACGTTTGGCAGCTTCTTTAGTAACTACTGTTTCTGTTACAAATGAAGGTTTAGAAACTGATTTACTTAAGCGTTTAGAAGCTTCTTTAGTAACTACAGTAAATGTTTCAGTTGCATATCTAGCAGGAACTAAAACAAGTGTTTCTCCTCCTTCATCAATTAAAACTCTTTCCGTTACAGTTTTATACTGTGCAGGATTTGTAACAATTCTTTTGTAAGCTGGTGCTACTTCAATAGTTACATCTTGGTTTTTCCATACTTCAGGAGTTTTACATCTTACATAACATTTACCAGGTTCTGCATTTGTAGGTAAATCTTGCGCAGAGACAGATAATCCAATGGCAAATAATGCACCGGACAATAAAAATTTTTTCATAATGATTAAATTTGAATTCGATTATTTATAGTATATCTACTATGCAATTTGTTAAAAAAACGGGGGGAGTGTCTTAACATAGTATAAGACAAATATATAGAAAAAAAGTGAAGTGTTAAACTATGTTAAAAAAAAATTAAAGAGTATTATTATATAAGCTTTTAATAATTCCATCAGACAAGCCAATTTTTGGAACATAAATTTTTCTGGCACCACTCCATTTCATGGCAGATAAGTATATTTTTGTTGCAGGAACAATTACATCTGCACGATCAGGATTTAAACTTAGCTCTGAAATTCGTTGTTTGTAACTCATTTTTTTAAGAAATTGGTATTGAGCTGTCATATATATATATGATATTGGTTTCCCAACTTCTCTACCAGACATTTTAAATATTTTATTAATATTTCCTCCAGAACCAATTAAAGAAATACGTTTATAATCTTTAGTATTAGATTTAATCCACTCTTCAACTTTTTTAAATATTTTATTATTGGTTTCTTTAGTGTTATTAATAAGCCTAACTGTACCTATTTTAAAAGATTTTGAATTTACAATTTCACCTTCAGAAAATAATGTAAACTCAGTACTACCTCCACCAACATCAACATATAAATACGTTTCATTAGAGTTCACAAAAGAGTTTAAATCGGTAGAAAAAATAATTGCAGCTTCTTTTTTACCATTTATTATTTCTATATCAATATCAGTTTTTTTTGAAATCTCAGCAATAACGTCTTTTCCATTACTTGCTTCTCTCATTGCAGAAGTTGCACATCCTTTATATTTTTCTACTCCATGTACTTTCATTAATAATTTAAAAGCTTTCATGGCGTCTAACATGCGCTGAATATTAGTTTCAGATATTTTTCCAGAAACAAATGAATCTGCTCCTAAACGAATAGGAACACGAACTAAAGAAGATTTTTTAAAAGAAGTTTCTTTTCCTTTTTCTTCAATAACATTTGCAATTAAAAGTCTTACAGCATTTGAGCCAATATCTATAGCTCCGTATTTTTTTATTTTCAAAGAAAAATTATTTAAAGTTTTTTGGAAATTCAACTAAAATCGTTGATCCTTTTTTAAGGTCTTTCCAATGTTTAATATTAAATTCTATTCCCACAACACCACAAGTAGTAACATGAGCAATAGGTTTATTTCCAAATTTATTAACAAAAAAATTGATTCCATGATCGTGACTAAAAATAATAGCACTATCAAAACTATCATCTAAGGTTTTTACTGTTTTAGTTAAATAAGCATCATTAAAACTATATAATTGTTTACTTATTTTAAAATTAACTAAGGGAAAACCAAAGTTTTCACAAAAAATAATTCCAGTATGTAAAGCTCTACTGGCGCTACTAGAAATAAAAGAAGCAGGACATTTTATTCTTTCTGCCAAAATTTTTGACATTAAATGCGCATCTTTAATTCCTCTTTTTTTTAAAGGTCTATCATGATCCTTTATTCCTTCATATTCCCATGAAGATTTTGCATGACGAACTATATATAATGTCTTCATTATTTTTTAATATGATAATCAAATATAAATATTAAGGAGCTAATCTTTCTAATTTCCAAGAAAAATCTTTTTCTAAGGAGTATAAAATTCTGTCATGCATTCTGTTTGGCCGACCTTGCCAAAATTCTATAGATACAGGTTTTATTATAAAACCTCCCCAGTGTTTTGGTCTTGGTATAGTAGTTCCTTCAAATTTATTTTCAAATAAAACTAATGTTTCATCTAAAGTAGCTCTTGATTCAACTACTTCACTTTGATTTGAAGCCCAAGCACCAATTTTACTACCATCTGGTCTCGATTCAAAATAACCATCAGATAAATTTTCTGCTAGTTTCTCGGCTTTTCCTTTAATTATTATTTGTTGTTCTAAACCAGCCCAAAAGAAAGACAAACAAACATTATTATTGGCAAGAATTGCTTTTCCTTTTTCGGAATTATAATTGGTGTAAAAAATAAAACCTTCTGCAGTATATTTTTTTAATAAAACCACTCTACTTTTAGGAAAACCATCTAAACCGATAGAAGAAATAGTCATAGCATTTGTTTCATCTACTAAATTAGACTCGTTTGCTGTTAAAAACCATTGTTGAAACAATTCAATAGGGTTTTCTGGACAATTTTTTTCTAATAATTCTTGTTTCTCGTAAGACTTTCTATAATCACTTAAATCGTGAGACATTAATTTAGATTTTTATTTCCTGTAAAAATAACATTTATCTTCGCAATAATGAAACCTATTTTAAACCAAACTGTTATTAGAATTGTAAACGCAATTGATTTTATTGAAGATAATCTTCATCAAAAATTAGATTTAAAATTAGTTGCAGAAAAAGCAAGTTTTTCTCCGTATCATTTCCATCGGTTGTTTTCAATAGTTACCAAAGAAACACTCACCAGTTTTATAACTAGAAAGCGAATAGAAAAAGCTGCACCTTTACTAATTTATAAAACCAATCTTTCAGTTACAGAAGTTTCAGAAAAAGTAGGTTTTACTAGTTTGTCTTCATTTTCTAGAAGTTTTAAAAAGTTTTATGGAATGAGTCCTCAAGAATTTAAAAAACAAAGTCCAATAAAATATAGCAAGATTTGTAAAACAAAAAGCAAGAATGGTAAAGTAACTGTTCTTTTTGATCAGTACGTTTGTAACATAAATAATGTCTTAAATTGGTTAAAAATGAATACAACAATACAAATAAAAGAAGTACCAAAATTTAATTTGGCTTATGTAAGTCATCAAGGAAAAATAGATTTTATAGTAACTGCGTATCAACAATTAATAAAATGGGCAACACCAAAAGGATTAATGGAACAAAAACCATTAAAAATGATTACTATTTATCACGATAGTGTAAAGTTTTCTGACCCAAATACTATAAGAATGAGCGCTTGTTTGGTTTTAAATGAAGCTTTAAAAGATAAAGGAGAAATTAATACCAAAGAATTTAATCCAGGTAAATGTATTGTAACACATATGGAACTTAAACCACATGAATTTCAGAAAGCTTGGGAAGCTAATTTTGTTTGGATGACAGAAAACGGATATCAAAAAGCGGAACAAGATCCGTTTGAAATTTACTATAACAACGCAGCAGATCATTCAGAAGGAAAATTTATTGTAGATTTTTGCATTCCCGTTTTGTAATTTTTGGTTCAACTAATCTGTTAAAAGAATAAGTATTATTTAACCTGTTTTGCAACAAAGTTGTAAACAAAAAACATATACTCCTTAACTCCTTAACTCCTCAATCCCTCAAAAAACAACTAAAAACAATTCAGCATATAAAAACAACAATTCGGTATTTCTTTTTATACTAAGCTGTTTGTTCTATTCATATTTGTATCATAAAACAACAACTATGAAACCAATTATTACATTTTTATTACTAACAATAACTACAATTTTTCAGGCACAAACTACCATTTCAGGTAAAGTTTTAGATCACAAAAACCAATCAATTATTGGAGCCAATGTTTATTTAGATGGAACTTATGATGGAACATCATCTAACGAAAAAGGAGAATATTCTTTTACAACTTCAGAAAAAGGAGTTCAAACATTGGTGATTTCGTTTATTTCTTTTGAAACATATACCAAAACGGCTAATGTAAGTTCGTTTTTAAATAACACTATAAAGTTAAGAGAAGACATAAATACTTTGGATGCTGTAGAAATAAATTCTTCAAGTTTTGAAGCTGGCGATAATGCAAAAGTAACTGCTTTAAAACCATTAGATATTGTAACAACAGCAAGTGCTTTAGGTGATGTTTTTGGTGCATTCCAAACCTTACCAGGAACTTCTAATAACGAAGAAGACGGACGATTATTTGTTCGTGGTGGGGATGCAAATGAAACACAAATATTTATAGACGGAGTTCGTGTTTTTAATCCATTTATTGCTACAGGAGCAAATTTACCAACCAGAGGACGCTTTTCTGCATTTTTATTTAAAGGAATGAGTTTTTCTACTGGTGGATATTCTGCTGAATACGGACAAGCATTATCTGGTGTTTTAGCTTTAAATACTATAGATCAGCCAACACAAGAAAAAACAGATATTCAGTTAATGACAGTTGGAGCAGGAGTTGGAAATACACAAATTTGGGGTAAAAATTCATTTAGTATCAATACATCATATATCAACTTAGCACCTTATCAAAACTTATTTGCAAACAGAGATGAATGGATAAAACCTTATGAAAGTTTAAGTGGAGAAATGGTGTATAGACACACACCTAATGATAACGGATTATTAAAATTATATGCTTCTTTTGGAAAGTCTAGTTTAGAAGTTGTTCAAAACAATATAAATTTTGATGATGGTTATCGATTTGGTTTAGAAAATAACAACATATATTTTAACGGATCTTACAAGCATTATTTAAATAATGGTTGGACAGTTTCTGGAGGAATTGGTTATGGTTATGACGAATCAGATATTAAATTACAAGAAGATAAAGTAAAAGACACCGAAAACTCTGTTCATTTTAAAGTAAAAGCAAATAAGAAATTCTCTAATTATTTTAAATTGGATTTTGGAGCGGAGTATTTTATTACTGATTTTAATGAAGATTATAACGCACAAGATGTTGGAACTTTTAAATATGGTTTTAACAATCAAGTATTTGGATCGTTTGCAGAAGCTTCAGTTTTCTTTTCTAAAAAATTAGCAATGAAAATAGGTGTTAGAGGCGAAAATACAAATGTATTGGATGAGTTTACTGTTTCACCAAGAGCTTCTCTGGCGTATAAATCAGGAAAAAGTAGTCAGGTTTCTTTGGCATACGGACAGTTTTATCAAAATCCTGCAAAAGAATATTTAAAGTTTTCTACTGATTTTTCATCAGAAAGCGCAGCTCATTTTATAGCTAATTATCAATATGTAAAAAACAAACAAATATTTCGTGTAGAAGGTTATTATAAGAAATACAATGATTTAATAAAGTACGATACGGATTTTTCAGAACCAACATCAATATACACGAATACTGGAAGTGGTTACGCAAAAGGAATTGATGTTTTTTGGAGAGACGGAAAAAATATTAAAAATTTAGAATATTGGATGTCGTATTCTTATTTAGATACTGAACGAGATTATAAAAACTATCCAACGCAAGCAACTCCTAATTTTGCATCAAAACACAATGTTTCTTTGGTAGGTAAATATTGGTCAGAAGCTTGGAAAACTCAATTTGGATTGGCATATAATTTTGCATCTGGAAGAAGTTATACAAATCCAAATAAAAGCGGATTTTTAAACGAACAAACCAAAACGTATAATTCAGTAAGTTTAAATGCTGCATATTTAATAGATCAACAAAAAATATTATATTTCTCGGTAAACAATGTTTTAGGAACAGAAAACGTTTATGGTTACAACTATAAAAACGAGCCAAATGTAAACGGAGTGTATAACAGGCAAGCAATTGTTCCAAATGCCGACCAGTTTTTCTTTATAGGATTCTTCTGGACAATTAGTGATGATAAAAAAGACAATCAGTTAGATAATTTGTAAAATAATTTGGGCGTTACCTAAAGGTCGGGCTTTCGTTACTCGCTTTTTTATGCTGAATTTAGTTCAGTATCTAAAAGAAAAATTCACAAAAAGAGCTCAAACAGACCACTCAATCCCTAACGCAAAAAAAAGAAACTTAAGCTCAGAACCTTTGTTCCTATGAGCCTAATAGAAAACAAAATTTTACAAACCTGATAACATTAAAAACTTTAAATAACACAAAACAACAATTCATCCAATTAAAACAACAGTTCGGTAAGAAGTTTGATTATAATTAAAAAAAACGTCAGATATTTGAATAAGCAAAAACGAAAAAACATGAAACAATTACTTTTAACAATAGCATTTATATTTATAGGATTAACAGCAGTTACCGCTCAAGATAGTTATTCGTTAACCATAAATTTTACAGGAATGGAATCTGACAAAGGAGCTGTTTTTATAGGAGTACATAATACCAAAGAAGGTTTTTTAAAGAAGCGATATAAAGAAGCTGTTGTAAAAATAACAGATAATAAGGCTACAGTAGTTTTTGAAGGATTACCAAAAGGTGAATACGCAGTTTCTGCTTTTCATGACGAAAACGATAATAAAAAAATGGATACCAACTTTATTGGAATTCCTAAAGAACCAATAGGAATTTCTAATGATGCAAAAGGTTTTATGGGACCTCCAAAATATAAAGACGCCAAGTTTACAATTACCGAAAACACTGCTATGGTAATTAATATTAATTAAAAAAATATACCAAAACAAAATAAGCCTTAAGCTAAAAAAAAGTATTTACATGAATTATTTTCATGTAAGTATAAGATAGTTATTGCCTAGTTTTTTGAAAGATAATATTATATGAGATTTTTTTGTTGAAGATTGTACTGAGCGAAGTCGAAGTATTTTCATCAATGGAAAAAAGAAAATACAAACAACTTCAATAAAAAAAACAATTTAAAAAATAAAACCATGAAAAAAGTACTACTACAATTAAGCATTTTTGTATTTACAATTACATTATCTGCACAAACAAATTACGATAAAGGAATGCAAAAAGCATTTCAATTATGGGGACAAAATAAAACCCAAGAAGCAAGTCAGTTATTTGAAAGAATTTCTAAAGCAGAAAAAGAGAATTGGTTGCCTGTTTATTATGCAGCAACAATTGAAATTTTAGGCACTTTTGGAATGAAAGACGAAGTAAAATTAAATTCAAAACTAACAAAAGCACAAGCTTTTTTAGATACAGCAGAAAGTATTTTACCAAATAATCCAGAAGTAATAATTACACAAGCCTTATTAAACACTGCATATATAAATTTTGATGCACAAAAATACGGAATGACTTTATCTGGTAAAAACATGGCTTTGTATGAAAAAGCATTACAACTAGCACCAAATAACCCAAGAGTTGTTTTAGCAAAAGCAGAATGGGATATGGGAAGTGCTCGATTTTTTGGAAAGTCTACAAAACCATATTGTAATCAGGTACAAAAAGCAATTACGTTATTTGAAAAAGAGAAAGATTTACCAAAGTATTATCCAAGTAAAGGCTTGGAAAGAGCGAAGAAGATTTTAGCACAATGCGAAAAAGAATAAATAACATTATTTAATCGCAGGGCGATAGTCAAGGGTTTAATTACCAGGTTATTGCATCGAAAAATGAAAAAGGATAATTCTTTAAAATGCCTCGTGGGCTGGCCCCGAGGTTATTTACTAAGAGAAAAAATTTTATGAATTGCTTTTAAAAAGTTAGATCTCACAGGTTTTTAAAACCTGTGAGTTTTTTATGCTAAAATTTTTAAACCATATTACATTTAACTAAGAACAATAATTTAAATGACTTTGTAACAAAATAGAATAGTTGTCGTCTTCCTTTTAAAACCAAGTATTATGAAACAATTTGCTATATTATTTTTAATGAGTGCATTTTTAACGATAAATGCTCAAGAAGGAAGTTTTAAAGAATTTTATAAAAATCATAAAGAAGATGCTGAAATATCTTTTAATGTTCCTTTGTCTTTGGTAAAATCTTTTATAGATGAAGATGATGTTGATGAACAGATTTTAAAGAAAGCTAAGAGTTTTAAAATTTTAGTTTACAATAAAAGAGATAAAAACATTGTAAATGATTTTAAAAAATTCTCTAGAAGAAACAAACTAAAAACATTAATAAGAGCTAAAGACGGAAAAGAGAGAGCCGAATTATATTACAGAGAAGACGGAGAGTTTATTAATGAAATAATTTTAGTTGCTGGGAGCGATAAAGAAGAGTTAGTTTTTATGGGATTAAAAACTCAAAAAATGACAAGAGATGAATTAGCTTCTTTTGTAGCAAAGCACAAATAAAATACATAGTAGCGTTCTAGAGTTAGCCATAAAAAATCCTCACAGTTTTAATCTGTGAGGATTTTTTTTAAGAATAATATATGAAAATAAGTAACTCTATTTAATACACTTTTTCACCATTTAAATAAGTGGCTAAAACTTTTGTTTCAGGAATTTTTTTGCTTTCCACAGTCATAATATCTTGATCAAGAATAATAAAGTCGGCAAATTTACCAGCTTCAATACTTCCTTTTTCATGCTCTTCAAAATTAGAATATGCAGCCCAAATAGTCATTCCTTTTAAAGTTTCTTCTCTGGTTAAAGCGTCTTTCATTTGATATCCATTTTCTGGATAATTATTCAAATCTTTTCTTACCACAGCAGCATAAAAAGTTAAAAACGGATTAACTTGTTCTACAGGATAATCAGTTCCTAAAGCTACTTTACCGTAAATATTTAATAATTTTTTAAAAGCATAAGCACCTTTTATGCGATGTTCACCAACTCTATCTTCTGCCCAATACATATCCGAAGTAGCATGTGTTGGTTGAATAGAAGGAACTATATTTTTAAATAAATCAAAATCAAGACTGTCTACAATTTGTGCATGTTCAATTCTCCAACGACGATTTTTTTGATTTTTAAGAACCTTTTCATAGGTTCTTAACATTACATAATTGGCAGAATCTCCAATGGCATGTGTATTCATTTGGTATTCAGATGCTGCAATTTGCTCAGCAATTTCTTCATAACGTTTCGGAGAATATATTAAAGCACCAAAATGGTTTTCTCTATCTGAATATGATTTTTTTAAAGCTGCTCCACGAGAACCTAAAGCGCCATCTCCATAAACTTTAAAAGAACGTACGTTTAATTTGTTTGTTTTAATAATTCCTTTTTTGGTATAATAATCTAAGTTTTCCTGCGTAGCAGAAACCATTGCATACATACGTATTTTTAAATCGTTTACTTGTTGTAAACTATCTATTAATTCAATAGTGCTTTTATCTAAACCAGCATCGTCAACAGTTGTTAATCCGTAAGAAAAGTTAATTTTTTCAGCACTTTGTAATGCCTCAATTTGTGCTTTTTTTGATGGAGCAGGAGGGACGATTAAATCCATAGCATTATCTATTAAAACACCAGTTAATTTTCCGTCTATTTTAATGAATTCTCCACCTTCAACAGAAGATGTATTGGTAATTCCAGCTAAATCAATAGCTTTCTGATTTACCAATAACGCATGTCCGTCAATTCGTGTAACCGCAACAGGAGTATTTGGAAATATTGAATCTAACTTTTCTTTGGTAGGAAAAACTTTCACATCCCAATCATTCTGATCCCAACCGCGTCCTGTAATAAAAGGAGTATTGTTTTTTTGTTGAAAAGTAACTAAGGTTTGTAAAACGTCGTTATAACTTTTTGTTCCAGTTAAGTCTACTTTCTTTTGTTGTAAACCTAATCTGTAAAAATGACAATGTGCATCTATAAGACCAGGAAATACTGTTTTCCCGTTTGCATCAATACTATTTTTAGTAGTATATTTTTTTGTGATTTCTTCATTGCTACCTGTGGCAATAAACTTTCCGTCTTTAATGGCAAAACTTTCAATTTTGTTAAATTCATTATCAACAGTATAAACAAGAGCGTTTGTAACAATGGAATCTACTTCTTCTTGTTGTTTACAAGAAATGAATAGTGTTAAAATAGTAAAAGTTAAAAAATAATATTTCATTTATTTATAATTGAAGGGTTAATTGATTTCTATAATAAGTTTGTTTATGGATTAGCAGATTACTTTTTTTTACTAAGTTCCAATCGTAATGACGAATAATATATTGACTTATTTTTATTTCATTTAGTTTCATGTCATGCTGAACTTGTTTCAGCATCTCATCTTGATTAGATATACCTTAATAGTATGTGATCCTGAGACAAGCTTAGGGTGACGTAAGTTTTATTTACTTATTTATCTGTTCCAAAGCTTTACCAACATCAGTTTGAGGATACTGGCAAACTCTTTTTTTACAAACATAAATAGTGGTTTGACCGTTAACATATTTGTTTTTCAATAATGCTAATTGCGTATCTTTTTTACTACCAGATAAAAATGAATTTGGTAAATAATGCTGATCAAATTCTTTACGTTTTTGTAAATAATCATCACCAACAATAGCAACATCATGCGGTTCGTTAACAAACCATGCCATTAACATACTCCAATTCGCATAAAAGGTATGACCAGCCAAAACATTTTGTTTTACATTACTCAGCATTTTTTCTGATGTATGTATATAATCATCTTGATAAAAATACTTTCCTAATAAAAATAAATTTTTAGCCATTTGTGAATTAGAAGATGAAATAACATTATCGCTAATTTCCATTTTACGAGCAATTAAACTCGGATCAACATCAGAAGTATAAAAGAACATTCCGCTTTCTGAATCATAAAAATGAATCATTGTATATTTTAAAAACTCATGCGCTTCATTCAACCATTTTTCATCAAAAGTAGCTTGATACAATGCTATAAAAGCTTCAATAGTAAACGCATAATCATCTAAAAAACCATTGATAGATGATTTTCCGTCTTTAAAATTCCTGTTTAATCTATAATCGGATTTTTTGCAGTTTTTTAAAATGAATTCCGCATTTTTTATAGCTGTATCTAAAAATTTAGGTTCGTCAAAAACTCTATATGCGTCCACATAACCTTTTAACATTAAACCATTCCAAGCAGTTAATATTTTGTCATCCAAACCTGGACGAACTTTTTTAGCTCTTTCAGCCAATAAAATAGGCTTTATTGCTTTAATTTTTTCTTGTAATTCAGCCTCAGATAAATTATATTTTTTAGCAATTTCCGAATCTGATTTTTGTTTGTAAAGAATGTTTGAATGTTCCCAGTTTCCTTTTTCAGTAATACTATAATAATCTGCAAAAAGATTGTAATCATCTTTAAGAATTGGCATCAACTCTTCTTTAGTCCAAACATAAAATTTTCCTTCTTCACCTTCACTATCGGCATCCAAAGAAGAATAAAAAGCTTCTTTATTATACGTAAGTTCTCTAGCAACAAAAGCTAAAGTTTCATAAACAATCGTTTTATAATACGGTTTTTTGGTGGCTTGATATGCGGAAGCATATAAACTTACCAATTGCGCATTGTCATACGTCATTTTTTCAAAATGCGGAACTTTCCATATTCCATCAGTTGAATATCTTGCAAATCCACCACCAATTTGATCATAAATTCCACCATCAGCCATTTTATCTAAAGTTGTAGTAACAGCTTCTAGTGCTTTTTTGTTTTTTGATAAATAATTGTATTGTAATAAAAACTGATATCCAATTGGCATTGGGAATTTTGGTACATTGTTTCGTCCACCATCTTTAGTATCTATTTTTTCTTCCCAAACAGAAAAAATTTGATCTAAGTCAGAATTTTTAAAAACACTTGTTTCTTTTGCTTTAAAAATTAGTTCACTATTATTAATTTCTTCTGTTAAACCTTTGGCTTGCTGTTCTGCTTTTTCAGGACTTTCATCTACAAATTGTTTTACTTTTTTAAGCATTGCTAACCAATCCTTTTTAGCAAAATAAGTTCCGCCATAAATTGGTCTTCCGTCTGGTAAAGTAATTGCATTTAAAGGCCAACCGCCACTTCCAGTAAGCAATTGAATAGCATTCATATAAATTTGATCAATATCCGGACGCTCTTCTCTATCTATTTTTATAGCTACAAAATTATCATTCATATATTTTGCAACTTCTTCGTCTTCAAAACTTTCGTGTTCCATTACATGACACCAATGACAAGCTGCATAACCAACACTAATAATAATAAGTTTGTTTTCTTTTTTAGCTTTTGCCAAAGCTTCATCTCCCCAAGGATACCAATTTACTGGATTATGAGCGTGCTGTAATAAATACGGACTGCTTTCATTAGCCAATTTATTGGTGTATTTGTGGGTTTCTTTTTTTTTAGAAGTCGTTTCTTTATTATTTGTTGTTTTTTTCGAATCCCCTTCTTGTCCACAAGAAATCAAAGAAATGAATAATAATAAATAGAGTGTGTTTTTTTTTAGTTTTTTCATTTATAGATTTTCTTAGTCAATAGATATTAAAAAAGATTTACAAATTCTTTTATATAATTTATTGTCACTTTTTTTTGAATAACTTTTAACTTCAGATCCAATTTTATTATAGAAGTTAAAAGATTTAGGATGACTACTATTAATATAAATTTTTTGAAATCCTTTATTCTGATAATATGGTATTATTACTGAATTTAACCAATAACTTCCATAGCCTTTTCCTTTTTCTATAATATGAAAGTATTTTAAAAGGATAGTTTTTTCATTTTTAAAACCATCTAATTTTTCAAGTTTATGAATAGCTCCTCCAACAATCGTTAAAACACCTTTTATTTCATCATCTTTTTCAATTGTATGTATTTCAAACCAAACTCCTTCAATTTTTTTTATCTCTTCTATATATTTTAAAGCATGATAAAGCTCATCATAATCATCCCAGTTATTTTCAAGTTTCCAATTAACATATTTTGCTATTGGTAAAAATAACTTACTCGTAAATGTTTTATGTAATATAAAATTGGAGTTGTCACTTCTGGTTGAAATTATTGTCATTTAATAATTTGTTTATTAAAACATATTCAATGACTGAGATTGAATAAATCATTGAATACGTTTTATTAGATATTTAATTATTATAGCTTCAATTCTTCTTGAGAATATAAATATTTATCCATCAGATAAATTAAACTGGTCATTGATGCACTCCCTAATTCTAGTTCACGTTTGTTTACTTTGTCAAAAGTATCAGTAGAAGTATGATGATAATCAAAATAGCGTTGGCTATCTGGTTTATAACCTACCAAAGTAATATGTTCTTCTTTTAACGGTTTAATATCTGCTCCACTGTATCCTTCAACTAAATCGTGTAAACCATAAGGAGCTAATAATTTATTCCAGCTTTTTACTAAATCGGTATTTTTTTCGTTTGCATCAATTGCAAAACCTCTAGGTGTATGTCCGCCAGAATCACTTTCTAAACCACCAATATGATTTTCGTTATTTTCTTTTGCTTTTTTAGCATATTCTTTTGCACCACGAGTTCCGTTTTCTTCATTCATAAAGAATACTATTCGGATTGTGTTTTTTGGTTTGATATTGTTGTTTTTTAATAAATAAGCAACTTCTAAAGCTTGTACAACTCCAGCACCATCATCATGTGCTCCTTCTCCTAAATCCCAAGAATCTAAGTGACCACCAACAACAATAATTTTATCAGGATTTTCACTTCCTTTAATTTCTCCAATTACGTTATGTGATGGCGCATCTGGTAAAGTTTCGCAGCTTTGTTTAAAGTAGAATTTTAAATTAGGATTCTTTTTTAAATCTGCGCTTAAGTTTTCAGCAGCTCTAGAGCTAATTGCAGCCGCAGGAATATATTGTTCTTTTGGAATTTCTCCATATCCCATTGACCCTGTATGTGGATAATCGTTAATTCCGTTAGTCATAGAACGAACAATAACACCTTTTGCTCCAAATTTTCCAACTGTAGCTGCGCCACCAAAACGCTGACTTACACATCCGCCATAAGCTTGAAAAGTGTTAATTAAAGTTTCATCAAAAGCTCCGTTAAAAAACACAATTTTTCCGTTTGCTTTATCGCCTAAACTTTCAGCTTCTTTAATACTTTTTACTTCAATAACTTCAGCCGTAATTCCACTCGTAGGAGTTGCTATAGAAAAACCTAAAGCACAAACAGGAACTTCTTTTTTTATTCCATTTACGGTATAATACGCTACTTCTTTTTCGCCACGAACCCAATGTGGTACCATAACTGGTTGTAACCAAACAGAATCTAAACCAATTTCTTTCATAACTTTTTCTCCCCAAACAACTGCTTTTGCAGCTTCTGGAGAACCCGATAAACGACCTCCAATATTTTGAGTTAAATCGCGTAACCATTCATAAGATTTTCCTTCAGTTAATGCAGTATTAAAAAAATGTTTAACATGTGTACTATCTGTTTTTTCTTCAGTAGTAAGTCCTTTTTTTAGAGTGATAGGGGCTTCTTTTTTCTGATTGCAAGCAGTTAATATCGCAGCAACAGAAAATAAAGTAAGTAGTTTATTCATTATAAATAGTTTTGTATAAAACTACGAAAAATTGAGTATTTAAAATGATAAGGTTTTAAATAAAAAGTAAGACCATCTTATTTTAAAAGACAGTCTTATTTGTTAAGAATTTATAGTATAGAAAATAGTTTTTACTGATTTGTACCTTTATAAGCTTCTATTAACCGAACAAATTCTGCTCTGTAACCTTGTTCATCCATACCTTTATTGTTTTTTGCTAAAGAAATTAAAGCTTTCGTATCTTTATTATTTATGTAAGCAGAATTTCTTAATTGCATACCAAACCAAGCAACTGAGGCTGCAAAATTAAAATCCGTAGTTGTTTTATTATTAGCGATCATGTGATTATGAACTATTGCTATACTTTCATTTTCTTTCGGATGTTTGTATCTAAGTTTTACAGTAAATAATTCATCACCATAATTGTTTTGTAGGTCTTTAGCGGCGTATTTTAAATTGATGTTTTCTTTAAGATATTCACTTTTTACACCTACAGGAATTATTTCATATAAAGCTGTAACGGTATGTCCGCTGCCTAATTCACCAGCGTCTTTTTGGTCATCAGCAAAATCTTTATTGTTTAATAATCTGTTTTCATAACCAATCAAACGATATCCTTTTACTTTTTTAGGATTAAATTCTACTTGTATTTTAACGTCTTTAGCAATTGTATACATAGTACCGCCAAATTCAGTAACTAATATTTTGTTAGCTTCTTGCATGGTATCAATATAACCATAGTTTCCATTTCCTTTATCTGCTAATGTTTCCATTTTACTGTCTTGATAATTTCCCATACCAAAACCTAGGCAAGTTAAGAATATACCAGATTTCCTTTTTTCTTCTATTAATGTTACCATAGCATTATCGCTACTTGGTCCAACATTAAAATCTCCATCGGTTGCTAAAACAATACGATTATTTCCATTTTCCATGAAGTTTTTTTCAGCCAATTTATAGGCTAATTTAATTCCTTCTCCACCTGCAGTAGAACCTCCAGCGTTCAAGTTATTTAAAGCATTTATGATTTTTTCTTTATTATCACCAGAAGTTGGTTCTAAAACTACACCCGCAGCACCTGCATAAACAACAATAGCTACGTTATCTTTTTTTCTTAATTGTGAAACTAACAGTTCAAAGGCTTTTTTTAATAATGGAAGTTTGTTAGGATTGTTCATAGAACCTGATACATCTATTAGAAAAACCAAGTTAGAAGCAGGAATGTTTTCGGTTGGAATTTCTTTTCCTTTGATTCCTATTTTTATTAATTGGGTTTCTTTGTTCCAAGGTGTTTGTCCAGATTCTGTATGAATTGCAAAAGGATGTGTATTGATTGGTTGTTTATAATCGTATTGAAAATAGTTAATCATTTCTTCAATTTTAACAGCATCTTTAGGAATATTTTGCCCTTTATTAATCATTCTACGAATATTGCTGTATGAAGCATTATCAACATCAATAGAAAAAGTAGAAAGCGGATTTAATGAAGTGTGTTTAAAATCATTCTCTTTAATTTCTTTATAAGATTCTGTTTTTATAGCATTTGGTAATGCTTCTAATTGAATTGTTTCTGTATGTTCAGTGGTATAATTGTAATTGTATTTCATGTTTTCACGATTACCACAAGAACAAATCAAGAATACAATTAATACGGTTATTATCAATTTAAGGCTTTTTACTTTTGTTGTTTTCATAATTTTTGTTTTTGATTATTTTTTATTTAAATCAAATGTATTATGAAAGCGAAAAGAACTGTTGTAAATAGCTTGTAAACCCTTTGTAAAAGACTTACAAAGGGTTTAAGTTTTGTTTTTCAGGGTTTTATTTTTTTAAAAAAATATAAAAGGATTAATAAGAAGTATGATTTTCGGCATAAAATTCTTTCAATATTTTACTCAAATTAAATATTTTTTTGTGTTGAACTCCTAGTAATTAACTTTGAAGAAAATGCGTAAAGTGTTTTAAAGAATTACTTTTTTTTCTTTATAAAAATATGGTTTAAAAGAATTTGTTTTCCGTTTTTTATCATTAAAAAAAACTAACAACCTACACTAGTGTGTAAACTAACAATTCGTAATAAATCATTTTTTTTAGCTTCTTTAGATAAATATAAAGTTGGTATGCTTGAATTGTAATGATTAGAGGTGTCTATTAATAAATCAGGAATTCCATCGCCGTCAATATCTCCAATAAATAATATTTTTATCATTTTATCATCAAAGAACTTTTCAAAAAGTAATAATTGTTTTGTTTTTATACCATTTTCTGTTTTCTCTAAATACAATTTATAATCCTTGGCATTAAAAAGATTCTCTTCAGGGTTTAAAGAATTGTATTCTTCTGCAGTAGCAGATAAGCTATAGTTATTGTTGTTAAAATCAAAAGAAAAAGGTTTTTCAGGATGTACAATAAATGGTTTGGTTACAATAGTATCTACAGATCTTTCGGTTAAATGTAAGATGTTATTTAGTAGCAAGTAACAATTTTTAGGATTTGTAGCGGTTATTTTTTTACCTGTATTTTCTCCTGTATTATCAACAATAGCATCATGAACTTTTGTAATAGTTACAGCTGTTTTTTTAACGGAATAATTACCATTATCATTAAAAATACCAAGCCAATTTTGTGTGTTAATTTCATCAGGAATTTCTTCGTTATGATATTCGCCTGGTTGGATTATATAACCTTCAAAAACAGCTATGTCAATTGGGTTTTTTAATTCCTTTTTTCTAGGTTTATTTTTGGATTTCGTTAAAAAGGCATCAAAAACATATACTACTTTATCATTATGTTTAACACCAACCCATTCGCCTGTAACCTGTTGTCCATTATCAGTGATTTTTTCTATAATTCCTGTTTTTTCTACAACAACAACTTCTGCATTATATTTAAATTTACTGATAACTTTTCCTTTTGGAGCTACTCTAAAATTAAGTCCGCTTCTTGCAGCAACAGACTTAGGAATGTTTAATGGAGTTTTTATAGCCTCTTCAGTTTCAATAGCTGTTTTAAGTTGATGTGTACTTTTTTTAGTTTCTTTTTTACAAGAAACAATACTTAAAACAAGAGCTAATATAGTGATGAGTTTTTTCATAGTATTTAATTTTTATAAGACTAAGATATTATTTTATTTGGATACTATTTTTTATAGAATTGTTAAAAATACGTAACCGTAATTTCGTCAAAACTACGATCTTTTTTTATGGTGAAAATTTAAAATGAGGGAAAGGTTCTTTTTATTTAGTTAAGTACTTTTTATGTATAGTAAACATTACCATATTTGAAAATGAATATGATCATCATGTCTAACAGCTTTACAACCATGGAAACGAATTTTAGCATTGTTTAAATTCATTCTATACTTTAAATGAGGTTCAATAAATACTTTTTGTGTTGATTTTTGTTGCAGTATTAGTTGAATTAAATATTTTGTAGGCTTTAATGAAAATTTTAAGTCCGCGTTAAAGGAACCAAAAGTTACAAACTTACTATAATCATATTGCCAAAATCCTTTTTGTTTACATCTATTAGTCTGATTGTATTCTGATGATTTGGGTTCTTCAAAAATACCATAACCACTTGTTGTTGGTTTTTTATTAGTGAATTTACCAGCTTCAGTATATAAAAAAGAAAGATCAATTTTTTTGCCATCGGAATGACTCAAATGCGGTAGTAAAGGAAATTTATCGATAAACGGAAAATTTGCATCTAAATATACTAGTGTAAGTGTTGGATATCTTTGTTTAAAGTGATTCCCTATATTTTGTAAAGAAGCATTTAATTTGGGTTTTACGTAATTTCTATTACACAATGTAGTTATAAGAGAGTGGTTTTGAACATAAATATTGTTTGTGATTTTTACACGTCCGAAATATGGAGCTATATTTGGAACAACTAAAAAAGTAACTGATAGATATAAAAAAATAAAAGTCAAAAAACGATATATACGTTTTTTGACTTTTATTTTATGTAGTATTATAATTGTTAAAAGATATACAATTCCTCCAATTTGTGTTGCTAGCGTTAACAAGACTGTAAGAAGAATATGTAGTATAAATCTCATTAAAATAACGAATCGAATTTCCAAATAACACCACCGATAACTTGAAAGCCTTGTGCGTTAAAGTTTGTGAATGTTTGATAATTGCTATTGGTAATATTATTAACCTTTAGAAAAGCTGAAAAAAGTGGGTTAAAATGATATCCACCATTTAAGTTTAAATCGATAAAACTATTTAAATCTACAACAGATGTTGTTGCATCGGTATGATTAATAATAAGCCCTTTTCTATTTCCTGTAAAATATAAGTTAGCACCAGCATACCATTCTTTAACTTTGTAAACTCCAAAGATATCTCCTTTAATTTGTGGTAAATGCCAAGCTTCTTCTTGTGTTTTTAAATCGTATGAGTTAACTTCTAAATTAAGGCCTAAAGATAATTTTTTGCTAAAGTCATATTCCAATTCTCCTGTAAAATTAATAGTATTTACATTATCGTAAATAACATCAAAAGAATTACCAAAATCATATCCTGTTAACGTAAATCCGTTAGTAGAATTAGTCGTGTTAATTCCTGTAGATTTAGATTGGTTAAGGATGTAAAAAGGTTTCGCTTTTTCGTTTTTATAACTAGCTTTAACATTATAATTTAAATTGTTAGCCATAATACCTTTTAAACCTCCAAACAAATTAAACACTTCATTGGTTTGGGTAACTGTTGCGGTTGGAGACATAAAATAATTTTCATTCGCCAAACTTTTAAATGAATTGTTATGCAAATCACCACTAGCTCCAACATATATATTGGCATACTTTTTTATAATAGGATAACTAACATTAACATCTGGATAAATTAAAAACTCATTGGTTTCATTCTCTGTATCCATTGTAAAATATCCTTTTGCACCAATTTTTATGTCAAAATTATAAAAGTTGTATTTGTAAGAAGGACTAATACCAGCAATAATAAAACCATAATTCACTTCGTCAATACCAGTGTAAGATCTTTGAAAACCACCAACTAAATAATCAAAATGAACACCTAACTTAAGATCTTCTGAGTTCACACCAAAACGGCCTAAAGGAAAAGAAAAGTAAGTGTTAAAGGTTGCGTTTATTTCACTGCTCTCATAAGAATCAGAAAAATAACGAACACTAGCATTTGCATTACTAATATATGAGTCTTCAAAATCAATTCCTCCATACAATTCGTAATCTTGGTACGTTTGCGCTGGGTCAATAAAATTAATTACATTGTCTGTAAACGTTATATCTGTAGGTAAACCATACCAATTGTAATTATCTCTTTGTGCAGTAAAACCTACATCCCAATTAAAATAGCGATCTATTTGTTTGTAAAACATATCTAAATCAACATTATAAAAACTACTAGATAAAGGTGTATCTTGAACTGGGTCAGAGGAAGAAAGAAATTTTAAAGTAACTCCATATTCACTATCAAACGAGGTGTTTTTGTGAAAATATCCTTCAAAAAAAGGAGTAATATTATTTCCAAAACCAAGTGAGATATAATTATCAAAGAAAACTTCTTTTTCTGAAAGACTAATTTTCTTTAAAGTTCCACTTTTTGGAACAAAAGTAGATGCTACGGGAACTGAAGCAATTTTATATTCTAGCGCTTTTTTCTCTACGTTTTTAGATAAAGAAATTTTTGGTTTTCTTTTTATTTTAAAAGCATCGGTAACTTTAGGCGCATAAGAAGTAACAACGTTTACAACTTCTGTTCGTATCGTATCTTTTGCTTTTTTTGTTGGTTCGTCTTTTTGGGCAAAAATTACTGAGCCAGTAAACGCAAACAACAATAAGGTGATTACATAATTTTTCATGTCTTTATTTTTGAGAGTTTACTGATTCGTTTGTTTTGGCTTCTTTATTTTTTATCTCGTTCAATACATTTTTAGCTTCTTCTATCAAATCTTTATATTGTGTAAAGTTTTTAATAACATTGTCTAAAATGTATGTTGCTTGATATGCATCTTTTAACGCATAATAATTCTTGGCCATGATAATATAACTTTTAACTCCCCAATATTTATAAGTAGAATAGTTGGCTATTAAATCTTGAATAACTTCATTTGATTCATCATATATTTTCGCGTCGTTTAAAAAGAAGGCTTTATAACACAAAGTCTCCGCTTTTAATTCTCCGCTTGCAGTTTGGTCCACAATTTCATAATACTCTTCTGCAGTTCTATAATCTTCTGTTTTTAAAGCTGCACGTGCAATAATAATTTTAGCATCTTCATCTACAGTTTGTTCTATCTTACCATTTGCTAAAACTTTATCAGCATAAGTAACTGCTTTAGCGTATTCTTCTTTCTCGTAATATCCTTTCATTAAGTTGCTTTGGGCAAAAATGATATTTTGAGAATAGTTAGCATTTTTTTCTAATCTTTCTAACAAAATAATTCCATTATCCCAATCTTCTTTTTCTAAGAATAATTGCGACAAGTTTGCTAAACTTTTTTCTGTAAATTGATTTTTTTCTTTATCAATTACATGTTGATAATGCGCTATTGAAGCTTCTTTTTGATTTGTATTAAAATAAGATTCAGCCAAATAATAATGGGCTTTTAAAGCATGCAATCCGTTAGGGAAACCATTTAAATACGTATTAAAACCTTCTATTGCTTTAGTAGTGTTGTTTTCTAAAAATTTGTTTTCAGCAGCTTCATAAGTACTATTGTCAATATCGCTATTGGTAACATTTACAAACGTAATATCTTTAACCCAAACAGCATAATCATTAACTTTACCAATATCTACATATACATTTCTAGCATTAGCAACAGCTTGTTTTGCTTCATTAGAATTAGGATATTCTTTAACAATACTTTTAAATTTTTCTAAAGCACTAGTGTTTTTTCCTTCATTATAAAACAACAATCCTTGTCTTAATAAAACACTTGGTGCGTAACTACTTTTAGGGAATTTATCTAAAAGCTCATTATAAGCAGCATTTGCTTTTGCAGATTTACCTAAAGAAGTATACGTACTTGCTTGTTGAAAAAGTGCATCATCAACTAAATTAGAGCTTTGAAAATCGTTTACAATAGTTTGTAAGCCTTTTATTTTTTCTTGATTTTTACCAGAAAGTCCATAACTCATTGCTTTTTGATACGAAGCATAATCAGCTCCATTTCCACCTTGTTCTATAATTCCTTGATACGCTATAATTGCTTTTGAATAATTCTTAGAAGCATAATAAGAATCTCCTAAACGACTTAAAGTATCGTCATTTAAATCATAAGATTCGTTTCGTTGATCTAAAAATTTCTTGAAGTATACCGCAGCTTTTTCATAATCTTTTAATTTAAAATACGCATAACCAATATTATAATCAATGTTTTTAGCTTCCTCTATCGTAAGATTATTTATTGATAAAAAGCCATTTAAAGCATTTTTATAATTCCCTAATAAATAATCCGTTTCTGCCATCCAAAATTTAGCTTTGTTTTGAATGTCGTTATTTGCAGACTTTGTTGCAATTAAAAAATGAGGTAAAGCTTCCTTTAGTTTTTGTTCGTTGAACAACTGAATTCCACGATATAAAGACACTTCGTTAGCTAAAACATCATTTTCAGGACTTTGGTTTGCTTGTAAATAATCAATAGCACCCTGATAATCTTGTTGATGTAAGTATGAAGTAATCAGCAACTCACTAATTTCTTGTTTGTTTGGAGATAAAGGATATTTAGCTAAATATATTTTTAATACTTCTGGTACACTCTTATAAGGATTTCCACTTTCGTAACTAAGTTTAGCGTAGTTTAAATCTGCATCCGCAGATATTGTAGGATCAAAACTCATTTCACCAGCATTTTTAAATGCATTTAAGGCTTCAGTTTTTTTATTTGCTTTTAAATAACATTCCCCTAAATGATAATAGGCATTTTGTGCTATTTTATTATTTCCTCCAATTATTTTATTAAAATTTTGAATTGCAGTTTCATAATCACCTTGCTTGTAATGTGCATATCCTAAATAATAATAATCGGTATTATTCCAACGACCTTCTTTTCCTTGGTATTGTTTTAAATACGGAATCGCTTTTTCATACTCACCAATATTAAAATAACTTTCTCCAATTATTTTTGCTACGTTTGATTTTTGTTTCTTTTTAGTTTCTGGAAAGATCTTTTCGCCAATTTGTACTGCTTTTTCAAACTTACCACCTTTAAAAGCGATGTCTAATAAATAATAAGTAGCTTTAGATTTGTAGGCTTCGTCATTCGCAACTTCTACTAAACTATCTTCTGCTTCTCCATAGTTTTCTTGTTTGTAAGAAATGTAGCCGAAGAAATAACGCGCATCATTACCGTAAATAGGACTAGATAAAAGGCCAGAAAATTTTTCTTTTGCATCTGCTAAATAGTTAGATACTAAAAGAGAATATCCCATTTTATAATCAAGTTCGTTTTTTTCTGCAACAGTTAATGTTTTTGGATTTATTTTTTGATACCATTTAAGTGCATAAGAAGCATTTCTATTGTCAAAATAATAATTACCAACATTTAAAAAAGCTTTTTCCTTTTTACTACTGTAAGGATGGTTTTTAACAAAGTCGATTACTTTACCATCTGCGCCATCTTGATTTAATTTAATAGCACACATCGCATCGTAAAAATCTGCATCTGTTTTTATATTTTGAAAGTAATTGCTATTCTCTGAAATTTCAGAAAATAATTTTTGCGCACCAGCATATGCTTTATTATTATATAAATTTATTGCGTGATGAAACTTAGAATCAAAGTTTGTTTGAATTTCTGTTTTTTGTGCCCAACTTGGCATCACCCAAAAACAACATAAAAAAACAATGATTTTTATTGTGATAAGTTTTGTTTTCATAATTGTAATACTAATTTTTGTATAACGTTGTTTTTTTTGATTTGTTTGATTTTTTGGTCAAAAATAAAAAATGTAATGGATAGACCAATAATAAATAATAGATTTGTAAAAATGTACTTTTATGGAAAAACCAATTCTACGACTTGAAAATGCTGATATTTACCAACGTGATAACTTGGTTTTATCTAAAGTGAACTTTACTTTAAATAGAGGCGATTTTTATTATTTAATTGGTAAAACCGGAAGTGGTAAAAGTAGTCTATTAAAAACATTATATGGCGATTTACAACTACAACGTGGTTTGGGAGATATTGTAGATTTTGATTTAAAGAAAATTGAAGAGAAAAATATTCCGTTTTTAAGAAGAAAGTTAGGTGTTGTTTTTCAGGATTTTAAATTGTTAAACGATAGAAATGTTTTTGATAATTTAGAGTTTGTATTAAAAGCAACTGGTTGGAAAGATAAAACAGAGCGTAAAGAAAAAATACACGAAGTTTTAGATAAAGTAGGTATGAAAGAAAAGTACTACAAAAAAACTTTTGAACTTTCTGGAGGAGAACAACAAAGAGTTGCTATTGCAAGAGCGTTATTGAATGATCCAGAATTAATTTTAGCAGATGAGCCAACTGGAAATCTAGATCCTAAAACGTCTTTAGAAGTAATGGAACTCTTAAATAAAATTCATTTAAGCGGAAAAACCATACTTATGGCTACACACGATTATCAGTTGATTGTAAAGTTTAAACAAAAAACAGTAAAATGCGAAGGAGGTAAGTTGTTTGAAGTAGTACAACAGGCTACTGTTTAAATATAGCAGTAACTATTTTTTTTGCAGCGTTATTTGGATCGAAAGGCGTCAATGCCTTTTTACGTTGATTAATAATATCTGAAGTGAAATCGGTATTTAATAATTGTGTTGTCTTTTTAATAAACTCTTGTTTTGTGTTAGCTAATTCACAACTATTTTCCAGGCCAGTACCTAACAGTAGTTCATTGTTTCCAATAACAAATTTACCTTTATATAAAGCATTTAAAAGTTTTAGTTTTATGCCGGTATTCTGATAAGTGTAAAGTACATTTATGTGTGCATTATTTAATAGAATATCTAATGTTTTGTTGTTTTCTAATTTTACAAACTGAATGTTTTCTGTTTTCTTGAGATTATTTAAAACTAGCGTAGGAGTAGTGCTACTCGCTATTTTTAAATTGAATTCAGTGTTTTTATAGACTTTAATTAAAAATAAAACGGCTTTAATATTGTCAGAAACCCGTAAATCTCCATGCCATAAAAGATATTTTTCTTTTTGTTTTGTATGTTGATGAAAAGTAGCGTCATGAAAAGCAGTAATATAAGTTGATTTTTGTCCGTAATTACTTAAAAAATAATCTTGCTCTAATTTAGATATAGAAAATATTCCTTTTGCCTTACTAAGATGCTTTTCAAAAAAAGAAAGTTTAATAGCTTCCGCGAAAAAAAATATCTTTTTAAAGATGTTTTTTTCACTTTTTGATAAGCCATAAAAATATGTATGTTCTATATTGTGAGCTCTAAGATACGTGTCGTCAAATTTATCTTTAGCTAATATATAAGCCGAATGTAAGCCTTCAAATAAAATGGGAGCTTTGTTTTTATTGATGTTATAACTTACTTCTTTATGTGCTCTGCTTTTTACTCTAAATGGTAAAAAAGATAAAAAAGAAATCAGTGAATTCCCTCTTTTGTAGTAATAAACTTTTGCACAATATTTTTCCAATTCTGGTTGTTTCTCCTCATCTGTAAAAAAAGCATGTAAATAAATTTCTATACCTAATGCATGTAATTCTTTTATTTTGTAAAATACATCTATAATGCCACCATAGTTAGGTGGATAAGGAATGTCAAAGGAGATAATGTGTAGTTTGTTCATCTAAATCAAAAATACTATTTTAAAATTAATACATTTACGTATTGAAACAAGTTATGCAAACAAGAAAAGAAATAGCACATAATATTTATGAACGTTTATTATCTGAAAAAGAAAATTTAAAAACTCAATTTGAAGCTTCTAAAGATAGTATTGGTTATTTTTTTTTAGATGATTTATTACCAAAAGATTTTGCTACTACGGTTTTTAATAAGTTTCCAGATGTATCTTCAGTAAAGCAACGAAAAAATTTAAGAGAATTTAAATACGTAGCTTATAAAATGAATGCGTATAATCCTTTGTTAAAAGAGGTGTTATATGCTTTTCAAGAAGATAAAGTTGTTGATTTAATTACTGAGGTTTGTGGTTTCAAAAATGTCTTTCCGGACAAACATTTATATGCCGGAGGATTGTCTTTAATGGGAAAAGATAATTTTTTAAATCCGCATATAGATAATTCTCATGATAAGGATAGAAATCGATGGAGAGTTTTAAATTTATTGTATTATGTTTCCCCTGATTGGGAATTGGAAAATGGTGGTAATTTGGAGTTGTGGCAACATGGATTAGATGCAGGACCTACTGTAATTGAAAGTAAGTTTAATAGGTTAGCTGTTATGGTAACACATCAAAACTCTTGGCATTCTGTAAATAAAATTGAAGTAGATAAACTTCGTTGTTGTGTTTCTAATTATTATTTCTCAAATGAACCTAGTTTAGCTACTGATAAATTTCATGTAACGACTTTTAGAGGTAGACCAACAGAAAAATTAAAAGATTTTGTATTAAAAGCTGATGCTTCTTTAAGAGAAAGTGTTAGAAAGGTATTTAAAAAAGGAATTAGAGAAAATCCTCATCAATATAAAGATGAATAGCTAGTTTTTAATTAAAAAGATCAAGTAGTCCTTGTTCATCTGTTTTCCAAATCAGTTCTTTTTTTGCCTTTTTTAAGTTGTCAGAAAAATCTTTTTTTAACATTGTTTCAATTTGTTTAGCAATTAATTTTGGCTTTCTATTACTTACGATTTCACCTACGTTATATTGTGTTACAATTTTTTTCATTTCTGGTAAATCAGAAATCAAAATAGGAACTTCAGCTTGTATATAATCAAAAATTTTATTTGGTAAAGCGTACCGATAGTTTAAACCTAAATCTTCTTCCAAAGAAACTCCCAAAACAGCATTAGGTGTTGTTTTTCGTAGTTCATTAGGTGTAGTTTTTCCGTAAAAATGAACTTTATTTTTTAATTTTTTTTGAGTAACATAATGTTGTAAATCTGAAATAATATCACCTGAACCTACTATTAGTAACAAGTAATCATCAAGATAAGACATAGCATTTATTACTAATTCTAAACCACGACCAATATTTACAGCTCCTTGATATATAATTATTTTTTTATTTGTATTTAAGAAGTTATTAGTTGTAATAACTTCTTGTTTAATGGGTAAATTTCGTACAACATTAAATTTTGTGTTGTAATTTTTATAATAATGATCGGCAATACTTTGGCAAACAGTATAACAGTTTTTAAGTTTTGGTATTAGTTGTTTTTCTAAAGTTAACCAAACTGCTTTCACTTTTTTTCTATTTACTAGTTCTGGAACTTCAGAAAATAGTTCATGGCTATCAAAAATTAATTTTTTACGTTGTAGTTTACTAATTAGAAAGTTGGGTAATAATGTGTCTAGATCATTGGAAAGTAATATGTTTTTTTTATTAAAAAGTAACACAAAAAAAAGTCTAATATTATATTCAGCATAAAATAAAATTCCTTTGTTAAATACTAATTTAATTCTTTTTGTTCTATAAAGCCTATTTAATTTTATAGAAGAATTTTTAGGATAGTTTCTTCCTATTAACAAAATATCAAAACCGTTTTTGTGTAAGCTATTACATACTTTTTCTACTCTCTGGTCAGTAATTAAGTTATTGGAAACAGAAATTATTATTTTTTTCAAAAGGTAAAATTTTATCGAAGATAAAAAAGAAAACCCACTTCAAGAATGAAGTGGGAAAATTGCTATGAAAAACTATGAAAAAGAAACATATTATAATGTTCCTTGTTTATTAAGACGTTATTTAATTAAAAAACTTACGGCTTGTTTTTGATTTAACACTTTTTTAAGTTTTAAAGCTTTTTTAGCATCCAAATATCACAAGATGTATGCCCTGATTCACCTAATGGTTTTTCTAATTTTTTAAAGCCTTCTAAGATATACATTTCTATTGCTTTTGCATATATAGGTAGGCTTTCTAGGTATATTTCTGTATAACCTAATTCCTTTGCACTGTAAATAGTCTTTTGCATTAGCGTTTTGCCAATCCCCATTCCTCTTGTGTCTTTTGATAAATAAAATTTAACCAGTTCAGCACAGTTTTTATGTAATCCTTTTGTTGGGTAAATTCCACAACAGCCAACAGCGTTATTTTCTATTTCAGCAATCCAAAGAATAGATTTAGGCGTTTTAAACAATTGACTCAAATCATCTGTTGTTGGGTCTGAATATACAGTTCCTTCTTTAGGAGCATCATGCTCTTCAAAAACAGTACGAATCATTTGTGCTAATGCTACATTGTCTTTAGATTCAATTTTTCTATAAGTAGTTTTCAATTATATGTGTTTTTTTATGAAATTTAACAGTATTTTTGTACCCTATGAAAAATATAAAATTAAAAAGTATTATTATACTTTTTCTCCTCTTTTTTGTTTTTGACTTGAGTTCTCAGGTATACATACCCAAAAATAAGCAGCTTATTTTAGATGATTTAGAAAAAAGATATGATAATTCCGTTTCAGAGTTTAGTGGTAATTATAAATCTAAAGTAAAGAAAGAATTTAAGAAGAGAAAAGAATATATAGAGGAAACATTACTAGATAGTGTATTTGTTTTTGATCATAAATATGATACGTATTTGGAAGGTGTTTTAAAGAATATAAAAAAAGCTAATCCAAATTTAGATATTGAAAACTATTTTTTCTTGTTTAATAGAGATCCATCACCAAATGCTTCTTGTTTTGGAAATGGTTTTTTTATGTTGAATTTAGGCTTGTTTAATTTTTTAAAAAGCGAAGATGAATTAGCCTTTATTATTTGCCACGAAATAGCGCATCAAAAGTTAAATCATGTTAACGAGAGTATCAAAAAAAGAATTTACAAGGCAAATTCAAAAGAAATAAAGAAAAAAATAAGAGCATCAAAAGCTAGTGTATATGGAAGAAGTAATGCAGCAAGGTTGTTATTAAAAGAATTAAGCTATGGAATGTTTAAGAACTCAAGAAAAAGTGAGTTTGAAGCAGATTCTCTAGGGTATGAGATTTTTAAAAACACAGCATATAACTTAAGAGCAACTGCTAATTCATTAGAGAATATAAAAAGTATAGAAGATAAAGGTGTATTTAAAACTGAAATAAAAATAGATAGTTTGTTAAGTTTTGATGAATATCCCTTTAAAAAATATTGGCTAGATGAGGAAGAAGCTATGTTTGGATTGGAAGAAAGAATTGACGATTATCAATGGGATAAAGATTCTTTAAAAACGCATCCTGATATAGAAGAAAGAATTCTAAAACTAAAATCGTTGTCTATAATAGACAACACAAAAACGATTGATTTTGATGATATTAAAAGTTATGTAAAAAATCAACAACTAAAATCGCTTTTATATTTTGGTAATATTGATGTTGCATTATATATCTTATTAGAAGATTTACAAGAGGAAAAAGAAAATGATTTTACAGTAATTAAATTAATAGAAAGTTTTAAGGAGATATATAAATTGAAAAACAAACATCAATTGGGTAAAAAAATACCTCAAAGCTCACCTTTTACAAAAGAAAAGAATTTAAACTCCTTGCGAGTATTTATCCATAATCTGGAAATCAAAGAAACCAGAAAAATTGGATATCAATTATGTTTGAAATATGATAAACTTTATGGGGGTGATGAAGACTTTCGAGAATTAAAAAACTATTTTGAAAAACTAAATAATTAGAATAAAATGAAGAGAAAATTATGTTATTTGTTGATTTTAATTTGTGCCAATTTGCTTACAGCACAAATTAAAACTATTGAGAATATGGTAGAGTTTAAAGTAGCAAACTCTGGAGCATTTGTAGATGACAATAATGTTGCAGATGGATATTACTTGTTTTATCAAGTGGATAAACTAAAAAAAGGTATGCGTGAATATGCCATTGATGTTTTAGATAAAAATTTAAATGATGTTGCTACTAAGAAGGTTATCGTAAGTAAAAGAACTATGCTATTAGATAAGGCTTTTAATAACGAGGCAATGATGTTTGCTTTTTATGACTATAAAGAAAAAGAATTAACATTAAAAAGTTTTGATAAAAAAGTAAACGCAAAAGAGGATATTGTTATTCAAGTAGATAAAAAAATAGATAAAAATTTTCAAATGCAATGGAAAATGGGAGGTTTAGATGCTTTATTAAACCCCGTTAAAAACAAAGGCTTTGTTTTAATCAATGGAAATTCAGAAGGAAAAGGTTTGGGCTATGAAGTAACATTTTATCCTTCAAATGAAAACTATACTAAATGGAGTTATAAATTTGTACCAGAAGAGAGAGGTATTTATAATATTACGCCATTGGCATTTGGTAAAGACTATATTGTTTTAATAGAAATAAAATCAAAAAAGATGTCTATTAAAAAGGAATATAAAACTATAGTTTTAGATACAAACACAGGTGAAAAATTATTTGAAAAACCTTATGATAAAAATGATCCTAAATTAATGAGTAATTCATTTATTTCAGAATCCAATAAAGTTTCTGTATTAGGTCAATATTATGAACCAAATGCTAAGTTAACTAAAGCGCAAAGTTTAGGTCTATATGTGGATGTTTTTAACACCAATGGAGAGGTAGAGTTTACAAAGAAAATCTCTTGGCAAGAAGATGTAGCTAAGTTTTTACCAGTTAAAGATAATAACAAATTGAAGGATATTGGTTTTATCTTTTTTCATGACATTTTAAAAACAAATTCAGGCGAATATTATGCAATAGGTGAACAGTATAAAAAAACTGTTAGTGCGCTCGGAATGGCAAGTGCTATTATGGGAGGAGGAAATGCAGTTACTCAATTAACTATTAAGGATATTTATATTTTTAAGTTTGATAAAGATTTTAATTTAACAGATGTTAAAACATATGAAAAAGGAATTTCGCGAGTTCCTAATCTTGTAGATTATGGGAGTCCACAGTTTAGTGCTTTTATAATTAAGGCACTTGGAGGATTTGACTATATTTATACTCAAATAGATAAAAAGAGAGATCGTTTTTATGCTAATTTTATTGATTATGAAAGAGGAGGTAAAGGAGAAAAAAGTAAACTAGTTTTTAAAACACTTATTCATGATGAAGGAACTTTATCAGAAGATAAAATAACTTTACCTAAAAAAGCAAGGTATTTTAGAGTTTATCCTGCAAAAGTAGGTCATGTTTTACTTTTAGAGTATAATAAAAAAGAAAAGAAAACAGAGTTACATTTAGAAAAATTAAACATTAAATAAGTTTAAACAATAATAAAAAAAGCCTAAGATTTATTAAATCTTAGGCTTTTTTTATTATTAAAGCTTTTTTTAAGCTAGTGCTTTGTTGTTATTTTTAACCGCTTCGGCAGAAGAAGCTAAATGTTCTTTTTCAGCATCGCTTAAGTTAATTTCAACGATACTTTCGATTCCATCTTTACCTAAGACAACAGGAACTCCGATACATAAACCAGATAATCCGTATTCTCCATCTAATAAAGCAGAACAAGGGAAGATCTTTTTAGTATCACAAGCAATCGCTTGAACCATTCCAGAAACAGCAGCTCCAGGAGCATACCAAGCAGAAGTACCTAATAAACCAGTTAAGGTTGCACCACCAACTTTAGTAGCTTGTTTTACTTCTTCTAATCTTTCTTCTGATAAAAACTCAGAAACAGGAACAGAGTTACGAGTAGCTAAACGAGTTAAAGGAACCATTCCTTTATCAGAGTGACCACCAATAACCATTCCATCAACATCAGAAATAGGAGCACCTAAAGCTTCAGCCAAACGATATTTGAAACGAGCAGAATCTAAAGCTCCACCCATACCAATAATTCTGTTTTTAGGTAAACCTGTTGATTGGTGAACTAAATACGTCATTGTATCCATTGGATTAGAAACAACAATGATAATAGTATTAGGAGAGTTTTCAACTAAACTAGCCGATACAGATTTAACAATACCAGCGTTAATACCTAATAATTCATCACGAGACATTCCTGGTTTACGTGCAATACCAGAAGTAATAACACAAACGTCAGAATTTGCAGTTTTGCTATAATCTCCAGTCACACCAGTAATTTTAGTATCAAAACCATTTAAAGAAGCAGTTTGCATTAAATCCATTGCTTTACCTTCAGCAAAACCTTCTTTAATGTCTACTAATACTACTTCTGATGCGAAATTTTTAATAGCAATATACTCAGCACAACTTGCACCTACAGCACCTGCTCCAACAACTGTTACTTTCATTTTATATGTTTTTTTATTGAAAATTATTAATAAGATACACAAAAGTAGGTATTTGACTATTTATATAAAAGTAAAACACCACCGAAATGTTGGTGGTGTTTAGTTTATAACAAACTATTATTTATAAGTGTATATTTTTAAATTTTTATATAAAAAAAAATGGCTGTGTTTTTTTAGGTTTCAAGAATAAATAGATACTTCTTGCAAAAGAATATTTAAACTGAGATCAGTTATAGTTTATCTAAAGCTAAATGCAATACCAGCATTTACGGTATTGTATTCTTGTAATGTATAGCTTCCGTAGATCTTAAAAAAACCTAAGCTTAATCTAGTACCAACAGTAGCATTAAAACCATTAACGCTTGTAGTTAACGATAACGGATCAGAAACTGATTCCTGAACAGTTGGAGCTAATGGATTTCCTGTTTCATAAGTAAGAGTATAATCACCTAACATTTTTAGGGAAGTACTTCCTCCATTGAAACCAACTCCTCCATAAAAATTAATAATTGGAAAGTTAATAGAAGCTATTGCTTGAATGGTGTATGAATTTAAATTAAATTCTGTAGAAGCGTCTTGTGTACTTACATTTCCATTAACAGTGTTACCTATATTGTAGTCTACATTCATATTTGTATAGGCAGCTAATAAAGAAATATGAAGAGGTGTTTTATCCATTGGACCAAACCAACTAGTGATTTCCTTTTTTAATCCTAAACCAAATAAACCTGCTTTTGTGTCATCTGAACCTACTTTAGGAACATAGCGCACTATTGCTTCAAGTTTATATGGAAGTCCAATACCAATTTGTACAGATGGAGCAGGCACAGCACTTGCAGGTAAATCACCTTTGATTCCAGATGGCATATCAAAATCTACAGAGACATTTTGACTTTGAACAGTACCTTGATAAGTTAAAGTAGCGGTATCACTTCCGTCTCCAGCAATAGTTGGTGTGGTGTTTTGATTGTAAGTTGTTGCGTCTGATAAACCTATTTTTGTTAAATCGAATATTTCGTCTTTAGAAGGTATGAATGAGCCATTAACTCCTATTGAAATATCAAAACCAAATTTTTTATGAACTTTAGCAGTATGATACCATCCATTGTTCATGCTGTAGATAAGTCCTTTCATAACTGGATTAACATAAGCATTAGTTAATTTTGAAGCATCTTCCTTTGCTAGTAAAATAGTTTCGAATTCTTGCGCTTTCATATAAGTGTTAAAAGATATGAATGCCGAAATGGTGAGTAGTAATTTTTTCATATAGATGTGTTTTATTTCAAATTTAAGAAAAAGATTGCTTATTTCTTTAAAAAAGTAAGAAGTCGTTTTAGATACTAATATTCAAACGACTTCTTATATTGCTATTTATAAGTTTTTATTTGTTTTTAAAAATTTTAACTTTATTTTTTTGAGAATAATAAATATCATCTGTAGCATAGTCTATATCATAAATAGGCTTATTGTTTTCTAAGATTATTTTATCCATTTCTTCTCCAGTTTCTTTGTTTACTTTGATAAGAAGTTTTATGTTTTCTTCACCTTTGGCAAAAATTAAAGAATAATTATCCGTTTCTTTCATTGCGTTAAATCTGTTTTTTACAGATTCACCAACAACATCAGCAGCAACATAACCAGCTTCAGCAATAGCTTTTGTTTTTTCACCAAAAGCAGCAGAAGTGTTTGAGTTTTTCACTGTATTTCCGTTAGCATCTTTGTATTCAGTGGTGACAGTAACTTCTGCAGAGCCTACACCTGAAGCTATTTTACCTGCTATTGAGAGTCCTTTGACAAACTTTCTTCCAAACTCTCCTGGTTGTTTGTATTTATTATGAAATATCACTTTTCCATCAAAATCAACACCTACTACTTCGCTTTGTCCAGAAATAGATATATTGTTTTTAAAAAGAATCATACTAGATATTGTTTTTTCACTTTTTAGTTTTAATTTAGAAAAAGGCTTAGGACGTTTTTCACTATTTTCATTAAATTTATAAAGCTCTTCATCATTAAAGACAATGAAATTTCCACTTTCTGCATCATAGTCTGCAAAAGTTGGTCTTTTTTCGTTTAATTTTAAGTTGCTACTCCAAACTTTTTTACCTGTTTTATAATCTACCATGTTAGCATAGGTAGAAGTGACATATAAAATACGGTTGTTTTTTGTTTTTTCTAAGAAAAAAATAGGGTCATCATCATTGTCAGAAATTGTTACGTCTCCTCGCCATAATTTTTGACCATTTTCATCAATTAACATCATTTCATCATCATAAACATAAAGGAAATCTTTATCAATAGGAAGTACAGATTTGATACCTTTTCCTTTTGGGTCTTTTTTCCATAATTTTTTTCCTGTTTTATAATCATAGAAATTAAACCCTTTGTAATGTGCTAATAACATTCTGTCTTGCCAGTCTTCGAAAAGGATTAAGTATTTAGTGTTTATAGGTTCTTTTAAAATACTTTCACCAGTTTCACTATCTTTTAAATCGATTTTTATTTTTCCACTTAAAAGCCCACCTTTTTTTGATATTAATAAAACTTTGGTAGCGTTTAAATCAGTTTTAAAATCATTAATATTACCATCTTCATTAAGCCATAAAACATTACCATTGTTTCTGTCTAAAACATAAAAACCAGATTTTATTAATGTGAAAATTTTAGAATCTGAATAAGTCATTTTGTCGTTTAATTCACTTAAAAAATCTTTGGCTTTAAAATCACCTTTTAAGTTTAATAGACCACCTAATAAAGATTTAAAGTTTTTAGAAACAACAGTTTTCCAAGTTGTTGATTTTTTTTCTAATGAATACTTCGCTATAATTAAATTGTTTTCCGATATACCTTTAAGTAATAATGCGTTTTCATTAAATAGATATTCGGCTTGGAAGTATCTATCTTTTTCTTGAGGTTTAAAAATTATTTCTCCGTTATAGCTATTGTAAACATATAATTCTTCATTAAACATATACTGAACAAAAGGAGTGTCTTTAATGATAGAAAAAGATCTATCTCCTGAAAATAAAGTGTTTGAGGTTAATAATTGAGAAGGTAAGGCTTTAAGGTTAATTTTAGGTTTTGTTATTGACCATATGATTTTATCAGAATTAGGATCATAACCATGTACATTTTCTCCTTCAGAAATTACGCTAATTCCATTAAAAGGAACAATAATTAAATCTTTTACTGTTTTATCAAAAGTAAGAGTTTTGGTAGCTTCACGTTGTGAGAAAGTGAAAAATGAAGTGATTAATGCTAAAATTGTTATGCTTTTTTTAAAGGTAAACATTTTTTTGAGGTTTTATTTAAATGATAGTTTTGTTAATGTCAAAAACAAAAAATCCTTAATAATTTTATTAAGGATTTTTATTTTATAAGAGATTATTTATGCATCAATATTTGCATACTTAGCATTCTTTTCTATAAATTCTCTACGTGGTGGTACTTCGTCACCCATTAGCATAGAAAATACTCTATCTGCTTCTGTTGCGCTGTCTATAACAACTTTTCTTAAAGTTCTAAATTCAGGATTCATGGTTGTATCCCATAATTGTTCTGCGTTCATCTCTCCAAGACCTTTGTAACGTTGTATATTAACACCACCACCTAATTTTTGAGCAATTAAATCACGTTGATTGTCATCCCAAGCATATTCTCTTTTTTGACCTTTTTTAACAAGATAAAGAGGTGGAGTAGCAATATAAATATATCCTTGTTCAACCATTTCTCTCATGTACCTAAAAAAGAAAGTTAAAATTAAAGTAGCAATATGCGATCCATCTACATCGGCATCACACATAATAACTACTTTATGATAACGTAATTTAGATAAGTTTAAAGCTCTTGGGTCTTCTTCAGTTCCTATTGAAATTCCAAGTGCTGTAAACATGTTTTTGATTTCTTCGTTTTCAAAAACTTTATGTTGCATTGCTTTTTCAACATTTAAGATTTTACCTCTTAAAGGAAGAATAGCTTGGAAATTACGATCACGACCTTGTTTTGCAGTACCACCTGCCGAATCTCCCTCAACTAAGAAGATTTCACATTGTGCTGGGTCTGTTTCAGAACAATCAGATAATTTACCAGGTAAACCACCAATACTCATTACCGTTTTACGCTGCACCATTTCACGTGCTTTACGCGCTGCGTGACGTGCTTGTGCTGCTAAAATTACTTTTTGAACTATAGTTTTAGCATCATTAGGATTTTCTTCCAAATAATCGGTTAACATTTCCGATACTGCTTGAGAAACCGCAGAAGTAACTTCACGGTTACCTAATTTAGTTTTTGTTTGTCCTTCAAATTGAGGTTCGGCTACTTTTACAGAAACAATAGCAGTTAACCCTTCACGGAAATCATCCCCAGCAATATCAAACTTTACGTTTTTTAACAAACCAGATTCATCAGCATATTTCTTTAACGTACCTGTTAATCCACGACGAAAACCAGATAAATGTGTTCCTCCTTCGTGTGTGTTAATATTGTTTACATATGAATGTAAATTTTCTGAGTATGAAGTATTATAAATCATAGCTACTTCAACAGGAATCCCATTTTTTTCACCTTCCATAGCAATAACACCTTTTGTTAATTGCTCACGAGTAGAGTCTAAATATTTTACAAATTCAGATAATCCTTCTGTCGAATGGAAAGTTTCAGAGATGTCATTCCCTTCATCATCCTGATTACGTTTGTCTGTAAGTGTAATTGTTATACCTTTATTAAGGTATGCTAATTCACGCATACGTGTAGCTAACGTATCGTAATTAAATTCCGTTACTTGTTGGAATATGGATTTGTCTGGTAAAAAAGTTACAATCGTACCAGTAAAGTCAGTTTCTCCAATAGTTTTTACTGGATATAAAGATTTACCTTTTTCGTATTCTTGTTGCCAAACTTTTCCTTCTTTATGTACTGTTGCAGTTAAGTGATCAGAAAGTGCGTTAACACATGATACACCAACACCGTGTAATCCACCAGATACTTTATAAGAATCTTTATCGAACTTACCACCTGCACCAATTTTAGTCATTACTACCTGTAAAGCAGAAACACCTTCTTTTTTATGAATTCCAACAGGAATACCACGACCATTATCTCTAGTGGTAATAGAATTGTTTTCATTAATAGTAACCTCAATTCTATCACAATGACCTCCCATCGCTTCATCAATAGAGTTATCTACAACTTCATAAACTAGGTGGTGTAATCCTCTAACACCAACATCTCCAATATACATGGAAGGACGCATACGTACATGCTCCATTCCTTCTAATGCCTGAATACTCGAGGCATCATAATTATGTTTTTTTTCTTCGCTCATTATAAAGTGAATATTATGATTTTTATTTTCTTTTGAAACCTACTAGTTTTTAAGGTACAGCAAGTTCAATCTTTACAAATTTACAAATTATAAATGTTGATTTTGAGTTTTTTAGCTGTTTTGAGTTGAAATTATCAACATTTGTTAATTTCAATAAACTCTTTTAAAAGCACTTAAAATGAGCTTAAACAGTGTTTTTGGTGATTTGGTATTAGGGTTTTATTTTAAAAAAGGTAAAAACTTCGCAAAGCGAAGTTTTTACCTTTTTTATATTGGAGTATTTAATGTAAATGCTGCTAATTTACGTCAAAAAAAGTTTTTGAAATATTGTCTCCGTCTACATAGGCATTCACTTTGTATTTACCTAGTTTTATGTTATCTCTATTTACGTTGATAAGAGATATGATGTCTAATCCTTCATTTTGATAATCAACAGATATCTCATCACTATATTCATTGTTTGTGTTTTCAGAAAGGATAACCTTGTTGTCAGGATCAATAACTTGAATATGGATTCTTTTTTTACCAGAATCAGCTACTTCATTTTTATGAATTTGAAAATTGATCTTAAAAGCATCTATTTTTTTTGTGTTGGTGGTCTTTGTAAATTTACCATTGTTCTTTTTTCTCATTGTAAGAACATTGATATTTGATGCTTTTAATAATTTAGCTTTGTTGACTTCTAACGCTAAATCATTAATTTTATTAGTAAGATTCTTTGTTAAAGTTGCTTTTCGGGTAAGCGCTTTCTTGTCTTTTCTTAGATCAAGATCTAACTCGTTAACGGAGTCTTTTAATGTTATTATTTTGTTGATTTCAGAAATAACTCTTCTAGAAAGTTTTTTGTTTTTGTTATATAACTTTTCATAGTTAGCAGTAGTTTTATCAAGCTTCTGTTGCAATTCTTTTTTTTGCTCAGAGGACTTTTCAAATTTATTACTTAAGTCATTAAAATCATTGCTTTTTTTTAAAGCATAAATGGATGATACTAGGGTAAGGGTTAATAAAATTGAAGGGAGGGCTTTCTTTTTTAAGATTTGGTATTTCATTTTCTTCATATTTCAGTTTCGATATGCCTAAGATAAGGTTAAAAAAATGAAAATAAATTAAAAATAAGCCTAAATTTAAATACATTTAGCAATTGATAGAAAAAGTTCATATTTAGAATGAAAAGGATGAGTCTTTGTAATTAAAATTTGTTTTTTTTGAGCATTTTATTGATTTAGAAGTAGGAATTTACTTAAGTTGTTTTTTAGGCTATTTAATTTGGGGAACTTATCATGAAAAAAACTTAAAAATAAAACCCCGAAAAAGCGAGGTTTTAAGTTTAGTAAAGTTGTTTTTATTTGTTAATAACAGTAACATTCATTTCTTCTACTTTTTTATCAGATAGAGGAGAAGGAGATCCAAATAATAAATCCTCACTTGAACCTGTTTTAGGAAAAGCCATTACTTCACGTATAGAAGCCTTTTTTTCTAAAATCATCATTAGTCTATCAACTCCCCAAGCAATTCCTCCATGTGGAGGAGCTCCATAATGAAAAGCTTTGTACATGGTACCAACACTTTTCATCATTTCATCTTTGTTGTACCCCATGTTTTTATAGGTTGCTTCTAGGATTTCTGGTTTATGAGCACGTACAGAACCACCACCAATTTCATAACCATTTAAGATTAAATCGTATTGTTGCGCTATGATTGTTCCAATTTCATCATCTTTTCCATTCATATGCTTTTCTAAGTCATAGATAGCTGGCATCGAGAATGGGTTATGTGTAAAAGTCCATCTGCCTTCATCTGTTTTTTCAAACATAGGGAAATCAACAACCCAAGCTGGTCGTAATTCTTTAGGATTTATTAATTTTAACATCGAACCCATTTCTTGACGAACAGCGTCTAGCGCTTTATTTGCTGTTGGATAATCAGCAGCCGAGAAGAAAACGATATCTCCAACCTCAGCTTTTGCTTTAGAAATGATTCCGGCAGCAATATCTTCACCTAAAAATTTAATAATAGGTGATTGTAAATCATTTTCATTTACAATAATATAAGCTAATCCACCTAAGCCATGTTGTTGAGCAATTGCTGTAAGTTTTTCAATCTGCCCTTTAGACATTCGCTTTTTACCTTGTTCAGCAGCAGAAACTTTAATACATTTTACAATACCACCTTCATCAATAGGTTTAGAGAAAACTTGAAAAGTTGTATCTTTTACTATCTCGGTAATATCTTGCATTTCTAGTCCAAAACGTAAATCAGGTCTATCACAACCATATTTATCCATCGCTTCTTTATAGGTGATTACAGTAAACGGATGTAAAACCCATTTTTTACCATATATTTTTTTAACTATTGTGTTAAACATATTCGTGTTCAAATCAATAATCTGTTGCATACTTGCGTATGCCATTTCAATATCTAATTGTGTAAACTCAGGTTGACGATCACCACGAGAATCTTCATCACGGAAACAACGTGCAATTTGAAAGTATTTTTCAAATCCACCAACCATTAACATTTGTTTAAATTGTTGAGGTGCTTGTGGAAGTGTATAGAAAGAACCAGCTTGCTTACGAGTAGGAACAATAAATTCACGCGCACCTTCATCGGTACCAGCAGTTAAAATAGGTGTTTCTACTTCTAAAAACTCTTGTTCGTCTAAAATATCACGCATAAGCTTAATAACCTTATGACGGTTTACAATAGCTCTACGAACATCATCATTTCTATGATCTAAAAACTTATATTCGAAACGAATTGCTTCGTTACTTTTTGCAGCTCTTTTTATTTCAAAAGGTAATGTTTTAGCTAGGTTTAGAATTTCTAATGCTGCAGTTTCTAATTCTATTTTACCAGAACGTAAGCCAGCATTATAATCGTCTTCTTTACGTTGTACAATAGTTCCAGTTACTGTAATTACAGATTCTGATTTTAGCTTAACTAATTCATCAAGGTTTGGAAATGTTTCTCTACTTAATCGAACTTGTAAAATTTCGTTACTAGAATCTCGTAAATCAATAAAAATTAATTCACCGTGATCACGAACACTAGAAACCCAACCAGCTAAAGTTACTTCTTCTGAAATAGTTTGTTCAGATAATTCAGAAATCTTGTGGGTTCTGTATTCTTCTTTAATAATCAGTGGGATTTCAGGTAAAGTATCCTCTGTTGTTGTGTTGTGTGTGTTTGTAACCTTAGAAGTTACTTCTGTTGTTGTGGTTGGTGTTTTATTTGAGGCTAACTCGTTTAAAATACCTTGACGGATAACTTTACCTGATGCACCCTTACCTATAATAGCAATTACTTTACCAACAAGAATACCAGCCTTGCCTTGGTTTCCTGCTTTAATATCGTTAGCAACTGCTTCATTTTCTGAAATAACCTTTTGTATAGCTTTGGTTATTTGTTCTTCAGAAATTGTATTGTCTTTAAAGTATGTTTTATAATCGAAATTAGCATCTGCTAATAATGATTTTATAGCATTCTGTACCAAGACTACTGTTACTTTATCATCTTTAAATAAAGAGAAAATAGTAGTTAAGTCTTGTATGTTTTCAATATTTGTATATTCTTCTGGTTTAATATTGTTTGCTAATGTTTTAGCAACAAAAGAAGGGTCGTTTAATTCATTGTTAATAGCAATAAAGGTTTCTGATCTCAAAGAATCAGCAGTAAAAAACTTTGCATCTTGTGGTAAAACACCACCTTCAATTAAAATACTTTCCACAGCATATGGTAAAGCACTTTTGTCAACCTCAATTTGTTTAACAACATCTTTAATACTAACAAAAGGTAAATCTGGTTCAGAAATAAAACGATAATCTGCTTCAAATTCCTTTTTACGCATTGTTTTGGTTTGCTTTAACTCAGCATCCCATAAAACAGTAGTTTGATCTGGGCGAAACTCATTATTATCTTTGTAATAATTGAATTGCTTTTCAATTTCTTCTTTTAAAGCATCTACCATAAACTTGAAAGAATTCAAGTTTTTAATCTCGGTTCTAGGATTTAATTCTGATGATCCTTTTTTACGTAAAGAAACAGATACATCTGATTTAAATTCTCCTTTTTCAAGGTTTGCTTCTGATATTTTTAAATTCTGAACAATACGCTGTATGTATTGCGCATAGGTAGAAGCATCTTCAATATTACGAACACAAGGTTCGGTAACAATCTCTATCAATGGAACACCAGCTTTATTAAAGTCAACCAAAGAAATTTTCTTTTCGTGAACTAATTTTGCAGCATCCTCTTCAATATGAACTTGTGTTAGTTCCACGGTAAATTGAGAGCCATCATTACGATAGCAAGAAACTTGTCCGTCTGGAATAACAGGGTTATGAAATTGAGTAATTTGAATGTTTTTTGGGTTATCAGGGTATTCGTAATGCTTACGGTCCCAAGAAATAACCTCATTAGAAAAGGTAGAGTTTACCGCTTTACCAAAGTAAATAGCTTTTGTAATAGCTTCCTTGTTAATAGCAGGTAAAACTCCCATTTGTCCAGTACAAACTGAACATATATTTTTATTTGGTGTTTCTGTTTCTTGATTTGCACAAGAACAAAATAGTTTTGATTTGGTGTTTAAGCGAACATGTGTTTCTAATCCGATAACCAACTCTAAATCATGAGCTTCTATAGCTTTGTTTAATTGCTCTAATTCCATTATAGTATATCGTTTAAAAAGTTAGCAAACTGTAATACTTTTTCATCATTCTTTTTAGCTGCTGAAATTTGTAAACCTGTAACAGTTCCTTTTGGTATTGTTAACGTTGGTACTTGTGCTAAACTAAATCCTACGGTGTATGCATCAGATAAATACATGGCCAACGGATCTTTTAAACTATCTCCAATTTTAGGAGGTGAAGCTGGAGTAACAGGAGATAAAATAATGTCAACTTCTTTAAAGTCTTTGTCAAAACTTTCAGATATTTGATCTCTTAAAGCTAATCCTTTTAAATAAATAGCATCAGAAAAACCTTGTGATAAAACTTGATTTCCACCTACAATTCTACGTTTTGTTTCTTCAGAGAAATTTTCAGAACGTGTAACGGCGTATGTTTCCTTTAGGTTTTTATCTTCAATTCTGTTTCCATAATTGGTTCCATCTAAACGCGAAAGATTAGAAGCTGTTTCAGCCATAGCTAAAGTATAGTATGTAGAAACTAAAGTGTCTGCTTCAAAGAAATCCAGTTCTTTAACAGCAATACCTTTTGCTTTTATTTTTTCAATAGTACTTAAAAAAGCTGTTTTCACATCATCATTAATAGCGTCACTATTAATAAAGTTTTTAAAGTATCCAATGGTTTTTATTGTGCTTGAATTTGTTACTGAGTCCTCCGCTATTTCTTGAGAAGCATAAGAAGTTTGATCTTTTACATCTTTACCACTCATTATGTTTAAAACAATACGAATATCTTCGATAGATTTTGCTAATGGACCAACACAGTCTGTAGAAGATGCATATGCCATTAACCCGTAACGAGAAATTCGTCCGTAAGAAGGTTTTAAACCATATATATTATTGTAACCAGCAGGTTGACGAACTGAACCTCCAGTATCGCCTCCAATAGAAAAAACGGTATAGTCTTTCGCAACATTTACTGCGGAACCACCACTTGATCCACCACTAACAAGATTTGGATTGTTAGCGTTTTTTACAGCACCAAAAATAGTGTTCTCGCTAGAAGAACCATGACCAAAACTATCGCAATTTTCTTTAACTAAAGGAATTGCTCCAGCATCCAATAATTTTTGAATAGCTGTTGCAGTATATGCCGATTTGTACTTTTTTAATAAATCAGAACTTGCAGTTGTATATGTTCCTTGTACCATATACACATCTTTAATTCCAAAAGGAATACCTTCTAACAAACCTATTTCTTCTCCATTAGCTATTTTAGCATCTACTTTTTTTGCTAAATCTAAAGCAGTAGTATCTAATAAAGAATTTACAGTATTATGCGTGTTTTGTTTTAATAAATCTAATTTTTCTTGTACTAGGGCAGTACAAGTTGTCTGTTTAGACACCAATTGTAGGTGTATGTGTTTTATTTGAGATTCCATGTTTAGTCTTCTATAACCTTAGTAACAACTAAAAACCCGTTTTTTTCTCTAGGGAAATTTTCTATAATAATTTGTTTTTCAGTTTCAGAACTGTTTAAAACAATATCATCTCTTAAGTCGTTTAAAGACACAGCATTATTATTGACATTAGTATTAGGATTATTATTGCTATTTGAATGTGCGTTTTTAATAACATCAAATAATTGATTCACCGCTTCAGATGGTGTAGCTCCTTTAATACTCGATAAAATATCGACAGTCATTGTTTTGCTCATGCTTTGTTATTTATTTTAAAACCTACAAATTTACAAATTTTACTAGGTATTCAAGTTTTTAAAGTTAAAAAACACCAATGATTTTATATAAAATCATTGGTGTATATAATTAATTCAAATATCAAACAAATAATCTTGTTTTCTGGTACAAATTACCGTATTAATGTTCTTAAATAGAAGGGTAAAATCTATTTTGATTGTTAATTGTAGTTTTATTTTGTTTTTTAGTGTTTAAATGAAAGTTAATTTGTGTGTATGAGCTTTTAAATGTTAAATTTTTCACAAGATTTTTTTGTTTTTGTGGTTATAAAAAAATGATTCTATTTTTGAAATAAAAGTTTAAATTTTAACAAAAACATGAAATTTAAATTATAATCAAAATAAATTTGCTTAAAATAAAAACCCTTTATACATTTGTAGCACAATGATGAACAATAAAAATACATGGTGGTGGATTTCTCTTAACTTACGTTAGTGAGACCATCTTGTTATATATATAATAAAAGAAAAGGCTTATCTCACGATAAGCCTTTTTTGTTTTCTATACGCTGAATAAGTACAATGAAAAAAATACAATTTAAAACAAACAGTAAACAAAAAATAGCAGATACAGTTACGCCAGTGGGTTTGTATTTGAGATTACGTGATAAATATTCGAATACTTTATTATTAGAAAGTTCAGACTATCATAGTAAAGAAGAAAGTTTTTCCTTTATATGTATAGAGCCTATTGTTTCTATGCAAGCAGATAAAAATGATTTTACAGTTTCTGTAAGAGGAGAAGAGGTTCAAAAAAATGAAATAAATGGTGAATTCAATTCGTTGTTTAACAATTTTACAGATTCTATCGATTTAGATTGCGATGCTTCATTAAAACCTTTCAATGGTTTATATGGTTATACAACGTATGATAGTGTTCAGTATTTCGAAACTATTAAGCTAAATGTAAAAGATGCTCCATCAAAAATACCAATGATGCAGTATAGTTTTTACAAATTTATTATTGCCATAAATCATTTTAATGATGAAATGCAGTTGATAGAAAATTTAGAAGTAGGCGAAGAATCTAGACTTGAAGAAATAGAAACCATTATAGAAGCGCAAGCTTTTAACACACAAAAATTTGAAATTGTAGGAGAAGAATCTTCTAATTGTACCGATGATGATTTTATTGAATATGTACGAAAAGCGAAATCACATTGTAAAAGAGGAGATGTTTTTCAATTAGTATTATCACGTCAATTCCAACAAAAATTTAAAGGAGATGAGTTTAATGTTTATAGAGCTTTGCGTTCTATAAATCCATCACCGTATTTATTTTATTTCGATTATGGAAGTTTTAAATTAATGGGGTCTTCTCCAGAAGCACAAATCAAAATAAATAACGGAAAAGCTATTATCAATCCAATTGCTGGAACTTTTAGAAGAACTGGTGATATGGCGGAAGATATTAAACTAGGTAAAAAATTATCTGAAGATAAAAAAGAAACGGCAGAACATGTAATGTTGGTAGATTTAGCCAGAAATGATTTGAGTAAATACGCTAATAATGTTACTGTTGAGGTTTTTAAAGAAATACAATATTTTAGTCACGTTATTCATTTAGTGTCTACAGTTCAAGGACAAATAAAAGGAAATCCAATTAAAATTGTTGGAGATACTTTTCCTGCAGGAACATTAAGTGGAGCACCAAAATACAAAGCAATGCAGTTGATTGATGCTTACGAAAATCAATCTCGTGGATTTTATGGAGGAGCAGTTGGAATTATTGGTTTAGATGGTTCTGTGAATTTAGCCATTGCCATTCGTTCGTTTGTAAGTAAGAATAATACACTGTATTCGCAAGCAGGCGCAGGAATTGTAATCCATTCCGATGAAAAGAAGGAATTACAAGAAGTAAATAATAAATTAGCAGCTTTAAAAAAGGCGTTAGAATTAGCAGAGAATATATAGAATGATAAGGTTTTTAAAATTGTCTTTAGTTACATTACTCTTTTTAAGTTGTGATTCAAAAAGTAATGATAAAGAACTTAATCAAGATAAAACGGTTACCAGAGAGAAAGAGGTAACTAAAAGTCGAAAAATAATTAAAAAGACAATCGATAAAAATCAACCAATTAAACAGTTTCAAGAGTTTGTGTCAAAGATTAGAAAGAAAGGTTGGTATCATGATACATTAAGGGTTGCTAAGAAAAAATCATATAGAGAATTAAAAGAAAATAATTTTAAGAATATTAATGGTTTTCCCTTCTATAAAGTTAATTTTAATGATACAGGAGTAAAATACGCCTTTGATTATAGACCTTATAATGGGAAATATGCAGATTCTTTGGATATAAATTTACTTAAACAAGTAAAAAACATATGGGCATATTTTTACAGAGAAGATTTAAAAGGTAATTCCATTTCAGATGGTGTAATTGAACAATGGGAGTTTAAAGATAAATTGAAAGCTGAAAAAGGAAAAAAAGAAATAGATGATTTTAGTTATATAGCTTATTTTAATACGGCTCCATATGTTTGTAGTATAGATAAATATGTTTTTATATTTCATACAAGAGCAATGGGGTATAGTTATGATCAAAAGAATCTATTTGAAATGTTTTATAAAGAACATATAGGGTTAAAGCAAACGAATAATTAAAATGAAACTAATAGTATTAACCGATTTATGGGGAATAGAAAAGTTTGATTGGTTTCTTAAATTCCAAAATAAACTAAATATAGAAATTTTAGTTTATGATAGTTGCGGATTAGGAAATATTGATAAGTCAATTTATGAAGAATCTAATTTACATCAACAATTTGTAAACGGAGGAATTGAAATCGCAGTTGAGAAATTATTAGAGAAAGAAAAAAACGAAGTAAATATATTAGCTTTTAGTATCGGTGGAACAATAGCTTGGAAAGCTATTTTAAAAGGATTAAAAGTGAAAAATTTGTTTGTAGTATCAGCAACAAGATTACGATACGAAACAGAGAAACTAAATTGTAAAACCTATCTTTTTTATGGAGAAAAAGATAATTATAAACCAACAAAAGAATGGTTTCAACAATTGGGGATAGAACAAATAGAAGTAAAAGATAAAGGACACGAAGTATATAAAGACGAAAAGTTTTTTAATAACCTCGTTATACAGATAAATAATAGATGTTAGTATTGAGATATTAGAATTGAGTATACTCAATCTAAATACTCATTACTCAATACTGAGAAAAGATGAAAATATTAATTTTAGATAATTACGATTCGTTTACATACAATTTGGTACATATGGTAGAAAAAATTACCAATACGTATCCAGATGTTTACAGAAATGACGAAATATCAATTGAAGCAATAGCCAATTACGATTTAATTATGCTTTCTCCAGGACCAGGAATTCCAGACGAAGCAGGAATTTTAAAGGAAGTAATTAAAACTTATGCAGGTAAACTTCCAATATTCGGAGTTTGTTTAGGTTTACAAGCTATAACAGAAGTTTTTGGAGGAACAATTGTTAATTTAGATGAAGTTTTTCATGGCGTTGCTACAGCTATGAAAGTAACAGACCAAAACGCTGTGATTTTTAAAGATATTCCTGAAACATTTTTAGCAGCACGTTACCATTCTTGGTCAGCGACTGATGAAAATTTTCCATCAAAATTAAAAGTTACGGCAAGAGATGAAGATGGCGGAATTCAAGCTATAGAACATACATCATTTAATATAAGTGCAGTTCAGTTTCATCCAGAAAGTATTTTGACAGATGTTGGAGAAACTATTGTAACCAATTTTATTAATAGTGTGAAGTAAGTCCACCCTAGCTCTCCCGAAAAGAGGGAGTAAAAACAAAGTGGGATTTTAAGAGTAAGAAAAGTAAATAAACAAAAGAGAATAGTTTTCCCCCTTCGGGGGAATTAAAGGGGGCTTTATGAAAGATATATTAAATAATTTATACCAACATAAAAGATTATCAAGAGCAGAAGCAAAACAAATTTTAATTTCAATAGCTTCTTCAACATATAACGATGCGCATTTAGCATCATTTATGACGGTTTTTATGATGCGTCCAATTACTGTTGATGAACTTTCTGGTTTTAGAGATGCGTTAAAAGAGTTAGCGATTAAAGTTGATTTGTCGGAGTATAATACCATTGATATTGTAGGAACTGGGGGAGATGGAAAAGATACGTTTAACATTTCAACCTTAACTTCTTTTGTAGTTGCAGGAACTGGACAAAAAGTAGCGAAACATGGTAATTATAGCGTGTCGTCGCAATCTGGTTCTTCAGATATGTTAGAGAGTTTTGGATATGAATTTACAAATGATGAAGCTACTTTAAAAAGTCATTTAGAAAGAGCAAATATTTGCTTTTTACATGCACCAAAGTTTCACCCAGCTATGAAAGCAGTAAGTTCAACAAGAAAAGCGTTAAAGTTAAAAACGTTTTTTAATATGTTAGGACCTTTGGTAAATCCAAGTTCACCACAAAATCAATTATTAGGAACGTTTAATTTAGAAGTTGCTCGTTTATACAATTATATTTTACAAGATGAAGGATCCAATTACGGAATTGTACATGCTTTAGATGGTTATGATGAAATTTCATTAACAGGCGGATTTAAATTATTTACTAAAGAAGGTGAACAATTGATAACTCCAGAATCTTTGGGAGTACAAAAAGTAAAACAATCAGATATTCACGGAGGAAAATCAGTAGCAGATGCTGCTAAAATATTTCAAACAATTTTAAACGGAGAAGGAACAGCAGCACAAAATAATGTAGTATTAACAAATGCTTCATTTGCTTTACAAATAGTTGATAGCACTAAAAGTTTTGAAGATGCATTTGAAGAAGCTAAATCTTCCTTGTTAGGAGGGAAAGCAAAAGAATGTTTAGGTAAGTTAATTACGAATTCGTAATTATGAATTACGAATAAAAGGTTTGTGAAAAAGGATAATATAATACAAGTAAAGAGTTATAGTTTTGCAGTGAGAATTGTAAAGCTATATAAACATTTATCCGAAGAAAAAAGAGAGTTTACGCTAAGTAAACAGTTATTACGTTCAGGGACGTCTGTTGGAGCAAATGTAGAAGAAGCAATAGGAGGACAAAGTAGAAAAGACTTTTTTGCTAAGTTAACCATCGCATATAAAGAAGCAAGAGAATCTCACATTATTGGATACAATTGTTAAGAGACACAGATTATTTAACTGAAAAAAAGAGCAGACTCTTTATTGTTAGATATAAATGAGATATTAAAAATAATAGGAAGTATTCAAAAAACAATTAGAAATAGTTGAGTTGAAATTACGAATTAACAATTGATGAATTACGAGTTAATACATAATTGTGTTGGGAAATAAATAAATTATGAGTTACAGAATTAAAACAATTCGTAATTCGTAATTAAAAATTCATAATTAATAAAATGACAATTTTAGATAAAATAATAGCTTTCAAAAAGAAAGAAGTAGCCAAAATAAAATTAGATGTTCCGGTAAAGAGATTAGTGGAAAGTCCAAGTTTTAAAAGAACACCAATTTCTTTAAAAGAATCTTTATTAGATCCTTATTCAACAGGAATTATTGCGGAATTCAAGCGTCAATCTCCATCAAAAGGATTAATTAATGGAACAGCGACTATAACAGATGTAACTACAGGATATTTAGAAGCAAACGTAGCAGCACAATCAATCTTAACTGATACTTCTTTCTTTGGAGGAACTATGGCAGATTTAATGGAAGCAAGAACAGTAAACTCAACAAAACCTATTTTACGTAAAGATTTTGTAGTAGACGGGTTTCAAATAGTAGAAGCAAAAGCTATTGGTGCGGATGTAATTTTACTAATAGCCGCTTGTTTAACAAAACAAGAGTTAAAAAATTTCGGACAATTAGCAACTGATTTAGGTTTAGATGTTTTGTATGAAGTTCATACACAAGAAGATTTAGATAAAATTAGTGATTTAGATGGTAAAATCATTGGAATTAATAACAGAAATTTAAAAACTTTTGAAGTTGATTTAGAGCATTCAATTGCATTAGCAAATCAAATTCCAGATAGCTGTGTAAAGGTTTCTGAAAGTGGAATTAGTAACCCAAGAATTGTAACAGGATTAAAAGAATATGGTTTTCAAGGTTTTTTAATTGGTGAAAACTTTATGAAAACGGATAATCCAGGATTGTCTTGTCAAGAGTTTATTAGTCAGATAAGGTAAAAAGCCCACCCTAACCCTCCCGAAGGGAGGGAACTATAATCGTTATGGAAAATGTTCTACAGGGTTTAATGGAAGTAAAAAAATGAAAACAACTAATAATAAAGATAAAAGTGCTGCTCCGCAGCGTCTCCCTTCGGGAGGTCGTGGGCCTTTTTTAAAAGTATGCGGAATGAAGTATGTAGATAATATTCAGCAAGTAGCCGAGTTACAACCTGATTATTTAGGATTCATTTTTTACGAAAAATCTAAAAGAAATTTTGAAGGGATTATTCCTGAAATTCCAAAATCAATAAAAAAAACAGGCGTTTTTGTAAATGAAATTCCTGAGATTTTAGTGTCTTTGGTTGATGAATATCAATTACAAGCGATACAATTACATGGAGATGAGCCTGTGGAGTATATTCAGCAATTAAAAAAGTTATTTGCAGAAAGACTAGAGGCAATGTCACCAAAGTTAAAGTCGAGAACCAAGCCTGTAGAAATCATAAAAGTATTCGGAATTAAAGAAGAATTCGATTTTAGTGTTTTAGAAGCTTACGAAGAGGAAGTAGATTTTTTCTTATTTGATACCAAAGGAAAAGAACGAGGAGGTAACGGAGTAACGTTTAATTGGCAGGTTTTAAATAATTATAATTCTAAAAAAACATTCTTTTTAAGTGGAGGAATAGGAGTAGAGGAAGTTGATGCCGTAAACAAGATTTTAAAAACGGATTTACCAGTATATGCTTTAGATGTAAATAGCAGGTTTGAAACAAAACCAGGTTTAAAATCGATAGAGAAATTAAAGAAGTTTATAAAGAAAGTAGAAAAGAGTTTATAATAAAATGAAAGAGCCTAAATTTAGATTTGTTCCTAAGTTGGTTATAGAAGAATTAGTTTCTAAATATAATTTCGAGTATTCCGATTGGATGCAAGATTGGCCCTATGAAATAGCAAATTCTAAAGAAATAAATCATTATTTTAAATACTATGAAGATGAAATCAATGAAGATAAAAAATTTGGTTTAATGCAGATGCTAATTCAGGCACTAAATGATATTGAAGATGATAATGATTTTAATAGAAAGTGGATTTTGTTAAATGAAAAAATAATTAAGGATTTTAAAATCCATGAGTACACAATTTATTATTGGTCTTGTTTTGGTTTGAATCTAATTGATTGTTGGAAAATAACACCAAATATGAGAGAACTATGGGATCAGGTAAAGAATCAAAATATCAAACAAATAAACAACAACACAACAATAAAATAGTTAGCGGTTTTAAGATGTACAAACAATCAGTAGCCAAAAACTAAAAATCAAAAAAAAATGAAGTATAATCCAGATGAAAACGGATATTTCGGACAATTCGGAGGCGCATTTATTCCAGAATTATTATATCCAAATGTAAAAGAGATTGAAGATAATTATATAAATATTATCGAATCAGCCGAATTTCAAAAAGAATATAGAGACTTATTAAAAGATTATGTTGGGCGTCCAACACCTTTGTATTATGCAAAACGTTTGTCAGCAAAATATAAATCACATATTTATCTAAAACGTGAAGATTTAAATCATACTGGTGCACATAAAGTTAACAATACAGTTGGTCAAATTTTAATAGCAAAAAAGTTAGGTAAAACTAAAATTATTGCAGAAACAGGCGCAGGACAACACGGAGTTGCAACAGCTACAGTTTGTGCTTTAATGGGCTTAGAGTGTACTGTATTTATGGGAGAAGTTGATATTGAACGTCAAGCTCCAAATGTAGCGCGTATGAAAATGTTAGGAGCCAAAGTAGTTCCTGCAACAAGCGGAAGTAAAACCCTTAAAGACGCAACTAACGAAGCGATTCGTTATTGGATTCAAAATCCGGAAACGTTTTATTTAATTGGTTCTGTTGTTGGTCCACATCCGCATCCAGATATGGTGGCGCGTTTACAAGCCATTATTTCAGAAGAAATGAGATGGCAATTAAAAGAAAAAACAGGAAAAGAAGAACCAGATACGATTATCGCTTGTGTTGGTGGTGGAAGTAATGCTGCTGGTGCTTTTTATCATTATTTAGAAGATGAGAATGTAGAATTAATAGCTGTTGAAGCTGCAGGTTTAGGAGTAGATTCTGGTGAAAGTGCAGCAACCTCTCAATTAGGAGAAGTTGGTGTTATACACGGAAGTAAAACTATTTTAATGCAAGATGAATACGGACAAATAGTGGAGCCTTATTCAATTTCAGCAGGATTAGATTATCCTGGAGTTGGACCTTTACATGCATTTTTGTTTGAAACTAAGAGAGCAAAGTTTATGAATGCTACGGATAAAGAAGCATTAACAGCGGGTTATGAATTATCTCGTTTAGAAGGGATTATTCCTGCTTTAGAATCGTCTCATGCTTTGGCCGTTTTACCAAAATTAGATTTAAAGGAAGATCAAGTAGTGATTTTAAATTTATCGGGTAGAGGGGATAAAGATTTAGAGACTTTTATTAAGCATTTAGACGAGTAAGATTTAGTAAAAAGTAATTTCGACTTCGCTCAATCACCAGATTGAAGTTTAAAAAGAATACAAAAACGGTCGCTGAGCGCAGTCGAAGCGAAAACAACCAAAAAACAATGAATTCAATTCAACATATATTTCAGCAAAAAGATAAAAACTTATTATCTATTTATTTTACTTGTGGATTTCCTGAGTTAAATGATACTGGTAAAGTAATACAAGAATTAGAAAAAAGTGGTATCGATTTTATAGAAGTTGGTTTACCATATTCAGATCCAATGGCAGATGGACCAACGATTCAATATAGTAGTTCAGTTGCCTTAAAAAATGGCGTTAATTTAGATGTAATTTTTGAGCAATTACTAGCCATAAAAGATTCAAATAAAACGCCATTAGTGTTAATGGGATATTTTAATCAATTATTAAAATATGGTGAAGATGCTTTTTGTCAGAAAGTAAAAGATTGCGGAATAGATACTGTAATTTTCCCCGATTTGCCAATGGTAGAATATGAGAATCATTATAAAACCTTATTTGCAAAATACGGAATTACGAATGTGTTTTTAATAACACCACATACTTCAGAAGATAGAATTAGAAAAATTGATAGTTTAACAGATGCATTTATTTATGTAGTTGCATCAGCATCAATTACTGGTGCAAAAGGAGATGTTTCTAATGCACAGGTAGCTTATTTTAAACGTATTAAAGCCATGAATTTAAAAAGTAAATTAATTATTGGTTTTGGTATTTCTGATAATAAAACATTTACAACAGCTTGCGAATATGCTAACGGAGCGATTATTGGTTCTGCATTTATTAAAAGTATAGACAGTACTGGAGTTAATGGTATTGGTGATTTTGTAAAAGGAGTTTTAGGTTAGGTTTTAAAATGAAAGCAGATATAATTGATAGAGGTTATTTATTAAAAGGAAAGCCATCAAAAAAATGGAGATTTTTCTCTTTGATATTAATAATTATTTATGGAGGTTGTATTTTTTTTCAAGATAATTCAATAGCTAACGATGTAGTAAATATCTTTTTGGTTCTGAATTTTCTAGTGTTTTTTATTGACAGTGTTTTATTTACAAGATCTGGTGAACTGGAGATAAAAGATGATATATTAATAATAAAAGAAAAAAATAAAGAAGAAAAAACAATTGATTTAATGAATGTAGAAGAAGTTTTTTTGCAAAAGAAGAAGATAACTTTTATTTCTTTCAAGTAAAAGATGAAAAGTCCACAATTGAATTCAAAGATGTTTATGTTATAGATTTAAAGAATATACACATAGATCAGAAATAGGAATTAAAAGAATAAAAGAACAAAGGATAAGTTTAAGAATAAGTATAAATCCCAAGAATGGTTGAATTTTAAATTTTTGACTTATTCAAATAATTGTTTTTATTTTGGATATATAATTTTTTGTTAAAACGTGTTTTTTTTATCAAATTGTATGTTATTTGTTGTTATATTTGAGTAAACTATTAAATTATGTCTAAAATGTTAAAAAAAATTAAACAATTCGAAGGTGGTAAATTATTATCAAAAAAAGAACAATTAGAAGTTAAAGGAGGTTTTTATACTTATAACATAAACGGTTATACTGTATATTGTATAAATGAAGTAGATCCAGCTGATTTTGGAAACATTTGTAGAAGTACAATGTGTTTAGTACCCGTTGAACTTTGTGGAATATAATCATTTTTAGAGCTTAAATTTTTTTGCTAAGTAAAAAATGTTATTAAAATAAATAACCCTCACAGTTTTTTAAAACTGTGAGGGTTATTCTTATAAATAAAGTTAAAATTATTTATACTTAAGATGAAGTAGAATTCTCAATAATTTCATCAAGAAAAGTTAAAAATTCTAGCTGCTCTTTTTCTAGGTTTTGTGAATCAGGCTTCATAAGTAATTGGGGTTTAGGGATTAATTTTTAAAAAGTATCATACCTACTTTTCAATAAAATAAAAGTATGTTTTTTAAGAGTATTATTTATTAACCTATGTTTAAAGACGAAACAGCCTAGTTATATTTTAAATATCAGAAGAATCTAACAATTAAATCTCATTATTCACATCAGTAATTTTTCTGGTATAATAATCCAATATTTTAAGCAGTAATATTGTTGTTTCTTCAACAGATTTAGAGTAAATAATGTTAAAAGGAATCTCCCAGTTTTCATTTAAAATAATATAAATCCTAAATTCTCCTTTGTTTGATGCCATATCTCCATACCAACCTAGATCAATAATAACATCATCTTTTGGAAATGAACATTGTAATAAATCTTCATTTAAGTATTTTAAGCTATTTGTTTTATTGAAAGATTCTAAAGGATCATAATTATAAAAATCATGATTAATAATAGTACAATCTTTAGGGAAGTTTATATTTTGAATTTCAATCATTCTTAAAAAAGCCTTTAGAGCAAGTAAAGATACTAAAACAAACAGATTTTAGTCTTTATTAGTAACTTTAAAACTCTAAAGTTTTTAAACAAAAATAGTATTAAATTTATTTGGAATAAACGTTCTGTTATTTGTATGTTTGCATAACGGAATGATCATTCTAATATAATAACAATTAAAAATAAATAATAATGAGTACATTAAACGGAAAAATAGCAGTAGTAACAGGAGGTAATAGCGGTATCGGTTATGCATCAGCAAAAGAATTTAAAAGCCAAGGAGCACAGGTTGTTATAACTGGTAGAAATTCTGAAAAAGTTGAATTAGCAGCAAAAGAACTTGGAGTAAAAGGTATTGTAGCAGATGTTAAAAATATTTCGGCTATAGAAAATTTAGTAGCGCAGGTAAAAGAATCTTTTGGAAAGGTTGATGTTTTGTTTGTAAACGCAGGTATTTTTCAGCCAGCTCCAGTTGGTCAAATAAGTGAAGAAATGTTTGATCATCAAATAGGAATTAATTTTAAAGGTGCTGTGTTTACAACAGAAAAGTTTTTACCAATTTTAAATGATGGAGCATCAATTATTAATTTATCATCTGTAAATGCTTACACAGGAATGCCAAATACAGCAGTTTATGCAGCTTCAAAAGCAGCGTTAAATTCTTATACAAGAACTGCAGCAACGGAATTAGCATCAAGAAAAATTAGAATAAACGCTGTAAATCCAGGACCAGTTTATACTCCAATTTTTGAGAAAACAGGAATGAACGAGGAACAATTAAAAGGACTTTCAGAAGCGATGGAAAATCGCATTCCGTTGAAACGATTTGGACAACCTGAAGATATTGCTAAATTAGTAACATTTTTAGCTTCTGATGACGCTTCATTTATTACTGGTAGTGAATATAATATAGATGGAGGAATTAATATTAATCCATTGTTAGGATAGTTTTTTATTGAAAAAAAACTAATTACAAAATTATATATTTGTGGAAGCAATTTTGCTTCCACTTTTTTTATAAATATGCCAAGAGTTAAATTATTTGATGAAAATGAAGTCTTAAAAAAAGCAATGTATTTGTTTTGGAAAAAAGGCTACGCAGCTACTTCTATACAAGATATGGTTACTTGCTTAGGAATTAATAGAGCAAGTTTATATGATACTTTTGGGGGAAAGGAGCAGTTGTTTAAAAAATCATTTGAATTATATAGAAGAACAAATATAGAAAGTTTAACCACTTTTTTTCAAAACTATCCAAATATAAAAGAAGGATTTTCGGAGCTTTTTAATAATGCGATTAAAGAGGCTGTTAGTGATAATGATTGCAAAGGTTGTTTTGTTGTAAACACAATAACAGAACTGATTCCTAATGATGAAAGTTTGATTATAGTTTTAGAAAAGAATAAGCAAGATTTTGAAAATTTGTTTTATGAATATCTTCTAAAAGGAAAAGAAGAAGGTCAGTTAAAAACAGATCAAAATTTAAAATCTCTTTCCGCTCTTTTCTATACGATTCACAATGGTATTGGAGTTGTGTCTAAAGTAAGTCCAAATAAAAAAGAATTAGCTGCTTCAATAGATGTTGCGTTGTCTTTATTATGGTAAAGATTTAGAATAGTATTAAAAAATAATCCGCTTAATTTTATTTTAGAAAAAAGCTAAACGGATTTTATACATAGTTTATTCCACAGTTTCAAACGAAGCTATATTATAAACATCTTCAGTAATTTCTTGTTGTAAAACAACAATATCAATATTTCCAAAATCATCCGTTCGTATATAGTTTGGTTCTGGTAAATAACGTAATTGTAAATGCGGATGGTAAATGGTTTTTCTACCTTTACGATAATAGGCGCACATTACAGAAAAACTACTGTTAGAGCAAATTAAAATATCAGCTGTTACAAAAGCTTTAAATATATTATGAATTTGATCGTAATTTTTTTCTTCTCTATTAGAACCAATTAAAACCTTGGTGTTTTGTCTATTTTCAAAACGTTCTAAAATAGCTTCTGAGTTTGCATTTTCAGTATAAATACTAAAGTTTACATTTCCAATTCCGTAGGCTTTTTCTATATGGATTAAAATATTTTCGTAATAATCCATATCAAACATATAACGAACTGCAAAAGGTGTAGAAAAATGACTTGGGTATTTTTCCTTGTCGTAATCCGTTCCTCTGTTAATGTGCATTGCAACTTCTATAGGCGATTTATAATACGTAATTTTTAAATTGTGTAAATCGTTGAAATTTTTAGAAGTTTCTTCTTGAATTTCTGCAAAAATATTTCGAACGGTATTTCCGTTTTGATACCAAGGAATGGTTTGAAAAGGATGAATTCTTAACGCATTTTCTAAAATTACCAAGGTGTTTTCATCGCTTTCTGGCAAGGCTTTTTTAAAATAATCTTGCAATTCATCATAGTCATCAATACCACACCAAAGCGGTCCTTCAACGCGTATAATATTTTTGTATTTCGCTTTTCGATCTGTTTTTTCAACAACAGTACAATTGTATCCCAATCCAAAATAATCTAAATATTCATACGGAGTATGTACATAATTAAGGTTGAATAATTTTCCAATAGTAAGTCCACCCAAAGCATCTTTTAATTGATGTCCGTGGTTTCCGCCTGAGGTAAATTCTATGGTGAAATCCATTTCTGTAGTTTTTAGTTTTGTTAGGTTAAAAGTTGTTTTTATAGGTTTAAAGCGACATTAGATATTCTTAAAGATTAGTTTATCCTGTAATTAAACTCACTTTATTTTACTATTTTATTTAAGTAATTGGCCGATTCAAACATATTGTTAATATGTTTCTCTCCATCTAAATATTCATATCCATGTCTTTTTTTTCTGCTGATTTCGCTCATTCTATTTACATAACCTTCGTGTTTTTTATATAAATATTCTTTTCCTAAATATTTATAATGTAAAAGTTTTAATTCGACTAAAGGATCTGAAATTTGATCTTCAAAAAAAACAGGATTGCATTGATGAGAACCTGGACTATAATTAATCTCTTTAACTTTCTTAGGATCAAAAATGATGTTTTTATCAAACCAATTTGATCTTTTTCCGCACTTTACTTGTGATGTAATTGGCAGATGATAATCATCAGGAAAGGTATCACTCATCATATTATAACCAGTAATTATAGGAATGCTAATTTGTTGTTTTTTTGCTGAAATTAATTTTTCTAGCAGATTTTCATCATATAAAAACTCGTCCATATCGCAAACAATTACATAATCAGCAATACTTTCTTTCCAACAATTATTTCTAGTTTCTTGTAGTTTGTCTTCAATAAATTCGTTTCCAGTACTTAGTGTTCTAAATTCTATATTATTATAAGTGCTAGCTAATGCTAAAGAATTATCTGTACTTTCATTATCTATAATGATGATTTTACTACAGATTTTGGAGTAATAATTGAACGTATGACGAATCATTTTTGCTTCATTAAAACAAAGCACATACAATTCAATAGTAATATCTTTAATTGATGCCATAGTTTGGGTTAATTTCTAAAATCAATAATTATTGGTGTTTTAGAAGTTGTGGTATTTATATATAAATCGGTTTCCGATACAAACTCAATTTTTAAATCAAAATAAGTAGCATTCATATCTAAAATATGATGTAATTGTTTTGTGATTGTTTTCAGAACAGTTGTTGCTTTATCTGAAGTGTTTTTGATACACAAAAATTTAAGTTCAGTTTTTAAATTAGCTAATAAATGAAGTTGAATTTGAAAACGTTCAACACTTTTTAAAAGCACATTAAAATCATCCAAAAAATAAGAGTTTGCTTCTATAGAAAAAGACTTTGCTTCTCTTGATTTTAAGGTTAAAACTTGTCTGTTATTTTTATATTCCAAACGACCAATATCACCCACAAAATATCTAAAAACAGGAAAACGTTTCCGAAGTAAATTCGTAACAATAACTTTTCCGTTTCCGTCTTCATCAGGATTTTCAATTTCAATAATAACATCATCCAATACTTCAAAAGAAGTACTGTTTTCTGTATAGGTTGACCAACCCCAAATTCCTGTTTCTGCAGAACCGTATAAAGAATAAATACATTTTGTATGAAATGCTTTAGTGATGATTTCTGCCTGAGACTTCAATAGATATTCACCAGCAAATAATAAATTTTCTATTTGAATTTTTAAATTATTATCTAAAACATAATTAGCAAATAATGTTAATACAGAAGGTGTTCCAATAATAAAATTTACTTTAAAACTTATTACAGCTGTATGCATAAACTCAAAAGAAGCTTTTGAACTTGCGGCAATTGTTGTTGCGTTACATTTTTCTAAAATATCATCTAAAATAGCAGCAGACCGATACATTCCTTCATAACTAAACACGTTTAAGGCAACTGTTTTAGCAGAAAACATTCCGTAAGAAAGTAATTCCTCGGCCAATAATTTTCGTTGCTGTAAGTTTTCTTTAATATCTACAGGAAAAATTAAAGGTTTATCGGTAGAACCTCCTGAACGGACCAAATACACTCCTTTTTCTTCTTTTTGTAGATTAAAGTTCTCGTCTAAAATATTTCGTAAAGTACTTTTTTCTATAGGAGAAGGTATTGTATTTATAGCTACATTTTCGTAATGATTTTTGAAAAGAGAAGACTCTTTTACTATAGAAAAGTGCTCTTGTAATCTTTTATTTTTCATCATTATTAATTAAAGATTCTAAGGAAAAAATAATACACTTGATTTATAAATAAATGCTTGTATTTATAAATAAAAATGGTTTTTTGTTGTACTGATTTTAAATTTTTAATACAGTAGCGTAACCAACGTTTTCCTACAACTCCCATCATTAATTTATCATACAAATCGTTACTTCCTTTACACGTATTTAATAAAGGAGCTTCTGCTATTTCATTCCATTTCGTAAACTTTTTACGAGACGCACTTCCTGGAACTTCTCTTACTTTTATATAATTGCCCATTAAAAGTCCAATGCTATTCGGTTTTTTTGCAAATACTTTTTTTACAACTTTAAACCAATAGTCAATTCCCTCATAAAAATTACGTTTTTCATAAAAAGTAAATCCTGCTAACCATTCTCTTTTAGCAATAACATTACTACCAAGTCCCATATAAAAATGCATGGAAGTAACTACTTTTAAAGGATGTTTCATTCGGTATGCATTGTGTGCAATTGGATTTAATAGCTTGCTTAGTTTTTTAAAATTTGGCAGTATGGTATTGCTAGGAAACAAATGAATACTCATGACTAAAAAATCAATGTTATGATAGGTCATTAAAATATCACAAGTTTTTAATAAATCAGATTTGTATAAATCATCTCCATCTAAAAAAATAACGGCATCTCCTGATGTTTTTTTAAAGCCAACATTTCTAGCATAACTTACACCTCTGTTTTCTTCTAATTCAATTATTTCTATTCGAATAGCACTGAAATTATATTTCATTTCGTTAATAAAATCGTGAGCTATTTGTAAACTATCATCAGTACTTTTATCATCTACAATAATAAGTTCATAAGGTAATTTTGTTTGATGAAAAACAGATTGTAGCGTTTCTTTTATATAAGGCGCTTTGTTGTAAAGAGGAAGTACAATTGAAATATTCATAGTTAATTTGTTATTACAGTTGGCAAAATATAACCTCCGCTATGTACATTAATAATGCTTTTTGATGAGCCTCTAAAAATACCTGGGCCAAAAGATTGTCCGTTATAGCACAAAAGCATTCCCACAATATTTATTGATTTTGTAGTTTTATGATGTGTTAAATTAACCGTTTTTTGAGTAATATATTCTTGTACCATATATTGTTGCCATTCGTTGGTAATTGCATTTTTCCAGGTTTCGGCATTACAATCGTTTTTTACGTAAATACCAATACCTCTTCCGCCACTATTTTTTTTAAGCAACCAGTTTGTATTTGTATTGATGAGTTCGTTTCTCCTTTTTTCTGAATCTAAAATATAAGACGGAATTAAAAATTGTTTTAAAAAATTATAATCATCTTCATCAACATAATCACGCATAATGTGTTCGTCAAATAACACAGAAAGTACACGTTTGTCGTGTACTAAAATTAAAGTACGAAGATCATTTAAACACTTTTTAGAGTCAATTAAAGCCTGACGTATTTCTGGTTTGATGTTCTTTAACTCTTCTCTATCCATTTCAATAATAAACTGTTCGGCAGGTTCTCCTTTTGCAACTAATTTATTTTGATGTATTTCTAGATCTTTAGATGAAATATCTTTTACGATAAAACCTTGTTTTTTTAACTCATTAAAAAATTGATACGCTTCAGTACCACCTTCAAGATCATGAATATAAAACAGAGTTTTATTACTGTTAAAATCTGCCGAAATTGTTTTAATAAGCGGGTTTTGGTCAGAAAACTTTGCCCAATTATTAATAAAAGGAGCAAGGTTATCAAAAATACGTCTTGTATAATGGCTAAACATCCAGCCGTTAATAGGATATCTACAACCTATTTCACAAATTTTTGGTTGTCCGTTTTCATCTAAAATAAAATCAGGACGATACATACCAACTTTATACGGACTGTTCGCTGCTTGCTGTAAAATAGCTTCTAAATCAGCATCTAATTGATAAATATCACGAATTCTTTTGTCGTTAAAATAGTTTAATACTATTTTTTGTAAAACAGTATCTAACAGTTTACTCAAACGAGAAAAGTCGTTTAATTGAACAGGATTTACCGTTACAGGAATATTCATAAAAGTGTCTTTTCCTTCAAACGGAATACCACCAAAATTTTCTTTGAGTTTTGGTATTAAATCTGAATATGGAATTCCATTTTCTGATAATGAATACGTGTCCAATATTTTACGAGGAATTATGTTGTTGACTTCAGCCATTGTATATGTTATGCTTGAAATTGTAACTCGTTTGCTTTTACAATTTGTTTGTCTAATTTTCCCATTACGTTAGCTTTAATATTTAAGTAATTGGTAATTATTTCTTCTAAATTGTATTCTAAAAGATCAATTCCAGTAGCTTTTGCGTACGAATTAACAGCATCTACAGCATGGAAAAAATGATCTTTTTCTGTTGCTCCGCAATGTACAGTTATCCAAGCTAAAGAAACATCAATTTCATCTTCAGTAAAATTTTCGTCAGCTGCTAACCAGGCTCTAAATTTTGGTATAATATATTCAACTTCTCCATGTGTGTATATTTCATGAACAAGTGTGGTTAACAAACCAATCATAATATCTTTATTGCGCAAAGAATTTTTATCTTTCCAAGCTTTAAAATCTTTTGCTTCTTTACTTAAATATTGTTTAGAAAGCCAAGAATCATCACCAGCAATAGAAGTAGCCATTGTGTAAAACATGTCTGAATGTAAAATACGACCAACTACGGCTAAATCTTCATCAACAATTCTATTTAAGCTAGCCACAGCTTTAAATAAATCGTGTTCACTTTTTACAGGTTTATTTTTATGAACTAACATGGTCATACGATTGCTTAAACCAGCAACAGTCATTGCGCTATTGTTTGTTTGGCTCCAGCTCTTAAAAAAAAGATTTAAGGTTTCTTTAGATTGTTTTTTAGCTGTTAAACTTTTAAAAGAGTTTTCAATAGTTAAAAAATCATCTTTTTGCAAAGGAAAGTAGTTTAATAACTGTGTCTTAACATGACATTCAGCCATTTGATCTATTACAGGTGTAATAATTGAAATTAGGTTTTCCATTTTGTTAAAGTTTTATAAGTTAGGTTTTAGTGACTCTTTTTTTGATTGCTCATAAACGACATTTTGTATTAGAGAAAAGTTGTTTAAAAGACATTCATTTAAAGACTAGTTTTAATAAAGTGAAATTTAAAACAAGTTTTATCTGTTACTCAAAATTGATGAATTATTAAACTGAGATCAGAAAAAAAGTCATAAGTGCTAAAAAATTAAGCTTTAAAGTGTAGTATTTATGAATAAGAGTAATCTTATTTAAAAGTAAATTTTAAATAGAAAAGAGGAGGTGCTTTAGAGCTGTTTGTCAGTGTCTTTTCGGTTTTGTAGATAAACAAAAAAAATATAAATTAAAGATTCAATAGCAAATTAAGCTAAGAGTTTTTATTTGTTCTGAAGAAATTTATTAGAAAGGCTATTAAAAAAAGAAAAGTCTCACGTTTTTTATTTGTGAGACTTTTATAGGAATTAGATGTATTCGTTTAATATATTTTTGAAAACCTCAATGGGTTGTGCGCCAGTTACGCCATCTGTTTTATTAAATACAATTGTTGGAACAGAAGTTACGCCCATTTTTTGCCAGTATTCTTTTTTAGTTTTTACTGCTTCACGTGCTTTTTCATCGGTTAATTCAGTTAAAGCTTCTTCAGCATTTAAACCAACATCTAATAAAGCTTTCTCTAAAATATCAAGTTGAGAAACATCTTTCCGTTCACTAAAAAAAGCAGTAGTTAAACGCATTTTTAAAGCTGTTTGTTTGTCGAATTTTCTGGCATATTCTAAAAGCACATGTGCATCAAAAGTATTTACCATACGCATTCCTTCAAAATAATCAAAAGTAAAATCAACTTTAGCACCTACAGCTATCATGTTTTGTTTTGAAGCTTCTTGTTGTTGAGAAGTTGCTCCATATTTTTCTGCAATATGTTCTTCTAAATCTTGACCATCTTCTGGCATATACGGATTCAATTCAAAAGGTTGCCATTCAATTTCTACTTGATCTTCAATTCCAAGTTCTGCAATTGCTTTTTCTAAATGTTTGTAGCCAATAGTACACCACGGACAAACGACATCAGAAACAATATCTATTTTTATTTTTTCTTTCATAATTATATCTCTTAAAAAGAGTAAAAAATGAATTTACTCTTTTGTTTTAGTCTCTTTATTTTAATTAAGATTACAAATCTATTTAAAATAAAGCTTTGTTAAGGTTGATATGGAATAGATGTTATAAATATTTTGATAAGAGTAGACAAGTATAATTATATCGTCTAAGTTTTTAAGAATATTATTTAAAACCTATTAAGTCAGTTCTTTTAAAGCATTAATAATATCATTTGGCTCAGAACGAGTTCTATAATCAACGTCAACATAACTCCATTTGATTATACCATCGCTATTTAATACAAAAGTAGCAGGAATGGGTAATATGTTACTATTTCCGTTGTTTATTTTTTCTAAATCAAGATTACGATCTATACGCATATGTTCCATTAAAAACTCCGGAACTTCCCAAGCAACACCATATTCTGAAGCAATTTTAGCATCTTGATCGGACAATACAATAAATTCCATTTTACTTATTTCATCTTCAGTCATTGAACCGTCAGGTACTTGTGGACTAATAGCGACTAATGTAGCTCCAAGTGCATGAATATCTTTTAATTTAGCTTGTAGCGCTTTAAGTTGTAAGTTGCAATAAGGACACCAATTACCACGATAGAAAGAGATAACAACAGGACCTTCTTTTAACAATAAATCTAATGAGATAAGTTTTTCTTCAGGACTTGGGAGTTGAAAACTTGGAGCTTTTTGCCCAACTTTAATGGCATTATCTCCTTGTTGAAAAGCTTTTGCTTTAGCAATAATATCATCTACGCCTTCCATAAATTCAGGTTTAGCTTTTCTCCCAGCTGCAATTTTAGCTTCCGTTTGTTCTTTTAAAGTTTTCATCTAATTATATTTTTTTAAGTTTTATAATTCTACAGGTTAAGGTGTAGTTAACCAGCGATATAATACTTTTTTATTTTGTTTAAAAATTACTGTTTAGTAATTGACCAGTTAATTGTAAAAGCTGAAGTTCTGCTAGTTTTGCATCGTATTTAGCAATGCTTTTATTTGTTTTTGCACTGGTTAAATTAAGCTGTGCTTGGCGAAACTCAATAGCTGTAATTTGACCAAGTTTATAACGTTCTTTAGAGCGTTCAAAATTATCTAAATTCGTGATAACGTTTTTCTGTTGCATTTTAAAAATTTCAAGTTTTACCTCGTAATTTGTTTTAGCATTTGCTAAATTAGTTTTAACTTCTGCAATAACATTATTCTTTAAAAGCTCTTGGTTTTCATATGCTATTTTAGCATTTTTTACTTTTGTAATGGTACTTCCTCCATCAAAAATATTCCAGCTTAAACTTAATCCAGCTTGATAGGTGTTATTCGTTGAAGTATTTGCAGGGAAAAATACTCCTTGTGGATTTAAATTTTGATTCCATCCATAAGATCCAAAAAGTCCTAATGAGGGTAAATAACCCGATTTAGATATTTTCACATCATAATCACTTATTTTTAAATTAAGCTCATTTTGTAAAAGCGTTACATTGTTTTTCTCAGCTTTAGCAATAAAATTTTGGATTGTTAACGGACTTGTAAATTGAACTAAAGTGTCTACCGTAAAACCTTGCGGTAGTTTTTTGTTCATGATTAAACTTAAATCACGTTTGGTAGTTGTTAACAGTTGTGTTGTATTTATTAAATTAATACTATCATTAACCACATCTACATTCGCATTTAAAATATCTAGCTTGTTATTTTGTCCATACTCAAAACTATACTCAGCTCTCGTAACTCTTTCTTGAGAAATTTTTAAATTTTCTTGAAGAATATTTTCGTTTTCGATTAACTGTGCTATTTGATAATACACACTAAAAAGTTGAATAATTGTATTTTCAATAGTTTCACGAGCTTCAAGCTCAGTTACATTATAGGTTTCTTTAAGCTTTTTATAATTGTATTGCCTTTCAAAACCATCAAAAATTACATAATTTAAATCTAAACCAGCATTGTATAGTTTTGTTTCTGCTCCATCAATAACATTATCTTCTCTTGGTTCACCAGTTGTAGCGTCAATAGCTCCGTTAAAAGAAGTTGTAGATGACTGATTTTGTAAAGTAGCTCCAGCTGATCCAGTTAAACTTGGTAAATAACCAGAGTTAAGAATATTGGTGTTGTTTTTAGCTGTAGCTACATTGTTTTTGGCAATTGTTATACCATAATTATGTTCAAGTGTATAACTTACAGCTTCTTGTTTACTAAGTTCTTGTCCGTAACTAATTGTAAAAGTCAGGATAAAAATTAAAAGGATACTGTTACTTCTCATTTGTATCATTTTTAAGTTTTGTTAAAGAAATACTACTCTCTAGGTTCAATAGTTCTTCTTCGTTATTTGTTTCGTTTTTAACCTCTTTAAAAGCACGTTCAACTTCTTCTTTGGTTACATCATTTCCAGTAATTAACCACTTTACAAGTACTTTAAATTTGTTGCTAAAGGCTAAGAATAAAGGTAGTACTAACAGGGTTAAAACAGTAGCATAGCCAATACCATATGCAATAGAAATAGCCATTGGTTTTAAAAATTGTGCTTGTCGGCTTTTTTCAAAAATTAAAGGAGCCAAACCAGCTATGGTAGTTAAAGAAGTTAAAAAGATAGCTCTAAATCTTGAGCGACCAGCTTCGTAAAGAGCTTCATCAAATTGTAATCCTTTTTGAATATTACTGTTAAACTTACCAATAAGTACCAATCCATCATTTACCATTATTCCTATAAGGGCAATAATTCCTAAGGCAGATAAAATATTAACAGGAAACCCGTGAATTAAATGTCCCCAAGCAACAGCAGTAAAACTAAAAGGAATTAAAAGCATTAATAATAAAGGTTGACTATAACTCCTAAAAGTAAAAGCAATTGTCATGTAAATAAGTGCTAAAATAATTGGAAAAACTAAACCAGCAGAATTGCTTATTTTAGAAGCTTCTCTATTTTGTCCTTCAAAAGAAGCAGTAACTGATGGGAATTTTGCCTGAATTTCTGGCATTACTTCATTTCTTATGGCATCCAAAATATCAGTAGCACTTTGGCTAGGATCTTTTAAATCTGCTGAAACTTGAATTTCTCTAATTCCTTTTAAATGATTGATAGCAACATCACCTCTTTCAATCGTATAGGTTGCAATTTCTTCTAAAGGAACTCTATTTCCATCAGGAGTAAGAATTCGCATTTGATCTAAGTTATCTATAGAAGAGCGTTCATTACGATCGTAACGAACCCAAACACGAATTTCATCTTGTCCGCGTTGAAAACGTTGTGCTTCAGTTCCGAAAAAACCAGCACGAACTTGTGTCATTATCGTTCTTAAATCTAAACCAATTAAATATGCGTTCTCTTTTAATTTTAGTCTGATTTCTTTAATACCAGCAGGGTCATTATCAGAAACATCTTTTAATAAAGGATTATTATTAAGCCATTCTTTTAAAGCAACTTTAGCACCTTTTAAATCGCCAATAGTATTACTTAATAAAGAAACTGCAACTGGACTTCCGCCAAAGTTTCCTCCAGAACCAAAAATTAAACTTTCAGTTCCGTATACTGGACCTACAAGTTCTCTAAGTTTATTTGCTACTAAACTAGCGTTTACAGCATCTGGTCTTTCCTCTCCAGGTAATAGGTTAATATTTAAAGAAGCTTCAGAAGATGAACTTAATCGCTTTAAAACGTTTTCAAAAATAACTTTACCTTCATACTCTTCACCTACTAAATACTCTTTTGTTAATTCTTTATTTAGAATATTTGCTTTACTTTCTATAATTGTTATAATAGAATCTGTAATTTTTTCATTTGTTCCATTTGGCATACTTAAGCTTACAGAAATTCTATCACTTGCAATTGAAGGGAATAATGTAGTACCAATAATACCACCTTTAACAGCTCCAATAGTAATAATAAATAATGCGGTGAAAATAGCAAAAACTAAAACCTTAAATTTTAATGTAAAACGTAATAAAGGACTGTATACTTTATCGTTCAACCACTGCATTATTTTATCTCCCCATTTATTAATATTTCGCATTTTAGCAAATAAACCAGTAGATTTGGTAGCTTCAATTTCTTTTTTAGTTCTTAATGCTTTTGAATGTGCTAAATGTGCAGGAAGTATAATTAATGCTTCCACTAAAGAAACAACAAGCGTTAATATTACAATAGTAGAAACTTCCCCAAAAAACTCACCAATTCTTCCGTCTAAAAATAGAAATGTAGAAAAAGCCAAAATAGTAGTAAGAACAGCAGAAATAATAGGAGGAATAACTTCCATTGTTCCATCTATAGCAGCTCGAATAGGAGATTTTCCCATTTCGAAATGTTGATATATATTTTCAGCAATTACAATACCGTCATCAACCAAAATACCAATAACGATAATCATTCCGAATAATGAAAGTACGTTTATAGTTACATCAAACTGAGCTGCAAAAATAAACATTCCTAAAAAGGCTACAGGCAAACCAAATGCTACCCAAAAAGCCAATCTTGTATTTAAAAAAATAGATAAGAAAAGTAACACCAACAACATACCAATAATGGCATTCTCTGTAAGTAAAGCTGTTCTTTGATTTAAAGTGATAGATAAATCTCTAACTACATCTAACTGTACATTATTATTGATTTTATTAAATTCGGTAATGTATTCTTTAATAGTTTCTGCGGATGTAAGTAAATCTTCGCTATTGGTACTTGTTACAGATACATTTACAGAAAGATTTCCGTTGAAGTAAAAAGCATTAGGTGTTTCTGAAAACTGATCTTTTATAGAAGCTACATCACTTAAACGCACGATACTTCCGTTATTATTTGCACTAACAACTAAGTTTGCTAATTCGTTACCATAATAAGAACGATTGTTTGCACGTATTAAATATTCTTCAGCATTGGTTTTAATAGTTCCTCCAGTTACCAAAATATTGGCATTAGAAACAGCCTGAGAAACATCAGTAAAGCTTAAATTAAAAGCACGCAGTTTATTTTCATCAACAGCAATTTCAATTTCTTCATCAGGATAACCAGAAATACTTATTTGAGAAATTCCATCTAACGCACGCAGATCATTCTCAACTCTTTGTCCAATTTGTTTTAAAGTTCTTAATGGAACATTACTACCACTTATAGAAAAACTAATCGTTTCTCTAACTTCTTCTAGAATATAAACCACCAAAGGTTCCATACCAACAGGAAAAGAAGATACACGATCAATAGCATTTTTAACATCTAAAAGCATAAAGTCAATATCTTCGCCAGTAATAATTTCAACATTAATAGTTCCGCTATTTTCTTTAGAGGTTGAGGTAACTCTATCAACACCTTCCAAACCTTTTAGGTTTTCTTCAATTTTAAGTATCACACCTTCTTCTACTTCTTGAGGAGAAGCACCTGGGTAGGTAATGATAACTTGAATGTTTTTTGCGTCTACTAACGGAAAGAAAGAAGATTTTATAGAACGTGCACCAATAATACCAAAGATGGCAAAGGCAAGCACAATTACATTTACAGCAACGTCATATTTAATAAAATACGAGATAATTTTTTTCATTATTTAATGTGTTTATTCGTAATATTAATTATTGCTATTAGAATCTTTAGCGATCTTTACAATCATACCGGCATAGGCTTCAGGAACATTTTTTGTTAATAACAAATCTCCTTCTTTAAGTCCTTGAAGTATAATGTTTTTTTCAGAAAAATGAATAGGTGTAACAGGTACTAAATCTAAAATACTATCTTTAACTACATACACTTTATTGTTTGCTTGTAAAAGATTACGTGCAATACTAATTGCATTTTTAGCTTCTTTAGCAGTCAATTTTGCTTCCAAATACATTCCTTCTTTTAAATCTGTGTTTTTAATTTCAACGACGGCTAAAATGGTTTGTGTTGTAGGATCTATACTTTCGTTAACTCGCGTAATTTTACCATTATATTGATTGTTATCATCTAATGAAGAAAGTAAAACTTGTCCGCCAGTTTGTAACAAGTTGGCATAGGCAACATTTACAGAAACTTCCATTTCATAAATACCTGTTTGAATAAACTCACCAAGTTTTTGTCCAGATCTTATAAGTGTACCTTGAGTAACTGAAGCGTTGGTTAATGTACCAGAAAAAGGAGCTCTTAATTTGTATTTAGATAAGCGTTGTTCTAAATTCTTTACATTATAATAAGACGAGAAGACACCTTTTCCAGTGATAAAATATTTTTCATTTTCTGCAATAACTTCTGGTAGTTTAGGTGTTGTTTTATTCATATCAAAGTTTGATAGGTAATGCTGCCATTTTTCATAAATATTAGGATAATCCAAACGTAAGTCTGGCATAATAGAGGTGATTAATTTGTAAAACTCACTTTTAGCAGCTTGTACCGAAGCATAATATTCAGATGAGTTAATACCTACTAACACTTCTCCTTTTCTAAAGTTTTGTCCTGTTTTAAATGGTTTAGAACTAAAATTGAAAATACCTTGTACTTCAGCATATAGTTCAACTCTCTTTTTAGCAGTTAAAACTCCAGTAGAAGTTATAATAACCGGAATGTTTTGGTTTTCTACAGGTGTAACATATACCGATTGAGTTACTTTTTTTGTTACAGGTTTTTTCTTCTCTTTTTTATTAGCAATAAAATATGTGGCAATAAAATATGCAGCAATTATAAAAAGTACTCCTAATATTGATAAAATAATTTTTCTCATGTAGTAAAAGTTAATATTGGTATTTGTAAAAGTATAATTTTATCACTTTGTCTAATTAAAGTGAAAAACTTACGAATCTTAAAAAGTATGTTAAATATTTAACGAAGGTATTTATAAATAAGAACCTGTAATTGTTTTAAAGCGTTAAAAAAAGACTAAAAAAACAGTGCTTTGAATAAACATTATTTGTTTTGCTTAAATGATTAATTATTCATTGTTTTTTGGGATAAAATTTGTGTTTAACTTAAAGGATTCCTGTTTATTAAGACTGACATCAAATTAAGATTAAGAAAGTTGTTTTTTGTGTTTATTATATTTAAAAAAAGTATCTTTCTTTATCAAAAAAGATATACATGGAATTACCAAAAAGAGCAGGAAATGCATCAATACCTGTAGCATTAGAAGAAGGAAAAAATTATGCATGGTGTACTTGTGGATTAGCAACAGAACAACCTTTATGCGATGGAAAGCACAAAGGAACCTCCATGAGGTCATTTGTTTTTAAAGCAGAAAAAACTGAGACAAGAAATTTATGTTCTTGTAAGTTAACGAAAAACCCACCTTTTTGTGATGGTTCGCATAAGTGATTTTACAATATTAAATATTATTGTTCTTTTATGTTTTAGTTTGATGTCATGTAATACAACATCAACAAAAAAAATGGAATTTAATAGTGAATTATGGAAACATAGCGGAGGGGAATCTTTACTAGCTGATACTAGGAAAAGAATGGTAGATGATTTATTAGGTAAAGAACTTCTACTAAATAAGAGCGAATCAGCTATAGAAGATATGCTAGGTTTTTCTTCAGGTTTAAATAAAATAGATACTATTAATATTAAGTATTACCAAGTTCAAGAGGTTTATAAGTTAGATATAGATCCTGAAAAATTAATTTTTTTAGAAGTTATTTTTAATGAAAACGGAGTTTCAAAAAAAGTAACAATAATAGAAACAAAGTGAAGCTCAAAAAAGCATTAAAAACATGATTTGAATGTATTTAAATTAAATGATGAAAAATTTTATTCTAAAAAGACTTATTAGAATAATATTCTTAACTAGTAAAGAAGAGTTACCAAGAAAATCGAATATTAAAAACCCAAAGATGGAATACGAAGGAATGTCTGAAGCATTTATCAGGGAAGATGAAGGGTTATGGGAACTTAAAAATCGTTATTTGTTAGATGTTTTTAAATATGTAATTAATCATAGAATGAAATTAGTTGTAGGTTCTAAAAATGATGTTGAATGCATTCTTATAGCTTAGATAAACAAATTTTTGAAATGGCTAAAAGATATTAGTCAGACTGGATAGGTTTTGAAGAATCTAGATGTTCATATAATCAAGAATTAGCTAAAAGAATTATGAGGATTAAGAAAGTTGTTGATTGGAGATTTCAAAAATTATTTAATGATTAATTAAAAAGCTTTATAAAAACAAAACAAAAAATGTAAGTTTCATTTATTATTTTAGACAAAAAATTACATGAGAGATTTTATAAAAAAAATAGCAAGTAATTTTTTCACGACATCTAATATATTTTTTACTATAGCTATGGCTGTTGTTTTATATCCGCCTTCACGTATTTGGGTGCTTCGTCAAATGTCATTTTCACCATCTTTAGAAAAAGTAGAAGAAAACAAGTTCATTTCAAATTATAATTGGGACTTAAAAGGGCTAAATGCAGCAGATGTTAACTTTTCAGAATTTAAAGGAAAAGTAATTTTTCTTAATTTTTGGGCAACTTGGTGTCCGCCATGTGTTGCTGAATTGTCTTACATTCAATCATTTTATAATGATTATAAGGATAAAGTGGTTTTTATTTCTTTATCAAATGAAAAATGGTCAGAAATTAATTCGTTTTTTAAGCAAAACGAATATGATTTTCCTGTATATCAGCATAAAAACACAACTCTAAAAGATTTACCAAACGTAAGTTCTATTCCAAGAACTTTTATAATTGATAAAAAAGGAAATATTAGAATAGATAAAACTGGAGCAGCTGATTGGAATAGTAATAGTTTTAGAAATCAAATAGATGAATTGTTGAAGTAATATAAAACTAAAACGATCTTAAATTATATTTGTTTTTATTGAAATGTTAATTTAATTCCTTCAGTTAACATTCCAGTACCAATAATAGCAAGAATCAATCCCATTAATTTTCCAATTACAGCTATTAAATTATCTCCAATTTTTTTCACAATTAAATCACTTAAAATAAAAGCTAAATAAGTTAGAAATATCATTAAAGCAAAAACAGCTATAACAATTCCAGTATGAATATAAGTGGTGTGAGTAACAAAATTCATAGCTGTTACAATGGTTCCAGGTCCTGCTAAAATAGGAATAGCTAAAGGAGAGATTGCAAGGTTACTTTTATCGTCTGAGTTATTAGCATTATTGTGTACTTTAGATTTTTTTGACATTAACATTTCAAACCCAACATAAAATATTAATATTCCTCCTGTTATTTTAAATGAAGGGATGGTAATTCCAAATAATTTAAAAATATATTTTCCAGCAATAATAAATGCTACAACTATAATGAATGCAGTAATTGATGCAGTTTTTGCAATCTTTTTTTTACTTTTTTTATCTTCACCTTCAACAAGACCTAAGAAAATAGGTGTATTAGCTATTGGATTCATAATAGCAAAGAATCCCATGAATACTGTTAAACTGTAAGTAATTAAATTTTCCATATTTATAATTTATTAAAAATGAAGTGAAGTGTTTTTGTAGTATAAAAGTACACTATAATTTATAGTGAAACTCTTTTATAAAAGTTAAAATTAAAAAAAGCTAGTTTAAGTTTTTAAGACAATTGATCAATTTATTATTTCATCTAAAGTTTTCAATTAAATAAAAAATGTCAGAGTTTAAATTAAAAGAAGCAACAGTTTTTAACAAAGCTTTTTGTGAATTTTCTTTTTCTGTATGTTTTTAATAAAGACATTTCACTACTTTATTTTACCTTTGCGCTATGACTGAAATTACTGAACAACACTTATTAGAGAAACTAAAAATTAACTTTGGTTACGATAGTTTTCGATTAGAGCAACAAACGATTATCGAGAATATTTTAGCTAAAAAAGATACTTTGGTTATTATGCCAACTGGAGGTGGTAAATCTATTTGTTTTCAGTTACCAGCATTGTTTTTTGAAGGAATTACATTAGTTATTTCTCCGTTAATTGCTCTAATGAAAGATCAAGTAGATAGTTTAAAAGCAAACGGAATTTCAGCTACATATTATAATAGTAGCCAGTCATCAGAAGAACAACAGCAAGTTTTTGATGCTATTGCTAATAAAACAATTAAGTTACTATATGTTGCTCCGGAGAGTTTGCCATTATTGCAAAATGTTTTAAATCAGAATTATATTAGTTGTGTCGCTATTGATGAAGCACATTGTATTTCTGCTTGGGGACATGATTTTCGTCCATCGTATAAACAATTATCTTTCTTAAAAAAATCATTACCAGAAGTTCCAATTGTAGCATTAACTGCAACTGCTGATAAAGCAACTCAGGAAGATATAATGCAACAATTAGCAATTTCCCATGCAACACGATATGTGAGTTCTTTTAATAGAGAAAATATAAGTTTAGAAGTTCGTCCTGCAAATGATAGAGTGCAACAAATTATAAAATTCATTCAAAGAAAACCAAACGAATCTGGTATAGTATATTGTTTAAGTAGAAAGGCCACGGAGCAGTTGGCAAGTAAGTTAAAACAAAATGGTATTGATGCAAAATCATATCATGCAGGTTTGTCTTTTGATGAACGAGCAAAGACTCAAGAAGATTTTATTAAAGATGAAACTCAAATTATTTGTGCAACAATAGCCTTTGGAATGGGGATTGATAAATCGAATGTTCGTTGGGTGATTCATTATAATATGCCTAAAAACATTGAAGGATATTATCAAGAAATCGGTCGTGCTGGTCGTGATGGATTACCTTCACAGGCGTTGTTGTTTCATAGTTATGCAGATGTAATTCAATTACGTCAGTTTATTTCTAATACAGGAAATCAAGAAGTACAAGAAGCAAAGTTAGAGAGAATGAAACAGTTTGCAGAAGCAACAGTTTGTCGTAGAAAAATTTTGTTGAGTTATTTTGGAGAATTAATTGGTGAGAATTGTGGTAATTGTGATGTGTGTGAAAATCCACCAACCTTTTTTGATGGAACAGTGATCGCTCAAAAAGCTTTATCTGCTATTTATAGATTGCAACAAAAAGAAGCCATGGGAACAGTTATTGATTTTGTTCGTGGCGCAAAGAATGCAGCTATTTATGATAAAGGTTATCAGAATTTAAAAACCTACGGAGTAGGAAACGATATTTCATGGAAAGATTGGCAACATTATTTGGTTCAATTAACAAATCAAGGATATTGTCAAATAGCATTTCATTTAAATAATGTTTTACATTTAACAGATTTTTCTAAAAAAGTTTTGTTTGATGGAGGAAAAGTTCAATTAACAACACCTGTAGAATTTAAGAAAGAAACAAAAGCTGCAGCTAAAGAAAGAAAGGCGAAAGCTAAAAGAACGCCAACTGCTAAGGATACTTTATTTGAACGTTTGCGAAAGTTGCGTTATTCTATTTCCAAAGAGGAGGATATAGCAGCGTATTTGATTTTTAGTGATGCTACATTAAAAGAATTGGAAATTCAACGTCCGCAAACAGATGATGAGTTTTTAGCTATAAGTGGAGTTGGACAACGTAAGTTAGATGTTTACGGAGGAGAGTTTATGGCAGAAATAAGAACTTTTATCAACGAGAAAAAAAGAGGGAAAAAAGATACTACTTTAGAAACCTACAAATTATATCAGGAAGGTTTTACTATTGATGAAATAGCTGATAAAAGAGATTTGAAAGCACAAACAATTTTTTCTCATTTATCTAAGTTATATTTAGAGGGAAAAGACATTGCTTTAGATAAGTTTATAGATGCAGATACTTTAAAGTTAGTAGCAAATGCTAAAAAAGTATTGAAAGATGAGCCTACATTAAGACCTTATTTTGAGTTCCTAGGAGAGAAAATTCCATATGAACTAATCAGAATTGGATTAACAATTTTACAGAAGAAAACATTGTAAAATAATAGGCTTTTAAGATGCTAGTTTAAAAGGTGATTGTTCTTTAAATGAAGTTTAAGCGTTGTTGGTTTTTAGTTCCATGAGCTAGTCGAATGGAACCTCAGAACCTCAGAAACATACTATGGAATCACAAAACTTACCAGTTAATAATAAGCCCAAAGAAGTAGTTGAGTTAGAAGGTGAAATTAACGAGTTAACGAATCAAATAAATAAAGTTGAGCAAAAACTATTTCCATTTGAGCAATCATTAAGAAATGAAATAGCGGATTTATTAATAGAAGAACAAGAACTTACTGTTTTATACAAGGCTCAAAAAAAAGCAAAAAAAGAAAAGCGTTTAGCACAAAAACGAAGAGGGAAAAATTATGTTGTGGCTAAAAAAGGTTTAAAAGTCATCAATAAAAAAAATAGCGAATCGGAAATTCATCAACAAAAAGAAAAAAAACGTTTGTATAAAGAAGCGATGCTATTTGTACATCCAGATAAGTTTTCAATGAAAGCAGAAGAACAAAAAACTGCTACAGAAATTACAACAAAATTGATTGATATATATAAAAGCGGAAGCTTGGAAGAGTTAATAGCATATCATGCACATGTTTTTAGTGGCAATACTAAAATTGCTATAGCTGCAACTTTTATTGAAAACAAAAAGATTGATAAAACGGCTTATTTAAAGCAAGAAATAAAACGTTTAAAAAAAGAGTTGGAAGAGTTGTTAGCAAAATACACTTACAAGGTGTTAACTACTTACGAAGAGCCAATGACTTTTGTAAAAGAGTTAACAGGATATTACAACGATCGGATTTTTAAATTAAAAAAAAGAACACGAAAAAAATAAAGGAGTTGTGTTTTACCAACTCCTTTGTAAAAAGTATTACTGTTTTAATTCTTCAATCTCTTTTATAATATCATCAAGTTTAGAGATAAGAGTTCCGTATAAAATTTTTGTTGATATTTTGAAAACGGTCATAGCAATAGCAAAAATGATAAAAACTACTGTAACTCCAATACCTAAAATTTCAATAAGCGTAGTATCTTTTGAAATAAACCTAGCTAAAAAACTAGTATCCTTTATAAAGTACCCTAAAATAAAAATAGAAAGGACTACTAATGGAATGATGTACATAAAGAGGTTTTTAGTTGCTTTAGATACATAGTCTATTATCTTTCTATAGTTCTTTAAATAGGTTAAATTATCAGATTTTATATCGATAGTATTAAATCTATTTAATAAGTTTCTGTTAAAAAAGTACAAACCTATAATTAAAGAAGCTCCATAAACTCCAATAATGTATTGCGAGAAAATTATTGATGTAATTAACACCAAAACAGCTATTGGAATTAAACCTTTATTATCAATTTCATAGGTTCTTTTTATTCTACTAATAATTGACTTTGATTTTTGATTATACAAATCATTTATTTTTGGAGCCACTAATGATTGCTCATTAATAAAGGACTCATTCCATATTTTTTCAATTGATTTTTCCATCTAATAATATTTTTAATTGTTTTTTAATTCTGTTAATACGTACTGCAATATTGTTAGCGCTAGTTCCAATAATTACAGCAATTTCTTTGTGAGGGTTTTCATCCAGATGCAATAAAATAATAGCTCTATCTACTTCTGATAATTTTTTTATGGCTTTGTATAATAAATTTAAATTTTCATTTTCAAACGCCTTATTATCCTCAGAAGCTTCATTAGTTATTTCGGTAGCATAACCTCTTTTTGTATTCTTTTTAGCTAAAGTTAAACAAACATTTAAGGTAACTCTATACAACCAAGTAGACCATTTGGATTTATCCTGAAAAGCAGTTCTGCTTTTCCAGATTTGCAAACAAGCTTCCTGATAAAAGTCTTCAAAGTCTTCTTGAGAATCTGTATATGCCCTACAGATCTTTATAATAATACCTGCATGTGGTAAAATTGCTGTTGTATAAAAATCGTTGCTCAAAGTTTTGTTTTCTTGGTTAGTATATCTAAACTTAAAAGTATTACAAGATTTTTCAAAAAAAAATATTTTCTATTGCTTGTTAATAAAATGTTAAAATCATTACTGAAACAAGAGATAGAACTAGTTGTTTAATACTTATATTACGTGTCCTAAAAAAATAATTAAAAACCTACACATGAAAAACAAATTAATTTTAATCATCACTTTGTTTTTATCTATTTCAGCATTTTCTCAAAGTGTGAATTTAGATAGAGAGTATTTTAAAACATCTTATGTTAGATTGCCAACGCATCCTATTTTAGAGAAAGAGAAAAGAACTTTTTCGTCTAATATTAATTTAACGATTCATGGATTTACCAGAATCAATGCAAACGGAAATGTAGATGTAAAGTATACATTTAACGGAACGGAAATAGGAGAAGTTGAGGTAAAATCAACAAAACATGAGAAGAAAGATAAAGAAGGGAATGTTGTTTCTACAAGTTATACTTACAAAGTGCATGTGCCATACACATCAACAGGAAGTGTTTCTATTGAAAACTCAATAAACCCTAATGATAGTTATGACAATACCTATAAAGAAGAAGATAATTACGAGAGTAAAGATTTTACTAGCCGAGGAAAAGCAAATGATTTTTATAATAATAACCGTTTTAAAATTAGAAACGATCATAGAACAAAGCATAGGAAATCTATTATTAAAAGAATTAAAAGTTCTTTAAATAGAACTTACGGATATATAATTTTTACGGGTCAGGATAATTTCTGGATTTTAGGAAAAAAGAAACATCCAGAATATGCAAAACATATGGAAGTTTATAAACAAGCCGAAGCAATATTTGCAAAAGTTAAATCAAACGAGTCTGTTGAAGCATTAAGAGAAGAGTTTAAACCTGTAATTGAATATTTTGAAGCCGTAATTCCTAGATATCAAGGGAAAAAGAAGCGTCAAAGAAAAATGAGATATGCAAGTTATTTTAATATTGCTAAAATTTATTATTATTTAGATCAACCAGAAAAGGCAAAAGAATATGGTCAGAAAATAATTGATAATGATTACGATAAAGGAGATGGAAGAAGAATGATTAGTTCATCTGAATCATTATTAAAGTCATTTGAAATAAATAAAACAAACTCTTCACATATGGAGGTTGTTACTAAAAATGAGGCAAACGTTTTACCAGAACCAAAAGAAGAAAAAGCGCCAGCGTTAAAAGGAGAAGTAACAAAAGCATATTTAATTAATAAGAAAAGCGATACTTTAATTGTAGATATTAAAAAATCTAACTTAAATAATATTACATATAGCATTTTAATTGCAGCCTATGATGAAAGTGGTGCAATAATAGGAGATAAGGAAGTAAAGGCAAGTACTTGTAAAGAAATCCTTTTTTTAGATGGAACACATTATAAAAACATCAACTTTAAAGAGTCTTCAATGAAAGGAGGTGCTTTAAGTGGTAAAGCATTAATGACAGGAGCATCTGAAAAATTAGTTGAAGTATTGTTTGAATCAGATAAAATTGGGCTGTATTTATTTAATAAGAAAGAAACTGTAATTTTTCCTGTAGGAGCAAAAAAAGCAAAATCAACATTAGGTACAAGTTATGTTTTTGGATTTAAAAAGAATTTATCTAAACTAGCTCAAGGATGTGATACTTTATTAGAAAAAGTAAATAATAAAGAGTTTAAAAATACTAAAGAAAGCTTAATTCAATTTTGTAAAGAATTGAGTGCGTGTAAATAAGTTTTTAATAGCATATTTTAAAAAGGTAGTCTTTTACTTAAAGGCTGCCTTTTTTTGTTTTAAAAAAAGGTGATAGGGTGTTTTTTAATAACTAACATAGATCGAAAAGCTATCCAATTGCAGATTGAAAATCATTACCGAGAGTTTCATCTTTTTTTAATCAAGAAAGAAATTTATATTTGAATATGAGAAAATTATTTGTAATAATATTTTTTAATTTGTTAAGTCAAGTTTATTCGCAGACAGAGTTAGACAAACTAATAAGTGTTTCGGAAGAAATATGTAAAGTAGATATTGAAAATGCTTTTTGTAATGCATTTGAATGTTATAAATCAGAAGTAATAGATTCATGTTACATTTTTAGTGGTAAAGCATTGTTGAATGAAAAAAATGAAGAAAGAAAAGATCTTTTAAATTACTTCCAAGGTTACAGCGCTATTAAAAAGAAGCTTTTTAAGCAAGGGTTAGCTAATTTTAAGGTTATTTCTGATTCATCCTTTTTTAGAAATTTAAAGAATTATGAAATTGGTTATATTTATATAGAAACAAAACAATATCAAGAAGCAATAAAGATTTATTTAGCGCTTCTAAATCAAAAGAACTCGTTTAATAAAATTCAAATGCAAGGTATTTATAATAACCTTGGAGTTTCTTATTTACACATTAATAATTTATTTAAAGCAAAGAAAAATTTAAATAAGGCTTTAGATTTTGCTGATATAAAAGACACACTTTCAATAATAGATCATAAAATAAATTTAGCAAATATTTACTATGAACAATATATAGATGATGAGGCAATACCTTTGTTTTATGAAGCTTATGATTTGTCTAAAAAAGTTAATGATTTAGAAAAAAAAAGAATTACTTCATACAATATAGCTATAATAGAAAAAAATCTAAAAAATTACAAAAAGAGTTTAGAGTTTTATGAAGAGTCAATGAATTTAAAAGATTCTATTAATAATAGGGATAGAATTTGGGAGTTAGCAGAATTAGATAAAACGACAGCCATAAAAGAAAAGGAAAGTTTGATAATCATTGAAAAAGAAAAATTGAAAAGACAAAAAGCAATTACTTTATTTTTAATAACAAGTATTTTGTTAATCTTAGTAATTAGCTTTTTAATTTATTCTTATAGAAGAAAAAAAACATTATTAAAATCAGAAATACAAAAATTAAAAATAGTAGAAGAGGAAAGAAAAAGAATATCTGAAGAATTACATGACGGTGTTTTAGGTAAACTATTTGGAGTTAGATTTAATTTAGGATTGATTGATTTAAATCCAAAAGGATTAAAAAAAGAAAATTACAAAGATTTATTAAAAGAACTTCAAGAAATAGAAAAAGAAATAAGAGATGTTTCACATAAATTAGGGGCTAGTATTCCCGAAACCTCAAATTTTCCATTAACATTAAAAAAACTTCTTCATTCAAAAAGTGAGCAAGGAGGATTCGATTATACTATAAAAATAGGAGAAAGCACAAATTGGTCTAAAATAAATCTAGATGCTATTATTAATTTATATAGAATCATACAAGAAATACTACATAATATTGTAAAACATGCACGTGCAAAAAATGTGGAACTATCAATTATTAGTAATAATGATAGTTTGATTTTAGGTATAAATGATGATGGAATTGGGTTTGATTTAGGTAACCAAAATGGAGGTATAGGTTTAAAAAATATTTACACTAGAGCCAAAAAAATTAATGCTTTAGTAGAAATTGATTCAGAATTAACTAATGGTAGTACTTTTAAGTTTAAAATACCAATATAATTAGTAATAGAATTTAATTAAATAACAAGACGTTATTTAATTTTCAATAATTACTGAAAGTTTAATAAATTTATATATATTTGTACCATGGAATTACAAGAAGCAAAATTAAAATACATTCATACTTGGGGAAGTTTAGCAACAAGTTGGGGAATTAATAAAACGATGGCTCAAGTACATGCATTGTTATTAGTTTCAACAGAACCTTTATCTGCAGAAGATATTATGGAAACATTAAAAATTTCTAGAGGAAATGTTAATATGAATGTTCGTGCTTTAATAGATTGGGGAATTGTATCTAAAGAATTTGTAGTAGGGGAGCGCAAAGAGTTTTTTGTAGCGGATAAAGATATTTGGGAATTGTTTAAGCAAGTAACCAAAGAACGTAAGAAAAGAGAAATAGAACCTGTGTTAAAGGTGTTAGAAGAGTTACAAAAAGATGTTCAAGAAAATACAGAAGAAGCAGCGGCATTTAAAAAAGTAATGAACGATTTATCTTCTGTAACGAATACTGTAAATGGAATTTTAGACAAAGCAATAAAGGCTGATGAGCATTGGTTATTATCTAGTTTTACCAAAATGATTAAAAAATAAATTCATATGGATACTACACATGTAATTGTAAAATGGATAAATAGAATAGTATTATCAATTTTTTTAATTTTAATACTATTAGGTTTTTCAAACGATGAAGAAATATTTATTTATGCAATCTTCTTTACTATATTGATTGGAATAAGTCAATTTTTAAGTGCTTTGGTTTTAAGTTTTAAGAACTATAAAGAGCAGATAAAAAAAAGAATTAGAATCTATATTTTTACTACAATATTATACTTAGTAAGTGGCTTTTTAATGACGATTTTTTTTGATGACTTATTTAATAAGGTAGAAGATATTCTAATTTACATAGCAATATCAATACCAGTTTTATTACTTATATATTTTACATATTTAGCTGAAACAATAACCAATAATAGTTTAAAAAAATAAAAAATTTGAACACAAACTTTCAATAATTTCTGAAAATATGAAATATATAGATAATTTAAGAATAATAAATAAAGGTTTAATGATCATCACAATATTATTGTACATGACAATTTTTTTGGGGTTGATTTCACAAATAGTTTTAGGAGCATATCAAGTAATAGTAGCATTAGTTTTATTGTGTTTTTGGAGTGGTTTTTCTAAAAAAGTTAAAAATAAATTATTGCATTATTATGCAGCTGTTCTAACTTATGGATTGTATTGTAGTATAGATTTACTTGGTTTAGCAAGAGATTATTGGGGTGTTTTATACGGAATTATACCAATGTTAATAGCGCTTTATTTTTCACTTTTATTGGAAGACATAAAACAAGAAGAATGAATATAATCACCTACATAATATACATAACAATAGCAAGTATCATGATTATTTATGTTGGAAATACTTGTTATAAAAACGGAAAAGTATACATCAGACATTATTTTCCAGAAGATGAAAACTTTGCAAACGGAATTAATAATATATTAAGAATAGCCTATTATTTTTTAAATTTAGGTTTGGTTATTTGGACGTTAAATTCCTTAAAAAACATTACAAATTATCAATTATTTATAGAAGAAATTACAAGTCGCTTAAGTTATATAATAACCATTATAGCAGTATTACATAGTATTAATTTATCAACAATTTATATATCACACAAACACTTTAAAAATCAATAATTATGAACACATTAATCTTAATAGCATACGCCATTTATTTACCAATAAGTTTAGGTTTAACCACATTTGTGTCACAACATTTATTTAAAAACAGTAAAATTTTCATGTTAGATATTTTCAATCAAAAAGAAGATATAGCCATGGCAACTAATAAATTATTTAAAATAGGTTTTTACCTTATAAATATAGGTTTTGCTTTAAAAATCATTAAAATTTATAGCATATCAAATTATACAAACTTAGTAGAAGTTTTAAGTACAAAAGTTGGTGGTTTTTCTATTTATTTAGGTGTTGTATTAGTCGTTTTTATCATTTTCTTTTTAAAGGGAAGAAAAGCAAGTAAAAGAGATAACTTAAGAATGGAATCGGAATAAAAAAAATTCGATGGAAACTTTCAATAATTTCTGAAAACATAAAGTTATGACAACATTAAACAACCACACCTTATTATATGATAAAGATTGTCCGCTTTGTAATTTATATACAAGTGCTTTTATCAATACTAAAATGTTAGATAAAAAAGGAAGAAAATCATATGGAGATATTACAACTAATGAACGTAGTTATATAGATGTTAAAAGAGCTGCGAATGAAATAGCATTGGTAGATAGAAACACTAAAAAAGTGTTTTATGGAATTGATAGCTTATTAAAAGTAATTGGAAATTCTTTTCCTATTATTGAAAAAATAGGAAATACAAAACCAGTAAATTATTTTCTGAAAAAGTTCTATTCTTTTATCTCTTATAATAGAAAAGTAATTATTCCTTCAGAAAAAAAAGAAGAAATAAGTTTAGAATGTGTTCCAGATTTTAATATAAAATTCAGGCTGGTTTATATTTTGTTTTCAGTGTTCGTTATTGGATGTGCATTCTTTCAATTTTCAGGTTTAGTAAACAATTTTCCTTTAACTAATTTACAAAGTGCATTCATAATAGCATTTGGTCAAATTGTATTTCAACTCTTTTTTTTATTGAAGAAAAATTTAAAAGCGAATCTAAATTATATTGGAAATTTAATGACAGTTTCATTATTAGGCTGTATTGGTTTACTACAAACGATGCTGTTAAATATGATTATTCCGTTGCCACAAACCATCATTTTAATTTCATTTTTAGGTATTATAGGATTCATGTTTTTTGAACACAAAAGAAGAGTTGCATTATTAGAATTGCCTAGTTATTTAAGCTACACATGGATAATTTATAGATTGATTGCGCTACTAATAATTTTAAATATATAATATGAAAATAGTCATCGCCGGAGGAACTGGATATTTGGGAGAATTGCTTACCAATTATTTTAGTAAAGAAAAAGAAAATGAAGTTTATGTTTTAACAAGAAATCAAAAGTTAAACCAAAACAACATTAATTATATACAATGGAATGGAAAGAATACAGGATATTGGGCTCAGTTTTTGGAAAATACAGATGTATTAATTAACCTAACTGGTAAATCAGTAAATTGTAGATACACCAAAGAAAACAAAGCAGAAATTTACGAAAGTAGGTTACAGAGTACTGCCTTGTTATGTGAAGTTGTTCAAACCTTAAAATTTCCGCCAAAAGTATTTATCCAGTCTTCTTCAGCGACGATTTATAAACATTCAGAAGATCAATTAATGACTGAAACAAAAGGTGAATCTGGTATTGATTTTTCTATGGATGTTTGTAAAAAATGGGAACAAGTTTTTAATCGTTATAATTTATCAAAAACAAAGAAAATAATAACAAGAACAGCTATTGTATTGGGGAATAATGGAGGCGCTTTTCCAATACTAAAAAGAATAACAAAATTAGGATTAGGAGGAAAGCAAGGTAGCGGAAACCAGTTTATAAGTTGGATTACTGAAGAAGATTATGTCAGAAGCATCGTCTTTTTAATAGCTCAAGAAGCTGGTGTTTATAATGTTTGTGTACCAAATCCTATAAAAAACAAAGATTTTCAGGCTATTTTGAGAAAAAAACTAAGAATTCCCTTTGGATTAAATGCCACAAAATGGATGTTAAAAATAGGATCAAAATTAATAGGAACAGAAACTGAATTATTATTGAAAAGTAGAAAAGTATATCCTGAAAAATTATTGAACTTAGGTTTTCAGTTTACTACAGCAGATTTTTCAGAGTTTAAAGTAACATAAATCATGTCATTGCAAGGAAAGAAGCAAGCTGTTAATTAAGAAATACAATTATAATACAATATGTCATTGCGAATGAAGCTTAGTGGAGTGAAGCAATCTGTTTGTAGTAAGTTCTAATTAATATTTCGAATTTAAAACTTAAAGATAATTTCGTCATTCTTTCTCGTTATGAGGTTTAAATATAAAAGACATGCCAACAATAGTATTATTTACAAAAATAAAAGCAAAGCAAAAATTAGTTTTTGATTTGTCAAGAAGTATTGATTTACATTTAATTTCAACAGAAAAAACAAATGAAAAAGCAATTGCGGGAAGACTTGAAGGTTTAATTGAATTAGGAGAAACGGTAACTTGGCGCGCAAAACATTTAGGTGTATATCAAAATTTCACATCAAAAGTAATTGGTTGTAGAGACGCTGATTATTTTGCAGATGAAATGGTTTCAGGGGCTTTTAAAAGTTTTAAACATGAGCATTTTTTTTCTTATGAGAATGGAGAAACTATTTTAAAAGATGTTATGGAGTTTACTTCTCCATTAGGAGTATTAGGGAAATTAGCAGATTTTCTTTTTTTAGAGAAATATATGACTCGTTTTTTAATGCTAAGAAACAAAATCATCAAAGAGTTTGCAGAGTCAGATAAATGGAAAGAAATTTTAATCGCAGAGCGATAGTCAATCCTTTAATTTAGATGTAACTAATAACAGTTTTTATACTAAAAACAGCTATAAAATGAATTTTAAAAACACCAAAACTGCCATAATGTATTTAATAAGTTTTGTTTGGTTAATAAACGGACTTTTTTGTAAAGTTTTAAATGGTGTGCCAAGACATCAGCAAATTGTATCCAGAATATTAGGAGAACAATATGCAAGTGAGTTGACTATTATTATTGGTTTTTTTGAAATTGGTATGGTATTTTGGATTTTAAGCCGATTTAAATCTAAGTTAAATGCGATTGTTCAAATAGTTATCGTAATAACTATGAATATTATAGAGTTCTTTTTTGCTTCAGATTTATTATTGTGGGGTAATTTTAATATCATATTTGCACTCTTATTTGTTACGTTAGTATATTATAATGAGTTTCTTAATCAAAAAAAAATATAAATGTTATCATCTCTTAAAAATCATCCATTTGGAGTAGAAGCTTATTTTAAAAGCTCAATCGTTTTAACTTTTGCAGTACCTAAAGAAGCGTTACAGGGTTTAATACCAGAATGTTTAGAGCTAGATGTGTTTAAAGATAAATGGGCATTTATTGCAATGGCAATGGTAAGTACAAAAGATTTAAGACCAAAAGGTTTTCCTAAGTTTATGGGAAGTGATTTCTTTTTAACGGGGTATAGAGTTTTTGTACGTTATACAAATAATAAAGGAAAAAGGTTACGCGGTCTTTATATCTTAAAGTCAGAAACTAATAAAAAGAAGATGGCTTTTATGGGAAATATTTTTACACATTATAACTATACAACAACAGATATTAATGAAGTGAAAGATCAAGATGTTATTAAGCTTTATTCTGAGAAATCTAAGTTTATTATAAAGTTTACTACTTCAGAAGAACATATAGCGTTACCAGAATTTAGTCCGTTTGAAAACTGGAAAGAGGCAAGAAGATTTGCTGGACCTTTACCGTTTACGTTTACGTATAACGAGAAAACTAAAGAAGTTTTAATTATTGAAGGAGTCCGACAAAATTGGAAACCAAAACCAGTAAATATTAAAAGTTATGACATCAAGTTTTTAAAAGATTTAGATTTAGAAAAAAGTGTTTTGGCAAACGCATTTATCATAGAAGAGATTCCGTATTACTGGAAAAAAGGAAAAATAGAGTTATGGAAATAGAAAGAAAAAGATTTCAAGGAGTTTTAAATATAGTAAGTTTCAATAGGCATTTTTATGTTGTTGGAATGTTAGTTTTAAGTTTAATTATTACCAGTCAAATAGTATTCAAATGGTCTAATACATTGCTTTTTGGAATTATATTATTGTTTCTTTATGGTTTTATAGTTCCGCTGATAGTCTCTGCATATGTGTACGATTTCTCTAAATATTATACATTTAATTGGTTAGATGCTGTTTTGAATTCAGATTTAAATCCGAAAAAAATAGTGAATATAAATGCAGGTTTTGATGAAACCAGTTTTAGTATTAAAAACAAATTTCCAGAAGCTAATTTAAAAGTTTTTGATTTTTATAATGTAAAAGAACATACAGAGCCTGCAATTATAAGAGCAAGAAAAGTAACACAAGAATATCCAAATACACAACAAATAAAATCGAATCATATTCCGTTAACAGATAATGCTGTAGATGTAGTTTTTCTTTTGTCGGCAGTTCATGAAATAAGAAAAGAAGAAGAGAAAGTACTATTTTTAAAAGAATGTCATAGGATATGTAAACCAGGTGGAAAAGTAATTATAGTAGAACATTTAAGAGATTTCCCTAATTTCTTAGCTTTCTCAGTAGGATTTACCCATTTTTTTTCTAAAAGAGTATGGAGTCGAGTGTTAAAAAAAGCAGGTTTTGAAATTATTGAAGAAACTAAATTTACACCATTTATGTCAATTTTTAATTCGTATTCATAATGTACATTCATTTAAAAATAATAAGTATTTTTTTAATGTCATTGGCATTATTACATGTTGGTTTTCCAAAATATTTTAATTGGAAAAAAGAGTTAAGTTCTTTAAGTTTAATAAACAAACAAATGATGGAAGTTCATACGTTTTTTATAGCGCTTCTAGTGTTTTTAATAGGTGTATTATGTTTTAGTGCAACAGCAGAAATTTTACATACAAGTTTAGGAAAAAAAGTGTCATTTGGCTTGGGGATTTTCTGGTTGATAAGATTGTTTTTTCAGTTTTTTGTGTATTCCTCTAAGTTATGGAAAGGCAAAACATTTGAAACCATAATGCATATTTTGTTTACTGCGTTTTGGTTGTATTTAAGTAGTGTGTTTTTTATAATATCTTTAAATTAAATAATATGAGTTTTTTAACCGCCGAATGGCGAAAGTTAGTAATGATAAATTACGAGGTAGCTCCAGAAATATTACAAAAGTATGTTCCAAAAGGAACAGCACTCGATTTTTTTGAAGGAAAATGTTATGTGAGTCTAGTTGGTTTTATGTTTTTAAACACAAAACTATTAGGTATAAAAGTTCCATTTCATAGTAATTTTGAAGAAGTAAACCTACGTTTTTATGTAAAGAGAAGAGTAGGAGAAGAAACAAAAAGAGGCGTAGTTTTTACAAAAGAGATTGTTCCAAAACCAGCAATTACTTTTGTAGCAAATACTATTTATAAAGAAAATTACGAAACACTACCAATGAAACATTCTTGGAAAGAAGATCATGATAGTTTAAAGGTTTCTTATAAATGGAAAACTAAAAATAAATGGAATACTATTTTTGTTGAAGCTAAAAATGAAAGAGAAAAAATTAAAGAAAACTCTGTTATAGAATTTATTTCCGAACATTATTGGGGATATGCAAAAAAGAATGAAAATGAAACAAATGAATATGAAGTAAAGCATCCAAAATGGGAATATTACCCTATAAGTAATTATAAATTAAATGTTGATTTTAGTACAAATTATGGAGATGAATTCAAAGCTTTGAATGAAGTTATACCTAACTCAGTAATGTTATTAGAAGGATCTGAGATTTCTGTAGAAAATAAAACCACTCTTTAAATAAAGAATGGTTTTATTGAAGTTTATTAATTGATTTTCGTTAAATCGATATCAAAGATAATAACTGATCCACCTGGAATTGAACCAGAACCTTGTGAACCATATCCTAAACTCGCAGGTAAAATAAAAGTACCAGAACCTTCTTCTTTTAAGAGCTGAGTACCTTCACGGAATCCAGATATTAAATTGGAAAGGTTAAAAGTAGCATTAGTAGATTGATCAAAAATAGCACCATCTAAAAAGTAACCTTTATAAGCTACTGTCACATTTGAAGTTGAAGAAGGATGATCTCCAGTTCCTTCAGTGGATATTATATAATACAATCCAGAATTTGTTTTTTGAGCAGTTAAATTATTATCATTTAAGTACGTTAAAATTTCAGCTTCATTTTGTTTGTCATAATTAACTTCTTCATCACTAGAACAGGAAAATAATATGATTAAAATAAGAAATGTAAATAGTTTTTTCAATGTGAAATATTTTAAAGTTAAATTTTATATTATAAGGATTTAATGCTCAAATATAAAAAGATAAACTAAGGTAATTATAGTCTCAAAGAGATAAGATTTTTAGGTAGTTTCATAGAAATGTATTTAGATTAATAGATGAAAAATATTTTTTCGTATATTTATAGTTAACTACACTTAATGTTTTTTGTTGAAAGACTTCCTGAATAATATTACATAATTATACTATATCTTTTTTAAGATTCTTCAAAACCTATTCTTTTAGAATGAAAAAAACAATCACAATTTTATTACTTATATTTTCATGTATTAGTTTTGCTCAGCTAGACAAAAACAGCTTGTTAGTAATACCAGTAGCTAGTAATTTAGCAGAGTTAACAAATATAACAACAGCCAATGTAGGTAGTATTGCTTATGTTAATGATACTTCAAAAGAGTTGTATGTTTATAATGGTTCTAGTTGGATAAAGGTATTAGATAATTCTCCAGTAATAACAAATGAAGTCTTAGTTGAAGATATAGATTATATTTATGTATCTGTTTTAATAAACGGAACTAGTTGGATGGTAACTCGTTATCATAGAATAGATATTAATACAGAAACAAGTGCAATGGGTACTGGAACACAACCTACAGCATTGGCAGCGATAGCAGCGCTTACCTACAATTAAAAAAAGAAAATTATGAAGTTAACAAATGTTCTTTTTTTATTAGGATGTGTATTTACAATAAAAGCTCAAATAACATATAATGCAACTTATAATCCAGGAGGAAATGGAGGAGCTAGACCAGCTGTTATTGTTTCTGGAACGCAAACTGGTGATGATCTAAGAACTTTTATTATTGCAAATCCAACTTATGGAACTGTAACCAATAACGATATTACGTTTAATGTAGAGTTAGCAATTAATGATAATGCTGTTTTTACAGATAATAATGCTGTTTATCATTTTCCGGATGTTTATAGATATACACCAAGAACAAATTGTACAGTAAACTTTACAGATATAACTATTCATTATACAGGAAGTCAAAAGGGGCATTCTTTTAACCGTGCCTATACAGCGAATTTCACAAGAGTTTTTTATTTACAAGGTGTAACATCTGGAAGAAGTGATTTCTTTAATAATGGAGGATATACTTTTAATATGGATAATGTAACCTTTGTAAGTTATGGAGGCTCAGATTTTATTCATTTCCAAACTAATGTAACGTTAAATAACATTACAATTACCAATGCACTAGGCGGACTTAATTTTGAACCTGGAGCAAGAGCTGCTGGTGATGTTGAAATTATTAATAATTTAAAATTAGAAGGTGTAACAAGAATGGTTGGAGGTTCTGGATCTCAAGGAGATTTTAAAACGTTTGATATGAATTGGGATGCAACTAATTGGAATTTTAGCCCTAGAAATGTAGATTTCTTTTTTGTAAATCCAATAAAACCTGCGGGTTGGACAGGCTATTCTGGTGGAGGAACATTGCCCGTACAAGAGTTTTATACGCACGATGTAACTTTAACAGATACAGATTTAAATCCTTTAACAGGAATTACAATTACGTTATATAACAATGACTCTGATAGTTTTGATTATACAGAAATTTCAGATGCTCAAGGTCAAATAACGCAACAAGAAGTTTTAAAAATAGACAATACACAGGCTTTAAATTTTGATAGAGGTTCGTCTACGATTGTGGTTCCTAATTATTTGAAAAAATACTATGCAGTAAATAAAAATTTTACCGAAGCTGTAACTGATAATATAGTAATTGTAGATGATGAATTTATAAGTGAAACAAATGAGGTAACAGTTAGTGCTTATGCTGGAATTACAATAGATCATGGAGCTAAAACAATAACTATTTCTCAAAATAGAACTCTTTGTGAATTGTATGATTTTCTAAAGTTGAATAAAATGAATAATTTAACGGAACCATCAATAACATCATTTTTGGCAACACCAGAAACTGATGTTTTAGATATTTCAGATTATCAATTTATTTTATCGGGAACAGCAATTATTTCACCTTGTGATAAATTTGTAAAACTAGAAAGTTCCGCAACAGCTACTATTGCCGATATTGATAATCTGCAAGTAGGTTTAGAAGACGCAGTAACACTGTATAAGTATATAAATATATCCAATATTATAAGTGCAGATTTTACTATTTCTGATAATTCTGTTGTACCAGCTAGTATTTTTTTATCAGAAACAAATTATACAGGGGAAAGTAATAGTGTTACGCAATTGAATAGTAATAATGTTCGTATTGATGTAACCCGAGATGGTTATACAGATTGGAGTATAGAACAAGATTTCTCAGGATCAGAAGATATATATAGATTTGTAGTGTATCAAGCACCGATTCCAGAGCCAGCGAGTTCTTTAAATCAAGAAGAGATTCTTTTTATAGCAAAGAAAATCTTAACTAAAAACGAGGGAATTCTTCAACAAGTAAATGGTACAACACCAAACGTTACCATTAATAATATTACTCAAAATGCTAGTTTACAGGCAACAGAAGAACGTCAAGAAGAAATATTAGATTTATTAAAACGTATTCTTGTAAAAACAACAGTAATAAAAAAACGTTTGGAATAATAGATAAGCTATTTCTAAATAATCTTTTCTGTACAAGCTATTAAAATTAAGTAATAGCTTGTTATTTCTTTATAGAAGATAAAGTCATATACTTCTAATATTTTTATTTAACTGTAAAATTATATTTTAAAGAGACAGGTTCTGAATTATTTGTAAATCCTTCTATATTTATTTCATAGTCACCAGTAACATCTGAGGTAAAAAAAGAGATATTTTTATTTGCAAAATTAAAATTTGGATTCCAGTATAATTGTGTCCTATAATCAGGTATTCGATCTTTTTTATTATGAGTATAGTTTTCTTTAAAGTATTTTTTTTCAGGTTGTGGAGCTAAAACACTAAATTCATTATTGAATTTAGGAATATAATCTTTTTTAAAAGTATCTATAAATATTATACCTTGGTATATTTCACTACCAAATATGTATTTATTTTTAATAATTGATATTTGATTTATTCTGTTAGGGTTAAAATCAAATAATTCATTATGATTATAAATTATATAGCCATCTAAAACTACTAAAGTTGGTTTTGTAACATCGGGTTGAGAGATGTTGTCTCTAATATGTACGTGATATTGTCCTTCTTTTTCTGTGTAAAAAGCATTATTAAGAATCTCAATAATAGTTTCTTTAATAGTTCTAAATCTTTTATAGTCATCTAGTTTATAAATGAGTTTTTTACCATGAAAAATATCTTTTGAAGCGGTAAAAAAAGAACTGTCTTTTTTTACTTTATTATAAGCACTTTCAATTTGAATAAATAGAGATTTTTTAGAAATAATTTGAGCTGTATTTTTGTCAATTATTAACTCTTTAAAATCATCAAATTCTTTGTTTAACTTTTTTTCTTTATTTAGGGTAATGATATAGTTTTCTCTTTCTTTATCTAAAATTTGAAGGTTTAGCTTATTTGTGTTTAAATCTTCTAAAAGTATATAAAACATTCCATCTTCATCAGTAATAGTTGTTTTTGTTACAGGGTTTTCAGAATTGGTACTTACTCCTATTTTTATTGCAGACACTTTAAGACCTTCTTTTTTGGGTGTAATTTCACCAGAGAAAATATTTCCTCTTATTTCAGGAATGTTAAAAGCTGTATCTTTTTTAGTAATATATATTGTTTTTAGAAAGCTTTTAGATGTGTGTTTTTTAGGGATAAATGAATTGATTTGTCGAGATACAGAAATAGAATAGTTACCTTTCTTTAATTTGTTTTTTAAAGGAAAAATAACTTGTTCTCTTTTAGCATAAGTTTTGTTGTTTTTTAAAATTAAAGAAGCATCTTTTTCTTCAGAAAGAACAATTGTGTTTTTTTTGTCTTTTTCTCTGTTTATTTTAGTTTCAAATGGATTTACAATGTAAATATTTTCTTCAAAATATTTTTTTTCATTTGTCATCCACCTTGTATAAGCAACTAACTTGTATGAGCCACTTTTTAAACCAGATTTAATAAATAAATCACTATTACCAGTTCCGTTTTTTAAATTGATTTTTTGTTTTATAAGACTAGTATTTTCTGAATCCAATAATTCAATATATGCTAGTTTACTAAAGTTTGAAAAGTTATTATCAGTATCTAAACAATAAATTTTATAATATAAAGTTTCACCAGTAATTAGAAAATTGTTGTTTGTGTGTACAAATATTTTCTCTTTAGGAGAGTAGTTGAAGTTTTCAGCAGTATTTTTTGATTGTGCTTTTAATAAAAAAGAAATGTTTGCTAGAAATACAATTAATAAAAGTAGTTTTCTCATGTTTTTTTTTTAATCTATCCAAAAATCAGGTTTATTAATACTGCCAATTTCAGTACAATCTCCACAAGCTTTCGGTACAATGTTATATGGAGCATTTTCATCTGAGGTATTTCTAGAGTAATATAAATAATTACCTGATCTATGAAGAATTAATAATTCCTCTAGCGAATCATCAGTAAGAAGTTCTGGTGCAAAAGGATTACATGCAGTAGCGTATGTAGTAATAGGATCTTCAAAAAAATCCTCTCTATTAAAAAAGATTCTTTTACTTGTAACAGAATTAACTTCAAAAAAACCAATTACTTTTTCATTATTGTCATTTGTGTTGAAGATATTTCCATTTAAAAATCCAACTTGATTTTCACTAAAGACACTTTCATAATCGGCGAAACTATTTAAGCTTTCATGGTATGAATAAGCTTCCTGTGTTTGTACGAATTGTTTAATTAAAATACTATATCTATATGATAATATATAGTTATCCGTAGCTATTGATCTAATACTAAAGTTTACTACCTTATTATCAGATAAAGAAAGTGTTTCAGTTTGTATTCTTGATCCAGATGAATATTGTGTTTTGTAACAAATATCTTTGTATGGAAGAGGTTTAGTTGTAAATGCTATGTCTGGATAATTAGTCATGTCAAACTGATTAACGTTCCAATAAGGTGCTATTATTTTAAATGCTTCTTCGTATTCGTAATAGTAGTACTTAGTATCTTCATTTAACGTTATCGAGTTTACATTTATATTTAATTCTTCCTCTCCTATATTGTTTTCATCTATTAAAATATTAATATCACCAATATCAGATAATCCAGTTAATTGTTGTGGATTAGATTTATAATGTTTTCCATTGGAAGTTTCTATGTTTAAAGTATACGTTTTGTTGTTCTCAGGGATAAAAGAGTTTATTGATTGGTATCTACCAATTTCTATTTCAGAAAAATTAAAAATTTCATTTGTGTTGTCTGTAATATAAACAACGGCATCTTTTTCCGGGCTTACACCTACATCATTTATTTTAATAGTTTTAGATAAGTATATTTCATGTTTTTTAAGCTCATTAGTTAATTTACCTTCAACAATTAAAATTTCTTCATATGAAACATTGGTAATTTCAAAAGGGTCAATACAACTTTTTATGATTAAGCTAATACTTAATAGCCCAAAAAGGAATAATATCTTTTTCATTGGTTAAAATTTAAAATTATAAGTAATAGTTGGAATTGGAATAGAAAAAATAGAACTTTTATAACTATTTATTTGGCCGTCATTGTTTTGAAAAAAAACAGAATAAGGATTATTTCTACCTAATAGATTGTATATAGAAAAGTTCCAAAAACTGTGAGCTATTTTGTTTAATTTATGATTTCCTTCTACATTAAAACCTATATCTAACCTGTAATAACTTGGTATTCTATATTCATTTCTATTACTATAAGTTAAATATTCTTCGTCTTGATATATATATTTACCAACTGGGTATGTAATTGGTCTACCAGTTTGATAAGTAAAATTAGCAGACAAACTATATCTTTTAGTTAATTTGTAATTAAGAACAAAATCTATATTATGAGGTTTGTCATAATTTGTAGAAAAGTATTCACCATTATTAACGGTTTCTTCATTAAAATCACTGTCCAATTTTATTAGAGATCTAGCATAAGTATATCCTAGCCAACCATTTAATTTGCCATTTTTTTTGTTGATTAAAAATTCTATACCATAAGATTTTCCTGGTCCTTGCAAAACATCTGTTTCAATAGTTGTATTTAATACTAAGTCAGCTCCAGTTTTATAGTCTATAAGGTTTTTATATTTTTTGTAATAGCCTTCTACACTTATCTCAAGATTACTATTAGTAATGTTTTTAAATAGTCCTAAAGATACTTGGGTAGATTCTTGAGGTTTTATATTAGTATCACTTAATCTCCATGTATCTAAAGGAGAAGCGGTGGTATTACTGCTAAGTCTATGTATATATTGAAAAGATTTATTAAGGCTTGTTTTTATTGATAGTTTATCATTTATTGAATATCTACCAGAGAAACGATAACTCAAACCATGGTATGTTTTGAATATTTTATAGTTGTCATAGTCTATTGTTTCTATTAAAGTAGATTCGTTTTTTGGTAGGTTTTCTTGATATATTCTTTGACTAGAACTTCCTAAAGCTAAGAATTGAGATAAACGTAGACCAAGATTGAATGATAGTTTTTTGTTTACAGTAAATTCATCAGATATAAAAAAACCATTTTCTAACCCTCTTTCTCTAGGTATTTGTATAGGTGTAATTAAAGATCCATCATTTTTAGGAGATATACTTCCTGGTGAGATATTATAAAGTTTAGATTCTATACCATAATTAAAATGATGTTTTTTAGAAAGATGATAATCTAATTTTAACTTAATACTGGATTCATTTAGGTTGTAATTTAGATCAAAATTTGTATTAGAATTTCCCTGATAATCAATGTTAAATTCATAATTACTATTTGCAAGAATTAAATTTCCTTTATGCTTATCATTAAAAACATGTTCCCAGTTGAGTGTGGCTATTTTATTACTGTAAGAGTTAACAGAGTCGGAAGCTATTTGGAATTTATCCTTACTGTAATATGCGGTTGCTTTTAAGGAGTTTTTTTTATCTATTTTATGATTGTATTTCGCGAAAAAATCATGAAATGAAATGTTACTATTCTGTAATCTAACATTATCAATAATTTTTAAAATCCAATTAGAATAGGTGCTTCTTACACCTAATAATAAGCCTGATTTATCTTTAATAATAGGAGTTTCCATACTAAGGTTACCTGTAACTGGCCCAACAGAAGCTTCTCCTTTAAATTTTTTTACAGAAGCATCTTTTGAAGTGATGTCAAATACAGATGAAAGTCTTCCTCCGTATTCGGCAGGCATATTTCCTTTATACAGTTTAAGTTGATCTGTTGTAAAAGGATTTATAGCAGAGAACAAACCTAAAAAGTGAGTAGGATTGTATAAAGCGCCACCGTCTAATAAAAAAAGATTTTGATCTACTTTACCACCTCTAACGTTAACTCCTTCAGCTCCTTCTCCAGCAGATTTTACACCAGGTAATGATGTAACTGCTTTTAAAAGATCTCTTTCACCTAATACTTGGGGAATAATTTTTATGTTTTCAGCCTTTAATTCTGTTATGCCAGAAACAGTTTGTCTTATGTTTCTTTTTTTAGAGGAATAAATGGTAATTTGATTAAGTTCTTCAGATTTTTCTTCTAATTTAAAATTGAGAGAACCATTGTTATATAAAATAATAGATTTACCATTAGAGGCGTATTCCATGGATGATGTTTCTATAAAGTTTCTACCATTTGGTAAAATTAATTTATATAATCCCTTTTTATTAGTAACTGTAAAAATGTTCTTCTTCCTATGAAAAACAGTAATGCCTTCTATAGGTTTTTTTGTTTTTGAACTTGTAATTAATCCTGTTAAAACATAGCTTTCTTTTTTTTGAGTTTCTTCTTTACCAATAAATTTATCTACCTTATTATTTTTATCAACAGTAATAGGTGTGATGTTATTAAGATTATTATTGTAAACGGAATGTCTTATTAGATTACCATTGGTTAAAATAATCTTAGCATCTTTTGTAATATAATAGTTAATTGTAGATTCGTAGAAAACTTCATCAAGTATATCCCGTATCTTTGAATTTTTAAATGATTTTGTTATTCTTTTGTTATCTAGCCATTCCTCTAAGAAAAAAAAAGTATAGTTTGTTTTTTCTTCAATCAATATAATGATATCTTTTTTATGTAAGTTTTTAAAATCAATAGAAAAAACCTTCGTTTTTTCTTGAGAGTATGCTTTAAAAAAGAAGAAAAGTAAAATCAGTATTGGTAACTTTTTCATTACAATTATTTTTTAAATAAGTTTTTTATTAATTGATTGAATTAGTTTTATAAAGAAGCTGTCTTGATCTTTATTTCTTAATATTTTTTCTTTTTTATAAAATGTTTTTATAATCTCTTCACAGTTTGGTAAAATTTTAATTAAGTCTTTTTTAGAATTTATTTGAGAGAAATGATTATTGTATTTTATATAGTACTTCTCTTTTTTCTTAAAAGTATAATAAATGAAACTCTTATCTAATTTTTGCTTTGGTATTTTTAAATGTTTTTTATAGAATGAAATTTTTTCTCCAATTTTTTTTTTCTCTAAAAAACCATATTTATCGGTTTTAATAAATTGATGATGATTAATTTTAAAAGATTCTACAGACTCTTTATCTAGTACTAAAAGATAATCACCTTTATCATCTGGTATTTTAATGATTATATTATCTTTAATTAAATCATATTTTATTTGTACATCAAAAAAAAAATGATCTCTATATTTTAAATCAGCAAATAGGAACTCATTAGATGAAAAATAATTATGATTGCCTTTAATTTTTGTTATTTCATCTACAAACAAGTCACCGTAACTTAGTATTGTGTTTTTCAAATTTATAGTTTGATCATGTTTTTTGTAAATTGGTTTCAATTCCTGAGCATAAAGAAAATTACTTGCAATAAAAGACGCTATTGTTAGTACCCTTTTCGTAGTCATATTTGTTTTTTTGTTTTGATATTTGGAGTTTACATGTTAAATATATAAATATTATGTCGTTGCACTTGATTTTTTTATTAATTTAACATTAATGGAAAAAGAGTTTTTAATTAATGTGTTTTTAAGAGGTAATAGATTTACTTAAAAATATCCTTGTAAAAACAACAGCAATAAAAAAACGTTTGGAATAATGAAATTGTTATAACTTATTATAAAAACAAGAAAACATACAGTAAAATGTATGTTTTTTTGTTTAACAAAAAAAGAAAAATATTTAACAAAAAAACATTGGTAATACAAAGAAGTTGAGTAATTTTGAAAAAAAATATCATAAAAATGAAAAAATTATTCTTTTTAATTTCGATTTTGTATGCCTCTTTTTTACAGTCACAAGAGAAGTTTACTATAAGTGGAGTAATAAAAGATAAAAGTAATGGAGAAACACTTATTGGTGCTTCAGTATTTTTACAGAAAACATCAATAGGAGCCGTAACAAATGATTATGGTTTTTACTCTATATCTGCTCCAGAAGGTAATTATCAACTTGTTGTTTCTTTTTTAGGTTACAAAGATGTTGTTCAGCAAATTAGTTTAAAAGGCAATGTAAAGGTTAATGTAGAAATAGAAGAAGATGCTAATATTTTAGATGAAGTTGTTATTACAACTGAAAAAAATGAAATAACAAATATTAAGGCACCACAAATGAGTGTTGCTAAAATAAAAATGAATACCATAAAGAAAATGCCTGTGGTATTTGGTGAAGTAGATGTAATTAAATCTCTTCAATTGTTACCTGGAGTTACTAATAACGGAGAAGGTTCAAGCGGATTTAATGTAAGAGGTGGAAGTTCAGATCAGAATTTGGTATTGTTAGATGAAGCGATTATTTACAATACTTCTCATTTATTTGGATTCTTTTCTGTTTTTAATGCAGACGCTATAAAAGATATCAAATTATATAAAGGAATGATTCCTGCCAATTTCGGAGGAAGAAGTTCTTCTGTTTTAGATGTTCGTCAAAAAGAAGGAAATAATAAAAAGTTTGAATTAACTGGTGGTATTGGAGCAATATCTAGTAGGTTGGCATTAGAAGGTCCGATGTTTAATAAAAAAGGTTCTTTTTTAGTTGCGGGTAGAGGTTCTTATGCGCATTTGTTTTTAAAGTTAGCAGGCGAAGAAAATACAGCAAGTTTTTACGATTTAAATCTAAAAACAAACTATGAAATTAATAAGAAAAACAAATTATATCTTTCAGCATATTTTGGTAGAGATGTTTTTAATATCTCTAATTCTTTTGTAAATGATTATGGTAATTTATCAGGTAATTTAAGATGGAATCATTTATTTAATGACAAATTATTTGCAAACTTATCTTTAGTATATAGTAAATACGATTATAAATTAAACATTAATGTTCTTGAGTTTAGTTGGCTTTCGTTTATTACAAATTACAATCTTAAGTACGATTTAAAATACTATTTAAACGATAAGTTTACTTTAGATTATGGTGTAAGTGGAATTTATTACGACTTTGATCCTGGTACTATTAGTCCCACTACAGAAACATCATCTTTTAATTTAATAGTTTTAGATAAAAAAAGAGCTTTAGAATCTGGTGTATATGTAAATGCAGAACATAAAATAACCGATAAGTTAACGGCTCAATATGGAGTTCGTTTGAGTTCTTTTTTAAGATTAGGCGGACAATCACTAGTAAACTATGAAAATGATCAACCTTTAGTTTATAATGAGTTATTAGATTTGTATCAGCCAGGAGTTTCAATAGGTGAAACATCTTATGATACACATGAAACGATAAAAGATTTTATTAATTTTGAGCCTCGTTTTGGAATGGCGTATCAATTGAATGAAAGCTCTTCTGTAAAAGCAGGGTATTCTAAAACAACACAATACATTCATTTATTATCAAATACAACTTCTGCTTCTCCTTTAGATGTTTGGACGCCAAGTGGTAAGTTTATAGAACCACAACAATCGAATCAATATGCCTTAGGATATTTTAAAACACTTAAGAATAAAAAATATTCATTAGAAGTGGAAGGATATTACAAAACAATAGATAATGTAATAGATTATATAGACGGATCTGATTTAATTGGAAAGAATTATATAGAAAGAGAAATTTTATCAGGAGAATCAAGAGCTTATGGGTTAGAGTTTTTATTCAGAAAAAATAAAGGAAGATTAAAAGGATGGTTAGCTTATACAATATCAAAAGCAGAATCTAAAACACCAGGAGGAACAGCGGGAGGTTTAGGAATTAATGATGGAAAATGGTATAATGCAGCTTTTGATAGAACACATGATGTTTCTATGACAGGTTCTTATAAGTTAAATGAAAAATGGACGTTTGGAAGTAATTTTATATTGCAGTCTGGTAGGCCAGTTACGTATCCAAATGCACAATATTCTTATCAAGGTTTAACTATTGCAAATTATTCAGAAAGAAATACAAGTAGATTGCCAGCTTTTCATCGTTTAGATGTTTCGGCAACATATATTCCTAATAGAAAACCAAACAGAAGATGGAAAGGAGAATGGGTTTTTGGTATTTATAATGTTTACAGTCGTAAAAATGCTGCTGCTATTTCGTTTGCTCAAAATAGAGAAACAGGAAATAATGAAGCAACTAGAACTTCAATTTTTGGTATTGTGCCATCAGTATCTTATAATTTTAAATTTTAATTCAAATGAAATATATAAAAATAGTAACACTAATACTTTCTCTTTTCTTAACAGCTTGTACAGATGTTGTTTCTGTGGAAGTTCCATTTGAAGGAAGTAAATTAGTAATTGAAGCATCACTAGATTGGGAAAAAGGAACTTCAGGAAACGAACAAACAATTAAATTAAGTTTATCATCACCGTATTTTAATGATACTGCAGCGATTAATAACGTAACAGGAGCATCAGTTCAAGTAACAAATGTAAATGACGGAACTGTTTTTGTTTTTAATGATGAAAATAACGGAGATTACACAACAACAAACTTTGTTCCTGTACTGAATAATACATATAGTTTAGAGGTTATTTATAATGGAGAAACCTATACAGCAGAAGAAACATTATATCCATTAACAGGTATTAATAATATACTGCAATCTGTTGAAGGAGGAATAGATTCGGAGGTAATTGATATAGAAATATTTTTTGATGATCCAGCGGATGAAGAAAATTATTATTTAATTGTTTATTATGAACAAGGAGATTTGTTTCCTTTTTTAGATGATAAATCAGATGAATTTAGAAATGGAAATACCATATCAGATTTTTTTGAAAAAAGAGAAGATGAAGACATTAATCAAGAACCGTTTGAAGCTGGAGATGTAATTGAAATAGAATTGTTGTCTATTTCAAAAGAGTATTACGAATATATTAGATTGTTAAGATCTCAAACCGATGGAGGTAACAATCCTTTTGCAGCAATACCAGTAACTTTAAAAGGAAACTGTGTTAATATTACTGAGGCAGATAATTCACCTTTTGGTTATTTTAGAGTTACAGAAGTAGATAAGTTAACATATACTATTTTATAGTGTATTTAAGTTGAGGTACAAGAATCAAGATAAAAGTTCTTGGTTCTTGTAGCGAAACTATTTTGTTTTCAGATTTTAAGTAGATTTGCTTTTAACTAGTTTAATTGCATTGGAGAACTAATAATTTATTTACAAACATTGCAATCTTTCTTGTCTTTAATTTCACCCACTAATTTTCCATTATCATTTAATACAAAACCACAGCAATCCATAAAGCCTTTTGCAATTAATTTTCTTGCACGTTGTATTTGAGATTTTGTAGTTGATAAACTTTGTTTTAATTGTGCTGCAACTTCATGTTGTTTTAAGCCTTTTATATCTGATAAAAATAAAGGATCACGGTATTTTTTAGGTAAGTTTTTTAAAATACCATGCAAACAATCTTTCTCGGTATGATTGTAATCTTTGTCTTCAGTTGGAATATCAAAATCAGTGGTGTTAAACGTTTGTTTAGTCACTTTAAAATAATCAATAATAGCGTTTCTACTAATGGTGAAAATCCAAGATTTCAACTTTGTTACATCATTTAATGTATGAAGTTTTGTGTGGATTTTAATAAAAGTTTCTTGTAAAATATCATCAGTAACAGTAGTGTTTTTTACCTTACTCATAATAAATTGTTTAACATCATTGGCGTATTGATTCCAAACTTCTTGTGTGGTCATAATATAAATTTACAAAAAAAATATCAGGAATTACTTTTTATAAAAGCAACTCCTGATTTAGTATTGGTTAACAGTTACAATTATTACAGCTGCAGTTTTCACAAGTGCAGTTAACACAATTTCCTGATTTACATCCTGTACAATTACAGGTACATTCATTTTTATATTTCATAATGATTGTTTTTATTATTCATATAGTAGACAAATAAAAGCTTAAAAAGATGCATTTATTTTGAAAAATATTTTAATAACTCTTTTCTAATCGCAATTGGTTTTATTGAAGAAATATTTACACCCCCAGTGTTTCCTGTTGGTACCCAAATTAAAGTACATGAAATAGCAGCAATAATTCTAAAAACCTGACCAATGCTTTCTTTATAATTGTTTGTTTTTAAACCGAAGAAAAGCATGTGAAAATGAGATAGCGTATGCCTGAATACATGTTTTTGACCCAAAACATGAGCATTTTCAAAATGATAAAAAGATGTTTTTGTGTCTTTGTTCTTTAAGGCTTGTTTTCCTAGCTTAAGTTGAAAGTAAAATTGTTGTTTACGCAGTTGTTGTATCATTTGTTTTATAAAATAGACGTGTATTTTATAAAAAAGATGCAAAAAATATTATTCAATGCCTACTTTGGAACTTCTGCGTTCTAATAAAACCGTATCTCTCCAAGTTCCATTCATTTTACCTACTTTTTCTCGATATCCAATTTTTCTAAATCTTAGTTTTTTGTGAATTTTTAAACTCGGAATATTTTCTCTGAAAATACTAGATTGTAAAGTCCAAATACCGTTTTTTTCACTTTCATTAACCAACTTTTCTAAAAGAGTAGATCCAATTTTTTTTCCTGAAAATTCAGTGGAAACATAAACACTAACTTCGGCAACTCCTGCATAAACTTTTCTGCTAGAAACTGCAGAAATAGCAGCCCAACCAATAACTTTAGTGTTAACTTCGGCAATAATTCTACAAGATTCTATGTGGTTTTTGTTCCAATAAATCCAATCAGGAGTATTGGTTTCAAAAGTTGCATCACCAGTTTTTATTCCTTGTTTGTAAATTTCTAAGACTTGTTTCCAGTCTTTTTCTTCAAGTTCTCTGTAGGTTATGTTCGTTTCTGACATGCTTATATATATTAAGTTTCAGAGAATAGTTGGGCTCTTTGTAAAGTTAATGAATTATAATTTTGAATTCAAAAGATAGAACTAAGTTATTTTTCTTTTTCATCTTCTTGACTAAACGTTTCTTTTATATCGGAAATAGGCATAAAGATATCTTTAAAATCACTAGAAGAAGCATGGTCGCCATTAATATCACTAATTAAGGCTCCAGTCATAGCGGTTCCTGTTATTATTATGTCTGCGGTTAGCACTCCGTATTTAGACCAAAAACCTTCGGGTTTGTATTTTACTTGGGTTATTGAGTTTTTAAGAAGTTCATTTTTTAACTCAAAAATTGTAGCCCAATTTTTAATATGCAATCTACCAATTAGTTTACTTTTAAATGATTTTTTTAATTTGATTTCTATTTCTGTTTGATCTTTTTCAAATTTCTTTTCTCTAATAGAAAACTTTAATTTTTCAAAAGGAATAATAGTTTTATTATTTTTTAAATGAGTACAAATAATTTTGTTGTTACCAAGTTCAACTTTTTTGATAAAGTTTTTTTGTCTGTTTAAACATCTTTTGTTAGAATAAATATCAACAAGTAAAATAGGAATGAATACAAGTTTAAGAAACCAATGAATATTAAAGTAGAACAATAAAATTATAGCAAGCAACTCAATACTAATAAAAACGGTGTAATAAATTTGTTTGTTAGTTAAGCTGTCGCGTTCAAATTGTATCATGATGTTATCGGTGATTTAAAACTTCATTTTCAACTTAACATTCAATACACGACCCGTCATGAAATTAGGAATTGCATACTGGTTTTTTGTGTACACATCACGCACCCAAGTGTTGGTGATAGAGTTTCTAACATCAAAAACATTAAAGAGTTCTAGTCCTAAATTAAGTTCTTTAAAATGTTTTAAAAATCCAGTTGTATGTGTTTTATTAGCATCAGCAAAAACATAAGAAACACCTAAATCTGCACGTTTGTAATCGTTAAGTCTGTTTTGAAATTGATATACATCAGCATATGCTGGAGAACCACCAGGAACACCTGTGTTGTAAACAATATTTAAATAAGCTTTTAAATCTGGTAAATTAGGAACATAATCTTGAAAAAGGATTCCAACCTTTAAACGTTGATCAGTTGGTCTTGCAATCCAGCCTTGGTTGTTTATATTTTCTTCCGTTTTTAAATAACCAATACTTACCCAACTGTCGTTACCAGGAACAAATTCTCCATTTAAACGAACATCTAATCCGTATGCATACGCATCTGTAACATTATCTGCTCTATAACGAACACGAACATTATCTACAGTATAAGCATTAACATCGGAAAGGTTTTTGTAATACAATTCCGTAGTTAATTTAAAAGGACGATCCCATAATTTAAAACTGTAATCATTTCCAGCAACAATATGTATAGATTTTTGAGCTTTTACATTGGTATTAATGTTTCCATCAAAACCTCTTAATTCTTTATAAAAAGGTGGTTGAGAATACCAACCTCCAGAAAGACGGAATAACATATCTTTTTTCCAATCAGGTTTTATAGCAAATTGAGCACGTGGACTAAAAATAACGTGACTATTAGTATTGCCATTAACTGCGGTAGCGCTCCAACTTTGAGATCGTACACCAACATTTAACCAAACATCATGTTCATTCCAAGAAGTTTTTCTGCTAAATTGAAGAAAGCTAGAAACACGATTAATATTTACTTCGTTTTCGGCTCTAATAGTTTGGTAAGGTTCTATTGGTCCAGTATACGGAGTATAAGGTTGATCTTGAATAACACCATTTGCAGGAGGTCTTACAGAAAACCCTAAACTATCAATAACTTCCCATTCGCGAATACGATCTTTAATGTTTTCTTTTTGATATTTAACACCAAGTCTCCACTCATTTTTACCATCTTTTAAAGTAGCTTTTAGTTGTGCATTTGTAATTAGTGCATCTAAATCATTACGCGCGTGATTTAATTGTGCACCAACACCTTCTGTAAAAGCAACATCTCCAAAGTTTTCAGAACCAGCATCAGTTTCAACTTCACCAATAAAATAAGCAGCTGAAATATCAAAATATTCTTCTTCTTGTGTATTAAAAGAAGAAACTGTAGCAGTTATATTTAAATCATCATTAATAGCATAATCAGCAGAAAAAGCCCCAAACAATGTTTGGAATTTATCTTCTTCTTGTCCGTCATAAAATATGGTAAGTTCTATTGGATCTGCAACAGTACCAAAACGTGTAACTCTAGTTAAAGGAGTATAATTGTAATTGTTTAAAGAAAAATTACCTAAAAAATTAACAGTTAGTTTTTTGTTTACTTCGTAAGATAAAAATGTTTGAACATCTGTAAACTGAGGTCTAAAATTAACTTCGGTTTGTTTAGAGTTTACAAACAAACTATTATCTCTATAACGAACACCTAAAATAGCGCTTAGTTTATCGTTTAATAAACGATCTTCAATAGTGGCACTTCCACCTAATAAACTTAAGTCTACTTGTACACCAAATTCATTTGGTTTACGATACGTTATGTCTAATACAGAAGATAATTTGTCTCCATATTTAGCTTGGAATCCACCAGCAGAAAAATCTATATTTTGTATCATATGAGAATTAATGAAACTTAAACCTTCTTGCTGACCAGAACGAATTAAAAACGGACGATAAACTTCAATTCCATTTACATATACCAAGTTTTCGTCAAAATTTCCACCACGAACATTATACTGTGTACTCAATTCGTTGTTATTACTAACTCCGGGTAAGGTCATTAAAACAGCTTCCACACCAGCATTTGCTCCTACAATATTTTCAACCTTTTTAGTATTGATTTTTGTAATTCCTTGTGCTTCTTTTCTTTGGTTTTTAATGATGATTTCTTTGATCTCTTCATTTTTAATAACTAAAGTAGGAGAGAACTCAAAAGTTTTTTCACCTCTTGCGGTAAATTTTTTAACTAAAACTACATAAGAAATATGAGAGAATTTAACAGTAACAGTTTTACGAATTGGTATGGTAAATTCATAAGAACCATTTTTGTCTGTAATAGTTCCTTTGTTTAAATAAGAAATAGCAACACCTTCTATAGGATAGTTGAATTCATTGGTGATTACACCTTTTACAGTTGCTGTTTTTTGAGCAAATAGTAGTAAAGGAAATACTAATAATATAAGTAGTTGTTTCAAAGTTAAATGGATTTATTTTCTAAAAAAGGGAGCTGAAATGGTTTCAGTATTTCCCACATTATCAGAGACTACAAGTTTAAAGATATGTTTACTACCAACCAACTTTTTATCAGAAAAATCATAGGTGAGAATTCCGTTTTTGTGATTATACTCCATTAATATCCATTTGCCGTCTATAGTTGCATTAAAATTTTTAATTCCGGATTCTTTGTCCTTTATCTTCACCTTCAAAGTTTTTAACGAAGAAATCCATTGATTATTTTTAAAGTTAATTAGAGTTATTTTAGGTTTTTTATTGTCAAACTTAAGTGTGTAATCTCCTAATGTCTTAGTCGTAGTATATACTTTATTCTTTTTCCTTTTTGTATTTACGTAATAAGGATGTTTTTTCTTGGTAATATTCGCAATATAAATTTGCTCTTTTTGCGATAATGGATACGCTTCAGTATTAAAAGTTAAGGTATACTTTTTGTCTAAAGGAATTGTAGGTTCATGGATTTTAGCAATTTTATTATCTACAGAAAAATCTAAAAAACAATCTTTATAAAAAGTGTTTTTAGGAAACGCAATGGTTACATTTTTTTGTGTAAATTTATTAAATTCTAGAGCATTTATTTTATAAGCAGTAGTGTCTTTCTCTTTAAAAATAACATTGTTTTTTACACCTCTTATTGGTAATTCTAATGTTGAAGTATTACCTGTAAAATCTTTAACAACTATTTTTATACGATAGTTTTTACCTTCTTCAATATTAATTTTACCATTATTAATTAGGTCTTTGTATAAACTGAGTTTATTACTATTTACTTTATGTGTTTTCTGAATTCTATTTTTATATTTTTTATAATATTCATAATCAATTAATAAATTGATGTACTTACTTTCAGCAAAAGAAAATGTGGTAACATCATGATAATATACTTTTTTATCATTCACAAACATTTCTAAACTATGAATTCCGTTTTTGTTATTAGCATCATTAAGCCTATCAAAAGTTTGAATACCTAAACCAATCAATCCGTTAGCATTAATGTTATCAGCTTTATAAACACCTCTCTTTTTTTCTTTAAAAGAAATAGCAGTTTTGTTAGCTCCTTTGTTAATGCGAGAACTATTATTTAAAGGAAACGCAACCAGTTTTTTAATAATAGGGTTTATAGAGTCTTTTGCAGATAATCCAAAATGCATTGGGTTAATAATTTTTTCGGTTGCAGTATCTCTAATTTCATAATGTAAATGAGGTCCGCTAGAACTTCCTGTATTACCAGTATAACCAATAATATCTCCTTTTTTAACTGGAAATTCATTAGGTTTAGGAAAAAGATTTCCTGTATAAAAACTTTGTTTTTGATATTGTTTCTTTTTTACATACCCTTCAATTTTTAAAACATATTTCTGTAAATGAGCGTAAACAGTTGTGTATCCGTTAGGGTGATTTAAATAAAGTGCCTTTCCAAAACCATATTGGGCAACTTTTAGACGTGAAACATAACCATCAGCAGGAGCATAAATAGGTAGACCTTCTTTGCCGAGTGTTTTCATGTCTACACCAGAGTGAAAATGATTACTTCTAAGTTCTCCAAAAGTTCCTGCAAAAATAGTAGGCGTTTTTAATGGAGAAGAAAAATAATCTTTAGGATATTGTGTTTGAGAGTAGCTAACAAACGAAAATAAACAACAAAAAATGGAATAAAAATATAATTTCAAATTAGAACAATTTTAAACACGAAAATACTAAAATTATAACAAAAAAGTAAAGGATTGAAGCTTAATTGATTAGTAAAAAAGGACAAAAACCTTGCGATTCTTGTTTAAGATTACTAAATTTGTTGAGATAGTTTTTTCTTAAAAAATAAATGAGTAATATTTTAAAAGCAATTCATTTACTGGAAGATAGGTTGGGAAACATGTTTTCGAATTATGAATTTTTAAAAGAAGAAAATGAGGCATTGCTTCAAAATAACACAAAATTACATCTTTTATTAGAAGAGAAAGAGCAACAGATAAAAAATCAAAAAGAACAATATGATTTATTAAAAGTTGCAAAAACTATAGGGGGCAGTAAAGAAAATACAAGAGACACAAAACTTAAAATAAATGCTTTGATTCGAGAGATTGATAAATGTATCGTTCAATTGAATTCATAGAAGTTCTTTAAAATGGAGAAATTAAAAGTTAATGTTGTTATAGCGGGTAGAACTTATCCTTTAAGTGTAAATAATGTACAAGAGGAAGAAGGAATGCGTAAAGCAGCTAAAGACATTAATAATTTAATTCTAAAATTTGAACAGAATTATGCAGTAGCAGATAAACAAGATGTTTTAGCAATGTGTGCATTACAGTTTGCATCAAAAGGTGAAATATCTTCAATGAAAACAGCAGAAGAAAGCAAAAAAGCGTTTGAAAAAATAAATGAATTGACTAATAAATTAGACAATTTTTTAAAATAAGTTCTTTAAGTAATAACAGTAAATAACAATACTGCCTACATTAGTAAATTGTTTGTTAAACTCAACACTATTCAATTAAAAAGGATAAGTCGTGGTTAGTAAAGTATGCCGTTAATACCTTTGGTATTTAGATGGAAACTTGATCAGCCAGTTAGTCCTAAACTTGTTTTTTCGGAGTTTATAAAAACCCCTACTAATGTGGGCTTTTTTTATATAGATAAATTAAAATTTATGGATGGAATGGTAATCGCTTATTTCTTATTGGCAGCAATAGTAGGAATAGCAATAGGTTTTGCAATAGCAAAAATGTTAGAGAAATCTAAGTCTAACAAATTAATACAAGAAACAAAAAAGAAAGCAAATAGTATTGTTAAAGAGGCTAGGGTAGAAGCTGATGCTATTAAAAAAGATAAAATTTTACAAGCTAAAGAAAAGTTTATAGAGTTAAAGTCTGAACATGAAAAGGTAATAATTTCTCGTGAAAAGAAATTATCAGATGTCGAAAAGAGAATTAGAGATAAAGAATCAAAAGTTTCTTCTGAACTTGATAGAAATAAAAAACTAAATCAATCTTTAGCTTCTAAAGAAGGAGATTTTAATTATAAATTAGAATTTTTAGATAAAAAAGAAGCAGAAGTTGATAAAATGCACAAGCGTCATGTAGATATGCTAGAGAAAATTTCTGGATTATCTGTAGATGAGGCTAAAACTGAGTTAGTAGCTTCTTTAAAAGATGAAGCTAAATCAGATGCAATGGCTTTTATACAAGATACTGTTGAAGAAGCAAAAATGACTGCCCAACAAGAGGCTCGTAAAGTTGTTTTAAATACAATTCAAAGAGTTGGTGTTGAACAAGCTGTTGAAAATTGTGTTTCTGTATTTAATTTAGAGTCTGATGACGTTAAAGGTAGAATTATTGGTAGAGAAGGACGTAATATTCGTGCTTTAGAAGCTGCTACTGGAGTCGAAATTATTGTTGATGATACACCTGAGGCAATTATTCTTTCTTGTTTTGATCCTGTTCGTAGAGAAATAGCTCGTTTAGCAATGCATAAATTAGTTACTGATGGAAGAATTCATCCAGCAAGAATTGAAGAGATTGTTAAAAAGACAGAGAAACAAATTAGTCAAGAAATAATAGAAGTAGGTAAACGTACTGTTATAGATTTAGGAATTCATGGGTTGCATCCAGAATTAATAAAAACTGTAGGTAGAATGAAGTATCGTTCGTCTTACGGACAAAATTTATTACAACATTCACGTGAAGTTGCAAACCTTTGTGGTATTATGGCTTCTGAAATGGGATTAAATGCAAAAGCTGCAAAAAGAGCTGGATTATTACATGATATTGGTAAAGTTCCAGATACGGAAAGTGAATTACCTCATGCATTGTTAGGTATGCAATGGGCTGAAAAATATGGTGAAAAACCAGATGTTTGTAATGCTATTGGAGCCCATCATGACGAGATTGAAATGAAGAGTTTACTATCTCCAATTGTTCAGGTTTGTGATGCTATTTCTGGAGCAAGACCAGGAGCACGTCGTCAGGTTTTAGATAGTTATATTCAACGTTTGAAAGATTTAGAAGATATTGCATTTGGATTCAATGGAGTTCAAAAAGCATATGCTATTCAAGCCGGACGTGAATTACGTGTTATGGTTGAAAGTACTAAAGTTAATGATACAAAGGCAGCGGAATTATCATTTAATATTTCTCAGAAAATACAAAATGATATGACGTATCCAGGTCAGGTTAAGGTAACTGTGATTCGTGAAACAAGAGCTGTAAACGTAGCGAAGTAAACGAAAATAAAAGTTTTTTAAAATATAAAATCCCTTGTGAAAACAAGGGATTTTTTTATGCTATTACTTTAGTGTTTTTATCTTGTAAATAGTAGTTCTGTGTCCGTAGACATTTCTTCAGAAAAAGCATATCCATCAATAGTAAAACCTTTTAAGTCCTCTAAAGTTTCAATATTGTTATCAATAATATAACGAGCCATTAAACCACGTGCTTTTTTAGCATACATCATGATTATTTTATATTGTCCATTTTTAAAATCCTTAAATACAGGAGTAATCATTTGGGTTTTTAATGTTTTTTTAGGCAATGCTTTAAAATATTCAGTACTTGCTAAGTTAACAAGTAATTCATCATCTTTTAATTCATTGTTTAAAGCTGTGGCTAAGGTGTCGCCCCAGAATTTGTATAGGTTTTCTGTACGACCAACCTTTAATTTAGTTCCCATTTCCAAGCGATATGGCTGAATTAAATCGAGAGGTTTTAACAAACCATATAATCCGGATAAAATACGTAGCTTGTTTTGTAATTTAGGAATTTTTTCTTCACTAATAGAATTTGGATCTAAACCCTTGTATACTTCTCCAGTAAAACTAAAAACGGCTTGTTTTGCATTGTCTAAAGTAAAGGGAAGGTTCCAGTTTTTATTTCTATCATAATTTAGCTGCGCTAAATCATCAGAAATTTTCATTAAACTAGAAAGTTCTTTTCTAGAAATTGTTTTTAATTTTTTATTTAATTTTATAGAGTGTTCTAGAAATTCAGAACTTGTATGTAAGCTTGTTGTCGCTTTAGATTCGAAATCTAAAGACTTAGCTGGTGATATAATTATTTTCATAAATGTTTTATCTTGATAAGGTAAAAATACAATGCTTTTCTTAATTATTAAAAGGGATGTTATTAAAGTGTTTTATAAGAGAATTAGTTTAATTTATGATAAAAAGTATAGTTATTAAGATGTTTTATTTTGATAAATTAGCCATAAAAAAATGAAAAAGAAAAGAAATATAATTTTAAGTCTTTCACTGGGATTACTGCTATTTGTTTTTTTAGCAAACTATGTAATTAAAAGCAATGGTAGTTCTAAGGTTTATTCTAATGTAAACGATATACCAAGTAATAAAGTAGGTTTGATTTTAGGCACAGCAAAGTACCTAACAAATGGAAATGTAAATTTATATTATAAATATAGATTGTCAGCAGCTATAAAACTCTACCAAAAAGGTAAGATTAAATTTATAATTGTAAGTGGAGATAATAGTACAAAAAGTTATGATGAGCCAACTGAATTTAAAAAAGACTTGATTAAAGCAGGTGTTCCAGGAGCAAATATTTATTTAGACTATGCAGGTTTTAGAACCTTAGACTCTGTAGTGCGAGTAAAAGAAATTTTTGGACAAGAAAACATCACTATAATTTCACAACAATTCCATAATGAGCGTGCTATTTATTTAGCTGAACATTTTAATGTAAAAGCAATTGGTTTTAATGCTAAAAGTGTATCCAAACGATATGGGTTTAAAGTTCAATTGCGAGAGTATTTAGCACGAGTAAAGGTGTTTGTAGATATTGTTTTTAATGTTAAGCCAAAGTTTTTAGGGAAAAAAATAAAAATAGTGTAATTCTATATGTTTATTTTATTAAGTTCTAATTGAGCAGAAATAAATCCAAATAATAAAAAAAAATTGTAAAGGAATTCTAAACCATAGATAGTTAATGTCATTTCCGTCTAATGTTCCTTTTTGGTAATTTACATTATTCATTGATGCATAAATATTAACGGGTAACATTAGTAGTAGAAAAATAATTAAAATCCATCCAGATGTTGCTTTAAATTTTGATATTAAAATACTTATGGCAAGCAAAATTTCAAAAAAACCTGTAGAGTAGACCAAAAAATATTTGTGAGGGATAAAATTTGGTATCATCATAGACATTCCTTTTGTGAAAATAAAATGTCCAACAGCAGTAAATACAAGCATTATTGACATTGAAATTCTTGCAGGTAATTCGAAGTTGTATTCCTTTTTATTGTTTTTAATGACAAAAAAAGAAATTGTAAAACTTAGTAAAAGTACAATTAAAGGTTTCATATTTTCTGAATTATTAAAATACAAAATTCAGAAATAAATAAATAAAAATAATGAACCCAAGTTAAGTAATACGTTTTCGTATTCTGCTCAATGCTTGTGGTGTCACTCCAATATATGAAGCAATATATTTTAAGGGAATTTCTTTCAATAACCTAGGTCTGTCAATAAATAAATCCAAATATCGTTCTGTTGCTGTTTTGTTTAATAACGAAAGTTCTCTTTTTGATTTCAAAAGAAACATTTTTTCAGACATTTTTCGACCAATAATGTTGCCATTCTTTGTTTTTTCATAAACATCTTGTAAGTCTTTGTTTGATATTTGCCATAAAATAGTTTCTGTCAATGTTTCTATTTGGTATTCTGAAGGAGTTTGTGTTAAAAAAGAATCATAAGCTGTGACAAATTCATTTTCAAATAGAAAACCGAAAGTTACATCAGAAACTTCTGTAGGAATATAAAAACGAACAATTCCTTTGGAAATAAAAGATAGATGTTTTTCAATCTTTCCAGTTTTTAATATTGTAGTGTTTTTATCAAATCGTACTTTTTGCAATTTTGAAGAGAAAAAATCCCATTCAGAATCGTTCATAGGAGAAATGTTATCAATAAACTTTTTAATTTCATTCATTTTCTACAACCTATAGATTTTAACAATCAGCTAAGCCAACTGTAACGGCTAAACCACCTTTAGAGGTTTCTTTATAGTTCCCGTTCATGTCTTTTGCAGTCTCCCACATAGTATTTATAACTTCATCTAAAGATACTTTTGATTCTTTTGGATCTGTTTCTAAAGCCAATTCACATGCATTTATGGCCTTAATAGCTCCCATTGCATTTCGTTCTATGCAAGGTATTTGAACTAAACCACCAATAGGATCACAGGTTAAACCTAAATGATGTTCCATTGCTATTTCAGCGGCTACAATAGACTGAGACGGACTTCCGCCTAAGAGTTCAGTTAAAGCAGCAGCAGCCATTGCAGAAGAAACACCAATCTCTGCTTGACAACCTCCCATAGCTGCGGAAATAGTAGCATTCTTCTTGAAAATAGAACCAATTTCTCCAGCAACCAATAAGAATTTTTTAATGTGTTTAAAATCCGCTTTATGATTTTCTATAACTAAATAATACATTAAAACAGCAGGAATAACTCCAGCGCTTCCATTTGTTGGTGCTGTAACAACACGTCCTAAAGCTGCGTTTACCTCATTAACAGATAAAGCAAAACAGCTTACCCATTTTAATATTTCTCTGAATTTTACTTCTGTTTTTCGTATTGCATCAATCCATTCTTGCGGATTTGAATATGTTGCTTCTTTAATTAGTTTTTTGTGCGTATTAAAAGCGCGTCTTTTTACATTAAGTCCTCCAGGTAAAATACCTTCTGTATGACAGCCAGTAAACATTGATTCAAGCATTGTATTCCAAATTCTTTGAAGTTCTTTATCTATTTCTTTTTCAGGTTTTAATATTAATTCGTTTTGTAAAACAATTTCAGATATTAGTTTATCATTTCTAAGACAATAGTTTTCTAGTTGAATCCCTTTATTTATAGGGTAAGGAAAATCATAATCAATGATTTTAACAGATTCTTTAATTGTGTTTTCCTCTTGTATAACAAAACCACCACCAATAGAATAATAAGTTTCAGAATTCATTTTCTCTCCGCTAGAAGTATAGCCAGTAAAAGTTAATCCGTTTGCATGAAAAGGCAAGAAATCTCTATTGAAAATAATATCATTTTTAGAAGAGAATTTTATTTTCTTGTCATTATTAAAATTCAATAAGTTTTCTGATTTTATTGAATTCACAATATTCTGTATGTTATCAATAGCTATATATTCTGGATCAGTTCCACTTAAACCAAGTAAAATAGCTATATCTGTAGCGTGTCCTTTTCCAGTAAGCGATAAAGATCCGTAAAGGTTTATTTGGATATTTTCTATAGTGTTAAAAAGAGAATTTTCTTTTAAAAGTTTAATCCAGCTTTGTGCAGCTCTCCAAGGACCTAAGGTGTGTGAACTAGAAGGTCCAACACCTATTTTAAGCATGTCAAATACACTAATAAATTGATTCATATATTCAGAGAAAAAAAATCCCATTAATGAGTTCACATAAATGGGATTATTAATTTTTTATGATTTAGAATTACATTCCGTAAATACTTTCTTTGCCAAAATGAACAGCTAACATATAGTAAACTACAGCTCTGTATTTACTTCTTTCAGATTTTCCAATCTTTTCAACTACATCTGCAATGGCTGCATCTAATTTAGCATCATCACTCAAACCTAGTTTTTTAATTAAAAAGTTTTTCTTAACAGTTTCTAATTCTTTAGGGTCAGATCCAGAAACAGTTTCTGCATCTCTTTTATAAATAGAAGGACCTAATCCTTTTGTAACGGCTTGTAATAAGTCAGCATTGTATTTAAGACCTTTATCGTCCATAAATTTTTTATACTGTGCTACTTTTTCATCAAATTTGCTCATAATAATTATTTAAAAGTTTATAAAAAAAATTGTTAAAAAAAAATTAATTTCTCAAATATAGAAAAAATAATTATGCTTATCAATAAGCAAGGATACAAAATAGAAAGAAACAATACGATATATATTAACTAAGGTGTTAATTAAATTGTTGAAAAATAAAAAGAGTTTATGCTTGAGTAAAGGTAAGTTGTAGTAGATTTATATAGTAATTCAAATCCTTTAGCTTATGTCTTTATCAAAATTTGAATCGATGTTAAAAACCGATAATGTGTATTTTTTTGACGCTACGGAATTTGCGGATATTATTCAGCATTACTTGAATATAGGTAAACATTCTTTAGCAAACAAGGCTGTAGAATTAGGGTTAGAGCAGCATCCAGATTCCGTAGATTTAAAACTAATGAAAGTTGAATTGTTGGTTTTTGAAAATTTATTAGAAGAGGCAGTAGCATTACTTTCAGCTATTGAAGCTGTAGAACCTAATAATGAAGAGGTTTTTATACAAAAAGCAACAATTTTATCAAAGGAAAGAAAACATCAAGGAGCAATAAAGTTTTTAAAACAATCGTTGGAGTATATTGATGATCCTGTAGATGTTTGGGCAATGATTGGGATGGAATATATGTATTTAGATGATTATGATAATGCGCTTTCTTACTTTGCGAAATGTATAGATGTTGATTATGAAGATTATTCTTCATTGTACAATATTGTGTATTGTTTTGAAATTAAAGAAGATTATAAAGGCTGCGTAAGGTTTTTAAATGCTTATTTAGAAGATAATCCTTATAGTGAAATAGCGTGGCATCAGTTGGGGAGACAATATTTTGAACTAAAAATGTATAAAGAGGCGTTAACGTCTTTTGATTATGCTGTTTTAATTGATGAAGGTTTTATAGGAGGTTATTTAGAAAAAGCTAAAACTCTAGAGGAATTAAATAAACACGAAGAAGCAATAGGTAATTATCTGATAACCTTGGAGCTGGATGATCCTACAGCTTATGTTTATATTAGAATAGGTGAGTGTCATGAGAAATTGGAACTTTTTGATGCAGCTATCAAATATTATAAGAAAGCTGCTTATGAAGACCCTTTATTGGATCGAGCTTGGTTGTTATTGTCAGAAGCAAGTAAAAAAATAAATGATAATCATAAGGCTCTTTATTATATAAATAAAGCTTTACAGATAGATGACGGTAATACCTTGTATTGGAAAGTTTACGCAGATATTAATATTAAATTAGATTTTTACGATGATGCCATAAAAGCGTTTTATAAATGTTTAGATTTAGGAGGAGATACTATTGATGTTTATATAGCGTTGGCAGATGTTTTATTGTTTATAGGCGATTATAATGAAGCGTTAAAGCTTTTAATTAAAGTGAAAAAAGATTACAAGGATTGTGCAGAAATAGAATATAGACTTTGTGGTTTGTTTATGTTGTTGGATAAAAAAGATTATAGTCTGTTGCATTTGAAAACAGCTTTAACACTTGATTTTGAATATCATCATGTAATAAAAGATTTGTTCCCTTTGGTTTTTGATACAGAGGAAGTGAAATCATTAATAAAAGATTTCAAGAAAGTGTTTAAATAAATATAATAGTAGAAGAAATAATTATTCTTTTTTCTTTTCTATTTGTTAATCAGGTTTGAGTTTTTTAAGCCTGATTAACATTTTTTTTAATGTATTTTTATATAAATTTAAAAGGAGTATCTTCAAATATTTTTATTTTTGAAGATACTCCTTTTTTATAATTATAGTCTTAAATTAAAATAAAGGTACTGAGTATAGTTTAATTTATTTTATTCCATATTTTGTAAAGTATAAATACACAAACCAACGTTAAAAGACTAAGTCCTGTTGCAAGTAATGTTTTTCCATAGATCCAATTTCCTGTAGCGAACAAGAAACTATATACTCCTATTGTTCCGGTTAGAAAGCCTAAAATTTTACTACCAATATTCTCAAACTTATTCTTACCTTCAAAAACTAAATCGTTAAAATTGTTAAGGGTTTTTACATCTGAAGGTTTAGTTAAAATTGTAACTAATATCCAAGAGATTGTTGTTATTGTTACTCCTAATATTAGTTCCCAATAACCAGCAATTTCAAATAAAGGAGATTCTAATTTCTTATTTATAAAAAAGAATGTAGCAATTATAAAAGAAACACCCATTGCAGCAATTTCACTATATGGATTAATACGAAGCCAAAACCAACGTAAAATAAATAATAAACCAGTACCAGCGCCAATTTGTAGTAATAAATCAAATACATCTTTAGCAGATTGTAAATGAAATGAAAACCAAGCAGCACAAACCATTAATAATACGGTTGTAATTCTACCAACAATAACTTTTTGTTTTTCATTAGCTCCTTGATTTATAAATCTTCCGTAAAAGTCATTAACAATATAAGAACTTCCCCAATTTAGTTGCGTAGAAATTGTACTCATAAAAGCAGCAATTAATGAGGTTAATACAATCCCAAGTAATCCAGCAGGTAAATAAGTCATCATTGCTGCGTAAGCAACATCATGTCCTTGCATTTTTTCTGATAAATTAGGGAAAGTAGTGTTTATACTTTCTAAAGAAGGAAATAAGATTAAAGAAGCTAAACCAACAATTATCCATGGCCATGGACGAAGTGCATAGTGAGCAAAATTAAAAAATAACGTAGCCCAAGTAGCATTTTTTTCATCTTTTGCAGCCAACATTCGTTGTGCAATATAACCACCTCCACCAGGTTCAGCTCCAGGGTACCAAGTACTCCACCATTGAACAGCAAAAGGAATAATAAATAATGTAATTAAACTTTCTGTATCAGAAAAATCAGGTAACATATTTAGTTTAGAACGAACGTTTTCGTGAGTTAATAAATTATTTAATCCGTTAATTTCCGGTAAATCAATAATGTAAATAGTAGCCCAAATAGAACCAATCATAGCTATTATAAATTGTATAAAATCAGTTAATAAAACACCTTTTAATCCACCTAAAGAAGAGTATATAACAACAATTATAGAGGAATATAAAAGCATCTCTTTCTGTGAAATACCTAATAAAATATTAGCAATTTTTGCACCAGCTAAACAAACACCAGCCATAGTAATAATATTAAAAATTACACCAAGATAAATAGCTCTAAAACCGCGTAAGAAACCAGCGGTTTTACCAGAATAACGAAGTTCGTAAAACTCAAGATCAGTGCTAATACCCGATTTTCTCCAAAGTCTAGCATAAAAAAAAACAGTTAACATACCAGTAAGTAACATTGCCCACCAAACCCAATTACCAGAAACTCCATTTTTTCTCACTAATTCGGTAACTAAACCAGGCGTGTCAGCAGCAAAAGTGGTTGCAACCATGGAAACACCTAGTAACCACCAAGGCATATTTCTTCCAGATAAAAAAAACTCAGTACTATCTTTACCAGCTGATTTTGATGCCCATAAACCAATAAATAATGAAATTAAAAAAAAACCAATAATGATATTATAATCTAAAGTAGTTAAATTCATATATGTATGTTTGTAGGATAAATGTAATTAAATATTTTAAAACGTGAAGTTATTCATAATAAACTATAACGTTTTCGCATTTTTATTTAATAGAATGAGAAATATTGAGTAAATTTGAATCGTAAATTTTATGGGAAAAAAACTAAAAAAAATAGGAGTAATGACCTCAGGAGGAGACTCTCCAGGTATGAATGCAGCAATAAGATCTGTAGTACGAGCATGTGCATATTACAGAACGGAATGTGTGGGTATTTATAGAGGTTACCAAGGTATGATTGAAGGAGACTTTGTTCCTATGTCTGCCAGAAGTGTGAATAACATTATTCATAAAGGAGGTACAATTTTACAATCTGCAAGATCTAAAGATTTTAGAACAAAAGAAGGTAGAAAAAAAGCTTATGATAACTTAACTGAACAAGGAATTGAAGGGTTAGTTGTTATTGGTGGAGATGGTTCTTTTACAGGAGGAGTTGTTTTTAATAAGGAATATAATTTTCCTGTAATAGGTATTCCAGGTACCATAGATAATGATATTTTTGGAACATCACATACGTTAGGATATGATACTGCTTTAAATACAGCAATGGAAGCTATTGATAAGATAAGAGATACAGCTTCCTCTCATAATCGTTTATTCTTTGTAGAGGTTATGGGAAGAGATGCAGGTTTTATTGCATTAAATGCTGGAGTTGGTGCTGGTGCAGAAGAAATTTTAATTCCTGAAGAAGATTTAGGATTAAATAGAATGTTAGAATCATTAAAGAAAAGCAGGCGTTCAGGTAAATCATCAAGTATTGTAGTAATAGCAGAAGGAGATAAATCAGGTAAAAACGTATATGAGTTAGCGGATTACGTAGAGCAAAATATGCCTGAATATGAAGTTAGAGTTTCTGTGTTAGGACATATGCAACGAGGAGGTTCGCCAACTTGTTTTGATAGAGTTTTAGCAAGTAGATTAGGAGTAAAAGCTGTTGAGTTATTAATAGACGGAAAATCTAATCTTATGGTTGGGCTAGAAAACGATAAAATTAGTACAACTAATTTAGAAAAAGCAATTAAAGGTCAATGCGAAATAGATATGGAACTGTTAAGAGTTTCTGATATAATGACAACATAAAATAAACAGACAAAAAAGTAATAAAAATGATTAAAATAGGTATCAACGGATTTGGTAGAATAGGACGTTTAGCGTTTCGTTCAGCAGTTCAAAGAGATAATGTACAAGTAGTAGCAATTAACGATTTATTAGATGTAGAATATTTAGCGTATTTATTAAAGTACGATTCTGTTCACGGTCGTTTTAATGGTACTGTTGAAGTTAAAGATGGGCATTTAGTAGTAAACGGAAAAACAATTCGTGTAACTGCTGATAGAAATCCAGAAAACCTAAAATGGGACGAAGCAGAAGCTGAGTATGTAATTGAATCAACAGGTTTCTTCTTAACAAAAGAAAAAGCAAATTTACACATTAAAGGAGGAGCAAAAAAAGTAATTATTTCTGCACCATCTAAAGATGCGCCTATGTTTGTTATGGGAGTTAATCATAAAGAATTGAAAGCAGATGAAGCTGTTTTTTCTAATGCTTCATGTACAACAAATTGTTTAGCACCATTAGCAAAAGTACTTAATGAAAACTTTGGTATTGTAGAAGGTTTAATGACTACAATTCACGCGGCAACATCAGGTCAAGACGCTGTAGATTCACCAAGCGGAAATAGAAGAAGAGGTAGAGCTGTATTAAATAACTTAATACCAACATCTACTGGAGCAGCAATTGCTGTAGGTAAAGTAATTCCTGCTTTACAAGGGAAATTAACAGGTATGGCTGTACGTGTACCAACTGTTGATGTTTCTTTAGTAGACTTAACTTTTAGAACAGAAAAAGAAACTACTTTAGCTGAAATTTTAGCAAAGTTAAAAGAGGCTTCTGAAGGAGATCTTAAAGGTATTTTAGGATATACAGATGAGCAAGTTGTTTCTCAAGATTTTGTTTCTGAAACACAAACTTCTGTTATAGATGCTGATGCAAGTATAGAATTAAATGGAAATTTCTTTAAAGTCATTTCTTGGTATGATAATGAATTTGGATACGCTACTAAAATTGTAGATTTATTAGAGTATTCAGCTTCTTTATAAAAAGAAAAAGTAAAAATAAAAAAACCTCGATTTATCGAGGTTTTTTTATTTTTACAAAAAGATCAGATAAAAGAGATGGAAATAGCAATTATAGCACATGATGGTAAAAAAGCAGAAATGGTTCAGTTTTTAAATGAACACTCTGAGATCTTGCATCAAAAAAATGTAACATTAATATCAACAGGAACTACAGGTTCTAAAGCAGAAAAAGCAGGTTTTAAGGTGACTAAATTTTTATCAGGCCCTTATGGAGGAGATGCACAAATAGCAACAAGAGTTGCTGAAGGCTTTTGTAAAATGGTATTCTTTTTTAGAGATCCGCTAGCAAAACACCCACATGAGCCAGATATTTTTATGTTAATGCGTTTATGTGATGTTCATGATGTTCCTTTGGCTACAAATCCAGCGACAGCTGAATTGTTAATAAAAGCATTATAAAAAAACGGAAAACTTAATAAATAAGTTTTCCGTTTTTTTATAATGCTTTTTTAGGTCTGTTACTTAATTGCAATAGCACTAATTTCTACATTAACAAATTTAGGCAGGTTAGCGACTTCAACTGTTTCTCTAGCGGGCGCTGTAGCTTCGTCAAAATAATTACCATAAATTTCATTAATAGCGCCAAAGTTATTCATGTCTGATATGAAAATAGAAGTTTTTATAACATTTTCAAAAGTCATTTCAGCAGCAGCTAAAACAGCCTTTAAGTTTTCCATAACTTGAGTTGTTTCTATAGCAATAGTATCTAAAACTAAATCTCCTGTTGCTGGGTTAATTGCAATTTGACCAGATGTATATAATGTGTTTCCTGTTAATACAGCTTGGTTATATGGTCCAATAGGAGCTGGTGCGTCAGTTGTTTTAATGATGATTTTTTCCATTATTATTATGTTGTTTGTATTGATTTTCTAAAAAAGTACTCTATCAGCAGGTTTGGTTTTATCCCATTTTAAATCACTTAGCATAGATGATTTAACACCGATAAAAAAACTATATGATGTGTTGGTTCCAAAAGGAATCCAATTAAAATTAAAACGCCAACTATCTAAATCTCTAGAGAAATTTAAACGAGTATAAGAAAATGACCCTTCATCTATATCATATCCAGAGGAAAAACCAACTCCCCATTTGGGAGTTAATTCAATATTACCACTAAAACCTAATGTTTGAGATTGAATTCCAGACGTACTATAACCATCATTAGAGTAGCTAGATGAATAAACGAAACTAATATCCCATGGGACACTTGCATGGTAGAGTTTAGCCGTTTTTTCAGTAGATTCTTCGTTTGTATTAGAGTTTCTATTATTAGGGTTAATAACAGCGCCTAAAACATCGGGAGGTGCTGCATTACTGTTGTTTTGATTGTTTTTAGCTTTACCTTCTTCAGTAAAATCTTTGCTAGAAATACTATAGTTAGCAGTTAAACTGGCACTTTCTAGCCTGAAAATATCAGAATTAAATTTGTCAATAGTAACACCTTCAGAAGTTACTTGGTAAGGGTCTAAACTACCAGAAAGGTTAACAGCAAGCTTGTTGTTAAATAGTCTTGTACCTGTAGAGAAAGTCACATTACTCCATCGAATACTGTCCTTAGCCATATTGTAACTAGTGCTAAAGTTTAAATTATTTAAAAGTGTTATTTTCTTGTCTTCTTCGTCGCTATCTTCATCTTTAGGACTCACTTTTGCTTCTAAAACATTGTTTATACTTATTCCAATTGAGTTTGATATACCACTAGAAGGAGTTCCATAAATACCGCCTTCAAATTGAGTATAAGTTTCAATATCGGTATAATCCACGCTACTCCTTACTTCTCGTTCAAATTCTTCTGCAAAATCAGGTTTGTAGCTCCAGGAAATAGAAGGTCGTATAGTATGTCTAATAGCTTTTAATCTTCCTTTTTTAAATTGAAAATCACCATATATATTGGTAGATAATGACACACTAAAACTATAATCATTAAATCTATTAAAACCACTTATGGTATCGTTTACTGCTGCTCCTAATTCACCAGAAGTATTTGTAGCAGTAGGATCATAACTTTTACTAATCTTATCAAAATACCAAACATCTTTATAGCTAGCACTTGGAGTAAAGGTAAAATATTTAAAAGCTTTTATATTGGTGTTTGTACTTGTAGAGTGCTGAACACCAGATCTAGCTCCTTCAAACATTTTAGCAGTAAAAAAGTCATCATCAGTAGTTTCTATCTTGTATTCTCCTTGCATGCTGTATGTAAAACCTAACTTTTGAATTGGGTTTTTCTTAACGCCACCTTTTCCTGCAAATGGATAAATTCTATCCATACTAAGTTGTAAAGAAGGGAAAGTCATGTTGATAACTTCTGTATTTGAATTCTGACTATGCGTCATAGAAACATTCATGTTAAAAGGTGTGCCAACAAACTTTTTATAATAGTTAATAGATGAATTGAATGTGTTTGTTAAAAACTGAGATTGATCTATTTGGTTTAAAGATTCTTGATAATACCTACTACTTCCCATGTTAACAGATGCTGATAGTCTAGAATTAGGACTTGATTTAGTATCTTGGCTATGTGACCACGTAATATTATAATTTGTGCTTTTTCCATAGTCGTCAAAACCTCTTATGCTAGTAAGTAAATTCTGATACCTAAAACTAAATCGACCAGAATATTTATATCTTACATTGTAATTTGTGCTAGCGCTTAAACCCCAACTACCATTAGTGTATAGATCTCCAATAACTTCTAAATCTAAATAATCATTAACAGCAAAGTAATATCCACCATTTTGTAAAAAGAAACCTTGGTTGTTGTTTTCTCCCCAAGTAGGAATAATAAATCCTGAAGTTCTTGTTTGAGATAAAGGAAAATAAGCAAAAGGTAAATATATAGGAGTTGGTACATCTGCTAAAACAAGATTACTAGCACCAACAATTATTTTTTTTCCAGGTACAAACTTTGCTTTATCTGTTTGAATATAATAATCAGGTATTTCTTTTTGAGATGTTGTAAAACGAAGTTTTCTCATGTAAATAGTAGAATCGTTAACTCGTTTGGTTTGTTCTCCGTATGTAATCATTTCACCCTGAACTGTTTTTACACCATAAATTAGTGCTTTTTCTGTTTTAAAGTTAAAAAGAATTGAATCTTGTTCAGATTCTTGGTTCCCTTGTTTAAAAACAGGTCTTTGGACATAACCTACACTGTCTTTGTAACCAGTAGCATAAACAGTGTTTTTTTCATAATCAACAATTATTTTACCAGCTTTTAAATCTATGTCTTTGTAAAGTATTTGTGCTTTGTCAAAAAGAGTTAATGTTTTGTTTTTGGCATTTTGTATTGTGTATCCTTCCGCATTGTGCGTAATAATCCCTTCAATAACCTCTTTAGGTTTTGGAACAGAATCAAGGCTGATAGTGTCTTTTTTCTGATTAACTAATTCATTTTTTTTTGATACTTTAGAATCTAAAGACGCTTTGTCTTTAGGTTCTTGAGCTTGTATCAATTGAAAACAAAAAAGATAAAAAAATAAAAGTATGTAAGATAGGTTTGCTTTCAATACTATAAATACTATTTTTGTGTTAAGTAAAAGTATGGCTCAATATTTGAAGAACCAAATTAAAAAGTCAAAATTAGTTAATTTTTTGTTGATGCAATTCTTAAATTCTTATAAAAAAAACATAAATAAATTACCACTGTTTTTAACAGTGTTTGTATTTTATTTTATCATAGCACCATTTTCATCATTTGCCCAAAAAAAATATACCGTTGTTTTAGATGCAGGACATGGAGGAAAAGACGGAGGAGCATCAAGAGGTCATTATTTAGAAAAAAAAATTGCACTTAATTTAGTTTTAAAGGTTGGTAATATACTTAGAGATGATAAAAGTATAAAAGTTGTTTATACTCGTAAGAAAGATGTTTTTATAGAGTTACACAAAAGAGCAACAATTGCAAATGATGAAAATGCTGATTTATTTGTTTCTATTCACTGTAATGCAAATAACTCTACAAAACCACATGGAGCAGAAACTTATGTATTAGGTTTGAATGGAAATGCAGAGAATTTAGAGATTTCAAAAAAGGAAAATGCGGTTATTTTATTAGAGAGCGATTATAAAAAAAATTACGATTATGATCCTAATTCACCTGAATCAGTTATTAGTTTATCTGTATTACAAGAAGAAAATCTAGATGCTAGTTTAGCGTTTGCTGGATTTGTTCAGAATAATTTTAAAAAACTGAAAAGGTATGATAGAAGTGTTAAGCAAGCAAATTTTTTAGTGCTTAGAGAAACAGTAATGCCAAGTGTTTTAATAGAATTAGGTTTTTTATCTAATAAAGAAGAAGGAGCGTTTTTAAACACGTCTTCTGGTCAAAGAAAAATGGCTGATGCAATAGCAAAAGCGATAAAGAATTATATAAATAATTTAAAACTAAACTCGTTACAAGAGTTGGATGAAAATAAGAATTTAAAGTCAATAGCTGAAGTAACACCTAAAAAGGTTGTTAAAAGCACACCAAAGAAACCAGTGGTAAAAGAAAAGAAAAAGGTAATTGTTAAAAAAGCTCCAATAAAAAAAATACCTACAGAGAAAAAAAACAAAACATTTACGGTGCCATATATTGAATATAAAGTTCAAGTGGCTGCATCAAAAAAACACCTTTCTACAAAACCATATAACTTTAAAGGGTTGCAAGATATTGAAATGAAAGAAATAGGCGGGTATTATAAGTATTATTACGGTAGCTCTTCAATTTATAAAAGTATAAAGCCAATTTTAAAGGAAGCAAAAGAGGCAGGTCATGAGCAAGCTTTTGTAGTAGCTTTTAAGGATGGTGAAAAAATCACAATTAATCAGGCATTGAAATTGCAATAATTTAGATGCAATCTAATATATACTACCAAAAATTATTAGTAATTTCGTTTCCACTAAATTTCAAATATGTCAAAGGAATTAAAAACGGGGATTATTGCAGCCCTTATAATAGCGCTAGCTGTTTGGGGATATAATTTTTTAAAAAGACAAGACTTATTTAGTTCTGGATCTCGTTACTTTTATGTTGAGTATAACAATATAAATGGATTAAGTGAGGCAAGTATTGTATCAATAAACGGTTTACAGGTTGGTAAAGTAGAAAAGATAGCTTTTAATGAAAGTCAAGATAAAAGAGGTACTTTATTAGTCTCTTTTTCTATAGATAATGATTTCAGTTTTTCAAAAAACAGTGTAGCCAAAATATATTCAGCCAGTTTAATGGGGGGACAAAATTTAGCTATAATACCTAGTTATGAAGGAGAAATAGCAAAATCAGGTGATTTTTTAAAAGGAGAAGTTGAGCAAGGTATGTTTGATGCTTTTGGAGAAAAATTAAACCCAATACAATCTGAATTAAAAAATGTATTAATAGGTGCAGATTCTCTATTGTTAGGAGTTAATCAGGTATTAGATATTGAGTCAAGAAAAAGCTTAAATAGAAGTATTTTAGGTTTAGAAAAAACTATTTTAGATGTAAGGAAAACACTTTCATCAGTAAATACTTTGTTAGTAGATAATAAACAAACCTTAACAGCAACAGTAGCTAATGCAAAGAAGATTACAGATGATTTTTCTAAAGTTTCTGGAGAATTGGCAAGCGCAGATATTGGAGGAATGATAAAAAAAGTAGAGACTACCTTAGATAATGTTAATAGTTTAATGGTTAATGTTAAAGAAGGAAAAGGAACTCTAGGTAAATTAATGACAGATGAAAAAATGTACACTAATTTAGCCAATGCCTCTAAAGAATTAGAAGAGCTTTTACGTGAAATGAAACTAAACCCAAAGCGTTTTGTTCATTTTTCACTTTTTGGAAAAAAAGCAAAACCATATAACGAGGATAATAATAAAAACACGAGTAATAAATAAGTCTTGTAAGACTTCTCTCTTAATAGATATTTCAAATGGAAAAATACTTACCAAACATTTTTTTTGCAGTTATTTTAATTGCAGGAATAGGATTTTTTATACATAATGTAAGAAAGCTTTTTAGAAATATAAAGCTAGGAAAAGACATTGATAGAACAGACAGAAAACCTGAACGTTGGAAAAATATGGCAAAAATTGCTTTAGGGCAATATAAAATGGTCCGTCGTCCTGTATCAGGGATACTTCATATTGTTGTTTATATCGGTTTTATACTTATAAACATCGAAATGTTAGAAATCGTTTTCGATGGTTTATTTGGTACACACAGAGTTTTTCAACCAATTTTAGGAGACACTATTTACGGTTTTTTAATCGGTAATTTTGAGGTTTTAGCGTTATTAGTTTTAGTATCGGTAATTGTCTTTTGGTTCCGTAGAAATATTGAAAAAGTAAAGCGTTTCTGGAGTAAAGAAATGACAGGATGGCCAAAAAATGATGGAAATATTATTTTATATTTTGAAATAGTTTTAATGTCATTATTCTTAATAATGAATGCTACAGATGTTAAATTTCAAGAAACTGGTGCAGGAAATGTAATTTCTCAATTTATAGCACCATGGTTTAATGGTTTTTCAATTGAAGCTTTGCATACTATAGAAAAGTCGGCTTGGTGGTTGCATATTACAGGTATATTAATTTTCTTAAATTATTTATACTACTCAAAGCATTTACACATTTTATTAGCGTTTCCAAATACTTATTTTGCAAACTTAAAGCCAAAAGGACAATTAACAAATTTAGCCTCTGTAACGAAAGAAGTTAAAATGATGATGGATCCAGATGCAGATCCTTATGCGATGCCAGAAGAAGGAGCAGAAGAGGAAGTGCCTGAAAAATTTGGAGCTTCAGATGTAACTGATTTAAATTGGGTTCAATTAATGAATGCATATACGTGTACAGAATGTGGGCGTTGTACTTCATCTTGTCCAGCAAATTTAACAGGAAAAGAATTGTCTCCTCGTAAAATTATGATGGATACTCGTGATCGTTTAGAAGAAATTGGTAATAATATAGATGCTAATGGAGGAGAGTTTAAACCAGACGGGAAACAATTATTAAACGATTATATTTCTCCAGAAGAATTATGGGCTTGTACTAGTTGTAATGCTTGTGTTCAAGAATGTCCAATTGGTATTGATCCATTGTCTATTATTATGGACATGCGTCGTTATTTAGTTATGGAAGAATCAGCAGCTCCACAAGAGTTGAATTCTATGATGACGAATATAGAAAACAATGGAGCTCCATGGCAATATAGCCAAATGGATAGACTAAACTGGAAAGATGAAGATTAGTCTTTGTCATGCGTAAAATTTTTTAAAAAAAATCAATTACGTTTTAAGTTAATATTAATTAACAGCTTAAAACATATAACTCAAAACTCAACAATTATGAACGTACCAACGATGGCAGAAATGATGGCTCAAGGAAAACAACCAGAAGTGTTGTTTTGGGTAGGAGCTGCGGGAAGTTATGACGACAGAGCAAAAAAAATAACAAAAGCATTTGTAAAGATTTTACAAATGGCAAATGTAGATTTTGCAGTATTGGGTACCGAAGAAAGTTCTACAGGTGATGCTGCAAAACGATCAGGAAATGAATTTCTGTTTCAAATGCAAGCAATTACAAATATAGAAGTATTGAATGCGTATGAGGTAAAAACTATTGTTACTTATGATCCGCATTCATTTAATACCTTAAAGAATGAATATCCAGAGTTAGGAGGAAAGTATGAGGTGTTTCATCACACACAATACATTAATAAATTAATAAAGGAAGATCGTTTAAGTATTGACGATACGAATTTAAAAGGACAAAGATTAACATATCACGATCCTTGTTATTTAGGTAGAGCAAATGATGTATACGAAACACCAAGAGATTTAATTCGTCGTTTGGGGGTTAAGGTTACTGAAATGAAACGAAGTAAATCAACAGCTTTATGCTGTGGAGCAGGAGGAGCTCAAATGTTTAAAGAACCAGAAAAAGGCGATAAAGACATTAATATTTTAAGAACAGAAGATGCTTTAGAAACGAACCCGCAAATTATAGCAACTGGTTGTCCTTATTGTAATACAATGATGACAGACGGAATTAAATATAAAGAAAAAGAAGACCAAGTAGTAGTTAAAGATATTGCAGAGTTAATAGCAGAAGCAAATAATTTATAAAAAATGAAAAAGATAATAATAGCACTAATTGCTGTATTTTGTGTTGGAGAAATAGCCAATGCTCAGGAATCAACTTTAGATAAAGTATCATTAAAGATTTGTGAATATTTTCAGGATAATAAAGAAGATATGGACAAAATGGATCACGATCAGAAGATTGCGAAATTCGGTCTTAAAATGGTTGAGATTTATATGGAGTATGAAGATGATTTTAAAAAAGAAGGAATTGATTTCGATTTATCTAAAGGAGCAAGTGAAGGAGAGAAGTTAGGTGAAATGATAGGGATGAATATGGTTAAACATTGCCCAGAATTTCTATTAGCTTTAGCAGCAGATGATATAGAGAATGATAATTCTTCTTCAAGCGAAGGTTCTTTTTCATCTTCATTAGAAGGTAAAATTAAAAAAATAACAGGAGAAGATTTATATGTTTTAGAGGTAAAAGACACTGATGGAAAAACACAAAAACTTGTTTGGTTAACAAATTTTGAAGGATCAGATGAATTATTGGAATTAGATGGTAAAGTTAAAGGTAAATCTGTAAAAGTCTTTTTTGAAAATATTGAGTTCTTTTCACCAAAAATGAAAGAATATATAGTGAGAAAAAAAATAACCAAATTAGAGTTTTTAGATTAATTTAAATGATTAAAAATTTTATAAAAGCGGCTAGGTTAAGAACTTTGCCGCTTTCTGTTTCTGGAATTATTGTTGGTGCTTTTTTAGCAGGTTTTAAAACAGTAAAATATGGTGGAGTTATAGATGCTTTTGGAATTGATTATTCGTTTCAAAAAAATTATTCAATTTTCTGGTTAGCGATCTTAACAACAATCGGTTTTCAAGTATTATCTAATTTCGCTAATGATTATGGAGATGGCATAAAAGGAACAGATGACGATAGAAAAGGAGAAGCAAGAATGGTTTCTTCTGGAGCAATATCACCAAAGCAAATGAAAAACGCCATGATTATTACTGGTGTGCTTACATTGATAATAGCTTTGTTGTTAATTTATGTGTCTTTTGGGAGTGAGAATTTTATATACTCAGTATTGTTTTTCGGATTAGGAATAGCTTCTATAGTTGCAGCAATAAAATATACAGTAGGTAAATCTGCATATGGATATAGTGGTTTTGGAGATGTTTTTGTTTTTGTTTTCTTTGGCTTGTTGGCTGTTGTTGGAACGTACTTCTTATATACAAAACAATTAAATTTTACTGTTTTTTTACCTGCTTTTTCGGTTGGTTTGCTAAGTACAGCTGTTTTAAATCTAAATAATATGCGTGATAGAGTAAATGACGCAAAAGTTGGTAAAAATACTTTAGTAGTAAAAATAGGAGCGGAATTTGCTAAATATTATCATTACTATTTAATAGGAGCATCGTTTTTGTTTGCTTTGTTATATACGGTAATTAAATTTCATTCACCTTTTCAATTTTTATTTTTAATAGCCTACATTCCCTTGGCAAAACACTTGTTTTTTGTGCTGAAAAATACGCAAGAAGAGTTGTTGGATGGAGAGTTAAAAAAAGTAGCATTAAGTACGTTTTTGTTTGCGATACTTTTTGGTCTTGGTAATGTTGTTTTGTAATTTTACTAAAAACTATATAATTAATAATTAAAGAAATAAGAAAGAGGTTAAATAAAAAATATGAAAACTATAAAAGTCATCATTGTAATTATAACGGTATTGGTAATTGCTTTTTTTTCAATAGGTTTATTAGTAAAAGATACTACGTTTACAACTCAAATAACTATAGATAAACCGGTAGCAACTGTTTTTTCTACATTTAATGATACATCAAAATTAAAAGAATGGATTCCTGAATTTAAATCTATAGAAACCATAGAAGAAAAATTAGGAAAAACAGGAAGTACATATAAAATAATAGTGGATAATAATGGACAAAATATTGTTATGCAAGAAAAAATTTTAGCTTTCGTGCCTAATGAAAAAGTAACTTTATACTATAATGCAGGAAAAGGGAATATGCTAAAAAAAGATGATTATGTGTTTTCTTCTCATGATAATTCTACTACAATTACTCATAATGCAAGTTGTTCAAGTGGTAAGTTTATAATGAGTTGTATGTTTCCAATTTTTAAATCTAAATTTAAAGAACAAGACCAAGAGTATTTAAATAATTTGAAAGTGTTTTTGGAGAAAGAATAATATATGAACTAAAAACTAAAATTATTTTGATAAAAGCAACATTCCATAAATACCTTTTAAATTTTAAACAAGCAAGCGGAACCTCAAGAGGAGTTTTAAGAACCAAGGAAACGTTCTTTTTAATATTGTCTGAGGATGAAAAACAAGGAATTGGTGAATGTGGTTTGTTTCGTGGATTAAGTATAGATGATAGACCTGATTATGAAGAAAAACTTACTTGGGTTTGTAAAAATATTAATTTAGGTTTGGAAACATTATTATCTGAAGTAATTGGTTTTCCTTCAATCCAATTCGGATTAGAACAGGCTTTTTTGTCTTTAAAAAGTAAAGATAAATTTACCTTATTTCCATCTGACTTTACTTCTCAAAAAGAACCAATTTTTATAAACGGATTAATTTGGATGGGAGACAAAACTTTTATGAAGTCTCAAATTCAACAAAAAATAAAAGACGGATTTTTATGTATTAAAATGAAAATAGGAGCAATTAACTTTGAAGAAGAAATTAACTTATTAAAATATATTAGAAGTGAATTTTCTTCAAAAGATATAGAGTTAAGAGTAGATGCAAACGGGGCTTTTCAGCCAAAAGAAGCATTAGAAAAATTAAAAAGACTAGCAGCATTTGATTTACATTCTATAGAACAACCTATAAAACAAGGTCAATTACAAGAAATGGCAAGTTTGTGTGAGGTAACACCTTTGCCAATAGCTTTAGATGAAGAATTAATTGGTGTTTTTTCTGTAACAAAAAAGCAAGAACTGCTACAAATAATACAACCACAATATATTATTTTAAAACCAAGTTTAGTAGGAGGTTTTACAGGAAGTAATGAATGGATACAATTATCGGAAAAACAAAATATCGGTTGGTGGATAACTTCAGCTTTAGAAAGTAATATAGGATTAAATGCAATAGCACAATATACATATACATTACAAAGTAAAATGCCGCAAGGTTTAGGAACTGGAGGTTTGTTTACCAATAATTTTGAAAGTCCGTTAGAGGTTAAGAATGGAAGTTTGCAATACAATACAGCGAATAGCTGGAATTTTAATTTAAAATAACATAAGAATGAATTTTATTCAACAAGTATATAAAGGTAAAAACGAATGGTATTTGTATGTGTCAGCGATTATAGTACTTTTTATAGGTTGGCAGGTTATAGGCGTAATTCCGTTAATTATAGGAGCAATATTACATTCATCAGGTACTGGAGAATTTATTAGAGCTGCCGAAGACAGTTTTATGACTTTAGGAATTAATAAAAATTTATTTCTTTTTTTAATGATCTTAACTTTTGTTGGTGGTTTATTGGCGTTATGGGTTGGTGTTAAATACATTCATAGAAGAGCATTTAAAACAATTATAACAAGTAGAGATAAAATAGATTGGAGTAGGTATTGGTTTGGTTTTATGTTATGGGGATCAATAGCTTTGGTTATTACACTTTTATCAGTTTATTTAACTCCAGAAACATCTACCTGGAATTTTAAACCTGTACCATTTTTTACACTTTTAGCAGTTTCTTTTTTGTTTTTACCACTACAAACTAGTTTTGAAGAATTGTTGTTTCGTGGTTATTTAATGCAAGGTTTTGCTGTAGGTTCAACTAGTAAGAAATTTCCACTTATTGTAACTTATTTAATTACTTCGGTACTATTGTATTTCTTTTTTGATAATGTATTTGAAATAGGAATATTTTTTAAATTGATTTTTGTTTCAGTTATATTTTTGTTGTATGCGGTTATGTTTTGGAGCGAAACTATCGAGCCGTTTTTTGATTCTAAATTAAATAAGAAATTAATGTTTTTCTTTGGTAAAAATTTAACTCCTTTACTTTTAACATCCGTAATTTTTGGGTTGTTGCACGGAGCAAATCCTGAAGTAGAAAAACTAGGTTATATTTCCATGGTTTTTTATATAGGAACTGGATTGCTTTTTGGTATTGTTACCTTAATGGATGAAGGAACAGAGTTGGCTTTGGGTTTACATGCAGCTAATAATATTATAGCGGCTATATTAGTAACTACAGATTGGACAGCTTTTCAAACAGATGCTTTATTTATTGATACAGCAGAACCGTCTGTTGGTTTTGAAATGTTTTTTCCTGTGTTAGTTTTATATCCTTTAATGCTTTTTATATTTTCTAAAAAATACGGTTGGACAAACTGGAAAGAGAAGTTAACTGGAAAAGTAAGAGAACCATTATCTGATAATTATAGAATTATGGATATTGGAAATGAATAGATTTCATAAAAATTTTCAGTTAAACAATACTTCTTTTTCCACAGAAGAAGAAGTGCTGAGTTATGCTAAAAATTTTTCAGTTTCCATATATAGTTTTTTTAAAGATTGGTTTTCTTCGGATGATTTTATAGTTGTGCAAACTTCAGGTTCTACAGGAAAACCAAAGCCAATTCAACTTAAAAAAGAGTTTATGATAAACTCTGCAAAAGCAACCGGAGCTTTTTTTAATTTAAAAGAAAATACCACAGCTTTATTGTGTTTGTCTGTTGATTATATTGCGGGTAAAATGATGTTGGTTCGTGGGTTAACTTTAGGTTGGCATATAGATGTTGTGGAACCTACATCAAATCCGTTAAAAAATATTCAAAAAACATTCGATTTTTCAGCAATGGTTCCTTTACAACTTCAAAATTCTTTATCGGAGTTATATAAAGTAAAAAAACTAATTGTTGGAGGTGGAGTTGTGTCATCAAATTTAAATCAAAAGATTCAGCAAATAAAAACTGAAATTTTTGCCACATATGGTATGACGGAAACCATAACGCATATTGCTGTTAAAAAATTAAATAATTCTTTAAGTGAAAGCTTACAACAAGAGTCGTTTTATCAACTATTACCAAACGTTACCATTTATAAAGATGAAAGAAATTGCTTATTAATAAAAGCACCAAAAGTATCAGATGATTTTATAATAACGAATGATGTTGTTCAATTGATTTCCGATACTCAGTTTAAATGGTTAGGTAGGTTTGATAATGTAATTAATTCAGGAGGTGTAAAATTACAGCCTGAAGAAATAGAAGAAAAACTATCAGAATTAATTAAAGAACGTTTTTTTGTAACAGGTGTTAAAGATGAGTTTTTAGGAGAAAAATTAATTTTAATAGTGGAAGGCAAATCTCAAGAAATAGACTTTTCAGAACTTCAAAACATATCAAAATATAAAATACCTAAAGCAGTTTATTTTATAGATAAGTTTGTAGAAACTGAAACAAAAAAAATCCAACGTTTAAAAACATTGGATTTGTTAAGTTTATAAATAGTACTTTTTACCTGTCAACATCTAAAAACTTTTTTGTTTTAAAAGCTTCTTGATATTCTGTTAAGGATAAACCAAAACGTTCTGCATTGTAATTTTCGTCATCATCAATCTTATGCAGTTTGCTCTGTCTAGCAATTTCCATAAGATTAGCAACCACAAAAACAGAGTCGTTGGTTACTTTAGTAATTTTTAAAGTAGAGTAATTATCTTCAGATGATTTATAATCTATAATATCATTAACCATTGGAGAAGTAATATAAGTGGCAACATCTTTTTTGTGTTGGTTACCACTATAAATTATAAAAGCAATTAATGCGGCAATAATTAAAGATCCAATCCAATAGGTAAGAGGAGTTTTTGTGTCTCTTTTTACATTGTCAGCAGCTAACTTTAATTGGTCACTCATTTCTTTACGCTCGTATGTAACTTTACAATTATTGCATTCTGAAATTACTTTTTTACCAAGCGGAAAAAGAGGTATCCAATACACATAAAAATATTTACCAAAAACACTAATGTTGTGTGTTGTTTGTTCGTTACAATTATTGCACCTAATGCCATTCACTTTTTCGCTTTTAAGGTGAGCTCCTTTTGTACCATAAACAATCATGTCTTATTCGCTTTTTTTATTTTTTTAAATATATAAAAAATAAATAAGACCTTTTTTTGAGGGTATTGGATGTAAAAATGGTGTTATTTCTTTAAATATTAGATTATGAAAGAATTATGAATTTCAGAACAAATAGATTTAAAGAAAAAGCTTTTTGTGTTGATTTTGTGTTTTCGATTGAATTTTTTATCTAAATAGGTTGTTTTAAGGTTAAAAAAATAAGTATTTGATAATTTAAGAGTTAATTTTTTAAGTTAATAAATTGTGAAGCTTTGCTTTTCTTATCTATATTTGCTCACATTCTTACTTAAAACAATACCTATTCCCTAATTAAAACACCTATAAAATGATTGAAATTACACTTCTAAATAGATTAAAAAATTACGCAAAAAACATATCAATTTTCATTTTCATTTTAGTTGGATTAAGTTGTACAACAGAAGAGATTGTAGATGAAAATTTTGTGCAAAATGAAGTTGTAAATTCATACTTATCAAAATCAAATAATTCAGTAAAATTAGCCATTTCACAAGTTTCTGCAGAGGTAACCAAATCGGGTAACCCAGCAAGTAATGTTTTGGATGGGTCAACATCAACAAGATGGTCTGGTAAAGGAACGAGTGTAGATTTTTTTATAACCCTAGAAAACGAAAGTTTAATTGATTATTTAAAAATAGCTTTTCCAAGCGGAAGTTCTAGAGTGTATGGTTTTGTTATGTATACAAGTACAAATAATTCAACCTGGACAAAAGTAAAAGATAATCAGTCAAGTGGAACAACCACTTCTTTAGAAGAAATAGATGTTACTAATTCTACTGGTAAGTATATTAAAATTGTGTTAGAAGGAAGTGATTATAATGCTTGGAATTATATAAGTGAATTAGAAGTATACGGAATTCCTGGTGACAATACAAGTCAAGAAGATCCAGATGAAGAAGACCCAAGTGAAGATCCAGTGATTTCAGATAATGGAGTTGTAGATTTTGGGTCTTTAGATGTAGAAACAAGTTGGATTTCGGAAGATAAAGGAGATAGAGATACTTTTGATGCTAGCGATGTTGATGGAAAACAATGGATGGATGTTTATAGCACTGGAATAGTAATGATGAAGTGTTTGGCAGCAGACGGTCATAGAACAGAGTTAAAAGAAAAAAGTGGCGTAGAAGCTTCTTTAAATAAGTATAAAAAAATGAATTATACTGCAGCGGTAACAAGTATTCCAGAACATGGGGTTACGGTAGCGCAAATTCATAATAGAGGAGGAGTTAATAGACCTTGGATAAGAGTTTATATTGATGCTGATAGATATATTAAAATTAAAGCAACAAAAACAACTCCAGATGAAGATAAGTCTACTTATACAACGTATACAGGTCCAAAATATACTTCAGGAAATGATTTTTCAATAACAATAATAACTAAAAACGGAGAAGCATCTTTTGAGATAACAACAGGAGGAACTACTTCTAAAGAAACATTAACACCAAGTGGAGATTGGAATAATTATGATGATGATTTTTATTTAAAAGCAGGTGTGTATACAGAAGGAGATGATACGCAACCTCAAATGAAATTAAGTTCATTTTCTTTAACATATTAATTTTCATGAAAAAGAATGTTAAAAGGCTATCTGAAAAGGTAGTCTTTTTTTTTGGAGTTATTTTAACTCAATAAAAAGGTAACTTTATCTTTAAAATAATAGTGTTGGCTAATTCTAGTTTCTTGGAATATGTTTAAAAGATTACTTTTAAACAAAAATGGATATTATGAAGCTAAAGTCGGTTTACTATTTAATGTTACTGTTTATTCCAGGAGTAATCTTTTCTCAAGAAATGCCAGTGATAAAAGTTGGAGAAGAAAAAATCAATATAAAAAAAGTAAAAATAACAACCAAAGTAATTTGTGATGTTGCTGTTACTACTTTTGATATGCAATTTTACAATCCTAATACTAGAATTTTAGAAGGCGAACTTTCTTTTCCTTTAGGCGAAAATCAATCTGTAACTCGTTTTGCACTTGATATTGATGGGAGCTTAAGAGATGCGGTAGTTATAGAAAAAGAAAAAGCACGCGTAGCTTTTGAAACAACTGTACGAAATAAAATAGATCCAGCATTATTAGAGCAAACTAAAGGAAACAATTATAAAGCAAGAATATATCCAATTCCAGCAAAAGGATATAAGCGAGTAGTATTGGCGTATCAACAAAAGCTAACAATCCACAATGGGGCATATTATTATAAATTACCTTTTAATTTTGATACAAAATTAGAAGAGTTTTCTTTTGATGTTGAAATATTCAATCAAAAAAATAAACCTGTTTTTCAAAAAGGAATGATTGCTAGTTTTGATTATAATTCGCAAGAAGATGTTTACTATGCAAAAATTAATAAGAAAAAAGAAAAGGTTACAAAACCAGTGGTAATAAAAATACCTTTAAACACAAATAAAGAAAGGTTTTTGGCTTCGGATGATTATTTTTATTTCACTAAAAAGTTAGCAATAGAAAAAAGAAAAGTTTCATTGGCTAATAAAATAACTATTTTTTGGGATGTTTCTTTATCACAAAAAAGTAAAAAAATAACTTCAGAACTTGCCTTGTTGGATTTGTATTTTAAGCAAGTAGAAACATGTAAGGTAAATTTAATCTTTTTTAATACAGGAGTTAAGTTGGTGCAAGACTTTACAATTAAAAATGGAAATTGGGAGTTGTTGAAAAGAGAAATTAAAAATGTAGTGTATGATGGAGCGTCTTCTTTTGATTTTTTAACAACATATAAAGATGTTTCAAAAGTAAATTTATTATTTACTGATGGATTAAATACGTTAAGTAATTTAAATGTAATTCCACTTAAAAAAACATATATAATAAACAGTTCTTCATCTGCAAATCATATTCAATTAAATACTATAGCTCGTAAAACAGGAGGGGCTTATTTGAATATGAATAATACTTCTACAGCAAAAGCTTTTTTAAAATTTAGTGAAGAAGAATTAAAATTCTTAGGGACAAATTTTTCTGAAAGCGACTTGGAAGTATATCCTAAAAAAGGAGCACTTATAACAGAAGATTTTTCTATCAGTGGAAAAGGAAATTTTTTAAACAAGAAAATAGTTTTAAAATTTGGTTATGGAAATAAGGTTTTAAAAACGGTTTCTTTTAAGTTGAAAAAAGAGCATGCAAAAAATGATATTGTTAGAAAGATTTGGGCTCAAAAAAAATTAACAGATTTGTTGAGTAATAAAAAAGAGCATGAAGCTTTAATTGTAAAGTTAAGTAAAGAGCATCAAATTATAAGTCCGTTTACTTCCATGTTAATTCTAGATAGAGTTGAAGATTATGTAACTCATAAAATTACACCACCTAAAGAATTACAAGAAAAATACTACGAGTTAATAGCACAACAAATTGATGATAAAAAGGAACGACTAAAAAGATTACAAGAAAATTTATTTGATTCGTATACAGGTTTTTTTAAATGGTACGATACCGATTTTAAGGCTTCGGAAGAAGATCCAAAACTAAATACAAGAAGAAATAGATTACGTACTTCTTCAACAACAGAAATTGTAACAAATAATAGATTGTCAGAAGAAGGGGTTTTTGTTGTTTCGGGAACGATTAAAGATGCAACATCAGTATTGCCGGGTGTTTCCGTTATTGTTAAGGGAACAACTAGAGGTGCCGAATCTGATTTTGATGGAAAATATTCAATAAGTGTAAAAGTAGGTGATGTTTTAAAATATAGTTATGTTGGTTTAAAATCAATAGAAAAAACAATCACAAATACTAATAATATAAATGTATTATTAGCGGATGAATCAAATGCACTTGATGAGGTTGTTGTGGTTGGTTATGGAACAACAACTAGAAGAACATCAGTTTCAGCGTCAGTAAGAAGAGTAAGTGGCGTTAACGTTCAGTCTAATGAAGACATGGAAGAAGAGATTGTAGAAATGAGAGAGGCAGATATGTCTGTTTCCTCAAGTAAAAAAGAAGTAGCTTCAAATTCAGATTCAAATTCAAATAACAATAATAGTGTTAGTGGTTTGGGTAAATTATATGTGGTAGATGGAGTTGTGGTTAATGGAAATCCAAATTTTAAACCAGAAGATATTGCGTCTATGGAGGTTTTAAAATCTGCAGCAAGTACAGCAATTTTTGGTTCAAGAGCAGGTGATGGAGTTATTGTAATAACGACTAAAAAGGGAGTAAAGAATAATTTAAAAACAATTACTGAATTTAAACAGTTGGTAAAAGAAAAGATAGAATTAAAAGGGTGGAATCCAAATACACCTTATTTACAACAATTGAAAGAAACTGTTACAATAAAACAAGCGTATGTAAAATATTTAGAGCTTAGAAAAGAACACGGAACTTCTCCTTCTTTTTATATTGATGTTGCTGATTTCTTTAAAAATAAAGGAGCAGAAAGAAAGGCAATACAAATTTTAACAAATGTAGCGGAGATAGATTTAGATAATTATGAGTTGTTAAAAGCACTAGCTTATAAGTTTGAAGAATATAAATTATATGACTTTGCCGTATATGTTTATAAAGAGATTTTAAAATTGAGGCAAGAAGATATTCAATCGTATAGAGATTTGGCTTTAGTTTATGAAGATGTAAAAGAGTATCAAAAGTCAATAGACTTATTGTATCAAATAATAAATGGAGGGTTTTTGGATAAAGATGAAAGTAGAAGATTTTCCGGGGTTGAGATCATTGCTTTAAATGAATTTAATAGAATGTTACGATTGTATTCATCGAAGATAAATACAAAACATTTTGATGAGCAGTTTATAAAGGATACAAGTACGGATTTTAGAGTGGTAATAGATTGGAATCATAATGATACAGATATTGATTTATGGATTATAGATCCTAATGAAGAAAAATGTTTTTATAGTCATAAGAAAACAAAAATAGGAGGATTAATGTCAGATGATATGACTCAAGGTTTTGGTCCAGAACAATTCGTTCTTAAAAATATATTGAAAGGTGTTTACGATATTAAAGTGAAATACTATTCAAACAGTCAGCAAAAAGTTTCAGGACCTACATTTTTAAAAATAACGATATATAAAAATTATGGAGCTAGAAATGAGGAGAAAATAACAAAACTAATTAGATTAAAAGAGGCTAATCAGGTTTTAGATGTTGCTAAGGTGTCTTTTTAAAAGATTATAAGGTTAATTCGTTTTTGGTTAATCGTTTAACCTAAAACGAATTAATCTGACTTTTTCTAAATGTTAAAAAAAACACGAATTATTTTTTTTTCAGTAAAAATGGATTTAAGGTGGTTAAATGATATTTAATGTTAATTTTTAGTAAATATAATGTAAAAATTAAGTTAAAATATTATTAGTTAGTTCTTTTGATAAAAATCTTTATTCTATATATTTGAATCATAACTTACAGGGGGTAAGTTATTTAAATTAAACCTTTTTTTAAATGAATATTGAACACCTACAAAACAAGACAGCCAAAAATTGGCTAAAAACAATCTCTCTAGCTTCCCTATTATTAATTGGAATTAGTTGTTCCCAAGATGAATTAGTTTCCCCAGAAACTGATGATATATCATTATTGAATACAGCTGCAAAATCAAGTAATTCAGTACAATTAACATATAGTAGTGGTAGTTTAACTGCTTCTGCAGAACAGAGTTCAAATCCTATAGCAAATATAGATGATGATTCTATGGCATCTAGATGGTCAGCTAATGGAACATCTTCAAATGTTTATATAGATTTTGAGACGGAAGTAACAATTGATTATATAAACTTAGCATTTCATAGAGGAGATGAAAGAAAAACATCTTTTTCTTATTGGTATAGTAATGATGGTTCTAATTGGACTTGGAAAGGAAGTAAAACTTCTGCAGGTCAGACGGAAGATCATCAAGAATTTGATTTAAGTAATATAACAGCTCGTTATTTTCGTTTAAAATTTCAAGGAAGTACATATAATGATGGAGAAACAACTACTACATGGAATAGTGTTTTGGATTTAGAAGTTTTTGGTACTCCAGGAACAGATGAACCAACTACAACATGTAATGCTACGACTCCTTCTGGAAGATCAAGTAATGCAACTTCTGATTCTGCTACTTTGTCATGGAATGCAATTAGTAATATAGATCACTATAATGTTAGGTATAAAGCAACAAATAGCTCTAATTGGTTATATGAGTATTCTTTAGATACTAATTCAGCTACGATAACAGGTTTATTATCTGGTACAAATTACGAATGGCAAGTTCGTGCTAAATGTGGAGACAATTCTGCGTCAGAATATGCAGATGGTAATGGAACTTTTACTACAGAAGGTGATGATTCTCCACCAGTATCAGGAGGGAGTCCAGAAGCTATAGTTGGAGATTTTTGGAAAATTACTTTACCAATTGATACAAGTGGAAACGGATCAGGTTTAAATGTAACTACATATAATTCAAGAAATAACGACGCAGGAGAATCTTATGATTTAAGTGGAGTTGTAAATAATTCAGCATCAGAGTTTAATAGTAATGCTGATACAAATGATTATTTATATGTTGATGGAGATTGGTTAGTTTTTAAGGCATTTTGTGGTGGAGCAACTACAGAGAATTCTCAGTATCCACGTTCAGAGTTAAGAGGATTAGATAGTTCGGGTGATGACAGTTATTTTGATATGGATGATCATCAAGAATTAGAAGTTGTTGTAAAAGTATTAGAAGTTCCAACTGAAAGACCAGAAGTTAATATGGTACAAATTCACGGACCAAATGATGAGCCTTTAAGAGTTGAGTTTAATGATGGTTCAACAGGGTCTACTCAAGGGTTGCATTTAACAGTAAATGAGAGTGATGATAACCATAATAATGTAATTAGTTATAGTATAGGACAAGAGTTGAAAGTTTGGGTAAAGGTTGTAGATGGTCACTTATGGTTAGAGTTAACAAACTTAAGTAATGGCGATACTTATCAAACGAATTATAATGTAGAGGATGAAACAGGTTACTGGAAAGTAGGATGTTATTTACAAGGGTCTATTACATATTGTGATGTAAAATCTAGTACTAGTTTCTGTGAAAATGGAGGGGAAAGTGATGATTATTATACAACAGGAGCTGTTGCTGTTAAGGATTTATCTTTAATAAGAGATGGTCAAACATATAAATAATTAATTTTATTAATATTTAACTGCTACTATTTTTAATAGTGGTTTAATCTCCGAGAATTTAAATTCTCGGAGATTTTTTATTTTATATATTTTCCTATTGTTTATTGTTACTGCTTTTTTGGTGTTGTTTAATAAAGTCTGTTTTTTGTAAATACAGAAACTTATAATCAAAGTATGTTAGAATCATATGATGATAAAGATGGTGTAAGGTGTTGCTTTTTAGTTTTTTTTTGAAGGTTTTTTATGCTGTGTTTCAATAAATGAGAAATTTTAAAGAAGGATTTTTTCTCATAAATATTATTCTTTTAATAAAAAAAGAGAAGAGAATAGTGGAAGGTGAATAATTTAGTTAAACGTTTAACCAAATTATTTATAAAGATCTGCTTTTTTAAAATAAGTAAAAAAACCAATATTATTGAATTATTTATTTTATGGTTATTTTTTTATTGTTTTTATTGTTATTGTTGTAAATAAGTTAATTTAATTTAAAATTTAAGTTAAAAAATTATAAATTAAATCTTTGTCTATAACTCTTAATTATATACATTTGGAATGTAACTTACAGGGGGTAAGTTGCTTAACTAAATTTTTTAAAAATGAATATAGAACACCTACAAAACAAAAAAACAACAAATTGGTTAAAGACTATGTCTTTTGCATCTCTACTCTTGATTGGTGTGAGTTGCTCCACAGATGAAGATATAGTGGAAGTTACGACAGTAAAGGAAACGGTTACGCTAGCGGGTAAATTAAATACTACTTTTCAAGCAGAAGATTTTGATGAAAAAAGTGATGAATTAATTAAAGCTGTTGGAGGAACTAAAGTTGGATATATTAAAAATGGAAGTTGGATTAAGTTTGATGATTTTGATCATTCAGGAGCAACATCAGTTGTAGTAACAGCTTCTAGTGGTAAAAGTGGAGGTACTATTCAGTTTAGAAAGGGTAGTGCTACAGGAGGTAATCTATTAGCTGAAGTTGATGTTGATAACACTGGCGGATGGAATAATATGGAAGAATTTTCTGCTAACATTACAGGGAGTTCTAGTAATTCAGATTTATATGTAGTCTTTACAGGAGGGTCAGATTACTTATTAGATATAGATAGTTTTGAGTTTACTAATGGAAGTTCTTCAGGAGGAACTGATAATGGGTCTTCAGGTACTACTAACTTAGCGTTAAGTGGTACGGCTGAGCAATCTTCTAATTATTCATCTTCTCTAGGGTTAGCTAATTTGGCTATTGATGGAGATACTAATGGGAACTGGAGTAATAGAAGTGTAACACACACTCAAACTACTTACCAGCCTTGGTGGCAAGTTCGTTTAGGGAATGATACTAATATTGAAGAAATAGTTGTCTGGAATCGTACAAATTGTTGTATGGATAGATTAAGTAATTTTGATGTTTTTGTTTATAATAGTTCTGGAAGTCAGGTTTTTAAAACAACTATAACTGGTACGCCAAATCCATCAGAAACAATAAGTACAGGTGGTGTTACAGGGAATAGAGTTCGTATTAAATTAAAAGGAACTAATCCATTGTCTTTAGCAGAAGTTCAAGTTTTTGGTGAAGCAACTGACGATGATGGAGGAACGGATCCAGGTAATGGAGGAGGTAATACAGGTGATACTCCCTATGAAGCATTAGGTCTTGATAGATGGAAAGTTACGTTACCTAAGGACGAAGGAGGAGATTCAGATGCAGATGAAGTTTTTTATAGTGCATCAGATAATGATTATTCAGGAGATGCAGCTTTAACAGATTATTCTGATGAGTTTTTCTATGTGAATAGTAGTGGTAATGTAGTTTTTGAATGTCCAGCAGATTATGACTTACCAAAAACAAGTTCAGGAACTTCTAATACAAGAACGGAATTAAGGGAAATGCCTTATAGAAGTGGTAATGAAGATGGTTGGGATGCTGGTGGTTCAACGGTTAGAGAAATGAGTATGAGAGTACGAGTTATGCAAACATCAAGTACTAGGAAGTTAGCTTTTGCTCAAATTCACGATTATGGTGAAGACAATTGGGATGATTTAATTCGTATTCAAATACAAAGTGATGATGAAAATGCAACTGTTGGTGATACTGGAAAAATATACATTATGGGAGATATGGCAGAAGGTTTAGATTCAGAAGGTGTAGACGGAGAAGATTCTGATGATCGTACAATTTTATCTAATTATACTTTAGGAGATTGGATGGATATTAGAGTAACTTATAATAATGATACAATTCGTATTTATTTAGATGGAACAGAGGTAAAAGAATATACAGGGGCAGATTGTCCAAGTAATTATTTTAAAGCTGGTTGTTATAACCAAAGTATGTCAAGTTCATCAAGTGGTACAGGTATTGTAGAGATTCAAAGTTTAAGTGTTTCTAGTAATTTTTAAACTTTTTTATTGAATAAATATTATGAAGAAGAGGGAATATTCCCTCTTCTTTTTTATTTAAGCTTATAACATTGTAATTCTAATCAAAATATTATTAGATTAAATTATTTAATAATGGAAAATAAATACATTTTAGGTAATGTTTATATCAAAAAAAACCAGCATTCTAAGCTGGTTTTTTAATTGTATATTTTTGATAGTGTTACATTTCCAAAGAATGGTAAACGTTTTGTACATCATCATCTTCTTCTAGTTTCTCCAGTAGTTTTTCAACGTCAGCTTGCTGTTCTTTACCAAGTTTTGTCGTAGTTGTAGGAATTCGTTCAAAACCAGAAGAGAGAATTTCTAAATTATTTTCTTCTAGATATTTTTGAATACTACCAAATTGTTCAAAAGGAGCGTATATCATAATACCATCTTCATCTTTAAAGACTTCTTCAACTTCAAATTCAATCATTTCTAATTCAAATTCCTCTAAATCCATTTTTAGAGTTTCTTCATTAATTCTGAAGTTACAAGTGTGGTCAAACATAAAAACAACAGATCCAGAGGTACCTAGGTTTCCGTTACATTTATTAAAAGCTGCACGAACATTGGCAACTGTTCTATTGTTATTGTCGGTAGCAGTTTCTACAACTAAAGCAATTCCATGAGGAGCATAACCTTCAAATAAGGTTTCTTTATAGTCGGCAGTATCTTTATCAGATGCTTTTTTTATAGCACGTTCTACATTGTCCTTAGGCATATTGGCAGCCTTAGCATTCTGAATTACAGCACGTAAACGAGAGTTGGTTTCTGGATTAGGACCTCCTTCTTTTACAGCCATTACAATATCTTTACCTATTCTAGTAAAGGTTTTTGCCATTGCTGACCAACGTTTCATTTTTCTAGCTTTTCTGAATTCAAATGCTCTTCCCATTCTAATGATATTTTTAAATAATAGCAACAAATGTAAAAATTAGAAAGTGGATTTACAATTTTTTAATCAGGTGATTAAAATAATTATTCTTGTTTCCTGAAAGTTTTATTTTGTTAGTTTTAAATAAATGTTCTTTTATGATATTTGTATTGAATGAAGTGTTTGGTTGTAGTTTGTATATTTTTTTAATATAAATGATATTGTTTAGAGTTGAAATTAGTTTTTATGTTTAATAATGAGTTAAGTGTTAGTCCTGTTTGGTTTAGTGTTAGTTGGTTGTTTTTTAGTGGTTTGTGTTGTTTTTTTGTGTTGTAGAGTAATTAGGACAAGTAAAATAATATTAGTTTATTTGTGCTCCTAAAAATAGTCATGTGGCTAAAATTTTATTAGGTGTCACATGTCACATTAAAAAGTAAATATATAAAATGAAAACATTAAAGTTTATTATACCTTTCGTAGCATTATTTTGTTTAACTAGTAGTCAACAAATTTTGGGACAAGAAGTATCAAAAGAAGAAAAAAAAGAGATAGCAAATCAAGAAGAAGAGATTCGTGTGAATGAGGAGATGTTGCTGAGTGGTATGGAAGGGTTAGAAAGAGTTAAAAAAAGGTTTGAAAAAGCTGAAAGTGAAAAAAAATTTACAACTCAAGAAATAGAAAGAAAGCGTAGAGTTCTTTATAATATAGAAGGAAGATTAAGTAAGCTTGATAAAGAAATTAAAAAGCAGAAAAAAAAGCTGAATAAGTATAAAGAGAAATTAGGTACAGTAAAAGAAAAAGCTCCCGTTGAGGTTACAAATGCTGGTATTTTATCAGATGGTGAAAAGATTTTAGCAGCACGTCAAGCGAAATTAAAAGAAGCTAGAGCTAGGTTAGAAAAAGAAAGAAAGGAGAGAGAGGTAAAGTATCTTAAAGAGCAGGAACAGTTGCTTAAGGAGGCTGAAAGCTTGAATCAACTTGATACAGAAATTAAGCTTGAGAAAGAGAAAATTGATCAACAAAAAGAAGATATAAGAAAGCAAAAAATTAAAGCGAATCAAGATAAGATTTATGAATATGAAGATGATATAATTGTTGATGAAGAAATTTTGATTAGTGGAAAAGAAAGTTTAGAAAGAGCAAAAAAGAAGTTGGAAGAAGTTGAAGTAAATACAAATTCAACTCAAAAAGAGATTGATAGAAAAAAGTCTATAATAAATAAGATCCAGCTTAAATTAAGTAAATTAGAAGTAGGAATAAAAGAAAAAAAAGCTGCTGTTTTAAAATTAAAGAACCCAGTATAACGCATTCTTAAAGACAAGAATAAAAAAGCCTTTGATTTTAATGAATCAAAGGCTTTTTTATTTTATAAGTTTAAATGATTACACTTGAATTACACCAAGGTTAAAAGGTTTTTCAATAGGAGCATGATTTGCAGCTTCAATTCCTATAGAAATCCATTTTCTTGTATCTAAAGGATTAATAACGCCATCGGTCCATATTCTAGAAGCTGCGTAGTATGGAGATACTTGATCATCGTATTTTGATTTTATTTTGTCAAATAATTCAGCTTCTTTTTCTGGTGTTATTTCTTCACCTTTCTTTTTAAGAGAAGCAGTTTCTATTTGTAATAATACTTTAGCAGCAGAGTTACCGCTCATTACTGCTAATTCAGCACTTGGCCATGCTGCTATAAGTCTTGGATCGTAGGCTTTTCCACACATGGCGTAATTACCAGCTCCGTATGAGTTACCAATAATAATAGTAAATTTTGGAACTACAGAATTACTTAAGGCGTTTACCATTTTTGCGCCATCTTTTATAATACCTCCGTGTTCAGATTTACTTCCAACCATAAAACCAGTAACATCTTGTAAGAATACAAGAGGGATTTTTTTCTGATTACAATTAGCTATAAATCGTGTAGCTTTATCTGCACTATCGTTATAGATAACACCACCAAACTGCATTTCTCCTTTTTTAGTTTTCACTAATTTACGTTGATTAGCAACAATACCAACTGCCCAACCATCAATTCTTGCATAGCCAGTTAATATGGTCTTTCCGTAACCTTCTTTGTATTGTTCAAATTCGGAGTTGTCTACCAAACGATTTATAATTTCAAGCATATCATATTGCTCGTTTCTAGCCTTTGGAAGTATGCCAAAAATTTCTTCAGGATTTTCTTTGGGTTCATTTGATTCAGCTCTATTGAAACCTGCTTTATTATAATCACCTATTTTATCAATGATGTTTTTTATTTTATCTAAAGCATCTTTGTCGTCTTTGGCCTTATAGTCGGTAACTCCAGAGATTTCGCAATGTGTTGTAGCTCCACCCAAAGTTTCATTATCTATAGTTTCTCCGATAGCAGCCTTTACTAAATAGCTTCCTGCTAAAAAAATACTTGCAGTTTTATCTACTATTAAAGCTTCGTCACTCATAATCGGTAAGTAAGCACCACCAGCAACACAGCTTCCCATAACAGCAGAAATTTGTGTAATTCCCATACTACTCATTACTGCGTTATTTCTAAAAATACGTCCAAAATGTTCTTTGTCTGGGAAAATTTCATCTTGCATTGGTAGGTATACTCCAGCAGAATCTACTAAATATATAATTGGAAGTTTGTTTTCCATGGCTATTTCTTGTGCTCTCAAATTCTTTTTTCCTGTAATTGGAAACCAAGCGCCAGCTTTTACTGTGGCGTCATTTGCAACAACAATACATTGTTTGTTTTTTATGTAGCCAATTTTAACAACAACACCTCCAGAAGGACAACCTCCATGTTCAGGATACATACCTTCACCTGCAAAAGTTCCAATTTCAATAGCTTTTTTATTGTCGTCTAATAAATAGTCTATACGTTCACGAGCTGTCATTTTTCCTTTTTCGTGATGCTTATCAATACGTTTTTGTCCGCCTCCAAGTTTTACCTTAGCGAATCTTTGGCGTAATTCAGATAAAAGTAATTTATTGTGATCTTCGTTTTTATTGAAGTTAATATCCATTGTAGTTTGTTTATTGTTGCTAAAATAAGGAAAATTAATGCGATTAATTCAATAATTGTTATTTTCTGAGTAAAGAAAAATGTCCTTTTTTATTAATGATTTGTCTGTTGCTGTTTGTAGGTGGTATTAATGTTATTTTGTACCAATAATCACTTGAAGGAAGTTGTTTTCCATTGTAAGTTCCATCCCAACCTTCTTCTGTTATGGATGTTTTTGCAACTAAAACTCCAAATCTATTAAAAATTTGAATAGAGCTTTCTGGGTAAAAAGATTCATTAACACCTTTAATAACCCATTTATCGTTAAATGTGTCGTCATTTGGAGTGAAGAAATTAGGGAATTGAATTACGGAAATAATCAAAGTTTCATCAGGAGCACAACCTTCTTTGTGTCTTGATATTAGTGTATATATACCGCCTTCTAAATTTTTAAAAAGAGTTTCATTTTGAAAATTCCTTATAACTATTCCTTCTTCATCTTGTAGTGCGAATTCATAATCTATTAAAATATTATTATCCCCTTTAATATTTATTGATAAGTTTGTTTCGTTACTGTTTAATTCATCAGTAATTTCAATATCATTTTCAGTTAAGGTGATAATGTCAAAATCATTTACCTCAATATATTTGGTTTTAGAACAGGCAATTTCATTAGTGATAAAAGCTGTTACAGAATATGTTCCTCCTTCTATAATATCTATTTCATAGCTGCTAGTGGGGTTTAGAAGTGTTCCATTATCATCTCTCCATTCGTAAGTATAGGTTTCTTGTGGAGATTCTATTCCAATGGTTAAAGGAGTTTGATTTAGGCATAAAACAACAGGTGTGTTAATACCAAAAACAGGCGGGTTATTCACTTTTAAAAAAAATCGACCAAGACCTACACAGTCATTATTTATTTTGCTAGTTAATTTATAGTAAATTGGAAAAGGGATATTGGTTGTGTTAGGAATGTTATAGTTTCTGTAGTTAGAAATATTTTGATTCTTTTGTATTTCATTAATTGATATTGTTCGATCGCTTTCACTTTCGTAAAATTCAATTTTAATATCAGGATCATTAGTTATAAGAGAAGGGGCGATGCTAAAGTCAAAAAAAGTAATCCCATCAGTTTCAGAATTAGCATTTGTATCATTACCGTCAATATCTAAAAAATCATCACATGAATAAAAAGTCTCTTCATAAGGTTCATTTGGGGTATAACTAACAAATAATTCTATTTTTGAAATACGATAGCAATTTAAATCTGATATTGTTTTAACCCAAGCTTCTCCTGTTGTATCAACAAAGTAAGTTGTTGGGTCACTAATTTGAGTTGTTCCAGCTAAAGCATCAGCTTCGGTAGTATAATATTCAAAAGTTTCATTAGTGTAATTACTAGATATATTTTCGTTAAATAGAGTAAGGTTAAATGTTGTCTGTTTATCTGGATCACTATCACATTGGTTTAATGTAATTAAGTTGTTTACTGCAGGTAATTCTGCTACAATAAGTTCTAGCGTTTTACTTGCGTCAAAACAATTGTTACCATTTTTTTCAACTCTAATATAGACTGTTTGAGATCCAGTTACAGCATAATTGTTGTTTTTATCTATTAGATCAATTGTGTTGCTTGTTTCTGCTCCAATTAATGTAGTGTGATAAGAAACGGAATATTCAGTATTGTTTAAAGTATCGAGTATTTCTGAGTCTTTTGTATTTAATAAAAAATTAGAAATTCCATCTGTATCACTTCCGCTGATTGTATCGTCACAAATAATGTATGGCGTGGGTTGTTGAGGGGCTGGTTTCTCTTCTACAATTAGCATAAAACTAGTTGTGTTAAAGCATTCTGAATTCGTGTTGGTTAATCTTACAAAAATTTCTTGAGGAGAAGATGTATTTTGAAAGTTTGTAGGGTTGTTGATGGCATTTGTATTTGTTAAAACATCGTTGTTTGATGTGTGATAAGAAACAATAACATCACTTTGACCATTTAAAATACTGCTCTCATTTACAGTTAAATCAAAAGTGTCAATACCAACAGTATCACAACCTTTAAGGTTGTAACTTGTTCCTGCAGTTGGAGTTGTAATATTTGGTTGATCAAAAAAGGTAGCTGTACCAGTCCAATCTAATTTAAAGTTACTACTTCCAATGGGTCTGTCTATAACTATAAAGTAAGAATCATTGTTGTTAGCTGTAATCCAATTTACAAAACTATTTCCATCTGCACCTGGGCCTTCGCTAGTTTCTGGATTTGCTCCATTCATTCCTGTTAAGTTATTGGATTGTCCTGCAGCAATAGGATTTGTAGTAGAGCATCTTATTGCACTTCCAATATTATTACAAGTAGCATTAGGTCCAAATACAAAAAAATCAAAGTCAATATTTAAATCTGTATTAGTAGATCCATCGGATAATGTAGGTGTTAAGGTAAAAGCAAGTGTTCCTCCTGTTTTTATATTTACTTTAAACCATAAGCTGTTGTTTTCTTGACTACTACAAGTGTTGGAATTTGTTAGTTCTTGAACTCCAGCCCCAGTAGCATTTAAATCACTAAAATTATTACTTCCACAAACAATTAAAGCATCTGAACAATCATTTTGTGCATAAATTGTAAATGTAAATAATAGGAAAAGGAAGGATAAGATTGTTTTTTTCATTTAGGTGAAATTAGGAGTTAAGAATCCTTTGTTGTTTAAGAGTCTATTTGTTTTATCGATAAAAAAACTAAAAGATCATCGCTAAATTAATGAATTGCATTTTAAGAATTTAGTTATAATTGTTAATTACATTGTTAACTGTGTTAGATATTTTGCTATTTAATAATTTCCTATCTAATCTAATAGGAGGAGCTGCTCTTTCTTTACAGTCTTTAACAGCGCAAGTTTCACAAGTTACACCTACCATTTTTTTAGAAATATTTTCATCGGTTAAAAAGTGTAATTTCTTTTTTAAATGAGGAGATATAAGTAGTCCAATACTAATACTTCTATTTACATTTTCTTTAAAAGGGTCAGATGTTGCGGAAGAAAAAACTAAATATTCGTGATTAGAGTCTTGATAAGAAGATATTTGTGCTCCTGTAATAGTTTTACTTTTTGAACTTTCAAGATCTTTAATCGCTTCTAATGATATCCATCTTCTACAATAATGTTCATTGTTTTTATTACTGTAAGGTGCTTGTTGTTGAGTAATGTGTAGTTCTTTTGTTAGTTTGTAGTGTTCAGATTTTGTGTGATGTGTAAAACGTAAAAAGAATAAATTTTTAATATTGAATTGTTTAGTTAGGATATTCGTTAAACGTTGATAAAAGGTTTCAGGAGAACAATTGTATTTGCTCATCATCTTCTCAAAATTATTTGAATTCCATTTTTCATTATCAAAGAAAAGAGTAAGTTCTTTAATTAAACTCTGTTTTGGAACAATAATACTACCAGCAAAATAGGATGCAATAAAGTTATTTAAAACCTGATCAAAATTATCAAACCTAACCCAAGGGAAAGTGTATAAGCGATCTTTAATTTTTAAATAATTATAAGCAAGTTCTTTGGCGTAAATAAAAGCCTTTTGAGCTTCGGTAATATCTTTTTTAACCAATAAAATATTTTTTTTAGGGATAAAAATATTTCGTAAATCTTTTAAATCATCATGCTTATTAAGTTCTTCAGTATCTATTTTGTAATTAAACTCTTCAATTAAAATATCTTCTAAGTCGTTAGAAGTTATTTTAGTATTTAGATTAATATGATATGATTTAGCAAAATTTTCTACTTCATTTTCAATCTCTTCAAAATAATTATTATGTGCTTCTTGATAAGATCTTAAGGAAGCTAAAAAGAAACTCTCTTTTGTTAAATTATAGTTTTGAGATATTTTTATAACTGTACTTATAAAAGCGTTTACTTTTGCAGGAGCGTTTGCAACAATATCTATTAAATTAGTTTCTTTAATTCCAAAAAGTTCTAAAGGTATTTCTTTTAAGATTTTAGACTGTAAAATTTCACCAATTGGGGCAAGATTTTTATCTAGTTTTAAAGAAACCATATGATCATAAGGTACTTCTAAATGCTCTGATAACAATATTATCTTATCTGTCTTCGGATATTTTTTCCCTCTTTCTATTTCGTTTAAATACGATTTAGATAGTCCTGTAAGTTTTGCTAATCCAAAAAGAGAAAGCTTCTTTTCTGTACGTATTTGCTTGAGTTTTAGCCCAAAAATTAACTTGATGTATTCGTCTTCTATAACCATATTTTCAAAGATAAAACTAATTAGCGGAATACTAAAAAAAATAATTTTTTTAAAATTTAGCGAACGTTCGCTTGTGGCGTTCAAAAATATTTTATAGGTTTGTCCTGTAATCAAAAAGCAAAAAAAATGGAATCTAACGTAATTGCAAAAGAAATCCAGTACAAGGGATTTGATCAAGATGCTTACAAAAGTATTTTAACTCCAGAGGCAGAAGCTTTTTTAGTGGCATTGCACGAAAACTTTAATGCCAAGAGGTTGGTTTTGTTGGAAGAGAGAATGATAACTCAAGCATATTTTGATGCTGGGAATTATCCAGCTTTTCCTGAAGAAACAAAAAAGATAAGAGAGTCAGATTGGGTCTGTAAACCTTTACCTATAGATTTATTAGATAGAAGAGTGGAAATTACTGGTCCAGTTGATAGGAAAATGGTAATCAATGCGTTGAATTCAGGAGCAAAAACTTTTATGGCTGATTTTGAAGATAGCAATTCACCAACTATTGACAATGTATTAAACGGGCAGATTAATTTATTTGATGCAAATTCGAAAACGATTTCGTATTTCAATGAAAAGAAGAATAAAAAGTATTCTTTAAATGAAGAAACAGCTGTTTTGTTGGTTAGACCAAGAGGTTTGCATTTGAACGAAAAGCATTTTGAAATTGAAGGTGAACAAATGTCTGGAGCTTTAATAGATTTTGGTTTGTATTTCTTTCATAACATTAAAAACTTAATGGAAAGAGGATCGGCAACTTATTTTTATTTACCAAAATTAGAACACTATTTAGAAGCACGTTGGTGGAATAAAATATTTGCTTTTGCACAAGATTATTTAGATGTGCCTCAAGATACTATAAAAGCTACAGTGTTAATTGAAACAATAACAGCAAGTTTTCAGTTAGATGAAATTTTATTTGAATTAAAAGATCATATGGCAGGCTTAAATTGTGGTCGATGGGATTATATTTTCTCTTATATAAAGAAGTTTAGAAATCATAAAGATTTTTTAGTTCCAAATAGAGATCAAGTAACAATGTCATCTCCATTTATGAAAGCGTATTCTTTAAAAGTAGTACAAACTTGTCATAAAAGAGGAGTGCATGCTATGGGAGGAATGGCAGCTCAAATTCCAGTTAAAAATGATGAAGAAGCAAATGAGTTGGCTTTTTCAAAAGTTAAAAAAGACAAAGAGCAAGAAGTGCAAAACGGACATGATGGTACTTGGGTAGCGCATCCAGGTTTGGTAAAAACAGCAATGGATGTCTTTAACACTCATATGCCAGAAAAAAACCAAATAGATAAACGAAAGGAAGCGTTAATAATAACAGAAAGTGATTTAGTAGAATTGCCAAAAGGAACGGTAACTGAAGATGGAATTAGAAAGAATATTAATGTTGGAATTTTATATATAGAAAGTTGGTTGTCTGGAAACGGAGCAGCTGCATTGTATAATTTAATGGAAGACGCAGCAACTGCAGAAATATCCAGAACTCAAGTTTGGCAATGGTTGCATAAAGAGGTTCACCTAGAAGATGGTAGGGTTTTTACAATGGAGATGTATGATACATTAAAGTCAGAAGAAATAGATAATATTATAAAGTTAGTTGGTGAAGATGCTTTTAATAGCGGAAGATTTGAGTTAGCAATACGATTGTTTGATGATTTGGTTTTATCAAAAGACTACGTAGAGTTTTTAACATTACCAGCATATCAATATATCTAAATATCAAAAAATAAAAAGCCCCATAAATGCGGCAACATTTATAGGGCAAGTCATTAAAAATATTAATAACTTATTTAACGAGTACAAAATTATGAAAAATTTAGCACAAAGTAATTATAGTTCAGCATTAGAAACAGTAAGAGAATTAAAAGCAAAATACGGAAATACTTGGGGAGCAATTGATCCAAAAAACGCAGCAAGAATGGTAACTCAAAATCGTTTTAAAACAGGTCTTGATATTGCTAAATATACCGCAAAAATAATGAGAGAAGATATGGCTGCTTACGATGCGGATTCTTCTCAATACACACAATCATTAGGTTGTTGGCATGGTTTTGTTGCACAACAAAAAATGATTTCAGTAAAAAAACATTACAATACAACAAGTAAAAGATATTTATACCTTTCTGGTTGGATGGTTGCAGCTTTGCGTTCAGAATTTGGACCACTTCCAGATCAATCAATGCATGAAAAAACTGCGGTTCCATCTCTTATAGCTGAAATTTATGATTTTTTACGTCAAGCTGATGCGATTGAATTAAATGATTTGTTTAGACGATTAGAAGAAGGAGAAGATGTTCAAGATCAAATAGATAATTTTGAAACACACGTAGTACCAATTATAGCAGATATTGATGCAGGTTTTGGAAACGAAGAAGCAACGTATTTGTTAACTAAAAAAATGATTCAAGCAGGTGCTTGCGCGATTCAAATTGAAAATCAAGTTTCTGATGCAAAACAATGTGGTCATCAAGATGGAAAGGTAACTGTGCCGCATGAAGATTTTATAGCAAAGTTAAATGCAATTCGTTATGCGTTTTTGGAATTAGGTGTTGATGAAGGAATAATTGTAGCTAGAACAGATTCAGAAGGAGCCGGACTTACCCAAAAATTACCAGTTAGCCAAACACCAGGAGATTTAGCTTCTCAGTATTTGAATTTTGTAGAATGTGAAGAGATTTCAATGGTTGAGGTTTCAGATAATGAAGTTTTACTAAAAAGAGAAGGGAAATTAATGCGTCCTGTAAGATTACCTAATGGTTTGTATAAATTTAAAGAAGGATCAAATATAGATAGAGTAGTTTTAGATTGTATTACAAGTTTACAAAATGGAGCCGATTTATTATGGATTGAAACACCAACACCAAATGTTGAACAAATTGCACATATGGTAAATCGAGTAAAAGAAGTAATACCAAATGCAAAATTAGTTTATAATAATTCGCCGTCATTTAATTGGACGCTTAATTTTAGAAATCAGGCTTTTGAAGAAATGTTAGCTGAAGGAGAAAATATGACTGCCTATGATAGAAATAATTTAATGGATTCTCAGTACGACGGTTCGGAATTATGCCATAGAGCAGATGAAAAAATAAAAACATTTCAAATAGATGCAGCAAGAGAAGCAGGTGTTTTTCATCACCTAATAACATTACCAACGTATCACACAACGGCACTTCATATGAATGATCTTACCAAAGGTTATTTTGGAGAAGATGGAATGTTGGCTTATGTAAAAGGAGTTCAAAGACAAGAGATTCGTAAGGGAGTATCTTGTGTGAAGCACCAAAGAATGGCAGGTTCTAACTTAGGAGATGACCATAAAACATTTTTTGCAGGTGATAATGCTTTAAAAGCTGGGGGATCTAAAAATACATCTAATCAGTTTGAAGCAAAAGAAATAAAAGCAGCTGCAGTTTAAAGTTATAGAAGAAATTAAAAAGTATAGCGAGGCTATTTTTTAAATTTAGTTGTTTATTTACTTATGTTTGTTTTAATTAAAAAGATTGTCTTAAAAGGCAATCTTTTTTTGTTTTAAAAGAACAATAAAATAAAGAAAATAAAAATATTATAGTTTTTTGTAACAAATAAGGGCTTTTGTACACATATATTTCAGTAATACATCATATTAAATTAAAAAAAAATAACGAAATTGCCTATTCTAAAATTGTACAATTAAAAAAAACACAAAATAACTATGTCTGATGATTTTGATTTATTAGAAACTAATTCTAAAGAAAAAAGCGAAAAAGTTGATGTTAATTGGGGTAAAGCCGTCGATACGATGAAATCTAAATTAGCACAAGAAGATGATCCAGAAGTACGCCAAAAAATATTAAATGCAACATTAGATGATGTTGTGCATATGGCGGAAAAAGATAGAACCTCTTTATTAGATGCTATTAAAGATTTAACAGATTATCAAGATGAAGTAGGTATTATTTTTGAAAATTTTTCAACACTAAATGAAAAAGAACAAAAAGTAATTGATGACGCTCAAAAAGCTTTAGAAAGAGCAAAGATTGAGCTAGAAGATGCTGAAAATAAAGCAGATACTTGGTGGAATAATTTATGGGGAAGAAAAAGCAAAATTAAAAAAGCCCAAGATGAATTAGTAGCAAAAGAAAAAGTACGAGAAGGGGCTGATAATAAGGCAAAAGCAATGTTTCAAGAACGTATTGAAAGTGCAGATATCCAAACATTATTAAGTGAATTATCTTTTAAATCTCAAGCAGCTGTTACACGTTTAAAAAATCGTGAAGTAGAAATAAAAGAAGTAGAAGATAAATTACAAACAGCTATTGTAGAAGCAAGCAAAAATCATACAAAAGCTTTAGAGAAAAAGAAAGAAGTTGAAGCGAAGTTAGAAGCGGAATATGCTTTGTTAAAACAAACACGCCAAGAGTTAGAAGAAATTGGAGACAAACAATCTACTGAGTATTCAGAAACTATAGGGAAGTTGACTAAAATAGAACAAAAAGTAGAAGAGTTAGAAGGATTGAAAAATGCTTATACAACTCTTGCGGCAAGTAAAGATAGTTTTGTGCATAAGCATAATTTAACAATTAAAGTGTTAACATCTTTACGTAGTAACTTACAAACACATAGAGCAAAGTTAAAGTCAGATACTGAAGAGCGTTTAAAGTATTATGATGGTTATGTAGTTGCGTTAAAGGCAAGAACTGATCAAGAATTTGCTGCTATTTTAGAACATTTAGGAGTTAAAACAGATGAACATATTGGAGCAACATTAGCTTCTATGCATACAGCAAGTGCAAAAGCACGTCAAGAAATGATGGATAATATTCCTGTTCATGAAAAAGTAATGAGTGGTGTTTATGGTAGTTATGCTGAAGCATTACAGGAAATTAGAGATAAAGATGTAGATATTCAAAAGAATTTTGCAGACCGTTATGGTATTGATATGAAAGAACTTTTTGAAGATTATTACAAAGCAGATAAGTCAACACCATCTGGTAACGATGATGAGCCAGCGAATGATCCAAAGCCAACTCCATCAGGTGATGATGATTTATTATCGTAAAAAACTAAAGGATTACTTTTTTGATAAATAAAAAAGTAATCCTTGTTTTTAAGAGTTCTTTTTTGAGCAAAGAATTCAATATTTAACGAAAAAAAAATTAATGGAGAACTTAATAGGAAAATTAAAGTTAAAAGACGATTTAATAACTAGGTTAAGCCTCACAAAAGTAGAATTTGCAAATACATTAAGAGATCAAGTAGATATTTCAGATAATATTGATGGCTTTTTTCCTGGAGCTTTTGAAGCTTTTTCTTCTAGCGAAAACTTATATAAAAGAACGGTAGATCATAATAGTTTTAAAATAAGAAAGCGAAGAAGGTTTAATGAAAGGCAATTTGGTAATATAAGAGCAATAGGGAGGTTTCATGAAAATAGTGATAAGCTTATAATTACAACTGAAATTAATGCTTGGAGTAATTATATGTTGTTTTACTATGGAGCGATACTAGTCTTTTATACTTTTTTTATGGGTTCTTTTAGTAGTTTTAAATTCGATGATTTCTTCTTTATGCCAATTATAATTATCCATGGGTTATTTATGTTTGGATTACCAATTTATCATACGAGAAAAGGAGTAGTAAAAATGAAACAAGATTTAGAAAGAGAGTTTCATTTCATAGTTAGTAAAATGTATCATTCAAAATGATTGTAACACCTTTAGATTCGGCAGTTTTAGATTCCAAAGAACAATATGTTTTTTACCATAAAATGGTGAAATTTGGAATTAAAGAATTATTAAAAAGAGTAGCAGAAGAAAGTTTGCTAGCAAACCTAGAACAAGTGTTTTTACAGCAATATTTAGATTTGTTATTGTATTCAATTGAAGCAATGCGAGTAAAATATATGTATGATGAGGAAGATAATATGAAGGTTGATTTAACCGATTCTGGTTTTCCAAATTATTTAGAGTTTCGCTATTTATATAACGATCTAGAATTGCGTAATAATTATATTAATAAACTTCAAAATATAGATGTTTTAAAAAAAGAGGTTTTAGATACTTTATTTAAAGAAAAAGCACCTATTAAAAAAAGCAAATTATTTCAAGCCTCTTCAATTGTTTACTATTCATCAGTAAAACAAGAATATATTTTTAATCGCTTTGTACAAGGGAAAATTTTAGAAGCTCCAGAAGGTAGTAGTGCACAATATATGACTAGTTGGAGTTTTTATGATGTAAGTACAAACAGACCTTATATCTGTTTTTTGTATTTCGATTATGAAGGGACACGAATGTTGGGGTATAAAGATGAGCTTTATAAAATATTAAAAGAAAGTGCAGATAGAGAAATGCCTCTAGATACAATGGCTTATAATATTGATAGGAAAATAAAAGATATTTACCCAAAGCACATAAAAAGAATAGATTTAGGACCATTTCATAATGTGTTTGCTAAAGACGAAAATGAAATTACACATGTAATTTTAGAAGCCATTGGGAGAAAAGAAATCCCTTTAGAATCATACGCGTTGTCTTTAAAAATTGATGAGGTCTTTTCTGGAGATACGTTTAAAGAAGGCGGTTTCTTCTCAAGACAGATTATGCAAAAATGGAATGAAGTAGCACAAGAGAAATATGTTTTTGCACCGCATAGAATTATACAATTATTGCACAACAAAAAACCTGGAGTCTTGAATAAGTTGACAAAACCACCAATTCTGATAGATAATTTAACAATGATCAGTTAACGATAATCAATTATTATCAGAGATCAATAAAAAGCTATGAAATTAAATAATAACCCCTTACAAAATAAATTGTATGATTTTGCTTTGTTGATAGTTAAGTTACACAAAAGTATAGTAAAAGATAAGAGAGAATTTGTATTATCAAAACAATTATTAAGAAGTGGAACTTCAGTAGGAGCAAATATAATGGAAGCGAACGGGGCAATTTCAAAAGCTGATTTTTCAGCAAAAATGTCTATAGCATATAAAGAATGTTTAGAAACAAAATATTGGTTGTCTTTATTGAAAGATAGCAATGATTTAGAAAAAGAGAAATTTCAACTATTGTTTCATAAGGCAGATGAGATTGCAAGGATCTTGTTTTCAATACTGAAAGCAACAAGAATTAATAAACGATAAACAATGATCGGTTAACACTTATAACAGATAATTGAAAAGAAAATAATTAATAATTGACAAAGAACACAGTTAACAAATAATTGTTAAATGACAATTGATCACTGGTAACTGATAATTGATAACTGAAAAGAAACTATGGAACACAATTCAACTTTTCCAATAAAACAAAATGAATTAGACATGCTTCGTGATGAAGCAAGTGGATACTTAAAAAGTGTACAATGGGAACAAGGACAACGTGCGAAAAATAAAGATAAAGACGCAAAAGATGAATCAATTTTATTGTATTTATCAAGAGCAAATAACGGAAGTGGAGCTGTTGAAGTAACTTCGGTATCAAAAACAATTTTAGCGTTAAAAAAACGATTATTACCAGATTCTATAGCAATACCTGTTTTTTTAAATCAAACTTTATATGCTGTTCAAGAAGGATTAACGTTAGGTATTTGGATAAAAGAGAGTTATTACGATTCGTCAGGACTTTCTAGTTTAGCAGAACGTAAATCGGCTTTAGATTCAAACGGTAAACGAGAATTTGAAAGTAAAATGCAAACAGCAACAGCTTTTCAATTATTTGCGACATCCTATAAAGTTTTAAGCGATTTAAAAGCGCATGCTTCAGATGATTTATCAGTAATGAAGCAAAAATTTGCAGGTATTCCAGAAGTTTCATTGTTATCGCCTTTGAAAGGAATAGCTTGTTCATTATTTTATTTTGATAAGTATTTAGGGCATCCAGATATTATTAAGTCAGATAAAGATGTAATTGATTTTACGGTTGTTTATTTTGAAGCTTTAATAGATGAAATCAACCTAAGAAAAAGTAGTTTAGAATACACAGAAACCATTACGGATAGAACGTATAAATTAGAAAAAACAGAATTTGCAATTTCTGGTTGGGAAAATACATTCAGCGGTTCTGCGGTAAGCGTAGAATTTAATAAAATACAATTTGAACAAATTGTAGGAAATAAAGATGCGAAACATTTTGCACGTCGTTTAACAGAACGTATGTTAAGTTACGATTTTGAAGCACAGAAAAATCCATTTCAAGAATTAGGCGGATTTATGCCTGTTTTTATGGGATACGGAATTCCAGGAACAGGAAAAAGTATGTTAATAGCAGCTATTGCTACACGATTAAAAGAGCATGCAGATAATTTAGATATTCCGTTTTTATTTCATCCAATGCCAGATACATTGATTTCTACTTTTCAAGGAGGTTCTGCTGAAAAAATGGTAGAATGGATGAAGCCAATGCAAGATCCAACAAAATTAATTTTTGCACCCATTGATGATGCTGAAAATAATTTGCAAGAAAGAACTGCACAAGGTGTTTCTGCTGGTGTAAAAGAAGTAATTGGAGTTTTCTTAAGATATACTGAAGGTGCTTATGCTGTAAATTATGGAAATAGTTCTGTAGGATTATTTACCAATTTACCAGAAATGCTAGATAAAGCAGTTATTTCTCGTGTACAAGGTCGTTTTAAAATAGATGGAGCAAGAACAGAAAATGATTTTATAGATCAAGATTATATTTGGTGGAAAAAATTCCAAAAAACAATGCCAGATTTTGTAAACATGCAAGATCCTTCAGGTTATGATTATTTAAATGATCAAGGTTTTGTAAAAACGATGGGAGATGTTTTAAATAGTATTGAAAAACCTACTGAAACTCGTGTGTTAGAAGCATATGAAAAAGCAGAAAAGTCTCATAAAATAAACGAACATGCTTTCTTTGCGAGTTTATACAAAGAAATACAAAAGATTTTTCCGTTTTTCTCTTCAAGAGATGTACGTAATATTCAGTCAGCAATTTCGTTGCGTTTAACAGATTTTGATTTAGAACAAGATTGGTTTGATAATCCTGAAGTTTATTTCAAAAAAGATTATGAAACAAAGTTTAATATGTTACAAGAACTGATGAAGTCTAACATGAAAGGATTAGATTTTTCTGAAATAAGACGACAAGAAGTAGTTCGTTATTTAGATAATGTAGCAACGATTGCAGATACCGACTTTAAACGAAAAGTAGATGCAAGAATTAATCAAATGAATATCGATTTAAAAGCAAGAGAGCAGTTTGGGAACTAATAACTAAAATCATATGCAGGAAACTAATTCAGAAAATACATTCAGTTTTAAAAACTTGGGATTACAGGATTACTTGTATATCGGGTATGCTTTTTTATTAGTATTAGGGCTGTTTCATGAAACGATATATTATAAATTTTTAGGTGTAAATATTCTAGATTTTTCTTCATTATTAGATGTTTTAATTTGTCCTGTATCTGTTATTACAGGAAATTTAATATTAGGTTTAGCCTTGCTATTTTGTGCTTTGGTTTTATTTATAGTAACCAAGTTACTTCCTAGGTATTATGAAAGCTTATCTAAAAAAGAAAAGTATCAATCTGGAAAGAAAAAAGAAAAATTAGATAAAGCTATTGAATCTTTTAAGTCTAAAAATGCAACAATAACTCTTGGTGTGTTTTACGTTTTTTGTTTGTATGTAGGATTAGGTATTGGTAGAGGAATTGGAACAAAAAGAAAATTAAATCAAGAAAAAATAAAACTAACACACGAGTTGGTTTTTGATGATGGAGAAAAACAAGAAATAAGAATGTTGGGTAAGAATAGTTTGTATGTTTTTTATGTAACCCAAGAAAAAAGAGAAGTTATAATTGCGCCTATAGAAGGAAATGTAAAGAAGATGAGTAAACTTAAAAAAGTAGCTAACTAAAACGTTTATGAACGAAATAAATACAACAAAAAAGACCAAATCTGAAGCTAATTCATCTAGCTGGCTACAAAGACTTAAAGAAGAAAGTTGGGAAGCTGAGTTGTTGGTGTCTACAGTTGCTATTTACGGTACTTTTCAATTGTTTGGTTCTATAGATTGGTTAACTAATTTATTTATAGATTGGTTGCATCCAAACCAATATGATGTAGCCTATTTTATCGTTTGTTTTGGGCTTATAGCAATAAGCCTTTTAGCGTCTATGTTTGTATTGCATTTTGTTTTAAGAGCGTATTGGGTAGGTTTGGTAGGTTTAAATTCTGTTTTTCCTGATTATAGTTTAGATGATAGTGCATATTCGAAAATTTATACTCAAAAAATACTAGCTATTTTACCAAAGTTAAAAGACTCTATTCAAAAAGTAGATGAGTTGTGTAGTGTGATTTTTTCAGTAGCATTTACTTTTATGTTTATGTATACCTATATTTCTTTTGTAGCTACTATATTTATATGTTTATTTAATGTTTTAAAAGATTATGTTCCAATATATATATTAATGCTACCTCTTTATGCTTTAGGTGTTTTAGCTGTTCTACACACATTAATAACTATTATAGCAAATATTAAAAAGTTTAAGAATAATGAAAAAATACAAACTTGGTATTTTTATTTTGTAAAGGTTGGAGGAATAATTACTTGTGGGCCTTTGAATAAATCGATTTTACAAGTTTTTATGATTTTTGGGTCAAATTTTAAAAAGAAGAAATCTATGGTATATCTTCTTGTATCATTTTTGTTTTTTGGATTTATAGTGTCTTTTAGTAAATTTCCTACATCAAATATTCCTTACTTAATTCACCATCAGTCTTATTTTGATAAGACAGAAGTAGTGGCTACATATTATGCCTCAGAAAACAAACAAAATAATTTTTTACTATCACCAGAAATAGAATCAGATATTTATAAGATCGATGTTTTAAAAATATTTATTCCTATTTATCGTCATGAAAAAGCAATGAGAGTAGCAACATGTGGTGAGTATATTAAAGATGAAGAGAAGAATCGTTTAGAACAACGTCAAGATAGCAGAAGTCACTTTTTAAAATGTTATAATGCCTATAATTTTGTGTATATAAATGGAGAAAAAGTAGTAGTAGATTTTTTAAAATACAAACACCCAAGAACAAAACAGTTTGGAATATTAGGATATGTATCACTTACAAATCCTAAAAAAGGAATGAATACAATTGAAGTAAAGAAGGTTGTTGATAAAGAAGAGAACAATAAGCATTGGTCAATTCCATTTTATTATGTTGCTAAATAAGTATTATAAAGTTAATGAAGAGTAAATTAAAGAATATAGTTCATAATGTTTTGTCTAATAATTGGGCAACATTGTACAATATAGAGTATGATTTTTTATTTAAAGATGGAAGCTGGAAAAGGTTACAAAGAGAAAGTTACGATAGAGGAAATGGTGCCTGTATTTTATTGTATAATACAGCAAAGAAAACTGTAATTTTAACCAAACAATTTAGAATGCCAATTCATGAGAACACACAAGAAGATGCAATGTCTATAGAGGTGTGTGCTGGGGCAATGGATAAGGATGAAGATCCAGAAATGTGTGTATTAAGAGAAACAGAAGAAGAAGTAGGTTATAAAGTACGAAAAGCAACTAAAGTATTTGAAGCATACATGTCACCTGGAGCGGTAACAGAAAAAATATTTCATTTTATAGCTGAATATACAGATGAAATGAAAATAAATAATGGAGGAGGATTAGAAGAAGAAGGAGAAGAAATTACAGTATTAGAAATGCCATTTACAAAGGCAATTGAAATGCTAAGAAATCAAAAAATTAAAGATGCTAAAACTGTATTATTGTTACAGTATGCACAAATTCATAAACTATTAGATTAAAAAAGATCTTTCTATTTGAAAGAATTTGGGATAAGGAAAATGAAAAAACTACAAGAAGCTAATTTATATAGAAGTGAACTAATTCCTGTTAGCGGAAAATTAGTAGAACGTTATAATAAATGTTTAGTTAAATTAGGATTTATACCTACAAAACTAGATTCTTTTTTTATAGATGGAATTGGTTGGAGTCCAGAAATAGCAACAGAAAAAAATAATGCTCATTATTTAAATAATGGAGAAGCAAATCCGCATTGTATCCTTATAACACCTTTACAAAAAGGATTGCCAGTATATAATCCATTTCATTCCTATGATAGGGAGTTGATGAAGTTGGTTTTTAAAAATCACGAAGCCAAAATCCAAGACATTACCAGGGATTCTGCAATTTGTATAGATTTTGATCAAGATATAGATGTTTTTTACGATCCTTTAGATATTTTAAAGTATACAGATGTAAAAGTAACCTTCCGTTTAATCAACGATATAGATAAGGCTCAAAAAGACCAATTAGAACTGATTAAATTGTTTAATGAAGGGAACAATTTTATAGATGAAGATATACATGAACAAGTAATAGCATCAGCAAAAAAATATGGCGATTTAAGAGATAGAGATTTAGATTTACAACCAATTGTATTTACAACAGATTCTTTTTACACAAAGGCATTTGGAGGAATATATTTATTACGTAATTTTTTAGATCCGATTTTAGTATTTGAAAGTAAAGAAACCTATAGTCAAGCGATTCAAGATACAACACAAGATGTTTTAATGTATTATATAGCACAGCCTGAGTTGATAGATAAACTAAAAGATCATTTAATTATTGAGTGCGATATATATAGTGAGTTTACCAAAAAACGTTACGAAAGAGTAAAGAAATATTTGTTTTCTGAATACCTAGAGAATACAAATAATCCAGTAAAAGATATTTTAGAAGATAAAATGTTATTTAAGAGCTATTTAAACAGAATAGATATTAGTGCACGAAAAAAAGTAATGAGTATCGATCGTTACTTAGAAAAATCACAAGTTAATAGAGATGTGAAAATAAAAGATATTGTAGATGAAAATGTTTATTTTTCTTTACATAATCCACATTCATCTTTAAGAGCAAATCATCAAGATTTAATATGGAAGTTATTGGTAAACATAGCGCCTAAAGATATTTTGTTTTTGTATTGGTATGATAAAGAAGAGTTTTATAAGAAATATAAAACTTGGGATGATTCTTTAAAAGAATGGGTAATAGCTACAATTAATAAAGAAATAGGAGTTTAGTTTTTTAAAAGTAAAGTTTTTGTCCTTTTATTAAGAGAACGAATTATTAAGTAATATGCGTTGACTTAGCAAAGTCGAAGTCATAATTAAAAACAAAAAAAATGACATTTCAATTAATAGTTTTTATAGCAGCAATTTTGTTTGGTATTTTAATATACTGGAGAGAATCAAAAAAAAATAGTTTATACAGATTGGTAAATAAAATTTTTAATTCGAAAGAATTACAAATGAAACCCAGTAATAAAAAAGGCTTTGTATATGAACAAGATTTTTTATTACGACTGGTTTATATTGCTGTTTTCTTTTTAGTAAGTCTGATTATTTTTCAGTTTGTAATTCCTATTCAGGTTGCAACAGTTTCTTATTTTGCATCAATGATTGCAGGAACATTAATAGGTACTTATGTAGCTCATTTTATATTTAAATCTTCTGAAATACTAGAAGAACAAACAGAGAATTTAGAAGGAATAGTTCAAGAGACTTTAGAAAAAGGAAAAGACTTTATAGAAGATTTAAAAGAAGACTCTAAAGAAAAAGTTGAAGTAAAAAAGGTAGAAGAAGCTAAGCCAGCCACTGAAGAAAAAAGTGCAAGAGACAGATTAAAAGATAAAGGATTGTTATAGTTTTTAAAACTAAGTTTAAAAAAACCACAAAGATATTTTATATACAGTAAAAAATATCTTGATATGTAAACAAAGCATAAATCAAACATTATGATAAAAAGATACTGGCAAAAAGGAGGAAAGCAAAAGAGAAATATAATAGTATTGGGTATAATTATACTATTAACGTTATTGTTTTTAAGAGACGATTATCAGCCAGCGTTATTATTTCTTAGAAAATATGTATTTATTATTTTATTAAGCTTCCTTGTAATTTTTTTAGGAGTAAGAAGTTTAAGAAAATCGGAAACCTTTGGAAAAAAAATAGGTGTATTTACGCTTGTAATTGGTTTTTTTGGGGTTTTATTTGTTGTTGGATGGCATTTTAAAATGTATGATTATATGAGAACATTTAATGTTTTTAATAATTTAAATCGCGTTGAAATAAGTGAATTGCCACTAACGAAAAATGAAAGAATTCAACCTTTACGAAATATCTTTTCTATGGCAAATGAATCCGTAGGAGAAACAAAAGATGTTTCTTTACCTCATTTGATACGAATAGATTCTGTTAATGAATGGACAATGGCAATTCAACCAACAGAAAAATATTTTTTACAAGGTATTACAGATGATATAGAAGAAATTTTTTCAGTATCAAGTACAACACCATTCCCAAGGTTTTCAAGTGAAAACAGAATTCCAGCAACGTTTTCCATAGGAGAATCTTTAAAGTTTAGTAGAAACACGTATAATGCCGTTGTACAACGTTTTAATTTCTTTCAGTTGTTTACATTAGAACCTAGCGATACATTTTATATGAAGAATGATTCAGGAGCTTGGGTTGAGGTGGTAAGTTTAATCAAATGGAAAGGCTTTTTCTTTCCATATCCTACTTTTGGAGGTGTCATGGTTATAGAAAACGGAAAACATGATTTTAACGATTATGTAGAGCGTATTTTAATAGGAAAAGGAACCTATGTTTCTCCAAAGGAAATGAAAAACTATCCTTTTTTAACCAGACAAAATACGTTATCCGAAAAAGTATCGCGATTGCAAGCTGAATCTTTAAAGTTTTTAGGTGGATTTACAGATCCTTTGCCAGGAAATATGAAAACAGCAGTGAAAATTCCAAATTTACCAGACGATCAAAATCAACAACCTTTTGTAACAGATTTTGATTTTTCTGATACTAATTTGGATGCTTACAGTGGATTATATCATTGGTTTGGCTTGGAGCCTGTTGGAGACGAAAGAACAAGTTTAATGTTTAGTGTTTTTATTCCTTCAGACGGAACAGACCGATTGTATTTTTATGATCATGGAGCAAAAAAACAAGGTTATGCAGGTGTTTCTGCAATGCCTTTAAAGGTAATAGAATCGCGTAAAGAATTCGATTGGAGTGTTAATAAACCTGTAGAATTCAGACCTTATATTAAAAATATAGCAGGTAGAAAACGTATGTTTTTTATAGGAACTATTTCCGCTATTCGTGAAGGTTCTAGTAAGTTTGATGGAGCAGCAACACCTGATTTAGCGTTAATAGATAGTGAATATAGAGATGTGGTTTGGATAGATGCTAAACACCCAAGTAAATGGGATTCTTTTGTTTATGAACAATTAGGTGAAGCTTGGAAATCTAGTGAAACAAGTAACGAGTTTTTTAAAAATAATAAAAATGATTTTTCAATTTTAGATAAAAATCAAGTATTGCTAGATTCTATTGAAACTTTATCTGTCCAGAATAAAAAATTAGAAGAGATACAAAAGTTACAACAAAAACTAGATTCTCTTAAAGGAGAGCAATAGTTTTTAAATATTAAATGAAACCACACTTTTTAGGTGTGGTTTTTTATGTTGTTTACTATAGTTTTTACTCAATTAATACATGCTTGTTTTAATAATTTAAAATTTATCTCGTTAATATTATAGCTCAAAAAAATATGTTATGAAAAGTATAATTATAAATAAATATTATTGCTTGTTTTTACTTATCGTAATTTTTTCTTGTAAAAAAGAAATCAAAAAAGCATTAGACGAGAAAAAAGAAAAAGTAGTGCATCAAGTAAAAGATTCACTTAACAATGTAAAAGATAAGGTTAAAGACAATACTCCTTTTTTATATGAAGCGATAACAAATACTAGGTCAAGGGTTTCAATTCATAAAAAACCGAGTATAGAAAGTGAGGTAGTATTGGCATTACCTTATCAAACAAAAATAAAAATCATCGCTTTTTCAGACGTATTTGATTATTTAGAGGTTGAATTTGAAAATGAAAGATATGGTAAATATGGAAAATGGGTTAAGGTGTTTTACAAAAGAGCATTAGAGACATATACAGGTTATGTTTTTGATGATTTTTTAGATTATCAATTTAAACAAGAAGAAGAGATTTCATCTAAATTAAAAGATACAGTTACAGTTTTTAATGAAAAAGAATTTGTGGATGCGCTTTCTTCCAATCGTGTGATTTGGATTGATACTGAAACTATTAATATAGAAGCATATCAAAGAAATCTTGACTACATTAATGAATATTTGATTATAGATTATAATCAAGAAATGCCTTTTAGTACTGAAACACATTATTATTTAAGATCGAGTGGTGAAGAGAGTTTACATTCATTTGGTTTGTTTGGGTATGAGAATTTAGAGATTAGAGGAAAAAATAAATTGGTAAACTTTATAATAGAAGACAGTTGGAATGAAGTACTAAAGTTTGATTCTTGTAAAAATATACTTATTGATAATATTAATTTTTATCATCAAAATTTTGATGGGAATACTTGTTCAGGGGAAGTTACAGCTTTTGAAAATTGTAGTGATATGCGTTTTCAAAATGTGCATTTTGATGGAACAGGAACTGTTGGAAATAGTATTTATAAAAGTGAGAATTTTACTTTTTTAAATTGCGAGTATTATAGGAATTCAATATCAGCAATAAGTGTTACGGACAGTAAAGAAATATCCATTATACGTGCCGACATTCATGATAATGATGATGTTTATGATGTTTTTAGTATTTATGATTCTAGCGATATAACTATTGCTGAATGTTTGATTAAAAATAACACTATTAATGATAATGTTTTTGAAATACGAGGAAGTCCATCAGCAAACATAAAACTAGAAAATTCAGCTATAGACCAAAATGTCATGGAAAATAATATTATTAAAATATCCAAGTCTAATACTATTAATTTTTTATTAGATAATAGTGTTATTACTAATAATATATCTAAAGAAAATGATTACATGATTGCTATAAAAGAAACGAATTTACCCAAATTACAATTTAATAAAAGTGTTGTTGAAAACAATACAGATTTTTACAAGTTGGTAAATGATTCAATAGGGGTTTCTGCAAAAAATAATTTTGAAAAAGACAATATTTTTAATCAAGCTTCTGATTCTGTTTTAACAAAGTTCAATTCAAATGGAGGTTATATTACAAGAGAATTTAAAGATGTTGTTTACGATAGTATTACTAAAGAGTTAAAGTTTAAAACACATTTGCTAAAAGGAAAACATCGTTTATTAACAGCTTCAAAAGAAGAGTTTTTTTTAGGTTTTCCTATAAATGTAAACACCAAATATGTTTGTAGAGGAAATGTAATTGATGGGAAGTTAGATGGTTTATGGATGTTAGAGAGTTCTTATTATAGTTCTTTTAAGCATAATTATCAAGTAAGTTTTAAAGAAGGAGTTTTGCATGGAGAAATGCTATTTAATTTAGGTAAAAACAAGCTAGCCATAAGAGGAAATTATATCAATGGAAAAAAGGAAGGTATTTGGGAATATTATTCTGATGAAGGAATACTGCAAAAGAAAATAACGTATGCTGATAGTGTAGCTGCTGGTTTTTCGGAATATTACTATAGAAACGGAGCACTTAGAGAGCAACGAACAGATGTTTTTAATACGAATGGAGTAACAACATGCTATTATCCTTCTGGTGAAATTGAAAGTAAAATAACTTATGAGAATGGTCGTATAGATATAAAGAACAGTACTTTTTTTGATGAAAAAGGAAAAAAGAAAAAGGCAATAGAACGAGAACTTCTTTATATAAAAAATAAAGAAGGGAAATACGTTTCTAATATAGATGAAATGTCTTCAAAATATAAAAATAAAGTACATGTAATTTATACTAAAGATAATAAAGAGCTCATTGGTTATCAATATTATTTAAATGGAAAAAAACATGGTGTTTCTAAGTTGGCTATTGATCAAAATAAAATTAAAACAGATTCTTATATAACTTGGGGAAAGGGAGATAAACTAGATGTTGGGTATTATGAAAATGAAAAAATAAAGTTAGGTAAATCATGGTTTTATTACGATTTGGATAATAATTTAATTTTTGCATCAAATAAAATAGATGAAAATCATATTATAGAATCACGCTATAATGCTCAACTAAACTGTTTAATAGAGTATAAAGAGTTTAAGAAGTTTGATGAGAAGTTTAAATTCCATGGAGTTTATAGGAAGTATACTGATTATGGAAAAATTATAAAAGAAGAACAGTATAAAGAAGGAGAGAAATTATAGTTAATTTTTATTAAAAGTATGATTGAGAAAAATATAAAAATGAATACGAAAGATATATTAGTAATAATGCTATTAATTGGTTTGTTTTTTGGTTGTTCATCAAAAGAAAAAACAGATCAAGAATTGTTGGCTTTAGACAAGCAAGAAATGCTTAAAAGTTTAGATTCCTATAAAGTTTTTCCATATAAATTTGGTAAAATTTTAATTAGATCTTCAGTAGAGAAAGATACAATTTCTTCAGAGTTTAAGTCTTTTAAAAAAGATATAGACAAGCTATCTAAAAAGTTAATGAGTCATGATATTGATAATCCAGAAAGTTTATCGTTGTTAGATTATATTTCTATTTATAGAGATTATAAAAAGATGGAAAGCTTTGTAATGAAAACAGATGAAGATATGTTTCCTACAATTACAGATGCTTTAAATGTTACTTATGGAGATTCTATACGTAAAAAGAGACCTTATTTTAAAGGAAAAGAGAAAGAAACTATTGAGAATATAGAACATTCAATATTAAGTGCTATTGTTATTTTAAGTAAAGATTTAGGGAAAGAAGTTGCTTTGTACGAGTGTTCTCAAACCAATCCAGAAGCGCTTCCTGATTCTGAGATAAAAACATTATTACAATATTTTAGAGGTTTTTTGTTTTTTGAAAAAGGATTGTATTATTTATCTGAAGACGAAATTTCTAGAAATATAACTTGGTTAAATACAAATAAAGAAGTTGATTTACCTTTGGCAAGAACATTGTTTCAATGGGGAGGTTTTAATAATGAACAAACACATATTGGTATGCATTCTTTAAATCATTTGTTCAGAGGTTTTGATAGATTAATGATGGAAAGAGAAATAGATGAACAACGTGCCTTGGAAGATTTTGAAATGTTTTTAAAAGATTCTAAAGAAATTGGAGTAGACAACGAAATTATTTGGTCTGTAGAAACATATTTGTATTTAAAAAACGAGAAAAAAGAAGAAGCTATAGCTTCGTTAGTAAAATTAAAATCTAGTCATTTACTTTCTGCTAAAGAGAAAAAAGAGATTGATGCTTCCATAGCGTATCTTAAAGAAAGAGAATCGGGTAGTCTTTTAAATGGTGTTTACGACAAGTATTTTTTAAGTAAAATAGCAACAAAATACATGTTCTCTATTTTGGCTGAAGTAGATTGGAGAAAACTTATGGAAGAACAAAATGTACCTCATACAAAAGAGATGTTTGTAATTATAGATAATTTTAGAAAAATGATAGATAATTTAAATACATACAAAAGTGCGGATAAATTAAAAGAAGTAGGTAGCGATATTAAAGATAAAGGAAAAGATATTTTTAATAAAGCATTAGAAATGGTTGATTAATATTCAAGTGAAATATACAACACAAAAAACCACAACTTTTAGTTGTGGTTTTTTTTATATCTATATAAAATAGTAATACACTATTTTAACTGTTTAACATTACTGGCATTACCAACATAGTAACTTTTTCACCTTCTTCAGTTCCATCAATTGGAGTTAAAATTCCAGCTCTATTTGGCAAGCTCATTTCAATTAAAACATCGTTAGAGCTTAAATTGTTTAACATTTCACTTAAAAAACGAGAGTTAAAACCAATCTGCATATCATCACCATGATAATCACATTGTAAACGTTCATCAGCTTTGTTAGCATAATCTAAATCTTCAGCAGAAATATTTAATTCTGTTCCAGCCATTTTTAAACGAATCTGGTGTGTTGTTTTGCTAGAGAAAATAGAAACACGACGAACTGAGTTTAAAAAAGAAGCTCTATCAATAGTTAATTTATTTGGATTTTCTTTAGGTATAACAGCTTCGTAGTTAGGGTATTTCCCGTCAATTAAACGACACACTAAAACTACATTGTCAAATGTAAATTTAGCATTTGCATCATTATATTCTATAACTACATCTTCTTCAGTTCCTCCTAAAATACCTTTTAATAAGTTTAAAGGTTTTTTAGGCATAATAAATTCAGCAGTTTTATCAGCAGTAACATCTGTACGCGTATATTTTACTAATTTATGAGCGTCTGTAGCAACAAAAGTTAAATCTTTAGAGCTAAATTGAAAAAATACACCACTCATTACAGGACGTAAATCATCATTTCCTGTTGCAAAAATTGTTTTAGAAATTGCAGTAGCCAACACATGTGCAGGTACATTTGTACTGCTTGGTGATGGTAATTCTACCGCTTTAGGAAATTCTTCACCGCTAAAATAAGCCATGTCGTACTTTCCTTGATCAGAGCTAATTTCTATGGTGTTTTCTCCTTCAGTTTTAAACGTTAAAGGTTGGTTTGGAAAGGTTTTTAAAGTATCTAATAATAAACGTGAGTTTATAGCAATAGAACCTTGATCCGTACTTTCAACCTCTATTGTAGAACTCATTGTAGTTTCTAAATCAGAAGCAGATGCTTTAAGTTGGTTTTCAGATAATTCGAATAAAAAATTATCTAAAATAGGCAATGTGTTATTACTATTAATAACGCCACCCAAAACTTGAAGTTGTTTTAATAAACTTGAACTGGATACAATGAATTTCATTTTAATAACTAAATTTAGTTTACAAATATATTCTATTAATACTATTTTAAAAATTATTTTACCAACACTTTTTTAATAAATGTGTATTAATTAAAAAGGTAATTGATATATATACTACCATAAAAATTAAGATGCGGAACATCTGGATTCATTAATCGCTTAGAATATACATTTGCAGTATAACCTAAATGGGTTCTATTCAGTGTAAAAAGTACTCCAAACTCGGCAGAAAAAGTAATTGGGTTTAGCTGGTAAGTTACTGGACTACTTGTGTTCAGGGAACTTCCTTGTATTGTTGCATCATAAACATTATAATGTAGTAACGGTTTTATAAAAAAGAAGGCTTCTTTGGTATTGCTTTTATTTTTTGATGCTTTATTACTTAAGTTCCCGTTAAATGCAATTGAGTTTTCAGGTTTTATTAAATCAAATAAACCTATTCTAGTATAAAATCCTGTAGATAAATTGGTAAAAATAGTTCCTGCTTTTGCATTAGCATACCAGTTAACATCAAATTTAGAAAATGAAAGAGGTTTGATGTTTTTTATTAGACTAGCATTAAAATTTAAGGCCAAAGCACTAGAAATTTGATAATCCCAACCAGGAACATCATTAAAACCATACAAACTATGTATTGCTTCCATAAGTTCTCTACCAAAAGAGTTGGGTCCAATTACGCCAATTTTAGCACCCATTTTAAGAATTAAATTATTGGAATAAAAATTAGAAATATTAAAACCTCCATAAAGATAACCAGCAAAAGGACGATCGTGTTCTTCTATAAACCGAACAACTGATTTGAAAGGAGTGTACATTTGATGACCTAATTCGAGTTCATAAATTTTTTTTAAAGATTTTTTGTGATTATTTTTACTGATGTATCTATAAGAAAGATACAGCCCGCTAGTGTAATATCTGTCTTGATAACCAGAAAGGTAAAGATCATTATCCGTTGTAATACTAAACTCTTTGCTGTATTTTTTTTGTGAGAAAATACTGGTAAAAGAAAGAAGTAATAAGAAAAATAGTTGCTTTTTCATTAAAAACGAATATAGGGTAAAAAGATAAATAGAATGTTTATTTTAGTGAATTATTTTGCAATATGGAAATACCAAAACTAACAAACGAAGATTTTAACAAAATCAAAAATAATAAAGAATTATTGGCAATTATAGCTGATAAAAAAATTTCATTCTCTAAAGTTAAGAAAGAATTAAGATACGAGAATGAATTAAGAGATTTACAAGTAGAGTTGGTAAAGCTTCAGAATTGGGTCGCTAAGAATAACAAAAGAGTGGCAGTTATTTTTGAAGGAAGAGATGCAGCTGGTAAAGGTGGGAATATTAGACGCTTTATGGAGCATTTAAATCCGCGTTCATCTCGTTTAGTGGCTTTAAACAAACCAACAGAAATAGAAAGAGGCCAATGGTATTTTCAACGATACATTAAAGAGTTACCTGATTTAGGTGAAATTGTTTTTTTTGATAGAAGTTGGTATAATAGAGCAGTAGTTGAACCTGTGATGGATTTTTGTTCTGATGTTCAGTATAAAAAATTTTTACAACAAGTGCCAGAATTTGAGCACATGTTGTATGAAGATGGTATTATTGTTATTAAATTTTGGTTATCAATAACAAAAGAAGAGCAATTAAAAAGATTTGAGGCAAGAAAAGATAACCCATTAAAAAGATGGAAATTTAGTCCGGTAGATAAAAAAGGTCAAGAATTATGGAGTAAATATTCGTATTACAAGCGAGAGATGTTTACTAATACGCATACTACATATTGTCCTTGGACAATAATAAAAACCAATAATAAAAAAACAGCTCGTTTAGAAGCAATTCGTCACGTATTATCTAAGTTTGATTATGACGATAAAGATGTCGCATCTGAAAACATAAAACCAGATCCTAATATTGTAATGCGTTATTATCGTTCAGTTATACAAAATGATTAATATGGAAGAGAAAGAGTTTACAGAAGAAGAAATAATAAAATTAAATTCTAAAAAAGGGTTAATGGCTGTTTTGTCTAAAGAACCTTTTAATCCAGAAAGAGCTTTACGTTATGTAAGGTATGAAGAACGTTTGCAAGAATTGCAAGTAGAATTAATTCGAATGCAAACTTGGGCTATAAATAATAATGAACGTATTATTATTTTGTTTGAAGGAAGAGATGCAGCAGGTAAAGGTGGAGCAATTAGAAGAATTACAGAACGAATAAATCCAAGGCATATGCGTATTGTTGCATTGCCAAAACCAAGTGAAGAACAACAAACACAATGGTATTTTCAACGTTATGTAGAGCAGTTGCCAAAGGCGGGTGAGATTGTTTTGTTCGATAGAAGTTGGTATAATAGAGCAGTTGTAGAGCCTGTAAACGGTTTTTGTAGTGATGAAGAGTACCGAGTTTTTATGAAGCAGGTAAATGGTTTTGAAAAAATGATTTTACAATCTGGTATTAGATTGGTAAAAATATACATGTCAATTTCTAAGAAAGAACAAGCAAAGCGTTTTGATGATATTAGAAATAGTCCATTAAAACAATGGAAAATGACACCTGTAGATGAACAGGCTCAGGTTTTATGGGATGATTATACTTTTTATAAAAAGAAAATGTTTAAAAAAACAAATACAGAATTGTCTCCTTGGAAAATTATAAAAGCAAACAGGAAAACAGAAGCAAGAATAGCTTGTTTGGAGCATGTTTTAAATAGTGTTCCTTATGATAAAAATACAGTTGTGTAAAGAAAAAAAGTGTGTAATTTAATTATACACTTTTTTCTATTAAAGATGGATTTGTTTTCTTACTTCTTCAAAAATCACAAAGATTTCACCAGCAATTTGTTGATTCGTTTCTAAGTACTTTTCAGGTTGTAAAAGTGTATTATCACCTGATTTTGGATCTATGTATGGTAAATGAAAACGAGATATAGCATCTGGTATAAAAGGACAATTTTTATCTGCATCACTACAAGTGGTAATTGCTATGTAGGGAAAACCATTAGCTTCGTTATCAAATTTTTTAGAAAAACCCATTATAGATTTTTTAGTCTCTTTAAAACTGATTAAATATTTAGGGTTTTGATGAGAGAAATCAATAACATTAAATTTAAATCCTGTTTGTTGTAGCGTTTTAACAGTATTTCTATGGAAAGCTGTTGCTTCAGTGCCCCCAGAGTAGGTGTAAATATTTTTTAATTTAAAGTATTCAACAGCAAAGAAAGACCATACTTGTGCCATTTGACTTCTTCTAGAATTATGTGTGCAAATAAAGTTTAAATTTAATTTATCACGATCTTTTAATTCTTCTGTAATAGTAGTTGCAATTTTTTTTAATAAATCTAATCGCTCTTCAGGAATCAAAATATTCTTTGGCGCATTTTCAAAAAAACTTTTAACGTCATTTTTTTGGGTCTTAATCATCTTTTTCTTCTTTAAGTTTTAGAATGTTTTTGCTTACTTTTATACCTTAAATATAACAACAAAAGTAGGTTATTGTTAAATTTTTATAATTAAGTAAAAGTTAAGGATGTGTTTCGTAATTGGTAATAAAGTAGCTGTTTTAGATGATGTTATAGCTGGTGTGGTGGTGAAAATTGAAGGAGATAATATATTTATAGATGCGAATGATGGTATGCAGTATGTTTATTTGCCATCAGATTTGGTGAAAATAGGAGTTGATCAGAATGAACTTACCAGAAAATCAAGTATAAGCAACAGGTTTTTAAAAGATAAATTAACAGATAATAAAAGAAAAACATCTTTTAAAAAAGTAAAAAACGAAGTGATAATGGAGGTAGATTTACATGCAGAAAAGCTTGTTAAATCTACAAGAGGTATGGATAATTTTGATATTTTAAATTTACAATTAGAAACCGCACGATTTAAATTAGAATATTGCATTCAAAAAAAAATATCAAAAATAGTTTTTATTCATGGAGTAGGTGAAGGAGTTCTAAAAACAGAATTACACTATTTATTTAACAAATATCCTGTTAAATATTACGAGGCATCATATCAGCAATATGGTTTGGGTGCAACAGAAGTTTATGTTTTTCAAAATGTGTAAATACATTTAATTGTATTTTTGTAGAAAATTAAATGTTTATGCAATCGATATATTTAGATAATGCAGCCACAACCCCAATGGATCCAGAGGTTGTAAAAGCAATGCAAGAATCTATGTTAGATAATTTTGGAAATCCGTCATCTATACATCAGTTTGGTAGAAAAGCTAAAGTTGCTATAGAAACTGCTAGAAAAAATATAGCTAAACATTTTAATGTTTCTGCAAATGAAATATATTTTACAGCAGGCGGAACAGAAGCAGATAATTTAGTTTTAAATAATGCTGTTGAAAATTTAGAAGTAAAAAGAATAATTACTTCAAAAATAGAACATCATGCTGTTTTACATACAGTTGAAGCGCTTCAAAATAAATATGGAATAGAAGTGTTTTATGTAAAGTTAGATGAGTTTGGTCAGGTAGATTTAAATGATCTAGAGAGTTTGTTAAAACAAACTGATGCCAAAACACTAGTTTCGTTAATGATGGTTAACAACGAAATAGGTAATATATTACCTGTTAATGATGTTTGTAGTCTTTGTAAAAAATACAATACACTTTTTCATTCAGATACCGTTCAGGTAATTGGTCATTACAATATAGATTTAAAAAAAACACCAATAGATTTTATAGTGGCAAGTGCTCATAAATTTCATGGCCCAAAAGGAGTTGGTTTTTTTTATTCTAAAAAAGAACATAGTCTTAGGCCTATGTTTTTTGGAGGTGGACAAGAAAAAGGTGTTAGAGCTAGTACAGAAAATGTCCATGCTATTATAGGTATGGAAAAAGCATTGACTATTTCTTATGAAAATTTAGAAAAAGATAAAGAATATGTTTCTTCTTTAAAAAGTTACTTCATAGAGAATTTAGAAGACAATTTTGTTTTCAATGGTATGAGTGGTGATGTTGAAAAAAGTACTTATACAGTTTTAAATGTCCGTTTTCCTATAGTAGATAAAATGTTGTTGTTCAATTTAGATTTGGCAGGAGTTTCTGTTTCAGGAGGAAGTGCATGTCAGAGTGGTGCAAATAAAGGATCGCATGTTTTGAAAGAATTGTTGTTAAAGGATGATGCGGAAAAATCATCTGTTAGATTTTCTTTTAGTAAGTATAATTCAGTTGAAGAATTGAATTTGGTTCTTGAAAAGTTAAAAAAAATAATTTAGAAGCCTTTTTGAAGTTAAATCTATTTTAAGGTATTTTTAAAGGTTTTTTTTTGTTTGCTTAAAAACAGCATTGGTCTTTTTTAAAACTCCTTTAAAAACTGTTTTTAAGCTCTATTAGTATAGTTTTTATTTATTTTAAAAATCGAAAAAATAGATTTTTATTATTTTGTTTAGCTACTTGGTTTTTATTTTATTTAATTGTTTGTGACTTTATGAAAATTGACGTGTCTTATAGAGTGTAGAAGTTGTACGTATTCATTTTTGAATCATTTCGTTTTAAGTTTTTACTTGTTAAATGGTTAAAAAAGGAGGGTAAGATGTTAATAAGTAGTTAGTTTGATGAAAAAATAGATTAATATCTTTAGTTTTTATATTAATAAGTTTGTATGTTTGCAAAATTAAAACGCATTACAGTTATTACATAATGGATGCCTAATATTAATATTACATAGTATATTCCGAATATCCTCCCCCCACGATTTTTTTTAATTTAAACTAAACATACATATTATATATGTGTGCCCAATGTTTTTGTTTAAATAAATATGAGTAGAAAATAAAGTATAGAATTAAAGTATTCAAAATAATGGAGTCAAGCCTTTTTAAGTCCCTAGTTAAAAGAGTATTGTTAGCGTTTTTATTATTGTTATTAGCAACTCAAGCTAATGCGCAATGTGCAGTAGCAGATTGTGATGTTAACAATCCTGGCGGAACAGCCAATCTAAATCAAAATCAAACTATTTGTATTGATACTGATAGGGGGTATACCGGAGGTAGAGTCTTTGACTTTGAAGACGGTCAAGTAATTTGTATTAGCGGTGCTAATGTAGATGTAACTTTTGGTTTCAATAATATAAATGTAAATCAAAATATTGTCTTTTATATTAGTGATGGAGCAAATGTCGTTTTCTCTAATTCTGCTACTATAGGGAATAATGTAGAGTTTAATGTAGATGGCAACTCAGATTTATCTTTTAATAATGGAGTTACTTTAGGTGATGATTTTAATTTGAATATAACTGGGAATTCAACTGTAAATGTAACTAATGGGTTTGTTGTTGCAGATGATTTAAATATAAGTATTGAGGATGGTTCTGAGCTAGATGTAAATACACAAATAACCTCTAATAATTCTAATGAAACAGTAACTATTGATGTACAAGGGATTTTAGATATTTCTAATTCGTCTACTTTTAATGCAGATTTGGATGTTACAGTAGGTGCTTCTGGAGTTTTTGATATGGCTGGTCAAACTCTTGATTTTAGTGGTGCTAATTCTAATAGTTTAATTATTGAGTCAGGAGGAGATGTATCTGTAAATGTTTTACAATTCTCTGATGGAGATTCAGTTATAGATAATGAAGGAGACCTTAATGTTACGGGGAATATTAATATGAACTCTGGTGCAAATGAAATTAGAAATCAAGGAATTATTGTTGTTGGTAATAATTTTATTTTAAATGATAATTCGGTTCTAGTCAACTGTGGTACTTCTACCACAGCGAATGCATTTAATATGTTAGGGGGGCTTATTGTTAATACAGGTGAGTTTTATGTAACCAGTGGAGCAATAAATTTTGCAGGAGGGAGTAATGATTCTGTTTTTCAAAATTACGGACTAGTTGAAGCTGGAGGGAATGCAGATAATATATCAACAGGGAATGAGTTTTATAATGAAGGTCTTGTAACAGTTTCAAAGTTTCAAACTTCTAATAGCTTTTTAATATCTGGGCCAGATGATGCTTCAGGTAAAAAAGGATATTTTATAGTAACAGATAATAATCAAACGTCTACTAACGGTAATGGAACTGTAGGCCCTAATTTAGATTTTAGAAGAACAAGTGGTGCTACAAGTTCTAATGGTAGTAATGTTTTTCAAAATAATGTCAATAATATAACGTATTTACCTAATACAAGTTCTGGTAATGGAAGTGGAACTGGTTCAGTTACTTTTGATTGTGCTACAAATGGAGGTACATGTACATCAGTTGTTTCATCTGGTGTTGCTTGTGCGAACTTAGATGGTTCAGTGCCAGCATGTGCTATAACAGATCCAGGTAGTCAAACAGGTGTTTGTGTTACAGATGGTAATGATTTGGAGTTTACTTTAAACTTAACAGGTGTAGATATTGGGTCTAACTATACAGTAGCAGGAGCTATACCTTCTACAGGTGTTTATGGAGTTTCAACTACATTTACTATTACTGATGGAGCAGATGGGGTAAACAAAACGATTACAGTAACAGATGAAAATGATTCTTCATGTGTGTTAGATATAACGATTTCAGGATGTAATAAATGTACTTTTTCGGGTAATACTGATACTGATGGAGATGGAATTGGAGATATTTGTGATCTAGATAATGATAATGATGGAATTTTAGATTCAGTAGAGTTAGTGTCTTGCTCATCAAGTGCTTCTGTATTAGATTGGGAAGCTCTTTATAATGAGGGAGGCGCATCAGAAACAACTGGTGATGATCCTGTTGCTGTTAATAGTTCTCCTTTGGCAGATGATGTTACAGTGAGTTTGAGTAGAGTTGTTTCAGCAAATATTACTTCATCTAATTATAGAATTAATGAATCTTTTAGTGATCCTGATGTAGGATATACTTTATTTCAAAATGCAGTAAATGGTGATGGATCAAGGCATTCGTTTTTATTTAGTGAACCTGTGTATAATTTAGCTTTCACTATGTATGATATAGATGAAGATATTAATGGAGCAGGTAACGTAGCTAATACAGGTTTTGTAGATGAAATAGAATTGATAATAACTACCATAGATGACGCGAGTTATACTTTGGTAGCTTCAGAATACTCTACGAACGGGCAAACAGTAGTGGGTAATGTATTTACAGGAACGGCATCCAGTTTAGATTCGTCATTTAGTATCGATGGTATTCAGGCTTGGGTTAAAAAAATTGAAATAGTTTATAATAATTTAACAACTAACCCTGATGCTACCCAAAATCAAGCAGCTGCATTAAGTAATTTTACTTTTTGTAAAGGGCAAGATTCAGATGAAGATGGTATAGCAGATTATTTGGATACTGACTCAGATAACGACGGATGCCCTGATTTTAATGAAGTATATGGAGCAAATGGAACTTTTTCAGGATTTAATGATAATGGATTAATAAATGTTTCTGGAGTTGCGGCTTCTGACACTACTTATTCAGTAGCGCCTCCTACAACAAGTTCACCATCAGGTAATACTTTTCAAATAGCAACAGAGGTAACCGTTGTTGATGCAACTATATTAGATGACCAAACTGTAACTACTTCTGGTGTTACTCCAGCTTCTTTTACAATTGGTACGGTAACAGCTCTTAGTACAACAGCATTTGTATCTTCAGGAACAACAACAGTCCCAGATTATTCAGGAACAACAACAAATTCAACTTCAGGAATAAATTATCAATGGCAAAAAAATGGTGTTGATATAGATGGAACAACTGATTCAGGAGTATATGGAACTAGTTTTAATACAAATACATTAAATATTAGTGATGTTACTGGTTTGGATAATACTTTATATACATTAGTTATTTCACATGACGATAATTTGTGTACAGATATTCAGGAAAGTGCTACTCTTTATGTAAACACATTACCGGTAGCAGTTGATGATGATTATACTACAGTAGAAGATACGGCAATTGAATTAACACCGTTAGACCTTGATACAGATGCTGATGGTGATACGTTAACTGTGATTGCTATAAATGGTGTAACTATTGACGGAACAGCCCAAACGATAAGTGTTTTAAACGGAATAATATCAGTAGCAGTAAATGGCTCAATAACATTTACACCAAGTTCAGGTTTTAGTGGAACTACTACTATATCATATACTATTGGTGATGGTAATGGAGGTACAGCTACTGCGAATGAAAATATAACAGTAACTGCTTCATGTTCTTTAATAGATCCAGGTACTCAAACAGGTTCTTGTGTAAATGATTATGATTTACAATTTACGTTAAATTTAACAGGAACAAGCGTTGGGTCTACATATACAGTAACAGGAGCGTCACCAGTTTCAGCAACTTATGGAGTTGCAACTACTTTTACAATAACAAATGGAGCAAATGCTTCTGATCAATCAATAACGGTTACAGATGTGGATGATCCTTCGTGTGCTTTAACAGTAACAGTTTCAGGAGCTGCTGCTTGTGTAGCTGACCAGTGTGATCCTATTGCATCAGGAAATATAGATACTGATGGAGATGGTATTTCTGATGTTTGTGATTTAGATGATGATAATGATGGTATTTTAGATATTGCAGAAGGGTATTGTAGTATTAATTTAACAGAAGGTTTTGAAGGGGTTTCAGGTACAAATGTTAATAATAATAACGTTTTAGGTGCAGGTGTATTAGTTAATGGTTGGACATCAGATGTAGGTAATGGGCTTAACGTAATTGAAGTTGATGGATCGGGATATACTTCTGGTGCAGATTTTGCCCATGATGGGAATAAATATGTAGATATTGCAGATGCTGGAGGTTTTTTGTATAGTGAAATAGTGATTCCTTTTGATGGTGTTTTAGATGTTTCAGCTTGGTTTTCAAATAGGGAATCAGAAAGAAATAATTATAATAATTGGATAGCTACTTCAGAAATAGTGAATTCTTCTAGTTCAGTTGTAGCTTTTGGTAATTCAATACCTTTTACAAATTTAATTTCAGATGAAGTTTGGTTAGAGTCCTCTTTTAATCAAGTGTTAACTGCAGGTACGTATACTATACGGTTTTTCGTAGGAAATTCGGGACATATAGATGATATTAAAGTTTGTTTCTCTAGAGATACAGATGGTGATGGTACTCCTGATTATTTAGATTTAGATAGCGATAACGACGGATGTCCAGATGCAATTGAAGGAGGAGGAAATGTTGAGTTAAGTCAGTTAAATACTGAAGATAGACTAGATCCAGCGAATGTAGATGCAGATGGTGTTCCAATAGTAGTAAACAATGGTGGTGTTTCAGATGTAGATTCTTCTCAAGGACAGTCTATAGGAGGTTCGCAAGTAGCTGTTCAATTAACATTTACTACATCAGCAACCGATTTAACAGTGAATGAAGGAGAAGGTGTAAACTTTATTAATGCTGCCGATGCTTTAATAGCAACAGGTTATGATGTGACTACACCTTTCAGTCCAATATATGGAACTGATGATTCAGGGAATATATCATATCAATGGTATATAGATAATGACGGTAATTTAACTGATGATTATGTTGCTATTCCAGGGCAAATAGCCAAAGATTTAGAACTACTATCAGTTACATCAACTATGGATGGTAATAAATATAAATTAATTATTTCACATCCAAGTTATACTTGTCCTGTAGAAAATGAAGTTGTTTTAAATGTTAATTCATTACCAGTAGCAGTAGATGATAACTACACAACCAATGAAGATACAGCAGTAGTATTAAGTCCATTAGATTTAGATAGTGATGTTGATGGCGATACGTTAACAATAACGGAAATCAACGGCGTAGATATTACCGCAGGCGATGTAACAATTGCAGTAACAGGTGGAACAGTAACGGTAACAGGAGGTGTAATTACCTTCACACCAAACGCAGATTTCAATGGAACGGTAACGATTCCATATGTAATTAGTGATGGAAACACAGGAACAGCAACTGCAAATGAAATCATAACGGTAAGTGAAGCTAACGATGCACCAGTAGCAGTAGATGATAACTACACAACCAATGAAGATACAGCAGTAGTATTAAGTCCATTAGATTTAGATAGTGATGTTGATGGCGATACGTTAACAATAACGGAAATCAACGGCGTAGATATTACCGCAGGCGATGTAACAATTGCAGTAA
>SIHP01000012.1 GCA_004762155.1 Flavobacteriaceae bacterium
CCAAATTAAATTTGATGTTTTTGAAAAGTTTTTTTCGCGATATTTATTATGAACTTCGTTACCTAAAACGGATTGCAAATATACAAGCTTTTTTTATCCCTAAACAAAGAAAAATTAATTATTTTTTAACCTTAACTTTAAACCTACATAACAATCATTCAATGAACTTTTACCTAAGAAAATAACTACGTATTCCCCTTAGCGGGTGCAAAACTACAACCCTTTTCTAACATAACAATAACCTTTTTTATGTTTTTTTAAACTTTCTTTTAAAAACCTTATAAACAAACACTTATAAACAATAAAAAATCAACAACTTTATAACCTAAACCTCAAAAACTGTAAAATCAAAAATCAAGTCCTCTCTTATAGCATATCCAAACTACAATAATCTAAAAAAACACTAAACTTCCTTCTTAAAGAAACCCCTAATTAAACTAAAAACACCCAAACTTAAACTCAAAGAGCTTATTATATGCAAACCTTTCTAAAAACAAACAATATTATAGTCTCTTTAAATACATCAACTTAGTTTTGGATCAATCTCAAAAGTTGTGGTAGAATTGTACTTTAATGTTGATTTTTGCAAAAAAAGAGATTACTTGGATTTATCCTTAGATGTTTTAAAGTTTATACTTCCAGAATTATTAGTAACACATTTCGATCTAACAGATCATCAACTCCATGGTAAAGATTTACATCTTTACTTTGAAGAAAAAGCTAGTGTACCTAAAGAGTTTTCAAAAGACCTAATTATCTCACATGGCTTTCATAAAGAAATTACCATTGAAGACTTTCCTTTACGGGGTAAAACAGTATTGCTACATATTAAACGTAGAAGATGGTTTAATAAAACAACTCAAAAAGTAGCTCAAAGAGATTGGAACTTGGTAGCACAGGGAACTCGCATGACTGTTGAGTTTGCTGTTTTTTTAAAAGCACTTAGTCAGTACCAAAGCTAATGATTGCCATACTATAGCTAGTTTTTATGGTCTTAATGACAAAAAACTACAACGACAGTTTAAAGATTATTTAAGTGATTTTAAGCAATGGAAAGAAAAATCACACGCTAAAGAATGGTTGCTATTTCCTGAAAACAATAGGAAAACGATTATCTATTGATGAAATAGCTTTGTCTAAAGGAGAACTATATACCATTGTTACTAACAAAAAAACCAAAGGAAAAGCAGGAAGTATCGTGGCTATTATTTCTGGAACTAAAGCGGAACATATAATAGATAAACTACTTAAAATACCTAGCTCAAAACGCAATAAGGTAAAGGAGATAACTTTAGATATGGCTAACGCAATAAAATTAATTGTAAAGAAGAGTTTTCCTAAAGCTGTACAAGTAACAGATAGGTTTCATGTGCAAAAATTAGCACTAGATGCTCTACAAGATATCAGAATAAAACATCGTTGGGAAGCTATTGATAAAGAGAACTATCAAATCAAAGAGGCTAAAAACAATAATAAAATATATCAACCACACACTTTTACCAATGGAGACACTTTGAAACAATTATTAGCTAGAAGTAGATATATCCTTTATAAATCAAAAACAGATTGGACACAAAAACAACAGCTAAGAGCAGAAATATTATTCGAACAATATCCAGATATCAAAAAAGCATATGGATTAAGTCAAAAACTCAGGAATCTTTTTAATAATAAAAGCATCTCTAAAGAAGTTGCTTATACAAGATTAGCACAATGGTTTAAAGAAGTAGAACTATCAGGATTTAAAGCTTTTAATATTCTTGCAAACTCTGTTAGCATAAACTATAAATCAATACTCAATTATTTTGATAATAGAAGTACAAATGCAGCAACGGAATCTTTCAATGCTAAAATAAAAACTTTTAGAACACAATTTAGAGGTCTTAGAAATGTAGAATTCTTTCTCTTTAGATTAACTCAAATATTTGCATAAAACACAACATTTTGGAATGATCCAAAAACAGAACAAGCTGTTTTTAAGCACAAAAAAAACACCAAGCTATAAACTTGGTGTTTGTTGATATTTTAATTCCCCCGAAAAAAAATATTTAAAAAAGTGGGGAGAGCAGGATTCGAACCTGCGAAGACGTAGTCAACGGAGTTACAGTCCGTCCTCGTTGGCCGCTTGAGTATCTCCCCTCAATTATTTTAATAAGTTTCTTTAAGTCAGAAACCACTTGGTGACCGGGCTGGGGCTCGAACCCAGGACCCTCTCCTTAAAAGGGAGATGCTCTACCAACTGAGCTACCAGGTCATTATTTCTTTTCGCTTAGCGGGTGCAAATATAGATTCTTTTTTTAGTTTGACAAGCCTTTTTTTTATTTTTTTTTCACTTTTTTTTACAAAAAAAAATAGCTCTCTAAAAATCAAATACTTAAGTTTTACTTTTCATTTAGATAAGCTTCTCTAACTTTTTTAAATAAGTTAGATGAGTACACAAAATCAACTACAGCTTGATTATCTGTTTTGAAAATCTCTTTACTACTTCCTTCCCAAGCTTTCAATCCATTCTTTAAAAAAACTATTTTATCACCTATTTCCATTACAGAATTCATATCGTGAGTATTTATTACTGTAATAATTTTATATTCATCCGTTATTTCTTGAATTAGGTTATCTATCAATATAGAAGTACTTGGATCTAAACCTGAATTTGGCTCATCACAAAACAAATATTTCGGATTCATTATAATTGCTCTAGCAATTGCTACTCTTTTTTGCATTCCTCCAGAAAGCTCTGCTGGGAATTTTTTATTAGAATTCTCTAAATCGACCCTTTTTAGAACGGTGTTTACCCTTTCTAGCATTTCTGGCCTTGTTTGTTTGGTAAACATCGTTAAAGGAAACATTACATTCTCTTCTACATTTAAAGAATCAAAAAGAGCACTTCCTTGAAAAACCATTCCTAATTCTTTTCGGAACTCACGTTTATCTTCAATACTCATTTCTGTATTAATCTGTCCGTTATAAGAAATTGAGCCTTCTTCTGGTAAATGTAACCCTAACAGACTTTTTAAAAACACTGTTTTACCTGCTCCACTTTGCCCAATAATTAAACTTGTTTTACCTGGCTCAAATGATGTGGAAATACCTTTTAATACTTTAGTTTCTCCAAAGCTTTTATGAATATCATTTACTTCTATCATATTAAGTTAATAACATTTGGGTTAGAAAATAATTAGCAATAACAATAATTACAATTGTCCATACTACAGATTGTGTACTTGCTTTACCAACTTCTAAAGAGCCTCCTTTTACATAATAACCATGATACGAAGGAACTGTTGCTATAATAAAAGCAAAGATTACTGTTTTTATTAAAGCATAAAAAATTAAAAAAGATTGAAAATCGAACTGAATCCCTTCTAAATAATCAGCTTCATAAAACATATTTGATAAAATTCCTGCTGCCCATCCACCAAAAATACCAAGAAACATACCTAGTATAATTAAAAAAGGATAAAAGAAAACTGCTGCAATTATTTTTGGAAGCACTAAATAATTTAACGAGTTTACCCCCATAATTTCTAGCGCATCTATTTGTTCAGTTACTCTCATTGAACCTATACTTGAAGTTATATAAGAACCTACTTTCCCTGCTAAGATAATAGAACAAAATGTTGGTGCAAACTCTAAAATAATAGATCTTTTTGTAGCAAAACCAATTAACATTTTTGGTATTAAAGGGTCACTAATATTTAAAGCTGTTTGTAATGCGATAACACCACCTATAAAGAAGGAAATAAAAGAAATAATACCAACAGATTTAATACCTAACTGCTCTATTTCTCTAAAAACTGCATCTTGGAAAACTCTATATTTTTGAGGTGCTTTAAATACCTGACCAAGCATCATAAAATATTTACCAACGTGCTCGATATAATTCATTAATTTTCTTTTTTTGCTAAAGTAATAAACAATATTCAATTTGATAAAATCTTTACCATATTAAAAAACCATTAATACTTCTCTTCTTTATTTTTATGTAATTCTAAATATTTACTTTTGATATCTCAATATAATTTAATTTATGAAATATTTATATATTCTTTTATTCAGTTTTATTTTTACTAACTGTACAATAAAAAAGAAATCTACTAAAAAACCTAAACTGGTTGTTGGTATTGTTATAGATCAAATGCGTTATGATTATTTAACTAAATTTGAAAGCAAATATGGCAACAACGGATTTAAACGTTTATTAAAAGATGGTTTTTCTTTAGAAAACGCTCACTATAACTATATTCCTACATATACTGCTGTAGGACATACTTCTATTTACACTGGTACAACTCCTGTAAACCATGGAATAATTGGAAATCATTGGTACGATAAATACTTAAAAAAATCTATTTATTGTGTAGATGATACTAACTATAACACTATTGGTAATGAAGGAAAAGGTGGTGTAAAATCTCCATACAGAATGCAAACTACTACAGTTACAGACCAACTAAAGTTAGCACAAAACAATAATGGTAAAACAATTGCTATTGCCATAAAAGATCGTTCTGCTATTCTACCTGCTGGTCATTCAGCAAATGCAGCTTATTGGTTTGATGGAGGAAGTAAAGGTGAATGGATTACTTCTTCTTATTATATGGATGCTTTGCCAAATTGGGTAACAGAATTTAATTCATCTGGAAAAGCAGACACTTATTTGAATGAAAAATGGGAAACTTTATATGATATCAATACATATACAGAAAGCATTGTTGATGATAACAATTTTGAAGAGCCTTTTAAAGGTGAAGAAAAACCAGTTTTTCCACACGACATTCCAAATTTAAGAAGTAAAAACAACAATTTTAGTATCTTAAAAGCTATTCCTGCAGGAAATTCATTTACCACTGATTTTGCAAAAGAAGCTATTATTAAAGAAAACTTAGGAAAAGGAAAATATACCGACTTTTTAGCTGTTAGTTATTCCTCTACAGATTATGTTGGACATCAATTTGGTGTAGCTTCTAAAGAAGTTGAAGATACATATTTACGTTTGGACAAAGATTTAGCGAGCTTATTTACTTTATTAGATAAAGAAGTAGGAAAAGGAAATTATACGCTTTTTTTAACCGCTGATCATGCAGCTGTACAAGTTCCGTCTTATTTGCAATCTCTTAAAATACCTGGTGGATATTTTAGTTATAAAAAGTTCTATTCACATCTAAATAAAATGACGAATGAACGTTTTAAAGCCGATTCCATAATTGAAAACATCTCTAATTTTCAAGTGTTTTTAAATAAAGATAAAATAAAGTCATTAAAGTTAGATATTAATGATGTTGCTGATGCTATTGCTAATACTTCTATTGAGTATAAGGGAATATACAAATCAGTAACCGCAAAAACGATGCAAACAAATACCTTTACTGATGGTATTTTAAATACGCTACAAAACGGATACAATCAAAAATTCTCTGGAGATGTTTTATTAGTTCCAAATCCATCTACCATAAGTTACTCTAAAAAAGGAAGTACGCACGGATCTGGATATTCTTATGACACGCACATTCCTATTATTTTTTATGGAAACGGAATTAAAAAAGGATACTCTAAAAAGAAATATAATATCACGGATATAGCTCCTACTATTTCTAATTTATTAGAAATTGAGTTTCCAAATGGAAATACAGGTGTTATTATAGATGAAGTTTTAAAGTAAAACATACTACCTTTTAATCGAAAATATCAAATCAGTATTCATAAAATTGAATACTGATTTTTTTTTGGGAAACTAAAACCTACTGTTTAGAAATAAAAAAAAACATATTATTTGTTTAATTGTATATTAGAATACTTATAAAACCATCTATTAATATGAAAACGTTTTTAATTTCTTTTTTACTTTTAACAAGTACGGATTTACTTTTTTCTCAACACGAAATACCTTCAAACAAAAATAATGGAAGCTATTATCTTTTAGAGCCAGAAAGAGGAATTAACAACAAACCTACAAACACAAAGCTTTTTGAGTTTGGAGATAATAACGGAACTAGTCTTTTAGCTATTGCTGCTTGTGAAAAATGTGTGCCAGCTGTTTATACTTATCAAGAAATACAGAGTAAAAGATTAGGTATTCCTGTATTTTTCAATAAAATGGGATTGTATATTTTTGGTTATAAAACCAATAATTTTGTTATTGTTTTAGTAAGCAGTGAACTTGGTAAAAAAGCATGGACAGATTTTAGTTTTATTAATTTTTACAGTAAAAGCAAATCACAAATAGCAACTGTAACTAAGGCAGAAATAAAACAATACGTTATTGAACTTTCTAAAAAATAAAATGTTTACATCATAAAAAAAATCCAAGATTTTCATCTTGGATTTTTGCTTTTTATAGATAAAACTTAAGTTTATGATTTTAAACTCATAATCAATTCTTTCTTTTTATTTATTTCTTCTTGAATTTTATTCAATCTATTCTCTACTCTTTTAATAATAGATTCTTTTCTAGCAATTTCTTCTTTAGTTACATTTCCGCTTAGTTTAGCTTTCTCTAATCTTTCTTTAGATTTTACTAAACCTTCTTTTCCACTCATTAGAATTTCTTCATTAACACTAATATCATCTTCATAAGCATCTATTTTATTTTGCTTTTCAAGTAGTTTCTTAGCTTTTTCAGCTAATACTTTATTTTTAACAGCTTCTTTTTCTTTTCTAATTTTATCTTCCTCTACTTTAATTTGATTATCTAACGCCGCTAATTTTTCTTGTTCTAATCTATGTGCTTCTTCTCTAGCTAATCTTTCTTGTTCTAATTTTTCTCTCGCATGCTTTAACCTTTCTTTACGAGCCTGTAAATCACTTTCGGTTGCTAACTCACTAGTTTTAGTCTTAACCTTTTCTTTTACAGCTACAACCTTTTGTTTTTCTTTAACTTTAACGCTGTTTTTTATTTTATACTGTCTTAAGTTTTCTTTTTGAGTTTTTATTTCAGCATCAAGATTATTTAACCTGTCTTCTACTTTACTTAAAATTCTCTCTTTTTTTGTTATCTCTTCTGCTGTTGTTCTTTTATTCTTTTTAACTCTTTCAAATCGAGCTTTTGTTCTTTCTAAACCTTCAACTCCACTCATTAACATTTCTTCGTTAATACGTATTTCTTGCTCTTTTTCTCTGATTTCTTTTTTTACTTCTTTACTTACATCTTGAGCTTTAGTAGCCTGTAATCCTACAAATAAAAAAATAATGAATAAAGGTTTTAAAAAATTGATTTTTCTCATGTTATTGTTTAACTTTTTAATATTTCGCCAGTATTATGACACTCTTTTTTGTGTTTAGTCACAAATAAAAAATGTCTACTCTTTTAGTAAAGAGATAATACCATTTTTATAAATACAAAATTAAAAAAACCGCTAACAACAGGCGTTAACATATGTAAAAACTAAAAAATAAAATTACTGTTTTGGTAAAAACACCTCAGCCATCATACATCTTGCACTTCCTCCTCCACAAACTTCTATAGTATCTAAAGAACTTGAGACTATTTTACAATACTTCTCTATTCTTGATTTCTGACTTTGTGTAAGACTATTAAAAGCTGCTTGACTCATAATTAAAAACAACTCATCATCCTTTCCTCTTACCTGTAGCATATTACCTGCAAAAGTATTTACTTGATCTTCTGTGATATCTATAACCTCTTTACCATCTTCTTTCAAATGCTTTAACACATTTTTTCTTTCTTTCTTATCATCTATAGAAGCTAAACAAATTATGGCAAAATTTTCTGCTAAACACATCATAACATTTGTATGATAAATTGCTTTTCGAGTATCATTTATAGTTTGATTTGCTGTAAAAACTACTGGCGTATATTCAAAATCTTCACAAAACTCAATAAATAAATCCTCATCGGCTCTTGGTGAAAGCGCACAATATGCTTTTTTATTTACTCTATCTAACAATAAACTTCCTGTTCCTTCTAAAAAAACATCCTCTTCTTCTGCTGATGTATAATCTACTATGTTTTCTATTTTAAAACCTTTTTCTTCTAAAGTCTCTAAAATATCTTCACGTCTTTCTAGTCTTCTATTTTCTGCAAACATTGGATACAAAGCAACTGTTCCATCTTGATGAAAAGAAATCCAATTATTTGGAAAAATAGAATCTGGTGTATCTGAATCAGGCGTATCTGAAACAACAATTACATTTATTCCTACATTTTGTAATTTTTCTACATAAGCATCAAACTCTTGTTGTGCTTTTACATTTACAGTAGCTGGCAATAAATTATCTAGTACTTTTTGATAATAATTATTTACTGCTGTTTGTTCGTTCATCCTAAAATTTATTGGACGAATCATTAATATGGTATTTGTAGTTTGTTGCATTATTAAAAAATAAATCGTTTTCTATTACTAATATCTCTTTAAAGCCTCATTAAAAATTACTTTTTTTAAGAAATTCAAAACTCTATAATTCAAAACAAGATGTTTTGATAAACTTTAAAGTAGCAAATGTATGATAAATTTACCCAACGAAAACCTTATAAAATAACTATCTGTGGGTATAAAATTCATATACATCTGTGACTAAATTTATGACAACAAAAAATAACTTAAGTCATGGGAAAAAAAATACTACTACTTTTAACACTATTAATAATTAGTTGCTCTAAATCTTCTTCGGATGATGGAAATTTTAATGAAGAACTCACTGCTATAGATCTTAATTACTATCCGCCTAATATTTCTAATCAAAATGTAATCACTCCTCAATTAACTATTAAAGATGAGACTTTTCAGGTGACGGCTTTAGGTTTTAATCAGAATGAAAGTAAAATCGAGAAATTATTCTTGTCAGATACAGAAACTGAAACAGAATGGATTGTACTTCTTAATAATGAAAACTCACCTGTATTTATGTACGGGATAAATACTGCAACAAATGAGTCTTTACCTTATTTATATGGAGTTGAAACGATAAATTCTGGTGCTTTTATTTTAAGGTATTATAAATATGACTGGGAAAACAGATTGGGAACTCTAGAATATGAATCTCAAATTTCAGGTGAAACAACAGAAATTATTTATGACAATCAAAATATTGCTAATAAAAACACCAGTAACGATAAATCAAAAAACACCTCTTTTAAAACTCCAATCGTTGCATTTAATAATCTTTTTAAAAACAAAAAATCTGCTAATAAAGTTATTTCTTCAAGAGTATTTAATGACGATTTAGATGATTTTTTTGATAATAAGTTTAATGAATTTATAGATCTTTTAAAAGATACTAAAACAAAACTGATCAATGCTCCTTGTAAAGTGAGTGAGATTTTAGATAAATCAGATAAAAATTTCATCTGTAAAATGTCTGATGCTATAAACAAAATAACTGATGAAGAAATCTTTGGAGACTTGGATAGTTTTATTGAGGAAGACCAAAATGAAACTACTGACTATTCTGGAAGTTCAATCGACATTGATTTTTCTTTTTTTGATGATATTAGTACAGAAAACATAACTGAACACATAAATAACATTAGAGATATTGTTAATAATACGGGTGATTCTTTTACAGATTGGGTGGATGATTTAAATGATTTAATGGATACTGAAGAAGAAGATTTAAATGATTTATCCGACAGTGATGGTGTGATTCAGATTGGTTTAAGCTGGGACAGCACTTCGGATATTGACCTTCATGTAACTGACCCTTATGGAGAAGAAATATATTATTCAAATCCTACTTCAAATTCTGGTGGATATTTAGATAGAGACGATACAGATGGTTATGGCCCTGAAAACATTTATTGGACTTCCAATATTCCTACAGGAAACTATTCAATTAGCTTAGTATATTATAGTCCTTTTGATGGGCCAGTAACTGATTGTGTTGTAAAAATTATTAACGGATTAGGCATCTCACAATCTTACGATGTTTCTTTAGGTTATTTTGATCTAAACAAAGTACATGTTGTTGACTTTAAAGTTGAAGACGGGAATAATATTCTTTTTCAATAAATTAAACTGATAAAAACAAAACAAAGGGCTTTTTAGTATTAATGAAGTCCTTTGTTTAAATTAATAAATTTAACCTTATTTAATTTTTCTTCAAGAAATTCAATTGCTCTTTTACTTCTAATTCCAGAAGCACAATACACAACTATTGGTTTAGAGGTCTCAACCTCATCAAAACGATCTTCCAATTCATCTAACGGAATATGTTGTCCGCCTATATTATAATCTTCACGTTCGTAATCTTCACGAACATCTAATAGGTTGTATTTGTCTAAATTATTTTCTAATTCTTCTAAAGTAATTGCGTTTTCAATAGTTTTTATTCCACAGAAAAAATCGTAATCTTTCTCTAACTCTTTTAAGTTAATATAATTTGTATTTTCAAATTTCAACAATAACTGACGCATAGTTAACGTATCATAAATAAGAACTTTGTTTGTCAGTATTTCTCCAATGCCACAAATCATCTTAATAGTTTCATTAGCTTGTAAACTTCCAATAATTCCTGGTAAAACGCCAATTACACCAACATCTGAACAATTTGGAGATTCTTCTGGTTTTGGTGCTGTTGGATATAAGCATCTATAACTTCCACTTTCATTATAATTAAAAACACTCACTTGCCCTTCAAACTTAAAAATAGCTCCGTAAACTAAAGGTGTTTTTGTTATTACAGAAGCATCATTAGTTAAATAACGTGTAGAAAAATTATCACTTCCGTCTACAATAATATCATATTGTTCAAATAAAGCAATCGCATTTTCGCTAGTTAACTTTTCTTGATAGACATTAAACTTTACAAAAGGGTTTAATTTTGATAAACGGTTTGCCGCAGATTTTGCTTTAGAAACACCAATATCATCTATTGTATATAAAATCTGTCGCTGTAAATTACTCTGATCAACTACATCATCATCTATAATTCCGATTGTACCAACACCAGCTGCAGTTAAATATTGCAACACAGGACAACCTAATCCGCCTGCTCCAATAACCAAAACTTTGGCTTTTTTTAGTTTTAACTGACCTTCTTCTCCTATTTTATCTAAAATAAGATGACGACTGTATTGTTTTTTTTCTTCTGATGATAACATTTTTAGTTGCGTTGGTTGTGACTTCGACTTCACTCTGTCACCAGTCATTTTTACTCATTGTATTCTTTTGTTCCCTGAGCGAATTCGAAGGAAAAACTCTTAACTTCTTAACTTCTTAACTTCTTAACTTCTTAACTTCTTATAACCTCTAAAAAAAACGATCCCAATCTTTCCAAACCACTTCCAAACCTTTATCTTTTAACATAGTTACAACTTCTTCGGTACTACGTTCGTCAGAGATTTCAAATTGTTCTAAAGATTGTGGTGCTACTGCATAACCACCCGGATTTGTTTTCGATTCAGCACTTATAGATGTTGCGCCTAAATTAACAATATTATTTCTGAAAACTTCGCTTTCTCTGGTAGACATTGATAACTCTACATCTTCATCTAACAAGCGAAAAGCACAAATTAACTGCACTAAATCCGAATCGGTCATTTCAACCTTTGGTTCTAATCCACCAGAATGAGGACGTAAACGTGGAAATGAAATAGAATACTTGGTCTTCCAATAGGTTTTTTGAAGATATTTTAAATGTAATGCTGTAAAAAAACTATCGGCACGCCAATCTTCTAATCCAAATAAAGCGCCTAAACCTATTTTATGAATTCCTGATTTTCCTAATCTATCAGGAGTTTCTAAGCGATAATTAAAATTAGATTTTTTCCCTTTCGGATGATGTTTTTTATATTCTTCTCTATGATAGGTTTCTTGATATACCAAAACTGCATACAATCCATTTTCAACTAATAGCTCATATTCTTCCTGATCTAAAGGTTGCACTTCAATAGTAATATTTGAGAATTGAGAGCGAATTAATTGGATTGCTTTTTTTATATAATCAACACCTACCGTTTTATTCGCCTCGCCAGTTACCAATAAAATATGATCGTATCCTTTATCTTTTAAAAAAGCTACTTCTTTTAGAATTTCAGAATCGGTTAAAGTTCTTCTTGCTATTTTATTGGTCATACTGAATCCGCAATACGTACAAATATTCTGACATTCGTTACTCAGATACATCGGCGCATACATTTGTATGGTATTTCCGAAACGTTTTTTAGTTATCAGGCTGCTCATTTGCGCCATTTTTTCTAAAAATGGTTTTGCAGCTGGAGAAATTAATGCTTTAAAATCTTCTAAATCTCGTTTACTTTTACCTAAAGCATACTCAACATCTTGAGTTGTTTTATTGAAGATACTTTTTAACGTATCATCCCAATTATAATTGTCAAATATGTTTATGAATGTATTTTCCATTTTTTTATACTCTTAGGAGTTAAGGATTTAAGAAGTTAAAGCTCATAAATGAGCAGGAGTTAAGGAGTATTCAACTATAAATCACTGTTCTTGAATTCTTTAACTACTACAATCCTTAACTACTTTAACTTCTTAACTCCTTAAATTCTTAACTCCTCTAACTTACCCTAACTATTTTACTCCTTAAAACCTTCTAATTAACTCAAAAAAGAAGTTAACGGACTACTCGCTTCTGCTTGTTTTTTTACAGGAGCCAATTTTGCTTCATATGCTATTCTACCAGCTTCCACTCCCATTTTAAAAGCTTTTGCCATCGCTACGGGATTTTGAGAAACTGCAATTGCTGTATTTACCAAAACTGCATCTGCACCAATTTCCATGGCATGAGCAGCGTGAGAAGGTGAACCAATTCCTGCATCAACAATAACCGGAACATTAGACTGCTCAATAATAATCTCTAAAAACTCTAAGGTTTTTAATCCTTTATTACTTCCAATCGGAGCACCTAATGGCATTACACATTGTGTACCTACTTCTTCTAGTCGTTTACACAATACAGGATCAGCATGAATATATGGCATTACCACAAAACCTAACTTTACCAATTCTTTTGCTGCTTTTAACGTTTCTATAGGATCTGGCAATAAATACCTCGGATCTGGATGAATCTCTAATTTCACCCAATTGGTTTCTAAAGCTTCTCGTGACAATTCTGCTGCAAAAACGGCTTCCTTTGCTGTTCTTACTCCAGATGTATTTGGTAATAAATTAATATGATCATGATTCAAATGTGTTAAAATATCATCTTCCTCATCTTTTACATCCACTCTTTTTAAAGCAACCGTTATTAATTCACTTTCACTCGCTAATAAAGCCTCTCTCATTAATTGTGAAGAACTGAATTTTCCTGTTCCTGTGAATAAACGAGATGTAAATGTTTTGTCTGCTATTTTTAAATGTTGATTCATTTTTGTTCTTTAAATTGACTTTAGTTTTATTTCAATTGTTTAGTTAAATAATGAGATGTATGTCCTTTTGGTCTATCTTTAATACTTGCTATTAAATTATATCCTGCTTTTTCATAAAAAGGTTTAGCTTGCCAACTTGTTGTTTCTACAAAAACCTTTTCACAATTGTTTTGTATTGCAAAATCTTCAGCTGATTTCATTAACTCCTTACCAACTCCCATACCTCTAGACTCTTCAGATAACCATAATAATTCTATATGTAAAGTATTCCAAAAACATGTAGCTCTTATTCCTCCAATGATATTCTGATTTTCATTTCTTACAAAAACAAAAAACTTCACTTCCTCTTCAATAGATTCAAGATCTGGCACTTTTGATCTATTAAAATCAATAATACCTTTACTTATTGTTTTTGCATCCTTTTCTTTTGGGGTTGTTGTAATTTCTATCTTCATTAAATCAGTATTTTATAAAACTCAGACTTGTTATCTACAATTTATACACCATTTCATTTGTACTTGGTGCATTTAAAACTTTATTAAATGCTGAAATGCTATTAAAATCCTTCGTGATTGCTCCTGAAACTGCAATACCAAAAACTCCTGTATTCATTATCTCTGCAACATCATTAAGTTCAATTCCGCCAATAGCAATTATTGGTGTATCTGTTTTTAACTCATCTATTAAAACCTGATAACCAACTGTTCCTAAAACAGGGCTTAAATTTTTCTTAGTTTCTGTAAATTTAAAAGGTCCTAAACCTATATAGTCTACTTTCTTTTCTAGTAAACTCTTACAATCTTCTAAAGTATTAGCAGTTCCACCAACAGTGTAGTACTTACCCAAATATTCTTTTACTTTTTTCGGACAAGCATCTTTTTTTCCTAAATGAACTCCATCTGCATTTACCTCCTTAGCAACTTTATAATAATCATTGATTATTAAACGAGTTTGAAAATGTGCTGTTATTTCTCTTGCTTTTTTAGCAGTTTCTAATATTATTTTTGGAGCAAAACCTTTCAAACGTAACTGAACCCAATCCGCTCCTGCTGTACAAGCACTTTGTATATTATTTAAATGTTCTTCTGGTGTATTTCCTTGTGATATATAGTGTAATTTGCTTATCATTCTTTTATTTTTAAGTAGTTAAGAATTGTAGGAGTTAAAGTAGTTAAGTCCTTTTGTTTCTCTAACTTTTTTTAGGAGTTAAGATTTTTAGAAGTTGAAGTAGTTAAGTTCTTTTGTTTCTCTAACTATTTTTGTTCCTATTTATCTTAATCCTTTTTAACTTTTACTAACAATACTTCTGCAATATGCGTTTAACATTTTACTTACTTCTTGTATTAACTCTCTTTCTTTATCTACATTCTTTGCATACTTTAAATCTTTTGCTAAAATTATAAAATAACGACATTCTTCTAATGATGCTTGTGCAATATTATAAAAACGTAACTTTTCTTTATTACTTAACCTTTTATAGCCTTCTGCTATATTTGCTGTTATTGATACCGCAGCTCTTCTAAATTGAGACGTTAATCCATAAACTTCTTCTTTCGGAAATTGTTTGGTTAATTTATAAACCATCAAAACAAATACATGTCCTTTTTTCCAAACCAATAAATCTTCAAACTTTTTTGTCTTTTCCATATCTTTTTGTCTTTTTCTAACATAACTTTTTCACTTCTAAACTTCTCTAACTCCTTAACTTCTTAACTTCTTAACTCCTTAACTTCTTAACTTCTTAACTTCTTAACTTCTTAACTTCTTAACTTCTTATAACACCAACTAAAAACCAACATGAACTCCTAATAAAGAATCGTTAGAATTCAAAAACTGTTCAACATATACTTTTGTATTTTTGCATGCATCTTCTAAACTTAACTCTTTTTTTAAATTTGATGCTAAAGTAGCTGATAATACACAACCACTCCCATGTTTTTCATAAACACTCTCTGCAATTGGTGGTATATTTAACTGTACTAGTTTATTGTAGTACACTTCGTCCCAACCTTTTTTATCTGTTCTATGTCCGCCTTTTAAATAAATATTTGTTTTTTCTGATATAAAACCGATGGTTTCTTCAATAGTTTTATCTGGAAACAACGCCTTTATTTCATCGTAATTTGGAGTAATAAAATAGCAAGCTTCTAATACTTTTTCTAAAATGGATACATTTTGTTTTGTATGAAAATCAAAACCTGCACTTGCTTTTAAAACTGGATCTAGAATTATTTGTATTGTTGGATTTAAGGTTTTTAATTTTTCAATAATAACCAGTAAACGTTCCCAAGATTCTATAATTCCGATTTTTACTACAGTTATTGAAAAACGTTCAAACAAGGTTTCTATCTGCTCCAATATAATTGCTTCATCTATCCAAACACATTTTTTAAATGCTACATCATTTTGGACAGTAACAGCTGTACAAACAGATAAACCATATAAATCATGTGCTTCAAAGGTTTTAATATCAGCTGTTAATCCTGCTCCGCTTGACGGATCAAAACCTGCTATCGTTAGTATGTAATTATTATTTTTCAATATCTATTTCCTATAATTATGGCGTTCCTTTGCAGGTCAGGATTTCGTTACTCGCTTTTTTGTGAAATAAAAATTCACAAAAAGAGCTCAAACAATTAACCTGTATTGAGCGAAGTCGAAATACTCAATCCTTAACGTAAAATTTTCTTTTGATTTAGACCTCACAGGTTTTTAAAACCTGTGAGGTCTAAAATATTATTTTATCTAATCAACAAATCAAACTGACTTTTAATATTTTTAAAACTCTCTACAGGGTTTTCTGTATTCCAAATACCACCTAAAACGCCTATTCCTTTATAACCTAATGCTAAAACTTGTGGAATAGTTTCGGCATTTACTCCTCCCATTCCTATAATGGTTTTATTAATATGTGTTACATCAAAACCTCTTCCTTCATAACCAACTTTAGATATTGATGAAAAAACAGGACTCAATAAATGATAATCAAATTCTATATCGCAATTCGCTAATACTTCTGGTTCGTGAAAAGAACTACTCATCATCTTTCCTCTCATATTATGTAACTTTAAAAAATAACGACTTCCGTTTTCTAAAGCATCAATTCTTTTTAGTTCTTGAAAATGGATTCCTTTTAAATCATAATCATTCGTCAACTCATGAAAATAATGCACCATTATTCTATGATGATATTTAGTGTGAATCTTTTTTAAATAAGCTATATGCTCTTCGTAATTTTTATGAGGCTTTCTTAAATGTAAAATCTCTAATCCGTTTTCGAATAAAGAATTTAAAATCTCAGTTTCTTCTGCAATATCTTGTTCTGGTGTAATTATTATTATCATGTTTTTTCAGAGGTTTAAAAGAAAGGTACAAAGTTTCAAAGATATAAAAGGTTCAGAGGATCAGAGGATAAATACCACTTCAACTCCTTAACTCCTATAAATTCTTAACTACCTAACATCTTTTTTTACTTCTTAACTCCTATAGTTCTTAACTTCTACAATTCTTAACTACTTTTTACAGGTTAGGGATTGCAGTGGCATCCTTTTTATTTTTTTTAATAAAAAGATATAACGGAAAGCCCGACTACGCCTTTTTTCAAGGCGTAGGAACCTCCTAATTATTTTAATGATAAATCTCCGAACCTTTTTCTTTAAACTCTTCAGATTTTTCTTCCATTCCTTTTTGGAAAACTTCATTGTTCTCATCAATTTCATTTTCAGCAGCAAAATCACGCACTTCTTGAGAAATTTTCATAGAACAAAATTTTGGTCCACACATAGAACAGAAATGCGCAATTTTTGCTCCAGCGGCTGGTAAAGTCTCATCATGATACTCGCGAGCACGCTCTGGATCTAATCCTAAATTAAACTGATCTTCCCAACGGAATTCGAAACGTGCCATACTTAAGGCATTATCTCTGTGTTGAGAACCTGGATGTCCTTTTGCTAAATCCGCAGCATGCGCCGCTAATTTATAGGTTACAACTCCCACACGAACATCTTCTTTATTTGGTAAGCCTAAATGTTCTTTTGGTGTTACATAACATAACATGGCGCATCCGTACCAACCAATCATTGCTGCTCCAATACCTGAAGTTATATGATCGTAACCTGGCGCAATATCAGTTGTTAAAGGTCCTAATGTATAAAAAGGAGCTTCATCACAAACTTCAATTTGCTTTTCCATGTTTTCTTTAATCATATGCATTGGCACATGACCCGGACCTTCTATAAAACACTGCACTTCGTGCTTACGCGCAATTTGAGTTAATTCTCCTAAAGTTTCTAACTCAGCAAATTGCGCTTCATCATTTGCATCGGCAACTGAACCCGGACGTAAACCGTCTCCTAATGAAAAAGCAACATCGTATGATTTTAAAATCTCACAAATTTCTTCGAAATGTGTATATAAGAAACTTTCTTTATGATGTGCTAAACACCATTTTGCCATAATTGATCCACCACGAGAAACGATTCCTGTTACACGTTTTGCTGTCATTGGTACATAACGTAATAAAACTCCTGCGTGAATTGTAAAATAATCTACACCTTGTTCTGCTTGTTCTATTAATGTATCACGGAAAATTTCCCACGTTAAATCTTCGGCAACTCCATTTACTTTTTCTAAAGCTTGGTAAATTGGCACGGTTCCAACAGGGACTGGCGAATTACGAACAATCCACTCTCGCGTTTCGTGAATGTTTTCTCCTGTAGATAAATCCATGATATTATCTGCTCCCCAACGACACGCCCAAACTGCTTTTTCTACTTCCTCTTCTATAGAAGATGTTGTTGCTGAATTACCAATATTTGCGTTTATTTTTACCAAGAAATTACGACCTAAAATCATAGGTTCTGCTTCTGGATGATTTATGTTTGAAGGAATTACAGCACGACCTCTGGCTACTTCTTCTCTTACAAATTCTGGAATGATTTTTGCTGGAATTGAAGCTCCAAAATGTTCTCCTTTATGTTGCTTTCTTATTTCTGTCATTTCATCGATTCGTTGATTTTCACGAATTGCGATGTATTCCATTTCTGGCGTAATGATTCCTTTTTTAGCGTAATGTAATTGGGTTACATTTTGTCCTTTTTTAGCTCGTTTTGGTTTGTGCTTTAAATCGAAACGCATATGATCTAAACTAGAATCTTTTAAACGTTCGTTACAATATTTTGAAGAAAAACCATCTAACTCTTCAACATCACCACGATCTAAAATCCATTGTTCTCTTATTCTTTCAATTCCGTTATGAACATTAATTTCTTTATTAGGATCTGTATAAGGTCCTGAAGTATCGTAAACTGTAACTGGTTCATTTGGCGTTTTCTTTTTCGTCATCGAATCTGTTGTGTCAGTTAAAGATATTTCTCGCATTGCAACTTTTATTTGTGGGTGCAATTTTCCTTCTACGTAGATTTTCTTAGAATTAGGAAATGGATTTCTTGTTATTTGACCTTCTTTTGGTGCAGTGTCTTTTTTCTTCATGGTAACTTGGTTACTAGTTTTTAGTTATTAGTTGTTGGCTCGTAATTTATAATCCGTAAAATATTTTTATAATTACCCCCCTTGTGTAGACTTAATAATTAAAACATCATCTTCTTGTTGAAGAATTTTAGAATCCCATTCAGTTCTTTTTACAACACTACTATTTATAGCGACAGCAATTCCTTTGGTTTGAATTTTTAAATCTTCAACCAATGCTTGTAATGTTGTTTTATTAGAAATTTCTTGAGTTTCGTTGTTTACTTTTATATACATCGTACTTGATTTATAGTAAACTTTAGAAGAATATAGAAACACAATTATATGCTTTATACATATAATACTGCATTTAAGAATTACTTTTTCCTACGTTGGTGTTAACCAAATCAGGTTCTAAGGATATTTCTCAAACTAGTTACCTAGCTACTCCTAAAGTTAATAGTTCAAAGATATTGTTTTTTATTAAGTTTTTATAAAAGTTATTTAACTTAAAATAATATTTCTTTCGCTTATCATCGAATTTTAATCGTTTATGGTCTTTTTTTTATTCTGATAAGAAAATATTCTCAATTTTAAAGTAAGAAAATAAAATGTGTGGAGCTGAAACCACCTTAAAAACGGTTTTTTCTATAGAACTAAGTATAGAAGGAGATAAACTGAAAAGCCATACGAGTAGGTAGCCTAATTTCATTTAATATGTCAACAGAAACTTTTAAAAAAGAAATTACATTAGATAAGTGGACAACTTACCAACCTTTATCTTCTGATATTAAACAAATTTTTAATGAAGCTTTAAATGGATTTGTTGGAGTTATTTATATACCAAATGAAGTAGCTTTTGAATTAACTGAAAAAACTGACTACCGTTTTAAATGTTATGCTTACTTACCTCATTCTGATATTTTTTGGGAAGCTATTGTTGAAATTCAAAAATCATTAGGTGTAAAATCTCATATTACAAACATTACTAAATTATAGAAATAAAAAAAGGTCTAAAATTAATTTTTAGACCTTTTTTATCTATTCTCTAATAAGTGGCATTGTTGAACAACGCAATAAACCTTCTTGCTTTGCTATTTCTGCATAAGGAACTTCTTCAACTGTAAACCCTTTTTCTCGTAACCAAGTATTTAATCGTGTGAAGTTTTTTTCTGAAATAATTACTTCTTCAGAAATAGAAAAAATATTACTATTCATATTGTACATTTCTTCCTTTGTAATTTCAAAAACGTTTTCTTTTCCGAAATAATCTAATATCCACTGATATTCTTTCTCTATTAGAAAACCATTTTTATGTAATATGGCTTTATCTTTTCCTATTGGTTGAAAACAACAATCTAAATGTAATGCATTTTCTTTCGGATCTGTATTTGACTTACGTAACTCAAAAGCTTTTACAATTTTCTCAGGAAATAATTCTTGTAAAGCAATTACAGCATCTGTATTCGTTCGTGCTGTTATATAATCAGGATAATCCTCACCAGAATAGGTTCCTATAAAAATATAATCATTCCACGGCATTACATCTCCACCTTCTACATGACATTCTTCTGGAAGTTCAATGATATCACTTGGATTAATCTGATCTATTATATATTCTATAGCCTCGTATTCTCTATCTCTATCTGGCAGAATATTTGCTTTTATGAATTTATTTTCTATAACGAAAGCAATATCTCTAGCAAATATTTGATTATAGTTTTCTATTATTTCTGGACGTAATACCTGAACATCATATTTGTCAAAAACTTTAGCTACCGCTTCCATTTCAACTATCATAGCTGATTCTTTAGGATATGTACCTGCTATTACGTGTTGTTTACTTTTGGGATCGTAACAATCTTCAACCCTTGGTGTTGGCCCATTACTTTTTGCTGTTCCTAAAACAACACATTGTAATTTTGACGTTTCGTTTTTTACATTAATTTTTAGCATGTACAAACATAAAAAAAGCTTCATAATAATATGAAGCTTTTTTAGAATATAATGTTAAATATTTTATCTGTTTTCTACAGTCTTAAACTCTTTTAAGTTTTCACCTGTATATACCTGACGTGGACGACCAATTGGCTCTTTGTTTTCACGCATTTCTTTCCATTGTGCAATCCAACCTGGTAAACGACCTAATGCAAACATAACTGTAAACATCTCTACAGGAATTCCCATTGCTCTATAAATAATACCAGAATAGAAATCTACATTTGGATATAATTTTCTATCAACAAAATACGGATCACTTAAAGCTTCTTCTTCTAATCCTTTAGCTATCTTTAAAATTGGATCTTCAACACCTAAGTCTTCCAACACTTCTTTTGCTGCTACTTTAATAATAGTAGCTCTTGGATCAAAGTTTTTATAAACTCTATGCCCGAATCCCATTAAACGGAAAGGATCACTTTTATCTTTAGCTTTCGCCATGTACTTTTTAGTATCTCCTCCATCTTCTTTAATAGCTTCCAACATTTCTAATACAGCCTGGTTAGCTCCACCATGTAATGGACCCCAAAGTGCTGAAATACCTGCTGATAAAGAAGCAAATAAACCTGCATGTGAAGAACCAACAATTCTTACTGTAGATGTAGAACAATTTTGTTCGTGATCAGCATGTAAAATTAATAATTTATCTAAAGCATCTTTTATAATAGGATTTGCTGTATAATCTTCATTTGGCTTTTCAAACATCATTTTCATAATGTTCTCTACATATCCTAAAGACTTAGATCCGTAGTTTAAAGGTAAACCTTCTTTTTTACGCATAGCCCAAGCTACTAACACAGGGAATTTACCCATGATGTTAACTATAGCATCATACATTTCTTCTTCCGAATCTACATTTACAGACTCTGGATTAAAAGCAATTAAAGCACTTGTTAAAGAAGATAAAACACCCATTGGATGTGCATTTTTTGGAAATGCATCTACAATTTTCTTTACATCTTCATCAACTACTGATTTAGACTTAATATCTGCATCAAACTTTTCTAATTGAGTTTTATTCGGTAAATCTCCAAAAATTAAAGCATAAGCAACTTCTAAAAAATCTGCTTTTTCTGCTAAATCTTCAATAGCATAACCACGGTAACGTAAAATTCCTTTTTCACCATCTAAAAACGTAACAGCACTTTTACAAGAACCTGTATTTTTAAAACCTGGATCAATAGTAGTAACACCACCAGTTGCTCCACGTAATGTTTTTATATCAATCGCAACTTCATCTTCCGTACCTTTAATTAATGGAAATTCATAAGTTTTTCCATCAATTTGTAATTTAGCTATATCTGACATTTTTATATCTTAATTTATTAATTGTTCAAGTGGCACGAAGATACCATTTTTTGCAGTAGTATTAAAATAGTTACATTCAGAATTTTATTAAAAAAGTCATAATTTCTTTTTTAATAAAAATAAAAAATTTAAAAGCCTTATATATAAATATACAAGGCTTTTATTATTGTTTTCTCAAAAAGAAAATTTAGATTTTAAATGCTTTTTCTTTAGGGAAATAAGCTACATCTTCTAATTCTTCTTCTATTCTTAATAATTGGTTGTATTTAGCCATTCTATCAGAACGAGAAGCTGAACCTGTTTTAATTTGACCACAGTTTAAAGCTACTGCTAAATCTGCAATTGTATTATCTTCTGTTTCACCAGATCTATGACTCATTACTGATGTATAACCAGCGTTTTTAGCCATATTTACAGCTGCAATCGTTTCAGTTAATGTACCAATTTGGTTAACTTTAATTAAAATTGAATTTGCTGTGTTTGTTTCTATTCCTTTAGATAAACGCTCTACATTAGTTACAAATAAATCATCTCCTACTAACTGAACTTTGTCTCCAATTTTTTCTGTAAGATATTTCCATCCATCCCAATCATTTTCATCCATACCATCTTCAATAGAAATGATAGGATAATTTGCTGCTAATTCGGCTAAATAATCTGCTTGTTCTTTACTAGAACGTATTTTTCCAGTTTCTCCTTCAAACTTAGCATAGTTATATTTACCATCTACATAAAATTCTGCAGCAGCACAATCTAAAGCGATCATAATTTCATCACCTAATTTATAACCTGCATTTTTAACTGCTAATGCTATTGTATCTAAAGCATCTTCAGTTCCGTCTAATGTTGGTGCAAAACCTCCTTCATCACCTACGGCTGTAGATAAATCACGATCATGTAATACTTTTTTAAGGTTATGGAAAATTTCCGACCCCATTTGCATTGCGTGAGAAAAGTTATTAGCTTTTACTGGCATCACCATAAATTCTTGAAATGCAATAGGTGCATCTGAGTGAGAACCTCCATTAATGATATTCATCATTGGTACTGGTAATGTATTTGCAGAAACTCCTCCGATATAACGGTATAATGGCATTCCTAATTCATTTGCTGCTGCTTTAGCACAAGCTAATGAAACACCTAAAATAGCATTTGCTCCTAATTTAGATTTATTTGGTGTACCATCTAAATCAATCATTAATTGATCAATTGCATTTTGCTCAAATACTGAAGTCCCTAATAACTCCTCTGCTATAAGCGTATTTACATTCTCAACAGCTTTTAAAACACCTTTTCCCATGTATGCTTTTCCACCATCACGTAACTCAACTGCTTCATGTTCTCCTGTTGAGGCTCCAGATGGAACTGCTGCTCTACCTAAAGCTCCGTTTTCTGTAGTTACATCTACTTCTACAGTTGGATTTCCTCTTGAATCGAAAATTTGACGTGCGTGAATATTGATAATCATACTCATAATTCTATATTTTTTTTAAAGTTGTCTAATGTTTAATATGGTAGCTAATTTACAAAATGCTACACTCTATTAGGTTAATTTTTATTTAATTCTACGAAAAGGTTTTCTAAAATAAAATTCCCGCAATTGCGGGAATTTTATTAAGCCTTAACTTTTTTTATATTTTCTATAAATTGGTCAAATAAGTAAGTTGCATCATTTGGCCCTGGACTTGCTTCTGGATGATATTGAACAGAGAAACAATTTTTACTTTTTAATTTAATACCTGCAACGGTATTGTCATTTAAGTGAACATGTGTTATTTCTACATCTGCATTGTTTTCTGTTTCTTCTCTATTAATAGCAAAACCATGGTTTTGTGATGTAATTTCTCCTTTACCAGTTATTAGATTTTTTACAGGATGATTAATCCCTCTGTGACCATTGTGCATTTTGTATGTAGATATACCATTTGCCAATCCTATCACTTGGTGTCCTAAACAAATACCAAAAAGAGGTAAATCTCTTTTTATTATTTCTTTTGCTAGGTTTTGAGCGTCAACTAATGGTTCTGGGTCCCCAGGTCCGTTAGATATAAAATATCCATCCGGATTCCATGCTTGCAGATCTTCAAAATTTGAATTGTAAGGGAAAACTTTAACGTAAGCATCTCTTTTCACAAAATTTCTTAATATATTTTTCTTAACACCAATATCTAATGTTGCGATCTTATATTTAGCATTTTCATCTCCTACATAATAAGGTTCTTTTGTCGATACTTTTGAAGCTAACTCTAATCCTTCCATATTAGGAATACTATTAAGTTTTCTTTTTAATTCTTCAATATCATCTACTTCAGTAGATATTAAAGCGTTCATTGCTCCGTTATCTCTTATATATGAAACTAAAGCACGAGTATCTACATCTGATATTGCTACAGTTTTATTTTTCTCAAACCAATCTTTCAAATTTCCATCAGAGTCAACTCTTGAATGAGTAAAACTGAAATTACGGCAAATCAAACCAGAAATTTTAATCCCTTCAGATTCTCTTTCTTCTTCATTAACCCCATAATTACCAATATGAGCATTAGTTGTTACCATTAACTGTCCAAAATATGAAGGGTCTGTAAAAATTTCTTGATATCCAGTCATACCTGTATTAAAGCAAATCTCACCTGTTGCTGTACCTTGGATTCCAATAGACTTACCATAGAAAATAGTCCCATCTGCTAATAAAACTATTGCTTTTTGTTTAGATTGATATTTCATTTAGTTGTGTGTAAAAAATTTGTCAAAAATAATACAAAAAAAAAGGACAAACTAAAATGTTTGTCCTTTTCATATAAATTTTAATGATTTCTCATTATTCTTCTTCCTGATTTGAAGATTCGTTAGTAACTGCTGCAGTTTCAGTTTTTTTAGCTCCACCACGACGGCTACGACGAGTTGTTTTCTTAGCTTTATCTCCTTTAGGATTATAGATTTCGTTATAATCAACTAATTCTACCATTGCCATTGGTGCATTATCACCTTGACGATTTCCTAATTTGATAATACGTAAATAACCTCCTGGTCTATCAGCAACTTTTACAGAAATCTCTTTGAATAATTCTGTAACCGCATACTTATTACGTAAATAACTAAATACAGTACGACGATTGTGAGTTGTATCTGCCTTTGATTTTGTAATTAAAGGTTCAACATACTTACGTAACGCTTTAGCTTTTGCTACTGTTGTATTAATACGTTTATGTTCTATTAATGAACATGCCATATTAGCTAACATTGCTTTTCTATGCGCAGTTTGTCTTCCTAAATGATTAAATTTCTTACCGTGTCTCATGACCTTTGTTTTTTGCTTTCATCTTGCTCAACTTATTATTAAGGAGCAAAATATGAAAGGTTTAATCTCTATCTAATTTATATTTGCTTAAATCCATTCCAAAACTAAGGCTTTTATTAATCACTAACTCTTCTAATTCAGTTAATGATTTTTTTCCAAAGTTTCTAAACTTCATTAAATCTCCTTTGTTAAAAGATACTAAATCTCCTAAAGTATCAACTTCTGCTGCTTTTAAACAGTTTAAAGCACGAACAGATAAATCCATATCTACTAATTTCGTCTTCAATAACTGACGCATGTGTAACGATTCCTCATCATATGTTTCAGTTTGTGCTATTTCATCTGCTTCTAAAGTTATTCTCTCATCTGAGAACAACATAAAGTGGTGGATTAAAATTTTAGCAGCTTCAGTTAATGCATCCTTAGGATTAATAGAACCATCCGTATCGATATCAAAAACTAATTTTTCATAATCTGTTTTTTGTTCAACACGAAAGTTTTCTACAGCATATTTTACATTCTTTATTGGAGTGTAAATTGAATCTGTAAAAATAGTACCTAATGGTGCTCCTGCTCTTTTGTTTTCTTCAGCTGGTACAAAACCTCTACCTTTTTCAATGGTAATTTCTGCGTTTAACTTAACAGATTTATCCATGTTACAAATAACTAAATCTGGATTTAATACTTGAAAACCAGAAATAAATTTTTGTAAGTCACCAGCTGTTAATTGATCTTGACCTGATAATGATATAGAAACTGTTTCTCTATCTGACTCTTCAATTTGCTTTTTAAAACGAACTTGTTTTAAGTTAAGAATAATCTCAGTTACATCTTCAACAACACCTTCTACAGTTGAAAACTCATGTTCAACTCCGTCAAATCTTAATGATGTAATTGCAAAACCTTCTAATGAAGATAATAAAACTCTTCTAAGTGCATTACCAACTGTTAAACCAAAACCTGGCTCTAAAGGTCTAAATTCAAATCTTCCAGAAAAATCTGTAGATTCAATCATTATTACTTTATCAGGCTTCTGAAAATTTAAAATTGCCATAGTTCTTCTTTTTAATTGTTATTCAGTTGCGCGGTCTATAAGTATGAAGAAATACAAATAGACCCTTTGGCTGAATCTCAATATGATTAATTTATTATTTAGAATATAATTCCACTATTAATTGTTCTTTGATGTTCTCAGGAATTTGTAATCTTTCTGGAGCTTTAATAAAAGTTCCAGTTTTTTGATCTGAATTCCAGTTTAACCATTCAAAAACATTGCTATTAGAAGCTAAAGCATTTTCTATAGCCACTAATGATTTAGATTTTTCTCTAACCGCAATAACATCTCCATCTTTTAAACTGTAAGAAGGAACATTTACGATCTCTCCATTAACAGTTATATGACGATGAGATACTAATTGACGTGCTCCACTTCTTGAGTTAGAAACACCTAAACGGTATACTACATTATCTAAACGAGATTCACATAATTGTAATAAAACTTCACCTGTAATTCCTTTAGAAGCAGATGCCTTTTTAAATAAATTACTAAACTGACGCTCTAAAATACCATAAGTATATTTAGCTTTTTGCTTTTCCATTAACTGGATAGCATATTCAGATTTTTTACCTCTTCTTTTACCTGCTCCATGTTGTCCTGGAGGGTAGTTTCTTTTTTCGAAGTTTTTATCTTCTCCAAAAATTGCTTCGCCAAATTTACGAGCTATTTTAGTTTTTGGTCCTGTATATCTTGCCATTTCTAATTGATTTAAGTAGGGATTATGAATTAAGGCTAACTCCTTCGATAATCTCCTTCCTACTTTTAGTTAAAATATAAATTATACTCTTCTTCTCTTTGGTGGACGACACCCATTATGAGGAATTGGTGTAACATCAATAATTTCTGTTACTTCAATACCAGCATTGTGGATAGATCTGATTGCAGATTCTCTACCGTTACCAGGTCCTTTAACATACACTTTTACTTTACGTAATCCTGCTTCTTTTGCAACGTTAGCACAATCTTCTGCTGCTAATTGAGCTGCATAAGGAGTGTTCTTTTTAGAACCTCTGAAACCCATTTTACCTGCAGATGACCAAGATATAACGTCACCTTTTTTGTTTGTTAAAGAAATAATTATATTGTTAAAAGATGCAGTTACGTGAGCTTCACCAACTGATTCTATTACAACTTTACGTTTTTTTGCTACTTTAGACTTTGCCATAATTCTTTACTATTAGTAAAAAACAATCAATGATTATTTTTTCTTGTTAGCTACAGTTTTTCTCTTACCTTTTCTTGTACGAGAGTTATTCTTCGTTCTTTGCCCCCTTAATGGTAAACCTAATCTGTGACGAATACCTCTTTGACATCCAATGTCCATTAAACGTTTAATGCTTAATTGAACTTCTGAACGCAATTCACCTTCAATAGTAAAAGTTCCTACTTGCTCACGAATTGCTGCAATTTGATCATCCGTCCAGTCTTGAACTTTGATACTTTCGTCTATTTTTGCGTTTGCTAAAACTTCTTTAGCTCTACTATTTCCTATACCAAAGATGTATGTTAAAGCGATTACACCTCTTTTATTCTTTGGAATATCTATACCTGCGATTCTTGCCATAACTTACCCTTGTCTTTGTTTAAATCTAGGATTCTTTTTGTTAATTACGTATAATCTGCCTTTTCTGCGTACAATTTTACAGTCGGCACTTCTTTTCTTTAATGATGCTCTTACTTTCATCAGTTTTGTTTTTTAATATCTGTAAGTAATTCTTGCTTTTGATAAATCATATGGACTCATCTCTAATTTTACCTTATCTCCAGGTAATAATTTAATATAATGCATACGCATTTTACCAGAAATGTGTGCCGTAACAATATGTCCGTTTTCTAGTTCAACACGAAACATTGCGTTTGATAATGCTTCTGTGATCGTTCCATCTTGTTGGATTGCTGCTTGTTTAGCCATATTATTATTTTAATGATTTTCTATTACTGTTACCCGTTTTCATTAAACCGTCATAACGACTATTTAATAAATATGAGTTTATTTGCTGAATGGTATCAATAGCAACACCAACCATAATGATTAATGATGTTCCTCCATAAAACATTGCCCAACTTTGAGTTACTCCAAATTTGACAAATATTGCTGGTAAAATTGATAAAGCTGCTAAAAATATAGATCCTGGTAGTGTTACCTTAGATAAAACTGAATCTAAAAAATCTGCAGTTTCTTCACCTGGTTTATAACCTGGCACAAATCCATTACTTCTTTTTAAATCATCAGCCATTTTGTTTGTAGGGATCGTAATCGCCGTATAAAAATAACTAAAGATTATAATCAAAAGTGCAAATATTACATTGTATTGCCATCCGTTCATATCAGTTAAACCGTTAAGTGCAGGATATTTTTGTCCTAAAGCCATTGGTAAAAACATAATAGCTTGAGCGAAGATGATTGGCATAACTCCTGCTGCATTCAATTTCAACGGGATATATTGTCTTGCTCCATCAACATCTTTAATATCTGTAACTGCTGTACGTCTTGCATATTGAATTGCTACTTTACGTACTGCGGTAACTAATAAAACGGTTAACAAAATTACTACAAACCAAACTATTAATTCGATTAAAATCATCATGATTCCTCCACCGCCAGTAGTAGTTTTAGCTACTAACTCTTGTAAAAAGGCTGCTGGGAAATTAGCGATTATACCTACAGTAATTAATAATGAAATTCCATTACCAACTCCTTTGTCTGTTATACGCTCTCCTAACCACATAGCAAATATTGTACCTGCTGTTAATAAAATCATTGATGATACCCAAAAAGTTAACCCAGAAACTAAGAAAGCAGATTCAGGTAAACCGAATTGTGTCTTAATAGCTGTTATATACGCTGGTCCTTGGAACATTGTAATTATAATTGTTAACCATCTTGTTATTTGTGTAATCTTCTTACGTCCACTCTCTCCATCTTTTTGTAGCTTTTGTAAATAAGGAACTGCTATCCCCATTAATTGCACTACAATAGATGCAGAAATGTAAGGCATTATACCTAGTGCCATTACTGACGCTCTGGCAAATGCCCCTCCTGTAAATGCGTTTAATAAACCTAAAAGACCTCCGTCTGCACTACTTTTTAATTCAGCCAACTGAGTTGGATCAATTCCTGGTAAAGGAACTGCTGACATAAAACGATATACAGCGATTAAACCTATTGTTAAAAGTAATTTTTCTTTTAACTCTTCAATCTTCCAAATGTCTTTTAAAGTATTTATAAAATTCATCATTTACAGTTCTTATAATGTTGCTGCTTCACCTCCAGCTGCTTCGATAGCTGCCTTTGCTGTTGCAGTAAATTTATGTACAGTTATGTTTAATTTAGCTTTTAATTCTCCACGACCTAATATTTTTACTAAGTCATTTTTACGAACTATTCTATTTTCAACTAAAAGATCCATTGTTACTGTATCAGTAATTCTTCCTTTCTCAACTAATTCTTGTAATTTATCTAAGTTTACTCCTACATATTCCTTACGGTTTATGTTAGTGAAACCAAACTTAGGTACACGTCTTTGAAGTGGCATTTGACCACCTTCAAATCCTATTTTACGAGAATAACCAGAACGAGATTTCTGACCATTATGTCCTCTAGTGGCAGTACCACCTTTTCCAGACCCTTCCCCTCTTGCTATTCTCTTTCTGTTTTTAACAGAACCAGTAGCTGGTTTTAAGTTATGTAAATTCATCTTATAAATGTCTTATTTAGTTTCTTCAACAGAAACTAAGTGTTTAACTGTATTTACCATTCCCAAAATTGCAGGTGATGCATCATGCTCTACAGTTTGGTTAATTTTGCGTAAACCTAATGCCTCTAAAGTTCTTTTTTGATTTTTAAGGCGACCAATTTTACTTTTTACTTGTGTAACTTTAATTTTTTTCATCGTCCTAAATTTTATCCGTTAAAAACTTTCTCTAAAGATATACCTCTTTGTTTAGCTATAGTAGCTGCACTTCTTAACTGTAATAAAGCATCAAAAGTTGCTTTAACTACGTTATGAGGGTTTGATGATCCTTGAGACTTAGATAATACATCGTGAATACCAACAGATTCTAATACTGAACGTACTGCTCCACCGGCTATAACTCCTGTACCATTTGATGCAGGCTTAAGAAATACTTTTGCTCCACCAAACTTACCTTTTTGTTCATGAGGTAATGTACCTTCGATAATAGGTATACGTACTAAATTCTTTTTTGCATCTTCAATTGCTTTTGCAATTGCTGACGCAACATCTTTAGATTTACCTAAACCATGACCTACAACTCCATTACCATCTCCAACAACTACAATTGCAGAGAAACCAAATGCTCTACCACCTTTTGTTACTTTGGTCACACGTTGTACGCCTACTAATTTATCTACAAGCTCTAATCCACTTGGTTTTACTCTTTCTACGTTTTTATATCCTAACATAATATAATTTCTTAAAATTTTAAACCAGCTTCTCTAGCAGCATCTGCTAATACTTTTACTCTACCATGATATAAATAACCATTTCTATCAAAAGAAACAGTATCTACTCCTGCTTTAGTAGCTTTTACAGCGATTGATTTACCAACTGCTGCTGCGGTTTCTGCTTTAGAACTAGATGTAATATCTTTATCTCTTGATGAAGTTGAAGCTATTGTTACTCCATCTAAATCGTTTATCAATTGAGCATAAATCTCTTTGTTACTTCTAAAAACTGATAACCTTGGTCTTTCAGCTGTTCCTGTAACAATCTTTCTGATTCTATACTTAATTCGTTGTCTTCTTTCAAGCTTTGATAATGCCATAACACTAAATATTATTATGCAGATTTACCTGCTTTTCTTCTTAATACTTCTCCCACAAACTTAACTCCTTTTCCTTTGTATGGTTCTGGTGCACGGAAAGAACGAATCTTTGCTGCTACTTGACCTACTAATTGCTTATCAAAAGAACTTAATTTTACGATTGGATTTTTACCTTTTTCAGATACTGTCTCAACCTTAACTTCTGGAGCTATGTCTAATAATATGTTATGTGAATAACCTAAAGCTAAATCTAATTTTTGACCTTGATTTGAAGCTCTATAACCTACCCCTACTAACTCTAATTCTTTAGTAAAACCTTTAGTAACACCTTCAATCATATTAGCTATTAAAGCTCTATACAAACCATGTGCTGCTCTGTGCGTTTTACTATCTGATGATCTTTCTAATTTAATAACACCATCTTCTAACTTAACAGTAATATCAGATTTCAACTCTTGAGTTAATACACCTAATTTACCTTTTACTGTTACCACGTTATCGTTTACTTTAAACTCAACTCCTTGTGGTAATGCGATTGGATTTCTTCCTATTCTACTCATCTTACAAATTGTTGATTAATAAACATAACATAAAACCTCTCCACCTACGTTTTCTTGACGCGCTTTTTTGTTCGTCATTACGCCTTTTGATGTTGATACAATAGCAACTCCAAGACCATTTAAAACTCTTGGCATTTCTTTTGCAGCTACATACTTACGTAAACCTGGTGTTGAGATTCTTTGAATCTTTCTAATAACTGACTCTTTTGTGTCTCTGTCATATTTTAAAGCTATCTTAATTGTCCCTTGAACTTTATCTTCATTGAACTGATAACTTAAAATGTAACCTTGATCAAACAAAATTTTCGTCATCTCCTTCTTCAATTTCGAAGCAGGAACTTCTACAACTCGATGATTTGCAGCAATTGCATTTCTAACTCGAGTAAGAAAATCCGCGATTGGATCTGTATACATAATTAATTAAATTGTGGTTTTGGTTTTCAATAACTTTTGCTACCGAACCTTAAACCAGTTAATATTCTTTTTTTGCTTTTAGAAACAAATATTTATAAGCATTATATTAATTTCTCAATATTTACTTACAAAACACAATTTACCTCATAAAAACAGTGTGCAAATATACACATTTTTTTCAATTCTAATAGGTTTTTATTTATTATGATTTTGACTCTTAATTTATTAACTAAAAAAAGGAAAAAATAAATCAATAAAAGGTCATTAGAAAATAATTATAAAAGGCAAAAAAGGATTATATCTAAAAATATAATCCTTTTTTTATTGTGATAGTAAATTCTACCAACTAGCCTTTTTAACACCAGGAATTAATCCTTGGTTAGCCATTTCTCGGAAAGTAACACGTGAAATTCCGAACTGACGCATATATCCTTTTGGACGACCGGTTAGTTTACATCTATTGTGCATTCTAACTGGTGATGCGTTTTTAGGTAGTTTTTGTAATGCTTCGTAATCTCCAGCTTCTTTTAAAGCTTTTCTTTTTTCAGCATACTTTGCAACCGTTTTTGCTCTTTTACGCTCGCGCGCTTTCATTGATTCTTTAGCCATCTTTAGTTCTTTTTAAATGGTAAACCTAATTCTCCTAATAATGATTTAGCTTCTTTATCTGTAGCTGCAGATGTTACAAAGGTAATATCCATTCCACTGATTTTTTTAACTTGATCAATATTTATCTCAGGGTAGATGATTTGTTCAGTAATACCTAAATTGTAATTACCTCTACCATCAAAACCATTAGCTTTAATTCCGTTAAAATCTCTTACCCGTGGTAAAGATGCAGTAACTAATCTATCTAAGAATTCGTACATTTTTTCTCCTCTTAACGTAACTTTTGCACCAATTGGCATCCCTTTACGTAATTTGAAGTTTGCAACATCTTTTTTAGATATAGTTGAAACAGCTTTTTGACCTGTAATTGTTGTTAACTCATCAATAGCGTATTCTATTAATTTCTTATCTGCTATAGCTGCACCAACACCTTTACTTACAACGATCTTTTGTAACTTAGGTACTTGCATTACATTGCTATAACCAAATTCATCAGTAAGAGCTTTGATTATTTTGCTCTTGTACTCTTCTTTTAATCTTGGTACGTAACTCATGATTATATTGCGTTTTTAGTTTTTTTAGAGATTCTAGTCTTAGTATCTCCTTCAACTTTATAACCTACTCTTACAGCTTCACCATTTTCTACTAACGCAACGTTAGAGATATGTAATGGAGCTTCTTTCTTTACAATTCCTCCTTGAGGATTAGCTGCACTAGGCTTAGTGTGTTTAGACACCATATTAACACCTTCGATTACAACTCTATCCTTATCTTTAAGGATTTGTAAAACTTTACCTTCAGATCCTTTGTTCTCTCCTGCTATTACTTTAACAGTATCTCCTGATTTGATTTTAAACTTCTTCATCTTAAATACAATATTAAAGCACTTCAGGTGCTAATGATACAATCTTCATAAATTGCTTATCACGTAACTCACGAGCTACAGGACCAAATACACGAGTTCCTCTCATTTCCTCTGTAGGATTTAAAAGTACACATGCGTTATCATCAAATCTAATATAAGATCCGTCTTTACGTCTAATTTCTTTTTTAGTACGAACAACTACTGCTCTAGAAACTTGACCTTTCTTTACACCACCATTTGGAGTTGCTGATTTTACACTTACAACAATTTTATCTCCAACACTAGCATAACGCTTTCTTGTTCCTCCTAAAACTCTAATTACTAAAACTTCTTTAGCTCCAGTATTATCCGCTACTTTTAATCTTGATTCTGTCTGTAACATACTATTTCGCTCTTTCTAGGATTTCTACTAATCTCCAACGTTTAGATTTACTTAAAGGACGTGTTTCCATTATCTTAACAGTATCACCTATGTTGCAGTCATTATTCTCGTCATGAGCAACGTACTTTTTCGTCTTTAATACGAACTTACCATACATTGGGTGTTTTACTCTTTTTATCTCGTTAACAACAATAGATTTCTCCATTTTGTTACTAGACACAACACCTATTCTTTCTTTTCTAAGATTTCTTTTCTCCATCTTTAAAACTGACTAGAATTATTGTAATTCTCTTTTAGTTAATTCTGTAGCAATTCTTGCTACAGTTTTTCTTAAGCTCTTAATCTCTAATGGATTTTCCAATGGAGTTATGGCATGAGCCATCTTAAGATCCGAATAATTTTTTTTCAACTCTACTAACTTTACTTGTAAGTCAGTTATCGATAATTCTTTAATTTCTGATTGTTTCATGTTATATAGAATTAAGCGTTAAAATCAAAATCTCTTGCAATAACAAACTTCGTCTTCACTGGAAGTTTTTGTGCTGCTAAACGTAATGCTTCTTTTGCTACATCCATTGGTACACCACCAACTTCAAACAAAATTCTACCTGGTTTTACAACAGCAACGAAATGATCAGGAGCACCTTTACCTTTACCCATACGTACTTCTAATGGCTTCTTGGTAATAGGCTTGTCTGGAAATATTTTAATCCAAAGCTGCCCTTCTCTCTTCATATGACGAGTTGCCGCAATACGAGCTGCCTCTATTTGACGAGAGGTTAGTAAATTCTGGTCTAAAGATTTAATACCAAACATTCCATTAGAAAGTTGATTACCTCTTCCAGAAATACCATTCATATTCCCTTTCGCCTTTTGTACCTTACGGTATTTTACTCTTTTTGGCTGTAACATCTTTAATTTCTTTTAAAAATTATTTTCTTTTGCGAGGTTGACGTTTAGAATTTCCACCTTTAGAATTTCCACCTTTTTGTTTAGATAGACCTACTAATGGAGATAATTCACGTTTTCCATATACCTCACCTTTCATTATCCACACTTTAATACCTAATCTTCCATAGGTAGTGTGAGCCTCTACAAGTGCATAATCGATGTCTGCTCTAAAAGTAGACAAAGGTATTCTTCCTTCTTTATAGTGTTCAGAACGTGCCATTTCAGCACCGTTTAAACGACCAGAAAGTTGAACTTTAATCCCTTCTGCATTCATACGAATAGCAGCAGCAATCGCCATCTTAGTAGCTCTCTTGTAAGAAATTCTATTTTCAATTTGACGTGCAATACTAGCAGCAACTAATGTAGCATCTAATTCTGGACGTTTAATTTCAAAAATATTAATTTGAACTTCTTTACCTGTAATTTTTTTAAGCTCTTCTTTTAACTTGTCTACCTCTTGACCTCCTTTACCAATAATGATACCTGGACGTGCCGTAGTGATAGTAACGGTTACAAGTTTTAAAGTACGCTCAATAATTACACGAGAAACACTTGCTTTAGATAATCTAGCATGTATATACTTTCTTATCTTATCATCTTCTGCAATTTTATCGCCGTAGTCATTTCCACCATACCAGTTAGACTCCCATCCTCTGATAATTCCTAAACGATTTCCTATTGGATTTGTTTTTTGTCCCATTTCTACTTTGATTAATTACTTAAATTTTTAGCTCCTAACTCTAAAGTTACGTGATTAGAACGCTTACGAATTCTATGTGCACGTCCTTGTGGAGCTGGTCTTAATCTTTTTAACATACCTGCGCTATCTACATAAATAGATTTCACGAATAATCCAGCATCTTCTATACTTGCATCTTCATTTTTAGCTTGCCAGTTTGCAATTGCAGACAATAACAATTTCTCTAAATTTCTTGATGCTTCTTTCGGGCTGAATTTTAAGATTTGTAAAGCTTTTTCAACTTCAACACCTCTTACTAAATCTGCGACTAAACGCATTTTTCTTGGTGATGTAGGACAGTTAGTTAGCTTAGCAAAAGCGCGTTGCTTTTTAGCTTCCTTAATCTGATCTGCCATGTTTTTTTTACGAACTCCCATTTCCTACTATTTTTTACCTTTATTTTTTGCACCAGCGTGTCCACGGAATGAACGAGTTGGTGAAAATTCGCCTAACTTATGACCTACCATGTTTTCAGTAACGTATACTGGTACAAATTGCTTTCCATTATGAACTGCAATTGTTTGTCCAACGAAATCAGGAGTAATCATACTTGCTCTTGACCAAGTTTTGATCACAGATTTACTATCTGATTCAACATTACCTAACACTTTTTTCTCTAACTTATAGTTAACGTAAGGTCCTTTTTTTAATGATCTTGCCATGGTTTATTATTTCTTTCTACGTTCTATAATATACTTATTACTAGCCTTGGTCTTAGATCTAGTTTTGTAACCTTTAGCAGGTATACCATTTTTAGATCTTGGATGTCCTCCAGAAGAACGTCCTTCACCACCACCCATTGGGTGATCAACTGGATTCTTTCTAACAGCGTTTGTTCTTGGCCTTCTACCTAACCATCTAGATCTACCTGCTTTACCAGATACTAATAATTGATGATCAGAATTAGAAACAACACCTACTACTGCCATACAAGTTAATAAAATTAACCTTGTTTCTCCAGAAGGTAACTTAACTGTAGCGTACTTACCATCTCTTGCCATTAACTGAGCAAATGATCCAGCAGAACGAGCCATAACAGCTCCTTGCCCTGGACGTAACTCTATACAAGAGATTGTTGTACCTAAAGGAATATCACTTAAGAACATAGCGTTACCAACATCTGGTGTAGCATCTTTTCCTGAAACGATAGCTTGTCCTACTTTTAAACCGTTTTGTGCAATCACATAACGCTTTTCTCCATCAGTATATTTAACTAAAGCAATAAATGCTGTACGATTTGGATCATACTCAATAGTTAATACTGTTGCAGGATCGTTATATCTATTTCTTTTGAAATCGATAATACGATATCTTCTCTTATGACCTCCACCTATATTTGGTGTTGTCATACGACCCTGATTGTTTCGACCTCCAGATCTTTTTATCGGAGCAAGTAAACTTTTCTCCGGCTTATCAGTAGTTATGGCGTCGAACCCATTCACTACTCTAAAACGCTGACCTGGTGTTATTGGTTTTAATTTTCTAACTGACATGTTGTCTTAACTTCTTATAAATTGTTATAAAAATCAATTTCTCCTTCTGCTAACTGAACAATAGCTTTTTTGTAACCACTAACTAAACCAGATACTAGACCTTTTTTAGTGAATTTAGTAGAACGTTCAGCTGGATGATTCAAAGTTCGTACAGCTTTAACTGTAACTCCATAAGTTGCTTCAACAGCATCTTTAATCTCTAACTTGTTAGCTTTCTTGTTTACAACAAATGTATAACGATTAAACTTTTCGCTATCACCTGTCGCTTTTTCTGTAATAATAGGTTTTATTAAAATACTCATTTCCTTCCCTATTTACTTAAATTAGATTCAATTCCTTCTAATGAACTTTCAGAAATAACAACCTTACTAGCATTTAAAACGCTGTATGTGTTTAATCCTGATGCATTCACAACTTTAGAGCTTTTTAAATTACGTGATGATAAGTAAACATTGTTACTTTCTTCACCTAATATAAATAAAGATTTCTTAGAATCTAACTCTAATGCTTTTAAAACTGTGATAAACTCTTTAGTTTTTGGAGTTTCAAAATTGAAATCTTCAACTACAACTAAATTATTATCATTTGCTTGTATACTTAAAGCTGACTTACGTGCTAAACGCTTTAAGTTTTTATTTAACTTGAAAGAATAACTTCTTGGTCTTGGCCCGAACATACGTCCTCCACCTCTAAAAACACCAGATTTAATACTACCCGCACGAGCTGTACCTGTTCCTTTTTGTTTCTTAATCTTTCTTGTACTACCTGCAATCTCTGCTCTTTCTTTAGCTTTATGAGTACCTTGTCTTTGATTAGCCAAGTACTGCTTAACATCTAAATAAATTGCATGATCGTTTGGTTCTACTCCAAATACTTCGCTAGAAAGTTCAACTTTTCTACCAGTATCTTTTCCTGTGATATCTAATACTGCTACTTTCATTATTTCTCGATAGTTATATAAGAGTTCTTGTGCCCTGGAATTGCTCCTTTAACTACTAAAAGATTTTTTTCAGCAACCACTTTTAACACTCTTAAATTTTGAACTTTTACTGTGTCTCCACCCATACGACCTGCCATTCGCATTCCTTTGAATACTCTTGCAGGATATGAAGCCGCACCAATAGAACCTGGCGCTCTTAAACGATTATGCTGACCATGAGTAGCTTGACCTACACCGGCAAAACCGTGTCTTTTAACAACACCTTGAAATCCTTTACCTTTAGAAATCCCAGACACGTCTACGAATTCTCCTTCTGCAAAAAAATCAACTGTTATAGAGTCTCCTAAATTGTACTCTTTTTCAAATCCTTGGAATTCTACGACTTTTCTTTTAGCGGTTGAGCCAGCTTTCTTAAAGTGACCATCTAAAGCTTTATTAGAGCTTTTCGCCTTTTTGTCATCGAAACCAAGTTGTAACGCGTTATAGCCGTCAACCTCTTCGGTTCTGACTTGGGTAACAACGCATGGACCTGCTTCGATTACTGTACAAGGAATGTTCTTCCCGTTTTCGTCGAATAAGCTGGTCATCCCTACTTTTCTTCCTATTAACCCAGACATATTAAATATTAATTATTAATTATTTACTTATTAAACCTTTGTTTTTACACATAAAAAAAGGATCAAATACCTTCTTTAATCCTGAAAATATTTTTAACCGTTTTTCCTTCGCGAAACCCTCCGGACATGTTAATTCTAATGTAATTTTAGAATCATTGACAACAACCCCATTTATTTGGGATTGCAAATATAGTAAAAACTTTCGATCTGAACAAATCAGACCGAAAGCTCTAAATTTACTTATACTTTAATCTCAACTTCAACTCCACTTGGTAACTCAAGTTTCATTAAGGCATCAATAGTTTTCGATGAAGAACTATAGATATCTAATAATCTTTTATAAGCAGATAATTGAAATTGTTCTCTTGATTTTTTGTTTACGTGTGGTGAACGTAAAACTGTAAAAATCTTTTTGTGAGTTGGCAATGGAATTGGTCCATTTACAACAGCACCAGTACTTTTTACTGTCTTAACGATTTTTTCAGCAGATTTGTCTACTAAATTGTAATCGTAAGATTTTAATTTTATTCTAATTTTTTGACTCATCTTATTAACCTTTAGCGTTTGCAATTACTTCTTCCGACACATTTGACGGACATTGAGCATAGTGAGAAAATTCCATTGTAGATGTTGCTCTACCTGAAGATAATGTTCTTAACGTTGTTACATAACCAAACATTTGAGATAATGGCACAGTAGCTTTTACAGTTTTAGCTCCTCCTCTGTCTCCCATGTCACTTACTTGACCTCTTCTTCTATTTAAATCTCCAACTATATCTCCCATATTTTCCTCAGGTGTAAGCACCTCAAGTTTCATAATAGGTTCCATAACCACAGCTCCTGCAGCTTTAGAAGCAGCTTTATAACCCATTTTTGCAGCTAATTCGAAAGATAACTGATCAGAATCTACAGGGTGGAAAGATCCATCCTTTAAAGTAATCTTCATTGCATCCATTTCAAAACCAGCTAATGGCCCATTCTTCATTGCTTCTTTAAATCCTTTTTCAATAGAAGGAACAAATTCTTTAGGAACGTTACCACCTTTAATAACTGATTCAAATACTAATCCAACTTGACCTTCTTCACCAGGCTCCATTGTAAATACAATATCAGCGAACTTACCACGACCACCAGATTGTTTCTTGTAAACTTCTCTATGATCAGCAAGAGCTGTTAATGCTTCTTTGTACTCTACTTGTGGCTGTCCTTGGTTTACTTCAACCTTGAACTCACGTTTTAAACGATCTACAATTACATCTAAGTGAAGCTCACCCATTCCTGAAATAATTGTTTGCCCAGAAGCTTCATCAGAACGAACTGTAAAAGTTGGATCTTCTTCTGCTAACTTAGCTAAACCGTTACCTAATCTATCCGCATCTCCTTTTGTCTTAGGCTCAACCGCAATACCAATTACTGGATCTGGGAAGTCCATAGACTCTAAAATAATAGGATTCTTTTCATCAGAAAGGGTATCTCCTGTTTTAATAGATTTAAAACCAACAGCAGCTCCAATATCTCCAGCTTCAATATACTCAATTGCGTTTTGCTTGTTAGCATGCATTTGATATATTCTAGAAATACGCTCTTTTTTACCTGAACGGTTATTTAACACATAAGAACCTGCATCTAATCTTCCTGAATATGCACGGAAAAATGCTAAACGCCCTACGAAAGGATCTGTAGCAATTTTAAATGCTAATGCAGCAAAAGGTTCTTTTGCATCTGGCTTACGTGAAATCTCATCTCCTGAATCAGGATCAGTTCCAATAATAGCCTCTTTATCTAATGGAGAAGGTAAATAACGACATACAGCATCTAATAAGAACTGAACACCTTTATTTTTAAACGCTGAACCACAAATCATAGGTATGATAGCCATATCCATAACTGCTGCTCTTAACGCTGCATGTACTTCTTCCTCTGTAATAGAGTCTTCATCTTCCATGAATTTCTCTAAAAGATTCTCATCATAACTGGCAACCTCTTCAATTAGAAGCGCACGATATTTACGAGATTCTTCTTTTAAGTCTTCAGGAATCTCAATAATATCAAAAGTAGCTCCTTGAGTTTCATCATGCCATACAATAGCACGATTCTTAACTAAATCAACTACCCCTTTAAAATCTCCCTCATCACCAATATTTAAAACGATTGGTACAGCGTTAGACTTTAACATATCTTTTACCTGTTGACAAACAGCTAAAAAGTTAGACCCTTGGCGGTCCATTTTATTTACAAAACCAATACGTGGTACTTTATAATTATCAGCAAGTCTCCAGTTAGTCTCTGATTGTGGCTCAACACCATCAACAGCACTAAATAAGAAAACTAAACCATCTAACACACGTAAAGAACGGTTTACCTCTACAGTAAAATCAACGTGACCAGGAGTATCAATAATATTAAAGTGATATCCTTTTGTTTCATCAATAGCTTTACCATTTTCAGTTGGAAAACTCCATTCACAAGTAGTTGCAGCAGAAGTAATCGTGATACCACGCTCTTGTTCTTGCTCCATCCAGTCCATTGTAGCAGCACCATCATGCACTTCTCCAATCTTATGACTTACACCCGTATAATAAAGTACACGTTCTGTTGTAGTTGTTTTCCCAGCATCAATATGTGCTGCGATACCAATATTTCTAGTAAATTTTAAATCTCTTGCCATTTCTTAGAATCTAAAGTGTGAGAATGCTTTATTAGCTTCTGCCATCTTATGAGTGTCAGTTCTTTTCTTAACAGCAGCTCCTTCTTCTTTTGCAGCAGCTAAAACTTCTGCAGCCAAACGCTGAGCCATTGTTTTCTCATTACGCTTACGCGCATATAAGATCAACCATTTTATCGCCATAGACACTTTACGATCTGGACGAATTTGCATTGGGATTTGGAATGTTGCTCCACCAACACGACGAGATCTAACCTCTACATGTGGCATTACATTTGACAAACCATCTTTCCAAATTTCTACTGCTGACTTCTCTTCGTCAGTTTTCTTTTCTTCTACGATATCCATTGCATCATAGAACACTTTGAACGCGACAGACTTCTTACCATCCCACATTAAGTTATTCACAAAACGTGTTACTAACTGGTCGTTAAACCTTGGATCTGGTAATAAGACTCTTTTTTTCGCTCTTCTTTTTCTCATGTCTTTACATTAAAAAAGTTAATTGAATAATTTTACTTCTTTGGGCGTTTTGCTCCATACTTAGATCTACGTTGAGTTCTTCCCTCAACTCCTGCAGTATCTAATGCACCACGTACTACGTGATATTTAACTCCTGGCAAATCTTTTACCCTTCCACCTCTAACTAATACTATCGAGTGCTCTTGTAAGTTATGTCCTTCTCCTGGAATGTACGCGTTTATTTCGTTACCATTTGTTAACCTTACTCTGGCTACTTTACGCATTGCCGAGTTAGGCTTTTTAGGTGTCGTTGTATATACACGTGTACAAACTCCACGTCTTTGAGGACATGACGATAAAGCAGCCGATTTACTCTTCTTAGTTATTTTGGTTCTTCCTTTACGAACTAATTGTTGAATAGTTGGCATACTAACTAATTACTGTTTTCGTTTATACTAAAAATTTACTCTTAACTTTTAAGAGTGCGCAAATGTACGATTTTTATCCAATTATTCAAATATCAGGAAGTTATTTTTCTTAATCCTTTAAAAAAACAGAGATTTCAACTACTTTTGACAAGAAATCTCTCATTTAATTCACCTTTGAAACTCAATTTCTACATATTATTTATTTTTTTTCTTTCAATTTCTAAACAAGTAATTGGTCAAAAAATAAGTCTTGAAATAAATTCTAAAGACAGTATTGAGTATTCAATCATAAAAGATATTCCTTTTTTAAAAAAACACAAGAACAACAACTCTATTCATAACGAACTAAATCTTTTTTCAAACAAATTAAAAAAGAAGGGCTTTTTTTTCAATCAACTAGATAGTCTTTCTAACAGCAATCCAAGAAAAGCTTATTTCAACTTCAATAAAAAAATAGATTCATTACTTATAAAAGTAAATGATTCAATTACAAAAGAAATTAAAATCGATGAACTTGACTTTTTTATAGATTCAATATCCAACAAAATTGAAGAAAGAGGAGGGTTGTTTTCTGAAATAAGTTTAAAAAACATCACTTTAGAAAAGTCAAAATTAATTTCCGAATTACAAATTAGAAAATCTACATTAAGGAAAAACGATACAACGATAATTAAAGGCTACCCAAACTTCCCTATTAAATACATTGAAAATTTTCTTAAAATTAAAAAAGGAGACATCATAAATAAAACCAAACTGAATGAAATCTCTAAAAACTCAAATGAAATTTCTTTTGTATCAGAAATTAAAAAACCTGAAGTATTATTTACTAAAGACTCAACCTTATTATACCTCTATCTAAAAAAGAAAAAAACAAGTAATTTCGATGGCTTATTAAATTTCTCTTCCGACAAAAATAATAGTGGCATTTCTTTTACAGGATACTTAAATCTAGAGTTAAACAATATAATCAATAAAGGCGAAACATTTTCTTTATTATGGAAAGCTAATGGAAATGAAAATCAAAACTTCACATTAAACTCCAGAATACCATATATTTTCAACTCTCTATTATCCACTGACATTAAATTCATTATCCATAAACAAGATTCTTCTTTTTTAAACACACAATTAAGAACTAAATTATCATACAACTTATCAAACAAATCTTCAGTAGGTATAACTTACAGTTCAGAAACCTCTGTTAAAAACACTAACAATTCCATAGAAAATGATTCAATAACAAGTTTTGATAATTACTTTTTTGGATTTATCTATAATTATGAAGCAAAAAAGCAAAATAACTTTAACGATAAAAAAATTCATTTTCAAATCAATCCTACATTTGGAAAAAGGAATACAGACTATCAATTTAAATTAAACTTAACATTTCAATATATTTTTGACTTCGACAAAAAAAATTCATTTTATATCAAAACCAAAAGTGGTTACCTTTTTTCTAAAAACAACTTTACCAATGAACTCTATCGTATAGGTGGAGTTAATTCTATTAGAGGTTTTGATGAAGAAAGCATATTCACCTCAGGGTTTACTTATATAAATTCCGAATACAGATACCTCACTTCTAAGGAATCATATATATACTCAATATTTGATCTCGCCCATTACGAACCTAGAGATAACAGTAACGATAAAACTATTTTTAGTCTTGGACTGGGATATCTATTCAAAATAGGTGACTCTCAACTGAATATGAACTATACATTTGGAAAAAAAACTCCTATAAACTCTTTTAAGAGCAACTCAAGGATCTCAATAACCTATAAGAATTTCTTTCAATAAATTTAAATATCACTTAACTTAAAGTAACCTTTTTTAACTTTTATTATGATTTTTATTGCTTTTTTAAGATTTATTTAAGAATTTAGCATTTAATTAATTCAAATAATTACACAATGAAAACAAACTTTAACGGGATTTTAACGCTTCTATTTGCGTTAATTGTGCAGGTTACTTTTGCACAAGAAAGAACGATTTCTGGTACTGTTTCAGATGATACTGGAGCATTACCTGGGGTTAGTGTTCTTAAAAAAGGAACAACTGTCGGAACGGAAACTGATTTTGATGGTAAATTCTCAATTAAAGCTAAAACGGGGGATGTTTTGGTATTCAGATTTGTAGGGATGACAACAATAGAAAAAAGTGTTGGTAACGCAAATCAAATTAACATCACTATGACCGGAGACAACCTTCTTGATGAAGTTGTTGTTACCGCATTAGGTATTAAAAAAGAAACACGAGCCGTTGGTTATGCAGTTCAAAAAGTAAGTGCTGAAACAATAACAAAATCAAATGCGACAGATGCTTTATCTGCATTATCTGGTCAAGCAGCTGGTGTTCAGATTATCAACTCTTCAGGATCTGCTGGAGCAGGAACTAGAATTGTTATAAGAGGACAAACTTCTTTAAGTGGTGACAACCAAGCATTAATTGTTGTTGATGGAGTTAGGATTAACAACTCTCAATTCAACACGGAAGCCCGAACTGCTGGTGTTGCTGGCTCAAACAGAGGTATGGACATTAATCCTGCTGACATTGAATCTATCAACGTTCTTAAAGGAGGAGCTGCTGCAGCACTTTATGGTGTTGAAGGTGGTAATGGAGTTATAGTTATTACAACAAAAAAAGGTAAATCTGGAAAAATGAAAGTAAATGTGCGTTCAAATGCAACTTTTTCTAGCGTAACTAACCTACCTAAACTTCAAGATACATTTGTTCAAGGTAGCGGAGGCGTATGGTCTGGTCCAGAAACAGGTGAAAGTGGTAGTTGGGGTCCAAATAAAGAAAACTTGTATTGGGATGGTTCTAATTACGACTATGACAAAAACGGAAGAATTGTTGAAGGGAACACTACTGGTTCTCTAGAAAAATTTCAACCATATGACGTTTTCGAACTTTTTCAAACAGGTGTAACACTTGAAAACTCAGTTTCACTTTCTGGAGGTGGAGATAACACTACTTTTAGGCTTTCTTATGCTGATATGAGAGAAGAAGGTGTTATTCCAAAAAACGAATTCAACAGAAAAACTCTTAGCTTTTCAGCAACTGCTAAAGTTAATGAAAAATTAAATGTAAGCCTTTCGTCTTCTTACACGAACTCTAATTCTTACAGAATACAACAAGGTAGTAATACTTCTGGTATTATGCTAGGTCTTTTAAGAACTCCTATGTCTTTTGATAATTCAAATGGATTTTCTAAAGCTGTTGATGAAATTTCTGCATATGAATTTGAAGATGGATCACAAAGAAACTACAGAGGCGGTGGTGGTTATGATAATCCGTATTGGGTAATTAACAATGCTCCTTTTACCGACAATGTAAATAGATTTACTGCTAGCCTTGGTTTGGATTACAAGATAAATGACTGGATGTCTTTTAATGCAAATATTGGTTTAGATACCTATTCTGATGCCAGAAGTCAGTTCTTCGACATTGGATCGAGATCCCTTCCTGCTGGAGGAATATTTTTAGATGACTACAACTATACTCATATGGATAGTTACTTTAATCTTAATGGAAATGTTGATTTATCAGAAAGTTTTAACTTTGGTTACGTTGTAGGTGCAAATATATATTCTGAAGAATACACACAACATTATACTCAAGGAGATGATTTAGGTATAAAAACATTCAACAACATTACAAATGCTGCTACTGTAACTGCAGATTATAATATTTTTAGAGAAAAAGCAATTGGTTTTTATGGATCATTAGATTTATCGTACAAAAAAATGTTATACCTAACTCTAACTGGAAGACAGGACTATTTATCTACATTAGAAGATCCTAATGACTTTCAACTAAACGATCTTTCTTTATTTTACCCTTCTGCTAGTTTAGGTTTTGTGTTTACTGAATTAATAGATGACGAAAGCTTTTTAAACTTTGGTAAGCTTAGATTATCATGGGCCGAGGTTGGTGCAGGTGCACCTGTAGCATATGCAACTTCAACAGCTTATGAAACAGCTGTAATAGCAGATGGATGGGCTACAGGATATAATTTCCCGTATAGTGGTAATGCTGGTTTTCAAATTAATGATGATTTAGGTAACAGTAGCCTTAAACCATCTACAGTTACTTCTACGGAAATAGGATTAGACCTAAGAATGTTCAAAAATAGAGTTACTTTAGATTTAGCTTATTATAATACATTAGCTGAAGATCAAATTTTAGATGTTCCAATTGCAAATTCTACAGGTTATAATACAAGTTTTTTAAACTCTGGAGAACTAGAAACAACAGGTTATGAAATAACTTTAAACACAAAAATAATTGATAACGAATCTTTTAAATGGAATTTAGGAGTGAATTTTGACAAAAGCGAAACTATAGTAAATAAATTAGCTGACGGTGTTGAAAGTCAATTCCTAGGTGGTTTTGTTTCTTACAATATACCAGGAGAGCGTTTTGGTCAAATTTATGGAGGTTCTTTCTTAAGAGATGATGACGGAAATATTGTGATTGACGATGACCCAAGTAGTGATAATTACGGACTTCAAATTGCAGACCCAGATCTTAAAGTTATCGGAGATCCAACACCAGATTTCACAATGGGTTTCAATAATACTTTTACTTATAAAAACTGGTCTTTAAATTTCTTACTTGAATGGAAAGAAGGCGGAGAAATGTGGAATGGTACAGAATGGGCGTTGAGTTTCTTTGGTAGATCTGAAATAACAGAAAACAGGGGTGAACAATTAGTTATAGAAGGTGTAAAACAATCAGATGGATCACCTAATGATATTGTTGCAACTTTAGACCAATACTATTACCAATCTAGTGGTTTAAGTGGTTTTGGTAGTGTTGATGAGGCTTTTATCCAAGACACATCTTGGTTAAGACTAAGAACATTAAACCTAAGTTATGACCTAACAGAAGATTTAAATAGTAAATACTTCGATAATATCACATTAACCGTTACTGGTAATAACCTTTGGTTTGACACTCCATACAGAGGAGTTGATCCTGAAACTAGTTTAACCGGAGCAGGTAGTAATGCACAAGGTGTTGATTATTTTAACAATCCTGGTACCAAATCATTTGGTTTAGGTGTAAGTGTAACTTTTTAATAAATTAAGAAATGAAAAAAATATATAAAATAGGATTAGTTTTTACTTTCCTTTCTATAGTTTCTTGTCAAGACTTTCTTGAAGGGACTAACGAAAACCCTAATGACCCGACTAATGTCTCTCCTTCAGCTATATTAGCACCAGTACAAACAACTTTAGCCTCTCAATACGGAGGTAATTTCTCAAGATATTCAGGAATGTTTGTACAACAAATTGAAGGAATGGATAGACAATGGGCATCTTTTAACAACTATGTAATTGTAGGTGCTAATTTTGACAATGACTGGAGTTTATTATATGTTGACGTCTTAACCAACTTAAATATTATGATTGCTCAATCTGAAGAAAACGGTTACAATCACTACGTAGGTGTTGGTAAAACATTAAAAGCATATACTCTATTATTGATGACAGATTTTTGGAATAGTATTCCATACAGTGAAGCTTTAACAGGTGTTGACATATTACAACCAACATTTGACTCTCAAGCTGATATTTATACAGAAGTACACACATTATTAGAAGAAGCTAGAGCTAGCCTGAGTCTTTCTGATGGAGGATTAACTTTAACTGGTGATTTAGTATACTCTGGCGACACTACTTCATGGACTAAAGCCAGTTATGGTATCCAAGCAAGAGCTTACTTACATCAATCTTTATTAGACAGCAGCAACTACAACAATGCTCTTACAGCGATTGAAAACTCATTCTCTTCTGGAACTGAAGATATGACTTTTGATTTTGTTAACGGAGCAACCACTGCCGCTCCATGGTATCAATTTAATAGAGATAGAGGTGATATTGGTTTCAATTCAACAATGAATGACGCTATGATCGCACTTTCTGACCCTAGAGTTGACTTATATGATGGTGACGGGCTTTCAACATTTCTTGATGACACAGATACTCATGAATTCTTTACAATAGATAGATCTTTAGCCTTAATGAGTTATACAGAATTAATGTTTGTGAAAGCTGAAGCTTTAATGCAGACTGGTGGTAGCCAAACAGAAATAAAAACAGCATATCTTGCTGCTATTGAAAATTCATTTAACACACTTGGATTAAGCTCTGATTACGCAACATATGTTGCACAAGCTTCTGTAAACCCAACAACAGTTACTATGGAAGAGATCATGACGCAAAAATGGCTGGCATTATATACAGATCCTGAATCATTTTCAGACTGGAGAAGAACAGGACTACCTGCCCTAACACCTAATAATGGTGTAGCAGTCCCTACAAGGTTTTTATACCCTCAAACAGAAACGAATTTAAACACTAACGTACCAACTGTCTTATTAACCGACAAGGTCGATTGGGATACCAATTAAAAAAACAAGCTGTCTGAAAATTAATTTTCAGACAGCTTTTATTTATAAATTAGTTTTTCTCATGTTTGAATACATATAACAATACACTATTTTTTAATTTATATCACAACTTCCTTTTTATTAAACACAATTACAAAGACCTATAAATCAAAACATTTACCATATTCCTTCTTGTACAAAGAATAATACATTTTACCTTTTCCAAATAGTACTTTTTACTATTTAAGAAAAACTACATCTATCTACCCTCTACAATTAATGTTTATTTGTACAATTTAAAAATCAGTTTATTACAATAACTAAGACCTGTTAGTTCCTTTTCAATTTTTGAATCATACTTCTTAATATCTAACAATTGATAAGTTTAAAAATAGAGCGTTCAGTTTATAATAGATAACGAAGAGAACTGTTTTATTATTGACGCTATGCCTTTGGAATTTTGTTAAAATCATAAATAATTATTCAAATATCAGCAGAGGCTTTTAAACTTTTCAAAAAACGGAACACCAAGCCTATAAAACATACACTATTTCTTCTGCAAGAGGAATTATACACAGCTTAGACATTAGTCCAGCCTTAGTTCACTATATCAATCATTTAAACATATCAAACAATAACTAAAACTATTCATTTCTTAAGTTAGTAAACAAATTTTATTTACCTCAAAAAACAACAACTTATCTTATTTTAAGAAGATTAAATAAAACTTGAACTACTAAAAAAAACATAATTTCGCAGAACAATCCTATGTGTTTAAAAAATCTAGGAAAAAATAAAGTCAATATTTTCTCAATTATATGATCAGTTTATAACTCATAGAAATCGTGCAAAATCTTTTAAAGGTCTTGAAACTAGAACGCCCTCTAAAAATATTATGTTAATAATACAATATATTAATCATGCTATAATTCGCATAAAACAAACAATATTGTTTAAATAAACTGCGAATATTTAAAATATCTAGTACAAAAAACTTAACCAAATCATTTAATTGTTTAAATGATTCATAAAACAAGCTTTAATTATTAAAATTTATAAGTTTCTTTTAAACTTAACACAAAAACCTCTAACTTATTTAAGTTTTCCCTAAATAAAACCTATTGTTTTATTTAGAAAAAAAAACAACAGTCATCAACTACAATCACACAATAAGACTACAAGCTATTAGGTAAACTTAAAATAAAACAGAAATGCATAATCATTTCTATAGAAATTGTAAAAAACAAAAAATTACATTTTTTATAAAAAAAAGGTTTAAATCACTTAAAAAAAAAAACAAATGGCTTTAAACATTGATTTATGTGTTAAAAAATTGTTTAATTAAGATAAAATTAAGACTTTTGTATTTGATTAATTCAAATAATTATAAAATGAAGACAAAGTTTAATGGGATTTTAACGCTACTATTAGCGTTCATTGTGCAGATAACTTTTGCGCAAGAGAAAACAATTTCAGGTACTGTTTCAGATGAAACAGGTCCACTACCTGGAGTTAGTGTTATGAAAAAGGGAACTAGTTCAGGTACTGAAACTGATTTTGATGGTAACTACACAATCTTAGCTAAAGAAGGTGATGTTTTAATCTTTAGTTTCATTGGTATGAAAACAAAAGAACAGATTGTAGGTGTATCTAACAACATTACATTTGAAATGGATTCTGATAATCTATTAGATGAAGTTGTTGTTGTAGCCTATGGTACTAAAGCAAGAAGAGCTACTACTGGTTCTATAACAACAGTTAAAGGGGACGTTATAGAAAATATTCCTGTTGCAAATATTGCAGAATCACTTCAAGGTCAATCTACGGGTTTATTATCTGTAAGTTCATCTGGACAACCTGGTGCAAATAGTGCTGTTAGAATTCGTGGTAATGCTAGTGTTAATGGTAACTTAGAACCTTTATATATTATAGATGGTATAGCTATTAGTGCTGAAGCTCCTTCTGATTTAGGTGCTGGTGGACTAGATAGTGGTCTTAGAGATCCTTTATCTAATTTAAACCCTGCAGATATAGAGTCTGTAACTATCTTAAAAGATGCGTCATCTACTTCTATATATGGAGCAAGAGCTGCAAACGGTATTATAATGATTACTACCAAAAGAGGTAAAGAAGGTAAAGCTAAATTTGAATTTGCTACTCAAGTAGGAGTTTCTGCAAGAGCTGTTAACAAATATAAATCACTTAATGCTAGTGAGTATATTGAATTACACAGAGAAGCTGATATTAATGCTGGTTTTACACCTTCTGAGGCATTAGCAAGAAACCCTGACACTGATGTAGATACAAACTGGGGAGATTATGCATATAGAGACTGGAAAGCTCTAACTAAAAGATATAATTTTTCTGTATCTGGAGGTAATGACAAAATAAACTACCGTAGTTCTTTAGGATATTTAAACCAAGATGGTATTGCTGTAGGTTCTGGTATTGAAAGATATAATTTAGGATTAAATGTTAATGCTAAAACATCTGATAAATCTAGAATTGGAACTAGCGTAAGTTTAAGTAGAACTAAGCAAGCTACATCTTTGGCTGATGCTGCATATTTTGCAAGTCCAATTGTAGCTACATATTTATTTAATCCTACTGATGAACCTTATTTAGAAGATGGTACTCCGAATCCTAATAATTCTGTAACTGGAGGAACTTCATTTATTCAAGATGCTTATTATGATAATGAAAGTTCAATTACAGATAGAATTATCACTAGTATCTATGGTGAATTAGATTTATTTGAAGATTTCACTTTCAGAACTCAGTTTGGTTTTGACAAATCTTTCTTTAACTTTAGATCATATAGTAACCCTTTAAACACTTCAAGTCCAGCAGGAGGGGGTGCTTCAAGAACTTACCAAGATTTCACAAATTACACATTCACAAATACTTTGAGATGGGATAAAATTTTTGGAGATCATAAATTAGATATTTTATTAGGTACTGAAATAAATAGAGAAAGTATTGATGCTTTCGGTATTGATGTTGAAGAATTTCCAAATGGTATTTTACAGGTTGTAGGTGCTGGAGCAACTGTATCTAATCATTATAGTGAAACTGAAGACTCTAGTTTAGAATCTTATTTCTTTAATACTAATTATGAGTATAATGATAAGTATAACTTAAATGCAACAGTTCGTCGTGATGCTTCATCTAGGTTTGGGTCGGAAAACAAATGGGGTACATTTTGGTCTGTAGGTGCTAACTGGGTAATCAGTAGTGAAGAATTTTTAGCCTCTTCTAATTGGATCGATTTATTAAAAATAAAATCAAGTTATGGTATTCAAGGTAACATAATTTCTTCAAGATATGATGCTATTACAGAAACTTTAAATGATACATATAATGGTGCTTCTGCTACTTTCTTAAGTTCTACTCTTGGTAATCCTGAATTAAAATGGGAGGAACAAAAAATGTTTAATGTTGGTTTAGAGTTTGGATTATTTAATAATCGTTTAAGTGGTGAATTTGCTTATTTTAATAGATTAACTGGTGATTTAATTTTTGATCAAACATTTGAACCTTCAAGTGGTTTCTTAGTATCATCTGTAAATGTTGGTGAATTTAGAAATTCAGGTTTTGAATTAGATTTATCTTATGATATTATTTCAAATAAAAATTTAACTTGGAATGTAGGTGTAAATGTTACTAAAATTGACAATGAAGTAACTAAACTAGACCCAGGTACTGAAGGTGCTGATGGAACTAAAATTAGAGAAGTTGGAGAAGACTGGCAAACATTTTATTTACAACGTTGGGCTGGTGTAGACCCTGCAACAGGTGCTCCAATGTGGTTAGATGAAAACGATAATATTACATTTAATTATGCTGATGCATCTAGAGAGAAGGTAGGAAGTGCTAATGCTGATTATTTTGGTGCATTTAGTACTAGAGTAAAATATAAAAACTTTGATTTTAATGCTAATTTCACTTTTCAAGAAGGAAACAAAATTTACAACAACACATCTCGTATAACTAATTCAGATGGAGCTTTCTCAGGATTCAACCAATCAAGAGAACAACTAGATAGATGGCAAGAACCTGGAGATATAAGTGCTAACCCAATACGTATTACAGGTAATGGTAGTCAAAGTAATCAGCAATCTACTCGTTGGTTAGAAGATGGTTCATATATCCGTTTAAGAAATGTAGCTTTGGGGTATAGTATACCTAATGATGCATTAAAGAGTACAATGTTTACTAAAGCTAGAGTTTATTTACAAGGATCAAACCTATTAACTTTTACAAATTTTAATGGTGATCCAGAACAAGCACTAAATGGAACTAGTTTCTTTGTATACCCAAATGCCCAAACATTTACGTTAGGTATAAATGTATCATTCTAAAAAAAACTCAAATGAAAATTAAACAATTAAAATATATCGGATTATTAAGCTTATCTATAGCTTTTAATTCTTGTAACGACGTAGATATAAACTCTTTGCCTACTGATTTTGTATCAGCTGAAGAGAGTATCCAAGATTTAAATTCTGCAACTGCAGCTTCAAATGGTTTATATGATCTATTATACCGTAGAGATTATTATGGTAGAGAAATGATTGTAACACCTGAAGTTGCCGCGGATAATATATTAGTTAGCCCAACCAATTCTGGTAGGTACCTTAGACAATACCAATATTCTATTTTACCTACAGATGCAGCAGTTGAAGATACATGGGGGAATTTATATAAAAACATAAATTCTGCAAATTCTATTTTAGCTTTTAGTTCTTCAGTTTCTGATGCAACATCTGCTGAATTAAATGAAATAATGGGACACTCTTATGCTATTAGAGGTATGGCTCATTTTGATCTGGTTAGAACTTATGCATTCCCTTATACTACTACAGATGCTAGTATTGCTCCTGGTGCCGATGGTGCTGGTGGTCATTTAGGTGTTCCTTTGTTATTATCTTATGGTCAAGCTAGATTTGCAGTAAGAGAAACGGTAAACACTGTCTATAACCAAGTAATTAGTGATTTAGAAACTGCAATGAGCTTATTACCTGCTACTGCTTATGATACTAGATCTAAATTTAATAAAACTGCAGTTCAGGCATTATTATCAAGAGTTTACCTATACAAAGGTGATTATCCTAGCGCTTACACTGCTGCAAATAGTGTTATACAAGGTAACACTGTTAGTTTAGGAACGAATGCTACTTACATGAGTAACTGGGATGGTGTAATGGAAGAAGATATTTTATTACAATTACCAGCATTCGCTGATGATAATAATGGATTTGATGCTTTAGCTTCTATTTATATAAATGAAGGAGATGCTGGAAATGGAGGTTATGGAGATTTATTACCTACTGCTGATGTTATTAGCTTGTACTCAGCTACAGATGTTAGAAGTAACTGGTTTAGAGTTGAAGATGGTCAAACTTACAACTTCAAATTTCCTTTGTCTTGGACAAATGCTATACCTTTAATAAGGTTATCTGAAGTATATTTAAACTTAGCAGAAGCTGCTGCAAATGGTGGTGGTAGTATTACTGAAGGTAGAAATGCTTTAAATGCAATCATTACAAGAGCAGATCCAAGTGCTAGTGAGTCAACTTCTTCTGGAGCTGCACTTTTAAGTGAAATAATGCTTGAAAGAAGAAAAGAATTAGCTTTTGAAGGACACAGATTATATGATTTAGTTAGATGGGAACAAACTATTGTAAGAACTGATGTTTCTTCACCTTCAACTATTTCTACAATTACATATCCAGATCATCGTTTAATATGGCCTCTTCCTCAAACGGAAATAGACGCTAATGATAGTATTAATGAAAATAATGTTGGTTATTAAAAACAAATTAAAGATGAAAAAAATAATAAATAAAGTATCAATTTTATTACTTAGCATGATGATACTATCATCTTGTAATGAAAATGATAATGATGTAAACATATACGACGGAGATGATTTCATCTCATTTGGAGCAAGTACTAGTGGTTCTTTACTTGAAAACGATACAAATTCATTTAAAATAACAGCTTACGCTTCAATGCCTGAGATTACAGAGGCTTTTACTGTTAGCGTTGCTTTAGAAAGTACAGATGCAATTAGTGGTGTTGACTATGTAGTTGTTGATGGAAAAGACAGCTTTTCTTTTGGCCCTAATCAACATGAAGACACCATAGAGATAACAGCTGTAGACAACCTAAACCCTGAAACAGACAAAACCATAACTTTGTCTTTAACAAGTGCTTCTAATAGCACTAATATAGGTTTACCTGGTCCTGATGTTTTAGCTAAAGTTTTTACATTAACATTAGTTGAAGATGATTGCCCATTTACAATTCAAGAATTAGGAGATGCTCTTTGGTCAGGAACTGATAGTTCTTCAGGTTCTGAAGGACCAAATGCAAGTCAAATCACAACATCTTATGATGGTACGGACTTTACTTTTGAAGGTATTGGATATGGATGGATTACTAATACAGATTATTGGAATGAACCAGTTATAGATAGCCAAAAGGTAATTGCAAGCGTAGATGCTTTAACTGGAGATATAACTATTGACCTTCAATATATGTGTAGAACTACATATTTAGGTGTTGTTCAAGATGATTATTATGTACAAGGTAGTGGTAAATACATATCTTGTTCTGAAACAATGGAAATTAATTATGATATTATTCAAGGTGGTGGAATTCTTAGAAGTTTTACTGAAACAATATCAATACAATAAATTTTAATATAATATGAAAAATATTTTAAAAAAAATAGGTTTATTAACTCTTGTTACTTGTTTTACGTTCGTATCATGTGACAATGAAGAAGATGTAAATTACACGCCTAAAGATTATGCAACTGATGTTTCATCTTTATCAATTTCTTTTGATAATTTAACTGAAACAAGTTTTGATATAGTTGTGAGTTCTGATGAAACTGGAAATGCTTATTATGCTGTTACACCAGTTGGAGCTACAACTACGGTATCAGCATTATTAAACGAAGCTACATCTGGAGCATTAGCTAGTGACTATCTTCCTGTAAATGGTGGTAGTTCTTCTTCTGTTACTTTTAGTGCTATTGATACTTACAGAGAGTTTGATGTACATGCAGTAATGACTAATACTGATGGTTATAATAGTGATGTTGTTGTAACTGAAACAATTTCTATACTAGTTAATGACATTACAACTCCTTCAATATTAGAAACATCTCCTGCTCATGAGACTGGAGGTGCTGAATATGAAGGACAGTCTGTTACTTTTTCTTTTAGTGAAGCTGTAAAATTGATAGACGGAGCTGCTTTTAATATAACTATTTATGAAGGAGGAGTTGGTCCAGTTGATCAGTTTACAGTTGTTGATCCTGAATTTGAACTTGGAGGTACTATTACAGGTGATTATGCTACTGAAATAACAATAAGTGGATGGGATGGTTTACCTGGTTATTTTACCATTGTGGACTTTGCTGATGGTGCTTTTGTTGATCAAGCAGCTCTAGAAGTTCCTGGTTATTTTGGATTTGATTACTACTTCTTAGCAAGAGATAGAACTACAGACGAAATAGCTGATTTATTAGTTGGTGATTGGACATATGAAATTATAAATAGCGCTTTTAATTCTAGTGTTGTACCTGTTACTACAGGTACTTGGAGTGTAACTAAAGGAACAGATCCTGGAACTATAATACTATCAAACCAAGTAGATCATGATTTGAATACTTTTGTTGTTTCTGATGATAGTGCTACTCAAGAATTCCAAGTTACTGTTGGAGAAGCTGGTACAATTGGTGCTAATGGTGGTTATTTGATCCTTGAACCAGTTCAGTCAGGTATAAGCATTGATCTATGGGGTGATGCTACTTTACCATATTGGACTCCATACTACCAAAACTTAATAACTCCTTATACTAGTGGTTTAGCTGGTTTTTATGATTTAGATGCTCAACAAATGGAGCTTAGGCTAGATTATGGTAGCGTAGGTGGTTCTGCTGCTACAAACTATTATTTTGGTGATATTCAATATTATTATGATTATGTTCCTGGAACAGGAGCTCTAGGTAAATCTGCAACTAAAGAGGTATTAAAACCTGCAAACTTAACGGGCGTTCTTGGAACAACTGCTAGTAAACAAGTATTTACTAAAGAATATTTATCTAAATTACCTTCAAAGAAAAAAGGAAATTTAAACACAGTATTAAACTAAAACTATTTAGCTTAAACTGAATTGTTTTTACAATTATATTAAAACCACCTCTAACGAGGTGGTTTTTTTGTAACATAAAATACCTACATTTGCAGCATGGAACAAAACACAACTATTTTTGGAATAAGAGCCATTATAGAGGCTATTGAGAGCGGCTCATCAATTAATAAAGTATACTTACAAAAAGGACTTAGAGGAGATTTGTTTTTTGAATTAGAGAAAATAATCAAAAAAAATAAAATTTCTACAAGTTTAGTTCCTGTAGAGAAGCTTGAAAGATTATCAAAACACAATAATCATCAAGGTGCAGTTGCTAGAATATCACCAGTTGAATTCAGAGATTTAGAAACATTAATAGATAGCACATTGGAATCTGGTAAAAAACCTTTGTTTTTATTATTAGACCAATTATCTGATGTTCGTAATTTTGGGGCTATAATTAGAACTGCTGAATGTACAGGTGTAAATGGTATTATAATTCAAAAAAATGGTAGCGCACCTGTAAATGCGGATACTATTAAAACTTCTGCTGGTGCTGCGTTTAAAGTTCCTATTTGTAAAGTAGACCATATTAAAGATGCTATTTTTCATTTAAAATCTGTAGATATTAAATTAGTTGCAGCTACAGAAAAAACAGAAGACTCTGTTTATGATGTTGATTTTAATCAACCTATTGCAATTGTTATGGGAGCTGAAGACAAAGGGGTTAGTAACTCTGTATTAAAACTTGCAGATTATAAAGCAAAACTTCCTTTATTAGGAGAAATTAGTTCTTTAAATGTATCTGTAGCTTGTGGTGCATTTTTATATGAAACAGTAAGGCAACGCCTATAAATAAGTAAATTACTATAAGATTTCTAAAAGGATAAATATGATTTAATGATGTTTATCCTTTTTTATTTTAACACTTAATTATCTTTAGATAAAGGTAAAATACATCTCATTTTTGTAACTTTAACAATAGATCAAAAAATATTAACTACTAAAAAGTAAAAAATGAGCGTTATTAGATTAGGTGATGAAGCACCAAACTTTACAGCACAAACTTCAGAAGGTGAAATAAACTTCCATAATTGGTTAGGAAATAGTTGGGGGATTTTATTTTCTCATCCTGCCGATTATACTCCTGTTTGTACAACGGAATTAGGTACAGTATCTAAATATCAAAATGAATTTGAAAAAAGAAATGTTAAAACAATTGCTTTAAGTGTTGACGGTATAGCATCTCATAAAGGTTGGATAAAGGATATTAATGAAACCCAAAACACTGATGTTGAATTCCCTATTATTGCAGACGAGGATAAGAAAGTATCAAATTTATATGATATGATTCATCCAAATGCTGATAATAATTTAACTGTTAGATCTGTTTTCATTATAGATCCAAGTAAAAAAGTAAAATTAATTATTGTGTATCCAGCATCTACAGGTAGAAATTTTGATGAGCTTTTAAGAGTAATTGATTCTTTACAATTAACTGCTTATCATAAAGTTGCAACTCCTGCTAACTGGAAAAATGGTGATGATTGTGTTATTTCACCTGCAGTAAGTAATGAACAGATACCTGAATTGTTTCCCAAAGGACATAAAGAGGTAAAACCTTATTTAAGATTAACTCCTCAACCTAACTTATAAAATAAAAAAAAGGACATTTTTAAATAAATGTCCTTTTTTATTCTTCTTCTGACAAAGTATAAATATAATTAACTTCTATACCGTTTATAGTATAAACGTCATCGTTATTTTCTATTTCGGATTCTTGTTCTAATACAGGTGGTACATAATTTCCTTCATCATCAAACATATCATCAAACGCTGTTTTTGAAAATTGATACTTTTCTTTTACGATACCTTTATTCTTATAAATAAAAGCTAGCAAAATTCCTGTAAGAAATCCAGATAAGTGACCTTCCCATGACATTCCTTCTTTTATTGGAAAAACATACCAAATCATACTTCCGTATAGAAAAATAGTAATTAACGACATAGCAACTAATCGATAATGCTTTTTTAAAATCCCACTAAAAAAAACAAAACTAAAAAGTAAATACACAATTCCGCTTGCGCCAATATGAAAAGATTCTCTTGCAATTATCCATGTAAGAACTCCAGTAAATAAACCACCTAATAGCAATACTTTAATTGCTACTTCTTTATAAAAATAAAAAAGACTTGAACAGAGCACAAATAAAGGCATTGAATTATTAAACAGATGACTTGCGTCTCCATGAATAAAAGGTGATGTAAAAACACCTTTAAGACCACTAAAACTTCTCGGATTGATTCCGTGTTTATTAAAATTCCAATTAAACTTAATTTCTAACCAGTATACAAACCAAATTAAAAAAACAAACAAAAAAGGAATTCCAAAAACAGACTTTGAAAATATAAATTCGTTATCATTTTTCATCAAAATAAAAATAACAAAAATACATCCAAATTAAAATAACAGAACTTCTGTCAGAAATCTTTGCTATTTTTACAAAATGAACGCACCTTTGGCAGAAAGAATACGACCAAAATCGTTAAACGATTATATTAGTCAACAACATTTGGTTGGAGATAACGGAATTTTAACCAATCATATCAAACAAGGAATTATTCCTTCTTTAATATTATGGGGGCCTCCAGGTATTGGAAAAACAACCTTAGCCAATATTATTGCAGAAGAATCTAAACGACCATTTTATACTTTAAGCGCAATAAGTTCTGGTGTTAAAGATGTAAGAGAAGTTATTGAAAAAGCTAAAAAAAGTGGTGGTCTTTTTACGCAAAAAAATCCAATTTTATTTATTGATGAAATTCATCGCTTTAGCAAATCTCAACAAGATTCTTTATTAGGTGCGGTAGAAAAAGGTTGGGTTACTTTAATTGGAGCCACAACAGAAAATCCTAGTTTTGAAGTTATTCCTGCCCTACTCTCTCGTTGTCAAGTATACATTTTAAATTCTTTTGATAAAACAGATCTAGTTGCCTTATTACATAGAGCAATGGAAAAAGATGAATTTTTAGCAGCAAAAAAAATAGAATTAAAAGAAACAGATGCGTTATTACAAGTATCGGGTGGTGACGCCCGAAAACTTTTAAATATTTTTGAATTACTAGTGGCTTCAGAAGAAAAAGTAACGGTAACTAATGAATTAGTACTTGCTAAAATTCAGAAAAATACGGTTAGATATGATAAAACAGGCGAGCAACATTATGATATTATTTCTGCATTTATAAAATCAATACGAGGTAGCGATCCAAATGGAGCTGTATATTGGTTGGCAAGAATGATTGAAGGTGGTGAAGATGTAAAATTTATTGCACGTAGAATGCTTATTGCTGCTTCTGAAGATATTGGAAATGCAAATCCAACTGCATTAATTTTAGCTAACAATACATTTCAAGCAGTTTCTGTAATTGGTCATCCAGAATCTCGAATTATTTTAAGTCAGTGTGCAGTGTACTTAGCCAATTCCGCCAAGAGTAATGCTTCTTATGCAGCTATTGGTGAAGCACAAAATTTAGTTAGAAATACAGGAGATTTATCTGTGCCTTTGCATTTAAGAAATGCTCCTACCAAACTAATGAAAGATTTAGATTATGGTAAGAACTATAAATACGCTCACAATTACACTAATAATTTCGTTAATGAAGAATTCTTACCTGATGAAATAAAAGGTGTAAAGCTTTATGAACCTGGAAATAATGCTCGCGAAAATAGTTTTAGAGAATTTTTAAAACAACGTTGGAGAGATAAATATGGATATTAATTCATAAAAACTGAATGAAAATGAAATTTAGAAAAGCGACAAAAGAGGATATTGCAATAATTGTGGAAATGATTTCTGATGATGAACTAGGTAAAACCAGAGAAAATTTCCAAACACCATTACCTCAGGAATACCTTAGCGCTTTTGAAAAAATAAATACTGATCCCAATCAAGAATTAATTGTTGTTGAAAATGACAATTCAGAAGTTATTGGAACACTGCAGTTGTCCTTTATTCAATACCTTACCTATCAAGGTGGAATAAGAGCACAAATAGAAGCTGTAAGAATTAGAAAAGATAAAAGAGGACTTGGAATTGGTAAAAAAATGTTTGAATGGGCTATTAAAAAGTCAAAAGAACGAAATGCACATCTACTCCAACTTACAAGTGATAAAAAAAGACCAAAGGCAATTAAATTCTATGAAAGCATGGGATTTAAAGCTACTCACGAAGGCATGAAAATTCACTTTAAATAAAAAAACTGATTATTTACTTAACCTTACAAAACCCAAATAATAAGATCTAAATCAATAGATATTTTTTTATTTATTGAAATTTTCAAGTTTTATAACTTTCATTTTGAACCTTTACCTATTTATAACCTTACCATTCTTAAAACTTTGTAACTTAGCCACTATTTTTTAGTTATGACAAACATTAAACATTTTTTTTATAATCATTTAGTTTCAATTGGAGTTCATGAAACTTATGCTGAGTATTTAAATATGACTGTACTAGTTATAGCATTAATACTGCTTTTATTATTTGTAGATTATATTGTAAGAAAAACAATTAGAATTATTTCTCATAAAATTTCTAAAAGCTCTAAAACTAGGTTTGATGATTTATTAATAGCTAATAAAGCTCCAAGAAATATTGCACATATAATACCTTTAATTCTTGCTTTAGAATTAACTCCTATGGTATTTTCTGATTTTTTATACGCAGAGAACATTATAGAAAAGGGGCTAAAAGTTTTTGGTATTGTTTTAACTTTATGGATAGTAAGAAGTTTACTAAACACCTTAAAAGATTTCTTTAAAACTTTACCTCGCTTAAAAGACAAACCTGTAGATAGTTATATACAAGTTTTTATGATTTTTGCTTGGATCGCTGGTTTGGTTCTTGTTTTTGCTATTATTACTGACACTCCTATTTGGAAGTTTTTTACAGCTTTAGGTGCTGCATCTGCTGTAATTTTATTGATCTTTAAAGATACTATTATGGGCTTTGTTGCCAGCATTCAAGTATCTATTAATGATATGGTACGAATTGGCGATTGGATTACATTTGAAAATTATGGTGCAGATGGAGATGTTATAGAAATTAATTTAGCAACGGTAAAAGTCCAAAATTTTGACAAAACAATTACTACAATTCCTACGTACGCTTTAATTTCTGATTCTTTTAAAAACTGGAGAGGAATGGTTAATTCTGATGGTAGACGTATAAAAAGAGCGCTACACATTAAACTTGAAAGTGTACATTACCTTAATGAAAATCAAATTAATGAGCTTAAAAAAATTGATTTAATTAGAGATTATCTTGAAATTCGTCATCAAAAAATAGACAAACACAATACAGAAAAAAATATCAATAAAGAAATTGCAATCAACGGTAGAAACCTAACAAACCTTGGTGTTTTCAGAAAATATATAGAAACCTATGTTGCAAATCATTCCGCTATTAATCAAGATATGATGATTATGGCAAGACAATTAGCTCCAACAACTCAAGGAATTCCTATTGAAATTTACGCTTTTAGTAGTGATAAAAGATGGCAAAATTACGAGTATATAATGGCCGATATTTTCGACCATCTTATTGCTGCTGTTCCTTATTTTGATATTGAATTATTTGAATTACCGAACAGTACTAGTTTTAAAAATTAACGTCTGGTTCTTGTAGTTCTTGTTGGTTGTAAAACTCTTATATCAAATTCTTTAATTACTTTACTCCCTGTTAAATCGTAAAAATCAGCAATCCAGTTATTATTTTCTTTATATAGAATTCCATTTTTATTTTTTATGATAAAAACATTTCTAAGGTTAGTCTCCAATACTGTAAACACAAATTCTCTTTTTGCATTTAGTATTTCGTATCCATTATTAATACGTTTTGCATACAAAAATGAAATTCTATTATTTCTATTATTAGCTCGTGCATTTCCTCTTCGTGAGTTTGTATTATCTGCTAGTCTAAAAACACTTGTTTTTTTAGTAACTCCTATATTAGTATCTTGAGGTAATCTATCTACCACAACTTTTTTTGTTGGTGGCTTTGGTTTTGTAACTATTTCTTCTCTAACAGGCTCCTTATAGCGATATTTCAAAGCTTTTACAGAATTAAAAGCATTACGTATAGCCTCATGATATGCCTTCTTATATTCTTTATTTTTACTCTTACCTTCTAACGACCTAAAAACGACTCTATTATTACAATCTATTAACTCAATAGTGTTTTTTGTACTAAAAACGCTTGAAGACTCTTTTACTTTAGCGGTTAAAGCCAAACATCTATTATTTACCATATCATGAGGATACTGTTCATCATCAAAAAAAGTAATAAAACCATTTTTATTAAATAAAAACTTTGTTAACGAGCTTGTTTGATATTTATCAGGCTTATTTAAAAAATCAAATTGTTTTGGTATGATAACATACTTGTAATTGTTTATGTTTTTTTGAGCGTATGTAGCTACACTAATAAAGAATAATAAAAAGAATACTTTTTTCATTTTAATTGAAAATAAAATTAACACCAAATTGTAAAGATGCAGTATGCGCGTTAGCAACATCATCAACTGCAAAAATATTATCTAACATACCATAAACATTAAGTTTCCAGAAATTTGCTGACATACCTAATCCTATATTAGTAGCTGAAAAATCGTCTATTGTATAGGTTACTTTTGTATTTAAAAACTTTGTGAACTTTCGTTCATAAAATCCAGTAAAAGCCCATCTTAATCCGTTAGGTCTTAACACAGAATACAGCTGTGCTCCTACTGCATTATCATAATAATCTTTTAATCGAATATCATGACAATTAGATTCGTACCTACTTTTACCAAAACTGTAACGGAATGAGCTATTAAACTTTATAGGTCTTATTACAGAATAAGAATCGTTGTTTTCTTCACGTTCAACATTTTCATCAAAATCATCTCCAATATCTTGCCAATAATTTGAGCTCCCATCATATAAAAAATTAATACCTGAATACGCATAATTCCCTTTAACAGTTGCATTTCTAACATCTTTAGAATAATTTATATATCCTATATCTAACAAACTTGCTGTAAATTCAATTTGCTCGTTATAATGATAGGTCATACCAATATCAAAACCAAATCCTAAATTACCTCCAAAAAAAGTATTTCCAAAAATTTCTCCTGCTGATAAATCTGTTTCATTATCTGCATTATATATACCTGAGCTATTTACTGTTGCATTTATATTATTTAAATAATTGGTATAAATACCATCTTCACCTAATTCAGTAGTAAAGGTACCTGTATTATCTGTTGAAGTTACGTTTAATGAACCTGAATATATTTTCACTCTTGCTCCAAGTGTAAGTTCATGATTAATTCTTCTAGAAATTCCTGCATGTAAAACCCCCACAACTTCAGCCTTTACCATTGGGTTTGCAATTGAAAAATTTTCTCCAATATAAGGAGCATTACCTTCATTTATAAGTCTAAATACATCTTTTGGATATGTAATAAAAGCATCTGCTTCTGTATAAAACCCCGCGCTTATATAATCTCTATTATTCAACTTATAACCAACGCTTAACACTTCAATTTGCATATTTAAAGACGCATAATCATCATTATCTATTTTATCTAATGCATTTGCTATTTTAGTATTAAAATCTGTTCCACTAAAAAAACTTACACTATCATCTCTAAAAACATCAGCAATAGTTATACCTGAAGTATTTACATTTACAGATGCCCCTGAAATCATTGGTACACCTATATGATATTTATAACTCGTTTCAATTCCTGGGTTTAATAATAACCCTTGAGGAATATTATCAAAACCATATAATATTTGTTTGTTTTGTGCTTGTGATGCTATACTCCAAAACAAGCAAATTATAACGATACTCTTTCTCATAATTAATCTATACTAAAATTAAAAATCCCTGCAGACTTGAACTCTAAACTATTTGGCATAGTTGTATCTATTACAGTTCCACTATAACTTATTGTTATTGAAATTTTATTAGAATTTAAAAAATCTGGATTTGTTGATATCTCTATTTCTTCTTCATAAGTAAATGCTTCATCATTACCTACAATAAGCATTGGCGTTAAAGAATACGTTATATTATCATTGGGATCTAAAAAAACTACATTTATAGTAAAGTCATCATCAAAAGTATTACTTCCTTCAAACTGGAGTGTTATATTTCTTAAATCTTCTTGAACCAGACTATTATTAAAATCTGGCAACAAGGCTTCTTCCATAATTGTTGGAAAAAAAGTGATTCCTAATGCAGATAAATCATCTTGATCTAATTCAAAATTTACTAGAGAAGTAGCTATTGATGGTTCCAGTTCAAGATCATTAACCTGATTAAAATCTAAATCTTTAACACAAGAACTAATGAATAGTACTAATGTTAGTAACATTGTTTTATAAAAACCCTTCATATGTTTTATATTTATATATTTCAACGCAATTTTTATTACAAATATTGCTTTAACTCCTTTAGAGCGTTTATTTGGGCGAATGCATTTTTAGTATTTCCTTTCTTATTCAATTCTAAATGTATAGGTAATATTCCAGCATTAAATGCACCTAAAATATCAGCTTCAATATTATCTCCTATCATTATACAATCTTGTGGTTGAGCCTTTGCTTGTGCTAATGCATATTCAAAAATTTTAGGATTTGGTTTCTTTACTCCTACCGATTCTGATGTAATAACAGTCTTAAAATACTTTTTAATATTTGATTTTTCTAATTTTAAATTTTGTACTTCTTTAAAGCCATTTGTTATAATATGTAATTGATATTTTTCTGATAAATAATCCAGCACATCAATTGTTCCTTCTATTAAATGATTGTAGTTTGGTAGAAACTTAATAAAATCTTCAGATAAAACATTAATTAAATCATCATTTATAGTATAACTTAACGCATCAAAAGTATCTTTTAATCTTCTATAACGCAAGGTTGCTTTATTTACTTTTTCTTCTCTATACAGTTTCCAATACTCAAAATTTATTGGAGTGTAAACTTCTAAAAAATCATCTAATGCCACTGCTATCTTTTGCTCTTTAAATATTTGCTCAAATGAAAGCTTAGCGTTTTTGTCAAAGTCCCACAAAGTGTGGTCTAAATCAAAAAAAACATGTTTAATATTATCCATGTCCCAAATGTAAATATTTATATGTTATATTAAATCATTTCTGTTTTAAAACGGACGATTAATTCAATAAATCTTGTATTTCTTTTTATGTTTGTAGTAAAATGATGAAAAACAAAAGCTTTTTTAGACTATTAATACTTTTTATTGGATTGGTAAGCTGCGTTACCTATTCACAAAAAAACTCGTCTAATTTTTTTGAAATCTCTCGTCAAAAAGAACTTTATTTCCAAAAAGAATTCAAAAGAAATTCTATTGAAAACATCCAAACATTCAGTAAAAACTACAAAAAATTTATTAGATGGCAATGGTTTTGGCAAAATAGAGTTGATAAAAAAGGAAACTTAAATACGTATAATAAAGAATTATACGCGCCTAATAACGTTCAAAAACTTAGAACACATGCTATTTTAAATGCTACAAACCAAAACACATGGAAAATTGTGGGTCCAGAGAAATATCCTGAAGGCACAAACCCAAATGGAATAAAAGGTATTGGTAGAATTGATGCTATTGTTGTAAATCCAAAGAACAAAAACCATATTATTATTGGCGCTAGATCTGGTGGAATCTGGGAAACCTATAACATTAACGACACCAATCCAAATTGGATTTGCTTAACCAACAACTTACCTGTTTCAACGGTAAACGATTTAAAAATTGTTGACAATATTTTATATGCTGCAACCTCAAACAAAAACCCAATATTAGCACAAGGAGATGTAAAATACGGACTTGGTATTATTAAAAAACCTCTCGATTCAAAAGTTTGGGAACTTCCTAATATTTCTTTTGACAGTAAAAATATTGCAGTTTCAAATAAAAACCCAAACATACTTTATGCCGTTGGAGAAAAGGAAATTTACAAATCAATAAATGCCGGTGATGATTGGCAAAAACTAAACGATCCTATTGTTAATAGTAATACTTCTAAACTTATTTTAACCAATATTGAAATAAATCTAGATGATGATTCCATTATTATCATCACAGGACGTTTGTCTGTTTACGATTCTACAAACAACAAACAAGAAGATATTCTTATTTTTAAATCGGAAAATGGTGGTAAAACTTGGAACAATTTAACTCGTGATTTAGAAGTCTTTTTAAACGCCAAATTCATAGAGTTTAACTCAAAAGACAACCCTATTTCTTTAACAAAAGGTAAAAAAAATCATATTTCGACATATATTCACAACAAAAAAATATATTTATGTATTCAAGAAATGCATTCGCAAAACAGGGTTTATTTTATCACTTTAGAAGATAATTGGAAAACCTTCAAACTTTTCAATTCATTATCTGAAAATAAAAAATTCTATTACAGAACAGATAATGTAGATGTTGAATTTCAAGTTATTACTGATTCAAATATTCTTATTGGCAATAGAAAACTACGTGTTATTAAAAACAAAGAACACAACATAACTACCTTAGATACTGGTTATAAAAATTTACATCAAGATATTAGAGCCTTATCTTATGACACAGAAATAAACAGACTTTTAGTTGGTACCGATGGTGGCATAAATATTGGATTTGATAAAAACAAAGAATTACTTTTTAATAGTTTTTCAAATGCTTCTGGAAATTTAAACTTGTTTTTGGCTTTTAACATGAGTTATAGCAACAAAAACAATACAAGAATTATTAGAATTGGAAATCAAGATACTGGTTATTATAGTATTGAAAACACAAATAATAGTTGGAATAATTGGAAAAGATTTGGTCCTTTTGGTGAAGGATTAATATATACAGATCCTATAGATCCAAAAATAGTGTATCGAATTAATGCTGGCGGACACGGAGGAAACCTTCAAAAAAGCACAAACGCTGGTACTACATTTAGAAATACAAGAATAAAAACAGGAAATTATGTGTTCTCGCCACTTGCAATTCATCCAACTGAAAATAAAAATTTGATTTTTGATAATTACGTAAAACACGATCAATACACGTTATCGTTATCCAACAACCAAACAAAAACGGCTATTCCTATTGCAAACGGAATTTCTAAATTAGATAAAGGAATGAATTTGGCTTTAGCTATAAGTAAAAAAGATCCTTCAGTTTTTTTCGTTGCTAGAAAAGATTTCAACATAAAAAAATACGGCATTAATAATGCGCTTTTTAAATGTTCTAATTTAGATTTTAAAAATCCTAAACAATTAAAATACACAAATATTACAGCCAATATTACTGCTATTGATAGTACTATTTTAAAAACTGCTTTTATTACAGATATTGAAATCAATGACAGTAATGAAAAGGAACTTTGGGTAACTTTTGGTAATTTGGAAAAAGGAAAGAAAATTTACCACTCTATTGATGGCGGATTACATTGGGAAAATAGTAGCGCTAATTTACCTAACGTACCTGTTAATGTAGTTGAATTTGACGCAGTAAACAATCAGTTATACATTGGTAATGATTATGGTGTATATAACTATAACAAAGAATCTAAAACCTGGGATTTATATGGAAAAGGATTGCCAATTTCAATTGTTACTTCTATTACAATAGACACTAAAGAGAACGAAATAATTGCGGCTACACATGGAAGAAGTGTTTGGATTTCTCCGCTTATAAAAAACTCGGATTATATAATTACTGCTGATGAAAACTGGACAGAGGACAAAACGATTTCTGGCAACCTAATTATTAAAAATGGAGCTTCTTTACTTTTAAGCAACGCAACCTTAAAAGCTAATTCTATTATTGTAGAAGACAATGCCATTTTAAATGTTTTTAATGGAAAAATAGCATCAAACTCCAATACGCCTAATTTTAATACTTTGTTTATTGTAAATGCCAACGCTAGTGTTTCTTTTAGCAATACTATAATTTGTAATTACAACATAAACATGCTTGCAAATAGTGCTATTAACTTTTATGGGAGCAACTTTAATAAACTACAGCAAAGTACCATTCATGTTTTTGCTAACTCGAATTACTATCAAAATAAAAATTCTAAAATAATTTTAGACGATTCAAATACTTCCTTGCTTTTTTATAAAGGTTATCAACTTGGCGAAACTCCAGATATAACCAATATTAATAACATAAACTTTAGTGGAAATGGAAACATAAAAGTTATTCATAACGAATAATAGTTCTATTTTCGTAATTACTTTATTAAACAGTTTTTTATTGACACCTAAATTAAACATCTTATTTCTTTGTGGTTGGTATCCGTCTAGAGTACTTACCAATAATGGCGATTTTATTCAACGTCATGCAGAAGCTGTGAATACGTTACATAACGTTTCCGTTTTACACATTATTTCTGATGTTAATTGTGCTAAAAAAACTGAACATACTTTTGAAGTTATAAAAGGAGTAAACACATACATCGCTTACATAAAAGCTACTAAAAACCCTTTAGCAAAAGGCTTTCGTTATTATAAAGCTTTTAAAGAAATACTAAAAAAAATTGGTTCTTTTGATGTAATACATTTGCATGAGATTTTTCCGTTTGGGTTATTTTCCTTTTTGATAAAAAAACCATTGTTAATTACTGAACATTGGACAGGTTATCATCATCCGCAAGTGAAAAAAATAGCGACTATTCAATTATTTATTTCTCGCTTAATTACCAAAAGAGCAAATTATGTTTGTCCGGTTTCTTTAGATTTACAAAAATCTATGGAAAAAGCAGGTTTACATGGCAATTATAACAGAGTTCCTAATGTTGTGGATACAAATTTATTTTTCCCGAAGAATAAAAAAAACAATTCCATTTTTACCATACTTCATGTATCCAACATGCTAGATGAACACAAAAATGTTTCTGGAATGTTAAATACTGTATCGCAATTAAATTTCGACTTTAAATTAGTACTTCTAGGCGATAATGCTGCACAATATAAAGAACTAGCCACAACGTTAAATATTACTGATAAAATTGATTTTATTGATCATATACCTCATCCAGAAGTTGTGCAACACATGCAAAATGCTGATGTTTTTGTGTTATTTAGTAATTATGAAAACTTACCCTGTGTTATTCTAGAGAGTTTTGCTTGTGGAACTCCTGTTATTACAACTGATGTTGGTGGAATATCAGAGTTTTTCCCAAAAGAATATGGGGCTTTAATTTCAAAAGGGAATCAAAAACAGTTGGCCTCAGAAATTCATAGAATTAAAGAAAACCCAATTGACAATACTAATGAAATGCATAATTATGTGGTAACAAATTTTAACAATACTAGTATTGCGAATCAATTTAACGCTCTTTATCAAAAAACAATATCTTGAAATTACTAAAAACATACATTACTGATTTTTTAAACAGAGCAGGGTTTTATGTTTTTGCTGCTACAATACTCTCTCGTTTATTATCTTTTTTTGCTTCTTGGATTGCGTTACAATTTATAGACAATAAAGAATTAGGAGTTGTTTTATATGCTTGGAATATTATTAGTTTTTTATTACCTTTTGTAGGTTTAGGCTTACCACAGAGCTTAATTAGATACGGAGCTTTATTGGAAACAGATAAAGACAAAAAATCACTTTTATATTATGTAGTTAAAAATGGAGTTATTTCTTCTATTGGATTATCTATTTTAACATCATTAATTGCTTTGTTTTATCCTTTTGACTTTGAATATACAGGACTATATATTGCTTTATTTTCTATTGCTTTTATTCCTGTTTTTTTATTGGAAACCATAAAAATTCAACTTCGTTTAGAGCATAATAACAAAGGGTATGCATTTGTAGAAGTAGCCTATAACGTAACGCTTTTTCTGCTTGTTTTTGGCCTTAGTTATTTCTTTAAAGAAAAAGGATATGTTGCTGCGCTTATTTCAGCTCCTACGTTAATAGCAATTATCTTTTTTAATAGAATATTTGTAAAAAAATCAACTGTTATTAAATTAAAAGTTACCGATATTGAGTTTTGGAAATACGGGGTTTTTGGTGGATTAACTGGTGTAACCACAACACTTCTTTTTGCTATTGATATTTTATTAATTGGCGCTATTTTAAATACGCCTAACGAAGTAACTGCGTATAGGTATATTTCATTAATTCCGTTTAGTTTACTATTCTTACCTAGAGTTTTTATTACTACCGATTTTGTTTCTTTTACAGAAAAAATATACGATAAGAAGTACATTTTTAATTATATAAAAAGTTACATGTTAACATTTATTGGTGTTAGTGTTTTCCTTTGTTTTTTCTTGATCACTTTTGCTGATGTTTTTTTAAATTACTTTGACCCTACTTTTATTAGCTATGCTGATAGTTTTAAAATATTAGTTGTTGGTATTTGTGGTATTCTTATTTTTAGAGGTTTATTTGGTAATTTATTATGCTCTGTAGGACATATTAAAATGAATTATTATATAACTATATTCGCTTTGGTTATTAACATAATAACCAATCAAATATTAATTCCTAAATACGGAATTATTGGTGCAGCAATTACATCTGCAAGTATTATGTGGTTAACAGGTATAGCAACTTGTATCTCTTTTTTAATTTTATATAAAAAGAATGAAAAAAATAAATAAACTCATTAAAACAATTCAACTACTATTAAAAAAACCAAGTTTGGTTAACTTAATAATAGACAGCGATTTTAGATGGGATAATTACCTTCAAAAGAAACACAAGAATTTAACAGAATTACCAACGATTAATATACAAGATGTAATTACAAAAGAAGCATTAAACCTTTCTACTTGGAGTTTTTTGGGTGGTGGATCTATGATTACAGATATTTTACTGTTGAAATATTTAGCATCAAAAATTAACAATTGTAGTTATTTTGAAATTGGAACTTGGAGAGGAGAAAGTGTTATAAATGTTGCTGAATTTGCAAAAGAATGTTACACCTTAAATCTTTCTAAAGAAGAAATTAAAGCCTTAGGTTTATCCGACAGATATGCTGAATTGCATGGTTTTTATTCAAAAAACAAAGAGAATATCACTCACTTATATGGAAACTCTATTCTTTATGATTTCAAATCGTTAAACAAAAAATTCGATTTAATTTTTATTGATGGAAACCACACCTACGACTTTGTAAAAAAAGATACCGAAAATGTTTTTAAACATTTGGTTCATAAAAACACTATAGTTGTTTGGCATGATTATGCGTATCATCCAGAAAAAGTAAGAAGTGAAGTATTAGCTGGTATTTTAGATGGAATTCCTCATCATAAAAAAGACAATTTATATTACGTCTCTAACACAAAAAGCGCTATTTATTATCCACTTAAAATAGAGAGTTATAAAGAAATTACTCCTTTAAAGCCAAAATTAAATTTTGAAATCACAACTAAAATTACTTCTTAAAAAAACGCAATAATTTAGGCAAATTATTATGCTTTAAATAGATATATTTCTCTGTTGTTGCTCCAAAACTTAAAAAATACGTTGCAATACTTTTCATTACAGAACCACCAAAATCAAAAACTTCAAAGTTTGGTTGATACTTGTATATGGCACTATTTATTAAAAATGTATTTGCTCCGTTTTTTCTGTTTTTAAAATCTGTAGATGAAACTAATATTGTAGCTTTTTTAGCATGTTTTAAAAAGAAACCAGAAGCTACTATTTCATTATTTCCGTTGTATACAGATAGTATTTCTCCTTTTCTTTTTTCAATACAAACATTCATTAAACGCAACAAAACATCATAATCTTCCTCTTTTATTTTTCGTACCCTTTTTCCTACGTTTGTTTTAAATAATGTTATCAACTTCTCTGGCTTGTCATTCCATCTTTCTGTTAAATCATTTTTTGCTGCACGTTTTAAATCCTTTTTTCTATCTTTTCTGTAACCATAAAAAAGAGTTTTATAAGCCTCTTTTAAATACAGAACCTGACGTTGATAATCTTTTTGAGAATTATGAAACATTGAAAACGAATTGTGTGTATTGGTTTTTGTTTCTATAAACTTAAAATCATCAAAAAGTTCAATTAAAAATTCATTTTCGTCCTCCACTTCGGGTGAATAAATCCCTAATTCAATTAACCATAATGGAATGTAAACGTATTTTAAAAAGTATTTTTTTCGCCAAGGAATTGGCATTACAGCTTCGTAATCATTCAACACTAAAACATCCCAATTGGTACATACTTCATCTAAATACCAAGAATAACCAAAAACATTTGTTTGTAGTGCATTGGTAATACAAGTATTATATTTTTCAATATCTAACTCTTTTCTAGAAACTCGTGTTATCATTTAATTTGCAGCTATTTTTATCATAGAACCATATACTCTCCCCCAACCTTTCCATCGTAAATATCCGCTTAAACTTTCGTTATGAAACAAAGTAATAAACGTACCATTTACGCGCTTTACTTCATTTTTTAAATCACGTATTTTCCCCAAAGATTGTTTTGGTGTTAACTTCATATAATCGTTTAATGTAGTATCCATTAAAGCAAACGGAAAAACTTTTAAAGGAGTTTGAATTTCATAATCTAAATCGTAAAAATAAAAAGGTGTACACGTGCTTGCTCTAAAACCAACATGACTTGCGTATCCCATAGAATAATCTTCTTCTACTTCTAAATCTATTAAACTTCTATAGGTTTCTGGTAAAGAAAATCTTAAAAAATGCTGTCTTGACCGTTTTGTTGGTATGTTAGTTATAGATTCTAAACGTTCTTTTTCTTTTTTTAACAATACAATATCGTTCATTGTATAATACGATGGATGTAAACCTACCAAAGCATAATCTACCACGTGTTTTATAAGCAATTTAAAAGTTGTTTTTGCTGCTGATATATTGGTGTCATAGGTAGTATAATCACCTATTAAAAAGAAAAACACAGTGGGTACTTTTAATTCTGTTTTATACTGAAGTATTCTAGAAAATGTATCATAAGGATCTTTTTTAAGATTGAACAAAACTGTTAATCTATCCCAAACATTAAAAATATTTAATTGATATACATCCTTTAAAAAACCACCAATAGTTCTTACAATACTTTTGTGATTATATGCAAAAGCATTATCTACATCAATCGTAGAAATAAAATTATAATTTCTTTTCTTTAATTCAAATTCTGGAAAACGTTCTTTAATTACTTTCATTAATTTATAAGCCCAAGCATCAATTACTGGCTTTTCTAAAAACTTATATTTAAAAGCTAAACTTTCTTCCGCCGTAAATCTTTCGTATTTATCTTTTACATGTGGTAAATATTCTTCATACCTTGTTATTAAATAAAAGCTTGCCGAAAAAATATCAAACGGAATAGAAGATTTAACTCCTGTTGCAAAAAAACAAGGCACTTTATCCCATTTAGAAACATTAATTTCTAAATCATTTATTCCCTGTTGAAATAATAGATTGGTAGATTTTATAAAAAACTCATTTCCTAAAGCAACCTTTGTATACGATAATTTTGGTCCACTAAACGCAACAAAATCTTCCACTTTAGTGGTGAAATTAATTTCTATCTGTAAAATTCGTGTAAAAATATGTTTAAATATATAACGAACTCTTGGAGTTATTTTATGAGTATATACAAGTATCATTAACGTAGTTTATTAATCTTCAAAATATAAGAAGCTTATGAATAAAACTAAAGAACTCCTTCATCAGCAAAGCTAAAATACGCTTTTTCAGTAATAATTAAATGATCTAATAATTTTATATCAATTGTTATACCTGCAGCTTTTATTTTTTGAGTCAATTGTAAATCTGAATTACTAGGTTTTAGCTTTCCTGACGGATGATTATGACATACAATAACACCTACTGCAGACAATTCTAAAGCTCTCTTAAACAACAAACGAATATCTACTAAAGTTGCTGTTAATCCACCTTTACTTAACTGATGTTTACTTAAAACTTTGTTTGAATTATTTAAATACAAAACCCAAAACTCTTCATGTTCTAAATCTCCTATAATTGGTTGCATTATTATACTAACATCCTTAGAGGATGTTATTTTTTCATGCTTATCTTTCTCTTCAAAATGACGTCTTTTTCCGATCTCTAAAGCTGTAATTATTGAAATAGCTTTTGCTTCTCCAATACCTTTAAATTGCATTAATTCTTCTAAAGATAATTTTGATAAACTGTTTAAATTATTCTTAACGTGTTGTAAAATTCTTTTAGATAAACCTACTGCACTTTCTTCTCTGTTACCAGAACCAATTAAAATAGCGATCAATTCGGCATCTGATAAAGTAACTTTTCCTTTAGCTACTAATTTTTCTCTAGGGCGATCGTCTAACGCCCATGATTTTATGGTTAACTTTTTCATTTTCAAGCATTTTTTAAAACAAATATAGTAAGATGAATTTTAACATCTCTTTTGTTGCTTTTAGAACTTACTCTATCTATTAACGATAAAAAATTTATTAATTGGATTTACAAAACTTAACAAACATCAATATTAATTCCTTAATTTAAAATCTATGTTAAATTTTATCAGTTAAAAAATGTAACTTTGTAATATATTGTAGTAACATATTTTATGAAAATTATTATAGCAGGTGCTGGTGATGTTGGGTTTCATTTAGCTAAATTACTTTCTTATGAATCTCAAGACACCTATATTGTAGATTCTGATGGAGAAAAACTAAACTACATCAATAATCATTTAGATGTTATTACCAAAAAAGGTGATGCTACCTCTATTAAATTACTGAAAGAAATTGGTATTGAAAATGCTGATTTATTACTTGCTGTTACCGAAAGTCAAAACACAAATTTTACAATTTCAGTTATAGGAAAAGCTCTTGGAGCTAAAAAAACTATAGCACGAATTCATAATCCTGAATTTTTAGACAATGATACTATAGATTTTAAAGATTATGGTGTTGACTTTATGATTTCTCCAGAAGAATTAGCTGCTGAAGAGATTAAATTATTACTACATCAATCTTCTTTTAACGATACTATTACTTTTGAAAATGGACTCTTTAATGTTATGGGAGCTACCTTAGGTTATAAATCTCCTATTGTAGATTTAACTGTTAAAGAAGCTAAGGATAAGTTTAATATGGTAGATTTTATTACCATAGCTATTAAAAGAGAAGGAATTGCCCAAACAATAATTCCACGTGGTGATTCTGTATATAAAATGAATGATCAAGTATACTTTTCTGTACCCAATTATAGTATAGAAAAATTGTACCCAATTATTGGAAAAGAACACATCGACATTAAAAATGTAATGATTTTAGGAGGTGGAAGTGTTGGTCAAAAAACAGCTAGAAACCTTTGTAAAGATAACTTTAAGGTTAAACTAATTGAAATCCAAAGAGAAAAAGCACTTTGTCTTGCAGAAGATTTACATAATACCTTAGTTATTAATGGTGATGGTCGTGATTTAGAACTTCTTGAAGAAGAAAACATTAGAGAAATGGACGCTTTTATTGCTGTTACTGGAAACTCAGAAACCAATATTATGTCTTGTTTGGTAGCCAAATCAAAAGGAGTTAAAAAAACAGTGGCTTTAGTAGAGAACATGGATTATATGAGTATCTCTCAAACCATAGGTATTGATACTTTAATTAATAAAAAACTAATAGCTGCTAGTAATATTTTTCGTCATATACGAAAAGGAGAGATTTTAGCTCTAGCTAATTTATATAATATTGATGCTGAAATTTTTGAATTTGAAGTCCAAGAGGGTGCTAAAGTGACTAAAAAACCAATTAAACAATTACGTTTTCCTAGAGAAGCTGTTTTTGGTGGAGTGATTAGAAACGGAGAAGCTTTAATGTCTTTTGGTGATATTCAAATTATGGAAGGAGATCATGTTATTGTTTTTTGTTTACCTGAAGCAATTTCAACTGTAGAAGAATTTTTTATTAAATAATGGAAAATTTCAACTTAAAATTAATTTATCGTTTTTTAGGGGTAACTGCTGTTATCAATGGAGTGTTTATGTGGTTTGCTATTCCTTTTAGTATTTATCATGATGAAAATGCTCTTTGGGGTATTTTAAACGCTGGAATTATAACTGTTACATTAGGATCGCTTCTTTTCTTTTTTAATGTTCCACAACATAAAAACCTCCAAAAAAAAGAAGGATATTTAATTGTAACTCTGGGTTGGTTAACACTTTCATTTACAGGAACACTACCCTATTTACTTACTGGAACTATACCCAATATAACTGATGCTTTTTTTGAAACAATATCTGGTTATTCCACTACTGGTTCTTCTATTTTACAAAATATTGAAGCGATGCCAAAAGGAATTCTTTTTTGGAGAAGCGCTACACATTGGATTGGAGGAATGGGAATTATTGTACTTACCATAGCTATTTTACCTTTACTAGGTATTGGAGGAATGCAATTATTTATGGCAGAAGCTCCTGGACCATCTGCAGATAAACTTCACCCTAGAATTACAGACACTGCTAAACGACTTTGGTATATATATGTTGGTTTAACTTTTACTCAATTTTTACTTCTTAAAGTTGCAGGAATGACTTGGTTTGATGCTATTAACCATGCAATGGCAACAGTTAGTACTGGTGGTTTTTCTACTAAAAACTCAAGTGTTGCATACTGGAATGATATGCCAATGGTACAATACATAATTATCTTTTTTATGTTTATTGCTGGTACCAACTTTGTACTAACTTACTTTGCTCTTAAAGGAAAAATTAAGAAAGTTTTAGAAAGTGAAGAGTTTAAATATTATTTTTTTGGTGTTTTAGCTATTACTGTAATTGTAAGTATTATGATTATCTTTTTCCAAGACCCTACCTTAAAAACATCTATAGAACATCCAATGGTGTATGGTAAAGTTGAAAGCAGTATTAGACATGCTTTATTTTCTATAATTTCAGTAATTACTACAACTGGTTTTGTTACTGCTGATTTTACTATGTGGAGTTATTTTGTAACAGCTATTTTCTTTTCTCTATTTTTTCTTGGAGGTTCGGCAGGATCAACATCTGGAGGAGTTAAAATTGTTCGTCATATTGTAATGTTAAAAAACAGTTTTTTAGAATTTAAAAAAACATTACATCCTAATGCTATCATACCTGTTCGTTACGATGGAAAAGCTGTAAATAAGACTATTGTTTTTAATATTCTTTCATTCTTTATATTTTACATGCTTATTTTTATTTTAGGAACAGTTGTACTAGCTATGCTTGGATTAGATATTAAATCTGCCCTTGGAGCAGCAGCATCTTCACTAGGTAATATTGGACCTGGAATTGGAAGTGTTAGTCCTGTTGATAATTTTTCACATTTATCTACTGGAGCAAAATGGTTTTGTTCTTTTTTAATGCTTATCGGTCGTCTAGAATTATTTACTGTTCTTATTATATTTACTCCTTTCTTTTGGAAGAAAAATTAAATCTTATTGTTATCAATATTTTCTTTAATTTTAATAGACAGAATATACCTTTCTATTAACTAATGATTACATTCTACAATGTTACATTTAACAATCACTATAAGTTCAACAAAAAATAGCTTTTAAAAATAAAAAGCACTCAGATTGAGTGCTTTTTTCAGTCTATTTTTATTTCTATATTAAAATAGAATACGAGCAATAATTACCCAAATACCAATACATACAGCTATTAAACCTAGTTTACCTTCTATTGGTGCTAGTTTAGCTAACAACTCCTCGCCTTTTGCTTTTGCTTCATCATTTTTAGATAGGATTAACTTATTAATCATTCCATAACCTAAAATAAAACCCAAGACTGCCTGTATTGCTGTACTAGCAATCCATGTAATCCACCAAATAGGCGCAATCCCTAAAATACTAATACCTAAAATTGCTTGAATTGTACCCCAAATACCCCAAATACAAAACACCAAACCAATCCATCCTTGATATGGCGTTATCTTATCTAACAATTCTTTTGCATCTGGCTTTCTAGACAACAATAATGAAGGTGCAGCTAACAATCCTAAAATAATCAATGTAATTCCGTAAATCATTCTTCTTTTTTTTATGGTTAGTTTTATTGTCTCAATATAGCTTTTTTTAATTAATAACTTGTCATTGTTAACACAATAGAACTTCTTAAGGATTTATTTAACTTTTGTTCCATACATTTTTCAGCATTCTCTCTTTTATTATTTTATCTGTTTTTACAGTATTTTTTAATCTCACTTACTAATAAAACTTGAAACTTGTCATACAAATTTATGATGTATTATTACCTAAAAAAACGCTTTTACAAGTTTTAAAAGACATCATAATAAGCTATATTAGTTTTCCTTGTAGTGTTAACTCTAAAGAAGAAAAAAACATATGCAAGACTATTTGTTTGGATATGAAATTTCATAGGAATTATAGATATTGTATCTGTAATAATTACTCCTGTTTTAATTACTCAAAAAGCAATAGAGAATAATGAATTTGGTATTGCTCAATTTGATACTTTCCATTTAGTTGAATTCCTTGATTTTACACCAGCTACTACTATCTTTTTACATATTTTAGTATTCAAGAAATTGAAAAGCTAAAAAAATAAAACCACGCAAATTTAAAATTTGTGTGGTTTTATATATTATCAAGTAACAATTCTTATTTATGATCTTCCTTAACTTCTTCATCTCTGTATTTACAACATGGATGTAAATTATCATATGCTTCTTGTGTTGCTCTGATATCTTTAGAATCATGACCTGCACTTGCTAAACTTTGGCAAATTAATATTTTGTCAGTTTTACGCTCATCTATTATAAGTGCTAAATTATGAGTTTTAACATCCCAGTTTGCAAACTTTACTCCTTTTGTTTTTAATGCTGCTTTTTCAATGCGTTTTTTACACATCATACAAACACCGTCTACTTCTATAGTTAACTTAGCGTTACGTTTTTTTTCTTGAGCTTGTGTTGTTGCAACTGCAAACAATACACAAATAATTGCAATAATTTTTTTCATTTTTATTTTATTTTAAATCGAAAACCGGCATAGAAACTGCTTCCAAAAATTGGACCATATATGATAGTACTATCAAAATTTACTCCAAAAGGATCTTCACTTCCTAAAACAGGATTTTCTTGTTTATAATTAGTAATATTTTCTGCTCCAATATAAATCTCAAACTTATCTGAAAAGACTTTTGTTACCTGACTGTTTAATAAATTATACGCTTCTGAAAAACCACTTAAAACACCATTTGTATTTGGCAAACGTTGTGCTCCTATAAAGTTATAAGTAACATCAAATTTCCATTGCGCTTTGTTTTCTTTCTCATTTGTTTCATAAGACACATTTGTAAAAAAACGATTTTTTGGCTGTAATGGTTTTGATAAATTCCCTGAAACATAATCTGTTGAAACATCAAAGTATTTATAAGCTGTACGAATATTTAAGTGTTGTATTGGTTCGTAATTTACTTCCACTTGAAAACTATTTGCTATACTTTTCCCTTCTAAATTATAAAACGATATTTCTTCTGGGGTTTCCCAATCTACTACAACTTGATTTGTGAAATTTGTTTGATAAAAATCTAAGGTTATATCTCCTTTTTTATCAAAAATTTTAAATCCTTGTAAATAGGAAACACCATAATTCCAAGCTGACTCTGGATTTAAACCATAAATTGCTCCGTTAGACGGAATAATATTTATAGCTCTTGATGATGCAAATAATTGTTGATTTTCAGCAAAAATGTTGGCGCTTCTTGTCCCTTTTCCTACTGAAGTTCTAAACACTCCTTTTTCCCAAGGAACATAACGTAAATGTAATCTTGGTGTGACAAAAGTTCCTATTAAATTATGATTGTCTAAACGAACTCCTGCGGTTAAACTAAAATCATCAGCATTATCATATGCATATTCAAAAAAAGTTCCAACAGAATGCTCTTTTCTATCGTAATTTGTATTCACAACCAATTCTTTATACAAGTCATAAGTTAAACTTAAACCTGTTTTAAATTTATGTCGTGTATCACCAATAATAGAATTAAAAATAACATTTGAATACACACTTTCTTGCTGAATATTATAATCTCTCAATCCAAAATATGATTCTTGATCGTGATTATTATATGCCAATTGAAAACCTAAAGTTTGAAAAGGCATTTCAGGAAAAACGTACCCTAATTTTAATGTTCCATCAAAACGTTGCGTATTTATTTCACTTCCCCAAACATTTGTGGTTCCTCTATCTGTATTAGGATTAAAATCTAATTGTCCAGTTTGTTTTTCATCATTCATATACCTTAATGTTAAAAAACTTACCCAACCTGTTTCATTATTTGCATATTGCCAACGATTCATAATATTAATTTGGTTGGCTAATGGAGTATCTAAAAAAGTATCGTTATTATTATCGAACTTTTCTCTTCTATAATTTCCATGGATATACAAACCTGTTTGCCATTTATTATTTAATTTGTGATTAAAATGGGTATTCAATTCTAACCTTCCATTTCTATTTCCATAACCATTTACAAACAGTTTATCATCTGTTAAAGGTTTTACCAATTCAGCATTTATTTGTCCAGAAATACTTTCAAAACCGTTTACAACACTTCCCGTTCCTTTAGTTATTTGTATACTTTCTACCCAAGAACCAGGCGTAAACGTAAGTCCGTATACTTGAGAAGCACCTCGTACCATAGGAATATTCTCTTGAGCAATTAATAAATACGGACTTTTTAAACCCAACATTTGTATTTGACGAGTACCTGTTAATGCATCTGAGAAATTAACATCTATAGACGGATTTGTTTCAAAGCTTTCTGCCAAATTACAACACGCAGCTTTTAACAATTCATCACTATTTACAATAAAAACATTTTGCGTTTGTAAATATGATTTTGATGTAGCTTTTTTCTTTGCAGAAATTGTTACTTCGTCTAAGATACTTTCTTCAGTTAGAAAATGATGTAGTGGTTTTAAATTATCAATTGCAATTGTATCTGTTTTAAAACCAATAAAACTAACCACCAATTTTTTATAGCTTGATTTATAAGGGATTTCAAACCAACCTTTTTCGTTTGTTGTAGCTCCAACGGAAGTATTTAACCAATAGACATTGGCTCCGAAAACACCTAAATTATCTTTCGGATTATTTTTATCCATAATCATTCCCTTAAATTTTTCTTGAGAAAATGATTGTAGAAATACCAGTGTAAAAACACTGAATATTATATATTTTTTCATGTATTGTTATTATAAAATTTGCATAAAATGTGTGTAATAGATGTTTTATCTATTAAAAAAATGCAAAATCTTATACAATGAAAACTTCGTGAAGCACCTGAATATCGGCGACTAAATTGGGTGGAGAATACTGTTTATGAGGTACAATTTGTTTTTCTAAATTAACAAACAAATTGTAATAAGAAATTGTAAAAGCAAGTGCAAATTGCTCTTTAATCGTTATTTTTTTTATTGAATGTGTACTTAAATCATCTTGACCTTCTATTTGATGAACTTGATCTGTACAGCACTTTTTCTTTTCTATTGTTTTTGGATCATCACAAGAATCATCTCCTTCTTCATCTGCACAACCTTGTGTACTTCCAAAATAAGAAATATCAACTAAAAAATCACCACAGAAATGCTTTTCTATCGTTAAAGAAAACGTAGATAATAGCACTAATAAGGCTAATATAGTTGATGATATTTTAGTAATATTTAATTCCATTTAGTACAAAGCTACAAAAAAACTTAGTTGACAAGAATAAAATAATGTTTTTTTAACGTTTAATTACGATCAAAGATCAATATCTATAGTTAAATGGTTGATATTAATTCGATAAAATCGATAGAAATAAAATCATTATAATACATTAGGCTTATAGAAGTTTTTATTTTTTTTATTTTTTCACATAGAAATAACAAGTTTTTTCTAATTAACGCATCTAAACCTTATACTGACATAAATTAATAACAAAAAGATATAAAACAAAATGAGAAAAATTACATTATTACTATTGTTATTCGTAACAACATATGCATCCTCTCAGGATGATTTATATGACATAAATACTATTCAAACAATAAACATTGAATTTGAAGAAGGTATTGATTGGGAAACATTATTACATACTGAAAAAGCAGGTGATAATAATTATACAGAAGCTGAATCTGTTACTATTAATGGCACAATAATAGAAACTATAGGTGTTAAGTTTAAAGGGAATAGTTCATATAGTACTGATAATGATAAAAATCCTTTTCATATTGAATTAGATACTTATGTAGACCAAGATTACCAAGGTTATACAGATATTAAATTATCTAATGTTGTTTTTGACCCTACTTTTGTTAGAGAGACCGTAGCCTATAATATTGTTAATCAATATATGGATGCACCACAATCTAATTATGTAAATTTATCTGTAAATGGAGAATTAATAGGATTATATATTAGTTCAGAAGCGATTACAAAAAAATTTATAAATAAACATTTTGGTTCTAAAGACAATGCTTTTTTTAGTTGTAGTCCTCCAGATGGTGCTGGCCCACAATCTGAGGTTTTACCAAGTCTTGAATACTTAGGAGAAGATTATACTGCTTATGAAGAAGGTTATGAAATAAAGTCGGATGATGATGAAGACGCTACTATAGCTGAAGCACATTGGGCTAACTTAATTGAGTTAACAAAAGCTTTAGATGATGATATTGACAATATTGAAGATGTTTTAGATCTTGACATGGCTCTTTGGATGTTGGCGTTTGATAATGTTATGGTTAATCTCGATAGCTACATAGGCGCTTTTCAACAAAACTATTATTTATATAAAGATGATAATGGACAATTTAAACCTGTCGTTTGGGATTTAAATATGTCTTTCGGAACTTTTGGTATGACAGGCGAAAGTAGTACCACAACAGGAGGTCCTGGTGGAGGTAGTACAGGAACTCTGAACAGTACAGATGAAAAAGCTGAATTAGATTACTTATTACATGATGATGATGATACTTTTCCTTTGTTATCTAAATTGATGGAAGTACCAAAATACAAAAGAATGTATTTAGCACATTATAAAACTATTTTTACAGAAAATATAGAAAATTTAAATTACTTAACTCTCGTAAATGAATATCAATCTATAATAGAAAATGATGCATTAGAAGGGTATACTTTTAGCTATCAAACTGAAACTAATTTTACAGCTAATATAAATTACACTGATGTTACTGTAGATAATAATACAGCTCCAGGATTAACAGCATTAATGGAAGCAAGAACTACATACTTATTATCACAATCAGATTTTACTAATACACAACCAACAATAAGTAATATTGCTTCATCTGATGAAGAACCTACTGTTGGAGAAACCATAACCATTACAGCTGATGTAATTGACACAAATGACGTTTATATTGGTTATAGAACAGATGAATCAGTACCTTTTACAAAGGTATTAATGTCAAATACAAATGGAGACACTTATAGTATGGATTTAACTGTTGACGAAGATTTTATACAATATTATATTTATGCAGAAAATGATAATATAGGTAGTTTTTCTCCTGCTAGAGCACAATATGAATTTTACACAATTGATGCAACTTATGTTACTTTAGATATTGGAGATTTAGTAATAAATGAAATTGTAGCTTCTAATGATACTGGCGCAACTGATGAAGAAGGAGAATATGAAGATTGGATTGAATTATACAATACTTCAGACGCTACTGTAAGTTTAGATAATTTATATTTATCAGACGATGCGGATGATACTTTAATTTATCAATTTCCTACAGGTACAACTATAGAGCCAGATAGTTATTTAATTGTTTGGTGTGATAAAGACGAAGAACAAGGAGATTTCCATGCAGACTTTAAATTATCATCAGGAGGTGAGACTGTAATTTTATCGTATGCTGATGGTACTGTTTTACAAGAAATTACATTTGAAGATCAAACAGTTGATATGTCTTACGCTAGAAGCCCTAACGGAACTGGAGAGTTTGAAATTAAAGAACCTACATTTGAAGCTAATAATGATACTGATGATTCTTTATCTACTGAAGATGATATTTTTAAAAGTGGTTTAAGTTATTATCCAAACCCAACAAATGGACTCTTAAACATATCAAATAATACATCACCTATTGAATCTCTAAAAGTATTCAATATGTTAGGTCAAAAAATATTACAAAATTCATTTGATAATGAAACATCTGTAACAGTTAACTTAACTCCTTTTAAACAAGGATTATATATAATTGTATTAAATGATGTGTCAACATTAAAAATAATGGTAAATAATTAAACTTATAAACGAATATATTTTTAAAAGCCCATTAAATATTGATGGGCTTTTTGTTATAAAGTAAATTCTTTTATTTTTAGAAGTATAGTGTTTTTAATGCAATTATATTTTACGTTCTACAACATAATCAATCATCTTTAATAAAGACGATTTGTATTCAGATGTTGGATAGTTTTCAAGAATTGCTAATGCTTTATTCTTATAATCATTCATCTTTTCTGTGGTGTACTCTAAGCCTCCATTTTCTTTTACAAAAGCAATGACTGCTTTAACTCTCTTTTTATCTTTATTATGATTTTTAACAGAATTAATCAACCACTTTTTTTCTTTTGGAGTACAATTATTCAACGTATAAATTAACGGAAGCGTCATTTTTTGCTCTTTAATATCTATTCCTGTTGGCTTTCCTATTTTTTCTTCCGTATAATCAAACAAATCATCCTTAATTTGAAAAGCAATACCAATGTATTGTCCAAATTTTCGCATTTGTTGTACTGTTTCATTATTTGCACCAACAGATGCTGCTCCAATTCCACAACAAGCCGCTATTAAAGTTGCCGTTTTCTGGCGAATAATTTCAAAATAAATATCTTCTGTTATATCTAATTTCCTAGCTTTTTCTATTTGTAATAATTCTCCTTCGCTCATTTCACGAACGGCAATAGAAATTAACTTTAATAAATCAAAATCTTCATTATCTATAGATAATAATAAACCTTTTGATAATAAAAAATCTCCTACTAAAACTGCTATTTTGTTTTTCCAAAGTGCATTTACAGAAAAAAATCCACGTCTACGATTACTGTCATCTACAACATCATCATGTACTAAAGTTGCTGTATGTATTAATTCTACAATAGAAGCGCCACGATAGGTTCGCTCATCAAAACCACCATCAGAAACCATTTTAGCCACCAAAAAAACAAACATTGGTCGCATTTGCTTTCCTTTTCTCCTAACTATATAATAGGTTATTCTGTTTAATAACGGAACTTTAGAAAGCATTGAATCTTTAAATTTAGACTCAAACAGCTCCATTTCTTTTACTATAGGAAGTTTGATTTCTTCTACTGGCTTCATTAACGAATACTTTTCCGAATAAGTAACCAAAAGTAAAGAAATAAATTAAGATGGTTTTGTTTGAGGAATTAATCTTTCTACTCTAAAGCGTTAAACATTTTTAAATATTGATGAATAACTTCAATAAGAACACTCTTATTTATTAATTATTAAATACATTTGACCTGATTTAAACGGAAAACTATGTATTCTATATAAATCAGAATTATTCAATTACAAACTAAACAAAATTACTATGCAAAACATTCATTTTCCTGTTACTTTTGAATTTAACATTTCTACATTAGCTAATGATTTTACGGCTAAAGATAGTAGTGGTAAAACTATTGCTTATGTACGTCAGAAAATGTTTAAGCTCAAAGAAGACATTAGTGTATATAATGATGACACAAAATCTAGATTAAATTATAAAATTAAAGCAGATAAATGGTTAGATTTCTCTACTGCGTATTCTTTTTTTAATACGGATGATCGAGAATTTGGAAAAGTAGTTCGAAAAGGATGGAAATCGCTATGGAATGTGCATTATGAAATTATAAATCAACATCAGAAACAACAATACGTTATTAATGAAGAAAATCCTTGGGTAAAGGTTTTAGACTCTTTATTTGGTGAAATTCCTATTTTAGGTATGTTTACAGGATATCTTTTTAACCCAACTTATCTTGTTAAAAACCCACAAGGAAAAACTGTTGTAAAACTTAAAAAATTAAAATCATTCTTTGGTAAAAACTTTGAAGTTACCAAAGTTGGAGAACTTGATAATGACGATGATGATAGAGTTATGTTAGCTTTAATGATGTTTGTTTTATTAGAACGAAGAAGAGGTTAAAACTCATTTAATAAAACTTAAAAAAAGCTCAAACAAACGATATATCGTTTGTTTGAGCTTTTTGTTTTTATAAGTCAATAATACGATTTCTTATTAATTATTTCGCACATGTCAGTTCGAGTTATTTTTATGAAATGACAATGTAATAAAAATAGTATCGAAAACTTCTCGATAGTTCTGCTGAGTATAATCGAAGGACAAAATTATTTTCCATTTTATTTCAAATAATTTCACTCGAAGTGACAATATATTTTTTCGAAAAAATTAAAGGTAAAACGTACAATAAAAATCTTATTTAAAAAATGAACATTTTTTATCCATTTAATAACCTAATATTCTGTAATCGTTTCCAAGTTTCCTTATGCCTTCTTTTGTAAATAGACATAGTGCCTCGATCCAATCCGTAATAAAACAAACAAATTCCAGATGGAGGATTGGCACTTGGTAAAAACTCAAATGTATTAAAAGCAAACTTTGGCCAGGACCAAGTATTTAATGATGTTCCTATGAGCTCTGCATATACAACAACACCATACATGGTGAGATAAAATAGTTTCTCTTTTGGATATCTCCGTAATGATAAAAACACAAAAACTGTCATTACAAACCCAAAAACATCATTTTTAAACACTAAAAAGGCTAATGCATAAATAGCAATACTAATACTTAAAAAAAGCTCTATTTTTTTTGAGTTAATTCTTACTTGAGATTTTCGTGAAAAATTATAAACTCCTAAAAAAACCAATGCATGTCCAAAAGGAATATAATGCGGAATATTGCCTAATCGATAGGTATACATTCCAAAGGCTAGTGAAAATACATGTTCTCCAATAACACCTATAATAAAAGCATAAATGAGCTGTTCTCTAATTCTTGCTGTTCCTTTATAATAACAATAAATAAATACAGCTATTACACCAATAGTATTAATCCACTGAGAATGTTTAAAATAATTTTCAGCAAAAAAAACGCTATCAAAAAACAATCCTAAGAAAAGAATAAAAAGAATCCATCCTAAAGATTGAAACGTTTGTCCTAGTACTGTTTTTAAATTCATTATGTTTTATTCGCCAATTGTCCACAAGCTGCATCAATATCTTTTCCACGAGATCTACGAACATTTACAGTAATATCGTGCATTTCTAAATTAGAAATATAATCGTTAATTGATCTTTGTGATGCTTGTTGAAACTCTCCGTCATCAATAGGATTGTATTCTATTAAGTTTACTTTACAAGGTACATATTGGCAAAACTTAACCAAGGCTTTAATATCTTCTTTACGATCGTTAATACCGTTCCAAACAATATATTCATACGTAATTACACGTTTGGTTTTTGCATACCAATATTCTAAAGCTTCTTTTAAATCTACTAAAGGAAAGGTTTTATTAAATGGCATTATAGAAGTACGAACCTCATCAATAGCTGAATGTAAAGAAACCGCTAAATTAAATTTAACTTCATCATCGGCCATTTTTTTAATAATCTTCGGCACACCAGAAGTAGACACTGTAATTCGTTTTGGAGACATTCCCAAACCTTCATCAGATGTGATCTTATCAATTGCTTTAATGACGTTAGGATAATTCATTAGTGGTTCTCCCATTCCCATAAAAACAATATTAGAAAGCTTATGATTGTGATGCTCTCTACTTTGTTTATCAATCGCTACAACTTGATCATAAATTTCATCAGGATTTAAGTTTCGCATTCTTTTTAAACGTGCAGTTGCGCAAAATTTACAATCTAAACTGCAACCTACTTGACTAGAAACACATGCTGTTGTTCTTGTTGGAGTAGGAATTAAAACCGATTCGACAATAAGTCCGTCGTGTAACTTAACTGCATTTTTTATGGTACCATCATTACTTCGCTGAACAGTATCAAGCTCTATATTGTTAATTACAAAATTTGCTTCTAACATTTCGCGAGTAGCTTTAGAAAGACTCGTCATATCATCAAAAGAATGTACAGCTTTATGCCATAACCATTCGTAAACTTGATTTCCTCGAAAAGCTTTGTCTCCGTTTTCTACAAAAAAATCGCGTAATTGATCTTTTGTTAATGCTCGTATGTCTTTCTTTTTAGGCTTCATGATATTCAAAAGTATGAAAAAACCTCACAGAAAATAAACTGTGAGGTTTTAAATTTTATGTTACAGTGTCAATTAAAGAATTAACATTGCATCTCCATAAGTATAAAACTTATATTTCTCTTTAATTGCTTCTTTGTATGCTTCCATTACAAAATCATAACCTCCAAAAGCAGCAGCCATCATTAATAATGTAGACTTAGGTGTATGGAAGTTAGTAATCATACAGTTTGCAATACTAAAGTCATAAGGAGGGAAAATAAATTTATTTGTCCACCCTGTATAATCTTTTAAACGTTGGTTAGAAGAAACTGCTGATTCTACTGTACGCATAACTGTTGTACCTACTGCACAAACTTTACGTTTCGTATTTATAGCATTATTAATTAATTTTGTTGTTTCTTCTGGAATAATAATTTGTTCCGAATCCATTTTGTGCTTCGATAAATCTTCAACCTCAACAGGATTAAAAGTACCTAAACCAACATGTAATGTTAATTCTGCAAAATCAACTCCTTTAATTTCTAAACGCTTCATTAAATGCTTAGAAAAGTGTAAACCTGCAGTTGGTGCAGCTACAGCTCCTTCATTTTTCGCATATATTGTTTGGTAACGTTCTTCATCTTCTGGCTCAACATCTCTTTTAATAAACTTTGGTAAAGGAGTTTGTCCTAATTCTAATAATTTTTTACGAAATTCTTCGTAAGAACCATCAAATAAGAAACGTAATGTTCTTCCTCTAGAAGTTGTATTGTCTATAACTTCTGCTACTAAACTATCATCTTCTCCAAAAAATAATTTGTTTCCAATTCTAATTTTACGAGCAGGATCTACTAAAACATCCCACAATCTATTTTCAGCGTTTAATTCACGTAATAAAAATACTTCAATACGTGCACCAGTTTTTTCTTTATTTCCGAACATACGAGCAGGAAAAACCTTGGTGTTGTTTAACATCATTACATCTCCTTCGTCGAAGTAATTGATTAAATCTTTAAACTTTTTATGCTCTATTGTTTGTTCTTTACGATTCAGCACCATTAAACGTGCTTCGTCTCTATGTTCTGATGGATATTCTGCCAATAATTCTTCTGGCAATTCAAAATCAAATTGAGATAATTTCATATAGTTATATAATTAACGACGGCAAATATACAATATCGCGATAGGCGTTGTCAAGCGTTTTACTGTTTATTTTGTTTCTGATTGCTGAATACCAACTTTTTGAAAGTCTTTCCAGAAGTTTCTGTACGATTTTGTAACCACTTCTGCATGTAAAATATTGATCGTAGTTTTTAAACTTAAAGGCGCAAAAGCCATTGCCATTCTATGATCGTTATAGGTTGCTATGCTTACATTTTCTGTTATTGATGATGCTTTTTGTAAATGTAATGTTTCATTTGTTACAGAAATAGTTGCTCCTAATTTAGACAATTCTGCTTTTAAAGCTTCTAAACGATCTGTTTCTTTAATTTTTAACGTATGTAAACCTGATAAATCACAAGCAATTCCTAAACCAAAACAAGTTACGGCTATAGTTTGTGCAATATCTGGTGCATTTTTTAAATCTAAAACTAACGTCTCAGGATTATGTTCTTTCGTTTTCGTAAGTGTAATGGTGTTTTCTCCAAAAATAGTTTCAACACCAAAATGCTTATAAATATCTGCTAAACAACTATCGCCTTGTAAACTTTCTTTTTTATAAATAGATAGTTCTACAGTTGTATTAACTTCTGACAAAGCAACTAAAGAATAAGGATACGAAGCAGAACTCCAATCGGCTTCCACCATAACATTTTGTTTATCTACAGATTTTTTAGCTTCCACTTTTATAACACTTCCGTTAAAACTTGCTTCCACACCAATTTGATGTAGCAAACTTAAGGTCATATTTATATAAGGTATAGATGTAATTTTACCTACTAAATTAATTTCTAAACCGTTTGTTAAACTTGGCGCTGTTAACATTAACGAAGAAATATATTGGCTACTCACATTTCCGTTAATAGAAACCGAATCTTTTGTTAATTCTTTTCCTACTATTTTAATTGGTGGATATCCATCTTTTTCTAAATACGTAATATCAGCACCTAAATCACGAAGCGCATCTACCAAAATTTCTATAGGTCGATTATGCATTCTTTCCGAACCTTTTACAATTTTTGTTTTTCCTTTTTGGGCAGAGAAAAAACCAGTTAAAAATCGCATTGCAGTACCTGCATGACCAATATCTACAGTTTCATCACTAGTTGTTAAGGCATGCTCTAAATGTACAGAATCATCTGAATCTGATAAATTTTTTATATTGATTTCAGGAAATATTTGTTGTAAAATTAACAATCTATTCGATTCACTTTTTGAACCTGAAATAGTAATTTTCTCTCCTGATTTTAGTGTGCTTTGTTGTAATTGTAAATCCACTTTATTTGGTGTTTTTATTAGAAGTATAAATTCCGTAAATTAAACTGATGACTATTTTAGACAGCCAAAAACGAATCCATTTTTTATTAGAGAAATTTGTTTCATAAACAGCATTAAAATCTCCAGAAAAGATATCTTTTCCACTATTAAACACTAAAGAAAATAGTGTTACTATAATTAAAAACGGAATGGCTATTTTTAAAACATTTACCCAAAAACCAGGTTCTTTTATTTTTTGAAAAAATGTCATATTATTTTAATTTCTCGTTATTATGATGTCGATCATGATCGCGTTTTGTTTTAATATCTAATTTTTTATCAAAAGCATCTTGTAAATTAATACCTGTTTGATTTGCTAAACATAAAACCACAAACATAACGTCTGCTAACTCTTCTCCTAAGTCTTTATTTTTATCGCTTTCCTTTTCGCTTTGTTCTCCGTAACGACGTGCTATAATTCGTGCAACTTCACCTACTTCCTCTGTTAACTGCGCCATATTTGTTAATTCGTTAAAATAACGAACTCCATGATTTTTTATCCAGTTATCAACTTCTAGTTGTGCGTTTTTTATATCCATTTATTTATGAATTTTTTAAATCCTTCTTTTATATTTTTTATATAAAATGAAGCCTTTTTTTCTTAAAAACCTCAAAGATAAAGTTTCTAGTTACTAATTAATAGGTGAAAGCTATAAAATTGTATTGTTTTACTATGTTATACACTCAAAAATTAAAAGATTTAAAAATTAAAGTTCTTTTTTAGATCTACCTTCTTTTAGATTCAAACAAATAGCTATTTTAAATAATTCTTTAAGGTGTACAAACAACTTTTGGGCTTTTATAGACTTTATAACGGAAGGGAAGAGTTCTTCTATTAAAAGTTGTTCTTTTTTATATTTGTCTAACAATTTTATATTTCCATGTAGTAAACTAAATTCAACATTAGCTATACGATCGGCTAGTTTAACTATAATTGCTTGTTCGTTTTCTGCTATTTTAGAAAAAGTAATTCTTTTGTTTTCTAATTTAGTTTTAGTTTCATCTTTATGATTGCTTACTGCTTTTACAATTTGACTAATACTTTCTCCAAAATGAGTTGATAAATATAAATCACTAATATCAGTATCTTCTATAATATCGTGCAACCATGCACTTGCTATTAATTCATCATCTTTAAAAGTAAATCCAAAATGTAATAAAACACTTACTACATTTGTTAAGTGAATTTCATAAGGATAGATACCTTAACGTTGATTTTCATGCTGTTTTAAAGCTAAATCACATGCTTTTATAATTATAGATACATAGTATAAATAGTGAGTAGTTTTTTATTGAGAATACATCTAAAATTATTAAACCCTCCAAGGCGGATTTTTTCTGTTTTCTCCAGCTTTAAATAAAATCAATTTATTACCGTCTGGATCTACTACATGTGCCTCTCGCCATAACCATGTTTGATCTTTAGGTAATTGTGTAAATTCAATTCCTTTTTCTTGTAAATTTTCTACTAACTCATCTAGATTATCATCTTCAAAATAAACAATAGTTCCGTTTCCTTTTGGCAATTCATCAACCTTATGAATAGAAAATGTACTATTGCCATCTGGCAACTCAAAACGAACATATCTAGGACTTGCATCTACAATTAAATGCAGGCCTAGTTTTATGTAAAATTTAACTGCCTTTTCTACATCTAAAGATGGAATTGTTACTTGGTTTAAATTCATATTTTGCTTTTTTAGAGGTTTTTGGGAGGTGTAGGATTTGAGGAGTTTTAAGGAGTTAAGTATTGGAGAAGTTCAAGAAGGTTTTAGTGCATTATTCTTAACCCTTTCTACTAGAATTTAAAAATTCTTAACTTCCTTTTGCACTCCCATAATCCATAACTCCTACACTCCTCCTCTTCTTAACTTTTTAAATTCTTAACTCCTACTCTTCTTAACTACCTTTTAACTCCCGCACTTCCTCCTCTTGTTTCACCATGCGCATCAATAACAAAAGAAAACCTAAACCAACTAGAGCAATAGCTGTCATTATATTCCAGGTAATATCAAATCCAAAATTATCAATTAATTGCATTCCTGAATTATGACCAAAAATATGCGATGCTGAAAAGGCAATACTATAATACGCCATAAATTCACCTTGTTTTCCTTTTTTAGCTCTACTGATAACAAATGCATTAGAAAACGGAAAAGCAATCATTTCTCCTATTGTCATTAGCAACATACCAATAACCAAAATACCTGTCCAATTGGTTAAATTTAAAACAAAAAAGCTTAAACCAACTAACAACAAACCAAAAAACATTAAAAACTCTTTGGTGTATTTACTTTCTTCTAACCAAGAAATTAAAGGCATTTCTAGGGCAAAAATTATAAAACCATTCATTCCCATTAACAAACCAATCTCTAGTTCCGTTAAATGATGTCCATCTTTATAAAATAATGGCACTGTAGAAAAATATTGTAAGAACACAAATCCGAAGGTGAACATACCTATAAAAAACACCCAAAATGCTTTATCAGAAAAAACAGAAACAGGGTTTTTAACCACAACTGTATCTAATTCTTTTGCTTTTTTAGGATGTAGAACATTTACCAATAATAATGTTGCTAAAATACACGTAATTCCATCTACCCAAAACAAACCTTTATAACTTAAATACGTAATAATTAAACCACCAACTGCTGGACCTGCTGAAAAACCTAAATTTATAGCCAAACGAATTAACGTTACAGAACGTGTTTTATTTTCTGGTTTACTATACGCACTTAATGCTACAAACATGGCTGGCCTAAAAATATCTGCAACTAGCATTACAACAAAAATACCTACACAAAAACCTATGAATGAGGTTACAAATTGCAATGCTATAAATGACAAACCAGTTAAAAACAAACTAATTTTCATCACTTTAAAAGAACCTACTTTATCTGTTAATTTACCTCCAATCCAAGAACCCGCTACTGATCCTAAACCAAAACATGTCATAATCCAACCAACGTCTTTTAATGTAAAATTTAAACTCTTGGTAAGATATAATGATAAAAACGGAATTACCATTGTACCTGCTCTGTTAATTAATGTGATGAGTGCCAACCACCAAACTTCTTTTGACAAACCCCGAAATGTATTGAGGTAGTTTTTGTACAGCTTTTTCATTTTTTTATTTATTTGATTAGTGAAAAACTATTTCTTTTAGGAAATAGTGTAAAAGCAAAAAGTCCGACTTTACAGTCGGACTTTTTTAAATTGCTTAAATTTTATATTTCTATAACATTCTACAATACAAGTCCAACATACACGATGATTTCTTCACCGATAATATCCACTTATATGTACAAATGTTTTGCATCTCTTTTTTTAATTCTACACAAACATATATAAAATTTATTTAAAAAGTCTTTTTTTGTTTATTTTTTGTCGCTAAAAATGAAAGAATTAACTTTGAGTTCATCTTAAAAAAAGAAAAATAATGAAAAAAAACGTTCTTTTAATCTTTGCAACTATCCTGCTAATTTCTTGTGGTAGCACCAAAACTTTTCAATCTTTTTTTAACGATCATAAAAACGATGTTGGCGTAACAGCTTTTCAAGTCCCTAATTTTATGAAGTCTTTATTGAGTTCTATTTCTCCAGAAATGGGTGGGCTTTTTAATAACGTAAAAGATTTTAAATTCTTAACCTTTAACGAAATTTCAGCAACAAAAAAAGCACAACTTATTCAGCAAATGAATTTAGTTACCAATACTAGATATACTGATGTTTTGCGCAAAAACACTTCAGAAAAAACAAAAATAGTATCAGTTATAGAAGATGGAGATATTGTAAAAGAAGCTATTATATTTAATAGTACTTTAGCTAAATCGTCTGTTTTTTACTTAAAAGGAAACTTTGATCCGAATACGTTGAAAAATATTTCTGAAACAAATCAGTTTGAAAATTTGTCTAGTAAATTACTTCAGAATAATTTTACACCAACCAATACTGGTTTTAATCCTAATACTGGTTTTAATCCAAATAATTAACATGAAATATATTTTACCTTTAGTATTTGTTTTTTTATTATTCTCTTGTAATGCTCAAGAAAAAAGATCGTTAACGGGTAAATCTGCTTTTCAAAAAGAAATGAATGCCGATTTTAAAGACGTAACAAAATCTCCTTTAACTAAAAAAGGATTGCGAAAATTTAAAGGATTAGATTTTTTTCCGATAGATGAAAAATTCAAAGTTGTAGCTACCTTAACAAAAACACCAGATGCGCCTGTTTTTAATTTTCCTACAACTACCAAAAGAATTGCCGTTTATAAAAAATATGGTGAGGTTTCTTTTACTATTGATGGAAAAGATTTAAAGCTTGATATTTATAAAAGTGAAAACCCTAATCCAAAATATAAAGACAATTTGTTCTTACCTTTTTTAGACAAAACAAATGGAAAAACTTCTTATGGTGGAGGTCGTTTTGTTGATGTTTTAACTACAGAAGAACAAGAAAACGGAACAATTACAATTGATTTTAATAAAGCTTATAATCCGTATTGTGCATACAGCGACAGATATTCTTGCCCAATAACCCCAAGAAATAACTTTGTAGATATTGCTATTGAAGCTGGTGTTATGAAATATGAAAAGTAATAAGCGTATTCCATATCAAGTCTTATTTAAAGAAAAACTACATCCATAAAATATTAATCACTATTTTTAACAATAGTGATTTTTTTATATCAAATATTACAGCCATATTTTAATTACACTAAAACTAGTTTAAAACTACAGTTATGAAAAAAAAAGTATGTATTTGGGGTGGCGGATGGTCTGGATTAACTGCTGCTTTAGAACTTAGTGAATCTAATAAATGTGAAATTCATATTTACGAAGCGAGTAATACACTTGGTGGAAAAATTTTAGGTTCTGTAAATGAAGAGAAAATTTCTACACATGCTATTCGATTAATTTCAGAATATTATCCTGCTTTTGCAGATGTTTGTAGTAGAATTCCTACAGAAAAAAACAAAACACTTTTAGACAGATGGTCTCCTGTTGAATTCTTTAATTTTTATTCATCAGAAAAAAACAAAAAACATTTAATCAATAGAAAAATAGATAAGAGTTTCTCAGGAAATTTTCAATTATTAAAAGCTGCTTTATTGACTTTTGAATTACGTTTTTACGATATCTACTTGGTTTACCTGGCTATTAAAAAATTCAGAGAACTTAACGAAAATAAAATCCAGCAACTGGAAGAAGAAAAACTTACTGTAGAAACATATTTAAAAGCGTATAAATTATCTAAAAAAGCAAAAGATTTTTTATTTACATATTTGGGTATTACGGTAGCTGCAAGACCAACTTCTACAGCAACTATGAGCTTAGATTTAATGTCTAAAATGTTTGTTGGCGTTTACAGATCTCATCATCTTACAAAAAACACGTATAAAAATCATAAAAGTTGGGTAATTGACGGACCTTTAGGGGATCGTTTATTACCTCCTTTTTTAGAAGAATTAAAAAAAAGAGGCGTGTATTTTCATACCAATACAACAGTAACTTCTTTTGATGTTTCAAACAAAGATAACCCGATTGCTCTAACGAATACTAATGAAAAAATTATTGCAGATGCACATATTTTAGCGCTAAATAATAAAGTAATTGAACAATTAGGTTTTGGTAGAAAAAATATGCCTTTACAAAACGAATGGTCCATTGGTGGTATTCTTCCTTTAAAACATATTCCAAAAGCACTTCAACAAACGAACTACAAAACTGTAACTGCCGTTATGGATTCTAATTGGGCTATTGTTTATGTTATTTGGGCAAAAAATAATAAAGGCGGATTTTGGAGCAATGACATCAATTTTCCAGAAGAAACAAATTATTTTTTAGAAATTGTTACTAGCCGATTAGACTACAAAGGGATTAATAATAAAACATTTTTTGAATGTAATTCTGAAGAAGCTTCTTCTGAAATATTAAAACAGATTGGTGTTGATGATCATTTAATTTCTGATTTAACTTCAAAATTTATTTTTAGCGATTGCTTGTCTTATACCAATGAAACAAAAAAGGATAAATTCTCTTTATACAGTAAAACAAATTCAGATGGTTTTTCTTGGAAACTATATGCACCTATTTACACTTCTTCACCAGAAACACTGCCTTTAACTATTAACACCAACATTCCTAATGTTTTTTTATGTGGTGAAGCAGTTGCAAGTTCTTATCCGTATATAAAAACACCTACTTTAGAACTTACCAGTGAAACTGCAAAAGAAGCAGTTCAAATGATTTTCAATTATTTAAAAATTAATCAAAAAGTAAATCAAGAGTATCCTGAACGATTTTTAAAAAGACAGAAAATGTAGTTTATAATTCCTTCTTGTTTTAAAAACACACCTTAACAAAACTTAAACTCATTGTTATTGTTTCCTTATTTTTTTACTTTTCTCATAATCACAAAAACAATCAAAATAACTAAAAACCAATTATTTAACCCATTTCATTTCTAACTAAAATTAATTGTTTATTAATATAAGCATTGCTTTATAGTTATACTATAAAATTAGTTTTATAAAAACTATTAAATTTTATTAAAATGAAAAAAACTTTAAAACTATTGACTTTAGGAACACTTTTAAGTGTTTTTTTAATTGGGTGTTCTAATGAAAACACCAATGCTAATGCTGAACCTATTGGTTTAGAAACTCAACAAGAAAATGAATTCTCTGGTAAAACATCTATTAATAATCATGATTTGATTTATGTGGTTACTGCTGTTAATAATTTAAAATATTTAGCTACTGTAAAAATAGATGATGTTATTTTAGAAGCGACTATTGAATATGATACACAATCAATAGAATTAGACGGAAAAAACGCTGTTTTAACTCTTGATCAAAAAGAAATTCTACTAAATTTAGGTAAAAAAATCTCTAGTTATTTATTTCATGATGAAATATTTAACGATTTCACTATGGCTGAATTTACTTTATTACGTTTATTAGAGTATTGGGCTAAATCTCCAAGTGGATATCCATATGCTAAAAGAAGTATAAAATCTGTAGTAAATCCAGATTTTGCTTTAAAAAGTAGTGACGAAGGAATTTCTTGTATTAAAAAGAATACTTATGTAACTGCTGAATATGATGATGATAGCGGTAATGTTAGTGAGTCTATTTTGGTAAATGGAAGTGATTGTATTGGTCGTTGTGGTTCTGGATGTGGTTCTTTCTTTTCTTGGGCAAGTGCTTGGACAAAAGATTGTTTAGATCATGATAGATGCGGACGTGTAAATGGTGGTAGTTCTGATCCTTTTGATAGCGAATGTGGTGATGAATATAACGAAGCTGCTGATGATTACTTGTTTGGCGTAATTAGAGGTTGTCGTGGATAAAACTTCTCTTAAATAAAAATAAAATCCCAACTTTAAAAAGTTGGGATTCTATTTTTAATACAGTTTATAAAGCATAAAAAACTACGAATTAATTGTAATTTCCTCTTCTATATCTAACGCTATTGCCTTTTTAATTTTATCTAAATAAGGTCCACGTAATTTAAGTTTTGTTGCTGCATGCGCTTTTTTATTAAGCTTGCTAAACATTTCTGCAATCTTAACGGCTGTTGGTAATAAATGTGTTGCTGGAACAACTTTATCTAAAAAACCAGCAGTTATAGCATCATTAGGAGTATATATTTCAGAATTATTTACACTTCTTTCAAAATATACAGGAGCTAAGCGACCTTTGGCTATTTCAATACCAGCATTGTGCATTGTCATACCAATCATTACTTCATTTAAACCAATTTTAAAATCTCCTTCTGTTCCTAATCTATAATCTGCAGAAAGTAATAAAAATGCTCCTTTTGCAATAGAATGACCACTTGAAGCAATTATAATTGGCATTGGAAAAGACAACATGCGTAATGATAGTGTAGAACCTTTAGTTACCAATTCTTTTGCTGATTCAGCTGACGCTGTCATTACCTTTAAATCATATCCTGCAGAAAAAATGCCTTCTTGACCTGTTAGAATTACTACTTTTTGTGCTTTTTCAGCTGTATCTAAAGATGCATTTATTTCATCAATTACTTCATGAGAAATAGCATTTGCTTTTCCATTTTTTATGGTAATGATACTATAATTTTCTTCTTGCTGATACGTTGTAAATTCACTCATTTTTTATATAAATTTTGTTAAAAACATACCTCCAAAAACAGCCAGAAAACCAACAATAAAGCTGGTAATAATATAGATAGCAAAACTGCTAAAATCTCCAGATTTTAAGAATAAATGATTTTCGTAAGCAAAGGTTGAAAATGTAGTAAATCCACCACAAAAACCTGTAGCTAATATGAGAGTATGATTTTGTGTTAATGTATTATTTCTTGCAGCTAAGCCTAGTATAAAACCAATAAGTAAGCATCCTAAAACATTTGCAATAAAAGTACCTAATGGAAACTGACTTTGAGAATTATTAAGCACTTTACCTAAAACAAAACGTAAAACACTTCCAAATCCGCCTCCAATAAAAACCAATAGTATTTGCTTCATTTTTAATTTTAAGTTGCTCTTAAATATATTTTTAGGATAAGAAATCCTGTAATAAAAAGATAACGCACAAACATCAATTACGATATTTATGCGTTATCTTTTTTAATGTATCTTATAATTCAACATCCTCTGCGTCTGTCCAATTATATTTACCAGTTATAATTCCTTTTTTAACGAGTATAATTCCTGGATTAGCTCTTATTGCAGTTTTTAATGCAGTTTCATCACAAAAACCAAAAACATAAGGTAATCCAAATTCTTTTTGGCTTGCTTCTAAATCTTCTATATAAGATGCTGTTAAAACATAAATTTCATACCCAGCTGCTTTTGCTTTCGCAGCTGCTTCAGAAACAGCAGGTAAACCTTCTCTTTCCATTTTTTCGAAATTGTATAATGAAATTAACATTGCTTTTTCTTTCCCTAACATTTCTTCTAACTTATCTCCATCATCAGTTTCAATCATAAAATCATGAATTGGAGGTACTTCTCCATCATCTTTATAAGCCATTCCATCAGCAATATCTGTACCTATTGCATAAGCTCTAAAATCAATAATTGGTAAATGATTTAATACATGATACACTACTATTAATGATAGGAACAACGATACAAACGTAGATAAACTAGCTACTTTATTAGATATTAGTGGTTTTATATATTGTAATCCTAGAATAAGAATAACTATAAGCCCCATAAAAATTACATTCTTATAAAAGGTAGCTTTTGGTGAGATTTTAATAGCATCTCCAAAACATCCACAATCAGTAACTTTATTATACGTATACGAATACCATGTTAAGAATAAAAAGATAAGTGTTAATCCAAAAATACTCCAAACGGTTAATTTTGGCATATAACCTACTATTAACATTATACCTAATACCAATTCAGCTACTACAAGTAAAATAGAAAACGGTAACGCTAATGGAATTAAAAACTCCATATTTAAAACACTTTCGCTAAAATATTCTTGAAACTTAAATGCAGATCCCATTGGGTCTACTAATTTTACAAATCCAGAATAAATAAATAGTATTCCGATTAGAAATCTTGAAATGTGAGTAAGAATTTTTAGCATAATGTGAGGATTTTTTATTGTTTTTATTTTTCAGAAAAATGAATCATTGCAAAAACAGCATAGTTGATCATATCTTGATAATTAGCATCAATTCCTTCAGAAACTAATGTTTTACCTTGATTATCTTCTATTTGTTTTACGCGTAATAATTTTTGTAAAATCAAATCTGTTAATGAGGAAATACGCATATCACGCCATGCTTCTCCATAATCGTGATTTTTATTTTCCATTAACTCTTTGGTTATTTTTATATGTTTATCGTATAAATCAGACGCTTCTTTTGTATTTAAATCTGGTTGCTCTACAACACCTAATTCTAATTGAATTAAAGCCATTACAGAGTAATTAATGATTCCTATAAATTCAGATTTTTCTCCTTCATCTACCTTGCGAACTGTATTTTCTTGTAACTGACGTATACGTTGTGCTTTAATAAATATTTGGTCGGTTAACGATGGTAGACGTAAAATCCTCCATGCGCTTCCGTAATCACTCATTTTTTTTATAAATAAACTACGACATTCATTTATTACAATGTCGTACTGTTTTGAGGTGTTTTGCATTATTGTTTTTTGATAAGAAAATCACGTAAAAATACTAAAACGAAATAGTTTTCTTTTATTTTTACCAAAAAAATTAATAATTGGTATGAATATACAAAAAGTAGTTGTTTTTTGCGGATCTAGTTCAGGATTTAATTCTGTTTATAAAAACACTGCTATTTCGCTTGGAAATCACTTTGTAGAAAACGATATCAGTTTAATTTATGGCGCTGGAAAACTAGGTTTAATGGGAACTATTGCCGATACTGTTTTAGAAAAAAACGGAAAAGTAATTGGAATAATTCCAGAGTTATTATGTAAAGAAGAAGTTTTACATCCGAATATTACAGAAACTATTATTACAAAAACCATGAGTGAACGCAAGTTTATCATGAGTAAAATGACGGACGCTTATATTACATTACCTGGTGGATTTGGTACTTTAGATGAACTTTTTGAAGCTCTTACACTTCAACAATTATATATAGAAAAGAAACCTGTAGCTTTATTAAATGTAAATGGTTTTTTTGATGCAACACTACAACAGTTAGATGTTATGGTTAAAGAAGGACTTTTAAAACAAAAAAACAGAGACATGCTTTTTGTTGATACTACTATTACTGGTTTAATGGAACAATTGAGCAAATACAAAGCACCTAAAGAAACATCTATAATTAGTAAAGTGGTTACAAAATGATGACGATAAATTGCCGAGGTAAACTTATTGATTTTTCTACTCCAAAAGTTATGGGGATTTTAAATATTACTCCTGATTCTTTTTTTGATGGAGGAAAATATAAAAACGAAAAAGACATTTTACTTCAAACAGAAAAAATGTTAAATGCTGGTGCTACTTTTATAGATGTTGGCGCCTATTCTTCTCGCCCAGGTGCAAAACATATTTCGGAAGATGAAGAATTAAATAAAATATTACCTGTTATTCATCTTTTAGTTAAACATTTTCCAGAGATTATTATTTCTGTTGATACTTTTAGAAGTAAAGTTGCTAACGAAACTATACATTCAGGAGCTGCATTGATTAATGATATTTCTGGCGGAACGATGGATGAAAACATGTTTGCAACTGTTGCCAAACTTCAAGTTCCGTATATTTTGATGCACATGCAAGGAACTCCACAAAACATGCAGCAAAATCCCATTTATAAAAACGTTACAACTGATATAATTTCATTTTTAGCTGAGCAAATTTTTAAACTACATCAATTAAAATTAAACGATGTTATTATTGATGTTGGATTTGGCTTTGGCAAAACCATAGCGCATAATTTTGAAATTTTAAAAAACCTATCCTTATTTAAAAATTTAGATACTCCAATTTTAGCAGGAATTTCAAGAAAATCAATGTTATATAAAACATTAGATATTACTGCTGCCGAAGCTTTAAATGCCACTACAAGTGCAAATACAATTGCGCTTTTAAATGGTGCAAATATTTTACGTGTACACGACGTAAAAGAAGCTGTTGAAGCCGTTAAAATTGTTAATCAAATTTCTTAATTCAACAATCGTTTACTTTAAAATACCTAAAAACGGGTATTCAAGTGTGATAATCCTTTTGGTAATATTGAATTATTAACCTTAATCTATCACACAATGAAAAACTTATTAATTCTATTTTTATTTTTTGGAGTATTTACCAGTAACAAAACAATAGCTCAAATAGGTATCGCTGTAGCCAAAAACAGTAATAATTCAGCTATAGAGTGGCGAATAAATTGGGGATCTGGTTCTGCTTGGGATTGTAAAATGAAAGCAAAAAAACACCTAACTAATAAAGGACATCAAAAAGTTTCTACACAAGATGGTAATTCTTGTTGCGGTCATAATATTTCTAGTGGGTATTATGTTGTTGTAAAATCTAGATACAAAATTTACGACAATTCTTATAAAACTTCTTATGGTCTAGGCGCAAGTGCTTCTTCTTATAATGATGCAGAAATGAAAGCTGTTAAAAACCTTTCTGTTTATAATTGGAGTTGGAAAAAAAGACACGGATATTCTGTAGAAAAAAAAGGATCTTTTTAAAATCAATTAAAAAAACTTAAATAAAGAGTGCTGGAAATCAATTTTCTGGCACTCTTTTTGTTAATTTCTGTTAAAATCAGCTAGAAAAAACCAAACTCTAATTATTAACTATTTAAAACTATTTAATTATGAGTAAAAGATCATTACCAGAAATTAATGCCGGCTCAATGGCAGACATCGCATTTTTATTATTAATCTTCTTTTTAGTAACCACTACCATGGATGTTGATAGTGGTATTTTAAGAAAAATACCCGAAAAGCAAAAAGAACCTCAAATTATTGATGTTCATGCAAGGAATATTTTGGAAGTAAACATTAATAAGAACAATGAAATTTATGTAGAAGATGAAGTTATTGATATTAGTAACCTAAAAAAAATTGCTTTAAATTTTATTGATAATGGAGCTGGTTTTGACCTTGATAAAAAACCATGTAATTGGTGTCAAGGAAAAAAAGATCCTACTTCATCTGATCATCCCAAAAAAGCAGTAGTTTATATTAGTTCAGACAGGCAAGCTACTTACGAGACTTACATAAACGTTTTAGATAACATAAATGAAGCTTACGCAACATTACGCAATCGTTTATCTAAAGAACTTTATAGCACTTCTTACAATGAGCTTTTAGGTCAATTTAAAAAAGAGACTAAAAACAAAGAATCTATTTTTGAAAAGATTAAATTAATACGGGAAAAATATCCTTTATTAGTATCAGATGCGGAAATAACAAACTAATAATTATTTCGTTTTGATATGAATTATAAATAGTAGTACTTTTACACAAAACAGCAATAGTATTAATGAACTTAGATTTTATAGACTTTTCGTTTCTTGATTTATTAGACATCATACTTGTTGCTGTTTTACTCTACTATATTTACAAACTTCTTAAAGGAACCGTAGCAATTAATATTGTTATTGGTATTACATTTATTTTTTTAATCTGGAAAATAACACAAGCATTACACATGGAAATGCTTAGTGGAATACTTGGTTATTTACTTTCTGGTGGTGTAATTGCTTTAATTATTGTATTCCAGCAAGAAATAAGAAAGTTCTTATTAATGATAGGAACCACTAATTTTTCAACCAAAAAAGGGTTTTTAACACAAATAAAATTTTTACAATCAGAAATTAATACAGAAACTGACGTAGAAACTATTGTTAACACTTTAAACCGTTTGTCTAAATCTAAAACTGGTGTTTTATTGGTTATTGAACGTACCAATAAATTAGATTTCTTAGTTAATTCTGGCGATAAAATGAATGCTTTAATCAATGGAGCAATTATAGAAAGTATTTTTTATAAAAATAGTCCGCTACATGATGGAGCAACTATCGTTCGTGATAATTATGTTGTAGCTACACGTGTTATTTTACCTGTTTCAGACAACACAAAAATTCCTGCTCGTTTTGGACTTCGCCATAGAGCAGCTATTGGTGTTACTGAAAAAACAGACGCCGTTTGTTTATTAGTTTCTGAAGAAACTGGTGAAATTTCTTATATTAAAGATGGTGAGTTTGTTTTGTTTAAAGATGTTGAAGAACTTATTCTTAAGCTTCAAAAACATTTAGAAGAGTAATAAAAACAGTAAATAACCTCGGAGCATTTTAAAGAATTATCCTTTTTTACTTTTCGATGAAAGCATCGGGGAATTAAACCCTTGGCTATCTATCGCCCTGCGATTAAAATAACATATAATAAAAAAAGCACTCAAATGAGTGCTTTTTAATATTATATAAAACCTAAAATTATTTAGCTGGTGCCATTTTAGCTTTTAAAGCTGTAATTACTCCATCATATTTAGCTTTTGCAGTTGCATCTAAACCTTTTACAATTTCAGCTCCTTGTGTAGCTAATTCTGCTCCTTTTTTAACTATTGCAACATCTTTATATGCATCTGCTCCTGCAGCAATATAATCTTTTGCATACTCAGAATAAGACTTTAAGTGCTCTCCTACTTTAGGGTCTTCAAATTCAGGAATAGTTACTCCTTCTACTGCAGATGTTACAGTTTCAGTAGCTTTTGCAGCTAAATCTTTAGCTCCGTCAGCAACAGCTTCTGCTCCTTCTTTTACTCCATCAGCAACAGCTTCAGCTCCCTCTTTTACAACTTTTGCTCCTTCTTTTGCTACAGTTTTAGTAGTTTCTTTTAAATCTTTTCCTGCTTCTTTTGCTTCTTTACATGATGTAGCCAATAATGACCCTACAACTAATGCAGATAAAATTACTTTTTTCATTGTTTTATGATTTTTTTGTTTCGATTATTACAAAAATAATACTTTAGCTATACTAACCAAATATTTAGAAACTTATTATACTACAATGCTTCTTTTTTAAACTGTTTATCATAAAGATTCCTATAATAGCCATCTTTTTTCTTTAACAATTCTTTATGACTCCCTTTTTCAACGATTATTCCTTTGTCCATTACAATAATTATATTGGCTTTTTTAATAGTATCTAATCGATGCGCTATAACTATGGAAGTTCTTTCTTTTGTTATTTCATCAATAGCATGCTGAATCATTTGTTCTGAATAACTATCTACGGAAGATGTAGCTTCATCTAAAATTAAAATACTTGGCTTACTAACATAGGCTCTTAAGAAAGCTATTAATTGTCGTTGACCTGAAGATAACATGGCTCCTCTTTCTTTTACATTATAATAATAGCCATTTGGCAGTGTCATTATAAAATCATGTATTCCAATTTTTTTAGCTGCAATCTTTACTTCCTCTAGAGTTATGCTCTCATCTTTTAATGTTATATTGTTATAAATGCTATCAGAAAATAAAAATACATCTTGTAACACCACAGCTACTTTAGCTCTTAATGAAGATAATTTGTACTCTTTTACAGACTTATCGTCTATTAATATTTCTCCACCATTTATTTCGTAAAAGCGACTTATTAGATTTATAATAGTAGACTTCCCTGCTCCTGTTGCACCAACTATAGCAACTGTTTCTCCTTTTCTAACATCAAAAGAAACACCTTTTAGCACTTCTTCTCCTTCAACATAACTGAACCTTACCTTTTTAAAACTAATATTTCCTTGAATTGCATCAGCATTAGCTGTTCCTGATTTATCAATAACACTTTCTGTATCCATAACAGCAAAAACACGCTCACCTGCCACAATACCCATTTGTAATTGGTTAAACTTATCTGCTATTTGTCGTAACGGACGAAATAACATTTGTGTCATTTGTATAAAACCTATAATAGATGCTATTGTTATTGCATCACTTCCTAAAGCTTGCAATCCACCATACCAAACGATTAAACCAATGGCTATAGAAGAAAGAATCTCTGTAATAGGAAAAAAGATAGAATAATACCAAACCGTTTTTACATGTGCTTTTTTATGCTTTTCATTAATGGCCACAAAATTATCATATTCAATTTTTTCACGATTAAATAACTGTACTATTTTCATTCCTGTTACGCGCTCTTGTACAAATCCATTTAAATTAGCTACCTGGTTTCTAACCTCTTGAAAGGTAGCTTTTATAGCTATTTGAAACACTTTAGTTGCATAAATTAAAATAGGCATCACTACAAAAGCTATTAATGCTAGTTTCCAATTTACAAATAGCATTACCACTATTACTACTAACATTTTTAAAATATCACTAATAATAGTAAATACACCTTGAGAGAAAAAATTTGCTATTGTTTCAATATCTGAAACAACTCTTGTAACCAATTTCCCTACAGAAGTATTATCGAAATAATGCATTTTAAATTGCAATATATTTCTAAAAATTGCTGCTCGGATATCTTTAATAATATTTTGTCCTACCCAATTTGCATAGTAAATAAATGAAAATTGTAGCAAGACTTGTATTAGTAACAATACCAACATAGCAATCGTATAATACAACAACCTTGTAAGATCTTTTTGTACAGTAAAATCGTCTATAGCTTCCATTAAAACTACCGGACTTGCTACAGAAAATAGTGCTAGTAATATTGTAGACAATGAAGCTACCCAAAATTTTAAACGATATTTCTTTGCAAAACTCATTAGTCTTACAAAAATCTTTATATCAAATGCGTTACCTGTTTTATTTTTGTTCAAAATTTATATAATCGTATGTAACTTTAGTTAAAAATAAGCCTTTTGCAGGTACAGAAACTCCTGCATTACTTCTGTTTTTGCTTTCTATAATTTTTCTAAAATCATCTAATGTAATTTTACCCAAACCAACTTCTATAAGCGTGCCTACAATAGCTCTTACCATGTTTCTTAAAAACCTATTTGCAGATACATGAAATGTTAATTCACTTCCTTTTAAAACCCATTTGGCTCCAGTAATTTTACAATTAAATGTATTCACTTGTGTTTTCACTTTAGAAAAACATTCAAAATCTTCGTATTCAAATAAAATTTTAGTGGCTTCATTCATGGTATCTATCGCCAAATTATTTTGATACAATTGCCAGGTAGTATCTAATAAAAACGGATTTCTACCTAACCAAATTCTATATTCATAACTTCTATCAATAGCATCAAATCTTGCATGTGCATCCGCTGCTACTTCAACAATTTTATGAATAACAATATCATCAGGTAAAATTGAATTTAACTTGTATGCTAGATTATTGGGTAGCGTTTTTAGCGAATCAAAATGCGCGTACATTTGAGATGCATGAACTCCTGCATCAGTTCTTCCTGCGCCCACTATAACAATATCTTCACGCAATATTGTACTTAATCCTTTGTTTATTTTTTCTTGTACAGAAACTACATCAGGTTGTATTTGCCAACCAAAATATTTTTTTCCGTTGTATGAAAGTTCTAAAAAATACCTCAAAAAAATGCTTTTTTACAGATAGCTAAACTACGGATTTTATTTTGTTCTTTGTACATTCGCTTGGTGAAGAAAATCTTACTTTTATCCGATACACATAGTTATATTGATGACCAAATTTTAAAGTTTGTAAAACAAGCCGATGAAGTTTGGCATGCTGGCGATATTGGTCAATTAACAGTTACAGATACTATTAAAAACCTAAAACCTTTACGAGCTGTTTATGGTAATATAGACGATGCAACTGCTCGTGCAGAATTTCCTTTAGATCTTAAGTTTACTCTTGAAGGTGTTACCGTGTGGATGACGCATATTGGTGGTTACCCAAATAAATACAACCAACGTGTTAGAGAAGGTTTAGCTAAAAACCCGCCAAAATTATTTATCTGTGGACATTCACATATTTTAAAAGTTCAGTTTGATAAAAAATTAAATATTTTGCATGTAAATCCTGGTGCAGCTGGCAAACACGGATTTCATAAAGTAAGAACAATGGTACGTTTTGAATTAGAAGCTGCAACTATAAAAAACATGGAAGTTATAGAACTTGCTAAGCGAGCGTAATTTCTGGTTTTTGTTTGGGAACTACTGGTATATTTACCATTATTTTAGTTCCTTCTCCTTCTTTAGATTCTATAGAAAAAACACCTCCCATTGCACCAATTCTTGCTTCTATTTGATTTAAGCCAATACCATTATCATCTTCTTTTTCTATCTGAAAACCACAACCGTTATCTTTTACTATTATTAAAAGGTAATCGTTTTCTTCTTCCATAACTACATATGCACTCGTAGCTTTACTGTGTTTAAGTATATTATTAATAAACTCTTGAGTTATGTTATAAATTTTAATCTCAAACTCTTGGTCATATCGAGTAACATCTGTTATTGCAGTATGAATTTTTATAGTGGAGTTAGAAAACTTTTTAGCGGTATCTTTTATAGCATATTCCAACCCGAATTTTAATAATACAGAAGACACTAAATTATGCGATAAATCTCTAACAATAGTTGACGCTTCTAAAATTATTTGTTGGGTTTTCTCTAATTCTATAGGTAATTTCCCTTCTTTAATTTGCTTTTGAGTTGCTTGCAAATGCATCCTAGCAGACGATAATAATGCACTTACATTATCATGTAAGGTTTCCGCTATTATTTTACGTTCTGTTTCTTTACCATCTATAGTAGCGTTAATAATTTTAGCCTGAGAATCTGACTTTAATTTTTCTAATTTTTTATTCTGTTCTAATTCTTTTTGTGAAAGTTGTAAACTTAAACTTCTTTGTTTTAGTTTATTTAGGTTTGCCAAGTATAAAAACAATAAAGACACTAACGCACCGCTAATACCTATAAACCAATTGTTTTTTACTAATTTTTCTCTTTTATTTTCTTCTTCCTTTCGTATTAAATCTATACTATGAGTACGTTCTATTTTTTTTAATTCTTTTTTTAACCCTACATTAATTAAACTGTCTTTGATATTATATGATCGTTCCAAATAATCGTAAGCTTTATAATCTTTTAAATTATACATTGTCCAAGCTATATTATAGTATAAATCCTCTTTATATTCTAAAGACTTAACGTTATTATCATTCTCTATATATTCTAATGCTTTAAAGTAAGTTTTTAAAGCCATTTCCCTCTCTGTTGTTACTTCGTAAATATTTGCAAGGCTCAAGTAAGCTATTGAAAGTTCTGTCTTATCATTAACTTTATTTAACAATCCAATAGCTTGTTCAACATATAATTTTGCCTTTTTAAAATCCCCATTACCAAACTCTATTCCCGATAAATTAATATAACCTTTCCCTTTAGAATAAAAAACTTCTTCATGAAACGAACTTAGATTAATTAATTTATTCAAATAAAATAAAGAGCTATCTTTTCTTTTCTGTTTTAAAAATAAAGCTCCCAACTTCAATAAATTCTTTGCTTCTATAGCATCAAGTTTAGAATTATTTAATTTTCTTTCATCATTAGTTCTTCTAATTTTATTAAAAAAAATTAGAGAATTCTTAAAATACTGTAAAGCTTGATTAATATTATTATTTTTTTCAAAAATTTTACCAATTAAAAAATTAGCTTTCATTAAAACAGAAATATCCTTACTTTCTAATAATAAATATGAAACTTTTAATGATTCACTATAATTCCCCATCTCAAATAATTTTTTTGCTTTTCTATAATTTTTTTCAGAAGTATCTTTTATTTGAAGAAAGTTATAAGTTAAATTATAATCATCAGAAAAAGCTGAACCATATGATTCAGCTTTCATTTTTGAAAATAAAAATACAATTAAAAGGGGGACTAAATATATTTTTAAATATTTATCTTGATTTTTCAAATAATCTATGCATTTATGATACAATTACAACCCTTGGTTTTTTAGATGAAGCCATTATAGAATTAGTACTTTCACTTTTTGCAGAATTCAAATCAATATGATTCACAAAATTAATTTTTAACCTTTCAGAGGTTTTTACATATGTTTTAGAAAATTCTAATTCATTAGATGTTCCTTCTTTTAAATGAATTTCATAAGCATCGTCTTCTTCATTGTATTCTGCCCAAACAGCAATACCTTCTTTTACTTCAAAATCTAATTGGTAAACACCATCTTCTAAACTTTGTATACTATAGCTATCTAAAAACTCATCAGATTCTTGTCCTTTTGCCAATACTATATTATCATCTTCTATAATAATAGACTTGCTTTGCTCTCCATCTTCATATAAACCGAGTTTCAATATACTATTTTCTATTGATAATGATTTCTTTTCACTGGTTTTATCTGTAGCGTTACCTTCGTATAAATATATTTCGTTAAAATTATTTTCTTCATTTTTAACAAATGTAGTTGCTGTATTTTCTTCTACCTCATAATCAATAGTATACCTACCTTGACTATCTTTAGTAACTTTGTACGATTTTAAACTAGTTTCTTCTGGTTGTATAGTTTCTTCTGATATGCATGACGCAAAAAAAAGCACAACTAACAAAAATAAGGGGGTTATTTGTTTCATTGAGTATTGTTTTAATGTATTGTTTTGTTGTTTGTTCTTTAGTAAGAAGGGGGATGTAATTTTTGACAATGCACGCTTTATAACATAATTCTAAAGACATTACTATACGGGGGACTGATATATAATAAATTAGTTTGAAGGGTTCTTTAAACTATATTATTTTTAACAGCGTACATTGCCAAACCTACCACATTTTTAACTCTTAGTTTCTTATATAGATTTCTTCTATGTGTTTCTATTGTTTTTACACCTAAATCTAACTTTTTAGCTATTTCTGATGTACTGAATTCCTGTGTAATTAATTTCAAAATCTCTATTTCCCTTTCGGTTAGAGGTTCAACTGCAACATTTTTAATAGCTTCATCTGTTTTTACATCATTTACAAACAATTCAAACAAACTATCTTTTATTTCGTCACTATAATACTTCTTGCCTTTATGTACTGCTTTTACTGCATCTATGATATGTTCATTTGCAGAACTTTTTTCTATAAATCCAACAGCTCCTAAAGTAATCATCTCTTGTACTATTTTTGGATCACTTAAACCAGAGAGTATAATTGTTTTTTGTTTTATATTTCTTTTTTGAAACACTTTTAAAACTTCTATACCATCTAATTCAGGCATGTTTATATCGAGAATTAGAATATCTGCTTTTCCTTTTTGGTACCAATCTAAAACCTGTTTACCAGTTAAAGAATAGCCTTCTACCTCAATACTTTCTTCTGTATTTAGTAACGTTGTTACACCATCAATTAAAATCTTGTGGTCATCCGCTACGTGAACTTTTATTTTGTTATTCATTACTTACACTACAAATTTAGGTGGTTAGTTCTTTACTCACAAATTACAAATACCCTGAATTTACACTCAGGGTTTACCCTTGCTACCTAAGGGAATACCCTTAGAAATCGTCTAAGGGTTTTCCCTTAGACAGAATTCATAACTTACTTAAATATAAGAAATTAACAGGTATTAAAAAACCGAGATTACTCTCGGTTTTTTTCGCACTAAATATACTAAGATGTTAGGAATTATCGTAATCTATCTACTGATTTTACAAGATCTTCATCCTTTTTTATTGCTTTATTAGCCAAAACTAATAGCAAAATGGTAATAATAGGAAAGAACATCCCAATACCCTTCTCAGAAACTGACGCTTCTCCAGGTAGGTTTAGTGATACATATAACAATAGTCCTAATAAAATAAGGTTTGTCAAAATGTTTAAACGTCCCATTACAAATTGTAATTGACGATTTTTAAATAAAAAAATAGTTATTGCAGCTAATAAAGCTGATAAGAAAAAAAGTACAGGTATTAATTTCTCTGTCATTGAAGTTGTAGAAAACAAGTCCGTAATATATACGTTACCTTTAATAGTAGCCCAAATACTTACAAAAAATGTCAATCCACCAGAAATAATACTGGTTAATAATAAATATATAGATTGTACTCTTTGAATCATTCTTTTTTTATTGGTGAGCAAATGTAACACTCTTTTTGATAAAAAGAAATTTTGATTATTAATTTTTTATTATATATTTGCTGAACTAATAACCGCACAAATAAGTATTTAATGTATCCTACAAATACATTAATTTAAATACAAAACATACAAAACTTAACAATTCAAAAAAAATCTTTACATCTCCTTAAAGATTTTTCTAATTTAATTTATATTGATATAATGTTCGAAATATCGGATTTAAAAACAAAAAAACTAGTAGAGTTACAAGAGATTGCAAAAAAGATTGGATTAACTAAAACCAGTCAGCTTAAAAAACTTGATTTAGTTTACAAAATAATAGATGTTCAGGCAGAAAACCCTACAAAGGTAGCTCCGGAACCTATTAAAGAGAAACCTAAAAGAAAGAGAGTTGCAAAACCTGCTGCAAAGCAAGAAGCTCCTGTTGTAAAACCTTTAGAGCCAGCTAAGATTCCTGAAATCAAACAAGAAGTTAAAGAAACTGTTGTTGCTGAGACTCCTAAAAAAGAGGTTAAACCTACTGAAACGCTTGTAAATAAAGCTCCTAAAAAAAGAGAGGTTTCACAAAAGAAAGAAGCTCCTAAGAAAAGAGAGGTTGTTGAGGATAAAAAACCGCAACAAAACAAACCTAGACCACAGCAAAATCAACAGAACAGGAATAATAAAAATCAAAAAAACCAGAACAACCAAAACAATAAGCATCATAAAAGCGGAAACCGCTACCGTGATCCTGATTTTGAGTTTGATGGAATTATAGAAAGTGAAGGAGTATTAGAAATGATGCCAGATGGTTATGGTTTCTTACGTTCTTCTGATTACAACTATTTATCATCACCTGATGATATTTACGTATCTCAATCTCAAATAAAATTATTTGGTTTAAAAACTGGTGACACCGTTTTAGGTAATGTACGCCCACCAAAAGAAGGTGAAAAGTATTTTCCTTTAATCCGTGTATCAAAAATAAATGGATTGAACCCAAATATTGTACGTGATCGTGTTTCTTTTGAACACTTAACACCTTTATTTGCTCAAGAAAAATTCAATTTAGCAGAAAGAGGAAGTTCTCTTTCTACAAGAATTATAGATTTGTTCTCGCCAATTGGTAAGGGACAACGTGGTATGATTGTAGCACAACCAAAAACAGGTAAAACAATGTTATTGAAATCAGTTGCTAATGCAATTGCAGCCAATCATCCAGAGGTTTACCAAATTGTTTTGTTAATTGATGAACGTCCTGAGGAAGTTACTGATATGAAACGAAATGTTCGTGGTGAAGTTGTTGCATCTACTTTTGATGAACCAGCAGACAAACATGTTCGTGTTGCTAATATTGTTTTAGAAAAAGCAAAACGTTTAGTAGAATGTGGGCATGATGTAGTTATTCTTTTAGATTCTATTACCCGTTTAGCAAGAGCATACAATACTGTAGCTCCTGCATCTGGTAAAATATTATCTGGTGGTATTGATGCAAATGCATTACACAAACCCAAACGTTTCTTTGGAGCAGCTCGTAATATAGAAAATGGAGGTTCATTAACTATTATTGCTACTGCACTTACAGAAACAGGTTCTAAAATGGATGAAGTTATCTTTGAAGAATTTAAAGGTACTGGTAACATGGAACTACAATTAGATCGTAATATTTCTAACCGTAGAATTTATCCTGCTATTGATTTAATAAAATCAAGTACGCGTCGTGATGATCTATTATTAGATGCAAAAACAGTACAACGCATGTGGGTTTTACGTAAGTATTTAGCAGATATGAATCCTATAGAAGCGATGACGTTTATTAACGATAGAATAAAAACATCTAAAAACAATGATGAGTTTTTAATTTCTATGAACGGATAAAAGCTATCTTTTAAAAAATACATATAAAATGTTTGCCTTTATAATCTTATAAAGGCAAACATTTTTTCATTACACTAAACACTTGTTTATAAAGGCTATAAAGCTTATTTTTGAGCTTTTACAAATCACACCCCAAGATGAAAAAAAATATTTTTACAATTGTATTGCTTTGTTTTGTTTTCAGCAATTTGCAAAGTCAAACAACAACAGTAACTTCTCTTACTGCCAATGGTGCTGGAAATACTTATGAAGATATTAACGCAAAACTAGCTCCGAATGGAGGAGATGTTGTTGAATCTCCAGGAATTACTCCTTCTGGAACATGTACAAATCACGATGATTTTAATAATGGGGAAAGTACAGATGTAAACAGACATATTCAAGAAGTAGTAGACCCAGTTATGGGAGATGTTTTTAAATTTACAATTCATGTAGATGAAGATATAGACAGAGATAAATGTTCTACTACAGATAGGCAACGTAATGAGATTAAAACATACGCCTCTTCTCCTGACTATTTACTAGGTGTAATTGGTGAAACTGTTGAATATAAATGGAGCTTTAAAATACCTACAGGTTTTCAATCGTCAGGAAGTTTTACGCACATTCATCAACTAAAAAGTGTTGGTGGTATTTCTGCTGAAGAAAGCATTCCTCTAATTACTTTAACTATTTATCAAAAATCATCTGGTCATGAATTGTATATTAGACATGCAGCTAGCACATCACAATCTAATGTTGGTGGAACTGTTGAAATTAGTGACCTTGAAGATAATTGGGTTGAAGTTATAGAAACGGTAACTTATGGTCACGCTGGAGAAGGTTCTTACGCAATTACAATTACAGATATTGATACGCAAGAAACATTTTTAAACTACAGCAATAACACCCTTGGATTTTACAAAACAGATGCTGATTTTATTCGCCCTAAATGGGGGATTTATCGCAGCTTAAATGATGCTGCTGCACTTAGAGATGAAGAAATTCTTTTTGGTTCTTTTACAATTACTGAAACGACATCTGTATTATCTAATGATGATTTTTCATCAGAAAAATTAGATGCAACAATATATCCAAATCCAAGTTCTGGTGATATTTATTTGCCTTTTTCTAATTCAGAGAGTGCTTCTTATGGTTTAAAAATCTTTGACATTACTGGTAAACTAATAAAAGAACAAAAAAAATTAGATAGTAACACTTTCGGTATTGGCGATTTAGATCCAAATATTTATTACTTAAGACTAACGAATACAAAACAGCAGGTTTTTTCTACTCAGAGAATAATAAAAGAATAATTTACTTTTATTTAAAACACAAAAACCTCGCAAAACGCGAGTTTTTTGTGTTTTAACAATATATTTTCATCATAATAATCTCACTACTTCATCTTCAAAAACCACATTAAAACTGATGTAAAAAATGCAACTATAATTAGATGAATTCAACCTAAGCATCTCTAAACAAGAAACGTTAAATATAAATCCACTAACTTACACCTCTAAATTTATATTATTTATGAGAACATTAATCTTATCATTATTGTTTGTAGTTACTTGTATCCTTTCTTCTTGTAAGAATAAAAACAATACAACCGAACAAACGAAACTAGGTTTAACTACTACAAAAACTCCATCTTTTGAATTATTATGGGAAACAGATACTATTTTCAAAACAACTGAGTCTTGTTTATATGATAAAAAACATGATGTGATTTATGTTTCTAACGTAAATAATGCTCCAAGAACAAAAGATAACAATGGTTTTATTTCTACACTTCATAAAGACGGATCAATTATAAAATTAAAATGGGCTACAGGTTTAAGCGGACCAAAAGGAATGGCTTATTTTAATGAAGTTTTATATGTTACTGATATTGATGCTGTAGTAGAAATAGATCCTCATACAGGTAAAATACTTAAAAGAAATGTTTTAGAAGGTGCTTTAATGCTAAATGACATTACAGTAGATAAAATGGGAGTAGTTTATGTTTCTGCCATGGATACCAATAAAATTTACACCTTAGAAGATGGTGATTTTACATTGTGGAAAGACAATTTAAATAAACCAAACGGATTATTAGTGAAAGATAATTTGTTATTCGTTGCCTCATTAGGTGACGGAACTTTTAAAGCTTTTGATAAAATAACTAAAGAAGAAAAAAAACACATTGCTTCTAACTTAGGTAAGGCAGACGGTGTTGTAAAAACAAAATCTGGAAGTTATGTAGTTTCCGATTGGCGTGGTGAAATTTTTCATATAAAAGATAGTATTACTACATCATTATACAATGTTGTTACTAATAAAAACTTGCAAACTGCTGATATTGGTAGTATTCCTAATGACAATGTTATTTTAGTGCCTACTTTTTTCGGAAATGGAGTTAAAGCGTATAAGTTAACCGAATAGAATTCTTTTAGTTTTATAATTTAAACACGCCTTTACGAATAAAACGTAAAGGCGTGTTAATTTTTATGGGTTCTTCTTTCTTATTTTACAGTCTTATACTAAATAATTTGATTATCTGTTTTGTGTCATAATTGTATTTCTAACGTCATTCTGAATTTATTTCAGAATCTCATAATACTGAAAACAAACCCTTTGGAATGAGAACCTGAAATACTGAACTAAATTCAGCACAGACAAGTTCAGGTTGACGCCATACTTTATGATTAATTACAGATATTCAATTAAATAATTAAACTAATTTTACTTTTCTACAGCACGCCAAGTATAACTTTTGTGTATAATTTTCCACGAGCCTTCATACTTTACCAATAAAAAATAATCTGTAAAAACTCTTTTATTCGGAATTAAAACTTCTGCTTTTGCAGTAGCTACATTATTTTCAAAATCTATAGCTATTATTTTACCTATTCTGTTTGATTTTTTCCCTGGTTTTATTCTTCCTACATAATCTTTTCCTTCCCAAGTTTTTAAACTATTGTCTTTATTTACAGCATATAAATTAAAATCAGGATGAAATGCTTTCTTTAATTTTTCTGACTCTCCATTTGCTGTTCCTTCAAAATAGGCTGTAATGGTTTCACTGATCAATTCTTTTTCTGTTTGCGCTTGAGTATTTAAAACTATAAAGCCAAACAACATTAAAAAATATACTTTTTTCATTCTTACTCTTTTTAGATTACTTATTATGTTCTATTAATTCAATTACTTTTTTTGCTACACTTACTGATGCTGAAGGATCTTGACCTGTTATTAACCTTCCGTCTGCGATATAAAAATCATCCCAACCTTTATCAGAATAATTAAAATCCCCTCCATTTTTCAGGATTTCTCCTTCTATAGAAAATGGAAATGATTGATAATATTTAGCTTTTTTCTTTTCAAAAATATCTGGAAAACCTGTAAGTTTTTTTCCTGTATATATAAAAGTACCTTCTTTCGTTTTTAAGTTTACCAAACCAGCAGTTCCATGGCAAACTGCAGATACAAATCCGTTTGCATTGTAAATCTCCATAACCAAATCCTGAATATCTTGATTTTCTGCTACGCCAAACATTGCAGCTCCTCCTCCACTATAATACACAGCTTTGTACTTTAAAAAAACTGCCTCTTTTGGAGTTATTGTATTCTTTAGTTTATTCATAAAACGAGCATTATACAAATACTTTTTTTGAATACTATCTGATGTTTTAATATATCCAATGGGAATTGCACCTCCTTTTGGACTCACAAAATCTACTGAATACCCTGCTTTTACAAAAACATCATACGCCAAAACTATTTCTCCAAAATGATTGGAAGTGTTTAAATTTGTTGTTCCGTAAGTATCTTGATTAGAAGTAATACATAAGATTGATTTTTTACTTTTTATAGCACTAGTGCATCCTATAAATAATAAGTGAAGTAAAAACAGAAAACTTTTTTTTGCATATTTTTTTTATTTTGAAGCAATATGCAACTCCATTTATTCTTGTAGGTTATATATTATAAAACAGAAGTTCGGATTTATAAAATCAAACTTTTAAAACTAATTTATATTGATTTATTTTGCGCTTTGTACTTTGCAGATGTTGTTCCTGTTATGCTTTTAAATGTAGTGAAAAAGGTTGATTTTGAATTAAATCCGCTTTCATAACCTATTGCTTCAATAGTAAAATTAGCATTCGCTATTAATAAGTTTTTTGCTTCCTCTATTCGATATTCATTTATAAACACAGAAAAAGATTTTCCTAAATTATCATTCAAAAACTGCGATAATGTATGTGGTAATACATTTGTTCTTTTAGCTATATCCGATAATTTTATATCTGGATTTTTAAATAATTTTTCAGTTTTAACTACGGTTAACGTTTCTGCTATTTTATGTACTTGTTCTTGTGTTATTTTTTTATTCTGATATTTTGCTTTCTCTTCAAAAAATAATGATTGCTTATTCTTTTTAAATATCAATAATAAGAGTAGTAAATAAAAAACAAACGAAAATGATATTGCACCAACAATATAAGAGGTAAATGAAGTGGTACTATACGCTAACCAAACGAGTGTTGTTCCTATAAAAAGACTTACTAACCAAAATTATTTTTGTGATAAACGCTTTGTTTTATTAAACAGATTTTTGAATATTGATTTCAAATAAAACCCAGACAAAAAAATATATACAAACCATTGCATATAAATTATTCTTACCAATATTGATGACCATATTTTTTTATTTGGCCAATACGGATAAAAATAACCTACAAGAGTTATAACTAGTACATACGGAACAATATGATACATCCATTTTTTATGTTCTTCTTCTTTAACTTGAGATTGTATTTACAAATACAAAAAAGGACCAATTAGTATGCAAGCAGAAAGACCTATTTGAATAAATACTCCCGACAAACTTGGATTAAAATGATAGAAAACTGATTTTAGTATTCGTATACTTAACACGAATAATAATAAGGACAAAAAGTAATTAGAAAATTTTTTTTGTTTGGCTGTTATGGCAAAATAAATACTCAACAACAATCCATTAAATGCACCTATAGCACTAAAAAAGAATAATAATTGACTGTTGAAACTCTTTATGTATAATTTAATATATTTCTCTTTTTTATTTCTGTGAATTTAATCAAAATCACTGACTCTCTTAAAAATCAGTTTCTCTTTTTTATTTTTTTCAGATACTCCATACAATGTTAATTGATTACCCGAAACTTCTATTTCCCAAGTAATACCTTTATTAAATTTCTTTTTATTAAAAAGAGTAACAATTGGTCTGTGTCCGTTTATAAACCAATATCCAGTTAATTTTTTTCCTTGACTTTTCTCTTTAGGCTCCAAATACAATCTATCTGGCCTAAAAAGTATAAAATAACTACTTTCTGAATTGTATGAACTTGTTATGTCTTTTGTCTCTTTTGAAGCCTTGGTTAAATTCCAAAGACCTACTAATTTGTCTACTGTTGCCATTGGTAGTTTTGTAATTGCTTTTAAATTAACAATTACTTCCATTCCGTCTTCAGTTCTCTTTAATGTTATTCTATTTTCTAAAAAAAACACTTTAAAAGCTCCAAAAGGATCTTTTACTCCATTTTTATTAACTGCACTATATTCTTTTTTCTTTTCATCAAAAGTCCATGTTCCAATTGAATTTTGAGTCCAACCATTACCAGACTCGAAGGTATTATCTTTATTAATTCGCATCCATTTTGCAACAGGAGTCATTTTTTTATTGCCAACAGAAACCTCAACAACTTCCCACAAACCTACCATAGATTGTGAATATGTGTAATTTATTATAATAAATACGGTTACTATAAATATGTTTAGCTTTTTCATATCTGTCTGTTTAAAAACTAATTATACGCAAATTCTTGTGCTTTATTTGCTAATGATAAATTTGATAACGTTAAAAGACCTCCAACACAGAGTATTGCTCCACCAACAAAAGGAAATCCGGCTCCAACTAAATCAAGCATATTAGAAGAAAATAAAAAAGGTAAGCAAAATATCATTCCAAAAACTCCAGCCATTATAGCTGTATATGCTGCTGCTTTAATTAAGCTTATCATTTCTATTGTTTTTCTTTGATTTAGTATTGGTTTCTGCAATTGCAATCTTAATTCATCTAAATCTTTATTAGCGTATTTTTCAATTGTCCAAGCAGAAACAGGAATCGATTTTTTCCCTTTTTTAAAATCTGCATAAAAAACCGACCATAAATCAGGAAGCAAGATTGCGCCAAAAATTAAAATCATAAATGACGGAATAGAATAATTACCATTACCAATCATAAATGCCTGCATTCTTATTTCTCCTTCTGGAGTCATTTTATAATCTAATAAAACATGCTTTAAATCATGACTTTCAAATCCAGGTACTAATGTTAAATTATAATTATCTAAACAATTTGCTATTTCTTTACCTAGAGTTCCTTTTTTAAGTTTTCTTAATTTAGAAACCTGTTTATTATATACTTCCATATCACTAAAATACTCAATTGTAGTGATGGAAAAATCAAAGGATTTTTTTATTATTTTTCTAGCTGTTTTTCGTAGTAAATTCATCTTTTTCTTTTTTAAAAATTAAATTAATTATATACCATACGTAATTATAACGCTATATTTTTAATCAAATTTTATTTTAAACTCTTTTAATTAGCAGTTCTTTTTCATTTCATCATTTATTATTTCGCTAATTTCTTTAGCTCTATCAACAATCATAAAATGTTCTCCTTTTATGATTAATTTCATATTTGAATTTCCTTTAGGAGGAATCATTTTATCATATGTTCCGTTAATTTTTAAAACATTTGGCAGTTGAATCGTGTTCTTCCAATTGAGCAATTCATGAACAGCCCATTTTACAAAACTTACATCAGTATCATCTAGTATTTGATTTAACAATTTGCTGTTTTTTGCCCCAAATAGATACTTTGCTATAAACCTTGGAGGATTAAATAAAAACACAGGAATGAATTTTATCAATTTTGTTTTTCCTAATAACAGGTAAACAGCTCTTAACTCATCTTTTGTATGTGCTGAAGAAATTAAAATAGTTTGTTTAGGTTTCAAAAACTTAGCGATTTCAGTTGCTATTAATCCACCAAAACTTACTCCTAGTAAGCAAAAATCTTCATTAGTATCAATAACACTACTTAACCTTTTTGAATATGCTTCAATAGTCTCATTTTTAGTTGGTGTGATCCAATCAATAGGAATGAATTCAAAATCTAAATTCAAGAAATCAAAAACTCTTTTATCAGCACCAAGACCACTTATTCCGTATACTTTCAAATTCGTTTTATCTTTATTTTTTACTTTTTATTTAATTTTATTGATCTTAATCCACTCAATAAACGACCTATTGTATTACTTTAAAATCGATATTAGATTTTTTATAAGTGATCCTAACCTTTTCATATTCTTTTTTATTGATGAAATCAATATCTTCATCAGTAACATCAAAACTCATGCTTACCATCCATCTATTGGAAACATTTGAATAATCTGAAACTATTTCTTTGGTGTCTGAATCCATAAATAGTTCTAAATCACCTCCTAAAAAAGATAATTCTACACCTTTAAATGTTCTAATTTCAGTAGTACTGAGCATCGTTAGGTCCAAAAATTGATATCCTGCCAATTCTCCAAACGTAATCCATACACCATACATCGCGTTTCCAGCAATTTGTTTTCCTTTTACCTCATTCATTCTACCTTCCGTAAAAGTATCAACATGAGTTCTTTGCATGGCTTCCATATTACCAAATAAAGCTAATATTTTATCTATTTTTTTAAACATTATTATTTCTTTTCAATTTGGGATAACACTTCATTCTCAAACCACTCTAAATCTGTTTTTGATTTAAATGAATCACTTGGTAAGTAAATAAATTGATTCTTTGATAAATAAAGTAAATAAATATTATTTACAATATCATACCTTATAAAATGATCTAATTTTATAGTAGAAAAAGTGTCCTCATCTAATATGCCTTTCATTTTATCTTCCGATATTTCATAATAACGTTCGGCTAAAAACAATTTATTTTCTTTTTGGTGAGCGTGTCTCCAGAACATTATTACTATAAATAATGGATATGCTAAAAAGAAAATAATGAAAAAAATATCCGCAGTAGTTTTTTGATCTTTCATTATAAAAAAGATCCCTAAAAGGAATATCCAAACCAAAAGCCACCATCTTTTTTTTACAAACCTTTTTATTAAAACATTAAAAAGTTCTTTTGATGATATCTTTATTTTTTTGGTCTTTATCATAACCTTTGTATAAAAAACAGATTAAGAATTAATCAACTCATATACTTGGTTGGTAATTTCTAACTCTTCATTTGTTGGAATTACCATTACTTTTACTTTTGCATCTGAAGCTTGGATTTCTCTTATTTCTCCTGAACGAACTGCATTTTTTTCTTCATCTAATTTAATTCCTAAGAAATCCATATCAGTACATACCATTTTTCTAATTGTATCTGAATTTTCTCCAATTCCGGCTGTAAAAATAATTGCATCTACTCCATTTAACGCTGTAATATAAGATCCTATGAATTTTTTAATTCGGTATGCATTCATGACTAATGCATCTTGACATATTTTATCTCCAGCGCTTGCTTTTTCTTCAATATCACGCATATCACTAAAACCCGTTAAGCCTAACATTCCGCTTTCTTTTTGTAATAAATTGCTAGTTTCTTTTAAAGAATATCCTAAAGAATCCATTAAATATAAAACCACAGCCGGATCAATATCTCCACAACGTGTTCCCATTATTAATCCATTCATTGGAGCAAAACCTAATGAATGATCTATACTTTTTCCATCTTTAACTGCTGTTATACTACAACCATTACCTAAATGAACACTAATTAATTTTGTAGAATTTTCCGTTCCTAAAACTTCTCTAGCTTTTTCTGTTACATATTTATGACTCGTTCCATGAAAACCATAAACACGAATTTGATGTTCGTTTAAAAAGGTATCATTAATTGCGTATTTATAGGCTTCTGAAGGCATTGTTTGATGAAAAGCAGTATCGAAAACAGCGATTTGTTTTGCCTTTGTAAAAATATTTTCGGCAACTAAAATCCCTTCTAAATTAGCTGGATTATGTAAAGGCGCTAAATTAAATAGGTCTTTTATTTTAGTTTTTACGGCATCATCAATTAAAACTGTTTTAGCAAAAGTACTTCCTCCATGAACTACTCGATGTCCAACAGCATCTATATCATCTTTACTTTTTATAACACCCACTTTTTCATCTAACAAATAATTTGCTACCAACTCTAAACCTATTTTATGATTTGGAATAGCTGTTGTTTTTTGATGTTTTTCTCCGTTTACTTTATAGGTTATTACAGCATTTTCTAACCCAATACGTTCTACTAAACCAGAACATTTAACTGCTGCCGATGGCATATTAAAAACTTGAAATTTTATTGATGAACTTCCTGAGTTGATTACGAGTACTTGCATTTTTTTTATTTATTGAAAGATTGAAGAATTAAAGTATTCAATCATTGAAATTTTTGTTTTTTTTTGTGATTTTAAGACCTCACAGGTTTTAAAAACCTGTGAGGTCTTTTTGCGTTAGGGATTGAACTATTTGTTTGAGCTCTTTTTGTAAATTTTTCTTTTACAAAAAAGCGAGTAGTGAAAGCCCGACCCAAAGGGAAACGCCCACTAAAGAAAAATATATCTTTACCTAATTATTCTATCAAAAATCTTGAGCCTGAATAGCGGTAATAATTACTGTATTGTAAATGTCATCTACTGTACAACCTCTACTTAAATCGTTTACTGGCTTATTTAAACCTTGTAACATTGGTCCAATTGCTAAAGCGCCAGTTTCTCTTTGCACAGCTTTGTAGGTGTTATTTCCTGTATTTAAATCAGGGAAAATCAATACACTTGCTTGTCCGGCTACTTCTGAATTTGGTAATTTAGATTTCCCTACATTTATATCTACAGCAGCATCGTATTGAATTGGACCTTCTATTTTTAAATCTGGTCGTTTTTCTTTTACAATTTTTGTTGCTTCTCTAACTTTATCAACCTCAACTCCTTTTCCAGAGCTTCCTGATGAATACGATAACATAGCTATTTTAGGTTCTACACCAAAATTAGTTGCTGTATCTGCTGAAGCTATTGCTATTTCTGCTAATTGTTGTGCATTCGGATTTGGATTAATTGCACAATCTCCAAATACAGAAACACGATCGTCTAAACACATAAAAAATACAGACGAAACTACAGATGCTGTTGGTTTTGTTTTTATAAATTGTAAGGCTGGACGAATAGTGTGTTGTGTTGTATTTACAGCTCCAGAAACCATTCCATCTGCATGACCTTTATAAATCATCATCGTTCCAAAATACGATACATCTTCCATTAAATCGCGCGCCATATGTAAATCTACATTCTTATGCTGACGTAGTTCAAATAATGTATTTGCATAATCATCAAAACGAATTGATTTTACTGGATCTATAATTTCAACACGTTCTATATCCAAAGGAACTCCCATTTTTGTTGCCTTTGTTTTAATTTTAGCTTCATCTCCCAACAAAATAACATCTACAACTCCTGATGCTAAAATTCTTGAAGTTGCTCGTATTACTCTATCATCATATCCTTCTGGCAATACAATTCGCTTTTTTTGAGTTTGTGCACGCTTCAATAAATTATACTGAAACATTCTTGGTGTTAATACTTTACTCTCAAAAGTAACTAGCTTTTCGGTTAAACTATCAACATCTACATGCTTCTCAAAAACTGCTATAGAAGTGGTTATTTTCTGTTTGTTATCTGCGTAAATTGCAGATTTAATATTCCCCACTTCATTGGTTACATCAAACGTTCCTGTTGCTACAGAAACTATTGGTAAAGAAAGCTCTAAACCTTCTATTAATTTTAAAATAGATTCTTCTGGAATAATTCCTCCTGTTAAAATAATTCCTGAAATTTTAGGATAATTTGCTGACTTACTCGCTTGTATTGCTCCTAAAATAATATCTGCTCTGTCTCCAGGAGTTATTACTAAACTATTATCTCTAAAATGACGTAAATAATTATGCAATTGCATTGCTCCTACACCAAAACTACCTGCTTGATTGTTTAAAAAAGCTTCTCCAAACAATACTTTTCCGTTTAGCTTTTCTATAACTTCTTTAATTGTTGGATCTACTAAAGATTTTATATTTGGAATAATAATTTGCTGAACATCCGCAGGTATTATTTCTTTTATTTTTTCAGCAACATCAGCTGTTTCTCCTTCTGTTACTTTATTTGCTACAACTCCTAAAACTTCTACATCTTTTCCTTTAAAAGTATCAAATGCTAATTTTAAGTTCCCAGCTATTTCTTTTACTTTTTTATCGGTTCCATTAGCTACAATAACTACTGGAATTCCTAAATTTTTACCTATTAAAACATTAATATCAAATTCTATAATGCTATTGTTTTCAGAAAAATCAGTTCCTTCTACGACTACAAAATCGAAGCGTTCTTGTAATTTTTGATATTGTTGAATTAAACTATCAAAAATATCTCCTTCTTTCCCTTCATTGTATTTTTCTAACACTTGAGAACGTGTAAAACCATACATTTCATTTACGTCTGTTTTTAAATCGAAATGAGATTTAACCGTTTGTATGTGATTGTCTACTTTCCCTTCTTCAAAATCGTCTATAATAGGTCTGAAATAGCCTACTTTAGGAGTTTTCCCTAAAAAAGCCCGCATTAAACCTAATACTACAATTGACTTACCACTGTGGCGTTCGCTTGTGGCAATGTATAAACCTTGACTCATTTTTTTTATTTTAAATATACTAATTATCCGTTTTTAAGTAGCAAACGGATTACTTTATTTTTGGATGTATTATATAATTTAACGGAACATCAAACTCATTAGAATCTTCAATTTTTTCTATTGGTGAGAAAAAATTAAGTCCTATGGTTTTAACTGTTGCTTTACAAGCGGCCAAAAACCGATCATAAAATCCTTTTCCGTAACCTACTCTGTAATTTTGTTTGTCAGAAACTAACAAAGGCACAAACACTATATCTATCTTTTTAATGTCTATTTCTTCTGCTTTTACAGGTTCTGGTATTCCGTATTTATTAATATGAAGTACTGTATTTTCATCAAAAACAAAATGCTCTAATGTATGATTTGAAAAATTACTTTTACTAATAATAATTGTTTTGTTTTTGTTTCTTAGAAAATCAATAATTGGATACGTATTAATCTCTTTTTGCTTTTCTATTGGTAAAAAAACATGAATATACTGTGCTTGAGAAAAATCAAATTCAAAAATTTGTTGGTAAATATCTTCTTGCAATTTTAATTGTTCAGCCTCAGATAATTCTTGTCGCTTTTTTTTATACAAACTACGAAGTGTTGCTTTTTGCATTACTTACAATTGTTTCAGTTCTTCTTTTATTTTTTTTGTTAATCCTTTTACTACCAAATCGTAAGAATGCGTTATGAGTTCTAATGCAAATTTATCAGAAACATCTGCATTTAAAGTAACTGTATTCCAGTGTTTTTTATTCATATGAAAGCCGGCATTTATACTATCGTATTCACCTCTAAGCTCTTCAGACCAATCTGGATTGCATTTTAAATTAATACTTGTTTCTCCTTTTTCCCATTTTTCTAACCCAACTAATGCAAACATTTTTCCCATTACTTTAAAAACTAAGGTAACTTCATCAAAAGGAAAATGTTCTGTTACTCCTTTTTTTTGAATACAAAAATCTCTAAGTTGTTCTATATGCATAGCCTTAAGGTTTTATTCTTTCTAATATTTTTTTAGGATATTTTACAAGGTTAAAATTAAATTGTTCATACAAACCATGAGCATCTTTGGTTTTTAACATCCATGCACCGCAATCTTTTAAATCTTCGTCTTCTATCATCGCTTTCATTAATTGTTTTGAATATCCTTTTCCTTGATGTTCCGGCACAATAAAAACATCCATTAAATATGCAAATACCAAATAATCTGTAACAACTCTAGCAAAACCTATCTGTTCATCATCTTTATAAACACCAAAACACAAACTATGCTTAATTGTTTCTTCTACTTGCAATAATGTTCTCCCTTTTGCCCAATAAGAGTTGGTTAAAAAGTTATGAATTATTGCTGTATTTAATTTCGATTTATCTTTGGATATTGTAATCATTCTCCTAATAAATTTTGATTTCCAGATGGCAACTCCAATGCAGAATAATCTAATGTCCACCCAATAGTTTCTACCAAACTTTGCATTAACATAATAGCATGTAAAGCTTCTTGATTTGCCGTTTGCATTAAATTACTTTCTGGTATTTTACTTAAAACATGCTCTTTAGCTTCTTGATTTATAAGTGTTAAATCTTCTGAACTAAAACTATTTAACAAACCGTTTTGGATGTCATAAAATCGAATATCTGGCTCAATAGACAATACTTCTGGCGCAGGAAATTCAGACAACACAATAATTTTCTTTTTATTATTAGATTCCATTTTAATTTTTCTGAAATCGAAACCAATATTTGTTTTAGCATTAATTATTACAATTGCTTTTTTCTTACTTGTAATTAAGCCTAAAAATTTCTCCTTGGTATTTTCATGATGATAAATTTCTGCAAACTCACCTTCTACCGTAATTAATTTAGATACTTTTTTAATTTTATCTAATAAAATAACTGACTGTTTCTCTGTTAACTTCTTTTTTGTTTTGTAAGAAAACTTTAAAAAAACAAAATAAGAAATTACAGCACCTACAGCTAAACCTAAAAATAATAACTCCATATGGTAAAGATAATTTTTCTTCTATAAAGTAAGACGATTTTTTTTACTGGAAGTCACAAAATATATTTGGTAAAATAATCTTTTTGAGAAATTATAAAAAAATACTTTCGTTTTATTATTGAACAACATACGTGTCAGCTTATAAAATATTAAATATGTTACTTTTAGATCTAAAACTTCACAGACGTAAACACTTAGTTATATCAAAGTTATTTAAAGTTTAATTTTGATACCTTTACTTCTCCTACAAGAGAAAAATATGCTAAACAAAAAGTTACATTTTTTTAACGAACTTAAAAAAAAGCCTACTAAAATTTTCTTGTTTGATGGTTTAGGAGCTTGCTTAACAGGTATTTTATTATTTAGTATTTCATATTTAAAACTAAACTTTGGAATACCACCTAAAAGTATATGTATATTAGCTTGTTATGCATTTTGCTTATGCATTATTTCTAGTGTTTTTTATCTTTTTGTAAAATCAAAATGGAAATTTCATTTAAAAACAATACTCGTGTCTAACACTATTTATTGTTTACTTACTATTGTATTACTTTCCTCGCATTCAGAAGAAATCACCTTATTTGGATTTACTTATTTTTTAATTGAATTGGTTATAATTGGACTATTTATTAAAATAGAATACCATTTGTTATTTTAAAACCTCATACAAAATTGGCTTACTTGGTGTTGCATCATTTTCAAAAGGCGCAATCATAATGTTCAAAAAATAGGTTCCGTCTTCTATAGTGTTTGGCACATAAATAAATTCTGTAATTGTTGCATCCAAACGTAATTTACCAGAGGTATTCCAAAATCCATTATGTGCTAATAATTTCCCTTCATCTTTTTCTTTATCTAATGACGGTAAATCAATCAACAAATGTTTTACACCTTTTTCTTTTAAAAACTCAGCGCCTTCTTCTAATAAATAAACAGGATTTGTATTAGAATATCTAAACGATTTCTTTTCTTCTAAATTTGGTAATGTTCGTATAACAACTGCTTCTCTTTTTTTGTTTCCTAAAGCAAATTGGAGCTGTTTTTTAGAGATAACTTCATCGCCATTTATTAATTCAGGAACTACAGTTATTACTTCTGCCAAAAAGAAAAATTGTTGCAAATTCTTATTTATTGAATGTACTTTTTCTGTAATATGCCCAACACATTCCGTATGTGTAATATGTGAATGCGGATTAAACTGAATTGTATTAAAATTAACATCAGCTCCTTGTTGTACGCTTCCTACCCAATCTCCATCTGTTACTGGAAATATTTTAGGATCATCAATATACCAAGCATTTACATTCTGCTTTGTAACATCAATTGCTATAGAAATATCTAAAGGCTTAGATAAGTCTATCGAGTATTTATTAGAATTGTGTTGAATTGTTGCAATCATTTTTTTTTAACTTTTTCTTTTTACTATCTAATGAATATAAACGAACGAAAAAATCGATTTCATATTGTTAAAACGTGTCTTAATTTTTACAACATGAAAATTTAAGTCATAATTATTCTATTGAAAACACATATTAAAAATCTAACCATACTAAAATTAAATTATATGACTATCTGCAATTAATATGTCAACCTGAACTTGTCTGTGCTGAATTTAGTTCAGTATTTCAGGTTCTCATCTCAATTAAAAACTAGTTCGCAGTATGTGATTCTCAAATAAATTCAGAATAACGTAATTGTAAACTCCTGGATGTAAAACGGATAGTCATATTAAACTAAGTTTAGCATAAATAAATCGGATGCTATTCCGTCTGATAAAAACTTTCCTTTTTTTGTTGTTTTTAGTACTCGATCTTCAAGATACAATAATTCTTCTTCAATATGTTTTTTTGATTGGTTTTGTAAATATTCAACATACAGTTTTCCAAAATCTTGTTCAATTTTATCCAAAGAAACTCCCCAAACAGTCCGTAAACCTGTCATTACATATTCATTATAGCGATCTTTTGTTGATAAAACTTCTACTTCATTTGGCAATTTACCTTCTCCTATAACCTTAATGTATTTAATATTATTAGCGATATTCCAACTTCTTTCAGTTCCGTTAAAAGAATGTGCAGAAGGTCCAATACCTATATATTTTTTTCCTTGCCAATAGGCAGAATTATTCTGACTAAAAAAGCCTTCTTTTCCAAAGTTTGACAATTCATAATGCACAAAATCTTCTTTTGCTAATGCTGCTATTAAAATATGAAAATGTTCTTGAGCAACCTCGTCGTTTACATTTGCTATTACTCCTTTTTGAATAAATTTTTCTAAAGCTGTTTTGGGCTCTACTGTAAGCGCGTAACTAGAGATATGTGGTACACCAAAAGATAATGCTGTATTTACATTTTCCAACCAACGTTCGTTCGTCATTTCTGGAATTCCATAAATTAAATCAATAGAAATATTTTTAAAATGGCGAGTAGCTATAGATAAGCTTTTTTTTGCTTCTTTTGCATTATGCGCTCTGTTCATCAGTTTTAAATCCTCTTCAAAAAACGACTGAATCCCGATACTTAATCGGTTAACTTTTGAATTTGCTATTTCGATAATTCTTTCTTCAGATAAATCATCTGGATTTGCTTCTAAGGTAATTTCTGGAGTTGAAACTACATTATAGTTTTCATAAACAGCGGTTATTAATCTGTTGATTTCTTTTGTTGATAAAACCGAAGGTGTTCCTCCTCCAAAATAAATAGTAGCTACACTTTCATCTTTAAACTCTTCTTTTCTGAGTTTTATTTCTGAAATTAAAGCGTCCAACATTCCTTCTTTCTTCTTTAAAGAAGTAGAAAAATGAAAATCGCAATAATAACATGCTTGCTTACAAAACGGGATGTGAATATAAATACCTGCCAATTATTTCTTTCTTTTTATATCGTTTGCTCTTCTAAGAGCATCATGTTTTTTTACCTCTAACCCCTCTTTAGATTGCCTTAATTTATTTATGTTATCATCAGAAATAACTTCATGGTCAACATATAATAAAGATATACCAGGAATGGATGTAACCTCCAAGGGTATTTCATATATATAATTATTATGTAAGTTTAACTGTCTTAATTTTTTAAGTTTTAAAAGCACATTAGGAAATTCTTTAAATCGATTATACTCTAAACTAATCCTATCTAAACCTTCAAGTCTAGAAATAGACTCTGGAAGTTTTTCAAGTTCATTTGAACCCAGTTCTAAATACTTTAAACTATTTAAATCTCCAATAGTTTCTGGGATTAAACTTATTGAATTCGCTCCTAAATTTAGGTTTTGTAATCTCTTCAGATTACCTATTTCTTCTGTTATATTTTTTATTTTAGAAGCATTTCCTAATATACTTATTAAATTTTCACACTTTGATATTTCATCCCTCAACCTTTCCAATCCTGTTCCTGAAATGTCTAACAATTGTAAACATTTTAAACCACCAATTTTTGGAGATAAATCCTTGAGTGTTTTATTTCTTCTAAGACTCAAATATCTTAAGTTTTCTAACTTTTCAATCCCTCCTATATTAATGAGTTTATTTTGACCTAAAGAAATTCCTTTCAGATTACTTAACACTGCTATATTATTAGGAATAAACTCTAGTCCACAATGTTCTAACTTCAGTATTTTGAGTTTTGAAAGCTTACTCAAAGATTGAATTACTGCTTCAATATCATCAAATTTATTATCAGAAATATCCAGTTCTTCTATATTTTTTAATTTAAATAAAGATCCTGGCAGTTGTTTAAGTCTGAGAGAAGTTAATTTTAACTTTTTTGTTGATAGTGGTAATATTGATAGATCCTCTATTTTTGTTATACTTTTTAAAGAATTTAAACCCCAAAACAGTTGAGATATCCCACCTACTCCATTCCATTTCATATTAAAAAAAGGACAATTTTCTTTTAATTTCAAAGAAACATTTTTTTTTACCTTATTTTCTTTTTTGACTAAAGTGGTTTCTTCTTTTTTCATTAGGGAATACAATAAAAAAAACACTATCATAATGGATAAAAAAAGTAATTTCTTTTTCATTTTTATTTAAATCTATTTCTTAACTCTTTTTTCATTCTGTTTCACAAAACTTGCCCAACCGCTATAATTCTTTCCTCCTACAGTTCTTCCAGAATTGTAAAAATGACAAACTGCTGCCGCTAAACCATCTGTAGCATCTAAGTTCTTAGGTAAGGTTTTTAAATTCAATAACGATTTTAACATCAAAGCAACTTGTTCTTTACTTGATTTTCCATTACCAGTAATTGCCATTTTTATTTTTAAGGGCGCATATTCTGTAACAGGAATATCTCTTGACAATCCTGCAGCCATTGCAACTCCTTGTGCACGACCTAATTTTAACATCGATTGTACATTCTTTCCGAAAAAAGGAGCTTCTAAAGCCATTTCATCTGGATGATACGTATCTATTAATTCAATAGTTCGTTCAAAAATAAGTTTTAGTTTTACATAAGGATCACTATATTTTTTTAAAATCAACTCGTTCATTTGCACGAATTCCATCTTTTTACCAACTACTTTTATAATCCCAAATCCCATGATAGAAGTACCGGGATCTACACCTAATATAATTTTTTCTGTCTTCAAATTTATTGTACTTTGTACATATACAAATCTAATCAATAAAAACGAATGAGCATATTTGGTTTACAAACTTCAAACCCTGCTTTTTCTAATTATTTTTGGAAGACAAAAAGAAGCTATGCTCAAAAGAAAATGTCTGTAAACGGTATTCTCTTTAAATCGTTTTTAATGTTGTGTTTAGTAACTTCTAGTGCATGTTACACTTGGCAACTCTTTTTTAACGGAGAACAAATAAAATGGTATACAACTATTGGAATGTTTGTAGCTATAATTATTAGTTTATTTATTTCTTTTAAACACAGCTCAGCAAAATATTTATTACCAATTTATGCCTTAGCAAAAGGTTTCTTTTTAGGTGGAATTAGTGCTTATGCTCATCAACGTTTTCCTAATTTGCCTTTTCAAGCTATTGGCGTTACCATCCTTACTTTTTTTATGATGTTCTTTTTGTATCGTTTTAAGTTGATAAATGTAACTCGTAAATTTAGAGCTATTTTAATTACTGCTATTACAACAATTTTTATGTTGTATTTTATTAGTTGGATACTTCGTTTTATAAACATTCAAATTCCTTTCTTATTTGCAACTTCTTGGTTAGCTATTGGTTTTAATTTACTCACTGTTTTGGTTGCTGCTTTTTCCTTACTCTTAGATTTTTATTATATAAACAAAAAAGTTGGACGTTATTCTAAAGAACAAGAATGGCTCGCTACTTGGGGATTATTAATTACACTTATTTGGTTGTATGTAGAAGTTTTACGTTTGATGAAGAAATTAGCTATTCGGTTTTAAATATGTAAACTATTTTTTAAAACGCTTATACCTAAAAAAAAAGCTTTCATACCAAAAAAAACAATTCTTATGCGTTTTTAACTTTCTTTGATTTTTTTTTATTTGTTACTTTGGTTGTATAACCAACTAAATATTAATTAAACCCTTTTTATTATGTCTTCTAAACCAACAATACAATGTAATGATAAAATTCCTCCAGGAATAACTTTTAGCACGAGTTTTGTCGAATTCTCAAACGGAAATGACTATCCAGATATCCAATTTCTAAACCTAACAACACCATTCAACGACAAACCTTTAACACCAATAGTCAGAGCTCAAATAAAACCAAACAGTGCTTCAAAAGGTGTTCCATATGTACTTGAAGTTTATAACATTGTTTTTCTATACGAAAATATATCGACTGATGAACTTACTTTTTACATAGAACAGGATCCTCTAATAGCTGGATTGGTTAATTTTTATATTTCATATGGACGTACACCTAGTCCAACAATCAATCTAACACCTACACCTATTAACTTTACAATACCTACTTTTTTTAACCCCTCTTCTGTTCAGGTTTTCCTTTGGAATGATGATCCTGAGACTTCTAGAGGAACTTTAACAACGGTTAAAAAATCTTAATGATTATTCACTTATAATCAAGCTTAGAGAAAGTAAGTTTTTTTTGATAAATTTGTGTTTAGCTAACCTTCTCAGACATAAATGATTAATCTTTTAAAATTAACCTTACTAATCTCTTTTTTTTATACACAACTCAATTATTCGCAAGAAGAAAAAAACATAGAGTTATTAAATAAAGAAATAATGGACACTTCTGATGAATTTCAATCAGAAGTGTTTTTTAAAAAAGCAGTTTCTTTTTTTATTCAAAAAAAATGGGATTCAACACTTGTTTATTCTCAAAAACAATTAATAACCTCTAAGATAAAACCCTTGGAAAACTTCACTCATTTCCTTAGAGGATATAGTTTTCGCGAAAAAAACTATTTTTACGAATCTGAAAAAGAATACAATCTAATATCTAACAAATTTAAATTTTATAACAAAGTAAGAACTATTTTAGGAGATTTAGCTCTTGAACAAAAGCAATATAAAAAAGCTATTACATATTTTAAAGAAGTTCTTTCTCTTTCTAAAACACAACTTGACAGCTCTTATATTAAAAGTAGCTCTATAACCCACAATTTAGGCCTATGTTATTTACATTTGAAAAAGTTTAATGAATCTGAAAAATATTTAACAAAAAGCCTTTTATTTCAAGAACAAAAAAGGGATACATTAGAACTAATTGGTTCTTATGGTGATATTGCTATCCTATATTATGAACAATATAAGGACGACATAGCTATCCCTTACTTTGAAAAAGCCTACCAACTTGCTAAGAATTCAAATAATCTCAATTCAAGATACACTACTTCTAAAAACATGGCAGCAGTAGAAGAAAACAGAAAAGACTACAAGAAAGCTTTGGCTTACAGAAAAGAAATGGAACAATGGAAAGACTCATTAAATAATCAAAACAAAATATACGCGGTTGCCAAAGCTGAAAAAGAATTTGCTGTTAAAGAAAAACAAAAAGAAGTAGATATTTTACATGTAGAGAATGAGTTAAAAGAAACCCAACGTAATATCTTTTTATATGCGGCTATTGGCTTATTACTCACCTTAGGTACTGGAGTTTATTTTTATAGCGAAAAAATAAAAGCTAATAAATTGATTGCTACGCAAAAAGAAAACTTAGATGCTTTAAATACTACTAAAGACAAACTATTTTCCATCGTGAGTCACGATTTACGTTCTTCTGTAAACGCTTTAAAAACCAGTAATAGTAGTTTATTAGAAAATTTAAATTCTAAAAACATACCTATTTTAGAAAATTTATTGCAAAAAAATAGCGCTATTGTAAATGGTGCCTATAGTTTATTAGATAATTTATTAAACTGGGCATTATTACAAACCGAACAAGGCTATTTTAATATTGATAAGCTCCGTTTATTTTTTATTACCGAGCAAGTTTCTTATAACTACAAACCTTTACTCAATCAAAAAGAATTGTCTTTTGAAAATACCGTAACTAAAAAAGACATTGTTTTTGCAGACCAAGAATCGTTAAAAATTGTACTTCGTAATTTATTAGATAATGCTATTAAATTTTCAGAACCTAACGGAAGTATTAAAATTTATTCAACCAATACCGAGGAAAACTATTGCAATTTAATTGTAGAAGATAACGGTTTAGGAATGAGTGAAGCTACGCGTTTAAAACTATTATCTGACTCGGAATTATTAGCAAAAAAAGAAAACGAAGACATTATTGGTACAGGTTTGGGTATGCAATTATGCAGATCAATGATTAAAAAAAATAACGGGAAATTCAATATTGAAAGTGAATTAGGAAAAGGAACAAAAATGATTGTATCTTTACCTAAAACCTCCCCTCATGGATAATATAAATGTTTTTATTATAGAAGACACTGTCTCTGAAAGTAATACTCTCGTTAAAGTATTAGAGGCAAACAATTATAATGTAGTCGCTACAGCTACCAACTTTAAAGACGCGTTGGAAACGTTTTACAAATCAAAAATAGACATTGTTATTCTTGATATTTTTTTAAATGGTTCTCCAGACGGAATTACATTTGCCGAAACTATTAATACAGTACCCAACGTTTCTAAACCTTTTGTTTTTTTAACAAGTTCTACAGATCGTAAAATTTTTGAACGTGCTAAGCTTACACAACCTTTTAGTTTTTTAATGAAACCTTTTAATGAGTTAGAACTTTTATACGCTATAGAAATGGCTGTAGAAAAATTTTATACTCAAGAAGATGTTTTTTTAAGTGATGACGAAGATACTGTTATTAGCGATGAATATTTATTTATTAAAAAATTTAAGTCATTAAAAAAAGTATTAATTACTGATATTATTTATATTGAAGTGGAAGAAAAATACTGTAATATTTATACCGAAAAAGAAAAATTTGTCATCCTAATTTCGCTTACCAAAATATTAAACCTATTAAATAATTCTATTTTTCATAGAACTCATCGTAACTTTATTGTAAACGCTAATCATATTACAGAGATTATTCCTTCAGATAATTTAATACTACTTACTGGAAATAATAGAGCCACATTAAGTGAACGTTATAAAAGCATTACCAAACAGTTTCGTTTGCTTAAATAAAAAATTACTTCATTACTTTTTTTATAGCACTTAAGTACAAAAACACCGTCTTTGTACCTATTATCATCGATTGTTTTTTACACATAAAGTATGTTTACATAAAACAAGCATTTATTAATACTAAAAAAAATGAAAAAGAATAAGCTTGTTATAACTCATAACTATGGCTTTGCATAACTTTTATACCATTGTAAATTTCTCTGGAGATATTTTACAAACAACTGTTGATCATCAAACAAATCATATTATAAAAACTGGAGAACAATCCACTGGCCATCTATTTAAAACTGGAGAAGAAATTACTGTAACAATTGGCGGACATACTATTAGCTTATTTTTACCTAAAGGCGAAAACTCCTGGTCTACTATTGTATATGATAAAAAAGGACGTATTAATATATTTCCTTCTTCCCCTTGTCAACAAAAATTATCCTATTAAATTTTTATCTCTTTGAAAAAAAAGACACGTTTTTTAGCTCTCCTACATTATTAAAAATTGTATTGAGAAAGATTTTCAAAACAAAAAAAGTTATTATCAATAGTATTACTGAGCGAGGATGAAGTACTAAGTTTTTTCAAGATTTTAGTCAAATTGACCTATTTTTCTAACATCGAATTCTCATTAAAATAATAAAATCTACTCTATTAGTTTTTATAATTGTGTTAGTTTTAACGTACTTTGTAAATGGTTATATTAATTAAAATAAAATGTCTGTTCTAGTACTTTTATGTAAGAGAAAATGTATTGAGAACTATTTTCGAGTTAAAAAGCTAATTATCATTATAATTACTCTTTATTTTTATTTCGAAAAAACACTCAAATTGACAGTGTTTTAGTATAAACACACAACGTTTAATTACTATAAATCTATTTTCAAAAAACCAGTTTAACTACAATTATTAATACAGTATGCAACTTAAAAATACTTCACTTTTAAAATCAAAATCCTATATAAACGGACAATGGATTGCTGCTGAAGACAACAAAACTTTTTCGGTTAAAAACCCTTTTAATAATAGTCACTTAGCTAACGTTTCAGACGTATCACAAGCTCAAATTTCATATGCAATTGCTTGTGCTGAAAACGCCATGAAAACCTGGAAAGCTAAATCAGCTACAGAACGTTCTATTATATTAAAAAAATGGCACCAATTACAAATAGAAAACATTGATGATTTAGCCATGATTTTAACTTCAGAACAAGGAAAACCTTTAACAGAAGCCAAAGGAGAAATTAATTATGGTGCAGCTTATGTAGAATGGTTTGCTGAGGAAGCTAAACGAGCTTATGGAGACATCATTCCTGGTCATCAACAAGACAAACGTATACTTGTTTTAAAACAACCTGTAGGAGTTGTTGGCACAATTACTCCATGGAATTTTCCGAATGCTATGATTGCTCGTAAAATTGCTCCTGCTTTGGCTGCTGGATGTACTGTTGTTATCAAACCGTCAGAAATCACACCTTTATCTGCTTTAGCTTTGGCTGAATTAGCGCATCAAGCTGGAATTCCTCGTGGTGTTTTAAATGTTGTTACCTCTAATAATGCTGAAATGGTAGGAGATGAATTCACTACAAATTCTATTATAAAAAAAATATCTTTTACAGGTTCTACAAAAGTTGGTAAAATACTCATGAAAAAATCTGCTAAGAATTTAACAAAATTATCTTTAGAATTAGGTGGAAATGCTCCGTTTATCGTTTTTGAAGATGCTGATTTAGATGATGCTGTATCTGGAGCTATTGCTGCAAAATTCAGAAATACTGGTCAGACTTGTATTTGCGCTAATCGAATTTTTGTTCATGAAACTATTCATGATGCTTTTGTAAAACGTTTTACTACTGAAGTACAAAAATTAAAAACCGGTAATGGTTTACTTCCTGAAACTCAAATTGGTCCTTTAATTAATGTAAAAGCTGTTAAAAAAGTAACTACTATTGTAAATGATGCTTTACAAAAAGGAGCAAAACTAATCACTGGAGGAAAGTCTGGAAATGATGGGAAAAACTTCTTTGACACTACTGTAATCACCAATATTAATGCTTCTATGAAACTTATGAAAGAAGAAATATTTGGACCTGTAGCTCCTATTATAAAATTTAATACTGATGATGAAGTTCTTAAAATGGCCAATACTACTGAATATGGATTGGCTTCTTATTTCTACGGTAATAATTTAAAACGTGTTTGGAAAGTGGCTGAAGCTTTAGAATACGGAATGGTTGGTATTAATACTGGAATGATTTCTACACCAGTTGCACCTTTTGGAGGTATTAAAGAAAGTGGAATCGGTAGAGAAGGTTCTAAATACGGAATGGATGATTATATGATTTTAAAATATATCTGCTTTGGAGATATACAATAAATAGTTTCTTTTATTATTGATTTTTCATTCATGAAATATCATTTAAAAAACCTCGATACTTCTTCACCGTATACATTTCTAAAATTGAAAACTAGAATTCTTATTACAGAATCGTAAATTCTATCAAATTCACGTTTAATCATAATCTACTTGGTTCCATAATTTTATGCTTTTATGCATAAAAAACAATATACCCATTCCTTTTATAAAATTCCTACAACTTTTCTAGAGTAACTTTACAATAGAAATAAAACGCTAGCAAATATTATTTCAATCAGTTAAATAAAAAATATAGAAACCCAACCGAGTTTTCGGTATTTACACAACTACTATAAGAAATTTATTTAACAACTAACCAAACTTAGTGGAGCAGCACCCACATTAAAAAACGAGGCGGAATCCGAAAAGCCTTAAAGAGTAGGAAAATAAAAACTAACTATTATGCAAGCATTAACTGGAACTTGGATAGACCAAAATGGAACGGAAATTACATCAGTAGAAACAAACAATCTAGGATTGTTGTCATACAGTAATGGTAGAGGACCTTTTACAGCTCTTCAAGTAAACTTAGCAACTCCTGTTTTTAGTGTAAATTTTACTGACGGATCTCAACCTGATGCAGGAGAGCAAACTGGTATTATGAATTTTGCTAAAGATACAATTACTTGGAGTAATGAAACTATCTGGACAAAAGCTTAATATTTGATTATTAAAAAACAGACCTATTATTTTCATAATAATAGGTCTGTTTTAGTATTCTTTATTTCACCTCCAATGACGTAAACTTAAATGAATTTCCATCAAACAAACCTTTATCAGATAATTTTAACGATGGAATTACCAACAATGCCATAAAAGATAAACTCATATAAGGCGCTCGTAATTTGCTTCCTAAATCTTTCGCCATTTTATCTATTTCAGCATATTCTTTACCTATTTCCGTAGCTGGTTTATCACTCATTATTCCTGCAACAGGAAGTGAAACTATTTTTTCTTCGGACGAACTTACAGCACAAACACCTCCTGTATTTTCTATAATTAAATTTACGGCTTTACAAATTTCTTCGTCTGAAACTCCAACTGCAATAATATTATGAGAATCGTGCCCAACTGAACTTGCTATAGCTCCCTTTTTTAATCCAAAATTTTTGATAAAGGCAATTGCTGGTTCTGAATTTTTATAACGATTAACAACCGTCATTTTTAAAACATCATTCTCTATATCAGAAATTAAATTTCCGTCTTTTATTAAAGAATCTGCCTCAATTTCATTGGTTACCAATTCTCCATCTAAAGCTTCTATTACTCTTATTTTTTCTGATGATGAACGAAACTCAAAATCTGAAACTTTCTTTTTATCCGTATTAAAATTATTTAACACTTTAAAATCCACCGAATCAACAAATGATTTTCCGTTTTCAGCAACTAATTCACCGTTTATGTATGTTTGTACTACTTTAAACTTTTCTAAATCTTCTACAACAATAAAATCGGCATCATCACCAGAATTTAGTAAACCAACATCTAAATTATAATGTTTTACTGGATTTACACATGCTGCTTGTAAGACTTTAAAAACGTCAACTCCTTTAGCAACAGCTCGTTCACATAATTCATTTATATGCCCCAATAACAAATCATCTGGATGTTTATCATCTGAACAAAACATCATTTCCGCGTAATATTTAGGTAATAAATCGATTAAAGCTTCAAAATTCTTAGCAGCACTTCCTTCGCGAATAATTACTTTCATTCCTTTTTGAAGTTTCTCTAAAGCTTCGTCATAACTGAAACATTCGTGATCAGTAGATATTCCAGCAGCAATATATTTGGTTACATCATCTCCACGTAATCCTGGTGCATGACCATCAATAGGTTTCTTATTATTTTTTGCATGTTGTATTTTTTGTAACACTTCAGCATCATCAAATAAAACTCCAGGATAATTCATCATTTCAGCCAAATATTTAATATCTGGATTTTCCATCATCTTTTTAATATCTTCCGCATCAATAATAGCTCCTGCGCTTTCAAAAGATGTTGCTGGTACACAAGAAGGTGCACCGAAATTAAACTTTAACGGAACTTTTTTTCCGTTTTCAATCATAAAATCAACACCTTTAACTCCCAAAACATTCGCTATTTCATGCGGGTCAGAAACCGTTGAAACGGTACCATGAACAACTGCAATCTTTGCAAATTCAGAAGGAACTAGCATAGAACTTTCTATATGAATATGAGCATCAACAAAACCAGGTAAAATATAGTTTTCCACCGAATGATAACTTTCTCGAATCGTTTTAATTTTTCCATTTAAAACCTCAACTTCTCCTTTAAAAATTCTTTTATTTTCAATATCAACTATATTCCCTTGTACTATCATTCTTTAAAATTTTAAGCAAAAATACTATTTCTTTATCATAAAAAATCGCCTTAAAATTTCTTCTAAGACGATTTAAATTAACTACGATAAAAATTAATGAGCATAACGCTGTGGTCCTCCTCTTCTTATTTCTTCACTAGCAAACTCTTCAAACTTTTTAAAGTTTTCTCTAAATGCATTTGTTAGTTTAAAAGCTGTTTTATAATATTCTTCATCGTTATTCCATGTTGTTCTTGGACTTAATACTGATGTTGGAACACCAGGACATTCTCTTGGTTGTGCTACACCAAAAACAGAATGAATATGGTATTTTTCATATGTATAATCTCCTAAATCTCCATTTAAAACAGCGTTTATCATGGCTCTTGTATATTTTAAAGCAATACGTTCTCCTACTCCGTATTGTCCACCAGACCAACCTGTATTTACCAACCAAACATTAACATTGTTTTCTTGAATTTTATCACTTAACATTTCTGCATATCGTGCAGGATGTAACGGCATAAAAGGAGCTCCGAAACAAGCAGAAAAACTAGGTTTTGGCTCTGTTACTCCTGCTTCTGTACCTGCTACTTTAGCTGTATAACCAGACATAAAATGATATGCTGCTTGTGCTGGTGTTAATCTTGATATTGGAGGCAATACACCAAAAGCATCTGCTGTTAAAAAGAAGATATTTTTAGTGTTTTTACCTATTGATGGTTCTTGAATATTATCTATATGATGAATTGGATAACTTACACGTGTATTTTGAGTTATTGAAGTATCTTCAAAATCCACATTACCTTTATCATCTAAAATTACATTTTCTAAAATTGCACCTTTTTTAATCGCTGCATAAATTTCTGGCTCTTTTTCTCCAGATAAGTTAATTACTTTTGCATAACAACCTCCTTCAAAATTAAAAACCGTATTATCTGGAGTCCAACCATGTTCATCATCTCCAATTAAACTTCTATTTGGATCTGTTGATAATGTTGTTTTTCCTGTACCTGATAAACCAAAGAAAATAGCGGTATCACCAGCTTCACCAACATTTGCAGAACAGTGCATTGGTAACGTATTTTTATACATTGGTAAAATAAAATTCAATGCAGAAAAAATTCCTTTTTTAATTTCTCCAGTATATCCAGTTCCTCCAATTAATGCTATTTTTTTAGAAAAATTTAAAATAGCAAAATTGTGTTGACGTGTTCCATCAACAGCAGCATCTGCCATAAAACCTGGCGCGTTAACTATTGTCCACTCAGGAGAAAAATCTTTTAATTCTTCTGCTGTTGGACGTAAGAACATATTGTTAGCAAACATATTACTCCACGGATGCTCGTTAACAACACGAATATTTAATTTATAGTTTTCATCTGCACAAGCATAACTATCTCTTACAAATAATTCTTTGTTAGAAAGATAATCTACAACTTTATTGTACAGTTTATCAAACTTATTAGAATCAAAAGGAATGTTGATGTCTCCCCACCAAATATCATCCTTTGTCATTTCATCTTTTACAATAAAACGATCCATTGGAGACCTACCTGTAAACTCTCCTGTATTTACTGCAATTGCACCAAAGACTGTTTCTTTACCTTCTCCTTTACTAATAGTAATATCATGTAACTCATCTGAAGTTAATTGATAATTTAACTTAGGATTTTTGATTCCTAAATAATCTAACGAAATCGTTTTCGTGTCAATACCTGTCATGCGTAAAATTTTAAGTTGTGTAACATTAGACAAAAGTAACTCTTTTTATCTAAAATTATCAACTACATAAAAAAATGTTATTTTTCTATCTTTTAAATATTGATTTCTTAATAAAGTGAGTAAAAATCATGCCCCATCCTAATATCAATAACAAACCACCTAAAGGTGTAATAAACCATATTGATTTTGCCGAAATTCCTGCTATTGTAATTGCGTAAATAGAACCTGAAAAAAATAGAATCCCTATTAAAAAAACTAACGTTACATTTCTCTTAAACTTCTCTGAAAACTCTATAAATATATTTACAAAAAGCAGTACAATTACATGATACATTTGATAACGAACTCCGGTTTCAAAACTTTGAAAATCACTTACTGTTAATTGTTCTTTTAATGCATGCGCTCCAAATGCTCCTAAAACAATTGTTAACATACCTAAAAACGATACTATTGTTAAATTTTTATTCATTTTTAATGTTTTTGTTTAATTTTAAACTAAATTACACCCCTAATCAATAACAAAAATAGGATATAAATTCATGAGAAATATATTAATTATTGGAGCAGGAAGATCTAGTTCTTCGTTAATAAAGTATTTATTAGACAAATCTTCTTCCGAAAAAATTCATATTACAGTTGGTGATTTATCTATTGAAAATGCTCAACACAAGATTAATAATCATCCTAATGCTTCTGCAATTAAATTAGATATTTTTAATAGAAAAAATAGAACTGAAGCTATAGAAAAAACAGATATTGTTATTTCTATGTTACCTGCTCATTTACATATTGAAGTTGCTAAAGATTGCCTTACTTATGGTAAACATATGGTTACAGCTTCTTATGTTTCTAAAGAAATGAAATCATTACATAATCAGGTTGTAAAAAAAGGACTTGTTTTTATGAATGAAATTGGTTTAGATCCTGGTATTGATCATATGAGCGCTATGCAAATTATTGATAGAATTCATGAGAACAATGGTAAAATGTTACTTTTTGAATCTTTTTGTGGTGGATTAGTAGCTCCTGAAAGTGATACTAATTTGTGGAATTATAAGTTTACTTGGAATCCGAGAAATGTTGTTTTAGCAGGACAAGGTGGTGCGTCTATGTTTATTCAAGAAGGTACTTATAAATACATTCCATATCATAAATTATTTAGGCGAACAGAGTTTTTATCTATCAATGAAAATGAAAAATTTGAAGCGTATGCTAATAGAGATTCTTTAAAATATAGAAGTATTTATGGTCTAGACACTATTCCTACAATGTATCGTGGTACTATTAGAAAAGTTGGTTTTTCTCGTGCTTGGAATGTTTTTGTTCAATTAGGAATGACTGACGATACCTACACCATTGAAAATTCAGAACAATTGAGTTATCGTGATTTTACTAATTTATTCTTGGCATATTCTCCTACAGATTCTGTTGAATTAAAATTTAGATTGTATTTAAAAATTGATCAAGATGATATTATGTGGGAAAAATTTTTAGAATTAGACATTTTTAATCCAACTAAAAAAGTATTACTAAAAGATGCTACTCCTGCGCAAATTTTACAAAAAATATTAATGGATTCTTGGACGCTACAACCAAATGACAAAGACATGATTGTTATGCATCATATTTTGGGTTATGAAAATGAAACTGGTAAGCATCAAATAGAAAGTAGCATGTTAATTAAAGGCGATGATCAAACCTATACAGCAATGTCTAAAACTGTTGGATTACCTGTAGCAATGGCAACATTACGTATTTTAAATAAAGAAATTACAACTCCTGGTGTACAGCTTCCTATTAAAAAAGAAGTTTATGAGCCTATTTTAAAAGAGTTACAAAATTATGGAATTAATTTTACCGAAAAAGAAGTCCCTTTTTTAGGTTACAACCCCAATAGCGTTAAAGGATAAAAAGTAAACTGAATGATGCTAGTATCATTCAGTTTATCTTCCTTTTTATAAATTATATTTTACATTAAATGTAGCATAACGCGGTTGAATAACATAAGATGAAATACTATTAAAAATATCGTTGGTAGTATCTTGATTTAAAGACGTTGTTCCTAATAAATTAGTAACCTGTATTTGATATTCCCACTTACTATCTTTTTTCTGATAGGTCAAATCTGCATCCCAAAAACTATAAGTATTTAATGTTTCTGACTCATTTCTATAATTGTTATACGTATATTGAGTGGTAAAAATTAATTCATCTGTAATAAAAGTATCAAAATTAATAAACGGACTGTGTGTTGTTAATTTGTTTTCTACAGATTCTTGACTGTATTTATTAATACTTAAATTATAACCAATATCAAAATTTGGAAAATTCTTAAAATTAGAACTAAAACGTGTTCTGTACGATTGTGTAAATGAATTAGATTCCCTATTTTCATTAATCATATCTGTTTCAGAAAAAAACAAACTATTAGAAACTGAATACCCTAAATTTGTTCCTAAAGAAATTTTAAACTTTCTGAAACTTCTTTGATAATTTAAGTTTGCTGAAATTGTTTCATCTGGAAAAACAGAATTTATAGATGTTGAATTTTGATCAACTCCATCAAACTGAGTTAATCCTTTTACTGCATCTATTGTTTTGGTATAATTAATTCTTGCAAAAATATTGGTGTAATTAAACATGTTAAAATTAAAATAATTTAAATTAACATTATGTATTAGTGCGCTTTCTAAATAACGATTTCCTGCATATAACTGATTGTAATTATTAAAAACATAACCTTCTGCAATACTGTTTATATCTGTAAAACTTACCTCTTGACTATAGTTTAAACGAATGTTTTCAGATTTTTTTAAGGCAATTTTTATAGATGCATCTGGTAAAAACTTGATGAAATTATCGTTAATAACTGAATTTAATTGTGTGTTTTTTGCACTATACTTATGTGCTGTTACTCCTTGATTAAATGTAAAAATACCTGTAATGAATTTATAATGTAAACCCGCATAATAATCGTCAAATGAATAATCAACATCATTAATAGATGACGTATTATTTATATTTTCTTGACTTCCATCTTCAAAAACCTGAAAAACATCTGAATTAAATTGCTGACTACTTACTGTTGTACCTAACGTAAGATTTAAATTACTTTTTGGATTTAAAACATAATAATAATTAAGTGTTGCATCAACTTTATTGGTAAGAACTCGTTTGTTTTGAGAAACATCATATAGGTTTATATTATCTGTTGTTAATCCCAATTGATCTGAAAATGATAATGTTTCTAATTGCGCATTGTAAAAAGGATCTTCATCTTGCCAGAAATGTTGCGCTTCAAACGTAAAAATATTTTTCTCGTTTAACGTGTAATAATAATTTAAATTTTGATTTATTGAAAAAGGGTTTTGCGATTGAACTTGACTAATAGGAACTATTGTTTCTGTTCCGCCAACTGTAGTTCTTATAGAGGTTAAATCTTGATATTCTTTTTGTTGAGATATTTTTGCAAAAATATCATAATCGAACTGATTATCGCTATTCTTCTTGTAACTAGAACTTAACTTTAGTAAACCTAAATTACTTTTTTGAAGTGTTTTTGTAGCAACTTCTTCTGTAGCTATAGCATCTGAATCGCTACCTTCTGGTTGAAAATAATTTCTGGTAGTTATTTCTTCCATATCTGTATCATTTCCAGAATAAATTGCAAAACCACTTAAATCCCAATTCTTTTTTGGTGAATAACTAAAATTCACTGCACCAAATCTTGTATCTATTTCTTTAGCTCTATCATTTTGCAAGGTTAAAAAACCAATATCCGATGAAGAAACATTAAAATTTGTTCCTCTTCCACCAGCACCTCTAAATCCTCCAGAGAACTTAAAATAATCCCTACGTGTAAAAGGAATTTCTCCAATATTATTAAAATCTGTAATAATATTAATACTGTATTTAGGATTGTAATAGAATAATTTAGGATGCACCAAGTAGCGTTCGTCCTGCATTCCCAGTCCAACTCCAGCGGTTACTTCTCCAAACCAAAAGCTTTTCTTTCCTTCTTTTAATTTTAAATTAATAACAATATTATCTTCATTATCAGTTACAGCACTTAACTGACTAACTTCACTGTGATTTTTTAAAATCTCTATTTTATCAATAGCATTAGAAGGAATATTTTTGGTAGCTAACTTAGAATCTCCATCAAAAAAATCTTTTCCTTCTACCATTACTTTGGTTACTGTTTTACCTTCTACTTCAATTTCTCCATCATCATTAACTTCAACACCTGGTAGATTTTCTAAAACATCTCCTAACTTTTTTTCTGTTCCAGTTTTAAAAGAATCTGCATTATAAACAATAGTATCTCCTTTTACCGTTACTGGCATTTTAGTTACAATCTCTACCTCATCTAGTGTATTATCAAAATTTAGAATTACATCTTTTATAAGATCTTTTTCTTTAGTTATAATTTCTATGTTTCCAGTTTTCATACCTACATAACTTGCTTTAATAATATAGGTACTATTCTTTTTTAAATTTAACTTATAGTTTCCGTTAGTATCTGTAAAACCATAAGAATCTAATTTTTTAGTTTGTTTATTAATGGCTATCATATTTGCCATTTCAAGTCCAATACCAATGCTATCTTTAACAACACCAGATAATTTAATTTGAGCATTAGTGCAGTTAGCAATTAGAATAATTGCTATAAATAGTAGTTTTTTCATTTAGTTATATAATTAAAAGCTTATCGTCTTCCTCCTGCTCCATTTCCTCTTCTTCCTCCAAAACGTTCTCTCATCTCTTCCATTTTTTCTTTCAACATTTTGTTAAATTTTTCTCTAGAAATTTTAGAACCTTTTTTTGGCTTTTCAATATTTACTTTTTCTTTTGGATTTAAAATTATTTCTGTACATAAAACAGTAGTTCTTCCTGCACTAACTTCTAAAATTAAACCTGGTAATCCCCAATATTCTCCTGGCCCATTACTTACAGGAATATCTAAAGTATACCATGCTGTAACTTCAATTTTTTTCGGTGCTTTTTTCTCTTCTGTTTTAGTTTTTTCTTCTTCTTTTTTCTGATTACCTCTACCTCTTCTTGGACCTCTAAACTCAATGCTATTATCTTCTTTTATCATAGTAGCTTTATAACAAGTATAGCTTCCTATCTTTTTAGTTTCCACTCCCATCTCCCATTGAGGCATTGTTACTTCATCGGTAATTAAAAACTTTTTGCTAAAAACTTCTCTGGATTCTAGAAATTCTTTTTGTGGAATATTTTTATATTGAGTACCTGCTCCCATTTGAAAACGTGGCCCTCTCCCTCCTCCAGAAGTTGGTGCTTCTAATTTCTCTTCTTCTTTGTATAAAGATGATGATTTGTTAAAAGTTAAAACAAATGTTTTTTGAGATTGACTTTTAATTCTTTCTAAAATTCGCTTCTTTCTATCTTCTGGTATGTCTCCATTATTAAAACGTTCCATATCAATAGTAGTTTTAGAATAATAGACTGCTTTCCCTTGAAAATCTTTTTGTCCAAAAGTTATAATTGATGAAAAAACAAGTAGATATGTGATAATTGATTTCATGTTTAAATTTTTTATTTATATAAAATAACATCCGTTAATTATCATTAGACTACAAAAAATAGTAAAAGTTTAATCGAAAAAATTATCCTTGAATTTCTATACTCATCGACTCTCCTCCTTTTTTAGATTTTCTGTTATTTTTATAGCGCTCTAACATTTCTTTAGTTTTCTCTTTTATTATCTTTTCAAACTTTTCTTGGCTTACTTTTTTTCCTTTTTTAGGTTCTTCTATTTTTTCTTCTTTTGCAGAATTTAAAATTAATTCACTACATACAATTGTTTGTTTTCCTTCTTGTACTTCTAAAATTAAACCTGGCAATCCCCAATGCATTCCTGGACCGTTATTTATAGGTATTTCTGGTGAATACCAAACAGTTGTTACAACTGTTACTTTTTCTTTTTTCTCTTCTTTTTCTCCATCTGTCATTATAAAACTTGTTCGTTCTTCTTCTCTAAATCTTGTTGCTTTATAGCAAGTATAGCTTCCTATCTTTTTTGTTTCCGTTGTCATTTCCCACTGCAAATCTGGCAAATCATCTTTCACTAGAAAGTTCTTCCCGCTTATTTCTGTTTTATTGGTATATGTTTTTTTAGAAATATTTTTATACAGAACATCTGTTCCTCCTCCGCTTCCAAACATAACCACTTCTACTCCACCAGACTGAACCTCTGGTTGTAATTCTTTGTTTTGAGTATACACCGATTCTGACTTCGTAAAGTTTAAAGTGTATGTTTTCTGAAACATTTTTTTCATTCTTTCTTGCAACTTTTTTCCCAAAGCTGAATCTGGTTTTCCATTCCCATTACTTACTGTTATAGCTGTTTTTCTATGTGTTTTATATGTTGCTTTCCCTATGAAATCTTGTCCGTAAAAAAAGCTAACAAACAATAACATTAAAATAATAAATAACCTTTGCATCTTTTTATTTTTTTAAATTTATACTGCAAATATGTAGTAAGAAAATAGTATTTTAAGTTAATGAGTGTTAACGAGTGTTAACCGTTCATAAATCATATTTTTAAATGGTATTTTTGGAATGTGAATACTAAAAAACATACTTGGATACTTTATTTAATATCAATAACGATACTGATTACTATTACAGTACAGTTTTATTGGAATTTAAAAAACTATGAATCAAACAAACAACGAGTAGAAAATGAAATCCAATTAAGTTTAGATAATGCTATTGAAGAGTATTTTGCTGATTTATCTAAAAAAAACTATTTCGCTATTGTTGATACAAATATCAAAAAAGACACCATTAATAAATCAAAAAAGAACAACTTATTAAACCAAATATTCACTACTAATTCTGATAAAAAAAAGAAAGCAAAATCAGCTATTCAATCTGTAGAAATAACTACCGATGACAGAAATGAATTTGAAGATTTTGATGTTATTGTAGATTCAATTACAAAAACTATTAAACATCAATTAGATACTTCTTTAGCAAAAAAAATTGAAGACATTCACGCAATTACACAACTTTCTAAAAATGGTAATTCAGCGATTCATCTTCAACAAAACAACATAAAAGAAGTAAAAGTTTATAGAGGTAAAAGAGCTACTGATAGTTTAAAATTGATAAAAGGTTTACAAACTATTTTTGTTGCCATTCAAAACGATACTATAAATCATCAAAAAGTAGATGCTGTTTTTCAGAAACAACTTTCTCTAAAAAACATTCATCTAAATTATGCTTTTCAATTGTTTAATAATGACACCTTATATAGTAGTTACAAATCATTATCAACAAATAAAACAAAAGAAATAACATCCAAATCAACTTTTTTGGGAAGTGATAAAATCTTTAAAATGCGTTATGCTAATCCGTCTTTTGAAGCTTTAAAAAGAAGTACAACTGGTATTTTACTGTCATTCGTTTTATCAATAGCTGTTATTGCTAGTTTGTTTTATCTATTAAAAATTATCAATCAGCAAAAACAATTAGCAGAAATAAAAAATGATTTAATTAGTAACATTACACATGAATTTAAAACTCCAATAACAACTGTTTCTGCAGCTTTAGAAGCTATAACTAATTTTAATGCGTTAAACGACAAAGAAAAAACAAAGAAATATGTTTCTATTTCTGAACATCAAATACAAAAACTGAATTTGATGGTAGAGAAGCTTTTAGAAACTGCCACTTTGGATAGCGAAAAATTACTCTTACAAAAAGAAGAGATCAATAGCATTCCTTTTCTAAAACAAATTGTTCAAAAGCATCAATTAATCACACCTAATAAAACTATTTATTTTTCTTCAAACATAGATTCTTTACATATTCAAATAGATAAATTTCATTTTGAAAATGCGATTTCTAACTTAATCGATAACGCTATAAAATACGGCGGAAATACTATTAAAATCATTGTAACCAAGGCTTTAAATGAAATTAAAATAAATGTAATTGATAATGGTGGAAATCTTGAAAAAAATCAACAAGAAAAAATATTTGATAAATTTTATAGAGTTCCAAAAGGAAATACACATAACGTAAAAGGATTTGGTATTGGTTTGTTTTACACTAAAAAAATTATAGAAAAACATGCAGGTAAAATAAGTGTAATTGCAAATAAGAATACCACTGAATTTAAAATTTCTTTACCGTATGAATAATCTTATAAAATTAGTATTGGCAGAAGACGAGCCTAGTTTAGGACAAATTATTAAAGAAAGTTTAGAAACAAGAAACTTTGAAGTTTACCTTACTACTAATGGAGAAGAAGCTTATGATTCTTATAGAAAACACAAGCCCGATATTTTAGTTTTAGATGTAATGATGCCAGTAAAAGACGGATTTACATTAGCGAAAGAAATTAGAGAAGAAGATTCTACAATTCCTATTATTTTTTTAACCGCAAAATCACAAACAAAAGATATTATTGAAGGTTTTGAACATGGAGGAAATGATTATTTAAAAAAGCCTTTTTCCATGGAAGAACTTATTGTTAGAATTAAAGCTCTTTTACATAGAATTATATTACAACAAAGCAATGAAAACATTAGTATTGGCAATTATATTTTTAATTATACTAAACAAACATTAAGCTTTAAAAACGAAACTGAATTACTTACGCATAGAGAAGCGCAACTTTTATTTCAATTATCTCTAAAAAGAAACGCTATTTTAGACAGATCTTATGTTTTGAATAAACTTTGGGGGAATGACGACTTTTTTAATGCCAGAAGTATGGATGTTTTTATATCTAAACTCAGAAAAAAACTAAAAAAAGACAATAGTATACAGATAATTAACGTTAGAGGCTATGGTTATAAAATGATGTATTAATATCTTTTCATTTCCGAAATAATGTGTAATTTTACCATACTAAAAACAACCATTTATGCATGTAGCTATAGCAGGGAACATTGGCGCTGGAAAAACAACCTTAACTAAATTACTAGCAAAACATTATAAATGGGAACCTCATTTTGAATCTGTAGACGAAAATCCTTATTTAGATGATTTTTATGCAGAAATGGAACGTTGGTCTTTTAACTTACAAGTTTTCTTTTTAAATAGTCGTTTTCGTCAAGTCTTGGAACTGCGTAAATCTGGGAAAAAAATTATTCAAGATAGAACTATCTATGAAGATGCACATATTTTCGCTCCCAATTTACATGCAATGGGTTTAATGACTAATCGCGATTTTAGCAATTATTCTTCTCTTTTTGAATTGATGGAAAATTTAGTAACTCCACCTGATTTGTTGATTTACTTACGTGCGGACATTTCTACTTTAGTTGGTCAAATTCACAAACGTGGTAGAGAATACGAAAGTTCTATTAGTATCGATTATTTAAGCAGATTAAATGAACGATATGAAGCTTGGATTAGTAAATACAGTAAAGGTAAATTATTGATTATTGATGTTGATAATTTAAACTTTGTAGATAAACCTGAAGATTTAGGATATATTATTGATAGAATTGATGCGCAATTACATGGTTTATTTTAAACACTAAAATTATTGATGATGAAAAAATTAGTCTTTTTACTATTGATTAGTAGCACTGTTTTTTCTAATACTTTATCAAAAAAAGTAAATTACAATATTCACTCGGATAAAAAAGTTGGTTTTTTATCCGTTTATTTTAAGTATAATAACAGTTCTCATTACAATATTAAAAAATATAATGAAGACTATAAAAAAACTTCTTTTATAAACAGAATTAAAAATTCTGACCGAAAAATATTCATCAGTGAATTAGGAAAAAACACAACAAAAGCGCTACAAACCATACGTATTAAATTAGATAGTATAAAACAACTACACAAAAACGGTTTATTAAAAAAAGAGGTTTTAATTAATACAGCATACTACAACAATTTTTTATCTGAAATAAAAAAAAGTTCTATTGTTAACGATGAGTATATTTTTTTAGAAAACGAATTACTTAAAATAGCTGTTGTTAACACCACCAAAAAGTATCAAACCACACGTAATATTAGCTGGTTTTTAGTTATTGTTATAACTCTTATTTTATTCTTCTTTTTTTCCTCTAAAAAAAAGAAAATTGTATTAGCCGATTTAACAAAACAAGAAATAGCTATTAAAGAATTAATTACAAACGGTAAAACAAACAAAGAGATTGCTATTGAACTGCACATTAGTTTAAATACTGTTAAAACACACATTTCTAATATTTATCAAAAGTTAAACATCTCTAACAGAAAGGATTTACTACTAAAGCATAAAAATTAGTACTCGTACTAGTACCAAAATCACCCTTGGTTTTTTATTTTATGACCTAGCTTTTTCGGTTTTTTGCTTCAAAAACCACAATAATGAAGCTATTGATTATTTCTTTTTTCATTTTATATTCCACAATAACTTGTTGTCAAACTCATTTTAATATTTCTGGCTTTGTTTCAGACAACAATAAAAAACCAATTGATGTTGCAGATGTTATACTAGTGTCAAAGGAGAACAGAAAAATCATTGCGTACACTTTTGTTGATAATGGTGTTTTTTATGTAAACAATATTAAAAAAGGAACCTATCTTTTAAAAATCAATACACTTTCTCATGCTGAGTTTATAAAAGTAATAACGGTAGATAAAAATCTTGAATTACAACTTTCATTAACTCCCAAAACTGAGGTTTTAAATGAAATAGAAATAACTGCACGCAAAAACTTAATTGAAAATAAAAAAGGAAATTTACTTATTACTGTTGAAAATAGTATGCTTTCTAAAGAAGCCACAACTGGTAATTTATTAACCAAGTTACCAAAAATTCGATTTAACGAAGCTCAAGAAAGCATTGAAATTATTGGAAAAGGAACTCCTTTAATCTACATAAATAACCAACAAGTTTCTTTTGAAATGTTGGTAACATTACAAGTTGATGAAATTAAATCAATTGAGATTATTAATAATCCTTCCTCTAAATACGAAGCAAATGCGAGTAGTGTTTTACGTATTACACTTAAAAAAAGTAAAACAGACGGGTTGAAAATGACTTTAAAAGAAACAGCCTCTTTAAAAACCTATTTCAACAATTATATATCTAGCCATTTAAGTATAAAAAGAAAAGCTATAGAAACTAAATTAGGTCTTTCTTTTAACACTATTAATGTATGGGAAAGCAATAGTGCTTTTTACCAAATATCTGATAAAAACATCCAATCTGATTATTCCGTTGAAGCTATTACCAATAGAAAACAAGCAGTATTAAATGGAGGCTTTTACTATCAAATAAATGACAAAGATTATTTTTCTATAAATTCAAACACTCAAATACAAGAAGAACCTTTTTCTTTAAACACAACTACAAATTATACCGAAAATGATGTCTATGATTTTATTGATACTAAAAGTAAAAACATAAGCAATCGGTTTGTTACCACATCAATTGTTAACTATCAAAAATATTTTAAAAATACTGATGCTTTATTTTTAGGTGCGCAACACTCTTATTATCATCAAAAAATAAACAATACTATAGTTAATACTTTTAATAATGTAAATTCTAATATAAATCGAGAACAAATTTTTGCTATCAATTCTTATAGTTTCAGAATAAATTATGAAAAACAACTTTCTGAACATAAAAAATTAGAGTTTGGAACAAATTATTCCAATACAAAAACGGTAACTAAAAATACCGCTACCTATAACTTCAAGGAAGAAAACAAAGCTTTATACGGTCAGTTTTCAAATAAAATATTTAACAAGCTAACCTATTCATTTGGTTTACGCTTAGAAGAGAATAATACTAGCGGGAATTTCGAGGATAATAAAACCGATATTTATCAGCAAAAAAACACCAGTGTTTTTCCTAAAGCAAGTATTCATTATCCTTTTAACAAAGAGCACTCTTTAACCTTTAACTATAACAAAAGTACAAACAGGCCCAATTTTTCATCGCTGGTAAACACATCTGCTTTTATAAATCCTTATTTAGAATTCACTGGAAACTTAACGCTAACCAATGCCATTACAAATGAAGTTTCATTAACGTATCAACTTAACAAAAAAGCAATTACATTTCAATATAGTCACACCAACAAACCTATCCAACCGTATACGTTTGACTATAACAGTTTAGAGGAAAAAACAATTCTTCAACCTTTAAATTTAATACATAAAACAAGTGTAAGCTTAGAAACAAGTTTTCCTCTTAAATATGGTATTTGGTCTTCTAACAACATTATAAACCTTATGTACACAAACATCAAAGATAATAGAGCTATTAAAACATATTTAAAACCTTATGTTTATTATTATTCTAACCAACAGATTCATATTAATAAATCAACTTCTTTTAATCTAAATTTATGGGGAACAACTTTAAAAGGTGAAGGCGCTCTTATAACAAAACCTGTATTTGTTGCGAGTACCTCTATTTTAAAGAAGATAAAAAACATTGATATTACAGTCAGTTATAATGATATTTTTAAATCTTTTACTTTCGGAGAAAAGTATTTCCTAAAAAATATAAGTGTAGATAATCTGTTTTTAATAGATGTTAATGAAATTTCATTATCATTAAAATATAATTTTGGAAAAATTAAAAAGAGTACTTATAAGAACAAAAACATTACGGATGTTAATCGAATTAGATAAAACTCCTCTTAAATTCACTTAAAAGGATAGATGTTGCTGTTGCTACATTTAAACTTTCTGTTTCTTGTGTATTACCAAACCGAGGAATAGTTAACTTATTTTTTACAAGATTATTAATTTCTTGAGAAATTCCATTTGCTTCATTTCCCATAACTAAAACACCTGCTGCAGGTAATTTTGTTTGATAAACATTTTCTCCATCCATATCAGCTGTGAAAATTGGTAATGACGAAGATTCTAAAAAATTAGATAACTCAACATAATTAATTTGAACTCTTGTTATAGATCCCATTGTAGCTTGAACAACCTTTTGGTTGTAACAGTCCACAGTGGTTTTGGAACAAACTAATTGTGTTACGCCAAACCAATCGCACAAACGAATAATCGTTCCTAAATTTCCTGGATCATTAATTTCATCCAAAGCAACTATTAAACCTTCATTTTTTACTACCAACTCTTCTGGAATTTTAAAAAGTGCCAAAACTTTGTTTGGTGTTTTTAAAGTACTAATCTTTTTTAACTCAATTTCTGTAATGTTTACTAACTTATCTATAGGAGCAATAGCTAATTCATACCCGTCCACTACAAACAACATTTCTAACTCTAACGTAGAGTTCAAAAGTTCATGCACTACTTTTATACCTTCAGCAACAAACATTTTATGCTTTTGTCTATACTTTTTTTGTTGTAAACTAGTTATTAATTTAAGTTGATTTTTAGATATCCCCATTTATTTATTTTAACAAACATTAACCATAAAAAATTAGTATTTTTGGTTATTAATTCGATGTGTAAAGTTAATGAAAAAACTTTCTTTCTATTTCTTAATTTTAGTCTTTTTAAGTTCTTGTAGCACTATTAAATATGTTTCTGAAGATGAACTTTTATTAACTAAGAATACTATTTATGTAGATAGTGTAAAAAGTTCAAAAAGTGAGGTCTCTGACCTATTACTTCAACGTCCAAATGCAAAAGCTCTTGGACTTCCTTTGTCTTTATATTTTTATAATTTAGGAAACCCAAATGGTTCAAAAGATGTTCCTGAGTGGAAAAAAAATCACCCTAAAACATATAATACTTTTAAAAAAATATTTTCTGAGAAACAAAGTATTTCTGTTGCTAATTCTTTTATTGGTTTTAACAATTGGTTTTTAGAAAATGGTGAAGCTCCAGTTATAATAGAAGATAAAAAAATAAAAAGGACCAAACAAAACCTTGCTAATTATTATTTTACTGAAGGTTATTTCAGGTCTAAAGTTTCCTCTAAAAAAGATACTTTAAGTGAAAAAAAAGGAGCTATTAACTATTATATAACCAAAGGAAAGCCTTCTTTTCTTGATTCTATTTATACGACTATAAAATCCCCAGTACTTGATTCTATTTACAAAAGAAATACTGCTGGTAGTTTTTTAAAAAAAGGAAAACAATATAAAAACGAGAATTTTATTAAAGAAACTGATAGAATTATTCAATTATTTAGAAATAAAGGAATTTATCATTTTAATGAAAATAATATTTTATTTGATAACGATACTTTAAAAGAATACACAAAAACAAATGTAGAAATTGCCATTTCTGATCGATTAATTGAAAATAACGGAGAGTACACCTCTAAACCTTTTAGAGTTCAGAAAATAAAACAAATAAATATTTTCACCGATTATCTGTACAAATTAAGAAACAATGCCTTTAAAGATACAATGAATTATAAAGGCATCGATTATTTTGCTTACAAGAAGTTAAAGTATAACCCAAAGTATTTATCGCAATCTGTATTTTTAAAACCTGGCCAGGTTTATACAGATTCTTTGCGCAATTTAACCAGGAATCATATAAGAGGTTTAAAAAACTTTAAAACAACTTCTATTCGTTATACAGAACTTAATGATGATGAATTAGAAGCTAACATTTATTTAACACCTATAGAAAAATATACTTTAGGTTTGGAAACAGAACTAGCTCGTTCTAACATAAGAACATTTGATGTTTCTGCTAAATTCTCTATAACAAATAGAAATACATTTAAAGGAGCAGAAAATTTTAAGTTTTCAGTATCTGGATCATATTTTAATTCAACTTCTGGATTAGGTTGGGAAGTTGGTAGTAATATTTCGTTAGAAGTACCACGTTTTATGGCTCCATTTGGTTTAAATAAATTAGTTCCAAAGAGAATGTATCCTAAAACTATTTTTTATACTGGTATTAGTATTCAAAAAAATATAGCTTTAGACAAACAAAATATTTCTTTAGGTATAGATTATAAATGGCAATATGATAAGAAAAGGAGTATTCAACTAGAATTAATAAATACACAATACATCAGAAATTTAAATGTCGATAATTATTTTAGTATTTATAGTTCTGAATATGATGAGCTTTCGGAAGTCGTTACTGCATATGATAGTACATATACACTACCTGACCCAAATTCATCAGAAAATGTTGCAGAAATTGTAAGCTATATGAATACAATATCTTCTGACAATAGTTTTGAAGACAGTAACCCAACTGAATATCAAGATAATTTAAACATACTAAATCGTTATAATATTATTACTTCCGATTTTTTAATTCCTGTAATTGCTTATAACTTCACTTACAATAATCAAGAGAATAATAAAGATGCTGACTTTTCTTATTTTAAAGTGAGAATTGCCAACTCTGGAAATATAATGGGGTTATTATCAAACACTACCAATTCAAAAGGTCAAAAAACAGCTTTTAAATTACCTTTAGCTCAATATTTTAAAACCGATTTTGAATATAAAAAATTCTGGAGCTTAAGCGAAAATTCTGTTTTAGCACATAGATCTTTTATTGGAGCTATTGTAACCTATAATAATTCAGATATTCCTTTTTCTAAAAGTTATTTTGCAGGAGGGTCAAATGATATTAGAGCTTGGAGAACTTATGATTTAGGACCCGGTAGTAGAGCACAAGGTTTAGAATATAACATTGGTAGTTTAAAGTTTTTATCTTCTTTTGAATATCGTTTTAATGTTGTTGGTAGCTTAAAGAGTGCATTGTTTGTTGATATTGGTAATATATGGGATATAACAAACTCCTCTCTTGTAGATGACGCTTCTAGATTTACAGGTATAAAGTCATTAAGTGATATGGCTGTTGGAGCAGGATTTGGAATTAGATATGATCTTAAATTTTTAGTTGCCAGGTTAGATCTTGGATTTAAAGTTCGTGAACCTTACCTAACAAATAGTAGGTGGTTTCAAAACACAAACTTTTCTAATGCAGTTTACAATATAGGTATTAATTACCCTTTTTAAATAATAATATTAACTACAACGATATAGCAATCTATTTAGCTTTTCCTGAAAATAAAGTAAAAATTATGTAGCTTTGTTGTCAGATCATCAAACATTAAAAAAACTAAAGAAAATGATAAAACCAGGAGTTGCCACCGGGAAACAAGTACAAGAGATTTTTAACCTTGCAAAAGAAAAAGGATTTGCTTTACCAGCTGTTAATGTTGTTGGTTCTAACACTATTAATACAGTTTTAGAAACAGCTAAAGAATTAAACGCTCCGGTTATCATTCAATTTTCTAATGGAGGAGCTCAATTCAATGCAGGAAAAGGACTTTCTAACGAAGACCAAAAAGCTGCTGTTGCTGGAGCAATTGCAGGAGCTAAACACATTCATTTAATGGCTGAAGCTTATGGAGTTCCTGTAATTTTACATACAGATCATGCTGCTAAAAAATTATTACCTTGGATTGATGGAATGTTAGACGCAAGTGAAGAACATTTTGCTACAACAGGTAAACCTTTATATAGTTCTCATATGATTGATTTATCTGAAGAACCTTTAGAGGAAAATATAGAAATTTGTAAAGAATATTTAGCTCGAATGAGTAAAATGGGTATGACTTTAGAAATTGAATTAGGTATAACAGGTGGAGAAGAAGATGGTGTTGATAATAGTGACGTAGATGTTTCTAAATTATACACTCAACCTGAAGAGGTAGCCTATGCTTATGAAGAGTTATTAAAAGTATCTCCTCAATTTACTATTGCAGCTGCTTTTGGTAATGTGCATGGTGTTTATAAGCCAGGAAACGTAAAACTTACTCCAAAAATACTTAAAAACTCTCAAGAGTATATTTCAGAAAAATATAACGTACCACATAATACTATAGATTTTGTATTCCATGGAGGATCTGGATCTACTTTAGAAGAAATTAGAGAAGGTATTAGTTATGGTGTTATTAAAATGAATATTGATACTGATTTACAATATGCATTTACAGAAGGTATTCGTGATTATATGAGTGAAAAATCTGCATACTTACAAAAACAAATTGGTAATCCTGACGGAGCAGATCAGCCAAATAAAAAATACTACGATCCTCGTAAATGGTTACGTGAAGGTGAACAAACTTTAAAAACTAGATTGAAAAAAGCTTTTGAAGATTTAAATAATGTTAATACCTTATAAAGGACTATAACATATAACAAAACAAGCACTTAGACTATTCTATGTGCTTTTTTTTTGTTTAAAAAAGTAAAGTTCACAAAAATCATTTACATTTGTCACCTACTCCTTTTTATTATAAAAACGAGTCGTCTAAAAACAAACAACAAAATATAAACTAAACTATGGCTTGGTTTAAACGTACTGACAAAGGGATTCAAACCCCAACAGAAGAAAAAAAAGATACACCAAAGGGTTTATGGTATAAAACTCCTAGTGGAAAAATAATTGACACAGAAGAACTTAAAGGAAACTTATATGTTAGCCCAGAAGATGGATATCATGTTCGTATTGGAAGTAAAGAATACTTTGAGTTATTTTTTGATGATAATGAATTTGAGGAATTAAATTCTAAACTAACCGCTAAAGACCCTTTAAAATTTGAGGACACAAAAAAGTATCCAGATCGTCTAAAGGCTGCTCAAAAAAAAACCAACTTAAAAGATGCTGTTCGTACAGCTGTAGGTAAATCTTCAGGTAAAGATATTGTAATTGCTGCTATGGATTTTGCTTTTATTGGTGGATCTATGGGAAGTGTTGTTGGTGAAAAAATAGCACGAGCAATTGATTATGCTATCGAAAAAAGACTACCTTTTTTAATGATTTCAAAATCTGGTGGTGCTCGTATGATGGAAGCTTCCCTTTCATTAATGCAATTGGTTAAAACATCAGCAAAACTTGCTCAATTAGCAGATGCTAAAATTCCTTATATTTCATTGTGTACAGATCCAACAACAGGAGGAACAACAGCTTCTTTTGCAATGTTAGGAGACATTAACATAGCAGAACCAAATGCTTTAATTGCATTTGCTGGCCCACGTGTTGTAAAAGATACAACAGGTAAAGAATTACCTGAAGGATTTCAACGTTCTGAATTTGTATTAGAACATGGTTTCTTAGATGCAATTTATGAACGTAAAGAATTGAAAAAGCAAGTAAATCTATATATTGATTTGATACAAAATCAACCTGTAAGAGCTTAATAAACTATTAAAAAGGCACCTTTATAATTCGAAAAATAATTGTACATTTGCCACTTCAATGAAAAATATTCATTGTGTACATTAAAATCATTTAAACAATATTGGTATGTATTTAAGTAAAGAAGCAAAACAAGAGATTTTTGCAAAGCATGGTAAAGGAGCTAACGACACTGGTTCTGCAGAAGGTCAAATCGCCTTATTCACGCAAAGAATTAACCATTTAACTGAACACTTAAAAGTAAATCGTAAAGATTATAACACTGAGCGTTCGTTAGTAATGATGGTAGGTAAGCGTAGAAGTCTTTTAGACTACTTAAAGAAAAAAGATATCAACAGATATCGTGCGATTATCAAATTATTAGGACTTAGAAAATAATTCCAACAAAAAGAGGCTCTATAAACGTGCCTCTTTTTTTTATTTAAGAACAACACTTTTTTCTGCCTAACTAACAGAAAATGTTTACATAAAGCTCAAAATTAGTAACAGCAATTTTGGCATTCCATTGGAAAAACAACAACACAACAACAACAAACAATTTAAAAAATTTAGAATTAAAATTTATGATTCCAAAAGTATTTAGAGAGGTTATTGACCTTGGAGATGGAAGAACCATTTCATTAGAAACCGGTAAACTAGCAAAACAAGCACACGGTTCTGTTGTTGTTCAAATGGGAAAAGCGATGTTATTATGTACAGTAGTATCTAGCTACAAAGCAGGAACAGTTGATTTTTTACCACTAACAGTAGATTATAGAGAAAAATTTGCTGCCGCTGGTCGTTACCCTGGTGGTTTTTTCAAAAGAGAAGCAAGACCAAGTGATGGAGAAATATTAACAATGCGTCTTGTAGACCGTGTTTTACGTCCATTATTTCCAAAAGATTATCATTCAGAAGTACAAGTAATGATCCAATTAATGTCTCATGATGAAGATGTTATGCCAGATGCATTAGCTGGTTTAGCTGCTTCAGCTGCCATACAATTAAGTGACTTTCCTTTTGAATGCGCAATTTCTGAAGCACGTGTTGCTAGAGTAAATGGCGAATTTGTGATTAACCCAAGTAGAGCACAATTAGCAGAATCTGACATAGATATGATGATTGGAGCTTCAGCTGATTCTGTAATGATGGTTGAAGGTGAAATGGATGAGATTTCTGAAGAAGAAATGGCAGACGCTATTAAGTTCGCACACGAGTCTATTAAAATTCAATGTGCTGCTCAGGTAAAATTAGCAGAAGCTTTTGGTAAGAAAGAAACTAGAGAATACGAAGGAGAAAGAGAAGATGAAGAATTAGCTGTAAAAATAAATGACTTTTGTTATGACAAATGTTATGCTATTGCTAAAAAAGGAACCTCTAAAGTAGAGCGTTCTAATGCTTTTGCTGAAGTAAAAGAAGCTTTAGAAGCTACTTTCTCAGAAGAAGAATTAGAAGATTATGGTGATTTAGTTGGAAAGTATTTCAATAAATCTCAAAAAGCTGCTGTTCGTGAATTAACATTAGCAGAAGGTTTACGTCTAGATGGTCGTAAGACTGACGAAATTAGACCAATTTGGTGTGAGGTAGATTATTTACCATCAACACACGGTTCTTCTATTTTTACTCGTGGAGAAACCCAAGCATTAGCTACAGTAACTTTAGGAACATCAAGAGATGCAATTAAAATAGACATGCCGTCTTATGAAGGTGAAGAAAATTTCTATTTACATTATAACTTCCCTCCTTTTTGTACAGGTGAAGCAAGACCTTTGAGAGGAACATCTCGTAGAGAAGTTGGTCATGGTAATTTAGCGCAACGTGGATTAAAAGGAATGATTCCAGATGATTGCCCTTATACAGTAAGAGTAGTTTCTGAAGTATTAGAATCTAACGGTTCTTCTTCTATGGCAACTGTTTGTGCTGGTACAATGGCATTAATGGACGCAGGAGTTCAAATGACAAGACCAGTTTCTGGTATTGCAATGGGGTTAATTTCTGATGGTGATCGTTACGCAGTTTTATCTGATATTTTAGGTGATGAAGATCATTTAGGTGATATGGATTTTAAAGTAACGGGTACTTCTGAAGGAATTACTGCTTGTCAAATGGATATTAAAGTAAAAGGGCTTTCTTATGAAATTTTAGTGAATGCATTAAAACAAGCTCGTGATGGTCGTTTTCATATTCTAGAGAAATTAACAGAAACGATTACTACTCCTAATGAAGATGTAAAGACACATGCTCCTAAAATGGTTACCAAAAGAATTCCTAACGAATTAATTGGTGCATTTATTGGTCCAGGTGGTAAACACATTCAAGAATTACAAAAAGAAACAGAAACAACTATCGTTCTTACTGAAGATCCAGTAACTGAAGAAGGAATTGTTGAAATATTAGGTACAAGTCCAACTGGTATAGAAAAAGTTATTGCTCGTTTAGAGTCTATGCTATTTAAACCAGAAAAAGGTTCTGTTTACGAAGTAAAAGTAATTAAAATGTTGGATTTTGGTGCTGTTGTAGAATATACAGAAGCTCCAGGAAACGAAGTTTTATTACACGTAAGTGAATTAGCATGGGAACGTACAGATAATGTTGCTGATGTTGTAAAAATGGGAGATATTTTAGATGTAAAATACTTTGGTTTAGACCCAAGAACTCGTAAAGAAAAAGTTTCTCGTAAAGCATTGTTACCAAAACCAGAAGGTTATGTAGCAAGACCACCAAGAGATGACAAACGTTCTGGTGGACGTGATAACAGAGGTAGAGATAACCGTCGTGATGACAGAAAACCTAGACCAGAAAAGAAAGATGCTTAATCTTTTCTTTCTTATTAAATATAAAAAAATCGGTAAAAATAATTTTACCGATTTTTTTTATGCTTTCTCTAAAATTCGCGTTAGTTTTCCGTTCTTTGCCGTAATATTTATTATAACAGAAAAACTACTTTTCTTAAAGTAAAAATAATCTAATTCAGTATTGAAAATACAACGTATTACATATCTATCTCTTGGTACTAATCAGGGAAATAAAACAGAAAATCTACAAGAAGCAATTGATCATATTAGCGAAAAAATTGGAGCTATTCAAAAAATTGCCTCTATATACAAAACCGCTTCTTGGGGTTTTGATAGCAATGATTTTTATAATACTTGTATAAAAGTATCTACTTATTTACCTCCTGAAATTTTAATTTCAGAATTATTAGCCATAGAAAATAAACTTGGAAGAACCAGAGAAAATAAACTTGGATACGCTGATAGACTAATAGATATTGATATTTTATTGTTTGATGATGAAATTATCTTTACCAAAGATTTAATTGTTCCGCATCCAAGAATGTTAGAACGAAATTTTGCTTTAATACCATTAGTTGAAATTGCTAAAAACACAACTCACCCAATTGCTAAAAAAACGTTACAAAAGTGTTTATCAGAATGCGAAGATAATTCTGAAATAAAAGCTATTCCAGAACAGTTAAAACGTCCTATTCCATTAACTGAAAAGTATAATTACATTGCTATTGAAGGAAATATTGGTGCAGGAAAAACATCTTTAGCCAAGATGATGTCTGACGAATTTAACTGTAAAACTATTTTAGAACGTTTTGCTGAAAATCCATTTTTACCTAAGTTTTATGAAGATAAAGATCGGTTTGCTTTTCCTTTAGAAATGAGTTTCTTGGCAGATCGTTATCAACAATTATCAGATGACCTAGCTCAATTCGATTTATTTAAAAACTGTATTGTTTCTGATTATTATATTTTTAAATCACTCATTTTTGCTCAAATTACGTTACAAAATGATGAATATGCTTTGTATAGAAAAATGTTTGATTTGATGTATAAAGAAATTACTAAACCTGATTTGTACGTGTATCTGTATCAAAACACAGAACGTTTATTACAAAACATACAAAAACGCGGACGTGATTACGAACAAAATATAGAAGCAACCTACTTACAAAAAATACAAGAAGGTTATATGAACTTTATAAAAACTCAACCCAATTTAAATGTATTGGTTATTGATGTTTCTAAACTTGATTTTGTAAATAATAAAGAAGATTATAGTTTAATCATTAAAAAGATAAAGAATCATAGTTACTAATTAAAATGATACCTAATATTATTTATTGGCTCTTAAAGATTTTATAATAAATATCAAATAATTTTTATGAGTAAAAAAGGCAGTATTTCAATAGAAAAAGGCAAACTTATTTACAAAAACGATAAAAACTATTTCAAAACCTGAGCTCGATTAATAAAAAATCAACTGATTAGAGTTTACTGTTTGGTATTTTATAGAAGGTTTTTTAGGTAAAAAACTATATGCAATAAGGCCTGCTACTATATTTGACAAAAAATTAGCAAAGCTTCTGTGTCTAGAATGTTCAATTTGACAAATATTTTTAAGTTCGTCATTTACAGTTTCAATAATAGAGCGTTTACGTAGTAAAATTTTATTGCTCATTGTCATTAAAGAATTCTTCATATTATTTTTAATATGGGTAATTAAATGTAAACCATCAGCAAAAAGAAGCTGCATTAAATCTTTTCCTATATAGCCTTTGTCAGCGTATAGTTTTCTATAGATTTTATCTAAAAAAGACTTCTTTTTCGGCGGAGTTCTGTCATCAACATTAGCTTGTGTTATAGTAAAATTTAGAATTTCTCCTTTATCATTTATAATGATATGTAGTTTAAAACCATGAAATCAATCCATAGTAGATTTTCCAGTGGTAGCAATACCTTTAAATACTTTATTATTTCTAATTCATTTGGATTTACAAACTCTAATAGGTGTAGAATCTATAAAAGAAATACCTGTAGAAGCACCCCAAACAACAGCTCTTTAAAAACAAGCTCATTGGCATTAGACTTTGTTGCATCAGCTCAGTGAATCTATTGTATGAAACCGTGGCCGGAAAATCATCTTGCATGTGCTTTTGTAAGTAATAAATGTAGAAATATTTAAAGGTCCTAAAACCACTTAATTGAAACAAAATGGTAATGGTAATCACTTCACTTTTTGACATAACAGACGGACGTATTGATGGATTACCCAAAAGGTGTTTGTCAACTATTTGATCATATTCTTTGCAAAATTCATCAACAAGACAGAAAATTTCAGTAATTTTAGAGTAAATTATCATAGATAGGTTTTTAGATTAAAAAATTGAAATTCAACACTTTAATTTACTGAAAATCTATCTTTTTTTCAAATAAAAACTACTTAATTATTAATCGAACTCAGGTTAGTAGGTATATATTATCAGGAATGTTGATGTTTTTAGTAAAATGAAAAGCGGCATTATCAATAACGACAATTTTATATTCGTTAGGATTTTGTTTTGAAAATTCTTCCAAATATACTTCGAATATTTTACAATCAACACCATTACTTCCCATACGAAACTATCGTCAGTAATTGGCGAATAACTAACCCACAAGTACGTGTTTTGGAATTTATGTTGATAGTTTACTAGTGGTCGTATACCTACTTGTGATAAGCACCTTCCCACAAAAGTTTTCAACCCGAACCGTGATTCATCTTGAAAATAAATGTTTACACTAGTAAACTTATCTTTATTTAGATTCTTTCTAACTTTGCTAAAGACATTAGGGAGTTTTTAAAAAGCTGCTGTAGCTTCTGAATCTTTTTTGATATTACTCCTTCTAGGAATTTTGAGTTTAGCTTTTAGTTTATAAGTCATATAATGCCAAAGCAATTGGTATTCAACATCAAAACCGTAAGTATCCTTTATCCATTGCTGTGCATTCCAAAAACCATTGAAAGAAGTTTTTAGGTTTTGTAGGCGTTCTTTTAACCCCTTATGAATTTCAGGAGTAATAAAATTTGAGTTTCGTTTGCGCTTTTTTGTTTTGAGCAAAACATCAATACCATTTTTACGATGGAATTACTTATTGTAGTTTGCTTTGGTCTTAACTCTTGTAATTCTTTAATACTCTCTTTTATTACTGTTGTTGATATCATTCCCATAACTAAATATACGAAAAATTAATGTGAAATTATTTTAATTGGTGTTACTATAGAAGCTTTAATCTGGAAGTAAATATTTTATGCATAAAGCCTATAAAACAACTCCAAACTCTTTTAAAATATATTATTAATATTAGTTCATAAATCCCAATTTTCACAATCTTTATAGACTTAAAAAATTGTACCAACAAAAGTAATTACTCCATATATTATATACAAGAGCTTTAAAATCTAGACAAATTCGTATTAAAAGAAGAGATAATCTTATATCTAACTCAT
>SIHP01000013.1 GCA_004762155.1 Flavobacteriaceae bacterium
TAACTAAACTTTATCCGTAATTTTGAATAACTTATTAAGGTAATTTTTTAGGGAAGAATTACTGAAAAGGAAAAAAGGGCAAAAATTAACCTTTTAAATGCAAAGCATTTGAAAGGTTTTTTCATTTGACACCTAAAACACAGTGCTATGTTGTTTTCTGTAATTGCGGTTATTACTCTATTCAAACAAAATAGCTTTCTTAGATTTGACTAACTTATTAAAGTAGTTTTTGGGGAAGAATTACCGAAAATAAAAAAAGAGAGAACTTAAGCCTTTTGAATGCATAGCATTTGAAAGGCTTTTTTTTAACATAACTTCCAATTTTAAAAACAATTTTATACTTGCGGAAATACGCATTTTAATTTACGGATATCACTCTCTTCAAACAAAATAGCTTTCTTAGATTTGATTAACTTATTAAAGTAGTTTTTGGGGAAGAATTACCGAAAATAAAAAAGAGAGAACTTAAGCCTTTTGAATGCATAGCATTTGAAAGGCTTTTTTAGTTATCTTCAAAACACAACTTTCAATCAGTTTTTATAATTGCAGAAATCCACACTTTTTATTTCGGATATCACTCTCTTCAATAATAAAAACTAACATACTTTTGACCTAGTAATTGTAGGGAAAAACTACTGGAAAGAAAAAGACAATAGTAAGCCTTTTGAATGCATAGCATTTGAAAGGCTTTCTTCTTTTAAAGTTTTTAGAAACATATAAACACTCCTGGTGTTGATATGTTAATTTACGTTAATTACTTATCTAGAAAAAAACAATGTTAAATTTGAATCAAGTATTAAAATAATTTTATAGAGGAAAAATTACATAATAAAAAAAGAAAAGTTAAACCTTTCAAGTGTTATATACATTTGAAAGGTTTTTATTTTAATAAGTACGTAAATTAAAAATTACGGAAAAACCCTCATTTTTTTGCGGATATTACCTTTTAAAAACCTTGGTATTGCTACTATCTTTGCAGAGGTTATCATAAGGTAACTATAATGGGGATTAAATATTAAATATTATGAAAACAAAATTATTCATGGGGATTAGTAATTTGTTAAAAAACTTTTTACTAGCATTAGCAGAGTTTGGAAAAGGAGCAAGCTATGCATTAAAGCATTAGTAAAATTCAACTACTAATTAAAAACCTTCTAGTTTTCTAGAGGGTTTTTTGTTGTTTATAACAATAGTATATTTTTTTTACAGAAAACCACATCTTTTATTACAGTTTTCCCTTCTTCCATTATAAAAAGTTACACTAGTTTTGAATTGTTGTTTTTACAACCGTTATGGGGATAACGATTTTATGGGGATTATAAAGCCTTCTAGTTTTCTAGAAGGCTTTTATATTTATTTAAAATACAAATGACTTAATATTTACAGAAAACCACATCTTTTTTTACAGTTTCCCCTTCTTCCGTCATAAAAAGTTATGCTAGTTTTGAATTGTTGTTTTACAACCGTTATGGGGATAACGTTTTATGGGGATTATAAAGCCTTCTAGTTTTCTAGAAGGCTTTTATATTTATTTAAAATACAAATGACTCAATATTTACAGAAAACCACATCTTTTTTTACAGTTTCCCCTTCTTCTGTCATAAAAAGTTATGCTAGTTTTGAATTGTTGTTTTACAACCGTTATGGGGATAACGTTTTATAGGGATTATAAAGCCTTCTAGTTTTCTAGAAGGCTTTTATATGTATATAAAATACAAATAATTTAACCTTTACAGAAAACCACATCTTTTATTACAGTTTTCCCTTCTTTCATTATATAAAGTAATACTAATTTTGAATTGTTGTTTTTACAACCGTTATGGGGATAACGATTTTATGGGGATTATAAAACCTTCTAGTTTTCTAGAAGGTTTTTTTATATAATAAATTGTAAATTGTTATTTCAATTCTATTAAAATGAAAAAAAAATACATTATTGCTCTCGATCAAGGAACTACAAGTTCCCGCTCTATTGTGGTTAATGAAAATGGTAATATTATTGCTATCTCTCAACAAGAATTCAAGCAAATATTTCCTAAATCTGGATGGGTTGAACATAATCCCTTAGAAATTTTAGAAACTCAACTTGCTACTTTAAAAGAAGTAATTACTAAAGCTAATATCTCCGTTTCTGAAATTGCAGGAATTGGAATAACAAATCAAAGAGAAACTACTGTTATTTGGAATAAAAAAACAGGAAACCCCATTTATAATGCCATTGTTTGGCAAGACAAACGTACTGCAGACTTTTGCAATGCATTAAAAGAAAGAAATCTAGAAAATCATGTTAGAAAAACTACAGGACTTGTAATTGACAGCTATTTTTCTGCCACAAAAATTCATTGGATACTCAATAATCTTCCCAACGCAAAAGAAGATGCTGAAAAAGGAGATTTACTTTTTGGAACAATTGATTCTTGGCTTTTATGGAATTTATCTGAAAGAAAAGTTCATGCAACAGATTATAGCAATGCATCAAGAACTATGCTATATGATATTAAAAACCTTTGTTGGGATGAAACCTTATTAAATGAACTTGAAATTCCTAAATCTTTACTTCCAAAGGTAAATCCTTCTTCTTTTCATTTTGGTGATTATACTTTAGAGGGAACAAAAATTCCTATTGCTGGAATTGCAGGAGATCAACAAGCAGCTTTATTTGGACAAACCTGTTTTACTAAAGGTGAGGCAAAAAACACTTACGGAACTGGTTGTTTTATGTTAATGAATACTGGTGAAGACATAGAATTTTCTAAAAACGGATTGCTTACCACAATTGCTTGGGGAATAAATAATAAAATCTATTATGCTTTAGAAGGAAGTGTTTTTATTGCTGGAGCAGCAATTCAATGGTTAAGAGACGGATTAGAGATTATTAAAGACGCTAAAGAAAGTGAAAAATTTGCCAAACAAGTTATAGGAGAAAATCCTGTTTATGTCGTTCCAGCATTTGCTGGTTTAGGTGCTCCGTATTGGAATATGTATGCTCGTGGTGCTGTTTTTGGATTAACTAGAGATACTGGTAAAAACCATTTAATAAAAGCAACTTTAGACTCTTTAGCCTATCAAACTAAAGATGTTTTAGATATAATGCAAAAAGACAGTAATGTTACCTTAACTTCTTTAAAAGTTGATGGAGGAGCATCTAAAAATAATACATTGATGCAATTTCAAGCTAACATTTTAAACACAACAGTAGAAAGACCAGAAGTAACAGAAACTACTGCTCTTGGCGCTGCTTATTTAGCAGGATTATATATTGGTTTGTGGAAACAAGAAGATATTATTGCTAAAAGAAAAATAAACACCTTATTTTTACCTAGTTTCTCATCAGAAAAAAGAGAAAAGTTGTACAAAAAATGGCGAAAATCTGTACAAAGTACTATTGATTGGATTGATTAAAACTTAAAAAAATGGCTAAATTTTATACAAAAATTACAAGTAGACTTGAAAAATTCATGAAAGCTCAAAAAATGTTTTTTGTAGCTACAGCTCCAAAAGAAGGGCGTATAAACTTATCTCCAAAAGGAATGGATAGTTTTCGTATACTTAATGAAAATAGAATTATTTGGTTAAACGTAACTGGTAGTGGAAATGAAACTGCTGCACATATTATAAATAACAACCGAATTACAATGATGATGTGCTCTTTTGAAGGAGCTCCTAATATTCTTCGTATTTACGGAAAAGCAACCGAAATTAAACCAAACGATAAAAACTGGAATGAATTAGCAGATTTATTACCAAAATTACCTGGAGCAAGACAAATTTTTGATATAGAAGTAGAAGGTCTTCAAACTTCTTGTGGTATGTCTATTCCTTTTTACGAATACAAAGGAGAGCGTGAAGAATTAAACGAATGGGCAGAAAACAAAGGTCAAGACGGTATTGAAACCTATTGGAAAGAAAAAAACACTACAAGTATTGATGGTTTTCCTACAAAGATATTAGACAAATAAGAAAAACGTGTCAGTTCGAATCAAATTCTGAAAAGAATTCAGCAACCTGAGTTCGATTTAAAAAAAAATGTAAATCAAATACTTATGATTAAATAGTCTTTTATGTCACCTTGAGCATTATAGAAAATGAAATGTTTTTCATTTGAATATAGCTTACGAAGTAAGTCGAAAGGTTATTAAATTGTAAGAAGTTAATTAAATCTCGACTGCGCTCGATTTGACATCTAAGTTATTTTTTGAATATCAACACTAAATAATGTTAATATTAATCGAACTCAGGTTATTGATCAAACAAATTCACTCGATTTGACAAACTATGAAATTAACATAAAAAATGAATATCAGAAAACGACAATTAAAACCCTTACATCGAACTCACGTTAATTCACGTTCCGCAAATTTTTACTGACTTTACGGAAAATATTTTTCTATAATTCTGAATTTGTTCTTACACGTCTTTCACTAACGCTAAATCTTCTTATAATTAGTCGTGAAGCTTTATTAAAATTAGCATAATTATACACCCAATTTAAAAACACAACCAATCTGTTTCTAAAACCTACTAAAGACATTAAATGCACAAACATCCAAATTAACCAAGCCATAAAACCGCCAAATTGAAGTTTTCCTATATCTGCAACAGCTTTATTTCTACCAATTGTAGCCATAGAACCTTTGTCGTTATATTTAAATGATTTTAAATTCGATTTTCCTTTTAATATTTTAACAAAATTATCTGAAAGTAATTTCGCTTGCTGTATCGCTGGTTGTGCAACTTGCGGATGACCATTTGGGTATTCTTCACTTGGCATTAAAGCAATGTCACCAAGTGCAAAAACATCTTCATAACCTTTTACTTTATTATATTCATTAACATAATATCTATTACTTCTAGAGTTAAAACTTTCTTCAGGAAAACCAGGTAATAAATTACCCGTTACACCAGCTGACCAAATTAATGTTCTGGTTTTAAATTCTTTTCCGTCTTTTGTTTTTACAACTTTTCCATCATAATCAGTTACTATAGTATTTGTATGAATTTGCACACCTAATTGCTGTAGTGCTTTCGTTGATTTTTTTGAAGATTTTAAACTCATAGGAGGTAAAACTCTATCTGCACCTTCCAAAATATGGATCTGCATTAATTCTGGATCTAAATCTGGAAAATCAGTAGGAAGAACTCCATGTTTAAATTCAGCAATTGCGCCAGCCAATTCAACACCAGTTGGTCCAGCACCAACAATAACAAAATTTAACAAAAACTGTTTATCTTCTTTAGGAACTACAATAGTACTTTTCTCAAAGTTTTGTAAAATTAAACTACGTAAATTCAATGCCTGAGGAATTGTTTTCATTGGCATTGCATATTTTTTTATTTGCTCGTTACCAAAGAAGTTTGTTCGTGTTCCAGTATTTATAATTAAATAGTCATAAGATAAGTCTCCAATATCTGCTGTTAAGGTTTTATTTTCTGGATCAACACTTTTTACATCTGCCAATCTGAAATAAAAGTTCTTTTTCCGCTTAATAAACATTCTTAACGGATATACAATTGAGTCAGGTTCAATTCCACTTGTTGACACTTGGTATAATAATGGTTGAAAAGCATGATAATTATGCTTGTTTAGCATTACCAATTGTATGGGTAATTTTCTTAATTTTTTTACAAGATTTAACCCTGCAAAACCTCCTCCAACTACAACTACTCTTGGCAAATCTGATTTAGGAATGTTCATTTTTTATAACGCTTATTTTTTATAAATTCTATTTTGAAAAAAGGCAAAATTACTATGGTAATCTAAGAAAAAAGATGCTAAAAAGCATAAAACTGTTGTTGTTTTTTGCGTTAAGGATTGAGTGCATGTTTGAGCTCTTTTTGTAAAATTTTTCTTTTACAAAAAAGCGAGTAACGAAAGCCTGACCCTAAGGGAAACGCCCTAAATCAATTATCTTTGAACAGTTATCATTGATCAATGATAATTGACAACTTATTTAAAAGCATTTAACCCCGTTATATCCAAACCAGTAATTAATAAATGAACATCATGCGTTCCTTCATATGTTATAACACTTTCTAGATTCATGGCATGTCTCATAATGGAATATTCTCCAGAAATCCCCATTGCACCTAATATTTGACGCGCTTCTCTTGCTATTTTTAAAGCCATATCTACATTATTACGTTTTGCCATAGAAATTTGTGCAGATGTTGCTTTTCCTTCATTTTTTAAAGCACCCAATCGCCATGCTAATAATTGTGCTTTTGTAATTTCAGTTACCATTTCTGCTAACTTTTTCTGTTGTAATTGAAATTGCCCAATTGGTTTTCCAAATTGTGTTCGTTCTTTAGCATAACGCAAAGCAGTATCATAACAATCCATTGCAGCACCAATTGCTCCCCAAGAAATACCATAACGAGCAGCATCTAAACATTTAAGAGGCGCACTTAATCCTGATTTATTTGGTAAAATATTTTCTTTAGGAATTTTTACATTATCGAAAATTAACTCACCAGTTATTGATGCTCGTAAAGACCATTTATTCTTTGTTTCTGGTGTAGAAAAACCTTCCATTCCACGCTCTACAATTAATCCATGAATTCTTCCTTCTTCATTTTTAGCCCAAACAACAGCAACGTTACAAATTGGCGCATTGGAAATCCACATTTTTGCTCCATTTAACAGATAATGATCTCCCATATCTTTAAACTTCGTTTCCATTCCACCAGGATTAGATCCATGATTTGGTTCTGTAAGCCCAAAACTTCCTATCCATTCACCAGAAGCTAGTTTTGGTAAATATTTTTTGCGTTGTGCTTCATTTCCATAATTAAAAATTGGTCCCATTACCAATGAAGATTGTACAGATGCTGTAGAACGAATTCCACTATCTCCTCTTTCCAGTTCTTGCATGATTAATCCGTAAGATATTTGATCTAAACCTGCTCCACCATATTCTGTAGGAATATAAGAACCAAAAGCACCAACCTCAGCCAAACCATTAATTAATTGTTCTGGAAATGCTGATTTTTGCGCGTACTCTTCAATTATTGGAGAAATATTCTTTTTAACCCAACTTCTTGCTGTATTTCTAACAAGCTTATGTTCATCAGTTAATAAATCATCTAAATTATAATAATCAGGAGCCTCAAATAAATCTGGTCGCATAAAAAATGGTTTCCTCAAAAATAGCTAAAAAAAAGATTATTCTCTTTTCTTTACTTATGTTTGTACTGATGAAGCATACATTTGGAAGAGAGGAAAAATTAAAAAGTCGCAAAATTATTGGACGGTTGTATACAGAAGGAAAATCGATTAAAGCATTTCCTTTAAGAATGGTGTATTTACAAACTGATCATACTTCTGATTTTCCTTGTCAAGCTGCTGTTTCTGTACCAAAACGTAATTTTAAAAAAGCAGTTGATAGAAACAGAATTAAAAGATTATTACGAGAAAGTTATCGTTTGCAAAAGCAAATAGCATATTCGGAAGTAGATAAGCCGTATGTATATATGATTTCTTATCTTGCAAGAGATGAATGGAAATATGCTGACATTGAGCATAAAATGAAAAAGTTATTAACTTTGTTTACAGAAGAAATTAAAAAAGATGACCGTTAAGAAAAAAATAATTGTAGGTTTAATTGTAGTCATTACTGTTTCATTTTCGTTTCAAACTCCTTTTTTTGAAATAGCAAAACAAATAGAAATCTATAATAATTTGTTCAAGACATTGAACATGAATTATATTGATGAAATAAATCCTGGTGATTTAACCAACAAATCAATTAACAATACGTTAAAAAACCTTGATCCATATACTCGTTTTTATAATGAGCAACAAATGGAAAATGCTCGCATACGAAGAGAAGGAGAATATGGTGGAATTGGAATTTCTAATTACTATTCTAAAGAAGGAATTATTGTTTCTGCTATTAAAGAAGGATATCCAGCAGATAAAGCTGGATTAAAAGCTGGTGATATTATTTTCTCTGTTAACGATCAAAACATAAAAAATTTAGAAAACGATCAACTTTCTCAATTTTTAAAAGGAAGTCCGAATACTTCTTTAAAACTAAAAGTAAATAGAGCAGGAAAAAACTTAGACTTTAAATTAACTTTAGACAAAATTATAGACAATCCTGTTCCATTTGCAGAAATGATTAATGAAGATACAGGGTATTTAATCTTAACGCAATTTACCAATTATAAATCTACCGAAGGTGTTATCAAAGCTTTTAAGAAATTAAAAGAAAAGGGAATGAAAAAATTAGTTTTTGATCTTAGAAGTAATCCTGGAGGTTCTTTAAACGATGCTGTTAGTATTACAAATCTTTTTATTCCAAAAGGAAAAAAAGTGGTAGATACTCGTGGTAAAACAAAAAAGAATACCAGAACATACAAAACCAACAAAGAACCATTGGATTTAGAAATACCAATTGTTGTACTTGTTAATGGTAGATCTGCTTCTGCTTCAGAAATTGTTTCTGGTGCATTACAAGATTATGACAGAGCTGTGGTTATGGGAGAACGTTCTTTTGGAAAAGGTTTGGTACAACGTTATTTTGAACTAAACTATGGTACACAAATGAAAGCCACTATTTCTAAATATTACACACCAAGCGGACGTTGTATTCAGGAATTAGATTATGCAAACAGAGATCCAAAAACAGGAAAAGTTCCTAAATTTTCAGACGGTATTGTAAATAAATTCAAAACAGAAAATGGACGTACAGTACTTGATGGCGGTGGCGTATTACCTGATGTTTTATTAGACCTTTCTAAAAAAACGCCAGTAACAGAACGTTTACTAAAATCTAAAGCAATTTTTAATTTTGTTACGGATTATGTTCGTAAAAAACCAAGTATTGATTTAGACAACTTTACATTTTCTTCTAAGGATTTTAATGATTTCAAACTATACATTAAAACAAAAGATACTACTTTTACCAGCAAACAAGAAAAGTTGTTTATAAAAGCATATGAATCTGAAAAGAATACTAAAATTTCATCAGAATATAAAAACCTAATCGTAAAACTAAAAGATCTTAAAATTGCTGAAATCAGTAAAAACAAAGATCATTTAATTCCTCTTTTACAAGATGAAGTTATAGAACGTTATTTTTATGAAAAAGGAGTATATCAGAAAAAACTAAAAGAAGATTTGGCAATTGCTAAAGCTATTGAGTTACTTAACAACACTAACCAATACAAGAAAATATTAAAAAAATAAAACAACTTTAATTTACGTTAAATTAAATATGTCTAAACCAAAACAACAAGAGCGTACTCGTGCGCAAGAATCTACAAGTGCTATTGAACGATTATACATTTCAATGCGTCACTTATTTAGCCGTGGTTTTTATAAACCTATGGGAATTTCTGGAGAAACACTTCGTAAATCTTTATTATTACTTCGTCCAGAAATTTATGGATCAATAGCTGAAGAAAAAACTGAATTAAACGGACTTACTTATGTAATAGAACGTTTACCAGAAGGAATTGAAGAATGTCAATTCATTAACTTAACTGCAGACGAAGGGTATAGAAACTCGCATTTTAAAGCAATTATACCTGCAAAAAGAAGAAGAAACTGTTATCGTATAGATAAAGATCAAATGGTCATAGAAATTACGCGTGGTCGTTCTGAAATCTATGATATACTTACCCATTTGACTTTCTTATTTATTGAATCTCATAAAATTAAAGATCGCGTTTTACTTAACGATCAAAACAAAACTACTCGTGAGTGGCAAAACCTAGAAAATACGGTTTTACATAATTTACAATTAAGTAGTAAAGAACGTGATGTTTTAGTTGTTCACTTAGGAAGTATTTTAGGAAGAACCTATGATGAAGTTTACGACGCACATAAAAACTTTGCTACAGATGAAAATCCAGATCGCTTTTTTCACTTAATCTATTGGTTAGGGAAATTGGCTATTAATGAAGAGTTAAAAGACAATAAACGTTCTGTTCGTTTTAGCTCTGTTTTAAATGAAGAAATTGGTCATCATATTTATGGAGAAATCTGGGCAAATGATATTAAAAAATCTTTATTTGAAAACAGCTTATTAGGACGTCCAATTCATATTATAAGTGCAAATATGCACAGTGTTATGAATTCTATTTATGCAACAAATGCTATTCCTAAAGAAGCCAAACAAAGTAAAGACTTTGAATTATACGAAGTTTTAAGTAGTAAAGATAGTGGCGATTTACAAAGTGCTGTAAAAAATTATGCTTCTGAAAACGGTTTGATTTATATTAAAGATAAATCTGGAACGAATATTAATGTTCAGATTATTGACACAGACAAAATCAACTTTGAAAATACTTTATTCGAAAAAGTAAATTCTAAAGGTGAAAAACCTGTTATTATAGTAATGGATTATGCTTTTGGAGAACAAGCATATGAAACTATGGATGAACTTTTAAAACCATATAAAACGGGAACAGAAACGATTCATTTAGATATTAAATCAGTTTCTATTATGGGAAAAGCAGGTATTTTAGAAGGAGGAAAAGGTGATATTATGATTCCTAGTTCACATATTTTTGAAGGAACAGCAGATAATTATCCGTTTACAAACGAATTAACAAAAGAAGATTTACAAGGTTTTAGTGTAGAAGTCTTTGATGGTTCTATGATTACTGTTCTTGGAACTTCTTTACAAAACAAAGATTTATTACACTTTTTCCATGATTCTACTTGGAATGTAATTGGATTAGAAATGGAAGGAGCACATTATCAGAAAGCAATTCAAGCTGCCTCAAAAATCAGAGGGAATATTAGTGAAGATGTAAAAGTTCGTTACGCATATTATGCTTCGGATAATCCATTAGAAACTGGAGCAACACTTGCTTCTGGTGGATTAGGAATGAGTGGAGTTACGCCTACTTATGCAATTACTCAAAAAATACTTGAACAAATTTTTTAATACTTTTTGATAACATGTCAAACGATAAAAATAACAACGAAGAAGAAATAGATTTAGGATCTTTGTTTATAATCATAGGAAAAGGGTTCTCTAAACTTTTCCGTTTTATTGGAAACTTCTTTTCTAAACTTTTTGGACTACTTGTTCAATTTCTTTTATTTTTAAAATCTAATCTTTTAAAAATAGGTATTGGTGCGTTAGTTGGAGCAATTGTTGGTTTTACACTTGAAATTAGAAATGAACCTCAATATTTAGGGAATTTACAAGTACAACCTAATTTTGAAAGTACAAGACAATTATACAATAACATCAATTATTATAATGACCTTGTAAAGCAAGAAGAATTTGGTTTAATTGCTGCTACATTTAATATAAATCCAGAAGAAGCTGAATCTTTAAAAAAGTTTGAAATCGTTCCTGTTGTTAATGAAAATGATATTTTAACTTCTTATGACGAATTAATATTGTCTGTAGATACCTTAACTGTTAAAAGTTATTCTTTTGAACAATTTAAAAACATGTTTACAGATTATGATTATAAAATTCATGATATTAATGTACAGGCTACCAAAAACAATGTTTTCTCGAAATTAGATCAAACAATTATTGAGTCTATAACAGATAATAAATATTTTGAAAATCTAAAAAAGATCAATAACGAAAACTTAAGTACTACCGAAAAATTAATTCGTAAAAACTTATCTCAAGTAGATTCATTACATAATCTATATAAAAAAGTATTGCTTGAAGAGGCTCAAAAAACTTCTTCAGGAACAAATATTGATTTAGGAAAATCTGTAGCAAACAGCAAAGAATTAGAGTTATTTAAAACCAATAGAGAGCTAAACAAAGACTTAAAAGAAGTTAGTGAGAACTTAACTGAAAAGTCTGAAATAATTAATGTTATTTCTAATTTTCAACCTATTGGTCATGAAATTAAAGAGATTAAGAAAAATAAAGGTTTTCAGTTTGCTGTGTTAGGGGTAGTTTTGGTTCTTTTACTAATTATTTTACTGGAGCTTAATAAATTTTTAGACAATTATAAAAATTAAACATGGAGGCGATTCTTATTTCCGGAGGAGCAGGTTTTATTGGAAGTAATTTTATTCCTTTTTTCCTGAAAAACAATCCGAATAAACATATTGTTAATTTAGATTCCTTAACCTATGCTGGAAATATAGAAAACTTAAAAGAAGTAACAGATTTTAAAAATTATACTTTCATAAAAGGTAATATTTGTGACAGAGATCTTATTCAAAAGTTATTTAATAAATACCATTTTGAAGGAGTAATCCATTTTGCTGCAGAATCTCATGTAGATAATTCTATCAAAAATCCTGATGCTTTTATAAAAACAAATATTTTTGGAACATTTAATTTATTAGATGTTGCTAAGAACTATTGGATGGATGGCCCCAATAGTTACAAACAAAATTTTAAAAACGCTAAATTTCTGCATATATCTACTGATGAAGTTTATGGAACATTAGGTCAAACTGGTTTATTTACTGAAGAAACTTCCTATGCTCCAAACAGTCCATATAGTGCATCAAAAGCTTCTTCCGATTTTTTAGTTAGAAGTTACTATCATACATATGGAATGAATGTGATTACAACTAATTGTTCTAATAATTACGGTCCTAAACAGCATGGTGAAAAATTAATTCCCACAATTATTAGAAAGGCAATTGGTGGAGAACAAATTCCTATTTACGGAGATGGTAAAAACATTAGAGACTGGTTATATGTCTTAGATCATTGTATAGGTATTGAAATTGCTTACAATAAAGGTAGCTATGGAGAAACTTATAATATTGGAGGTAAAAATGAAAGAGACAATCTATATATCGCAAATACTATATGCGAATTATTAGATACTATAAAACCTCAAAAAAAATCCTACAAAGAACAAATAGCTTTTGTTAAAGACCGCCCTGGACACGATTTTAGGTATGCAATAGATGCTTCTAAAATTGAAAAAGAATTAAATTGGGAAGCAAAGGAAAGTTTTGAAACAGGTATTTTAAAAACAATCCATTGGTATCTAGAAAAATACAACCACTAATATGAAAGGAATTATTTTAGCTGGAGGTTCTGGTACACGTTTACATCCTTTAACAATAGCTGTTAGTAAACAATTAATGCCTGTGTATGACAAACCAATGATTTATTATCCTTTGTCTACCTTAATATCAGCAGGTATAAAAGAAATTTTGATTATTTCAACACCTCAAGATTTACCTCTTTTTAAAAAATTATTAGGAGATGGCTCAAAAATTGGATGTCAATTTTGTTATGAAATTCAGGAAAATCCTAATGGTTTAGCTGAAGCATTTATTATTGGTGAAAAATTTATTGGCACTGACAAAGTAGCCCTAATATTAGGTGATAATATTTTTTATGGTACAGGTTTAGCAACTTTACTACAAAAAAACACAAATCCAAATGGAGGAATTATTTATGCATATCATGTTAACGACCCAGAAAGGTATGGAGTAGTTGAATTTGACAATAATAAAAAAGCAATTTCCATAGAAGAAAAACCAAAAAAAGCGAAATCAAATTTTGCTGTTCCTGGTATTTATTTTTATGATAATGAAGTGATTTCCATAGCTAAAAACATAAAACCTAGTAAAAGAGGTGAGTTAGAAATTACAGATATAAATAAAGTGTATTTAGAACAAGGAAAACTTAAAGTGAGTATCTTAGATACAGGTACGGCTTGGTTAGATACTGGTACTTTTAATTCTTTAATGCAAGCTTCACAATTTGTGCAGGTTATAGAAGAACGACAAGGCTTAAAAATAGGAGCAATAGAAGAAGCAGCATATAAAAGTGGTTATGGTAAACATTTAATGGATTTAAAATGATTGTTACAGAAACAAATTTAAAAGATTGTTTTGTTATAGAGCCAAAGATTTTTGGAGATACTAGAGGTTATTTCTTTGAAAGCTTTAATGAAAAAGTTTTTGAAGACAAAACAGGATTAAGTATTAATTTTGTTCAAGATAGTGAGGCTTTTTCAAATAAAGGTGTTTTAAGAGGCTTACACTTTCAAAAAGGTATGCATGCACAAGCCAAACTGGTAAGAGTTGTAAAAGGAAAGGTTTTAGATGTAGCAGTAGATATTAGACCAGATTCTAAAACCTATGGAAAACACTTTGCCATAATCCTATCTGAAGAAAACAAAAAACAATTATTTGTACCTAGAGGTTTTGCTCATGGATATGCTGTACTAGAAAATAATACCATATTCAATTACAAATGCGATAACTATTATCACCCAACATCAGAGGGAGGCATTATTTACAATGATCCTAATTTAAATATTGATTGGATGTTAGATGAAAATGAAATTTTGCTTTCGGATAAAGATAAGAAACTAGGATTATTTAAAAATTAAGTCTATCTAAACAATCATATATAAAAACTAAAATATATCTTTTAATTAAGTTTTAAAGCTTAAAAAACAAATAAACATAATTTTAAAGAAATTTCTTCCTCAAGAGACATGATGAATTTTATAAAAAAACAACTTAGTAAATTAGATAAACACTCTTTAGAAATTTTATTAAAATCCTCATCTACAGTTATTGTTCAATTCATTGGCGTTTCAGCCAGACTGATTGTAAGTGTTTTTTTAGGAAGAACATTAGGTGTTTCTGGATTAGGTGATATAAACTTTATTAACCAACTTATTACTGTAGTAATGATCTTTTCTGTTATTGGAATGGATCACGTCTTAATCAAACAGATTTCAATTGGGATTTCACAAAAAAATAATAATCTAATAAAGAATAGTATACATACTGCTTTAGTTATAAACGGAACTATAGCTTTTTCAATAATGGTTATTGGTGTGTGTTTTTCTAATTTTATAGCTAAAATATTTAATAATAGTAACATTACACAACCCTTAATAATCGCGTTTATTATAATTTTACCACATACTATTGGGGTAGTTTTCACTTCAGGGATCAATGGTTATAGGAAAATTTGGCAAAGCAGGTTCTTAAAAGATGTTTTAACTTCTTTAGTTGTATTAGCAGGTATATGTTTGTATCAAATTACAACCATCAATATAAACATATATTCAATTATAATTCTTTATTTAATAGGCCGTATTCTATCTCTTTTAATTTCTGTAATATATTGGAAGAAGCTATTTAAACCAATTATTAAAAAAAAGTATATAGGTAAATTAATGTTAAAAACTTCATTTCCTTTATTTCTTGTAGCTACTACTTCTGTTGCTGCAACATCAATTGATGTGATAATGTTGGGATACTTAAGTACTTCTTCTAAGGTTGGTCTTTATGCTGTAGCTTCAAGGTTAGTAATGTTTCTTGGTTTTTTTTTACTAATATCAAATTCTGCTATTTCACCAAAAATTGCTATTTTATTTGCAAACAACAAATTAAACGAATTATCTATAATGGTTAAGAAAGTAACTTTTGGATTAATAATTATAGGTTTAATTTCAATTTTATTTTTTATCTTTCTAGGTAAACCTCTTTTATCGATATGGGGAAATGATTTTACAAAAGCTTATTCATTATTAATAATTTTAAGTTTTGGTCAAATAATAAGTGTTTCTACAGGTTGTTCTGGAATATTGTTAATGATGGGGGGGCATGAAAAAACTCTAGGCTATATTTCTATTTTTTTTGCAACTCTTAATTTAGTTTTAAATTATTTTTTGATTGTAAATTATGAAGAAATTGGTGCTGCTATAGCAACAAGTTTAACAATGTCACTAGAGAGTATTGTAAAAGTTGTCCATGCTAAAAGAAAAACAGGTATTCTAACTTTACCTATAAAATGAATTAATTATGAAAATAACAATAGTTAACACATTGTATTATCCTAATAAAATTGGAGGAGCAGAAAAATCTATTCAATCCTTAGCTGAACAATTTTCTTTATTAGAGAATGAAGTATTAGTCATTACACTTGAAAAAAAAAATATTACACACGAACTTAATGGAGTGTCTATAAAAGCTCTAGAAATTAAAAACAATTATTGGCCTTTTGATAATAAAAAAAGAAAAACGTTTGAAAAAATATTATGGCATGTAAATGATTGTAACAATTCAAAATATGATAAATTTATAAATAAAATTTTAATCGATTTTAAACCACATATTTTATTAACAAATAATTTAACTGGTTTTTCAACTAAAATTTGGGGGGTTGCGAAAAACTTGAATATAAAGATTGTTCATGTATTAAGAGATTATTATTTACAATGTCCAAAAACAACAAAGTTTAAAAATGAATTAAATTGTGAAAGTATATGTTTTGATTGTAAATTATTATCTTTAAATAAAAAAAAAAACACCCAACAAATTAACTATTTAATAGGAATTAGTAAATACATCATAAAAGATCATACTAAACAAGGTTATTTTGAAAATGTTCCTAAAAAACATATATACAATGGTTTTGATTTAAATAAGAGATATGAATACACTTATAAAAAATCTCAGGAGGTTGTTTTTGGATTTATAGGTCAAATAAAAAAATCCAAAGGAATTGAATTATTATTAAAGGCTTTATTGAACTTAAAACATGATAATTGGAAACTTATAATCGCAGGAAATATTAAAAAAAATTATTTGGAGTCATTAGAAAGAATTAATAAGTCTAAAAACATTGTGTTTTTAGGTTATACAGAAAGTGATTCTTTTTTTAAAAAAATAGATGTTTTAATTGTACCTTCTTTGTGGAATGAACCTTTTGGGAGAGTTTTAATAGAATCATTAATAAATAGGAAACCAGTAATAGCTAGTAATGTTGGGGGTATATCAGAAATTTTGTCAAATAACAAATCATTTTTAGTAGAGCCTAGTTTAATTAACTTCTCAAGTATTATAGAAAAAATCATTTGTAATCCTGAAATTCTAAATCGTTTTGTTTTTGATAAAGCTTTTATTGAAAATTTTTCAATTGAAAAAACTACAAAAGAATATTTAAATGTTTTTAAAGAAGTACTAAAAAATTAATACTAGTTTTTAGTATTTCTTTAATTAAATAGATTTTATGCAACAAAAAATAACATTCAAAACATCTTACCTTTTTGGATTGTTCTTTCTTTTTATTCCTTTTACAAAAGCACTAACATTTAATATTGGTTTTCCTTTAAAAATATCTGAATTAATATTAGCAGTATTAATTATTATTTATGTTTTTTCGATTTCAACTAAACAGAAATTAAAAAAGATTGCAGTTATAGATTTGCTTTTAGTATTATTTTTAATATGGGCTACTCTATCTTTTATAATTAATATTTTATGGCAATATGATTATGATTTTAAAACATTTCCTTTTAGAATTAATTCTATATTTGATAGTCTATTAAGATTAATATACATATATATATCATTTTTTGCTTTTTTTATTTCAAAACATTACTTAAAAAAGGATGAGAGACTATCAAAATACTGGATAACAGGTGCTGTTCTAGCAAGTATATATGCTTGGTATATATTTATAAGTTCTGGTCTAAACCTACCATATATAAGATTATTTGGAATGGAAGAATATCCTCAGAGTTTATTTGGATTTATCAGATCTGGAACGTTTAAAGAAGGTAATTATTTTGGTCTCTATTTAATTTTATCTGCTGTTATAGCTTTTTATAATAAAAACAATAAAATTGGAGTTTTTTTATTATTTACGATAATAACTACATTTTCAACAATATCAATTATAAGTACATTGTTTTTTATTATGTACATTTTAAGAAAATTTTTTTTAAGAAAGAGGTCTTTAACTATTATGTTTTTAATTATTTTTCCCCTTAGCTTAGTTACCTTCTCTGTTGTTAAAGAAACACCTTATTATAAAAAATATATTTATTCCAAATTAATAGAACCATCAAATAAATTATCCTATCATAATATTTCTAAAGTTGATAGGGTTATGACTGGTAGAATTGCTTTTAAAATGGGGCTAGATAATTTATTCTTTGGTGTAGGACCATACAATTACGGTTTGCATTATGATAAATATAATGATTTTAGAACATATATAACAAACAATAATGAATGGTCTATAAGTTATTTTGAACGCAAAAGTAAAAGAGCTATAGCTAATAATGTATATATTGAAGTGTGGTCAGAGTATGGCTTAATAGGTTTTATCATCTTTGTGTTTATCCTGATTTTAACTTTATTAAAAGCAATTAAAAACAAGAATGATATAATTACTGGAGGAGTTATTTCATTATTAATATCTTTAAATGCTTTTCCTTCTTTTATTATGTTGTTTATATGGTCATTTTTAGCAATACCTTTTTCAATGAAAAATAATATTATTAAAAACAGTAAAGATGAGAAATAACTATATCTATTTACTTGCTCTATTTCCAATACTATCTATACAAATGGTAAGTGTCTTTATTATACTTTTTTTTACTGGTTCTTTATTTTCTTTTATTCAAAACAGGAAAAAACCTACATCTATTAGAATTGTTATTGTTTTTACTATTCCTTTTTTTATGTATTTAACCTCTTTAATTTGGACGTCTAATACATCACTAGGTATAAATTATGTTACAAGAACATTATCTTTTATAATCTTTCCTATAATTCTCTTTTTATTCAAGCCTTTTAAAAGCCTAGTAGAGGTGAAAAAATTTAATAGAATATTTATTTGTGCTACAGCAGTATCAATACTAATAACATTTCTTTACATAATTATTAATATTGATAATATTTTTATAGATAAAAACTCATATTATACAATTATAAAATTAAGACAAAGTATAGCTTTAGTACCTTTTATTGGAGAACATCCAATCTATTTTTCTTTAATCATAGCAATTTCATTAATATTACTGATTTATAATAGATTTGAAAATAAATATATAAATATTATATTATTTATTTTATTTCTTACTGGGATAATAATAGCTAGTTCAAAGGGAGTTATATTGACATCATTTACTGTACTAATACTATTAGCTTATCTCGAAAATAAAAATAAAAAAAAGGCTTTTTTAATTATACTTTTTTTATTTTTTGGATTATTTATTATTTCATTTTCTCCTCCAATTAAAGAAAGAATAAATGAAATTGTTAATACAAAAAACTACTACCCTGAGGGGGTGAATTTTAATTCACATAACTTAAGAATAGCTATTTACGATTGTTCATTTTCTCTTTTAAAAGAAACCCCTTTATTAGGCTTTTCTCCTGGCGATATACAACAACAGCTAAATACTTGTTATAAAAAGTTTAATACTAACGCATTTAAAGAAACTGAATACAATACCCATAATCAATACTTTCATTATTATTTATCTTTTGGACCAATTGGCTTTTTTATTATTTTAATTTCATTTTTCTTTTTTCTAAGAATAGCAATTGTAAATAAGAACAACCAATACGTTGCCTTTTTAATTTTAATTTATTTAAACTGTTTAACTGAGAATATTTTAGTGAGGAATACAGGAATAGTTCTGTTTACAATGTTTAATTGTTTATTTGCTTATTCTATTTTTTTAAAAAACAAAAAATTGTATTAAAAATGATTGTAGTTAACGCAAGATTTCTTACTCAACAAACAACAGGTGTCCAACGATTTGCAATTGAAATATGCAAAGAACTTAAAAAAAGTAATTTATATATTGAATTTGTTTCCTCAAATAATATTATTAATAAAGAAATTGCAGAAATACTACAAGTAAAAAAAATAGGACCATTACAAGGTCATTTATGGGAACAAATTACATTACAAGCATATGTAAGAAAAAAAAAGGGGCTATTAATTTCTTTATGTAATACAGCTCCCCTATTTTTAAAAAATCAAATTGTAACAATTCATGACTTAAGTTTTAGGTTACACCCAGAATGGAATTCTAAATTATTTTCCTTCTATTACAATAAAGTAATACCTATAATTTCTAAAAATTCAGTTCATATTTTAACAGTTAGTAATACATCTAAAAAAGAATTAATAAAAGAATTAAAAATACTTGAAAATAAAATAAGTGTAGTTTATAATGCTGTGAGTGATGTGTTTGTTGATTTGAAGGATGAGGAGATAGATGAAGACTATATTTTAACAGTCTCATCACTTCACCCTCGAAAAAATTTAAAAAGATTAATTGATGCTTTTCTTAAAATTTCTGATCCAAAATTAAAATTATATATAATAGGCAATGTAAATAAACATTTCACTAGAGAGAATTTAATAGACGATAAAATTAAATCAAAAATCAATATATTTAATGATGTAAATGATAAAGATTTAGCTAAATATTATAATAATGCTAAGTTATTTGTATATACTAGTGTATACGAAGGCTTTGGAATACCAATAATTGAAGCTATGAATTATAAAGTACCAATATGTATTTCTAATATCCCTATTTTTAAAGAAGTATGTGGAAAAGAAGGAGTGTATTTTAATCCTTTAGATGTTGAAGACATAAAGGATAAAATTAATTTTTCACTTCAAAATAAGCGTAAAACTTATAAAATAGCAAAGAAATACAATTGGAAAACATCTGGAGAAAAAGTGCTTGAGATTATTAAAATATATTGTTAATTAAGGAAATATTCAATATTATTATACTAAATAAGTTCTTTTTTACAAGAAATATTAAATTAAGTGAATTTTTATAGCTATTTACTTTACAAAAAATAAACGAGGTTAATTATAAAATGACAAATACAAATAGGCTTAATTGGGTAGATTTATCAAAAGGGTTTGGAATCATTCTTGTTGTGTATGGGCATGTAACTAGAGGACTAGATTCTGCTGGATTAAGTTTTGATTTATTTCAGGATTTAGACAATGCGATTTATGCTTTTCATATGCCTTTGTTTTTTATACTTTCGGGATATTTTTTTATAATGAGCACAAAAAAAGGAATCAATAAGTATGTGAAATCAAAGGTGTCTGTGATTCTTTACCCATATCTATTATGGAGTTTAATACAAATTATAATTCAATTTTTTGCATCTAACTATACAAATGGAAAAGTTGTTTTAAATGATATAATAACTTTTTTCATTCCAAGAGGACAATTCTGGTTTTTATTGGCTTTATTTTTCATTTCCATAATAAATGTTTTTTTGTATCATAAAACAGGTAAGTTAGGTTTGTTTATTTCAATGATTATTTCGTTTTTTTACTATCTTGGTGGCTTTAATATTAGATTTATAGACCATATAATGTCTAATTTACTTTTTTATAATTTAGGTCTTTTTCTATTTTTATATTCTGACACAGTAAATAAGGTTATATTAGGGAGGGTATGGTTTTTATTAAATACTTTATTCTTTTTAATGTTTCAACTTTTACTATATAATAATTTTTTTGAATCTAATTTTTTCAATTTTTTTATTGCAATTAGTGGAAGTCTATTTGTTATTCAATTATTTAATCAAAAAACATTTCAATTCAAGCATTTAAAAGAACTAGGAAGTCAATCAATGATTATTTACATATTACATATCTTGATAGCTAGTGGTACAAGAATTTTTTTAAAGAAAATATTTAATATAGATAATTCAATAGTTCACTTAATTATTGGTTTGCTATTTGGAATTTATATCCCATTTATGTTATATAAATTTGGATTTTTAAAGAAAATAAATTTTCTTTTTAAATATCAAAGTTCATATAATTCAAAGCATTAATTTATATTATAATAATCACGAACTATAGAATGATTTTTTATGGTGTGGGAAATAACTTTAAAAAACTTGCATAAAACAGGAAATATTCCTTTTTTATGATTCCTAAATTAAATAGTAATAATTAAGAACTTATTTATTGTTCTTAATTTATTTTTTATATCTAGATTTGAAAAAGAATTTAATTGCATAGAATTTTATCATATAGTAAAAAAATGAAAAAAGCTTTAGCACATGATTGGTATTATACAAATGGAGGAGCTGAAAAAGTAATTCATTCAATCACTAATATTTGGAATGATTTTGATCATTTTTCTTTAATCGATTTTTTATCAGAAGAAGATAGAGAATTTATATTAAAAGGAAAAAAAGTGAATACATCTTTCATTCAAAAACTCCCCACTGTAAAAAAAAATCATAGAAAATTTCTACAACTTTTCCCAATTGCAATAGAACAATTAAATCTAAACAATTATGATGTAGTAATATCTTCATCTGCCTCTGTTGCTAAAGGGGTTTTAACCAATCAAAATCAATTACACATTTGTTACTGTCATTCACCTATGCGTTATGCATGGGATTTGCATTATGATTACTTAAAAGATAAAAACTTATTAAGTGGTCTAAAAGGATGGTATGCTAAAAAGATATTACATAAATTACGTATTTGGGATGTCATTTCAAGTAATAGAGTTGACTTTTTTGTAGCAAATTCAAATTATGTAGCTCAAAGAATAAAAAAAACATACAATAGAGATGCAAAAGTAATCTACCCACCAGTTAATACAAATAACTTTAAATTACATGTAGACAAAGAAGATTATTATGTGGCTGCTTCAAGACTTGTCTCATACAAGAAAATAGATCTGATAGTTAATGCATTTAACCAAATGCCTGATAAGAAATTAAAAGTTGTAGGTGATGGCCCAGAGTTGAATAAAATAAAAAAAATAGCGAATGCTAATGTTGAAGTTTTAGGAAGAAGAAAGAATGATAGTTTAATTTCAATTTTTCAAAAATCAAGAGCGCTTGTTTACGCGGCTGATGAAGATTTTGGGATAATACCTGTAGAAGCTCAAGCCTGTGGCACTCCAGTTATAGCTTATAGAAAAGGAGGATTAAAAGAAACCGTTATTGAAAATGAAACAGGTGTTTTTTTTGAAGAACAATCTGAATCTAGTATTATTAAGGCTGTAAATAAATTTGAAAAACTTAGCTTTGATTATTCTTTAGTAAGAAAAAACGCTGAGCGTTTTAGTAAAGAGCGTTTTGAAAAAGAGTTTAAGGAATTTGTTGATAAAAAAACAGAAACTTTTTTTATTGAAAACTAGATATTCAAAATACATTCGTCCGTTACTACTATTAATTGATGTTCTCATTATTAATAGTTTATTGTTTTTCGTTTTAATCAAAGAACATCAAAGTTATTTCTTTCATGTTTTTCTTTCTTTATTTTGGATTTCTTCTTCTTTATTTTTAAGCTACTATAAAATTTATAGATATACCAGTACTTATAAAGTATTATCATTAATTTTCAAACAAACAATCTTATTTTCTTTAGGTTTTTTTGCCTATTTCGGTATTTTTAAGGAAGGAACCATTGTTAACACCCAATTTAACACACTAACTATAATTTCCTTATTACTAGCTTTTATTAAAATTACACTTTTTATCCTCATAAAAAACTATAGAAGACTCGGTAAAAACTTTAGGAAGGTTGTTTTTTTAGAAAGAGATGCTACCTCAGAAATAATAATGACGCTGTTTCAAGAAAAAAAATATTTAGGATACACTGTAGAAGGTTTCTTTTCAAAAGAACAATCCAAAAACTCACTTTATTTAGGGAATAATGCTGAAATTTATAATTATGTTATTGAACAATCAATTGACGAAATTTATGTAACATTATCTGAAATAAAAAAAACGGATATAAAATTGCTTACTAAATTTGCCAATGAAAATAATATTCAACTAAAATTAATTCCCAATTCTTCTGAATTATATAGTAAGAACCAAAAAGTAGAAGTTTATGAAGATGCTTTTAAAATATTAAGTGTAAAAAAATTACCTTTTGAGTTCCACGAAAACCGTATTATAAAAAGAATCTTTGATATTTCTTTTTCTTTTTTTACAATTCTCTTTTTAATGTCTTGGTTAACTCCTATTTTGTGGGTTTTAATAAAACTAGAATCTAGAGGTCCTTTATTTTTTAAACAAGAACGAGAAGGTTTAAATGGTAATCGGTTTGTATGTTATAAATTTCGCTCTATGAAAAAAAATAAAGAAGCTGATGAAAAACATGCTACAAAAAATGATAGTAGAGTTACAAAAATAGGTGCTTTTATTCGTAAAACTAGCATTGATGAATTACCACAATTTTTCAATGTTTTTTTAGGAGACATGAGTGTAGTTGGCCCGAGACCTCATATGGATTTACATTCTATTAAATTTGAACAAGAAATAAATAATTATATAAAAAGACACGCAGTAAAACCAGGAATAACTGGACTTGCTCAAATTAGAGGATACAGAGGGGAAATTAAAAAAAAATCTGACATTGAAAACAGAGTTCGATTAGATATTTTTTATATTGAAAATTGGTCTTTTCTTTTTGACTTAAAAATTGTTTTTAACACCGTATTTAATGTTCTTAAAGGAGAAGAGAATGCTTATTAATGGATAACACAAAAATTAACATATCAGCCACTATTGTTCTCTATAAAGAAGACAAAATAACCTTACAGAAAACTATAGATAGTTTTTTAGCAACTCCTTTGTCTAAAAAACTATTCTTAATAGACAACTCACCTACTAATAACTTAAGTTCTTTAGCAAATCACCCAGATATAGCGTATTTTTTTATAGGTGAAAATATTGGATTTGGTGCAGCGCATAATTATGTAATTAAAAAAATAAAAAAGCACTCTGATTTTCATTTAGTTTTAAATCCAGATGTAACCTTTAAGGAAAATACAATTACTGATTTAATTTCTGAAATAAAAAAACAAGAGCGTGTATCTATGATTGCTCCTAAAGTTGTTTTTCCCAATAATGCACATCAATATACAGCCAGGAAATACCCTAGCTTCTTTGATTTAATTATTAGAAGGTTAAAAATATTAGACAAACGTATTTACGAACAAGAATACAGAAATAAAGACCTTTCTCAGCCTTTTTTTGTAGAATACCTTACTGGTTGCTTCCAATTGTATAAAACTGCGGATTTTGTAGCTTTAAATGGATTTGATGAACGTTATTTCTTATACATGGAAGATGTTGATATTTGTAAAAAAATAGATGAAACAGGTAAAAAGAAATTATACTATCCTTCAGTAACCATAACTCATGTTTTAAAACAAGGATCTTCTAAAAATCTAAAACTTTTTTTCTACCACTTGTCTTCTGCTATAAAATATTTTTTTAAGTGGACTTAAGAAATATATCCTAATTGGATTGCCTTTTTTACCAATCCTGCATTTGTTTTTACTTGTAACTTTAAAAAAATATTTTTCTTATGTGTTTCTACAGTGTGTTTACTTAAAAAAAGTTTTTCTGCAATTTCATCAACAGTAAACTCCTCTCCTATTAAACGAATTACTTCTAGTTCTCTTTTGGTTACAATGCTTTTTGTAAACGTAAATTTTTCTGAATTTGAAATATCATCATAAAAAAAAGAAACCTCATCATAAACAATACTTTTAATTGCTTTTATAACAATACTTATATCGGTGTCTTTTAATAAATATCCATTGTAAAAATTAGTTTGGTAATGTGGTGGTTTAAACATGCTAATGGCCAAAAACTTTACAGCATGTTGTTCTTTTACCTTTTTTATAAACTCAATTCCATTAAGTTCTGGCATGGAAATATCTGTAATAATTAAATCAACTGTGTTATTTTTTAAAAATGAAAGCGCTTTTTTTCCGTTAGTAAACATTTCTAAAACACTAATAAATTCATACTTTTCTAACGATGCTTTTAAGCCGTTTAAAAACAACTGATGATCGTCTACCAAAATGAGATTAATCTTATGCATGTGTATTAGGAATTTCTATTATAATGCTTGTTCCTCTTTCCAAAACACTATCCAAAACAAATGTTCCTTTTAAAGTAGAAACACGTTCTTTTATATTTTCTAAACCAATTCCGTTAAAGGTATTTTTAGTCTCAAAGCCAATTCCATTGTCTTCTAGAATTAATACAATTTCATCTGAAATAGTTATTGAAATCGTTACCAAATTAGCTTTCGCGTATTTATACGTATTGTTTATTAATTCTTGAATTGTACGATATAAAAACAGCTTTTGTTCATTAGCAATATTTTCTATTGCTTCTTCAGGAAATAGAGACACTTCAATAGTAAAATGGTTTTCGTATTGATGCTGTAAGGTTTTAAGTAAGTTTTTAAATGATTGTTGAAGACTATAATTTGAACTTAAGGTATGCGAAAGTAATCGAACCTCTTTAGAAACAGTACTTATGTTTTTTTGTAAAACAGCTGTTTCATTATTTTTTGGCAAAGATGAAACAAAATGTTTTATACCAGAAAGTTGCCCGCCAATACCATCGTGTAATTCTATGGCTATTCTGTTTTTCTCTTTTTCTTCTCCTGCAATATAACCCTCTATACGCTCTATTTTTTGGGCTTGTTCTAATTCTGTTTTTTCTTTAGCATACAATTCTTTTTCTTGTGATCTAATAATTTTTTGAGATTTAACTCGGTATCTGTAAATAAAAACGAGTAAAATAAGTGCTATTAAAAGCAAACCTCCAACGCCAATAATTAATTTTTTTTGTTTTGCTTCTAATATTTGTTCTTTTTCTAAAAAAGCAATTTGATCGTTTTTCTTTGCTACTTCATACTCTGTTTGCAGTTTCTCAAAGGTTTTATTCTTCTCTGTGGTAAATAAACTGTCTTTTAAGTAAATAAGTTTTTCTAGGTATAAATACGCTTCATCTGGTTGTTTATTTAAATATAAAGCATCGGCCAATAACCAGTATAAGTGTGCTATTTGTGGGTTTTTAACAAAACTACCATATTTTTCAAATGCTTCTGTATATTTTTCAATGGCTTTTTTATAATTATTATTTCCATGATGGTAAATAGCTAAAGCATTGTTAACATAAAATAAACTTTTAAAATTATTATTTTTTTTTGCTATTTTTTCTGTTAACATTAAATAATATAAAGCTTCTTTTTCTTTCTTATTTTGTAGTAATAAATCACCATAATTATAATATAGTACAGTTTTTGAATAATCATTATCCGTATGATTTATAAGCTCAATACCTTTTTTTAAAAAAAGTGCACTACTATCTTTAAGATGAAAAGACTTAAAGTATAATGAACCTAGAGCATTATATGTACTACTCAAAAGAATAGTATCTTTAAATCTGTTGTTTTTTAAAATTTGATTAAGTACTCTTTTAGATTTTTTAGCATTTTTAGTTCTTTTAAAAAGAATAGCTTTACTAATTAAAGTTTTATGCTCTAAATTATATAAATTATTTTTTTTAGCAATTGATAAAGTTTTATTTAAATTAATTAAACTAAGATCATAATTTCCATTAACACGATTAATTTTTGCTAACATTAAATAAGATAACGCTTTGTATTGTTCATTATTTAAACGCTTTGCTAGTTTTAATGTAGTAGTAATATTTTTTTCAGTTTCTTTAATTTGTCTTTGTTTGTATAAATTTTCAGCTAAATAAAAATGAGAAATTGTAGCCAAGGAATCTTGATTATTCTTATCACTTAAAAAAACTGACTCTCTCGCGTACTTTTCTGCTCTTTGTAAATCCTTATTTTTATGTATCTGATATAAATTATGAAGAGAATCTATTTTTCTTTGATACTGACAACAAATTGATTGTGAGCAAAACAGTAGTACTAAAATTATTTTCATTTTTGAATTCAAATGATATGACTTTTAACATTTAAGAGTCAAAAATACCATATTTATGGTATTTCTTTGCAGACTTATAAATAACAATTTTGTACCGTAATGAAAAGACCAATACTATTTATATTATTTTATGTTCTAACTGTTCAAGTAATAGTTTGTCAAAGTCCAGTTGAATGTAACGAGGATAGTATAATTATTATATATGAATCTCAATATTCAGACATTAATTTGGAAGATTGTGGAAAAGATTTATTAATAACAACAATAGATGAAAATATAGAAATAACAGGATCAATTCTAATCAATGAAAATCATATTACTCATATTATTCCTACAGAAGTGTATAAGATAAATTTGAAGCCCGGTTATAGCCAAAAAACAGAAACTGGAAAAATAGGTTCAGGAGGTGACCCAGATGACGGAGATGATAAAGATGAGTTTACTATTCATCCTAACCCTGTAGATAATATACTAACACTACAAACACGAGCAAACGTAGTAAGCTATAATATTACTAATGTTTATGGAGTTTCACTACTGCAAGGGAATACAAAATACAATAATACTATTGATACAACAAGTTTACAAACAGGACTATATTATATAAATATACAAACATCAACAGAAACAGTTACACTATCATTTTACAAATTATAAAACTAAAACATTTTACAAAAACTAAAATTTAAATATTATGAAAAATTATATTACAGCAATTGCTATACTAACATCAATCTCTTTCTTTGGACAAAACACTTTTCCTTCTAATGGAAATATTGGAATTGGGATTACAAATCCAGATTCACCATTATCTATATATGGTACAAGTGCACAATATTGGAATTCTGGTATTGAATTAAATAGAGAGGACGGAGGAAAAGGATGGATTGTTGTTGACAATGTAGGTATGAAATTTAGAACACCTATTAGCGGAGATCATTTTCATTTTAGAAATTATAATAATACTACTTCTATGATTATTCAAGACAATGGAAACATTGGTGTAGGTATGACATCAGCATTATCAAAATTGTCTATATATGGTACAAGTGCTCAATCTTGGAATTCTGGTCTTGAATTGAATAGAGAGGATGGAGGAAAAGGATGGCTCGTTGTAGATAGTGCAGGTATGAAATTTAGAACAGCTGTTAACGGAGATCACTTTTACTTCAGAGATGATGCTAATAATACCTCTATGATTATTAGAGATGGTGGTAACGTAGGAATAGGCACAGTAAACCCAGACAGTAAACTAGCAGTAAATGGTAAAATTCACTGTGAAGAAGTACAAGTAGATTTAGATGTAGCTCCAGATTATGTATTTGAAAAGTACTATACGGGTACTTCTGAGTTAAAAGAAAGCTATACAATGCCTACTTTAGAAGAAATAGAAGCCTATACTAAAGAAAATCATCATTTACCAAGTGTTCCTTCTGCTGCAGAAATAAAAGAAGAAGGTTTACAGTTAAAAGAAATGACTAGTCTTTTATTACAAAAAATAGAAGAACTTACTTTATATACAATTGAGCAAGAAAAGCGCATTAAAGCGTTAGAATCTCAAATAACTACACAAAAATAAATAGTCTTTTAGTTATTTACTAACGGACATTATTAAGCTGTCATTCCGAATTTTAACATAGTAATCTGCTATTTAATAACCAGATTCTTTTACTCATTACCACATTCGGAATGACAGTTTTAATTAAAATTTCCAGACGTCAGCATTTGGGAATTGAATCCTTGGCTATCGCTCTGCGATTAAAATTCTAAAAAATTTATTCTCTCTAAACTTAAGTAATAGTACTTGAGATAAATTTTTAGTGCCTAAAAATTAAAATAGTTTTAAAAAATCACGTTATGATTACAACTACAAAAAATAAAATTTTATGTGTATTTATTTTTCTTATAAATGTAGCCGTTTATTCTCAAAACGTTTTTCCTGCTAGTAGTTATGTATCGCTAGAAAAAGGGGAATCATTTTCACAAGCAATTACATTACAAGTTGGAAATGGCGATTATACTTGGAATATAAATAATGGAACTAATTTAAACATCAATAGAACTATTGGTTCTTTAAGTAACTACCAATCTACAACTATTACAGTATCTGGAATCAATAATTACAATACTAATTTTACACAAACCTATTTTTTTTCTGTTGCTTTTCAAAATAAAGCTACATATATTGTTACGGCTTTATCGTTTAGCGTAACGATAAATTACTATTTGGGTTGCCAAGATGAAATAGTTATTTCACAGGATATTAATTCTGGGGAAATAGATTCTCAATCGGCTCAAAACACTATTTCTGCTACAAATACTATTAATAATGGAGCAACTGCAAATTATGATGCAGGAACAACAGTGTTTTTAACACCTAATTTCCATGCAAAATCTGGCGCAACTTTTAAGGCTTTTATAGAAGGTTGTTCTGCTACCTCAAATAAAAACATTGAAGTTATTGAAAAAACTGCTATTTCTGATGCACAAAAATCAAATGAAGTAGAAGATCATTTATTCATAGAAAATGCAATACGTGTTTATCCAAATCCAACGCAAGAAATTTTTAAAATCTCAAGCGATAAAATTATTGTCAACTACAAAGTAACTTCTTCATTAAATAAAACTTTAATAAATAGTAACGTAAACAATAATGAGATTTCTGTTAATATTCAAGATTTAGCTAAAGGTATTTATATGGTAAAAGCAACTCTTGATTCTGGTGCTGTTGTTGTGAAAAAAATCATTAAAAAATAAATAACTATGAAAAAGATAATAGTATTATACATTTTTATTCAGTCTTTGTCTTGTTTTTCTCAAAAAATACTGGAATTAGATTCTAATTTCAATTTTAGTTCAAATAGCTTATTGAAAGACATTGATATTTCTAATCCTGAAATTGGAGAATGGGAGGTTTTTTATAACGGGTTTTCGTTAAATAGCAGCTTAAATACTTTAACTTTAGATATACCTTCTGGTGAGACATTGTTTTTTATAAAAACAACTAGTTTTCAAAATAATGATATAATTTATTGGGAAGGAAATAATTCTGGTAATACTATTAAAATTGAAGAAAGCAACGGAGAATTATCTGGATTTATAAAGTTAGCAAATGGTAATTATTACGGAATTAGTTACATCGGAAATAATTATTATGTGATTTTTAACAAAGGTGAAAGTGATTCTGATTGTGATACGCATTTATACTCATTTTCTGATACTAATGAAGAGGAGTCAAATACTGCTTCAAAAGCATCCTTAGTTTCTTGTAATGGAATTTATACCTATAGAATTGTTATTGCCTACACTCCAGAACTTGCAGCTAATTATTCTAATGACCAAGATAGAATTAATAATTATTTAATAGCTGTTATTGATTCAATTAATGAAGTTTATGTTAATAGTAATTTAGATGTAAGAGCAAGATTGGCTTTCAGCTACGAAACTGATTCGGAATTTGTTGGAAAAGATGCAAATTTTGATGCCTTTGTTCATGAAGGATATTATTGGCCTAAATATGATGAAATATTTGATTATGTAGATGAATATAATGCTGATGTAGCTATACTATTAGTTAATCAAAATATAGGAGGTAGAGCAAGTAGAGATAAAAACATGGGAATATATGGACGATTAGGAGCTGGCACTAACTTTGGTGTTGCTCATGAAATTGGACATATGTTCGACTTAGATCACAACAGAGAGGAATTCAATTGGTGGCAAAGAGAAGTTAACGGTTTTGATTGGGCTTTGGATAATAAAAAAGCGTACGGTTTTAGAGGTAATAATTATAGAACTGTAATGTCTTACGAAAATAATAACCAAAGAAGAGTTCATTTTCATGCTGATGAAGATCTTATATTTCCAGATAATCAAGCAGCTGGTAATAATTATGCAAAAGCTAGAGATTTTTTACAAAGTCATAAAGGTAATGTTATTAAAAACAATGATGCAAATAGTATAAATTTAGATAATAAATCAATTGATAATGACCAAATGGCTTCTTATTATGCTTATAATTTTTTGGAAACAACAAATTTAATAGTTAATAATACAGCACGTGCAAATTTAAGATCTGGTTTTAGTGTAAACCTTAAACCTGGAACACATTTTACATCTGGCTCACAAATAAATGTACAAATTAGTGATTGTTTAACTAGCGTAGGTTTTAAAACTGATGGAAACAACATATCAGAAACTAAAAGCAACATCAATAACGAAGAAAAAATCAAATCAAATGATGAATTTATAACCGTTTACCCAAATCCTACAAGTGGAAAAATTACAATTTCAACTAATGAAAAAATTACTAATTACAAAATAGTAAACTCTTTAGGAAATACATTATTAGAAAAAGAAATAAATGATTATGAAGCATTTGTAGATATTCAAAGTTTACCTCCTGGTATATATATTATACGAATTGCTTTAGCATCAGGAAAAAATGTTATTAAAAAAATCATTAAAAAATAAATAACCATGAAAAAGATAACTTTAATGATTGCTTTTATGTTTTTTGTACAGTACACGATTTCTTCACAAGAACAAAATGCAAATTGGTTTTTTGGCACTAATGCTGGATTGGATTTTACAACAAATCCTGTTTCTGTAACCAATAATAGTCAAATTTCTTTTTTTGAAAAATCAGCTTCAATTAGTGATGCTTCTGGTAACTTACTTTTTTATACCAACGGTAAAACAGTATGGAATAAAAACCATGGTATTATGCAAAACGGAAATGCAACACTAAAGAGCAGTAGTACTAAAAACAATTATGAATCTGTAATTATACTGCCAATACCAAATACAAATAAGTATTACGTTTTTACAGAAAATGTTACGAATAACTTTGAAGAAGATGGTTTCTTTTGGTCTACCTATTATTTTTCTGTTATAAATATGGATTCCAATAATGGTTTAGGAACTGTGGAAACGTTAAATAAGGTGTTATTAAATTCATTACACGAAGTAAATGGCGAAACGAGTTATCATAATTTACATCACAATATGACCACTGCACTTCATGCAAATGGAGAAGATTACTGGTTAATTTTAAAACCTAATGATTATTTTTATTCTTTTCTAATTGCTGATGTTGAACTTAATGAAAATCCAACTTTTACAGCTTCAAGTGTAAACTGTCTTAGCAACCAACAATCTAAAACAAACTGTACACAATATTATACCGATGTTTCTTTAAAAACATCTCCAAACTCAGCTAAATTAGCTTTAATAAATGATTGGGGGCCATGTTTATCTGGATCAGAAGTTAGAGTTTTTGATTTCAATAATTCAACTGGAATAGTAAATAATTGTTCTTCTTCTGCCAATATGGATCCAGAATATATTGCTCTAGAATTTTCTTCTGATGGTAATTATATTTATGTATTAAAATCAAATATTGTAGATGGAAATAATATTGATGTTTACGATTCTTCTAATCCTGAAAATCTTATTTCGAGTATACCTTTAGGTGGCGCGACAAGTAATTACATTTTAGAAGGAAACATGATCCAAAGAGGAATTGATAACAACATATATTTTATAAATGGTCATGACACAAATACACTTTCTGTTATAAAAAATTCAAATGAAATTACTTCAATAGAACTAGATAACAATTACTTAAGTTTTGATAACCCAATTTATTTTTTACCTAAATTAATTCCTTATCAATCTTGTGTAAGCAATTTCTCTATTACACAAGAGATTAGTTCTAATAAAACCTATAACAAATCTGTTTCAAATACAATAACTGCCACAAATAATATACAAACTGATACTTTTGTTACTTATGATGCTGGTACAAGAGTTTATTTAAAACCTGGTTTTAAAGTAAATTCTGGCGCTGTATTTAATGCTTATATAGAAGGTTGTACTGTTGTTTTAGGTAAAAATAATAGCATTGTAAAAATACAAGAAAAAATAGCTTCTGTAGTTCCAGAAAACGTAACTATTTATCCAAATCCATTTAGTAATGAATTAACTATAACAACTCGTGAAGATATTGCAAACATAGTAATATTTTCTCTAGACGGAAAAGTTATGAATTCAGAAAAAACATTAGGTAAAATTAATACCTCGGATTTATCAAAAGGAATATATGTAGTAAAAGTAACTTTAAGTTCTGGTGAAATTATTACAAAGAAAATACTTAAAAAATAAGCTATGAAAACACTAAATTTTATACTGCTCTTACTTCCTTTTTTATCCTTTGGACAAGAAATAAGAACGGAAACTATAACTAGCACAAAAAAACAAGGAGCCGAACAAAATTCTGTTTTTGGTTATACTACTTATTACCGATCTACTGGAGACGTTGTGTTTTTTGATCATGTTTCAACTACAACTATTAAAAGAGCCAATTTAAGACTTTTGTTTGAACACCCTAATTTTACAAATGATAAAATAACTAAAATTATTTTAGAAATAGATATAAATGAAAATGACGTTTTTGGAGATAGTGCCGGTATGAGTATAAGAGTTCCTAAAAAAGACTGTAATAATGCTATTTCATGGCTTTTTTCTGATGCAGAAGACTTATATATTTGTAATCAATTAGGAGATCTTATATATGATGGTATTCGAACAACTTCATCATCAACAACTACAGAGAGTTTATTAATTTACGATGCAGATGCAACAGGTGATATTGGTACTAATTTACAGTATTTTGATCCTACTAGTGATTCTTTTACTTTGGCTTTCACACCTTTAGGAGGTTATTTAAAAATTCATTCTGCAAAAGTTCATATAACTTATGAAGATAATAATCCGCCAAGCACACCTACTTTAAGTGGTTCTTCAAATACTACTTCAAGTATTAACCTGAGCTGGAACGATATATCTAACGCGAATAGTTACACTGTATTTAATTGTAACAATCAACAAATAGCAACTGTAACCTCAACCAATTATACTGTTACTGGATTAAATTCTGGAACAACGTATAGTTATAAAGTAAGAGCAACAAATAGTAATGGGAATTCTGGTTTTTCTAACTGTAAAAGTATTACTACCAAAGAACCTGTTGTAATTCCTGCTGCACCAACTTTAAATGGTGCTGCCAATTCATCATCAAGTATCAATTTAAGTTGGAATTCCATTGCTAACGCAACTAGTTACCAATTATACAATTGCAACAATCAATTAATAACAACAAGAACATCTACAAGCTATACACATACAGGTTTAAATTCTGGAACAACCTATTCTTATAAAATTAGAGCAAGAAATAGTGCCGGTGCTTCTAGTTTTTCATCTTGCAAAACAATAACTACTGAAGAAGAAATTCCAGATACGCCAAGTTTAAGTGGTACTTCTAACTCAACATCAAGTATTGACTTAAATTGGAATTCCATTTCTAATGCAACTAGTTATGCTATTTTTAATTGTAATAATGAATTAATTACAACAACATCTTCAAACAGTTATACAATTACAAATTTGAATTCTGGAACGTATTATGAATATAAAATAAAAGCGAATAACAGCGCTGGAGATTCTGGGTTTTCAGATTGTATAAGTATAAAAACTCTTGGATGTATTGATGCTATTAATCTTACGGATGAAACACTTATAAATAGTTATGATGCTGCAAGTTCTATAATGATAACAAATAGTTTTTCAGAAGCGAATACTATATTTACTGCTAATGCTGGATCAAGAATTAGATTACTACCTAATACACATTTAAAAAGAGCTTCTATGGCTTCTATAAAAATTCAAGAATGTGCTATAACATCATTAAAAACGAGTACTAACGAAAATCAAAAAACAAAAATTACGCCTGAAATTACTAAAAGAGAATTTAGTATTTATCCGAATCCAACAGATGATCTTTTAACTATTAATAGCAATCAGGAAATCATAAGTTATTCCATATTTAATTCATTTGGAAGAAGTGTATTAAAGAACAATATTAATAAAAACAAAGTAACTGTTTCTATACAAAATTTGCCTTCTGGCATGTATATGATGCAAATTACTTTAACGTCGGGGGAAATTGTTATGAAAAAGGTTATTAAACAATAATTTACCAATCCTACCAAAAAAAAGAGAAGTCTTACAGCTTCTCTTTTTTATTTTAATAAAGCAAGGTATCTTTGCGACTCACAACAACATAACAAACAATGAATATTCTTATTTTAGGTTCTGGAGGTAGAGAACATGCCTTTACCTTAAAACTATCTGAAAGCAAAAAAATAAATCAAATTTTTGTAGCGCCTGGTAATGCTGGAACTGCTCAAATAGCAACAAATTTAGCTATTAGTGCAACAGACTTTTCTGCTGTAAAAGAAGCTGTTTTAACTAACAATATAAAAATGGTTGTCGTTGGACCAGAAGCTCCGTTAGTTGAAGGTGTTCACGATTTCTTTTTAGCAGATAATGAATTAAAAAGCATTCCAGTAATTGGACCTAAAAAAGACGGTGCTTTATTAGAAGGAAGTAAAGATTTTTCTAAACAATTTATGCAAAAGCATGGTGTTCCAACTGCAAAATATCAATCGTTTACAAAAGAAAATTTAGCAGAAGGTAAAGCATTTTTAGAAACATTGGCTCCTCCTTTTGTTTTAAAAGCGGATGGATTAGCTGCTGGAAAAGGTGTTTTAATTTTAAACTCTTTAGAAGAAGCAAAACACGAATTAGAAGAAATGGTTTCGAATGAAAAATTTGGAGCAGCTTCTACTACTGTTGTTATTGAAGAATTTTTAAAAGGTATTGAACTTTCTGTTTTTGTATTAACAGACGGAAAAAATTATAAAATTTTACCTTCTGCAAAAGATTATAAAAGAATTGGCGAAGGTGATACTGGTTTAAATACCGGTGGAATGGGCGCAATTTCTCCTGTTCCGTTTGCTGATGATGCTTTTTTAAATAAAGTGGAAGAATTAGTTGTAAAACCAACCATAAACGGTTTACAAAAAGACGGAATAGATTACAGAGGATTTATTTTTATTGGTTTAATGAATGATAACGGAAATCCGTCTGTTGTTGAATATAATGTAAGAATGGGTGATCCAGAAACGGAAGTTGTTTTACCTAGAATTGAATCGGATTTATTTGATTTATTTGAAGGTGTTGCTCATCAGAATTTAAATGAAAAATCGTTTAATGTTACCAACAAAACTGCTACAACAGTAATGTTAGTTTCTGGTGGATATCCAGAAGCCTATGAAAAAGGTAAAGAAATTACAGGTATAGAAAACGTTAAAAACTCTATTGTGTATCATGCTGGAACCAAAATTGAAAATGATAAGATTCTTTCTAATGGAGGACGTGTAATTGCAGTTACTTCTTTAGGCGAAACAATTAATGAAGCTCTTTTAACATCCTATGAAAGTATAAAAAAAATAGGTTTTGATAAAATGAATTATCGAAAAGATATTGGTTTTGATTTATAGTTTATAAACAATCCTAAAAAAGCAAAAGCTCAAGAATAATTATTCTTGAGCTTTTGCTTTTTCTTATATGATATTGTAATTACTCCTATAATAAGATCGATTTTTCTAGTGTAAATGAAAATTCAGAACCTGTACCAAAAGTACTTTTTAAAGAAATAGTTTCGTTGTGGGCTTCTATAATGTGTTTTACTATAGATAATCCAAGTCCAGAACCTCCTTGTTCTCTAGAACGACTTTGATCTACTCTGTAAAAACGTTCAAATAAACGTGGTATATGTTCTTGCTTAATCCCTTCTCCATTATCTACAACTCTTATAATTAATTTATCTTGATTATAGCTTTTTACAGAAACGGTAGTAAAACCTCCTACTTTTCCATATTTAATAGAATTAACAACTAAGTTTATTAATACTTGCTCTATTCGCTCTATATCTCCTTTTACATAAATTGGGTATTCATACAATTGATCAAATTGAAGCCTTATGTTTCTTTTCTTTGCTTTCATTTCAAACAAATCAAAAACATTTTGAATCAGCTCTAAAATATTAAATGAAACCATATTCATTTTCATTCCATCTGTTTCTAATTTGGTTATCATATCCAAATCTTTAACAATCGCTGTTAAACGCTCTACTCCTTTATTAGCCCGTTCTAAATATTTATCTCTAATTTCTTTATCATTTACTGCACCTTCTATAAGTGTTAAAAGATAACCTTGTACCGTAAATAATGGTGTTTTTAATTCGTGCGCTACGTTTCCTAAAAAATCTCTTCTAAAAGAATCTCTTTCAGTTAAATCTGCAATTTCTTCCTTTCTATCTTGAACATATTCTTGAACAGATTTTGTTAATCCTTCAATATCCGTTGTAACATTATCTCTTTTTAAATCATTTACATCTAAAATAGAAATATCATCATATAACTTTTTTACACGTTGATAAATAAAGTGCTCTGCTCTGTACTGAATAACAAAAAAGGAAACAATAAAAATGAATACTCCAAATACAATTAAGGTTATAATACCTAATGATTTAAAAAAAAACAAATACGATAATGACGCTATAAGTATAGATAAAACTGATAAATACAATGCCGATCTAATAGCGTAATTGTATGTTTTTTTTATTTTTTTCATAAAAACAAGATACTAAAAACTATTTATCTGATTTTTCTAAAACAAACTTATATCCAACTCCTTTTACCGTTTTAAAATAATCGTCTCCAATTTTTTCTCTTAATTTTCTAATATGTACATCTATAGTTCTACCTCCAACTACAACTTCATTACCCCATACATTATCTAAAATTGTTTCTCTTTTAAATACTTTTCCAGGTTTAGATGTTAATAAAGAAAGTAGTTCAAACTCTTTTCTTGGTAATGTTATTTTTTGTTCTCCTTTAAAAACAACATATTCGTCTCTATTTATTAAAATGTCGCCTACTTTTACTGTAGTTTCTTCTTCTTGATTTTCTTTCTTTAGTCTGCGTAACAAAGATTTTACTTTACTAACTAAAATTTTTGGTTTTATTGGTTTGGTTATATAATCATCTGCACCAGCATCAAAACCTGCTACTTGAGAATAATCTTCTCCTCTTGCAGTTAAGAAAGAAATTAATACATTTTCTAAAGATTCTATTTTTCTTATTTTTTCACAAGCTTCTATTCCATCCATTTCTGGCATCATAATATCCAGTAATATTAAATGTGGAACAATTTTCTTAGCTGTTTTAACTCCTTCTGAGCCATTGCTAGCAGTAAAAACTTGATATCCTTCTGACTTTAAATTATATCCTACAATCTCTAATATATCTGGTTCGTCATCAACCAATAAAATTTTAATGTCGCTAGTATTCATTTGTTTGATTTTATTTATCGTATCAAAAATAACTATTAAATAATAAAAACAAATTAACTAAATTTAACTTAACATTCATTTAATATTAAACCACCATAACGCATCTCAGTGTAAATTTAACTGTTGAATCATATTATTTTATTAAGTTTTTTTGATGATATAGTAAAATTAACGCATATAACATTTATATCCAGAAATCATCTGACTATTATCGATACATTTTCTTTTATTCAGAACTCTAATAAATCAGAGCTTTTTCTTTTCAAATACTCCTTTATATTTGTATTATGAAATTATATCTCTCTGGTTTATTAATTATTCTTTGTTGCTTCAATAGCTTTTCTCAATCAAGCTATCAAAAATTTAAAAAATTATCTGGCCCAAAAAAATGGTGGGTTATTTTTCATCCTTTTAAAGCAAAGAAAACATTAGCTATTTCTAAAGAAACTAATAGAATTGCCGATAGCATACGAAAAACAAAAGCTTTAGATGGAGATCATTCTGGCGGACAAGTAGATGCTTTTCGTCATGCTTTTTGGATGGCAAATTTGCGTATAAAAATTGGTAAGTCTGCTGCACGTTCTCTTGGTAAATCTCATGAAAAAGAGAATTATCAATATTATAAAAAAAGAAAACTAGAAGATGGCATTATTCCAGATAAAGCTTCTATGGATATGGATTTATATAATAATGATATTGGTTTATCTTTAGTGAAAAAAGGAGAAGAAATATCAGAAAAAAATTTAATAGAAAGAATTATTATTGCTATTAAAGAAGGTAAAATGTTAATCATAAAAAAGAATACTAAAAAGCAATTTTTAACCTGTAAAGGAAACCTAATAAAACCAGAAGCTTTAAAAGGAAAATGGAAAAACGATAAATGTTTAATTAAATCTAACGGATTACCTTATCCAAACTAACTTTTTTTGAACAAGTTTAATATCTTTGAATTTAAAATTGCTAAATGAAATGATAGAAAAAGTAAATCTAAACAATATCTTGTTTTTAGATATTGAAACAGTTCCACAACACGAAACTTGGAATAATGTAGCTAAAGAAGAGCAACTACTTTACGAGACAAAAACTAAATACCAACGAAAAGAAGATTTTACTCCTGAAGAGTTTTACCACAAATCTGGTATTTGGGCAGAATTTGGTAAAATAATTTGTATTTCGGTAGGCTATTTTGTTAAGAAAAAGGATAACGATCAACTGCGAATTACCTCTTTTTATGCTGATGATGAAAAACAAATTCTTATTGATTTTAAAACATTAATAGAAACTCACTTTAATAAACCACAACATGTTTTATGCGCTCATAATGGTAAAGAGTTTGATTTTCCATACATCGCCAGAAGAATGATTATACATCAAGTAAAACTACCTGAAAAACTTAATTTATTTGGCAAAAAACCTTGGGAGGTTCCACATTTAGATACGTTGGAATTGTGGAAGTTTGGAGATTATAAACATTACACTTCTTTAAAACTATTAACTCATATTTTAGGAGTTCCTTCTCCTAAGCAAGATATTGATGGCAGCGAGGTAGCAAACGTCTACTATAAAGAAAAAAATCTACAAAGAATTGTTGATTATTGCGAACGTGATACTATTGCTGTGGCACAACTATTATTACGTTTTAATAATTTGCCAATTTTAGAGGAAAAAAGTATTATTAAAATTTAGCTTTTCTAATTATTAACGATTAATAAAAAATGAATAAACCAAAGATTGTACAAGCAACAATAAACTACGTAAAAGAAACGCTAAAAGGAGCTGAAGGAGGTCATGATTATTTTCATATTGAACGTGTGTTTAAAAACGCGTTATTAATTGCTAAAAACGAATCTGTAGATGAATTTATAGTAACCTTAGGTGCTTTATTACATGATATTGCAGATAGTAAGTTTTATAATGGTGATGAATCTATTGGTCCTAAAAAAGCACGTTCTTTTTTAGAAACTCAAAAAGTAGAAGAATCTGTAATTATACATGTAGAGAATATAATCTCAAACATTTCATACAAAGGTGGTAATTTTAAACAAAAGTTTAACTCACCAGAACTAGATGTAATTCAGGATGCAGATAGGTTAGATGCTATTGGAGCAATTGGTATTGCAAGGTGTTTTAATTACGGAGGTTTTAAAAACAGAGCGTTATATAATCCTGAGATAAAACCAAATTTAAAAATGACAAAAGAAGAATATAAACATACTACTGCACCAACTATTAATCATTTTTATGAAAAACTTTTATTATTAAAAGACAAGATGAATACACAATCTGGAAAGAAAATAGCTGAGGAAAGACATCATTATATGCAAGGTTTTTTAGATCAGTTTTATGATGAGTGGAACGGAAAAAAATAAACTTTTTTTAAACATAAAACATAAAAAAACTCAAGCAAATTGCTTGAGTTTTTTTTATTGAATATCAGTTAGTTTCTTAAGCCTCGAAAGGAGTAATTGAAACATATGATTTGTTATCTCTTTTCTTACGAAATTCAACTACACCATCAACTTTAGCATGTAAAGTATGATCTTTTCCCATGTAAACATTTTCACCTGGGTTGTGAGTTGTTCCTCTTTGACGAACGATAATGTTACCTGCAATAGCAGCTTGTCCACCAAAAATCTTTACTCCTAGTCTTTTCGATTCTGATTCACGACCATTCTTCGAACTACCGACACCTTTCTTATGAGCCATCTTTTATTGTTTTTTTAGGTTAAACTTACGAAATTATTTTTCAATACCTCCGTCTAACTTATCTTGTAATACTTTTAATTCATCCCACTTACCATCAACAGCTAACTGAGCTTGTGCTGGCCAAGTAGTTGGCACATGGTTTCCACGAACATCTTTAATGATCTCAGAAATATTTGTTGGATCAGCTTTTGCTAAATCAGCAAAAGTTACAATTCCTGCTTCTGCTAAAGTAGATGCAATTTTTGGCCCAATACCTTCAATTTTCTTTAAATCATCAGCTTTACCAGCTTTAGCTTTCTTAGGAGCTGCTGCTTTAGCTTCTTTTTTAGGTTCAGCTTTTTTAGTAGCTTTTGCCTTAACTCCAGAAGCATTAATAGATTCGATTTGAATCTCAGTTAAATACTGACGGTGTCCGTTTTTCTTTTGGTAACCTTTTCTTCTTTTCTTCTTGAAAACGATTACTTTATCACCTTTTAAGTGACCTAAAATTTTTGCAGTTACTCCTGCACCTTCTATAGCTGGGGCGCCAATAGTTACACTTCCGTTGTTATCAACTAACATTACTTTATCAAAAGAAACTGTTGCTCCTTCAGACTCTTGTAAACGGTGAACGTATACCTTTTGGTCTTTTGCTACTTTAAATTGTTGCCCTGCTATCTCTACGATTGCGTACATACTATCTGTTTTGCGTTATTTTTAATTGTTTTGCGCTTTTATTGCTTAAAACGCGGATGCAAATATACATCTTTTTTGTTAGCTAACAACCTATTTTTAATAAAAGTAACCTGCTGAAAACCTTACATTTACTTTAACATAATTCTCAGCTTTCATTTTTTGTTTTTGAATATTGCTTTTTTTATCAAAAAAACTGTAACAAATCATCAAAACGGTAGTCAAACTAATAAATTAAAACTAAACAATGAAAAAAACTATTTTAATGATAGCAACCATTGCTTTAACTGTTTTTTCAGCTAATGCACAAAAGGTTGACTTTGAGGAATACGATTTAAATAACGAAATGCACGTTATTTTACATCAAGACAATGCTGCTCCAGTTGTAACTGTTGGTGTTATGTATCATGTAGGTGCAAAAGATGAGCAACCAGAAAGAACAGGAATGGCTCATTTTTTTGAACATTTATTATTCGAAGGAACCAAAAACATAAAAAAAGGAGAGTGGTTTAAAGTTGTTTCTTCTAATGGAGGAAAAAACAATGCCAACACTACAGATGACAGAACCTACTATTACGAAATTTTTCCTTCTAATAATGTAGAATTAGGATTATGGATGGAATCTGAACGTTTATTACATCCTGTAATTAAACAAGGTGGTGTTGACACACAAAATGAAGTTGTAAAAGAAGAAAAAAGACTTCGTGTAGACAATCAACCTTATTCTCGTTTCTTAGAAAATGTAAAAAAACACATTTTTAAAAAGCATCCATATAAAGGAACAACTATTGGTAAAATGAAGCATTTAGATGATGCTACATTGGAAGAATTTATTGCTTTTAATAAAAAATTCTATACACCAAACAACGCAACTTTAGTTGTTGCTGGTGATATTAATAAGGCGGATGTAAAAAAATTAGTTGCTGAATATTTTGAAAGAATTCCAAAAGGAAATGATGTTACAAGAAGTTTTCCTAAAGAAGCTCCTATTACAAAACAAATAGATGCTAAAGCTTACGATCCGAATATTCAAATACCTGCTATAATGCAAGCATATAGAACTCCTTCTATGAAAACTAAGGATTCTAGAGTTTTGGATATGATTTCTTCTTACTTGAGTAGTGGTAAAAGTTCTATTTTATACAAGAAATTAGTAGACACTAAAAAAATGTCTTTACAAGCAGGTGCGATTAATTTAAGTCAAGAAGATTACGGGACTTATATTGTTTATGCACTTCCTTTAGGGGAAACTACTTTAGCAGATTTAACAGTTGAAATTGATGAAGAAATTAAAAAACTACAAAGTGAATTAATTTCTGAAAGAGATTATCAAAAATTACAAAATAAATTCGAAAACCAATATGTTAATTCTAACGCTAGTGTAGAAGGTATTGCTAATTCTTTAGCACGTTATAATGTTTTATATGGTGACACTAATTTAATTAACACTGAAATTGAAATTTACAGATCAATTACCAGAGAGGATATTAAAAATGTTGCAAAAAAATATTTAAATCCTAATCAACGATTAATATTAGAATATTTACCAGAAAAAAAATAATAACAGAAAAGACATACATATTATGAAAACAAAAATAGTATTACTAGTAGCATTTGTAGCAATGTCTTTTGCTGTAAACGCTCAAAAAGATTTAAACCAACAACCAAAACCTGGTCCAGCTCCTAAAATTCAATTAGGAAAAGCAAAGAAGTTTAAATTACCTAACGGACTACAAGTAATTATGGTAGAAAACCATAAATTACCACGTGCGTCAGCTAGTTTAACAATAGATAACAAACCTGTTTTTGAAGGTGAAAAAGCAGGAGTATCTGGATTAATGGGTGGTTTATTTGGAAGCGGAACAACAAATATTTCTAAAGACGAATTTAACGAAAAGGTAGACTATTTAGGTGCAAACGTTAATTTATATGGTTCAGGGGCCTACGCATCATCATTAAAAAAATACTTTCCTGAAATTTTAGGATTAGTTGCAGATGGTGTTAAAAACCCTGTTTTTACTCAAGAAGAATTCGATAAAGAAGTTAAAAGAACTTTAGATGGTTTAAAAGCTGATGAAAAAAGTGTTTCTTCTGTAGCAAGAAGAGTTGAAGACGCTTTAGCGTATGGTAAAAATCATCCTTATGGTGAATTTACATCTAAAGAGTCTATTGAAAAAATCACTTTAGCTGACGTTAAAAACAATTACAATACGTATTATAAACCAAACAATGCTTATTTGGTAATTGTGGGAGATATAAATCCTAAGGAAACAAAAAAACTGGTTACTAAGCTATTTAGCGATTGGAAAGCTGGTGTAATTCCAAATATTACGTTATCAAAACCAGTAAACCCAACCACAACTGAAGTTAACTTTATTAACATGCCTAACGCTGTTCAATCTGAAGTTTCAGTAATTAATAATATCGATTTAACTCTTGGAGATAAAGATTATTATGCAGCATTATTAGCCAACAAAATTCTAGGTGGTGGAGGTACTGCACGTTTATTCATGAATTTACGTGAAGATAAGGGGTACACTTATGGTTCTTACTCTAGTGTAAGACAAAATCGTTATGCAGGTAGATTTAAAGCTTCTGCAAGTGTTAGAAATGTTGTTACAGATAGTGCAATGGTAGAAATCCAAAAAGAAATAACTAAAATACGTTACCAACAAGTTTCTGTAGAAGAATTAAAAAATGCAAAAGCTGCCTATGTAGGTGATTTTGTTATGGATGTTCAAAAGCCAAAAACAGCAGCTGAATTTGCTTTAAATATTGGTCGTTATAATTTACCTGAAAACTTTTACGAAAATTACTTAGAGAATATTAATGCTGTTACATTAGACGACGTACAAAATGCAGCAATTAAATACTTTAAAGGTAATAAAGCCAGAATTATAATTACTGGTAAAGGAATTGATGTCTTAAAAAACCTAGAAAAAACTTCTGATTATACTATCAAGTATTTTGATGCATATGGAAACCCTACAACTAAGCCAGAAATGACATTGCCAATTCCTGTTGGAATAACAGCTACTAGTGTAATAGAAAATTATATTAAAGCAATTGGAGGAAAAGATAAAGTTAATGCTGTAAAAAGCGTAATGTTTTCTGCTACTGGTAAAATACAAGGTATAGACTTAACATACACTTCTAAAACGGCAGCGCCAAATAAGTTTTCTGATGTTGTTACTGGTATGGGACAAACATTAAGCAAACAAGTTTTTGACGGAACGAAAGGATATGCTGAACAACAAGGAAGAAGAAAAGATTTAGAAGGAAAAGAACTGGAAGAATTGTTAGGAAAAAAAGCTCCTTTTGAAGACTTAGCATACATTAACGGAACTTTAGACAGAATTGAACCTATTGATGGCAAAAATGCTTACGTTATTAAGCATAAAGGTCAAGAAATTTTTTATGACGTTACATCTGGTTTAAAAATAAAATCAACCAAAAAAGTAAAAGGACCACAAGGAGAGGTAATAGTGCCAACTTCATATGCTAATTACAAAGAAGTAAATGGAATTAAGTTTCCTTATAAAATTAGTCAAAAAATGGGGCCTATGGATTTAAATTTCGAGATTAAAGAAGTTAAAATAAATGAAGGAGTATCCGATACTGATTTTCAATAATTTTTTTTTAAAATCTTACTATTAAAAACCGTGATTTTATCACGGTTTTTTGTTTTCATTACTAAAAGCACCTTTTTTTATACTGATTTTTAAAGCTTTCAGGTTAAAATCCAATTATTTAAGCAATAACTCTTTCTTTTTTATAACTTTGCATAACTCATTAATGTATTAATATAAACCTCAAATGAAAATTCAAAAAATAATATTCGCATTAGTAATAGCTACTTTTACTTTTATTGGTTGTGAACAAGAAGTAAAAAAAGAAGAGCTAGCTATTAGTATTTCTGGTATGACTTGTGAAATTGGTTGTGCTAAATTAATTGAATCTAAACTTAATAAACAAGAAGGCGTATTAGACGCTAAAGTTGTATTTAACGATAGTATTGCTACAATTAAGTATGATGGATCTAAAACAAACAAAGCTTCTTTAATTTCTTTTGTAGAAGGAATAGCAGGAAACTTATACACAGCTAAAGAAACTAAAGTAAAAGAAGCATGTGCAGCTGATTGCAAAAAAGAAGACTGCGCTGCAAAAGAAAAGAAAACATCTAAAGAAGATTGTGAAAGCGATTGCTGTAAAGACGAGCAAGCTAAAGCATGTACAACAGATCTTAAAGCGGAATGTTGTGCAGACAAAAAAGCATAAGTAAAAACTATTACTTTATAAAAAAGGCTTCTGAAATCAGAAGCCTTTTTTGTTGCTTTTAATTTATCTTTGTGTAAATTTTTTTCAATGAAAAAACGATTTCCACTTTTAGTAAAAATTACAATAATATCTGTTTATTTAATCTTTTTAGCTGGAGCTGTTGTTCGTATGACGGGTTCTGGAATGGGATGTCCTGATTGGCCTAAATGTTTTGGTTATTATATTCCTCCTACAACAGAAGCACAAATAACTTGGCAATCAAATACAGATTATGAAAAAGGAATGATTATTATAAAAGATGAAGCTCTATTTGTTGCCGAAAAAGATATTAAAACTGCTGAAAACTTCAATCTTTCTAATTGGACAACTTACACTAAACATAACTATGCTAAATTCAATAAATATCATACTTGGACAGAATACATAAACCGATTATCTTCTGTTCTTTCTGGAATTATCTTTTTGTTTTTAGTTTTTGTAGCTTATAAATTTAGGAGAGAAAATAAATGGATTCCTATTCTTGCTTTTATAGCCTTATTTCTAATGATTTTTCAAGGTTGGTTAGGTAAAACCGTTGTAGACACAAATTTAAAACCTAAGATAATCACCATACATATGGTTGCTGCACTAGCAATTGTAGGTTTGTTATTAAAATTATTATTTATAGTTTCAGAAAAGAAATCGGTATATAAATACCACTCTTTATTTAACAAACTATTAATTATTTCGGTTGTTTTCTCTTTAATTCAAATAGCATTAGGAACACAAGTCCGTCAGTTTATAGATGAACAAGTTAAACTTTATGGTTTTGATCATAAACAATACAGCCTACTTAATCCTAGTTTTAAATTTTACTTCCATCGATCATTTACAATCGCTATCGTTTTAGTGAATTTTGGATTATTCTACTTAAATCAGATTAAAAACCTGGGATATAAATTAGTAAATTGGATTGTGTTTTTAATCTGTTTAGAAACCCTTACAGGTATTTTAATGTATTATGCTGAATTTCCTTTAGGAACTCAAGCAACACATTTATTAGCAGGTGCTATTTTATTTGGATTACAATTTTATTTATGGTTACAAAGTCTAAAAGTTGAAATCCCTAAAGAAGTCTAAAACTCTATTCAGTACTACTTTTCCATTCCATTGTTTCAATAATATGAATCATATCTTGCTTAATATAATCTACAGCAGGTAAAATACTATCATAATTAGGTTTTGTTCGAAAAAATAAAGATCCTTTTAAAAAATGCTTTGTACTATCTGTTATATGAAATTGTATTTGAGAGGCTGAGTTTCCAGTAATATCAAACATACTTCCATATACTTTCTGTTCTTTATTATTGAAATTATTTGAAGTAATTTGATCTGCTTTTACGGTATGTTCAAAAACAAGTTTTTCAGCATCGGTTAACACTTCTTTTAAGTTATCATTCAAAGCTCTATAAGTAATATCTATAGAAGCTTTTAATTTTGGGTATTCAATTTTTAACCAACCATTTGGTAAATTCAAAACATTAGTGTTTTCCGCTACATCAAAAGAATATGGTTTTTCTATACTTATTTTTTGATATTTTTTTAACGGATAATTTAAGCTTAAATATGCTTTAGGCTTAGGTATAGCATCTTCTTTGCAACTTGTTAAAAACAATACCGTTAATAGTATGTAAAAAAACTTATTCATTTCGGGTTACTTTAACTTGTTTTATGCGTTTTCTATCAAGTGCTTCAATAGTAAACGTGTATTTTTCGAAATTTATTTTATCATTTATTTTAGGAAATCTTCCAGAAATTTCAAGAATAAAACCAGCTAAGGTTTCACTTTCTCCTTTTTCTTCTTCAAATCGCTCTTCATCATCAATCTCTAAAACCTTACAAAAATCTCTAATAGTAATTTTTCCTTCAAAAATATAATTGTTTTTATCTATTCTAGAGTATGATAAATCCTCATTATCAAATTCATCATTAATATCACCTACAATCTCTTCAATAACATCTTCTAAGGTTACTATTCCGCTTGTTCCTCCATATTCATCTACAACAATAGCTAAATGATTTTTTTTCTCTTGAAACTCTGCTAATAAATCATCTAACTTTTTGTTTTCTGGCACAAAAAAGGGTTCTCGTATTAAATCTTGCCATTTAAAATTCGTTTTATTTAAATAGGCTAATAAGTCTTTAGCATATAAAACACCAACAATATTATCTATATTTTCTTGATAAACAGGATTTCTAGAATATCCGTTTTTTAAAATAGTATCTAATACATTTTTATAGGATTCATCGTTAGAAATAGCACAAACATCTGTACGAGGTTTCATTATCTGTACCGTTTCTGTATTTCCAAAAGTTACAATACCTTGTAAAAGTTGTTGTTCATCTTTTGTTGTTGCTCCTTCTGATGTTAATTCTAGTGCCATAGATAATTTATCTACCGATAAATTATTGTTCTTTTTACCCAATCTGTTTTCAATAACATTTGTTAACTTAATAAGTGGTGCACTTAACGGAGTTAATATTTTATTTAGAACAAGAACTGGTTTAGACATAAAAACAGAAAATTCCTTCGATTTTCTATTCGCGTAAACTTTTGGTAAAACTTCTCCAAAAAGTAGAATTAAAAATGTTACTAAAACAACCTCTACTAAAAACCTTAACGTTTGTGGTAAATTATCAAATAAAACTTCACCTAAGGAAGCAAATAATAATACAATAAGAATATTAATAAAGTTATTCGTAATAAGAATGGTTGCTAATAACTTTTTATGATTTTCTAATAATTGAACGACAATACTTCTTCCTTTTGTTTTTTCAGACAACTCATCAACTTCCGTTTGAGATAATGAAAAAAAAGCAACTTCTGCTCCGGAAACTAATGCAGAAAGCATTAATAAAACCAACAATGCAAGAAAATATATTGTGGTTAAAAAGTTAAAGCTAAAAAATAATTGCAAATGGGGTTCTGGATCCAATTTTTAAAATTTAATTAAACTAAAAAGGTAAATCATCATCTTCTTTATTTGAAACAGGAGTTTGTGTTGTTTTTAAGTTTCCTGTTTGATTCATTTTACTTGCAGCAATTGTTGGTTCTTTTTTTGTAGTTAGAAAAGTCATGTCTTGTACATGAATTTCTGTAGTATAACGTTTTTGACCTTCAACTTCGTATTGACGATTTTTAATACGTCCTTCTACATAAACCTTATCACCTTTAGTTAAATATTTCTCACATGTTTCTGCTAATTTATTACGAACAACAATATTATGCCAATCGGTATTCGTAATTCGCTCGCCTGTTTGACGATTGGTAAAAGTTTCATTAGTTGCTAAAGGAAAACGACCAATAGCATTTCCTCCTTCAAAGTAATGCATTTTAATTTCATCACCTAAATGTCCTATTAAAATAACTTTATTTACTGTTCCTGCCATGATATAAATTTAGCATGTAATTCAAATATACAAAATTACTTGTTCTGGTTTGTATAGGCTTCTAAAAACTTATCAATTAAAACAGGTACAGGCTGTTTTTTTACTTGCTCCCAAGAAGTTGTTTCCTTATTAATTCCTGAAGTTTTAACAACCCAAAATTTTGTATATAAATGTTGATGAGAAAGCTTATGCACAATATCTTTTGAATTAAACAAACTTAATGTAGTTGATTTCGGAAACAATTCTTTAAATTTTTCCGTTGTAATTAATGCGTTTCCATCAATAGCAACATCACTTTCAACTAATGGAAATTGATACAAACCTTGCCAAATACCTTTTCCTTTTCTCTCTTCAAAAACTGTTTTATTGTTTGAAGTAACAACAACCAAATAATTAAAAAATCGCTTTTTTACTTTTAGTTTCTTTTCTTTTACAGGTAATTGATCTATTAAATTTTCAGCCAATGAAACACAACTATCGGAAAACGGACATTCGCCACATAACGGGTTTTTAGGTTTGCAAAGCGTTGCTCCAAAATCCATAATTGCTTGATTGTATGTTCCTGGCTGTTTAGTATCGATTAACGTTTGTGCTAATATCTTAAACTCTTTAATTCCTACTGTAGAATTAATAGCTGTTTTAACACCAAAATAACGCGATAAAACCCTGTACACATTTCCGTCAACAACCGCAGCAGCTTCGTCGTAAGCAATAGATGCAATTGCAGAAGCGGTATAATCACCAACCCCTTTTAACTTTAATAGCTCTTTATAATTCTTAGGAAATTCTCCTTTTAATTCTTCTGAAATGTATTTTGCGGTAAAATGAAGATTTCTTGCTCTAGAATAATATCCCAAACCTTGCCATAACTTTAACACATAACTTTCACTCGCATTTGCAAGATCAAAGACTGTGGGAAAAGCTTCTGTAAACTTTAAAAAATAAGGAAGACCTTGAGCTACTCTTGTTTGCTGAAGCATGATTTCACTTAACCAAATATGGTAAGGATCTTTTGTTTTGCGCCATGGTAAATCACGCTTATTTTTTAAATACCAGTTTATCAATATGTTATGAAAATGCATTTATATCTTTTAGCAAAGCAAAATTAACGCATTTTATTTAGATAATTTTAAGAACAAACATTTCTGGAATAGATTAATTATCATATATTTGCAGCCTTGAAATTTAAAATAAAAAAATAAATTTATAATGACAAAAGCAGATATCGTATCGAATATTTCAGATAAGACAGGAATTGAAAAAGCAGATGTATTAGCAGCTGTTGAAGCATTCATGACTGAAGTAAAAGATTCATTAGAAAGTGGAGATAACGTATATTTAAGAGGTTTTGGTAGTTTTATTATCAAAACAAGAGCAGAAAAAACTGGTAGAAATATTTCTAAAAATACTACTATCAAAATACCTGCACACAATATACCTGCATTTAAACCTGCAAAGACTTTTACTGACGGAGTAAAAGCAAAGGTTTCTGTAAAATAAAATATTAGAAATATTAACTTAACTCGAAAGAGTTTCTAAAACGAATTATTATGCCAAGTGGTAAAAAAAGAAAAAGAGCGAAGATCTCTACTCACAAAAGAAAGAAAAGAGCAAGAGCAAACCGTCACAAGAAAAAGTAAGCATTAGCTTACTTTTTCCGTTTGTTTAAAACAAAAAGTTCATTGACATTGAGATTAAAAAATCTCAGCCGGTATAAAACTTATACCTGTTTACAAATTAATCCGTTGGCACACTAAAGATTTATTTAGTTGTGTTGGCACAAAACTATATTCAGAATGAAAACCGAATTAATAATACGTTCAAATTCTTCTGATATTGATTTTGCCTTACTACGTGATGGTAGACTTGTTGAATTAAATAAAGAAACGAGCGATAATAAATTCGCTGTCGGAGATATTTTCCTAGCTAAAATAGGAAAAGTGATGACAGGATTAAATGCCGCTTTTGTTAATGTTGGATATCCTAAAGATGGTTTTTTACACTATCATGATTTAGGTCCACAAGTACAATCTTTAAATAAATTCATCAAAAAAGTAAGCACAGGTAAATTTAAAGAATTCACTTTAAAAAATTTCCGTTTTGAAGACGACATCAACAAAGACGGAAGCATCAATGATGTACTAAAATCAGGTCAAAATTTATTAGTACAAATTGTAAAAGAACCAATATCTACCAAAGGGCCAAGAATTAGCTCAGAACTTTCAATAGCAGGTAGGTATTTAGTTTTAGTTCCTTTTTCTAACAGAATATCAGTATCACAAAAAATAGCTGATTCTAAAGAAAAAGATCGATTAAAAAGATTAGCAAAAAGCATCAAACCAAAAGGGTTTGGACTTATTTTACGTACTGTTGCCGAAGGAAAAAAAGTAGCAGAACTAGACAAAGATTTACAAAACTCATTAGAGCGTTGGAAAACAACTTGCAATCACATCGCAAACACAAACACTCCAACCAAAATATTGAGCGAATTGAACAGAGCGTCTTCTATTTTAAGAGATGTAATGAACGATTCATTTACAAGCATAGTTACCAACGATGAAGCCTTAAGTGTAGAAATTAAAGATTATTTACAAGAAATTTATCCTGAAAAGGAAAACATTGTAAAACTACACAACTCTTCTAATCCCATTTTTGAAAAATATGGAATCGAAAGGCAAATTAAAACATCGTTTGGAAAAACGGTATCTATGAGCAAAGGTGCCTATTTAGTAATAGAGCATACAGAAGCGTTACACGTAATTGATGTTAATAGTGGTAATCGCTCAAACAAAGCAAAAAATCAAGAAGAAACAGCGTTAGAAGTAAATTTAATTGCAGCTACAGAAATTGCAAGACAATTACAACTACGTGACATGGGAGGAATTATAGTTATTGATTTTATTGATATGAAAACGTCTGAAAACAGACAAAAACTATATCAGCATTTAAAAGAAGCTATGGCTTTGGATAGAACAAAGCATAAAATATTACCTCCAAGTAAGTTTGGATTGATACAAATAACACGCCAGCGTGTAAGACCTGAATTAGAAATAAAAACTCGTGAGCCTAATCCAAATAAAAACGGAGAAGTTGAGGCACCAATTGTTTTAGTTGATAAAATAGAAGCGGATTTAGAAAGGATATTAAATAGTAAAAACGATTATTCAAGCATAACGTTAAATGTACATCCTTTTATTGCATCTCATTTAACTAAAGGCATGAACTCAATTCGTTTTAAATGGTTTTTGAAACACAAAAAGTGGATTAAAATTTTACCTAGAGACGCTTACCAATACCTACATTTTAAATTTTATTTTAAAAAAAATAAAAACAAAAAAAGTAAGTAAGGCACATCTTATTATCAAATAAAACCCAATCTTTCGATTGGGTTTTTTTATGCAGTAAATTTTATAAATACAAATATCCTAGATCTTTTACAGGTTTATTTTTACTTATCTATAACAAAATATCTGAGCATTTTAATGTGTATTATCGCCCAATAATTAAAACCAAAAACCTAAGTTGAAAAGCCAGTATTTTTCATCGTGATTTGGAGACCAAGAATATCTAATTTCTATAGGACCAACTAATGTTTCTAGACCATAACCAATTGCGTAACCTGATTTAATGTTTTTTAACAATTCACCTCTTAAAAAAATATTATTATCGATACGAGCATAATTTGCTATAAAATTCAAATAATTTTTAGGGTAAATTTGATATCTAAAATTAAATTCTGTTCTTAAAAAAGATTGCTCTGAAAGTGCCGCAACATCATAACCGTACATTACTGAAAAGTTATTAATATAATTTTGATTGTAACCCCCCAAACGATAATCAAAAACACTTGTTTCTTCCTCCCCTAAAGTTAAACCAATTTCAGAAGTGTTTTGAAATGAAAACTTATCCCAAAAAGTAGATACAAAACTTACCTTACCGTTTATTTGAGAAAATTGAGAAAAAATAGTACTACCTTCTAACAACCGATCTAAACGATTATTTCTATCTGACCACAAATACCAAGTAAAATTAACATCAGCATAAAACCCTTTTGTAGGAAATTGCTCTTTATCAAAAGTATCTAATTTTAAAAAAGCAATTGCATTTAAATAATTACTTTCATCAAAATAACTTTTATCATCTCCATTGGTATTAGTTAATGTTTCTGTACTCGCTGTTACATTTTTATGCTCCATACCAAAACCAAAAGCAAATTTTTTATCTATAGTAGTTTGTGCATAAAATCGATTTGTAAAATCATTATAATCAACACTAATTTTATTTACACTTTCACTATCAAAATTAATTTCTGAGGAAAAGGAATTGTAGCGAGAAGCAAAACCATAACTTAATAAAAAACCATTATCTACAAAATACTGTAAATCGTACCGTATTTTATCACCAATAACAAAGTCAAAAGAAAGCTCGTCATTTCCGTATAACAATTTCTTTTGATTATAGTTTACTAAAACACCAGAACGATACAGTAAATCATAATGAACACCAAGTCTTAGAAAAGACTTTAAATCGTCTTCTTTTACCTTTAATTCTAGTTTTTTTCCACTAAATGATTTTTCAAAATGATAATCAATTCTCTCGAAATTTTTAGTTGACGTAAGTGTGTTTATTTTTTGAGAAATTTCTTTATACGAAGTAGAATCTCCTTCTTTTAATTGTAATTTACCTAAGATATAATTTCTAGTAAAATGTTTATTTCCAGTTAAAATAATTCTATCTACCAAAAACTTTCCTTTGTTTAGTTTAACTTTTGGTCTTTTCTTTTTTACCTTTTGTAGTTTAGCAATGCTATCAAATACATTGCGAAATGATTTCGCTGTTTTTTCTCCTTGACGTAATATCTCTTCACTTTTATCAAAATCAATAACAGAATATTCTGCTATTTTCGGTCGCATATAAACGGTAACTCCTTCTATTTGTTTATCTGCCTTTCTATACATTTGAAAGTTGATAATTTGAGATAAAAGAGTGGCTACTGAAGTAAGGTTTTCTTTTTTGTAAAGTTCTCCTTGAACATTTACACCTAAAATAATATCTACTCCTTTTTTTTGCATTATATCAACAGGAAAATTATTAGTAACACCACCATCCACTAATAACTGTCCGTTTAGTTCTACTGGATTTAACAATGAAGGAAAGGAAGCACTTGCTCTTAAAGCTAACGGAAGAGAACCTTTATCTAATAAAACTTCTTTTCCGTTTTCTATATTAGTAGCAATGCAATAAAAAGGGATTGGTAATTTAGAAAAATTGTTAATATTATCTACTGGAGCTAATAATTGAGTTAAAAAATTTAAAACATTTTGTCCTTTAGACAAACCTAATGGTAAAGCTATGTTTCCTTTTTTTATAGGTAAAGCAATTGCATGTTTCTCTGCATAAGTTTTTTCGAAATATGATTTTTCTGAACGTGGAATTTTATCTTGAAGTAAATCAATAAAATTAGCATTACTAATAATTTTTTCTATTTGGCTAGCTGTATAACCCGCTGAATATAGGCCACCAACAATTGCTCCCATACTTGTTCCGCCAATATAATCTATTTGAACACCTGCTTTTTCTAACTCCTTTAAAACACTAATATGTGCAAATCCTTTTGCTCCTCCTCCACTTAGTACTAAACCAACTTTGGGCTGTTTTTGTGCAAACAATAAAAAAGGAAGGGATAGTAATAAGTATAAAAGTTTTCTTTGCATTATTTTTTAGGATGAAAATAGCTGTATATTTTTTGTGCTCTAGAATTTCCTACAACTGTTATAAGTTCTTCTAAAGTAGCAATTTTTACGCGTTTTGCGGATTTAAATTTACGTAATAAATTGGTAATTGTTTGCTTCCCTATATCAGGAATTTGTTCTAACTCTGATTGGATAGCACTTTTACTTCGTTTGTTTCTATGAAAAGTAAGACTAAAACGGTGTGCTTCATTTCTTAAATACTGAATAATTTTTAAGCTCTCAGACTTTTTATCTAAATACATTGGAATGCTATCTCCTGGATAATAAATTTCTTCCAAACGTTTGGCAATTCCAATAATTGCTATTTTTCCTCGTAAACCCAACAGGTCTAAACTCTTTAATGCAGACGATAATTGTCCTTTTCCACCATCAATAACAATTAATTGAGGCAAAGGTTGCTCTTCCTCCAATAATCGTTTATATCTTCTAAAAACAACTTCTTCCATAGAAGCAAAATCATCAGGACCTTCTACTGTTTTTATATTATAATGACGATAGTCTTTTTTACTAGGTTTTCCATCTTTAAAAACGACACAAGCTGAAGCAGGATTTGTTCCTTGAATATTAGAATTATCAAAACATTCAATATGGCGCGGTTCTACATGCAAACGTAAATCTTTTTGCATTTGTGCCATAATTCTTTTTACATGACGATCTGGATCTACAATTTTTATTTGTTTGAATTGCTCTTGTCTGTAATACTTTGCATTTCTAATGGATAAATCAATAATTCGTTTTTTATCTCCTAATTTAGGTACGACAACTTTCATAGCATCACCAACATCTACTTTAAACGGAACATAAATTTCTCTTGATAATGAATTAAAACGTTGCCTAGTTTCTATAATAAACAACTCCAATAATTCTTTATCAGTTTCCTCTAATTTTTTTTTTATTTCTGTAGTATAAGATTGAATGATAGCACCATTCATAATTTTAAAAAAGTTCGCGTAACCATGAGTCTCATCAGAAATAATAGAAAAAACATCTACATTATTTATAGATGGATTTACGATAGTAGATTTAGATTGGTAGTTTTGTAAAGCTTCTAGTTTTTCTTTTATTTTTTGCGCTTCTTCAAACTGCATTTCAGCAGCAAAACCCATCATAATGGTTTGTAAATGCGCTAAACTTTCTTTAAAATTACCTTTTAAAATACCTCTAACAGCTTTTATACTTTCCATATAATTGTCTTCTGTTTGATGATTTTCACAAGGCCCTTTACAGTTTCCTAAATGATACTCTAAACACAATTTATATTTACCAGCATCTATTTTTGGTTGACTCAAATCGTATTTACAAGTTCGTAACGGATACAAACCTTTTATTAAATCTAATAATGCATATACAGTTTTAGTGTTGGTATACGGACCAAAATATTCAGAACCATCTTTAATAATTCTTCTGGTAGAAAAAATTCTTGGAAAACGTTCTTTTTTTATACACAACCACGGATAAGATTTATCATCTTTTAAAAGAACATTATAACGCGGTTTGTATTTTTTTATCAGATTATTCTCTAATAATAAAGCATCCGTTTCAGTATCTACAACTACATGTTCTAAACGAACAATTTTTTTTACTAAAACACGTGTTTTTCCGTTTTCATGATTTTTGTTGAAATACGAAGAAACTCTTTTTTTTAAATTCTTAGCTTTTCCAACATAAATAATAACATCCTCTTTATCGAAATACTGATAAACACCTGGTGAGTTTGGTAATGTTTTTACTTGAAGTTCTAGAGATGCTTGCATACTACAAAAATACAATTTTAAAATAGTGTACATATATAAAACTAATGCTACACATAACTTTATTTAATTACTTTTTAAACACTTATTTATCAAACAATTATTCGTTTTAACTATATTTGGTATTGGTCTAACCAATACTTATATTCATCAAGATTCGTTGGGGGATGAGCTTGATACTTAATCATAAATAAGTAAGACCTTGACCTTTCCACTTGGAAAGGTCTTTTGGTTGTTGGCTTTTTTACTAAGAACTTTCTCTTTTTCACAAAACATATAATTCTTAAAAGCATTACTTTTATCCATTATTTATTTACACATGGAAAACCCTACTGATTTTTATCAAAAAGAAATCAATTTATTACAAACGAAACGAAATGCTTTAGTAAAGCAAATCACTAATATTAGAGTTTTAAGATTCGTTATTTTTTTAAGTGCTTGTTTTGGTATTTATTATACCTATAAAACTACTCCTATTGCATTAACAATTGGTGGTATTGCATTTGGAATTTTTATTTTTTTAGTATTGAAATTTCAACACTTAGAAAAAGAAAAAAAAATGGTGGATGCAAAATTAGCCATCAACAAAACAGAAATAAAAGTTTTAAATAAAGATTTTTATGATTTAAATGAAGGGGAAGAATTTATTAATCCGCAACATTTTTTTAGTAATGATATTGATTTGTTTGGTAAAGGTTCTTTTTTTCAATACATCAATAGAACCGGAACGAATCATGGAAAAAATGTATTAGCAAACACCTTACAAAGCAACGATATTACGGATATTGCAGAAAAGCAAGAAGGTTTACAAGAATTGGCTTTAAAAACCAAATGGCGTCAGCATTTTTTAGCTATCGCTTCTATTATTAAAACCAAAAGTTCAATTACAAGTATTGTAGATTGGATACAATCGTACAAAACTTCATTACCAAAAATAGTTACGTATTTACCTTTAGTTTTTTCTATACTTTCTGTAAGTGTAATAATTGCTGTTTCTTTTGGTCTACTTCCTTTTGGTGTTGTTGTTCTTTGGTTTGTTTTGGGTTTATTAATCACTGGTGGTTTCTTTAAAAAAGTGCAAAACATATACGATAATGCAAATATGAGTAAAGCGGTTTTTAACCAATATCATCAATTATTGGCAATAGTAGAATCGGAAAAATTTACAACTTCATTTTTAAAAACACAACAACATAAAATTGAAACTGCAGGTAAAAAAGCATCTGCAATTCTTCAAGAGTTTTCTAAAATACTAGATGCTTTTGACCAACGAAATAATATTATTATTGCTGTTGTTGGGAATGCTTTTTTTCTTTGGGATATTCGTAATGCTCGTAACACCGAAAAATGGATTGCTACTCATAAAGACACGGTAAAAAATTGGTTTGATACTGTTGCTTTTTTTGATGCTCAGAATTCTTTAGCCAACTTTGTTTTTAATAATCCGAAGTTTATATTTCCAAAATTAAATACTACTAATTTTAGTATTGAAGGAGAGCAATTAGGGCATCCGTTATTACAAGAAACTAAAAGAGTAGATAATGATTTTAATATTGCTAAAGAAGAATTTTTTATTGTTACTGGTGCAAATATGGCTGGTAAAAGTACTTTTTTAAGAACTGTTTCTTTAGGTATTGTTATGGCAAATTGTGGATTACCTGTGTGTGCGAAATCATTTAACTATTCGCCTATAAAATTAATTACAAGCATGCGAACTTCAGACAATTTAACTGAAGACGAATCGTATTTTTATTCAGAATTAAAACGTTTAAAGTTTATTGTTGATGAAATTAAAACGGAACGTTACTTCATTATTTTAGATGAAATTTTAAAAGGAACCAATAGCAAAGACAAAGCTACTGGATCTAAAAAGTTTGTAGAAAAACTAACCAAATCCAAATCAACCGGAATTATAGCAACGCATGATGTTAGTTTGTGCGAACTATCAAATGAATATCCACAAGTACAAAATTATTATTTTGATGCTTTAATTGAAAACAACGAATTGTCTTTTGATTATATTATGAAACAAGGTGTTTGTAAAAACATGAATGCTTCGTTTTTACTACAACAAATGGAAATTATTTAATGGCAAACAGATAATACAACTATTGTAAATACTAATAAAATAGCCTTGGTTTTATGAGAATCTATAAATATAAAACGGTATAATTCCTTTATCCTTAGTGTTTCCATCAAGGTAGTTTAGTACCTTTACCGCATGAGTTTAGTAGATAGTTTTGGAAGACAAATTAATTATGTTCGTTTAGCAGTAACCGATCGTTGTAACTTGCGATGCCAATATTGTATGCCAGCTCATGGAATTGATATTGTTGGTAGAAAAGAATTGCTTTCTTATAAAGAAATGTACCGAATCGTTAGAGTTTTAACTGAATTAGGTATTAATAAAATCCGATTAACTGGTGGAGAACCTTTTGTTAGAAAAGACTTTATTGGTTTTTTAGAAATGTTGTCTTTTAACGACTTGTTAGAAGATATTAATATTACTACCAATGGTGCGTTAATTTCTAAACATATAGAAACTTTAGAAAAGCTTAAAAAAGTAAAAAACATCAATTTAAGTATTGATAGTTTACAGCGCGATAAGTTTGCCAAAATTACACGTCGCGATGTTTTTCCTGAAGTGTATGATACTTTTGAATTACTTGAAAAAAGTTCGTTGAATTTAAAACTGAATGTTGTTATACAATCGGGTTTTAATACGGATGAAATTAACGATTTTGTAGCATTAAGTAAAGATAAAAATATTGCGATTCGTTTTATTGAAGAAATGCCTTTCAACGGAAAAGGACAACGTGACATTCAGAAAAACTGGAATTTCAAGCAAATTTTAAACGAGATTAAAAGCAAATATGATGTAACTGAAGTTGTTTCAGAAAAATCTTCTACTTCTCGTAATTATGCTATTGAAGGACATAAAGGAACTGTAGGAATTATTCCTGCATTTACCAGAACAATTTGTAACGATTGTAACCGAATTAGAATTACCTCAACCGGAACTTTTAAAAATTGTTTGTTTGACGATGGTGTATTTAACTTACGTGATTTTATAAGAAGCGGCGCAAGTAACGACGATTTAAAAGAATTGTTTTTATCGTTGATTAAAGAAAAGCCAAAAAACGGATTTATTGCCGAAGCCAACAGAAAAAAAGGTGGCGTTTCCGAAAGTATGAGCACTATTGGTGGCTAGTTTCTTTGTTGATATCTGTTTTTGTTCTCTTAAAAGAGATCTTTAACTTCATTATTTTTTATTTTACTCAAATAATTTTAATTTTAAAAAAAATATACTTTTAACCTTCTGATTAAGGTAATATGTATGTTACCAACAATTATGAGAATTATTCTATCATTAATATTCCTAATTCAAATAAAAGTCTCTTTAGCCCAAAATGCTTCCCTTGATTTACTAATAGGAACTTGGAGATTTGAAAAAAAAGTTGATTTTGATAAAATAAATGAGAATAAAAAATCAGAATTGGTTAATACCACTTTTTGCCCAATTGAAACTGAAAATGGAACTGAATATCCCGACAGAATTTTCAAAGCTAATAATGAATATGAGTTTTACTATAGCAAACAAGAAAGTAGGACTGGTTTCTTTGAAATTAAAAAAAATAAAATTATTTGTTGGAGATTAGCTTTTAAAGAACCAAATTATGTTTTAAAAGTTCCAATAGAAGTTGATACTGAAAAAATGGAATATTACCTTAAAAGAAAACTTGTAACCAAAAAAGAAGATGGAAATTATTACTTTTCCAAACCTGTAGAATTCAATATAAAGTCCATAACAAAAGATAGAATTGAATTTGGAAAAAACGAAAAATATTCTGTTTGGAAAAAAATAAGATAAACAGTTGGTAACAAAACCTATAATTAATGCGGGCTTAGTGTTTACCCCAAAGTTAATGTATATTTATAAAGTCCGCTAAATCTTTTTGATTTAGCTTTGCAATTGAAAAAAATAAAACAAAACAAAAAGTTTTAGCTAAGTGCTATACCGCAAGTCCCTGACTTTTTATTCCCGCACTAACAATAGCTAAACGCTACAAAAAAATGAAAACAAATATATTACCAAGCAAAGGATTTAAACTGCATTCAGATTCCCATTGAAATGATAATATCGAATTGGAGTTTGAAAAGGATATAAATTTTCATTTAAATCAACTGAACTCAAAATCATATTTTATTACCAATAAAAAACCCAAAAAAGTTAAACACTTTTTTGGGTTTTTATAAATATTATGTTTCATTTTAATGAATAGTCAATAATTAAACTGACAATAAAAACGAATGACCTTTTGGTTAAATTTTTCTTTTAAAAAGAAATTTTAAACTCAACTCTTCTATTTTTTGCTCTTCCAGCTGGAGTATCATTTGTAGCTATTGGATTTTCTTCTCCATAACCATGTGTTGTAATTCTACTACCATCAATACCATCTTCAATTAAACGAGCTTTTGCTGCTTTTGCTCTTTTATCAGATAATTTGTGGTTATAATCAGATTTTCCAGTGTTATCCGTATAACCATCAATTGTTAACGTACAAGTACTATTATTTTTCATTACTTCAGCAACAGCATCTAATTTTGCATAAGATTCTGGCAATAACTCATCACTATTAGACTTAAACTTAACTCCTTCTAATGCTTCCGTTAAAATGTCTTTTTCTGAAGCTTCTAATTCTGTTTTTGTTACAGTACTTGTGCTACAATCAGAACCTGAAGGAATATTTTTTGCAGTGATACAATCATCATTTTTATCAACAACAGAACGTCCAGAACTATCTACAACATTACAACACGATTGCCCAAAAGAAACGGCGGACACCAATAAACTTAACGATACTACTAATTTTTTCATCTTTCACTTTTTTAATAAATTCAAGTTTAAAAGTAAGATATTTATATCTAAAGGATATAAAATCATTGTTTTTTTTGATATATATCGCTGATTTTTATGCTATAAGCAATAGATGGTTTTGTAAAATCCTTATTTTATCATTTTTAATAAATATTCCTTCATAAAAATTTGAAAACCTTAATTTTACAAAGAATATCTAGACTTGTTTCACAAGCATCAACTTTACAACTATGATTTCAGTAACAGAAGCCAGAAAATTCATTTTACAAAACACACAAGATTTTGGAACAGAAGAAGTTCCGTTTTTACAATCTGTAGGACGAATTTTGAAAGAAGATATTCTTGCAGATAGAGATTTTCCGCCGTTTAATAGAGTTGCTATGGACGGAATAGCAATTAACTATCGCTTTTTTAACGAAGGAATTCGTAATTTTAAAATAGCCGGAATTCAGCCTGCTGGAAGCAAACAAGAAACCATGAAAGATGCTTCTAATTGTTACGAAGTAATGACTGGTGCTGTTTTACCAAATAATTGCGATACTGTAATTCGTTATGAAGATGTGACTATAAACAATGGAATTGCTACAATTAATGTTGATAAACTTAATGAAGGCCAGAATATTCATACAAAAGCTAAAGATGGAAGTCTTGGTGATGTTTTAATCAAAAAAAACACGCTCATATCAGCAGCGGAAATTGGTGTTTTCGCAACTGTTGGAAAAACAACGGTAAAAGTAGCAAAATTACCAAAAGTGATGATTGTTTCTACTGGTGATGAATTGGTTGGTGTGGAAGAAAATCCCGAAGCACATCAAATAAGAAGAAGTAATGTTTTTACATTAGTTTCTCTTTTACAAAAATTAAATATTCCTTCAGAAACAGCTCATATTACTGATGACAAATCGATTTTAAAACAAAAAATTGCTTCTTTTTTACAAGAATTTGATGTGTTGTTATTCAGCGGAGCTGTAAGCAAAGGAAAATTCGATTATTTACCTGAAATTTTTGAAGAATTAAAAGTTGAAAAACTATTTCATAAAGTAACCCAAAGACCAGGAAAACCTTTCTGGTTCGGACGCGAAGCATCTTTAGGTATTAGTGAACGGAACGGAGCAGCATCACCTAAAAATAATAAAACTATTGTTTTTGCTTTCCCTGGAAATCCTATTTCTACCTATGTAAATTGTTTGGTTTATTTTTACGAATGGTATCATAAATCCGTTGGTATAGATTACAAATCACAAACCGCTATTTTAAGCGAAGATGTAAATTTTAGACCTAATTTAACCTACTTTTTACAAGTGAAACTTTTTAACGAAAACGGAATTTTAAAAGCAACTCCAATAAAAGGAAATGGCTCTGGTGATTTAGCTAGTTTAGTACATGCTGATGGTTTTATTGAACTACCAAAAACTGAAGAATTGGTTTTTAAAAAAGGAAATGTTTTTCCTGTTATTTCTTATAGGTAGTTTTTAGAAAACAAATGTTTGTTCAAGTGATTTTATGAAGTGCAACGGAAGAAAAATGTATAGAGAACATCACTACAAAAACTTAAATAAAACTATGAAAATCTATTCTGTTTTATTTAAAATGTTCTGACAATTCGTATTATACAGGTGTAACTTCTAATTTAGAAACAAGATTAATTGAACATCAAGAAGGAAAACATCCTAACAGTTATACCGCATCAAGAAGACCAATTGAATTGTTTTTTTATTGTGAATTCACAAATATTGAAATGGCTATTGAGAGAGAAAAACAAATAAAAAAGTGGTCAAAAAATAAAAAAGAAGTTTTGATTAATAATCAATTTGAAAAACTTCCTAATTTAGCAAAAAAGAAGTTTAGCTAATATCTCGATACTAATTTGTTTTCCTTTTAGTCAAACCAATTCACTCAATGTGACTGATAGATAATTATAAAAACAGATGTCAGTTCGAGTGGTTTTATAAAGTGTAACGGAAGAAATTGTACTTCGATTATACTCAGTAGAACTATTGAGAATATCGTTAATCAAAATTAAAAACTCAAGATAAAAAGTGAGCAATTTTACCCACATAAACGAACAAAATCAACCTAAAATGGTTAATGTTTCTGATAAAAAAATCACGAAACGAACTGCTATTGCAAAAGCAACGATGTTTTTAGGAACTGAAATAATCAGTAATTTTAATAATGATGAACTACTAACCAAAAAAGGACCTGTTTTTCAAACAGCAATTATAGCCGGAATTCAAGGTGTTAAAAAAACTTCTGATTTGATTCCAATGTGTCATCCGTTATTAATAAACGGAGTAGATATTGATATTACTATTGTGGATACTGAAAACATAGAAGTGTTTTGTAAAGTAACAATTACAGGTAAAACAGGTGTAGAAATGGAAGCTTTAACAGGCGCATCAACAACCTGTTTAACGATTTATGATATGTGTAAAGCTATTTCTCAAAAAATGGTGATTAAAGAAGTGAAATTATTAGAAAAAACTGGAGGTAAATCCGATATTAAAAATGGCTAAACATAAAAAACACGCAAGTTTAACAAGAAAATTTAATGATAATTTCGCATCAAATGAAGTGTCTATTTTGGGCGCTAAATGTGGTGTTATTGCAGATTTAGTATATGCGATTTCTAAAAAATTAAGTCATTTTAACTTGGCGTATTTTGATGCTTCTCATGCAAAAGATGTAGCGAGAAACACCTTATCTGAATACACATTTCATCACGAAGGAAATTTGCAAATAAGCACATCTTCTCCTATTAATAAATTTGAACAAAGACTACAGTTTTACAATCATGATTTTGTGTTTATCAACGGAAATCATTACGCAGGTGCCAAGCAAATTTTAATTTTAGACGATGAAAAAGAAGCTTCTGTTAAGAAAAGAATTGATCAAATTACCAATATTCAATTCATTATAAAACTGAAAGCAGCAACACCAATTTTTGATTGTTTAATTGAAAAGTTTCCACAAATACATAATACAACAATTTATACTATTGATGAGATTGATAAAATTACCAATCATATTAAAAATAGTATTGAAGCACATATTGCACCTGTAAAAGGTCTGGTGTTAACTGGCGGAAAAAGTACTCGAATGGGGAAAGATAAATCGGTATTAAATTACCATGGCGTTCCGCAAAAAGAGTTTGCAAAAGAGTTACTAAATAACAGCTTAACAGATGTGTTTTATTCGGTACAAAACAAATCAGAAAACGATAACGAAATACACGATGTGTTTTTAAATCTTGGTCCTTTTGGTGGAATTTGTTCCGCTTTTCAAAAAGATCCAAATTCCGCTTGGTTAGTTTTAGCTACAGATTTACCTTTTGTAACTTCTGAATTAATTGATTTGTTATTACAACATAGAAATCCAAGTAAAGTAGCTACTGCAATTAAAGGAAAAGACAAAGACTTTCCGGAACCATTAATTACAATTTATGAGCCAAAAGCCTACGCTAAATTATTACAGTATTTAGCACAAGGATATTCTTGTCCGCGTAAAATGTTAATAAATGCTGATGTTGAAATTATTGAAGTTGATGATACTTTTATAAGAAATATAAATACACCTGAAGAGTTTACAGAAGCTAAAAAAGAAATCCAACGTTGAAAATAAGCAATAAAATTTTTATTTCTTATATAGTTGTTTTCATAACAATTTTAGGAATGTTATTTTATCCTAGGTTCACTTTTCAACCTAAAAAAGAGGTGTTTTTTTGTGGAACACCAGATTTTTATCCGAATAAAAGTTTTAAAACTGAAAATCTAAGAGAAGGAAGAAAACTTTTTAAAATTTTATGTGCTTCTTGCCATAAATTAAACAAAAAACTCATTGGTCCTGCTTTAGGTAATACTGCGTTAGATTTCAACTACTTTGTAGCTTATACAAGATCAAGAGATAGTTTAGTAAAGACTAAACACAAAAGAGCAGTAGCAACTACCAAAGAATATGTTGGATTAAACTACAATCATAACTTTAACCAATTAAATAGAGAACAGATTAAACAGGTTTTTGAATACTGTAATTTAGAATAAAACACCTATTAATTCTTAGCTTTTACAAGCTTATAAAATATTAAAAGCTACTCCGTAATTATACTTTTTATTGAGTAGTTTTTTAGTTTTATCAAATAAACAAATAAAACGCAACTAAGTTGCGTTAAAAGATATTCTTGATTACTTTTGCACCTTAGTTGTATTAATAAAGTCTTAATGTTATTTATAAAACAAAAATCTGATATTTTAGGAGCCGCTGCAAGCACATTGTGTTTAATTCACTGTATTGCTACTCCTTTTATTTTTATAGCACAAACATGTTCTATCACTTGTTGTGATGCTACTCCTACTTGGTGGAAATTTATTGATTATTTTTTCTTAACCATTTCTTTCTTTGCTATTTATAGATCAACACAAACAACATCAAGCAATTGGATAAAACCTATGTTATGGTCAAGTTGGTTTTTACTATTAATAGTAATTGCAAATGAAAAATTCACTTGGTTTGCCTTGCATGATAGTTTTATATATGTTCCTGCTATTTTATTAACAGTACTTCATTTATACAATCAAAGATATTGTCAATGTAACACCACTAAATGTTGTACTAATGAAGGATAAAGAAGAAATTAATATCGTAGGTGATAACCATTATTCTGCAAATACAGAAACACCTTTAAGAGCTGATGCTTTTGAGAAATCAGATGATGAAAAGATTAAAAACATTCAACACCATTTTGAACAAATAATGCACGAAATGGGACTCGATTTAACTGATGATAGTTTATCTGGAACTCCATATCGCGTAGCAAAAATGTATGTAAAAGAATTGTTTTATGGTTTAAATCCAAGTAATAAACCAAAACTTTCTGTATTTGAAAACAAGTACGGATATAAGAAAATGTTGGTAGAACAAAACATTACTATTGACTCTTCTTGCGAACATCATTTTTTGCCTATTATTGGACATGCACACATAGGTTATATTCCGAAAGATAAAGTAATAGGATTGTCTAAAATTAATCGTTTGGTTGATTATTATGCACATCGTCCGCAAGTTCAAGAAAGATTAGTACTTCAAATACTTAAAGACTTGCAAAATATACTGGAAACAAAAGATGTTATTGTAGTTGTAAATGCCAAACATTTATGTGTTTCTTCCAGAGGTATAAAAGATAAAAATAGCTTTACAACTACGTTAGAATATGGAGGTTGTTTTTCTAATAAAACAAAACGTAAAGAGTTTTTAAGTATCATAAATCAACAATTATAAAAATATAGCATAGTAAATTTAAATAGACTACCTGTTTTATAATATTCATTCATTGTATATCTTGGTGTTTTAATACAAAATGCAAATAACTATTTTTTAAAATATGGAAGCTATTATTACAATTGTTGGTTTTTTAGGAGCTGGTAAAACAACACTTTTAAAACATTTAATTGCTAATTATATAGCTAATGGCTGGAATCCGTTTATTGTTCTTAATGATTACGAAAACGCTACTCTAGATGCGCTTCAGCTTACTGATAAAATAGATTCAAATTGGATTAAACCGCTTACAGGGAGTTGTATTTGTTGTAGCGGAATACATGAATTAAGAAATTATGTAAACCAAATTCCTGAGCGAACAAAAGGAATTACGTTAATTGAAGCAAATGGAACTTCTGATGCTTGTTCTTTGATGGAATTTCTTGGTGTTGGATTACATGATCGGTTTTTACCTCCTATTCAAATTTCTGTTGTTGATGTTAAAAACTGGCAAAAAAGAGGAGAACATAATGAACTTGAATTAAATCAGATTCAGGTTTCTTCTTTAATTGTGCTTACACATCTTTCAAAAGCATCAGAAATTAGACAAAATTTTGTTATTGGAGAACTTAAAAAGCTTAATCCTTATGCCAAGATTTTAACAATGGATGCTATTGATATTTCGCTTCTTCCTGAACTTTTACCTTCTAAAAACACAGCAAGTAAATTTGAACATCAAAAAACACATTGGGCTTCTTGTTCTACTGACTTACCAAATTTACCAGATGTAAAATGTATTGATGATATTTGTAATGCTCTTCCTAAAAGTATTCTAAGAGTAAAAGGTTGTACAAAAATTGGAAACGAAAATAAACATACTTATTTTGAACGAAATCCAGATGGAGAAGTATTTATTAGGCCTTTTAATGGAACGCCTACAACAGGCTCAAAACTCCTTACTATTGGTCCAAAAAGTGAAATTACTTTACTCAAAAAAGCAATTAAAGAAAGCCTTTATAATGCAAGTTTGAGACTATCTTAAAAATTAAAAAAAGAAATAATTAATTAAAACACTGTTCACATGTTCCTTGTAATAATACCTGAGAAAAATGAACTTTACGATTAGGGATTTCAGGAATAACAACTGTTTCAGACAAACAATCTACTTTACCGCAATCTACACATTGAAAATGAGGATGTACATCATGATGATGATGCGCTGAACAATTATTACATTTTGCATACCATTTATGTCCGTTTTTACCAAGAAAAGAATGTAAAACTCCATCATCTTCTAGCTTGTCTAAAGCACGATAAATAGTAGTTTTATTCATTTCAGAATCAAGTCTTTCTATTAAAGTAATAACAGAAATAGCACTTGAGCTTTTCTCAAACTCTTCCAATAATAATTTAACTGACTTTGTTTTTCTTACAACACCCATGTTACAAATATAATATATTTTTAACGCAACTTAGTTGCGTAAGTAAAACTTTTGCCTATATTTGCAACTAAGTTGCGTTAGCAACATTTGTTAGTAATTAAACATATTTGCACATTTTTTGAATTTTTGTGCATTTGGGTTAATTAAAATTGTGCCTATTGAATCTAACCTATTTTTATTTTCATTGAAGGATTATTGAAAAAAAATGGATTCATTAGGCCAATTTTAAGTAAAAATTAAGACTACCAGTTAATAGATCAAATGTATTACACTTCATCGCTACTAAAAACTTTTCAAAAAAGATAATTTATAATGTTAGAAGCCAAAAAGCTTTCCAAGCGATATAACGATAAGTTAGCGCTTAAAGATTTAAGTTTTTCTGTTGCACCTGGAGAAATTTTTTGTTTGCTTGGTCAAAATGGGGCAGGAAAAACTACAACTATTAATATTTTTTTAGGATTAATAACAGCAACATCAGGAGAGGCTTTACTAGATAATAATTCCGTGTTTGGTAATAAATTTTCACGAAGTTCTATAGCCTATATTCCTGAAACTGTACAATTATATAGTGATTTTACTGGTTTAGAAAATTTAGATTTTTTTAGTCGATTAGCTGGTTTTACCTACACAAAAGAAAAGTTAATTCAACTATTACAAGAAGCCAATTTACAGGAAGATGCTTATCAAAAAAAATTGGAAACCTATTCTAAAGGAATGCGTCAAAAGGTTGGTATCGCAATAGCATTAGCAAAAAATGCTTCTTTTATTCTTATGGATGAACCTACCTCTGGTTTAGATCCCAAAGCATCTGTAGAATTTGCCAAAACATGTAAAAAATTAGCAGCAAATGGTGTGGGGATTTTTATGGCTACTCATGATATTTTTAACGCAGTAAATATTGGTTCTAGAATAGGAATAATGAAAGAAGGAACTTTAATCCATACTACAGAAACTGCTAATATAACTGCTCAAGAACTACAAGATTTATACATTAAAACAATTTAACCTACTTAATAATTAATAATGCGATTAAAAACAAATTTTAAATACATTGTGTTTTCAATAATCTTATTGGCAGCACAATTTGGTTTTTCTCAATCTAAAATAACTGGTAAAGTTTTAGATACTGATAATACAGCAATAGAAGGGGCTACAATTATCGTTGAAAATCAAGAGCATCAAAAAAAAGGAACAACCTCTGGCTCAGATGGTGCTTTTAATATCAAAGTAAAATCGAGCGGAACATACAATTTAAAAATAACTTTTGTTGGATACGAAACCTATTCAAAAGAGTTAACAATAGCTGACAATCAGCATATAGAATTAAACGAAATTATACTTAAAGAAGCTGCTGAATTATTACAATCTGTAGAAGTAATAGGTAGAAAACGCCAAGATTATAATAGTGATTATTCTTTTTCGGCTTCAAAAATAGCTATTAAGAATAAAGAATTACCACAGGCAGTAACTACTGTAACCAAAGAGCTTATCTCAGACAGGCAAGCTTTTCAGTTAGTAGATGCTGTTAAAACAGTAAGTAATGTTTCTGCAACAGGTTTATATAACCACTATAATATTCGTGGTATTACTCAAGCAGATGATGGACAAGTAGTTAACGGAATGCGTACACGTCAATATTATTTTTTACAACCAATAACCTCAAATTTAGAACGTGTAGAAGTAATTAAAGGGCCTTCTTCAGTTACTTTTTCAAGTGCAGATCCAGGTGGTACTGTAAATATGGTTACTAAAAAGCCATTAGACGAAAAACGTAGTGAAGTATCAGTAGCCACTGGTAGTTATGGTACTTTAAGAGCAACAGTAGATTTCACAGGGCCTTTAAATGAATCAAAAACATTATTATACCGTTTTAATGCAGCTTATCAAGATGCAGATTCTTTTAGAGATGTAGTAAATAATAATGCTATTTTAATTTCTCCTTCTTTTAGTTATGTTCCTGATGAAAACACTTCGTTAAATGTTGAAATGATTTACAACAATGCTGAAGGGAATTTAGATAGAGGTCAGCCTATTTTTGGAGCTATTAATGGTGAATATTCTATTAATAGTACTCCAATAACTATGAATGTTGGTGCGTCAAATGATCATTATAAAACTAAGGAATTGACATTTATGGCGAGTTTCAACAAAAAATTTACAGAGAACTTTGGTTTTAACGCACAATACATGAAACAAACATGGGATGAAGATTTAGCTGAACATAGAGTTGGAGGTTCAATGGTTGATATTGATGGCAATGTAATTCCTACTTTGGTAAGATTACGATATGATGAAAGACAACAATTTTGGGAAACAGATAATTTTAGTACGTATGTTACTTACGATATTAAAAAAGACAACATTACTAATAAAATTTTAGTGGGTTATGATGCGACTCGCTGGGAAAGAAAAATTGGTGCTGGATTTCTTAGAGCTAGAAGATATTTAACAGTAAGTGGAGGACAATCTAATTTTGATGCAAGTAATCCAGATAATTTTCAGCAAATGACTATTAATGGTGTAACGACTCCTGTTCCTGCTGCAGCTTATTTTGATTTAGAAAACCCGTTTAATGGAGCTAGAGATACAAGTGATTACAGTCTTTCTCAATTATCAATCCCAGCAAACTTAAACACATCTGATGGTATTTATTTACAAAATCAGTTTAAAATAGGAAAATTATCAGCTTTAGTTAATTTAAGATACGAATGGTTTAAAGATGTTTTTAATTATGAAGGAGATGAAGAAGAATTTAAAACTAGTGCTTTTGTACCTAGAATAGGTTTAACCTATGAAATTAACGATAAATTAAGTGTTTACTCAACTTATTTAGAAGGTTTTCAACCTCATACAAATACCGTTTCATTATCACCAACAGCAGAAGGTTTCTTTTGGGCAGCGTCACCAGCAAGATTTGATCCTTTAGAAAGTACCTTAAATGAAGTAGGACTTAAAGGAGAGTTTTTAAATGGTAAAGTATTCGCTAACCTTGCCTTTTTTGAAATCAATCAAAAAAATATTTTAATGGGAGATACTTATGATTTAGACAACCTAACAACAAGAGGAAAACAAAGAAGTAGAGGTTTTGAAATGGACTTTTCGGGTTATGTTTTACCAAACTTTCAAATTACAGCTTCTTACGGTTATACAGATGCTAAAATAATAGAAGATGCTATAGAAGAATTTATAGGAGAACGTATTGGTGGAGCTCCAAAACATAATGCTAATTTATGGGGACGTTATGATTTTACAACTGAAACCTTAAAAGGTATTGGATTAGGTTTTGGTGCACAATATGTAGATGAAAGATATACTTGGTATAATCCTACGTACGCTACAGATAGAGTATTATTACCAGAATATGCAATATGTGATGCTGCTGTATATTACAAACCAAATAATGCGGGTATTCAATTAACTTTAAAAGTAAATAATTTATTCAATGATACGTATTGGCTAGGAGGTCTTAATCCGTCAAGATTAGGTCCTGGAGCTCCAAGAAACTTTTTATTAAATGCAACCTATAAGTTTTAATCGCAAAACGACAGCCAAGAGGTTAATTCCTATAGGATTTCATCAAAAGTAAAAATATATAATTCTTTAAAATGCACTAAAGCTATTTACTACTTATGAAAAAACAAATCATTCTTTTAATAGCAAAACAATTTTTTAAAAAGACCTTTTTTACTAAAGGTCTTTTAGTCCTTTTATCGTGTTTCTTACTTGTTTTGGTTTATATAACTATAACTGGATGGAATGCTTTTGAACAGCACGATCATGCTGTTGAGCATCATCAAGAATCATCAAGAAAAAGTTGGGAAGATAATCCAGATAAACATCCGCATAGAATGGCGCATTTTGGGTCTTTCACTTTTCGTTTGCAACATCCTTTGCGTATTTTCGATTCAGGAATTGAAAGTTATACTGGAAATTCTATTTTTTTAGAAGCACATAAACAAAATACGGCCAACTTTTCAGAAGCTAGTTTATCAACGGGTTTGATTCGTTTTGGTGATTTAAATATCGCCCTGTTATTACAACTAATTTTACCTTTGATTATTTTTTTCTTAGGATATTCGGCAATTACTGCTGAAAAAGAAAATGGAACACTTAAAATCATGTATACTCAAGGTGCAACTATAAAAGAAATCCTTTTAGGAAAGTCACTTGGTTTATTTCTTGTTTCAACTGTATTCTTTTTACCTTGTTTACTGTCATTATGGAGTGTTTCTTTTTTAGAAAATCACACTGTTAACGGCGCTATTATTATCAGATCTTTATTAATTACCATAAGCTATGTATTATTTTACATCATTTTATGTTGTATTACTATACTAATATCTGGTAAGAGTGCTAATTCTAATAAGGCTTTACTAACCTTATTAAGTATTTGGTTATTATTTTTTATTATTGTTCCAAAGACAGCTCAAGTTGTTGGTAACGCTTTTCATCCGAATCTTTCAAAAATAGAATTTAAAGCTGCTATTGAAGCAGAGATCGCCAAACAAGGAGACAGTCATAATCCGAATGATCCTTATTTTAATTCACTTCGTGATTCTATTTTAAAAGCTAATAATGTAACTGATGTAAAAGATTTACCATTTAATTATAGTGGTTTTTTAATGAGTAAAGGAGAAGAACAATCGGCAACTATTTATAAAAGTCAACATCTAAAACTAATAGATAGTTACAGAAAACAAAACAGTATCTCCAAAAGATTAGTGTTATTCAATCCATATTTAGCAATTAAAAATATATCCATGAGTTTTTCAGCTACTGATTTTGATACTTATGTGAGTTTTTTATCCCAAACCGAAAAATATCGATATGAACAATCGCAATACATGAACAACTTACAAATGAAGTTCATTAGTAATAAAGCAAAAAGTAGCGAGGGAAAAGTTCATGTTGTAGGCAAAGAAAATTGGAAATCTTTACCAACGTTTAATTATAAATATATAACCGTTATTAAAACGATATCAAATCAACTACTTTCCATACTAACACTTTGTGTTTGGTTATTATTAACACTGTTTTTTATGAGTAAATCTGCTAACCGTTTTAAAATTATATAGCTGTGTATACATTATTAATCAAACAATTTCTGAAAACAAAAACTGTATTCTTAGCTTTCGGAATCCTTATATTTTTGTCTGTTTTAAGTATTAGTACTGGAAAGCAATTTTTAAATCAAAAAAAGGCAACAATAGCTAAAACTGTAACAGAACAACAAAAACATATAGAAACGCAAACCAGCCTTCATAAAGACGATTTGGGCTTGTTGTTATATTATTTAAAGTTTTCTTTTATTAATGATTTAAATCCACTTGCAGGAATCGCTATAGGACAAAGTGATGTGAATTCTCAAATACAAAATGTAACTATTTTAAATCTTGAGGGACAAAAATATAATACTGATTTAGTAAACCCAATGCGTTTACATGTTGGAAATTTAGATGTTAGCTTTTTGATCATTTTTCTTTTTCCGTTGGTAATTATCGCACTAAACTTTAACCTTTTATCAGAAGAAATAGAAAAAGGAACTTGGAAAATGATTACCATTCAAGGAAAATCTTCTTTTAACTTTTTAGTAAAGAAATTAGCTATCCGAATACTTTTTGTTTTTGCTGTTTTAGGATTACTTTTTATAGCTACTAAGTTCGTTTTAAACATTCCTTTTAATGATAGTTTTTTACACCTAATAATCACCAGTTATTTTTATATATTATTCTGGTTTGCTGTATGCTTTTTTGTAATTCTACTAAGAAAATCATCAAATACAAATGCAATTATTTTATTAACGAGCTGGCTTGTATTGGTTGTTTTTTTACCTGTTTTAGTTAATAATTATGTTACCAATACATATCCTGTAGATGAAGCTTTTGCGATGACAATAAAGCAACGAAATGAATACCATAAAAAATGGGATACTGATAAAAAAGCAACAATGGATAAGTTTTATACACATTATCCTCAATTTGCCAAATACGGAGTAAAAGAAGAAGGTTTTTCTTGGTTGTGGTATTATGCGATGCAACAAATGGGAGATGACGAATCTAAACAAGAGCGAGAAGCTATGTATAAAAAGATTGAAAAGAGAGAGTTACTCAGCAAAAAAATAGCGCAGTTTTTTCCTCCTTTACAAACACAATTAGCTATGAATACTATTGCCAATACTAGCTTAACACATCAAGTAAAATTCTTAAATGCCACTACTAAATTCCATGAAGATCTACGTTTACAATTTTATCCTAAAATTTTTGAAAGTAATGATGCAAATACAGTAAATTGGAAAAAATATAAACCTATCCTTTTTAAATCTGAAACTGAATTTAGCCTTACTAAAAACCTGTTTTACATGGCTTTAATTATTTTTATACTAATTGGAAGTAGTGTTTTTAAAAATCGAAAGTATTTTTATTGAAAATAAAAAGATAAGTTTAAGAAACTGCTTTTAATTCAACAGTTAAAGGACATCTTTTACAATTAATTCCTTTCTTTTTGTATTTATTACAACATTTACTTTTTGGCTTAATGCAATTAGACGAACATACAGCATCACAAGTAGTTGATGCTAATGTAACTACAGGTGTAGCTTTTTTTATTTCTTTGTAAAATATAATCATCTGATATAAAAATAAATACGTGTGCAAATATATATCTTATTTAGAATTAATAAAAACATTATCCTTATTAATTCTAAATAAAATGTTTTTAGCTAAAAAAAGAAGTTAATATTATTGTTTAATTATTTCCCTTGTCCTAGTTTTGCAACAAAGTTAAATTTTGATTAAAAAACTGAGCATATACATTTTTGTAGTGTTGTACATAATTGCTATGTTACGACCAATTGCTCCGTTTGTAGAATATGTAATTAACTACGATTATATAGCAAAAGTACTTTGTATTAATAAAGACAAGCCAGAACTAAGCTGTAATGGTAAATGTCAATTAATGAAAAAACTAGAGCAACAACAGCAAGACGATTTTAATTCTTTACGCATTAATATGGATGAATATCCTATTGGTTTTGTTAGTGTTTTGGACTTTTCTGAAAAGAAAAGGAATACAAACACAAAACGCAATAAGATTTTGTCATATAAATCTAATTATTACTTCACATTTCATCAAGAAATATTTCATCCACCAACGGTTTAAATTACATAAATAACTAAGCAATAGAGTTATCAATTAGCGTTGATTACTCAAAAACAGTATGTAATATTAAATCATAATTAATGAAATTAAATAAAATAATTTTAGCAGGAATTTTAGTATTCCTAAGTCAACAATTCACTGCACAAGAAAAAGAGAGTACAAACAACGAATGGAAATCTGGAAGACCAGATGGACATGCACCAATTAGTGTAATGGGAGATCATTATCATGGAAAAGGTGATATAATGTTTTCTTACAGATATATGAATATGTATATGGAAGGATTACAACAAAACGGAAATTCTATTACTAATGACGCTGCTCATGATGCTGGTTATATGGTAACGCCTTTAAATATGCCAATGAGCATGCATATGTTAGGTGTTATGTATGCGCCTTCTGATAAAATTACCTTAATGGCAATGGCAAATTATATAACCAACGATATGGATTTGCAAATGAGAATGACTACAGGAATGGTAGTAGATTTTTCAACAGCTTCTTCTGGTTTTGGAGATGTAAAACTTGGAATATTATACAAGTTTATTAACAACAATCGTCAATCTTTACATGGTTTGGTAAATTTCTCTATTCCTACTGGTAGTTTAGAAGCTACAGATGAAACTCCAATGTCTTCTCCAAACGAAATCTTATTGCCTTATCCAATGCAAGTTGGTAGTGGAACTTTTGATATGGATTTAGGTTTAACGTATTTAGGTCAAAATAATCAAGTTTCTTGGGGTTCTCAATTAAAAGCTACGTATCGTTTTGGAAGAAATGAATACGATTATTCTTTAGGAAATCGTTACAGTTTAAATTCTTGGTTTGCAGTAAAAACTTCAGATTGGTTAAGTATTTCTGCCAGAATAGAAGGAGCTGCTATTGAAAAAATAAATGGTGCAAATCCTAATTTAACACCAATGATGGTAACTACAGCAGACATTGCAAACTCTGGCGGATACCAAATTAATGGTGGTTTAGGTTTTAATATTTATGCTTTTAAAGGATCGTTGAAAAATGTTCGTTTTGGTGCTGAATATGCATTGCCTATTTATCAAGATTTAAACGGAATTCAATTAGAACAAAAACAAACCATCACTTTAGGTTTACAATATTCAATGTAAACTCAAACACATTAAAAAAAACATATTTAATATAATTTATTCGAAGTAATAGCTAAGAAAGTTTACTAAAGAAAGTGAATGTCAGTTCGAGTGATTTTATGAAGTGCAATGCTATAAAATCTTACAGAATCAAGTTCAGCAGAACTATCGAGAACATTTGTAACAAACATCTTTATATAAATTAATTTTCTTTTGGTTTCTCAATTTTAATTGATTAGACAATTTGGTTGTAAAAGCAGGTAAATTATAATATTTATAATACACACTCATAAAATGAAAAAATTAGCATTAATTTTATTCATAGGCTTACTAACGCCTATGTTAAAAAGTTACGCACAAACAACATATAACGGAAAAGTTACTGATAAAAACAACAACCCAATAGTTGGAGCATCAGTAATTTCAACTTCTAATAAAAACAAAGGAACAGCTACCGATTTTGAAGGTAATTTTACTATAAAACTTAGTAACTCAACTGTAAAAGTAACTTCTGTAGGTTTTCAAACAAAAGAAGTTACACTTACACTTAAATTAAATAAAATAATTTTAGAACAAGCTACCGAGAATTTAGAAGAAGTTGTAATTTCTGCAAGTAGAGAAATTCAACAAAGAAGTGAAGTTCCTGGCGCAATTGGGGTATTAACTGCAAATCAAATAGAAAACACAAAAGCTTTTGGTATAGAACAATTGGTAAATCAAGTTCCTGGTGTATTCATGAGTACGTCAAAAGCAGCCAGTAATGAACAACATTTTATGGCTACGCGTTCGCCAATATCAACAAAATCATTGTTTTTATATGTAGAAGATGGTTTGCCTATTCGTCCTGTAGCTGTATTTAACCATAATGCTTTATTAGAAATGAACAACACAACTTTTAATCGTGTAGAAGTTTTAAAAGGACCTGCTTCTAGTATTTACGGAAGTGAAGCCATTGGTGGAAGTTTTAATTTTATCACCAAAAATCCAACAAAAGAATTTGAAGGTTCTTTAGGCGCTCAAATAAACACCATGGGTTTAAGTCGTTTTGAAGCAGAAGCTTCAACAACTGCAAAAGAAAAATATGGTTTTTATGTTGGTGGACATTATGTACAACGCAAAAACGGACCTGTTGAACATTCAGACTACGAGAAATTTGCGATTAGCTTTAAAAACGTAAATGATTTTTCTGAAACTTTAAAATGGACAAATATGGTAACTTTTATAGATTATCGTTCGGATATGTCAGGTTCTATTTCAGAAGAAGATTATCAGGCTGGTGAATATGAAAGTGATCAAACTTTTACCGAAAGAGTCGCAAGATCTCTTCGTTTTAGATCTACTTTAGACAAAAAATGGAATGAGAACAACAAAACATCTTTCAATTTTATTTATAGAAATAATGTGATGGATCAAATTCCTTCATATAGAATTAGTCAATGGAGTGGAACTGGTGAAATTAATTCTAATACTTTTAGAAGTTATGTTGGTTTGGTACAACACAAAATTAATTTCGATTTTGCTGATGCTTCTTTAATCGTTGGTGCAACTGCCGATTTTTCTCCACAGGATTATGTTGCAGAAACAATAGCTGTTGTTACAGATGCTGAAACAAATAAGAACATTAGTTACACCGTAAATTCTGGTGATTATATATTAAATTATCAAGCTGATATTTTTAATTATGCTGGTTATGCTCAGTTTGAAATTTCTCCATTAGAAAAATTAAAATTAACAGGTGCTATTCGTTATGACGGATTTAGCTATGATTACGACAATTTAGTAGAAAACCTTATTGGTGTTGCTGATACTAAAGTGACGTATACTAATGTTGCTCCAAAATTAGGGTTTAACTATAACCTATCTAAAAACGCAGGGTTTTATGGTAATTATTCTAAAGGATTTACACCACCACAAACATCAACCTTATTTAGAAATGGAGATAATGATGCTGCAGGAAATACGGTTTTTGATTTAAAACCTGCTAAGTTTGATAATTTTGAAGTTGGTGGATATTTTACTATTCCATCAAAATTAAAAGTTGACGTTGCTATTTATCAATTAGACGGAAAAGATCGTTTAATTTCTATTCAAGATGAAAATGATAATTTCTTACAATTAAATGCTGGTAAAACACAGTCTCGTGGTATTGAATTAGGCGTAAAATATAATTTCATGGAAAATCTTTGGGTTTCGTATAGTGGAAGTTATGCTACACACAAATACATTGACTTTTTTGAAGATGCTATAGATTATTCTAATACCGATATGCAAACTGCACCAAATTACTTAGCCAATGCAAGTATTAATTACAAGCCATTAAAAGACCTATTATTGACTTTAGAACACGAACAAGTAGGTGCTTATAATACAAGTTTTGAAGGACAGGCTGTTGTTGGCGTAGATGCCGCTGATGAGGATATTTTAGGAACATCAACATACAACGGACATAATGTATTTAATTTCAGAGCAAATTATACTATAGGTAAGTTTGATGTTTGGGGACAAGCATTAAATATTTTTGACACCTTATATGCCGTAAGAGCTTCTTACAGTATTTGGGATCAAGCAAATACGTATAGCATTGGTAATCCAAGAGCATTTCATTTTGGAGTAAAGTATAATTTCTAATCGCAAGGCGATAGCTAATTATTTAATTGTCTTAACAAAAAATCAAAAAAGAATTAATGTCATCGCTAGGAGCGAAGCGATCTGTTTTATAATAAACGGATTGCTTCTTTCATTATTCATTCGCAATGACGATTATTAAATTACTAAAAGATGAAAAACAGAAAATTAAATCAATGGCTTTGGAAATGGCATTTTATAGCTGGACTTATTTCATTGCCTTTTGTATTAGTATTAGCTATAACAGGCGCTATATATTTATTTAAACCAGATGTAGAAAAAGATGCAATTGCTAAAATTCAGCATATAAAACAGATACAAGAAAAAACAGTTTCTTATGAAAAACAATTTGCAATTGCTCAAGGTCAATTAAAAAAGAAACCTAATGCTTTAATTTTACATAATGATGCAACTAAAAGTACCGAGTTTGTTTCAGGAAGATTCAGTCATAAAAAATCTGTATTCGTTAATCAATATTCAGGAGAAGTTTCTGGTAAATTCAGTCCAAAAAGTACTTGGATGCATACTGTTAGAAAATTACATGGCGAATTATTAGCAGGAAAAGTAGGAACAAAAATAGTAGAATTCATTGCCAGCTGGATGGTGGTTTTAATCTTAACAGGTTTATATATTTGGTGGCCATTTACAACAGGAATAAAAGGAGTGTTTACTATTAGATTTAAAGACGGAAAAAGAACCTTGTTTAGAGATTTACATGCAGTAACAGGTTTTTGGATATCTATTTTATTATTAATTGTTTTAGCTGGTGGATTTCCTTGGACAGATGTTTTTGGAAGTAATTTTAAATGGATGCAAAAAGTAACCAATACTGGTTATCCGAAAACTTGGAGCGGAAGAGGTTTAACATCTACACCAAAAGACAAAGCAATAACTATTGAAGAAATGGTTGTTATTACAAACCAACAAAACTTAAAAGGATTGATTACTTTAGGATTACCAAAATCACCTAAAAGTACGTTTAGTGTTTCCAACAAAACATTTCCTTTAGATGCGCAACAAATGCTACATTTCGATCAGTATTCTGGTAAATTAATAAAAAAACATACTTGGAGTGATGTTGGATTTTTAATGAAATCTAGAATGTGGTTAATGGCATTTCATCAAGGAGAATTTGGTGGATGGAATTGGTGGTTAATGTTTGGAATTGCAATTGGTTTAACAATAATGACAATTGCTGGATTGTTTTCTTATGTATACAGAAAAGCAAAAGGAAGTTGGAGTGTACCAAAAGTATCAAAACAATTTACAGTTGGTAAAGTAGTTATTTTCCTTTTAGTTGTATTGGCAATTATCTTTCCATTGTTCGGAATAAGTTTAGTGTTAATAACACTTTATGAATACTACAAAAAAAGGAAAAAATTAACACTGTAATTTCTTTTTATAATAACATATTGTAAATAAAAAAGCTGGGAACTTCCCAGCTTTTTTATTTATTCTTTTTTACTCTTCTAACTTCATTGAAAGTTCAAACCAACGTTCTTCTTTGGTTTCTTTTTCATCAATAATTTTTTGAAGTTCTATTGATTTATCATTTATATCTTCTGGAGCAATTGATCCATTAACAAATTGTGCTTCTATAACTGCTTTTTTCTTTTGAAGATTTTCAATATCTTTTTCTAACGTACCAAACTCTCTCTTTTCATTATAACTCAACTTAACTTTAGAGACTGATTTTGTCGTTTCTACATCATTTTTTTCTTTAACCGCTACTTCTTTAGGTTGTGAGTCTTCATAGCTTCTATAATCCGAGTAATTTCCTGGGAAATTCTCTACAACTCCATCTCCTCTAAATACAAATAAAGAATCTACTATTTTATCCATAAAATAACGATCATGGGAAACTACCATTAAATTTCCTGGAAAATCTAACAAGAAGTTTTCAAGTACGTTTAAAGTAAGAACATCTAAATCGTTTGTTGGCTCATCTAGAATTAAAAAATTAGGATTCTGAATTAACACCGCACATAAGTATAATCGCTTCTGCTCTCCTCCGCTTAACTTTTCAACAAAATCATGTTGTTTTTTTCTATCGAATAAGAAACGTTCTAGTAATTGACCAGCTGATATTCTTCTACCTTTGGTTAATGGAATTTCTTCTCCAAATTCCTTAATTACGTCTATTACCTTCTGCCCTTCTTTAACTTCAATTCCTTTTTGTGTATAATACCCAAACTTAACTGTTTCTCCAACAATTACCTTTCCACCATCAACAGGATAATTTCCTGTTAAAATGTTTAAAAAAGATGATTTACCTGTTCCGTTTTTACCAATAATACCAATACGTTCTCCTTTTGTAAAAACGTAATCAAAACCATCTAAAATAACTAAATCATCAAACGATTTTTTTAATTTGTGTAGCTCTACAATTTTGCTACCCAAACGCTCCATATTTATTTCTAATTGGACTTCATGCTCATTACGTCTTTGATGTGCTTTTTCTTTTATTTTAGAAAAATCGTCTATTCTTGATTTAGATTTTGTCGTACGTGCTTTTGGTTGACGACGCATCCAATCTAATTCTTTTTTAAATAAACTCTTTGCTTTACCAAGGTTTACAGCTTCTAAAGCTTTTCTTTCTTCTTTATTTTGAAGATAATACGAGTAATTACCTTTGTACTTATATAACTTTCCGTTATCTAACTCTATAATTTCGTTACATACACGTTCTAAAAAATAACGATCATGTGTAACCATAAATAAGGTTATCTTTTCTTTAGCAAAAAAAGCTTCTAACCATTCAATCATTTCTAAATCTAAATGGTTTGTTGGCTCATCTAAAATCAACAAATCTGGTTTGTTAATTAAAACAATTGCCAAACCTAATCTTTTTATTTGTCCACCTGAAAGTTTCCCTACTTTTAAATCTAACTTATCTAGTTTTAATTTCGATAAAATTTGTTTGTACTGTGTTTCAAAATCCCAAGCATTATGTTGATCCATTAACTCAAAAGCTTTTTGATAAGCTTCTGCATTTTCTGGATTCTCTAGTGCCTTTTCGTATTGTTGAATTATTGTAAGAATTTTATTTTCTGTTGAAAAAATAGTTTCTTCAATTGTTAGATTAGGATCGAATTTTTGATCTTGGGCTAAATATGCAATATGAATTCCTTTTCTATTGATAACTTGTCCAGTATCTGAAGAATCTATACCTGCAATAATATTTAAGATTGATGTTTTTCCTGTACCATTTTTAGCTACAAAAGCAATCTTTTGATCTTTATTTATTCCGAAAGAAATGTCTTCAAACAAAACTCTTTCTCCATAAGATTTTGATATATTTTCTACAGTAAGGTAATTCATCTTTTAAATTTTGAACAAAGAAACAAAAAAACCGAGCGATACGCTCGGTTTTTAGTTGATTTTAAAATTAGAACTATTAATAAAATAGTTTTAATTACTTAATAATAAATTGTTTTGATGTATTTGTAAATTTATTACTTACATTAAGTATATAAACTCCAGCTTTTAAGTCATTTGTACTTAAAGATCCTTGATCTAAAGTTCCTTGATCTAATACTTGACCTAACATATTTATTACCGAATACTTCGTATCAGATAAATCTTTACCTAATGGTGATAATACTTTTAATAAACTTCCTCTTTGTACTGGGTTAGGAGCAATAGATAATTGAGATAAAAGGCCTTCGTCTTCATCACCTAAAACATCTAATCTAGCACCGAACGTAACAACATTTCTTGATGTTGAACATGAAGTTTCATAAATTTTAACATTAGAGAAAGTAGATGTATTTCCAGAACCTGCATCATTATCATTTATAAACACTAACCTATCCATACTTCCAGTATAAGAATCTCCAACAGGAATTACATATGTTGTTGTTCCTGAAGAGTAATTATCATAGTTAGTAACTCCATAATTTTGAGTTCCATAAACTTTAAAGTAGCGAGATGATGTTAATGAGTTATCATCTTCAAAACCTACTCCATGAATCTCTCCTTCTGAAGTGCTACTAAATTCAAATTCGATAACTGTATTTGCAGTTACAGTGTAATCAAAATCTATATACTTCCAAGTATTGTTTGTTAATGTTAAATTAGCTCCTCCCCCTGATATTGCAGAGTTACCTGCCGAATCTTGAGTTGCAAAAGAATTTAATGTGTATTGATTGAAATTTAGAGCATCACAATCTGTTGGTGTTGGATTAGTTCCTCCATCTCCTACACAAATTTCATTTGATTCTGTACTTCCAAAAGAACCTCCAGAAGCTAAAACACTGCTAGAATCTGTAACACTAAAAGAACCGTTTCCATAAGAACAACAAATTCCATCACCATATGCATCATTAATAGTAAATGTATAACATCCGTCTGGTAAACATAAATCTTCTGTTACAGTTGATCCATCTGCATTAGAACTTGAATAACTGTCTGATGCAACTGTTTGTCCAGAACTATTTGTAAGTGACCAAGAAGTTTCTTCAGGATAATTATCAAAAGTTATTGAAATAGTTACTTCATTATCTGTACAAGCTGTTGAACATGGAGCACATGAAGAACCACCACAATCAACACCTGTTTCATCTCCATTCTGGATTCCGTCAGAACAAGTTGGCGTTGTAGTACCTCCTCCAAATTTATCCGATAATGCTAAAGCTCGTCTAGAACCTCCTGCTTCTAAAACAGTACGCATTCTTGTTGTTTGACCAGCTGTAAATAAATTCATACAAGAATCATCAGAATAATCCATATAATTTTCTACCATATCTAAACTTCCACATGATGTATGCGTTGAAGCACAACCGTAATTTGCAGCATCTGATGAAGGAGTATCAGTAACAAAATCATCAACACCGCAAGCTCCATCACCCCAAATGTGACGTAAATTTAAAAAGTGACCAACTTCATGAGTAGTCGTTCTTCCTTTATCAAATGGTGATGATAAATAGAATCCGCTTCCTTTATCAGAACTACCAAAATAATTAGGCCCCATTACAACACCATCTGTTGCTGCACTACCTCCTGGGAATTGAGCGTAACCTAAAAGTCCGCTTCCAATATTACAAACCCACATGTTAAGGTATTCAGAAGAATCCCAAGGATCTACTCCACCCTGAGAAGAACGCTTCATTGCGTCATTTGTTCCCCAAGCTGTTGTTGATGAAGATTTTCTTGTAATACCAGTTGTTGTATTACCATTTGGATCAACTGTTGCTAGTGCAAATTCTATTTGTGTATCTGCTGCTTGCGACCATTTGTTATCAGCATCTGAATTAGTTCTACGGAAATCTTCATTTAAAACATCTATTTGTGATTGTATTTGAGCATCACTAATATTTTCATTAGTATTACTGTAAATAACATGAACAACCACAGGAATTGTAATAATGTTTCCGTCTACTTTTCCTTGATAATTTTGTTTATCTAAAATTCTTTTTTGGGTGTGAACTTCAATTTGATCCATTTTGTGTTGTAGTGAAGGATCTAAGTTCTTTCTGTACTCAAGGTTTTCCATTGAGAGGCAATTTCTTTTTTGTTGTGCAAAAGATGCCACAACAAAAAATAAACACATTAGTGATAATGTAAATTTTTTCATTTTTGAAGGATTTATAGTTAGTATTAAACCTAGTTAATAAAAGGATATTTTATTAACTAGGTATCAAATATAAACATTACACTAATAAATTACTAAATTTTTGTTAAAATTTTAAACATAAAACACCTATAAGTCATAAAAAAGAAAGATTACAACAACAAAAACCCAAGCCTAGGCTTGGGTTTTTCTAAAAATGTAAACTAAAATTTAATTTTTAATAAATTTAGTTTTTAGTAGTTTTTGACTGTCATTAACTTCTAACATATAAATCCCTGTTTTTAATTGAGATACATTAATTGTTGAGTTATTTAATTTTCCTGATAATACAGATTGGCCTATAGTATTTACTACTCTATATGACACTTCTGATATATCATTTTTGTTTAATTTAATTTTAACAAAACTATTTGCTGGACTTGGATATGCCACAAGGTCTAATACAGACTCATTTCCTAAAGCAGTTGCAAAAACATCGCTATTAGAGACACGAGCACTACTAGAAATATTAACCGTATAGTCCTCTACTTCACCATAACTAAATGTTTCACAAGCCGTTTGTTCAGCATCATACTTCATTGAAACACGCATTCTTGTTGCTCCTGAAGTTGCTGTACTTGGAATTGTTACATCTACAGATAAATTATCTGCACTTGTAGAAGAACCAGATGCTACAACCTCATCATCTCCAAAAGTACCATCCTGATTATAATCAATCCATACTTTCCAATATTCTGTATAAGAGGAACTAGTAAATCCTGCACTAAAGATCAATGTATTTGTACTACCTGGAGCTACAGAAGCAGAAGTACTTGTAAAATCTGCATAACCTCCATTATCTCCTGTGCTATTTGTAAACCCTCCAAAAGAAACATAATCAATCCATTCATAAGAAGAATCACTTCCTTCTGAACCACAATAAGAAACTGGAGTTACTGCTCCACTATCTGTACTAAACGTTACTGAATCTGCTGAAGATTCATTTCCAGCTGCATCAACAGCTGTTACTGAATATGAATACGTAGTCCCTGCTGATAACCCTGTTAAACTTGCAGAAGTTCCTGTTACTGATCCTAATAAAGTAACACCTTGATAAACATTATATGCAGTAACTCCAACATTATCTGAAGAAGCAGACCAACTAATTGTTACTGTTGTTTCTTGTATACTTGATGCTGTTAAGTTTGAAGGTGTTGTTGGTGAACTAGTATCTGAAGTACTTCCCCCAGAAGTTGTTAACTCTAAATCATCAACAGCAATATCACTAGACCAACTACTTCCAGTTGTTCCTACAAATCTTAATCTTACTGTTCCTCCTACATAAGAAGCAAGACTTACTGATGCTGAATTCCATTGATCTCCTTGATTATCTGAATCAGACCATAAAGACGTCCAAGCACTACCATCTGTAGAAACTTGTAATACCAAAGAACCTACACTAGTACCATACATATGGTTTTGAAATGTAAATGTTGCAGTAGACGCACTTGAAAGATCAAAACATGGACTTTCTAAAATGGCTGTTGCACTAGAACCTATTGCTCCTGTACTTGTATTAGAAGAAGCTTCTAAAAACATATAATAAGAACCATCTGCTCCTGCACTAGGACCAGTATTTGAAGAAGGTGTTCCTGAGGCATCATTTACCCAGTCTCCATCATCATCTGTAGCTTGAGTCCAAGCTGCTCCAGATTCAAAACTTTCACTATAAGGAAAAGAACTTACTGTAGAACTACAAGCTGTAGGATCTGTTGGCTCTGAAGTTCCATCTCCGAATTTATCAGACAATGCTAAAGCTCTTCTAGAACCTCCTGTTTCTAAAACAGTACGCATTCTATCTTTTTGTCCTTCTGTAAATAAATTCATACAAGAATCATCTGAATAATCCATATAATTTTGTACCATATCTACTGAATCACAAGATGTATTACCTGTAGCACAACCGTAATTTGCTTCATAAGCATTAGGTGTATCAGAAACAAAATCATCTACTGAACAACCATTTCCTAAACTAGAGTTTCCATCACCCCAAATATGGCGTAAATTTAAATAATGACCAACTTCATGAGTTGTTGTTCTTCCTCCATCAAAAGGAGCTGATGCTGTACCAGTAGTACCAAAATATTGATCCGCCATTACAACTCCATCTGTTGAAGCTGCTCCTCCAGGAAATTGTGCATATCCTAAAATAGTCCCCCCTTGTGTAGTTGTTAAATTATCTACAATCCACATATTTAAATATTCTGAAGTATCCCATGGATCAACTCCTCCCTGTGAAGAAGACTTCATTGAATCATCTGTTAACCAAGTAGATGTACTTACTTGAGTTCTTGTAATTCCAGTTGTTGTATTACCACTTGGATCTACAGTCACTAACTGAAATTCAATTTCAGTATCGGCTGCTTGAGACCAAGTGTTGTCTGCATCTGGATTAGTTCTTCTAAAATCTTGATTTAAAACTTCCATTTGTGATGCAATTTGTGCATCACTAATATTATTTGTAGAACTTGTATACAATACATGAACAACTACAGGAAGAATTATAGTTTCTCCTGCTACTTTTGATTGAAATTGTTGTTTCTCTAAAATTCTTGCTTGTGTAAAAGTCTCTATAGCATTCATTTTTTGCTCAAGAGTTGGATCTAAGTGCTTTCTATGTTCTAGGTTTTCCATTGTTGAACAATTTCTTTTTTGCTGTGCGAAAATTACAGCAGAAAAAAGTAAACACATTAGTGTTAGGGTAAGTTTTTTCATTAGTGTAAAGGGTTAAAAATTAATTAATACCTTCTTAACAAAAACCTATTTTTTTATTAAGAGGGCAGCAAATATAGCAATTTTATTAAGTTACGGTTATTTTTATGTTAAATTTTTGTAAAAAATATGCAAACAATTCAAAAACACTGCAAATAACCCTACAATAAATGCAGTTTTTTAACAAAAAATAGAGTATTTGTGTTTTTATTATATTATAAATAGAAAAACCCAAACTTACGCTTGGGTTTATTCAAATTTATGTGTTTAAAAATTTACTCTTTAACTAACTTAGTTCTGAAGGCTTTTTGTCCATCACTAACTTGTAAGATATATATTCCTGGGGTTAAACTAGACACATTTATATTTGCATCTATTAAAGAACCTTTTTGAACTAATTGTCCTATTGTATTTACAATTTTATAAGAAGCATCTACTCCTCTATTTTGTATATTAATCTGAACAAAACTAGTTGCTGGGTTTGGATATGATTTTAAAACAAAACCTTCTTCATAACCTAAAACATCTGCATCTAAGCTTGTATTAGCAAAAGTTTGGTAAGATGAAACTGTATTTGTTATATTAACAGTATAATCCTCAACTTCTCCGTAATTAAATGTTTCACAAGCAGTTTGCTCAGCATTATACTTCATAGAAACTCGCATTCTTGTAGCTCCTGTAATTGCTGATGAAGGAATCGTTACATCTACCGATAAATTATCTGCACTTGAAGAAGAACCAGAAGCAACTACTTCGTCATCATCAAATGCTCCATCTTGATTATAATCTATCCATACTTTCCAGTATTCTGTATAAGAAGAACTTGCAAATCCTGCACTTATTATTAAAGTATTTGTACTTCCTGGCGTTACAGAAGCTACATTACCTGTGTAATCAGCATAACCACCATCATCACCAGTACTATTTGTGAATCCACCAAAAGAAACATTATCAATCCATTCAAAAGAAGAATCACTTCCTTCAGAATCACAATACGTAACATCTCCACCGCCCGAAGAATCACTTGCAGTAGTTACTGTTACTGAATCTGCTGAAGACTCATTTCCAGCTGCATCAAAAGCTGTTACATTATAAGTATATGTTGTACCTGCAGTTAAGCTTGAAATATTTGCAGAAGTACTTGTTGTTGTTCCTAATAAACTTGATCCTTGATAAACATTATAACCAGTAACTCCAACATTGTCTGAAGAAGCGGACCAACTAATCGTTAATGAAGTTTCAGTTACACCAGACGCAGCTAAATTAGATGGAGCTGTTGGTGCACTAGTATCAGTACTTGAACCTCCAGCTATTAAATTTATATCATCAATTGCAATATCACTTGACCAACTTGAACCAGTAGTCCCTACAAATCGTAATTGTATTGTACCTCCTACATAAGAAGCTAAACTAATAGATTCTTCATTCCATTGATTTCCTAAGTCTCCTGAACTAGACCATAATGAAGACCAAGATGAACCTTCATTTGTAGATACCTCTAAAGCCAATGACCCAACACTTGTTCCATACATATGATTTTGAAAGCTAAAAGTTGCTGAAGAAACTGTTGATAAATCAAAACAAGGACTTTCTAAAATTGCTGTTGCATTTGCTCCAATTTGCCCAGCACTATCATTAGTAGAAGCTTCTAAAAACATGTAATAAGAACCATCTGCTCCAGCACTAGGTCCTGTATTTGAAGAAGGAGTTCCTGAAGCATCATTAATCCAATCTCCATCATCTCCAGATGCCTGAACCCATCCATCTCCTGATTCAAAACTTTCGCTATAAGGCAAAGACTCACAAGTTACTGGGTCTGGATCTGGGTCAGTACCACCACCTGAACCGTCTGTAGTAATTCCTGAAACTATTAAAGAAAAATTTTGACTACCTCCTGTTAAAGTACCTTTATGCGTAACTGTAATTGTATACGTTCCTGATGCACCATTTACATCTATTCTTTCATAAGGATCTACATCATTATCTCTAGCAGTACTGCTAGTAGCTCCAGTTAACTCATAAGGCAAATACTCTACACCATTTTTAGATACTCTTACATCTAAATCATTAACCAAAACAGGCGCACTTGAAACAGAAGTTATAGCAGTACCTGGTCTATCTGTCCAAGAAATCGATGCTAATAATGGACTTGATCCATCAGAATCAACAGTAATTGTATATGATGCACCTTGAGTTAATGTTAATTCTTCAATTGTTGAAAAACTTCCATTATTTGAAATAGTTTCAGCTGCGTTTTTAGCATTTAATAATCCCCACCCAAAAACTGCATCAGGTCCAGAAGCCCCAGCATCATCTGCAGTATGAAGTGCCAATCCCTTTAGAGTTGCCGCTCTCATGAAGTTTCCATTAAGATTGTTATAATGTTGTTGTAAAATCAGTAATGATCCTGCTACATTAGGAGAAGCCATTGAAGTACCAGTTATAGAAGCATAAGCTGTATTACTACTTTCATAAGTAGAGTAAACATTAGTACCATTTCCAGTTATATCTGGCTTAATACGAAAGTCATCTGTTGGACCTTCACTACTTGAACTATTAATCGACACAGAAACTAAGTTACCATTTGCATCAACATTTGCATCATTAGCATTTGCAACTACTAAGTTATTTTTAGAAGTAGCGAAAGCTGATAATTTATCGAAACCTGTTCCACCTGTAGGATTTGGACTTGCTGAATTATCATTACCGTCATTCCCAGCTGCAACTACCATTAAGTAATTTGGTGCATTAAACATAATTTCATCCCACTCACGAGATACATCGATATATCCTCCAAAAAAATAATCAGGCAATTGTACATTTCCAAATTGATCTCTTGCTGCATAACCATAAGAGTGATTGGAAACTAACATTCCATTTGCTGTTGCACCTATTGCTTCAGAAGTATCACTATTCCAGTCATATCCAACCGCTTCAGCATAAGGAGCCATACCTTTTGCAGCAGATTGAACACCAGAAGCTATAATTGTTCCCGTAACATGTGCTGCGTGAAAATTTAAAGTTGTACTGCTATCACCAATAGAAAATCTATTTGTTCCTCCTGCTCCATCGTATTCCTGATGAGAAGTTCTAGCAAGACCACCATCCCATACGTGAGCAGTCATATTTTGACCCATCAAATTCAAACCTAAAGATCCTCCAGAATGCAAATGATCTGTTCTTGTAGATTCAGCAGCATCAACATTAAATGTTGTATAATAAATAGGTTTGTTATTAACTACTCGTTGTAGCTCTAACATACGTCCATCTTCAGTTTTTATGTTAGTTTTCCAACCATTTTTTTTAGCTTTTTCAATTGCTTTTTGTTTTTCTACAGTTGATTTTTCTATCAATCTTTCTTTGATAGATTCTAGTTTAACTAAATCATAATTATTTCTAATTTGACTTATTTCTTTTTTACTTTGTGCATTCAAAGAACTTAATCCCAAGAATACCGTAAGAAAAGTAAAACTTAAATGTTTTATTTTCATTTCGTGAAGAGTTTAGTTATTAATTTAATTATTTTTGAACGACAAATATATGTTTTAATTCATTATAAACAATTTTTTTGTTAATTTATCAATAAATACCTTTAAAAAACACAATAAAATGCAATAAAACGCAATTTTAGTCAACAATAATTACTTTCAATAAAGTTAAATTGATTTTTATTTTAAATGACTACTACTTAACAAAAACCACAGTTTTTGTGTTTTTATTATATTATAAATAGAAAAACCCAAACTTACGTTTGGGTTTATTCAAATTAATATGTTTAAAAGATTTACTCTTTAACCAACTTAGTTCTGAAGGCTTTTTGTCCATCACTAACTTGTAAGATATATATTCCAGGAGTTAAACTAGACACATTTATATTTGCATCTATTAAAGAACCTTTTTGAACTAATTGTCCTATTGTATTTACAATTTTATAAGAAGCATCTACTCCTCTATTTTGTAAATTAACCTGAACAAAACTAGTTGCTGGGTTTGGGTATGATTTTAAAACAAAACCTTCTTCGTTTCCTAAAACACTAGCATTCACATCAGCAGTTATTCCAAAAGTTTGAACACCTATTTGTGAATTAGTTATGTTTACAGTATAATCTTCAACTTCACCATAACTAAAACTTTCACATGAAGTTTGAACCTATTTGACCAGCACTACTATTAGAAGAAGCTTCTAAAAACATATAGTAAGAATCATCTGCTCCTGCACTAGGCCCAGTGTTTTAAGAAAGAGTTCCAGAAGCATCATTTACCCAATCTCCATCATCTCCAGAAACTTGATTCCATCCATCTCCAGATTCAAAACTTTCACTATACGGAAAAGATGCTATTGTAGCAGAACATTCAGTAAGTGTAATAACACCATCGTCATAAGCGTCACCAACACCAACTGCATACCAAGCATTTGTAACTGCAATTTCTTCAGTAGAACCCGCTCCATACAAATCAATTGCTGCTTGAATAGCTCCTTCTCTAACATCATCATACTGAGAGCTCGATGACAAATAAACATTTAAGTTCCTATAAGCAACTGCTGCAGCTGCATCCATACCAATTTGAGTTACAATATAAGCATCTCCATTATCATTTGTTCCAGATCCAGTATACCAACTATTTCCTAAATATGTATCTGGCTGTGAGTAAACATTAGGATTACTCATAGAACGTAAAGCTCCGCCAGAACCACCAGCTCCAATTGCATCTCCCATTAACCAGTCGTTAGATCCTTGTGCGTAAAACTCAATAGATTCTCCAAAAACATCTGAAAAAGACTCATTTAAAGCACCTGATTCATAACTATAAACTAAGTTTGCAGCATACTCAGTTATACCATGAGCAACTATATCTAAAGAAACCAAAGGCCATAATTTGTTCTACCTCCATCTCCGTAAGTCATTCTTGAACCACCAAAAAATGCATTCACGTAGTTGTTACTGCAACTTACATAAGATCTAATTACAGCTCCATTATCATTATAAGAATCTCTATTATGTTTTTCAAAAAAGTAATTATACATCTGTTCTGCTCCCCAATGTGCTTGTACAGCTGTTGCTGAACCAGAAAAAGAAGAAGAATTGCTGGTTACACTTGAAGCACTGTTATAATTTGTACTTCCATTCATATCATAAGTTTCTATATCAGTAGCTTCTAAAGAATATGTACCTCCGCTTAAATCAGCAGTAAAAGAAACCGTTCCGTTATACAAGGTTGAACCAGTAGCTGGTGTGTCTGCGTGATGAATTCTATTATTTTCAAAAACAATTTCCCCAGTTTGAGTATCTACATAAACATCTGCTTTATATAAAGACGCTTGAGAATACACATCGTATTTATAAACCAATCTAGTTTTTTCACTAACCCCTTCTGTAATAGGTAAAATTAATAATTCGCCTTCTGGCTTTTTGTAATCTAAAGCATTTTCTTTTTCCCACAAATAACTAGACGCCCCAACATGAGACATTGCTTTTTGTAAACCTGCAGATTTAGATAAAGAAGGTGATACATTTTCTTTTTCAATCTTAAAAACTCTACCAGAAGCAGATTTTACACTTCCTTCTTTCGAATGAAATGTATACTCACCAAACTCCACTTTTATTCCTTTATAAAATTGCTGTTGTTTTTCATGAGTAAAACCTAATTGATCATTTTCAACATCCGCCTATTTAAATGTTAAACCCGTTGTTTGAAGGTTTTGTTTAATTACTTGTTTCGCTTGACTAACTGAATATTTAGATTCTTTTTTAAAAGTAACCAAAGAAAGATTACCTTGTTGATCTAAATGTTGTTTTTTGATGAGCAGGTCGTTCTCTTGTCCACTAACGGATCCTGCGGCTAGCATTATTAAAAACAATGCATAGCTTAAGTAGTTATTTTTCATTATTGAAGGGTTTTGTTTTTATTAAAAAAACGTTAATACTTCAGTAAATATATTATTTTTTTGTTAAAAAATAACAATATATCAACATTTTTAATAATTTATTGAATTAAAACCAACAAAAACAAACATACATTAAATTAAATTTATGCTCAAAATATCTAGTTTATCAGTGTTTTTTTCTGAAAAAAGAGTAGTTAAAAAAATCAATCTTGAGATAAAAAGCAATAGAATTTTAGGACTAGTTGGTGAAAGTGGAAGTGGAAAATCCGTTACTTCTCTAGCTGTTTTAGGACTATTATCAAATACAGCTAAAATTGAGGGTGAAATTTTTTTTAATGATGAAAATATTTTATCGTTTTCTGAAAAAAAATTTCAGGATATAAGAGGAAAAGACATTGCTATGATTTTTCAAGAACCTATGAGTTCTTTAAATCCAACTTTACCTTGTGGCTATCAAGTTTCCGAAATTTTAAAACAACACACAAATTTATCTTCATTAGAAATTAAAAATGAAGTAATCTCTTTATTTGAAAAAGTAAAACTTCCAAGACCAAAAGATATTTACAATGCATATCCTCATCAAATAAGTGGTGGACAAAAACAGCGTGTAATGATTGCTATGGCAATTGCTTGTAAACCTAAACTATTAATTGCTGACGAACCCACTACTGCTCTAGATGTTACTGTTCAAAAAGAAATTATTCATTTATTAAAAGACTTACAACAAGAAACTAAAATGAGTATTTTATTCATCACTCACGATTTAGCTTTAGTCTCTGAAATTGCAGATGATATTGTAGTTATGTACCAAGGAGAAATCATAGAAAAAGGAACGACAGAAGCTGTTTTTTTACATTCGAAAAAGGAATACACTAAAGCACTTATACAATCGAAACCTAATTTAAATGTTCGTTTGAAAAACCTACCAACGGTTACGGATTTTATAAAAAACACAGTAGATACTTCTATTTACACAAACGAAGAACGCATTGCTTTTCATCAAAAAATATACGAAAAGAAACCTTTGCTTGAAATATTCAACTTAAAAAAAGAATTTATCTCTAAAAAAAGCTGGTTTGGCAACACAAGTAAAGTAAAAGCTGTAAATGATGTTTCTTTTAAAATTTACGAAGGAGAAACACTTGGTTTGGTTGGAGAATCTGGTTGTGGAAAAACCACATTAGGCCGCACAATATTACACCTTGAAAAGGCAACTTCTGGTCAGATTTTATACAAAGGAAATGATATTACAGGGCTTTCAAAAAAAGATTTTAAATCACTTAGAAAAGAAATTCAAATCATTTTTCAAGATCCGTTTTCTTCTTTAAACCCTAGAATCCCCGTTGGAGAAGCAATTTTAGAACCTATGAAAGTACATGGCATTTTATCTTCAAAAAAAGAACGAAAAAAGTATGTTTTGGAATTATTAAAAAAAGTAGGTTTAGAAGAAGAGCATTTTTATCGTTATCCGCATGAATTTTCTGGCGGACAAAGACAACGAATAGGAATTGCAAGAACCATTGCTTTAAAACCAAAACTTATTATTTGTGACGAATCTGTTTCTGCTTTAGATGTTTCTGTACAAGCACAAGTTTTAAATTTATTGAATCAATTAAAATCAGAATTCAATTTTACTTATATTTTTATTTCACATGATTTAGCTGTTGTAAAATATATGGCAGATCAGCTTATTGTAATGAACAAAGGAAAAATTGAAGAAACAGGTGACGCGGATCTAATTTACAAGAATCCAAAAACAGCATACACTAAAAAACTAATTAATGCTATTCCAAAAGGGATTTAAGTACAAAAAACATAGGTTTTATCTCTTTTTTATATGAAATGAATTAATAGTATATTGCAAGGAAATTCTAAAGGAAATAACGAATGAAAATTATAGTACCAATGGCAGGTATAGGCTCGCGTTTGAGACCTCATACACTAACTACTCCAAAACCTTTAACAGTAATCGCAGGAAAAACTATTGTACAACGTTTAGTTGAAGACATTAGTGGAGTTGTTGATCAAAAAATAGATGAAATAGCTTTTATTATTGGTCCTGCTAAAAAAGGTTTCCCTTCAGACACAGCAGATAAATTAAAAGAAATAGCCAAGAACTTAGGCGCAAAAGGTTCTGTTTATGTTCAAGAAGAAGCTTTAGGTACTGCACACGCAATTTATTGTGCAAAAGAATCAATCAGTGGTCCTTGTGTTGTTGCTTTTGCTGATACTTTATTTAAAGCTGATTTTACTTTAGATGCTACAAAAGATGGAGCAATTTGGGTAAAACAAGTAGAAGATCCAAGTGCTTTTGGTGTGGTAAAGTTGAAAGATGGAATTATTACTGATTTTGTTGAAAAACCAAAAGAATTTGTTTCTGATTTAGCAATTATTGGTATTTATTACTTTAAAGATGGTGATAAATTACGTAGTGAAATTAAAGATTTAATTGATAATGATATTAAAGAACACGGCGAATACCAATTAACAAATGTTTTAGAATCTTTAAAACAACAAGGCGCTCAATTTATTCCTGGTACAGTAAATACTTGGATGGATTGTGGTAAAAAAGATCCTACAGTAGACACTAACAAAATTGTATTAGGATTTGAACATGCTAACGGAAATAATTTAGTGTCTGATGACGTTATATTAGAGAATTCAGAAATTATTCAACCTTGTTATATAGGTAAAAACGTTGTGTTAAAAAACACAAAAGTTGGTCCGTATGTTTCAATAGGAGAAAACAGTACTGTTGAAGAGTCAACAATAACAAACTCATTAATTCAAACAAACGTTACTATTTCTAATGCAACTTTAGATAATGCAATGATTGGAAATCATGCAAAATATAATGGTAACTATACATCTGTAAGCATTGGTGATTATACAGAACTTACATAATAAAGCTTTTACAGCTACTTTAAAAATCAAGACAGGTATTTTACTTGTCTTGATTCTTTTGTCTTGCCCTATTTTTTGTCAAGACAGCATACCAGAAACTCAAAACCTAAAGTTTCAAGAATACTTTTTTGCGGCAATTACTCAAAAAGCTATCAATAATCATCAGAAAGCAATTGAAAATTTAGAAGAATGTAATGTTATTATGCCTAGTAACACTTCTGTTTTGTTTGAACTTTCTAAAAACTACTTAAAATTAAATAAAACACCTCAAGCACTTGCTTACATCAACGAAGCGTTGCAATTAGCACCTAATAATCTTTGGCTTTTAGAACATGCTGTTGCTGTGTATAAAAAACAAAAAAATTATAGTGAAGCAATTGTAATTCAACAAAAAATTGCAGAAAATCATCCAAAGAAAAAACGTCAAATAGTGTATTTGCACTTACAAAATAACGATACTGAATCGGCTAAAAAAGTTTTGTCTGAACTAGCAGAAGCTAAAATGTTAAACGCAAGACTTCGTAGAATTCAAAATCGATTAACGTTGTTAAATAATATTGAAAACAGCTATCAAAATAAAACAAAAACAACAGAAAATAAAGGAACAATTAAAGAACAATTTGAAAAGGAAAATTCATTTACAACCTTAGAAAAATTATTGCATCAACTAGATAAAAAAAACAACCCTGAACTTTTAAAGTATAGCAACAAGGGATTGCAATTGTTTCCTGCACAACCGTTTGTTTATTTAATGAATGGAAAAGCGTTAAATAAAGACAAAAAACACAAAAAAGCTACAGAAAGTTTACAAAATGGTATTGATTTTGTTATAGACAACGAAACCATGGAAAAAAGTTTTTACAAAGAACTAATTACTGCATATAAAGGATTAGGAGATACTAAAAACGTTACCAAATATCAAAAGAAATTATAAATGAAATTCACCAAATATATTCTTATTTTTCTTATTGTTTTTGCCTCTTGTAAGTCAAGCAAAACAGTAACAGACACTTCTCTGGGATTAAAAAAAATAGCTGCAAAAAAGTTAGCAAAAAAACATGTTGCCAATCATTTTGACAGAAAAACTGTTGATGCGAAATTAAAGATTGGTTTTAAAAACAAAAAACAAGATGTTGATTTCTCTGTTAAAATGAGAATTAAAAAAGACGAAGTTATTTGGCTAAAAGGCTCTAAAATAATTACGGTTTTTAAAGCTAAAATAACACCAAATAAAGTGAGTTTTTATTCGCCTTATATGAAAAACTATATTGAAGGTGATTTTTCTATATTGAAGAAAATATTAGGTACAGAAATTAATTTTCAACAGCTACAAAATATGTTATTAGGACAAGCTTTGTTTGATTTAAAATCTGAAAAACATATAGCAAATGTGGATGAAAAAGCGTACATTCTATCACCAAAAAAACAATCGGAAGTTTTTAAATTATTTTACTGGTTAAATCCTAATCATTTTAAATTAAATCAACAATCGTTAGTTAACGAAACAAAAAACCAACGATTAGATATTATTTATCCTGCTTATAAGAAAACAAACAATACTTTGTTTCCTCAAAGCATAAAAATAAAAGCAAAAGACGCCAAAACATTTACCAATATAAATATGGTTGTTCGTTCTGTTGAATTTGACAAAGAAATTAGCACACCTTTTAAAATCCCAACTGGATATAAAGAAATTAAACTATAATGAAAAAACATCTTTTTTACACTTTTTTACTGCTTTTTATCAGCTTTAGTTTTGTTGGGTTTAGCCAAACAAGAAAAGAGCTAGAAAACCGTAGAAAAAAGCTAAATAGAGAGATAGAAAAAGTAAATACATTATTATTTAAAACAGAAAAGAAAAAAAGTAACGCTTTAGATGATCTAAAGGATATTAATCAAAAAATTACAGTTCGTGAACGCTTAATAGAAACTATTGAATTAGAAATAAAAGAGCTTTCTAAAGAAATTAAACAAAACGAAAAAAAAATAACTAGTTACAACAAAAACTTAACTGCTTTAAAAGCTGATTATGCTGATATGGTTTTTAAATCCTATAAAAGTAAATCACATCAAAGTAAAACCATGTTTTTATTATCTTCTGAGAGCTTTTATCAGGCTTATAAAAGGATAAAATACATTGAGCAATATAAAGATTTCCGTAAAAAACAAGGTGAAAAAATTATTACTCAAACCAATCTTATTGAAAAATCTAACGATTCTTTAACCAAAAAAAAAGACGAGAAAAAACGTTTAATTGGTCAAGAAAAAAAGCAACAAGATTATATTGAAGGAGATAAAAAAAATCAAGAAGATTTAGTTTCTCAAATAAAAAAGCAAGAAAGTAAGTACAAAAAACAGCTTCAAGATAAAATAAAAGAAGAAAAAAGAGTCGCTAAAAAATTAGATAAAATAATTAGAGCCGCTATTGCAAAAGCCAATAAAGCAAAAAAAGGAAAGGCTAAAAAAGATGAACTTTTATTAAATGCTGCTGAAAAATCGTTAAAAGCAAACTTTGAACAAAACAAAGGGCGTTTGCCTTGGCCACTAAACGGATTAATTACTAGAAAATTTGGTGTACAACCTCATCCTACTTTTAAAGGAATTAGTATTAATAGTACTGGATTGCATATTAGAGGAAAAAAAGGAGACAAAGCCAAAAGTGTTTTTAACGGTAAGGTATTAGCTATTCAGCTTTTATCAAAAGGAAGAAAATCTGTTCTAATACAACATGGAGATTATATTACTGCGTATAATAACTTAAAAGAAATTTACGTTAAAAAAGGAGATGTTGTAAAAACAGGTACTGTTTTAGGGCAAATTTTTACAGATAAAGTTACCGGAAAAAGTAATCTTATTTTTATTTTATACAAAAACACCAATCCATTAAATCCATCTGATTGGATTGCAAATAAATAATGAAAAACGCAACTAATTTTATTGTCATTACAGCTGCCATTATTGCTATTTTGGTTGTTGGAAAAGGAATTTTAATTCCGTTTATTTTTGCTTTAATATTTTGGTTTTTAACGAGGGAAATACGCAAAACAATATATAAACTTCCATTTGCAAAACGATTTATACCAAAATGGTTGAGTAATATTTTGGTATTTACCATAATTATTTTGGCTTTTGGTTTTATTTCGGAAATTATTACCAATAGTATTACTGATCTTACCACTTCGTATAGCGAATACGAACCTAACGTAGAAAATATTATAAAAAATCTATCTGGTTATTTCCATGTAGACGTTGTTACTTCTATCAAATCTGTTGTTGGAGATTTTAACTATGGTTCTGTTCTTGGTGAAATTGCAAATGGTGTAAGCGGTATTTTAGGAGATACTTTTATGATTCTTATTTATGCTTTATTTATCTTTTTAGAAGAAAGCAGTTTGATAAAAAAGATAAGTAAAATATTTCCAACAAAACAGTCTTATGATAGCATGAATAGTATTTTAGAAAAAATTGAGTTTTCAATTTCTAATTACTTACGTCTAAAAACATACGTAAGCATTCTTACAGGTGTTTTAAGCTACTTAATTTTATTTTTTGTTGGTGTAGATAGTGCTCCGTTTTGGGCGTTTTTAATCTTCTTATTAAATTATATACCAACTATTGGTTCATTAATAGCAACTGCTTTTCCAGCAATATTTTGTTTAATTCAGTTTGGAGAATTAACTCCTTTTTTAATTGTGTTAATTGCTGTTGGTTTAGTACAAGTAATTGTTGGAAACCTAATAGAACCTCGACTGTTTGGTAAGTCTTTAAATGTCAGCCCGTTAGTAACCATTTTATCACTAGCTATTTGGGGACAAATTTGGGGAATTACTGGTATGATTTTATCTGTATTATTTACCGTAATTATGATTATCGTTTTCTCTCAATTCGAAAAAACAAGATCCATAGCGATTCTCCTATCTGAAAACGGTGAAATAGATGATATTACGAAACAAAATAAAGCTATTAAAAAATAACTTTATCTTCGCAAATATTCTCGAGGCAAACGTCTGCTAATTAAATCCTTGTCTGTCGCCCTGCGATTAAAATAGAAAATGTTTGTTATTTTAATTAATCAAAAAACAATGCTTTTAATTCTGTAGCATCTTTTGGAGCTAATTTTCCTGCTAAGATTAAGCTTAATTGCTTTCTACGCAAAGCACCTTCAAAACGTGTTTTTTCTAAATCTGTCTCTGGTATTACTGGTGCAATTGGTACAGGTTTTCCGGTTTCATCCACAGCTACAAAGGTATAAATACCTTCATTTACTTGAGTTCTTTCTCCAGACTGACGATCTTCAATCCAAACATCTACATAAATTTCCATAGAAGATCTAAAAGCTCTTGAAACTTTAGCTTCTACAGTAACTACACTACCAACAGGTACAGATTTTGTAAAGGAAACATGATTTACAGAAGCAGTAACAACAATTCTACGCGAATGTCTTCTTGCAGCAATACTACAAGCTCTATCCATTCTTGCTAATAATTCTCCACCAAAAAGATTATCTAAATAATTTGTTTCACCAGGTAAAACAAGATCGGTAAGTACAGTTAATGATTCTTTAGGCGTTTTTGCTACCATCAATAAATTTTTCTGCAAAGATATACAATCCTTCTTCAAGAAGTTTTGTTATAGGTTTGTACCTAATTGAAGTTTTTAACTAACAACCAAGCATCTTCAAAACCAATTTCTTTAATACTTTCTAAAGCAATCCTAGCTTCTTGTTTAGTTTCATAACTATCAAAAGACACTTGCGTTAATCCCCATTTATTTACACCTAAAACACGTGCATTATAACCTTGGTTAATCAATTGATTTACTTTCTTCTGCGCATTTTTAGTTAACTGAAAAGCTCCAGCAACAACATGAAAATCTTTTGTATTTGCTTTAGAAGCATTTAAATTAATTGTAGGTAATGGACTATCAATAACAAAAGTTGCCGATTGTATTTTTTGCTCTACTTTTTCTTGTTGCTTAGCGAATTTAGTAGCTTCTTGTGTTTTGTTATATTCGTTAAAACCAAGAGTTCCAACAGTTAATAAAATAGCTGCAGCTGCGGCTACTTTTATAAATGCAGGCATTGTTCTTCTTGCTGTTTCTTCAACAGGAGCTTCATTAACAGGTATTAAAGGAATTACTTGCTCTTTAAAACGTTCTGTTGCCGAAGCAGTAATTGTTGATAAACCAAACGATTCTGTTAAGAAGTTTGAAGTTGTATTTGGTTCAAAAACTATTTGTTTCTCTTCATTTAAAGTTAACACTCCAACATCTGAAATTTCAATAGAATTATCTTCTATTTCATCTTGCCATTTTAAAACTACTGTATTAATAAATGTAGTAGCTTTTTCAAATGATATGTTTTCAATAGAAGCAACATAATTGGCTAATAAACCATCATTGTGTTTCAAATTAGCATTAAAACTAATTTGTTTCGTTGGTGGCGAAAATGTGTGCGTATCACTTATTGACGCACCTATTTTATTGGTTATAAAACCTCCAAAATTTGGTACAATTACACAATCGTATCTATATAGTAAATCGTTAATATAGTTTGCTAACTTCATACAAACAAAGTTAGCTTTTTTGTACATTTTTACAACTATTTTACACAATTGTTATCAACAAATATTTTGTATATTGATTTTCAAAAAATTGCAAATGAATATAGATGAATTATTGGCGGTTTTGCGCTTGCAAGCCACGCCAAAAATTGGTGATGTTATGGCCAAAAAGCTCATTTCAACTTTAGGAAGTGCTAAAAATGTGTTTAAGGAAACAAAATCTTCACTATTAAAAATTGATGGAATAGGGGAGTTATTAGTTAAAAATTTATTGGATACTTCTCCTTTAAAAAAAGCAGAGCGAGAACTTCAATTTATTGAAAAAAATAATATTGATTACACTTATTTTTTAGACGATTCTTATCCTGATAAATTGAAACACTGTATTGACAGTCCTATTTTATTATTTACTGATGGAAATATCAATATAAAAAATCAAAAAATAATTTCTATTGTTGGTACAAGAAACATCACCGCTTATGGACGCGATTTTTGTAATGAATTAATTGAAGATTTAGCCAAACACAACCCTGTTATTGTTAGTGGTTTTGCTTATGGTGTAGACATTTGTGCGCACAAGGCTGCTATAAAAAACAACTTACAAACTATTGGCGTATTTGCACATGGTTTGGATGAAATTTATCCCAAAGTTCACAAAAAACACATGAGAGATGTTATTGAAAACGGTGGATTTTTTACAGAGTTTTGGCATGATGAAAAACCATTACGTGAAAATTTTTTAAAAAGGAATAGAGTAGTAGCTGGAATGTCTGAAGCAACAATTGTTATAGAATCTGCGGCAAAAGGAGGCTCTTTAGTAACTGCTGATATTGCTAACTCATATAATAAAGATGTTTTTGCATTGCCAGGAAGAGTTACTGATGTATTTAGCAAAGGCTGTAATAATTTAATTAAAAACAACCAAGCACATTTACTAAATTCATCTGAAGATATTGTAAAAATGCTGAATTGGGACATCCAAAAAAAAGAAACGGTTAAACAAACACAATTGTTTATTCAGTTAAACGAAACGGAACAAAAAATACATACCTATTTGCAACAAAACGGAAAACAATTGTTAGATGTTATTGCTATGGATTGTAAAATACCAACCTATCAACTTTCGTCTATTTTATTACAAATGGAATTAAAAGGCTGCATAAAACCACTTCCTGGAAAACTATTTGAAATTTAGAAAATCTATTTCGTAAATTATAACGATTTTTGAATTGTATTTAAAGTATTAAAAATAATTTTATGGCCTCCGACGAAAAATTAATGTCTAAAAAAAAACCTGCTTATCCTATTAATCAGTTTTTAGAAGAATATTTAATAGAACATAGTAGAAGTATAAAAATACCTGTTTTTTATGATGATTTATTACGTTTCCAAGGCTCTATAAATTTGTACGATAAAAATGATGAAGACACGCTTTGGATACGTGTTTATTATTCTGAATTTGAACGACAAGAAATTGATTTAAGCTTAAAAAAAGTTTACAACATTTTACACTCCAACGGAAATGAAGATAACATTCAGTATTTAAATATTGACGCTATTGACTATTGTACGTTTGGTAACTCAAAGCCATTTCGAGTAAAAGTTCGTAATATTTTAAATGATAACTACACGTATTTTTACGTTAAAAAAACCGATGCTTCTCGTGTTTATGGTTTAGAATTGGAACACATACTTTCTCCATACAACCTCAACTTTTTGGTATATGAAGACACGTTAATTGAAGAACATATTGCAGGAATACCTGGAGACACTTTTATTAAAGATATTTTACCCAAATGTACCGAAGCTGAAAAAGCAGAAATTGCTAAAGAGTTTGTAAAATTTAACGAACGTTGTATGATTCGTTTATTAGGTGATATGCGCTCGTACAACTATGTAATTGTACCTACTCATGATTTTGATCAAGTAGTGTATAAAATACGTGGAATTGACTTTGATCAGCAATGTTTTGAAGGGAAATTTAAAGTATACTATCCGCAGTTTTTTAAAGAGAACTTTCCAATGGTAAAATTAGTAACCGACAAATTACTCACCAATTCTATTGAGCAGTATAAATTAGAAGAGCGTTCTATTGTAGCGAAACGAATTTTATCTTCGGAAGACCGCGTTAATGAATTGGTTTTTTGTATGAAAAATGACACTATTTCTAACAACGAGAATATAGAATTGCTTAAAAATCAAGTGTATGGTTTTACCAAAGACATCAATTTCAAAAAAAGTAAAAATATGGGCGAAATTTTAGAAAATGCGCTTGAGTTTGTAAAAAGAAATTATGAAGATGTTACTACGCATTAATACTTTATAGCAACTTATAAATGAAATATTTTACATTTTACACTTTCCTTTTTTTACTAATATCTTCATGTGGACATAATCCAAAAAAGGATGGCGCTATAAAAGTTGTAATTAGCAGTTGTAAATATGATAATAAACAGATGCTAGACTTAAAAGAATTTGTATTATTAAAAAACAACATAGAAATTAAAACATTTTCTTACGATAAAAATGGAGTAGAAGTTAGTGAACTATATTATGGAGACTATGAAATAATATATAAATCTATATTCAACAAATATGAAAAAATTAATTTTAGGATCACTGATCACAAACAAAAGGTAGTAACTCTTTGTATTGACAAAATAGATTATAAAAAAAACGATAATATTTTACTTTTAGATGAAATGAAATATGGAGAAATTTTAAGTTTATCTTTTGAATCTCAAGGCTGTTTTCATAATACTAAAGAGGAAATAAGATTAAAGAAGACTCAAAATAACATGATTCTATTTTATGATCAAGATGTTATAGAATTATCTAACAAACAATATAAATTAATTAGAGAATTTGAAATTGAATTAAAAAGTAATCATAACGGTTTGTGCTCATCTAAAGATGAATATAACCTTTATAACAAGCAATCTGGTGAAATTTTTACAATGAAAGATCAAAGTTGTAGTTGGAATGGGTTTTGGAATCTTATTAAGCTACTTAAACTTGATGAAAGAAAAACAAAATAAGTTGTATAAAAAAACGAAATTATCTCTTTGTTGACTGAAAAAGATAATTTCGTTAAAATAAAGCTTTCGCTTTGCATAGTCTCGGGGGTATTATAAATATTTTGATTATTAAATAACTTCTCCGTTGTCAATTTCCTGTAAATTGATAATTTTATTTTCAATTACTACTTCGTCATCACTAGTACATGAATAAAACCCAAATACTATTGTTACTATTAGTAAAATTTTTAAAATGTTTTTCATAATTGCGTGTCGTTAGTTATTATTAAAACTCCTTTTGTACAATACTAAAACATTTGTAATAGGTTTGGTTTTACTTACAAATTCATGACTTTCTTTTTAATATAATTACCATAATTACTTAAAAATAAAATGTTTTTGTTCATTGAAATTAAATAGTAAAACTGGTATCAATTTTTAATTTTTTTAAAACTTACTTTTAGATTAAATTTTTTATTTATTTGATTATCAATTGTTTTAGCACTTAAATTTACATTGTTTTTTTGAGGTTTCTTTATGGATTCCCATAATTAGGAATGTTTTTTTTAAAAAATTGTGCTTTTAGATTATTCAACAACAAAACTTATTGGTAATACGTAACGAACACTTACATTTTTACCATTTTGTTGTCCAGGAATAAATTGTGGTAGCTTTTGTAAAAGCTCTTTTGTATGTTCTTGTAGTTTTAAATGTGGTGCTCTTACTTTTATATCAGAAATATTTCCAGTAGCATCGATAATAAATCGGGCAAGGATTCTGTATTTTTTTTTATCGAGCCCCAAACAAGTCGTTAAATTTGTATCAAAGTTTTTAGTTACAAAAGCATTCATTTTTTTGTGAAAAACAATTTTTGCTTCTTCTTTATTTTTTGATGTTGTGTCTTTAAATTTTGGTGGAATTTCAACGATGTTAAAAGAATAAGGCTGTATCTCTTCAAAAACAACTTCTCCGTCTTCTACATGCGAAATATCTCCCATTATTTCTACCACTTCAACTATACTATCATTCTTACAAAGTGTTGCTGGTTCGGCTGCTATTGGTAATCCCATTGTGGTATGTTCTTCTTTGATAACAGGCAAAGGTTTTGGTGGTGGTGGAATATTTATTTTTGCTTTTATTATTGTGTCAACCTTTATTGTATCTAATACTTTTTGAGTTTTTATAATAGTATCTATCAATTCTACTTTTTCTATTTTTTGTTTCTTTCCTTCATCGGTTTTACAACTAAACAATGTTGTTCCCATTACAAATAACAGCGCTAAGAGAAATAGTTTTTGAAATGAAAGCTGTGTTACAAATGTTGTTTCTGGAATTTGAATAACAATACTATCTAATTGCTTTCTTTTAAAATGTCCGCAAATACGTTTTCCTTTATTTTCAGTGAAAAATTCTTGGATTTCTTTTGCTGATTTTTCTGTAAAATCTACTACTGTTTTTGCACAAGAACCACAGAATCTTCCTTTTTCATTGGTGGTCATTTTGTTCCAATCTTCATGGCATGGCTTTGGAATACTAATTTTATAGTTTTTCATAGTTATTTGTTTAGACTCTGATTCATAACAATATGTGTTCCAAAAAAAAAGGTAAAATATTAAATAATATACTTTTTATAAAAGAAAAACAGATCTCATTGTTCTCGATACCCGCTACTGACTAAAACCAAAGTAAAATTTTATAACGTTATTTTTTTTTAATACTTGAACTAACATTGCTTAATTGTATTCGCGTTAGGGATTGAAGTGGCATCCTTTTTATTTTTATCATTAAAAAAATAAAAAGATATAACGGAAAGCCCGACCTTTAGGTAACGCCCAAAAAATTAACTATAAGAACTAAAACTATTTTTTGCTTCTAACACTTTCTATAAGAACTGTTGCTAAAATTAAACCTCCACCAACGTAGGTATTTATTGTTGGGATTTCATTTAAAAATAAAAACGCGATAATTATACCAAAAATTGGTTGTGCGCTACTAATTATACTTGTTGTAGACGCAGAAAAGAATTGTAATGAATGTACCATTAAACTGTGTCCGATTGCTGTCGTTACAAAGGCTAATACTACAATATAAGGCCATTGTGTTTGTATACCAGAACTATCCATAAAAAACAAAACTGGACTTAAACAAACGGTAATAACAACTGTTTGATAAAACATAAGTACAATACCATTGTATTGCGTTACATATTGTTTTAAAATTAAAATTCTTATAGTATAACATAACGCAGATAACAACCCAAATAAAACTCCTTGAACTGTGGTACTTTCTATATTAAATTCTGGCGATAAGACGTAAACACCTAACAATACTAATATTGCCAAAACAATATTCATTGGATCGAATTTTAGCTTTAGAAACAAAGGTTCTAAAAAAGCAACCATTACTGGAAATGTGTATAAAGACAGCATACCAATAGCCACATTGGCCATTTTTAAAGCATAAAAATAAGTAACCCAATGTGCGCCCATAAAAATTCCGCCAACTATAAACGGAACCAAGTGTTTTTTTGATTTTAATTGAATACTATCTTTTCTAATCTTACAAAAAATGAATAGAAAAACCATGGCTAATGCTGCACGAAACCAAATAATAACTTCAGATGGCATAGCAATATACCTACCCAAAGCACCAGATGTGCTTACTAAAAAAGCAGATAATAATAATCCTAATACATTTTTAATATGATTGTTTTCCATGGTATTTTTATAAAAATTGATAGTATATAAAACCTGTAAAAATTACTTGTTTTTGCTACTAAATCGTTTCACAAAAATACAGCTTATTACATACAAAAAACTAGGAATACCAATCCAAATAAGTTCACTTTTTAATACACGTATTCCTTTTTCTCCAAAAAAACGTGCTACACCAATTGGAGAAACCTGTATTGGCCTCCATGGAAAAAAATAACGAGTATCATTAAAAGGAGAGAAAAAAGCAACACCTAATCCGCCAGTTGTTAATGCATCTAAAACACCATGAGAAATAGTACATGCAGCAAAAAACAAACTATATAAAAGTCCTGTTTTTGTAAAAAATAGTTTGCTGTAAAATAATAATGTTATTAAAAAACCTAAAAAAATTGCAAACACAATGGAATGCGAAAAACCTCTATGTCCCCAAAAACTATTATAATTAATATGGAAACTGAAACCAATTACATCAGCATCTGGAAGAATAGCGCATAAAATACCTAAAATCCAGAATTTATAACTTCTTAAGTTTTTAGAAAAACTATGTCCTAAACCAATTGCAACAACTGCATGTCCGAAAATTGATGCCATATTATTCTTCTAATAAAGCTTCGATTATTTTTTGTGTTTTTTTAGAAGAAATTTTTTCAATTTCTATGTCAGTTGGAACTCCTTTTTTAGAGATGATAACTGTGCTTGGTAAAGCTGTAATGTTGTAGGCTTTTATAAACTTTAGTTTTGGACTGTCTAAAAACAATTGATTTCCTTGAATGTTTTGTTCTTTTAAAAGGACTAACCAGTCTTCATATTGTTCTTTTTTATCTATTGAAATTGATACAAAAGCTATATTTTTTTCTTCAAATTTTGCTTGTAGTTTATCCAAGTCTTTAAAACGCTTTTCACAAGTTTTACAACGGTTTGTCCAAAAATTTATAAAGATGTATTTTCCTTTATATTTTACCAATTGTTCTTGCTCTCCATTAGCATTTTTAAATTTAAACTTAGATAAGTTTTTTTCAGCCTCAACTTGCCTTATCTCATCGTACTTTTCTTTGGCTTTCGTTTCTAATTTTATATCCTGAGAATGAAGCTTTATTAACCTGTAATAATCTCTAGCATTAACCTCTTTTGTATTGATTAGATAATACAAACTTTCTAAAACACCTTGCTTTAAACTTGGTATTCTTATGTCGTTAATTAATTGATTCATCATGCCATAATCTTTAGCATTTTCAATATCTTTTTTCCATTTTAAAATGGTTAGTTCTTTATATGAATTATACTTTTCGTATAGTTGATTATTTTGAAAATGAATATGATTTAAAGGCTCTAAGAAATAAGAAGACGGAGCTAAACTGTCTTTATATTGGTAGTGTTTTTTTGCTCCTTCGTATTTTAATAAATCTAAAGAATAAGCATATTGAAGGTTTTTCATTTCTTCATCTACAAACTTTTTATCAAGCTGTCCGGAAAAAAGAGTTCCATAATTTTCTTTATACAAGCGATCTAGCTTATCTAAATACTTGTTTTCATCACCTTCATAAAATTCCTTTTTATAATAGGTATTTACCTTCCCTTTTTTGTTTATAAAATGGGATTTTTTATTTAGTAAATACGTATTTATGTAGGCTCCTTCTCCAGTAAAAGTTAATGATTTATAAAAATTTTCATTATCAAAAGAAATAGTTATATCATCTGTTGGTTTTAAATATAAAACCACAACATTTTCGTCTTTTTTAAGCAGGTAATATCCTTCATCAAAACCTAAATAATCTACAACAAAACTATTTTCTTTTTCTATAATTGATTTTAACACCTCATCATCAATACTAGATAAATATACCTTTTTATTAATGGTGTCGTTTTGTATTTTAAATGTTAATTTTTGGCTACTAACAGTTATAGTTGCCAAGAATAGTATATAAAAAATTATACTTTTTGTTATTGTAATTTTTTCCATTTTTATAATTAAGAAATTGCTTTTCTCAAAGCAATAACATTTATTTTATTCATTTATTATAGGCAGAAAACCATTTTCATCTAAAGCTTTTATAATTCCTTTTAATAAAATCTTATTTTGGAAACTTATAATATATTTTCTACTATTTTCTTTTTCTGATATAATTAAATTTTTGTCTTTTAATTTTTTAAGATTTCTTGATATTTCTGCACTATGCTTTCCTTTAAAAATAGCTTTTAAATCCGAAGCTTGAAATACTTGTTTTTTTATTGCTATTTGTAATACCTGAAATTCAATATCATTTATTTGTCCATTTTCTTTTGAATATAAAATTGCTTTTGATAAAATATTTTTACTTAAAAAAGAATAATCTAATAACTTATCTATTTTTTCAATTTCTGTTTTTAAACCGCTCAATACATATTCACACCATGTTATCAATCCTTTTTTCGTGCCAGTATCTGCTTTAGATAAATATTTGTAATACAAATCTCTATCATTACAAAAAACAGCAGTAGGATTAACTATTCTACCCATATTTACATTAAAACCTTGTTTAACTAACATTGCATAGGTAAATAAACGTACCGTTCTTCCATTTCCATTAGCAAAAGGATGCACCCAAACAAAACGGTGATGAGCAAGTGCCGTTTTTAATAAGTCATATTTAGGTGGATGATTTTCTGATATAAAATTAAATAACTCATCCATATATCCATCAATTTGAAATGGAGCAGGAGGCTTATGTAATGCATTTGTTATACTTATATCGTGATTTCTATAAAAACCAGGTCTTTTATCTCCTTCTCCAATTGGCGGTGGTGTTAAATCTTTTACTATATGTTTATGTAATTCACTTATAAAAATTTTATTTATTTCAATATCTTCAATGTGCTCATCTATAAAAGACATTGATCTTTCAATATTTTGAATTTCTAAAATGTTTTCATTTACTATTTCACCATTTTCAGATTTGTTCTCTATAAAATCAGTTATCGTAGTGTTATTTCCTTCAATACGAGCAGAACCAATACTTTCTAACGTATGGAAAATATTTTTTAATTGAAAAAATATTTTAGGATGTGTTGAACCTCCCAATTCTTTTCTTCTTAAATAATCTAACTCGATAATTAAATCGGTAATAGTAGAACCAAAATCAGGCTTTACCAATTCTAAATCATAATGTATAAACTTTGACATCATTTAACAATTAAGCAATTCAACATTTAACAAATATATCTAATAATTAAGCTTAAAACACTGTGCTTAAACATTTATGTGTCAACAACAACAACAACATGATTTAACAAATCAAAACATTGTTTATTAACAAACCCTTTGAAGTTATTAACAAATCGACAACCTTATTAGTTATATACTTATTACACCTTTTGCAATACTTTTAACGCTGTGTTTACTGAATCAATTTTTATAAAAGTGATTAATAAACGTAAGCCTTTTTTACTTTCTTTTTCTTTCATAACGCAACTTTTCGGATTCTTTTGAACGTATTTTAACATTCTAGAAAATGCGTCGGTTTGATAAAAATCACTTTGTTGATTCGCTACAAAATACCCAATCATTCTTTTTTTCTTTAGAATTATCTTCTCTAAACCTAATTCTTTCGCTAACCATTTGATGCGAACACTATCTAAAAGATCAACAACTTGCGTTGGAATTTCTCCAAATCTATCTATAATTTCACTTTCAAACGTTACTAAATCAGCTTCATTGTTTAATTCGCCCAATTTATTGTATAAATTCAATCGCTCTGATACTGAATTGACATAATCATCTGGAAATAAGATCTCAAAATCGGTATCAATAGTTACGTCTTTTACATATTCCTTTGGCTCATTTTCATCAACAGGATATAAATCTTTAAATTCATTTTCTTTTAACTCTACAATAGCTTCTTCCAAAATTTTCTGATACGTATCAAAACCAATATCATTCATAAATCCGCTTTGTTCACCACCTAACAAATCTCCAGCACCACGAATCTCCAAATCTTTCATTGCAATATTTAAGCCACTTCCTAATTCCGAGAACATTTCTAAAGCCGTAATACGCTTACGCGCATCGTCCGTCATCATATGATATGGCGGTGTTATGAAATAACAAAATGCCTTTTTATTAGAACGACCAACACGTCCACGCATTTGGTGTAGATCAGATAATCCGAAATTATTAGCGTTGTTTATAAAAATGGTATTTGCATTTGGTACATCCAATCCACTTTCAATAATTGTAGTAGAAACCAATACATCAAATTCCCCATTCATAAAACCAAGCATCAATTCCTCTAACTTTTTACCTTCCATTTGTCCGTGACCAATTCCTATTTTGGCATCTGGAACCAAACGTTGTAACATGCCGGCAACTTCTTTAATATTTTCTATTCTATTATGAATAAAAAATACTTGTCCGCCACGGGAAATCTCATACGAAATTGCATCTCGCATCGTTTCTTCGTTTAAACGAACCACATTTGTTTCAATAGGATGACGGTTTGGCGGCGCCGTTTTTATTACCGATAAATCTCTTGCTGCCATCAAACTAAATTGCAACGTACGCGGAATTGGTGTAGCCGTTAAGGTTAACGTATCTACATTTTCCTTAATCGTTTTTAACTTGTCTTTTACAGCAACACCAAATTTTTGCTCTTCATCAATAATTAAAAGCCCTAAATCTTTAAAATTAACGCGTTTATTGGTTAATTGATGTGTTCCTATAACAATATCTATACTTCCGTCTGTAACACCTTCTAAAACCGTGTTTTTTTGCTTTGTAGTTCTAAATCGGTTTAAATAATCTATCGTTACTGGAAAATCTTTTAATCGTTCCGAAAAAGTTTTAAAATGTTGAAAGGCTAGGATAGTGGTTGGTACCAAAACAGCTACTTGTTTTCCGTTATCTACAGCTTTAAAAGCGGCACGAATAGCAACTTCTGTTTTTCCAAAACCAACATCTCCACAAACCAAACGATCCATCGGTTGTTCTTTTTCCATATCTGCTTTTACATCTTGTGTAGATGAAAACTGATCTGGTGTGTCTTCAAACAAAAAACTTGCTTCCAACTCATGTTGCATATTCGTATCCGGACCAAAAGCAAATCCTTTTTGAAGTTTTCTTTTTGCGTATAATTGAATTAAGTTAAACGCAACATGTTTAACACGTGCTTTGGTTTTTTGCTTAACTTTTTTCCAAGCATCGGAACCTAATTTATATATTTTAGGAGCTTTTCCGTCTTTTCCGTTGAATTTAGATATTTTATGTAACGAGTGGATACTTACATACAAAATATCGCGTTCGCCATAAATTAACTTAATTGCTTCTTGCTTTTTACCTTCAACATCTATTTTTTGTAAACCTGCAAAACGTCCAATTCCATGATCAATATGCGTTACATAATCGCCTTTTTCTAAATTGGTTAATTCTTTTAAAGTGATGTTTTGCTTTTTGGCGTATCCGTTTTTTAATCGGAATTTATGATAACGTTCAAAAATTTGATGATCTGTATAACAAACCAACTTTTCATCTTCATCTATAAATCCTTCAAATAAAGGAGAAACGACTGTTTCATAATGTACTTCTTCATCTGCATCTTCAAAAATATCATGAAAACGTTGTGCTTGTTTTTCATTCGCACAAAAAATATAGTTGCTATATCCTTTATCGTGATGTACGTTTAAATCTTCAATTAATAAATTGAATTGCTTGTTAAAAGAAGGTTGTGAACGTATGTTGAATTTTACATTTCTACTTTTTTCTGAAACCGAACTTTTACTTCCAAAATACGCCACTGGAAAATCTTGTAATTGATTCATAATTAAATCGCCATTACAAAATAATTCTTCTGGTTTTGAATGCTTTACTTCTTTGGATAGTTTCTCGTATTCTACCAAAGCTCTATGATAAAACTTGTCTAAATTTCCTTTTAATATTTCTTGATTTTTAACAAACAATACCGTTTTAGCCGAAATATACTTTAAAAAACTCTCCCTATTTTCTTCCAAGGTTTTATTTTCTACATTTGGCATAATGCTCACTTTGGTAAGCTTTTCGTTAGACAATTGTGTTTCTACATCAAACGTACGAATGCTATCTACCTCATCTCCAAAAAACTCAATTCTATACGGTTCGTTGTGCGAATAAGAAAATACATCTATAATTCCACCACGAACAGAAAACTCTCCCGCTTCCGTAACAAAATCTACACGATTAAATTTGTATTCGAATAAAACTTCATTAATAAAATCTAGCGACACATTTTCGCCAACCGCAATTTTTAACGTGTTTTTTTCCAGTTCTTTTTTCGTCACTACTTTTTCAAATAGAGCAGTAGGATAGGTAACAATAATCGCTGGTTTTTTTCGCGAATTAATTCGGTTTAAAACCTCAGCACGTAATAAAACATTGGCGTTATCGGTTTCTTCTATCTGGTATGGTCTGCGATACGAACCTGGATAAAACAATACGTTTTTATCGCCCAACAATTGTTCTAAATCGTTTAGGTAATACGCCGCTTCTTCTTTGTCGTTAAAAACTAACAAATACGGTTTATCGGCTTGTTTAAAGGTTTCAGAAATAACAAAAGACAACGACGATCCGACCAAATTCGATATTTGAAAATGGTTTTTATCGTGTTGTAAGGCGGATAAAATCTGCGTTGTTTTAGCAGATTTTAAATAATGATTAACAATCGTTTGCTTGCTCAACGGTAATAATTTTAAGCAAAGGTAAAATTATTATTTGTACTGTATAGTTTTAGTTTTGATTCAAACGGGTTTTTAGCAATCTTATTCGTTATTGCAAACAAAACGCAGTGAAATAATCGGTGTATTAAATAATGAAACTCTGTTTTTATCATCGAATTAATAAATCTTCGTCATTGCGAACGAAACGCAGTGAAGTGAAGCAATTTGTTTATTTAATAACGAAACTCTTTTTTTATCCTCAACTTAATAAATATTCGTCATTGCGAACGAAACGCAGTGAAGTGAAGCAATCTGTTTATTTAATAACGAAATTAAATTATGTTTTTGGGCGTTTCCTTGCAGGTCAGGCTTTCGCTACTCGCTTTTTTGTAAAAGAAATGTTTTACAAAAAGAGCTCAAACAAACCACTCAATCCTTAACGCAAAATTTAGATAATATAAAACCTCACTGGTTTATAAAATTGTAATCAAAACTAAATGATTTACAGATTGCTTCGTGCCTCGCAATGACAAACAAAGTCATTTCGACCGCAGCGGAGAAATCACACCCAAATATTCACACTAAAAAACATCTGCTTACTCAGATGCGATGTCTCGGTTACTCTCGACATGACAAAAACAAAGCCTTTAAGAGCTTATGAAAATATCATATCCTGTAAGTCAAAAACAAACAATAAAATACAACTTGTCATTTCGACCGCAGCGGAGAAATCACACCCAAATATTCATACCAAAAAACACATGCTTACTCAGATGTGATGTCTCGATTACTCTCGACATGACAAACAAAGTCTTTTCAAACTTATGACAAAACCACATCTTGTAAGTTAACAACAAACAATAAAATACAAATTGTCATTTCGACCGTAGCGGAGAAAACAACAGTTGCTATTACAAAATTTTGAAATGTTTATTAGTGGTTTCTTCTTTAAAGTAACTACCTTGATTATTATCAAAATAGACTTCTTCAAAATCTTTTCGGTTAAATTTTAAATCAATTTCTAACAATTTTTCATACAGTATAATGAGATATTTACTACATCTTAAGGAAACTAATTTAATAAATACAAACTGAATGGAAAACCCTGTAAACTTTTTACAAGTGGGTTGTTGATTATTATGCTAAACATTTTCAAAAAACTTTACAGCATATCTACAATATTCGATAATCAAATCTTTATCAGTATTAAATTCTTTTCTCTTTCCTAAATAGTTATGAGAAGTTGAAGTAATTTCTTTTCCATCTAGTAATTCCTTGTATGAAATACATTTTATATGCTTTTTAGTAACAAGAACAAAAAGAGCATTTTCAAAAGGATAATCACCATATTTATTAATATCTTTTAATTTTAATTCACCATTTGCTCGATATTTGACTTCTATAAAATGCGCTTGATTGTCTTTGAAAACAACAAAATCTGGCATTTGTCGAATGTTTTTAGAAACATCTCCTCTAACTCCTTTTAATAAATCCTTTATTCCAGGTATAGAATTTTCCATTCCATAACTGAATACTTGAAACCCAAGTGAACGAAAAAGCTCTTCAACAATTGTTTCGGCAATTCTACCTTTTATAACACCAGAAATCCAAGGGTTTTCTTTAGATTCTGATTTTTTTATTTCCTTTTTTTTAGACTCTTTTTCAATAACCAAAGTATCCTTAGAATTTCCATCTTTTTTGTAGCATGAAAAACAAAGCCCACCATTAAATTTTGTGTATTCTCCACAAGTTATACACTCTGCCATATTTTTAATTATGTATTCGCTTTTTAAAATTCTTCATAGGTTTTTCTTATTAAATGTAACCTTTATTTTTAGTAAACCCAAAAGTATGCATTCGGCAAAGTACATTCTTACGGATTTCCGTATGAGGAAGTAATTATTTTAAAAAATATATAAACCGCAAAAAAGCAAGTGATAAAAACTATTGTAAATTGAATTACAATAAGAAGTATAAATACTTTTTAAATAAACATAGAAAACAGCTTTTAAAAGTATTTTAAGTTCGTGTTTAAACTCCAACCAAAGCATTACAAAGACCTATTTTAAAAAGCCTTTAAACGCCACTTAAATAAACTCGTTAAAATTAGTTCTACTTATAGTATTGCTTATTAGTATCAGAAAAACTAATTTTTAGTTATGGCGAGTTTTTAATAAAAAAACAGTCTGCAAATTTAGTATGCAGACTGTTTTAATTTAATTAGATTTTTGGTGAATAATGTTCTTAACCTCTTTTAAGCTATAACAATAACCATTCTGGTAAATTAACTTTTTCTTCTATTTGTTTTATTGAATAGAAATCTTTTAAGGATTCATCTCCAACTAACATTTCTGGATATAGTTTTAAAAATTGAGTTAAAAACTTATTTAAATAGGGTAAAGCTTCTGAATCATGATTTATAATTATGGAAATATAATAATCATTACCATCTATTATTAATTTATCTTCTTTAAACTCTGACTCCTTTATAGCCCAAAATGTAATGAAATAAGCAGTTTCTTCGTCTATATCTATATAAAAATTTAAATCATCTAGTTTACTATATAAATCTTCTGTTCTAACGTCAAATTTTAACTCATTAGCTATTTTTTTTGCTGTATCAACTAATTTTTCTTTATCAATGTATTCTTTCGATATTACTGTAATTCCTGTCATTTTAATAAACTTAATTGTACATATTATTTCTACAAAAAAAGGGAAATTTCAATTTAGCCATTTCCACCTTGTGGAGAAATCGCTAGTAGTTTTTCTAAATTGGACTGTTAAAATCATTCACTAATAAACAACATCTCCTTTTTTATACTCAGATGTTCTAATTCTATCATAGCCTTTTCTTCATCTATTGGCGTATCTGAAGGGAAATATATCCAGTCTCCTTCATCATCTATTAATAAAACATCTTCTAGCTCTTTTAATAATTCAAAAATTAATGGAAGCATTATTCCATCGTTGTTATTGGTAAAATCGTAATCAATTGAAACCAAAGTTCCGTAACCAACTATATTTATATCTTTTGTTTCTTTTACTTTTTACCAAAAGCCTCAAATACTCCTCAACCAAAATCCCTTCTTTTTTAGCAGCTTTGGTATATACTTCCATTCTTTTAGAAACCTCTAATTCACTTAAATTAGTGTCTAAAATATTGCCATCAGCATCTGCTAAATCAAATTTACCTTTTTTGGTAGATGATGCTATTTATAACTAAAAAACAGCCTACAAAAATATTTGTAGACTGTCTTGGTCTAAGAAAATTTAGATAAATGGTGTTTTTCTTAACCATATTTTTTAAAATTTAGACTTCTCCTTCATGAAATTCCTCTATAAATTCATCAAAAGATTTAGACAAAAGCTCTGGTTCCCAATCAGAAAAGGCTACATATATATAGCCATAATCCTTACTGCTTAAACTCATATAAATAGTTCCACTTGTGCTTGTTGCGAAAGGAACCTCACCTGTCTTTAAAACATGATCCAATGATTTTAATGATTTTTCTATTGTTTGATTGCCATTTTTTAGTGACAAAAATGAATCAATAGGTAAATTAAAGTCTCCATAATAAATATCTGAGGAAGGATAACCACCGTTAAATTTTAATAAATGAGATTTATAAGACTCCGGTAATTTTACATTATAGTTTACCTCAAAACTCAATAAATCATTAATTGTAATTGCTTCTTTTGTGTTTTCAAACTGTATCATTATAAATATTTTTCTGTTATTCCTAATAAATCTTGGAACTGCCCTGCTGAACCAAAATGGGTAATTGTTGCATCATGAACTTCTCTTAAAACCAACTGCATAGTACCTTCCAAATTTTCATCAATATTATCTAAATGGTGCCAAGTATATTTTTCCTTAATACTTTTTTGAGTTTTAAAATCAAAAATTTTCATTTTCTCAAATGCCTGTACAAAATCTTTATCTCTACTTCCAGTAACTTTTATCTTAACTCTACCAAAAGCTATGTCATTATTGTATAAATAATGAGCTAATCCATCAAAATCAGGTGAAGTTCCTTTTCCTTTCCTACTAATCGGAATATCATCATAACCCTTTTCTACAGCATTTTTTGGATTATATTTATTAGGTTTTGAATCTATTCTTTTATACATTTCTGAAATTAACTTCTTTCTTTCTGCTCCAGATTTATTGATAAATGTAAGATATTTTTCAATATTCTTCTCAATACCTCTAAAAACAACAGTACCTTGATCATTAAGAAAATCTATTGTTGTTTTATTTCGTTTAACCGATAATTTAAACTTAGTAAGTAAACTATTAATTTTACTAGGGAAATTTTGAACTTTAATATTCATAAAATCCTCTAGCGTTTTACCAGATTTCTTCCACTCATTATATAAATTTTTTGTAAATGTTTTTAATGATATTTTTTTCGTTTCATTGAATATAATAACACTATTCCAAGTGATAACCCTATTACCTTGTGAATTAATTCCACCTCCTAGACATCCCAACACTATGCTTGTATTTCTTTGCTTTTTTATTTTAAAAAAAGGATGTTTTTTAATTCGGTTTAGTTCTCTTTTTTTCTGTTTAGTCTTTTCCCATATTATGAGAAATTTTTTAAATTTATTTTTCATAGCTTCTACTTTAGCGTTGGACAAAAAATTACTAAACCGTCTTTAAAACTTGTTGGTGTTAGCTTAAATTTACTAAGCCAAAATTTCTCAGAAAAATTAAATAACTCATTGTATTTTTCGGTTGCCAACTGCTTAGTCGTTTTTAACAATTGTTGTATCCAAACCACAAACTCATCCATTAATTTTTGAACATCTAAAGCTTTTAGTTTTTTAAACAAAACAGATAAAGCATTAATAAAATCCGCAGGTTTTTTTACTACTATTTTAGCAGCGTTTTTAGTTTTTGTTAATACTGTTGCTAAAGATTCTATGGTTAATTTAAACGCTTGTGCAATTGTTTTTGCACCACCTGTTGCCAAAATTGTTAGTACTTCTTCTATAATAAAACCTACAGCATAACCAATTACGTATCCAATACGATCTACTTTTGTGGCTGTATAATTTACGCCGTCTGCTATTTTAGACAATACCTCATTTGGATTTGCCATTGTTGTTAACAAGGTTTCTCCTATTTTTAAAAAACCTGTAAACAATGCTTTTATATTTTTTATAGAAAAGAGTTTTAAAAATGTTTCAGTAACATTTTCTAATACTTCTCTTCCAACATTTGCAGCTTGACTTATTTTTGCGTCGTCTACTTTTACTAAGTAAGAAGGTATGTTGATAACATGTCCAATAATGGTAATTATACCACCAATTGCTTCTACAATACTATTATAAACGCCTAGAAATAGTGCGTTTAAAAATATAAACAGACTTTTAGAATTAATTAATTTTATAAAGCTTTTGTACATTTCTTCCAAAGCATCTAATGTTTTAAAAACAAACGATAATTTGTCTTTAATAAAAGCTCTAAAATCGCTGTTTGGTACTTTTTGAATAGTATTGGTTACTGTCTCTTTTAATTCTGTTAATTTACTGGCTAATGTTTCGCCTTCATTTGATTTTTCATCTTTGTCTAAAAAAGATTTAAAACCTGGGAAAATAGGAGCAAACTCACTATTGATATTTCCCTCTTTATCGTAATATTGCCAACGTTTTTTATCAATTTTAAGTCCTGCTGATAGTTCTCTTCCAATAATAATTAGTGGATCACCAAATAATCCTTTTAAAACAGCACCTGTTATTTCTAATACAAACTCACCCATTTCATAAAAAATAGTATTAATTGTAAATTCATCTTCTTTGTTTTTATTTTTAAAATGATTCTCAAATACTTTTTTTATGTGTTTTTCTTCAATATGTACACCAACTAATTGAGCTAATGTAGCTATTGATGAAAATGGTAATATTTTGTCTTTTGCTATTCCGCTACCAGATTTTACTTTAATTACAGATACTGGATTAAACAAACTATCTTTTTCTAAAAAGAAAATAATCTCATTGGCTTCAATAGTAGTAATGCTGCTATAAGCATTTTCTAAAACGGCTCCATCTTCATTAAAAAAGAAAACCAAAGAAATAGAATCGTCTTCTAAAATTTTTCTCAACTTTATATCTGCTAAGCCAAAAATTTTAGGAACTAAAGATCCTTTTTTGGAAGTACTATTAACAATAGCAACCTCATCTAAATATTCTGTTGGTGAAAATTCTGTTTTAACATAATACTCATCTTCATATTTATATACCGCTACCAAACCAGTACCTATTCCTACTACAGTATTTCCTTCTGTTACGGTTATATAGTTATTTGGAATTAAGTAATCCTCAACTACATCTGCATTCAATCGTTTTGGTTCTAAAATATGCTGATAATTAGTTCCGTTTACCAAAGCAACTTGTTTGTAACTAAATATACTAGGCTCGTAATCTGTTAATGTATGTTCTTCTTCTTCTCCTTGAACGTGAAGTTTATTGTTAAAAACAACACAATTGGGTTTGGGTTGGTATTTTACTTTAAAATACTTTAACCCATATTCATAAGCATTCATAAATATCGTTTTAAGTTAAAAAAATAATAGGTCAAATAGTATTGCTATACTAAAATCTTGAAAGCTTAGGTGAAATTTTAAAAGAAGTACTATGGTAAAAATTTCAAAAACCTAAAAACACAACAATTGTTTGAATAAATAGCTTTTTTATTCTCTTTTGCTATGATTAATTATGCAAATATAACTAAATTAAACAATTTACAAAACATATTTTTGCTTTTTGTAATATTAATTTGTAATTTGTTTAACTGTGTTTTTAATATTAATTGTGACTTTTTTATTAAAAACATTTCTAACAAATAGAAGTTTAAGTACTTTTACACCAATTAAAAAAAAACAAAAAAATATGTCGATATCTGATTTATATTCAAGCGGAAAACATAAACAAGAAATAGGTCATTTTGCTAGTGTAGTTAAAATTGCACAAACCGATGCTATTATTACCGAAGAAGAACAAAAACTTTTAGATAAAGCTGCTAAGCGATTAAACATTAGCGAAGAAGAATACAAGAAGATTTTAAAGAATCCTGAAAAGTTTCCAGTAAATCCTCCTGTAAGTTACGATGAGCGTATTGAAAGATTATACCGTTTAACTAAAATGGTTTTTGCTGATAACGAAATTAATAAAGATGAAATGTTATTAATGCGTAAAATTGCAGTTGCTTTACACATACCAACAGACAATGTAGAAAAGGTTTGTGATGAAGCTATTCATCTGGTAATGAACAACAATGATTTAGAGGGTTTTACTACTGCAATTAAGAAAGTAAATTCAATTTAGTATATTTACAAGATACTAAAACTGTAATTTTTTAGTTTAAAACAAAAATAATCCCCTGAGTATGTTTTATAAAAAAATAACTTTTATTGTTATAATTACACTTTGTTCAAGCCTTTTTGCGCAGTCAAAACATCAAGAGTGGCAAATTGGTATAAGTGCTAGTGCTGTTAAATTTAGTGATGAAGATGTTGCTTTTATTGGCGATCAATATTTATTTCAAATTCCTCGTTTAAATTTAACAATGCCTATTGGACATAATATGTCTTTAGATGGCGCAATGTCTTTTAATACTATTGATATTGGATTTATAGAAAATTCTGCAAACTATTTTTCTATGGATGCTTCTTTACGTTATCATTTTGATGTTACTGATAATTTTTATCCGTATGTTTTTGTTGGTACAAGTATTACAGACTCTAGTTTTAAAATAACACCAACCTTTAATGTTGGAGCTGGTTTAACCTATTGGGTTAGTGAAAAATTAGGTATTAATACCCAAATTTATTACAAACACTCTTTAGAATCTTTTGAAAGTATGCGTTCTCACATTCAAGGATCTCTTGGATTGGTGTATTCTTTTAAAATTAATAGCATTTTCTCTGGCGGAGGCGGAGGTTCTTCATCAACATCATGCTATTACAATCAGCATTAAAGAAAACAAATAATCTTATAAAAAAAGAGTTCAATGTAAACATTGAACTCTTTTTTTATTTCTTAAAACATTCTTCAATATCAATTAAAAAAAGTAAACCAACCCGTTAGACAGCTCAAACTGTTCTTTTACTGCATTTGTTGCTGGAAAAGAATCAAATAAATAAGAAAAGGATGTCGTAAATTTTAAATTTTTTATTATTGTAAATAATAGTGACGTTTCACTTAAAATTCTAAAATCAGAAAACATATCCATTCTTGGTTGGTAATAATTAGTACTTACTATTGAAATATTGTCTTTTAACTTTAATTTAAAAGACGCATAAATACTATTTCTAATGTCTCTATGAATATTGTCATTTATATCATCTACAGAATCTTCATATTCAAACATTACTGTAGTTCCAAGAAAAAAGTTAAACACTGTAGATTTGTGCAAATTAAAACGTAACCCTGTTCCTACTAGTGCTCTTAATTTAATTTCTGATATTTCATCCGATTGCGATTGAATAAAAGCTTCGTAAGAAATTTTTGGTGTAATAGTATGACTGAATCTTAAATGCTGAGTACTATTGTTTACAATATCACTACCATTTACTTCTTTAAAATCCATGTCATTAATTAGAAACCAAGTGCTTTTTTTACCTTTATATTGAAGTCTCAGTTGGTTAGAAAAAGCTAAAATTCTGTTTCTATTCTTTTGTAAATTAAATTCTAATAACACATGACCAGACCAGCCAATAGTATCTTTTTTTTTTCTAAGATTTTCTATATTAACAATTTGGCTGTGTAAAAAAACACTACTCATTAGTATAAAAATGAGTAGCATTCTTTTAATTATGTTATGATAATGCTGAAATGGCATTTTTAATACGTTTTAAGCTCTTTTCTTTTCCAATCATTGTCATGATATCAAACAAATCTGGTCCAGCTAATTTACCCACCAAACTTAAACGAAGTGGTTGCATAACTTTTCCAAATCCAATTTCCTTAGAAGTAATCCAACCTTTAATTGCTGTTTGTGCATTTTCTATGTTGAAATCTTCTATTTTTTCAATTACATTAACCAATTCTTCCATTAGAGCAGGTGTAGTTTCTTTCCACTGCTTTTTGGTTGCTTTTGCATCGTATTCTGTTGGGTTATCAAAAAAGAAATACGATAAATCCCAAAAATCAGCAACAAAAACTGCACGCTCTTTAATTAACGAAACTACTTTTGTTATGTATTCTTTAGAAAAAGATTCCTTGGTTTCATTTGGAATAATGTCTAAAAACAAAGCAGCTAATTCTTCATTAGATTTTGTTTGTAAATATTGTTGGTTAAACCATTTGGTTTTATCTGGACTAAATTTTGCACCAGATTTACTCACTCTTTTTAAATCAAAAGCAGCAACCAATTCTTCTAAAGAAAATATTTCTTGTTCCGTTCCAGGATTCCAACCTAATAAAGCTAACATGTTTATAAAAGCGTCGTTAAAATAACCGTCTTCTTTATATCCACGTGAAACATCTCCTGTTTTTTCATTTGTATATTCTAACGGAAATACTGGAAAACCTAATTTATCTCCATCACGTTTACTTAATTTTCCTTTACCAACTGGTTTTAAAATTAATGGTAAATGTGCAAATTTTGGAGCTTCCCATTCAAAAGCTTGGTATAATAAAACGTGTAATGGCATAGAAGGTAACCATTCTTCTCCACGAATTACATGTGAAATTTCCATTAAATGATCATCTACAATATTTGCTAAATGATATGTTGGCATTCCATCTGACTTAAACAATACTTTATCATCTAAAGTATTCGTATCAATTTTAATTGTTCCACGAATTTCATCTTGTAAAATCAAAGTTTCATCTTGTGGAGTTTTAAAACGGATGACATAATTTTCGCCATTATTAATTTTGTTTTGTACCTCTTCTTCAGATAAAACTAACGAGTTAACCAAACGTCCTTTTGCTCTATTGTGCCAATTGTAAATAAAGGTTTTTTTATTTTCTTCATGATCTTTTCTATGTGCATCTAACTGCTCAGAAGTATCAAAAGCATAATATGCCCAACCTTTTTCTATTAAATTATCAGCATATTCTTTATACAATGCTTTTCTTTCAGATTGACGATATGGTCCAAATTTTTCATTTTTCCCTGGTCCTTCATCAAAAGGAATTCCACACCAATTGAAAGCATCAATAATATATTGTTCTGCATTTGCTACATAACGAGTTTGATCAGTATCTTCAATACGTAATACAAAAGTTCCGTTATATTTTTTTGCAAATAAATAATTGAATAATGCAGTTCTTACTCCTCCAATATGTAAAGGTCCGGTAGGACTTGGTGCAAATCGCACGCGTACGTTTTCTAACATTTTTTAGCCTTTTGAAAGCACAAATATACTTTTATAAAGGCATAAAAAAAATGGAACTTTTTGAAAATTTAAAAATGTAATATGCTTTGTTTTTTTATTCTTCTAATTACTACACTCAGAAGCCTAAATACTTGAATATTTAACCAAAAAAAAAGTATATTTTTTCAAATATACTTTTAATGATATTATGTGGGGTTTGGGGATGTACTAAATAAAAAAGCTACTTACTATTTTATAATAAATAGCTTTAAAAAATTAATCAAACTAACTACTTTAAATTTCTATGAAAAAACTTATGGTAAAGATAGTTAGTTGGTTAAGTTATTATTTAGGTTATTCTATAAACTGACTTGTTAATACTGTTGAATGGTAACTTAGTTTCGTTAAAATGTTTTTATCCATTAATTTAAAAAAACTAAAACATTAAAACGCTTTACTATATTACATTTTATAAAAAACACCAAATGAAATTGCTGGACTTTTAGCTACATTTCTTCCACCAAAAGCACCACCTAAACCTAAATTCAATCCTAATTTATCATTTACTTCTCCAATAAACTTTAATCCAAATGCTGCATAACTTTGGTTATTCACATACAAACCAGTAGCTATATTTTCAATTGGTTGTGCTAATTCTCCATTATGAAAAGAAGCAACTCCATCTAAAAATCCTGCAACCCATAACCAATCCAATGTTTTATAACCAACTTCTCCTCCTAATTTAAAAGCACTACTATAATCATTTGTTCTAATATCTACTCCTGTAAATGCTTGGATATACCAATTATTAAAACCTCTACCTGTTATTATCAAAGGTGTTATTGTAATTGCATCATAACCTGTTCTTAAACCTGAAAGTTCTTCATAGCTACCTGTATTAAACTCAACATTTAATTGCCCAGTTAATAACCATTTTTTGTTTATGAAATTATGCTTTACTCCTAATTGAATATTACCTAAAGCCGTTGAAGAATCTTCAGTTGTAAAAGATGTTGCAGTTGAATTTACCAAATCATTTGATGAAACCATTTTTAAAGGTAAGTTTACCAATAATGTTGTTTTGTCTGATAATCCGTATTCTGTATATAATTGTAATGTATTGTCATTAATTTCTCTTTCTGTACTATATTCCGGATCTCCAAAAAGCTCGCTGTATGTTGGAATTGTTGTAAAAGATAGTTGCAAATACGCTTCATTCTTTTTCTTAGTCCATGGACTTTGCGCTAGTAAACCAATTGCTGTAAATGATAATAATAGTGTAAATAGTTGTTTCATGTTGTTCTAGTTTTTATTTTTCTTTGTCTTTTCTGACTAGTATTCCTTACAAAAATTATTGCTTTTTTATTTGGTAACAAATTTTAGGAAAGTATTGATAAAATCAAACCTTAACCCATTTACTGTGATTAAAAATAATTATATAAAATTAAAAAAGATCTTTTATTCCAATGATTTTAATAGGAATAACAAATCGGTAATTATAGATTTATTATATTTACAGCTATGAATTTAATTGAAATTAATAAAGCATTGTCCAACCAAGTAAGAATAGATATTTTACATTGGTTAAAAGATCCTGAAAAAAATTTTCCTCCTCACAAAGAATTAGGACATTTTAATTTTGGTGTTTGTCTTGTTTTTATTAAAAACAAAGCAGATTTATCGCAATCAACAATTTCTCAATACATGGCGCAATTACAAAATGTGGGTTTTGTTACTGCTACAAGGCTAGGGAAGTGGACCTATTTTAAAAGAAATGAAGAGAATATTGAAAATTATATTCAGCAATTACAAAAAGAATTGTAAAAAATTTACAGTAACAAATCGACAAATCTATATTTATAAATTGTTTTAAACATGGAAAAACTACAAGAAAAGATGTTTCAAGAAATTGATGATAAATCAATTTTTAAACAAACTCAAGAATATTCTTTTGAATATTTAAATACTGTTTTTGATAGAAATGTATATCCAAAAGAAAAAGCGCTTCAAAACTTGGAGGTTTTTGATGAAAAATTTCCAGTAACATCCACAAATGCAACAGAAGTTATTGAACAATTAAATACCTATGGAAGTCCAGCAACTGTTGCAACACTTGGCGGGCGTTATTTTGGTTTTGTTTGTGGAAGTGCTTTGCCTGTTGGTTTGGCTGCAAAAAATTTAGGGACTTTTTGGGATCAAGCTCCTGCAATGAATGTACTTTCTCCTATAGGAAGTAAGCTAGAAGCTGTTGTAGAAAAATGGTTGATTGATATTTTTAATTTACCTGAAGATACCGGAGCCGGATTTGTAAGTGGAACTTCTGCTGCAAATTTATGTGGTTTAGCTGCTGCGAGATACAGAATTTTACAAAGAAACAATTGGGATATCAATAAAAAAGGACTTAGAAATTCTCATGAAATAAAAATAGTTACAAGTGTTCAAACACATTCAACAGTTAAGAAAGCAATTGGTATTTTAGGTTTAGGAACAGATAATATACACTTTGTAAATGTTGATGATCAAGGTAGAATTATTGCAGATGAAATTCCAGAATTAGACCAAAATACAATTGTTATTTTACAAGCTGGAAATGTAAATAGTGGTGCTTTTGATGATTTTGAAACTATTTGTAAAAACGCCAAAAAAGCAAATGCTTGGATTCATGTAGATGGTGCTTTTGGTTTGTGGGCCGGAGCAGTTGAAAAACTAAAAAAATTAACCAAAGGAATGGAATTGGCAACTTCTTGGGCTGTTGATGGACATAAAACTTTAAATACTCCTTACGATTGTGGTATTATTTTGTGTGCAGATAAAGAAGCAATTACAGCAGCTTTACACATGTCTGGAAGTTATATTATTGAAAGTACTCAAAGAGATGGAATGTTTTTTACTCCGGAAATGTCTAGGAGAGCACGTATTATTGAACTTTGGGCAATTTTAAAATACTTAGGTAAAAAAGGGGTTGATGAAATGGTATTAACCATGCATTATAGAGCAAAACAATTTGCTGATGAAATTGTAAAATTAAATGGTTTTTATGTTGAAAATGATGTTGTTTTTAATCAAGTTTTGGTTCGTTGTGAAACAGATGAGATTACTGAAGAAACTTTAAAAAACATTCAAGAATTAAGGGAATGTTGGTTAGGTGGTTCTATTTGGTTTGATAAAAAAGTGATGCGTGTAAGTATCTGTTCTTGGGCTACAACTAGTAAAGATATTACCATAGCAGTAAAATCGTTTAAAAAAGCATTATCAATAACTACTAAAACTAACTAAATGAAAAAAATACCAACCTATATTGTAGATTCTTTTACCAACGAAACTTTTAAGGGAAATCCGGCTGGCGTATGTATTTTAGAATCTGATTTATCTAATGATACAATGCTTTCTATTGCGAAGGAATTAGGATTATCTGAAACTGCATTTATAAAAAAAACAGCTGACGAACACACGTATTCAATTCGTTATTTTTCTCCAAAAATGGAAATCCCACTTTGTGGACATGCAACATTAGCAAGTTCTAAAATTCTATTTGAAAAAGACAATACTCTTCAGAAAATAAATTTTATTACTACTGAAAACATCAACCTAAAAATAGAAAAAGAAGAAGGTGGTTTTATAAAAATGGAATTTCCAGTTTATCAAACAAAACCAGCGGCTGCACCTTTAGCATTATTAAACGCTTTGGGTTTAACTGAAGTTGAAAATGTTGTTTATAATGAAGAAACAAATATTCTTGTTTTACAAATTGATTCATGTGAAACATTGCAAAACTTACAACCAGACTTTGTAGCACTTTATAAATCTCATAAGCATATTAATGGTGTTTTAGTTACCAGTTTATCAAATAAAGAAAATTTCGATTTCGAATCGAGATATTTTTGGCCTTGGAGCGGAACAAATGAAGATCCTGTTACTGGTGGAACACATACTTTTTTAGCAAAATATTGGGCTGATAAACTAAATAAAACAACTATGAATTCATTCCAATGTTCAGAAAGAAGTGGATTTATGCAAGTAACTTTACTAGATTCAAAAAGAATGCTTTTAAAAAGTAAAGCAAAATTAGTCTTAGATGGAACTTTGCATATATAATAAATTACTTAAAATTAAAAGCATTTATGGAAATAGAAAAAGTAAATCTTAATGATAAATTTAACTCTTTTAATGATTTTTGGAATCCTAAAATCGTTGGTGAATTAAATAACCAATTTGTAAAAGTTGCAAAATTTAAAGATGAATTTGTAATGCATCAACATGAAAATGAAGATGAAATGTTTTTTGTTATACAAGGCAAGTTGTTAATGAAATTAGATGATAAAACTATAGAAATAAATTCTGGAGAATTTGTAATTATTCCCAGAAAAACAAATCATAAACCAATAGCTATTGGAGAAGTTAAGGTGCTTCTTTTTGAACCAAAATCTACTTTGAATACAGGAAATACTCAAAATAAATTTACTGTAAAAAAACTAGATGAAATTTAAAGTATGTATTTAATCAAAACCACTATTTGTTAAATTTAAAAGAAAAAAACTTCTTTATAAACAAATGTTAAGAGAATTAACAATTATTAAATTTACCTTTGACACAGATATAATCCCCATTTATATTTAAATAATCCCCGAATATGTAAAAAACTCATTATATAACTATAATGAGTTTTTTATTTTTTAATACTTTCTATTATCTCATTTACCAATAAGAACAAGGAAAAATGAGTGTATTTTATAAATGATATTAATTGAACATAATACTATTTATATATAACTATTTCGTGTTTAATTATTGTTTACGTCATTGCGATGGAGGAACGGAAGAAGCAATCTGCTTAACACTAACAGATTACTTCTCTTCATTACATTCCGATCGTAATGACAATATCGTCATGTCGAGCAAAACCGAGATATCGCATATGAGTGAGCACATACTACTTCTCAAAACATCTAAATCCGATTCATTTTCCACGTTTCTCTGGATGTGATTTCTCCATAAAGTCGAAATGCATAAAAAGAGCTTTCCTTAGAGCAAAAAACTCACTACAGGAATTCGGATTTAACACGAAAAAAATAAATGTAAATTGTATAATACTTCAACTAAATAAAAAATCTAATAAATGTACTCGTAGCCAACATAGAAGTATTGAGTTCTTCATTGTCAATACAGCATTAAATACATAACCCTTTTTTTCCTGAAAAAGTAGTAAATAACTTCAGGAAAAGCATCGGGGAATTGAACTCTTGGCTATGGCTCTGCGATTAAATTATACTTTACTGAAGCTAAAAATCAGCTAACTAATGTTATTTCCGTAATTTTACATAACAGATATGGGAAATTTTACACAAATAGAAAAGAAATTACAGCAGTTTAGCCGTAAATATTATACAAATGAATTGATAAAAGGAGTCATATTATTCATCACGCTTGGTGTGTTATATCTTTTCTTTACACTTTTTATTGAATATTTTTTATGGTTAAAACCAACAGCAAGAACCATTTTATTTTGGATATTTATTTTAATAGAACTTTTTTTATTAGTTCGTTTTATAGGTTTTCCTATTTTTAAGTTGTTTGGTTTACAAAAAGGAATTTCATCTGAAGATGCATCAAAAATTATTGGAAATCATTTTCCAGAGGTTAAAGACAAACTGTTAAACATACTTCAGTTAAAAAATAGTGATCATCAATCGGATTTACTTCTAGCAAGTATTGCCCAAAAATCTGAGGATTTACAACCAGTTCAGTTTAGCAATGCTGTAAATTTTAATACTAATGGTAAATATTTAAAATACGCATTAATTCCTATTTTTATTTGGTTAATTACTTTATTTACAGGGTTTAATAATAAACTCACACAAAGTTTAAATCGTGTTGTAAACCATAGTACAGCATATACACCACCTGCGCCTTTTTTATTACAATTAACTGCAGAAAATTTAAAGGTTATACAAGGAGAATCTTTAACTATTTATGTGGAAGCTAAAGGAGAAGTTATTCCAGAAGAAGCAAAAATTTATTATAACAATCAGCAATATTTTTTACAAAATAATGGCGCTGGCTTCTTTTCCTATACTTTTTCAGAAATTAATACTCCTATTGAATTTTATGTTGGTTCCAACAGTATTGTTTCACCAAATTACACCATTAAATTAATAGAAACTCCAACGATACAAAATGTTGCCATGCGTTTGGTATATCCTGGTTATTTAAGAAAAGCTTCGGAAAATATTCCAAACACTAGAAATATTACTGTTCCAAAAGGAACAAAAATTGAATGGAATGTAAAAGCATTAAAAACAGATACTGTTACCTTCATTCAAAATAATAAACGAACAAATTTTAACTCTAAAAGCAAAAATGATTTTGACTTTTCAAAACGGGTTATAAATGATCTTTCTTATAAAATTGCCACCTCAAATGAACACTTAAAATATTATGAAAAACTTCAGTTTTCTGTTGGTGTTATTAATGATGAACATCCTGATATTAGTGTAAGTTCTAACATAGATAGTGTTTCACGTGGTCCAGTATTTTTTGCTGGTCAGATTTCTGATGATTATGGTTTACAAAAACTACAATTGGTGTATTACGATCAACAAAATCCGCAATTGCAAAAAACTAAAAACATCAGCATTAATAAAGAAAATATACAAACTTTTTTCTATCAGTTTCCAGAAGGAATTGAATTAAAAGAAGGTATTAATTATGAAATTTTCTTTCAGGTTTTTGATAATGATGGCATTAATGGAAATAAAAAATCTACCAGTAAAAAGTTTTCTTACAAACAAATTACTGCAGAAGAAGAAAAGGAACAAATACTAAAAGAGCAAAGAGATTATATAAATAATCTTGAAAACTCTATGGAAAAGCAACAAAAAAATAAGCAAGATTTAAAGAAGCTTCAATTCGATTTACAGAATAAAAAAAATATGAATTGGAATGACCAAAAGAAGATTAAAAACATTATTAATCGTCAGCAGCAGTATAAAAAAATGATGCAACGTCAAACCAATAAACTACAAGAAAATTTTGATGAAAAGAAGGAAAAAAATGAGCGCTTACAAGAAAAAAAAGAAGATTTAAAAAAGCGAATAGAAGAGCTGAAAAAACTTGAAAAGGAACAAAAATTATTAGATGAACTTAAGAAAATGGCTGAAAAGCTTAATAAAGATGATCTTTTAAAAAAATCTAAAGAATTAGCTGAACAAAATAAACAACAAGAACGTAGCTTGGAGCGTGTGCTAGAAATGGCAAAACGTTTTTATGTGGAACAAAAGACAAGTCAAATTGCTGATCAACTGAAAGAATTAGCAAAAAAACAAGATGACTTAGCTAAAAAAGAAACTGAAAAACAGGACCAAAAAGGAAAAGAAGAGGAAAAAGGAAAAGATGATTTAAAGGAAGATAAAAAAGGAGAATTAAATAAAGACGACAAAGCAAAAGAAAACATAAAAGAAGCTCAAAAAGAAATTAAAAAAGACTTTGAAAAATTGCAAGAAGACATGAAAAACTTGCAAAAGGATAATGAAGCTTTAAAAGATCCTATGGAAATTCCAAAAATGAATGAACTGCAAAAGGAAACAAAAGAAGAATTAGAAAAAGCAGAAGAAAATCTAGAACAAAGTAAACCACAAAAAGCTAAGAAAAACCAAAAGAAAGCTTCAGATAAAATGAAAGAAATGTCCAGTAAAATGGAAAAATCTATGGAGATGATGAGTGATGAAATGCAAGAAGAAAATATGGAAGATTTACGCCAGGTTTTAGAGAATTTAATTACTTTTTCTTTTGATCAAGAAGAATTAATGGACAAATTCAAAGGCATTACATCAGCACATCCTGATTATGGAAAAAATCTAAAAAAACAATACCAGTTAAAAACATACTTTGAGCATATTGATGATAGTTTGTATGTTTTATCTATCCGTGTTCCAAAAATTTCTTCTAAAGTTCAAAAGCATTTGGCTGATATCTATTACAACACAGATCAATCTTTAGAAAATTTTGCAGAAACAAGATTTAATGCAGGAGTTTCCAATCAACGCTATATTATGACTTCTACGAACGAATTAGTAGATATGTTAAGCAATACCTTAGATGCAATGAAAAACGCTAAACCAGGAAGCGGAAAAGGTAAAGGGAAGAGTGGAGAATCATTTAGTTTGCCAGACATTATTCAAAAACAAGGCGATTTGATGAAAAAAATGAAAGAAGGAATGCAAAAAAAGGGAGAAAATGGCAAACCTAAAGATGGCAAAGACGGAAAGGAAGGAAAAGATGGTGAAAAAGGTAAAAATGGGAAACCTAAAAATGGAGATGGAGAGCAACAAGGCGGAAAAGGACAAAATGGTCAAGGTGAAAATGAAGATTTAAATGGCGAATTGTATGAAATATATAAACAACAAACAGAACTTCGTCAGCAATTAGAAGACGCTTTAAAAGAAGGTGGTGGCGGAAATGGTAACGCAAAAAAAGCCTTAAAGCAAATGGAAGAATTGGAAAAACAAATTCTTGATAAAGGTTTTACACAAGAGAGTTTAAATAAAATGCAAAAACTTAATTACGAATTATTAAAACTTGACAAAGCTACTTTTGAGCAAGGAAGAGATAATAAACGTAAGGCAAATTCAAATACTACAAACTTTAATGAAAATAAAGCTAAACAATTAGAATTTAAGAAGTTGTTTTATAATCAAACAGAGATTTTAAACAGACAATCATTACCTTTGCGCCAAAATTATAAAAATAAGGTGAAAGAATACTTTAGTATTCCAGAGACTAATCAATAAAAATTAACACAAAATACTGATAATCAAATGAATAAAACAATTATTTTTGTTTTAGTTTCATTATTTACGTCTATATGTTTCGCAAATACTATTGTAAATAATACCATTAAACTACCCAAAGAATTTAAGGTTTTAAATACTTTTTCTGGAGAAATTTCTGATACTAAATCGTTTCACTTAATACTAAGTAAAAACAGGAAGAATAATAACTATAGTATTCATTCGTATACTTTTGAAAATAGTACGATTAAAGAATTAAAAGTAATTGAAAATGATCAATTATATAGTGTTGTATCTTTTCATAAAGAAAAAAACATACTAACTATTCTATTCAGTTATACTAAAAAAGGAAAAGAGTATTTACAAAAAGTAAATATTAATTTTATTACAAATACGTTTTCAAAAGAGAAAGCAACATCTCATAAAAATTTTGAGGCTTCTTTCAAAGAAAAAAATCGTTCTGTTCTTCTTTACAAACATAAAAATGAACTCATTTGTGAACAATATATTGGATCTGACAAAAAAATAAATTCTAAATATAACTTTGAAAAGTACAATGATAAAATAAAAGTTATTTTAAGGGATGAAGCTGTAAGTACTATAAATACTGATGAATATGTTAAAAATGGATCTGTAAATTCACTTAATGCATATTTAAAAAATGATCAAATTTATTTTACAAAATACAATAAGTACAAAAAAACAACATCCGTTCTTAAAATTAATATTAAAGATTCAATACTAAAACCATTAGTAATTGATATTAAAAATTACAATAAGGTTAAGCTTTTTAAGAAAAATAGGTCTTTTTTTTATGGAAATAAATTGTTCTATTTAGGTTTAAATAAAAAAGAAGGAGTTATAAAAATTACGGATATTACTAACAAAAAAACATTAAATACAATACTTATAGATTCTAGTTTAAATTCAAAAATTAAAGGAAATGAATCCTTTGAGGGAATAGAAAAGTTTTTAAAAAATGCTGGTAAAAATAAATATATACCTACAATAACAGTTAATAAAGCTGTTCATAATACTCTAATAATTAGAGTAGATTATGTAGATCAAACCTACAGTTACAATAATAATTGGTGGTTTTTTAATCAACAAATGCAATTTCATAATCAAATGTTGAGAGCTCCAGGAGGCTTTGGTCCAAACTCGCAAATGGAGTATTATTTTAATAATGCTACAACCAATAAAGAAAATCGATTTTTTGAAATGTTAGTTGATCAAAATGGAATTTTACTTGATAAAGAATTAACTAAAACAGTTTATAAACAAATAGACAAAAAGAAGCATAGAGAAAAACTAAAAGAAACAATTGATATTAGTAAAGAATCTAGTTGTTTTTTAAAAAACAGTTTTAGATATATAGGATATAGTAAAAAATTAAAAGAATTTGTTATACAAACAAATACATTAAAATGATAGCATTTAATTACGAGACAGAATTTAAATTAACAAACGAAGAAAAAACACAAGAGTGGATTTCTTCTTGTATTGAAAAAGAAGCATACGAATTAGGAGAATTAAATTATATTTTTTGTGATGATGATTACCTTCATAAAATAAATGTAGAATTTTTACAACATGATACTTTAACAGATATAATTAGTTTTGATTATACTTTAGGAAAATTAGTTGGTGGTGATATTTTTATTTCAATAGAAAGAGTAGCTGACAATGCTAAAGATTTTAAAGTAACTTTTGATCAAGAATTAAATAGAGTTTTAATTCATGGAGTACTTCATTATATGGGATATAAAGACAAAAGTGAAGAAGAAAAACAAATTATGAGAACTAAAGAAGATGAATGTTTACAATCATTTTCTATTTAATTAAACATACGTTTCACGTGAAACTAAAAAGATAAGATGAGTTTATTTACAACAACATACGACGTAATTGTAGTAGGAGGTGGTCATGCAGGAAGTGAGGCTGCAGCAGGAAGTGCAAACATGGGAGCAAAAACATTGTTAATTACAATGAATTTACAAAACATTGCTCAGATGAGTTGTAATCCAGCAATGGGTGGAATTGCAAAAGGACAAATAGTAAGAGAAATTGATGCTTTAGGTGGTTATAGTGGAGTAGTTACAGATAAAACTGCTATACAGTTTAAGATGCTAAATAAATCTAAAGGACCTGCAATGTGGAGTCCAAGAGCACAATCAGACAGAATGCAATTTGCAGAATGTTGGAGAACAATGTTGGAGCAAACAGAAAATTTAGATTTTTATCAAGATTCTGTAAATGGATTATTATTTGATGGTGATACAATTATTGGTGTAAAAACGGCTTTAGGTTTAGAAATTAAAGCGAAAACAGTAATTGTTACCGCAGGTACTTTTTTAAATGGTTTAATTCATATTGGTGAAAAAACTTTTGGTGGTGGTAGAGCAGGAGAAAGTGCTTCTACAGGAATAACAGAAGATTTGGTTGCTAAAGGATTTGAATCTGGAAGAATGAAAACTGGAACACCTCCAAGAGTTGATGGAAGATCTTTAGATTATTCTAAAATGACAGAACAACCAGGTGATGAAATAACAGAAAAATTTTCTTATTTACCAACAACAAAGCCTTTACAAAAGCAACGCTCTTGTTATTTAACGTATACAAATCCGGAAGTTCATGAATTATTAAAAGAAGGTTTTGATAGATCTCCAATGTTTAATGGTAGAATTAAATCAACCGGACCAAGATATTGTCCATCTGTTGAAGACAAAATTAATCGTTTTGCTGAAAAAGACAGACATCAGGTTTTTGTTGAACCAGAGGGTTGGACAACTGTTGAAATATATGTAAATGGTTTTTCTACTTCTTTACCAGAAGATATTCAAGACAAAGCAATACGTGCTATTCCAGGTTTTGAAAATGTAAAGTTCTTTAGATATGGTTATGCAATAGAGTATGATTATTTTCCACCAACACAATTAAAACATTCACTAGAAACAAAATTGATTAATAATCTATTCTTTGCTGGGCAAATAAACGGAACAACTGGTTATGAAGAAGCAGCTGCTCAAGGATTAATGGCAGGTATCAACGCTGCTTTAAAAACTCAAAATAAAGAACCATTTATATTAAAAAGGAGTGAGGCTTATATTGGTGTTTTGGTTGATGATTTAATTACAAAGGGAACTGAAGAGCCATATAGAATGTTTACTTCTCGAGCTGAATACAGAACTTTATTACGTCAAGATAATGCAGACTTACGTTTAACTCCTTTATCATATGCTATTGGTTTAGCTTCTGAGGAAAGGATGAATCGTGTAATTGAAAAAAGAGATAAAACAAAAGATTTAATTGATTTCATCACAAATTTAAGTGTCAAAAAAGAAGTTTTAAATCCTATTTTAGAAGCTAAAGGTTTAACCTTAGTTAATCAAACGGTTAAACTTTTTAAAATTGCAGCACGTCCACAATTATCATTTAATGATTTAATAGGTATTGAATCATTGAATATATATATGGAAGAGAACTCAATAGACGCTGAAATAATAGAACAAGTAGAAATACATTTAAAATATTCTGGCTATATAGAAAAGGAAAAGAATAATGCTGATAAACTTAATCGTTTAGAGAATGTACCTATTCCATCTACTTTTAATTATTCTAAAGTTAAATCATTATCATTTGAAGCTAGAGAGAAACTATCTAAAATAAAACCTATTACCATATCTCAAGCAAGTAGAATAAGTGGTGTATCTCCAAGTGATATATCCGTTTTATTAGTTTATATGGGAAGATAGTTATAATATCCTTTTAAAAATTTAAGACGTTCCATGTGGAACGTCTTTTTTTATACAAGAAATTTTATATAAAAATAAAATTGTATGATGATATATTCTTAGGTTTTGATTGGTAATATCTAACTGATTAATCTGTAGGTTAATTTGTAAATGAACGTGTAATAGATGCAGAGATAATAGAACAATTATAAACACATTTAAATTATTCGGGATATTTAGAGAGAGAGAAAAGAATAATACTGATAAACTTAATTATTTGGAGGATGTAATTATATATTCAAACTATAAACACTCTAATATTATATAATTATTTATTGAAACTAGAGAAAAGTTATCTAAAATAAAACCTATTACAATATCTCAAGCAAGTAAAATAAGTGGAGTATCACCTAGTGATATATCTGTTTTATTAGTATATATGGGAAGATAGTTATAATATTCTCTTAAAAAACTTAAGACGTTCCATGTGGAACGTCTTTTTATATACATGAAATTTTATATAAAAATAAAATTGTATGATGATATATTCTTATGTTTGATTGGTAATATATAACTTATATATCTATAGCTTTAATTGTAAATGAACATGTAATAGATGCAGAAATAAAAGGACAATTAGAAATACATTTAAAATATTCAGGATTTATATAAAAAGAAAAGAATAATGCTGATAAATTTAATCGTTTAGAGAATGTACCTATTCCATCTACTTTTAATTATTCTAAAGTTAAATCATTATCATTTGAAGCTAGAAAAGTTATCTAAAATAAAACCTATTACCATATCTCAAGCAAGTAAAATAAGTGGAGTATCAACTAGTGATATATCTGTTTTATTAGTTTCTATGGAAAGATAGTTATAATATTCTCTTGAAAAACTTAAGACGTTCCATGTGGAACGTCTTTTTTATATATGAAATTTATATAACTAAATCACTATAGAATAGAAGTCAATAGGTTTTAAAATCTGACTAGGGTCAGTGGTTCGAAATCAAACGTGATTATTCTAATATAAAATCATTTCTATAATATCTATATAATGATACAAGTAGCTTTATTCATTCCTCAATAAACAATAGATAAGATTTTTTTTAGAAGCTAAAGTGAGATGAACTAAAACACATATTTTTAACTTAATTTGAGACCAATAAAATTGTATCATAACATATCCTTAGGTTATGATTGTTAATATCTAACTGACGTATCTGTAGGTTTATTTAAAAGAGAACAAGTAAGAATATATTAAAATTTCTGTATAAAAAGAAAAGAATAATACAGATAAACTTAATCGTTAAGAGAATGTACCTATTCCATCAACTTTTAATTATTCTAAAGTTATATCATTATCATTTGAAGCTAGAGAAAAGTTATCTTAAATAAAACCTATTACCATGTCTCAAGCAAGTAGAATCGGTGGAGTATAATCTAATGATATATCTGTTTTATTAGTTTATATAAGAAGATAATTATAAGATCCTTTTAAAAAACTTAAGACGTTCCATGTGGAACGTCTTTATTTATACAAGAAATTTTATCTAAAAATCAAATTATGTAATGATATATTCTTAGGTTTTGATTGGTAATTACTAACTAATGTATCTGTAGTTTTATCCTTAAATAAACATGAAATAAATGCAGAAATAATAGAACAATTAAAAACACTTTTAAATTATTGTGGATATATAGAAAAGGAAAAAAATAATGATGATAAACTTAATCATTTGGATAATGTACTTATTTATTCAACTTTTAATTATTCTAAAGTTAAATCATTATTATTTGTATCTAGAGTAAAGTAATCTAATATAAAACAAATAACAAAATCTTAAGCAAGTAGAATAGATGGAATATCACCTAGTGATAAATATCTGTTTTATTTGTTTATATAAGAAGATAGTTATAAGATCCTTTTGAAATACTTAAGACATTCTATGTGGAACGTCTTTATTTATACAAGAAATTTTATCTAAAAAATCAAATTATGTAATGATATATTCTTAGGCTTTGATTGGTAATTACTAACTAATGCATCTGTAGTTTTATTCTTAAATAAACATGAAATAAATACAGAAATAATAAAACAATTAAAGCCACATTTAAAATATTATGGATATATAGAAAAGGAAAAGAATAATACTGATAGAATTAATCATTTGAATAATGCGCTTATTACTTCTAACTTAATTACTCTAATGTTTAATCATAATTATTTTGAACTAGAAAAATGGATCTAAAAAATATTATCAAATTTACATCGAGTAGAATAGGTGAGTATCACCTAGTAATATATCTTTTGTATTGACTTATATCATAATATAAATATAATATCTTATTAAAAATGTAATAATTTTATATCTGTAACTTCTTTTTTAAATAAATAAAAATACATCTTCTAATTAGATTTATTATATACATCTATTGTTATCGTTTGCATTAAAAAATAACTAAAATAAAATTATTAATAGTAGAGTAGATGTAATTATATAAAATGTTCCCCGTGGAACAAAATAAAAAGAGGTTAAAAAAATTGAAATAAAAATTTTAAATATTACTTTTACATGTAAATGTTCCCCGTGGAACATTAAAAAAACAACAAGTGGAAAATATAAATTTATTAAAAAATTTAGAATTTTATATAAGTTCTAAAGACTATACTGTATCAAATGAAGATTACAAATTACTATATAATAAAGAGTATGATTTATTAATTACAGATCCTGTACCAGAAGATTTAGCTAAATATTATGAGAGTGATAAATACATATCTCATACTGATGGTAACAAATCTATAATTGATAAGGTTTATAAATTGGTTAAAAATTATACTCTAAAAAAGAAATTAAAATTAATAAACTCATTTAACACTAAATCTAAAACCATATTAGATATTGGTGCAGGAACGGGTGATTTTTTATCTATTTGTAAAAAAAATAATTGGCTTGTTAATGGTGTTGAACCTTCAGATAATGCAAAAAAATTAGCATTTGATAAAGGTATAACATTAGAAAATGATATTAATATTTATGATGAAAAATTTGATATTATTACAATGTGGCATGTACTTGAACATATTGCAAATTTAGAAGAATACATTATTAAATTAAAAAGTTTATTAAAAGAAAATGGTGTATTAGTTATTGCAGTACCAAATTATAAAAGTTATGATGCTAAATATTATAAAGAATATTGGGCTGCTTTTGATGTACCAAGACATTTATGGCATTTTTCTAAAAGTTCTATAGACAAGTTATTTTCGAAAGTAGATATGAAAATTATAAAAGTGCTTCCAATGAAATTTGATTCTTATTATGTTTCACTTTTATCAGAGAAATATAAAAAAGGTACATTAAAACCATTAAAAGCATTTCTGATTGGATTAAAGTCAAATCTTAGTGCAAAATCAACAAAAGAGTATTCTTCACACATATATATTATAAAAAATAGCTAAAATAGATTTTAAGGTGTAATAAATATATTTAAAATAAAATAACAATAATATACCTTACTAAAAAAATAAAACCTCTTAAATCAAAGATTTAAAGAGGTTTTTAAATAAATATTAACTATTAGAAATAATATTAAATAAATATTAACTATTTAATAAAAATATTCCAAAAGTTGTTAAAATAAAATATACAGCTAATGACATTGCACCGGCATAATCTTTTGCGAGTCTTTGACCAACTAATAGAAAAATTAATGTTACAGCACAAAGTTCAGAACCTAATAAAGCTAAACTATGATCACCAACTGTTATTAATTGAAAAATACCAACTAGCATTAAAGCACCAGCCATAATTTCTAAAATTAAAATAACTGATAGTAATATGGGAACATAATTTTTTAATGGTGATTCTTTAAAATGTCCTTTTATAAAAGATATGTTTCCACTCCAATCTGAGACTTTATCAAAACCTGATTGTAAGAAAGTAATGATTAGAAAAATTAAAATTAAAATTTCAGTAATATGTTTTTGTAGTAATTCCATGTTAATAAGTTTAGGCAAATATAAATTTTTATAAATGAAACGTAACAATTTATAAATTTTGCGTCTTATATTAAAATAGTATATTTACTTAACTCAATTTAAAAAAATAAAGAACTATGTTTAATCCAATTTTTATAGTAATAATAGCTGGTATTGTTGTGCTACTTGCTTCATTTTTTACAGTCAAACAACAAACAGGTGCCATAATAGAAAGATTTGGTAAATTCAGCAGTATACGTCAGTCAGGTTTACAATTCAAAATTCCATTTATAGATAGAATTGCTGGTAAATTAAGCCTTAAAATTCAACAATTAGATGTTATAGTTGAAACAAAAACACTAGATGATGTATTTGTAAAAATTAAAGTTTCTGTACAGTATAAAGTAATCAAAGAAAAAGTATATGATGCCTTTTATAAGCTGGATTATCCACATGATCAAATAACTTCTTATGTATTTGATGTTGTTCGTGCAGAGGTGCCTAAAATGAAGTTAGATGATGTATTTGTAAAGAAAGATGATGTAGCAATTGCAGTAAAAACTGAATTAAATGACGCAATGTCTAATTATGGTTATGATATCATAAAAACATTAGTAACAGATATAGATCCAGATTCTCAAGTAAAAGAAGCGATGAATAGAATTAATGCTTCTGAACGTGAAAAAATTGCTGCACAATTTGAAGGTGATGCTCAACGTATTTTGATTGTTGAAAGAGCAAAAGCAGAAGCAGAAAGTAAGCGTTTACAAGGACAAGGTATTGCTGATCAACGTAGAGAAATTGCACGTGGTTTAGAAGAATCTGTAGAAGTATTAAATAAAGTTGGTATTAATAGTCAAGAAGCATCTGCATTAATTGTAGTAACTCAACATTATGATACATTACAGTCTATTGGTCAAGAAACTAATAGTAATTTAATATTATTACCTAATTCACCACAAGCAGGAAGTCAAATGTTAAATGATATGGTAGCAAGTTTTACTGCTAGTAATCAAATTGGAGAAGCAATGAAAAATGCTCCAAAGAAAATTAAAGAATAACTTTACTTTCATATAATAAAAAAGCCGAAACAAATGTTTCGGCTTTTTTTATTTATTGTTTTGAATCTTCTTCTTCTTCTATTTTAGTGGCATCTTTAAATTCTTTGATACCTGTACCTAAACCTTTCATTAATTCTGGAATCTTTTTACCTCCAAACATTAATAAAACTAAAATTACTATAATAGCTATTTGCCATGGACCAATAATTCCTAAAAAAATTGTTAATAAGTTCATATCTTTAAATTTGATTATACAAAAGTACAAAAACTTTACTATTATAAGTAAAATTAATGCGAAACTAAGGTGAAATCTAAATGTTTTCGTTCTAAATCAGTATGTTTAACTTTAACTACAACATCATCTCCTAATTGAATTTGATTTTTAGTAGATTGTCCAACAATAGCATATAATTTTTCATCAAATATGTAATAATCATCTTTTATATCTCTAATACGTACCATTCCTTCACACTTATTAGATTTAATTTCAACATAAATTCCCCATTCAGTAACACCAGATATTACACCTTCAAATTCTTCATCTTTATGTTCTTGCATGTATTTTACTTGCATGTATTTTATAGAATCACGTTCTGCTTTAGAAGCTAGCTCTTCCATTTTAGAAGAATGTTTACATTTTTCTTCATAAATTTCAGGTTTTGGTGAATCTTTACCATCTAAATAGTGTTGTAATAAACGATGAGTCATTACATCAGGATATCTTCTAATTGGAGAAGTAAAATGACTATAATATTCAAAAGCTAAACCATAATGACCAATATTTTGAGTAGTATACTCTGCTTTACTCATAGATCTAATTGTTAGTGTTTCCACCATATTAGACTCAGCTTTTCCATTAACATCAGCTAATAATTTATTTAGAGAATCTGATGTTTTTTCTTTGGTTTCTGTATTGATTTTATAACCAAACTTACCTATAATATTCTGTAAAGCTGCTAGCTTTTCTAAATTAGGTTCATCGTGAACACGATAAATAAAAGCTTTGTTAGTTGGTTTACCTCCCTTGGCTTTTCCAATGAATTCAGCTACTTTTTTATTAGCAAGTAACATAAACTCTTCTATAAGTTTATTTGCGTCTTTAGATTCCTTAAAAAACACTCCAGTTGGATTAGCTTCTTCGTCTAATTGGAATTTAACTTCAACTCTATCAAAAGATATTGCTCCTGCCTTCATTCTTTTTTTACGAAGTTTTTTTGCAAGTTCATCTAATTTTAAAGTTGCTTCAACAATAGCATCATCAACAATATATTCTTCTCCTGTAATTGAAATATCTTCAGGAATGGTATTTCCTTTTGTTTCTATAATAACTTGTGCTTCTTCATAGGCAAAACGCTTATCAGAATACGTAACAGTTCTTCCATACCATTCTTTAATTATATGTGATTTTTCATCTAGTTCAAAAACAGCAGAAAAAGTTAATTTTTCTTCATTTGGTCGTAAGGAACAAACTCCGTTTGATAATACTTCTGGTAACATTGGTACAACTCTGTCTACTAAATAAACCGAAGTTGCTCTGCTATAAGCTTCATCATCTAAAATAGTTTTTGGTTGTAAATAATGGGAAACATCAGCAATGTGAATTCCTATTTCATAATTTCCATTTTCTAATTTTGTGAATGATAGTGCATCATCAAAATCTTTAGCATCTTTAGGATCAATAGTAAATGTTAAATCAGCTCGCATATCTCTACGCTTGGCTATTTCATCTTTAGTAATATCAAATGATAAATTTTCTGCATCTTTTTCTACTTCCTCTGGAAACTCAAATGGTAATCCGTATTCTAGTAAAATTGAATGTATTTCTGTATTATGTTCTCCTGGTTTACCTAATATTTGTGTGATTTTACCAAATGGATTCTTTGATTTATCAGGCCAATCTGTAATTGATGCTAATACTTTATCTCCATCTTCTGCTCCACCTAATTTAGATTGCGCTATAAAAATATCTGCATACATTTTATGATTATCAGGTATCACAAAACCAAAGTTTTTATTCATTTGTAACGTACCTACAAACTCAGTTTTATCTCTTTCTAAAATTTCAACAACATCTGCTTCTAATTTTAAACTTTTACGCTTTTTGTAAACATATACACGAACAAAATCGTTGTGTAATGCGTGATTTAGGTTAACAGAAGGAACAAAAATATCTTTTTCAAAATCATCACATATAAAATATCCATTTCCATTAGATGTTAAATCTAATTTTCCAACATGGTATTTTCTATCTTCATTTATTTGAAACTTTCCTCTGTCTATTTCTTTAACTTTTCTGTTTGTGGTAAGTTCTGCTAATTTTTTTATTATTTGGGTTTTCCCATCAGTATCTACAACGCCTAGTTTTGATGCTATTTGTTTATAGTTGTATGCTTTTTCACTGTCTTCATTTAGAACTCTAAAAATATTACGTGTAAGGTCTTTAATAACTTTTCCTTTTTTTTTGTAAATTTTTCTCTTCTTGCTCATTAATCTATCTTCTTTATAAATTTTGAGCAAATTACAAATAAAATGACTGTTAAAATATTAAAATAATAATTATAAGCTCTTTTTTGTATTTTAACTTCCTTTTTATAAATATGTTATATGAATACAAGATGGTTTTTAATAGTAAATCCAACCGCTGGAAATGGAAACTTTAATTCATTATGGAAAGAAATTAAAACAACTTTAGAAGAAAAGAATATAGTATATGATTATAAAAAAACTACACATACTTCTCATGAAATAGAATTGATTAAAGCTGCTGTAAATGAAGGATATACAAATTTTATAGCTGTTGGTGGTGATGGAACATTACACCATATTGTAAACGGAATTATGTTACAAAAAAAAATAGCGACTACAAAAATAACAGTAGCTGTAATACCATTAGGCACTGGAAATGATTGGGTTAAAACATATAATATTCCTAAAAATATAAGTAAAACAATAGACTTAATAAAAAATAAAAAAACAATACATCAAGATATTGGTTTGTTAAAATTAGCAAATAAAACTGTCTTTTTTAATAATATAGCAGGTATTGGTTATGATGCTTACGTTGTTAAAAAGCTACAAAAATTAAAAAAATTAGGAAGTATTGCTTACTTAATAAGCGGACTGAAAGGTTTAATCTTTTACAAGAAAAATATATTTAAAATTGAAATTAATGGAACTATAATTGAAACAAAGTCATTAATGACAGTTTTTGGAATTTGTAAATATTCTGGAGGAGGAATGTTACTCACGGACTATAAAGATTCGTCAGATGGTTTGTTAGATGTTACAATAGTAAAAAACTTAACTTTTATAGATCTACTTATCAATTTGAAGAAATTATACACAGGAGTGTTAATAAAGCACCCAAAAGTAACAACATTAACCACAAACGAACTAAAAATAACTCCCAGCGATTTAAAAAACACATTTATACAAGCAGACGGAGAACTTATAGGAACAGGAGAAGTAAGTATTACTATTTGTAAACAAGCAATACAATTTGTTATACCTTAGTTTTTCAATTTAAATTTTTAAAACTTAACTGTTATTAACAATATATATAATTATAAAAAAGATTTTTAAAAATTTAAAAAAGAAATGATTGTTATTATAGTGTGTTAATATGTAGCATAAAAAGTAGATTTAAATATTGTGTATGTGAGTTATTAAAAGAAATAAACATATTATGATTATTTTAATCCGTTTAAAATCAGTTTTAAAATAGAGTTATTAACAAAACTTATAAACAGAAGTTAACGTAGTTTTATGAATAGTTAATTTCATTTTCAATGTAAACAAAGGGTTAATTTTATGTTGATAAAATGTCTCTAAAAAATCAAAAGAAAAGTTGCACAAGTGCTTACCTGTATTGTATTGTAAAAAAAAGCTGATAAATCAAATTTATTTTTCAAAACATACGATTACTTCTTAACAATTTAGAAATATAGATAAATCCTTTATTTATAGTGGTTTATTAAGATTGATAAAAAAAGCATTGTTAATAGCTGTTGATAACCGTTAATAACCCTATTTTTGTGGTAGTAATACAACTAAAATCAACAGATTATGACAATCGCTATCGGAAATGACCACGCAGGTACCGAATACAAATTTGAAATTATTCAATTATTAGAGGAATTAGGACATAAGGTAATCAACTTTGGAACTAATGATGATAGTAGTATGGATTATCCAGATGCTATACATCCAACAGCAGAAGCTGTAGAAACAGAAATGGCTGAAATGGGTATTATTTTATGTGGAAGTGGAAATGGAGCTCAAATGACAGCAAACAAACACCAAGGTGTACGTGCAGCTTTATGTTGGAATAATGAATTAGTAGCACTAACAAGACAACATAATAATGCTAATATTTTAACAATACCAGCTCGTTTTGTATCGCTTCAACAAGCTTTAGGTTTTGTAAAGATTTTTTTAACTACAGAATTTGAAGGTGGACGTCATCAAAACAGAGTAGCTAAAATAGCTTGTGATTGCTAATGGATTTTTATATTAAATCTTTTGAAAATCTTACTACGTTGGAATTGTATGATTTTTTACAATTACGTTCAGATGTTTTTGTTGTAGAACAAGAATGTGTGTTTTTAGATTTGGATAGTAGAGATAAAGATGCAATTCATATTTTTGGAAAAAAGAACGATAAAATTGTTGCCTATACTCGTTTATTCAAGCCAGGTGATTATTATAAAGAAGCTAGTATTGGTAGAGTAGTTGTAAAAAAAGAAGAACGTAAATTTGGTTACGGACATGAATTAATGCAATTTTCTATTAAAAATGTAGCAGAAAAATACAAAACATCTACGATAAAAATTGGTGCTCAAAAATATTTAAAAAGTTTTTATGAAAGTCACGGATTTAAACAAATTGGTGAAGAATATTTAGAAGATGGAATTATTCATATATATATGATTAAAAACTAAAAAAAGGTGAAGCGTTTAACGCTTCACCTTTTTTGTTATAGCTATAGTTTTAATCTTGCCATAGCGTAATTTTAAGTAATTAAACTTTTTTATTTTCGATACAAGTATCTGGGAGTTTAACGTTTGGTTATCGCCCTGCGATTAAATAGTATAAAAGTAATTAAAACAGGTAATACCCAACCTAAACTAAATTCTGATAGTGGAATTACGTTTTGAATACCTGTTAGGTTTTCTCTTGGAATAATAAAACCTAAAAAATCAGGAATACTAAATATAAATGTTACTAAAACTACTGCTTTAAAAACAGTTTTAGAAGCCCATTTTTCTGGTAATACATTGAGTAAAATTAAAGTGATAGTAATTGGGTAAATAAACATTAAAACTGGTAAAGCAATTACAATTATAGAATGGAAATCCATTTGTCCAACCAAAACACCAACCAAACAACCTATAATTGCTGTAATTATATACGCTTTTTGAGAGTTTTTAAACAAACCTTTAAAATAATCTGCCGTTCCAGTAATAATTCCAACAGCCGTTGTAAAACATGCCAAAGCAATTAATGCACTTAAAAATATATTTCCAATATTTCCTAAGGTTGTAATACTAATACCTTGTAATAAATTGGCTCTTTGCATATCGTTACTTAACGTTCCATCTACTAAAATTTCTGAACCATAAAATGCACCTACAGCAATTAAACCAGCATAAATTATAAAGAGACCAACTCCAGCAATAATTCCTGATTTTTTAATCAATTCTTTTTTACTTTCAAACGAATTATGTCCTTTTAATTGTAGAGAAATAATAACAACACCACCAACTACAACAGCTCCAATAGCATCAAAAGTTTGATATCCTTCTAATAATCCACTTACAATTGGTGTTGTAAACTTACTAGGATTCATAATCATATTACTAGAAAATAATCCAATACCAATTACTAAAACTAAAATAAGTACTATAAGCGGAGTTAGGTATTTACCTATAAGATTAAAGATTTTAGATCTATTTAAAACAAAGATTAAAACTAAAGAAAAATAAACACAGCTTGTAATAAACGGACTTGTTCCAAAAAATGGATAAATGACAATTTCATGTGTTGCAGAAGCAGTTCTAGGTGATGGAATTGCAATAGAGATAATGTATACAATAACACAATATATAAAACTAAATATTGGTGATACTTTTTTACCAAAATCATATAAAGTTCCTTGTAGCTTTGCGTGTGCTAAAATTCCAATAATAGGAATTACAACAGCAGTAATCATAAAACCAATAGTTACTAAAAGCCAATTCTCGCCAGCATTATATCCTAATAAAGGAGGTAATAGTAAATTTCCTGCTCCAAAAAAAAGTGAAAATATTGCAAAACCTGCAATCCATATTTCTTTTCTTTTGTTCATTTTTATTTTATCTAAGTTAGCGAAATATACATCTTTTTAAGTGATGTTAAAAGGCTTTTTTAAGCTTAGAATTTTGTTTTGAGGAAGATTATAAGGTTTCAAGAGATTTTTTAATCTTAAGGTGATAGTTTAAATAATTAACCCCGATGCTTGCATCGGGGAATTTTAATAGATATTTCTATCTAATAACTTTATTATACGTTTATACTATTTATTCTTCTTCTTTTCTACCGAAAATTTTGTTTTTAAAAGCAGAGAAAAGCCCAACTGCACCAATGGCTATAAATTTCCAGAATTTTAAAATAACTACAAAAAAACCAGCTTTAGCTAATAATTTACCAGCAATTAAACCACCAATACCATATGCGGCAACTTTGTCATAATCCGGATTAAAATCTGCATATGTATTTCCTTCAGTAAAAGAAACACTATTTAAAATTTGATTAACATCTTTATTAAATAAAGGTAAAATATCAATAGTACCAATTGCATTTAAGTTTAAAAAACCTTCTCTACCTAAAACTCTAATATTATAATTAAGTGTATTTACTTCTTCACCTTCAAATTTTAATTCTTTTGCCCAATGTAATTTTTTATAAGCTTCATCATAAAAAGGTTTTGATGCCCAACCAACGATGTCCATTGTTGGATATCCTTGTTTTTTTCTTTCATCATTAGTAGCATCTGCATCACCTTGCATTTCTTCTAATAATTCATCATAATCAATATCTTTAGCATCTTCGTCATTAATATATCCATCATCTGAATACGTTATTTCAACAGCGTAAGTAAAATTTTCACTAATTGGATCTGTATCTTTTGGAAATAATAAACCTAAAACATCAGCTGGAGGATTTCCCCATAAATCTGTTAGTACATAAGCACTTTGTTTTGCATCTAAAAGTTTATAACCTTCTGGAACAATAATTTCAGCAATTCCATTTTGTAAAGAAACAACTCCTTCTTGGTAAGTAAAGGAATTATTAATACTGTCTAATTTTCTTGTATATTCTTCTATTGAAATTTCTTGACTTTCAGAATCTTGAGCAAAAGAAAATGCGCTCACCAATAATAATACTGCTACTATTTTTTTCATAATTTATTTTTTTAAGCGGCGAAACTACAAAAAAATAATCAACTTAAGTACTATATTATGAATTGATTAAGTAAGAGAATCTACTTCTTTTACATCACCAGCATTCATATCATTCAATAAAATAGTACCAACTCTTATACGGACTAAACGTAGTGTTGGAAAACCAACTGCAGCTGTCATTTTATAATTTTATTTTAATTTAAAAAAAATTATAAAATGTCGGTAAATTACATTCTTTTGTCGTATTTATTACACTTAATAGGAAGCATATAATTTATTTTAGTGGAAAGTAAATCCCTAAGAAATATGAAAACTTTATTAAAAATTTTGTTAGTTATTTTATTGATAGCACCGCAATTATTAAAGGCACAAAAACAAAATCCATGGAGTAATTTAAATGAAAGGTATTCTGATAAATGGCAAGAAATATCTTCAACTAAAAAACAATTGAATAAAGAAGTATTAAATAGTATTTTAGAAAAAGTAAAAACAAATGGAAAAACAAGTTTAGCAATTCCTACACCAGAAGGATTAAATAGTTATTTTGAAATAATGGAATCTAGTGTTTTGGCTCCAAAACTCAAAGCAAAATTTCCGAATATTAAAACGTATAAAGGAATAAATGAAAAAGGAGAAAAAATAAGATTAAGTATGAGTATTAATGGCTTTCATGCTACAGTTTTTAGTGATGAAGGGTCATATGAAATAAACCCAGAAAGTACTAATAGTTATGTTTATGTAAGTTATCGTTTAGCTAATTATGAGCAATTTAATAATGCTAAATCAAAACTTAGTTGCTATGAAGATGATTTTACTGATGCATCAGTAACTGATATGGTTTCTATAAGTAAAAGATCGGCAGATTTTACACCTAGAAGAAAAGGAGATTTTCATACTAAGTATCGTATAGCAATAATACCAAATCTTGTTTACGTTAATTATTTTGGAGGAACAAAAGAAGGAGCCTTAAGCGGAATTGTTTCTACACTTAATACAGTTAATGAAATTTTTGAAAGTAATACAAGTATCACTTTTGAACTCATTGACAATATAGAATCTTTTATTTATACGTCTAAAAATGAATATTTAAGTGATGAACATTATAATATTGTAAATACTTATCGTGATTTAACTGAACTACCTGATTTATTTAATGAGCTTATTGGTACAGAAAATTATGATATAGGTCATCTTTTTATGAAAGAATACCCAGGAGGTATAGCAACAAGTCCTTCTATATGTAGAGATGATTTTAAAGCAAGAGGAATTAGTGGGATTGGAACTTTTTTAAATCCAGAAGGATATTATTTTGACGTTAATATTGTTTCTCATGAAATAGGACATCAACTTAGTGGCCATCATACAATGTCCTCTGATTGTGGAGGTGCTAGGCAAGGATCAGCAGCATATGAAATTGGAAGTGGTGTTACCATATTGGGTTATTTTTCAAATTGCCAACAATATAATGTTGCAGAAACTCCTACCTTAGATTATTTTAACGCTAGATCTATAGAACAAATAGTAAATCGTTCAGAAAATGCAAATTGTAGAGAACTTGTTTCAACAGGAAATACTCCACCTACCGTAAGTGTTTATGAAAGTGGTTTTACTATTCCTGTGAATACACCTTTTATGTTAGAGGCAAATGGAAGTGATGAAGATGGTGACTCACTAACTTATTGTTGGGAACAATATGATCAGTCTGTTAAAGCTGAAGATGTTCGTTATGCTGTAATTGGTCTAAACGATGAAACATTTGAAACAGTAGAAGAGTACAATGCTTATTATCAACAATATTTAGTAGAAAGTGAGGAATACTATATAGAACAAGGTTTTACAGAAGATCAATATGGACCTTCATTAGAAGCATTAGAAAGGCTATTTGAAAGCAATGCAACTCAATTTTGGGAAGGAGATGGACCTTTATTTAGAAGCTTTTCTCCAACAACAAATAATAAAAGGTATTTCCCAGAGCTTTCAAAAGTTATTGATGGTACAGCTGATAAATTGTCTTTTGAAGTAATGCCTCATAAAACAAGAGATTTAAATTTTGCGGTTACCGTTAGAGATAATAGTATATTAGGAGGTGGTATTGCTACTGATATTGTGTCTTTTTCGTCTACAGCAAATGCTGGTCCTTTTAAAGTTACTACAACATTTATAGATTCAAATTATGTAGCTTCAACCGATATTGAATTAGAATGGGATGTTGCGAATACAAATGTAAGTCCTGTAAATTGTCAAACCGTAGATGTATTGTATTCAACTAATGGAGGAGAAACTTTTGATATTACTTTATTAGAAGGAATTCCTAACAATGGAAGAACAACTATCAACCTTCCAAATATATCAACATCTGAAGCAAGAATAATGATAAAAGCTGCTGATAATATATTTTTTAATGTAAATGACACCAATTTTATAGTATCTAGTGTATTAAGTCTTGATGAAAATGAATTTAGTCATTTAAAAATATATCCAAATCCAGTAAAAAACACTTTATATATAGATACAGAAGAAGAAATACTATTAAAATTAATTGATCTTAATGGAAAAACTGTATTAACAAAAAATATAAAAGAAAATACAAATTTAGATGTAACTAGATTTAGTTCAGGAATTTATATACTTAATTTAAAAAGTAAATACAATACAACGTATAAAAAAATAATTAAAAATTAAATTTTTATTAATAAGTAGTTAGAAGTCTTATTTTTTTATAAGAATACATGACTTCTAATTATTTTTAAATTAAATCCTTGGCTATCATCCTGCAATTAAAGAATCTACTTCTTTTACATCACCAGCATTCATATCATTCAATAAAATACTACCAACTCTTATACGAACTAATCGTAGTGTTGGAAAACCAACTGCAGCTGTCATTTTACGAACTTGCCTGAATTTTCCTTCATTAATAATTATAGAAACCCAACAAGTTGGTCCATGACGATCATCTCGAACTTTTTTTATTCTTGCAGGAAAATTAGGGTTTGCAATTATTGATGCTTTTCCTGGATTTGTAATATATTTTTCACCTTCAATACTAATTTCTACCCCTTTTTTAAGTTGTTCTATAGCTTCGTTAGTTATAAGCCCATCTACCTGAACATAATATTCTTTTTCTACTTTTCTTCCAGTAATATGCGCACTTACTTTTCCGTTTGTAGTTAGTAATAATAAACCTTCTGAAGTTGCATCTAATCTACCAATTGACATCGTACCTTCTGGAAAATCATGTAACTCACCTAATAACTTCTTCTTGCCTAAAGCTTGGTTTGTTTTAAATTGAGATAAAAATCCATAAGGTTTATGAATTATAAAATGTCGATGATTATTTTCTTGCATATAAGTTTATATTGCTGCAAAGAAACATAAAATCAAAAGTTAGTAAAAGTTTTTTAGTTTTTAAATAATAGAAAAGCTATTTTTATTAGATACTTACTTATTTTTAAGTTTTATAAAAGTAAAAAGTATTTATGAAACAGTTGGAATGTAAATTAAATAAGCTTTGGACAAGTCCAAGAGTTATTTTAAGAAATTAAAATCTTGGTTATCTTTCTGTGATTAAATCTAACTAATTTTTAAACATGCAAAAAATAAAAAATAAACAACGAGGTACTTTTTCATTAATTGAATCAGGCTCAATAAAAGTTGCACATGTTTCTCAATTTTTACCGACACAAGAACGTAACAATCTTTATAAAGCAGTATGTAAAGAACAAATGGCATTTAAAAAAATTGAAGCTCCAGGTTTAGATGCTCAAACAACTACATTTGTAAACTTAAATGAGAATGAAGGTATTGAATATAAAGGCATATATGATGCATATTTAAATTTAAACAAACGAATTATTGAACAACTCCCTTTTTTGTTTGAAACACTGTGTATTGATCCTTTTCCAGTTTCAAATATTCCACTTACTTTAGTTAATGGTTCTCATGGTCATTACGGAATTCCACATGTAGATGCTATAGAAAAAGGAAAACAAATTTCTATTTTGTTTTATTTCAATCGTATTCCTAAAGTATTTAAAGGTGGAGATCTTCAATTGTTTGCTAATGATAACAATTCACCAAAAGGTTATTGTGATAAGCCTTTTTTTACTATTGATTTTGAAGATAACTTACTAATTTGTTTTGCTTCGGATACATTTCATGGTATAACAGAAGTTCATTCTAATTCAAATAATTTTGAAGATGGTAGATTTATTGCTGTTGGATTTATTAAGATTCCTGAAAAGAAATTTTAATATATTACAGAATAAAATGAGTGTAATAAGTATATAAAAAATACTTTATACAATTGAAATAGCTACCGAAAATGTATTTTTTCCTTTTGATAAAGACATGTTTTTCTCCGAAAATTTTTGATCTGTATATGATGTGTATTGTGTAATAGGTTCTATACAAAGCATATTATTCACTTCTGTCCATAACATATAATTATCAAATCCTTTAGTAGTAATTTCAATATTATTCTTATTGGTATTTTGTAATGTAATCTTATCAGTATTTAAAATCGGAAATGCATTATTACCAACTTCCATAACATCTTTAATAGTAATTTCTTTAGTTGCAGTTTTTAAAATTTCGGTACCAGTATCCGACAATAAAAAAGCAGGATGATAGCCTAACATAAAAGGCATATTTTCATTAGAAGTAATTATAAAATCAATTTTTAAAATACCATTAGTAAGTGTAAAATTCTTTTCAAAAGAAAAATCATAAGGCCAAAATAAATTTTCTTCAGTAGATTTTGTTGGAAACTTACTATTAATCACTAATGTATTTTTAGTATACTTTTTAATAAAACTAGCCGAATTTTCATCCGAAGAAATTAAAGAATAGTCTAATTCGCGCAACAAACCATGCTGATCTTGTACAGCATCGCCTTGTTCTGTGTGTACTTTAAAATTATTTTTATCAGTAGGGCCAATTACCGGAAACATTTCATCATCAGACTTTCGCCAACCTTTGTTTCCTTTTTGATGTATGTATTCTATTCCGTTTTCTTGGAAGCTAATTAATTCACCATTTTCAATTTTAACAATTGAATTTTTATCTTTTAATAGAATTATTGTTGATTTTTCTAACATATTTTAATGTGTAAAAACATAGAAATTAAAAGTACTATTTTTTATACCTTAGCAACTCTTATTTTTACAAAAATTTTAGTTGATTTTATGGCAGCAGCAGACAAAGAAAAAGAAGCGAAATTAAAAGCGCTTCAACTTACATTAGATAAATTAGATAAATCTTACGGAAAAGGATCCGTAATGAAATTAGGTGATAAAGTTATTGAAGATGTAGATGCAATATCATCTGGATCGTTAGGTTTAGATTTAGCTTTAGGCGTTGGTGGATATCCACGTGGTAGAGTTATAGAAATTTACGGACCAGAATCTTCGGGTAAAACTACGTTAACGTTACATGCTATTGCAGAAGCACAAAAAGCAGGTGGAATTGCAGCTTTTATTGATGCAGAACATGCTTTTGACCGTTTTTATGCAGAAAATTTAGGTGTTGATATTGATAATTTAATTATTTCTCAACCAGATCATGGAGAGCAAGCATTAGAAATTGCTGATAATTTAATCCGTTCTGGAGCTATTGATATTGTAGTTATTGATTCTGTGGCAGCATTAACGCCAAAATCGGAAATTGAAGGAGAAATGGGTGATTCTAAAATGGGATTACACGCTCGTTTAATGTCTCAAGCACTTCGTAAATTAACAGGTACTATTAGTAAAACTAACTGTACAGTTATATTTATTAACCAATTACGTGAGAAGATTGGAGTAATGTTTGGTAATCCAGAAACTACAACGGGTGGTAACGCATTAAAGTTTTATGCATCTGTTCGTTTAGATATTCGTAGAAGAACGCAAATTAAAGATGGCGATCGTGTTATTGGTAACAGTACTAAAGTAAAAGTTGTTAAAAACAAAGTAGCGCCACCTTTCCAAACTACAGAATTTGATATTATGTATGGTCAAGGAATTTCTAAAGTTGGTGAGATTTTAGATATTGGTGTTGAATTAGGAATTGTTAAGAAAAGCGGTTCTTGGTTTAGTTATGGAGATACTAAATTAGGTCAAGGTAGAGATGCTGTTAAAGGCTTAATAAAAGATAATGTTGAATTAGCTGAAGAATTAGAAGGTAAAATTAAAGATGCTATTGACAATCAAGAGTAGTTTTTATAAAATATTACAACAAAAAAATCCCGAAGTAATTCGGGATTTTTTTATACACTACAGTTAAATTATTCAACAGTTAAAGTGTATTGTGGCGTTTTATTTAAAGGACAAAAATATACATATTCACCTTTAGTTAAAGTTACTTCATTAGTGTTTCCAATAGTATTGTTTTCTACAGCTTCTGTAACATATGCACTTTTAATATGATTATTTGCATCAGCTACAGATTTTCCTTTTGGTACTAATACAAAACCTACTTTTGTACCTACATTAGAATTTATGATATTAAAAACATAAGTTCCTTCAGATAAGGTTAATGCTTTTTGTGTAAACTCTCCTTTTGTTTGCTCTAAAGCAACTTTTTTAACGTCTTGTGCATTGGATGTAAATGCAAAACCTAATACTAAAACTACTACTGCTATTAATTTTCTCATGATATTTATTTTAAAATTGATTATTATTATTTAAATTGATGGAATTTTGTCAATCTGAACAAGTTTTACAATTGGAAAAAGCAAAACTTATATTGAAGTTAATTTTTATTTTCGCTTGATTATTTTCTATATAATTCTCTAAAGAGAATTAACCAAACTGACAGTATAGAATTTATTTTATTCTGTAATTAAAAATTTACCAGCTTCTACTTTAGGAAAATCTATTTCAGTATCTGCTATATGATTTACATAATTAGTAAGCGTATTAGAAACTACGTTTAAAACAATTTCTAAAATATCTTCATCTGTATATCCAGCTTCTTTAACAGCTTTTAATTCTTCAGCACTTACTTTTCCTCTGTTTTTAGTAACACTTTGTGCAAATTGTAAACCAGCTTGTTGTTTTTTGTCTGTTGCTTCAGATTTTCTACTTGCTTCTATTTCTTCTTCAGATAAACCATTCATCTTTCCAATTGCTGTATGTGCAGATAAACAATAGTTACAATCGTTTTCTTCAGCAATACTTAAGGCTAATTGTTCTCTAAATTTGTTTGTAAAATTTCCACTTGCAGTTAATTCTCCTAAACTTAAATAGGTTTGTAAAGTTGCTGGTGAATTACCAAATACTTTAATTAAGTTTGGAATAAAACCTAATTTTTTTTGAACTGCATTAAACAATTCTTTTGCTTTTCCTCTAGTTGTTTCTGGGTTTAATGTTGCTATTCTTGTGCTCATCTTAGTTATTTTTTTTTGTACAAATATTATTTTGTTGTTCGTCGTATTCTTGGTAACCCCAACAATTCGGACATTGATATTTTGTTGTCTTCATATTTTTAATTTGTTGTTTAAAAAGGTTGTTATAATTACTGGTACAAAGATGCGACGAGTAACAGCTTTTAAAAATGGACAAAAGTTCTTAAGACTTGTACTATTAGGAAAAACGAAAGAAAAAGCAGTTTTTTTAGTCTTTAAAACTGTCTTTTAGAAGATTAAATACGGTTTAGAATTTATAAGTTACTAAAAATAACTATCTATAAAGTGAATTAAACGTTTGTAAAAAACAGTAAATTGCATTTATGAAATATGTAGTTCTATTTATATACTATTATAAATTAAAAAATGATGAATAAAATAATTTATTTAATATTGATTCTAATAGTAATGACTTCTTTTATTAAAAGAGATGATGTTTATATTTCGTTTCCCTCTGATATTGGAATTATTAAAAACTGCATAGAAAATAAGATTATAATAAAATTTGAATTAATAACTGATTCTAAAAAGAAAATAGAAGTAGAATCTATTAAATTCAATAATCAAGAGTTTATTTTAATTATTAATGAAGAGAAGAGGAGATTATCTGATACTTTGTTTCTAAGTGAAAGTAATCCCTTAGAATTTGAAATACAATATGAACGTAAATTCAATAAATTTCAAGATATATTAAGTTTTAAAACAGATAAAGAAGAAAATTTAATAAATATTAATTATGGAGAATATAACATTACTTCAGAAGCAATTAGAAATGGTAATAATCAAGTATTTAATTTTGTTAAAAGTTGCAACGACAGCTTGGTTATTCACTTTCCTTACGGAGGAACAGTTTCTGGAGTAAGATTATTCAAAGATTCTATAGTATCTAATCTTCCTTGTAAATCTCTATTTTATGGTTTTATGGATAAAAAAAATTATTTAAAATTCTCTAAAAGAAATATAGGTAGATATTATGTTCGATTTAATGCGTGTCATTGGGGAAATAATTTTTGGTTAACAATAGAGTAATAAAGATTTGAAGTGTTTTATTAAATATCTCAAACTAAAAGAGAAATTTACAATGAAAAAAAGAATACTATTTCTAATAGTTATAAATTCATTTATAACGTTACATGCTCAAAGTAAAAACGATCTTCTAATAAATAAAACATTTAGTATTAATATAGGAAGTGTTTGTGAAGAAACACCTGAACCGAATCCCTGTGCTGGTTTTGAAATTTTTTTCATACTACATTTTACTAAAAACAATGTTTCTGTATTAGAAAAAAATATAAGCAGCTGTGATTCAGAAGACATCGTTTCTAAATTAAATTACAAATGGGAATTCACTAAAAATTCTGAAATTAAAATATATAGTAACTCTAAAGAAATCCAATATAATTTTTTAAAAGATTTGGTTCTTAAAATAGAAAAAAAGAAGATTGTTGGATATAAAAAAAATAAAAGGTTTGAGTTTGAAAAATTGTAGAAGAATGAAAAACATAGTAATCCTTATAATAATAATTCTTTTTTATTCCTGTGATAAGAGAGAGAAAGCAGAAATAACTAATTTTAAAAATAAAATTGACAGCCTCACAAACGAATTAAATACATACAAGAAATCCAATCTTCAATTTAAGAATAAATTAAATTCTAAATCAATAAAAGAATATAATAATGAGGATTTTAACAGGTTTTTCTTCTCATTTATGACAGATTCAGTTTTTCAAAAAAATAGAATAATTTTTCCATTGAAATATTATACAACAGATATTAATTTAATGAAAGATACTGTTATACATATTCAAAAAAAAGATTGGATTCATAAACCTTTCTATATAAATTCAGCTTCAGAAAGAACTCAAATCTATGATAATTTTGACTTAAGTTTAAGAAGAACTAACCAAAGACTTTTGCATTGGTATGGAGTGGAAACAGGAGGTAACTCTAAATATTATTTTGAAGGAATTAAAGGAAAATGGTTTTTGATTAAAAAATGGGATTCTGGAATTTAAAAACTAAATAATCATAAATAGGTAATTCTTCTAAAGAGAATATGTAAGATTTTTTTTATTAAAATTAATTTTACTCAAAATTATTTTGTTAACCCATTTTTAATACTTTTTAAGTCTTATAAATAAATATAATTTACCAAGTAAATTCACATTTCCTTTTTTACTATAAGCCATATCCTTTATGTAAAATAGCGGTAAATGAAGTTCAGAATTATTTAATAAATCAAACTGATTTTAAACAAATTACTAGATTTTAATTTTGTGTATTAAGTTTTTTAACTAAGAAATATTTATAACAATTTTTAGGTATTTTATTAATGTTTGGATGCATTGGTTACTTAATAAATTTTACGGGTAGATTACTTTTTCCAGCATATGGAAGTACTATTATTTCTGATTATATAACCAAACCAGGTAGTATTGGTGAAATTGGAATTTGTTTATGGCTTTTAATAATGGGAACTAAAGAGAAGAACCTATTAAAAACTAATTAATAGAAATTTTTAATAACAGGGCGATAGTAAGTGTTCAATTCCTACATGATTACATCGAGGAAATTTATTGTTTTTTAAATAAATCTGAAATGGATTTTTACTCATTAAAAATATAAAAGTAAAAGGCTTTTTTTAATGGAGTATCTTTGCAAAGAATTTTACTCAAAATTATTGTGTTAACCCATTTTCAATATTTTTCAAGTCCTATAAATAAATTTACTTTACCAAGTAAATTTACATTTCCTTTTTATTATGAACCACATCCTTTATGTAAAATAGCGGTAAATGAAGTTCAGAATTATTTAATAAATCAAACTGATTTTAAACATAATTTTGGATTAAATAAATTTGATAAAGGAGCTGTTTTTGGGAAAATGTTTGGTGTTTTGGTAGTAAAAAACCAAAATGATGAAATTGGGTATATCACAGCAGTTTCCGGAAAGTTAGGAGAAAAAAATGAACATAAAAAATTTGTACCTCCAGTATACGATATGCTTTCTAAAGACTCATATTACTTAAAAGAAGAAAAGGTTTTAAAAAATACAAGTGTAACATTAGAAGTATTAGAAAAAAACTCAGATTATCTAAATTCTTTAAAAGTTTTAGCAAAAGAAAAGAAAAAAGCAGCGCTTGATATCCAAGAAAAAAAAGAGGCTTATAAAACCGCTAAAAAGAATAGAAATTTAGAAAGGGTCAAAGCAAAAGAAAGAATGTCTTTGGAAGCATATTGTAATTTTGAAGAAGTTCTAAAAAAAGAAAGTTTAAAAGCGAAACATTTTTTAAATAATGTACATCGTTATTGGCAACATATTTTAAAACCTTTGGAAGAGAAGGTTTTAAAATTTACCAATCAAATTTTAAGTTTAAAAGATGAACGTAAAACCAAATCAATAGCATTGCAACAATATATTTCTGAACAATATAATTTTTTAAATTCTAAAAAAGAAGCTCAGAATTTAGTGGATTTGTTTGAAGGAATAGAAGTGGAAAGTATACCAGCTGGCTCTGGAGAATGTGCAGCACCTAAATTATTACAATACGCGTTTTTACATGATTTAGAACCTATTGCTATGGCAGAATTTTGGTGGGGAAAATCACCAAATAAAGAGGTTAGAAAACACAAACAATTTTACCCAGCTTGCCAAGGAAAATGCAAACCTATTTTAAAGCATATGCTAAGCGGAATAGAAATGGATACCAATCCGTTACTAGAAAATCCTGCAATTGGTAAAGAGCTAGAGATTATTTTTGAAGACGAATCGTTACTTGTAGTTTATAAACCAGACGAATTTTTATCGGTTCCAGGAATTCATATTCAAGATTCTGTTTATACCAGAATAAAGCAACAAGTAAAAGGTATTTCAGGACCAATTATTGTACACCGATTAGATATGTCAACTTCTGGCTTATTGGTGTTAGCTAAAAATAAAAAAGCACATAAATTTTTACAAAATCAGTTTATTAATAAAACTGTTACAAAAAGATATACAGCTGTATTAGATGGTCTTGTAAAAGATAATACAGGAACGATTAATTTACCACTTAGAGTTGATTTAGAGGATAGACCAAGACAATTGGTTTGTTATGAACACGGAAAACTAGCTGAAACTCATTGGGAAGTTATTGAAAGAAAAGACGGAAAAACCAAGATATATTTTTACCCTATTTCTGGTAGAACACATCAATTAAGAATGCATGCATCTCATTCTTTAGGTTTACATATGCCAATTGTAGGTGATGATTTGTATGGTAAAAAAGCAAATAGATTGTATTTGCATTCAGATACTTTAGGTTTTTTACATCCAATAACTAAAGAGAAAATGATGTTTAGTAAAGAAGCAGATTTTTAATTCTAGTGTGATAACCTAGAATTTTATAATGTAAAAATTATTTTGAGGTTGTTTACCAAATTAAGATTTCTGATTTTTTTTAAATTGAACAGGTGAAATGCCAGTTGCTTTGGTAAAGAATCTAGAAAAATAAGCAGGATCGTTAAAACCTAAATCAAAAGCCACATGTTTTACAGCTTCGTTAGAATATAATAATTGACGTTTAGCTTCTGTTATAATTCTATTTTTAATAAGATCACTTGGTGTTTTTGTACCTAATTTTTGCAAGTGTTTTGTAAGTGATTTTGGAGAAATTCCTAAACGATTTGCATATTCTGTTACACTATGTAGTTTTTTAAAATTAAGATCAACTAACAGGCTAAAATCTTTAAAAAGTTTTGTTTCTGTGTCTTCTACTAATTCATGCGCTTCTTTTTTAAGGCGAACTGATTGAATGATAAACTGTTTTAAATACGATTGTAACATATCATACTGAGCCGTTTCTGCTAAGCCAAACTCTTCTATTAAAAGATCAATAATAAAATCTAACTTTTTGCTTTCTTTTTCTGAAGGATAAATAAACGGACTTTCATAAATATTATTGAATAAAACACCATTACAAGCAATTTCTGAGTCGTGTGTTTGAATACAATAGAAGTCTTTGATAAAATTAAGTTGATATGCTTCTTTAATTTTTTCAGAATCTACAGAAAAAACTTGTCCTGGAGATAAAAAAAGCAAAACATTTCCGCTAAAAGAATAGTTTTTAAAGTCTATAGTATACGTTCCTTGACCTTCTTTAATCCAAAAAATAGTATAGGTATCTATTTGTTTAGGTTTGTTAACAACACAAGCTTTTTCAAACTGAACAATTTGTAATGAAAAAATATCTTTATAACTATATGTTTTTATATCTTGTATTGCCATCTTATGCGGTTTAAAAATAAGTCGTAAAAAAAACAAATTTCTAACAAATTTCAACAATAATACTACAAAAAAATGAATGATAAATTATTAGAAATAACTACTGAAGTTTATTATTTAAAAATGAATAATAAACCAAGTTTCATAGATGAGAAAAATAAAATTGCTAATACAAGATTTAACAAGCTACCATCACCTATAAAAACAAATGATTATTTGTTTTATTATAAAACAGTTGGGGAAGCATATAATTGGTTAGATAGGATTTTAATGGAAAAATCAACTTTATTAGAAACAATTAATGATTCAAAAACTACTATTTTTAATTATAAAATAAATAATCAAGAAGCTGGTTTTGCAGAATTTGTTAGAGAAAAAGATTATACTGAAATTCTTTATTTTGGATTGTTTAACGATTTTGTAGGAAAAGGATACGGAAAACATTTTTTACAAGAGGTTATATGTGAAGCTTGGTCTAATGACCCTAAATGGATCCAATTAAATACATGTAAATTAGATCATCCAAATGCGTTATCAACATATCAAAAAAACGGATTTGTATTACAGGAAACTAAACTAGAAAATAGAAAAGTAAAAAAATACTAAACATACTATTTTTAATTGTTTAAAAATTAAATAAATGTTTGTTTTTATAACAAAATATTTAATTTTACAATATGATTAAAATTTCTGAACATTTAAGCTTACAAGAAATAACAATAGATAATCATGCTATTTTATATAGTTTGATGAATGAGATTTATCCACCAGAATACAATCACTTTTGGTTAGATGATTCCTCTTGGTATATTAATAGCCAGTATTCTATAGAAAATTTAAAAAAAGAGTTATTAGAAGAAAATCAAGAATATCATT
>SIHP01000014.1 GCA_004762155.1 Flavobacteriaceae bacterium
ATTCAACTTTTCACGATTCAAAATAGGAGCAGAGTTTTAACTTTAGAATATTTAAAAGACTAGTTTTCAGATGGAAAAGGAATTGATTAAATTCTGATTGGAATTGTTTTTTTTGTTATAGGCAACGTTGAGTGTATTGTTAGTGCAGGAATCGAAAGTCAGAAGATTTTCAATTTAGCACGAGGCAAAGCATTTTGTTTGCCTTTATCTTGTTTTATCAAAAGTCAAATCAAAATGATTTGACGGACTTAGTAAAAATACACAAAACTTTGAATTAAACACTAAACCCTGCATTAATTATACATATTGTTGTGTTTTCGTGCTTTTATTTATTCATATAATATTGTAGTTATATATTCAAAACGGTGTTCGTAATTGCTATTTGAGTCTTGATATGTTAAGTAACACATAGGAATTCGAATATCTTTGAAGTATTTCTCATCCTTTTTAAATCCTTTTTCAAGAAGTTTTATTTGTTCAATATTTTTTGTCCAAATAACAGGCTGTATAGTTAAGTTATAAGATGGATTCTCAAAAAAAGTCTTTTTATGTTTTTCTCTTAATTTTCCACTAATAAAAAGTTCCATTTCATCTATTGTTGTAAAATTCTTATTTTCAAGATGAATATTTACTATTTCCACTAAGAATTTTAATCCATTTTTTTTTCTTTTAAGAAACAAGTCGGCATGGACGTCTTTATGTTGGTAGATTTTTTCTTCTATATTTAATAATTCAAAATTTCCGCTTGACATATAATAATTTAAAGTCGCTATTTCTCCAACAAAATTTAAATATTTATAGTCCAAATTTGTCAATATACATTTAATCATTTTATGAGTAAATTCTAATTCATTCTTAGTCAATCTATAAAATAACTGTTTAAATGTAAAATTGCAAAAATAAAACAATCCAAAAGAGTTTTCATTATTAAGAATAAATTGATTTATTAACGAAAAAATGTTTACATCTATTAATTCACCATTGCTATAATTGTCTTTTTTAAATTGATAATGTTTTTTAAAATTCTTGTTAATCTTTGTCCAAGAAATATTTTTCCCATTTAATAATTTTATCAAATACGGCATTTTTGTTTCTAAAATGTTTCTTACGTCATATTTTAAATCTTGATTATTCATCTTGTTTGAAAAGTGGTTTTTTACATGAAACACAACGGCTCGGCTAAGGTTAGTACGGGGTTAAATTAACATTTAATTTCGGATTAAGCGATTAGCCAAAACTTTTTATTTTGTTTTATTTTTTCTGTTCTAAAGCCAAATCAAAAGATTTGGCGGACTTTATAAAAATACACTAAACTTTGGGTTAAGCATCAAAACCCGTATTAATTTTAGCCATTGTTGTGTTTTCGTTTTTATTCCGCTATATTTCATTTTCATAATATTTTTTCTTTTACACTTTCATAAAGTCTAATTGTGATTCATTTCTGGGTAAAGTCTATGTTTTCTTATTCGTATGTATATCAAGCCTAAAGATGAAATAATAAAGATAATCAATACAATAGGGAATGAGTCAAATAAAATCCCGTTAGATTTCCATAATTTGGGTAAATATTCTCCTAGTTTATAATCAGTGACTTCAAAAATATAATACGTTCCAAGTCCATCTATTTTTTCTTTACCAATTACATTTCCTTTCAATATGAATTTTGAGATTAAAAATTCATAATTATTTGAAAAATCATATTCTGTTGCTGGGTCTTTTCCTTGTAGATTAATTTCAAATATTTTTTCATTATTTCCAACAATTTCAGAGTCAATTGTTTCTTTAATAATTTTAAAATCACCGCCTGTAGATTGAAGGTAATTACCATATACTTGATTTTTTTCATTTGGATTCCAACTATAAGAAAAAGTAGCAGGAAGTAAAGCATAAATAATTACACTAAGAGAAACAATCCAACTATAAAATATTATTCTTTTCATTGATTATTTAACTTTTTCTGAGTTTTTTGAGAATGAAACACAACATATGTATATAAACAACAGAGTTGCGTATATATCTTTTATAGTTGCAAGTTAATGTTTTCTAATAATGTATCCAAAGGACTAATTATTGTTTTGTTGTTTATGGCAATTGTTTTTGTATAAATTTCAGTTGTTTTTGGAGAACTATGTCCCAGCATATTTTGTAAGTAACGCATATTTATATTGTTTTCAATACAATGTGTTGCAAATGAGTGTCTCAATGTATGTACCGTTGACCAAGGGTTGGAGTTGGTATTTTCAACTGCTTTTCTAAAGATAGCACGAATACTTGTTGTACTGTATTTTCCTCCACTTTGTCCTTCAAATAGCCAGTAAGAAGGTTTATATTGTTTGTAATATTCTCTAAGTAAAACAATAAGTTTTTTAGACAAGATTGTTTTTCTATCTTTTTTACCCTTACTATCTTTTATATATAAAAAACCTTCTTCAGAATGAACATCAATAATCCGCAAGTTAATAAGTTCCGAAATACGTAAACCACTACTGTATATTGTAGTTAAAATAGCTCTATGTTTAATGTTTTTAGGATTCTGAATTATATTTAAAACCTCTTTTGTACTCAATGTATTTGGTATGCTTACAGATTTTTTAGGTCTCTGAATGTCGTAATATTCCCTTGGCATTTTTAAAGCATGTTCGTAATAGGCTTTTATTGCATTAATAATTTGATTTTGATAACTTTCGCTAATATTGTTTTTCTTTATTAATTCATAAATGAAGCCTTCAATTTCTTCTCTCTTAATTTCCTTTAAGTCTCTTTCTTCAAACTTACCTAAAAACACCATAAACATATTTTTATAATTAGCTATAGTAGACTTACTATACTGTTTAAGAACTAAAGCTTTTTCTAAGGAATAAAGAGCTTCTATTGCATTATTATTTAATGTTGATTTACTAATTGGTATGAATTTTTTTTGTCCTTTTATAATAAAATTACCTTCACAAATTTTTTCTAGAACTTTTAAGTTTTCTATGGTGTTTACTATTGACCAAAGTTTTTGATTAGGATGCCAAAAACTAGAATTCATTTTTTTGACTTCATTTCTTATATCATAAAAATGATAAGGAATGTAGATTTTAATACGTTGAGCATTCTTTATCTGTTTATATATGATTACTTTTTCAGACATTTTTTTTATTAAAAATAACAAAAATATTGTTGTTTTAAAGCTTAAAGGTATCTTAACCGTTAGAAACGTTTAGTGTTAAGGTTTTGTTTGTTAGGTTTTTAAAGTTGAAGTAAAATGAAATGTAAAATTTGTAGTACAATTATTGAAGGGAGATCCGATAAACTTTTTTGTTCCGTAAAATGTAAAAATTATTATCATTTAAATTTAAGAAAAGCTACAAATATTGAAGTGAAATTTATTGATACAATTTTACATAGAAATAGAAGCATCCTTTTAGAAATTATGGGAAAAAGAAAACATCAAAAAAAGATTCACAGAATTGTTTTAGAGAAAAAGAAATTTAATTTTAAATATCACACCCATATTAACATAAATAGTAAAGGAAAGACATATTTTTTTGTTTATGATTTTGCTTGGATGAAATTTTCTAATGATGAAGTTTTAATCATAAGAAACAAGAACAAATCGGTTTAATTTCGTTCTTGAATAATTTTTATTATGTAGTTTTAAATTGTTTGTTCTGGAGTATTTTACTATTTATTACTATGCTTACTTCCTAATACATAAAGTAACTATTTCAATAAACACTAAACTTATGGAGTGTTTAGGTGGAGTATAGGTGTAAGATTTTGTTTGCCTTTGTTTGATTTTTAAAGATGTTTTAGAAACCTTGGTAAATCTCTACTTTGATGTAAAACTCTTAAAACATCTATTTTTGTTTCAGTTATTTTATATAGAATCAAATGCTCTTTGTGCACGAAGCCGTATACATCAAATTTAATTTCAGATCTATTATTTCCGAGAAGAGGATATTCGCATAGATTGAAAAAAGTGTTTTCTAAATCATTCAAATATTTAACGGCAATTTCTAAACCAAAATTATCTTCAGAATAGTCAAAAATATCTTCTAAATCAAATTGAGCTTCTTTTCTTAATTGATAATTAAGTTTAGACATTATTGTTTTCCTTTAATCTTGGCTTTAACAATATCTTGAACAGATTTTTCACTAACATCACTATTAAGGCCTTTTTGAACAGCCACTCTTAAATAGTTTAATTTAGAGTTGTTAGCTTGGTCTTTTCTTATTAAATCTCTAATATATTCGCTATCGTTGGTGTAATCTCCACCTTCTATTTGTGATTTAATCCAAGCGTCTTGTTGTTCTGTAAATGTAATTGATTTTCTTACAATACCCATATTGCACCATTTGTGTTATTATTGATGCAATATAGCGATAAATAATGTTAATATCAACATTAAGAGAGTTTTGGTGTTTGACTTTTTATTCAAAATTTATGTTTCTTCCTTTTTTTGATTTTAGATAGAAATAAAAATGATAAACTTATTTTCCTTTAGTTTCACTTCTTTTCAATAAGAAACAAAGTACTACTAAAGAAAAAGAAATCTACTTCCCGATACAAAAGTTCCCAAAAATATGACCTAAAATATCTTTATCAACATCATATTCACCAGTAATATTACCTAAGTGACGTAAACACTCACGAATATCAATAGAAAATAAATCGGTAGAAATTTCTAAATCAATTCCTTGTTGAACTGATGTAATTGCAGTTAATGCATTGTTTAAAGCTTCAAAGTGTCGAGAATTGGTAACAATGGTTTCGTTATTACTTAAAGCTCCAATATTAACCAAAGAAGTTAATTCAGTTTTTAAGGTTTCTACACCTTGCTTTTTCTTGGCAGATAATAAAATTAGATTTTCAATATCAGATTTTAAGGTATCAATATCTAATTTAGTAAGTGTATCAATTTTATTAGCAATAACTAACAAACGTTTGTTTGGAAAACGAGTTTTTATCGTTTCAATTTCCGATAAAAATTCAGTTTTAGATTGATTGTATTTGTTAGCGTCAATTAAAAAGAAAACTAATTGTGCATTTTCGGCTTTTTCATAAGCCTTTTTTATTCCTATACTTTCTACAACATCTTCGGTTTCTCTAATACCAGCAGTATCTATAAAACGAAAGGCAACTCCATTAATAATAATTTCATCTTCAATAGCATCACGTGTTGTACCAGCAATATCAGAAACAATAGCTTTCTCTTCATTTAACAGCGTGTTTAATAAAGTAGATTTACCAACATTAGGTTCACCTATAATAGCAATTGGTATTCCGTTTTTCATTGCATTTCCAAAAGAAAAACTATCAATTAAACGTTTTAATACAAAGGTTATTTTTGCTACTAATTCTTTAAATTTAGTTCTGTCGGCAAATTCAACATCTTCACCAGAAAAATCGAGTTCTAATTCAATTAAAGCCGCAAAGTCTAATAATTGTGTACGTAATTCTTTTAACTCATTAGTAATACCACCTCGCATTTGCTGAATAGCAACTTGATGTGAAGCAGCAGAATTAGAAGCAATAACATCAGCAACAGCTTCAGCCTGACTTAAATCCATTTTTCCATTTAAAAAAGCACGCATGGTAAACTCACCATTATCAGCCATTCTACAACCATTCTGTAAAAAAAGTTGAATGATTTCTTGTTTAATAAAACTAGAACCATGACATGAAATTTCTACAACATTTTCTCCTGTATACGAACGTGGATTTTTAAATATTGATACCAAAACTTCATCTAAAACAATAGTATTATTAACAATATGTCCTAAATGAATAGTATGTGATTTTTGATCTAAAAGTGATTTGTTGCTTTTTACGGATTTAAAAAATCGATTTGTAATAGTAATTGCATCATCACCAGAAAGTCTTATTACGGCAATTGCACCAACACCAGCAGAAGTTGCTAAAGCAACAATAGTATCATTTTTTATCATGTTGCAAAATTAAATATAAAGATTAGGAAACTAAATGTTTTTATATTTTTTTAATTAATAATGAAGGTATTTAAGTAAATTTAATGTGAACCGTATAGAGTATAGCTATAAAAAACCAGCTTCCAAATAATTGGAAGCTGGTTTTTTACTTAATATATTATTTTTTTACCTTCTGCTTTTTCTTGTATCTGCAGAAGCAACTGTTCTTTTTGTATATTTCTTTACAGCGTATTTTTTATTATTTCTTTTTGTAGTTGCTTTGGTAGTCGTTCTTTTTGTTCTTGTACTAGTGTTTTTTGTACTGGTATTTCTAGTTCTATTGTTTTTGTTCGTGTTTTTTATAGTCCTATTGTTATTCGCATAACTTCTTTTAGTAGTACTTCTAGAATTGTTTCTTACGTTTTTAGTATTGTTTGCTTTTCTAGTATTCTTAACAACTCTTCTATCAGAACGGTTTTTATTGTATTTAGTATTTCTTTTTGATACAGCATTTCTGTTGTTATTTCTATTTACAGTATTTCCAGGTCTTCTAAAATTACGAGTTACTCTATTGTTACTTTTATAATTTCTTCTGTACGTGTTATAATTACAACGTCTTGGTGTAAAGTTTCTTCTGTAAGGTGTATGAAAAACAATAGTTCTTGTAGCTACTGGTCTTCTATATGTTCTGTATCTTGGAATATAAACATAGTTTACATTATAATTATTTATAATTCCGTTTGAATATCTAAATTCTCCATAACGGTTATAACCAATTCGCATATTTCCAATACGACTTACTAAATTATTATAGTTATAGTCTATATGAATGTTTCCTATTCTATTAACACGACCGTAGTAATCGTAAAATATAGGTGTGTTTTCAATTTGAATTACAGCACCATATTCATCATGTTGAACATAAGCATCGTAATTATGACCAGTATTAAAACTAAAATCTATAAGTCTTGTATTAAAACGAACGTTTACATCTCTATTGGTGTTTAAAACATTAAAATCAAACTGACCGTCTTTAAAAACTGCAAATTCAATTCCAGATTCTACAAAAACAAAAGGTTGTTCATTGTTATATGTGTTTGTTGTTGTTGCATTCATTCCGATTGCAATAAACAAAACTGCTAGAGTGGTTAAAAATGTTTTTTTCATAATAGTATGTTTTAATTAATAATATAGTAGCGTTAATAAAAATGCTTACGCTAACATAATTACAAACAGCGTGCCAAAAAATATTTTCACAATGTTGTATATATATAATTAAAAGAAAAAAATAGGCTATATAGGATGTAAATGTTCTTGTTTATAGATGATTACGTGAAATACTATATTTCTGTTTTTTGGATATTTTATTAATCTTAAAAAGATAGTTTTTAGTAATTTTTGTAACAAAATAAAGAATTAAGCGTCTTTTAAGTGTACATCAATAAAACAAAACATGAAAAGAAATAAAGAATTATTAGCAGTAACACATTTGAGTCAATTATTAGATTTAGTAACCTTAATAGGTGGATTTATAACTCCTTTATTAATCTGGGCATTAAAAAAAGACGAAGTTGTAGGAATGGACGAACAGGGAAAGGCAATTTTAAACTTTAGAATTTCTATGTTTTTTTACTTTCTGTTATGTTTCCCGTTAATATTATTCTTCGGTTTAGGTTTGTTAGGCTTTTGTGTTATTGGAATTTTTTATGCAATTTTTCCTATCATAAATGCTTATAAAGTATATAATAATGAAGAACCGAATTATCCTTTTACTATAAACTTTTTATAAGCTTCTAGTATATTATTTGAAATTAAAACCGCGATTTATCGCGGTTTTTTTTATGTAGCTTGTTGAATAAAATCTTCATATTCATAAAAAAACAATTCAAATTGAGACATATGTTCTACAAAAAACTCAAAACAATCTCTCCATGTATTTTTATTATGAATGCTAAATTTTTTCTCAAAAGGAACGTAAATTCTTCTAATAGTTTTTCCACTATCCAATTCAAAAGACTCATCAAAAATAACCTCAGGTAAATATTCCGATTCTAATATTTTGCGAAGCGATAAAAGCTGATCGTATAACAACTCATTAGCAATATCCTCAGGGTTTTCAAAATCTAAACATATAAATGCTTTTTTCCTGTCAGCTTGAAATTTAAAAGCAAAACCTTTAATTTTTGTATTGTAAAGTAACCATTTCCTCGGGAATGATTTTCCAAAACTAGTCCAAAACTCTTTTCGTAACTGTGCAGATTCTTCTTTTGAAAACATTTTTTTATTAAAATTTTAAAATTGAAAAGTAGTACTGTTGTTTTACAAGTTTTTTAATTTACTGTAAACGGTTAATTTAAAATGATAAGCTTCAATAACTAAATTATCCATGTACTTTAGCCAAACCGCCTCTTTCTTTCATCATTTGTGCTTCATATGCAAGTAAAGCATTCCATTTTTCATTTACATAATCTGTGTCCATATATTTACGCGCATAACCTAAAAATAATGTATAATGATTCGCTTCAGAAATCATTAAGTCATGATAAAACTTACATAACTCTTCATCTTCCATATTATCAGCAAAAACTTTAAAACGTTCACAACTTCTAGCTTCAATTAAAGCAGCAACTAATAAACGTTGTACTAAAGCTTCGGTTCTATCGTGTGTTTTGGTAAAGAATTTTTGCAATTTAATAGCATAATCATTTTTGGTCGCTTGTCCTAAAACCATTCCACGAGCGATCATTAACTCATGAACCATTTTAAAATGTTCCATTTCTTCAATGGCAATATCCATCATATCTCTAACCAATTCGGTTTCTTCAGAATAATTAATGGTAATAGACATTGCATTAGCAGCTGCTTTTTGCTCTGCAAAAGCATGATCTATTAAAAGTTGTTCTAATCCGTTTTTGGCTACTGCTACCCAAGAAGTTTCTGTTTCAAATTGAAGTCCTAACATACTATTCGTTTCAACTTGCAAAAATAAAAAAACAATTAAGTTTTCCTTTGAGAATTTAATAAAAAAGTTAACTTTATAAATCTCAAACAATTAATCATTTAAGAACTATTTATTGATATGAAAAACCTTTTAAAAATTGCTTTTATTATTGTTTTTTTTATAAGCTTTAACGGATGTAAAAAAAACGATAAAGTTGAAGATGCAGTTACTTACCAATTTGTAGATTATATTGCTACGTATCCAAAAGAAGTAATTTCTACAACTGCTTATTTTGATTTCTTTTTAAATAAACCTGTAGAGGTTTCTGAAGTTCCAGAAGATGTATTTACAATTTCACCAAAAGTAAAAGGAACTGCAGTTTTAGTAAATGGTTTAATTAGTTTTCATCCAACAGAACCATTACAAAGTAACAAAGAGTACAAGGTTACTTTACATTTAGATAAACTTTATGGTAGTATAGAAGATGACCTTAAAGAGTTTACAACAACTATAAAAACTAAAGAATTATTATACACTGTAGTTCTTAGGTCACCTAAATTACATGATAAAAATTGGAACTATGTAGAGGGTTATATCAATGCAAGTGATGTTATTGACGCTACTAAATTAAAAGCACTAATTACAGCAAAGTACGTAGATAAAAATGTTGATGTGAAGTTTGATATTACAGAAGGAAGAGCTTCAAAAATTAATTTTACTATTGATAGTATTCAAAGAGGTATTGACGATAAACTTTTAGAAGTACAATGGAACGGGAAAGAAATAGGTTCAGCATCAAAAGGAGATAGAACAATAACAATTACAGGTAAGAGTAATTTTAAAATTTTAGACGTTGTCGTTAAAAGTGAGCCAAGTAAGCATATAGAACTTGTTTTCTCTGATCCTTTAAAAGCATCTCAAAATTTAAAAGGATTAATAGAGTTTACCAATACTTATAAAAGTGCGTTTACTTATAAAGTAAATAAAAATATAGTAACAATTTATCCTAAATCTAATAGTAGTAGTACAATTGCTTTTCAGGTTTTTAAAGAAATTAAAAATGAAGAAGGTTTTACGTTAAAAGAGGATTATCAAAAAAGTATTCATTTTGAAGATTTAAAACCAACCGTTAGTTTTATAAAAAGTGGAACGATTTTACCAGACTCTAAAAATTTAAAAATTAATTTTAATGCGGTTAATTTAAGAGCAGTAGAAGCTAAAATATATAAGATTTATAAAAATAATATTTTACAATTTTTACAACAAAATAATTTAGGAAATCAAGGTAATTTACGTCAAGTTGGTCGTCCTGTGGCAAAGTATACCATAAATCTTTCTAACCAAGGAGTTGAGTTGGATAAAGTAAATGCCTTTGCTTTTGATTTGGCTGAAATTATTGATGTTGAAGCAGGAGCAATGTATAGAGTAGAACTATCTTTTAACCAAGAATATTCTAATTATCCATGTGATGGAAAGCGCCCAAATAATACAATTATCTTTGGAAAAAAAGAAGTTGATTTAGATAGTTATAACGACAGCTACCGTTATTACAGTTGGAGAGATAGAGAAAAGCCATGTACCAAATCGTATTATTATGATAAAGCAATTAGCACAAATATTTTAGCAACAAATATTGCTGCCATTGTAAAAAAAGGAAATAATAAAACCACATTTGTGGCAGTTACAGATATTTTAACAACTGAACCTGTTTCTGGAGCTAAAGTAGCATTATATACCTATCAACAACAATTAATTACAGCTGAAACAACAAAATCAGATGGTGTTGTGAACTTTTCTGGTCATGAAGATGCATATTTTGCAAGTATTACAAAAGACAAAAACGTTACTTATATTAAATTAAACGATGGAAACGCTCTTTCTATGAGTAAGTTTGATGTTTCTGGAGCTCGATTACAAAAAGGAATTAAAGGATATATTTATGGAGAAAGAGGTGTTTGGAGACCTGGAAATCAATTGTTTTTAACCTTTGTTTTAAATGATAACGCAAATCCAATTCCAGAAAAACATCCTATAAAATTCGAACTTAAAAATCCGCAAGGAAAAATAGTAGACAGGCAAGTTCAGTATAAGAGAGCAGACAATATGTATGCTTATACACCAAAAACTCATGAAGATGCTATTACAGGAGATTGGAATGTTAAAGTAAGTGTTGGTGGAGCAACTTTTTATAAAACATTAAAGGTTGAAACAATTAAACCAAACCGACTTAAAATAAAATTAAAAACAACAGATAAGTTAGTTACATCAAATAATCCAATTAAAGGAGATGTAGAAGTAAAGTGGTTACACGGAGCAATTGCAAAAGAATTGAAGTTAGATATTAATGCAAAATTCCGACAAACAACAACTACGTTTCCAAACTATAAGAATTATAATTTTGATGATTTCACACGTAATTTTACTACAGAAGATGTAAACGTTTTAGACGGAAATCTAGATGAACAAGGAAAGGCTAGTTTTTCTATAGAACCAAACCTGGAAAAGAAAGCACCAGGAATGCTTAAAGCTTCCTTTATTACCAAAGTATATGAAAATGGAGGAGACTTTAGTACGGATGTGTTTTCTCAAAAAATATCAGCATACAGTTCTTATGTTGGTTTAAATGTAGCAGAAGAAAAAGAATCTAGAAATTATTTATTTACAGATCAAGCGTATACATTTAATACAGCTTCGGTAACAGAAGAAGGGAAAGCACAAGCTTCAAATTTAAAAGTAAATGTATATAAATTAACTTGGCGTTGGTGGTGGAGTAGTTCTAGAAGTAGATTGTCTTATTATGATGGATCTAGACATGTAGAAGCCTACAAGCAATTTGATGTTACTACTGGAGCAAACGGAAAAGGAACTTTTGATTTAAAAGTTGATAAAAACGATTGGGGACGTTATTTAGTGAAAGTAACTGATAAGAAAAGTGGACATACAACTGCAAATGTGGTGTATTTTGATTGGCCATATTGGTACGGATCTAAAAGCAATAATAAAGACAAAACCAATGCAAATATGTTGGTTTTTACTACCGATAAAGAAGATTATAAAGTAAATGAAAAAGCAAAAGTAAAGTTTCCTTCTTCTGCAGGTGGAAGAGCTTTAATTACTATAGAAAACGGAACAGAAGTTTTGGATAATTTTTGGGTGGAAACTACAGACAAACAAACTGTTTTTGAATTTCCAATTACAGATCGTTATACGCCAAATGTATTTGTAAATATTTCATTAATACAACAACACAGTCAAACTAAAAACGATTTACCAATACGTATGTATGGTTCTGTTCCTATTTTGGTGTATGATCCAGCAACTAAATTAGAACCAGAAATTCAAATGGCTGAAGAATTCAGACCAGAATCTACAGCTAAATTACGTATTCAAGAGAAAAACGGAAAAGCAATGAGTTATACTATTGCTATTGTAGACGAAGGTTTGTTAGACTTAACACGTTTTAAAACACCAAATCCTTGGAATACATTTTATGCAAAACAATCTTTAGGTGTAAAAACTTGGGATGTTTTTGATGATATTATTGGAGCTTATGGAGGAGAAATCAATCAGATTTTAAGTATTGGTGGAGATGAATCGGAAGCTGGAAGTAAAAACAAAAAAGCAAATCGCTTTAAACCTATGGTACGGTATTTAGGACCTTTTAAGTTAGCTAAAGGAGAAACAAAGTATCACGAAGTTAAAATACCTCAATATATTGGTTCTGTAAAAGCAATGGTAGTTGCTAGTGACGCAAAAGAAGAAGCTTATGGAAGTACAGAAAAAACTGCTTTTGTACGTAAACCAGTAATGATTTTAGCTTCTTTACCTCGTAAAATAACACCACAAGAAACAGTTACGTTGCCAGTTACAGTATTTGCTATGAAAGCAAATATTAAAAATGTAAAAGTATCGTTAACACCAAATGAATCGTATACAATTATTGGAGATAAAACTCAAAATGTATCTTTTACTGAGCCAGAAGAGAAAATGGCATATTTTAAATTAAAAGTAAACGATTTTAAGGGAATTGGTAAAATAAAAATAGACGCTGTTGCTGGTAACGAAAAAGCAACTTATGATGTTGAAATTGATGTTTTAAATCCTAATCCTGTAACAACAGAAGTGAAAGATTTGGTTTTAAGAGGAAATGAAAAAGGTGAAATTAGTTTTGCCAGTTTTGGAACAAAAGGAACAAATGCGGCGAGTATAGAATTATCTACATTGCCACCAATGAACTTTACCAAACGATTAGAATATTTAATTCGTTATCCGCATGGTTGTGTAGAACAAACCACATCTAGTGTATTTCCTCAATTATTTTTATCGGATATTTTTGATTTGCCAAAAGACAAGCAATATTCAATAGAAAGAAATATAAAAGCGGCCATAACACGTTTATCTGATTTTCAAATGTCTAATGGCGGAATGGCATATTGGCAAGGAGGAAGTTATGTAAGTGATTGGGGAACATCGTATTCAGGTCATTTTATAATTGAAGCGGCTAAAAAAGGATATGCATTACCAATAGGATTTAAAGAAGACTGGATTTTATATCAAAAACAAACTGCAAGAAATTGGCGTTTAAAAAAATCATCTTATAATAGCAATTATAATAATGCATTATCACAAGCGTATCGTTTGTATACTTTGAGTTTGGCAAATAGTCCAGATTTAGCATCTATGAATCGATTAAGAGAGATAAATGATATTTCTGATGAAGCTAAAATGCGTTTGGCAACAGCATATGCATTAATAGGAAAAACATCCATAGCAACTAGTGTATTAAAAACATTAAAAGGAACGGGATATTCAAGATCGTATTATTATGGTTATGGATCAGAGATTAGAAACAAATCAATGGCTTTAGAAACGTATACGCTATTAAAAGACGGAAGAGAATCTATTAAGTTAGCAAAGAGTATAGCAGAAAGCTTATCGTCTAACGATTGGATGAGTACACAAACCACAGCGTATAGTTTGTTAGCAATGGCAAAGTTTGCATTACAAAATGGAGAAAATTCAGGAATACAAGCAAACTTTAATACAAACGGAACTAAAGAAAATGTTGCTACATCAAAATCATTATATGTTGCTGATTTGAGTAGTTTACAAAAAGATAATTCTTTAAAAATAGCAAATACTAGTACTGGTGTTTTATATGTAAGGTTGTTTAACAAAGGAATTTTACCAGTTGGTCAAGAAAAGATAGTGCAAAGTAATTTAGATGCAACGGTTGTATATAAAACAAAAGACGGAGCTATACTAGAACCGGATAATTTAGTGCAAGGAACTAATTTTGTGGCAGAAGTGACGATAAGAAATGCAACCAATGAAAGAAAAGAAAATGTAGCATTAACACAATACATTCCGTCTGGTTGGGAAATTATAAATACTCGTTTTACCGATTTTGGGAATAGTACCAATTCCTCTTCTGTTGATTATACAGATATCAGAGATGCGAGTATTAGCAATTACTTTACACTTAATAAATATGAAACTAAAAAGTTTACTGTTTTATTAAATGCTTCGTATTTAGGTACCTATTATTTACCAGGAGTACAATGTGAAGCCATGTACGATAATGAATATTTGGTACGTACAAAAGGTCGTTGGATTAATGTTATTAAATAAAAATCAGCAAAATATAAAAAAGCCAAGATCTACGTCTTGGCTTTTTTTGTGAGTTATTAACGAGAGTTCGGTATAGAAAAACACGTCATTGCTGACAAAAGAATGATCTGTAAATAAAATCACATTATTTATTTAATATTAATAGTAAGTTTAAGAGAAGTGCAAATTAATCAAATTAAAACTCTCATTAGAGGTTACAAAACAGCATCTAAATCTGGTGATTGAGCCGAGTCGAAATCATATTTTCAATTAAAACTGTTTAATATAGTCTATAGATTTATCATTAAAAACTTTAGCTCTATCAACATTAACAACATGTCCACATTTTTCTATAATTATTAAAGAAGCATTAATATGTTTTTGCGCAATACTTTTAATAGAAGGTAAAAACAAATGATCTTCTTCTCCCATAATATATAATGTAGGAATTTTTAGATCTTTCATTCTAAAAAGGCGCAATAACGGATTTATTTCTGAAGTTAATTTAAACCAACGTAAAAACTCTTTTTGGTATAGTTTTTTGGCTTCATTAACAAATAATGAGCGAGATTTTGCATGATTCTTTTTTGGCATTATTATAAAAGCAAAAAGCTTGTATAATAACATATACGGAATTACAGATTTAAATAAATTACCTACGAAAATTAAAAAACGAGAGCGAAAATCTAATTTAATAATAGCACCTCCCATAATCATACTCGTTACCAAGTTTGGTTTCTTTTCAGCTAAATTACGTATTAAAATGGTTCCTAAAGAAATACCAACAAAATGCGATTTTTTAATTTTTAAAAACTCTATAACTTCAACTATATCTTGTGTTACAGCATCAAAAGTATATTTTTTATTAAAAGTAGCTTTTATTAAATTTTTACTTTTTCCGTGACCACGTAAATCTAAAATTAAAACATTAAAATGTTTTTTAAATTCACGTACTTGTTTATACCAAATAGAACTACTACCACCAGCACCATGGACAAAAGTTACCCATTTTTTTGATGTTGGATGTTCATAAGAATTATAGCTTAACAAGTTTTTAATATTTTAAAATTCCGAGCAAAAATACTGTATTTATAATTATTAATTAAAATTTTGCAAATTTATAATCAAGTATAATTATTGCTTTTACTAATAGTTAAGCTCGCGTTCTTTCTTATAAAGGGTTTTTATAGTTGAGTTAAAAATTAAATATTTAGAGGTTAATTAATGCATTTTTATATTTTTGCATCAAAATTTTGAAAAAGAAAATAACCAAGTTATGAAACAAAAAGCAACTATTTTTTTACTACTAATAACCTCTTTAGTATTTACCTCATGTTTAGTGTCAAGAGATTATATAAGTAACATTACCAAAAATTCGGCTTTAAGTTATGAGAAAACCAACCGCATATTAATAGCAACATCAGACAAGTTAAGTTTAAGTAGTTTTAAAAAAACATTTGAAAAAAATTATGAGTTAGATATTGATTTTGTAAATGAGTATAGTAGTGAACTAGCAAATGAATTAATGAACAATAATGTATTTACTAAAGTAGCATTAGATAATGAAGTTAATAAATGGAATGTTTTAACTAACGGAATAAATGCAGCCAATTTAATAGAAGTAGATTCTTTAGTTGCCAATACAAATGCAGATTATTTGATAACAATAGATAATTATAATATTTCAAATAGATTTGTAACAAGTTACTCCGGTGGAGGAATGAATGGAGGGTTTGGACACCAAACCAGTACCGAGTACTGTATGGTTTCTGCTGGTGTTAAAGTTTATGATTTAAAAACAAGAGAAATAGTAGTATCGTTTGAAACTACAGGAGAAAGTTCAGTTTTTATGTTTGATTTTACTAAAACGTTTAAAAAAGCAAAAGAAAGATCCATAACTCATATTGTAAATTATTTAAAAACAGGAAAAGTAAAATATTCACAATATTAAATTTACAAGTAATACCAATTATGATTTAAAGGAAGCCTAAAATAATTTGAATTATAGTGTGTCCAGTTGAAAAAGAAAATCAAAGTATAGCATCGCTACGGTTTTATTTTATTTTGAAATATGGGCGAGATATAAACAAATTATTAGGTTTGTTTTAAGTTGTAATTGGTATAATATAAAAAAGCATTGAGAAACATTAAATTCTCAATGCTTTTTTTATGTTATAAATTAGCTTATACTTTTTTCACTGTCTAAAATTTCTCTTACAGCTGCTTGGTATTTTTTTTGATTACTAGCTTTTTTTATCTTCTTGTAGGTTTTTTGTGGATTGGAAAAAGAGTTAGAAAAGAACTCCCAAAAACCTAACATTTTCATTTTTATAGGTGTTGGTCCAGAAAGTGCAGCATCGTATTGTTCGTAAATTTCATTATGAAAAGCCTCAAAAATAGTCCATCTATCTTTAGGATATTCCGTAGTATTATCTTTTATCATTTTGGGTAAAAACGGATCAGCAATTAAACCACGACCAAGTAGAAAGTGTTTAATACTTGGAAAACGTTCCTGCATCGCTTTAAAACCAGCCACAGAAGTAATATCACCATTATAATATAAAGGATGTTTGGTTGCACCAATGCATTTTTCAAAAGCATCTAATTTTACACCTCCTTTATACAATTGTTTTCCTATTCGCGCATGAATAGCAACACTTTTTAGTGGATATTTATCTAAAGTAGGAAAAGCATGTAAAATTTCTTCAGGAGTTTCATAACCCAATCTCATTTTCATGGAAACTGTAACATCCGTTTCGTTATGAGCGCGGTGTAAAATTTCATCAATTCTATTTGGATTACAAATTAAACCAGAACCCATTCCTGATTTTGTAACCATTGGATACGGACAACCTAAGTTCCAATTTAATTCTTTATAGCCTAAACTTTGTATGTATTTTACCACAAATAAAAACTCCTCAGCATCATTGGTAATCACTTGCGGAATAACAGTAAGTGACGTATTATTTTCAGGATCTAAATCACGTTGATAACTCGATTTTATTTTAAACTTTCCGTTTAACCTAATATAAGGTGCATAAAAAGTATCAATACCACCAAAGTATTTTTGCTGTGCATTTCTAAATCTAAAATCAGTAAAACCTTGTAAAGGAGAAGAAAGTAATGTAAAACTCATATTTTATAATAAGTTGCAAATATAACTGACTTATTATTGATATTTTAGTCCAAAATTGTTTACTTTTTATTCTTGATGCAGAAAATAATCCAATACTTTAAAAAACATAAAATAAAGTTTATAATAGCTTTAGTAGTATTGCTAATGTATTATTTCTGTTTGCCAAAAGAGTTGTTTCAAAATCCAACATCTACAGTAGTTACAGCAAGTAATAATGATTTATTAGGAGCAGTAATTGCAATAGACGGACAATGGCGTTTTCCAGAACTAGATTCTGTTCCTCAAAAATTTAAACATTGTGTTTTACAATTTGAAGATGCTCATTTTTATTATCATTTTGGATTCAATCCTATTTCCATAGCAAAAGCATTATCAAAAAACATAAAAGCAAAAAGAGTTGTGCGTGGCGGAAGTACCTTAACACAACAAGTAATTCGTTTATCTCGTAAGAATAAAAAAAGATCTTATTTTGAAAAGTTAAAAGAATTGGTTTTAGCTACTCGATTAGAATTTCGTTTATCTAAAGAAAATATTTTAAAATTATATGCATCTCATGCACCTTTTGGAGGAAATGTTGTGGGTTTAGAAATGGCTTCTTGGCGTTATTTTGGCTTACAACCGCATCAACTTTCTTGGGCAGAAACCGCAACATTATCTGTATTACCAAATGCTCCATCATTAATTTATCCAGGAAAAAATCAACAACGCTTAAAGGTTAAAAGAGACAAACTATTGCAAAAACTGTATAAAAAAGAAATTATAGATAGTATTACCTATGTTTTGGCAATTGAAGAAGAATTACCTCAAAAACCTTATAATTTACCTAATACAGCACGACATTTGGTACAAAAAATTGCTAAAAAACATAGAGGACAACGAATTAAAAGTTCTATTGATGTTTTTTTACAAGAACAAATAAATGAGGTTGTAAAAAAGAAATATCAAGTATTAAGGCAAAATGAAATACATAATGCTTCTATTTTAGTATTGGATGTTGAAACCAGAAAAGTATTAGCGTATGTTGGAAATACACCAACTGATAAAGAACATCAAAAAGATGTGGACAATGTATTGTCTTCAAGAAGTACAGGAAGTGTTTTAAAACCATTTTTGTATGCGCAAATGTTACAATCTGGCGATTTACTTCCCAATCAACTAGTGGCAGATATTCCAACACAGATAGCAGGATATGTTCCTAAAAACTACGATTTAGCTTTCGATGGAGCTGTTCCTGCAAATGAAGCGCTAACACGTTCGTTAAATATTCCTGCTGTTCGATTATTACAACGTTATGGATTAGAGAAGTTTAGAGATGATTTAAAAGAATATCAAATAAAAGCAATTACAAAATCAGCAGATTATTATGGACTTTCTTTAATTTTAGGTGGAGCAGAGGCAAGCTTATGGGATTTGTGTAAAGTTTTTGCAGGATATGCCGGAACAGTAAATAATTATGAAATATTAAGGCATAAGTATTATGATCATGAATTTAAAGAACAATCGTATTTATTTGATGAGGTTGTAGATTTTGGAGAAGTTAAAGAAGCGTCAAATAAAATAGATGCAGGAAGTGCTTTTTTAACATTAAATACATTAACAGAAGTAAACAGGCCAACACAAGATCAGGCTTGGAAGTTTTATGCATCTTCTCAGAAAATAGCATGGAAAACAGGAACAAGTTTTGGAAATAGAGATGCTTGGGCAATTGGAACAACGGCTAAATATGTTGTAGGTGTTTGGGTAGGAAATTCGGATGGAGAAGGTCGTCCGAATTTAACAGGAGTTGGAAGTGCGTCTCCAATACTATTTAATGTGTTTAATTTGTTACCTAAATCTAATTGGTTTTTAGAACCTTTTGAAGATTTAATAGAAGAAGAAATATGTGAAAAAAGTGGACAATTAGGCTTACCCATTTGTACATCAACAAAAAAAAGAATTCAAAAAAACGGAATAAGAGCTAGTTCGTGTTTGTATCATAAAGAAATTCAGGTTGATGCAGCTGAAAAATATCAAGTAAACACCAATTGCGAGTCTGTTAGTGATATTGTAACTAAAACATGGTTTGTTTTACCGCCATTACAAGCATATTATTATCAGCAAAAAAATGCAGCATATAAGCGTTTACCTGATTTTAGAGTTGATTGTAATGTTGCAGAAAGTTTAAAAATGGATTTTGTTTTTCCTACAAATAATTATGCTAAAATATCACTTACAAGAGATGTTACAGGAAAATTAAATCCAGTTGTTTTAAAAGTAACACATACTAAAAGAGATGCTAAAGTATATTGGTATTTAAATGATACGTTTATAAATACAACAACAAATTATCATCAATTAGCTATAAGTCCGCCAAAAGGAATTCATAAAATAACTGTAATTGATGATTTAGGAAATGAATTGAAAAGAACATTGGAAGTAGATTAAATTATTCTATTTGATGCCCTATTTTCTTAAAAAAAGAAATCATAAGTTCATAGACCGTTGTATCTGCATTTAAAAAGATAAGATCTTCTATTTGCATGTACTCGCAACTTAAACAAATATTTAAAGTTGAAATAATTGTTTTTTCTGAGTTATAAAAAACAATAGCATCTCTATAAATAGGAGCACACATCCAATTAGGTATTTCATTAATTTTAGTGTTCATCATTTTAATAAACTCAATAACTAAAGAATCATTTTTTTTAAAAGTTCCAGTTTTTATTGCAGAAGGATGAAATAAACCATCCATGTCAATTAAATATTGAGTAACTCCATAAAGTTTATAGAGAGTTTTTAATCTATTTCTTTCAGGTGATGAGAGATTATTTTTGTTTTTGAGTTTATCAAACTCTGTAAAATCTGGATCATTTATAACACGTTCATTATATTTTCCTCCTCTTTGAAAAGAATAAGTTTCTATATAATCAAAATCTAAATTTCGTATATACTTAATTGATGAAATATATTTAGTTTTCTGCATGTATTTAGCTAGCCAATAAAGACTTTAAGCGAATACCATAATCAGCTAAAGCTTTAATCTCTTTAACACCAGCTAAACGCTCACGTCCCATGATTAGTAAACCATTACTATTTCCTTCAATATGATAGTATTTGTTACTTTCAAAAAACAACACCAAATCATCTGAGAAGAAATTTTTAATTCCTTCTTTATCATTTCCTTGTAAATAAAAACGTTTAGAAAAATCTGGATGATTTTCAATTGCAATATCATGGAAGCCAGCAAAATGATATAAGTATTCAAAAATACCTTCTTTATCTAAAGTAAAGTTTGGTGTTTTCTTTTCTAAATCAATATATAACATGGTAGATTTTACAATCTGTTTGGCAATTAGTTCACCTTCATGAAATTCTACATCAAATAATTCACAGTTTTTATTCGATAAAACGTTTGCCACCTTTTTAATCTGACGTGTTTTAAAATATCCATATTGTGGTATTTCAGTTACTTCTTCTAAATTAATTGTTGGATTGTATTCCCAAGAAAGTTCAGAAGCAATATTTTGTAACGATTTTTGTCTTTTTGTTAACACAAGTGACCCGCTTTTTGTAGTTTTTTCTTTCAGGCTATTTTTACGCATCGCAAAAGGATGTTCACTTCCTGCATTATGATTATCTAAACCAATAACTTCAAAATGACCACCTTTTCGAGTAAAACTTTCTATATAATTATTTAAGTTTTCCATTACAGAATGATCTACAAATTCACATAAAGAAAAATCTATAATTACATCTTCATTTTCTGGAATTTGGTCTAGTTTAGATTTTAGTTTGGTGTAATTTAAAAAACTAGCAAAGTTTTTTACACTTACGTAATATTTATCATCCTCTTTAAACATTAATACGTTTGGTTTAAACAAGTTGGTAAGAAATAAAAATATGTCTTTATTTATAATTACATGAATAACAAATGTGCTAATAATACCTACTAAAATACCTGTAATTAAACTAGTTGAAATAGTTGTTAATAAGGTAATCAAGAAAATTAGCAATTGTTCTTTACCTATTTTAAATGTTTTTTTTATGTTTTCTGGCGAAGCTAATTTATAACCCGTATATACTAAAATAGCGGCCAAAGCAGGTAAAGGAATTTTACGTAGTTCTGAAGCAAAAAGTAAAATAAAAGCAACTAAAAAAGTAGCATGAAAAAAGTTGGCAGATCGGTTGCTTCCTTTATTATTTACATTAACAGAGCTACGCGCAATAACAGTAACTACATTTAATCCGCCTAAAAAACCACTTACCACAGTTGCTAAACCTAAGGCACGAATATCTTTATTAACATTTGATCTTCGTTTTAAGGGATCTAATTTATCTACAGCTTTAATACTTAACAAACTTTCAATACTAGCAATTAACGTAATAGAAATTACTGCACCAATAAAATCTAATTCAAATACTTTTCCAAAATCTGGAAAGGCAAAATTAGAAATCACATCGTCTGGTAAACTAATTAATAAGCTTTTATCAATAGGATATTCATTTGCAGAAAACATATCAAAATAATAATACAAACCAACGCTTAACATTACAATCCACATTGGAGCAGGAATTAATTGAAAGTATTTATTACGTATTTTACTATAAAAAATCATAATTAACAAACAAATAATACCCAAAGAACCTGCCCAAAACATACTTGTATTATCGGAAGTAACATAATTAATTATTCCTTGAGGAGTTTGTATTAATAAATCAATAATGCTTCCTTTTGCATTGGTATTACCCAACATAACATGAATTTGCTTGGCAAAAATTCCAATTCCAATAGCAGCTAACATTCCTTGAATTGCAGATGCAGGAAAAAAATCACCTAAAGAACCTAATCTTAAAAAACCAAGGATAATCATTATAATTCCAGAAACAACAATAGCAGCAAGTGTATATAAAAAACCTTGTTGCATATCTATTTCAGAAGTTCCTGGAATTGTTCCAAGTGTTGTAATAGCACCTAAAATAACAACAACCAAACCATTTCCAGGTCCAGTTATAGTAACATTAGAGCCACCAAGTATGGCAACCATAACTCCACCAACAACGGCAGCTATAATTCCAGATATTGGAGGAGCTCCACTAGCTAAAGCTAAACCAAAACCAAGCGGTAAAGCAATTAAAGAAACAACAAAACCAGAAAATATATTTTTGGGTAAATCTCCCATAAAAGTCTTAAAACTATCTTTCTTCATCATCTTTCTACTATTTTACAATTAAAACATCGGTTGGTAATTCAGATAAAATATACTCTATATCATGCGGAAAAACTCTGTCTAAAAGATTTGTTTTAGCAGGTGAATTCATCACTAGTAAATCGGCACGTTTTACCTTTGCATAATGACCAATAGAATATCCTCTTCGTCCAAAAATACTTTGTTTTTTAACAATAATATCTTTGGTGTCTATTTCATTTAAAATACTATTTACACGTATTTCTTCACGTGTTACAATACGTTCTTTATCAATAGTTGCTTTTCGTAAAGTTTTGTCGTCATTTACTTTAACTTCCAATTCGGTTTGACTAACTTCTTCAACAATAGTAACCCGTTTACATTGTAAATCTTTAGAAATAGAAAACGCATATTTTATAGTTTCTGCAGTTTTATCATCTTTTAAACCATTAACAACAATGTGTTTACAAGGAATTCTTTGCGTAGATGGTTTGATTAATAAAAGAACAGAGCAAGGAGCTTTACGTGTTATTTTCCGTGCAATTGAACCTACGTAATATTTATATAAATTTTCTTTTTGTAATGCTCCTAAAATTAACAAATCAACATTTTCTTGAGCACATGTATTTAAAATAACATCAACAGGTTCTCCTTGCTTCCAGGTTATGGTAAATGAATTTTCTATTTCTGGAGCCTCTTGTAACAAATTTTTAAGTTTGTTCTTCTTTTCTGCACTTTCTTCACCTACATGAATACCAATTAAATTGGCTCCAAACATATTTGCAGCTCTAATGGCTTCAAATAAATTTGCTTTTAAATTTGGGGAGAAAGCAATACCAATGGCTATTTTATAAATCAAAAGTTGAGTTTAAAATTAAAAAATCGAATATAAGGTTTTAACATAGTCTAAAAAAAATTACTTTTACAAAAAGGTTTTTTTTATGATTGAATTAGCAGGAATAATAATTTTAGGAATATTAGCACAGTGGTTTGCTTGGAGATTTAAAATACCAGCAATTTTACCATTGATTTTAATAGGACTTCTAGTTGGACCAATAGCTTCAGAGTTTTTTAACGAAGATGGAAGTAAGTGGATAGAACCAATTTGGAATGGGAAAAAAGGATTATTCCCAGGAAATGGTTTGTATTACTTTGTTTCTTTGGCAATTAGTATTATTCTTTTTGAAGGCGGATTAACTTTAAAAATGGGAGAAATTAAAAGTGTTGGACCTGTAATAACAAAATTAATAACCTTAGGCTCTGCAGTTACTTTTTTTGGAGCTGGTTTTGTTGCTCATGATGTTTTTGACTTAAGTTGGGAAATTTCATTTCTATTTTCAGGATTAATTATAGTAACAGGACCAACTGTAATCACGCCAATTTTGAGAAATATTCCTTTAAAGAAAGATATTTCAACTGTTTTAAAATGGGAAGGGATATTAATTGATCCAATTGGAGCATTAGTAGCCGTTTTAGTTTTTGAATTTATTAGTGTTGGTGGTGGAAGTGGTTTTACACAAACAGCTTTATTAGAGTTTGGTAAAATTGTATTATTTGGAACTACTTTTGGATTCACTTTTGCCCATGCTTTAGCTTTTGCGGTTAATAAAAAACTAATTCCTCATTATTTATTAAATGTAGTTTCTTTATCTACAGTGTTACTAGTTTTTGTAGCATCTGATGTTTTTGCACATGAATCAGGTTTATTGGCAGTAGTAGTTATGGGAATGGTTTTAGGTAATGGAAAGCTAAATAATTTAGATGAACTTTTATATTTTAAAGAGTCGTTAAGTGTTTTACTAATATCAATTCTTTTTATTCTTTTAGCGGCAAACATAGATTATGATCAATTATTACTATTGTACAATGTTAAAACACTAATATTATTTTTATTAATTGTTTTTGTAATTAGGCCTATAGCTGTGTTTTTAAGTACACATAAATCTAACTTAAAAATAAACGAAAAACTTTTTATAAGTTGGGTAGGACCTCGTGGTATAGTTGCTGCTGGTATTGCCTCTTTATTTGGAAGTAAATTATTAAAGCAAGGAGTAGCAGGAGCAGAGTACATTACACCTTTAGTTTTTATGATTGTATTAGGTACTGTTTTATTAAATGCAACAACAGCTAGGTTGTTTGCAAAATTAGTGGGCGTATTTCTTAAAAGATCAGACGCTATTTTATTTGTAGGAGCATCTAGTCCGGCAAGATTAATCGCATCATATTTAAAAGATACTGGTAGACGTATAATTTTAATAGACTCTAATAAATCGTTTATAGAAGAAGCAAATGAGCTTGGTTTAGAAGCATTTTCAGTAAATATTTACGATGATGATTTATCGGATAATATTGAGTTGAATGATGTTGGGTATTTATTAGCCATGACAGGAAGTGAAACGGTAAATGAATACGCTGTAAATCATTTTTCAGATGATTTAGGAGAAATGGGAGCTTATAGATTACCAACCTCAGAAGAGGTTAAGAGTTATAAAGAAGGAGAAAAGAATAATTTTTTAATTCCTAAAGATGACTATATTAACTTAAGTGAAGTTTTTAGAGATTACCCTGAAATATGTGAGGTGGAAATAAATACACCAGATGAATACGATACTGTAATGAAACAACTATATGAAGAAATACATTCAATTCCTTTATTTATTAAAAAAGGAAAAAAGGTATTGTTAATTTCTGAGTTTGAAAATAGTAACGAGTCTAAAGAAAATACAACCTTAGTGTATCTTGGAAAGACTTTGGAGGTATAGTTTTATATAATTGTATTTTTAATTAAATACATATAGTTTTTTGTAATCTATTTATTGTAAAGAAATACAAATTATTTTCTGATTTTTAAAAAATTATTTTAATTGAGTATTGAATATAGTTTATATGTTATATGAGAAACTCAGTAACTACATTGAAAAATGGATTACTCCCAAACAAATAGATTATCAAGACTAACTGCTATCTTAATTCAATTACAAACCAAACGAATTGTAACTGCTTCGGAATTAGCTAATAAATTTAATATTAGTAAAAGAACTATTTACAGAGACATAAAGGCACTGGAACAATCTGGAGTTCCTGTATTAACAGAAGAAGGAAAAGGCTATACATTAATGGACGGATATAAACTTCCACCTGTAATGTTTACCGAAAAACAAGCAAATGCTTTAATACTTGCAGAGCAATTAGTGCTAAATAGTAAGGATGCATCATTTATAAAGGACTATTCAGAAGCAATAGATAAAATTAAATCAATTCTAAAATATACGACAAAGGATAAAGCTAATATACTTCTTGAACGTACACGCTATGACGAAAACATAAATCGAGAAAGAAATAGTAATAATTTGTCAGATTTACAAAGCGCATTGACTAATTACAATCTTGTTAAGATAGAATATATTAATAAAGAAAATTCTCCATCAATCAGATTAATAGAACCATTTGCCATATTAAATTCTGAAAATTGGTATTTAGTTGCATTTTGTCGTTTGCGCAACGAGTTTAGGTTTTTTCGACCAGATAGAATTCAAAAAATAGAAGTTTTAACAGAAAATTTCGAACCTCATAATATGACTTTACAAGAATATTTTGACAAATATCAATAACTCTTTTTGACCGTTGCCATAAGGTTGTCATCGACCCAATTTACTTTTGTAGTATAATTATTCTAAAACAAAAAAATGACAACAAAAATGAGCGAAAGTATTAATTCAATCGAGTTTCCAAAATCTATTATGATTTCAGTAAATGGTATTGAACTTGAAGTATTTGAAGCAGGTAAAGAGAATAAAGGTAAACCTATTGTACTTTGCCACGGATTTCCAGAAAATGCATTTTCTTGGCGTTTTCAAATTCCAGAACTTGTAAAAGCTGGATATCACGTTATTGTTCCAAATCAAAGAGGTTATGGAAAATCATCTTGTCCATCTGAAATAACAGCATATGGTATTGAACATTTAACTGGAGATTTAGTTGCTCTACTTGACCACTACGGATATGAAAAAGCTACCTTTATAGGTCACGATTGGGGTGCGAATATTGTTTGGAGTCTAGCTCTATTGCATCCAGAAAAAGTGAATAAAATAATAAATTTGGCTTTACCATATATGCAAAGAGGAGAAAAACCTTGGATAGAATTTATGGAAGAAATATTTGGAGCAGATAACTATTTTGTTCACTTTAATAGACAAGTAGGTGTAGCAGATGCTATATTGGATGAAAATAAATCTCAGTTTCTTGGTAATTTGTTTCGTAAGAACATTCCACCTGCAATTCCTGAGCCAGGAATGTTAATGATTAATCTTGCAAAAGCAGAAAAATCACTCGGAGACCCTATAATGAGCGAAAGTGAACTAGCTGTTTACGTTTCTGCTTTTGAAAAATCTGGATTTACAGGAGGTATTAATTGGTATAGAAACCTTGACCAAAATTGGCATTTATTGGCGGAAGTGAATCCAATTATTAAACACTCTGCACTTATGATATATGGAGACCAAGATATGATTCCTAAGTCCGAAAACTTAACAGATTTTGTTCCTAATGTAGAAGTTGTTAGTTTAGATTGTGGTCATTGTATCCAACAAGAAAAACCTGAAGAAACTAATCAAGCAATATTAAAATGGCTATCTTAACAGAATGCCTAAAGAAGAAATAGAAACATTTTATCCTAAAAGTCAAACAGATTGGAGAAACTGGTTAATTAAAAACCATCAGTTAAAACAATCTGTTTGGCTTGTTTTTTATAAAAAAATCAACAAAAATAGACTCTATCAGTTGGAGTGAAGCTGTTGACCAAGCAATCTGTTTTGGATGGATAGATAGTACTAAAAAGACTATTGATAACGAAAGATATATGCAATATTTCAGTAAAAGAAAGCCCAATAGTATTTGGTCTAAAGTAAATAAGGAGAAAGTAGATAATTTGACTTCGAAAAACCTTATACAAGAAGCTGGTTATAAATCTATTGAAATTGCTAAAAAAAATAAATCTTGGTTTATTTTGGATGAAGTAGAAGCTCTTATTCTTCCTGAAAATTTAAAAAAAGAATTTGATAAAAGAGAAGGAGCTCTGGAGTTTTATGAGAGTTTAAGTAAATCAGCAAAGAAAATTCTCTTAAGCTGGATTGTTCTTGCAAAAAAAGATGAAACTAAACAAAAAAGAATTATGGAAATAGCAGAAAGTGCTAGTAGAAATACTAAACCGAAACAATTCAGGTAGAAAAACGACTTATAATAATGTGAAAAAGATAGTGAGTTTATGCTAACTCCAAAGTTTTGTGTTTTTATAAAGTTCGTCAAATTATTTTTGATTTGACTTTTGATATACCAAAGTAATTAAAAAAATATTCACTAGATTTCACGAAAATTACATTTAAAAAGATCAAAAATTGAAAAAGATTATCAGTAATGCATTCGCATTTTTATTTATTGTTTACAGTTATAGTCAAAATAAGGTAAACGTTGCTAAAACGCCATCATGGGTTGACATTCAGCAATACAATGTAGAACCGAATATAGATGAAGAAGAAATAACACAAGGGAATTTAAGTTTATTAGCGGATTATCAAATAAATATTCCTGAGCAAGAATATTATTTTAGGTTAGTAAATAAAATAACAGAAAATGTTGGAATTCAATCTGCTTCTCAAATTAGTGCTATTTATGATCCATTGTATCAAAAATTAATATTTCATTCTATAAAAGTTATAAGAGACGGTAAAGAAATAAATAAACTCTTTCCGGAGCATTTTCAATTGATAAGAAGGGAGTTAAACGCAGAAAATTATCTTTATGATGGTTCATTATCTGCAATATTAAATATGTCTGATGTGCGTAATGGAGATATAGTTGATTGCAGTTATACCGTTAAAGGTTTTAATCCAATGCATAAAGGCAAATATTCAGATAGTTTTATACTAAATGATTATGTGCCAATTGGAAAAATTAATGTTTCTATAAATGCAAAAAATAAACTTAATTATAAGCTTTATAATACAGAAATTCAACCAAAAATAGCAACTAAAAAGGACTACATTAATTATAATTGGCGAGTTGTAACACCAGATAAGTTTTTATATGAAGAAAGTATACCGCCTTCTAAAATAGTAATGCCTACAGTAATCGTCACCGATTATACTTCTTGGAAAGAAGTTGTAAACTGGGCATATAATATTTATAAGAAAAAAGAGCCTTTAAATTCATCAGTTAAAAGTAAAATAGCTGAAATAATAGCGAATAATAAAACAGAAGGAAGTAAAATAAAAGCGATTCTTGATTTTGTACAAGATGATGTTAGATATTTAGGTTTAGAACAAGGAATTGGCGGTTATAAACCAAATCTACCAAATAAAGTGTTTACGCAACGCTATGGAGATTGTAAAGACAAGAGTTTACTTATGGTAGAAATGCTTCGAGAAATAAATACTGAAGCTTATCCAATGCTTGTTAATACGAATATGAAAGATGGTATTGTAGATTTACCTCCATCTCCAACTCTTTTTAATCATTGTGTAGTAAAAGTTATAGATAAAAATGGACGAGAAATATATTACGATCCTACATTTTTAAATCAAGGAGGAACATATAAAAATACTCACTTTCCTAATTATAAAAATGGATTAGTTGTTAAAAGAAATAATGCAGCTTTTGATACAATAATATCTTCATCTAATAATAACATTACCACACTAGAAGAGTTTGTAGTAAAAGAAATAAATGGTGGGGCTACTTTAAAAGTAACAAATACTTATGAAGATATTGAAGCAGATAACATGCGTAATTTCTTCAAAAATAATAGTAAAACAAGTATTAAAAAAGAATGCGAAAATTTTTATGCAAAATATTATCCTAAAATAAAAATAACAGATGATCTGTTAATTAAAGATGACATTATAAATAATGAGTTTAAAATAATTCAATTATATCAAATAGACAGTATTTGGAAACCAATGATGTTAGAAGAAGATGTTATGGCTATGGAATTTGTGCCTTCTAATTTAACAGATGTTTTACTTGTACCAAATATGGAGAATAGAAAAAATGATATAATCTTACCTTATCCGGTTTCTAGAGAACACATTACAAAAATTATTTTACCTACTGCTTGGGGAATAGAAAACGATGATTATGTAGTAAGTAATGATGTTTTTTATTATAATTTTAATATAAATTATAAGAGAAGTAATAACGAAGTAATACTAAAAAGTTATTTAAAAACACAAAAATATTCTGTTGAGTTTGATGAGTTTGAAAGATATTCTAACGATGTAAATGAACTAGAAAAGAGTTTTGGATACACTATTTTTATTCCTAAAAATGATTTAGGAGTTAAAGCTAAAAATGTCTTTTATGGTTTAATAAAAAACTTGTTTTTTCTTTTTTTAATTATTGTTCTTATCTTATTTATTATAAATTATTTTAATGATAAAAAATTAAAAAAAGTCTAAAAAGATCATTATTCTAAATGATAATAGTTTTCTTACCATAGGGTAATTTTTACTAACAAAACTTACACTAAATTCGTGTTAAAGAAAAAAATAATAATATGGAATTATTAAATAAGCTGAGCTGGCGTTATGCTGCAAAAGCAATGAATGGAAAAAAAGTATCCGAAGAAAAATTAAATAACATTATAGAAGCAATTTCATTAGCTCCAACTTCAAGTGGATTACAACCTTTTGAGGTTTTTGTAATAACAAATCAAGAAGTAAAAGAAAAAATCAGACCTGTAGCTTGGAATCAATCTGTTATTACCGATTGTTCTCATTTATTAGTTTTCGCTGCTTGGGATACGTATACAGCTGATAGAATTAATAAAATGTTTGATTTAACAAATACTGTTAGAGGTTTTGAAAATGAAGGTTGGGAAAACTATCGTCAAATGTTATTGAGTAGTTATCCTCAAAAAGATGCTGAAGAGAATTTTAATCATGCAGCTAAACAAGCTTATATAGCTTTTTCATTAGCAATTGCAGCAGCAGCGTTTGAAGGAGTTGATAGTACACCATTAGAAGGTTTTGATCCAGCAGCTGTTGATGAAATTTTAAGTTTAAGAGAAAAAGGATTAAGAAGTTGTGTTATGCTACCAATTGGTTATAGAGATACAGAAAATGATTGGTTGGTAAACCTTACAAAGGTGAGAAAGAGTAGAGAAGATCTAGTAACAACAATTGACTAAGATTAATTCTTATGAAGTTTATAAGAAATAGCGATTAGGTTTTTACCTGACTCGCTATTTTTTTTATAAATCTAATTCAAAAGTGTTTTTCTATTATTAATTATTTTTATATTCTTGTTACTTATTATTAAAAAATGAATTTCATACATTTTATTGACCAGTCAAAATTAGATTCGATTAAAAAAAATGGACTAAAAGTTGGTGACTGCTACCGTGGAAAAGGAATATTAGTATATCCTGATAAAGAAATTCAGTTCAAAACCTTTAGTTCAGACGCAGACCTCGTGGAAGATGAAAAACAAGGGAACAAACTTTCTAATAATAAAAAATGGGAAAAAATTGGGACTTTAGGTTTAATACAGAATAACAAAACTATTCGTAGTGTTAAAGTTAAATTAACAAAATCTCATTGGCCAATAAAAGTTTTTATAGATATACAACACAACATAGCTATTGAGTTTGCTGAATTACTAAATAAGCACAAAGAGATAAAAACTCCATATGAAAGAGATTTCGCTGAAATAATAAATGAGATGAAATATGAAAAATATGTTTTTGAAGGAACCTTTATAGTTGAAAATGAAATAGATTTAACTATTTTAATAGAATGTTTTTTAGAATCTGGTGGTGGAATTTGGGGTGCTCATTCTTTTGATTGTATGCTTGAATTTGATATTCCACCCGATTTAATTTTAATATAAAGAACGGAAATCGCTTTAAAAGAAAAACAATAAGTAACAAAAACTATAATTAATGCGGGCTTTAGTGTTGAATTATAAGTTTTGTGTATTTTGCAATGTCCGTCAAATCATTTTGATTTAACTTTTGATTAAACAATATAAAAGCAAACAAAATGCTTTAACTGAGTGTTAAATAGAAAGTCTTCTGACTTTCTATTTCCGAACTAACAATAGCAACACGTTTTGCAACACATATGAAGAACATTATAGAACAAAATGCTTGAAGAAAAAACTACATTCAAATTTATTACCGTCGAACCTAAAGAAGAACAATCTAATAAAAATGAAAAAATAATTCATCATAAAAATTCGCGAAAAAATAGAGTAAAATTTAATAAAGAAAAGTACGAAAAAAAAGAACTTATTTGGGCTTTAAAAAAGTATATTGGAGAAAGAGTAGATGATGGAATGAATTGGCAATATCAATCATCAGCGGATAAATTGAATGAAGAATTGACAGCAGAAAAAATTGCTGAAATTATTAATTTGGGAATTGACTTTGATTTTGACTATCATCCAAAAGAAAATGATTTTTTAGTTTTGAGATATGAATACATTGTTCCTGAATTAAAAAATAAAAGAAGACCGTTTATAAATTACTATACTTCGTTTTTATATAATAATGAGAAATGGAATGTTAACAAAAGTTTCGACCATATTCATAGCGATTTTTTAGAATTTAAAAGCGGAATTATAAAATACGTTGGTAACACCCCTATATAATTTATTACTATTTCTAGACTACTTAGGAAAGTCATTGAGGACTTTATATTTGGGATTTATTTGCTAACTTTAGTGCTTAAACTGCATAACTAATCTTATACAAATGTTGTGCAAGACATTTAATAAATCGTGAAGACCAATATTTATTGACTAAATGAAAAATAAATTCTTATTCTATTTCTTAATAATTATCGCATTATTCTCTTGTGAAAACAGACAGGAAGAAATAACTGAATTAAATAATCTTTTAGACACAAATTACGAGTTTAATAAAAGAATTCTAAATACCTACAAAGGAGATTATTATCAGATAATTTCTGAACAGTCATATCGAAAAATAGAAAACATAAATGAATTAGATTCTAAGTTTGAATCACTAATTTCTGATATTGACAATGCTATTTCTAATAAAGAAAGTAATCTGGAAAATATTATTTTAAAATCAAATGATTTATTTAATGAGATTCCTAAAATCGTTGATAATAGAGAGGATTACTTATTCCCTGAATTAAAAAAGACTAAAGATACTTCTCAGAAATTAAGATTTTTAAAAAATAAACTAGTGATTGCAATGGCGTCTGCTTTTGAATACGCAAGCAGAAAAATTTGTGGACTTTCTATTCGTAAAGTTGAAATAGATAATGTTTTTTCAAGAAAAACTAAAAACGGAACTAAACTTACATTGACTTCTAAATATGGCCAAAACATAAAGGAAAATAGACATATTACAATTAATAAAATAGAATTCAACGGACAAGAAAAAAAGTTAGATTATAAACTAAAAAATAATTATTCTGTTGTAGATATTGAGTTAGATTCATTACAAAAAGGAACATATCGGATAAAAGGAATTATGACATTTTATGAAAGAGGTGGAAAATTTGATATTCCATTTAATAAAGAAGTTGAAGTGGAATAAAAACTACCTAAAACAATGGTTAAAATTAATATGAGTTTGATGGTTAATCCAAAGTTTAGTGTATTTTTATAAAGTCCATTAAATCTTTTTGATTTAGCGTTAAGACTGAAAAAAACAAAAAATAAAAATAATTTTTTTTTTGGCTAATTGCCTACTAACCATTTAGTATTAATAGGTTTATTAATTAAGAATTAAAAGTGTTATAAATATTAAAATAAAAAAATGAAAAATATAGTTACCGTTTTACTACTAGTTTTATTTACAGCTTGTAGTTCAGATGAAGTTATTAAGGATTATTCAGAAGAAAATGAGCAAGAGATTTTAACATATATTGCTGATAATAATATTGTAGCAGAAAAAAGTGAGTCAGGATTGTATTATGTTATTGATAATCCAGGAACAGGAGATATGCCTATTGATTCCGATAGAGTTAAGGTTTCTTATAAAGGTTATTTTACAGATGGAACTACTTTTGAAGAAAATGATGAAGGGATTTCTTTTTTTCTGCAAGAAGCAATTCTAGGTTGGAGAGAAGGTGTAACTTATTTTAAAGAAGGAGGAAGTGGAAAATTAATTATTCCAGCTCACTTAGCGTATGGTAATAATGATACTCAAACTATTCCTGCTGGTTCAGTTCTTATTTTTGATATAGAGCTTATTTATGTGAATTATGAAACAGAAAACGAACAACAAATAGAAGCTTATTTATTAAACAATAATTTAGAAGCTACAAAATCTGATACAGGATTATATTATACAGTTGAAGAATTAGGAGAAGGACAACAACCTGTTTTAACAGATAATGTCACAGTAAGTTATAAAGGGTATTTTATAGACAATACTGTTTTTGATGAAGGTTCAGATAGTATTAGTTTTGATTTAGAAAACTTAATAAAAGGATTTTCAGAAGGAGTAACTTACTTTAAAGAAGGAGGGAATGGAACTTTATATATTCCTGCACACTTAGCTTACGGTAATAGTGGAACAACTGGAATTTTACCTGGCGCAGTTCTTATTTTTGATATTGGAATTATTTCTGTTAACTAAAGATTCTGTTCAAATAAAATATTTCCTCGAGGTTTTCTTCGGGGAAATTTATTTTATAAATCTAACCCAAAAGTGTTTTTTAACTTTTCCATTAAAGGATTTTTTTCCTTTAATTTCTCATATTTTTCTTGAGGAGTATAGGCAAATTTCTTTTCTACCTTTTCATTAACAATTATTTTTATACTAATTCCATAATTATTTAATCGTTCTCTTAAAAAACCTAATAAAGAATGTTTCCCTTTTTCTAATTGACTTTTCATTAAAGTATTAGGTAAGGTTAGTAGAATTTCAAAATTCTGACTAACTTTAGGAACACCAGCTAAGACAATAGAAGCGATATTCTTTTCCCCTAAGTTTTGTAACTTAAAATAATATTTTTTCCAAGCATCCTGAAGTTCTTCTTGAGTAAAAGGTGTTTTAGGATGATTATCGTAATTTTCTTCAACATTAGAAGTTTTCTTTATCTCTTTTTTCTGATGAACATTTTTTAATGATAAAGCAGAAGTTCTACGTTTTATATTTTTTAATAAAGGTTTCTTAGATTCCGTTTTAACTTCAGCAATTTTCTGTGTAGGAACTAGAGTTTGGACTTTTACTGGAGCAGGTTTTATAACTACAGGTTTAGGCTTAGCAGGAGATAACGCAGTAAAAAAAGTAGCAGGAATTATGTAGTTACTAGATTTTTTTTTTGCTCCATCAAAAGAGATAGAGGCTATTTGCATTAAAGTTAATTCCACCAGTAATCGTTGGTTTTTACTAGCTCGATATTTTAAATCACAATCATTTGCTTTGTCAATAGCCGGAATAAGAAACTGCATAGAGGCTTTGCCAGCTTGCTCTAGATATTTTTTCTTGGTATTATCTCCAACTTCTAAAAGTGCTATTGTAGCAGTATCTTTTGCGACTAATAAATCTCTAAAATGAGAAGCTAAACCGTTAATAAAATGATATCCTTCAAATCCTTTAGATAAAACAGTATTAAAAGCCATTAATACATCAGGAATTTTGTTTTCCAATAACAAATCCGTCATATTAAAATATACATCATAATCTAAAACATTTAAATTCTGTGTTACAGCTTCTCTAGTTAAATTACTTCCAGAGAAACTTACAACTCTATCAAAAATAGATAAAGCATCACGCATTGCTCCATCTGCTTTTTGAGCAATAACATGCAAAGCATCATCATCTGCTGTAATATTTTCTTTTTCGCAAATGGTTTTTAAATAATTCTTAGCATCTAAAACACCAATTCGTTTAAAGTCGAATATTTGACAACGAGATAATATTGTTGGAATTATTTTATGTTTTTCAGTAGTTGCTAAAATAAAAATAGCATGTGCTGGTGGTTCCTCTAATGTTTTTAAGAAAGCATTAAAAGCTGCCTGAGATAACATATGTACCTCATCAATTATATAAACTTTATATTTTCCAGTTTGTGGTGGAATTCTTACTTGTTCAGTAAGGCTACGAATATCATCTACAGAATTGTTTGAAGCGGCATCTAATTCAAAAATATTAAAAGCAAAATCTTCATCATCAGTAGTTGCATCTTCTTGGTTAATTCTTTTTGCCAATATACGAGCACATGATGTTTTACCAACACCACGAGGTCCCGTAAATAGTAAAGCTTGTGCTAAATGGTTATTTTTTATAGCATTTTCTAACGTATTTGTTATGGCTTGTTGCCCAACTACATCTCCAAAGTTTTGAGGACGGTATTTACGTGCTGATACTATAAAGTGTTCCATTAAATTGCGTTAATTTTCAAAGACAAAAGTAGTAAACCCATTACGTACATGCAAAGAATTTTTTAAAGTTATTATTTAAGTTTTAAACAAATATCCCCTTTGATTTGTACTGAAAGGAATTACAAAGGGGAAGCTTAAAATATAGAGGGGTTATTTTAAGAAGGCATTAATAATTTTAGATATATTTTACTGGTATTTCTATCTAAAAGAATATAATTTTTACATCTATTTTTTCTAAAATAAACTTCAATTATTTATTTTTTATTCAGCATTTTTAGTGAGTATAATTACGTTTTGAAGTGATAATAAACTCAGTTTATTTTATCCTAGTTCATTAAAATTTGTATTTAATTTTTACTGAAGCAAAAATATAAATTTAATTTAGATTGATTAAGAATAATACATATATTTGTTGAAAATTATTAAGAATGTTTCTAAATAAAAAGATTATACTATTGTTTTTTTTGATAAGTATCTCTATTGAGTCTCAAAATAATGAGATTAATAAAGACACTATTCATTCTAATGAATTAGATGAAGTTGTTGTTACCGCTACTAGAACAAAAAGACAATTATCTTCTTTACCAATGCCTGTTACATTAATATCAAAAAAACAAATAAGCCAAACAGGAGCGACTAGATTAAAAGATATTTTGGAAGAACAAACAGGAATTATTGTAGTTTCTGATTTTGGAACATCAGAAGGAGTTCAATTACAAGGTATGGACGCAGCATATACTTTAATTTTAATTGATGGATTACCTATAATAGGTAGAAGTTCTGGAAATATAGATTTAAATAGAATTTCTGTAAATACAATAAAACAAATAGAAATAGTTAAAGGACCTTCCTCTTCATTATATGGTTCTGAAGCATTAGGAGGTGTAATAAACATAATAACAGAAAATCCTAAAAGAAATAAAACAAAAGGGAATTTAAGTTATATGACTCGTTTTGGAGCCAAAGAAGAGTTGGATATTAATACAGATTTTACACATAGAAAAGATAACCTAACAATTATAGGAAGTGTTAATTTAAATTCTAGTAAAGGTTTTGATTTATCTCCTGGTGAAGGTACAGTAACTGCTTATCCATATAAAAATACAACAGGTAACCTGCGTGTATCTTATGATTTTTCAGATAAAATAAGTTTAATTACTTCTGGTAGGTTTTTTTCTGAAAAAATTAATGATATTTCTGGAGATGCTTTAAGAGATGATTATAATGTTTTTGGAAAAATAACACATAATTTAACAAAAAATACTCATATTGATTATTCATTTTACGGAACACGGTTTAAAACAGAAAGTGTATTTAATAATGAATTATCTGTATTTGATCAAACTTTATATAGACCAGAGCTAAAAATTCAAAGTAAGCTAGGTAAACATAGTTTTATCGCTGGAATAGGTGCTAATTTTGATGCTTTAGAACGTACTTTTTTTAGTGGTAAAGAGAACTATAATTCGCAATATGTTTTTGGGCAATATGATATAAACTTAACAAATAAGTTAAATTTAATTTTAGGTGCAAGGTTTGATAATTTCAATAAGTTTAAATCAGCATTTAGCCCTAAAATATCTACTAGCTTTACTTTTAATAAATGGTTAACAGCAAAAGGATCTGTTGGTTTTGGCTATAAAGTACCAGATTTTCGTCAACTATTTTTCAATTTTAGAAATACAAGTTCTGGGTATGTTGTTTTTGGAACACAGGTATTACAAGAACTATATGGAGATTTACCAGAAGTAGAGGTTTTAAATAGTGAATTAAAGCCAGAAAGTTCAATAGGTTATAATTTAGGGTTTCAATTAAAACCAATAAAAAGATTAAAAATTGATGTTAATTTTTTTAGAAATGATATAAAAGATTTAATAAACACTTTTGTAGTATCTACAAGTTTTTCAGATTTACCTGGTATTAGTGTCTTTTCTTATGAAAACAGAAATAATGTATATACACAAGGTATAGAGTTTGATGTAAAATATAGATTGAATGATAATATTAATTTTTCAATAGGATATCAATTTTTAGATACTGGAGATAAAGAAGAAGAAGCTCAAATTAATGCAGGAGAAATATTTATAAGGAGAGAAGTTAGTTCTCCGTCTGAAGTTTTATCTATTTCAGATTATTATGGTTTAGCAAATCGTTCTCGTCATATTGCAAATGCAAAAATATTCTACACTAATTATAAGCACAATTTTTCTGCAAATATTAGAACTTTATACAAAAGTAAATACGCACTATTTGATACAAATAACAGTCAAGGAATTATAGATGTATTTGATGACTTTGTGGCATCTAATATTTTGGTAAATGCTGCAGTGAAGAAAACTATATATGGTTTTATAGATGTTCAATTTGGAATAGATAACCTTTTTAATGAAACAGGAGATGACAATACAGAAGTATTTCAAAATAATGATAATGTTTTACAATTAGGAAGAACACTTTATGGAAGAATACAATTTAAAATTTAATAAAAATCACATAAGCTTATTTAAGTATAAGATCAAGCATTAGTTTTTAAAATTCATAATGAAGATTAGAATAATTTCTTGACAGAAAAATAAAGTATTATATAGTTTTAATTAAATAGATAGTCCAAATGAAGGAAATAAAAAATTAGAATAAGAAGAATTTGTTAATTTTGTAAAATGAAAGTTGTTCGGTTTATTTCGGGCAACTTTTGTTATTTTTGATAAACATATTCGACAAAACAAAAAACAATAAACATGAGAAATTTTATAATACTAGCATTTATACTTTTTACAAGTTTAACAAACGCACAAAATAAAAAAGAAGTAGCTTATTTTGCTAGCGGATGTTTTTGGTGTGTAGAAGCAATTTTTGAAAGTATAGAAGGAGTTGATGAAGCTGTCTCAGGATATGCTGGAGGAGAAACAAAGAATCCAACGTATAAAAAAATAGGAACAGGAAGAACAGGACATGCAGAAACTGTAGCGGTATATTATAATCCTAAAAAAGTGAGTTTTGAAGATTTAGTTACTGCTTTTTTCGATTCCCATGATCCAACAACAAAAAATGGACAATATCCAGATTTTGGTTCGCAATACCGCTCTATTGCTTTTTATAAAACTCCTAAAGAAAAACAGATTATAGAAAACAAAATAGCTTTGTTAAATAAAACTGTTTATAATGGAAAAATAGTAACTGAAGTAACTAAGCATACTGTTTTTTATGAGGCTGAAGAGTATCATCAGAATTACGAAAAGTTGAATCCTAACAATAACTATGTTCGTAAAATTTCTATACCTAGATTAAACAGATTTAAAAAATCAACTTCAGTAATTTTAAAAAAGAATCATTAATTAAATGTATTAAAAAGGAGAATCACAAGTAAACGTTACTTCTTTAAATGTTATAGGATGTTTAAAAATTATAAGTTCTGCATGTAAATACAATCTTTTTTCTTTTTGCCCATATAAATCATCACCAACAATTGGTGTATTTAAACCTAAAGAGTGTGCTGCGTGAACCCGTAATTGATGAGTACGACCAGTTACGGGATAAAAATAAACTTTAGTTTTATTATTTTTAAAGGATATATATTCCCATTTAGTAACTGCCTTTTTTCCAAATTCATTGCAAACCATTTGCTTAGGTCTATCTCCAAAATCAACTTTTAAAGGAAGTGTTATTTCTCCTTTTTGTAAAGGTAATTTTCCATCTAATAAAGCAACATATCTTTTTTTAATAGTTCTATTAATAAATTGAGCTTGTAAATTTTGATGAATATTCTTCGTTTTTGCTATTAAAAGAATTCCAGATGTAGACATATCTAGACGATGAACTAATAAAGGCCCAGTGGCTTCAGGATATTTTTCTTTAATTCTACTATAAACAGAATCCTTAATTTCGGTACCAGAAACAGATAATAATTCATTAGGTTTATTTATAACCAATAAATGTTCATCTTCAAAAATAGTTTCTATTTCTTTAGTATGCTGTAATTGTTTTATTAAAGGATTTTCTTCCACATCTAAGCCTTCTAACATGTGTGTTAAAATAGGTTTGCATTTTCCATTACAAGCAGTATAAAAATTTTGATGTTTTCTTACAGATGTTGTTAATGGTTTTCCCCACCAAAATTCAGATAAAGCAATAGGAGTGAGGTTGTTTTTAAATGCATACTGTAGTAATTTAGGAGCACAACAGTCTCCAGAACCTGCTGGAATATTTTGTGCAGAGTTTTTAAAAATATTTAATAAATCTTTTTCTTCTTTTTTTGAATTTAAGAATTTATAGTTTTTAAAAATTTCTTGTTGTACCCAAGCGGATTTATCTTTACGAAGCTTTTTTAATTCTTCAATTTTTAATTGATAATTTTCAAACTGTTTTTTGGTTGTTGAAATTTTACCATCTAAATACACTTCATATTCACGTAAATAGAATTCTTCATTAATATTTAACTGATTATCTATAAGTTGATTTAATTTTCTGTCTTTTCTTTTCTTTTTTATTTTAAGCTGTTCTTCTAAAATTAAAGATTGATGATTCTTAAGTAATTTATTATATCTTTTTTTGAGTTTAAGAAATATTACATCAGTTTCTAAAGAATCTAATTGAGTATTAATTTCGTTAATTTCATTTTCCGTTTTTTTATAAAATCCAAATTCATCTAATACATCAAATACAGGAGGAACAAAATTAGGATATTGAGTTTTTTCGCTTAATTTACCAGAGAATGCTGCTAAATAACCAATTTCATTAATATTGTTTTTAACTACTAAAACACCAAACATTTTACCTAAAGCGTCTATATCTTTGGGGTTAGTTATACCAAAATTATGTGTAAAGTCTGTTTGGGTTTTTAAATATTTTTGTAGCTCATTTACTGCTATTCTAGCAATTTCATGAGGTGTATAATTAAAAGGATAATTAAATAATGTTGGCAAGTTAATAGCACCAATATCTGAGGAAAAAGAAATAAATTTTTGCATGAGTTTAAGTATAAAAAAAACCGCTACAAAATTAGCGGTTTTTTTATTATGCTCTGTCGTACATTTTTTCGTACAAATCTTTATAAATTTCTTTTATAACTTTTCGTTTCATTTTCATTGTTGGTGTTAAATGTCCACCATCAATACTCCATTCTTCAGGAGTCAATTCAAAACGTTTAATACGTTCCCATTTACCGAATTTAAGATTACAATTATCTACTTCTTCTTGAATACGTTTAATAACATCTTGGTTAGTTGTTAATTCGGTTAAATTGTTAAAAGATAAATCATGTCTCTTTGCCCATTCTTTAACAAAATCAAAGTTAGGTTGAATAAATGCTGTTGGCATTTTTTCACTTTCACCAACTACCATAATTTGTTCAATAAAACGAGATTGTTTTAATTCGTCTTCTAATAAATTAGGAATAACATATTTACCTCCAGATGTTTTAAACATCTCTTTAATACGTCCTGTAATTTTTAAAAAGCCATCAACAACAGTTCCTTTATCTCCAGTATGAAAGTATCCATCTTTAATAACTTCTGCGGTTTTTTCTGGATTTTTAAAATACCCTAACATTACGTTTGGTCCTTTTACTAAAATCTCATCATTTTCAGATATTTTAACTTCAACTCCGTCAATAATTCTACCAACTGTACCAACTTTAAAACCTCCGTCTCTTAAGTCGTTTACAGAAATTACGGGAGAAGTTTCAGTTAAACCATAACCTTCCATAACTGGCATACCAGCAGCAGCAAAAACTCTAGTTAATCTTGGTTGTAACGCGGCACTACCAGAAACCATTAGTTTTAATCTTCCTCCCAAAGCAGCTTGCCATTTAGAAAATATAAGTTTTCTAGCAATAGCTAATTGTTTTTCATACCACCATCCATTTTGACCATAAGGTTCGTATTTTAAACCTAAATCAATAGCCCAAAAGAATAATTTTTTCTTAACACCTGATAAATCTACACCTTTAGCATAAATTTTGTCATAAATTTTTTCATACAAACGCGGAACCGCAGTCATTACATGAGGTTTAATTTCTTGCGCATTTTCGCTTAATTTATCTATAGCTTCTGCAAAATAAATAGATACTCCACAGTATTGATATAGATATAAAATCATACGTTCAAAAATATGACAAACAGGTAAAAAACTTAAACCTATAGATTCACCATAATCTAAAGGAACTCTTTTTTCACTTGCTAAAACATTAGAAACGATATTTCCATGAGAAAGCATAACACCTTTGGGTTTACCTGTTGTACCAGAAGTATATATTAATGTAGCTAAATCATCAGATGTTATTTTAGCTTTACGTTCTTCAACTTCGTTTTGGTTACTTTCATCTTTACCTAGTTCTAAAACTTCCGACCAGTTTTTTTCACCAGCAATATCATCAAAAGTAAATACACCTTTTAACTTAGTATTACCTTTAATTTGATTTAGTTTTTCAATAATAGCTTCATCAGAAGCAAAACAATAGGTAGCTTCGGAATGATTTAATATATACTCGTAATCTTCTTTCGATATCGTTGGGTAAATAGGTACATTTTGTGCACCTGTTTGTAAAATACCAACATCACAAATATTCCATTCTGTTCTGTTATTTGTTGATATAATTGCTATTTTATCGTTTGGTTGAACACCTAACTTTAACAAACCTCTACTTATTGCATTTGCTTGTTCAATATATTGTTTTGTAGAAATGGATTTCCATTCTCCATTATATTTTGTAGAAAAAGCTTTTTCTAAATTATATTGCTCTAATTGATAGTAAGGAAAATCAAAAAGGCGTTTAATTTCAATCGACATAATTTGTTCAGTTTTACTCTCTGCAAAATAGGGAAATTAACTTGGTTTTACAAACACTAGCTTAGGGTTTGGTTTAATGTGTGTTATAGATATTTGAGTATAGTTTTTTATACTTTTTTAAAATGAATTTGCGTTTCATTTTCAGTGTTGGAGTCAAATGTCCGTCAATTATAGTCCATTCATCAGGTGTAATTTCAAATCGTTTGATTTGTTCCCATTTTCCAAGGTTTTTATTACAAATGTTTATTTCTTTTTGAATTCTATTAATAATTTTTAAGTCTGAAGAAATATTTTTTATAATGTAATCATTTTTTTTTGCCCATTTCTTTATAAAATCGAAGTTCAATTGCAATAATGCAGCGGGCATTTTTTCAGATTCACCAATAACCATAGCTTGTTCAATAAAACGAGATTTTTTAAGGATTGCTTCTATAATAGAAGGAGCAATGTATTTACCTCCAGAAGTTTTAAAAATTTCCTTTTTTCTATCAGTAATTTTTAAAAAACCATCTTCATCAATAGTACCAATATCTCCTGTATGCATAAATCCATTTTTAATAACGTTATTGGTAAGTTCTTGATTTTTATAATAACCCAACATAACATTTTCTCCTTTGACAAGAATTTCGCCATCTTCAGCAATTTTAACTTCTAAGCTTTCTAAAATTTTACCAACTGTACCTATTTTAAATCTTCTCTCTTTCATATTTGTAACAGAAATTGCAGGGGAAGTTTCTGTCATTCCATAACCTTCAAAAACAGGGATATTTGCTGCCGTAAAAACACGGATTAAACGAGTTTGCATTGGAGCACTTCCAGAGAGCATAAATTCTAGTTGATTACCTAGTGCTTTCCGCCATTTTTTAAAAACTAAAAGATTGGCTATTTTTAGTTTAAAATCGTACCATATACCATTTCTGCCATAAGGTTGGTATTCTTCAGCAAGGTTAAGAGCCCAAAAGAAAAGCGTTTTTTTAATGCCTTTTAAATTACTTCCTTTTTCTATTATTTTATCAAATATTTTTTCCAAAATCCTAGGTACAACAGCCATATAATTTGGTCTTATTTCGCGAATATTATCCCCAATTTTATCTATACTTTCAGCAAAATGAATTTCAAAGCCCATGTATTGATTATAATAAGAGGAGGCTCTTTCAAAAATATGACAAATTGGTAGGTAACTAATAACTCTTTTATGGGATGGATGCAAATCTATATTTTTGGCAACATCAAAAACATTAGAAACAATGTTTTTGTGTGATAACATAACTCCTTTTGGAACACCAGTAGTTCCAGAAGTATAAATTATAGTTGCAAGAGAATTAGGAGAAATTGTGGCTTTTAATTGATTTACTTTTATTTGTAAATTTTCTTGATCTTCTTTTAAAAAAGTATTCCAATCGTAGGCTGTATTTATTTCTTCAAAAGAAAATATTTTTTTTATGCTTGTTTTATCAAGTACTCTATTTACTTTTTTAAATAAAACATCATCAGAAACAAAACAGTATTTTGCATCAGAATGATTTAAAATATATTCATAATCTTTGTCTGAGAAAGTAGGGTATAGCGGAACATTTACAGCACCAATTTGTAGTATTCCAATATCTAACATTAACCATTTAGGCGTATTGTTTGTGGTAATAACCGCAATTTTATCATTAGGTCTAACACCAAGTTTAAGTAAGCATCTGCTTATTTTATTAGCAGTTTTATTATACTCTTCTGTAGAAATATTTTTCCAAAGATCATGTTCTTTATAAACAAAACAATTTTCTTGAGGATAATTTGCAAGTTGATAATCAAGAAAATCAAAAAGACGTGTGACTTGTAAAGACATAATTTGTTTATTTTGAGCGTATAACAAAATAAGAAAATTATGTTGTTTTTACAAACAGATATTACTGTTGCAAGGTTTTTGTTAGTTTAAATAATTTTCCATAAAAGTTTTTTTATAAGTTCTACCCAATGGTAAAGTAATATTGGATAGGTAAATTTTATTTCCTGAAACTTTGGTAAAATGGAGTGTATTTAAAATATAAGATTTATGAATTTGATAGAATTCTTTAGCTGGTAATTTTTGTAACCAATATTTTAAAGATTCTTTACTTAAAAATGTTTTTTTATTTGTAATAATTTCTGTGTAATCAGAATCTGCTTTTATGTATAATACATCTGATATATTTATTTTAATATGATCGTATCCAGATTTTATAAATATCGTTTTATTAGGTATGGTATTAGCTTCTAATTTTGAAATTGATTGTAAAAACCTTTCAAAAGAAATAGGTTTTAACAAATAATCGATGACGTTAAATTGGTAACTTTCTAAGGCATATTCAGAAAAAGCAGTTGTTAAAATTATTTTAGGAGAATTGGTTAGTGATTTTAAAAATTCAATTCCAGATATCTTAGGCAAATGAATGTCTAGAAAAACAACATCTATGCTATTATTTTCTATATATATTTTAGCTTTCATAGCATCAGAAAAAACTTCTTTTAGAGTTAAGTTATCTATGCTTGTTATATATTTTTTTAAAATCCTTTGTGCAGGAGGTTGATCTTCAATTATTATACAGTTTAACATTTTGGAGTAGGTTTTAATTGCATTTTTAAAACAACTTTATAAATAGTATTTAAGTCGCTTATTTGTAAATCATGAGCTTCTGGATATAATAAATTTAATCTTTTAACTACGTTTTCTAAGCCAATACCTTTTGAATTGTAGTTGGAATTAGTAATAGGTAAAAAATTATTTTCACAAGTGAATATTAGTATTCCTTCACTTGAAATAGTAATACCGATTTTTATTGATATATCTTCTGATTGACTGTTTGTACTGTGTTTAAAAGCATTTTCAATAAAAACATTTAAAATTAAAGGAGCTATACTGTAATTAGACGGAATAGGAGTAGTGTTGTTAAATATAATAATGCCTCTTTCTTCAATTTGTAGTTCATTTAATGCTGTAAAATTCTTTAAATGCTCTATTTCTTTAGTTAACAATACAAAATCTTCTTTACAATCGTATAACATATATCGTAAAACAGATGATAACTCTAATATAATTGAAGGTGCTTTTGGTGAGTTTTCAATTGAATAAGAGTATAAATTATTTAAATTATTAAATAAAAAATGCGGATTTATTTGAGATTTTAAAAATTGCAATTCACTTTCTTTAACCAAATTTTTAAGTGCATCAATCTCACTCTGTTTTTTATTAAAATCCCAACCTAATTTAAAACCAACAAAAATTATAATAATAGGCAATGTTTCTACTAAAGTAAATGCTATTCCAGGAAAGTAAGTACCTCTTGTATCAGGAAAATATATTTGTTCTAAAACATATTCATCAATTAATATAATTGCACTGATAACTATCAAACATAATATAAAGAATGATTTAAATTTTTTTTGATAATAATATTTTGGGAGTAAAAAATAATTTATAACAATTGCAGCAGAGGCATAGTTTAAAAAGAACGAAATCTTGTAATATGCAAAACTTTCTTCATCATGTTGATTATAAGAAAAAAATAAAAATAGGATAAAATGAATTATTGATTGAAGTATTATTTCAACATAATTTTTTTTAACAAAATCAACTATTCTATTCATTATAATTTATTAGGAGTACAAATGTATAAAAGGGAATTAATTATTTTATTTGTTTTTGAACTGTTCATGTGATTAATTATGTCGTTTACCGATTAATTTTTTTTAAACTCTTTAACTTTTTTAGTTTCGCTTATTATTTATATTTAATCTAAATAAATTGAATTTTAAAGCAAAAGTACTAAGTTTTATTTTATTTGTTTTTATAACTACCACATTATATTCACAACAAAAAAGTAAATCAATATCAGGAAAAGTAGTTGATGAAAACGGTGTTCCAATTGTTGGAGTTACTGTTTTTATAAAAAAACTAAACAAAGGAACAGCAACAGGTTTAAATGGAAACTTTGAATTAAAAAACATTAAAGTTGAAAATTGTGTAGTAACAATTACAGCTGTTGGTTATAATTCACAAGCTAAAAAAGTTTCTTTTAAAAATGAAGAAAACCTATACTTAAAAATAACTATGAAACAAGCTTTTACAGTTATTGACGAAGTTACTGTTAGAGCAAAAACACAGACAGAAAAAATTGAAGAAAAAAGTTTTGCGGTAAAATCAGTAGATATAAAAAAACTTAAAAACAAGTCTACAGATGCAGCACAAATTCTAAATTCAGTTTCTGGAGTAAGAATAAGAACAGAAGGTGGTGTTGGTTCTGATTACAATTTGTCTTTAAATGGTTTGTCTGGCAATCAAATAAGAATTTTTATTGATGATATGCCAATTGATGAGTTAGGACAAGCTTTTGGATTAAATAATATAGCCGTTAATTTAATAGAACGTATAGACGTTTATAAAGGTGTTGTACCAATAAGTTTAGGTGCAGATGCATTAGGAGGAGCTATAAATATTATAACTGATAAAAAAAAGAATTCATTTATAGATGCTTCTTATAGTATAGGTTCATTTAATACTCATAAAGCGACTTTAAATAGTAAATACAGGTCTGAAAAAAGTGGTTTTACAGTTAATTTAAGTGGAGTGTATAATTACAGTGATAATAATTATACGATGTATGATTTAGATTATTTTAAACAAATTGATGGAGTAGAAACCGAAGTAACAGGTGATGTTGATCGATTTCATGATGGATTTAAATCTATTTCTGGAAATGTAGGTGTTGGTTTTACAAAAACAAATTGGGCCGATGTGTTTTTAATAGATTATAATAAATCAAAAATAAACAATGAAATACAAGGTATTATTGGTAGAGCAATTGGTGAAGCAACCGAAGAAGAAGAAAATACTACCTATAGGTTTAAATATACAAACAACAAATTATTCAATAAAAAGCTAAAAGTAGATTTGTTTACTTTTTATAATGATATTGCTAGTATAAGAATAGATACTTCGTCAAATAGATATAGATGGAATGGTACTTATACAGTAAATCCTTCTCAAGATGGTCAAGGAGAATTTTTATTTGATAAAACTATTTATAAATACAATCAGCAGCAATTTACCTCAAGAATATTTTTAGATTATAAGTTAGCTAAGAATCATAATATTAGTTTTAATCATATTTATTCAGATACTCAAAGAGAAGGAGAAAATAGAATTAATGCAGAAGAAAATCAACCTTTTCAATCGCCAAATTACTTAACAAAAACGGTAACAGGTTTATCATATACTTCTAGTTTTATTGAAAATAAATTACAAAATACTATAGCTGGTAAATATTATTATTTCGATATACTGGCCAAAGAAGCAATTAATTTTTCAGACGGTTCTATAGGTATTGATGATATTGCTACGACACAAAAAAATATTGGTTATTCAATTTCAAGTAGATATTTAATACAACCTAATTTTCATATAAAAGCCTCTTATGAAAGAGGTTATAGAATACCACTTCCCATAGAAATTTTTGGAGATGGTTTAAGTGTATTAGCTAATCCTAATTTACAACCAGAAATAAGTAATAATTTAAATATAGGCTTAAGTCATAACTTAAAAACAGGATCAGGGTTTTTTAAAAATGAAATGAATTTGTTTCAAAGAGATGTAAAAAACTTTATACGACTTAAGTTTTTAGGTTTAGTTAATTCTTATGATAACGAACCTGATATTTTAATACAAGGGATAGAGTATGATTTTGAATATCAGAATAATAAATTTAATGTTAAAGGTAATTTAACATGGCAAAACGTACTTAATAATCAAGATTTTGAAGCAGGTTCAGTTTTAGAGCAATTGTATGAAAAAGAACAAATACCAAATACGCCTTTTCTTTTTGGTAATGTTGCTATTAACTATAAACTACCCAACTTGTTTAAAAATATAAATTCTTCAATTTATTATGATATTAATTATGTTGAAGAATTTTATTTAAACTATAAAAATGTAGCTACTTTAAATCCTGACAAAAATACAATTCCTACGCAATTTTTAAATAATATAGGAACAACTTTCTCTACAAAAAATAAAAAACATCATATAAATATAGAAGTACAAAACCTATTTAACCAAGTAGCTTTTGACAATTTTAAGCAGCAAAAACCTAGTAGAGGTTTTTACTTAAAATACCGTTTTTCAATAGATCATTAAAAATTTTAACAACCACAATAAATAGTAAATAAAATGAAAAATAGAATTATTAATTTAAACTTAATTTTAGCTACAGTAATGTCTGTAATGTTCATGGCATGTAGTGAGAATTCAGGAACTGGAGAAGAAATAAATGAAACAGAAGCTGATTATAAGTACTTATTAGGTTTATCATTACCATCTACAGATTTATATCCATTACACGTTCTTGAAGAAATAGAATCAGGAACAGCTAGTATTTTAAATGCTCAAGAAATTCCTGATATTTCCAGTAGTGTTTCAGTAGCCGGAAAAGATGGGTATTTATATTTAAATTCTACCGATAAATTAACAAAATATGAAGTAGGAGATAATGGAATATTAGTTGATTTAGGTTCTTTACCAAATACAGGAATTAGTGGAGGTCCAGTATCTGCATTTTTATCAGATAATCAATTATTAGTATCTACAGGAGCAAGAGCAGCAGAAGGAGGAACTTTTTCTTACCAAGTTATTAATACAGATTCTATGACTGAAGAATTTAGTGGAGCAATTACATTGCCTATATATGAGTCAGATTCAAAAGCGGCCCCTTCTTTATTTATTTTAAAAGAAGGTAAAATATTTGTGCCTTTTTATCAAGCAGCATCAGATTGGTCTGCATATGATTTTGCTTCTATTGCAGTATACGATGCTACAACTTTAGTGTTTGAAAAAGAAATTACTACAGATAAAGCTGCTGGTTTAGGTTTTAGTGTTATTGCCTCTCATTTTACTAAAAATAATGATTTATACCTTATTTCATCAAATAGTAATTTTTGGACAGGGAATGAATCAATTCCTTCTGGTTTAGTTAGAATTAACTCGGGAGAATCAGATTTTGATGAGGATTATTTTTTAAATTTATCTGAAAAAGTTGATGGAAACCATACAGGAGGTATGGCATATGCACAAAATGATAAAGTTGTTTTTCAAGTCTTTAGAAGTGACTTAATTACAGAATATGCAGATTATAGCAATAGTTTTACCATAGAGTATTATGTAGTTGATTTAAGTACGGAAGTGGTTACTAAATTAGACATACCTTTATGTAAGTATCCAAGAGACATGATAGAATATATTGGAGATAATAAAGTTGCAATTACAGCAAATACGGAAGAAGGAAACTTTATTTATATATATAATTCAGTTGCAAACACAGTTACTAAAGGTATAGAATATTCAGGTACTGAAACAATATCTTCTTTAACTCCTTTTAATTAATATTATTTTTCGACCTTGAATGATTTAACTATTTTTAGATTGTTTCAAGGTCATTTTTTTATGAAAAAAAAGCTAAAAAAAATACTTAGAAAAATACACCTTTGGCTAGGTTTGGCTTCTGGAATTGTTGTTCTTATTATGGCAATTACAGGAGCTATTTATGTTTTTAGTTATGAAATTAAGTCAATACTTCATAAAGAAAACGAAACTATTAAAGTACCAATAAACAAACAAAGAGTATCTTTAACAAAGATGGTAGAAAAAGCATCTGCTCAGTTTAATGATAAATATCAATTTCAAAATATTAGTATTCCTAATTTTCCTAATAGAACTGTTAGTATTAGTTTTATAGAAAGAGATAACAATGCTTTTGGTTATTGGAATTATATAAAATTTAATAAAACGGTACATTTTAATCCTTACACAGGAGAAATTGTTCACATTGAAAATTCAAAATGGGAATTTTTTAATGTTGTTCTATCTATTCATATGACACTTTTTTTAGGCTATAATGATGTGAGCCATTATATAGTAGTTTGGTCTATGTATGTTTTTATTATTATGCTTATTACAGGATTAATACTTTGGTGGCCTAAAAAAATAAAACAAAAACAAAAATTCTGGTTCCGATGGAAGAAATCATCAAACAGGAAAAGAAAAAATTACGATTTACACCAAATTTTAGGATTTTATACTTCATTTATAGCATTATTAATTGCCTTAACAGGTTTAATGTGGGCTTCAAAAAGTTTTAATACTTCAGTAAAATGGATAGCTAATGGAGGAAAAAATATTCCTTATAAAGAGATATCTAAAGCAAAGAAAATAACAACTGTTGAAAAACCGTTAGATGAAATTTTAAAATCAGTAGAAACAAATATACCAGAGTCTAAATATATTTTAATTAGGAGACATCCAAAACCTAGCATTCCTTATATAGCACGTTCTTATGTAAATGAGAGCTTAAATTATACTAGAGTTGAAATGTATTATGATAAAAAAACAGCGGAACTATTAGATGTAAAACAGTTTGAAGATAAAAATAAAGGAGAAAAATTACAAACCTTAAATTACGATCTTCATGTTGGAAGTATTGGTGGAATAACCACAAAAATTTTATTCTTTATAATAAGTGTATTTATTGGTTCATTACCAGTAACAGGTTTTTTTATTTGGTGGAAAAGAGGATCAAAACTTAGTACAATTACAAAGAGTTAAAGGAATATTTCTTTAACTCTTTTTTATAGTTTTTTTATTCAGAAGCTTTCATGATTTTTTGAATTGTTTCTAAAGAAACATTACCAGCAGCTTCTAATGCTTCTGCATAGCTTTGATAAGGATCTGGTTTTATTACAGGTTTTCCTGCTCCACTATCTAATAGAAAACTAAAATCTGTTCCAAAAGACGTTTGAGCTTGTCCGTGACACCCCATACAACCTCCCATATTTAATTCCTTTCCTTCAGAAATAATATTCTTAACATTAGTATCAAAAGGATCTGCAAAAGAACCATGAAAATTGGTTAATTTTAAATCAGATTCAATTACAAAATTTGCCATAAAATAATTATTATCGCTATTTCTATCTTTATAGTCGATTGGGTTTCCTTGTACACCAATTAGTTGATAATATTGCCATTTAGATGAATTGTTAGTGTTAATGATTTTTGCTTGAACTTTTGAGTTTACTCTTTGAATAGCTTCTGGAATTACACGCTCTATAACTGGGTTTAATCTATGCGGATCTACATCAGAATATGCAGTTCCGTTTACAGTAACAGTGTCTATTCCTATGGTTTGCGTGTCTTTGTTTCGTTCATCTACTTGTTCCCAAGAAGCAAAAACAAATGTAGGATGATTTTTAGTTTTTCTGATAATGTGCATACCAATTAAAGCAAAGTCTTTTGTGTAAGCTTTAGAATATGAAATATGATTAGCTACCGAATCTTTGAAATACACTACTGGTTTAGTTATATATCTTGAACTGTCATCTTTATTAGGATCTAATTCTCTAAAGGCTAATTTTATTTCTATTGCTCCATCTTCTATATCACCATTTACAATTTCATCAGAACAAGGTAAACATACGTAACCTTCAGTAGTATTTTGACTACTATTGCACATTTGTTCTGTAGTTAAGCTTTTTAAACGAGTTCTAAATGTTGTACTATCGTTACTTTTATTAACAGCTTTATAAAGTAATTCATCTGTTGGAAAATTGTTTTTTAGATAATTATACTCAACAAGATTTGTTTTTGCCATGTACAATACTTCAAATTCATCTTTATGTGCAAATACGTATGCAGAACCAATCTCGTTATCTTCATCTAAAACATTCCAATAATTATCTAAGTTAAGTGCATCTGTACCTACATTTACAGTAGTAGAATCTACAAAAGTATAATAAGGTTTACCAGTATTTAAATTTTTTGTTCTTTTTCCATTTGCAGGCCTAAGTTCAGATCTATGAATATATGTTTCCCAAACACTTAAAAAATCATCATTTGTACTAGTACTAAAATCCCAGTTAATATCTGGTGTTGCTCTAGCTTTATCTTCCTTCCAGGAAGATTTCCAGTTTAAGGCAAAAAATTCTTGCCAAGCAAAATGAGCTAATTCTTTTTGTGTAGCATTAACAGGAGCATCTAAAGGTAAAGAATAATCAATTTTAATACTCGTTTCAGTTTCTACTAAATCCGTAAGCTTTGATGTTTTATTACAACTAGATAATAAAATCAAAACCAAAGAGATAAAACATAATAATGTTACCTCATTTTTAAAGTTTTTTAAAGTCATAGTTTGTTGGTTTTAAGTTTGTATAACTAAAATCGTGAAAATTATAACTGTTTTTTTTTATTATGCTATTAACGTAATTATTTTAGGTATTAACGTTTTTAAACTTAGAATAAAAATAATATAGGTGTCTTAAATAATAAAAAAGTCGATAAAGCAAAAGCTTCACCGACCTATTCCTACAAAAGATAATATTAATGATAAATCCCCAAATCCATACATTATATTATGTATAATTAAAACGGAATTTAGTTTGATATATTGTTTAAAATATTTGTTAAAGTTTTACAACCTTGTATAATTTCTGAATCACTAATTGTTAATGGAGGAGTTATTCTAACAGCTCTTTTTTCATACAATAACCAAAACAATATAAGCCCTTGATTTAGTGATTCTAAAATAACATTGTCTGCAGTTTCAGGAGTTGCCATAATTAAAGAAAGCATTAATCCTTTACCTCTAATTTCTTTAATTAAAGGATGATGTAAGTGCTTTCTTATAATTTGTTCTTTTCGTAAAGCTTCTTCCATTAAGTTAGAAGATGTTATTTCTTGTACTGTTGCTAAGCAAGCAGCAGCAATAACTGGATGACCACCAAAAGTAGTAATATGACCCAATTTAGGGTTGTCTTTTAAGGTATTCATTATATCATAAGAACTAATAAAGGCACCAATTGGCATTCCACCACCAAGACCTTTACCAGTAACAATAATATCAGGAGTCATATTATAATTTTCAAACCCCCAGAATTTACCTGTACGTCCTATTCCTGTTTGAATTTCATCAAGAATTAATAAAGCTCCAACTTCTTCGCAACGTTTCTTAACTTTTTGTAAATAATTATTTTTTGGTTCTATAAAACCAGCTCCACCTTGAATAGTTTCTAATATAACACCAGCAGTTTTGCTAGTTATTTTAGTTAAATCTTTTTCATTATTAAATTGAATAAACCTACTACCAGGAACTAAAGGTCTAAAGGCACTATTTTGTTGTTCTGCACCACAAACACTCATAGCTCCCATAGTATTTCCATGATATGCATTTTTACCAGCAATGATTTCTGATCTTCCTGTGAATCGTTTAGCTAATTTTAATGCTCCTTCTGTAGCTTCTGTACCAGAGTTAACAAGGTAAACAGAAGTTAAATTTTCAGGTAATGTAGCAGCTAAATTTTTACATAATTCAAGTTGTGGAGTTTGAATAAATTCTCCATAGACCATTACATGTGTATATTTTTCTAATTGATTATGTATTGCTTTTTTTACCTTCGGATGATTGTGTCCAAGACTATTAGCGGAAACACCAGCTACAAAATCTAAATATTCTTTACCAGAAGCATCGTAAATAAAACTACCATTTGCGTGAGAAATTTCAATGGCAAGTGGGTGAGGAGTTGTTTGACCTTGATATTTTAAGAAATCATTTTTCACTATTCTCGGTTTAAAGCATTTTTACCATTTAATCTTGGTTTCCTCTTTTTTTCTTCTTTATTTAAAGCCCTCTTTGCTTTTTCTACTGCTGCATTTTTCTTTGCTACTTTCTTAACAGGTAAAACAACAGTATCTACAATAAAAATATCTTCCATTACTTTAGGTTGTTCTTCTTCTCGCCAAATAAAACCTTGAAATTTTTTATCATCAGCAGGGAATTCTGACGGAGGATGTGTTTTTCCTTCTGTTTGTTTAAAATATTTTGTTTCTACAATTTCATTATTTTCTAAAGTAAACTCAATGTCACTAGCAATTTCTTTAGTAATAGTTTCTAGCTCTTGAGATTTTTCATTTCTATTGTAATACAATGATTCGGCGTTTCCGTTAACAAACATTAAATGCAATTTATTTTCTTTAAATTTCCCATAGATGTTTCTACCTTTAATTTGGTTGAAATTTTCAGGATCCAAAGAATCATTCTGAATCATAAAGGCATTGTTTAATACTTTTAAAGAATCTAATTTATTGGTAGTTTTATCGGATAAAAACTGAATGCTATCTCCAGTAATCTGACTTTTACCAGACCATAATACTGGATTTGTAAACATTCGAGTTAATCCAGTAATTTGACTTGTATGTGTAGAGTCGCACTTTCCTTGTAAATCAGATTTAAATATTTTTACATCTTTAAAGGTTCTAATAATTCGTTCTCCTTTTTTACCAGTAACGAGTATTGTATCTCCATGAATATACATAGAATCCTTTTCTATTAAAGAAATAGCAACAGCTCTTTTTGTCATAAAAATAGAATCCTTTAACTCAAATATTTCCGCATAGTTACCTTTCATAACTAAGTTTTGTATTGTGTCGATTACCTTTATTCTATTGTTAGCAGAAGCAAAACCTTTACGTTTATCATAATACAAACTATCTGCGGCTACTGTTTTATCTTTCAAATACAGTTTTGCATTTTTTACAAAGTAAGATATATCTGTATTGGTGTCATAAAAACCACGTTCGGAGTATATTTTTGTACTATCTTTTAAGTTTAATACAGTAGAAGGTCCATATAAGTAGGCTAAATTTGTATTTGTATAATAATCTAAGTGATCTGAATTTAATTTATTATCAGGATTAATAACAGATACATTTGATTTAGCTGAAAACTTTTTTTCTCTTAAAAAGTAAGTTCCTTTGCTACTTTTTAAAGTATTTACTTTATCTCTGATAGTTCCGTTAGTAGGATAAAAAAGTATTTGTTCTTTTCTATTAAAGTATAAAGTATCTGTTGATAATTTCATTTCATTATCATTAACTTCAACTTTTCCCCAAGATTTAGCAATTTTGGTGTTTCCGTTATAATTTGCAAAGTCTGAGTATTGTATGATACTGTCTCCTTGTTCAATAACAACTTCACCAATAGCTTTAAATTCATTTAATTCTTTATAAAGTAAAGCGCGTTTACAATCTAGTGTAGCACCATCATGAAATACTTTTACATTACCGCTTAATATGGTTGCTCCTGGGTATCTGGCTTCGTTAACTGTACTATATTCTGAAGATAGTATTCTTATTTTCTTGTTTTGAGAGAAAGTAGAAATGCTATATATACAAAGTAAAAAAAGAAATATTCTTTTCAAGTGTTTTCGTTTTAAAAAAACAAAAATAATGAAAAGAATATGCCAAATTCTTAAAATAGTAACAAAAAAAAACCTTCTTTTAAAGAAGGTTTTTTTTATTATCGTAAGATAGTTTGTTTTCTATCCGGACCAACCGATACAATTTTAATAGGAATTTGAGTTTCCTTTTCAATAAAATCGATATAATCTAATAGGTTTTGAGGAAGTTCTTCTTTACTAGTCATTTTAGTTAAGTCTTCATCCCATCCTTTATATTCTGTATAAACTGGTGTAATATTTTCTGGTTCTATATTATAAGGTAAATGATTTATTTCTTCACCTTTATATTTATAAGAAGTACATACTTTAATTCCGTCAAAGCCAGATAAAACATCTCCTTTCATCATCATTAATTGTGTAACTCCGTTTACTTGACAAGCATATTTTAATGCTACTAAGTCTAACCAACCACATCTACGTGGACGACCCGTTACTGCACCAAATTCATGACCAACTTTAGCCATTTCTGCACCAACTTCATCAAATAATTCTGTAGGAAAAGGTCCAGAACCTACACGAGTTGTGTATGCTTTAAAAATACCGAATACTTCTCCAATTTGATTTGGAGCAACACCTAAACCAGTACAAGCACCAGCAGCAGTTGTATTGCTTGAAGTTACAAATGGATATGTTCCAAAATCAATATCTAATAAAGAACCTTGAGCTCCTTCTGCTAAAATAGATTTACCAGCTTGTTGAGCTTGGTATAAATATTCTTCAGAATCTATAAAATCTAAAGTTTTTAATGTTTCTACAGCTTCAAAGAATTCAGCTTCTAATTCTTCTAAATCATATTGAATATCTACATTGTAAAAGTCAATCATTGCTTCATGCTTATCAGCTAAAGAACGATATTTGTCTTTCCAATCACTTAATTCAAGATCACCAATACGAATACCATTTCTTCCGGTTTTATCCATATATGTTGGTCCAATACCTTTTAAAGTAGAACCAATTTTAGCTTTTCCTTTAGATGCTTCAGAAGCAGCATCTAATAAACGGTGTGTTGGTAAAATTACATGTGCTTTACGAGAAATGATTAATTTCTTTTTGTAATCTATTTTAAATTGATCTAAACCTTCTAATTCTTTTACAAATACTACAGGATCGATCACTACACCATTACCAATTACATTAATTGATTTGTCGTGAAAAATACCTGAAGGAATTGTTCTTAGTACGTGTTTTATACCATCAAATTCAAGTGTGTGTCCTGCATTTGGTCCTCCTTGAAAACGTGCAATGATATCGTAGTCTTTGGTAAGTACATCAACGATTTTACCTTTCCCTTCATCGCCCCATTGCAAGCCTAGTAATAAATCTACTGCCATTTAATTGTTTTGTTAATTTATTTGTTGTGTTGTGTTATTGTGTTTTCTTTTTTGTACCGTAAAAATAAAGTGAATGGTTTTGAATTTCAATATCAAAAACTTCTTCAATTGTTTTTTTGATGACTTGAATTCTAGGATCACAAAATTCTTTAACTTCTCCAGTATCAGTTAAAATAACATGATCATGGTTTTTGTCAAAGTAACTTTTCTCATAACGCGCCATTGATTGTCCATCAAATTGATGTTTACGAACTAAACCACAATCTAAAAGTAAATCTATAGTATTGTATAGTGTAGCTCTACTAACACGGTAGTTTTTGTTTTTCATTTTAATATATAAAGATTCTATATCAAAATGCTCTTCTGCATCATAAATCTCTTGTAAAATGGCATAACGCTCAGGTGTTTTACGGTGTTTGTTTTCTTCTAAAAAAGAAGTGAAAACTTTTTTTACGATTTCTTGATTTTCAACAGAATTACTCATTTGCTTAAAAAATTTTACGACCAAGCAAATTTAAGCTTATTTATCAAAAAAAAGACCAAAAAATGAAATGATATTTATAAAGTATTAACACGTTCTACTTTTGTGACACCTTCTACATTTTTTAATTTTTTAATAAGATGGCTTAATTGTGTTTTGTTTTTAACGGTTAAGGCAAGTTTTCCATCAAAATAACCAGCATCTCCAGAGATATTTATACTGTTAATAAAAACTCCCATATTACTAGATATGATCTTGGTAATATTATTAACAATCCCTTTATTATCTACACCATTTAAGTGTAAAATAACTGAAAATTCTTGTTTAGTTGAGTCAATCCACTTAGCATTTATAATTCTATATGCATAATTTGATTGTAATGAGATAGCATTAGGACAATTGTTTTTATGAACTTTAATACCTTCATTAACAGTTATAAATCCAAAAACAGCATCACCAGCAATAGGAGAACAACATTGTGCTAAGGTATAATCTAGTTTTTCTTCTTCTTTACCAAAAACTAAAGAATCGTGTTTATGAGTAACCTCTTCTTTATTGGTAATTTCTTTTGCTTGATTTTTTTTGAAAGGATTTTTAAGAAAGCTAATAATACTACTACGTTGACTTATAAACTCTTTTAATTGTGTATTATCTATAGCACCATTACCCATTCTGTAAAACAAGTCGAAACTTGTTTTTAAGTTAAAATAGGCTGCAATTTCATGTATAATTTTTTCGTCATAATTAATTTTAAGATGACGTAATTTTCTTGATAAAATAGCTTTTCCTTCTTCGGCAATACTTTTTTCTTCTGCTTTTAAAGCCGATTTTATTTTTGCACGTGCTCTTGCGGTAATAACAAAGTCTAACCAACGAACATTTGGTTTATTATTTGCGGTTGTTAAAACATCAACTTGATCTCCACTATTTAATTCGTGGCTAAGTGGCACTAATTTACCGTTTACTTTTGCGCCACGACATTTTAAGCCAACATCTGTATGAACAGCAAAAGCAAAATCTAAAGCAGAAGCTCCTTTTGGCAAAGATTTTAAATCACCTTTAGGTGTAAATACATAAATTTCTTTAGCGTATAAGTTTAACTTAAAATCTTCTACAAAATCAACTGCATTTATATTTTGTGTTTCTAAAGTTTCTTTAAGTTTATTTAACCAACCTTCTAAACCATTTTCTTCTATACTACCTTGCTTATATTTAAAGTGTGCAGCATATCCTTTTTCAGCAATTTCATCCATTCTTTGAGAACGAACTTGTACTTCAACCCATTTAGATTCTGGTCCAATTACAGTAATATGTAAGGCTTCATAACCTGTTGTTTTAGGTTGGGAAATCCAATCTCGTAAACGAGCAGGATTTGGTTTAAAGAAATCTGTTACGATTGAATATATTTTCCAAGCATCAAATTTTTCGTCTTTAGATAAAGGTTTATATATAATACGAATAGCAAACTTATCGTAAACTTCATCAAAAAGAACATTTTGCTTTAACATTTTTCTTCGAATAGAAAAAATAGATTTAAACCTACCTTTAATTTCATATTCAAAATTTTCTTTGTCTAAAGCTTTTTTTAAAGTTCCAGTAAAACTATCAATATACTTTTCTTGTTCTTCTTTACTTTCTGTAATTTTAAGTAGAATATCATTGTAAACTTCAGGTTCTGTATACTTTAATCCAAGATCTTCTAGTTCTGTTTTAATATTATATAAACCTAAACGATGGGCGAGAGGAGCATAAATATATAAGGTTTCCGATGATATTTTTACTTGTTTATGCGATGGCATTGCGTCCATTGTTTGCATATTATGTAATCTATCTGCTATTTTTATTAAAATTACACGAACATCATCATGTAATGTAAGTAGCATTTTCCGGAAATTTTCTGCTTGTATAGAAAAGTTTTGTTCCTTTTTTAGAGTAATAGATATTTTGGTAAGTCCGCTAACAATTCGTGCAACAGTTTCACCAAATAAACGTTCTATATCATCAATAGTATAATGTGTGTCTTCAACAACATCATGTAATAAAGCAGCAGCAATAGAAGTAGCTCCTAAACCAATTTCATAAGCGACAATTTTAGCAACAGCAATAGGATGAAAAATATATGGCTCTCCTGTTTTTCTTCGTTGTTCTGAATGTGCCTCAACAGCAATTTCAAAGGCTTTACGAATTAACTTTTTATCTTCTCCAGATAAAGTTTGGTACGTACCTTTTAATAAATCTTTATATCGATTTGCTATTTCTTTATTTTCTTCTTCTATCGTTGCAGTATACTCCATGTAACCACTTTTTTAAGTGTTATAAAGTGAATTTACTATAAAGAATTGTAATGAGCAAGTTTTTGTAAGTATGAAATAGTAAATGATTCTTAAAGTTTTATTGATGGTTTGAGAAAAGAAGATATTATTAGATTATTTATAAGAGCATAAGGATTACAAATAGTTTTTAAATTTGTAATCCTTATTATTATGGTGTTTTTAGTTAAATTGAAGTATAACAGTTTGTTATCTTTCGAATTGTGTAGCTAAACCATCGGCAGCAAGATTGTCGTCAATTTTCAGAATATTCGTTTCAAAAGTTAACGTTCCTTTTTTACTGTTATTTATATATAATATTTGTACGTTTTCATCTTCATCAATTATATAATCATATGTGCCTGTTGCCAGGTTAACTCCTTCATTTGAGGAGATGTTATTTTCAACAGAAACAGTTTGTTTTATGCTATTAAATTTCCATATCACTTCACTTCTATTATAATCAATATTTAAACCTATTAATCCTCCTGAAATATCTTTTAAATGCCAAGCTCCTTCAATAGCTTCATTTATTATAGGTTCATCGTTACTATTACAGCTTGTAAAAAAAAAGATTCCAATAAGTAGACCGATTTTAAGAATTAGATTATTCATGTTTTTAAGTTTAATTTATATCAATAAGATGTTTAAAACTTAAAAAGGTTGCTTAAAAAAAATTAGATAATAAAATCTCGTTGTCTTTTAGCTTCAAAAAGAATAATAGCACAAGCAACAGAAACATTCATAGAATCAATTTCTCCTTGCATTGGTATATTTATATTCTGAGTAGCATTATCTCTCCATGTTTGAGATAATCCAGTAGCTTCTGTACCAACAACAATTGCAGATGAATTTTTATAGTTTTCTTTATGGTATTCGTTTGAGTTTTGTAACGTAGCGCTATAAATGTTAATATTATTTTCTTGTAAATATTTTATAATTTCTTCTGAAGTACCAACAGCAATTTGGTTAGTGAAAACACAACCTACACTTGAGCGAATAATATTAGGATTATAAATATCTGATTTTGCATCTGCAATAAAAACAGCGTCGATTTTAGCAGCGTCAGCAGTACGAAGCATTGCACCAATATTCCCAGGTTTTTCAATACTTTCTAATACCAATACTAAAGGGTTTTCTTTAGGTAGTTTAATAGTATTTAATGAGAAGTCATTTGTTTTTACAACTGCAATAATACCTTCTGTAGAATCACGATAAGCAAGTTTTTTATATACTTCTTTAGTAATTTCTATATAATTAATATTAGGATTTTTTAGATCTTTTAAATCATTTTCTGAAAAAAGATCACCAACAAATAAAATAGTATCAATAGTGTAATTCCCCTTTAAAACTAAAGAAATTTCTCTTTTACCTTCAACTAAAAAGAGGCCTTTTTTTCTACGCTCTCTAGACTTTTCTTGTAATTTTAAAAGGTCTTTTATGTAAGTGTTTTGAATACTAGTTATTTTTTTCATACTGTTTTAAAATGCAAAAATACTTAATAGTGGGTATTGTTTAACCTTTGATTTATATAAATTTTTGTAACACATTAATTAATCAATTATTTATCATGAAAAAACAGTACCTACTACACATTTTTATCCTTTTTGGATGTTTAAATTTATTTTCACAAGATTCAAACTCAAGTCAACCAGAAAACAGTTTTGGTATAGGTTTTCAATTTTCTACGTTTGGAGAAGGTTATGATTACGGAATAGGTTTGTACGCAAACTCAGATTTTGGAGAAGCAGAAGGATTGGGTTATACAGCTCAGTTTGTTTATGTACAACCTTCAGATCTTATAGCTGATTTTGTAGATTATGCTTATTCGTTTGATGTTTCTTTAAAATACGATGTTGAACTTATGCCAGGTTTTGAAGTTGGACCAACAGCAGGTGTTGGGTATTTTGCAGTTGAAGCAGGAGATGCTGGTTCAACAGAATTTTACTTCTCTTTAGGAGCAACAATGTCTTATTTTATATCAGATAGTATTGTATTAGGTCTTGATCTAATCAATCCTTTTTTAGATGGAGCTTCTCCTTCTTTAGCAACTTCAATAAGATTTCAGATATAATCTTAAACTATTTAAATCTAAAAATTATGAAACAGTTTATTTTAAAATCAATTTTATTAGCTTTTTTAGCTGTTAGTTTTATAGCTTGTGAAGATAGTGATGATCCAATTGGGAGTGACTCATTAGATACAAGTGTAACTTTTTGGTCAGATTTTTCAGGACCTCCAATTTCAGTAACAATATCTGGATATGGATCAGGAACAATAACCACTATTGGAAGCAGTACACCAGATTGTGGAGTATCAGGGAATTTTACTAGGAGTTTAGATCCAGGGACATATTCTTATACTGCAAGTGATGGGAATTTATCATGGAATAATGGCTCTTTCACTATCAGTGGTAATACAAGTTGTACTACAGTATTATTAACAGATTAAATGCATAAAAAAAGCTCGGATAATATCCGAGCTTTTTTATTTTATTGATTTTTATATTTATTGGAATAACGTTTCCAAAGTTTTGTTTGATGCGTTTCTAAACTAATTTTTCTTCCATCTATAAAAGCATCGGTAACATTATTTGTACTCATGTCTAAAGCATCTCCTTCAGAAATAAAAATTGTTGCATTTTTACCAACTTCTAACGTTCCTACTTTATCATCAATGCCTAATATTTTTGCATTGTTTTCCGTAATTATTTGAACAGCTTTTTCTTTATCTAAACCATAAGCAGCATATGTACCAGCATAAAAAGGTAAATTACGTGAAGACATACGTTCCATATCACCGCCCATACCTAAACCAACTAAAATACCAGCATCAGATAAAATTTTAGCATTTCTAAAAGGTAAATCATAATCTTCATCTTCATTTCCAGGCAATCTGTGTGCACGTTTTAAAATTACTGGAATATTATTCTTCTTTAAAAGATTAGCTACTTTTTCAGCTTCTTTTCCTTCAACAATAACAATATTAGTAATGTTTAAGGTTTTAAAAGTATCAATAGCATCCACAATATTTTTAGCACCATTCACATGAATAAAAATCTTTTGAGTACCATTAAATAAGTTTTTTACAGCTTCAAAAGGTAGGTTTTTTGTTTTTTTGTCACTTGCTAAATAGCGTTTAGCAGCTTCAAAATATTCTTTGATTTTAGTAATATTTTCTGAATATTTTTCATTTGGTTTTAAACTTCTAGCTCCACCAAAAGAAGAACGCCCGTAAGAGAAGATATTAGGCCAGTTAATATGAATACCTTCATCTAATTTTACAACAGCATCTTGCCAATTCCAAGCATCAAACTGAACAACAGATGACGTACCAGAAATAATTCCACCACGTGGCGTTATTTGCGCCAGTAAAACTCCATTTGGTCTCATGGTTTCAATAATCTTACTTTCTGTGTTGTAGGCTATAATACTTCGTATGTGTGGAAGCATTGAACCAACTTCATCAAAATCACGTGTAGCACGAACAGCATCAATTTCTGCTAAACCAAGTGAAGAATTAGCAACTATAAATCCAGGATATATATGTTTTCCTTTTGCATTGATTACTTTTCCTTTTCTAGCTATTCTTGAGTTGGCACTTCCTACAAAAGAAATTTTTCCGTTAGAAAACATAATTAAAGAGTTTTCTATAATTTTTCCATTACCTAAGTGAGCAGTTGCTCCTTCAATACTATAATCTGTAGTTTGTTTTGGTGCTGGTGTTTGTTGTCCAAAAATGTTTCCTAAGAATAAGAAACAAATGAAGCTATATATAATATGTTTTTTCATTGTTGTAAGTTTTAGATTCTTATTCAGTATCACAGTGGAAAAGTTGATGTTCTTTTTTACTAGGTTTTTGTGTTTCTGCACCGCCTAATTTTTCTTCTAACATCATTTTAATCAACTTATTTTTCTCTGCTTTTATGGCTTTTCTTTTTTCTAAATCTTTTTCAAGATCAAAATAAATAGTTCCGTCTACAATTGTTTTTTCTGCTTTTGAATATACAGATAAAGGATTACCACTCCACAAAACAACATCAGCATCTTTTCCTTCTATTAAACTTCCTGTTCTTTTATCTAAATGCAATAGCTTAGCAGGATTTATAGTTACCATTCTCCAAGCTTCTTGTGCTGTTAATCCACCATATTTCATGGTTTTTGCAGCTTCTTGATTTAGTCTACGAGACATTTCTGCATCATCAGAGTTTATAGCAACTGTAACTCCTTGTTTGTGCATAATTGCAGCGTTATAAGGAATAGCATCATTTACTTCGTATTTATAAGCCCACCAATCTGAAAAGGTAGAACCACCAGCTCCGTGCTTTTTCATTTTATCTGCAACCTTATATCCTTCTAAAATATGAGTAAATGTATTGATGTTAAAGTTGAATTGTTCAGCAACTTTCATTAACATATTAATTTCTGATTGAATATAAGAATGACAAGAAATAAAACGTTCTTTATTGATGATTTCAGCTAAAGTTTCTAGTTCTATATCTTTTCTATATGGTTGTCCACTTTTTTTCTTGGCATCATATTCTTTGGCACGTTGAAAATAATCAATATACACTTGTTCAACTCCCATACGTGTTTGTGGAAAACGAATTACGTTACGATCTCCCCAGTTTGATTGTTTTACATTTTCACCTAAAGCAAACTTGATGAATTTAGGAGTGTTTTTATAAAGAAGGTTCTCAGCATTTTCTCCCCACTTTAATTTAATAATAGCAGAACGTCCACCAATAGGATTTGCAGAACCGTGTAAAATTTGAATTGAAGTAACTCCACCAGCTAAGTTTCTGTAAAGATTAACGTCATCAGGATTAATAACATCTTCAATAGTAACTTCAGCTGTAGAATTATGTCCGGCTTCATTAACAGCAGATGTTCCTATATGAGAATGTTCATCAATAATACCAGCAGTAACATATTTACCAGTACCATCTATTATTTTAGCACGACTACTTTTTAAGTTTTTACCAATTTTGGTAATCTTACCGTCTTTTAATAAAATATCTGAGTTTTCAAAAACCTCGTCATTTTCTCCTGTCCAAATAGTAGCATTTTTAATTAAAATAGTTTCTTGTTTAGGTTTAGTATAATTACCAAAACCTATGTTAGGAAAAGAAACAGCTTGAACTATTGGAGCAGTTTTGGTTTTCTTTTTATCTTTTTTCCTTAAAGAAATACTATTATCATTTTTTAATGCAGACCAAGTTATAGCATTTCCAAAACTGTTTTTACCAGTTCCTTCTATAGTTTTGGTGTCTGTTACTTTACCCACCAACTGAACAAACTCATTAGCGTCATTAATTGTTAATTGTATCCAGTTATCGATAAAAGAAAAATTAGATTTTAATTTTTTGTCTCCTAATTTTATATCAGCTTTTACCTTTTTTCCTTTTTCAGTAAAACTAACATCATATGTTTTTCCGTTTGTGGTTAATGTGTATTTACCAAAAATATCTTTTTTAATTGGCTTTATAATGTTTTGAGAGCCTAGTATCCAGTTTTCATAAACTGTAGTTTTTTTATCAAAAATATTACCAGACGTAATTAAAAAGTTAGCATAACTTCCTGTGTTTAAGTTTCCAATATCAGTTCTTCCTAATATTTCAGCTGGCACAGTTGTTAAAGAAGCTAGAGCATCTGAAGTACTTAACCCGTAAGTTATTGCTTTTTGTAGGTTTTTAGTGAAATCTTTTTTACTTTTTAAATTATGAGTTGTTAAAGCAAATGAAATTCCTTTTTTAGCTAACATAGCAGGATTTGCAGGCTCTTGATTCCAATTACGCATATCATGTAATGAAATTTGTTCAGCCCAAAACTGATTACTTACATCGTATGCTTTCCTAAAATTAACAGGAATTATAAATTTAGCGTTTGTTGCTTTTATTTCATCAATACGTTCAAATTCATTTCCACTACCTAAAATAGTATATTGAATATTAAATTGATCTCCTATTTTATCTGCACGTAAAGCATCTAAATAACTACCTGCATTAAAAATTTGAGTTAATTTTTTGTTTTTATTTAAAGCTTCTAAAGATAAATCTGTGTTTTTTGCATTCCCTTTTTGATACCAATCAGCATCCATATACGTTTGACGTAATAAAGCTATTGCTCCCATACGAGAAGTAGGGTAAGCTTGAGTAGATTTAGAACTTTTACTGAAAGATAAATAATTACCAGATACTTCCTCTAAAATTCTATGCGCATTTGAAGAATTACTACTAAGAGAAACCAACATTCCGTTTCCTTGCATAATTCCATCATCAGAATGAGTATTTACAACACCAAAACCAAGATTAACTAATTCTTTAGCTTCTTTTTTATTAAAGTTAAATAAAGAAAAAGCATCAGTTTCTGGTCTAATATGATCGTTCCAATAATAGCCTTTTCTGGTAGCATCATAAACAGGAACTCTTCCTCGTCTTCTAGGTGTTCTTTTAGGTTTTTTAATACCAAAAGTACTATATACATCAATAAAAGAGGGGTAAATTAATTTTCCTTTTAGGTCTATGATTCTAGTACCTTTAGGAATGTTAACATTCTTACCAACATTAATAACTTTTTTATTTTGGATTACTAATGTTCCGTTTTTAATAGTTTTAGTGGGTGAGATATTAATAGTAGCATTGGTAAAAGCAACTATTTCATTTTCTGTAGTTTTTACTCCTGTATTTGTAGGAAAATATTCTTGTGAATAGAATACGGATACATTTAGCAGAAGCAGCAGTAGAAGTTTTTTCATTATTAATTATTTGGATTATTGAATGAATAAAAGTACATCAATAATGAAAGATTGCTATTTATTTAACAGAAATTTAAGAATTAATTAAGGTTTAGTTTACCAATTCTGGAATTCCCAGCTAACCAGGCAACATTTTTATTTACAAATTGTATAGTATAATAACTTTCTTTTGATACATCTTCCCAAGAAATACCTCCATCATTAGAAAAAGAAACTCCAGTTTTTCCAACAGCAAAAATTTCTTTTCCATTTGTATTTGGAACATATTGGACACAACTTTTATAATTAGGATTGGTATTATCAGAAACTATTTGCCAGCTAATTCCGCCATCTTTGGTAATCGCTTTATTTTTAGAATTGTTTTCGGGTTTTGCGTAATTCCCACCAATAATAATTCCATTTTTTTCATCATAAAAATCAATTGAATAAATTCCTTGTGATCCATCTCCTTGTACTATTGGTGTGTCGTATATATTCCAGGTTTCTCCTTTATCTATAGATTTTAATATACGTGCTTTTGTTCCTCCAGAGGCAATCCAAATAGTATTATTTATAATTTTTATATTGGTATTACTTGCAGCAAAAAAAGCTTCTCCTTTTCCAAAATCAGGTAATTTGTTACAAGGTGTTTTTGACCAAGTATTTCCACCGTCTGAAGTTGTAATTATGGAAGCACAATTATCTGTAGGATCTCCAACAGCTATTCCATTTTTACCATCATCAAAAAATTGTAAAGAATCATAAAATACCTTTTCATCGTTTTCTTGATATACCAAAGTTATTTTATTGTTAGTTATTTTATATAATAATGCAGGATTTGAAATAGATAACGCAAAAATATCATTGCCATTTTTAGCAATACTTCTAAAATGAGGCTTTATAGTATCGTTAAAGGTAATTGTATTTGTTTTCCAAGTTTTTCCACCATCAGAAGTAAAGCCAATATCTCCTTTAGAACCAGCAAAATATAATGAGTTTTCATCTATAACTTTAATAGCACGAATACTTGTGCTATCAATATTTATTTTAGTAATTATAATGTCGTTAATGACTCTTGGAGTCTGTTTTGTATTGCAAGAAAAAAATAGTGTAATTAAAGAAGCAAATAATAAAAAATGTTTCATGTGTTTTTTATATTTTAGTGTTCTAAAGTAATTAATTTTAATGAAAAAAGCATTAGTAATATCAGGAGGAGGAAGCAAAGGAGCATTTGCTGGTGGTGTAGCTGAATATTTATTAAAAGAGAAAAACAAAAAATACGATTTATTTTTAGGAACTTCAACAGGTAGTTTACTTGTTTCTCATTTAGCTTTAGGTAAAGTGAATGAACTAAAAAATATATATACTAATGTATCTCAAAAAACAATTTTTAGTAACAGTCCTTTTAAGATAACAAATGTACATGGTACAAAGGTTATATCAATACGTCATATCAATACGTTTTGGAATTTTATGAAAGGGAGAAAAACGTTTGGTGAGAGTAAGAACTTACGTAAGCTAATCAAAAAAAAGATTACTGAAAAAATGTATCATGAAATTAGAGAGAACAATAAAGATGTTGTTGTTACACTTTCTAATTTAACCGCAAATACAATTGAATATAAATCTATTTTAGATTGTACTTATAATGATTTTTGTGATTGGATTTGGGGTTCATGTAATTACGTTCCTTTTATGAGTTTGTTAGAGAAAAATCATTGTCAATATGCAGATGGTGGATTTGGGTGTTTGGTTCCTATACGAGAAGCTATCTTAAGAGGAGCAAAAGAAATAGATGCAATTATTTTAGAAACTGAAGTAACTCAAATAAATAGAATTCCTGCTAAAAATCCATTTTCGTTAATGTTAGATGTTTTTGATTTTATGTTGGAACATGTAGAAAAACATAATGTTACTATTGGTAAGTTATCAGCAAAGCATAAAGATGTTAAATTGCGTTTGTATTATACACCAACAGTTTTAACTACTAATTCATTAGTTTTTGATAAAAAATTAATGACAAAATGGTGGAAAGAAGGTTTTGATCATGCAAAACAAGAGAATGATATATTAATGTCTGATTTTAGACCTGAATTAATGGACAATAAAGAAATTGAAGAAGGTTTAGGAAACATAAAATAAGAGGATGAAGTTTGGAAAGGTTGAGCAACCAGAGTTGGTAGATTTTACGTTACCAGAAACACATATTGATACTGTAAAGTTATTATCGAAAAATGAGCAAACAAAACCATTATCTGTATTTGTTGGATGTGCAAAATGGAATAAAGCCGATTTAAAAGGGTTTTATCCAAAAGGGACTAAAGATGAATTGATATATTATTCAAATCAATTTAATTCCATAGAACTTAATGCAACTTTTTATCGTCAATTTTCTGGAGATCAGTTTAAAAAATGGAAAGAAAAAACACCAAAAGGATTTAAATTTTTTCCAAAGTTAACCCAAGAAATTAGTCATTGGAAACGATTAGAAGATGTTGCAGATGCTGTAAATATTTATTTAGATAATGCCTTGTACTTAGAAGATAAGTTAGGTACAATTTTTTTACAATTACATAGTAACTTTGGACCAAAAAACTTTAATAGAGTTGTTGATTTTGCTGAAAGTTGGCCAAAAGATATTCCTTTATCTATTGAATGTCGTCATACAGATTGGTTTACAGATCCGTCTATTTCAAAAGATTTTTATCAATTATTAGAAGAGAATTCTATTTCAAATACATTAGTAGATACTGCAGGTAGAAGAGATATGATGCACATGCGTTTAACAAATAACGAAGCATTTATTAGATATGTTGGTGCAAATCATCCAAGTGATTATTTAAGGTTAGACGATTGGGTGCTTCGTTTAAAAGAATGGACAGCTTTAGGATTAGAAAAAATACATTTTTTTATACATCAAAATTTAGAAGAAGCTTCGCCTTTATTGGCATCTTATTTTATTAAGAATTTAAATGAAAATTTAGGAGTAAACTTAAAAATTCCAAATCAAGAAATACAACAAAGTTTGTTTTAATCTTGATTTTTAGAATAGAGTAAGTTTACTCTGTAAGATCATCCGATTTCCTATAAATATCCTTCAACTCTTCCACAGTTTCTTCCGATGGATTTTCCCACATTCCTCTTTGAATGGCTTCTAACATTCGTTCAGACATATCTCTTAACGCCCAAGGATTGTGTTCCTCAATAAATGCTTTGTTATCCTCATCAAACAAATAACTATCTGTAATTTGTTCGTACATAAAATCTTCAATTAAATTGGTAGTGGCATCATAAGCAAAAAGATAATCCATAGTGGCAGCCATTTCAAAAGCACCTTTATAACCATGTTCTTGCATACCTTGCATCCATTTTGGATTCACAACTCTTGAGCGGAATACCTTTAATAATTCCTCTTTTAAAGATTTAACCTTTGGGTTTTCAGGTCGCGAATGATCTCCAAAATACGTTTCAGGCTGACTTCCTTTTATCGTATTCACAGCAGCCGTCATTCCACCTTGAAACTGATAATAATCATCAGAATCTAAAATATCGTGTTCTCTATTATCCTGATTTTGCATTACGACTTCAATATTTGATAATCGCTTTTTAAAGGTTTCGTGAGCCGATTTTCCACTGTTATTTTTTCCGAAATAAGCATAACCACTCCAATTGATATAAGCTTGTGCTAAATCATTAGAAGTTGTCCAATTTTTACCATCAATTAAACCTTGTAAACCTGCTCCATAAGCACCCGGTTTTGAACCAAAAATACGATACAAAGCACGTTCATTGGCTTGCTTTTCATCTAAACCTTCTTCTTGCCATTGTTGTTTTTCCTTTTCAAAACGTTTTTTGATAGGATTTTGTTCTTCTGTTTCATCTAATGAAGCCACTTTTTCAACAGCGGCATTAAATAAAGAGATTAAATCGGGAAAAGCGTCTCTAAAAAATCCAGAAATACGAAGCATTACATCTACTCGTGGACGTTTTAATTCTAAAGTAGAAAGTACTTTAAAGTCTTTTACTCTTCGGTTACTTCCTTGCCAAACAGGTTTTACACCAATTAGAGCCAAAGCTTGTGCAATATCATCGCCACTGGTTCGCATTGTAGATGTTCCCCAAACGGATAGACCAATCGAAGTAGGGTATTCTCCATTTTCTTGTAAATAACGGTCAATAATATTCTGCGCACTTTTTTGTCCTAATTGATAGGCAGCTTCCGAAGGAACCGTACGTACATCAACGGAATAAAAATTTCTTCCCGTAGGTAAAATATCTAAACGTCCTCGTGTTGGAGCACCAGAACCACCAGCAGGAATATAGTGTCCGTTTAAGCCTTTTATTAAATGTGTTATTTCATTACTTGTTTTGTGTAAAACAGGTAAGGTATGTTGTTGTATATAGTTTAATAGTTGATTGGTATGTTGTCCAATATTTTCAATTACATAATTGTTGAATAATTGCGTAACTAAATTTTTAGCCTTGTTTTCTAATAACTCAACAGCTTGTCCGTATGTTCTGCAGGTAATTCCAAAAATATCTTTTTCAAAAGTATCTGAATACGTAACGTTAATCGGGTCAAAATTTAATTGTAAATCTTCGGCTAAACACTGTGTAATTCCTTTTAAATTAGCTTGTGGTAAACGATGTAAAGCTACAATTAAATCGATTAACTTTTCTTCTCTAGGTAATTTTCCTAAAATATGTAAACCACCTCTAATTTGAGATTCTTTTAACTCACATAAATATCCATCAATCACTTCTAATAAAGCATCAATATCTTTTCCATCTTCGTTTAAATCACTCTTTAAATGCGTTTCATTAACAAGCGTTTCAATCTTTGTTTTAATTAAATCAGCTCTTCTTTTATCAACCAAAGCAGATTCGTAAAACTCATCAATTAATAATTCTAATTTTAATAAATCACCATAATTCTCGGCACGTGTCATTGGCGGAATTAAATGGTCTAAAATAATAGCTTGATTTCTTCTTTTAGCTTGTGTTCCTTCTCCCGGGTCGTTAATAATAAACGGATAAAAATGTGGAATTGCTCCTAAAATAGCCGAAGGAAAACAAGTTTCCTTACTCAAAGCCACGCTTTTCCCTGGTAACCATTCTAAGTTTCCATGCTTACCAATATGCACTAAAGCATCGGTTTTAAAACTATGTTGTAACCAAATGTAATACGCCAAATAAGCTGGAGGAGGAGGTAAATCTGGTGAATGATAGCTGGCTTGTAAATCTAAATTATAACCTCTACTCGGTTGAATACTTACCAATACATTTTCAGAAATAAAACCAGGAATTAAAAAACAACCGTCTTTATAATTCGGTGAATTTTTAGGATTTCCCCATTGTGCTTCAACGGTCTCTTTTAGTGTTTTTGAAAGCTGATTGTAATACTCAAAAAATACAGCTTCGTCTAATTTAATAGCGTGACGTTCGTTTAAGCTATTTATCGTCTCTAAACTATTGGTAACCGAATTGGTTAGTTTATCTATCAGTTCTTGGGTTGTTTTTGGATAATCATCAGCTAAAACATACTTCTCATTAGCCAACTGTGCTAAAATTTGCAAAGTGCTTTGTGGTGTATCTAAACCTACACCATTAGCCAAACGACTATTGTTATTCGGGTAATTCGGTAAAATTAAAGCGATTTTCTTATCGGCATTCGTTTTCTGCTGTAAGTTAATCCAAGCCTTTGCCATTTCGGCAACAAACTCGCACCCCTCTATATTAGGAACATAAGAAACCACTTCCGAATCGGTAAGGGCATCTTTTTCTATGGATTCTTTAAAGGATATTACTTTCGATATAATTTTTCCATCTACTTCTGGTAAAGCAATATTCATTGCAATATCAGTAGGAGGTAAGCCAAAACTTCCTTCTAACCAACTATCACGATTACAGCTTCCCATAATGGCTTGAATCACCGGAACATTAAATACATCGAACAAAGTTTGTGTAGTTTCGTGAAAACCTTGCACACTAAATCCAGTAGTATTAATAATAACTTGTGGCTTTTCTGTTTGATGGATTTTCAGTAAATCGAAAATTTGTTGCTGAATATCGTGTTCTCTGTAACCAGCACTCATTAAAAGAACAACCGAAATACTTTTTGCTTCTAAAGCATCAATAATACTATGAATGGGTGCTAAATTATTAGATAAATAATAACTTCTGTATCCAAAAATTACAACTTGTTTTTTGGCTGTGAATGGTGTTTCTGAATTATAAATTCCTGTTTTAGGGTGATATAAAAATAAATCAGGAATCGTTTTAATTACATTAGGAGTTACTGTTGTATCCGTAATTCTATTGCTAATTAATTGTAAAGATGCTTGGCAATTTTGAAGTCCACCTGCTTGTATGTATTTCCAAATTAAATCAACATCTTTTAGCGGAATGTTAGAAGACTGCATTAACTCTAAATCGGGTTTATTATCACCAGGTAAAAATACTAATTGAATGTCGTTTTCTTCGCAACATTCCGTAACCGCTTCACATAAATAATTATAGTACGCTTTTCCGCCTAATAATTTTAAAACTACAATTTTTGCTGATGAGATAACCTCATCAATATATGTATCTATAGTTAGTTCTTGTTTAAAATAACTAAGATTGGCAAACCGAAACGTAGGTGCATTTTTTACCGAGTTATGAATTAACTTATACGCGTTATTCATCATAAATAAATCCGAATCTGCCGAAGACAAAAACACAATGTCTCCTGGAGATTGATCTATATAAAATACGCCTTCATCATTAGGATTCCAGCCACCTGGTATTGTAGATATTAAATGCACGTTTTTACGTTTTTAAGTTAATGCTATTAAGAAAGTTTATAAATGTTTTTAATTTTAAAGACCTCACAGGTTTTAAAAACCTGTGAGGTCTAAATCATTTAATATTTCATCACTTTTAAACAATCCTTTAGTTTGTATTATGATTCAATATTATTAGAAAGTAAAGCTTCCATTTCTTCATATGGATGTTTCCAACCTAATTGTTCAAAAGGTGTTAGGTTTAATTTTTCTGTCATTTCTCTAATAACAGAAGCATTAAAAACAGGATACTCATATTTAAAATAGTTCATTTTCTCTATGTTATAAGTAAGAATACCAATAATTTTCCGGTTGTTATTCGTCGAATTAAAGGTTATTTTACCAATTTTTGAACAAAGACTGTCATAATCAACAATTATTTTTTCATACAATAATTGATTATAAAAATTTTCAATAAACAATTCATGAAGCTTATCAATATTTTTCATTGAAAAACGAGGAATAACAAAAGAAAAAAATGTCTTAGAATTTACAAAAAGCAAACATTTTTTTTTCGCAACATAAAAAACATTTGCATTCCAAGTACCAAGATTGTTTTCATCAACTAAATTGTTGTTTTCAATCTTTTTGTGGATTATTTTCTCTAGCTTTTTGGTTGTATAAATATTAGTCATCTCTTAATGAGAATGAGAATGTCCGTGGTCGTGACTATGTGAATGAGCGTGCGTAATTATTTCATTGTCTTTTGTTAATTCTATATTTTTACCAATAACAACCAAATTTGTTTTACGCTCTTCAGTAGCACCCCAAGGTCTTTCGAAATAATAATCGAAACGAGAACCTACACCTTGTAAAACCATACGCATTGGTTTATTAGGAATATTTACAAAACCTTTAATTCTATAAATTTCGTGTTGCTCTGTAAGCGCTTTTAAATCCTTCACTAAAGTTTTAATATTAGCAGTTTCAGTATGCTCTAATAAAACTGTTTTAATATCATCATTGTGATGGTGATGGTTTCCAGATTTATGGTGCTCTTCGTGAATAGAATGACGATTATCTACATCATCTTCCGCAGAAGCCTCAATACCTAATAAAACAGCATTATCTACTTCACCTTTAACTAAAGGTACAATCCTCGTATTTGGTCTTGCTTTCTCAGTAACAATTTTAGTTACTTCAGCAAATTTCTCATCATCAATCAAATCTCTTTTACTAACTAATACCAAATCAGCACAGACTAATTGGTCTAAAAACAACTCCTCAATAGGTGTTTCGTGGTCTAAAGTATCATCCGCTAAACGTTGCGCTTGTACACGCTCTCTATCGCAAATTTCTCCCGTAGCAATTCCAACAGCATCAACTACAGTAATTACAGCATCAATAGTAATATGAGGCTTTAAATCTGGCCAGTTTACCGCTTTTACTAAAGGCTTTGGCATCGATAAACCAGAGGTTTCTATAACAATATGGTCAATTTCTTCCTTACGCTCTAACAATTGTAACATAGACGGTAAAAACTCCTCTTGCACCGTACAACAGATACATCCGTTTGGCAACTGAATTAAATTACAACCATCATCATCACATTCCGACGATGCAATTAATTGTCCGTCTACATCTACCTCTCCAAATTCATTTACCAACACCGCAATGCGTTTTCCGTTGGCATTCTTTAGCATATTATGTACTAAAGTTGTTTTTCCTACCCCTAAAAATCCGGTTACTATGGTAATTGGTATTTTCTTGTTCATTTTGATATGTTTTAGGTTCTTACTGTTTTATAATTCTACTTTGTTCTTTTTGGGCGTTTCCCTATGGGTCGGGCTATACGCTATATCTTTTTTACCCTTGCGAGATAAAAAAGGATGTCGCTGTTATCCCTAACGCAAAACTTCACTTTCTTTATATTCGTTATTTCACTAAAAGTCTGTTTTATCTTTTTCTTGATAAAAAGAAACAAAAATCAAGACTTCTGATAAGAACTAAAAAATACTACGGTATCACCAGCCAAAGATGAAAAGAACTCGCTCTCGCTCAAACAGCTTTTCATCTTTTTTGCCAACACTACTACCTTGATTTCTAAAATTCTTCTAAGTGTGTCGAAAATTAACTTAACTACTTTTAATATTTATTTGTTGTCACTTCGAGTGAAATTATTTGTAATGCAATGAAAAATAATTTAGTATTGAGAAGTCGCAAATTATTCTCGATACAATTTTTCTTATGATTTCCACTTCGTTCAATCACAAGAAAAACCACTCGAACTGACATTCGTTAGATTTAACCCTAACTTTTTTTCTTCTTTCTCTTATATAAAAACAAGTTCCATTTTTCTTCAGCAACACCGTGTTTATCCATTTCTGCTCTTGACATAGTAAAGAATAAATCAGACATTCTGTTTACATAACTCATAATATAATCGTGTACACATTCTGGGTCTTCTTGCATTAAGGTAACCAAAGTTCTTTCTCCTCTTCGCATTTGTGTTCTACAAACGTGACAAAGTGCAGATATTTCATTACCTCCAGGTAATAAAAAGTAATCAGAAGGCGAACTAATTTGACTTTCCATTGCATCCATCCAAACCTCACAAAAATCAGCACCGTCTTTAGGCTCTGGATTCGGATTTTCTTTTTTAGAATCAGATGGACGTGCTAAATGTGACATCATATTCATCATATCCTTTTGAATACGATGCAAATTTGGTTGCCATTCGTGGTCGTTTCCTAATTTAGAACGCATTAAACCGATAGTAGAATTCACCTCATCTAAGGTTCCAATACATTCAATTCGTGCAGAATTTTTATAAGTTCTTTTCCCCCCAAAAACTCCGGTAGTTCCTTTGTCTCCTTTTCTTGTATAAATTTTCATAAGTTAATCGTTTATTTGGTTAATCAATTGTAATAATTTTTCTGATGTACCAAAATAGTGATGTACATAAGAACCCATTACCTTATTTTTTTTATGAATTTTAGTGGTGGTTTCACCACCTCTTGCATTTGTAATTGTTGCTTCAATTGTTGTTTCATTATCGTTTACTAAACTTGAATAATGAAATTCATGTCCTTTAAAAACAGTTTCACCTATGGTAGATGTTCTATAACCCAAGTGCAACTTTTTATGGGCTATTGACGTTTCAAAATCGAAATGATTTACCATTTCAAAAGCTTCGTAGTCTTTATCTATAATAGCTTTTCCTAAATACATCATTCCTCCACATTCAGCATATATCTGACCATTGTTTTGCCCAAAGTCTTTAATACTTTTAAGCATTGCTGTGTTAGCAGACAATTCTTTTGCATACATTTCAGGGTATCCACCAGCTAAATAGATAAAATCACAATGAGGCAATACAGTATCGTGTATAGGACTAAAGTAAATCACTTCTCCTAAAGCTTCCATTGCCGAAATATTCTGCGGATATATAAAGTTAAAAGCCATGTCTTTAGCAACAGCAAATCGTATGTTCTTGTTTACTGATGTTTTTTCTTCTGAAATAACTTTCGTTTCCACTTCTTTTGAAGCTTCTAAAATAGCTTTCCAATCCACTGTTTTGTCTAAAGCAATGGCAATCTCATGAATAAGAGCGTCAAACTTTTCAATTTCTTGAATATTCAAGCCTAAATGTCTTGACGGAATTTCAATATTTTTTAAGTTCGATAAATACCCAAAGCAAGGCACCTTAATATCGTCGCAAGCTTCTTTAAGCATTCCGTAATGTCTTTCCGAACCTACACGGTTAAATACAACACCCATTATGGCAACATCTTTATCAAAATTCACAAAACCTTGAATCAATGGCGCAACAGAATAGGCAACCGCTTTGGCATCAATCACCATTAAAACAGGTGTTTTTAATTTCTTAGCCATTTCAGCAGTACTGCCTTTATCTTTTTGAGCACCATCAAACAACCCCATTACACCTTCAATACAATTAACCTGAGCATCTTTACCATAATGATGTAAATACGCGTTGATTTCATCTTCCGACATCATAAATAAATCGAGATTTACACCAACTTTTTTACACGCCAATTGATGAAACTTTGGGTCAATATAATCGGGTCCAACTTTAAAAGGTTGTACCACAATATTTTTACGTTTCAATAAACGCAACAAACCTAAAGTAAGCGTGGTTTTACCTGCATTACTGCTTGGTGCCGATATGATGAGTTGTTTAGTCAAAATATTATATACTCTTGGTTATTAAAAGTTCGTAATTCGCATTGATACGTTTGGCAAAATCAGAAGCAATTCCAATTTTCACCATTCCTTTTTCTGCATCTATAATTTGTGTACTGTTTATGCCTTTACAGTAGGTTTGAAAAGCCAAAACCGTACTTTCTAAAGTACTATCTGCATTTAACTTACCATCGGTAATAATATGTAAGTTGTGATTAAAATCCACATCAGAAGAAATCCCTTTTACTTGTTTAAAACCTGCTGTTAAATTGGTTTTTCCTCCAGTTTTAATTGATGTTAATCCAATTTCAATATCTTTTAAAACAGCCGTTCTATGTAATATGTGTTGTGCTTCTCCATCAAATAAAGAAACAATAGAAAATTGTGTGTTTTGATTTTTAGTTTGTGATGCTATTTTATCTACAGCTCCTTTTGCATAGGCTATAATTAGGTCTTTTAACATAGAGCCACTCGAATCTATTAAAAAAATATGATGCTCTTTTAAAAGCGATTTTTTACGTTTGGTTTTTAATTCAAACTTATCGGTTGCTAAATACTGACTTACCGTTTTCTTAGTATCAGTACTTGTTATATTTCCTGCGGAAGTGTTTATAGAACTCGTTCCTTTGTCAATAGTATTGATAGCCGTGTTTTTTAATTTCTGAAAATCATTTTCAGGACTTAAAATATGAACATTTTCTTCTTGGGAAGCATTTCCGTCAGATGGCGATTCTTTTGGTTGCTCATTTTCGTTCTGATTTGGTGGTTGCTGATTCGGACTGTTATTATTACTTCTATGATTCAATACAAAATCGGCAATTTTATCTACGGCTTCTTTGGTGACTTCTGATTTATTGTTGTATGAAGCATAAGCTCTTGCAGTTTTCAGTAATAAAATATCGGCACGTAAACCTTCTACTTCATGTTGTATAGCTAATTCACTACAATATTCAATAATAGCATCGTTTATGATTACCGAAGTTAATTTGTTTTTTGCTTTTGCTATTTGTGTAGCGATGCTTTCATCTTTACTTTTATAAATAGCTACAAACTCGATAGGATTATCATCAAACTGAAAGCGTTGCTTTATAATTTGCTGACGCACTTTAGCATCTTTAGTTGTAGTAATATTTACACTTAAACCAAAACGATCTTTTAGTTGAGGTCGTAAACTTCCTTCTTCAGGATTCATAGAGCCTACTAAACAAAATCTACTCTTAAAATAACGAGAAACTCCTTCGCGCTCTAAGTAATAGTTTCCAGAAGCCGAAGCATCTAACAAAATATCGGTTAGATAATCTTGTAATAAATTCACTTCATCAACATATAAAACACCTTTGTGTGCTTGTGCCATTAAACCAAGATTAATGGTCTCCTTTTTTGCATTAATCAATTCCTCTAAATTGATACTACCAATCAATCGGTCTTCCGAAACACCAATAGGCAAATTCACAAAAGGTAACTCCTCTTGGTTGCTCATTAAGTTGGTTAACGAACGAATTAATGTCGTTTTCCCTGTTCCTTTATCGCCAATAGCTAAAACACCACCAATAAGCGGGTCTAACAAGTTTAAGATAAGCGCTAACTTAAAATCATCCTGACCTACAATGGCAGAAAACGGAAAATTGATTTGTTTTTTATCTGTAGTCATTATGCGAAAACAGTATTATACGTCCAAACAATACCAATAATTATAGAAGCAATTCCGGCAATACCATTCATCCACTTAAAAATAGATAAGTTACGTTCTAAAAATCGACTCATTACATAAATTAGAACATAACTATATACACCCATAGCTACAATAATCCCTAAAGACTCTACTGCAAGAATAAGAATAGCATCCATTATTGTAGGACTACTTAATACCAATGCAGAAGTTAATGCTCCACCAGTACCAGCTAAACCGTGTAGCATACCAATCCAAAACGATTTGTTCATTGGATTTACAGCGATTTCTTCACCTTTGGTTCCGTGTAAATGTATTGGGTTTGATAGTTCGTGTTCGTGTGCTTCAATTTTTTTATGATCTTTCACCATTTCATTAATAGCGTGGTTTCTTTTAATAGCAACAATACCTAACCAAATCATAATTGGTCCAACAGCAACTTCAGCATAAAAAGAAATGTCTTCAACCACTAAGGAAGCCATACTTTTAAATAATAAAGCTACTCCACCAAAAAGTAAAAGTGTTGCAGAATGTCCAAAAGCCCATTGCGATGCTTTTAATACAGTTATAAAACTAACCTTTTCTTTATTGATAGCATTTTCAGTAGCTAATACCGAAACAGCTGTAACATGATCTGGCTCAAAAGAATGTAAAATCCCAGCCATTAAAGGTCTAACTAAAGAAGTAAAAGTCATTATTTATTATATTTTATTAGTGTTCCGTTTTTATGAATTAAGTAAATGTTTAAGTCTACTTGTCTTATTTTTGTATGTGTATAACAGTGTGCTAATAACAATTGAAAGAAAGGCGAGTTTTGTTCAAACTCAAATAATTCAATCAGTCTACCAGCCATATTTAAAGCTTTGATTTTCTCAGCATCTGAAAAACCAACTTGTTTAGCTAAATCAACTACAAAATCTTTATTCCAACTAGATACACAACTATGCGTATCTGTAATTCCGCCTGCTAATTTTACAGCCTTTCCTAACATAATTCCAATACTCACTTTTGTAATAGTTGATGAGGTATTAATTTTGTTTAAAGTTTCACCAATCCAATTTCCATAATGGATAAAAGCATATTCAGGCAAGTGATTAAACTTTTTAGATAGAAACTTTTCACTTCTTGCTCCAGAGTTAATAACCAATTCGGTTACATTATTAGAAACCGCCACATCAATACCTTGTTCTATACTTGCTATATATGATGATGACGAATATGGTTTTACAATACCTGTAGTTCCTAAAATAGATAAGCCATTCATAATACCCACACGTTCGTTTAGGGTACGTTTAGCTATCTTTTTTCCATCTGTTACATAAACCGTAACCGAAACACCGCACTCTAAATCGTAATCGTGTAATAATTTTTGTAGTGCGCTGGTTATCATTTTTCGTGGCACAGGATTAATAGCAGGTTCGCCAATAGCTAACTCTAAACCTTTAAGTGTAACCGTACCAACACCTTCACCAGCAATAAACTTAATATCTTTTTCTTGCGTTAATTTTAAAATACAACCAATTTCTGCACCATTAGTAACATCTGGATCGTCACCAGCATCTTTAATCACCGAGCAGTTCGCAGTACTTTCGGTAAACACACAATGATGAATGGGAATCTCAACTATTTTATCTACAGGCAAGTGTACCTTAACGCTTGTGTTTTTTTGTTGATGAATAATAGCCATCAAACCAGCTTTAGCTGATGCTGTAGCACAAGTACCCGTTGTAAATCCGTCTCTTAATGGCCCTTTAGGAACTTTTCTTAAACTCATAGTTGTGAAATATTAGTAGAAGAAGATGAAGTAATTGTTATCAAATTTTGCAATTCTGTTTCATTAAAGACTTGCGTAAAGTATGCAGGTACTCCTGGTTGGTTGATAATGATAATCTGTGTATCTGTTTTTAAAGCCGATTCAATTTTGGTACTTAAAAAACCACTATTACCTGTTTCTTTGGTTAAAATAATATCAATCTGATGTGTTGTAATCAAGTCGATTTCTTTTGCTAAGTTGTCAGATGGCAAACCTAAAATTAATTGACTTTTAGGGAAGTTACTTTCATTAGCAATAGCTATAGACTCAGGTCTGTTTAATATTCTAAAATACGATGTATTCGTTTGCCACCAAGAGCTTAATCGTTTAATAGATTGTACGCCTGTTAAGGCTAATACTATTTTGTTTTCTTTGAATAAGCTTAAAGCCTCATCATAAGAACTCACATAAGACACTAATGGGTGTGTTGTTTTAGCTAATAATTGTCTTCCAAAACGTAATACAGGTATCTGTAAACGTTCCGCAACCTTAGCTATAGTACAGTGTAATATTTCAGCAAACGGATGCGAAGCATTTACAATAGTTTGTATCTTATTGTTAAGTATATATTTTGCTAATTGCTTTTCATCTAAAGCACCGTGTCGATAACTGGTAATTTTAGTATTTTCAAAAGCAATTTTTGTTTTTGTAGAATACACGAAAGGTAACGCCATACTTTCTAATAAAGTGGCTGTTTTTTTACCTTCTGTTGTTCCTCCAAAAACTAATATCATTATTCTTTAATTTATATGATTAACATCCTTTTCTTTTTTCCATTGATTAAAAAAGAAACAAAAAAATCTAGTCTTATTAATTCTTCATTTATAAAACCTCATCCTCGAAACTAAATTAAAAGAACTCGCTATCGCTCAAACAGCTTTTAATTATTAACGTTTCTTGCGGTGAATTTTATAATTCGACTTAAATATGACAAAACTAAAATTCACTGATGTCATTACGTTTTGCAATAACTTGATTTAAAGACCTCACAGGTTTTTAAAATCTGTGAAGTCTAAAACTAAATCGTATTACTCTGTTACTACAAATTTCTTATTGGTTCTAAAAATATGTTTCCATTCAGGACTGTATAATTGCGAACGGTTCTTACGAGCACCAATAGCATGACCAACTACAATTAATACGGTTCTTGTTTTCTTACTCTTCTTTACAATAGAAGCTAATTCAGATAATTTTCCTTGGAAAATCTCTTCATCCTTCCAAGAGATTCTGTACATCACAGCAACAGGTGTGTCAGGGTCAAAATGTTCTAATAATTGACCTTCTACTTTCTTCGCAATTCCAGCACTTAAGAAAATACACATCGTAGCATTAGTTGCAGCAAAGGCACGAATACTTTCTTTATTAGGCATTGGTGTTTTTCCTTCCCCACGTGTTAATACAATTGATTGTACTACTTCAGGAATGGTAAATTCCGATTTTAATACGGCCGCAGCGGCACTAAAGGCAGAAATACCAGGAACAATAAAGTAATCCATTCCTAATTCATCAAAAATGGTCATTTGCTCTTGAATAGCTCCGTATAAAGAAGGGTCTCCAGATTGTAAACGCACAATTGAATTTCCTTTTTTATAATGTTCTTGCATTATAGAAACTTGCTCTTCTAAAGTCATCATTGCAGAGTTTCGTACAATAGCACCTGGTTTACACCAATTGGTCATTTCTTCAGGCACTAAACTACCTGCGTATAATACACAATCAGCTTCCTGTAAATATTTTTTTCCTTTTACAGTAATTAATTCTTCATCACCAGGACCTGCACCAATTATGGCAACAGCAGTTCTTCGTTCTGCATTAGTATCAATAGCTACAGCGAACGTAAACTTTTCACCATTATCTAAATGAATTTTTTGCTTTTCAACTAATACATTGTTGTTTCCAGACAATAACATTGCAGTAGATTCGGAAACACCATCGACTCCAATTTTAGACTGTACCATTTCACTCGGGTTAGGTACGGTAATCGTATCTATTGCATCCGAAGTAAAAAAGCTAAAAGGAATGGCGTTATTAGTACTGAAATCTAAATACGCTTGTTGGGTTGCTTTGATGTCTATAGAACCAAAATTCTTAATAGCTGAAAAGTGAATGTTTCTATTTGCTAATTCTTCTTTTAAAGTAGTATCAAAAAGTGAGGTATCTAATTGTTTAGAACAACCTGAACCCACAGACAACACTTTTGGAATAAAGCACAGGCTCGGAATACTTACTTCGTATATCTTATAACTCACTACAATACATAATTCGAATTGGGTATAATCAATATCAGCTTCACTATAAAAAACAGAAACAAAATTTGGAACCGTTTTCTCTAAATGCTGTGTTCCTTTATCTTTAAGATCTAACAATAGGACAGTAGGTTTATTATTTACAAACAACGCCATTGTTTTGTTCATAGATAATGAAGTTTCTATTTGCCAATCGAATTGAGTTCCTAAAGTATCTAATGCCCAAATGTTCTGAACATCGCTAGAGGTAGATATAATAGGTTTCGCTCCTAAAACGCTAGCAATTTTTGATGTAAAATCATTTGCACCACCTTTATGTCCGCTTAATACCGATTGTACATTTAACCCTAAATCATCCACAGAAATTACAGCAGGGTCAGTGTTTTTATCTTCAAGGTGCGGTGCAATTAAACGCACACAAATTCCTAAAGCAGAAACAAAACAAATACCATCTAACTTCGCAAAATTATCATCAAGATAACTTGAAATAGAGACAATAGTTGATACATTTTTATTAGTAGAACTTAAGGTAGTTATTACTAATGATTTTGGGAATTCTTGCTGAATTATAAGAGCTTTTTCAAGGCCTTTTTCAGTAACTGCTATAATGGCTATTTTCTTCATTTAATATTTTTCTGCGGTGTGAATGCTAATTGTATTGTGTTCGTTTAGCTGAATGGTATTCGTGCTAATCGTATAATTTAAGTCCGTTAATTCTTTTATAAATACGGAACTACTGGTTTCTCTTACAGCGTTAGTTACAAAACGCACTGTAGGATTTAATTGATAAACGGTTTGGATTAATTCCTTTAAACGACCTCCGTGTCCGCCAATGAAAACTACATCTGGCGTAGGATAGTTGTCTAAATCAAGGTTAAAGAAATCGTCAATAACAATTTCTATACCTGGTGTAGCAAAACGTTCTGTGTTTTGTTGGATGATAGTGCTACATTCTGTTCGCTTTTCAAAAGCAACTACTTTTAAATGCGGAAACTGTTGTTTCGCTTCAATAGCTACAGAGCCTGTGCAAGCACCAATATCCCAAAAGACATGTTTGTTTTGTAGTGCCAATGCGCTAATGGTAGTTAAACGAATAGGCATTTTGGTAATCATATTTGCTCTATTTTCTAAATGAATAAAAGCAGTATCTAGAATACCAAAAGATTTTTCTTTAGATGTAATCTGTTTTAATAACACACAATTTAATTTGTTATGTGTTTTGCTGGTACAATCCGATAAATTGAGTTGTTCAATATGTTCAGATTCGCCGTCTAAGGCTTCACCAATAGTAATTGTATAATTATCAAAACCGTATTGTAACATACGTTTCGCAATTACTGCGGGTGTTTTTTTAGTATCAGTTAAAACACCAATCAATTTAGTTCTATTGATTAATGCTTCATCTAAAGCCGACCAATCTCTACCGTGAACTGATATTGATTTTAAGTTGTTATAATTCGTTTGTGTTTTATGACATAGCAATTGAATACTATTGAAATACGGAAAAGCTTTTAGCTCTGCTTTAGGTAGTAAACGTTGTAAAGTGTTTCCGAAACCATAGAAAAAAGGGTCGCCCGAAGCAAATACTACAATAGAAACGTCTATCGTTTTGTATTGCTGCATTAACACATCCATCTTTCCTGAAATTTCAATCCATTTATGATTTTCTGGTAAGTAGGATTGTACCAATTCATAATGGCGTTTTCCACCAGAAAAAATAGTGGATTCTTTGATTAAAGTCAGCACGTCATCATTCCATTTTATAGTAGGATGATTGCTAATGCCAATCAAATAAAAATCGATATGTGTATTTGTTTTACTCACTTTATGAATAAATCTCTTTTATAACTACATCGTTAATATTCTTACGCTTTTCCCATTGTAAACGTTCTAATTCAGGGTTCTCATAAAACTTATCTACGTGTCCTAAACATAAATAACCAATAAGTTGTCGGTCTTTTGGTGCTTTTAATATGGTTTTAATAGTATTGGGATTTAAAATACTTACCCAACCCAATCCAATATCTAAAGCACGTGCCATTAACCACATATTTTGGATGGCACAAACGACCGAATATACACCCGCTTCTTTCATAGCCGTTTGTCCTAAAACAGGATGTTCGCTTGGTTTATAAAACACGGCTATGTTTAAAGAAGACTCTACAATACCTTCTAATTTTAATTGGGTATAAGCATCTGTTTTCTTTCCCTCAAAAAGTGTTTTGGCTTTTTCGTTTTCTTCAAAAAAGCTCTCTTTAATTTTATTTCTGATGTCCAAATCTTTAATAACCACAAACTCCCAAGGTTGTGAAAAACCAACCGAAGGAGCGTTTACCCCAGCAAATAGAATTTTATCTATATCTTTTTGAAGAATAGGTTTGTCAGTAAATCGATTACCTCTCACATCTCTACGAGCAAGGATAATCTGTTCCAGCGTTTCTATATTTTCTGAAGTAAATTTTGTCATTTTTAAGATGTAAAATACGTTGAAGCTTCTGGTAAAGTAAAAACTGAATTTACGATAGCCGCAGCTACATTGCTACCACCTCTGTTTCCTTCTATAATTACCCAATCGGTGGTGTTAATTTGCGATAATTGTTCTTTTGATTCTAATACATTTACAAAGCCAACAGGTACACCAACAATTCCAACAGGCTTAAATGAAGTGTTACCTCTTAATTGTTCTACAATTTCAAATAGGGCAGTAGGTGCATTACCTATAACATATAAAGCATTTGGGTGTTTTTCTATAGCTTTTCTAATTCCTGCTTGAGAACGTGTAATATTTGCTGATTTCGCTAATTCTTGCGCATCTTCATCATTTAATAAACAGTGAATTTGATTTCCATATTCCGAAATAAAAGCTTTTGTAATTCCTGCTTTTACCATCGTAACGTCGGTAACAATTTCGCCACCATTTTTAAGATGATGATACCAGTTTTCAATCGCTTTTGACGTTGCTGAATAATGATTATAATCCTCTAAAATTCCTGTGGTATGAATCACTCTTGTCATTGCCCATTTATCAGCAATAGAAAAAGGTAAATCGATAATATGTTCGGTAACAATTCTAAAACTCTCTTGCTGAATTTCTTTACCTGTATGTGGTTTTCTGTTGAGGTATCCACGTGGTGTTACTAAGTAATCTTTAAAACGATAGGTTTGTGAATTCCCAATCATCACCAAACAAAACATATCTACATCTTCTGGATTAAATTCTCCTAACGTAGTAATTTTAAGTTCTTCTTCTGGACGTGTTACGTGTCTTATAATGGCAACTGGTGTAGCAGGAGAACGCTCTGCTAAAAATATTTTTTGCAACCTTCCTAATTGCCAATGTCTTTTTTTACTTTTTGGATTGTACAAGCTTGTAACAAAATCTCCCATTGCCGCAGCTTTAATACGTTGCTCAATTTTGTTCCAAGGAGTCATTAAATCCGACAATGAAATACAACAAAAATCGTGACCCAATGGCGCACCTAATTTACTTCCTGCAGCTAAAAATGCAGAAACACCTGGTAGGGTTTCTAATTCAATATCAGTATGATTATCTTTAGAAACTATTTCGTAAACAATAGCAGCCATTGCATAAATACTGGCATCACCAGAACCAATAACTACTACATATTTATTTTCTTTAGCTTTTTCAACAGCTTTATGCGCTCTTGCTTCTTCTTTACCTAAAGGCATTGAAATAAGTTCAGCATCCTCTTTAAAAAGTGATGCTCCAAATTGAAAATAATAGTCGTAACCAATAACTACATCTGCCTTTTGTAAAGCATTTTTAACTACGGGCAACATATAATCGATATCTCCAGGTCCTAAACCTGCTACTGTTATTTTCATTGGTTGATTTTTTTAATAATAAGAAGAGAAAAATAAGGTGTTTCTCTTTGGTTTGCCGTTGCCCAACTAGTAGAGATAAATTGTTTATCGGTTCCTAAACGTTCAGCATAGGTAATGCTATGTTTTGTTTCGTCAATTACTGAAGTGATAATGTCAACAACTGATATGATTTTCATCAATACCACAGTTTCAAAATTATCAAGTGCTTCTTGCAATTCTTCTTTGGTTTGTATACGTGGAATAATGCTTACTTTTTCGTTTTGTAAACACAAAGGTATTTTGATTTCAGCGGCTAAATGTAGGTAAGAACTAATACCTGGAATTAATTGAATATCTAATTTATGCGCTTGTATTTTTTCTAATAGATAAGAGAATGAACTAAACGTACTAATATCACCTTCGCTAACAATAGCGATTGATAAACCGTTGTTGCAATCAACTAATATTTGCTGAAAGGTAGTTTCGTAAATTTCTTTGGCTTGCACACGACCTAAATCCATTTTTAAATAGAAACCTTGTAATTTTTCTTCATCTAAATCATATTGATTTAAAATGGACAAAGAATAACTCGATTTTCTACCATCTTTAAATAAAGAACCTGGGTAATATATTTTATCTGCTTTTTGTAATGTTTTTAAACCTTTTAGCGTAATTAAATCTGCATCACCAGGCCCTAAGGAAACACCATAAATTTTTCCTGTTATCATATCCCTAACATCTTTTTAATTTTGCTTCCTAAACTGTTTTGTTTCTGGTCAGGTTTTTCATCTTCTTCAAATAAAATTCCTTTTACGTTAAGGTGATGTCCCATTTGCTCTTTTCCTTGGTCTTCTTCAAAACCAATTACTTGTTTACGGTATTTACACAACTGACAATTCATATTGGCAATTCCGTTTTTAGCTTCGTGTAAACGCTCATCAAAAGCTTGTAGAATTAATTCATCAGCTCCAAAAGGGTCGGTATACACATATTCTAAATCAGATTCAGCATCCATTGCAGAAACTGTGGTATAAATACGTTCTAATAAAACACCTGTAAAAAAGAAAAAAGGAATAACGATAGTTCGTTTGAAACCTAATTTTTCAACCAATTGTAAACTTTCATCAATTTTAGGATATGCCGTTCCACTATAGGCTGTGGTTGCGAAACCAAATCCCATTCCGTCCCAAAGCATACTCGTTAATTTGGCAACATCGCTATTGGCATCTGGGTCTGTAGTTCCTCTACCAACCACCACCAGGCACGTATCTTTTCTATCTACTTTAGGTAAGTTTTTTTCTGTTTCTTCAATACGTTTTAACGATAAATCCAATAAAAAAGAACTCACACCAATATGTTTCCCCATAGAAATGGTTAAATCATCGTGATACCCTTGTAAGGTATTTAGCTCATACGGAATGTCGTTTTTAGCGTGTGAACCCGCAAATAAAATAACAGGTAATGCGTAAATTTTACGAATACCGTTTGCATACATACGTTCTACCGCAGCTTCATAGGTAGGATGATTGAATTCTAAAAATCCGTAATCAACTTCATATTTATCTTGGTAACGTTCTTTAAGAATGGCTACTAATCGCTTAAACGATTTTACACCAGCTTCTCTTCGCGTACCGTGTCCACATAATAAAATTCCTTCCTTCATTTACGATTGATTTTTAAGTAAAGGTTCTTTTGAGAAAATCCATTCAGGATTTGAAAACTCATATTCAAAATTTAATAGTGACTTTGATTTCGAATTATCTACTATTTTATAGTGTTCTTCTTTTTGAGTACCAAAAACAGGAAGAGGTAAGTTTAATCGTACGGCAGCATTTTCATAAAAATCTTTTCGCTTTGGATGCACATCAGCACAGCCATTAATAGTTTCACCAAAACAGTCTCGTTCTAAAATAGTTTCAATTAAACCAACACAATCTTTTTGATGTATTAGGTTTATAGGTACGTTCGGATTTTTTAATTGTTTTTTATTGGTTAAAAATCTACCTGGATGACGTTTTGGTCCAATTAAACCAGCCAAACGTAAAATAGTTAGGTTGCTACCAAAATAGTCTCTAAGTAATTGTTCTGCTTTTACCAAACCAATACCAGATGCTTTTTCTGGTACACAGTTTACAGTTTCATTAATAAGCGCATTCGTATTTTGATATACGGATGTAGAACTTACAAAAATAACCTTTGTAGTCTTTGATGTTTGTTTTATGATTTGTGCTATTTGCAGGGGATGTATGGTTTCAATATTATCAATTCGTTTTGGTGGAAAGTTGATAATCAAAATGTTAGATTGATGTATAAAAGCCTCCCAATCACCAATAATGTTATCCGTTTCAACTTTTATTCTACATACCTGAAAAGGGTGTTTAGATAAGGTTTCTAGCTTATCTAAAGTTGTAGTTGTGCCACTAATTGTATACCCATTTTGTTGAAGTTGTAAAGCCAATGGAACTCCCAGCCAACCTAATCCTATTATAGAAATTTTTGTATTCATAACTTATATTACGTCTAGCTTAGTGTTCAGTAACTGAATAGAGGTGCAATATTCCCAAACTTTATTATCTATAGAATCAAATATTATTTTACCTATTAGTTTTCCAAATTTATTTTTGAATCGAATACCAGTTTGTTGTGTTTCTTTTTGATAAAAATACTCAGTACTCGATATTTTAGATTGTTGTAACTCTTTATTTTCTTTTGGTACTGAGGCAATAGTCAATTCAATAGTATCTCTTCTGGTAGTTAATTCTAAAGTGTGTGTATTGGAATAATCTACAGAGATTATGTCTTTAAATTGAATAGGAGTTTTATTAATCAAATTAAGTATTACTCCTTCAGCGTTTTCAAAAAGGAATAAGAATAAAGGATATAGATATTGGTCAGAACTAAATCCTTTTGTAATAAAACATTCACCCAATTCTTCATCATTTTTTAATTCAAAAGGTTTGGGTTTAAAAGGAGCTAATTCTTTGGTAGATGTCATTTGTTCCCATCCTTTTTGATATAATAAATCAGCTTCAACAGGTTGGTTATTTTCAATATGACTTTTTACAATAGGAATAATTTTTTCAGGAGTTAATTCTTTGTACCAATATTCATTTGAATTTACAATACAAGTAGGTGCATCTTCACATCTTCCATTACATCTGGTTTTAATTGTATGCGTGGTATTCCAAAGTCCATTATTGCGTAAATAAGCTCTTGCTGTTCTTACAACTTGTTCACTGCCTTTTTTTTGACAAGAACCCCCATCGCAAAATAAAAAAGTATGTGTTGTTTTAGAAATGTCTTTACCCATTGTTAAAAGATATATGTTAAACTTAGTTTAGCTAAAAATGGAGTTCCTGGAGTGAAATGTATATCATCTACAGGTTGTAGCTCTCCTTGTAATTGAGAAGAATCATAAAAAACAGCTTCTCTCCAATTGGTATCAAATAGATTCTCTATTGATAATCCTATCTTATATTTTGAAGTTTCATAATTAATAACGGCATCAGTAATAAAATATGATTGTCCGATTATAGATGCATCTTCTATTAAAGGACGTTCACCTAAATATCGGTAACGTAAAGAAGCTTTAATTCCGTTTTGTAAACGCAAAGTAGCACCACCAGTAGAAGTAAATCTTGGAGCAGTTGGAATTTTATTTTCATTTTGAGGAGCATCTAATAATGTTCCGTAACTATAATTTAAATCGGTGTCTAACCAAAAATAAGGCAGCGGTTGATATCTTAAAGAAACTTCACTACCTATACGTTTAGATCTTCCTTTGTTTTCAAATTCAAAACCATCAGATAAAAAAACAAACTCAGCATCGCTTTGTAAATAATAACCGGCAATGTTACCAATAAACTTTTTACCAACTTTAAATTCAGTACCAAGGTCGTAACCAATTGCTTTAGGCAACGGATTTGTGGTTTTATCAGTAACAGCAGCATTGGTATAATTAGAATGAAAACCAGAACTAGCTTTTGCATAAAACTGAATATTTGCTGTAGCATCAAAATACAAACTCAACTTAGGACTTAATCTAAAAGAGGTGGTATTTCCTTCTTGTGGATTTGGTGAAATTTCAGTAGAATTAAAATTGAAAAAATTAGCTCTAAGTCCAGCTAAAACTGTTAGTTTAGAAGAGATTTGTAGACGCTCTTTAATGAAAGCAGCATAATTAGTTTCTTTAAACTCAAATTTATTTACAGCGTTTAAATATGTTCTCCCAACAGTGTTGTTTAAACTTATAAAGTTATGATGATGTTCTGCTGACCAACCAAAAGTTGTTGTACTATTAGGAATTTCTAAAAAGTTCTGTATTTCAATATTTCCTTTGTAAGTAAAAATATCTCTGTCTTCTTCTTGGTGAATCATATCTCCATTAACAGGATCGTTTTGGAAGAAAGAAAAGTTGGAGTATAAATTAAAGATATTGGAAACATAATACAATTGATTAGTAAGCTTTGTATTATTATTTAATGTTGAGTTTAACTGTACATTGGCGTGTATTCTTTTAGTATCTCCACCTTCTTGGTCATCAATGGCACCAAATCTTGTGATAAGTCCATTTTTTACTGCACGTAAAGGAATTTGACCTGAAGCATTCCAGTTACTATGAAAAGTAGAAAGCGATGTTTTTAATTCATGATTATTAGTAAGGTCAATACTATATTTCGTGAAAGTATTTAAACGTCTTAGATTTTGATTGCTTTCAAAAAAACTTTTGTTGTAAGTTCCTTCAATAGCAATATAGGCACTTTCATTGTTTTTCTTTACCAAAGAAATCATAGCTAATGCTCTTGCAAAATCATATTGTCCGTATTCTAATTTAATAAGGTTGTTATCTAAATTATCTTTTGAAGTAAATTTAGCAGCACCAGAAACAGCAAAATTACCTAAAGAAGCTTCGTGTGGTCCTTTATAATAATCAGCATTATTAATAGTTTCGGGAATTAGAAAATGTAAATCGGCATATCCCTGTCCATGTGCATGTGAGCTTAGGTTAATACCAATATCATCAACTAAAACAGCAAAATCGGTTCCGTGGTCATTATCAAAACCTCTTAAAAATATTTGTTCTGCTTTTCCACCACCAGCATGTTGTGCAATAAATAAACCAGGGACAGCCCTTAGATAATCTTGAGAATTATTTATTGGTCGTAATTCTAATGATATTTTAGAAACTTTTTGAACGCCTAATTTTTTTTCATTTTTGGCGCTAATAATAATTTCAGAAAGTAACGTAGCTTCTTTTTCTAATTGAACACTTAGGTTATCTGTTTCCTTTGTTATGGTTATTATTCTGTCAATATATCCTTCTAAAGAAAAGACTAATTGTAAAGTTGTTTTTTCTAGGTTAATTGAAAAAAAACCAGCACTATTTGTAGTAGCTAATACTTTGTTTTCAGTTGTTAAAATACGAACTTTAGAAACTTCTAATTGAGTTTCAATATCAGTTACTTTACCTGAAATTTTTTTTGTTTGTGAGAATATGGATAGCGAAAAAAACACTGTCCATACGCTGCATAAAATCAATTTTTTGTACACTTAAAAATGATGTTAAGCAGGAAAGGAAAGAAAATATGAAAAAACACAATTTTCTAACTCTTTACCCGAGAGTTACTATTATAAATTATTATCATAGTGGCAGGTCTCCTGACTCAACTCAATATTCATCTACCTTCCCATAGTTTAGCTACAGTGGTTTTTATTAATGAATACTTTTAAGTTTTACAGTTGCGGGAACAGTTTTGGAATTACACCAAATTCCCTTTTAATTTTTACGAAAACGTAAAAAACCATTTGATATGGCAAATCTAATGTTTTTTCATGGATAAACTAACAGATAATTTACTTAGCACAAGTTTATATCTTTCTGAAAGCTTCGTTTTTGGAAGTATTATTATTTCAAATCCCTTATTTTTATAGAGTTCTAAAAGGGATTTTTCTAACTTTAAACAATAATCAAACTCTTGAAGTCTTTGTTCGTCTTGGCAATAAATATCAAACCATGTAGGCGTAAAAAAAACTTCTTTATGATAGGTTTCTAAATACGGAAAAGTTTTTAGGTAATTAGGGATAGGTCTGTTTTCTACCGTTAAATAAGCTTCTAAATCTAATAAAGATCTGTCGCAAATTATAGTATTAGTATTCAATAGTTCTTTTGTTGTAGCATTGAAAACAAGATTTGTAAACCTACAGATGTCTTCCCAAGGGGTTCCGTTTCTATTGTTTTTTTGCTCATCGATAATAACTTTTCTTGAAATTTCATCCATGCAAGGAATAGTTTCTTTCAGAAGATTAATTAGTGTAGTTTTTCCAGTACCAGGAGCTCCTGTAATAATATACTTTTTTTGAAGGTTATGCATATTGGATGAATGCTAAAATTCCAATAATCAGAAGAACAAAAAAAGTAGTAACTGTAAAGTTTATGCCACTCACTTTTTTAATTTCTTCATGTTTAATTTCACGATTATTACTTCCTATAAAAGGTTTTTCAAGTAATTTTCCGTGATAATAATTAGGACCACCAAACTGACAATCTAAAGAATAAGCCAAGGCAGCTTCTGGGTATCCTGCATTAGGACTACTATGTTTTTTTCCTTCTTTGAAAACAAAAGAAATTCCATTTAATTTAAACTGAACTACTAAAATTAGTATAGCTGTAATACGAGCAGGAATATAATTTGCAACATCGTCTAACTTAGCAGCAAACTTTCCGAAGTTTATATAGCGCTCGTTTTTATACCCAATCATAGAATCTAAGGTATTAATCATTTTATAAGCCATTGCACCTGGAATGCCTAATATCAAAAAATAAAACAGCGGAGCAATAACTCCATCACTTAAATTTTCTGACATTGTTTCTAAAGTCGCAATTCTAATCTGTTGCGTATTTAAGTTCTTTGTTTCTCGTCCAACTATCCAAGATAAACGTTTACGTCCGGCTTCTAAACCATCGTTTTGTAACGTGTTAAAAACGGCATAGCCTTCTTTTATTAATGTTCTATTAGCTAAGCAATAAAATAACATTACTATTGAAAATAACATTGATATTATTTGAAAATCAAAAACGTTTAAATATTTGATAATTGTATATGGTAAAACAAATGAAATACTAACTAATAGGATAGTCAATAAAGCGCCTTTTAGAATTTTAGACTTTCCTTTATTTAATCTTTTTTCACCAAAAGCAATACTATTTCCGAAGAGAACAATAAGATGTGGTAATTTTCTTGGGTCTCCAAAAATAGAATCCAAACCAAAAGCAAATAACAATATGTAAATAGCGTTTACATCCATCCTTTTAAAGCTGAAATTAAAGTCAGGTTAGCTATTGTATTTTGTGTAGAAAGACGAATATATTCACCCTCTAATTCTTTGAAGTTAGTTGCGTCTCTAATTAAAATTTGGTGTTCTGTTATTAAATGTTCTTTTAACTCTTTTGCTGATTTGTGTAATAATTGAACTAAAAAATAAGAAGTATTACTATTATTAATTTTAATGCCTTTTACGGAAGAAAGTAGTCTTTGAAAATTAATTGTTTCTTCAATTAACTCATCAATATTAAATTGAAGTGTTTCGTAATTATTAAAAATATATTCACCTGCTTTTATGGCCAACAAATTAACACTCCAAGGCATTTTTAAATTTAATAATTTAGAGATAATTTTGGCATTTGAAACTACATATCCTAAACGCAATCCTGGAATTGTAAAAGTTTTGGTTAATGATCTGACTATTATTAAGTTTTGATATTTTTCAGTTAAATATAATATAGATGCTATTTTATTGGTGAATTCTATATAGGCTTCATCAATAACAAAAGTAGTTTTTGGGTTTTGTTGAAAAAGAAGTTCTAATTCCTCAGAAGAAAAAATATTACCATCAGGATTGTTTGGGTTACAAATGAATACTAAATCGGTATTAATATCTTTTAATTCTGTACGAGGAATTAATCTATAATTTATATTAAAATTTTTACATGCGTCTTCATATTCAGAAAAAGTAGGCGCAACAATTACTGCTGTTTTATTAGAAAATAACTGACCGATTAAATAAAAGGCTTCTGTTGCACCGTTTGCAAATAAAAACTGATTACTATTCAAATTAAATTTTTTAGAAGCCAATTCATTTAATTCACTGGCAGCAGGCGAGGGGTAGCTTTGAATTTCATGTACTCGCTTTGAAATATCATTCAACAAATCTTCAGGACAACCTTTGTAATATACATTTGAACTAAAATTGTGTTTAATAATTCCCTTAATTAAATGGAGATCATCACCGTGTCCGTCTAACATTAGTTTGCGCTATTTTTTAAGATAGTTTTCATATCTAAATTTTCATCAATCCAAGTTGCTAATTTATCAAATTGAAGCGATTTAAAAGCTTTGTAATTTATAGCTTTAGCTTTAGGGTATTTTACTTGTAAGAGTTCTGTAACTATTTCTTGATTATCGAAAATCCCGTGAAAGTAGGTTCCCCAGCTTTTATTTCCATCGAAATAACCTTCCTCTTTATTGTTAACAAGATTTAAATGTTTGTTTTTAGGTACTAAAGTTTCTCCCATATGAATTTCATAACCTTTACAAGGTGATTCAAAATTTTTATACTGAAAAGTGCTTTGTATTGTTTGTTTGGTTTTAGAAAGTGTCGTTTCAATATCAAATAAACCCATACCTTTTTCTGATTTAATACTGCTTTCTACAGAAAAGGGGTCTTTAATATGGTTACCTAGCATTTGATAACCACCACAAATTCCAATTACAGGAATATGCTTGTAACATTCTTTAATAATATTGTCTAAACCTTCTTTTTTTAAAGAAACTAAATCATCAATAGTGTTTTTTGTACCAGGTATTATTAAGATATCAGCTTTGTTTATTTCAGATGCTTCTCTTGTAAAATATAAATTGATTAATGGTTCTTGTTCTAAGGCTTGAAAATCGGTGTAATTAGACATATAGTTAAGCCTGATAACAGCAATATTCAGCTTGTTTTCAAAAGCAATTGTGTTTCTACGGTTTAAAGCAACTGAATCTTCTTCTTCAATAATAATATCCTTTGCATAAGGCATAACCCCCAAAACAGGGACACCAGTAAGTTCCTCTAACTTCTTTTTACCATCAGTAAATAAAGAAGCATCTCCTCTAAATTTATTAATAATGATTCCTTTAATCAATTTACGTTCCCAATCTTCTAATAATTCAATAGTTCCGTATACACTTCCAAATACACCACCTTTGTCAATATCAGCTACTAAATAGACACAGGCATTTGCAGCAGCGGCCATTCTCATATTTACAATGTCTCTATGTTTTAGGTTTAATTCGCTAATACTTCCAGCGCCTTCCATTACAATAGGATTGTGTTTTGATGCTAATTGTTTAAAAGCATTTTTAGCTTCTTCAAACAAGTGTTTTTTATTGTCTCCTAAAAAATATTCTTTAGCGGTTTGGTTACCAATTGGTTTTCCGTGTAAAACAATTTGTGATTTATTTACAGAGGATGGTTTTAATAAAATAGGATTCATTTCTATAGTTGGAGGAATTTCACAAGCTTCAGCTTGTACTGCCTGTGCTCTTCCAATTTCTAAATTATCTGGCGTAGAGAAACTATTTAAAGACATATTTTGTGCTTTAAACGGAGCAGGTTCGTATCCTTTCTGTTTAAGCCACCTGCAAATTCCAGTTGTTATCCAGCTTTTACCAACATCAGAACCAGTACCCACTAACATAATAGGTTGTAAATTTTGCATTTTAGGAGTATTGTTATGATTATGTAATTAAAAAAGCGAATTTAATTTATTTTTAGTCTTTATAATGAAAAATAAACATGGTATTGTATAAAAATATTTTGTTTTTATAGATAACAGATAGGATGTACTTATGTTTAATGTAATAGAAAGTTTTATCACCAAAAATATTTTAATAAACCAAAATTTAGACGAAGTTTTGTTGTAAAAAGAAAACTAAAAAGCATAAAAAAACCTTGTTCTCACAAGGTTTTTTTATGCTTTTTAGTCTATTTAAAGTTTGTATACATTGTGTTGTAATTTTTAAACCTCATATTGGAGTTCCATTTAATTGGCTGGAAATTTGTTTTGTTGCTGGTAAACGTTCCTTTTGCTCCAGTATCTATATATTCTATAGTCCTTTCTAGTAAAGGATCTGAAATTTCCCCAAGTACACCAAGATCAGTAGGATCTTCTTGAAGGATTATTTCAGGAATATATCCATCAGGATTATTTTCATTGTCTTTATTTTGTATTTCTAATACAATTGGTTGCATTGCCCAAGTATGACTAGAATTAAAATTTTCTCCATTTCTAGTATAATCATCAGAATCGTATAAGGTAACAGAACCAACTTGTTTACCTACAGTTTGAGTACCTACCAAATAAACATCTATATAAGCACTTAAACAATTAATTACTAACTCAGATGCAGAAGCTGTATTACCAGAAACTATAAAGTATACTCTATCTAAATTTAAACTATTAATAGCTTGAAGAACTTCACCGTTATCAATTTCATCAGTAAAATAATTTATAAAATTGTCGTTGTTAATATTAGACATTACTTTATCATTCCAAATTTGTCTTGAAAAAATTTCACCAGTAAATTGTCCAGTAATCATACTTCCTAAATAGGTAGCAGTTCTTACAGATCCTCCACCATTATATCTTAAATCAACAATTAAATCATTAATATTCTCTGCATTAAAATTAGCAAAAGCAGTATTTAATTCAGCGTCATATGAACTAGAAAACTGATTGTACATTAAATATCCAATTTTTCTAGTTCCATTGTCAAATGTTGTAGCAATTTTTACTGGATTTTCAGAAGTTTCTAATCTTGTAAGATCAACAACAGTTCCATTATTAATAGGAGCTCCAGTTGCGGTATCATAATCGGCAAGTGTAACACTAAAAGAATTATTTTCAAGTAATGAATTCACATTACCTATAGTAACCTGAACAGCATCTATTTCCGTAATAATCATTCCTCTTGTTATTCCTTGTAAATCAGCATTAGAACCCGTAATTACATCATATACATATAAATAAACATCACCAGAACCATCATCATAATACGCTAAACCTAATTTTAAACCCGTAGTAAGGTTTATTCCTTGAAATGAATTTTCTAAAGCAACATAATCATCCACAATCCATGAAAAACGATCTACAATATCAATTTGATATCGTAAACTTTGAAATAAAACACTAGGATCATCAAAATCATTTAGATATCCGTTTAACTCGTCTCTTGAAGAAAATCTAGTATCAGCTAAATCAGGAATTTCACCTTGCCATTTGTAATACGCATTCATTCCTCCCCAAACAAAATCATTAATTTCTATATCTTGCGGAATATCTTCTGTCTTAGAACAATTAATAAGTAGCAGTGGAAATAACAATACTAATAAATACTTTGTAAGGATTTTCATTTTCATATAATAAGATGTTTCTAACACTAATCAAACGCAATTTAAGCAATAATAGTATTTTTTTTATTTTTTTTGTAACAAAATTTATTATGCATCGTCGTAGGTATGTAAAGTTATTAAATATGACGTAAAGTTTATTAAAACATTACACTAACTAACCAAACAGAACAATGAACCAATCAGACTTTTTAAAAGTTGTCACGCCGTTTAAAGATAAGGTTTTTCGTTTAGCAAAACGATTGCTTGTATCCAGAGAAGAAGCGGAAGATGCAACACAAGAGTTATATTTTAAGCTTTGGCGAAATAAAGAAAAGCTTGGTGAATATAAAAATGTAGAAGCATTTGCAATGACTATGACAAAAAACTATTGTTATGATCGTTTAAAATCTAAACAAGCAAGTAATTTAACATTAGTACATAGTAATTATAAAGAAAAAGAAACCCCTTTAGAAAAAAAAGTAGAACATAATGATAGTGTAAACCAAGTACACAAATTAATAGAAGGATTACCAGAACAGCAAAAAATAATTATTCAATTACGTGATATAGAACAATATGATTTTGATGAGATTTGCAAAATGGTAAATATGAAGCCAACGGCAGTAAGAGTAGCGTTATCAAGAGCGCGTAAAACAATTAGAGAAGCATTAATTAAAAAACATAACTATGGAGTTAGCTAACATAGAAAAGTTATTAGAAAAATATTTAGAAGCAACCACATCGTTACAAGAAGAAGATACACTTAGAACGTATTTTAATTCAGGTAATGTTGCACCACACTTAGAAGAGTATGGTATGATGTTTGGATATTTTAAACAAAGCAAAGATGAAACCTTTACTAAAACCATTCAGTTAAAACCTGAGAAAAGAAAAAAGAACTGGAAATGGTTATCAGTAGCAGCATCAGTAGCTTTATTAGTAAGCGTGTTTATTGGATATCAAGAGTATCAAAAAGCCCAAGAGAAAGAAGCTATAAAACAATTAGCACAAGTAAAAGAAGCTTTACATCAAATATCATTTAACTTAAACAAAGGAAATGATGCTTTGTATGCAGTTTCAAACAACTTAACAAAAGGAAGCGATGCAATAACAAAGTTAGATACTTATAAGAGTACCGTAAACACAGTAATAGACAAAGTAAATTATTAAATTTTAAAAGTAAAAAACCAAGTAAATACAACAATATTATGAAAAAAGTAATTTTAATATTAGCCGTAATTTTTTCATCAAACATTATGTTAGCGCAAGGAATGTTTGATTCATTAGAAGATTTAGATGAAGTATCCGCAGTAATTGTAACTAAAGATGCATTTGAATTATTAAAAAAGTTTCCAGATGCAGCATCAGAAGACATGGAAGTTTTTAATACCGCAAAAGGTTTAGAAGAATTAAAAGTATTTTCTACAGAAAATATGGATGTTGCTGCTAAAATGGAAGTAATGGTAAATAAAGTAATCAAAAACTCAAACTTAACACAGTTAATGCGTGTTAAAGATGATGGAACTCGTGTAAAGATTTACATAAAATCTACCAAGAATAAAGATATTGTAAGTGAAGTTTTAATGTATGTAAAGAATAATGAAAAAGATGGTGAGAAAACAGCAACTATTATTTCTTTAATAGGAGAGATAGATGTGAATAAGCTATCTAAAATAGCTAATGATTATCAAAAAAAAAACAAGTAAAAATAAAATAGAGTTGAGCTTTATGCTCAACTTTATTTATAACTAAACAAAAGAGTCAATGAAAAAACTATATATAATTACCACTGTATTCATTATGTTGTTATGTACTTCTTGTAAAAAAGAATCATTACAGAGTTATATAATGGAGAGTCAAGACAAAAAAGGATTTAGCCATATCTCTATTCCTACAGATGTATTTCAATTTGTGACTAGTTCAGCTTCAGAGGAAGATAAGAAAGCTTATGAAAGTATTCGTAAGATAAATGTTACGGGTTTACCTAAAAGTAATGCAACTGATGAAGAATATGCTATAGAAAAAGAAAAGTTGAAAGCTATTTTAAAAAACTCAGCGTATAAAAAATTAATGGGATTTAAAAAAGATGGTGTTAATGCAACAATTTATTATACAGGAGATACAGATGCAATAGATGAAATTATAGCATTTGGTTATGGAGATGAAATAGGTGTAGGAATAGCACGTGTTTTAGGAGATAATATGAATCCTAGTGCCATTATGAAAATGATGAAAAGTACAAAGTTAGACCCTAGTGATGTAAGCTTAAGTCAATTTAAATTTATTTTAGATAAAATAAAAGAGTAAACTTAATAATCAATATAAGTTAAACCACAACTCATTTTTATGAGTTGTGGTTTCTTTTAATATATAAGGGTTTAACGAGCTTTTAACAAGTAAGCCAACTAAAATTACTATTTTTGATGTTATTCTAAAAGTGGAATGCTTTTTGAAATTAAAAATAGAAATCTGAAGAAAAATATTTATGAAGAAAATATTCTTATCCCTTATAGCTATTATAGCTACAACTTCAATAATTGCACAAAAAGCATCAGCATATAAAGCTGAAAAAGATAAAGTTTTCGATTTAATTCACACAAAGTTAAAAGTAGATTTTAATTTTCAAGAAAAAACAATGAATGGTGAAGAGTGGGTAACTATAAAACCTCACTTTTATTCACAAAATAAATTGGTTTTAGATGCGAAAGGAATGTTGATTCATACTATAAGCTTGAATACTAAAACACTAAATTATAATTATGATGGGCAAGAGTTAATTATAGATTTGGATAAAAAGTATACCAAAGACGAAAAATTTACACTTCATATAAAATATACAGCACAACCAGAAAAAGTAAAACAAAAAGGAAGTGCAGCAATAACAGATGCAAAAGGATTATACTTTATAAATCCGACAGGAATTGATGAAAATAAACCAACACAAATTTGGACACAAGGAGAAACCGAAGCAAGTAGTTGTTGGTTTCCTACGATAGATTCACCAAATCAAAAAACATCACAAGAAATTTATATAACTGTTCCACAAAAATTTGTAACACTATCTAACGGAAAATTAGAAAAACAAACAAAAAATACCAACGGAACACGAACTGACTATTGGAATTTTACACCAAAACATGCTCCTTATTTGTTTTTTATGGGAATTGGTGAATATGAAATCATAAAAGACAACTATAAAAATATTCCTGTTGATTATTATGTAGAAAAAAAATACGCTCCATACGCTAAGCAAATTTTTGGTAAAACTCCAGAAATGTTAGCGTTTTTCTCAAAAATAACAGGAATTGAATATCCTTGGAATAAATATGCTCAAATTGTTGGTAGAGATTATGTTAGCGGAGCTATGGAAAATACTACAGCGGTTATTCATGGAGAAAATGCATATCAGGTTCCTGGTGAATTAATAGACGATAATATTCAAGAAAATACAATTGCTCACGAAGCTTTTCATCATTGGTTTGGAGATTTGGTAACTGCTGAAAGTTGGAGTAATTTAACGGTAAACGAAAGTTTTGCCAATTATAGCGAGTATTTATGGAGAGAATATAAATACGGAACCGATAATGCAGATGCGCATATGTTGGAAGATATAACAGCATACAAAGAAGGGAAAAATTACGATAAACATTTAGTCCGTTTTTTTTATGATGATAAAGAAGATATGTTTGATGCAGTTAGTTATAATAAAGGAGGGAAGATCTTACATATGTTGCGTAACTATTTAGGAAAAGAAGCTTTTTATGCAGGTTTAAATAACTATTTAACCAATAATAAATACAGTACAGGAGAAGCACATCAATTGCGTTTGGCTTTCGAAGAAGTGAGTGGAAAGGATTTGAATCCCTTTTTTAATCAATGGTATTTTAATAGCGGACATCCAAAATTAGATGTTTCTTACGATTATAATGAATTAAGAAAAACAGTAACTGTAAACATTTATCAAACGCAAGATAACGAGTTTACTTTTCCTTTAGCTATTGATGTTTTTGAAGGAACAACTGCAACACGACAAAATGTTTTTGTAAATGGGAAAGATGCTTCTTTTACGTTTCCATATACAAAGCAGCCAAAATTAATACAGATAAATGCAGATGGAGTTTTATTATGTGACATCAACGAAAATAAAGTTTTAAGTGATTATATTTTTCAATTAAAAAATGCTAAATACTATGGACATAAAAGAGAAGCGTTATTAGAAGTTGCTAAAAAACAAGACGATAAAAATGCATTTGATGCTATTGCTAATGCAATGAATGACTCGTTTTATAAAATTAGAATATTAGCTTTAGAAAATATAAATCTAATTAATAAGAACAGTAAAAAACGAGCTATAGAAAACATCAAAAAAATAGCAAATAACGATTCTAAAACATTGGTGCAAGCAACAGCAATAGAAACTTTAGGTAAATTAACGGATCCAGAGTATAAACCAATTTTTGAAAAAGCATTGCAAAGTCCTTCGTACTCAGTAATGGGTAAAGCTTTGGTGGCAATGTACTATATTGATAAACCTTTGGCAATAACAAAATCTAAAGAACTACCTAAAGAAGTAAAAGAAATTATAGCTACTCCGTTAACACGAATTTATCTTGAAGAAAAAGATGAAACAGAATTAACTTTTATAGCAGGTAATGTAATGTCTGGAATGTTTTTAAGTGCCGATAAAAAAGTACAAACTTTGTATAAAAAAGCTTATGAAAAAATAGCGAAAAGTAATAATACGGAGGCTATTATAAATTTAACAGAGGATATTGTAGTAAAGGGAAATCAATATAAGCAATATAGTTTTGATCAAGTTGGTGTAAATCTATTACGACAAATGATACAAAAGCAGAAAACAGCGAATAAGTCAAACAAAGATAAAAACATAGAAATTATTAAAACTGCAATGGCAAAGTTGTTACAGTAAACTAATATTTTATATAACTTTAGATTAAAAGTTTCCATATTATTAATATGAAATTAAGACAAATAACCAAGCTAAATATTTTTTTAGGTTGGTTTTTACTATTAGCGATACTAATTACCCAAGTTGTAATAATAAATTGGGCTTTTACTATAGGAAGAATGGCTTCTTTTATAGCTTTGTTAACTGGAATATTATTTTTACCTTTTCTATTGGTTTCTATAATAAGTGTTTTAAAAAGATCTCGCCATAATAATAGTATTAAAAAAGGGATTAGAATAGCAATATTTTTTCAGGTATTATTACCAATACTATTACCTTTTTTCTTTGATAAAGAATTAAAATATTTTAGCGTATTAGGTGTTTCTTTTGGCATTATTAACTGGTACTTTAGAAAGAAACATGAAATACAATTATTAATACTTAATTTGACGGGGTTTTGCCTTTGGCTATGTATATCTTTATTAGGAATATTAAATATATGATTAAAGAAAATAATATAATTTTAACAATAGAAAAAGAAACCAATGATAGAAGATAAATTACAAAAAACAGCGTTAATAACTCATCCAAATATAAGAAAGAGAATTATTGCAGGTCTATTTGATTATACAATTATTTTTCTTTTAACTTTTATATTTATACTTACTTTTGGAGAACCAAATAATGAAGGCGGTTATACTGTTGAAGGATTTCCAGCACTTTTACCAATGTTATTTTGGGGAGTTATGACAATAGGAGTAGAGCAATGGTTTGGAACTACATTTGGAAATTATTTAGTTGGATTAAAGCCAGTATCACTATTAAATATTTCTGAGAGTTCAATTTTTAATAAAATAAATAAATAATTAACTTTCACACAATCTTTAAAAAGACATTTGTTAGATCCAATAGATATGTTTTTCTTTGGCTTAATAGGAATACTAATCATTAAAAATACAGGGAAAAATCAAAGATTAGGTGATCTTTGGGCACAAACAACTGTTGTAAAAATTGAAACTGAAAAATAAAATTGCTTTAAAAATAAAGAAATGTACAAATTTTGGAAATTAAAAGACTCAAAAGTAAATAAACTAATTTTAATAAAAGATAAATGTATTTTCAAGGGAAACCCAAAAGAGAATGAATTAGTTAGGTTAACAAAAGAAACAGATGATGTTTCTTTTGTTAATGAACTTTTTAGTATTCCATATTCTTATATAAGAACAATAGAAAATCAGAAAAAGAACAAACAAATTAAAATATTTTATGGCAATGATTCTGAAGATGAATTGATTTTTAGCGATTTAAATGTTAAAAATGAGGTGTTTGATTATATAAAAACTGATATTTCAGGATTTCAATATTCAAAAGAACTTCCAAGTGTTTTAAAATATGCAAAAGCTCAATTTTTTGCATTATTATTTGTTACTGGAATTTTTATTTGGGCATTATATTTAGCGAATCAAATTGAAAATGGAGTAGTATATGAAATTGTTGGAGGAAGACCAGGATTATCTGGAATTGTTTTAATAATAGCAGGTTTAGGTGTGCTAAAAGTTATATTAGGTTATTTATGTTTACTAAGTATAATTATTTTTGTTTTAATTAAGAAATTAAAATCAAGAACCGAGTTTGAAATTTTGAAAAGGAGAACATAACTAATTTATTTATAATAAACATTTGGTATCTGTTAATGAGTATTGAAAAATCAATTATATCAGAAATATTTAAAGACATTTCTTTTACATTAGAAGAAGTGAATACTATTCAAGAATCGTTTGAAAAAGTAAATTTAAAAAAAGGAGAAATACTCTTAAAGTCAAACGAAACAGTATTTGATCAATACTATGTTTACAGTGGCTGTTTACGAACTTTTTTTATAGATTCATTTGGTAAAGAACATACTTTACAATTTGCCATAAACGATTGGTGGATTAGTGATTATACAGCATTTTTTACAACAACAAAGTCAATATTAAATATTGAAGTTATTCAAGATGCGACGTTATATAAAATTTCCAAAAAAAGTTTAGAAAACTTATATGCTAAAATACCAGAGTTAGAAACGTTTTATAGAAAAAAAATGGAAAAAGCTTTTGCTAGTTTTCAAAAAAGAATATTGGCTAGTTTAGCACAATCTGCAAAAGAGCGCTATGTATTTTTTATAAATACATATCCTAATATAGAACAAAGTGTAAAGAATTATCATATAGCGTCTTATTTAGGAATCACTACAGAAAGCTTAAGCAGAATTAGAAAAGAATTAACATCTAAATAAGTTTCTTACCATACATCAATTTTTAAGAGTTCTTTTCATTATAATTTTGTTTACTGATACTAAATAATATTAAAATGAAAAAAATACTAACCACAGTATTCGTTATAGCTTTGTTTGCATCTTGCGGAAAAAGCAAAAAAGAAACAGCAGTTTCAGAAGAAAAAACAGCAACGAACTCTAAAAAAAATACACCAATGAAAAAAGTACTATTTGTAGTAACAAGTCACTCAGATTTAGGAAATACAGGAGAAAAAACTGGTTTTTGGGTTGAAGAATTTGCAGCACCTTATTATTTATTAAAAGATAAAGGAATAGAAATTACTATTGCTTCTCCAAAAGGAGGACAACCACCTATTGATCCAAAAAGCAATGAGCCAGATTTTCAAACTCCAGCAACCGTAAGATTTAATGCCGACAAAGAAACACAAGAAATTTTATCAAAGTCAGTGAAGTTAGTAACGATTAATCAAGCAGATTTTGATGCCGTATTTTTTCCAGGAGGACACGGACCTTTATGGGATTTAGCAGAAGATAAAAACTCAATAGCTTTAATTGAAGATTTTTATAAAAATAATAAACCAGTAGCAGCAGTATGCCATGCACCTGCTATTTTTAAAAATACAAAGAATACAGATGGAACTCCTTTAGTAAAAGGTAAAAAAGTAACAGGGTTTACTAATACAGAAGAAGATGCTGTTCAACTAACCTCTATTGTACCATTTTTGGTAGAAGATATGTTAAAAAATAACGGAGGAATTTATTCTAAAAAAGACGATTGGAATCCTTATGCAGTAGAAGATGGTATGTTAATTACTGGTCAAAATCCAGCTTCATCTGAATTAGTTGCAGAAATTTTATTAAAAAAGTTAGATTAAAATAACAATAACTCATTTTTAAGAGAGACTTGAATATTAATTCAAGTCTCTTTTTTTTATTTAAATTTTAAAATTTTTCGCATTGAAAAAAATAATTAATAAATAAGATAAAACTTTAAAAAAAAACAAATTGAATTAGTTTAAAATGTAATTTTGTAACGATAAATGTGGTTAATTTAAAAGGCTTACTTTATATTAATGAATATTAACTACAACTAAAATTTAATTTCTTAATATTTATAAAATGATGAACAGAATAGAACATGTAGAAAACGAAATTTCTGAATTAAGAGAACAATTACAAAAACATAAACTGTACACGAATTTAAAAAATGTGTCAGATATAAGAACCTTTATGGAAAACCATGTATTTGCTGTATGGGATTTTATGTCGCTTTTAAAATATCTTCAATTAAAATTAACAAATGTTTCAATTCCTTGGATTCCTGCTAAAAATCCTGTTTTAGCAAGGTTTATAAATGAAATTGTTCACGGAGAAGAAAGTGATATTAATGAGTTAGGAGAACCTAAAAGTCATTTTGAAATGTATTTGGAAGCCATGCATCAAATAACAGCAAATACGAATGAAATTGATAATTTTGTTAAATTAATAACATCAGGGCAGGCTGTTAATTATGCTTTAAATGAAATTCATATAGATGAAAGAGTAGCCGATTTTGTTAAGTTTTCTTTTTCTGTTATTGAAGCTAATAAAACTCACTTAGTAGCTTCTGCATTTACATTTGGTAGAGAAGATGTTATACCAGATATGTTTATTGAAATTTTAAAGAATGCAGATGCAGAAAATAAGCAATTTAATAAATTGGTATATTATTTAGAACGTCATATTGAACTTGATGGAGATGAACATGGACCATTATCTCTTCAAATGATTTCAGAATTATGTGGTACAGATGATGTTAAATGGGAGGAAACATTAATAATAGCAAAACAATCATTATTAAAAAGAATATCTCTTTGGGATGCAATAAATGATGTGTTAGAAAAAGAGAAATTGTTGAAGAACAATGAAGCAGTAAAAAATCATTAAATAATGAATTCGAATCTAGATGATGAGTTTTTAAAAATTATTAAATCAGATATATGGATGATTAATATTTTAAAAACTGTCAGAGATTTAAATCTTAATGATTGTTGGATTGGCGCAGGTTTTATTAGAAATAAAATTTGGGATGTAAAGCACAATAAAACAAGAACAAATTTAAATGATATTGATGTAATTTATTTTGATAAAATAAAATATTCAAAAATATATGATGTATTATTAGAAAAGCAATTACAAGTTAGTAATTCTACTATAAATTGGTCTGTTAAAAACCAAGCAAGAATGCATTTAAGAAATAAGCACAAACAATATGTTAATTGTGATAATGCAATTTCTTTTTGGCCAGAGACAGCTACAGCTATAGCAATACGAATAAATGACAAAAATGATATTGAATACATTGCTCCATATGGATTAGAAGACTTATTTAATTTGTTAATTGTACCAACACCAAATTTTGATTTTAAGGTCTTTAAAAATAGAATTGAAAAGAAGCAGTGGATAAAAACCTGGAATAAACTAGTAATAAAAACAAATTGATTTTATAACTACTAAAAATTTAAAATTACTATGGAAAACTATATAGAAACAACTGCAGAGTTAGGAAAACAATTTTATTTAGATTTTAAAGGAAAAGGAAAGTTGGTGATGTTAAATTTACTAAAGTTTTAAAAAATTGCAGACTATTCTGGGTTAAAAGATTTTGAATCAAAAAAACAAATTTCAGGTAAAGAAGCTTATCAATTATATATAGCTAATGTTGCTCCTGAATTAGAAAAAGTAGGAAGTAAAATTTTATTTTCAGGAAATAGTAAAAACTATCTTATAGGTCCAGATTCAGAAAGTTGGGATGCTGTATTGCTAGTAGAACATCAATCTTTAGAATTTTTTTTGGAGTTCACAAAAAATGAAGAATACCTTAAATCTTTAATTCATAGAATTGCTGCTTTAGAAAATTCAAGACTTTTACCTACTTTAGAAAATAAAGGTTTATTTTAGTTTAAGTATAAATATATAAACTATGAAAAAGATATTAAGATTTAGTAATCTTTCTATTTGCTTTTAGTAATATTAATGCTCAAAAAATATATACTGTTGAGTATGAAAACCAAGCAGATTTAAAAGTATACAAAGTGGCTCATGAGAATCAGATAATATCAAACCAAGGAATATGGTTTTTTGCTGATTATGAAAATCAAGCTGGGTGGATTAACTTAACAAAAAAAGTATTACTAGAATAAAATAAAGTTAATAATGGATTTAAAAATAGTTGAAAACGAAAACGAGTTACAAGCAATTTTAGCAATTCAAGAAGAGAATCATTTTAAAACTGTTTCATCAAATTTTTCAGAAAACAAAGGTTTTGTAACGGTTCAGCATACTTTTGAAATGTTACAGAAATTAAATGAAAAAGCACCACATATAATTGCTAAATCTAATGAAGAAGTAGCAGGATATGCTTTAGTTATGTTAGCTGAGTTTAAAGATTTAGTACCTGTTTTAATTCCAATGTTTAAAACATTTGAAAATATAAATTACAAAGGAAAGCCGCTAATTGATTCACGTTATTATGTGATGGGACAAGTATGTGTAAAAGAAGGTTTTAAACGCCAAGGTATTTTTAAAAAATTATATTTAAAACATAAGGAAGAGTATTCAAGTAAGTTTGATTATTGTGTTACAGAAGTATCTTCAAGTAATATTCCTTCTATGAAAGCACATGAAAAGGTAGGTTTTAAAACTATTCATACTTTTAAAGATGAAACAGATGAATGGAATATTCTTCTATGGGATTGGTCTTAAAAAAATAAAAGGTTAGTAAAATTAGTATTACTAACCTTTTTTAATACAATTAATAAGCAATTTTTTCACTAGGACCAAAAAATTCAAAATTTATCTGATTCTTATTAACTTTAAGCTCCTTTAAAATATTCATAGTATTTATCATAAAAGGTTTTGAGCCACAGAAATAAAAATCACTTTCGTTTTTAATATCAATTTTGTTTAAAATTTTGGAAGTAAGATAACCTTTAAAAGTATTATGGTTGTTTATGTTGTCTAAAGTAAGTGGATCACTATATATTATAATAGATTTTGTGTTTTTGGTTGCATATTTATCAATTTCATTTTTAAAAGCATGAACTTTACTATTAAGTACACATTGAATAAAAATAACAGGTCTATTACCGTTTAAAAAATTATTTTTATACATGCTAATTAAAGGAGTTACACCAACACCACCAGAAATTAAAACTAATGGTTTTTTTGATTCTTTTAATGTAAAAGGACCAGATGGCATCGTTAAATTTAAAGAATCATTTTTATTAATATTAGTATGTAAATAGTTAGAAACGATTCCATCTGGATTTCCTTTTTCTTTTTTAACACTAATTCTTAAATGCTTTTTAGATGGACAATCAGACATGCTATAGTTTCTTGTATATTTATGCTCATGTCCTGGTATATTAATAGATATAGAAGTGTATTGTCCAGGAATAAATGTTGGAGTAGGTGTTTTATCTTTTCTTTTTAGATAAAAAGAAGTAATAACATCACTTTCTTTTATTTTGTCTACAACAACAAACTCCTTAGAGTTTCTAAAACCTCCATTAAGCTGTTCTCTTTCTGAATAAATTTTTTCTTCTCTAGTAATAAAAATCACAGCCAAATCATTGTAGGCTTCAGCCCAAGCGTTAATTATTTCAGGAGTAGCAGCGTCTTTTAAAACTTCTTTTATGGCTTTTAAAAGGTTTTCACCAACAATAGGATACATTTCTTTAGAAATAGATAAACTAGTGTGTTTTTGAGCAATAGACTCTACAGCATCACCTAGTAAAGCTAACTTATCTATATGACAAGCATATTGAAAAATAGCATTAGCTAAAACTTTTGGTTGGTCTCCTTTTTTTTGATTTGTCATATTAAAAATGTCCATCATCTCCGGATGATTTTTAAATAACAGCTTATAAAATACTTTAGTTATTGCTTCTCCATGTTCTTTTAAAACAGGTGCAGTTGATTTAACTATTTCAGTTGTGTTTGTACTAGCCATGATAAATGTTTGTTATTTTTTATTTTATTGATAAAAAAATGTGAATTATTGTTAGTCCTGTTATTGTAGGATATATTGTAAAAAAGTATCCTAAATTTTGGATTTGTAGGTTTGGAGATAAGGGAATTAAAACGATTGCTCCAGCAGGCGGATATTTTAAATTAATAAGAGCCATTATAAGAATACAAATACAAATAGCTAAGGCTGTTTTTATAACAATACTTAATGTTGAACTGATTATAACTCCAAGTAATGCTGCAGTTATAGAGCTTAAGAATGCCTTTTTATAGGAATAAGTGTATTTTTTATTAGAGAAAACTAATACTACTGCCCCAAAAGCATTAATAAAAATAGTGTTATTAGCACCATCAAATATATTTTTATGACAATAGTAAATAGATACAAAGCAAGTAAATGTTACTAAAAAATTAGCAATATTTAGTAGTTTATAATTCATCTTCTGTTTTTTGATTTGCAAAACTAGGTAAGAGAATTAGAGCTGTTTTATGATTCAAATCATACTATATATTCTTTTTTATAAAAAAGGAAGATTAAGTGTGTAAAAGCTTTTTATTATATAGTATTTTAGATGAAAATTATCAAAGAAATTTCTTCTAATGGATTTATTTAATCAAACAAATGAAGTACAAAACTTATTACCAAAAGATGGAACTGTGCATTATTATGGTCAAGTTTTTTCAGGAAATAAAGCAGATGAATTTTATACAATTTTATTAGACAAAATTGAATGGAAAAATGATGAAGCAATTATCTTTGGAAAGAAGATTATTACAAAACGAAAAGTAGCTTGGTATGCAGAAAAACCTTTTGAATACACGTATTCTAAAGTAACCAAACAAGCATTGCCATTTACTACAGGCTTATTAAAAATAAAAGAATATATAGAAGAAATAACAGGAGAAACCTATAACTCTTGCTTATTAAATTTATACCATAATGGATCAGAAGGAATGGCTTGGCATAGTGATGGGGAAAAAGATTTAAAGAAAAACGGAGCGATAGCTTCTGTTACTTTTGGAGCAGAACGAAAATTTGGATTTAAACATAAAGAAACGAAAGAAGTAGTTTCTTTAATTCTGCAACATGGTTCTGTTTTAGTTATGAAAGATGAAACTCAAACTCATTGGTTACATCGTTTACCGCCAACAAAAATGAAACATCGACCTAGAGTGAATTTAACCTTTAGAACTATTGATAAATAAGTGCTTAGTTTAATTAAAACAGTTTTGTTTTTACAGCATCATAATACGAATCACTAACAGGTATTTTTATATCAGATAATAATAAATCACGTCCTTTTAAGCTGGTTACTTTTTGTTTATTAACAATATATGATCGATGAACGCGCATAAAAACACTAGTGTCTAATGTTTTTTCTAACGATTTTAATGTTTGATGACTCATGATTTTTTTATCATGAGTATAAAAAACTACATATTCGCTATCACTTTCTATATGTGTAATATCGTTTACGTTTAATTTGTATAAGTCGTAGCCAGATTTTACTGTTATGGTAGTATTGCTATGTAAAGAAATGTTTTTCTCTTTTACTTTATTTACAGCTTTTAAAAAACGTTGGAAAGTAATAGGTTTTAACAAATAATCTAAAGCATCTAATTCGTAGCTTTTTAAAGCATATTCAGAATACGCTGTTGTAAAGATAATATTAGTGTTTTTTGGAATAATTTTAGCAAAATCAGTACCTTTTAACTCAGGCATTTGAATATCTAAAAAAACAACATCAATAATTTCTTTTTTTAATAGCGGTATTGCATTAATTGGATTTTCAAAAGAACCAACTAACTCTAAGAAAGAAATTTTATTTACATAAGATTTTAATAGCTCTCTTGCTAATTCTTCGTCGTCAATTATGATGCATTTAAACATTACTGGTTAACTTTAATTGAACGCTAAATACGTTATCTTTTTTTTGTAACGTAAATGTATGATTATTTGCGTATAAAATTGCTAATCTTTTTTCAACATTTTTAATACCAATTCCACCAACAGTATCTTTAGTTGTTTTAAATTCCGAAAACGTATTTTCTACAGTAAAATTAATACTGTTTTCATTTGATGTAATAGCTATTTTAATATAAGTGTTTTCTATTTTTTCAATATTACTATGTTTAAAAGCATTCTCAATAAAAGGAATTAATAACATAGGAGCTATTTTTAAACCATAATCATCAATTTCAAAAGAGGTGCTTATAGGATAATTTTTAGAGCTTTTAAGTTTGTATAAACGAATATAGTCTTCAATATAACTAATTTCATTTTTTATAGGAACCAAAGGCTGCTCACATTCATATAAAACATAACGCAACATATTAGATAAATAACTAATACTTAACTGCGTTTTTTCTGTATTAATAGCAGAGAAAGCATAAATATTATTAAGAGAATTAAATAAAAAATGAGGATTTATTTGTGCTTTAAGCAGTTTTAATTCTGTAATTAAGTTTTCGTTTTTACTGCGCAATAAAGCTTGTTCTTTTTCTCTTAAAAATAAAAACAGTTCAATTGTTGTTGTTGCAATAGAAGAAAGACTAAGCAATAAAAAATGAATAAAAAAAGGTGAAGGTCCTTTAGGATGCATATGGAAATCAAAATCTCTTCTACCAAATTCTATAATTCCTGTACCAACAGCTGTAAAAAGAATTAAAAACAGTAATGAGCTAACAATAAACCAAGTATACTTTTTTGTATATAAAAACTTAGGAATTAGAATGTAATTAAGTAAAATAATTAATACTACCTGAAAAATTAATATAGCAGATTTATTACTTAAAAATCGAATTAAATCTCTTTCTCCAATACTCATAGTAATCCAAACAAGTATCCAAAAGAGACATTGTAAAAAGGTTCTTTTTATATTTTTCATAGCACAAAAAAAGCAAAAAATAAATAGATGAAAGCTTAAAAACCATTTGTGATTCGTTAAAAAAACACATTTTAACTATTCTGTAACACTGTTTACAGATAATTGAAGGGGATTCACTGAAAATTAAAAAATCAGTCAATAAATTAAAGCACCTTTGAGTTATAAGAAATATAAAACATAAAAATTAAAGATTATGAATAACAAATCAACAAAACTTGTATTAAGTATTATAACAGTATTTGTGTTAGGTGTATTTACATCTCAAGCGCAACAAGATAGAGGCGAAAGGAAAGAACGTCCTACGGCTGAACAGTTAATTAAGAAAATGGATGAGAATAAAGATGGTAAACTTTCAAAAGAAGAAGTTAAAGGACCTTTAAAAGATGATTTTGATAAAATAGATACGGATGAAGATGGGTTTTTATCAAAAGAAGAAATAGAAAAAGCACCTAAACCAGAAAGAAAGGGAAGAGGTGAGAGAAATTAAATAAAACTTAAGGCTAAACCTTAAAGAGAATAATTTAGTATTTGTTAATCAGCAAAGGTTCAATCAACATTAAAAATCAAAACCATGAAGTACAAGAATAATTCTTTAATTGCAATTATAATTTTTTGTAGTTTTTTTACAGTTGTAAGTTGCGGAAATGATGATGACGATGATACAACAGATTCAGGAAATACAGATGATGGTACAACTGGAATAGCAGTAGATTCATCTTTTTTTTTAACAGCTGATGGTGCTGTAACAGTAACATTAGTTCCTTGTACTTTATCTAACGGAACAACAACAGATTGTTATCAAATAGTTTCAAAAAGTACACCTTCAGATCATGAAATGGGACCTTGGTGTCCAGATAATATTTCAGATTCTGCAGAAGAAGGAGGGATTTGGTTAGAAAATGGAGAGGTTTATGATGTTGATGGAGCTTTTATTGAAGGAATGGCTGAGTTTTATGGAGATACGAAATGGAAACTTTATGATGATAATGGAGACATTTATACAACAGATACAGAAGAAGATTGTGGAAATGCCGCAAATCCAAATGTTGGAGTAGAATATGAGAATTATTGTGTAGAATGTTTGCCTTCTTATGTTGCAGATATTGAACAAACATATTTAATACCGGCAACACCTATAAAATTATCTACAACAACAACTTTAGGAGGTGATGAAAGAGGAATTGCTTTTAATGGCGTAAGGTTTGAAGGTCCAGCTCCTGTTGATGCTATTTTAGGTGCATATACGTTAGCGCCTTTTGATGATGCTGGCGGACATATAAACCTAGCTGTAGGTTATCATTATCATGCAGCAACTGGTGTAACTACAGAGATTGCTCAAGATGATGGACATGCTCCAATGATTGGTTATGCAAAAGACGGACATGGAATTTATGCGTTATTAGATGAAAATGGAGAAGAGCCAACAGATTTAGATAGTTGTAGAGGTCATACTGATGATATAAGAGGTTATCATTATCATGTTGCAGCAGCAGGAAGTAATAGTTTTATAGATTGCCTTTCAGGAGCATATGTTGAATAAAAATGATTAACAGTTAAATCCCTTTTAATTATGAATAAAATAAATCTATTTTTTCTTTTCTTCTCTTTCTCTTTTTTGATAAATGCACATCAAATAGATGTTTCTACAACAATGTTGGTTGAAAAAGATAATAATACTTGGTTTTTACAAGTAAGAGCATCTTTAACAGCTTTTAAGAAAGAAGTAATGACTTATTATGAACATGCTCCATACAAAACTGCAGAGGAGTTTAAATCAATGGTTTTAGAGCATCTTAAAAATAATATACAAATCAGTTTTGATGGAGACCAAGAATTAAAACTGACAAATGGTTTTGTAAAGTTAGGACATGAAGCAAATGTGGTTTTTCAAATAACAAATGTTCCTAATAATATTAAAAAGTTAACGATTAAAAACAGCTCATTTAGTTCGATTAAAAAAAATCAAAGCGGATTGGTAATTTTTAAAGAAGGTTTTCAAAAAGAACATTTCATTTTAAATAACGATAATAATCATACATTAAGTTTATCAGTAAAAAAGAACAAATTTGAAGTAATAAACACACAACAAGCTGGTGTTCTTTATTTAAATAACTTCTTAGTTTTTTCTTTCCTATTAATATTACCTATCTTTTTTTATGTTGAAAGAAAAAAGAACATACCTTTTGATATTGAAGATCAGTAAAATTGTGGATTAATTTACTGTAAATAAAAATTGGAAATTAAAAGAGAAGAACGGGGGACGCCTTCTCTTTTTTATTACAGTATCAACTTTTTTGAATGTTTTGTTTTTATCTCTTGATTTTAACCTAACTATTAATCCCAAATTAGTGGTCGTTCAATTCCAATTGTTCGTAAATAATCTAAAAGCTGACCTGTATGAACTGCTTCATGATAAGCAATTCGGTTTAAATAATCACCTAGTTTTTTACTTTGATTTACTTCTGTTCTTTCTATTCGTATGCGTTCTAAATCTTTTTCATTAAGGTTTTTTATCATATTTAAAAAATCTAATCTGTATTTATTAGAGAAGTCCAATTCGTTATTTAAATCTAAATAACTCAATTTTCCCCAAGGAGATTTATAATCGCCTAAATTACCTCTATTCAGAATTATTTTATGAAAAAGATGTTCACCTTCTAAAATATGTCTAATCATTTCAAGAATAGAAAAAGCTTCTTCATCTGGTTTCCAATTAAGATACTCTTCAGGTATTCCGCTCCATAAATTAATACTTCTTCTTCTAATTTCAGAAAAATTTAATAATATAGTTTCTATTGAATTCATAATATATTTATTGTTTAATAAAGCATTTTGGATTATGACAAACTTTAAAATTAACTGAGTTAGCTATATAGCAAAACTTATTGGCTTTATTATGAAGTTTAATAGCTGTTTGTATCATTGTTACTTCAGTAACAATAACTATTGGGTTTAAAATAACTTTTGAAATAAAACCGCTTCCATCACTATTTTCAATCATAGTTCCTGTAGCAACATCTAAATAATCAACAACAGTAATATTATTAATTGAACATAAATGCAAATACCAAAGCATATGACATGATGCTAATGAAGTTATTAAAAGTTCTTCAGGGTTATGTTTTGTTTTATCACCTCTAAAGGCTGGGTCAGAAGAACCAAAAATATCTTTTTTACAGGCAACAGATATTGTGTAGCTTCTTTCAAAATCATTGTATTTAGATGTTCCAGTTCCTTTATTTCCTGTCCATTTTATAGTTGTTGAATAATTATGTTGTTTTTTCATATACTATAATCATCATTATTCCAATTACTTTGCATCCAGTTTTCAGATACCTCTTTAGCTTTTTGATGATTATCAACCACAACAATTAACTGATTTACATCGTCGCTATATTGTGTTATAATGTTAATATTAGCATCTGCTAGTTCTCTACAGAATAAACCCAGCTGACCAGGTATATCTTGTCTGAGTTTTTGAATTATTACATCATTGATTTTTGTAACTGTTATAGATGCTTCTGCAAGCGTTTCTTTTGCTATTTCAGCTTCTTTTACCAAGAAATGAGCTGTTGAAAAGTCACCATTTGAAAAAACTCCACCACCTTCTAAGCTAATATTATTTTTGCCTAATATTTCTCCCATAAGCGCTAATTGTCCAGGTTTGTTTTTAAATAAAATTTCTATGTCTTTCATTATATTTTGATTTAATACGTAACAAAGAAAAAGGATTTATTATTTTTACATTTCATTTGAAAATGAATAATGGAAGAAGCAAGTTTTATTTCGGTTGCATCTTTGCTTTGTGAACCATCAAGAGCAAAAATTGTATGGAATTTATTAGATGGTAGAGCATATACAGCAACAGAGTTAGCTTTAGCATCTGATTTGTCTGCTAGTTCTGTTAGTAATCATTTATCAAAACTTTTAAAAGGTGATATTTTAAAAGTTTCAGCACAAGGTAGGCATCGTTATTATTCTTTTGCAAATGATCATGTTTCTCATGTAGTAGAATCTTTAGCAAGTTTATCCAAAGAACAATTACCAGTTAAACGAGAAAAAAAGATACTTAAAACAGGCGTAAAATATTGTAGAACATGTTACGATCATTTAGCAGGTTATGTTGGTGTTGCTATTACTGAAGCAATGGTAAAAGAGGGCTTTTTACTGAAACTAGATATCGGATATTTAGTTTCAGAAAAAGGATGGGAATGGTTGACACAATTTAATATTTTAGAGTCAAATTTTATTAAAAGTCGTCGTCCTTTAACACGAGAGTGTCTTGATTGGTCTGAACGTCGTAGTCATTTATCTGGACATCTTGGTGCTGTGTTATTAGAGCAAATGTTATTGAAAGATTGGTTTAGAAAAGTTAAATTTTCTAGGGAGTTAGTTATTACTTCAAAAGGAAAAAAATCGTTATATAATATTTTAGGAATTAACCTTGATTAAGAATAAACAAAAAGACCAAAATCTATGTAGATTTTGGTCTTTTTTATTTTATAAATTAATTATGTTTAAAACTGATAATTTAAAGATAAGTTAAACATAGTACCTAATTGACTAAAGTGATAACCATCATAAGTCATTTGAGAATAACGTTGGTTAAAAGTAATTAAATCAGATTGATTTTTAATAGCAGTTTGACCACTTGAAGTAATCGTTGTGTCGTTTATTATTGCTTGACCAGTAGCATTTTCAGCTTTGAAATCCCATTCAGGTAATACATCTAATAAATTATTTACATTTAAAGCTATTGTAATCTTATCTGTAGCATTAAAATTAATGCCTAAATCAGTAACTATTTTAGGAGTAAATTCTGTTCTTAAGTTCTCATCTAAACCTTGTTGTTTAAATGTAGTTTTACCAAAGTAAGTATTGTTTAAAGATAATCCCCATTTACCAATGTCATAAGTAGTTCCTAAAATCCATTTTGTTTGAGGACGAGAAGTAAAAAATAAAGCTTCTTGTGTGTCGTTAACAACAGATTGTCCTGCATCAGCAACTAATGTAGGATTGTTAACAGCTCCGTCTCTTTCATTTTCAATAGTGTAATTACCAGATAAGTTAAAACCTAATTTTCCGTTACCTAATTCAATTTTATTATATCCAATAACAACATCTATTCCAGAAGTTTTAGTATCAATAGCATTTACAAAGAAACTTAAATCACTTAAATTATTATCAGTTAATATTTGATCTAATGCTGTTCCACCAGCATCAGTTGGACCAATTTCAGTACTTAAAACTATTCTATCTTTTACAGCAATATTGTAATAATCTATAGTAAAGCTTAAATTTCTATTCACTTTACCTCCAAAACCAAGTGTAAAGTTTGTAGATGTTTCAGCATCTAGTTTTGGTAAACCTAACAAACCTGCTTGAGAAGATACGTTATTTACTAAACCACCTACTTGAATCCCTTCACCAGGAACAAAACTATATTGAGCCTTTTGAGTATAAATTTGATGTAATGTTGGCGCTCTAAATCCAGTAGAAACAGAACCTCTTAAAGTGTACTTATCAGCAATTGTATACGCAGAACTTAATTTCCAAACAAAAGCATTTCCAAAATCTGAATAATTTTCAGTACGAATTGTACCATCTAAAGTTAAATTTTCAGTAGGATTCCAATTTAAAGATGCATAACCACCAAAATTGTAGCGCGTAAATTTACCAGAATTTTCTGGACTATTACCTGCAAATGAATCTGCACCACCACCATCATAAGAAGCCAATTCACCTTCAATTATTTCAAAAGTTTCGTATCTAAACTCTGTACCAAAAGCAACACTTAAGTTGTCAGAAAGAATTTTAGATACATCTATATTTCCTACATTATGAGAAAAACTTGTTCCTCCTGGATCAAAAGATTTTTTACTATTTTCTCTATACAATTGAGAGCCTTCAGTTATTTCTCCAGTATCTACAACTCCATTTCCGTTTGAATCTACCCAAGTAGAAGGAGAGTAAACAACATTTCTATTATGAGAATCACTTACTTTATAAGTTTGAGAATTTCCACCAGTTGTAAAACTAGCATCTACATTCCATTCATTAATAACACTCTTAAGTCCAATAGTAGCATTGTAATCATTTAAATCACCTTCAAAAGTAGGTACGTATCCGTCATAACCACCATCAGTAGTTGGGTTATCTCCAGGGAAAAAGTCTGCTAAATAAGGGAAATCATCAACAGTTCTCCAATATGGAGTTCTATAATTAGCAAAACTATTTACTTTTTTGTTGATGAATGCTGCATTAAAATATAGATTAGATTCTTCACTTAAAGTATAAGAACCATTTACTAAAAACTTTGCAGCAGCAGTTTCAGGAGCTCCATTAATATTTCCTGCATCTGGGTTTCTAGATAAAAACTCTTCAACAAAAGCTAAATCAGCTCCAAAACCTAAATCTGGGTCAGCTTCTCCTAATGCACTAACAGTACCTGGTCTATTAGATAAACTGGTTTTAGAAAAGTCTACGGTGTAGTTAATAAAACCTTTATCATCACCAATAGAAGAACCATTATTAATACTAACACCAAACATTTCACCATCACCTTGAGAGGTAATTCCTGACCTTAATGTAGCTGAACCTGGATTAGGACTGTCTTTTAAAATAATATTTATTACACCAGCAATTGCATCTGAACCGTATTGAGCAGAAGCTCCATCTCTTAAAACCTCTACAGATTTAATTGCATCTGTTGGAATTCCAGAAATATCTGAACCAGTTTCTCCTCTACCAGGAGATGTTTGTGTGTATAATAAAGCACTTAAGTTTTTACGTTTTCCGTTAATAAGTATTAAAGTTCTACTTGGCCCCATATTTCTTATTTCATATGGATCTAATAAAGAAGTAGCATCGTTTACTGGAGTTTGCACTGTGTTAAACGAAGGGATTTTATATTGTAAAGCTTTATCAAAAGTAGTTTGACCTGTAGAAACTAAATCTTTAGCAGATACTACATCTATAGGTAATGGACTTTTTGTATTACTTCTAGCTGGTGTTCTAGAACCTGTAATAACTACTTCATCAAGCTCTAAACCTTCTTTTAAAACAATTGTAAAATTTGTTTTACCAGCTACTTTAATTTCTTGGCTATCAAAACCAACAAAATTAATAACTATTGTACTTTCTGGATTTACTGTTAAACTGAAGTTTCCATCAAAATCAGATGTGGTTCCGTTTGTAGTGCCTTTTTCAACGACACTAGCTCCAGGTAAACCTTGATTATTAATGTCAACAATTTTACCGCTTATTTTAAGTTGTGCCCACGAGGCAGTAATACCTAAAATAAAAGTAAGAATAAATAAATTTTTTCTCATTTTTAGTGTTTTTATAATTTGATTACAGCTAATGTATTGAGATAAATTTAAAAAATTAACTTTTTTAACGTTTTTCTTTGTTTAAAACATATTTGTTGTAATACATACAACTCTCTTTTAATAACTATAAATGACTACTGTTTTGACTAAATAAAAAAAGTAATTATTTATTAATAATGAGTTGTAATTCAAACAGTATAGAGGTTATAAAAAAGAAAATAAAAGCATTGGATTTGATCTAGTTTAGTGGATCAAAAAAGCTTAATTGATATTCGGGTAAGCTATTTGGTTGTGTAATTTTAATTAAATCTTTTAATACTAAATCAGGTCTTACAGGAGAAAGTTCAAAATACATTAAACCACCAGTAGCTCCTTTCCGTTTGGCAAAAGTGTATAAAAAGTTATTATTAAAAGCACTAAAATCTGCATAATGTTTATTGGCTTTTATCATTTCTTCTTTCGTTTTAAATAAACCGCAGTTAAACCAATAATTTGCATTTTGACCTTTGTCTAAAACACTTTCAAAACTTAAAGGTAAGCTTCCTGTACCTTTAGTGTTTTTCCATAAGTAATTTAAATTAGCATCTTTATAATAGGTAGCTGTAAAACTTTCTCCAGCAGGGATATACCAAACATCTTTAAACATGCTTCCTGATAATACTGTAGGGATATTAGTGTTTTGTTTTGCAATCTCTTTTGCTTTTAAATATTCAGTTTCAATAGCTGTAAAAAGACTATCGGCTTTTTTTTCTTTATTTAATAAAACGCCAAAAAATTTAATCCACTCAGCTCTTCCTAAAGGTGTTTCTTCCAACCAGTCTCCATTAAAAATAACAGGAATTCCTAGTTTTTGAATATTCTGATATAATTTGTTATTTGGATGCAAAGAAAAACCAACGACTAACTCAGGATTTAAATCAAGTAGTTTTTCGGTATTCATATCTTGTTCAGAGCCTAATTCAATAATCTTACCTGAATCAATTAATTGTCTTGTTTTTTTTGAGGATATGTATTTTGAATTAGGAAAACCAACGAGTTTGGTTTCACTATCCAAAAGTTCTAACATAGGAATGTGTGTTGTACTGGTAACAACTAAACTTTGTAAAGGGATTTGTAATTCGTTTTTTACAGTTGTTTTTTTATTTTTAAGCAGGTATACAAAACTTTCCTCAGAATTTTGAAAAGCTCTCTTAATGATTAACTTTTTTTGATCTCCTTCTGTAATAATATCAAACCCTTTAGCATGTTTAATAGTACTTTTGTGTGTTTTTATAGAAGATTTTTCTGTATTATTAGCTTTTTTACATTGTAAAAAAAGAAAAAGAATAAAAACTATAGTTATAAAATGTTTCATTTTTTAGATGTTGAATTTAATAATAGCTCCATAATTCAATTTTAAATCAAAAGAATCTTTTAAAGAAGTCTTGTTAATATAAGAAGCTAAACTCCTTATAACACCAGCATGTGTTATAACGATAATTTTAGTATGATTTTTGAGTTTAATTTCTTCTAAAAAACTGGTGGTTCGTTTATGCAAATCAATATAAGATTCTCCGTTTTTAGTAGGTTCATTTACAAAATCGTTCATCCAAATGTCTAAATCATTCTTATCAATATCGTTCCAGTCTTTTAATTCCCAATCACCAAAATCTAATTCTTTTAAACGATCATCAAAAATAATTTTATCTGATAATTTCTCAGCTAAAATTTTACAACGTTTTAAAGGACTAGAATAATAAACAGTATCATCATTATTAAAAGAAACTTGTTTTTGTATCGGCTTTATTTCTTCGGAAAAAGTATTGATAACATCAATATCGGTTTGTCCGTAACAAATTCCTTTTTTAATATCTGGAGTTGTATGTCTGATTAAAATAAGTTCCATAAAGCTAGTATTGATAAATAAAAAACAACTTCAGCTACTTGTTGTAAAGCACCTGCGCAATCACCAGTTTGTCCGCCAATCCATCGTTTAAAAAAACGTGCCATATACCAATAGACTAATAGCAAAGGGATCAATGCTAAAAATACAAACCATTTTTGAAAAAAGAATAAAGGTAATACACCAAAAACACCAGAAATCAGTAACGATTTTGTACTCATTTGTTGGGTAGTTGGTTTTATTTTGGCGGTATCAATATCTCTAACATACTCGTGTGTATAGAGTAAGATAGTGGCAATAAAACGACTTACAGCATGACCAGAAATAATAACAATGATAAGATTCACAGATAACTCATGTAAATGATATAAGGCTAAAAATTTTAAAGCAAGAATAAAAATTAAACCAGCAACACCGTAAGTTCCCAAACGAGAATCTTTCATAATGGTTAAAATCTTTTCTTTGGTCCATCCGCCACCAAAACCGTCGCAAACATCAGCAAAACCATCTTCATGAAAAGCACCAGTAACCCAAACAGAAGCAATCATGCTTATAATAATAGCAATATCCGAAGGAAAAATAAAAGAACTTCCGAAGAAACCTAACGAGGCAATACTTCCGATTATAATGCCAACTAAAGAAAAATATCGACTACTTTTATTTAAAATTTCAGGAGAATGGTCTATCCATTTCGGACAAGGAATTCTTGAAAAAAACATTAGTGCAGTAAAGAAATAATGGACTTGTCTTTTCATTTTTTTAAGCTTCAGAAACATTTGCACTTTTAAAAGTGGCCATGTTATTTAAAAAGTTAACACTCGCTTCTATAATCGGATAAGCAACAGCACAACCAGTTCCTTCTCCTAAACGCAAGCCTAAATTTAATAAAGGCTCCACATTTAAATAATTCAACATGTTTTTATGACCTTGTTCGCCAGAAGTATGACAAAAAATACAATAATCAACAATAGCCGATTCTAAAGCATTGGCAACCAATAAAGCAGAAGTAACTATAAAACCATCAATTAATAAAGTCATTTTTAAAGAAGCAGCTTCTAACATAGCACCACATAGCATGGCAATTTCAAAACCGCCAAAAGCCGTCAAAGCATCTAAAGGCGTTTTAACATCGTTTTTATGGAAGTTATAAACTTGTTGTAAAGTTTCAATTTTAGTTTGTAAACCTTCATCATTTAAACCGGTTCCTCTACCAACACAATTGGTAATTGGTGTATTTGTAAAATAACTCATTAATAAAGCAGCAGCAGAAGTATTTCCGATTCCCATTTCACCAAAACCAATAACATTAGTACCTTTTGAATATGCTTTTTTAACAAGTTTTTTCCCTTTTTGTATCGCTTCCAAACATTGTTCATTAGTCATTGCTTTACCAATAGAATAATCATTCGTTCCTTTGGCAATCTTAGCATTAATAAGAGTGCTTGAAGTTTCAAAATCAGCATTAACACCCGCATCAATAATTTTTAAGTTGATGTTATTCTGATTACAAAATACATTAATAGCTGCTCCACCGTTTAAAAAGTTAAGGACCATTTGTTGTGTTACTTCTTGCGGATACGGACTTACTTTATTTGTCTTAGTAATTCCATGATCTCCAGCAAAAACTAAAATAGTAGGTTTAGAAAGTACAGGAGTTAACGTGTTTTGAATTAACCCAATTTGTAAAGCTATTTTTTCTAAAACACCCAAAGCACCCAAAGGTTTGGTTTTAAAATTTATTTTTTCTTGTAAGTCAGTTGCTAGTTTTTTATCTAAAGGAATTATGTTAGTTTTCATATGAGATTTTTTTGGGAGTATTTTCTGCTAATTAATCTTTTTTACTTTATGTTGCTTAGATGTTTAACAGATGACAAGAGAAAATAAAACCAGCGAATAATAAAAATACAATATTTAAAACGAGAGATTTTGTAGTTGATTTTTTCACTAAATTATAGATAAGTAATACTAAAAAAGAAATTACATATATCAAAGAAATTATAGGTGAATATTTATAATAAAAAGCGTAACAACTATTTGCGAATAAACAAAGTAACATAGCAATTAAGTAGATGATAAAAGATATGTTTATAATAAATGTTATTTTTTTCATTAGAAGTTGTTTAAACTATAAATTTAGATGTTAAAATAAGCTATCGACTTGAGGTCAATTTGTTTTATTTTAACGTTAATGGTAAGCCAGAAACCATAAAAAAAGCTTTATCTGCATATTTTGCAATATACTGATTCGTCCAACCTTGTAATTCGGTAAATTTTCTTCCAGATTCAGTGTCGGCATGTAAACCCATTCCTATTTCGTTAGAAATAATAATGATGGTAGCATTTATATTTTTTAGTTTATCAATTTCTTCTTTAGCTAAGCGTAAAGCTTCTTGTGTGTTATATTTTGTATCAACATAAAAATTTGTCAACCACAAGGTAACACAATCAATAACTACGGTTGTATTTTCTTTAATAACAGAACTGATGTTTTTTTCTTCTTCAATAGTTGTCCAGCGTTCATCTCTATCAGAAACATGACGATCTACACGTTTTTTAAAATCCTCATCCCATATTCTTGAAGTTGCCAAGTAAATAGGTTCGTTAGATAATGACTCAGCTAGTTTTTGAGCATAACTGCTTTTTCCTGAACGTTCGCCACCTGAAATATAGTATATCATTTTAAAAAATTAAGAGTTACAAAGATTAGAAAGTTTTTTAGATAAGGAAAGCTATATTTTAAGTTCGTACTTTTGTAACTCTAAAAACATATCAATGAAAGTATCTTCCTTTATGCCAGCTGTAACTCAAATGATTTATGATATGGGGCTACAAGAACTTCTAGAAGGCGTTACATTTGAATGTCCACAAATAGCTTTAAAAGAAAAGAAAGTTGCAGTTAAATATAAATTAGAAGGTAAAACATTAACTAGTGAAGAGATTAATACTATTTTTTCAAAGACAAAAGCAGCAGGCGATACCTTATATTATGTTGAAGAAGCTGTTTTAGAAAGTATCGCTCCAGATATTATCTTTACGCAAGATGTATGTGATGTTTGTCAGATTGATACAGAATCAGTAGCAAAATCTGCTTATAAATTGCCTAAAATACCTGAATTAGTTTCTATTACACCAAACTCTTTAGAAGATGTATTTGATAATGCCTTAACTATTGCAAAAGCAATGGGGAAAGAAGAGATAGGAATTAATTATATTAAAAAATTAAAAGATCGAATTGCTAGTGTTGTAGATATACAAAGAGCGCATAAACTGTCATCAAAAAGCGTTATGTTGTTAGAATGGATTGATCCGTTATTTAATTGTGGACATTGGATTCCTCATCAAATTGGATATGCAGGAGGAATAGATTTATTGTCACATCCATCTGGAGATAGCATTGTAATTTCTTGGGATAAAATTGTTAAATACGATCCTGAAATACTAATTATAGCACCATGTGGTTATGGTATAGAAAGAACTATGGAAGATATGTCTTTTTTAACAGAGAAAAAAGAATGGAATTCTTTAAGAGCAGTTAAAAATGGTCAAGTTTATATTGCAGATTTTGCTATGTTTACGCAGTCTTCTGCAAGTACTTTAGTAGACGGAATAGAATGTTTGGCAACTATGATACATCCAGAATATTATAACGTTTCAGATACGTTAAACGTTAAATTTTCAAATTATGAAGATTTATTGTTAACTACTTCCTAAAAAATACAATACATTTGCGAAAAATTTAGGTTTTATTTAAGTGGTTAATCTTAAATAAATTAAAAGGGAATTCGGATAAATACCGAAGCTGTTCCCGCAACTGTAAGCTATAAAGCTTGTAATTATTCTTTATGTCACTGTTTATTTATAAATGGGAAGACCAATTACAAGACGCAAGCCAGGAGACCTGCCTAATTTTTTATAATTCGAACTTTCGGGATAAAGGTTTGGGGTTAGTATAGGAAAACTACACTTCAATCTTTTACTCTTGATTAAATTTTATTAAAATTAATTAATTAAGTAATGAACAAAAAAGTACTTTGTTTAGGTGTTTTAACATCAATGTTTGTTTTCAATGCAAATGCACAAGAAAAACAAGAAAAACAAGAAAAAACAATCGATTTAGATGAGATTGTAATTTCTGATTCTAAATTTAAATTAAAAAAAGAAAATTCAGGTAAAGTAATTCATAAGATTTCAAAAGAAACAATTGAACAAAATACAGGAAAGAATGTAGTGGACTTAATTAATACTGTTTCAGGTATTGAAATTAATGGAAATACAACAGGCTCTGGTCAAAATTTAGGTTTGTTTGTTAGGGGAGGATCAACAAAAGAAGTTGTTGTATTAATAGATGGGGTTCAGGTTTCTAATCCAGCAGGAATTTCAGGAGGTTTCGATTTAAGATTATTAGATTTAAATGATGTAGATTCTATTGAGATAGTAAAAGGAGCAGCAAGTACTTTATATGGTTCAGGAGCAACAACAGCTGTAATTAATATAAAGTTAAAAGAAGCAACTTCAGGTAAAGCAAATACTTCTTTAGGTTTATTTGTTGGTACAAATAGTAGTCAAGAAGAGTCAGCTAAAGGAAGCATTATTCAAACCAAAGCAAATGTAAATGGTAAAATCAATAAATTTAATTATTTAGTAAATTTTTCATCTTTTGATGCACAAGGTATATCCGCTGCTGAATCTGAAAATAATGTATCTTTTCAAGATGATCCTTTTCAAAGAGTAGCTACAAATGTTAAGTTAGGATATAAATTTAATAATAGATTTTCTATTAATACTTTTGGTAGCTATAGTCAGTTTAAAAATGAGTATGATGCAGGAGCTTTTGCTGATGCATATAATTATTCAGAGGATAAAAGCTATAGAGTTAGTGTTTCTCCAAAATATAGTTATGAAAATGGATCTATAGAAATAAATGCAGCATATAGTAAATATGATACAGATGGAACATTAACGTCTTTTCCATTTATAAACAAAGGAGAAAATTATATTGTTGATGCCTTTGTGAAACATCAATTTGATGACTTGTATGTTGTATTAGGTGTTAACTATCAAAATAACAGCATAGAAACATTTTCTATTCCTTGGGGAAGTACAGATTTAACTGAAACTGTTTATGCAGAAGAACCAAAAACAGAATTAATAGATCCTTATGTAAATGCAGTTTATGTTACTGATTTTGGTTTAAATGTAAATGCGGGAGTTCGCTTAAACAATCATAATAAATACGGAACTCATTTCGTTTATAATTTTAATCCTTCTTACACTTATAAACAAGAAAATGGTTATTTAAAAGTTTTAGGTTCTTTTAGTACTGCTTTTTTAGCTCCGTCTGTACAAGAATTGTATGCTTCTTGGGGTAATATAGATTTAAAACCACAAGAAAGTACAACTATAGAAGGAGGTTTAGAATTTAAAGTAAACTCTTTATTATTAAGTGGAGTTTATTTTAATAGAGATGTTGAAAATATAATAGCCTACAACTCTGCAACTTTTATTATGGATAATTTTGGTGATACAACGATAAGTGGTTTTGAATTTAATGCCGATTATAAAGTTTTTGATAACTTAAAATTACAAGCTAATTATTCTTTCACTGAAAATGATGATCTTGCTATAAGAATACCAAAACATAAAGTTAATGCTGGTGTTAATTATGCTATAAAAGCAACTAATTTATCGGTTAATTATCAATATTTAAGTGATAGAGATGATAGTGATTTTAGATCTTTTCCATCTGAAACTGTAGCTTTAGAAGCGTATTCTTTATTAGATTTTTCGGTGAATCATAAGTTAAATAAAAATGTAAAATTATTTTTAGATATAACCAATCTTCTAAATGAAGAATATCAAGAAGTTTTAGGATATTCAACTTTAGGAAGAAACTATAAATTAGGAGTACAATTTAATTTTTAAAATATTCCCCCCGTTTAATCCCACCCTTTAATGTTAAAACAACAAGAAAGCCCATTTAAAAAAATGAGCTTTCTTAGGGTTTTAAAAATTTATAAAAGCTCTTGATATTTTGTTTCAAGGGCTTTTTATTTTTTAATATTTATAATGATTAAATAAGTTTTTTAACTTGTTGTTTTAAAATAACAATGGCTGTTTCAGTAGGGCTTTCTTTTTTAGAGTAGTCCATTAATAAATTTTCTCTGAGTTCTTTTGCTGAAGTGCTTTTTTCAGCGAGTTCATGAAACTTGTTAATAATAGCTAGTTTAGAACCTACAACAGCTTTCCAACTATCTTCAGAAACATACAATTGTTGTACCATATTATGTTCAAACTCTTGCTCAATATTACCAATTAATAAATGTAAATAACTAGCAGCATCTTCTCCAATTGGATTTACACGTAGTAGTAATTTAGATGGATTTAAGCGTTCGCAAAATAAAACTAAACGTTCATAAGCTTGTAGTTTAATAGGTAAACTTTCACGTTTTTTTTCTAAAAGTGAGTTAAATTTTTGCTCGTTATTTTGTTGTTTAACAAATCCACTAAACATAAAAAAAGCAACACCACCGGTAATTAAAGAAGGTAATGTAAATGTTAATATTTCTATCATTATATTAATTATTTAAATAATCGAAAACTAAATTAGTCATGGTTTCTACACCTAAAATCATTCCACTTTCATCAATAAAAAAATCAGGAGTATGATGTGGATATGGATTAGTGTTTCCAGGTGTCATACCTCCTAAAAAGAAAAAGAAACCAGGAATTTCTTTAGCATAAAAAGAAAAGTCTTCAGCACCAGTTACTGCATTTATTTCAATAACATTTCCTTCACCAGCTATTCTTTTAATTGTAGGTAGCATTTTATCTACTAATGCATGATTGTTAAAAGTAATGGGAAGTCCTTTTTGTATGTCAATAGTTGCAGTTGCTCTATAGGCGTTTGCAATTGCAGGAACCATTTCTTTCATTCTATCATTTATTTTTTTTTGCATATCATAATCTAAAGTTCTAATTGTACCAATCATTTCTGCATTTTCAGGAATAATATTACTACGAACACCAGAATCTATTTTACCTACAGTAATAACAGCAGCTTCTTTTGTTAAGTCAGATTCTCTACTCACGATTGTTTGTAAACCATCGATAATTTTTGCAGAAATCATAATAGGGTCAATTCCACCCCAAGGTCTTGATCCATGTGATTGTTTACCATTGACTTTGATTTTAAAACTTTGAGATGCGGCCATAATTCCGCCTTTTTTATAAGAAATTTGTCCAACTGGAGAGCCTGATCCGATGTGTAGTCCAAAAATAGCATCAACATCAGGATTTTTTAAAACCCCTTCCTTAACCATTAATTCAGCGCCACCTTCTTCACCTTCAGGAGCTCCTTCTTCTGCAGGTTGAAAAATAAATTTAACAGTTCCATTTATTTTATCTTTATTTTTAGATAAAATTTCTGCAACTCCCATTAAAATTGCAATATGAGTATCATGTCCACAGGCATGCATAACACCAACTTCTTTTCCTAAATAAGTAGAATTAACTTTTGATTTGAAAAGAAGATCATTTCTCTCAGTTACAGGTAAAGCATCCATATCTGCTCTTAAAGCAACCACTTTACCAGGTTTATTTCCTTTTAAAATTCCAATCACTCCTGTTTTAGCTATTCCTTCTTGCGTTTTTATGCCTAAAGATTTTAAATGCTTAGCTATTTTTTTTGAAGTATTAAATTCTCTGTTAGATAGTTCTGGGTTTTGATGAAAATATCTTCTCCATTGAATAACTTTTTTTTCTATGTTTTTAAGGTCTGAAGATAAATCTTGCGAATTAGAAGATGAAATAACAAATAATAAAAGAAATAATAAGCTGAGTTTTTTCATTATAAAAATATTTATGTTAAAAGTTAAAGGTAAAAAATCTTGTGAATAAAATCTCATGATATTTAATTATATAGTTAAAAGAATTATTATTTTTACTTTTTAACTTAATTTTCAACAAACTTTCTATTGAGTACTTATTTAGAACAACTTAACGAACCTCAAAGAGCTGCCGTAGTTCAAAAAGATGGTCCTATGATTATCATTGCTGGAGCTGGTTCTGGTAAAACGAGAGTTTTAACGTATAGAATTGCCCGTTTAATGGAGCAAAATGTAGATGCTTTTAATATTTTATCGTTAACCTTTACCAATAAGGCTGCTCGAGAAATGAAAGAACGTATTTCAAAAGTAGTAGGCTACAGCGAAGCTAAAAATTTGTGGATGGGAACTTTCCATTCAATTTTTGCAAGAATTTTAAGGTCGGAAGCAGATAAATTAGGTTTTCCATCTAATTTTACTATTTACGATACACAAGATTCTGTTCGTTTAATTGGTGCAATTATTAGAGAATTAAATTTAGATAAAGAGCGCTATAAACCGAAACAAATTTTAAGTAGAATATCTTCATTTAAGAATAGTTTAGTTACGGTTAGAGCTTATTTTAATAATCCAGATTTACAGGAAGCAGATTTAATTGCAAGTAGACCAAAGGTTGGAGATATTTATAAAGAATATGTAGACAGATGTTTTAAATCTGGCGCAATGGATTTTGATGATTTATTGTTGCGTACTAATGAATTATTAGCTCGTTTTCCAGAAGTATTGGCAAAATATCAAAATAGATTTAAATATATAATGGTTGATGAGTATCAAGATACCAACCATTCTCAATATATTATTGTTAGAGCTTTAGCTGATCGTTTTCAGAATATTTGTGTTGTTGGTGATGATTCTCAAAGTATTTATAGCTTTCGTGGAGCAAACATCAATAATATTTTAAATTTTCAAAAAGATTATCCAGATGTAAAAACATTTAAGTTAGAACAAAATTATCGTTCTACTAAAAATATTGTAAATGCTGCAAATTCGGTTATTGAAAAAAATAAAACAAAGCTAGATAAAATTGTATGGACTGCTAATGATAATGGAGATTATATAAAAGTAATGCGTAATATTTCCGAAGGAGAAGAAGGTCGCTTTGTGGCACAATCTATTTGGGATTATATGATGAATAATCAGTTAAAAGCAGATGCATTTGCGGTTTTATATAGAACGAATTCACAATCTAGAGCAATTGAAGATTCGTTACGAAAGAAAGGAATTGAATATAAAATTTATGGTGGAATTTCTTTTTATCAACGAAAAGAAATTAAAGATATCTTATCGTATTTACGAATACTTATTAATCCAAGTGATGAAGAAGCGTTAAAAAGAATTATTAATTATCCAGCAAGAGGTATTGGGCAAACAACAATTGATAAGCTAACAATAGCAGCTAATCATTATAATAAAACAATATTTGATATCGTTTCAAATATTCGTAAAGTTGATTTAAAAATCAATTCAGGTATAAAAACAAAGTTAGAAAACTTTGCAAATATGATTAAACGTTTGCAAATAGAATCGCAAACCAAAAATGCTTTTGAAATATCAGAACTGGTTGTAAAGCAAACTCAAATTGTAAAAGATTTACAAAAGAATGGTACACCAGAAGATATTAGTAAAGTAGAGAATGTACAGGAACTTTTAAATGGTATTAAGGATTTTATTACTGATAAAATAGAAACTGGTGAAGATGCTTCATTAACTACTTTTTTAGAAGATGTAGCATTAGCAACTGATTTTGATTCCGAAAAAGAAGAAGATGTGCCAAGAGTTGCTTTAATGAGTATTCATCAATCAAAAGGATTGGAATTTGGTTATGTTTATATTGTAGGTTTAGAAGAGAATTTATTTCCATCAGCAATGAGTATGAATACTCGAAGTGAGTTGGAAGAAGAACGAAGACTTTTTTATGTAGCATTAACAAGAGCAGAAAAACAAGCGTATTTAAGTTATGCACAAACACGTTATCGTTGGGGGAAATTAACAGATGGAGAACCAAGTAGGTTTTTAGAGGAAATAGATGATCAGTATTTAGAATATATTACACCAAAAGCACCTGAACCAAGCATAAATAGATTTGTAGATGCTGATATTTTTGGTGATGGACCTAAAAAACAAATACGTTTTCAAAAACCTATTCAGAAAAAAAGAAAAGAATTTTTAGATAAGAAATCGAAGAAAGATGATATTTTATCAAAAGGGAAAATGAAAAAAGTTTCTGATGTAAATCAAAATCCAGTAATGAATTTGTTTGATGGTGAGATTACAGTAGGAAACATGGTTGAACATAATCGTTTTGGTACTGGTGAAGTATTAGCTATAGAAGGAAAAGGACCTAACAAAAAGGCAGAGATACAATTTGGTACTGCAGGAAAAAAGAAATTATTATTACAATTTGCAAAATTAAAAATTATAGGATAGTTTTTTAGTTATCAATTATCAGTTTGAGAATTTGAAAGGATATAGGATTGTTAAAAAAGAATTTATTTGAAGATAAATCAACATTTCGATGACTGAGCTTGTCGAAGCGACAAAAACAAATAACAATCAACTAGAAACTCATATAAAATACCTATTTTGCAATTAAATAAACAAAGAGAAAATGACGTTTGATTTAGAATACAATTCAGAAAGACCCTTACTTATTATTCCTGAATATGGAAGACATATCCAGAAATTAGTAAATGAGTGTGTGTCTTTAGAAACCAAAGAAGAACGCAATAAAATGGCAAAAGCCATTATAGATGTAATGGGGAATTTACAACCTCATTTACGTGATGTTCCTGATTTTAAACACAAGCTTTGGGATCAGTTATACATTATGTCTGATTTTAAATTAGATGCAGATTCTCCATACGAAGTACCTTCAAAGGAAGAATTAAGAGAAAAACCACAATCATTACCTTATCCTAAATTAGCATCAAAATACCGTTTTTATGGTAAAAATATTCAAACGATGATTGATGTTGCTTTGGAATGGGAAGAAGGAGATATGAAAGAAGCTTTAGTATTTACGATAGCAAATCATATGAAAAAGTGTTTTTTAAATTGGAATAAAGATACTGTTGATGATGCAGTAATTTTTAAGCACTTACACGAATTGTCAAAAGGTGAAATAGATATAAGAGATACTGAAGAGAAGTTATCTGAAAGTAAAAACTTATTGCGTAAAAGAAATACTCAAGGACAAAAGAATCATAAAGGTCATCAAAATAATCAAAAGAAAAATAACAACTATAAAAGTCGTAAAAGATAAATGGCATCATTTAAAATAGAAGGAGGGCATAAGTTACAAGGATCGATAACACCTCAAGGAGCAAAAAATGAAGCATTACAAGTAATTTGTGCAGTTTTATTAACTTCAGAAAAAGTAATTATTAACAATGTTCCAGATATTATAGATGTTAATAAGCTAATTTTTATTTTAAAAGAACTAGGAGTTAAAGTAGAGAAACTATCATCAAATTCTTATTCTTTTCAGTCTGATGAAATTAATATAAACTATTTAGAATCTGCCGAATTTAAAAGAGATGGAAGTTCTTTAAGAGGTTCTATTATGATAGTTGGACCTTTATTAGCTCGTTTTGGAAAAGGATACATTCCTAGACCAGGAGGAGATAAAATTGGCCGTCGTCGTTTAGACACACATTTTGAGGGTTTTATTCGTTTAGGAGCAACCTTTCGCTACAATAAAGAAGAGTATTTTTATGGAGTAGAAGCAGAGCAGTTACACGGTACTGATATGTTGTTAGATGAAGCTTCTGTAACAGGAACTGCAAATATTATTATGGCTGCAGTTTTAGCAAAAGGAAAAACAACAATTTATAATGCCGCATGTGAACCTTATATTCAACAGTTATCTAAAATGTTGAATAGCATGGGAGCAAAAATAACAGGTGTTGGATCTAATTTATTAACTATTGAAGGAGTAGAGAAGTTAGGAGGATGCGAACATCGTATTTTACCTGATATGATTGAAATTGGTAGTTGGATTGGTGTTGCCGCCATGACTCGTTCTGAATTAACAATTAAAGATGTTAGCTGGAAAGATTTGGGTCAAATACCAGAAGTATTTAGAAAATTAGGAATTCAATTAGAAAGAAGAAATGATGATATTTTTATTCCTGAACAAGAAAGTTATGAGATTCAGAATTACATAGATGGATCTGTTTTAACAGTTGCTGATGCACCTTGGCCAGGATTTACACCAGATTTATTGAGTATTGTTTTGGTTGTTGCTACACAAGCAAAAGGAACTGTTTTAATTCATCAAAAGATGTTTGAAAGCCGTTTGTTTTTCGTTGATAAATTGATTGATATGGGCGCTAAGGTTATTTTATGTGATCCGCATAGAGCAACTGTTATTGGTCATGATTTTAAATCAACATTAAAAGCAACTAAAATGACATCACCAGATATTCGTGCTGGAATTTCTTTGTTAATAGCTGCTTTATCAGCAAAAGGAACGAGTATTATTGATAATATAGAACAAATAGATAGAGGTTACGAAAATATAGAAGCTCGTTTAAAATCTATTGGAGCTAGGATTGAAAGAGTGTAATCTTTAAATCAGATAAAAAATAAAACCTCTAGTTTTTTAACTAGAGGTTTTTGTATTTAAATAGTATTATCATTACATGTGTAAACATCTAGACATCCCATTATTTGAGAACAATAAAAAGGACCGACAATACTTCCCGAGCAACTACAACTACATTTAGTAGGATCTAAACTTGCTCCTCCTTTTATTTTTTGCTGCTCACCTTTTGATAAAATGTTAATTTCCGAAATCGATAATAGATTTTTCATAAAAAATAGTTTTTAGTTATATATAAATATAAAACTATTTTTTTATGAAAAAAAACATTCAGTTTTAAGGTTTGGTTAAGTTATTGTTTTTAAGTGTTTTATAGTTTTGTTTTTTTTTTTAATGTGTTGTTTTTTAGTTGTTTGTGTTTTTTTGAATAACGTCTGAGAATCGCGTGTTTTAAAAAATCAAATAAAAGGTACGGAATAAGGTGATTTGAGTATAGTGGTGAAAAAGAAATTACATAAATAATTAATCATTTATTCTTTGTTCAACTAAAGATAATATTCTTTCAAATTGTTCTTCCAATCCCATATTAGAATTATCTATTTCAATAGCATCATCCGCCTTCACTAAAGGTGAATCTTCACGTTCAGAGTCAATTCTATCTCTTTCTTGAACATTATGTAATATTTCTTTAAAATTAACATTATCACCTCTGTCCAATAATTCCTTATAACGTCTGGTGGCACGTTTATCATCAGAAGCTGTCATAAATAGTTTTAATTCAGCATCAGGAAAAACGACAGTTCCTATATCTCTTCCATCCATAACAACTGCTCTATTCTTACCCATTTCTTGTTGAGATTTTACTAATTTCTTTCTAACTTCAGAGATAGCAGCAACAGGGCTTACAAGTTTAGAGACTTCTAAAGATCGTATTCTTCTTTCTACATTTACATCATTTAAAAACATCTCAGCAAAGCCAAGTTCTTCGTTAAATCTAAATGAAACATCTATTTTAGGTAGATCAAGTATTAGTTTTTCTACTTCAAAAGTATCGCTAGTTATATAGTGTTTATTCATAGCATATAAAGTTACCGCTCTGTACATTGCACCAGTATCTACATATATGTATCCTAATTTTTTGGATATTTTTTTAGCTATTGTACTTTTTCCAGTAGAAGATAAGCCATCTATGGCAATGGTAATTTTTTTAGTCATTAATAAAAATGTTATTGAATGCAAAGGTACTAAATACCTGAATTAATATAATATGTTTAATATATTTTAGGTATTTTATTTCTTGCATTTCTGTTTAGATTAATTTCTAAGCTAAAAGTACTTGTGTTTGATGCTAAATGATATTTAGAATAAGCATAATTTAAAGTGATGTTATTCATCTTTAGTCCAAAACCAAAAGAAAGCCCACCAAAAGATCTAACATTTTGAATTTGTAATTCTCTTCCTCGTCTGAAATTATAGCCAAGTCTTAAATTTATAGCACTTTCAGGAAATAATTCAGCACCAAAAGAAACATGTCTAAAGGCATTATCAAAAAAAGAAATACTTTCACTAGTAATATTTCCTTCTAAATCACTAGTTTGATTAGAAGGATTTGCTACTGCAATATTCCATTTTTGTAGGTTATCAATAGTAGCATACCACCTAAGAGGTACGTTTTCTAATTGATAAGAGCCGCCAATAGCTATTTCTAAAGGTAATTTTTCTTGTGTACCATTATATGTTGTTATTTGAGTACCTAAATTTCTAGCAACTATAGCTATTCTATAAGGTTTGTACCTATTATAGTATAAAAAACCAAAGTCAGCTGCAATACCAGAAGAGGTATATCCAGCAATACTAGAATGTATAAACTTAATATTAGCTCCTATGAAAAAATCTGTTTTTGGGATTTGATATGCATAACCCAATGATATAATCATATCACTAGCATTAAAAGTACCTGTTTCTTCACCTGTTTCATTAGCTTCTATAAAAGAACCGTAATTAATATACTTCAAATTCGTATGAAATGTATTGGACCTTCTGTTAAATCTATGTGCATAAGATATAGATCCCATACTAATACCTCCAATATAACTAGTGTAATTAGCACTTAAACGTTTGTCTAAATCTAAATTTATTGTAGCAGGATTCCATGTAGGTTGATTTACATTATCAGTTAAAGTAAGAACTTTACCACCTAAGGCGGTTTGTCTTGCTGAAGTAGAGGTGTTTAGTATTAAAAATGTTTCTTCACCCCCAGTTTGAGCATAGCAAAAGCTATTAAAAATAAAAAAAAACAGTAAGAATTCTTTGAGCATTCAAAAAAAAAATTAACTTTATCACATAATTTGTAAAAATAACGCATATATTTATAATAAAGTATATGAATGTAAATATAAAATAGTTAAAATAAATAAATAATATTTTAACTATATTTGCATGTAATCAATAATTTTACAACTTAATAGTCCCCATCTATTATGCGTAGTAACTACAACCCTTTTGCCCTAAAAGTTATTTTAGGTTTTATTGTATTGTTCTGTAGCTTAGGTACATTTTCACAAACGTTGGAAAAACCTGAGCTAGTCGTGTCTGAAACAGATACTACCCCAGTTTCTTTCGTTTGTGCAAGTAGTAGTTCTAACAGATATGGTATTTTGTTTTCTTTTAGTGGTGCTCCATTTGATGTAGATAATCAATTTAAAGTTATATTATCTAATCCAGATGGTGAATTTAATGTTGGTGAAACTAAAGAGCTAGCGACTATTACAGGAGAAAATTTTACATTTAACAATATAACTTCAAATATATTCTTTAACGACACGGATATTTATGGAGGTAGTTATAGGATTAAAATAGTTTCTGATGAACCCGCTATGGAAAGTCCAGAATCTGATCCTTTTGGAGCCTATTTTCGTCCTGATATTGGCTTAAGTATAAATCAAGGTGGTAATGCAGATATATGTGATGGAGAGTCAGTAACCTTAGAATTAAATGTTGCTGGTAATTCAGCTTTTGATGACTATGATTTTAGATGGTATTTAAATGATACACCAATAGCAGGAGAGACAGGTAGAACTTTAGAAGTCTCACAGGCAGGAGAATATTATGCGCGTTTTTCAATGGGACAATGTACCGATTCTGACGAAGCAAATCCTGCATCTAATAAAACGATTGTTAATACAGTTAGTGTTGATGATGTAAGTATTTTAGGTGAAAATATTGTTTCTATATGTTCAGATGAAACATATGATTTAGTGGCTAGTATTGATGATAATTCTTACACATATAACTGGTATAAGGATGACGAATTAATTACAGGTTTAAATTCTTATACACCTACTTATACAACAGCTGATGCTGATCAATTTGGTACGTATCATTTAGAACTTATAAGTTCTGGAGGGTGCCCGTCAAGATCACAAAATGTTGTCGTAGAGCCATTTGAAGATGCTGGTTTTGATGCGATAATTGTTAATGAAGCAGATGGGATAGTTGTAGGTGAAACTATTGTTATTTTGCCTACTGAAACAATTGTTTGGCAAGCAACAACAGATATAAGTTCTTCTTCATTGTCTTATCAATGGTATGATCAAGATGGAGCTAGGACAGCAAATACGCAGTCTGAAATAAATATAACTTCTGCAGGAGAGTATTTTGTGGAGATAACAGATTCTTCTTCTTCATGTCCAGTGTCAGCAATTTCTCAGAAAATAACTGTTTTGTCTATAAATTCTTTGTCTATTTCTATAAGACAAGGCACTGATTATGTAGAGTGTAATGTTGAAACAACTAACTTAAGTATATTGAGTGTTGTTGCAACAGCTTCGGATGGTTTAGAATATAGTTTGTCAGAAGCACAAGAAGATGAGTTTAGTTTTCAGTGGTTTATAGAAGGGCTTCCAATAACAGATGCAACTTTAGAAGAATATAACTTGAGCTCGTATGAAGATAATGGCATGTACTCTTTGTATATTTCTGTTGGTGGAGGTTCTAGTTTGTTAGATGCAACATCTGAACAGATAGAAGTTTTATTATCAGCAGATTTAGAAATAGTTTCTTCATCTACTTCAAATAAATTGTGTACAGGTAGCGTTATAAATTTGTCTATTGATGTTTTAACAGGATATAATTACGTTTGGTTTAAAGATGATGAAGTATTAGATGTTGTAGATATTTCTAATGTAGATGTTTCTGAAATAGGTAGTTACTATGTGACTTACGAAGGTTTTGGGTGTCAAACAAATACAGCGATTATAGATATAGTTGAATTTGATGAATCTGTTTTAGAGGTTAGTCCATCTACAACAGCTGTTTTGGTTGTAGGAGAATCAACAACACTAACTGCTACAGGTGCAGATTCTTACGAATGGTATAATGAGAATGGAGATTTATTATCTACAAATGATGTATTAGATGTTAATAGTATTGGTGTTTTTACATTAATAGGTAGTGTAGGAGAGTGTCAAGTGGAGAAAGAGGTAGAAGTTGTTGCTGATGATGGTAGCTTCATTATACCAAATATTATATCACCATTTAACGGAGATAATGTAAACGATACATGGGAAATACCTAACAAGTTTGCTTTTCAAACAGATGTTACGGTAATTATATACAATTCAAGAGGAAATGAAGTTGTGAATACAACAGATTATCAAAATAATTGGCCTGAGGACAATAATATTAAAGCAGGAATGTTATTCTACTTTAAAGTTATAAAAGAGGATATTTTAATCAAAGCAGGAACAATTTCTGTTTTAGAATGATAAATTAAATTTATGGTAAAGAAAATTACATTATATGTACTTTTATTATTTTCATTTAGTAGCTCAATTGCTCAAGTTAGCAATGGAGAGGATGAATATAATGGGTTTTCTTCAAGAAGTTTTATGAAGTTTAATGGGTTTTTAACGATCCCAACTTTTTCTGTTTTATATAGAGAAGATAAAACCTTTGAGGCTATTGTAAGAAGTGCAAACATAGAGTTTGATGATGCTTCACGTTTACATATTTTAAGCTATTCGGGAAAAATGAGAACAAATACTGGGGCAGGTATTGCTGTTTTTCAACAAGAAATAGGGGTTTTTAAAGACTTTGGTGCAATTGTTAATTATGCAACCCAAATTCAAATGGGGGCAAAAAGTAGCTTAACATTTGGATTTAATTTCTTCTATAGTAGAAGAAGTATTAACAGTCAAAATGTAATTACTCAAGGAGAAGACGAAGTTGTAAGTAATTTCCAAGATATACCAATTGTTAACTTTCAACCAGCTATAACTTATACATATGGTAAGTTTTATGCAGGTTTATTTTTTGAAAACTTAGCAGATTTTAATTTAAAAAGTAGTGAGTTTATAACATCTTTTGCAGATAAAACAATATCTGCCCATTTTGGGTATGGAACTACACTAGAAAATATGAGTGGCTTACTTAAAAAAACAGATTTAAGGTTTTTTGGTGTTGCAAGACGTTCTAAGGTTGATGGTTTTTCTTATGCTGGTAATGCCATGGTTAATTTACCTAAAGCAGGTTGGCTTAAAGTTGGTTATGATAATCTTTTTGGCTTAAACGCTGGTATTGGTGTTAACCTTTCCGATAAATTATCTATTGGTTTTGCCTATGAGAAAAGAGATAATCTAGGAGGAACCAATGAAGTAGGACTTTTATATAAGTTGGGTAGAAGATCAAGAAGTCGTATAAGTGGAAGTTCTAAACCTACAATAGATATATTATTGCCTAATGATGAACCAGAAATAAAACCAACTAAGATAGTAGAACCTGAATATGAAGATCCTGAACATAATGATCTTTCAGATGAAGTTCAGCGAGCACAAGATTCTATTAATATTTTAAACAAAAAAGTAGATGAAGTTCTAAGATTACTTAAAAATCAACCAAAGCAGATTGAAATAATTAGGGAAAAAGTAATAGAACCTACTAAACCAAAAGAAGTTTTAGATACTACTTTAAGAAGAAGTAAAGCTAAACCTTGGAGGAAAAAAACAATAACAAGAAGAAATACTGGTGGTGCAGGTACTATGTATTATGTTGCCGTTGATTTATTTAAGGATAGAAAAAAGGCTATTGCTCTTGTTAATTCTTATAAAAAGCGAAAAATTAAAGTTAGGTATGTGTTTGATCCAAAATCAAAATTCTTTTATGTTTATGTAGATAGGTATGGAAGAAAAGTTGATGCTGAGAAACAAGTAGAAGAAGTAAATGGCGGAAGAGAAGGTGGAAGAGAAGGTACCAACACAAATGAAATAGATATTCAGGTAGAAAAATCTCCATATAAAGATCCTGTGTATGTTGTTAAAATAACATTAGGCGCTGCAGGAGAAACATATACAGAGCCTAAAAGTCAACCTAGAGCAAGAGTAAGAACCATGGCAATGACTGAAGGATTGGATACAGGTTATTACTTACAAGTAAATGTTTATGGTAAAAAAGCCTATGCAGATAAATTTTTATCTGAGCTTAGAGCAGACAATATTAATGCGGATTATTTTATTAATCCAAAGACAGGATACCGACACGTATACATTCATAGTACGAATGATAGAGCAGAAATAATACGATTGTATAATAATAATTTAAACAATTCTTATTACGATCGTAAAAGTATAATACACATAAGATAAAGATAGTATATTCAAAAACCCCATATATGAATAGAAAGATACTTTTTAGTTTACTAGTAGTTTTTCAAGTTTTTGTAAGTTTTTCTCAAGAAAGCCCAGACTTACAAAAGATTGTTTCTAAAGACATACAATCAAGAAAAATTAGTGAGACTCCAGCTAATAATTTAATGGAAAAACGCCTTGCAGATACACCTTTTACACAAAGGTTAGGTGCAGGTGGTATAAATGTTAGGGGGGATATTACATTTATTGGAAATAATATATTAAATAGAGATTCAGATGAAACGAGGGATTATTATTTAGGCGCTGGTTATAGTACTGGAGGTGGTGGAGGAACAAGAACTTATACTTTTGATATTGTTGATGTTTTTGCTAATTCATACACATATGATCATGGTCCTGATGTTTCTTATAATTCTGATATTTATTTAGAAGAAGTACGCACAGGCGGCGGCGGCGGCGGTGGCGGTACCCGAACATCATATTATGTTCTTAATAATGGTAATTTCTATATGGATTATATAGATGTTGATGACGCAGATGGTATAACTGGTAGTGGTTCAACATTTTCATCGAGTAAATCTTCTTTAAGTTTACCTACCTGTTCTAGAGTAGTATATGCAGGTTTATATTGGGCAGGAATTTACCCTTATGATTCATGGGATAATCAAGGGAGCCCAAACTCTGGTTTTGATGATATTCAATTTAAATTACCAGGTCAAGATTACGATCCTATTACAGCTGACGAGATCATTTATAATGATGGTATTTCAACACAAAGACCTTATGTTTGTTTTAAAGATATAACTGCAGATGTATCGGGTTTAACTGATCCTAATGGGGATTATTACGCGGCAAATATTAGGGCTACTGTAGGTTTAGATGAAGACAATGGTTTGGGGGGAGCAGCTGGTTGGGTAATGGTTGTTATTTATGAGAATGAGATAGAATCAAATAAAAATGTTTCAATTTTTGATGGATTTTCTACTATTGATGGATCAAATGATACTGATGTCACTTTTTCTGGTTTTACAACAATTCCTGTGGGATCAGATCCAGGAAATCCAGCACCTGTAAGAGTACAGTTGTTAACAGCTGCATTAGAAGGAGATAATTTTATAGATGGAGATAATTTTCAAATAGAAGATGCTTCTGGTAATTATAATGATATTTTTACCACAACAACAAATCCAGTAGATAATTTTTTCAATGGAAGTATAACTCAGTATGATAATTATGTAACAACAAGAGATCCAGCTAGTGAAAATACGTTAGGTTTTGATGTTGATTTATTTGATTTAGACAATCCTAGTAATTCTGTTATAACCAACGAGCAGACCTCTATAAATATAAGATATACTACAAATGGAGATGTTTATTGGCCTTTTTTAAATGCCATGACAGTAGAAATAATTGAACCAAAAATTCAGTTAGTAAAAACTATAGATGATGGAGCAGGCGATGATTTAAGTGGAACAGATGTAACTTTAGGAAGTCAATTATGGTATGATATAAGTTTTCAAAACATAGGTACAGATGATGCAGAGAATACTATAATAACAGATAGATTACCAAAAAATGTAGATTTATTAACTACTACAGCACCTAATGGTTCCGTAGCACCAGATGGTACAAGATATGCAATTGAATTACCAGATGATGTAACAATTTTATCATATGATCCACCAAGTGCTGCAAATGATTTTAGAGCCGAGTTAGAACTTTCTGTAGATAACTCTTTAGTACTAGAAGGAGGTGCAATTCATAATATTAGAATTAACGTACAAGTAGTTACTGATTGTAATGATTTAAGAGATGTATGTTCTAATGAGATTGAAAATCAAGCCTTTGCTTCTTATGAAGGTATTAGAGGAGGTTCAATAATAGATGGTGAAGAAAGTTTTTCATCACTTGATTCATGTAATTTTGGTGTTGTTGGATCATCTAACTTTTTAGTAGATGTTAGTTCATGTACTTATGAAAGAGAAGAGATTTTATGTACTGCTTCTTTAACTTTAACTGCAGGAGATGGTTTTGAATCATATTCATGGACAAATAGTGCTGGTGTTTTTTTAGGTTCTACAAGAGAAATAGTTGTTACTACAACTGATACATATACAGTAATTAAAACAGCAGCAGCAAGTTCAGGATGTATTAGTACAGATGAAGTTATAGAAGTAATAGCATTTGGTTCAGGAGTAAATCCTTTATTATCTTTTGCTGATAATGTAAGAACATGTCCTAATGATAATACACAATTATTAGAAATGTATTTGTGTGGTGATACCGATTTTGTTGCCTTAAATTCAGGGGAGACAACTTCTTCAACTTCTACAGTAAAATGGCAGATGTTAAGTTCTTCTTGTACACCAGATGCAGATCCAAGTTGTCCTGTTTTAACAAGTACATGTTGGGAAGACGTAACTACAGGTGTAAATGATTTAATAAGAGATTTTTCTGATGCAGGACAATATAGATTAGAGATAACAGAAGATGGAGGTTGTTTTAATAGATATTATTTTAATGTTTTTAAGGCAACAATTAATCCTACTATTGATATAGAAGATATAATTTGTGGCAATGCAGGAAGCATTACAATTTCAGGAGTTCCAACAGATTATGAATATGCAATAGTAACATCTGGAAGTGGTACACCTGCAGATACAGCATACCAACCACTTTCATCAGGAGAAACTACATATGTTTTTGATGTTACTACAGCTGGTAATTATGATATTTATATACAAGCAGATGATACATCATGTGTATATGAATATTTAAATAACTCAGTTAACTCTATAGATATTGATGTTGATATTTCTTCTAATCCGGTTTTATGTGAAAGTACTTCAGTGGAAATTGATGTTCAGATAAACACAAATATCCCAGGTCCTTATACATATACTTTAATAGATAGTTCAAATAATACAGTAGGTACACCAAATGTTTCTTCAGATAGAACAAATACCTTTACAGTATCTGATGAAGATACTTATACAGTACAAGTTACAACAGCGGAGTGTAGTTATTCTGATCAAATTATAATAACTAAACCTGATGAGTTAACAATAACAGCGGTAACTACAAAAGATATTGATTGTACAGATGGTGAAATTACAATTACACCAGGAGGAGGTTCACCAACTTATACTTTAGCAGTTTGGTCATACACAGGAACAGGAACAACTATCTCATATACAAATGTTAGTGATATTTCTGATTTTATTACAACTACTCCCTTTACTGTTCCAGATGGAGAAGAAGGTACTTATGAATTCGTGGTTATTGATGATAACAATTGTTCAATAATTTCATCTCCTGTTGATATTATTTTAGAAGATGATTTACAATTTACAGAATCATCTACAGATGTAACATGTAATGGAGTTGATGATGGTACTATTACAGTAGCCATTGATGGTCCTTTATTAGGTTACACTTTAGAATATAGTATTGATGGTGGAACAACATATGATTTCTCTGGTTCATTCACTGGTTTAGCCGCTGCAGATTATACCATAGATATTAGAGCAACAAAAGGATCAACCTCTTGTGCTTATTCTGTTGGTCCAATTAATATTTCTGCCCCAACTGCAATTGTTTCAACAGCAAGTTTAGCACAAGATATATCTTGTGGTCAAGAAACAGGTGGGATAATTCAATTTACTCAAGCAACTGGAGGTAATGTTGGCGATCCTAATAATGATTATGAATACGGAATAAATGGAAACTATAGTTCTCAAAGATTAAGACAAAATTTAGGAGCTGATACATATGTATTAACAGTAAGAGATCGTAATAACCCTGCATGTATATTTGATGTTGGAACAATTACAATTGATCCTTTAGAAATTATACCAGATTTTACTGGTGTAGTTACTTATGATTGTGATGGTAATGCTATTGTAACATTAAATCCTGATACAGCATCAACATTAACATTCAGTTATTTTATGGATGGTAATGAAGGAGGAATTCAATCTTCAAATGTGTTTACAAATGTAAATCCAGCTTTACCAAGATTGTTTACTGTACGAGCAGATAGGGCTTGTGACAAGGAAGTATTTGTAAATATTTTTTCTGATCAACAGTTTACGGCAGTCTCAACGGGTAATTCAACTGATACATCATGTAATGGAGGATCAGATGGTACTATAGAAATAGAAGTTACTAATTTTGGAAGTTCATTTTCTTACAGTGTAAATGGAGCAACTGCTGTTACATCAACAACTAGCCCATTAACAATTAGTGGTTTGTCTCAAGGTTCAAACACTATTGTTGTTAGTCCAGATTCAAGTCTAGGAACTTGTTCAGAAACAATTACTGTAACTGTTAATGAACCAACATTAGTTGTTGCAAATGCAACTATTATTAAATTAGTTACTTGTAATCCAGCGACAGGAGCAACTATTGAAGCAAGTGGAAGTGGAGGAACACCTCCATATGAATATAGTATTGATGGAGGAACTTTTCAAACAAGTGATTTATTTACGGATTTATCTGCAGCTACATATGAAATAAGAGTACGAGATGATAATAATTGTGAATCAACACCTTTTAGTATTACAGTAGATGCAGTATCTATAGTTAGTCATACAGCTACAGCAACAACATGTTACGATGGAAGCAATGGTGAAATAGTAGTTACAGCAGATGCTGGAACTGGACCATTTTTATTTAGTAATAACAATGGTACTACATGGCAAACACCAACGCCATCAACAGCAACAAATTACACATTTACAGGGTTAATACCTGGTACATATCAAGTATTAATACAGGATGGAAGTGGTTGTGAGTCAACAGTTTCTTCGGCTACAATAAATGATCAATTACAAGGATCAAGTGCAATTACAAATATTACCTGTAATGATGGAAGTATAGTTGTAAGTGGATCTGGAGGGGATACTAGTACAAGTTATCAATATTCCGTTGTTGCTACAACAACAGCACCATCTTTTGGTACGAATGATACATTTACAATTACAACAGCAGGAGATTATGATGTTTCGGTAAGAGATGGATCAGGATGTGTATATACGGAGACAGTTTCAGTAAGTTTAATAGCAAATCCTGTAACAACATCTGTAGCAACTCAACCAGATTGTGATGGGAACACAGGGTCAATAAGTGTAACTATATCAGAAGGAGTAGCAGATTATACTTTAGTAATAAATGGAACTGGAACTGGATTTACAAATACCTTAACGTCAAGTGATGTAATAAGAAATTTTACAGGATTAGAAGATGATAGTTATGAAATTCAGGTAACAGATTCAAATGGATGTATATCAGTACAGGAGACAGTAGTAATCAGTACACCAAATCCAATAGTTTCAAGTGCAAGTCAAACAGAGGATTATACATGTTTACAAAATGGAGAGATAACATTTGTAGCAGCTACGGGTGGAACAAGTCCATTTAGTTATGGAGTAAATGGAATATATGGTACAGATTTAGTTTATGACAACTTGACAGAAGGTACTTATGTGTTAACTGTACGCGATGATAATGGTTGTGAGTTAGGTTTAACAACTATTGTTATAGATGCTTTACCTACTGAACCAACATTTAATTATTCAGTAGATTATAATTGTGATGGAACTGGAAATGCAACAATTACTCCAACTGATGCTAGTTATACGTACACATTAAATTCAAATACTCAAACATCCAATATATTTAATGATTTAACAGTAGGTAATCATACGATAACTATTGATTATGGTAGTGATTGTACCACAGATTTTGTAGTAACAATACAAGATAATCAAAGTTTTACAGGAAATATTCTTGCACAAACTGATTCTGAATGTAATGGTTCAAATAACGGTAGTGTAACCATTGAAGCTGTTAACTTAGAAGGTACAACTTATGAATATTCTACAGATGGAGGAACAAGTTGGTCTGAAACCGCAGATAATCCATATAGAATTGTAGGTTTAAGTGCGGATACTTATGATATTGTTATTCGTGAAACTTCAGGTTCTACAATATGTGAAGTGCCCTTAGGAACGGTAACTATTACAGAACCAGAACCTTTAGGGGTAACAGGAACTATAGTTACAGAAACTTCTTGTTTAACAGATGGAACAGCAACAATTACAGTAGTAGGAACAGGAGGAACTTCTCAATATGAATTCAGTATAGACGATGGAGCAACTTGGCAAACATCAACTGTATTTTCTGGTTTAACATCTGGTACATATTCTATAAGTATTAGAGATGATAGTAACTGTACAGAGTGTGGTTGTTCAACAAATCCTTTTGTTAATGGTAGTTTTGAAGATCCAGTAGAAACAACAACACGTTGGAGGCCAGTTCAAGAAAATTCTATTCCAGGTTGGGAAACTACAGCGACAGATAATATAATTGAAATATGGTTTAATGGTTTTAATAGTGTAACTTCTTCTGACGGAAATAATCATGCAGAATTAAATGCGAATCAGCCTTCTTCATTATATCAAGAATTTTGTACAAGACCAGGTGATATTTTAAGCTGGTCTGTAGATCATAGAGGTAGATCAGGTGTAGATGTAGCAAGAGTTAGAATAGGTGGAAGTTTAAATTCAACTACGTTCTCAGAAACAATAATGAGCGATGGTAATACAGCATGGGGTTCTTATTCAGGTACCTATACCGTTCCTGCTGGTCAGTCTACAACTATTATATCTTTTGAAGCAATTTCAGCAGTTGGTGGAACTACAGTTGGTAATTTTATAGATAATGTTAACATGTCTATCAATCAAGTTAATTGTACACCATACACTATTACTATTGATCCGCCAGAAGCAGTAACTCATACAGCAGTACCAACAGCATGTTATGATGGAAGTAATGGACAAATTGTAGTTTCAGCATTAACAGGAGATGGAGATTATAATTTTAGTATAGATGGCGGAACTACATGGGAAATTCCAACGTCAACAACAGACACAGATTATACATTTACAGGTTTAGTACCTGGAGATTATGATATTCAAGTAAGAGATGGTAAAGGCTGTGTATCAGTAGTATCAACATCAACGATAAACGATCAACTACAAGGATCTAGTACTATAACTAATATTACATGTAATGATGGAAGTATTGTAGTAAGCGGATCAGGCGGAGATACAAGTACAGCATATGAATATTCAGTAGTTGTAACAACAACAGCAGCATCTTATGGCGCAAGTGATACTTTCACAATAACAACTGCAGGAGATTATGATGTTTCCGTACGTGACGGATTAGGGTGTATTTATACAGAAACAATAACAGTTTCAGTAATCACAAGTCCAAGTACAGTTTCAACAGCAACACAACCAAGTTGTGATGGAGATACAGGAAGTATAAGTGTAGCAATTTCAGATGGAGTAGCAGATTATACGTTAACAGTAACAGGAACCGTATTAACAGGATTTAGTAATACAGTAACGTCAAGTGATGTTATAAGAAGTTTTACAGGATTAGCAGATGATACTTATACGATTCAGGTAACCGATGGAAATGGATGTCCATCAGTATCAGAGACCGTAGTAATCAGTACTCCAAATCCAATAGTTTCAAGTGCAAGTCAAACAGAGGATTATACATGTTTACAAAATGGAGAGATAACATTTGTAGCAGCTACAGGCGGAACAAGTCCATTTAGTTATGGATTAAATGGAGTTTATAGTACAGATTTAGTTTATGATAACTTGACAGAAGATACTTATGTATTAACTGTACGTGATGCTAATGGATGTGAGATAAGTTTAACAAGTATAACAATTGATGCATTACCAACTGAGCCTGTTTTAACTTATAGTGTTTCTTATAATTGTGATGGAACAGGAAACGCCACTATAACGCCAACAGATGCAAGTTATACGTATACGTTAAATTCAGTTATAAATCCATCATTAAATGTGTTTAATAATTTAGCAGTAGGTGATCATACAGTAACAGTAGATTACGGAAGTGATTGTACAGTTGATGTTGTAGTAACGGTAGCAGCGAATCAAGAATTGCAAGGAATAATAACCGCAAGTACAGATGCAGTATGTAACGGAAGTAGTGATGGAACATTAACATTTAGTGCGACTAATTTTGGAACTACATTTGATTATAGTACAGATGGAGGATCAACATTTACCACAGGAGAGACTACAAGTCCAGTAACAGTAAGTGGATTATTAGCAGGAACTTATAATGTTCAAATAAGAACAACAATAGGAACCACATGTACCGTTGATTTAGGAAATGTAACAATAGATGAGCCAACTGTTGTATTAGCAAGTGGAACAATTAGTAAAGAAGTAACTTGTAATCCAGCAACAGGAGCAACTATAGATCCAAGTGGATCAGGCGGAACAGGGCCATATACTTTCCAATTAGATGGAGCAGGATCATTCCAAGCAGGATCATTTACAGATGTAGCAGCAGGAACACATACAATTATAGCACAAGATGTTAACGGATGTTTATCAGCAGCAATTAATATAATAGTTGATCCATCAGTAAATCCAACACATACAGCAGTACCAACTGCTTGTTATGATGGAAGTAACGGACAAATAGTTGTAACTGGAGCAAGTGGATCAGGAAGTGATTACAATTTCAGTATAGATGGCGGAACTACATGGGAGATCCCAAGCCCAACAACAGACACAGATTATACATTTACAGGTTTAGTACCTGGAGATTATGATGTTCAAGTAAGAGATGGATTTGGTTGTGTATCAGTAGTGTCAACGGTAACCATTAATACGCAATTACAAGGATCTAGTACTATAACTAATATTACGTGTAATGATGGAAGTATTGTAGTAAGCGGATCAGGCGGAGATACAAGTACAGCATATGAATATTCAGTAGTTGCAACAACAACAGCAGCATCTTATGGCGCAAGTGATACTTTCACAATAACAACTGCAGGAGATTATGATGTTTCCGTACGTGACGGATTAGGGTGTATTTATACAGAAACAGTAACAGTTTCAGTAATCACAAGTCCAAGTACAGTTTCAACAGCAACACAACCAAGTTGTGATGGAGATACAGGAAGTATAAGTGTAGCAATTTCAGATGGAGTAGCAGATTATACGTTAACAGTAACAGGAACCGTATTAACAGGATTTAGTAATACAGTAACGTCAAGTGATGTTATAAGAAGTTTTACAGGATTAGCAGATGATACTTATACGATTCAGGTAACCGATGGAAATGGATGTCCATCAGTATCAGAGACCGTAGTAATCAGTACTCCAAATCCAATAGTTTCAAGTGCAAGTCAAACAGAGGATTATACATGTTTACAAAATGGAGAGATAACATTTGTAGCAGCTACAGGCGGAACAAGTCCATTTAGTTATGGATTAAATGGAGTTTATAGTACAGATTTAGTTTATGATAACTTGACAGAAGATACTTATGTATTAACTGTACGTGATGCTAATGGATGTGAGATAAGTTTAACAAGTATAACAATTGATGCATTACCAACTGAGCCTGTTTTAACTTATAGTGTTTCTTATAATTGTGATGGAACAGGAAACGCCACTATAACGCCAACAGATGCAAGTTATACGTATACGTTAAATTCAGTTATAAATCCATCATTAAATGTGTTTAATAATTTAGCAGTAGGTGATCATACAGTAACAGTAGATTACGGAAGTGATTGTACAGTTGATGTTGTAGTAACGGTAGCAGCGAATCAAGAATTGCAAGGAATAATAACCGCAAGTACAGATGCAGTATGTAACGGAAGTAGTGATGGAACATTAACATTTAGTGCGACTAATTTTGGAACTACATTTGATTATAGTACAGATGGAGGATCAACATTTACCACAGGAGAGACTACAAGTCCAGTAACAGTAAGTGGATTATTAGCAGGAACTTATAATGTTCAAATAAGAACAACAATAGGAACCACATGTACCGTTGATTTAGGAAATGTAACAATAGATGAGCCAACTGTTGTATTAGCAAGTGGAACAATTAGTAAAGAAGTAACTTGTAATCCAGCAACAGGAGCAACTATAGATCCAAGTGGATCAGGCGGAACAGGGCCATATACTTTCCAATTAGATGGAGCAGGATCATTCCAAGCAGGATCATTTACAGATGTAGCAGCAGGAGCACATACAATTATAGCACAAGATGTTAACGGATGTTTATCAGTAGCATTTAATATTACTGTTAATCCTATCGTGCCAATTGTATTTACAACTGCACCAACAGTATGTTATGATGGAACAAATGGTCAAATATTTGTTGATGTTACCGCTGGAAATGGAGATTATCAATTTATTTTAAATAGTGGTGCACCTCAAGTACCAGGAACTTCAAGTTATACGTTCACAGGTTTAGGAGCAGGAACTTATACAATAGATGTTATAGATGGATTTGGATGTACAGTTACTCAGCAAACTGCAACTATTAACGAAGAGTTAACAGCAACAGCAGACGCAACAGATGCTAGTTGTGGAAATGGAGAAATTTTAGTCACAACTTCAGGAGGTACAGGATCAGGAACATACGTATATTCTACAACAGCAGCAAATGCAGGAACACCTGCAGATGGAACATTTACAAATACCAATCCTATTTCTCAAGTAGCAGGGACTTATGATGTTTATGTTAGAGATAATAATGGAGCTACTGGATATTGTGAGTTCTTAATTGAAGATATAGTTATTGATGCAATAACAAATGTGAGTATAGCTTTAACAGCTACACAGCCTATTTGTTTTAATGACACAGGTAGTGTAGAAGTTAATATTTCAGATGGAGAGTTACCAAATACTATAACATTATTAGATTCTGGATCTACAACAGTTGATAGTGTAGTAGGTTTTACGGGAACATCATATATTTTTACAAACTTATCAGCAGATACATATACTGTTACCATTACGGATAATTTAGGATGTTCAGACTCAGAATCTATTGTTATAATTAATCCAGTAGATTTAGTTATGGACATTCAAGGAGTTCCACCTCCAACATGTGACGCTGTAGATCCAGCAAATACTGGATTTAATTTTATTAATATAGATCCAACAGATTATGCCCCTCATACATTACAATATAGTGTTGATAATGGTACTACTTGGGTTGATTTTATATCAACAAGTGGTCAAGTTAGAGGTTATAACCCTGGTGATATTGTATATCCAGTCTTACGTGTATCTGACGCATCAGGTGGGTTAGGAAATACAAGATGTATTTTAAGTTATGGTCAATATATAATACCGTTTAATGTTAGTGGTATAGTAGTAACTGTTACTCCACAAGGAAATTGTGCAGATGGATATAGTGTTTTAGTTGAAGCACAAGGAGGTACAGGGCCATTTTTGTTTTCTGTTAACGATTTTTCATTTGCAGCAGGTTTACCTTCAAACACATTAGATCCTAATACATATGAATTTACAGGTTTAGTTCCAGGAGTTCCTTATGATTTTTATGTAAGAGATACCAAAGGAACCCTTATAGAAACAGATGATTGTATAGAAATAAATGATAATCCAGTAGATACATCATTTGCTGACGTTTTAATAACTGGAGTTGTTGATAGTGAACAATGTAACGGAAGCGCCAATGGAGAAATAACCTTTACAATTAATGATACTTCAGGAATTTTAACAGGTGAAACTATTAGTTGGGAATTATTTGATTCTAATACAGATGCGCCATTAACAATACCAATAACGGGAAGTCAAACTAATACAGATCCTATAATAGTATCAAGTTTACCACAAGGTTTATATTTTATTGTTTTAAGTATTCCTGCTGCAACTTCAGGACTATCTACAGAATGTAGTTGGGGTAGTATTGATTATGAAATAGAAGAATCACAACCTCTAATTGGTAGTCTTTCATTAGGTGATAATATTACTTGTAGTCAACCTGGGGTAATAAATATAAATGCATCTGGAGGTACACTTCCATATACATACTCAGTATCATCATTAACAAATGCATCGACAGCAACAGTTGTAGGAAACATGATACAAGTAAGTTATGCAGATGTAACAGATACTACTTTACCAGTTTCTTTAGAAGTTTTAGTTTCAGATAGCAATGGTAATACATGTACCACTGTATTAGGACCTGAAGCATTAGCAGTAAGTCAACCTCCAACTTTAGTGAGTGCAGTAACAAGTACTTGTGGTACAGACAAAACAATAACAATAACAGCAAGTACTGGTACACCACCTTACCAATATTCTATAGATGATGGTGGAGGAGTTGTAACAAGTATATTTACTTCTGACACATCTTACGTTTTCGATAGTTTAACAACAGGAGATTATACAGTCCAAATTACAGATTCGAATGGTTGTACTAGTGGTACTTTAGTTAGATCAATATTTGACGAGTTAGATTTTAGTTTATCGATAGAACAAAATTTAGATTGTACACCTAATGCTCTTATCGGTATTACTATTACTTCTGGTGCTAATTTAGGAACAGCTGGAGATTTTACATACACAATTAATGGTGTTATACCAACTGCTGATCCTGCAACGACAACTGGAAGTATTTCAGGAGTATCAACAACTACAAATCATACTGTAACAACAACTGGTACTTATGAGGTAGTTGTAACAGATGTAACTTCGGGTTGTATAATTACACGAACAATAACAGTTGATCCAGCAATAACTCCAGTATTTACAGCAGTAGGAGTAGACAATAATAATTGTTCAGGATCAGATTCAGGAATTATTGAGATGACGGCGACTGATAATGGAATCTTACCATTAAGTTATACGATAAGTCCAGATCCAAATACGGTAGGAAGTATCACAACGAATCAGTTTATAAATTTACCACCAGATACGTATACAATTACGGCAACGGGAAGTAATTCATGTAGCTCAACAGAGACTGTAACGATAACTGAATTAGATCCAATATCAT
>SIHP01000015.1 GCA_004762155.1 Flavobacteriaceae bacterium
CCAAATTAAATTTGATGTTTTTGAAAAGTTTTTTTCGCGATATTTATTATGAACTTCGTTACCTAAAACGGATTGCAAATATACAAGCTTTTTTTATCCCTAAACAAAGAAAAATTAATTATTTTTTAACCTTAACTTTAAACCTACATAACAATCATTCAATGAACTTTTACCTAAGAAAATAACTACGTATTCCCCTTAGCGGGTGCAAAACTACAACCCTTTTCTAACATAACAATAACCTTTTTTATGTTTTTTTTAAAAAAACATAAAACACTTAATAACAATATTTTAAAAACCACATTCTTAAAACCTTTTTTTAAACTCAAACCAATCCCTTAAAGAAACAAACACCAAACAATCAACCACGCTCTTTAAAACATGAAAAAACCTCAAACTTTCGCTCGAGAATCATATCCAACCAAACTTTAAAAACTATATACTATCTTAAAACTACTTTATCTAATTAAAAAAGGTTTCCGTTATCGTATATTGGGGATATCATGAATCTAGAAACCTTTTTACTTATTAGTGAACTTAATATAAAAAAGGGATTATATATCTTCTTAACACATATAATATGACACAACTCCTTTTATAAAGTCACATCTTTTTGAAAATCAAAAAAAACTATCATTAATAAACACAACAACCTACATATACATACTTTTCACCAAACACAAAATCAATCTAAATTATTTTTAACTTATTATACATTATATATTGTACAAAATTGTCTTTTACGATATCTTTGTATTTCGAAATTTCCAATTGTAAGGAAACAATAAAAAACAAAGAATGATTAAAATCACATTACCAGACGGAAGCGTCAGAGAATTCGAAAGTAACATTACCCCAATGGCTGTTGCTAAAAACATTAGCGAAGGATTTGCTAGAAATGTCATTTCTGCAAACTTTAACGGTTCAACTGTAGAAACCACAACACCTTTAACCACTGATGGATCTTTGACATTATACACGTTTGATAATACCGAAGGGAAAAAGGCTTTTTGGCATTCATCTGCCCACGTATTAGCACAGGCTATTTTAGATTTTTACCCAAATGCAAAGCTAACTATTGGACCCGCTATTGACAACGGGTTTTACTATGACGTTGACTTAGGAAAAGAAACAATATCTGATAATGATTTCCCTAAAATTGAAAAAAAGTTTTTAGAACGTGCTCGCGAGAAAGCTAATTTCAGGTTGCGATCTATTTCTAAAGCAGATGCACTAACATATTATAAAGAACAAGACAATGAATACAAAGTTGAGCTAATCGAAAACTTAACTGACGGAGAGATTACTTTTTGTGATCATAGTGATTTTACAGATTTATGTCGTGGTGGTCACATTCCTAACACTGGAATTATAAAAGCTATTAAAATAATGAACGTTGCTGGTGCCTATTGGCGTGGTGATGAAAAAAACAGTCAGCTAACTAGAATTTATGGAATTTCCTTCCCTAAACAAAAGCTTTTAACTGAATACTTAGAACTTTTAGAAGAAGCTAAAAAACGTGATCACAGAAAGTTAGGTAAAGAATTAGAGTTATTTACATTCTCGCAAAAAGTTGGTCAGGGTTTACCTTTATGGTTACCTAAAGGTGCTGCATTACGTAATCGTTTACAAGACTTCTTAAAAGTTGCTCAAAAGAAAGCAGGTTATCAAGAAGTAATGACACCACATATTGGTCAAAAAGATTTATATGTTACTTCTGGACATTATGAGAAATATGGTGAAGATAGTTTTCAACCTATAAAAACACCCAAAATGGATGAGGAGTACCTATTAAAACCTATGAACTGTCCACATCATTGTGAGGTTTATAACCACAAACCTTTTTCTTATAAAGACCTACCTGTACGCTATGCTGAATTCGGTACAGTATACAGATATGAGCAGAGTGGAGAATTGCATGGATTAACTCGTGTAAGATCTTTCACACAAGATGATGCGCATATTTTCTGTACTCCAGACCAATTAGATTCGGAGTTTAAAAATGTAATTGACCTTGTACTATACGTCTTCGGTTCTTTAGGTTTTGAAGATTTTACAGCACAGGTATCTTTAAGAGATCCAGAAAAACCAGAAAAATATATTGGCTCTGTTGAAAACTGGGAAAAAGCAGAACAAGCAATTATAAACGCAGCTAAAGACAAAGGCTTAAATTATGTCATAGAATCTGGTGAAGCTGCTTTTTACGGGCCTAAATTAGATTTTATGGTAAAAGATGCTTTAGGTAGAAGTTGGCAACTTGGAACAATACAAGTTGATTATAACTTACCTGAACGTTTTGAATTAAATTACAAAGGAAGTGATAATGAACAACACAGACCTATAATGATTCATAGAGCTCCTTTTGGCTCAATGGAACGGTTTATTGCTGTATTATTAGAGCATACTGGTGGTAATTTTCCGTTATGGCTAACCCCAGAACAGGTTATTATACTGCCAATCAGCGAGAAATATGAAAAATATACTAAAAAAGTTTTAAATTCGTTAGAAAATTCCGAAATTCGCGCCCTCGTGGATGATAGAAACGAGAAGACAGGAAGAAAGATTCGCGATGCTGAAGTTAACAAAATACCTTTTATGGTTATTGTTGGCGAAAAAGAAGAACAAGAAGGCACTGTTTCTGTAAGAAAACATGGCCAAGGAGATATTGGAACATTTACTATAGAAGAATTTATTTCTCTAATAGAAGAAGAAGTAGCTAAAACATTAGTTCCTTTTAACATAAACAACTAGATACTAATTTTAAATTTATAAGTCATAGCAATTAGAAGAAAAAGGTCTAAGAGACCATTAAGAGTAATCAAAGAAGATCAACACAGAATCAACGAAAAAATAAGATACGTTGATGAAGTTCGTTTGGTTGGAGATAATATTGAGGTAGGTGTTTACGGCATAGCGAAAGCTAAAGAAATGGCCATAGAACAAGGTTTAGATTTGGTAGAGATATCACCTAAGGCAGTACCTCCTGTTTGTAAAATTATTGATTACAAAAAGTTCATGTATGAACAAAAAAAGCGAGAAAAATCTTTAAAATCTAAGGCTACGAAAGTCATTATTAAAGAGATACGTTTTGGGCCTCAGACTGATGAGCATGACTATGAGTTTAAGAAAAAGCATGCAGTTAAGTTTTTACAGGACGGTGCTAAGTTAAAAGCATATGTATTCTTTAAAGGACGTTCAATTATTTTTAAAGAACAAGGGCAAATTCTATTATTAAAATTAGCTCAAGAACTAGAAGAATATGGTAAAGTTGAACAAATGCCAAAGCTTGAAGGTAAACGTATGATTATGTTTATTGCTCCTAAAAAGACAAAATAGATTACATTTTAATGTAATATACAATAATATAAGCAAGATAAAACGAAAGACAGAAATGCCTAAAATGAAAACCAAATCTAGCGCCAAAAAACGTTTCAAGTTAACTGGTACTGGAAAAATTAAAAGAAAGCACGCGTTTAAAAGTCACATCTTAACAAAGAAGTCTAAAAAACGTAAGCTAGCCTTAACACATGCAACATTAGTACACAAATCTGATGAAGCTAACATTAAGCAACAATTAAATTTAAAATAATTAAATTTAATTACAGGTAATTATTAACCATGGAGTTAGGCATTTAAAAGAATTATGAAAGTAATCGCCTACTACAAAAACAATTTAAATTATGCCAAGATCAGTAAATTCAGTAGCCTCAAGAAAAAGAAGAAAAAAAATCTTGAAGGCTGCAAAAGGTTACTTCGGACGTCGTAAAAACGTTTATACAGTAGCAAAAAATGCGGTTGAAAAAGGAATGCTTTATGCATACCGTGACCGTAAAAACAATAAGAGAAACTTCCGTTCTTTATGGATTATGCGTATTAACGCTGGTGCACGTCAGTTCGGAATGTCTTACTCACAGTTTATGGGTAAAGTAAAAGCTAACAATATCGAATTAAACCGTAAGGTTTTAGCTGATTTAGCAATGAACAATCCAGATGCTTTTAAGGCAATCGTAGATAAAGTAAAATAAGTTTAATAACCTTGCTTATACTAAAAACCCAAACTTAAACGTTTGGGTTTTTTTAAATCAAATTTAAAATCTTAATTATACTGATGAAACTTTCTAAAACTATTTTCTTCCTATTTTTCAGCATATCAATTATTGCTCAAACACAACTATCAAAGAAACAAGTAGAATTATTGCCAAATACTATTGAAAATCAATTTTTAAAAATCTTTAAAAAAGGAAACAGTTGGCATGAATTTAAAATGATAAAGAAAACTGAATTTATTAGTTTTCAAAAGAATATTTTAGACAGTATTGCTACAATTAAGAAAGATGTTTTAACTAAACAAAAAACCATTGTTGAACAAAAGCAAAATATAAGTTCTTTAAAGAAAGAAATTACTAGTTTAAATGATAACTTAACTATTTCAACATCAAAAGAGGATAGTATATCCCTTTTTGGTAATCAAGTAAAAAAAGGCTTCTACAACACTATTCTTTGGGGAATTATTTTAGGCCTTCTTCTTGCCTTAGTATTTTTCATCTACAAATTCAAAAATGGAAACAACCTCACAAAAGAAGCAAAATTAAATTTAGAAGAAATTGAAAAAGAATCTGAATTATATCGTAAAAAAGCTATAGAAAAAGAACAAAAATTACGCAGACAATTACAAGATGAAATAAATAAACAGAGAGGAGTTTAAAGTCTTCTTTCTTTAAGAATAAAAAAGCAATCTCTAAAAAGAGATTGCTTTTTTATTTACTCTATTTTATAAAATTCTACTATCATTAAATTTTTCTTAAAAAAATGAGAGTTCGTTAACAAAACTTAAGTTAGAACCCTTGATAATTTCATAAACACAACAAAAAATTGGGTATTGTAGTTTGTTATGCTATATTTGCACGTTTAAAAAAAAGAACTTGATTTAAATTATCGAACATGCAAAACAAAGGACTTATTAAAATATTTGCTATCCTATTTGGAATAGTGAGTTTAGGCCAATTATCATTTACATTTTTTGCCAACAAGGTAGAAGGTGAAGCAAATGATTATGCCAAATCTTACGTGAAAAATAATGATGATGGTAGAGCGCGTGCAAATGCAGAAAAAAAATACATTGATAGCGTTGCTAATAACGAGATCGTTGCTGGATTTACATACAATGATGTTAAGGAGAAAAAGCTAAACTTAGGTCTTGATTTAGAAGGTGGAATTAATGCTATTATACAAGTATCTGTTAAAGATATTTTAATAGGATTATCTAACAAATCTAAGAATGAAAAGTTTAATCAAGCATTATTAAATGCTGATGAAGCTCAAAAAAGTTCTCAAGACACTTATTTAGATTTATTTTACCAGCAATTTGAAACTATCGCTGCTAATGATTTAAAATTAAGTGATCCTTCTATTTTTGGAAATAAGTTATTAAGAGAAAAAATAAACTTCAAAAACACTAATAATGAAGTTAAGGTTGTTTTACAAGACGAAATTAATACATCTATTAATACTTCATTTGAAGTTCTACGTAGTCGTATTGACAAGTTTGGTACTGTACAACCAAATATTCAAAGAATAGGTACTTCAGGTAGAATTCAAATTGAATTACCAGGTGCAAAAGATATTGACCGTGTTATAAAACTAATTACAAGTACTGCAGAATTACAATTCTGGGAAGTACACTCTAATGCAGATGTCCAAAACTTTTTATTAACTGCTAACAGTAAAGTTACTGAGTTATTAAAAGAAAAAACTACTGAACAAGATAAGGATTCTACAAAGACATCAAATATAGAAGAAGAATTATTAGGTGTATCGGATGATTCAAGTGAAACTGCTGCTACTAAAAGTCTTTTCACATACTTATCTCCAAACTTTGCTCAAGGACCACAAGCTAGTTCTTTAATAGGACAAGCAAAAGTTTCTGATACTGCTATGGTGAATAGTTTATTAGGTAAAAAAGAAATTAAGTCTTTATTAACTAATAATTTAAAATACACAAAATTCTTATGGGATTATAAATCTGTTTTATCTCAAGACAAAACAACAGAAATAATTGGTTTATATGCTATAAAATCTAACAGAAATGCTAAACCAGCAATTGACGGTGATGTAATTGCTGATGCGAAACAAGATTATGACCAATTAAGTAAACCAGTTGTATCTATGATGATGAACAGTACTGGTTCTAAAAAATGGGCTAAAATGACTGGTGATAATGTTGGTAAATTTGTAGCTGTTGTTTTAGATGATTATGTATATACTGCACCTATAGTACCTGGAGCCATAACTGGAGGAAGTACTCAAATATCAGGAGGAGCAATGACAGTGCAAGAAGCTCAAGATATAGCTACAGTTTTAAAAGCTGGTAAATTACCTGCTCCTGCTCGTATAATTCAAGCAGAAGTTGTTGGGCCATCATTAGGTGAAGAGTCAATTAACAGAAGTATGTGGTCATTTGGTTTAGCTATTTTATTAGTTTTAGCCTGGATGATTTTATATTATGGTAAAGCTGGTTTATATTCGAATATCGCTTTATTAGTAAACATCTTGTTTATTTTTGGTGTATTAGCGTCTTATAGCTTTGTGTTAACATTACCTGGTATCGCTGGTATTATTTTAACCATTGGTATGTCTGTGGATGCAAACGTAATTATCTTTGAAAGAATAAAAGAAGGATTAGCTAGTGGTAAAGATTTATTATCTTCAGTAACAGAAGGATTTAGTTTTAAAGGAGCTTTATCTGCTATTCTTGATGCAAACATTACTACTTTCTTAACTGGTATTATATTATATGTTTTTGGTTCAGGACCTATTAAAGGTTTTGCCTTAACTTTAATGATTGGTATTGCTACTTCTTTATTTACTGCAATATTCATTACTCGTTTATTAGTTGATAGCGCTGTTGCTAAGAATACTAATTTAACGTTTAATACAAACATTTCTAAAAATTGGTTTAACAACTTAAACTTTGAGTTTTTAAAGAAACGTAAAATAGCATACTTTATTTCTGGTGGTATTATTATTGCTGGTATCATTTCTATCTTATCTATAGGATTAAAACAAGGAGTAGACTTTAAAGGTGGTCGTTCTTATGTTGTTCGTTTTGATCAACCAATGAATGCATCTAAAGTAGCTACTGAATTAAAAGATGCTTTTGGTAGTGCTCCAGAGGTTAAAACTTATGGTACAGACAATCAATTAAAAATAACAACTGTTTTTAAAATTGATGAAGAAGGTCAGGAAGTTGATGAACAAGTACAATTAGCATTGTTTAGTGGATTAAAATCATACTTAGGAGAAACTACTTATGAAAACTTTAAGCCTGGTTTTGAAAAAAACAGTAATACTATAATGAGTTACATTAAAGTAGAACCTACTATTGCAGATGACATTAAAAAATCAGCTTTATGGGCAGTTATAGGATCTTTAATTGTAGTATTCTTATATATTTTACTACGTTTTAGAAAAGTATCTTATTCTATTGGTGCTGTAGTTGCAGTTTTCCACGATGTTTTAATTGTATTAGGTATCTTCTCTATACTATACAAGTTCATGCCTTTTGATATGGAAATTGGACAATCATTTATAGCCGCAATATTAACAGTAGTTGGATATTCACTAAATGATACCGTGGTAATTTTTGATAGAATTAGAGAATTCACTGAAGGTAAAAATACAATTAGTGCTAACTTAGTTAACAAAGCATTAAATAGTACTTTAGGTAGAACCGTTAATACTTCTCTAACTACATTATTAGTAATGTTAGCAATCTTTTTCTTTGGAGGAGATAGTATTAAAGGATTTATGTTCGCACTTATTGTAGGTGTAGTTGTAGGTACGTATTCATCTTTATTTGTAGCAACACCAATTATGTTTGATACTTCTAAGGATAAAAAAGAAGATAACGAATAATTTATAGTACAAAATATACAAAACCGTTTTGAGTAACAATCAAAACGGTTTTTTTCATTTAATGATTATATTTGCAACCTGATGAAAATTACAAAGCTTAACGATTTATACTTTAAAGAATATATTTCTTCTAAAGATTTACAACAAATAGTTACTAGTTTAGCAAAACAAGTAAAAGACGATTTACCTCCAAATGAAGTACCAATGTTTGTTGGTATTCTTAATGGTTGTTTTGTTTTTGCTGCTGATTTTTTAAGAGCTTATAAAGGTACTTGTGAAATCTCTTTTGTAAAATTAGCTTCTTACGAAGGAACTTCTTCATCAGAAAATGTAAAAAAACTAATTGGCATAAACGAAGATTTAACAGATAGAACTGTTATTATCTTGGAAGATATTATAGATACGGGAACAACATTACACGAAATCTATGAAATCTTTCGCCATAAAAATGTAAAAGAACTTAAAATAGCAACGCTTTTCTTTAAACCAGATGTGTATCGTAAAGAACTACCTATTGAATATATTGGTAAAAATATTGACGATAAATTTATTGTTGGTTACGGACTTGATTATAATGGTTTAGGGAGAAACTTACCTGCTATTTACCAACTAACAACACAACCAAAAATGACAAACATTGTATTATTTGGCCCTCCTGGTGCCGGAAAAGGAACTCAAGCTGATTTATTAAAAGAAAAATACAACTTAGTACACATATCTACTGGTGATGTTTTTCGTTTTAATATTAAAAATGAAACAGAACTTGGTATGTTAGCTAAATCATATATGGATGCTGGGAATTTAGTACCTGATGAAGTTACCATTAACATGCTAAAAGCTGAAGTAAATAAAAATACAGATGCAAAAGGATTTATTTTTGATGGTTTTCCTCGTACAGAATCTCAAGCTATTGCTTTAGATACTTTTTTAGCTGAAAAAAACGAACGTATTAACGGAATGGTTGCTTTAGAAGTATCTGAAGATTTACTTGTAGAACGTTTATTAGAAAGAGGAAAAACTAGTGGACGTACTGATGATACTGATGAAAGTAAAATTCGTAATCGTTTTAACGAATACAATACTAAAACAGCTGTTTTAAAAGACTTTTATCAAGATCAAGGGAATTATTACGGAATTGATGGCGTTGGAGATATTAAAGACATTACCAAACGTTTATCAGACGTATTTGATAAATTATAGAAAGTATCTTTATAAAAAGATATTAAAATATTTAAAGGCTAATTATTAAACCTTTAAATAATTAAATTACACAAAAAATGACTGAAGGAAATTTTGTTGATTATATAAAAGTCTATGCTTCTTCTGGTAAAGGCGGACGTGGATCTGCTCATTTACATAGAGAGAAGTACATTACTAAAGGTGGTCCTGATGGTGGAGATGGTGGTCGTGGAGGACACGTTATTGTACGTGGTGACAAAAATATGTGGACACTTTTCCATTTAAAATTTAAGCGTCATTTTAGAGCTGAACAAGGTGGAGACGGAAGTGCTAGTAGAAGTACTGGTCATGATGCTGATGATATTATTGTTCCTGTACCTTTAGGTACTATTATAAGAGATGCAGATACTGATAAAATTTTATTTGAAATAACCGAAGATGCTGAAGATGTAATTTTATTAGAAGGCGGAAAAGGTGGTCGTGGAAATTGGCATTTTAAATCTTCTACTAATCAAACTCCTCGTTATGCACAACCTGGTATTGAAGGTTTGGATGGTTGGTTTCGTATAGAATTAAAATTATTAGCAGATGTTGGTTTAGTTGGTTTTCCTAATGCAGGAAAATCTACTTTATTATCTGTAATAACAGCAGCAAAGCCAAAAATTGCTGATTATGCTTTTACTACTTTAAAACCTAATTTAGGAATTGTAGAATATCGTAATCACCAAAGTTTTGTAATGGCAGATATTCCTGGTATTATAGAAGGTGCTGCAGAAGGAAAAGGTTTAGGACATCACTTTTTACGTCATATAGAACGTAATTCTGCTTTATTATTTCTAATTCCTGCAGATAGTGATGATATTAATAAAGAATATGAAATTTTATTAAACGAGCTTAGAAAACATAATCCTGAGTTATTAGATAAAGATCGTTTGTTAGCTATTTCTAAATCAGACATGTTAGATGATGAATTAAAGCAAGAGATATCTCAGGAGCTTCCTAAAGGTGTAAAAACTGTATTTATTTCTTCTGTTGCCCAACTAGGCTTAATGGAATTGAAAGATGAACTATGGAAGATGTTGAATTAAAACATTTCATAAAATAAAAAAGAGTTTAAATATTAATATTTAAACTCTTTTTTATTTTAATTTATTACACGCTTCGCTTTAAAAAAAGCTTTCTTCCAATACGACTCATTTATAGAAGTTATTATAACACCTTTTGAAGTTGTAGAGTGAATAAAATCAATCTCTTTATTATCAACTGAAGTCACCAAGCCAACGTGATTAACTTTTCCTTGAAACTTATCAATATCAAAAAATAATAAATCTCCTTTTTTCACATCTTTTAAAGCTACTTCCTCACCTTCATAATACATATTCCTAGATGAACGCGCTAAATTTATATCTACTGTTTTAAAAGATGTAAAAACCAAACCCGAACAATCCATTCCTTTTTTAGTCGTTCCTCCAAAAAGATAAGGTGTCCCTTTAAAAGAGTTAGCGACATTTAGAACTTTATTGATTTTTGGGGTCTTTTTAGGTATGTTATTAGAAGTTAAAAAACTACTCTTTTCTCTTAACAAAAGAGAAAAAACAACACATATTATAATACAAAAAGCTATTTTTTTTAACATGCAATCAATTATTTAAATACTACAATACTCTTTTTGCTTCTATAAAAGCACGTTTCCAGTAATTTTGGTTTAATGTACTTACAATTACACCTTTTGAACTTGTGGAATGTATAAAACTAATTACTCCGCTCTTAACAGAAGTTACTAAGGCAACATGGTTTATTTTTGATCTTGATTTATTTGTCGTTTTAAAAAACAATAAATCTCCTCTTTTAACTTCTCTTAATGATATTCTATAGCCTTCTTTATATAATAAGCCAGAACTTCTTGGAACAATGATATCTCTTTTTTTAAAAGAAGTATATATCAATCCAGAACAATCCATTCCTTTTCTAGAAACACCAGCATATTTATATGGAGTTCCTTTGTAAGTTACTGCTGTCCAAACTATTTTATCTGCAATACTTGGTTCACTATTAGATGTTCTATTTACAGCTCTTCTCTTTTTAACAGAAGTTCTTTTTGATGAAGAACTTTGAGTAACTTTTTTTGATGATCCACAAGAAATCAAAAAAGAAAGGAAAAATATATAAAGTACTTTTTTTATCATTTATTTATTTTTTAATTGCATTTACAATCAGTTTCGCTGTTTTTTTAGAAGCACCTTTTCCTCCTAATTTCTTTTCTAACTCAAAATAATTCAAGAAAATTTCATCTCTATTACTATCTGTTAAAATATGTATTAATTCTTTTTTCAATCTTTTTTTATTGAAGTCATTCTGAATTAACTCTGTAACAACCTCTCTATCCATAATCAAGTTGACTAAAGATATAAATTTTAGCGTAATGATTCTTTTCGCTATTTGATAAGAAAGCCAACTTCCTTTGTAACAAACCACTTGTGGAACTTTAAATAAAGCTGTTTCTAAAGTTGCTGTACCAGAAGCAACTAATGCTGCATGAGAAACACTTAATAAATCATATGTTTTATTACTTATTAATTGTATTTTTTTTGTTCCTATAAAGGTATTATAAAAACCATTAGTCTGACTTGGCGCTCCAGCAATTACAAACTGATAATCAGGAAAGTCATCTACAAGAGAAAGCATTACAGATAACATTTTTGAAATTTCTTGCTTTCTGCTTCCTGGTAATAAAGCTATAATTTCTCTATCATCTAATTTATATTTCTTTTTAAATTCAATAACATTCGTTTGCTTTCTATCGGCAATTGCATCAATTAATGGATGTCCTACAAAATGAGCATTGTAATTATACTTTTTATAAAAATCCTTTTCAAAAGGGAGTATCGTATACATTGCATCAACATCTCTCTTTATAGCCGTTACTCTACTCGCTCTACTCGCCCAAACTTGAGGTGATATATAATAATGAGTTCTGTAACCCAATTGTTTTGCCCATTTTGCTATCCGAAGATTAAAACCAGAATTATCAATAAAAACAATTACATCTGGTTTAAATTCAATAATATCTTTTTTACAAAAAGAAATATAACCAAAGATTTTTCTAAGGTTGAATAAAACCTCAACAAAACCCATAAAAGCTCTTTCTTTATAATGGCTAACAAGCGTCCCTCCTACTTCCTTCATTAGATCTCCACCCCAAAATCGAATATCTGCACTTTCATCTTCTTTATAAATCGCCTTCATCAAATTAGATGCATGCAAATCTCCAGAAGCCTCACCAGCAATAATATAATATTTCATCTATTATATAAACTTTAAAACCATAGTTAATATTGCTGTCATTAGAACTCCCATAACAACACCTCTGGCTCTATAATCTTGATTTTTTTTCAGAAAAACAAAGAAAACAAATAAATTAGGTAATGCAGCTAACGCAATAACAGCACCTAAAACACCTCCTTTTTGAACCATTTCAATTGTTTCATAAAAACCAAATCTAGATACATATTGTAAGTAAATAAATAAACCCGAAAATGTGGCGAATATAGATACTAAAAAACCTATTAGTATTTCTTTTTTTATAAATCCCATGTGTTTAATTTTTGAATTGCATGATGAGCTGTCATATCAAATTGTACAGGAACTACAGAAATGTAGCCATTTTCTAAGGCCCAAATATCAGTATCTAAACCTTTATCTTTATTTACAAATTCTCCAGAAAGCCAGTAATATTCTTTTCCAAAAGGACTTGTTCTTTTATCAAACTCCTCTTTCCAATTTCCGTTAGCTTGTCTACTTATTTTTATTCCTTTAATTTCTTCTTTTTTTAATTTTGGCATGTTAACATTTAAAACAACACCATCTGGTAATCCGTTTAGTAAAACATTTAATGCAATCTTTTTTATATGTTCTTTAAAAGGTCTAAAATCAGCATTCCAATCGTAATCTAATAAAGAAAAACCTATTGCAGGAATTCCTTCAATTCCAGCTTCAACTGCTGCACTCATAGTACCTGAATAGATTACATTTATAGATGAATTAGCTCCGTGATTGATTCCTGAAACACATAAATCTGGAGTTTTATTTAAAATAAGGTTTTTAGCCATTTTAACACAATCCGCTGGCGTACCAGAACAACTATATTCTAATTGCGGACCATCATCAACAGTTGTAGGATTACAATACAAAACGTTATTTACAGATATTGCGTGTCCCATACCACTCTGGGGACTATCAGGCGCTACAACTACAACATCACCAATTTCATTCATTACTTCAATTAACATTCGTATACCTGGCGCAGTTATACCATCGTCATTTGTTACTAAAATAAGGGGTTTCTTTTGCATAATTATCAAATAAAATGTACACAAATATAAACTAATTTGTACATTTTATTTTTAACATTTTATAAAGAGATTTCTTCTCTTTTATTGCTTAAAATTGTATTTTTAATTGTTTTTGCAAACAGAAAGATGAAATAAAGACTAAATTTTACACAATTTTTTCACAAAACAACAAGTTATCAAAAAAGTGGCATTATTTTAGTAGCTTAGCAAGAACAACACAATACACTAAATTTTAAACGATTGACGATTTATGAAGACGAAAATTTTTATCCCTTTATTAACTTTTTTATTTTTTAATAATTTAATCTCAGCATCAAACGTATCAAATAATGACCCCGAAAAGGACAAGGTTATTATATATATATTAAAAAATATTTTAACGCGTGGACATTATGTTAAGAAAGATATGAATGATGATTTCTCTAAACATGTTTATAATGAATTCATTAATAACCTAGATCCGAGTAAGCGATACTTTACGCAAGAAGATTTAAAAGAATTTTCTCAATTTAAATATCAGATTGATGATCAACTTAAAGAATCTAAAATTGATTTTTACACGTTAGTTTATGGTCGTTTTTTAGAAAAAGTGGATGCTGCTAAAATTACTTATAAAAACTTACTTAAAGAGTCTTTTGATTATACAAAGAATGAAACAATTGATTTAGACTATGAAAAAACTCCTTTTGCTAAGAATGAAAATGCATTGATTGATCATTGGCGTAAACAATTAAAATTACAAATTTTAGGTAATATTGAAGAAAAAGAAGAACAAGAAGAAAATAAATTAAAAGAAGATAGTACCCATAAAAAGAAAACATTTAAAGAACTTGAAATTGAAGCTCGTAAAGTTGTTTTAAAAAATATGGATGATTTATATGTTCGTATTGATGAATTAGAAAATTCAGATTGGTATTCTACTTTCTTAAATAGTGTTGTAAGCGGATTTGGACCTCATACAACATATATGTCTCCTAGAATTAAAAGTCGTTTTGACCAAGACATGTCTGGTAAACTAGAAGGTATTGGTGCTCGATTACAAAAAGAAGGAATGTATACTAAAATAGTAGAATTAGTTTCTGGTGGTCCAGCTTGGAAACAAGGAGAATTAGAATCTGGCGATATTATTCTTAAAGTTGCTCAAGGTGAAAAAGAGCCTTTAGATATTGTTGGAATGCGTTTGGATGATGCAATTAAGTTCATTAAAGGTAAAAAAGGTACAGAAGTACGTTTAACAGTTAAGAAGAAACTTGATAATTCTATAGTTATTATTTCAATTATTAGAGACGTTGTTGAATTAGAAGAAACTTTTGTAAAGTCTAGTATCGTTGAAAAAAATGGTAAGCTATACGGAATTATTAACCTTCCTAAATTTTATATTGATTTTAGTGATACAGATAATAGAAATGCTACTATTGATATGGAAAAAGAGATTGCACGTTTAAAAGCTCAAAATGTAGAAGGTTTAATTGTTGATTTAAGAAATAACGGTGGAGGTTCTTTAAAAACTGCCATAGAAATTGGCGGTTTATTTATAGAGAAGGGACCTATTGTACAAGTAAAGTATAGAGACGAAGAAGCTAATGTTAAAAATGATACTGATGAAAAAACACAGTGGAATGGCCCGTTAGTTGTTATGGTTAATGAAATGTCTGCTTCTGCTTCTGAAATTTTAGCTGCTGCAATGCAAGATTATGGTAGAGGTGTTATTATTGGTGGTAAACAAACTTATGGTAAAGGAACAGTACAAAATGTATTGCCTCTTAATTATTATGTAAAAAAGTATCCAGATGATTTAGGAGCTTTAAAAATGACAATTCAAAAATTTTATAGAATTAATGGAGGTTCTACACAAATAGAAGGTGTTTATTCTGATATTGCAATGCCTGGTCGTTATAGCTATATGGAATATGGAGAAAGAGATTTAGACGGTGCATTGCCATGGGATAAAGTTCCTCAAGCGAAATACACTAAAACAAATTCTTATGAGAACTTTGACAATGTTGTGTATAATAGTAAAGAACGTATTAATAAAGATGAAAAATTTATCTCTATAAATGAATATGCTAAATGGCTAAAAAAGAACCAAGATGATGATTTATATTCTTTAAACTATTCAAGTTTTAAGCAAGATAGTGATCAAAGACAAGAAGAAGCAAAGAAATTTAAAGATATATTTAAGTTTACTTCTAACTTAACTTTTACATCTCCTAAATACGAATTAAATTTATTTGAAAAAGATACTGTTTTAAAAGATAAACGTTTTGCTTGGCATGAAAACCTTAAAAAGGACATATACATGGATGAAGCTTTAAATGTACTTAGTGAATTAAAAATGAGAACAAAACAAGACATTGTAAAAAACTAATTTTCACAATACAATAATAAAAAACACCATTAAATATTATATTTAATGGTGTTTTTTATTGCTATTTTACACGGTAACTACTTATCTTTAAAAAACTTACTCCATAAATGAAAACAAACATTTCATTTGTAAACAAAATAAAATAATTGTACATTTAACTTAACATGCTATAAATTCTTGTCGGGGGACATAATTTATCACAAAATGTTAAGAATAAAAAGAATATTAAGAAACCTAATCAACAGTAAGCAATACTATAACAACTATTATGAAAAAGCTATTGTAGATTACAAAGAACCTGCAACTTATAGTGTAATTTATGATAATTTTTTATCCGCGAATAAAAACACTACTGTTAAAACTACCGAAACAATAAATCACTTTTCTAATATTGAATTTGGATCAAATATAAAAACGTCTAAAAGATTAATTAACTGTCCTTATAGAGTTGTAAAAAACAAACATCTTTGTGATATTATTTTTTATAAAACAAAAATAGGGAATCATCAAATATCTATAGAACTTCATTTTTTTAAAAAGAAATTAATTTTTTTTAAATATACTTTTCCTACTACATTTTATAAAGACGAAATAATAAATAAGATTAAGAATAAGTATTTTAATAAAGATGATACTATTAATGTTAATAATCATCTAATAGTTGATCCTAATAACAATTATTTAAAAATCACAAATGAAGTAACTTTTTCTATCTATTACATGTCTACAAAATTTAATTTTTACAATTATATTAAAGATAAAAAAGAAGAGTTAAGATTTAAAACTTCAATACAAAAAGAATTTGCTCTTAATCAATTAATAGATCGGATATAAACTTGATCACTTAACTATAATAATTTATAATTAAGTGATGCATCAACTTTTTGCTATAAGTTATGCTAAAAAGTAAACTTTAATACCAAACCTTCATTAGCTCTGATATTAAAAACTGTTTGATCTTCAAAAATTAAATATTGCCCTTTTACTCCTACTAACGTTCCATTATATGATTGTTGCTTTTTAATATTTAAACTTTTTGGTTTTTCTGGATACTTTGTCACTGGAAAGTTTATACTCGTTTCTTTATTATTTTCAATAAAATATTCTTTTGCCTCTTCTGGAATATACGCCTTTAACTTTTCCTTCCAATCCTCTAAACTTTCATCTACCAAATCATTCTTTAGCATCTTTCTCCAGTTTGTTTTATCTGCTACATATTCTTTAAGCGCAACTTCTGTTATTCCGGCTAAATATCTATTTGGTACTTCTACAATCTCAATCGCTTCGTGGGCACCTTGATCTATCCAACGTGTTGGGACTTGAGTTTTACGAGTCACTCCTACTTTTACGTTACTAGAATTTGCTAAGTATACAATATGAGGTTTTAATTGTACCGATTTTTCATACTCCAAATCGCGATCTTCTATTCCTAGATGAGCTTTACTTAATTCTGGCTTCATAATCCAATCTCCAGCTGTAGGAGTATCAAAAAAACAAGATTTACAAAACCCTTGACGATAAATTTCTTTTTCTAAACTACAATGTAAACATTCATAGGTAATAAATTGTAATTCAATTTCTTTACCTAATAGCTGATTCATATTTAAAAAATCAGTACCCATATCTAAATAATACTGAATTGTATCTAAATATTCAGTATTCATTTTTTTTAAAACTCCAGTATATTCCATCTCGTAAATTTTACTATTTTTAACAAGTAAACAAACTTACAAATTCAAGGTTAAATATGTCCTTTCAATTTATAAATTCTATTATCTCTTGGTTTTTAAAAAAAAGAAAACATCAAATAGAGCTTTTTATAAAATATCCTATTGATGTTCAGGAAGAATTATTATTAAAACTTATTAATAATGCTAAGCATACAGAATTTGGTGAACAAAATAAGTTTTCTAAGATTAGTAATTATGCAGATTTTTCTGAGCATTTACCTATTCAAAAATATGAAAGCATACAGCCTTTAATAGAAAGATGCAGAAAAGGAGAACAAAACTTATTTTGGCCAACAAAAGTTAAATGGTTTGCCAAATCTAGCGGAACAACAAATGCTAAAAGTAAATTTATTCCTGTAAGTGATGAAGCCATAGAATTTTGCCATATGAAAGCTGGTAAAGATATGTTGTGTTTATATATTAACAACAATCCAGATGCTAAACTATTTACTGGTAAAAGCTTGCGCTTAGGCGGAAGCGCTTCTGTATATGAAGACAGTAATTCTTACTTTGGAGATTTGTCAGCTATTATTATAGAAAACATGCCTTTTTGGGCTGATTTAAGTTCTGCTCCTAAACAAGAAGTTGCCTTAATGGGAGAATGGGAAACAAAAATGGAAGCCATAATTGATGAAACTATACATGAAAATATTACTAGTTTAGCTGGTGTACCTTCTTGGATGCTTGTTTTATTAAATCGAGTATTAGAAAAAACTGGTAAAAATAATATTCTTGAAGTTTGGCCAAATTTAGAAGTTTATTTTCATGGAGGTGTTAATTTTCATCCGTATAGAGAACAATACAAAAAATTAATTCCCAAAAAAGACTTTAGATATTACGAAACGTATAATGCTTCGGAAGGATTTTTTGCTATTCAGGATTTAAACAATTCTAATGAGCTATTATTGATGTTGGATTATGGGATTTTTTATGAATTTATTCCCATGAGCGAATATAAAAGTGAAAACTCAATAGCGATTCCACTTTCTAAAGTTAAAAAAGACATCAATTATGCTGTGGTAATTACCACAAATGGCGGTTTATGGAGATATTTAATTGGTGATACTATAAAATTCACTTCTACAAATCCTTATCGCATAAAAATCACAGGGCGTACAAAACATCATATTAATGTTTTTGGTGAAGAATTAATTATTGAAAATACCGAAGAAGCTTTAAAAGCTGCTTGTAATAAAACAGATGCTACCATAATAGATTATACAGTTGGCCCTGTTTTTATGGATGGCAAAAAACAAGGTGCACACGAATGGATTATTGAATTTGAAAAACATCCTAAATGCGTTGATTTTTTTACTGAAATATTAGACAATGCCTTAAAGAATTCAAATTCTGATTACGAAGCCAAACGCTATAATAACATGACATTAAGCATGCCTAAAATACATCAAGCTAAAAGTGGTTTATTTTACAATTGGTTAAAGAGCAAAGGAAAACTAGGTGGACAACATAAAATACCTAGATTATCTAACGATAGAACGTTTATAGAAGAACTACTAAAACTACAAAATGCTTAATTTTTTTAAACAGCATGCTTCTCTAGTATTTGAAAACCCGCAAATAGTTGAAGATTTTCAAGAGATTATGGTGTCTCAAAAATTTAAAAAGCACGATATCATTCACAGTTCAGGAAGTGTTTGTTCTCATTTTTATGTTATCGCTTCTGGTTTAGCCAGAGTTTTTTATTACAAAGAAAGTAAAGATATTACCGTTCATTTTGCAGCTGAGGAAGATTCTTTTACTGCTATAGATAGTTTAATTCAAAGAAAAAAAAGCAAATACAGTATTGAAGCATTGGAAGATTTAGAAGTTTTTTCAATTAATTTTAATGATTTGGAGTTGTTGTTTGAAAAAAAACCAGAATACGAACATTTTGGTCGTTTGTTTCTTCAGCAAATTTATATTGATTTAGTAGAACGTATAGATGATTTGCAATTACATAGCACCAAAGAACGGTACGATATTTTATTAACTAAAAAACCATACTTATTTAAGCGTGTAGCTTCTAAACATATTGCTTCGTTTTTAGGTATGAGCGCTGAAACTTTTAGTAGAATTAGAGGAAAGTGATTTCTTGATAATTGTCAAGTTTTATTTTGGGACTTAACTATAGTTTTGTAAAAAGCTTTAATTTAAACTAAAAATGAAGAAAAAAATTCTAATTATTAATGGTCACCCTGATAAAGAAAGTTTTAATTATGGTGTTTCAGGTGCTTATAAAAAAGGTGTATTAAAATCTGATGCTCTTTTAGAAGAAATAAACATACGTGAATTAAATTTTAATCCTAATTTAGAATTTGGATATAGAAAACGAACAGAATTAGAACCCGACTTATTAAACGCACAAGAGAAGATTAAATGGGCAGATCATATCGTTTGGATTTACCCTGTTTGGTGGGGCTCGTTACCTGCAATATTAAAAGGTTTTATAGATAGAGTTATGCTGCCTGGTTTTGCTTTTAAAAAAAGAGAAAATTCTGTTTGGTGGGATAAACTTCTTACAGGTAAAACTTCAAGAATTATTTGTACACTAGATCAACCTGGCTGGTATTATAAATGGTTTTACGGTAATCCAAGCCATAATGCCATGAAAAAACTAACCTTAAATTTTGTAGGTATAAAAAAAGTGAAAATCACTACTATTGGACCTATAAGATTGTCTAAAGAAAAGTATAGAAATAACTGGTTACAAAAAGTTGAAAAACTAGGCTTATTAAATAAATAAGATTAACTAAAACACGTAAAAACCTATTTTTTATAAATCACTACATTTTTTTAAATAAACCAGTTCCAAACCAAACCAAAACGGATTACAAAATCTCTATACGGATAATTAGGTGCTGAATAATAATCTTTTGTTGATGTAAAATTAGACATGATATTGTCTACCTTAAAGTAAATACGTGTTCTTCTTACTCTTGCATTAAAAAATACATCTACATTTGGATATCCAATTTCTGTATCATCCTGTAAAGTAAATTCTCCTAATAGAGGATTGTATGCATTTGCTTGATATTTTGTGAAATATTTAAAAGTTGCTCCTATTTGAACCAATAAAGGATCTCCCTTAAACCAACTATCTGAATAATATAACGTATTTCTTGTTGTAAAATCTGGTACTCTAAACACATCACTTCCACTAGATACGTTTTGGTACATTATTGTATTATCCAAAGCAAATTTCCCGAACTTAAATTCTTTATTTGCTTTTAATTTTAAATACGTAACAGAACCAGAGTGCTGTATTGGTTGACTATCTTCATCAAAATAAGTATAATCATCTATATTGGTAAAGTCAACAAATGCATTTGCCCATTTAGATAAGAAGGTAAATCCTAAATTACGAGTTGCTGTATTTTCAAAATTACTTTTATCCCAGTTATAAGTATTGTAATTACTTTGAAATAATAAAAAGTTGAAATTAGGTGATTTTGAACTTTGTAGTACTCTTGCTTTTACCGTGAATAAACTATCTTTTTTATAAAATGCTTCTCCTTTAAAATAATTCCCCGCTAAATAGCCACTTCCTGGCGTTATATTAACATCTGCATTCACATAAAAATCTTTTACTCTTCCTTTCCAATCTGCTCCAACAGAAACTGCTTTTCCTTTTAACTTTATTTTGGATAAATTTACTGTTGGATTAAATACAGAATCATAACCATAAGTAACATCTGTATAATTTGCCTTTACTTTAAACTTACCTAAAATGTATTTAGAATTAAATTCTAAGTATGCTTGATTATTTACAACTTCACTTTCTGTATTTTCATCTATTCCGTCTGTACTATAAGCTTCTCCGAATAAACTGGTGTCAATAGTAGATTGTGTTAAATTAAAACTTTTTGCTTCATAGGTAAAAATATGACCAACTTTAAGATTGGTAAAGTTCTTTAAATTGGTACTATCTTTTTTACTAGAAAACAATTTATAATTATGATCTAAATACAAACGAGTACCTTCAAAAGTACTTTCTGTATCACTTAAATTTACATCTATAACACCTCTATCAATAAAACTTTCATCATTCGTTTCAAAAGCAGTAATCATATCTTCTGGCAAACCTCCACTCTCTTCATTAAAAAAATCTTGAGAAGTTACATGCATGCGAATGGCATATTGATCTTTGGGTGTTCTAAAACTTAAAGTTCCTCTAAAATTACCTGTTGACGATAACGATTGCCTGTATTGCCCCAAAGAACGTAATCCTTTATATGCGAAACTAACATTCAATCTTTCTGAAAAATTCAACGTAAAAAGCGCATCTAAAACTTGTCCTTGTTCTAAACCTGTTCTATATAAAATTTCTGTAGTTGGTGTAGCTACCTGATAATAATCAATATCTTCTACATCCATATACAAAAACTGTTTTCCTCTAAAACCAATATCTGGAAACAATGAAACATCACTAAAATCATAGCCCAAAGTAGTAAATGTTTGTCCTTGGTTATGAAATCCTAAAAGTTCAAAATTATCTTTCCTTCTGAAATTAAATTTGTATTCTTTTTTAATGGTTAATGTCGTATCAACATAAGTAGTATCGTCTTTAAAACTGATAATCTTATAATCTGTATATTTTGTTTTTCCACTTAGCGTAACGCTAATTTCTTTTTCAGCAACTGTATCTAGGTTTCTAGTTTGTCCTGTACCAGCAAAACCTCCTAATTGAGAAAAACACACATTGGATAATATCAAAAAAAATAATAGTGAAAGTGACTGTTTCATATCAGCAAAAATAGAATAATAAAACTAAAAAAACTGTGAATTATTTCTTTGAAAACTGTTAATTTGTTGCATGTTAAAATTTAATTATAGTGGTTTTTCTTTAGAAGTAGGTACAGATGAAGCCGGAAGAGGATGTTTATCCGGACCTGTTGTAGCGGCAGCAGTAATTTTACCTAAAGGTTTTAGTCATCCTTTGTTAAATGATTCTAAACAAATTTCAGAAAAAAAACGAATGGAATTACGTCCGTTTATTGAAGAAAATGCACTCGCTTTTGGTGTTTCTTTTATTGATCAAGTTGAAGTAGATGAAATAAATGTATTACAAGCTTCTATAACAGGAATGCAACGCGCAATTGCTAAAATGAATATTGAACCGGAATTTATTATTGTTGATGGAAATAAGTTTAAACCGTATAAAGATATTCCGTATGAAACTATTGTAAAAGGTGATGCTAAATTTATGAGTATTGCTGCAGCTTCTGTTTTAGCAAAAACATATAGAGATGAGTATATGGAAAAAATCCATAACGAATTCCCTGCTTATAATTGGAAGAAAAACAAAGGATATCCAACAAAAGAGCACCGAAATGCGATACGAGAATTCGGTGCTACTAAACATCATAGAAAAACTTTTAAGTTATTACCAGAGCAATTGAAGTTGAAACTATAATTTGTTACTTAGATCTTGCGCCTACAAAATGATCCGTCTTTAATTTAAACAACACATTAAACGTGGTTAAACTTCCATAAATTCTAGTGATGTATTGCTGTAAATCTACTTTTTCTTGATCATCTAGATTTTTACTTGCATTAATTTTTTGCTCCATAACCCGTATTCTATCACGAACCATTACTATTTTATGAAAAAAAGTATCAACAGGAATTTCTTTACTACTCAAATTAGTGTCTGCTGGCTCAATAATTAATTTCCCACCTTTAAACTTATCTGCAATTGGTGAAACTTCAGAAACATCGCTCCATTTTTTTAATAAGTTTCGTAACGTACTTTCCACTTCATAAAAACTAACCGTATCCACTTCTTGATTTACTGCTTCTATTATCTCAAAATCATCATCTAATGCTATAGTTTCTAAACCTTTTTCTTGAAATGTCACCCAATAATGTTTGCTATCCACATTCGTTACTACACCAAAACCACACGAAGAATGATTAATTCTTGATCCTATTCCTAATAATTTCATTTCTTTTAAATTTTTACAGGACTAAAATAGTTATTTTTGTCATTCTAATTTTCAGAAAAATGATTAAAAGAACTCGTGCTGAAATAAGCAAATGTATTATACATAAAGTTGCTAATAAATATAATAGCGGTAGTAATGCGCTGTCGGAAAACTTGGTTAGTTTTGATGAAGAGAGTTACGAACTCTTACTTCCTTTTTTATTAAAACCTTTTGGTACTGTTACACAAAGTTATCGTTTTAGCCATCATGCAGACGTTCGTTTAAATGAAATAAACAAATACGCTTCTGATATTTTTGAAGACCCAGAAACGTTTATAGAGAATTCTAAAAATGTTACCAACCATTTATACGAGCAATCTAATTCTGCTCAAATAAAATCTGGTGATTTATTAGTTGTTTTATTTAACAATTTAGAATATAAAGAAATGCTAGTAGAAGCTGTTGGTATCTTTAAGATTGAAAATAAAGTAGATTTTTTCCAAACGTATTTAGATGAAGAAAGTTTTGATGTTGTGGTTCAAAAAGGAATTTCTACAAAAAAACTAGACAAAGGTTGTTTGGTTTTAAATTCTACTGACACAGAAGGAACAGTTGTTTTATCTGTAGATAACAACCAATATGATGCACAATACTGGATTAATAATTTTTTAAGTGTTAAATATGCCGATGACAGGAATTTACACACTCAAAATTATTTAGAAATGTGTAAAGAGTTTTCTGAAGAAGTTATAAAACCTGAATATGGAAAGCAAGAGCAAAGTAACTTTTTAGCCAATACGGTAGATTACTTTAAAGAACATGAAAGTGTAGATTATCATGGTTTTAAAGATGAAATTTTTGAAGAAGATAAGCACAAAGATTTATTTGAAGACTATAAAGGACACTTTGAAAAATTAAACGATGTTTTAATTCGTAATAATTTTGAGGTTTCTGATGTTGTTTTAAAGAAAGAGAAAAGTAAGTTTAAAACAGAAATTAAACTAGACACCAATATTCAGATTAAAATTGATGTAGATGCTCCAGATGCTTCTTCTGAATACTTAGAACAAGGTTATGATGAGGAGAAAAAAATGAAATTTTATAAAGTGTTCTATAACACTGAGAAATAACTTCGTAACTAATTTATCTCTAAAACATAAAAGGCTCAAAAGAAATTATTCTTTTGAGCCTTTTGTTTTTTAACTTGATTTGAAAATGTTATTTTTTTGCTTCAATTAATTTTGAAACTAATACTTTTAATTCTTCTATTTCTTTATTTTGTTGCTCAAGCTTTTTTTCTTGTTGAATCGTATACAAAGTTAATTCTTCTACTTTTTGTAATAAATTTTTACTAATATCTCCTAACTCCACTCCGTTTTCTTCAACTTCTTTTGCAGATGGAATATTTTGTAAATGTCCATTTTCTTTAATCTGCTTTTCTACTTCTTTTAACGTTGGTAAATCATACTCGTTTGTAAAAACATAATCTGGCCATTGCCCTTCTACTTTTACCGTAACCTTTTCTGCTATAATACCTGTGCTTCCAGCTACGGCTAATTTATAATCATCAGTCTTCTTTGTTCCAATACCTATATTTCCGTTTTTTGCAATCATCATTGCATCAATATAATCATTAGTTACATCATCATTATGAACTCGAAAAAAATAACCTCCTCCATAACTTTCTGCTACAGAATTATCAGCATAAATTCGATCATTGGACTCATGACCTAATCTAATATTTGAATGAGCATAATCTTCATTATCAATAATAGCTCCTGTAGATTTTATATTTCCGTTTACTTCTAATTTTTCTGAAGGAGTAGTTGTTCCAATACCTACATCTCCTGCATTAGTTACAGAAAAACTTTTTCCGCCTCCTTTTGTTGCTGTTTGTAATACAAAAAAAGTACCATTAGAACCCTCATTCTCTATAAACAAACCATTAACATTATCGTTATTTTGTAATGAATTAGAAGGTGATATTTTAACATTACCCACAACTTCTAATTTCTCTGAAGGAGTCGTTGTTCCAATACCAACATCTCCAGTATTCACTACTAATTTAGAAACATCATGATATTCTGCCATATTAGGAGTAAAATCTTCAATACTATCATATATTTCTGTGTTTATAACAGAATTAGAATGATAATAAGGTACAACCTTCATATTTTCAGATGAAGAATACGTCCATCCTTCAAATTGAAACCCTAAATGATGCCAAGCTGCTGAATAAGGAACATGAAGAGCTATATACTTTTTACTGTTGTAAGAAACAGTAATTAGGTACCAACTTGCATCAGAACTCAACCCTACAATTGAGCCTTTTACACCTTCATAAGCTGACGAAGTATTGACATTTACAACATTGGTTCTGTCATAAGCCCCAGTTGATCCACGCATTGCTGTAATTGTACCAATAGCATAATTTTTTTCAATTCTAACTCCATTATAAATTTCATGTAAGAGTATTACGCTTTGTGTATAACTACCTAATCCATGGTTACCTATGTTAATAGCTTTATAATTAACATCTGCAAGCTCTGTTACTTTTACTTGTCCGTAAGTGGTTAAAAATGGTAAAGCAATCATAGCAATTGCTAAAAAAATCTTTTTCATATTATTCTATTTAAAATTTTAGAAATGCGAAAATAATGAATTCATAAACATTAATACTCTATTAATCAACAGAATTAAAAAAACTTAATATGTAATAAAGTTATTTTATATATTGAGTCTTTAGAAATGTTAAATTTATTATTTCTGAGAGCGCTGTACTAGTTTATTAACAAGTACTTTTAATTCTTGAATTTCTTTGTTCTGACCTTCTATTTCTTTATTTTGTTGTTCAAGCTTTTTTTCTTGCTGAATCGTATACAAAGTTAATTCTTCTACTTTTTGTAATAAATTTTTACTAATATCTCCTAACTCCACTCCGTTTTCTTCAACTTCTTTTGCTGATGGAATATTTTGTAAATGTCCATTTTCTTTAATCTGCTTTTCTACTTCTTTTAACGTTGGTAAATCATACTCGTTTGTAAAAACATAATCTGGCCATTGCCCTTCTACTTTTACCGTAACCTTTTCTGCTATAATACCTGTGCTTCCAGCTACGGCTAATTTATAATCATCAGTCTTCTTTGTTCCAATACCTATATTTCCGTTTTTTGCAATCATCATTGCATCAATATAATCATTAGTTACATCATCATTATGAACTCGAAAAAAATAACCTCCTCCATAACTTTCTGCTACAGAATTATCAGCATAAATTCGATCATTGGACTCATGACCTAATCTAATATTTGAATGAGCATAATCTTCATTATCAATAATAGCTCCTGTAGATTTTATATTTCCGTTTACTTCTAATTTTTCTGAAGGAGTAGTTGTTCCAATACCTACATCTCCTGCATTAGTTACAGAAAAACTTTTTCCGCCTCCTTTTGTTGCTGTTTGTAATACAAAAAAAGTACCATTAGAACCCTCATTCTCTATAAACAAACCATTAACATTATCGTTATTTTGTAATGAATTAGAAGGTGATATTTTAACATTACCCACAACTTCTAATTTCTCTGAAGGAGTAGTTGTTCCGATACCTATGTCTCCTCCTTTTTTTAAATACAAACCATTCTGTGCTGATTCATCATCATTATAAACCAAACGAAAATAATTTTCATCTTTACTAGAAGATTTAGTATTTGCTAAATTAAATCGGTGCAAATCATCTGAAGATGTAGCATTAAAAACAATACCATTATCACCCCATGGAGTGCCTAGAACAATATCTAGGGGGCTTGCATTAATTCCCTTTGCTTTTATTGTACCAGCTACTTCTAATTTTTCTGAAGGAGCTCGTGTACCAATTCCAAATTTCCCTTGGTGAAAATATATCTTTTCTGCAAAACCCTCATTAACAGTCTGTTTAAAGCTTAACGCTATAGGATCATCATACTCAATCATATTTAAATAAAGACTTCCTTCTTCATAAGATGTACTTAAAATACCCGAATCCTCAGATCCTGTATATCCAACTTGAAAAGTTCCTATCACATTTAAATTAGCTTCTGGCGCTGTAGTTCCAACACCTAATCTACCAGATGAAGTGAAAGTAAATTGTGTATTACCAGCTGGTGCTATATAAAAATTTTTAGAAGTATCAGACGTTGCTATAAATGCTCCATATTTCCCAATAAAACTTCCGTCAGAATCATAACCAAAAGAAGCACTACCATTTCTAAATTTCAATTGATAAACACCACCACTATTAAGATCTGATTTGGTGATATGAACATCCCCATCGTTTACCTCTAATTTCTCAGACGGTGAAGTTGTTCCAATACCAACATTATCACCCGTATCAGTTACTTGAGCCTTAACATTAAAAACACTACCAATCATAGCAATCGCTAAAAAAACCTTTTTCATATTATTCTATTTAAAATTTTAGAAATGCAAAAATACACTTTTAAACAATAACACAAAGAACATTAATCAATTTAACATCAATAAATTATAGCTTTTATTCTTTATTTTTTTCAAATAAAAAACACTCTTTAACATTACTAATTACCTAGCCCTAACCAGTGCGTCAACCTGAACTTACATGTGCTGAATTTAGTTCTATGTTTCAGATTCTCATCACAATCAAAAATTAGTAATTAGGATGAGATTCTGAAATAAATTCAGAATGACGAAATTTTATACTTCTGCATGTAAAACGGATAGTCATATTCAATAAACCTATTCCTTTTCACTCATTTTCTTTACATAATCAGTAATAATAACAATTTGAGTTGGTCCTACCTTACCTTCAATATATTTGGCATTTTCATGATCTAAAGAAATTCTTCTTACTGCAGTTCCTTGTTTTGCAACCATACTAGATCCTTTTACTTTTAAATCTTTTATTAAAACTACAGAGTCTCCTGCCTGTAAAACAGTTCCGTTTGCATCTCTATGAATAATTTTTTCACTCTCCTCTAAATGATCTCCACTTTCTTTTGCAAATCGTAAATCGTCATCTTCTAAATACATCATGTCTAATAAGTCTTTTGGCCAACCTTCATTTCTTAAACGCGATAACATTCTCCAAGCAACAACTTTCACTGGACTGAACTCACTCCACATACTATCATTTAAACAACGCCAATGATTTGCATCTGTAATTTCTGGATCTTCAATTTGAGCTATACAAGTAGCACAAGCTAATAAAGTCCCATCTACCCCACCTGTAGAAACTGGCTTAACTTCATAAGCGCTTAAATTATCTTTTGCTGTACATAATTCACACTGGTTTCCACTCCTATTTTGCAACTCTTCTAATAAACTCATTAATTATATTTTTTGAATAACAAAAGTACATTTTTATATATACTTGTTTCTTTTAAACCTACTTAAAAACAACAATACCTCACAGGTTTAAAACATATGAGGCATTGTTATTTATATTAATCTTACAGGAATTACTCCTCCAAGTACAAATCAATTAATCCTTGAGGTGTTTTCACCTCAACAATTTTATTTTCTCTATCTATTTTTTTGATAAAATCATCAATCATCGGAACAAAAATATCTGTTCCGTCTCTATTTACTTCAAATAATGGTTGCGCTGCTTTATCATTAATATGCTCAATAATACCAACTTCTCCAAAATTTTCATCAACCATAGTAAATCCAATTACTTCGTGATAATAAAATTTATCTCCTGATAACTTTGGTAATAAATCTATAGGTAAGTAAATTTCTGATTTTAAAATAGCATCTGCATCTTGCTCATTTGAAACATCTTCAAATTTTACACGTAAAAAAGTATCCTTGCTTAGAGAAGATTTTTCAATAAAAAAAGGAACCAGATTATTGCCTAAATCGACAAAAACTGATTCCAAATTTCTATATAACTCCGGTTCATCGGTATCTAATTTGATAACCACTTCCCCTTTAAAGCTATGCTTTTTTACGATTTTGCCAAGATAAAAACAATCTTTCTTTTGCAACATCGTCTAACGAATTTTTATTCTTCGCTATCTCCAGCAGGTGCAGCAGCTTCTTCAGTATCTTCTACAACTGGTGCAGGAGTATTTGCAGCTATACGTGCTTCGTTTACAGCTTTTTCCGCTTCTAAAGCTTTTGCTTTCGCATCTGCTTCTTCTTTTGCTAAACCTTCAGTTTTACCAGCTATCTTACCAGTTTTTTCTTCTAACCAAGCAGCAAATTTTGCTTCTGCTTGCTCTTCAGTTAAAGCTCCTTTTCTTACTCCACCAACTAAATGGTTTTTCAATAAAGCTCCTTTGTAAGATAATAAGTTTTTAGCAGTATCTGTAGGCTGTGCTCCATTTTGTAACCACTTTACAGCTCCATCAACATCTAAATCAATGATTGCAGGATTTACATTTGGATTGTAAGTTCCTAATTTTTCTAAATAACGACCATCTCTTTTAGAGCGAGAATCTGCAGCTACTATCCAATAAAAAGGTTTGTTTTTCTTACCGTGTCTTTGTAATCTAATTTTTACAGGCATAATTGTTAAATTTTAAGGTTCGCGACCTTGATTATTAATTAAGGGTGCAAATGTATTAAATATTTTCTAGTTAACAACACCAAAAGAAAGATATATAAATAAAAAAAGCGCCTGAGAAACAAGCGCTTAAAGAAAAATAAATGATGTACTTATTAAATAACTTTAACGTCTACAGCGTTTAATCCTTTTTTTCCTTCCTTTAATTCAAACTCTACAGTATCACCTTCTCTAATCTCATCGATTAATCCTGATACGTGTACAAAATACTCTGTGCTTGAATTTGCTTCTGTAATAAATCCAAAACCTTTAGATTCATTGAAGAACTTTACCGTTCCTTGTTTCATTGTTAAAATATTATAAATTAGTTTAGTATGTAAATATAAAATTTAATTTTAATTTTAATTGTTTTTTTAATTATTTTTTTACCTCTAAAAAAAACACTTAAAACACTGAAAAAAAGAATACTTAGAATAAAAAAAGATTAAATCAATAAAAAAAACAAGCTTTAAGAAAACATAAATAAATTGTTAAATAACAATGATAATTTATACGTAAAAAAACACAAAATCTTTGTACTTTTACATGCTGTTTTTATACTTAAAACTCAACTAAAAAAATTATTCATGTACTTAATTTTTGATACTGAAACTACTGGTTTACCTAAAAGTTGGAATGCTCCAATTACTGACACTGATAATTGGCCTAGGTGTATTCAAATAGCTTGGCAATTACATGATGAATTAGGAAACCTTGTATCTCATAATGACTTTTTAGTAAAACCTGATGGATTTAACATTCCGTATGATGCGGAACGTATTCATGGTATTTCAACAGATCTAGCTATTGAACAAGGAATTGAACTGGATGAAGGTTTGGCTTTATTTAATGAAGCTTTACAAAAAACTAAGTTTGTTGTTGGACAAAATGTTGCCTTTGATTTAAATATTATGGGTTGTGAATTTCATCGTTTAGGCGTTGAAAATAATTTAGCTAAATTACCTGTTTTAGATACCTGTACAGAACACACTGCTTCTCTTTGTCAAATACCTGGTGGTCGTGGTGGTAAATTTAAATTACCAACATTAACAGAATTACATCAACATTTATTCGGGTCTGGTTTTGGCGAAGCGCATAATGCAACTGCCGATGTTGAGGCAACTACACGATGTTTTTTAGAGCTAATTCGTTTACGTCAATTTTCAATAGAAAAATTAGAAGTCGAAGATGATTTCTTCAATCGTTTTTCTGAAGTAAACCCTAGTACAATTCAAGTAATAGGTTTAAAACATTTAAATCTTAAGCGTGAGAGTGAAAGAATAAGAGATCGTAAAGAAACAAAGTCTGATGCCATTTCTTCTCAAAACACTGAAGAAACCTTAGCTGCCCTAGAAGATGTACAATTTGCGCATTTACACAATCACTCTCAATATTCCATATTACAGTCTACTATAGACATTAACTCTTTAGTAAATGCGGCGGTAAAAGATAACATGTCTGCCGTAGCTTTAACAGATACAGGAAATATGATGGCGGCTTTTCATTTTACGAGGGCTGTTGACAATCATAATAAATCTGCAGAAAACAAACTAAAGCCTATTGTTGGTTGCGAGTTTTTTGTTTGTGAAAACCATACTGATAAAACAAAAAAAGATAATGGATATCAAATTGTTTTATTAGCAAAAAATAAAAACGGATATCATAATTTAGCTAAAATGTCCTCTATCGCTTTTGTCGATGGTTTTTATTATGTTCCAAGAATTGATAAGGAAATTATCAAACAATACAAAGAAGACATTATTGTTTTAACTGGTAATTTATATGGAGAAGTACCAAGTAAAATATTAAACATTGGAGAAAAGCAAGCTGAAGAAGCTTTAATCTGGTGGAAAGAAGAATTTGGTGATGACCTGTATATAGAAATGATGCGTCATAACCAAGAAGATGAAAAAGTGGTTAATAAAACTCTTTTAGAATTTTCTAAAAAACATGATGTAAAAATAGTTGCCACAAATAACACTTTTTATCTAGGGCAAGAAGATGCAAACGCACATGACATTTTATTATGTGTAAAAGATGGAGAAAAACAAGCTACTCCAATTGGTCGTGGTCGTGGATACAGATATGGACTTCCTAATGACCAATATTATTTTAAGTCTACGGAAGAAATGAAGACTATTTTTATTGATCTTCCAGAAGCAATTACAAACCTTCAAGAAATTGTAGATAAAATTGAAGCATTTACATTAGCCCGCGATGTATTATTACCTGCTTTTGATATTGGTGAAGAATTTCAAGATGCACAAGATGAAATTGATGGTGGAAAACGTGGAGAAAATAATTTCTTAAGACATATTACGTATGAAGGTGCTAAAAAAAGATATGGAGAGCTCACCGAAAGCATTATTGAACGTTTAGATTTCGAATTAGAAGTTATTGAAAAAACTGGATATCCTGGGTATTTCTTAATTGTTGAAGATTTTATTAGGGAAGCTCGAAAAATGGATGTTTCCGTAGGACCTGGTCGTGGTTCTGCTGCTGGTTCTGTAGTTGCGTACTGTTTATGGATTACAAACATAGATCCTATTAAATACGACTTACTTTTTGAGCGTTTCTTAAATCCTGAGCGTGTATCCATGCCCGATATTGATATTGATTTTGATGATGAAGGTCGTGGTCGTGTAATGGATTATGTAATTGAGAAATACGGAGCCAACCAAGTTGCCCAAATTATTACCTATGGAACAATGGCGGCAAAATCTTCTATTAGAGATACTGCTCGTGTTTTAGACTTACCTTTATTTGAAGCTGATAGAGTAGCTAAGTTAATTCCTGGAATGAAGCTGAAGAAAATATTTTCTTTAGATGACAAAGCCTTAAAGGAAAAACTTCGTTCAGAAGAAATTGAATTGGTAAATGAATTAAAACGTTTATCAAATGGTTCTGATTTAATGGCAGAAACCATTAACAAAGCCCGAATATTAGAAGGTTCTGTTCGTAATACTGGTATTCATGCGTGTGGAGTTATTATTACTCCTGATGATATTACCAAATTTGTCCCTGTTTCTTTAGCTAAGGATTCCGACATGTACGTTACACAATTTGATAACTCGGTAGTAGAAGATGCAGGGTTATTAAAAATGGATTTCTTGGGATTAAAAACATTAACCCTTATAAAGGATACCGTTAAAATTGTAAAAGCAAGACATAATGTAGATATTGATCCTGAAGAGATTCCTTTAGATGATGTAAAAACATACGAACTTTTCCAGCGAGGAGAAACCGTTGGAATCTTCCAATATGAATCTGCTGGGATGCAAAAATACATGCGCGAATTAAAACCGACTGTTTTTGCGGATTTAATTGCCATGAATGCCTTGTATCGTCCTGGCCCTTTAGAATATATTCCATCTTTTATTCGAAGAAAACAAGGAGAGGAACCTATTGAGTATGATCTTCCTGCCATGGAAGAATACCTTGCTGAAACCTACGGAATTACCGTTTACCAAGAGCAAGTGATGCTTTTATCACAAAAACTAGCAGATTTTACCAAAGGTGAAGCCGATGTACTTCGTAAAGCCATGGGTAAAAAGCAAATTGCTGTTCTAGATAAAATGAAACCTAAGTTTGTAGAGCAAGCGAGTGCTAAAGGACATGATCCTGAAAAATTAGATAAAATATGGAAGGATTGGGAAGCATTTGCATCCTATGCCTTTAACAAATCACACTCTACATGTTATGCTTGGATTGCTTATCAAACAGCATATTTAAAAGCTCATTACCCTGCAGAGTATATGGCTGCTGTTCTTTCAAACAATATGAAAGATATTAAATCTGTTTCGTTTTTTATGGAAGAATGTAAAAGAATGGGATTAGATGTATTGGGACCAGATGTAAATGAATCGTTTTCTAAATTCTCTGTAAATAAAAATGGTGCTGTTCGTTTTGGAATGGCTGCTATTAAAGGTGTTGGTGGTGGTGCTGTAAAAGCCATTATTGAAGAACGGGAAGAAAATGGAAACTTTAATTCTATTTTTGATGTTGCTAAGCGTGTAGACTTACGTGTTGCCAATAAAAAAGCTTTTGAAGGTTTGGTTTTAGCTGGAGGTTTTGATTCTTTTAAAGAAACACACCGTGCACAATATTATGTTACTGATGAAAAAAATCAAACTTTTTTAGAAAAAGCCATCCGTTTTGGTCATAAATTTCAAGAGAACGAAAACTCTTCGCAAGTCTCTTTATTTGGTGGCGCTGCTGAAGAAGAACTTCCAGAACCTATTATTCCGCTTGCTGAAACTTGGGGAACTATGGAATTACTAGGAAAAGAGAAAGAAATGATTGGGATTTATATTTCTGCTCATCCGTTAGATGACTTTAAGAATGAACTAAAATTCTGTAATGCAATACTCCCTTATTTTAAAGACTTACCTAAATACGAAGGAATGGGATTGTCTTTCGCTGGAATTGTTACCGACGTGCAACATAGAATTTCCAAAGCAGGTAAAGGCTGGGCTGCTTTTACTATTGAAGATTATACGGATAGTTTTGAATTCAGGATTTTTGGAGAAGAATATTTAAAATTCAAACACTTTTTAGTTCCTAATTCTTTCCTATACATTAAATCTACTGTAAAACCAGGATGGACTAATAAAGAAGGTGTAAAAGGAGATCCACGAGTTGGCTTTAACGAATTTATGTTGCTGCACGATATTATGGCTAAAATGTGTAAAAAAATCACTTTAAAACTTCCTTTAAAAGATGTAAAAGAAGATACTATAAAAAAAATACAACATTTATTTGCTACTAATGGAGGAAGTCATAATGTACGTTTTATTATTTATGATGTGGAAGATAAACTAGAAGTAGATTTACCAAGTAGAACTTCTAAGGTTCAAATTACCAATGAGTTTTTAGTTGAGCTAGATAAACAACATATTAATTATAAGTTGAACTAGAACATTCTTTATTTTGAAAAAACAATTTCTATTTTTATTTTTTTGTTCTCAGTTTTTATTTTCTCAAGTGAAAATCGAGGGTAACATTATACAAAATAGAGATAGTGTTATAAAAAAAGGGATTGATGCATATTTTAAAAAAGACACTTTTATATTAAAAGAATCCACTAATCATTTATTAAATATTTTCAATAAGCATAATGATTCTATTGCCTTAGCCAAATATTATCATTACAAAGCCTTAAAACACAAGATTAATTACAAACAAGACAGTTCATATTACTACTATACATTATCTAAAAACATCTCGTTAGTATTAAAAGATTCTTTGGAAACTGGAAGACGTTTATTGAGCATGGGGAATCTTCAAAGGAACGTAAAAGACTATATAGGTAGTGAGCTATCACTAAATGAGTCTATCAACTTCTTAGAACCTATTAAAGCCTACAAATATTTAACTTCTGTTTATAATGGTTTAGGATTAGTACATTTATATTTTAACGATTTTGAAAAATCTAGAGAAGACTACAAAAAATCGTTGGAGATGAATCAACACATTAAAGATGAAGAACGAAAAAAAAGCTCTTATCTCTACAATTATAATAACATAGGGCTTTCTTATCAATTGGAAAATAATCAAAAAAAAGCTATTGTATATTTTAACAGAGGTTTGAAATTTTACGATAGCATAAAAGAAAAATATCCTAACCATTATGGTTTATTATTGGAAAACTTAGCATGTAGTAACTTTCTATTAGGTAACACAAAAGATGCATTACTAAAATATCATGAGGCTGTAGACATAAATAAATCGATCAGTAACTTTCATAATTTAGCCACTAATTATATAAATATTTCAAACTATCATTCATTTTTTAAAAACCACAGTAAAGCTAAAAACTATTCAAAACTAGCACTGAAATATGCCAAAAAATCTCATAACAACAGACATTGGTTGATAGCTTTAGAAAATTTAGGTGATTTAACACAAGGAGAAGAATCTAAGAAATATTTACAACAATACATTAAACTAAATGATCGTTTAATAGAGAAAGAGCGTAAAATCACCAACAATTTTGCTAAGATTAAATTTGAAAATGATAAAAGAGAAAAAGAAAACACCCTTTTAAAACTTGAAAACGAAAAAAAGAAAAACGAACTTAATCAACAAAAACAACAGAATTTAGTAATAGGAATATTTGCTGCTACTTGTCTGTTTGCTTTAATCATTGGTTTTTTAATTTTTTCCTTCAGGAGAAAAAAAATATTATTGAACGGTGAGTTAAAAAGAATAAAAACTAAAGAAGAAGAAAGAACAAGAATTTCAAAAGAATTACACGATGGTATTCTTGGTAAACTTTTTGGTATTCGATTAGGATTAGGTTTTATTGATATTAAAACCAACAACGAAGAAAATAATAATTATAAAGATTTCTTAGATCAACTTCAAGATGTAGAAAAAGAGATTAGAGAGGTATCTCATAAATTAACTATTGATACTGAGCACAAACATTTTCCTGATTTAATTACAGAATTAGTTAAAAGCAAAAGCACTATTGGTAGTTTTAATTATAAAATTGACATCATCTCAACCATTGATTGGGAAACTATTTCTAATGAATTAAAAACCAATTTACATAGAATTATTCATGAAGTTTTAAATAACATCATTAAACATGCAAAAGCATCAGAAGTAATTTTAAAAATCAATAAAAACCCTGACATCATCATTCTAAACATAAAAGATAACGGAATTGGATTCGATAAAGCATCTGTTATTGATGGTATTGGTATTAAAAACATAACATCAAGAATCAATAACCTTAAAGGAAACTTAACTATTAACACGTTAAAAGGAAAAGGCACCAATATAATAATAAAAATACCTATTTAACTAAATCTTATCTAACATAGAAATACTGATTGTATTCATCAAATACTTTTAAGTGAATAACCTAACTTTATTCCCAAACAGAAAGCTAATCTTTGCACTTCATACTAAAAAGGCATGAAAAAGAAAATGATTGTTTTTTGTTATGAAAATTAACATAACAATAACCCTAAGAACACAGCTAATCATATTCACAAATCCTCAATAGCGCACCTTTATAATTACCATTTAATAATAGTTTGTTAAATAAAAAACAATTACTTTTGTTTAACAAAATCTAAAAATCATGAAACAAAACAAAAACGGAGTTTGGAAAAGTTGGAATGAAAACCTTGTATATACTTATACTAATTTATACAAAGTAACTTCAGAGAGTGAACTACAAAATGCTGTTCTTGAGAACGAAAAAATTCGCTTTTTTGGTTCAAAGCAATCTTCGGCTGATATTGCTGCAGGCTCAGATGCTTTAATAGACATGACTTCTTATAATCAAATTATTGGTTTTAACGACGCCGAAAACACAGTTACCGTTCAATCTGGTGTTTTGTTAGGTGATCTTTTAGAAGCTATTGAAGCTAAAGGCTGGTGCATTCCTTGTTTACCAGATATTAACACCATAACTATTGGTGGTGCTCTAGCAACTGGTACACATGGTACAAGCGGTAAACTATTATGCGAATACATGACGCAATGTAGATTGGTTTTAGCAAACGGAACGATAAAGATTATAAATGAAGGTGATGACTTAATGGATGCTGTTCGCGTTTCTTTAGGAGTTTTAGGTGTGATGTCTACCATAACCTTTAAATGCGAACCTATATACACACTTCATGTAAAAGAAAGACCTGAAAACGATAGTGAATGGTTACCTAAAATAAAACAACGTTTAAAAGATCATGATTTTTTAAGAATTTTGTGGCTACCACACACAAGTAAAGGCTATGTTATTACTGGTGACAAAATTAATCCAGATACTGAAGTTATAGAAAACTTAGGTCCAAAATATTTAAAACATAGAAGAAAAGCTTCTAAAATTTTATATAAATATTCACATGTTTTTCCTTGGATAACATCAATCTCTAACAAAATACTAGCCAAGGCTTTTTTTAGTTCTAAAAAAGAACATAAAGGTTCTTTGTACCAAGCTACAGTTACAAAATCAAGAGGTTCTACTTTAGAATTAGCAGAATGGACTATTGGAATTGATAAATTCCCAAAAGTTTTTGAAGAGCTAAAAGCAGAAATAGATAAATGGAGTAACAATTCATTTATTCATATTCCTATGGATGTTCGTTTTGTGCAAAAAGACAATTCTTGGTTAAGTTACGCATACAAAGAAGATACCGTTACTATGGGATGTGTTTCAAGAAATGCTGCAACAGCAGATACGTATGAAGCATTTAAAAGTGTAGAGAAAATATTTTTGAAACATGGGGGAAAACCTCATTGGGGAAAACGTTTTGCTGCTAAAGATTTTGAATTATCTAGAATTTATAAAAAGTGGGAAGACTTTAAAGATGTAAGACGTCAATTAGATCCTACAGATAAATTCTTAAATCCTTATTTAACGAAATTGTTCAATCTAAAAAAATTAGCAGATGCTTCCTAAAGGATTTTTATTTGACTTTGATGGCGTTGTTGTCAATAGTTTTATTAGTCATTATTCCGCTTGGTCTTCGGCTTTTAAAGAATTATTTGATCAAGAAATAGCTCCATACCCAAAAAGTCATGTTGGAGTGGCTCCTATTAAAATTGCTGAATATTTCTCTGGTGTAATAAACCAAGAACATCGTGCTAAAGATTTGTTTTTACTAAAGGACGAACATTTAGATGTTTATTTTAAAGTACCTACTTTATTACCTGGTGTTTTTGAAATGACCACTATGCTTACGGAAAATAAAATCCCTTATGGTGTTGCCAGTAATGCCACTAAATTGTTTTTAAAAAACTGTATTGAACATTTAAATTTAAATTTTAATACAGTTTTTGGTGTTGAAGATTATGTAAAACCAAAACCTGCTCCGGAAGCATACATTATGTTAGCGGAAGCACTTGGTTTTACCACCAATGATTTTAAAGACATTTGGGTTTTTGAAGATAGTTTAACAGGTACAACAGCAGCAAAATTAGCAGGAATGAACCCTATTGGCATCTTAGCAAAATATTCAGAAGAAGAACTAAAAGAAGCAGGAAGCACTTTAGTTTTCCCTTCTCTTTTAGAAGCATATCAATATTTAATCAGATAACCTTATTTTTGCAAAAAATTACTTTAATAATTGACTTTTATACATGCAAAAAAAATCTATTGTTTCTAATAATATAAAAAAAGCTATTGCTATTTTATCCAACAATGATGTTGTTGCTATACCTACTGAAACAGTTTACGGATTAGCTGGTAATATTTTTAGCCAAGAAGCTATTCTAAAAATATACAAAGTTAAACAAAGACCTTCATTTAATCCTTTGATTGTTCATGTTGATTCTATTCAAAAGGCCACTGAATTAGCAAGTAGTTTTCCTGAAAAAGCAAAACAACTTGCAAACGCTTTTTGGCCAGGTTCTTTAACGTTGGTTTTAAATAAAAGTGATCACATTCCTAATTGGATTACCGCTGATAAAGAAACAGTAGGAATTAGAATCCCTAATCACCCAGTAGCTTTAGCGTTATTAAAAGAATTACCATTTCCTTTAGCAGCTCCAAGTGCAAATCCTTCTAATAGAATAAGCCCAACAAAATCATCACATGTAGCTTCTTACTTTCAAGATAGTATTGAAATGGTTTTAGAAGGTGGAGAATGTAAAAATGGTATTGAATCTACTATTGTTGGTTTTGAGAATAATGAACCCGTTTTATATCGTTTAGGTTCTATTGCTATTGAGGATATTGAAAGAGTTATTGGAAAGATTCAAATTAAAAATAAAAAAGAAATCACACCAAATGCTCCTGGAATGTTGTCAAAACATTATTCTCCACTCACAAAAACCTATTTAGTAGACAATGTTAATGAGTTTATTAAAAACATAAATGGTAAAAAAATCGGTGTATTATCATTTAACAATTCAAAATTAAGTGTTGAGGTTGATCATATTGAAGTGTTATCAAAAACTGGAGATTTAAGCGAAGCTACTGCTAAATTATATAGTGCTTTGCATAAATTAGATAGCTTAAATCTTGATATAATTGTTTCTGAGCGTTTACCGGAAACAGGTTTGGGTAAATCAATTAATGACAGATTAGAGCGAGCTGCTAAATAAACATTAATTAGAAGTTAACTCTGTAAACAAACTTTCTAAGGTTTTATTTTCTGAATTAAGTTCTAATATTTTTAGTTCATATTCCTGAGCAAAATCAAATAGTTTTGGGCGCATATCTTCTTCCGAAGAAAAAGTAATCGTCCAAGAATTATCAAAATTATTTACAATACCTAAAACATTAGGTAAACGCATTAAAAATTGCTCTTCTATTTTATAATCAAAAGCAACTTTTATTACTTGTTCGTTGTTTTCTTTTAATTCTGATAGTTTTTTATCAATAATCAACTCGCCTTTATTAATAATAATTACACGATCACAAACAGCTTCTACCTCTTGCATAATATGCGTAGAAAACAACACCGTTTTATCTTTTCCTAAATCTTTAATCAACTCTCGAATTTCTATGAGCTGATTTGGATCTAAACCAGTCGTAGGTTCATCTAAAACCAACACTTCAGGATTGTGTAAAATAGCTGCAGCAATACCAACTCTTTGACGATATCCTTTTGATAATTGGTTGATTTTCTTGTGAGCTTCTGCTGTTAATCCGACTTTATCAATAACATTTTCAATTTCTGATTTTGAAACCTTATGAATTTTAGCTTGAAATTCTAAATATTCTCTCACATACATTTCCAAATACAGCGGATTGTGTTCTGGCAAATAACCTATCTGCTTTTGCGCATCTATAGGATTTGTAATTACATCAATATCATTTACTAAAACTGCACCTTCGGTAGGTTGTATAAAACCTGTTAAGATTTTCATAGTAGTTGATTTACCTGCTCCATTTGGACCTAAAAAACCAACTATTTCTCCTTTTTTAGCTGAAAATGAAATAGCATTAACTGCTTTTTGCACTCCGTATGTTTTGGTTATTGATGTAAGTTGAATTGACATTTTATTCTTATTGAATGATTACAAAATTAAAAGATTATTGAATTATTTATATTCCTCATGACAACTTCTCACTCCGAAGCTTTGAAACTTTGAAACTTTGAAACTTTGAAACTTAATAACCCTTTACATAAGAAACGAAACTATAATCGTATTTATTTTTTTCGTCTGCTTTAAAATCTTCTCTAGAAACTTCTTTCCAAATTGAAGTGTCTATTACTGGAAAAAAAACATCCGCTTCAAACTCTTTATGAACATGTGTAATATCTAACTTATCTACTAAACCGTCAATCATGGCTTGTTTATAAATTTGTGCGCCACCAATAAGAAACACCTCTTCTTCATCTTTAGCTAACGCTATAGCATCTTCAATACTATTTGTTACCAAACATCCGTCTTTAAAATAATCATTATTTCTAGTAATAATAACTGTTGTTCGTTTTGGCAAAGGTTTTCCAATACTTTCAAAAGTATTACGTCCCATTAAAATAAAATGCCCGGTAGTTACTTTTTTAAACCGTTTTAAATCGGCGGGTAAATGCCAAATTAAATCGTTGTCTTTTCCTAAAGCATTATTTTTTGCTATTGCAGCAATTAGTGTAATCATTATCTTATTTTATTAAATCCATGGCTATCGCCCTGCGACTAAATTGCTACTTTTCCTTTTATATGCGGATGTGGATTATAATCTACCAACTCAAAATCTTCAAAAGTAAAATCTTCTATATTTTTAATATCAGGATTCATTTTCATCTTTGGAAGTGGCCTTGCTTCACGCGATAATTGTAAAGCCAATTGCTCTTGATGATTGTTATAAATATGAGCATCACCAAAAGTATGGATAAACTCACCAGCTTCATAACCACAAACTTGTGCCATCATCATGGTAAACAATGCATAACTAGCAATATTAAAAGGAACTCCTAAAAAGATATCAGCACTTCTCTGGTATAATTGACACGAAAGTTTTCCATCAGCAACATAAAATTGAAAAAATGCATGACACGGAGGTAAAGCAGCTTTATCGTTAGCTACATTCTCTGAAAAAGATTTAGAAGTATCTGGCATCACACTAGGATTCCATGCAGATACTAACATTCGTCTACTATTAGGATTCGTTTTTAATGTTTCAATTACTTCTTTTAACTGATCTATTTCATCACTATTCCAATTACGCCATTGATGTCCATAAACGGGACCTAAATCACCAGTTTCATCAGCCCATTCATTCCAAATACGAACGCCGTTTTCTTGCAAATATTTTACATTTGTGTCTCCCTTTATAAACCATAACAATTCATAAATAATAGATTTTAAATGTAATTTTTTAGTAGTTACCATTGGAAAACCTTCACTTAAATCAAATCTCATTTGGTATCCAAATACACTTTTTGTACCGGTTCCTGTTCTATCTCCTTTTTCGTTTCCGTTCTCTAAAACGTGTTTTACTAAATCTAAATATTGCTTCATTTTCTATCCAAATATTAACGTGTAAAAATAAAAAAGCACCAATAAAAAAATCGGTGCTTTTAAAATTTATTTACATAAGTTATTAACTATATGATTTTAGGCCCACATACATCTACCAAAACCTAAGCAATAACCATAATCACAGATTTCTATTCCGTTTGGTGTTGTTACACAACATTGGTTATTCCCTTTACAATAAGGTTGATTTAACCCAGCCCCATTAACTTCTTTTTGTTCGTCTCTTGACAAAACTTTTACTCCTTTTAAATTTGAGATTTTTTTCATAATAAACTATTTTTAAGTTAGTTAGCTAAAAGTAATGAATTTATTTCAGTTTTTTATCAAATAGACAAAATTTTAACATATATCAATAAAAAAAAGCGATTAATTTAATATTAATCGCTTTAATTATATTTTCAACAAAATAAACTTCTATTTCAAAAAAATCAACCCAAAAACACAACAAATACACAAACCACAACAGCTATTAAACCTATTGATAAAGTAAGTTCTGGTGTAATTTTTACAGTCTCTTTATCTTCTTTTAAGATATTTGCTTTAAATTTTTCAGCTATTAAAATACCTACTGTAGCATCAAAAGCGCCAATAAAAAAACTACCTAATACAGCTATTGTTATATTTCCAAATTCTTTTAAATAAAATGCTATTAAGCCGTACAAAAAAAAAGAACCAAAAGATAGCCATACATATTGAAAATCAAGTTTTCTTGATAAAACAGCTCCTAACACATCATAAATAGCAATCAAAATAAATCCGATTAAAACGATAACTATCGATGTGAAAATCATACTTTTTTGAGTTTTATCCTATAATCATACCTGCTATAGTTGCTGACATTAACGAGGCTATTGTTCCACCAATTAAGGCTTTTATACCAAATTCTGATAATGTTTTTCTTTGACCAGGAGCTAAAGAACCTATTCCACCTATTTGAATACCTATAGAAGCAAAATTAGCAAAGCCACACAACATATATGTTGCCATAATTATAGACTTATTATATGTTAAATGAGTAGCATTAGCAACATTTTTCAACTCTGCTAATTGAATATAGCCAACGAATTCACTTGCTGCTAATTTTATACCCAATAATTGCCCCATTAATGCTGAGTCTTCTTTTGCCACACCTATTAACCACATTAACGGCGCAAAAAGATAGCCCAAAATTGCTTCTAATGAAAAACTACTATATGGAGTATTTGCTGCCATCCATGAATTAATAGAGGTTACATCTCCAACCCAACCTAAAATACCATTTATCATTGCAATAAAAGCCACAAAAACTAATAACATAGCACCTACATTCATTGCTAACTGTAATCCTTCTGTTGTACCATTTGCTATAGCATCTAAAATATTTGAGCCTATTTTCTCAGAAGAAACTGAAACATCTGTATTCACTTCTTCTGTTTGAGGGTATAAGATTTTAGATATTACAATTGCACCAGGGGCTGCCATTACAGAAGCAGCTAATAAATGTTTAGCAAACTGTAACCTTAAAGCTGGATCATCTCCTCCTAAAAACCCAATGTAAGCTGCTAGAACAGCTCCAGCAACAGTTGCCATACCACCTATCATTACCAATAACATTTCTGAGCGATTCATTTTCTCTAAATATGCTTTGATTAATAAAGGCGCTTCTGTTTGTCCTAAAAATATATTTCCTGCTACTGATAAGCTTTCTGCTCCTGAAATTTTTAAAACTTTACTTAAAGACCAAGCTAATGCTTTTACTACTCTTTGAATCAAACCTAAATAAAACAATAACGATGTTAAAGCAGAAAAGAATATAATAGTAGGTAATACTTGAAAAGCGAAGATGAATCCAAATTTATCCATATCAACTACCAATCCTTCAAACAAGAACTTACTTCCAGCTCTTGTAAAGTCTAAAATACTTACAAATAAACCTCCAATCCATTCAAATATTTTTTGAATAAAAGGTACTTTCAACACACCTATAGCTATAAACAACTGAAAAGCAATTCCCAGACCTACTGTTTTCCAGTCAATTGCTTTTTTATTAGCGCTAAATAGAAATGCAATAGTTAATAAAACCAACATTCCTAAAACACCTCGCCACAAACTACCAATGGTAAAACCTTTGCTATCTAATATCTTATTGTCACTTATTGGAGTTATCGCTTCTTTTTTAATAGTAGAAACTATTGACTCTGATGAAAGCCTATACAGAACATTACTTTCAGATAAAATTAAACTTGTATTTGTAAGTTCAACAACATTATAATAACGTACTGTATCTTTAGGTTGTTTGGTATTAAAAATCAATAAATTATTCTGATGAATATAATTACCTGTTACTTTTAAAGTATCATTGGCTTGAATTAGATATTCAAACCTTCCATTCGAAAGATTAAAAATATCATTTTCTGTAATTGGAGTTGTTTTTTCTCCACTTGTATTTTCAATAGAGGAAAAGTTCCATTTTTTTTCCAAAGTCTGTCCAAAAGAAATTATTGATACAGATAAAAAGAGTAAAAGAAGTAATTTCTTCATTTTATAAAAATTATTTTTTAAGGTCGTTTGCTTATTTCGTCACGAATCTTGGCAGCTAACTCATAGTTTTCATCAGCTACAGCTTCGTTTAATTGTTCATGTAATTCATCAAATGACAAACCGGTATAATCGTCTTGAATAATTTCAATTTCATCCTCAAAACCATCAGAGTCATCATCCATTTCTTCTTCAAAAATAATTTCTTCATCCATTTTCAAATACACTCCAGCTTTATCTAAAATATTTTCATACGTATAAATTGGAGCTTGAAACCTTACCGCAAGAGCAATAGCATCTGAAGTTCTTGTATCAACAACTTCCTCAACTCCATCTCTTTCACACATTAGACTAGAAAAGAATACTCCATCAACCAATTTATGAATGATTATTTTTTTTATTACAATTTGAAATCTATCTGCAAAAGTCTTAAACAAATCATGTGTTAATGGTCTTGGCGGCCTTATTTCTTTTTCTAATGCGATTGCTATTGACTGTGCCTCAAAGGCACCAATTATAATTGGCAATGTTCTTTTTCCGTCCACTTCACTCAATACTAAAGCATACGCTCCACTTTGAGTTTGACTATAAGAAATACCTTTAATAGTTAGTTTTATTAAGCTCATTTATTTATCCCTACAATATATTATTGCCTTTTTTAGACAATCTAAAACAGTGGCACAATTTACTAAAATTTATGAGGTATGTTACTTTTTATTTTTTAAAAAATAAACCTCGAAAAAATGAATCTTCGAGGCTTGTAAATTATATACTAGTAAACTAAGCTTGTTTAAAAGCTTTTAATTTTTCAATTAACTGAGGTACTACTTCAAACGCATCTCCAACAATACCATAATCTGCAGCTTTGAAGAAAGGAGCTTCTGGATCTGTGTTAATAACAACCTTTACTTTAGAAGCGTTAATACCTGCTAAATGCTGAATTGCTCCAGAAATACCAATAGCAATATATAAGTTAGACGCAACTGGCTTACCAGTTTGACCAACATGTTCTCCGTGTGGTCTCCAACCTAAATCAGATACCGGTTTAGAACAAGCTGTTGCTGCTCCTAAAACACCTGCTAACTCTTCAATCATCCCCCAATTCTCAGGACCTTTCATACCACGTCCAGCAGAAACAACAACATCTGCATCTGCAATAGTAATAGTTCCACTAGCTTTGTTTATACTTTCTGATTTAACACTCAATTCTGGTAATGTTGCAGAAAAACTTTCTACTGAACCTGAAACAGCATTTTCATGTGCTCCATATGAATTTTTTGCAACTCCAATTACCTTTTTTTCTGTTGAAATTTCAGTATTAGAAAAAGCTTTATTAGAAAAAGCTTTACGTTTTACTATAAAAGGATTTGTACTTGCTGGCAATTCAACTGAATTAGATGCGTATCCTGCTTCTAAATTAACCGCTACCAAAGGACCAACTGTTAAACCATCAATACTAGAATCTATTATCACTGTAACACTACTTTGAGCTTCTGCTACCTGCTTAATTATTGAAGCATATGATTTAGCATTAAAAGAAGTTAAAGCTGCATCTTTTACTTCAACAACTTTTTCTGCTCCATAAGCATATAATTCTGAAGCATCTCCTCCATTTATAGTTAAAGCAACCATAGTTGTACCTAACTGTTCTGCTACTTTTTTTCCGTATGACACAACTTCAAAAGCCGTTTTCTTGAATTTCCCTTCCGATGAATCGGCAAAAACTAATACAGACATATTTTTATATTTTTTAGAATTCAGACAATTAAAATATCATCTGAAAAAGATTTTTAATTTAAATTGCTTTTGCTTCGTTATGTAATAAATCGATTAAATCATCAACATTATCAACTAACTTAACAGCTCCTTTTGGTGCTGGCTTTTCAAATGTTTTAGTAACACTAGAAGCATCTGCCCCACATGATTCAACAACACTTAATGGTTTTTTTCTAGCCATCATAATACCACGCATATTAGGTATACGTAGATCTTTTTCTTCTACTATTCCTTTTTGACCAGCAACAACCATTGGCAAAACAGAAGACACTTTTTCCTCTCCTCCATCAATTTCTCTATCTAAAGTAACATTTGTTCCTTCAACTTCAACACCTACACATCCGTTAACAAAGTTAAAATCTAATAAAGAAGCTAACATTCCTGGTACCATTTGACCATTATAATCTGCAGATTCTTTACCTGCTAAAACTAAATCATAACCTCCTGCTTTAACAACCTCTGCTAATTCCTTTGCCACTAAAAAACCATCAGTTGGTACTACGTTTACACGAATAGCATTATCTGCACCTATAGCTAAAGCTTTACGCAATGTTGGTTCAGTTTCTGCTCCTCCTACATTTACAACAGTTACAGAAGCTCCTTGCTTTTCCTTTAACCACATTGCACGTGTTAAACTAAACTCATCATATGGATTAATTACAAACTGTACTCCGTTAGTATCAAACTTAGTATCATTTTCGCTAAAGTTAATTTTTGAAGTGGTATCTGGTACATGACTGATACATACTAATATTTTCATATATATTTGTTTTTTAAGAAACTTAATTTTCGAGTGACGAATTTACATAAATTTTCTGATTTATTATGCATGCATAGTAAATTTATTAAAATTTTTAGTGTTTTTTATTTAAAAAAGAAGGTGCAAAAATGCTATAATCTAAATATATCATTAAAAAACTACGAAAAACACACTTGCTATTACATATTATCATATAAATAAAAAAGCAACTTACTGTTACAGCTAATTTTATTACTTTTGCGTTCTGAAAACATACAACTATTTAAAAACATGAAAACAGTTCAATTTAGAGAAGCTATTTGTGAGGCAATGAGCGAAGAAATGAGACGCGATGAAAGCGTTTATTTAATGGGAGAAGAAGTTGCTGAATATAATGGTGCATACAAAGCAAGTAAAGGAATGTTAGATGAATTTGGCGAAAAGCGTGTTATTGACACACCTATTGCTGAATTAGGTTTTGGTGGTATTGCTGTTGGTTCTGCAATGAATGGAAACCGTCCTATTGTAGAGTACATGACTTTTAACTTCTCTTTAGTAGGAATTGATCAGATTATAAACAACGCAGCCAAAATTCGTCAAATGAGTGGTGGACAATTTAATTGCCCAATCGTTTTTAGAGGACCAACTGGTGCTGCTGGACAATTAGGAGCAACACATTCACAGGCTTTTGAAAACTGGTTTGCAAACACTCCTGGTTTAAAAGTTATAGTTCCTTCTAATCCATATGATGCAAAAGGTTTATTAAAAGCAGCCATTAGAGATGATGATCCGGTAATTTTTATGGAATCAGAACAAATGTATGGTGATAAAATGGAAATTCCTGAAGGAGAATATCTTATACCAATAGGTGTTGCTGACATTAAAAGAGAAGGTACAGATGTTACTATAGTTTCTTTTGGTAAAATAATAAAAGAAGCTTATAAAGCTGCTGATGAATTAGCTAAAGACGGAATTTCTGCTGAGATTATTGATCTACGTACTGTAAGACCAATGGACTTTAATGCAATTCTAAATTCTGTTAAGAAAACAAACCGATTAGTTATTTTAGAAGAAGCTTGGCCTTTTGGAAGTGTTTCTTCAGAAATTACTTACAGAATACAAGATGAAGGTTTTGATTACCTAGATGCACCTATCAAAAGAATAACAACTGCTGATACGCCTGCACCATACTCTCCAGTCTTACTAAAAGAATGGATGCCTAATGCTGACAATGTAATTAAAGCTGTAAAAGAAGTAATGTACGTTAAGTAATTAACGAAAAAATAAAAGTTTAAAAATCCTTTTGACTTAAAGTCAAAAGGATTTTACCGTAAAAAAAGCTATGAAATTAAAAATCCACATTTTATTAATTTTCTTAAGCCTCTCATTACAAGCACAATTAACGATAAAAGGGAAAGTTGTTGATGAATTTAACACACCATTACCTTATGTTAACATTATTGTGCAAGGCTCAGTAAAAGGGACTACTACAAATGATAATGGTAAGTTTTATTTAAGTATTGAAGACAAAAAAGCCGCTACTATTGAAGTATCTTTTGTCGGTTTTCAATCTCAATTTTTCAATATTTCTTCAAAAACAAAAAACTTAAACATTGTTTTAAAAGAAGAAGCAAACCTTCTTGAAGAAATTGTTTTAGTAACTAAACCTAAAAAAAGACTTAAGAAAAAAGAAAACCCAGCTTACCGTATTTTAAAAGAAGTCTGGAAAAGAAAAAGAAAAAATGGTGTTGACTTGGTTGATTACTATCAATACAAAAAACAAACTAGTATTGAAATAGGCTTAAACAACCTAGACACAACGTACATAAAAAGTATTTTTGAAAAAGACTACAATTCTATCATTGATAATATTAATTTTGACAATGACGGTGAAAACTATTATATACCAATATATTTAAGAGAACAAGTAAGTAAAGTATACGGTAACAATAAAACAAATCAAGTAAAAGAGGATATTGAAGCTGAAAAAGAAGAAGGCCTAAACGCTAATGGTTTTATTTTTAATCGAATTTCAAACACTTTTAGAAATATTGATGTTTTCAAGAACAACGTAAATCTATTACAAAAATCTTTTGTTAGTCCACTTTCTTCAAATGGGTTTGCAACTTACGACTATGTTTTACATGATAGTATTGTAAAAAATAATACCACATTATATAATATATACTTCTTTCCTATTAGAGATGAAGACTTAGCTTTTAAAGGAAACATTTGGATTGCAGACAAATCATTTTCTATAAAAAAGTTAAAGATGAAAGTAACTGAGGGAGCTAACCTTAATTTCGTTCGAGGTTTATCTTTTGATAAAGAATTTGAAGTAAGAAACGATAGTATTTATCTTCCTACTAAAAATGTTTATGAAGGAGATTTTACTTTTGTTGATAAAAACGAAAAAAACAAAGGGTTAAACATTAAAAAAACAAACGTTTTTGATGACTACATTATAAACAAACCTTTATCTGATAGCTTTTATGATAAAAAAATAGAAAAAACAAGACCTGATCAATACGCTAGAGAAGATTCTTATTGGAAAGAAAAAGAAGATGGGGAGAAAAAAGCAACGTATCAACTTATTAATAAAGTTAAAAGTAAACGAAAAATAAAAAACTTAACAGGTGTTCTTAACACAGTTTCTAGTGGATATCTTCAATTACCTGTTAATGTTCAACTGGGACCACTTTGGACTACTTTTGCTCAAAATGAGGTAGAAGGGTTTAGAATGCGATTAGGCTATAGAACTTTTAAAACAAAAGATGATCGTTTTAGACTTACAGGTCATTTTGCATATGGTTTTGGTGATAAAAAATTTAAGCTAGGAGCAGAAGCAAGTTATCTATTATCCTATAAACCTAGAATAACAACAAACCTAGCATACCAAAACGACATAGAACAACTAGGGAGTACCTTATTAAACACTACTCAATTGCTTGGCAACTCTTTTGGTTCTACAGCTCTATTTTCTCGTGGGAATAACTTCTTTTTATCTGACACTGAAAAAATTGCCGTTAATTTCGATTACGCTATTAACAATAATTTTCATTTTGGTGTTAATCTAATTCATTCAAAAATTAAATCTGCTAGTCCTGAAAACTTTTCTGTAAGTTATCTAGACGAAGAAGGAAACCGTCAAGAATCTGTTGTAGATGCTGCTACTGATATCTACTTTACATATACACCTGGAAGATTAGTTTATGGATTAGGTGTGCAACAAAAGTTTGGTAAAAATATTTTCCCTTCATTAGTCATCAATTATCATCATGGATATAAAGGTTTTTTAAAAGGAACTCATGATTATAAAAAAATCCAATTTAAATATAACCATCCTATTTTATTAGGTAAATTTGGATTATTAGACGCAACTCTTGAGGCGGGAAAAACATTTGGAACCGTTCCAATTTCGTTATTAAGCCCAATACCAGGTAACCAATCGTTATCATTAGTTGCAAACACTTTTACACTATTAAATTATTATGACTTCATAACGGACACATACGTTACAACACATTTTGAACATCATTTTAATGGTTTTTTCCTTAACAGAATCCCTTTAGTTAAAAAATTAAAACTTAGAAGTTTAATTACATTTAGAGCTGCTTATGGATCTATTTCTAATCAAAATAGAGCTATTAACGATGACATAATGAATGCTAGTAATACTAAAAACAATAATTACAATACTCCTGACAGGATTTATTACGAGTACAGTATTGGTTTAGAAAATATCGGGTATGGTAATTTACGTTTCTTTCGTGTAGACGCTATATGGAGAAGTAACTACAAAGCTCCTAAAGGAAGTATTGCAGAAAGAACACCCAAATTTGCCATAAGAATTGGAGTTAAACCAGGCTTGTAAATTATTAATATAAAAAATAATACAAGTTATTTACTTTAAAATATAAAATATCTGTATTTTTACGCTCGGATTTTTCAGGAACAAATAAAAAAAGTAATGGCAGAAAAACAAAAAACAGTAGACGTTTTAATAGAAATTCCTAAAGGAAGTAGAAATAAATATGAGTATGATTTCGATTTTGGTAAAATCCGTTTTGATAGAATGTTATTCTCATCAATGATGTACCCTGGTGATTACGGTTTTATACCTGAAACTTTAGCGCTTGATGGAGATCCTTTAGATGTTTTAGTAATGGGAGCTGAACCAACATTTCCAATGTGTATTATGGAGGTAAAACCAATTGGTGTTTTCCATATGGCAGATGAAAAAGGACCAGATGAGAAAATTGTTTGTGTACCTGTATCAGATCCTATTTGGAATAAACACAATGATTTATCTGATTTAAACCCACATCTTCAAAAAGAAATTACACACTTTTTTAAAGTATATAAAGATCTTGAAAAGAAAAAAGTAGATATTGGTAAATGGGGAGATGCTAAAGAAGCATGTTCTATTTTAAAAAAATCTATTGAACGTTACCAAAGTAGCGAACACAAAAAAAGAGGAGATTTTAGAATATAATTTTAAAATTAAAAAATACAAAAGCCACTTAACACATGTTGAGTGGCTTTTTTCTTTAGTTTTTATTTTGTTATATTATGGTATTCAAATATTTAACCAAATAACAAACTCAAATGAAAGAAAACATTATGTACCTGCCAATTCTTTTGGCAGTCTTAGGATTGATTTTTATGTTTACAAAAATGGCCTGGGTAAAAAAGCAATCTCCAGGCGATGAAAAAATGCAATCCATATCAAAAAACATTAAAGAAGGTGCACTTGCTTTTTTAGCTGCCGAATATAAATTACTATTAATCTTTGTAGCAATCGCATCTATTGCTCTTTTTATTGTTTCTCAACTAGTGAGTACAACTAGCTGGATGATTGTTCCAGCATTTATAATTGGTGCAATTTTTTCTGCATTAGCAGGTAATATTGGAATGCGCATTGCAACTGACGCTAACGCAAGAACAGCAGAAGCCGCAAAAACAAGTTTACCAAACGCTTTAAAAGTATCTTTCAATGGAGGAACAGTGATGGGATTGGGAGTTGCAGGATTAGCTGTCTTAGGACTTAGCTTGTTTTTCTTGTTTTTTTCTAGTCAATTTATGACCAATACTGGTTCTTTCTATAAAAACATGACTATTGTTTTAGAAACATTAGCAGGTTTCTCCTTAGGTGCAGAATCTATAGCTCTATTTGCTCGAGTTGGTGGAGGTATTTACACAAAAGCAGCAGATGTTGGTGCTGATTTAGTTGGTAAAGTAGAAGCTGGAATCCCTGAAGATGACCCTAGAAACCCCGCAACTATTGCAGATAATGTTGGTGATAACGTAGGTGATGTAGCTGGTATGGGAGCTGATTTATTTGGTTCTTATGTAGCAACTGTTTTAGCTGCAATGGTTTTAGGAAACTACATCATTAAAGACATGTCTATAACGGTGCTATATACAGATGCTTTTAACAATATGGGACCAATACTTTTACCTCTTGTTTTAGCGGGTATTGGAATTATTGCATCTATAATAGGAACTTTATTTGTAAAAATAAAAGACAATAACGCAACAGAATCCAAAATACAGAAAGCATTAGATATTGGTAATTGGACTGCTATAATTATAACATTAATCACTAGTTATTTTTTAATCCAATGGATGCTTCCTGAAACAATTCAGATGAGTTTCTTTGGAGAAGGTATTAAAAACATTGCTTCTATAAATGTTTTTTACGCTTGTTTTATTGGTTTAACTGTTGGCGCTTTAATATCCATAGTAACTGCTTACTATACAAGTTTAGGAAAAAAACCAGTTATGGAAATTGTACACAATAGTAGTACTGGTGCAGCTACAAATATAATTGCTGGATTAGCTGTTGGTATGAAATCAACTTTTTTATCTGTTATTTTATTCGCAGCTGCAATTTATGGTTCTTACTTTTTTGCTGGTTTTTACGGTGTTGCTATGGCAGCTTCAGCAATGATGGCTACAACAGCAATGCAATTGGCTATTGATGCTTTTGGTCCAATTGCGGACAATGCTGGTGGAGTTGCTGAAATGTGCGAATTAGACGATCATGTTCGTAAACGTACCGATATTTTAGACTCAGTTGGTAACACAACCGCTGCAGTTGGTAAAGGATTTGCAATTGCCTCAGCTGCTTTAACAGCACTTGCATTATTTGCTGCATATGTAAATTTTACTGGTATTAATGGTATTAATATTTTTAAAGCTGATGTTTTAGCAATGTTATTTGTTGGAGGAATGATTCCTGTTATTTTTTCTGCTTTAGCAATGCAATCTGTAGGAAAAGCTGCCATGGAAATGGTACATGAAGTCCGTCGTCAGTTTAAAGAGATTCCAGGTATTATGGAAGGTACAGGAACTCCTGAATATGCTAAATGTGTTGATATTTCTACAAAAGCAGCTCTTAGAGAAATGATTTTACCCGGTTTAATAACTATTATAACTCCTATTTTGGTTGGAGTTGTTTTTGGTGCAGAACCTTTAGGTGGTTATATGGCTGGAGTTTGTGTTTCTGGTGTTATGTGGGCTATCTTTCAAAATAATGCAGGTGGTGCATGGGATAATGCTAAAAAATCTTTTGAAGCTGGTGTAGAAATTGATGGCGAAATGGTTTATAAAGGTTCTGACGCATACAAAGCTGCCGTAACTGGAGATACAGTTGGTGATCCTTTTAAAGATACTTCAGGACCTTCAATGAACATTCTAATTAAACTAACTTGTTTAGTTGGTTTGGTTATCGCTCCTTTATTAGCAACTACCAAACACATGGAGAAACACAGTTCTAAAGACAAAGTGATCCAATCAGAAATAACTTTTATAGATAACAAAACACAAAAAGACTCATCTACATATAAAGTATTAAACTAATACAAATCAAAACTCAATAGAAAAATTTCTATTGAGTTTTGATTATTTTTCTACAGAATTTAATGCATAAATAGCAAAACTCCCTAACCAATGACCTCCTTCATAACTATCACCAACAATACTTGGCAACGAATAATTAATATGTTTATTTGCAATATTTTTAAGATGATTATACGCTGGTAAATCTTTTATTATTTTATTCAAAGCCCAAGCTCTAGAAAAATTAACTCCATCTAAATGAACTAATTTCCCATCTTTTCTATCAGAAACCTTACCTACTTCAAATTTAAATTGCTCATCTTTCAATTGAGGTAAAAATTCCCCAAACCAAACTTTAAACTCTTCTTTTGGCAAAATTCTTTTCATTATAGCAGCTTCTTGTAAACAAGGTGATAAAAAATCATAACCACTAGGCTCCCATGAAATAGGACAATCAATATCTTTTAAATAAAAGTCTTTTGCTCTTTTGGTAATTAACTCTTTTAACTCAATATTATTTAAGGTATTTGCATAATCCCAAGCAAACGTTAAACCAAACGCAGTATTTGTATGTTCCCCTACTCTAATAGGATATTTTAATTTTGGCAGAAACTCAATATATTTTTCAACAATTAAATTAGTTAAAGGCTGTAAATTGTTTTGTAATTCTCTTGCAACTTCATCATCCCACGTGTGCAACTCTTCCACTAATTTTAATAACCAAGCCCATCCATAAGTACGTTCGTAAGACTTATTATATTTCTCATAAAAATAAGCAACTTCCGTTTTAATATTCTCTTTTGAAATATTAGTTAATAATTGCTGCTTTATACTTGATGCATTTTCTAAATCAGGAAATTGTTTCAACAATGATACTAAACTCCAATGACCATGGACAGATGAATGCCAATCAAAACAACCATAAAAAGCAGGATGTAGTTCTTTTGGGCTTTTTAAATCTTCATCACTTCCAATAACTTGATTTAATTTATTTGGATACTCAACATTAATACAACCAACAGGCAAAGTAGCTAGTTTATTTGCTTGTTTTAAGTTTAATTCTTGTACAGGAACAGTTGTTATCGCTTTTTCATCTTTCTTTTCTGATGATTTACAGGCTATCAAAAAAACGATTAACAATAAGGTATAAAGTTTATGCATTCTAGTAGTTTTTGTATTGATAAATTTAATAAAAGAAATGGTTGATTCCCTTTAAAAGTAATATTTAAAAATAAAAATTATTTTTTGGGTAATGAAAAACAACTATATATACTTATTAATGATTCTCTTTTTTTTAAAAAAGAGACTTTTAAGAAGTGTTTTCTAATATAGAATACTACTTGACAACAACATTAATGAGGAAGCTGAAAATCATAAAGAGTAAGCATTATAATTAATTTATTTATATCATGAAAAAAGATTTTTTCTTATCAAAAGGGCTAGAGAAGTTTTCTTCTCAAGAATTAAAAAACATGCAAGACATTACTGGTGGAATTATTGGAGTGCCAGTAGATGATATTATTTATTACCCTACAGGTGGTGGCGGTAGAGTTTGTCCAGTAGGAATGGTTTGGTCAAATGCACAAGGGAAATGTGTAGATGCTGTTGCAGAAGCAGAAGAACAGGTTTACAGATCTTAGTACTTAATAAAAAACCAACAAGAGCTATTAAAAATAGCTCTTGTTTTTACCAAACTCTCATTAACTTAAATCATTACTAATGAAATTTGATGCACTTATTTTAAAAATAGCCAGTAGATGTAACTTAAACTGCTCTTATTGTTTTATGTACAATTTAGGGGACAACACCTATAAGAATCAACCAAAATTTATGGATGTAAACATGATTGATTCAATTTTAGAAAAAACGGCATCTTATATCATTGCAAACAATCAAAAAAGATTTTCCTTTATTTTTCATGGTGGAGAACCATTATTAATGGATAAAGAATTCTTCAGAATATTTGTTACAAAAGCAAATAAAATAAAAGAACAACTACAAGACGTTTCATTTTACTACTTAACACAAACTAACGGAGTGCTTATTGATGAAGCTTGGTGTGAATTATTTAATGAACTTAAAATTTATCCAAGTGTAAGTGTTGATGGAACAAAAATGGCGCATGATATGTATCGATTAGATCATAAAGGAAATGGTAGTTATGATAAGGTCTTTAAAGGTGTTGCTACCTTAAAAGAAAAAACTGGTATTGCAGATATTGTTTGTGTCATTAATGTAAACGAAGATCCGTTAGCTACATATGCAAGCTTTAAAGAAATGGGAGCAGTAGCAGTAAATTATTTAATTCCAGATTATACCCACGATAACTTTCCTTTTGATAGTACAGGTGAAAAAACACCAATGGCAGATTGGTTAATACAACTTTTTGATATTTGGATCTCTGATACTAGCAAATATAATATCACCATGTTTTCTGGACTTATAAATGCAATTTTAGGACTAGTAACTTCAAAAAACAATGAGTCCACAGTTTTAGTAATAGAAACAAACGGAGAAATAGAAGCTGTAGATTCTCTTAAAGCATGCGGGCATGGTTTTACAAAATCAGGTTTAAATATAAAAACAAATGAATTTACAGACATCATAAATTCTCCATTGGGTAAATTATACTTTGAAGATAGCACCACAAAACTTGCTGCAAAATGTAACATTTGTCCCGTTAAATCTATTTGCAAAGGTGGTCGTTTAGTACATCGATTTAAAAAAGAGAATGGTTTTAACAATCCATCTGTATATTGCCATGATTTAATTAAAATAATTGCACATATTCAAAATAAAATGTTTGAATTATTTCCTGATTTATATACTAAAGAAAACATAACAGCTATGGATACCAATGAAATAATCACGTATTTAAATGAAACTTATCTTACCACAAAAGATTCTGTATTTAGTGATGATTTAGAGTTTTTTAGCACTCATTAAATTGTGTTATTAAAAGAAGGAAATATATTCTAGGAACTACTGACGTAAATTGATTAAAATCATTTTTGATTTTATTACTTTTGCTCAATGTCAATAAGAACCAAGAAGACTTTTTTAATCAATAACCAACAAGATTTTAAGCTTAAACTTTTAAATTGGGCACAACAATTTGAAACGATTACTTGGTTAGATAGTAATACCACGCAACAAAATTACTCTAGCTTTAATTGCGCATTAGCTTTAGAGGAATTTACATCTATAAAAACAGATTACACAAATGCTTTTGAGAAACTAAAAGAATATCAATCTTATACCAGAGATTATATTTTTGGTTATATTTCTTATGATGTAAAAAATGATATTGAACAATTATCTTCTAAAAATCATGATGGTTTATTTTTTGCTGATCTTTATTTTTATCAACCACAAAAATTAATTTTCATCAACGACAATGAAGTTGAATTTCTTTATTTAAATATGATTGATGATGAAATTGAACATGATTTTAACACCATTTTACAATACACTTCTGAAACATCAGAAGAACAAGAAAAATCATCAGAAATAAAAATAAAACTACGTACTCATAAAGATAAATATCATCAAAAAGTAACAACACTTTTAGAACATATTAATAGAGGAGATATTTATGAAGCTAATTTTTGTCAGGAATTTTATGCAGAAAATACAAGTATAAATCCGTACAAAACGTATGTTCATTTAAATGAAATTTCTGAACCTCCTTTTGCTACTTTCTTTAAAAATGAACATCATTATTTACTATCTGCTTCACCTGAACGATATATAAAAAAAGAAGGAAACAAAATTATATCACAACCCATAAAAGGTACTGCCAAAAGATATATTAATACTGTTGAAGATGAAAAAACTGCTTTTGATTTAGCACGTGACGAAAAAGAACGTGCAGAAAACATTATGATTGTTGATTTGGTTCGTAACGATTTATCTAAAACAGCAAAAAAAGGAAGTGTAAAAGTTGAAGAACTTTGTAAAGTTTATTCTTTTAAACAAGTACATCAATTAATTTCTACTGTAGTTTCTGAAATAGAAACAACTACACATCCTGTTGATATACTTAAAGACACTTTTCCTATGGGAAGCATGACAGGAGCTCCAAAAGTTTCTGCAATGAAAATCATTGAAAAACTAGAAAACACAAAACGCGGATTATATTCGGGTACTGTTGGTTATTTTACACCAGATGGCGATTTTGATTTTAATGTAATTATCCGAAGTATTTTATACAACGAACAAAAAAAATACGTTTCTTTTTCTGTAGGTGGCGCTATTACAGCAAAATCTACTGCTGAAAAAGAATATGAAGAATGCTTATTAAAAGCTAAAGCTATGAAACAAGTACTTTTAAATCCCATTAAATAAACTTAATTATCTTTACAATATGAACTCATCACAAAAAATAATTGCATTTGCAATACTAGTAATCATTTCTGTTTCTTGTAAAACTAATAAATTTGCATTTTTAGATAGTTATCCAACTATACAGCTTCCTTTAATAGACAGCACGAGTTTCAGTAATCACGTAGAAGGTAAATCACTTACTAAGCAAGAACAAAAGAGCTTAGATTTACGAACTGTTTTTGGTAAACAGTTAGATAATGATAAAGCAAAAGTTGGTATTTCATACGTACCTAAAATATCTGAAAACTTTACATCAGTTGTTTATTATTTTTACTCTAGTAGTACTGAATTAATTTCTATGCTAGTCAATTATGATGAAAACTATAAAGTAATCAATAGTCAAATGGTTGCTTATGATGAAATTTCCGACAATTTATTACATTCAATTTCAACAATATACACAGACAAGATTGTTCTAAAAGAATTTATTTCTGAAAATGCTAGTATTGTTAAATTTGATATTTTAAAAGACGGTAACATAACTAGAGAATAATGACACATAACGAGTTTTCATTTAACGCATTTAAAACAGATTTCTTTGGTCAATATTGGCTATCTAAAGAAAGTAAAGGAGTTATAATCTTAATTCATGGAATGGGAGAACACTCTGGAAGATATACACATGTTGCTGAAAAACTGCTTGCTGAAAACTTTTCTGTTATTTCTTATGATAATTTCGGACATGGTAAAACATCAGGAAAAAGAGGCCATAATCCTAATTTTAAAGCATTATTAGATGTTATTTCTTTAGTTATTGAAAAAGCTAAAGAATTAGAACCTCAAAAACCTTTGTTTTTATACGGACATTCTATGGGTGGGAACTTAGTAATAAATTATGTATTAAAAAGAGAAAACTCTTTAACAGGAGTAGTCGCTACAAGTCCTTTTTTAAAATTAGCATTTCAACCACCAGCTTGGAAAATGACTTTAGGTAAGTTGTTACAGAAAATTGCACCTTCAATTACTTTAGGTAACGAATTAGATGCTAATCACGTTTCTAGAGATCCAGAAGAAGTAGCTAAATATAATAATGATCCTTTAGTTCATGATAAAATCAGTCCTAATTATTCATTAACAATTTTAGAAACTGGTGAATGGGCTATAAAAAATGCCAAGCTATTAAAAACTCCAATGTTTGTATTGCACGGAACTGATGATAAAATTATAGATCATAAAGGGGCTATTGATTTTACCAAAAACACAAAACTCGCTAGTTTAAAACTAATTGATGGCGGTTACCATGAATTACATAATGATATTTGTAAAGATGATTTTTTACAAGAAGTTTCAAACTGGTTACAAACTAAAGTATAAATACAACGAAGTAAATGCTTCAAAAATTTAACGATCATATAAATACTGATTTCCCTTACTTAAAGGAATCAAAACTTTTAATTGCTATTTCTGGCGGAATAGATAGCGTTGTATTAGCGCATCTATTAAAAAAATTAAACTTTTGTATTTCTTTAGCACATTGTAATTTTCAATTAAGAGGAAAAGAAAGTGATTTAGATGAAGATTTTATAAAACAACTTGCTAATCAACTTAACATAAAAGTGTTTGCTGTAAAGTTTGACACTAACAAGCACTCAGAAGAAAACAAATTATCCACACAACTTTCTGCAAGAAAACTCAGGTATGATTATTTTGATAAACTAATTAAAGAACATCAATTCGATTATGTTTTAACAGCGCATCATGCCGATGATAATTTAGAAACATTTCTTATTAATTTAAGTAGAGGAACTGGTTTAGAAGGTTTAACTGGTATACCTACCAAAAACGGAAATATTCTTAGACCTTTATTAAAATTCTCAAGGTTAGAAATTTTAAAATATGCTGAAGAAAATAAGATTAACTGGCGTGAAGACAAAAGTAATTCTGAAAAAAAATACATCCGAAATAAAATAAGACACGAAATACTACCCGTTTTAAAAACAATTAACCCAAGCCTTTTAAAAACTTTTAATAACACTTCAAATCATCTACAAGAAGCACAACAAATAATAGACGATAGAATTTCAGAGGTCTCTAAAAAAATAATAACTAAAGAAGAAGACATTATTAAATTCAATATCAATGAAATACTATTATTACCAAATCCAAAAGCTTATTTATATCAATTTTTAAAGAAGCATGGATTTAATGAATGGGATAAAGTATATAATTTACTCCATGCACAAACTGGTAAATTTTTATCAACTAATTCTCATATACTCTTGAAAAACAGAGATTTTTTATTATTTTCGTCGGATAATAATTTAAAGTTAAGTACTAAAAGTGTTTTTCATATTCGTAAAAACACCTCAAAAATTACTGTTCCTATCAAATTAAACATAGAAAACAGCACAGAAAATCAAGTACATAGCAAAAAAACTATATTAGTTGACAAAAATTTAGTACTTTACCCTCTCGTTATCAGAAAATGGAAACATGGTGATGTTTTTTATCCTAAAGGAATGATAGGTAAAAAAAAAGTTAGCAAGTATTTTAAAGATGAAAAGACATCGTTAATAGATAAACAAAAAACTTGGTTGCTCTGTACCAAGGATGATTCAATTATTTGGGTAATTGGATTACGCCAAGACAGAAGATTTACAATAAATAAGAATACAAAAAGTATATTAAAAATAAGTATCTAAACCCCAGACCTTAACATGAAAAAAATTATTACATTCCTTTTATTTTTTTTAGGATTTACATTTGCTGGATTTTCACAAGATGACAATCCTATAGAAGTTGAAACGTCCGTAAAAAAAATCTCTGACACAGAGTATGATCTAATTTTCAATTTATTTATAGATGAAGATTGGCATTTATATTCTCAATACAATCCAGAAGATGCGTCATTACCAATGACTATTAAAGCATCTGAAGGAGAAAGTGGATATACCTTAGTTGGTAAAGCGGAAGAAAGCGATACACACCAAGAATTTAGTGAAATCTGGGGTGTTGACGAAATTTTCTTTGCAGAAGAAGCTACACTAACGCAGCGTATTACTATAGAAGATCCTGCAATAAGACAAGTATCTCTTAACATAGAAGCGCAAGTTTGTAAAGAATTTTGTTTACCATATGATGGTGATTTTACTTTTGCTATTGATGGTGGGAAAATTGTAGAAACTGTTGCTGTAGTAAGTGAAGCTAGTAAGGACAAGGCAGCTTCTTTAAAAATAAACATAACAAACCCAGAAATATTAGATGCTGAGGCTAACTCTAATGATCCTGAAGATGATAAAACTAATCTATTACAAATCTTTTTATTAGGTTTTGCTGGTGGATTTTTAGCTTTTTTAACTCCTTGTGTATTTCCTTTAATACCATTAACTGTTTCTTTCTTTACAAAACAATCTGAAAAAAGAAGTAAAGGAGTTAGAAACTCTCTTATTTATGGAATTTTCATTATACTTATATACATATTAATAAGTGCTCCTTTCCACTTTATAGATAGTTTAGATCCAGAAATATTAAATACAATATCAACGAACATATGGTTAAACATATTCTTCTTTGTTGTATTAATTTTCTTTGCTGGTTCTTTCTTTGGATTCTATTCAATTACACTTCCAAGTTCTTGGGGTAATAAAATGGATAGTGCTTCTGGAATTGGAGGTATTATAGGTATATTTTTTATGGCTTTAACATTGGCTATTGTATCTTTCTCATGTACAGGTCCTATTTTAGGTTCTCTATTAGCAGGTACAATTACTTCTGAAGGAGGTCCAATGCAACTTACCGCTGGTATGGGAGGTTTTGGTGCAGCTTTAGCTTTACCTTTTGCTTTCTTTGCTTTATTTCCTAGTTTGTTAAAAGCATTACCAAAATCAGGTTACTGGTTAGGTGTTGTAACTGTTGTATTAGGTTTTATTGAATTAGCTCTTGCATTTAAATTCTTATCAAATGCAGATTTAGTTGGACATTGGAATCTTCTTAAAAGAGAAGTATTTATAGGTATTTGGGCATTAATTGCTTTTGTTGCTGCATTATTTATGTTCGGAATTATAAAATTCCCTATAACAAAAGGAAAAGGCACAAACGCACTTCGTATTATATTAGGTTTAGTAATTTTAGGAGGTGTAGTTTATTTAGCTCCTGGTGTTACTAAAAAACCAATCTGGAGTCAAAATGCATTAAGTGGTTTTGCACCACCTCAATTCTATAGTATATACAAACAAGACAATAACTGTCCTTTAGCTTTAGATTGTTTTAAAGATTATGAAGAAGGAATGGCTTATGCTAAATCTGTTAATAAACCAGTTTTATTAGATTTTACAGGTTGGGCTTGTGTAAACTGTCGTAAGATGGAAGAAAACGTATGGAGTGATCCAAGTATTTATAGTACTTTAAAGAAAGATTACGTTTTAATTTCTTTATATGTAGATGATAACGAAAGAACATTACCAGAGGAGGAACAATTTGACTTTGTAAAGCCAAGTGGTAAAATTAAAAAGATTACAACCTATGGAGACAAGTGGGCAACTATGCAAACTGTAAACTTTAAGAATGCATCTCAACCTTTTTATGTTCTTTTAGATTCTGATTTAAAAGTATTAAACAAACCAGAGCAGTATACTGATGTTACATCATACTACAAATGGTTAAAAGATGGACTTAAAGAGTTTAAGAAATAAAACTCTTTTCATACAAGTTTAAAGCCTGAGATGTATATCTCAGGCTTTTTTTATGAGTAACTTTTCAACTTCAAATGATTTATTAACGTGGGTTTTATGTAATACAATTTTACCTTTATTTTTTTCGTGTTAAATCTGAATTTCTATATTAAGTTTTTTTCCAAGAAAATCTTATTTATAAACGCAATTACGATCGAAATGCAATGTAGAAAAGTAATCTATTTGTGTTAATCAGACTGCTTCTTCCGTTCCTCCATCACAATGACGTAAAAAATAATTGCGCACGTAATATTTCTATAAAAACCGTATAGGAATGTTTTTTTTGATTGTAAATTAAAGTGATTTTCGACAGAATTTTGTATCAAAAAGGCAATTAAAAAAGAAAAAACTGATTCTCCATAGCATTGCTGAACTAAGCCGAAGCACTTAAATCTTCTGAAAATTGACTTGAAGTACACTTCTTTCTTAAGTAGATCTCACGTTAATAAAAAAGATAAACACCTATTAAAATATCTTATGTTAAAAAATAGAATTATTTTTACCAAGATATTTTATTTCACTTTTAATTTTTAGACTAAAACATTAAAAGTGAATTGATTTTTAACTAAAATATAAGGTGATTTAAAGCCTAAAATTTATGAATGTAATTCTTACAGGTGTAACAGGAACTTTAGGCTCTCAAGTTCTATTAGAGCTTTTCAAAAGAAAAGATATTGAAACGATTTATTTATTTGTCCGAAATAAGAAAAAACTAAATGCATCTCAAAGATTTCAAAGAATTCTAGATACTTTTAGTAAAAACAATAATAAAATTGACATACCTAATCTTAAGAACAAAACTATAGTTCTTGATGAAAACAATTTCTTCAATCCAAAAGAATATTTATCTACTAAAATTGAAAATTATTTTATTCATTCTGCTGGTTATGTAAATTTATCTACAAAGGAGAATGACCGAGAATCAATATTAAATGAGAATTTTAATTTTTCTAAACACGTCTTTGAAACTTTTAATTCGTGTATAAAAAAATTCACTTACATAAGCACTGCTTTTTCTATAGGTGATATTGAAGGTGAAATCAATAATGATTATCATAATAATATCAATCCAAATTTCAGAAACGCTTACGAAGAATCTAAATACAAAACAGAACAGTATCTTATAGAAAAATCAACTAAAAATAATATTGCTGTTCAAATATTAAGACCAAGTGTTATTGGTGGAAACATAGAAAAAAGTCCTAAAAGCTATATCTCTAAGTTTATGGTGTATTATTTAATTGGTAAATTTTTCTATAAAAACCCACTATTAGAAAATAATAAAATAAGACTATCAGCAAATTTCAAAGGAGGTTTAAATATTATTCCTGTAGATTATGTAGCAAAAGTTATTGCAAAAGCTTTTCTTGACAATTCAGTTGATCAATTAAATATTGTAAATAAACAATCTACTAATTTCGTTTCTGGTTTCACAAAAATAATTCAAACAGTAGGTTTTAAAGGTTTTTCTTTTTTAAATAACATCCCTACAAATACAATAGAGAATAAAAACACACTTGAAGAATTTTATTACTCATCAATTGGAAATCATTTAGCTCCTTATACGTTATCAAAACCTCATCAATACAATACAAATAGACTTGAAGATATATTGCCAATGCCGATCTACAATTTAGAAGAATACTTAGAGGAAACGATAACTTATGCTATGAAGAATAATTTTAGAAACGAAAATTGGTAAACACTAGAAATACAGTAATTTAATAGTATTCTTCAAACAAAAAAACCAAACATTTTACATATATTTAGCCAAAAGAAAAAGAAGCTATGTTAGTAAAAGTCTATGGAAGTGCCGTTTTTGGCATAGAAGCAACTACGATTACCGTTGAAGTAAATATTGATAAAGGAATTGGCTACCATTTGGTTGGTTTACCTGATAATGCTGTTAAAGAAAGTTCTTACAGAATTTCTGCTGCATTAAATAATAATGGATTTAAACTTCCAGGAAAAAAGATAATTATTAATATGGCGCCTGCTGATATAAGAAAAGAAGGAGCTGCATATGATTTAACTATTGCTATGGGAATATTAGCAGCTTCTAATCAAATAAAGTCAGAAAACATATCGAAATACATTATTATGGGAGAACTTTCTTTAGATGGAAGTTTACAACCTATAAAAGGCGCTTTACCAATTGCTATAAAAGCAAAAGAAGAAGGTTTTAAATATTTTATTTTACCTAAAGAAAATGCTAAAGAAGCAGCAATTGTTAATGATGTTGAAGTTTTTGGGGTAGATAATATTACTCAAGTAATTAATCATTTTGAGGGCAAGGATAATCTAGAACCTACAATAGTTGATACAAGAGCTGAGTTTTACAAAAACATCAACTTTCCTGAGTTTGATTTTGCTGATGTAAAAGGACAAGAAAGTATTAAAAGATGTATGGAAATTGCAGCCGCGGGTGGTCATAATATTATTTTAATTGGTCCTCCTGGAGCTGGAAAGACAATGTTAGCAAAACGATTACCATCTATATTACCTCCTATGACTTTACACGAAGCTTTGGAAACCACCAAAATCCATTCTGTCGTTGGTAAAATTAAAGATAACGGATTAATGTTTATGAGACCATTTCGATCTCCACATCACACCATTTCTGATGTAGCTTTAGTTGGTGGCGGACAATATCCGCAACCTGGCGAAATTTCTCTAGCACACAATGGTGTTTTGTTTTTAGATGAATTACCGGAGTTTAAAAGAACGGTTTTAGAAGTAATGCGACAACCTTTAGAAGACAGAGAAGTTACAATTTCTAGGGCTCGTTTTACGGTAAATTATCCTAGTAGTTTTATGCTAGTAGCCAGTATGAATCCGAGTCCATCTGGTTATTTTAATGACGGCTCCTCTCCTATTACCTCATCACCAGCGGAAATGCAACGTTATTTAGGAAAAGTATCTGGTCCTTTGTTAGATCGTATTGATATTCATATTGAAGTTACTCCTGTTCCTTTTGATAAACTTTCCGATGAACAAAAAGGGGAAAGTAGTGTAACCATTAGAGAACGTGTTACGGAAGGAAGAGAAATTCAATCAGAAAGATTTAAAGAATCCGATTCGGTGCATTATAACGCACAAATGACAGTTAAGCAAATTAGAAAATATTGTAAGCTATCAGATGAGAGTATGCTTTTACTAAAAACTGCGATGGAAAAATTAAACCTTTCTGCAAGAGCCTACGACAGAATTCTAAAAGTTTCTAGAACTATTGCTGATTTAGGGAAATCAGAAAATATAACTCCAGATCATATTGCGGAAGCTATTCAGTATAGAAGTTTAGATCGTGAAGGCTGGTTGGGGTAGACTAGTCTTTCTATACATTTAAAAATATTAAATACTTGTAGTTAATTAAAGCATCAATGAACATTTTGAAATTAAAACATAATCTAATAATAGTTTATGTTTTTTTTAAAAAATTGAATGATTTTTTTATTCCCTTAATTCATTGCATTTTTTCCTCAATTCATAGCGCAGCTATTTTAAAGATTAGAAACTCAAGATACTTTTGAAGTGTTATTAATCTTTAAATACTAGATACTATGAAAATCATAACTACATTTTTAATCGCTTTTATTTGTTCAATTAGTTACGGACAACAGTTTACAGGAAAAATAGTTGATGAACAAAATACTCCTATTTCGTATGCTAATATTGTTGCAAAAGACAAAATTGATAATTCAATAATCACAGGTGTAATTACTAATGAAAACGGTGAATTTACTATCAATCCTAAAAAAGGAAATATATTTATAGAAATTAGTTTTGTTGGTTTTACTACTAAAAAAATACATCCAACTAAACCGAATATAGGAACAATCGTTCTAGAAGAAGAAGGACAATTACAAGAAGTAGTGATTACTGCACGTAAAAAATTGATTCAACAGAAAGTCGATAGATTGGTTTTTAACGTAGAAAACACAGTTGCTGGTATTGGGGGAACCGCCTTAGATGCAATAAAAACAACACCAAGTGTAAATGTAGATACAGACAAGTTAACCATTGTAGGAAAAGGAAATGTACGTGTAATGGTTAATGATAGAATTATACAATTATCAGGAAATGAATTAAATGCTTATTTAAACACTATCGCATCCGACGATATTAAAAATATTGAAGTGATTACAACGCCTCCTTCAAAATATGATGCCGAAGGTAATAGTGGACTTATTAATATTGTTCTAAAAAAATCAAAAGAAAATAGTTGGAATAATCAAATAAGAACCTCGTACACACAAGCAACATATCCGTTATTAAACTTTGGAAACACATTTAATTATAATAAAGACAAGTTAAGTCTAATAGCTTCATTAAATGGAAAAAAAGGGCAAACAGCACAGTTTAATGAATTTGATATTATGTATCCATCAGCATCAACTGAAACAAATTTGGATATGAAAAATAAAGAAAATATGATTTCTGGTAGGTTAGGTTTAGATTACAATGTAACTGATAAAGCTATTATAGGTATTTTATACTCAGGTTCATTTGAAAATAAAGGTATAAAAGATGGAGGTAGAACTCTTATAGATGATGCTAACGGAACATTTATTATTAACGAAGGTAATGCAGATACGAAAAACAAAAACCATTCTATAAACGCTCATTACATTCAAAAATTAGATACACTTGGTGAAAAATTATCTATTGATATTGATTACTTTAATTATAACAATTCTTCTAACAGAGGTTTTAGTAGTGAACAATTTATTACAAATCCTAGTTTTTTTGAGGCAAAAAACAGCACCAATCAAAATATTAAAAACTATAGCGGAAGAGTAGATCTAGAACATCCAAGTAAGTGGGCTAATTTTTCTTATGGAGTTAAAATTACAATTACAAAAACAGATAGTGATGTAGCTTTTTATAATACTACCACAGGTACACCAGTTTTTGATCCAACTCAAAGTAATGAGTTTATGTATTCTGAAAATATTAATGCAATATATGCAGATATGTCTAAAGCTTTAAGTAAAAAATGGCAAACAAAAATAGGACTTCGTTTTGAAAACACAAGAACAAAAGGAATTTCAAAAACAAACAATCAAACTAATGTTAATTCATATAATAAACTATTTCCATCGGTATATTTAGGATACAACCCTAATACAAAAAACATGTTTAATATGAGTTATAGTAAAAGAATTCAACGTCCTAGTTTTGAACGTTTAAATCCATTCCGTTTTTATATTAACCCTATTTCGTATCAGGAAGGAAATCCGTTTTTAAGACCACAAATTTCTGAGAATTTAGAAGTAAAGCACATTTACAAAGGTAAATTTATAAGTAAAGCATTTGTAAGTTATTTAGATGATGGATATTTCAATATTATTAAAGCAGAAGATGGAGTACAACAAAGAATCGTAGTAACATTTGACAATTTTTATACCGCTTATAATTATGGATTAACTGAGACATTTTTATACAACCCAACAAAATGGTGGAATACAACAACTCAAGCAACGTTATCAAAAATGGATACCCGTTACAAAGATGGATTTAATTTAGATGCTGAATTATTAAGCGGATTGAACTTTCAACTTTATAATAGAAATACATTCCATTTAAATGAAGCCAAAACAATACAAGCAGAAGCAACGCTTATTTATGCTTCTCCACAAAAGCTGATGTATTTTTCAACCTCAGAAATGGTAGATTTAAATTTAGGGCTAAAATTTTCATTACTAGATAAAAACTTAAATTGTACAGTGGCTGTAAACGATATTTTAAAACGAAAAGCAACGAGTGTAAACACAAAAACTAACGGAATAAACCAAGCTTACTATAATTATTTCGATACACAAAATTTTAAAATTAGTTTAAACTATAGCTTTGGTAACAAAAAAATAAAAGTTAAACAACATAATTCTGGTAACGAAACAGAACAAAACAGAGCAAAAAAATAATTAACTTATAAAAAACTGTTTAAAGAATTAAATGCTTTAAACAGTTTTTTTAAACTAAAAATGTATTTTGTAAATCTAAAACAATAAAGAAGTGAAGATCTTCAATCAAAAAATAAATCTAAAACAAGTTTTAATAGTCATAGCACTATTATTAATAAGCAATAGTGCTAAAATTTTTTTCTTTTATAGCTTACGTGTAAATGCTAATACTAGTGATATTGATTTTTATGATTATTTTGATCACATCTCTATTTTAATATTTTCTATACTTTCAGTTATATCGGTGCTTTTTTCTTGGAAAATTATTAATAAAGTAAATATTACAAATACAATTCTAAAATTTGTAAAGGTTTATATTTTATCTTTTTTCATATTTACCTTCATAGGTATTATTATCGATTATGTTATACTACATGTTCTTTTAAGTAATAAACTAGAATATGATATTATTTATAGGCTTATAAATACGCTGTCAGTTGCTTTTATATTGGTTGATATTTTTGCACTTACTTCAGCATTTTTATATTTCAAGCAATCTCAAAAAACCACATTAGAATTAGAGCAAACAGAAAAAGAAAAAGTGATTTTACAATCGCAAATGTTACAAAAGAATTTAGAGCCTCATTTTTTATTCAATAATTTGAGTGTTTTATCAGGTTTAGCAAGAAAAAAACCTGAACAAATAGAAGATTTTATTGATGATTTTTCTGATGTATATCGCTACTATTTAAAACACGGAAAAAAACAATTAGTAGCTTTAAAAGACGAATTATTATTTTTGAAAAATTATATGAACTTAATGGAAAAACGCTTTGGAAATAGTTATCAACTTGAAAACAGCATCGAAAATACCGATGATTTTATTGTTCCTTGTTCGTTACAACTATGTCTAGAAAACGCCATAAAGCATAATAAAGGAAGTGAAGAAAACCCCTTGTTGATTTCTCTATCAAGAAAAGAAAATATTATTGTAATAAAAAACAAATTAAATAAAGTAGACTTTACCCTTGGAACAGGAACAGGAAACGATTATTTAAAACGTCAATACCAACTTAATTTTAACAAAAAAGTTATTTTTAGAGAAACGAATACTCTATTCATTGTTGAAATCCCTTTAATTTCTGAGTTATGAAAGTGCTAATTATTGAAGACGAAACCATAAATATTGAAATTATTACTGATCATGTTCTTAGGTACAATAGTAAAATTGAAATAGTGGCTTCGTTACAAAGTAAAGAAGAAGTTGAAAAATGGTACCAAACCAACGAACAAGTTGATTTGGTGTTTTCTGATATTGAATTGTTAGACGGAAATGTGTTTTCTTTATTAAAAACAAATATTATAAAATCACCTATCATTTTTACAACAGCCTATAATACTTTTTATCAAGATGCTTTTGATGTAAACGGAATAGCTTATTTACTAAAACCTATTAGCTACAACAAGTTCAACAAAGCAATGGGGAAATTTGAAAACCTGCAAAGTAAACAGGTTGATTGGAAGAAAATATCAGAAAATATTCACGGATTAAACAATGATTATAAAGAACGTATTATCATAAAAACCAAAACAGAAATAAAAATTTTAAGCGTAAAAAATACTGGAGCAATATTATCTAATTCAGGAAAATGCATAGCGATAGACGAAAACGGAAAAGAGAATGAATTTCGCTACAAATTATCTGATTTAATAAAAGAATTAAATCCAAAAGTTTTTTTTCAAATTAATCGTGGTGAAATTGTAAATATCAACTTCATCAAGAAAATTGAACCTTATTTTGGTGATAGATTATCAATTTCAATTAAAAACTACAAACAACATTTAGTCACAAGTGCATCAACAACAAGTGAATTTAGAAAATGGATTGAATAAAAACTAGTAATACTGTATCTTAAATCACAACTCTGTAATAAATTAATTGTGTTTTATCGTTTTCAACTAACCAGAAAGGTATCTTTTATTTTTTATAATTCTGTTTGGTTAAAGCAATTAATAATCTATTCATCCCAAAGTATAATAATATTACCTAAATTTACATAACTAAACAATTTAATCATGAAAAAAACATTTTACTTATTCTTGTTAACGTTAATTGTAATTTCTTGTAAAAAAGAAGTTAATTACGCTACTTTTTCTGGAAAAATAATTAATAAAAATTCTGATTCTTTAGTTATTTCTGATCCTAATAAAAACTTTAATCAATCCATAAAAATTAATGAAGACGGAACTTTTTCAGACAATTTAATTATTGAAAATGGTTTGTATACTATTTCTGACGGTACAGAATATTCTCTTATATATTTAGAAAAAGGAGATGAACTTAATGTAAATCTAGATGCTAAAAACTTTTTAAACACCATTAATTTTACAGGGAATCATGCTAATGAAAATAATTTCTTAGCAACTTCTGTTATAAATGAAGAAGAACTTTTATCTGATATTAATTTAATGGATTTACCTAAATCTAATTTTGATATTAAAATTAAAAACTATGTTGATAATTTTAACGAAAACCTAAGTAAAAAACCATTAACTCCTGATTTTATAGCCTCTCAAGAATTAGAAATTGAAGACTTAAAAAACTACTATACTGAACAATATATAGAAAAACACTATTTAACCTTAAAACTAGGAAAAGGGATTAATTCGCCAAAGTTTGTAGATTATGAAAATTATGCTGGTGGAAGCACTTCTTTAGATGATTTAAAAGGGAAATATGTTTATATAGATCTTTGGGCTACTTGGTGCCCACCTTGTAAAGCTGAAATACCTTACTTAGAAAAAGTAGAAAAAGAATTTCACGGTAAAAACATCGCTTTTGTTAGTATTTCTTTAGATGTTTTAAAAGCTCGTGAAACATGGAGAAAAATGGTAGCAGATAAAGAATTAACAGGAATACAACTTTATGCTAAAGGAAGTAAAGATTTTACAGATGCTTACAAGGTAAAATCTATTCCTCGTTTTATTTTAATTGATACAGAAGGGAAAATAATAAATGCAGATGCACCAAGACCTTCTAAACCAGAATTAACAGAGTTATTAAATACATTAAATATTTAAAACGCCCTAACTTATAGAAAAACCGTGTTATATCGTTTATAACACGGTTTTTTCATGGCATAAAATCATAAAAATTGTTAATTTTTTTTTTATTTCTAAGCGATTGATTAGTTTTGTATCAGCATTAATTCCATGGCAAGAAAAAAACAATATAACGAAGCAGAAGTTCTAGAAAAAGCAATGTTTTTATTTTGGAGTAATGGTTATGAAACTACTTCTACTCGTATGTTGGAGAAGGAAATGGGTATTAATCAGTTTTCTATTTATGCTAGTTTTGGTAATAAGGAAGGATTATTTGTAGAATGCGTAAAATTATACAAACAAAAAATAAAATCTATTACCGATATACTAGAAGAGTCTAAAAATCCCATAACTGGTATTAAACAATACTTTTATGATTTCATTGAGTTCTCAGGAAAGAATGAAATACCTAAAGGTTGTTTAATTACTAACACTATAAATGAGTTTGGAACAGCTAAAGAAACTGTTATTACAAATGATGCTATTAGTTTCACACAACACATAAGAAGTTTATTTTACAATAACTTAAAGTTAGATGTAACTAAAGACATTGAAACTCTTAACAAACAAGCAGACTATTTAATAGTAGCGATAGCTAGTTTAGCTGTTTCTAGTAAAATATTCCCAAAAGAATTAGTAAACACTTATATAGAACATACATTTATTAATATTTAAAAAAATTTAACCCATAACTAAGCAACTGATTAGTTATAAAAACATTAAATTATGAGTAACTTTAAAATACATACAATTGAAACTGCTCCAGAAGCAAGTAAATCATCTTTAGAAAATTCTGTAAAAGCTTTTGGTATGTTACCAAACTTACATGGAGTTTTGGCTGATTCTCCAAAAACATTAGAAGGATATAAAACTTTACATAGTTTATTTCAAGAGACTTCATTTAATAATGATGAGTTAACGGTTGTTTGGCAAACAATTAATGTTTATCATGAATGTCATTATTGTGTTCCTGCTCATACAGGGATTGCTGGTATGATGAAAGTTGATGAAACTATAACTGAAGCTTTAAGAAATGGAACTGCTTTACCTAATGAAAAATTACAAGTTTTACATGAAACTACTTTAGAAATTGTAGAAAACAGAGGTGTTTTATCTCAAGAACAATTAAATAAGTTTTATGCAGTTGGATATGAGAATCAACAAGTATTAGAAATTGTATTAGGTGTTTCTCAAAAAGTAATTAGTAATTACACAAATCATTTAGCAAATACACCAGTAGACGAGCCTTTTAAAAAATTCGCTTGGTCTAAAACAACAGTATAATTCAAATGTCATGAAAGTGAGTAGACGTTTTATACGTTTGCTTGCTTTCTATTTTTATTAATTATTAAATATACCAAAAATGAACTATCAAACTATAGCATTAATCGCATTAAGTAGCTTATTATTTTCTTGTACTACGGCAAACAAAAAAGATGCAAAAAAAGAGAATCCTGTAAAAAAAGAAATTCCTTCTTATAAAAACAAAGGACATGAATTAGTATCTAAAATGATCGGTAAAGTTGGAAATTACAATGCTTTATCTAGTAAAAAAGATGTTGTGTATACATATACTTACCAAACACCAGATGGCAAAGCAGATGTTTCAACTGAAAAATATATTTTTGATGGAGAATTATCATATGGTTCTTATGAAAAACACGAACGTACATTTCCTGATCTTGAAGGAAAAATCGAACAAGGATATAATGGAAATGAGTTTTGGTTAAAACATAATGGAAATATTTTAGATGAACCAAATAGGTTAAAAAGAGTCGCTTTTAATAGGCCTACAAACTTTTACTGGTTTGCAATGTTTCAAAAATTATTAGATCCAGGTTTAACTTATGAATATTTAGGCGATAAAACTATTGATACAGCTTCTTATGAAATTGTAAAAGTTTCTTTTGAATCTAAAAATAATAAGCCAACCGATATTTATCAGGTTTATATCAATAAACAAACTGGTTTGGTAGATCAATTTTTATTTACTGTAGCTGATTTTGGAGTAATGAAAACACCTTTTATAATGAAAATTGAGCATGAAAACATTGATGGTATATTAATTCCAACAAAAAGAAAGTATAAAAAATCTACTTGGAATGCCGATATTGATGAAACTCCTTGGATAAATGTTACTTGGTCTAATATTAAGTTTAATAATAATTTGACTGTTGACGATTTTAAAAAATAAACTATTAATAAGCAATAACAAACCTATATTATTTAAATAGAGTTTAGATGAAAGTAAAGTCAATCTACGAAATTAAACTATTTCTCATAAGCAATAATTAATTAAACCAACGTTAGTTTAATTTAAAAAATGTACCAATTCTAGTGATATTCTCTCGAAAATCACTAGAATTTGTAATTAAAAATAAGATCTTTTTACGTGGCATAGTTGTTAAACAAAATATTCTTTTTTAGATTGATTAAAAATAACTATTTTTGTCGCCATGAATTTGTGTACAAATAAAATAATATATTCTATAACTTGTGAAAAAAGGAATCTATACCAACTAAATCTTGGTTATAAAGTAATTGACTTTACATTTTGTCAATTGCTTTCTTTTAGAAAAAAAATATTATTAAATAGCACACCAGAAGCATTTGAAGCAATTTTAGAGGGCGATAATTATATTTTACTTCTTGTTGCAGATAACAAACATCTTATATACTTGGATGTACCTCAGCTTATTCAACTACAAAACGTTGTTTTATCTTTATTTAAAAAAGAACCTGTTCTTATTTAAACTCATTAGTCTTTATCATTTTAATAAGACTGTTTACAAATTAGTTTTGCCTAGTTTTTGAGCCTTTTAAAGCCTTATCTTTGTTATATAACCTTATAATACATATAACGCCATGGAAATAGCTTTAAGAAGACAAATGATATTAAATGTAGAAATCGTTGATATGTTAAATGAACAAATCATCATGGAACAAAAAGCTTCGTCTAAATATTTAGCGATGGCTTCTTGGTGTGATCAACGAGAACTTAGAAATAGTGCTACTTTTTTTTATGCGCAAGCAGAAGAAGAAAGAAGTCATTTTATGAAAATATTTAAATTTATTAATGATAATGGCGGAAGTGCAATTTCTCCAATTGTTAATGAAGTACCTCATGAATATGAAAGTTTAAGAGCTGTTTTTGAAGCGTCTTTAGACGGAGAAATAGCAGTAACAAAATCTATACATAGTATTTTTAAAAGAGCACGTCAAGTAGATGATTTTACTTCTGAAATTTTCTTACAATGGTTTGTTACTGAACAAGCTGAAGAAGAAGAAAAAGTAAGAGATATTTTAGATTTAATTGATTTAATGGGTGATATGCCATTAAGAATGATTGACGAACGTATTCCTACAGAATAAAGAATATTTATTTGTCCAAACCTACAAAATAAAAAACCTCGCTTGTTAGCGAGGTTTTGTTTTTACAAATAAATTATTTTATTCTATTTTAAAGTTTCTAAGAAAGCTTCAATTTTAGATAATCTAGATTTCAATACTTCATTTTCTTTTTTAAGAGTGTTTAGCTCTTCTTTTTGATTTTGAACTGCTTCTAATTTCTTTTCTTGTTGAATTGTATATAAAGTTAATTCTTCTATTTTTTCCAACAATTTTTTATTCATATCTCCTAGCTCAATTCCGTTTTCTTTAACTTCTGCTGCAGAAGGAATGTTTGCTAAATGTCCTTTTTCTAGAATCTGTTTTTCTACTTCTTTTAAAGTTGGTAATTCATAATCCTTTGTAAAAACATAATCTGGCCATTGAGTTGCTAGTTTTACAGTTACTTTTTCAGCTATAATTCCTGTGCTTCCTGCAACGGCTAGTTTATAATCTCCTGGTGTTGTTGTACCAATACCTACATTACCTGCAAAATAATTTTTAGCTGATGCTGTACTTGCATATAAGTCATATCTATTACTTATTGTAGCTTTTCCATAGTTACCTGTAGATATTCTAACACCATACACATTGTCTATAGTTGTCCCTTCAATATTATCTAAAACTTGTGCTTCAACACCTACAGCATTTATTACTCTTGCTCCTGGTGATGCATTATAAATACCAGCTCTAGCCCAAATACCATAATTTCTGCTTAAAGTACCTTCGAATTCTTCCGAATTTGCAAAAGAACTAGCATCAACTCCTATTTTATAACCAGAATCTGTAATACCAGTAGGTATTGAATAATTTCTAATATCAGAAAAAAAGCCCTTATCATAACTGGTTACATTCGTTGTTGTTCTAGTAGCTCTTGAAACATTAATTCCGTTTTTACTTATTGTGGCATCTGGGGTTGTATAGGCTACATGTAACTTGCTAGTTGGTGAAGTTATTCCAATACCTACATTATTTTTAATATAAACAAATTCACTGTTAATGTCAACAAAATTACTGAGAGAAATATTTGGGGCATCTAATTCTATTTTTACAGGTGAACCTAAAATAACTTCATCAACTGATGTTATTTCAATAGGGTTAATAGTTGATCTAACACCTTCTGTTCCGTAATAAGTTCCATTTGTAAAAAAATTAGATCCTTGAATAGTACCTGCTACATCTAATTTGTATTCTGGTGTTGATGTTCCAATTCCTACATTTCCATTGTATGTTACTCTCATTACTTCACGTTGATTATAACCATCTGTTGCACTTGTTAAAAAAGCTAAATCTCCATTTGCTCCACCTCTTCCTAATAATGCAATTCTAGCACTAAAACTAGTTGCATTATTTGTTCCTTTAAAAAATATAGATGGGCCTATATCGCTATTAGCGTCTCTGTTTAAATAAAACAAATCATAATCTTTGTTTTTAAAATAATCCTTAAAATCTGAAGGCGGATAAGAATCAACAGGGACAATATCAGATTCAACTTGTAAATCAACAACAGGAGTCGTAGTTCCAATACCTAAATTACCTGTAGTTGTATTATTTCCTGTATTTGTCCATTGCGCATTAGTTGTTGTCACAACAAAAGATAATAACAATCCTAAAATTGTCTTTTTCATAATATAATAAGTTTACTAATTAATGTGGTTTTTAATAAAAATAAAGAAGATTTTTCTTTAGCTATTTTTTTTGCAAATATATAAAAACCAATGAGTAAGAAAAACAAAAGGTTATTCTTTTAGTATTTATTTTGCGTTAGGGATTGACTGACCTGTTTGAGCTCTTTATGAAGTGATAAAGGAATAAAAGCGAGTAAGGAAAGCCCGACCTTTAGGGAATGCCCAAAACAAAACCCTTACAAATACATGTAAGGGTTTTAATATTTTCTAAAAGCTAACGGCTATTAGTATCTATAATGCTCAGGCTTATAAGGACCTTCAACAGTTACACCAATATACTCAGCTTGATCGTTACGTAATTCTGTTAACTCTACTCCTATTTTAGCTAAGTGTAATTTTGCTACTTTCTCATCTAAATGTTTTGGTAACATATATACTTCGTTTCCGTAAGCTTCTTTGTTTGTCCACAATTCAATTTGTGCTAACGTTTGATTTGTAAAAGAGTTACTCATTACAAAACTTGGGTGACCAGTTGCACAACCTAAGTTTACTAAACGTCCTTCTGCTAAAACAATAATATCGTTTCCTGCAATTGTATATTTATCAACCTGAGGTTTAATTTCTACTTTAGAAGCTCCATGAGTTCCATTTAACCAAGCCATATCAATTTCATTATCGAAATGTCCAATGTTACAAACGATAGTTTTGTCTTTCATCGCCTCAAAATGTTGCGATTGAACGATATCTTTATTTCCTGTAGTGGTAATTATAATATCTGCATTACCAATTACAGTTTCTAGTTTTTTAACTTCAAAACCGTCCATTGCTCCTTGTAACGCACAAATAGGATCTACTTCTGTAACAGTAACAATAGAACCAGCTCCTTTAAAAGAAGCAGCTGTACCTTTACCAACATCTCCATAACCACAAACAACAACACGTTTACCAGCTAACATAATATCTGTAGCTCTACGAATTGCATCTACTGCAGATTCTTTACATCCGTATTTATTATCGAATTTAGATTTTGTTACCGAATCATTTACGTTAATTGCAGGCATTGGTAATGTTCCGTTTTTAACACGTTCATATAAACGGTGAACTCCAGTTGTAGTTTCTTCAGATAAACCATTTATTCCTTCAGCTAATTCAGGATATTTATCTAAAACCATGTTAGTTAAATCTCCACCATCATCTAAAATCATATTTAATGGCTTTTTATCTTCACCAAAAAACAATGTTTGTTCAATACACCAATCAAACTCTTCTTCATTCATACCTTTCCAAGCATAAACAGGCGTTCCAGCAGCAGCTATTGCAGCAGCAGCTTGATCTTGTGTAGAGAATATATTACATGAACTCCAAGTAACTTCAGCACCTAAAGCTTGTAACGTTTCAATTAAAACAGCTGTTTGAATAGTCATATGTAAACAACCTGCAATACGAGCTCCTTTTAATGGTTGCTCGTTTTTATATTCTTCACGTAAACTCATTAAACCAGGCATTTCTGCTTCAGCTAACTCTATTTCTTTTCTTCCCCAATCAGCCAAAGAGATATCTTTTACTTTAAAAGGAACGTATGTAGCGGTATTTGTGCTCATATTTTTTGTATATTTAATTTCAACTTTTTAGTTATGCAAAATTACTAAATAACTTTTTAAAATATGGCGCTATATAAAACATTAATCGTTAACCCTGTAACTAAAGTGTTAATTTGGAATATTACTGAATCTTTAGACGAGCTTTTATCTGGAGTTACACTAACTCCAAGTAGTACTGAACGTTTACAAGGAATGAAATCGGATTTACACCAAAAAGGGTTTGTTAGTGTTCGTCATTTACTGAAAGAAGTTGGCTATAACGATGATGATTTATTGTATGATGGTTTTGGTAAACCGCATTTAAAAGATGGTAAACATATTTCTATTACACATTCGTTTACTTTTTCTGCTATTATTATTTCTGACGACATACCAGTTGGAATTGATATTGAAAAAAGACGCGATAAAATTTTAAAAATAGCACATAAATTTACACCAATTGAAGCTTATAAATCAATTGCTAATCATGATGCTTTAGTTAGTAAATTAACCATTGTTTGGGGAGCTAAAGAAAGTTTGTATAAAATCTACGGAAAGAAAAAATTATTATTCTTAAACCATATTTATATTGATGATTTTTCTTTTGAAAATAACACTACTAAAGGTAAAATTTTATTTGAAGGAGTTACCGATGAATATGATGTTCATTTTTTAGAGTTTGATGAATTTACTTGTGTTTACGCACTATAAAAAGAAACATCTCAATAGTACTTATATTTTTTAGGTTTGATATTTTAAGAATATCAAACCTTTCTTTTTATAATAACTTTAGGAACAACTATCTTCTGGCATATATTTTGGTTAAGAGTCAACTTATAAACTAAAAACAATACTATGAAAATTAAGTACTCACTATTATTACTTGCATGCAGTTTAATTTTAACCATTAGCTGTAAAAAAGAAAAACTACTTCCTTTTTCTCCTAAAAATCAATTATCTGAATTCCAAACAGAAAAAGCTCAAATCATTGATTTAGATACTTTAGCATACAAAGAAATAACTGGTAAGCATGGAACTACAATCTATTTTGACAGGTATTCTTTTGAGATCAAAGAAGGAGAAAAAGTTCAACTAGAATTGGTAGAATTATACGATTTTAAAGAGGTTTTATTCAGAAACATTCAAACGGTAACTACTGATGATAAATTATTAGAAAGCTCAGGAGTTTTAAAAGTTGTATTTACTGCAAACGGAAAAGAATTAAAACGAAAAAAAGGAGAAGTATTAAAAGTTTATCCTCCAAAAGGTAAATTAAAAGATAATGATATCTTTTTATCTCAAACCGATAGTTTGGATAATATAACTTGGGATATTACTAATCTAGTACTTCTTGATACAGTGGTTAATATTGGAGGAGGTATATCCATGCTTAAAACTATAGTTTTAGATTCTATAAGTTATGCTAATAGGCAAAAATTTATAAAGAGAACAAAAAGTGATGTATTAATTGAAAGTAATAATGAATCTGCTGAAGATTCTTTTGTTTTGCCTTTTTTTTTAGAACAAAATACTTCCCAATGGATAAATATTGATCGATTTGTTGATGTTCAAACTAAAATAAATTTTGAATTAGAAGATAAACAAGAAGAATTCTCTGGCTTTAATATTTATATTAATTACGAAAACATAAACTCTTTTATGTACGAAGTAAGGTTTGTAGATAATTTAAACTTTTATGATATCCCGCTTAGCGAAAAAACATTTATAACAGTTATAGGCGAAAATAAAGAAGGTTTGTTTTATGATAAAATTGAATTAAAAGAAACTATAAATGATGCTAAACTCCAATTAAATATGAAAAAGACAACAAAAGAAGAGTTGAAAAAGTTATTTGATTAGTTTGAAAGTAAAAGTTACAAAGGTTCTGAGGTAAAATTTAAGTAAAAACAACTATTAGCATTTTGTCCCTTTGTCCCTTTGTCCCTTTAAACCGTTAAAACTTTGCAACTAAACACAACTTCCTTACTTTTGAGCTTTATAATTTTTACACTAAAAACAATGTCTAATTTTTTTGATTTCCTATTCGGTCAATATGCAACTTATCCTATTATTGATATTTACCTAGAAATTATTGCCGTTATTTTTGGATTTTTATCTGTTTGGTTTTCAAAAAAAAATAACATACTTGTTTTTCCAACAGGAATGATTAGTACGTTAATATTTGTGTATTTATTATTAAAATGGGAACTTTTAGGTGATATGATGATAAACGGTTATTATTTTATAATGAGTGTTTATGGTTGGTATATTTGGACGCATAAAACTAATGATGGAGACGTAACACCAATAACTAAAACAACATCACAAGAGAAAAAAACAAGTATTATTATTTTTATAGCAACACTTGTTTTTGTGTATGCTGTGTATACTTATTTTGAAAAATGGACAAGCTGGACGGCTTATGTTGATACCTTTACCACAGCCATATTTTTTGTTGGAATGTGGTTAATGGCAAAACGAAAAATAGAAAATTGGATTTATTGGATTGTTGGAGACATCATTTCTGCTCCTTTATATTTTTATAAAGGATTTACTTTTACTAGTTTTCAGTATTTAATTTTTACCTTTATTGCAATCGCAGGATATTTAACATGGAAAAAACACTTAACCAACAATCAATTAACCTAATTAAAGTTGTTTTATTTGGACCAGAAAGCACTGGTAAAACTACGTTATCTCGTCAATTAGCACGTCATTACAATACGGTTTGGGCTCCAGAATTTGCACGCGATTATTTGCAAGAAAAATGGAATAACGAACGTAAAACTTGTGAGCAAGACGATTTAATTAAAATTGCCGAAGGTCAAATTGAACTAGAAAACAAGTTGGCTAAAAAAGCAGACAAAGTTTTAATTTGCGATACAGATTTGCTAGAAACCAAAGTATATTCTGAAGAATATTATGGTGGTTTTGTAGACAAAAAACTAAATAAAGCTGCAATTAAAAACACCTACGACATTTATTTTTTAACTTATATAGATACGCCTTGGGAAGAAGATGATTTACGAGACAGACCGGAGGAACGTTTGGAAATGTTTACCGCTTTTGAAAAATCTTTACAAGATAATAACCGTCCGTATATTTTATTAAAAGGCAGCAAGGAAACTCGATTTAAAAAAGCAACTGAAATTATAGATAAGCTACTTACAAAAAAAGATAATTTATATTCTTTTTCTGATACTTTACTGGATATTGATATGCATTTTATGCATCAGAATAACGATACATTTAATATGGATTTTTAATTTAAGAATGAATACACAACTACTTTTAAAAGAACTCAACTTTAAAGCAATTAGAAGCTCTGGTGCTGGCGGACAACATGTAAATAAAGTTTCTTCTAAAATTGAACTGTATTTTAATATTGAAGTCTCTGAAGGACTTTCTTTACGAGAAAAAGAACTTTTGTATAAGAATTTAGCCAATAGAGTTTCTAAAGACAATATACTTATGCTCTCTTGTGATGAAAGTCGTTCTCAACACAGAAATAAAGAGTTGGCTATTCAACGTTTTTTTGAACTGATAAAACAAAAGTTAGTTCGTCCAAAAGTTAGACGTGCGACAAAACCAACTAGAGGTTCTGTTGTTAGAAAATCTGAAAACAAAAAACGCAATTCACAAAAAAAAGCCTTGCGTAAAAAACCAAAATTAGATTAGTTTTTTGTTTCTTAATCCAAAAAAGCATTCTAAATTTGTGGCGTTCTCGTAAAGGGGTGCCTTTTGAAGTTATTAATGTTTAAGTTAAAAAATCAACATTAAAAATTTATAATTAAAAACAGGCTGAGATCATACCCAATGAACCTAGAACAGGTAATGCTGTTTAGGGAAAAATGAACGTTAAGCGGAATGGTTTTCCATTTTGTTTTTCGGACTATTAATTATTCAAAAATAAAAACGAATAATTGCCTCTTTTTATTCCTTGTATTATATACCACAATGATATTAAATTCAATTTGTAAAAAAGTGAAGATTTTAGTAGCTATTTTACTTTTATTTACCGTTTTAACAACACAAGCACAAACAGTTTTGTCTGGTAAAGTAGTAAATAACAATAACGAACCGTTACCAGGTGCAACAATCGTTATTAAAAAAATTAAAAAAGGAACATCTACTGATTTTGATGGTTTCTTTAAATTAAATGTTCCTGAAGGAGAACATACTGTTGAGGTTTCTTTTATTGGTTACAACACTATTTCTAGAAAAATTACTACAACAGAAAACAATATAGAGTTTGTATTAACTTCTGAAGATAATGTTTTAGATGAAGTTTTAGTTGCTGCTGTTCGTGTAAAAGCAGATGCGCCAGTAACCCACTCTAACTTAACAAAAAAAGAAATTGCAAAACGTAACTTAGGACAAGATATTCCTATTTTACTAAACTATTTACCTTCTGTAATTTCTTCTTCAGATGCTGGAGCTGGAATTGGGTATACATACATGCGTGTTCGTGGTTCTGATGAATCTAGAATTAATGTTACCATAAACGGAATTCCATATAACGATGCTGAAAGTCAAGGTACTTTTTGGGTAAACATGGGAGATTTTGCTTCTTCAACAGAAAGTTTACAATTACAACGTGGTGTTGGAACGTCTACAAACGGTTCTGGTGCATTTGGAGCAAGTTTAAATATATTAACAGACGCTATTGCTAACGAAGCTGGTGGAGAAATTGCTAATTCTTTTGGTTCTTACGGGACAAGAAAACATACTGTAAAATTTACTACAGGAAAAATAAATGATCATTTTGAGCTTTCTGGTAGATTGTCTAATGTTTATTCTGATGGATATATAGACAGAGCTTCAACTGATTTAAAATCGTATTTTTTACAAGCAAGTTATGCTGATGATAAAAACCTTATTAAAGCTTTAGCTTTTGGAGGTAAAGAAAAAACATACCAAGCTTGGTTTGGTTTAACTGCAGAAGAACTTAAAAATGATCGTCGTCAGAATCCATATACTTACGATAACGAAACGGATAATTACCAACAAGATCATTATCAATTGCATTTCAATCATAAATTTAACTCAAATTTATCAGCAAACATTGGTTTAAATTATACTCGTGGAAAAGGATATTTCGAACAATTTAAAGGAGGAGAATCTGCTGAAGATTTTGATAATTTAATTGTTGAAGGTAGCGATGTAATTGTTCGTCGTTGGTTAGATAATCATTTTTACGTAGTAAATACTTCTGCAAATTATAAAACGGGTGCTTTTGATATTACAGCTGGTGCTTCTTATAGTAATTATAGTAACGATCATTATGGAGAAGTAATTTGGGGAAGCGATTTAGCTGATGATACTGAAATTAGAGATCGTTATTATTTTAGTGATGCTAAAAAACACGATTTAAGTTCATTTATTAAAACGAATATTAAATTGAATAATCAGTTTACTGCTTATATTGATATTCAAGGAAGACATGTAAGCTACAACACTCAAGGATTAACTTCAGACAGAGCTCCTATAGATGTTAATAAAGATTTTAATTTTATAAATCCTAAAGCTGGTTTCACTTTTAAATTAAATGATAATAATAGTTTTTATACATCCTATGCAAGAGCTAATAGAGAACCAAATAGAAGTGATTTTGAAGCAGGAAACGCTACACATGAAACATTAGATGATTTTGAATTAGGTTGGAGGTTAAATACTGATAAGGTTAAATTAAACACCAACATTTACTATATGGATTATAAAAACCAATTGGTATTAACTGGTGCTATTGATGATGTTGGAGCTCCTATTAGAGCAACGAGTGGTAATAGTTATCGTTTAGGTTTAGAGATTGATGCTGATATTTCAATTACAGAACAATTATCTTTAAAACCAAATGCTGCATTAAGTATTAATGAGAACATAGATTTTAACGCTCAAATAGATGGTCAGCTTGTTAATTTAGGAAATACACCTATTTCTTTTTCTCCTAATTTAATTGTTGGTAATGCTTTAGTATATAAACCTACAGAAAATATACAAGTTGCTTTTTTATCTAAATTTGTTAGTGAGCAATATATGGGTAATTTTGGTGGCGCAATTGTTAACGATCCTTGGATTATTTATGATGAAATATCTACGGATAATGAAAAATTAAAGAGCTATTTTACAAATGATTTTAATATTAGTTACGAATTAAAAACAACTAAAGTGTTTAAATCTATTGTATTTACAGGATTAATAAATAATGTTTTTAATGTAAAATATGTAGACAGAGGTTATTATTATACTTATGATGACACTTGGTCTGTTGCTGGAGAAACTACTACTTTAGATGGTGCAGGTTATTACCCACAAGCAACAAGAAACTTTTTAATAGGAGCTACTTTTAAATTTTAATTCTTTAAGTTCCAAAAAAAAATAAAAACCCAAAACAAGTCTGTTTTGGGTTTTTATTTTTTTTTATTTATTTCTAGCCATCTTTTGTAGCCACCTTTTACGTTATAAACAACATATCCTTTATCTAATAAAACTTTGGAAGCTATTTTGCTTCTTCCTCCAGATCGGCAGTATACATAAACTGGCCTTTCTTTATCTAAAATTTTTATTGCTCTTGTTTTAAAATTATCCGAAATTAAATTAACCTGCATTGCATTTAAAATCGTACCATTTTCACACTCACTAGGTAAACGAACATCTAATAACTGAATGTCTTTTTCTTTTTCAATTATAATTTTTAAATCTTCTACAGTAATATTCTCTACTCCTGACACATCTTTTATACAAGAAGCGGTAGTCATAAATAATAATACTAATATTAGATTTAGCGTTCTCATAAATTAATTTACATAGTTGTACAAGATTGTTTAATTGTTAATACATCTGTTTGAAGTATTGCCTTAAATCCGCCTGCAACATCAACTACATTTTGAAAACCTCTGGCTTTTAATATAGAAGCTGCAATGACAGATCTGTATCCTCCTGCGCAATGAAGATAAAACTTATTTTTTAAAGGAAACGAATTTATATGGTCATTTAAAAAATCTAATGGTGTGTTTTCAACATTTTTTATATGTTCATTAAGATATTCTCCTGGTTTACGAACATCAAAAATTACGCTTTTATCCGTTACTGTTTCTAATACATTTGCAGCTACAGATTCTAGAACATCTACTTCTTTCCCTGCTGTTTTCCAACTTTTAAAGCTTCCGTTTAAATATCCTAAAACATTATCAAAACCAACCCGTGATAATCTTATAATTGTTTCTTTTTCTTCTCCTTGAGGCGTTACCAATAAAATTGGTTGCTTTATATTTTTAACCAAAGCGCCAACCCAAGGCGCAAATGTTCCTCCTAAGCCAATAAAAATAGATTGTGGTATAAATCCTTTAATAAACTCAGATTGATGACGTACATCAATAATTAAAGCGCCTGATGTATTTGCTATCGTTTCGAATTCTGAAACAGAAAGTGCTTTTGCTCCTTTTTTTAATACATCATCTATAGAATTATAGCCTTCTTTATTCAGCTTAACATTCATTGGAAAGTATGCTGGCGGAGCCAATAAACCGTCTGTAACTTCTGTTACAAATTCTTCTTTTGTCATATCCGAGCGAAGTGCGTAATTGGTTTCTTTTTGATTTCCAATAGTACCAATGGTTTCTTTACTCAAGTTTTTTCCGCAAGCAGAACCTGCTCCGTGTGCTGGATAAACAGTAACATTATCTTCAAGAATCATTATTTTAGTTCGTAAACTATCGTACAATAAACCTGCTAAATCTTCTTGAGTTACAGTTCCTTTTTGTGCTAAATCTGGTCTTCCTACATCTCCTAAAAACAACGTATCTCCACTAAAAAGGGCATGATTTTCTCCTTTTTTATCTTTTAATAAGTAACAAGTACTTTCCATGGTGTGCCCAGGTGTATGTATTGCTGTTATAGAAACATCTCCAACATTAAAAACTTCACCGTCTTTTGCTATATAAGACTCAAATTGAGTTTCTGCTGTTGGTCCGTATATTATTTTAGCATTTGTCTTTTCAGCTAACGTAATATGGCCACTAACAAAATCTGCATGAAAATGGGTTTCGAAAATATATTTAATCTTTGCATTATTTTCAGATGCTTTATCAATATACTGTTGTACTTCTCTTAAAGGATCAATAATGGCTACTTCTCCATTACTCTCTATATAATATGTTCCTTGAGCTAAACAACCTGTATAAATTTGCTGTATCTTCATTAAATCTACTTTAATTATTCATATACTTGATGTATATATTGTGCGTATTTTTTTTGATGCTCATTGTCGCCTGTTTTGTAATAAGTAACCGCTCCATTTGCGCGCATAAAAAAATGATTAATATCTATTATCTCTAAAACTCCTGCTCTAAACATAGCATCTCTAACTGGTCCTTTCACTCCAGCTAAATAAAACTGTATATCTCTTTTATGATAATATTTAATTCTTTCTTTTAACATTTCAACACCAGTACTATCCAACCTATTAATACTCTCCGCATCTAATACAATTAGTTTTAAATGATGCTTTCTTTTAGAAACCATTTCATCTAATTGATCTCTAAAATAATTTGCATTTGCATAAAAAAGCTGAGCATCAAAACGAAAAACTAATATATCTTCTTCAACAATTACTTCATCAAACCTATTTACATTTCTGTAAAAATTAGAATTTGGAACTTTCCCTAACTCTGTAACGTAAGGTCTTGATGTTCTAAAAATCAAAACTATTAAAGACAAACCTACTCCTGTTAAAATTCCATATTCAACTCCTAGAAATAGTGTTGAAAAAAATGTAGCTATTAATAACCAAAAGTCAAGGTTATTTGCTTTCCATAAAAATTTAGCTTCTTTTATATTTACTAATTTTACTATTGAGACAATAATAATAGCAGCCAAAACTGTTTTAGGCAAATAATAAAAAATAGGAGTTAAGAATAATAATGTAATAACTACTAAAACTGCAGATATAATTGCAGCCATACCTGTATTTGCACCTGCATCTTCATTAATTGCTGATCTTGAAAAACTAGATGTTGCTGGATACGATTTAAATAAAGATCCAAATATATTACCTAATCCTAGTGCTATTAATTCTTGATTTGCATCAATTCTATACTCATCTTGTTTTGCTTCTAGAGTTTTACCAATAGATATTGTTTCTAAATATCCTACTAGAACTAAAGTAATTGCAATTGGCATTAATTCTTTTATTTGACCGATGTCTAATTCGGGCATAGAAAAAGAAGGCAAACCTGATGGGATATCTTTTACGATAGCTACATCAATCAATTTTTCATTAAACCATTTTAGAATCAAGATCCCTAGTGCAACAACAATTAATGCATTAGGGATTTTGGGGTTTATTTTTTTTAGGATAATAATTATAGCACAAGCTACAAGCCCTATATAAGTTGTATTTAAATTTATTAGTGGTAATTTATAAAAAACATCTTTTAATAAAATGTGAATCTGATCACTCTTTATAAAACTTGCACCTAATAAATTACTTAATTGATTAAGACCTATAATTAGCGCTACTCCAGAAGTGAACCCCGTAATAACGGGTTTTGATAAGAAATTAACAATAAAACCTAATCGTAAAACACCCATTAAAAATTGAATAACACCAACTACTAATGCTAATAATATTGCTATAGCAACATAACTTTCTGATCCTGCTAAGGCTAATGTGGAAACACCAGTAGCTACAATTAGTGAATCCATTGCTACTGGACCTATAGCAACTTGCCTAGCTGTACCAAAAACTGCATATATAATTTGTGGTAACAACGCTGTATATAACCCATAAATTGGAGGTAAACCTGCAATAAGTGCGTAAGCAATACCTTGAGGAATCAAAATAATTGCAACAGTAATACCTGCTATAACATCACCTTTTAAAAAAGATTTTTTATAGTTAGGCAACCAGTCTAATATTGGTATGTTTTTCTTTAAATTCAATTAAAATAATTCTCCTTGTGTTGTTCCTTTTATTCTTCCAAGATGCTTATAAGCTAAATCTGTAACTTCCCTTCCTCTTTGTGTACGCATTATAAAACCTTGCTGTATTAAAAAAGGTTCGTAGACTTCTTCTATAGTTTCCGAATTCTCAGCTACAGCAGTAGCCAATGTTGTTATACCAACTGGACCACCTTTAAATTTATCAATAATGGTTGTTAGTATTTTATTATCCATTTCATCCAAGCCATGCGCATCTACATTTAATGCTTTTAATGCATATTGTGCAATCTCAATAGTGATGCTTCCATTTCCTTTGATCTGAGCAAAATCTCTTACTCTACGTAATAATGCATTTGCTATACGCGGCGTTCCTCTACTTCTACCAGCTATTTCAATAGCTGCTTCCATAGAAATTGGTACACCTAAAATATGAGAACTTCTTTGTATAATTGTTGTTAATAATTCTGTTGAATAATAATGTAATCTACTACTGATACCAAAACGTGCTCTCATTGGAGCTGTAAGTAATCCAGATCGTGTTGTAGCACCTACTAAAGTAAAAGGTTCTAAATTCAACTGAACTGTTCTTGCATTTGGCCCAGATTCAATCATTATATCGATTTTATAATCTTCCATTGCAGAATATAGATATTCTTCTACAATTGGGCTTAAACGATGTATTTCGTCTATAAAAAGAACATCTCTTTCATCTAAGTTAGTCAATAAACCTGCTAAGTCTCCTGGTTTATCTAAAACAGGGCCTGATGTTACTTTTATACTCGCTTCTAACTCATTTGCTAAAATATGTGCTAGGGTTGTTTTCCCTAAACCAGGAGGCCCATGAAAAAGTGTATGATCTAATGCTTCTCCTCTTTGATTAGCTGCTTCAACAAATATCTTTAAATTTTCAATTGCTTGATCTTGACCTGAGAAATCTTCAAAGGAAAGTGGACGTAGTTTTTTTTCTACATCAAGCTCTTCATTTGAATAATTAGAATTTTCAGGATTTAAGTTGTCATTCATATTTACAAATATAATTGAAATAATGTATGAAAATATATTAAAATAATGGTATAAAAAAAGCTCTCATAATGAGAGCTTTTTTATTATCTTTTTAAGATGGCTCTTCGCCGTCTTTTAATGGTGTTGTTTGTAAAACAAAATCTTGACCATGTACATATTCCCCAAATTGTGGATGATTTTCGTCATCCCAAACTTTACTGTAGTCATAAGCCCAACGGTGAACCTCAGGAATTGCTCCAGGCCAGTTACCGTGAATATGCTCCACAGGTGTTGTCCATTCTAATGTATTTGACCTCCAAGGATTTTGGCTTGATTTTTCACCTCTATAAATCGATATAAAGAAGTTCGCTAAGAAAATTAACTGTGCTAATCCACCAATTATTGCCATTACAGTCATAAAAACATTAATATCTGCTAAATCATCAAACATTGGAAAATTTGTGTTTGTATAATAACGACGTGGTAAACCTGCTAATCCAATAAAGTGCATTGGGAAAAACACTCCATATGCTGCGATTATTGTAATCCAAAAATGCCAATATCCCATAACTTTATTCATCATAGTTCCATACATTTTTGGAAACCAGTGATAAACACCAGCAAACATTCCAAATAATGCAGATACCCCCATTACTAAGTGAAAGTGAGCTACAACAAAATAAGTATCATGTACATTAATATCTAAAGCAGAATCTCCTAAAACTAATCCTGTTAAACCTCCTGTTACGAATGTAGAAACTAATCCGATAGAAAATAACATAGCAGGGTTCATTTGCAAATTACCTTTCCATAAAGTAGTAATATAATTAAATGCTTTTACTGCTGATGGAATTGCAATTAATACTGTGGTAAATGTAAATACAGATCCTAAGAAAGGATTCATACCTGTTACAAACATATGGTGTCCCCAAACAATTGTAGATAAAAATGCAATTGCTATAATGGAACCAATCATTGCACGATAACCAAATATTGGTTTACGAGCATTTGTAGAGATTACTTCTGAAGTTAAACCTAATGCTGGTAATAAAATAATATATACTTCTGGATGTCCTAAGAACCAAAATAAGTGTTCAAATAATACTGGTGAACCTCCTTGGTAATGTAATACTTCACCTGATATAAAAATATCTGATAAGTAGAATGATGTTCCGAAACTTCTATCAAAAATTAGTAACAAAGCAGCAGATAATAATACTGGAAAAGAAATTACACCAATAATTGCTGTAATAAAGAATGCCCACATTGTTAATGGCAATCTTGTCATTTTCATTCCTTTTGTACGTAAATTTAATACAGTTACAATATAATTTAAAGATCCTATTAATGATGATGCAACAAAAATAGCCATTGATACTAACCATAATGTCATCCCTGCTCCTGATCCTGGAATTGCTTGTGGTAATGCAGATAAAGGAGGGTAAATTGTCCAACCTGCAGATGCTGGACCTGCTTCTACAAATAATGAAATAACCATAATTATTGATGATAAAAAGAATAACCAATAAGAAATCATATTCATAAAACCAGAAGCCATATCACGAGCTCCAATTTGTAATGGAATTAATAAGTTAGAAAATGTACCACTTAACCCAGCTGTTAATACAAAAAACACCATTATAGTTCCATGTATTGTAACTAAGGCTAAATACATATCTGGATCCATTATTCCATCTGTTTGATGGTGACCTAAGAAAGCTTCTACTATTGAGAAAGAAGTTTCTGGCCAAGCAAGCTGTAAACGAAATAACATCGACATGAATACTCCGATAATTCCCATAAACATACCTGTAATAAGGAACTGTTTAGAGATCATTTTATGATCTGTACTGAAAATATATTTGGTTACAAATGTTTCTTTGTGATGGTGATCTGACATAATTTATATCTTTATCTATCTAACTTTTAAAAATATCTTATTTAATAACTTGTGCTAACGTTTTTTGTTCTGCTAACCACTTTTTGTAATCCGCTTCATCTTCAACAACAATTTTCATTTGCATATTGTAGTGAGAAGCTCCACATATTTTATTACACAATAATAAATAATCAAACACATAAGGGTCCTCTCCTTTTGCTTGTCTTATTTTATTGATTCCTTTTGTTTTTTCTATTACTTCAGATTGATTTCTCATCTCTTCTGTAGTAAACTTAGGTGTAAATGCAAATTGAGTTACCATACCAGGAACACAATTCATTTGTGCTCTAAAGTGTGGCATGTAAGCTGAATGTAAAACATCTTGAGATCTAAACTTAAACAAAATCTTTTTACCTTTTGGTAAATGTAATTCTGTTACTTGTTTATCATCTTGAGAATTTATATCAGACATATCAACCCCCATTGTGTTAATACCTTTGATGTAATTTACGTTACCTAAACCTAGTTCATTATCTGATCCAGCATAACGAGCATCCCAACGGAACTGTTGTGAATATACTTCAATCACTATAGGATTTTCATCATCTCCAACGTACATGATATTATTCCATGCCCATAATCCATAACCGATTAATATAACAATTGTTACGGCAGGAATAGAAGTCCACAATAACTCTAATTTATGACTATCTGCATAAAATAATGCTTTGTTGTTTTTGTTTCCTCTATACTTATAACTAAAATAAAAGATTAAAAACTGCATAGCAAACTGCACTACACCTATTAACCAAAAGGTAATACTAAATAAGTTATCATCATGTTCTCCTTCAATAGAAGCACTTTCTGGTAACATAAGTACGTTTAATGCTATTAAACAGTAAATCATCATTGCATATAGGAATACTAGGAAACCTAATGCAATTTTACCTTGTGTATTGTTGTCCTTATCATTCGCGATTACTCCGCGTAAGTTCATTACACGAGTAATTTGCCAAAAACTTACTCCAAGTGCAACTGCTATAAAAATGTAAAATAAAGCGAGCATATTATCTAAACTATTATTGTTTTGAAATTCTTTTTATTAATGGTGACCGTTATTGTCTTCACCCCTGTGTTCTATAATGTAATAATGATGTGTTTCACTCTCATGTAAGAAAGGACTTCCTTTTGGTACTGGGTTTGCTTTTGCAAATGCACTAAAAGTAGCATAAATAAACATTCCTAAGAAAAATAAGAAACCACTTAATTCACCTATACCAAATCCCCATTGAGCACCTACTGTACCTGGCATTATCATTACAAATAAATCAACATAATGACCTATTAAAATCACAATACCTCCTAATACAACAAACCAAGGAATGCTTTTAAAATCACTATTAATTAATAATAACACTGGAAAAACAAAGTTCATTACTACCATTGCTAAAAATGGCAACTTATATTCATTAAATCGTTGTGCAAAGTACGTTGTTTCTTCTGGAATGTCTGCATACCAAATTAACATAAATTGAGCAAACCATAAGTATGTCCAAAATACAGAGAAACCAAACATAAATTTAGCTAAATCATGAATATGACTATCGTTAACTAATGGTAAAGCTCCTTTTGAACGTAAGTAAATTGTTACAAAAGCAATAACAGTTAAAGCTGAAACTAAAAATGTAGCTAAAACATACCAACCAAATAGTGTAGAGAACCAGTGTGGGTCTATTCCCATAATCCAGTCCCAAGACATCATAGATTCAGAAATCATAAAGAAAACAACGAAACCTACTGTAATATTATAGATATTCTTGTGTAATTTAAGATCTCCATTATCTTGTTGTATCGATTTTTTTCTAATAATAAATCTAAATATATTCCATCCTAACAAGTAAACAATACTTCTAATTAACCAACCTGGTGTATTTAAAAACCATTTTTTACCATCTACTACTGCATCATAGTTTTCATGTGTTGGATCAAAAGTACCTTCTGCCATCCATGGAAACATATGATTTATATGCATTGCTGTTAATATTAAAAACACTAACATAAAAACACTAACATAATGTATATTATTAGTAATAGCTTCCATTACTCTAAAAATGGCTACAGACCAACCTGCTTGTGCTACTCTTTGAGAGGCGTAAAATGCAAACACTAATAATGTAATTCCTAAAAAGAATAACATTGATACATAAAATGCTGACCAAGGTCTGTTTTTCATTTGATGCAATGCATGCTCTAAATGGTGATCTTCATCATGTGCGTCAGCGTGGTGATTTTTCACATGCTTATCAACATTCATATTCTTATCTGCTACATGACCATTTAAACTATCTGTTAAACGAGTATCTTCATCAGAATGAGCTTCGTTATGCTTTTCATGTTCACCTAGAGTTTCATTTGCATGAGTACCAAGTGCGTGCTTTACATGTTCAGAAACTTTTTCTTCTTCATGACCTACGCTATCACTTACTGAATCTTTAGCGTGCTTTGTATGTTCTCCAACTGTCTCATCTGCATGAGCTCCAAGATCATGAGTTATATGTTCTACAACTGTTTCTTTTGAGTGAACGTCTTTTTTCTTTTCTTCATGTTTTTCAGCTGAATGATCAACCTTATGTGATTTATCACCATGAGTTCCATGATGACCAGCATTAGCTGCCAAAATAGCTTTAGCTTCTTCCTTAGTTTTAGGTGCTGAAAAGAAACTATATGCTGTTCCTAACAATCCTAATGCCATTAGAATTATAGCGAGCATTTTTAATTTTCCTGAAAACTGGTACATATCTTAATTATCTATTTTATAGATTATTTTAATTCACTTCTTAATTTTTCTACGTACTGTACAACTTGCCAACGTTCTTCGTATTTAAGTTGTGACGCATGAGATCCCATTAAGTTTCTACCATGCATTAAAACATGATAAATACTTCCTTCTGTAACATCTCTATCTTTATAATTTGGAATACCATTGAACTTATCTCTTTGTGATAAAATTCCATTTCCATCTCCTTTTACTCCATGACAAACTGCACAATAAATGCCGTACAATTCTTTACCATTAGTAAGTGTTTCTTCAGTTACTACTAAAGGATTCTTTAATTCTAACTTTGCTTTTTCATACCCTTCGTTTGTATTAGGTATATCATAAGCTACAATTCCTTTTCTACTAACTGTACCTGCAACTGGTAAACGATTAACAATTACATTACCTGCGCTGTTTACTCCATTTGCATCATATGGTACAGATACATACATATCTGGCATATATTGTAGTTGTGGAGTACGTTTATCGCCACAAGAAACAAAACTTGTAACTATCATTAAAGCGATAATTAATTTAAAACTCTTCATATCTCTTTATTAATGCTTATCTACTATGTTAATTTCTACTGCTCCTGTTGTTGCTAATAAAGCTTTTAACTCTTCTTCATTATCATGAACTGGAATTTCCATTAAAAAATGGTCATCTGTTGTTCTAGGATCAGGATTTTCAGCTTTTTTAAATGGCCAAATTTTACTTCTCATATAAAAAGTAATAACCATTAAATGCGCTGCAAAGAAAACAGTTAATTCAAACATGATTGGCACGAATGCAGGCATGTTTGTTAACCAAGAAAAACTAGGTTTTCCTCCAATATCTTGTGGCCAATCAGCAATCATAGTATACCATGTTAACCAAATAGCAACACTTAAACCAGTTATTCCATAAAAGAAAGCTGTTATTGCTAAACGTGTTGGAGCTAATCCCATTGCTTTATCTAATCCATGAACTGGAAAAGGACAAAAGACTTCTTCAATATGATGATGTTCATCTTTAACTTTCTTAACGGCATCCATTAAGATATCATCATCATTATATAATGCGTGAATTACTTTATTAGTGCTCATTGTTCTCTGCTCTTTGTTTTTTAAAATTCTCTCCTGATGATTTCAAAATTGTTTTAATCTCTGCTGTAGGAATTACAGGGAAAGTTCTTGCATATAATAAAAATAACACAAAGAAGAATCCAATAGTTCCAATAAAGATACCTACATCTACAAATGTCGGTTCAAAACGCCACCAAGTAGATGGTAACTGACCTTTACTTAATACAATTGCAATAATATCAAAACGCTCAAACCACATACCAATGTTAATAGCTATAGATACTAAGAAAGAAACTATAAAACTTCTTCTTAATTTCTTAATCCATAAAATTTGAGGTATAATTATGTTAAAAATCATTAATGACCAGAAAGCCCATCCATAAGCACCTGCTTCTGCACCTAATGATAAATATGTATAGTTTTCATAAGGAGAACCAGTATACCATGCAATAAAAAATTCTGTTGCATATGCTACGGCTACAATACCTCCTGTTAATATAATTACAATATTCATATACTCTACATGTAAACGAGTAATATATGCTTCCATGTTTGTAACCTTACGCATCACTCCTAATAATGTTTGTACCATTGCAAATCCAGAAAAGATTGCTCCAGCTACGAAATAAGGTGGAAATATTGTTGAATGCCAACCTGGGTTTACAGAAGTAGCAAAATCCATAGATACAATTGTATGTACAGATAGTACTAATGGTGTAGCTAAACCTGCTAACACTAAAGATACTTCTTCAAAACGTTGCCAATCTTTTGCTCTACCACTCCATCCGAATGATAATAAAGCGTAAATTTTCTTTTGGAAAGGTTTTACTGCTCTATCACGAATTGTTGCAAAATCAGGTAATAAACCAGTCCACCAGAAAACTAATGATACAGATAAGTATGTAGATATTGCAAATACATCCCATAATAATGGCGAATTAAAGTTTACCCATAATGATCCAAATTGATTTGGAATTGGTAAAACCCAATATCCATTCCATGGACGTCCCATGTGTATAATTGGAAATAAACCTGCTTGGAATACTGCAAAGATTGTCATTGCTTCTGCAGAACGGTTAATAGCCATTCTCCACTTTTGACGGAATAACAATAATACAGCAGAAATTAACGTACCAGCGTGACCAATACCTACCCACCATACAAAGTTGGTAATATCCCATGCCCAACCAATGTTTTTATTTAATCCCCATACACCAATACCTGTTCCAACAGTGTAAAAGATACATCCAAATCCCCATAACATTGCTGCTAAAGAGATATAAAATGCTATATACCAATTTTTGTTTGCTTTACCTTCAATAGGTCTTGCAATATCCTCTGTAATATCATGGTAACTCTTTTCACCAAGTATTAGAGGTTCTCTATAAGATGATTCGTAATGAGACGACATAAATCTATATACTTATTAATTTTATTATTAAGCTTCGTTTGTATTTCTAACTTTCACCTGGTAAACTACATTTGGTTTAGTACCTATATAATCTAATACATGGAAAGCTCTTCTATCTTCTTTTAACTGTGCTACTTTATCTTCTGGATTGTTTACATCTCCAAAGACCATAGCTCCAGTAGAACAAGCTTGTGAACAAGCTGTTTCAAATTCATTTGCTTTAACTGCCCTACCTTCTTTCTTAGCGTTTAAGATAGTTGCTTGTGTCATTTGTATACACATAGAACATTTTTCCATAACTCCACGAGAACGAACAACTACATCTGGATTTAAAACCATCTTTCCGTATTCGTTATTCATATTGAAATCGAATTCATTATTATCTGCATAATTAAACCAGTTAAAACGACGTACACGATAAGGACAGTTGTTAGCACAATAACGAGTACCTACACATCTGTTATAAGCCATTTGATTCTGACCTTGACGACCGTGTGAAGTTGCTGCTACTGGACATACTGTTTCACATGGTGCGTGATTACAGTGCTGACACATCATTGGTTGGAAAGTAACTTCAGGATTCTCTGCAGGATTTTCTAAAGCATCAAATAAATCTCCTCCACTTAATTCTAAAACTTTCTCTGTATATTTCCTTTCAATATCTTTACCCGCAATCTTAGGATTATCTGCCTTAAACTGAGCCATTGTCATTTTTGCTTCGGCTTGTTTATCTTCTACTTTAGAAGAATAGTAACGATCAATACGCAACCAATGCATATCTCTACCTACTCTTACTTCATCTTTTCCGACAACAGGAACATTGTTTTCTGAATGACATGCAACAACACATGCTCCACAACCAGTACATGAAGTTAAATCTATAGATAAATTAAAATGATGACCAACTTCTCTATTATGGTCATCCCATAAATCAATAGTTTTTGCTTCTACTTCTTGATGATCATAAGAAACCATCGCTGGTTGGTTCCAAGTATGTTTAGGATCTAAGTTTTTATTTAAAACATCTTTTAAAGACGCTTCTTGTAAAATATCATGACGTCCTGCAATAGTTTTTTGTACTTGTGTACATGCAAATCTATGCCATCCTGCTGATTCATTTTTCTCAATCTTAACATCATATTGTACATTGTTACCATTGAAATAAAATGGGTAAGCATTTACACCTACTTGCATTTCATCTTTTAAGTTCTCTGTACGACCATAACCTAATGCTAAACCAAATGAACCAATAGCTTGACCTGGCTGTACCATTACTGGAACAGTTTTAGTCACTCCATTTACCGTAACATCTGCATAATTCCCATCAATCGCTCCATTATCTTTTACTGGATTATCAAAACCTAATTCCTTAGCATCAGCCATAGAAACAGTTAAATAATTATCCCAAGAAGCTCTTGTTAAAGGATCAGGTAATTCTTGTAACCAAGGATTATTTGCTTGTTTACCATCACCTAATGCTGTAGAAGTATACAAATTTAATTCGTATCCTGAAGATTGTGTAGCTTTAGTTAATTCAGTTGCAACTGAACTCAAATTCACTAAAGATTCAAACACTTCTTCTTCTGAGAAAACATCTGTTTTAAAGAATCCATCATGTAATGCTTGATTCCATGATTTCCCTCCTAACACATTTGTAGACCAGTATTCTTTTAAAGTATCATAATAGTTTAGAGAACTTCCAGACCATTTTAATAAAACATCTTGTAATTGACGCGTATTAAATATTGGCTGAATTGTAGGTTGAACTAAACCTAAAACCCCCTTAGTAGTCATTACATCTCCCCAAGATTCTAAATAATGAGGCGCTGGTAATGCATATTGTGTTAAAGTAGATGTTATATCCTTTTGAGTAGTTAATGCAACTGATAATTCTAATTTCTTTAATCCTTCAGTAAAATCTGATGAATTAGCTAATGAATACACAGGATTTACATTATAAGTAACTAAACCTTTAATTTTACCTGATTTCATATCAGCTACTAACTGACTAATTTCCGTATCGTTACCTTGACGTGTTAAATTAACAGCTTCAGTATCGATTATTTGACTATTTATACAATTATTAATTGCTAAAGCAATTAATTGTGCGTTTTTATCATTAATTCCAGTAACAACTACACCTTTAGAACCAGCCTTTTTAAGATTCTTTGCTAAACCTTTTATTTGGTTATCAATTGGAGTTGCTTTTGATGGAAGATTCTCACCAGAAACTGCATTATATAAATTGATCAACGCAAAAACCTGATCTGAAGGCTTTGCTACAATTCTTTTATCTGCATTTGAACCTGTTAAAGACATATTAGCCTCAACCTGAACATGGTAAGACATTTTACCTTCTTCTACTTTTCTACCAGATATATAACTTTTTTCATATCCACCTTGCCAATCAGCAATAAAATCAGCTCCAAAAGAAACGATTGTTTCTGCTTTACTGAAATCGTAATTTGGTAATGCTTTCTTACCATACATTGCTTCAAAAGCTTCTAATGTTGCACTTTCTGAAACTGCATCATATACAACATGTTTAACATTTGGATATGCTACTGTAAAATCTGAAATTACTTTTTCTGTAGATGGACTTGCTAACGTACCTGTTAACAAAACTACTGGTTGGTTTGCTGCCTTTAAACTATTTAAAGTAGCAATAATCTCTTTATCTGCATCAGCCCAAGAAACTGCACTACCACCTTTAGTAGGTTCTTGTAAACGCAATTTATGATCATATAAAGACAATACAGATGCAACAACTCTTGCATTAACATCTGCTCCAGCATCTTTATTTGGCATAACTAAAATAGGACGACCTTCTCTAGTTTTTACCAATACATTTGCAAAATCAAAACCATCAGACATCGTTGTTGCATACCAATCTGCAACACCAACTATAAGATCATCTGGTTGTACTACATAAGGAATTGATTTCCTAACAGGACCTTCACAAGCTGCTAAAGATGCTGCTGCTGTTGAAAAACCAACGTACTTTAAAAAATCTCTACGAGATGTAGATGAAGACTCTAAAGTCTCCTTATCTCCTAAAAACTCATCTGTAGGTATTTCTTCTACAAATTCATTTTTCTGTAGCGTTTCAACAATAGAACTTTCTTTAAGTTCCTCAACACTTTGCCAGTATTTTTTGTTTGAAGCCATTTATAATTTTTATTTATATGATTGAAAGGCTTCGAGTTCTAAAACTCGAAAACCTTTTAATTTTTATTTATTGATTAGTAGTGACACTTACCACATTCTTTACCACCTAACTGCGCTATAGTAACCTGATCTACATTATACTTTTTAGCTAATTCTTTATGAATCTTAGCATAGTATTCATTCCCTTTAAGATCTACTTTAGTATCCTTATGACAATCGATACACCAACCCATTGTTAATGGAGAATATTGATACACCTCTTCCATTTCCTCTACAGGACCATGGCATTTCTGACATTTAACACCTGCAACAGTAACATGTTGTGAGTGATTGAAGTAAGCAAAATCAGGTAGATTATGTACTCTAACCCATTTTACTTCTTTAGTTTTACCAGTATACTCCCAAACTTCACTTTCTTCGTTATAGTAGTAACCTGCAGCATTTTTAACCTCTTCAATCTCTTTATCAAGTTCTTTCTTAGTTAAAACAATACCTCCTTCTTCCATGATCACTTTTGTATCTTCAGCTACTTCTGAGATATTCATATGACAATTCATACAAACATTTACGGATGGTATACCTGAATGCTTACTATGCTTTGCAGCAGAGTGACAATATTGACATTCAATTTTATTATCTCCTGCATGGATTTTGTGAGAAAAAGCAATATCTTGAATTGGTTGATAACCTTCTTCAACACCTACTTTAAACAAGGTCCCGAATAAGAAATAAGCACCTAATAATAACCCAAAGATTACAAACAACACATGTAAAAATGTATTCTTTTTAATTCCTTGCCATAACTCTGCTGCCTGACCAATTAAACCTGGTTTTTTTGGTGCTCCTTTTAACTCGCTTACTGTTTTTAATAAGTTCGCAATAATTAAAAAGGCTACAATAATTGCCGCTCCTAAAACTAACAACAACCATCTTGGTGCTCCACCTTGACCCGATGGCTCACCTCCATCTAATCCTGGAGTAGCTCCTGGCTTAGGAGGATTACCAACAGTTGTATAATAAAGAATATCATCAATATTCTTATCACTTAACTGAGGGAAAGCGGTCATATTAGAACCGTTATACTCTTCAAAAATTGCAACTGCATCCTTATCTCCGGATGCTCTTAAGTCTGCGTTGTTTTTAATCCAAGCCTTAAGCCATTCATTTGTTCTTCTCTCTTCAACTCCAGCTAACGCAGGACCTATTAACTTCTTGTCTAACTTATGACAAGATGCACAAAGAGATTTAAATAATTTCTTACCTTCTTTTTGACGATCTACATCCACATCTTGAGAATGCATCGAAAAATTTAGTGAAAAGACTAATAGGAAAACGAAGTTCCTTAAGAGTACTTGGGTTAATTTACTGTGATGTTTCACACTTTTCATACTATAAAATATAAATTTTGTATCTATTTTGGTACGATTTTTTCTGCTTTGATATCTAAAACATATAGAATCCAGAAACTCGAACAAAAGTACTACTTATCTGTAAAATTTAATATGTTAAGAGAATGCTAATTTATAATTTATAATAATTCTAAATAAATAAAAAGAGCAATCTATTAAATAACAAGTCGTTACTTTTGTAATAAAGAATCAAAAATGAAAATAAACCACATAACCTTAACTTTTTTAGGTTTGTTTTTTGCCTGCACTTTAAACAGCAATGCGCAATCTAACAACACTGATCAAGAAGATATTAACTCACTACTAAAGAAGAAAAGGAACTATAACAAACAAAGTCTAAATGGCTTTAGAATACAGCTCTATAATGGTTCAGAATCGCGAGCAAGAACCATAAAAAACAATTTTGAATACGATTTTAGAGGTGTTTATACAAAACTTTTATATGATGCTCCAGATTGGAAAGTACAAGTTGGAAACTACAAAACAAGATTAGATGCGGACAGAGCTTTAAATAAAATTAAAGAGAAATTTAAAGGGGGTATTATTATACGTAAATAATAAGAAACTATATAGAAACAAAAAAACTCGCATCTGCGAGTTTTTTTGTTTCTATATAGTAATGGTATTTACTTTAGTTTCTTTCTTACTGCTACTTCAGTATAAGCTTCTAAAACATCACCTTCTTTAATATCATTGTAACCTTTTATTTGCAATCCACAATCGTAACCTTTTGTTACTTCTTTAACATCATCTTTAAAACGTTTCAATGAAGTTAACACACCATCATGTACAACAATACCTTCTCTAACAACTCGTATTTTCGCATCACGAGTAATCTTACCAGACATAACCATACATCCTGCAATATTACCAACTTTAGAAATCTTATAAACTTCTCTTATTTCTACATTACCAAGAACTTCTTCCTTCATTTCAGGAGAAAGCATTCCTTCCATTGCATCCTTAAGATCATTAATAGCATCATAAATAATAGAATATGTTCTAATATCTACTTCTTCTCTATCTGCAACTACACGAGCATTACCTTGTGGTCTAACATTAAATCCAACAATAATTGCATCAGATGCTGTTGCTAATAAAACGTCAGATTCTGTAATTGCTCCAACTCCTTTATGTAAAATATTAACTTGAATTTCTTCAGTAGATAATTTCTGGAAAGAATCTGTTAATGCTTCTACTGAACCATCCACATCTCCTTTAAGGATAATATTTAATTCTTTAAAGTCTCCTAATGCAATACGACGACCAATTTCTGCAAGTGTTAATGTTTTTTGAGTTCTTACAGATTGCTCACGTTGTAATTGAGAACGTTTAGATGCAATTTGTTTAGCCTCTCTTTCATCATCAAATACATTAAACTTATCACCTGCTTGTGGTGCTCCATCTAAACCTAATATAGATACTGGAGTTGAAGGTGTAGCTTCTTTTAAATTATTACCTTTATCATCAAACATAGCTCTTACTTTACCACTATGCTTACCAGCTAAAATATAATCTCCAATTTTTAAAGTACCTGCTTGTACTAAAATTGTAGATACATATCCTCTACCTTTATCTAATAATGCTTCTACAACTGCTCCTGTAGCGTTTTTATCTGGATTTGCTTTTAATTCTAAAATCTCAGCCTCAAGTAAAACTTTTTCTAATAACTCAGGAATTCCTTCTCCTGTTTTAGCAGAAATATCTTGTGATTGAATATTCCCTCCCCATTCTTCAATTAATAAATTCATTGAAGATAATTGTGTTTTCACATTATCAGGGTTTGCATTTGGCTTATCAATCTTGTTAATAGCAAATATAATAGGTACACCTGCTGCTTGTGCATGAGAAATTGCTTCTTTTGTTTGTGGCATTACATCATCATCCGCTGCAACTACAATAATAACTAAATCTGTTACCTGAGCTCCACGTGCACGCATTGCTGTAAAGGCCTCGTGACCTGGTGTATCTAAAAAGGCTATTTTTTGATCTCCAACATTTACTGCATAAGCACCTATATGCTGCGTTATACCTCCTGATTCTCCTTCTATTACGTTTGCTTTACGAATGTAATCTAACAACGAAGTTTTACCGTGATCTACATGCCCCATTACCGTAATAATTGGCGCTCTTGTAATTAAATCTTCTGGCTTATCTTCTACTTCTTCTATTGATTCCTCTACTTCAGCTCCAACAAATTCTACTGTATAGTTAAATTCCTCAGCAACAATAACTAATGTCTCAGCATCTAAACGTTGATTCATTGTTACCATCATTCCTAACATCATACATGAAGAAATAATATTTGTTACAGGAACATCCATCATTGTAGCAACTTCACTAACAGTAACAAACTCTGTTACTTTTAATACTTTACTTTCTTCTTGAGCTGCTTGTAAATCAGCTTCTGTTTGCTGACGGTGAGCATCTCTTTTATCTCTACGGTATTTAGCACCTTTACCTTTCTTAGATTTCCCTTGAAGTTTTTCAAGAGTTTCTCTTACTTGTTTTTGGATTTGTGCTTCCGTTAATTCTTCTTTTTTAACAACAGGAGTTCTTCCTCTTCCACGGTTGTTCCCTCCTCTGTTTGGCCCTCTATTAGGCCCTCTGTTTGGCCCACCTGAACGATTCGGTGAACGATTTGCTCCTCCTCCTTGAGTGTTTCCTGTTGCTGTACCAGGCTTAGCTATTCTACGACGTTTCTTTTTATCTGCGTCCTTATTAGCATCTGGTTTCTTTTTCTTAGGTCTTTCAAATTGTTTTAAATCAATTTTTTGACCTGTCATTTTAGGACCGTCTAACTTCTTATACTGAGTTTTAATTTTCTCAGCATTCTCAGCAGTAATTTCTTTTGGGGCTTCTGGCTTATCTTTTGGGACTTCTGTTTTAGGCTCTACTGCTTTTGGATGTGGTTTAACCACTTCCTTTTTTGGCGTATCAACAACTTTAGGTTTTTGAAACTTAGGTTTTGGTGTTAAATCAATTTTTGGTGTTGCCACTTTTTTGATTTCTAACCTTGGTGCTTCAGCTTTTATTACTTCTGGCTTTGGAACCTCTTTTACTACCTCCTTTACTTTCTCTACTTTCTTTGGCTGAACTTTTTTTCCAGAATTTATATCTATTTTACCAACAGTTTTAAATTCTAATTTTTTAGCTTTAGCTTTAAGTACCTCTTGCTTCTTCTCCTCTTCAACACGTTTAGCTTCTTGCTCAGCTTCAACCTTTAAACGTATAGCTTCTTTTTCTTTACGTTTTTCTTCACTAACCTCTTTAGATGCTACTTTTTTAGATTTATCCGTTTGAAAACCATCCAAAAGCACTTGGTATTCACTTTCAGAAATCTTGGTTGTAGGACGTGCTTCTATTTCTCGACCATTTTTCGCCAAATGTTCTACCGCTCTATCCAAAGAAATATTTAATTCTCTTAAAACTTTATTTAGTCTTAATTTTTTAGCTTCAGCCATAAATTGTTTTATACTTTTTATTCAAAAAACACACTTTATACCCCGTATAGTTATGTTTTCTTTCTTTAATTTGTCATTTTTTATTACTAAAAAAAGGAAAATGACATCCTAGATATTTCAAAACACTAAAATAGTGTTTTATTCTTCAAATTCTTCTCTTAAAATTCGTTGCACTTCAACGATTGTTTCTTCCTCTAAATCAGTTCTTTTAACAAGTTCTGTAACATCTTTATCTAAAACGCTCTTTGCTGTATCTAAACCAATCTTCTTAAATTCTTCAATCACCCAAGCTTCAATCTCATCAGAAAACTCTGTTAATTCTACATCTTCTTCTTCTAAACCTTCTCTTTGAACGTCAATTTCGTAACCTGTTAATTGACTTGCTAAACGAATATTTACTCCTGAACGACCAATTGCTTTTGAAACTTCTTCTGGCTTTAATAAAACGTTTACACGTCCTTTCTTCCCATCTTTTTCTTCATCATACAACTTAATTTCTACAGAAGTTACTTTTGCAGGACTTAAAGCTCTTGATATATATAATTGTTCGTTCTTGGTGTAATTAATTACATCTATATTTTCATTACCTAATTCACGAACAATTCCATGAATACGAGATCCTTTAACACCTACACATGCTCCTACAGGGTCAATTCTATCGTCATAGCTATCTACAGCTACTTTTGCTTTATCCCCAGGTATTCTAGCTACTCCTTCTATAGTAATTAAACCATCAAAAACTTCTGGAATTTCTTGCTCAAACAACTTTACTAAAAACTCTGGTGATGTTCTTGATAAAATTATAGTTGGTTTATTCCCTCTTAATTCTACTGTTTTAATAACTCCTCTAACAGCATCACCTTTTCTAAAGAAGTCTGAACGAATTTGTTCACTCTTTGGTAATACTATTTCGTTACCTTCATCATCTAATAAGATAACGGCATTATGACGAATATGATGCACTTCGGCACTATATAAATCCCCTTCTAACTCTTTAAATTGTTTAAAGATATTAGTACTATCATGCTCATGAATCTTAGAAATTAAATTTTGGCGTAATGCTAAAATCGCACGTCTACCTAAATCAATTAACTTAACCTCCTCAGACACATCTTCACCTATCTCAAAATCTGGCTCTATTAATTTAGCCTCTGCTAATTCTATCTCTTCATTATCATCTTCAGAAAAACCATCAGCAACAACTATCCTGTTTCTCCAAATCTCTAAATCTCCCTTATCAGGATTAATAATAATATCAAAGTTATCATCAGAACCAAACTTACGTTTTAATGCCGTACGAAACACTTCTTCTAAGATAGACATTAATGTTACTCTATCTATACTTTTATTGTCTTTAAAATCTGAAAATGATTCAATTAAATCAATATTTTCCATTTCCTGTATATTTTTAAAATATAATCTTCACTTTAGCTTCTTTAATATCTTCAAATGATATTATCGCTATTTTCTCTACTGTATGTTTCCCTTTACCAATAGGCTTAGGCTCTCTAGCTTTCCAACCTAATGTTATTTCCTTTTCAGTTACTTCATTTAAAACACCTTCAAATTCCTCATCGTTAGTTTTAACTTTCAAAATTCTTTTGATGTTTTTTATATACTGACGCCTAACCTGTAAAGGATGTGCAATATCCGGAGTTGTTACTTCTAAAGAAAAATCTTCTTCTTCTCTATCCATATTGTGCTCTATATTTCTACTTACACGAACACACTCACTCAAAGGCACTCCTGAATCACCATCTAAAATCACTTTTATCTTACTATTTGAAAGAAATTGCAAGTCTATCAAATACAAAGATGGGTTCTCATCCAATGCTTCCTGTAATAATTCTTTTACTTTTCCTGTATCCATCTTAGATATAAAAAGAGGGGACTTACGTCCCCTTCTTCATTCATTTTATTAAATCCAGTGCAAATATAGCAAGATCTTTAGAGATACACAAGTTATTATTAATCAGTTTTTTTCTTATCTTAATACAATTAAAAACCAATAAAAAAAACATAAAATGAAAAAAATACTCATCCCTATAGACTTTTCAAAAGCATCAGAACACGCATCAAAACTAGGTTCAAAAATAGCAAGGGCAACCAACAGTGAAGTTCACCTTTTACATATGATCGAAATCCCAAAAGGCGCAATAGACATGGTCTCTAACAGCACCTTCAGCATGCCACAAAACATGCTTTACATAAAAAAAACAAAAGAAAAGATGAACGAACATCAAGAAACCTTTTTCTCAAAAAACGAGAACGTTATACAGTCTATACTTTTTGAGAGCGCTTCTGAAGGTATATTAAACTACAACAACAAAATAAATCCCGACCTAATTGTTATGGGTTCAAAAGGCCACTCAGAAATTGAAGAAATACTGATCGGTTCAAATACAGAAAAAACAATCAGAACATCAAAAACACCTGTTCTTGTCGTGAAAAAAGACGAAGAAAACTTCAAACAAAAAAACCTTGTTTTTGCTTCTGATTTTAAAGAACAAACTGAGAAAAATGAGCCCTTAAAAAAGTTAATTGATTTTTCTAAAAGATTTAAAAGCACTTTTCACCTGTTAAAAATCAACACACCAAGTACTTTTGAGAACACACAAACTTCAAAACGCAAGATGGAAGCTTTTGCAAAAAAATATGAACTACCTAAATACACAATAAACATTCAAAACGATTCTTCAATAGATGAAGGGATCATCAACTTCTCAGACGAAGTCTCAGCAGACATTATAGCGCTAGAATCTTACGGAAGAAATACGTTTTCTCATTTTTTCAACAGAAGCATCACAAAACACGTTTCCAACGAAGCCACACAACCAGTTATTATATTTAAAACATAAAAAAACTCTCACTAAAAGTGAGAGTTCTGTTGGCCTACAAGGATTCGAACCTTGAATGACGATACCAAAAACCGTAGTGTTACCATTACACCATAGGCCAATTTCGGGTGCAAATCTACGACTAACTTTCAATTCTGCAAAACTTTTTTTAATTTTTTTTCAAAAAAAGTTTCACACCCTTTTAACACTACAAATATAAGCAAAATAATATTTTTGTTAGATCTATCGATATCAAATATTACAATCAAAAAAAACGCGAAAATAAATTAGTACATTCGCAACGATATTTTTAACTAAACTATGAATCAATTTAATTACAAGAAATGGGATACTATCTTAGGATGGTTTTCGTTTGCAGTAGCTTTAATTACATATACATTAACTCTAGAACCTACAGTTAGCTCTTGGGATTGCGGTGAATATATTTCAACTGCAGTAAAATTAGAAGTAGGTCATCCACCTGGTGCTCCTCTTTTTCAAATGTTAGGTGCATTTTTTGCTATGTTCTCAAATGATCCGAGTCAGTGGGCTAAAATGGTAAACTTTATGTCTGCGCTTGCTAGTGCTTTCACTATTTTATTTTTATTTTGGACAATTACTATTCTTGTTAAAAAAATAGTAGTAAAAAACGGAGTATTTGAAACTGGAGAAAAAATAGCGGTTTTAGCTAGTGGCTTAGTTGGAGCTTTAGCTTATACGTTCTCAGATAGCTTTTGGTTTAGTGCTGTAGAAGGTGAAGTATATGCCATGTCCTCTTTTTTAATGGCTATCTTATTTTGGCTTGGATTAAAATGGGAACATGAAATTAATCAGCCTAGAGGAAACAAATGGTTAGTAATAATTAGTTTTGTTGTCGGCTTATCTTTTGGTGTTCACATATTATCGTTATTAGTAATACCATCTATTGTTTTATTATATTTTTTCAAAACATATAAAAACATCACTTTAAAAACTTCAGCTATTGCAACTCTAATTTCTATTTTTGTTTTAGCATTCGTTTTTAAATTTCTTTTCCCATTTACATTGAAATTTTTTAGTGTATCGGAATTATTCTTCATCAACAGTATTGGCTTACCTTATAATTCAGGAAGTATAATCGCAGGTATAATCTTAATTTCATTATTTTATTTCGGATTAAATTACACTAGAAAAAAAGATTTAAAAACAGCAAACACACTTATATTATCTATTTTATTTGTAATGATAGGTTTTTCTTCTTGGTTAATGCTACCGATTAGAGCAAATGCAGATACTGTTATTAATGAAAACAATCCTTCTAGTGCTAGAGAACTATTAGCATATTATAATAGAGAACAATACGGAGACGCAAATGTATTCTACGACAAGTACTATTCTTATTCTTACCAAAGAGAACAAGTAACAAAAATAGATGAGTACGGTAATGAAGTTAGTGTTTACAAAGATGACAAACCAAAATATGAGAAAATAAATGGTAAATATGAAATTGTAAATAATTACAAAAATGTAATTCCATTATACTCTAATAAACATAAAGGATTCATACCAAGAATGGTTGATCCTAGTTGTGAAAAAGCATACAAACAAATTGCAGGAATTCCTGCTCGTACTTCTAGACGACCTACTTTTTTAGAAAACATTAGGTTTATGGTAAACTTCCAGTTTGGATATATGTACGGGCGCTATTTTATGTGGAATTTTGTTGGTCGTCAAAACGACACTCAAGGTCATTTAGACGCAACCAATGGTAACTGGTTGAGTGGTATAGACCCAATAGATGAAATTAGACTAGGTTCTCAAAAAAGTCTTCCTGATGATGTAAAGAACAACAAAGGAAGAAACACCTATTTCTTTTTACCACTTATATTGGGAATCATAGGTTTACTTTATCATCTTAAACATGATAAAATTAATTGGTATGTAATAACATTGTTTTTTGTATTTACAGGTTTTGCTATTATTTTTTACACAAATCCAAAACCTTTTGAACCAAGAGAACGTGATTATGCAGTAGTAGGATCCTTTTATGTTTTTGCTATATGGATTGGTTTTGGTGTTTTAGCACTGTATGATCAACTAAAAACATATGCAAATAAAAAAGCTATTGCAATAGCCGTATCCACTTTCTCTTTAATTGCAGTTCCTCTTTTAATGGGATTCCAAAACTGGGATGATCACGACAGAGGAGATCGTTATACAGCTCAATTAAATGCACAGACATATTTAGAAAGTTGTGATCCAAATGCTATTATGTTTACTATTGGAGACAATGATACTTTCCCTTTATGGTATATGCAACAAATGGAAGGTGTACGAACAGATATTAAATTAATAAACACAAGTCTATTTGCTACAGATTGGTATATAGATCAAATGAAAAAGAAAACCTATGAAGCCGATCCAATACCGTCTACTTTAACACATAGTCAGTATAAATTAGGTTCATTAGATGTTGCTTACCACGTACCTCATCCCCAACTTAAAGATTCTCTATTACCTTTAAAAGACTTTATGCGTTGGATTGCTAGTGATCATGAAGCTACATATATTGAAACTGAAAACGGGCAAAAAGAAAAAATATACCCAACCAATAGAATTAGAGTTCCTGTTAATAAAGCAAATGCTCTTAAATACGGAATTGTAGCACCTAAAGATGCTGACAAGATGGTAGATTATATTGACATTACTGTTGACACGCAAGGACTAACCAAAAACAGAATTATGATGTTAGACATTTTAAATAATTTTGAATGGAAACGTCCTATATATTTTACAGGTGGTGCAAATGCTGATGAAGAATACATTTGGTTAAAAGACTATTTACAATTAGATGGAATGGCATTTAAATTAGTACCTATCAAAACACCAAACAGAGATAAATCTATGTTTGATATGGGAAGAATAGATGCTGATAAAATGTATGCCAATGTAAAAAAATGGGATTGGAAAACCATTAATAATGGTGAGATTTATTTAGACGAACAAACAAAACGAAATGCCATTTCTATGCGAAATAATCTAATGAGATTATCCGAAGCATATATTGAAAAAGGAGATTCAGTAAAAGCTAAAGATGTTTTAGATTTATCGTTACACAAAATGCCTATTAGAGATTTTGGCCATTATAGTATTTCTCTTGGATATCCTGAAGTTTATTACAGAATTGGTGATATTGATAAAGCTAGAGAAACTACCGCTACATTGATTGATTTATTCCAACAACGTTTAAAGTACTTTAGTACATTTAAAGACAGTGATCATTATTTAATTGCAGATGAGCAAGAAACTAGTGTTTATATGTATAGAAACATTGTTGGTCAAGCTACAGAATTTGACACTGACACTAAATATGTTGATAATCTACAAAACGACTTCATTAATTACTTAATATTAAATGGTCTTATTGCTGACGAACCAGAGTCCGAAGATTTATTTATGCTAGACAGCGTAAAGCCTTAATAAAAAAGAAGCGGTTGAGATTAAAATCTCAACCGCTTCTTTTTTATTATATTTTTTTATAGAACTATAAATATTGCTGAACTAATCCTATAAGTGTATTTGCATCTTGTTCTCCTGTTTGTCGCCATTTCATTTCTCCATTCTTATAGATCATAAAAGTAGGGTTCCCCTTTACTCTTAATGCTTCTGCTAGAATTTCGTTTTTCTTAATATCTATCTTTATCACTTTAGCTTTATCACCTAAAGCAGCTGCAACATCACGTAGCGTATCTAAACTTGGTTCTAAGTCAGTCCAGTCTGTGTAAAAATCTATTAACACAGGTTTATTTATACTTATTATTTCACCAAACTTTGTCATTATAAGTTAATTTTTTTTCTGAATTTGATAAAAATAGTGAATTTTTATAACATATACATTAAATTACTTTTAAAACCAAACAAAAACTATGTTTTTTTAAGCTTTATCACAGTTATTTCAGGCCAAATACCAACTCTCCCTGGGAAAGCATGATATCCAAAACCTCTGTTTACGTTTATATACCTACCAAACTCTTCATACAAACCTGCCCATTGCTTATACACATATTTAGCAGGACTCCATTTTATAAAACCAGGTATTTCAATTCCAAATTGCAAACCATGTGTATGACCGCTTAAGGTAAGATGGTAATTAAAATCATCTTCCTTTACTTTATATTCCCAATGACTTGGATCGTGTGTCATTAAAATTTTAAAATCTTCTTTCTGAATATTTTTAGATGCCTTTTTTAAATCTCCAGCTCTTTTAAAACCTTTACCCCAATTCTCTACTCCTATTAATGCAATTTTCTGTCCTTCTTTTTCAATATAACGATGCTCATTTAACAATAAATCAAAACCTATTTTAGGATGAATCTCTTTCACCGCTTCAAAATTAGCATTTTTATCGTCATCTGATTTCCATGTTGCATAATCTCCATAATCATGATTCCCTAATATTGAATACTTTCCTAAAGGAGCTTTTAACTGCTTAAAAGTAGTAATCCAAGGATCCATTTCTTTAGCAAAATTATTTACAATATCTCCAGTAAACAAAATCACATCTGATTTTTGTTCATTAACTAAATCAACTGCATATTTTATTTTCTCCTCATTGTCTAAACTTCCAGAATGAATATCAGTAATTTGTGTAATTGTTAAACCATCAAAAGCATCAGGTAAATCGGCAAAAGGTAATTCGTATTTTAAAACTTTAAAATTGTGTTTCCCTCTAAGAATACCATACACAATACCAGCTAAAGGTATTGATGCTAATATTAATGCAATTTGAGATATAAATTTTCTTCGTCCAGTAATTGGTTGTGTTGTTTCTTTTGAAAAATAAGAAATTCCTTTTTTTATCCAACGGAAAAGATCTTCACCAAAAAGAGAAATTAAAACAAATAATTTAGGAACAAGAGCTAACAGTAAAAAACCAACCGCCCATTGAAATTGTTTTGTTTGTCCGTTACTCCTATCATAAGTAAACATTGTATAAAAGAAGTTTAAATAAGCAAGGCTAGATAAAAACAACAATGCATAACGATACAACTTATTTCTAGACACTGTTTTTAATGCTTGAAAAGTATAATATTCAAAAATAAAAATAAGTAACGATACGAGTACTAAAGGAATGATCCAACGAGGCATACAAAAAACATTTAACCTACAAAGATAGTTACATTTAAAACCTAAAACATACTACAAAAGTTAAGATTATTGTAAATTACAACTTATCAAAATAAAACAAAATAGTAGACCATAAAAATAACTTTAAGAGGTTTTTTTAGCTATAGCATATAATTTTTGTAGCTTTACATTCTTCAATTTTCAAGAACAAATGGCAGAAAGAAAACGACTTTTTTTACTAGATGCATATGCATTAATCTTTAGAGGATATTACGCTTTTATAAAAAATCCACGTATTAATTCTAAAGGAATGGATACTTCGGCAATTTTAGGATTCACCAATTCTTTACTAGATGTTATTAAACGTGAAAAACCAGATTATTTAGCGGTTTGTTTTGATAAAGGTGGAAGTGTAGACCGAGTAGAAGCTTTTCCAGAATATAAATCTAACCGACAAGAAACTCCAGAAGCAATAAAAATAGCTGTTCCTTATATTGAAAAAATATTAGAAGCGATGAATATTCCTGCAATTGTAAAAGCAGGTTTTGAAGCGGATGATATTATTGGAACTTTAGCTAAAAAAGCCGAAAAAGCAGGATTACAAACGTATATGGTAACACCAGATAAGGATTTTGCTCAATTAGTTTCTGAACATATTTTCATGTACAAACCACCAAGAATGGGGAACGGTTATGAAAAATGGGGAATTGAAGAAGTTAAAGCTAAATTTGAAGTTGATGATCCTTTACAGGTTATTGATTATTTAGGAATGATGGGAGATGCTGTTGATAATATTCCTGGTTTACCTGGTGTTGGAGATAAAACCGCAAAAAAATTCATTAAGGCTTACGGAAGCATGGAAGGTTTGTTAGCAAATACTCATGAACTAAAAGGTAAAATGAAAGAGAAAGTAGAAGCTAATGGAGAATTAGGCTTACTTTCTAAACAATTGGCTACAATTATGTTGGATGTTCCTGTTGAATTAGAGGAAGACAAACTTATTTTTGAGCAACCGGATATTACAAAAACTACGGAAATTTTTGGTGAATTAGAATTCCGTAGACTTTCTGAAAGTTTTGCAAGAACTTTTACCAGCCAATCACCAGAGACAAACACTACAACACCTGCTGCCAAATCTAAACCGAATGCTAATCCAGATCAGTTTGATTTATTTTCAACTCCTGGAAGCGGAACTACATCTGAAGAAAACAATATTAACGGGTTTAAAACGATTGGAACTACCAATCATTTTTATCAATTAGTAGATACTCCATTATCGAGAAAATTATTATTGCAAAAATTACAAAAACAAACCTCTGTTTGTTTTGATACGGAAACTACTGGATTAAAAGCTTTAGAAGTTGAATTAATAGGAATTGCTTTTTCTTGGGAAGCTGGCAAAGGATATTATCTAACTTTTCCTGAAGATCAAGAAGAAACTCAAAAAATTATTAATGAATTTATTCCTTTTTTCGAAAATGAAAACATCGAAAAAATTGGACATAATTTAAAATACGATATCAAAGTATTATCAAATTATACTATTCCTGTAAAAGGAAAATTGTTTGACACTATGATCGCGCATTATTTAATCAATCCAGATATGCGTCATGGAATGGATATTCTTTCAGAAACCTATTTAAATTATCAACCTGTTTCTATTGTTGAATTGATTGGTAAAAAAGGAAAGAACCAATTGTCTATGCGTCAAGTTGAATTGGCAAAACAATCGGAATATGCGGTTGAAGATGCAGACATTACCTTACAGTTAAAAGAACATTTTGCCAAAGAGTTAGCAACTGGTAATGTTACAAAGTTATTTAACGATATAGAAACTCCTTTAGTTAGTGTTTTAACCGCTATGGAAGTTGAAGGAATTAATTTAGATGTAGCTTTTTTAAAATCATTATCCGCAGGTTTATCCGAAGATATTTCTGCTTTAGAAAAAGACATTTACGAGCAAGCTGGTGAAGAATTTAATATTGCTTCTCCAAAACAACTTGGAATTGTTTTGTTTGAAAACATGAAATTGGTAGACAAACCTAAGAAAACAAAAACAGGTCAATATTCTACAGCTGAAGATATTTTATCGTATTTAGCAAAAGATCATAAAATTATTAGAGACGTTCAATTATATCGTCAATACAAAAAATTACAAAGTACGTATGTAGATGCTTTGCCAAATGAAATTAATCCTAAAACAGGAAGAGTTCATACACAATACGCACAAGCAGTAGCTGCAACCGGCCGTTTAAGCTCTAATAATCCGAACTTACAAAACATCCCTATTCGTACAAAACGCGGACAAGAAGTACGTAAATCGTTTATTCCAAGAGACAAAAACCATGTATTATTAGCAGCGGATTATAGCCAAATAGAATTACGAATTATTGCAGCTTTAAGTGAAGAAGAAACCATGATGGAAGCGTTTAAAAACGGAGAAGACATTCATGCTTCAACAGCTTCTAAGGTTTTTAATGTTCCTTTAGATGAAGTTACTCGTGAACAACGTAGTAATGCTAAAACGGTAAATTTTGGAATTATATATGGTGTTTCTGCATTTGGTTTAAGCAATCAAACTTCGTTAGATAGAAAAGAAGCTAAAGCGCTAATTGATGCGTATTATGAAACGTATCCAAAACTAAAAAGCTACATGTCTAGTCAAGTAGATTTTGCTCGTGAACATGGTTATGTAAAAACGGTTTTAGACAGAAGACGTTACTTAAAAGATATTAATTCTAGAAACGGAATTGTTCGTGGTGCAGCAGAAAGAAATGCTGTTAATGCGCCAATACAAGGAAGTGCAGCAGATATTATTAAACTTGCTATGATAAATATTCACAAACGTTTTGAGCAAGAAAATTTCAAATCGAAAATGTTATTACAAGTTCATGATGAATTGGTTTTTGATGCCCATAAAGATGAATTAGAAATTATAAAACCAATTATAAAACACGAAATGGAAAATGCCTATAAAATGGCCGTTCCATTAGATGTAGAAATTGGAATTGGAGATAACTGGTTGGAAGCACATTAGTTTTGGTTGTTGGTAACTCAACTGAATTTTATTAAAAAACACGCTAATCTAATTGTAAAACATAAATTTTATAGCCAAAAAATAATCGTCATTGCCAGGCACGAAGTAATCTGTTTAACGATTAAAAAATAATAAAAAAGACCTCACAGGTTTTAAAAACCTGTGAGGTCTAAATAATAAAAATCTTATTTTATTTTTTAGGCTTCAACATTTGCACCACTTGCTGCAACACTTCTATCAATTTTACGCATTAAACCTTGCAAAACTTTACCTGGTCCAACTTCTATAAACTCAGTTCCACCATCAGCAACCATTGCTTCTATACATTGTGTCCAACGAACTGGTGCTGTTAATTGAGAAATTAAATTTTCTTTAATTTCTTCTGGATTTGTTACTGCTTTTGCAACAACATTCTGGTAAACAGGACATGTTGGTTCGCTAAACGTAGTTGCTTCAATTGCTGCCGCTAATTCTTCACGAGCTGGCTCCATTAATGGCGAATGAAAAGCACCTCCAACTGGTAAAACCAAAGCTCTTCTTGCTCCTTTTTCTTTTAAAATATCACACGCCTTATTAATTGCTTCAATTTCTCCAGAAATCACTAATTGTCCAGGACAGTTATAGTTTGCTGCAACAACAACTCCGTCTATTTCATTACACACATCTTCTACTACTTTATCTTCTAAACCTAAAACAGCAGCCATGGTAGATTCTTGTGCTTCACAAGCTTTTTGCATTGCCAATGCTCTTTTAGAAACTAATGTTAGTCCATCTTCAAAAGACAACACTCCATTTGCTACTAATGCAGATAATTCTCCTAAAGAATGACCCGCTACCATTTCTGGTTGAAAAGAATCACCTAATACTTTCGCTAGAATTACAGAATGTAAAAAAATAGCAGGCTGTGTTACTTTTGTTTCTTTTAATTCTTCTTTCGTTCCTTCAAACATTACATCTGTAATACTAAAACCTAAAATATCGTTGGCTTTTTCAAAAAGTTCTTGACCTAAAGAATAATTTTCATATAAATCCAATCCCATTCCTGTAAACTGTGCTCCCTGACCAGGAAAAATATATGCTTTCATTTAATTTATTTTTGTTGTTTGTTAATACTGCAAACATAATCAATTTTAAATTTCTTAATTTCGTTTTATGACCGATAAAAACAAATTACTTGCTCAGAATATTTATTTAATTTTGGCTTCCTTATTTATTACTTCTTTAGTAGTATCTAACTTAATTTTTCAAAAGTTTTTTTATTGGAATCCTTTTGGTTGGTATAACTTTAAAATTTCTGTTGGAATCCTACCTTATCCTATAACTTTTTTAATTACTGATGTTTTATCAGAAATTTATGGTAAAAAAAAGGCTAATCAAGTAGTCTTAACAGGAATTTTTGCTTCCTTTTTTTCAATGCTAATTATTTTGTTTGCTGATGCTGCTCCAGCAACACAAAATTCACCTGTAACTGATAGTATCTTCTCTCAAGTTTTTGGATTATCACCTTTAGCTGTTTTTGCTTCTATGCTTGCTTATTTATTTGCTCAATTTATAGATATACGTATTTTCCATTTCTGGAAAAACTTCACCAAAGGAAAACATTTATGGTTACGTAATAATTTTTCAACATTTACTTCTCAATTCATAGATACTTTTACCGTTGTATTTTTACTTTGTTCTTTTAAAGTATTACCCTGGGAAATTTTCACTAGCTTACTTATAAGTGGTTTTTTATTCAAAATAATAATTGCAGCAATAGACACACCAATTTTATATGGAATTGTATATCTGTTTCGTAGAAAGTTTAATTTAAAAGTTGGTGAGGAAATCAGCAATTTGTAATTTCAATATATGAACAGAACGAATTCACTTTCGCAACTTGCCTTTCAAAAATTCAAAAAAAATAAAACAGGTGTATCTAGTTTACTATTTATTTTTTTCTGCGGATGTATTGCCATATTCTGTTATGCTTTAGCTCCAGACAATAGCAATGCTGCAAATCAAATGCATTTAGAAATTCACTCAAAACCTCCTGGGTTTTCTGTAGACCTGTTACAAATTCCTAATAAAAATAAAAAAGAGCAATCTTGGTTTTCTATTTTAAAAAACGGTAGAAAAAACACCAATACAGCAATTCCAATACAATCGTATACCGTTCTTAAAAACGAATTAACGATTATAAAATACACAGATGGACTTCCAAAAAGTTTTGATTTAAGTCTTTTTAATCATCAACCTGAAAAATTCATTTCAAAAAAAACATTTTATTTTGGTACAGATAAATATGGACGAGATTTATTAAGTCGCTTATTAATTGGCGCACGAATTTCATTTTCTATTGGATTTGTTGCTGTATTAATTTCTTTATTAATAGGAATTCCTATTGGTGCTATTGGTGGTTATTTTGGTGGAAAAACAGATGCTTTTATTATGTGGATTATTAACATTACTTGGTCTATTCCTACACTACTTTTAGTTATTGCAATTACATTAACCTTAGGAAAAGGATTTTGGCAAGTTTTTATAGCAGTTGGATTAACCATGTGGGTAGAAGTTGCTCGTGTTGTTCGCGGACAAGTAATTACCACCAAAGAACAGCAATATGTAGAAGCTGCAAAAGCTTTGGGATTTTCTGATCTCAGAATTATTTTCAAACATATTTTACCAAATATTTTAGCGCCAATTATTGTAATCTCTGCCGCTAATTTTGCAGCCGCAATATTAATAGAAAGTGGTTTGAGTTTTTTAGGGATTGGTGCACAACCTCCTACTCCTTCCTGGGGAGCAATGATTAAAAATCATTACAATTATATTGTATTAGGCAAACCTTTTTTAGCTATAATTCCTGGTTTAGCAATTATGAGTTTAGTCATGGCTTTTATGCTTTTAGGAAATTCACTTAGAGATGCGTTGGATGTAAAAAACTAAGTTTGTAACTTGCTTCGCTAATAAAAAAATACAGATGAATTTTAAAGTAGATTTTACCACACGTTGGGCAGATTTTGATGCTAATATACACATGCGACATACTGCATATAATGATTATTGTGCAGAAGCACGCATGCGTTATTTTAATAAATTTGGAATTACAATTCAAGATTTTGCAAAAGAAAAAGTTGGTCCTATTTTGTTTGAAGAAAACACTAAGTTTTTAAAAGAAATTCACATGGGTGAAGATATTTCTGTGAATTTAAAAGTTTTAGGATTGTCTGAAAAAGGAGAACGTTGGAAAATTCAGCATGAAGTTTTTAATGCAAAAGGAAAAATATCCGCAATTATTACCGTATACGGAGCTTGGTTAGATTTGGTTCAGCGTAAATTAACAGCGCCACCTATAAAGTTTCAGGAAGCTTTTTCTGGAGCTGAAAGAACCGAAGATTTTGAAGAAATTTCATTAAAGAAATAATAAGTATTGGGCGCTACCTAAAGGTCGGGCTTTCCGTTATATCTCTTAGAATACAATTTTGAAAAACAAAATCATATCCTGAAAGTATAGAATTTATATTGAGTGGAGTTGAAATACTGCAATCCTTAGCGTAAATATTTCTTGAACCATAGTAAAACATATCAATGAGCAATTCAAAAAAAATAAAACTAGTTAGTACCATAATTATTGGTTTGATTGCTCTTTATATGCAACAAAAAGAAAAGAATGCTGTAAGTAATTCGAATTCTGAAACAACCAAAGTTATAAAAGGTAACGCTACTTTTAATTATTTACCAAGTTCTACAACCAATCAAATTGTAAAACATGATGGATATTCGTTATCGTATAACGAAAAACATGAACAAGCAGAATGGGTTGCGTATACGTTAAGTAAAAGTGACATTCAATATATTGATAGAAAGCGGCCTTATTTTATTGAAGATCCAAAAGTAAAAACAACATCTGCAAGCTGGAAAAACTATAAAAAATCAGGTTATGACAAAGGACATTTATGTCCAGCTGGTGACAAACGTTATACAAAAGAAGCTCACGACGAAACATTTTACACGTCAAATATTTCTCCACAAAAACACAATTTTAACGCTGGTATTTGGAATAAACTAGAACAAAAAACAAGGTATTGGGCAAAGAAATACAATCATTTATATATAGTTACTGGTGGAATTTTAAAACCAAACTTAAATACTATTGGAAAAGAAAAAGTAAGTGTTCCTAAAGAATTTTATAAAATCTTATTAGATTATACTGAACCAGAAATTAAAGCAATTGCATTTTTAATACCACACAAAGAAAGTAAACGTCCGTTATATGATTTTGTAGTTTCTATTGATGAATTAGAACAAAAAACAGGTGTTGACTTTTTTCCGAATTTGCCTGATGCTATTGAAAAAAAGTTAGAAGCTTCTGGCAGTTATAAAAACTGGTCGTTTCGATAAAAAAGATATTTTATGTTCTTATTTTCACAACGTATTCACTAAAATAAAAAGTATGTCAATTTTTGATGCATTAGATATTCTAGGTACAGTTGCCTTTGCAATATCAGGCGCCTTAAGTGCAATGAACAAAAAGTTTGATCTTTTTGGAATCTTCATTATTTCATTTGTTACTGCTATTGGCGGTGGTACATTACGCGATATACTTATTGGAAACACACCTGTTTCTTGGATGCAAGATGCCTTAAATTTATATTTAATTAGTGGCGTAGCTTGTTTGTCTATTGTTTTTAGAAATAAGTTAGATTACTTAAAAAAATCACTTTTTCTTTTTGACACCATTGGACTTGGAGTTTTTACTATTATTGGTATAGAATATGGAATACAGGCTAATTTAGCTCCAATTATATCAATTGCTTTAGGTACAATGACTGGCTGTTTTGGCGGTGTAATTAGAGATGTTTTATGCAATGAGATTCCTATTATATTTAGAAAAGAAATTTATGCAACCGCTTCTATTTTAGGTGGCGTTTGTTTTATTATTTTGTTTAATTTAAATATGCCTTTAAATAGCATTTACATTAGTACTACTTTATTAATTATTTTAATCCGATTATTGGTAGTGAAATATCAGGTGTCATTACCTAAGTTTTCTATCCAAGATCAAGGAAAATAAGGAGAAAGTAATAAATTAGTAGTTGTTTATTTCTAATAAGCTTTACAATTCTATCAGCCCGACCTGCTGATCGTTTTGAAACTCTGCAATTCCATCAGCGTGACCCGCTGATCATTTCGAAACTCTGCAAAAGCATTATAACAAACTCAGCAAACAATAAATACACTACTGAACTTATCTTTCTCTAATATTAGTTTCTTAATGTTAACATATTTTAAAGATCATAAATTCTGAACATACAGCTCCACAAACTATCTCTCTCGCAATCAAACGTGTGTAAGCTACAATTTATACAGTAAAAATTGTTAAATATAAAATAACAGGTTTAGTATTCAATTTTTGTTATTAGCTTTGTAACAGAAAAAAATTGCTAATTTCTAAATACATTTTATGAAAACACTACAATTAAGCATCCTTGCGATGTTAGTTACTCTTGTTGGTTATGCGCAGGAGCTAACACAAAGAGAAGAATACTTTAATCCACCAACAATAATACCTCCTTCTCCTACAATTAGTAATCTTATGAATTTTACTAATTTCCCTGCAAATAATTCAACAGGAATTCCGAATATTTCTATACCTATTTTTAGTACAAAAACAAGAGATAATAATTTATCTATTAATCTATCTCTTAATTATCATCCAAATGGTGTAATGGTAAAAAATTATGCAGGCATATTGGGCACTGGATGGTCTATGTTTTCTGGAGGTGCTATATCAAGAGTTATGAAAGGTATGCCAGATGAAACCAGTTTTTATGGCGTACTTAACAACGGATATTATAATTACACTAACCAAACGATAGAAGAGAGAGAACAATTTTTATATGATGTTGCTAAAGGATGTTATGATGGTGAGCCAGATTCTTTTAGTTTTAATTTCTTCGGTCATAGTGGTAAACTAATTTTGTATAAAGATATCCAGAGTATAAATCAAATATACATTGATTCTGAAAGTAATTTAAAAATTAACACCAACTATAATCAAGACGGCCAAATTGATAGTTTTGTAATTACTGATGACCAAGGTTATATCTATTATTTTGAAGACAAGGAAATTACAACAGTAAATAAATGGGCAAACACCTATTTACCTTCTGAAAATAAATATGTTTTACAATATCCTTCTCCTGTAGATCTTTATACTTCTTCATGGAATTTAACAAGAATTGATGCGTTTAACAACGAAGAACTTTTAACGTTTGAATATGATGACATTCTTGAGGTTACAGAAAATTATTCCTATTCTGAAAATATTATTGACGATAGTTTTTTAGCAAATGAATATTATAGATTAAATTGGATGAGTTCAACCTTTAAAACTAAATTATTACCCGAAAGAACAACTTCACAAACAAGAAGTACTATTAGTACTAATAAATTAAAAAAAATAACAATAACTGATATTGGAGAAATTGATTTTACTAATGAAAAAGGTAGGCTAGACTATTTGACGATAAACAATGGAGAACAAACAGGTGCATTATTAAAAGATTTATCCGTAAAGAATATACATGGAAAAGAAATTAAAAAATTCTCTTTCATTTATTCTTATGAAGGAGAAGGAAATCGTTTGTTTTTGAAAGAATTAGTTGACGAATATTTAACCACTAATGACAACATTGAAACAATATCAAATAATGAAGATTTAAGGTATCATTTTAACTATAATGATCCGCACCTATTACCTAATACAGAATCAAAAAACACTGATTACTGGGGTTTTTTTAATAATGCATATAACAATAATTCTATACCTGTATTTTCTGATTTAGATTATACTGAAGGTGGTAATAGAGAAACTGACGAACGATATTGTACTACAGGATTACTAAAAGAAATTATCTATCCTACTGGGGGGCTAACTAGTTATGATTTTGAAGCTAACACATATAGTTATATTAGAGATGAGGATTTAACCGAATACACTAATGATAGCAATAATAATATTGAAAAAAAGAATTTCAATGGCACATTAAATTCTAATTTTACAGAAACTAATTTTTCTCACTTTGTTTCTATAGACTATCAACAATCTGTAACATTAAATTTATTAGGAATTGATAATAATGATTTTTATTACGGAGAAGACAAAAATTTATTTAGGGTAAGACTAACACCAGTAAAAATAGAAAACAGCAAAGTAGATTATATAATAGACGACACAAGAGATTTTAAACTCATAGAGCTAGATGATTGTACATCTTGTTTAACAGCATCAAAAGATATTGTTTTAGATGAAGGTTTTTATCATATAGAACTAGAACCAATAGGTTTTACTAAAGGTATTACTCCATTAGAATTTAATCTTATATTTTCGTATTTTTCTTATAAGAGCGATGAAGATATAACCCCATATAAAGTTGGTGGAGGTGTACGCCTAAAAGAAATTAAAAAATTTGAAAGTAAAGATGATCTTACTCCTGTATTGCACAGGTCGTTTCTGTATAATTTAAATGAAGATGCAAATAAAAGTAGTGGTTCTTTAGTTGCTAAATTTCCTGTTCATAAATATGAGATATCTTACTCTAACTTCAATGACATTATTTCATCTTCTGGTACTACAAGACCAGGTGAAACTTTTACGATTCCTTATCATGTTATCACTGATTACAACAACCTACCTTCTTCTGAGTCTTCATTGGTAGAATATAAAAATGTAACTATTAGAAATCATAATACTAAAAATAATCAAACCTTAAACACATTACAAACTTATAATACCTCCATAGATTACCCTGACGAGGGAGGAAATGCTTTTCCTTTTATACCCATAAATAGTAATAGCTGGAAAAGAGGTAAACTAAAAGAAGTAGAAATACATGATAGTATGGAGAGTTTAGTTAAAAAATCAACTTTTAATTATATTTTTCACGAGAGAAGTTCAATAGAAGATTTAGTAACCATTTCAACCGTGCTAAACAATTGTGCATATGAATCAAGGTACTCTAAATGTACTGGATATGATGAAACATCAACAAATTATAGTTGCTCAAACGTTCTTGATTATGTAGTGAACAGAACATATAAATTAAATTCAGGAGTTGCCTTATTGAGCGAGCAAACTGAAACGTCTTTTTTCTCGAATGGTTCAAATAGTTCTAAAACAATATATGGCTATAATTTAAATATCCATAATTACCCAACTAATATTACAAATTACATTCAAGGAGATAATTCATCATCAGTGCTGTCTTTACTTCAAAACAATACATCAGATTATACCTATATAGAAAATCAAATATTTTATCCACAAGATATAATTACACCTACAGACCCTGTAAAAGAATTAATTGACCAAAACAGGCTTTCATTACCAGTTAAAAGCTTCAGATATTACGGTAAATCTACTGATCGTTCAGTTCTAAAGATATCAGAAACATATAACATTTATAGTAACTGGGGAGATGATTTAGTTTTACCAGAAACCATCCAAAGCAGCAAATCAGATTTAGCTCTAGAAGATCGAGTAGTTTATCATAATTACGACGCTAAAGGAAACCCAGTAGAAGTAAGTAAAAAAGATGGAACAAAAATCTATTACGTTTGGGGATATAACCAAACACAACCTATTGCTAAAATTGAAGGATACGATGCAATTAGCAGTACTCAATTATCAGTAATCAATCAAGTGATTTCAGCATCAAATTTAGATGATGATACAACAATAGGTAGTTTAGGTAACGAAGGAACATTACGCATAAAACTACAAGAATTACGCGAAGCATTACCAGAAGCTCAAGTAACTACTTTTACCTACGATCCTTTAATTGGCGTCACAAGTATTACCGATCCAAGAGGACAAACTATTTATTACCAATACGATGGTTTTAACCGTTTGGAGTTTATAAAAGACAAAGACGGAAACATTTTAAAAGAAAACCAATACAACTATAAAAACTAAGCAGCTATGAAAAAGTTAGTATATATACTATTGTTTGTGCCTTTATTGGTTTTAGGACAAACAACCACAGAAAATTATGTTTTAAGTAAAACCTATAAAAAAGCCACGACAACAGCTGTAGTAGAAAACGACAAAGATTCTGTAATTACTGCCATCCAATATTTTGATGGTTTAGGAAGAATAAAACAAAGTATTGCAGTAGAAGCTGGGGGAAATACCATTTCTAGTAACAATATTCCTATTGATTGGACTTCTGGAAATATAGGTTCTACTGATTTTTATAATAGAAATGGAACAGACTCAGAAAACCAAATAATAAGTGGAACTACTCCTTTTGGTAATACTGATTTATTATGGGAATGTATTCCTGACGTTACCAATAATGCAGATGGGGGTTGGAATAGCGATTATACTACTATTGATAATACTAAGACCTATCGTTATTCTGTTTGGGTAAAGAAAAATCAGGTAGGAACTAATGACTTAGGTAGAACTTGGCATGGAACCCAAAATGTAAATAATTTAAGTGGAACGACTAATGGTAATCCTTATTTTTGGGTAGGTCATTTACCACAAGCAAATACTTGGTATTTAATAGTTGGTATAATACATCCTCATAATTATTCAGGTTCAGATACTGGTGTCAGTGGTGTTTATGATGTAAATGGAAACAAAGTTTTAGACGGTACTGAATTTAAATGGAGAGCAGAATTAAACACTTCACGATTTAGAAGTTATTTATATTATTGTACAGACACCAGTGTTCGTCAATACTTTTGGAGTCCTTTATTACAACAAATAGATGGAAGCGAATTGGCTATAGAAGATATTGTATCAAGAGAAGAAACTTTAGTAGCTTCAGAAGAAATAAAAGATATTGTTACGCATTATGAGTATGATGAATTTGGAAGACAAACCAAAGAATATTTACCATTAACTAACGGAAATAATAATTTAAGTATTCGTACTGGTGATGTTGGTTTGGCAACTCAAAACTATTACCAACAAAAATATACTCCAGATTTTGCGGGAGTATCTTTACCAAGCGAAGTAAATGCATACTCAGAAAAAGTATTTGATAACTCACCTTTAAATCGTGTTTTACAACAAGCCGCACCAGGAGAAGATTGGAAAGTAGGTAGCGATCATGAAATAGAATTTGAGTATGATACCAATACAGCATCAGAAGTAAAAATATATGAAGTAACTACGCTACAGGCCAATAACACATTTACACCAACCTTAATTGGTGGAACAAGTAATTATGCCGTAGGTGAATTGTATAAAACAATTACCAAAGATGAGAATCATGATGGAAGCACGAGTAAATTACACACTACTGAAGAATTTAAAAACAAACAAGGGCAAGTAATTTTAAAAAGAACTTATGCTAGAGTCGGGTCGCTGAGCGAAGTCGAAGCGCACGACACGTACTATATCTACGACGATTATGGAAATTTAACGTATGTTTTCCCGCCAAAAGCAGCAGCACAAAACGCTAAACCAACCACAACTATTTTAGATGAGTTGTGTTACCAATACAAATACGACAACAGAAACCGATTGGTAGAAAAGAAAATACCAGGTAAAGGCTGGGAATATATTGTATATGATAAGCTAGACAGACCAATACTTACGCAAGATGCAATTCAGCATAATAAAACAACAAAAGAATGGCTGTTTACCAAATATGATAAATTTGGAAGAGTAATTTATACAGGTTTATATAAAGACAATAATACTAGAGCTAGTGTGCAAGCATCTGCTAATAATGCTTCAGTACTATATGAATCATATTCCAAAACAACACCAGGAGGTTTATACTATTATTCAAATAATGCGTTCCCAACCAATATCCCGTATTATGATGTATATACTATTAACTATTATGAAGAAAATGCATATTGGAATGGAGACATTACAAATCCAACAATAAATTCTTATGGAGTACCACTTACAACTAACACAAAAGGTTTACCCACAACAACAAAAGTAAAAATTTTAGAAGTTGATAATAAATGGATAACAACACATACGGGATACGATGAAAAAGCAAGACCAATTTATACAAGCTCTAAAAACGATTATTTAAATACTGTAGATATTATAGAAAGTAAATTGGATGATTTTACAGGAAAAGTTTTAGAAACCAAAACATCACACCAAAAAACAGGTCAAGAAGCTATTGTAACGGTAGATCGTTTTGAATACGATCATATGGACAGGTTAATAAGCCAAAACCAACAAATAAATGAGCAAATATCCGAAAGAATTGTAAAGAACAATTATGATGATTTAGGACAACTAGAAAGTAAAATCATTGGTAACGGAACACAAGAAGGATACACCGATGTTACCAGTGGAATTACTATTGATAATAATTTAATCACAAAAACAGGAACAAAAAGCTGGTCTCATGGATTAGCAACCTTAGGTAATTTTTCAGGGAATGGATATGTTGAATTTTCAATTACAAAAAAAGATGTTTATTTTGTTGTAGGCCTATCTTCCAATAATGAAAATGCAAGTTATACATCCATTAATTACTCTATAATCTGCAGATCTAATAACACTTATGGAATATATGAAAATAGTAGTAATAAAAAGAACTTAGATAATTATACAATAGGAGATGTTTTTAAAGTAGAACGAATTGGAAATACTATTTACTATAAAAAAAATGACGAAATCTTTTATACTTCATTAACTCCGTCATCTGGACAATTATTAGGTGATATAAGTATGAATACACCTGAATCACAAATAAAAGACTTTAAAATTGTAGACAACAGCAAAGGACTCCAAAAAGTAGATTATAACTATAATGTGCGCGGTTGGTTAAAAAACATTAATGAAGATATTGCAAATGATAACGATTTGTTTAACTTTAGCCTGTATTATAACAATCCTAACTCAGGAACAGCTTTGTATAACGGAAACATCAGTCAAACCAATTGGAATAGCGCTTCGCTTAATACTTCAGGAAACCCTGTAAGTAATAGCTATACCTATTCTTATGATGCGCTGAATCGAATTACCGGTGCGACCGGAGCGAATACCTCTAATTATGATGTTTCTGGTATTACTTACGACAAAAACGGAAACATACAAACATTATTAAGAAAAGGACTTTTAAATTCTAGTTCAAATACGTTTGGAATAATGGATAATTTAAATTACACCTACGATAGTGGAAATAAATTAACTTCCGTAACTGATAATATTACAAACACAGCAGCAAGAACAGATTTTACAGACGGAAATACCTCTGGTGACGATTATACCTACGATGTTAATGGAAACATGATTTCTGATAAGAATAAAGGAATATCTAAAATTCATTATAATCACCTCAACTTACCTGTTTGGATTGAACATGAAGATGAAATAGGTGAAATAAGATATATTTATACTGCTTTAGGGGAAAAGATTCAAAAAGAAGCAACTATTTTTGAAAATGACCTTCCTCCTTATGGAGATGTTATAACAAATACGTATTATGCAGGTAATTATATTTATAATGCTCTTGAAGGAGAAGATCCAGAATTACAATTCTTTAATCATCCAGAAGGTTATGTAAAAACAGATGTCACATCGAGCGGAGTCGAGATGTCTTATGTTTATCAATACAAAGACCACTTAGGAAACGTACGCTTAAGTTATACAGATAATGACAATAACGGTATTATTGATCCAACCACAGAAATTATAGAAGAATCTAATTACTATCCATTTGGGCTCAAACACAAAGGATACAATAACGTAACTTCTTCAATTGGAAATGCTACCGCTCAGAAGTTTGGCTTTGGAGGAAAAGAATCTCAAGAAGAGTTAGGACTTGATTGGATAGATATAGAAG
>SIHP01000016.1 GCA_004762155.1 Flavobacteriaceae bacterium
ATACGAATTTGTCTAGATTTTAAAGCTCTTGTATATAATATATGGAGTAATTACTTTTGTTGGTACAATTTTTTAAGTCTATAAAGATTGTGAAAGTTGGGATTTATGAACTAATATTAATAATATATTTTAAAAGAGTTTGGAGTTGTTTTATAGGCTTTATGCATAAAATATTTACTTCCAGATTAAAGCTTCTGTAGTAATACCTTTTTTGATATTATCTATATGAAATATCTTTGATTTTAATAGTAGTTTTCTACCTTCTAAAGTTCTTGTGTACATGAGTTTTGATTTACTAATATTAAACTGCCAATACGTCTGATATTTTATAGCATCATTTTTTCTATTAGAGAACAAGGTTGGAACTGGAAAAAAGTTCTGAACATTAATTTTTTTTCTAAGCCAGTTAGTTTTTATAATTAAATATTTAGGATTATTTATTGGAGCTAAAACATCTTGTAAAGCAGAAATGAATAAGTTATTTTCATATCTATTTGCGTTATTTATTGTGCAAATAATATCACCCTTTTGTAATAATTCAGTATTTATAATTATTTCCTCTCTATTTGTAGTCATATAATTTAAATCATACAAACTATCTATAATTGTTAGAGCTATTTTATCAACTTTTTTGTGAATTAAACCATATCTAAAATACATTTGTAAAGCTTTATATATCTTATATCCGAAAGTAAGACCTAATCCTGTTATTAATGAGTATATAAAATAATGAAGACCTTTATGAATTATAATATTAAAATTTTTAATTAAGTATTGTGGGAGATAGATTGCAAGGCCTATTGTAATTTCTCCAAGAGAATATTTTAGTATATCTTGAAAATAGATTCTTTTCTGTCTTAAAAATCTTTTATCTTTTCTATGCAATAATTTAATTTCTTTTGAAAGAGAATTTCCTTCAATAATAGCTTCATTCCATTTTTTGGAGATGATATTTCTATTCTTTGAAATGTTTATTGTTTTATTATTATTTAATGCTAAAGTTTTAGAATTAATTATATTTTCTAAATTTAGTCTATCTATTCCATTAGTTATAATTGTTTTTTCATCATTAGAAATACCTAAAAAAGCATCAAACCTTTTTGATAAAATGCCATAATCTTTACCCCCAAATTCATCAGTAGTATCTATACAAGCTAAGTGCCATATTAGTGCAGTTTTATTTTTATTACTGTTGTTAATTCTAATAGCTCTTCCTCTCATTTGGTTAGAAGTAACGAAAGAACCAACTACAGATGCTAAAATTAAACTATTAATTGAAGGAGCGTCCCAACCTTCACCTAATAATGATTTTGTACCAACTAATACCTTGATATAGCCTAATTCAAAAAGTTCAGTAATTGTTTCAACTAAAGTTTTTTTGGATGTACTTTTTGAATTTAGAATGACAAATTCGGAATCTGATTTTAAAGGAACATAGCTATAATTCTCAATCGTATCAATTAACCCTAATTTAGATATTAATGAACTATGAATAATAACTAAGCTACCTGTAAGAACAGCTAAATTATGTTTGTATTTAATTTCTCTTTTTAAATTAAGAAATATTGGAAGAACTCCTAATTTTTGAATATCATTTATACTTGAGTCGTTTATATTTAAATACTCTTTTCTAATATAATCTGATAAAATGACACACTGTAAATTATCAAGGAGATTTTTTTCTTCCTGCTTAACAATGGTCACTATACTTTTTAATTTACTAGGACTGTTGGTTAATGATTTGTATAGTAAATTATTACCAATTAAATTAACTTTGTTTTTTGAAAATACTGATAACCTCTTAAGTTTTTTCTCTAAAGGTAATAAGTAAGTTTCACTTTCAATTAACTGTTGCCTATCAGTAACTAATAAATGCTGTAATAATATCTGAATCCATTGATTATTAATTTTAGGAAAATCTATAATTTCATTATTTTCAAAACCAAGTATTTCTAATTTTTCTCTTGGTATTAATATACCACTCTCATTAAGGAATATTAGAAGAGAAGAAAAGAATTCAGAATATTTATATAACTCCTCTAAATTCTCTTCAGTTTTACTATAAAAACGATGTTGTTTTATTAATGTTATAAAAGCTTTATCACCTAATAAATCATCAACAAAATTAGAAATTTTTAATCTAAAATCTGTAATGAAGTTTATTTCTTTATCTAAAGGTTCAGAAAAGAAAATTAAATCTTGATGTGGGCATAAATTTTTTTCCTTCACTAAATCAGGCACAACAATTTCATCATCTATTTCTCCGCATAAATCAAAATACTTATGAATTTCATTGTTATCACTATCATATGGAGGAGTTGCAGTTAATGCTACAACAGTTTGTTTGTTTTGTTGTTTAAGTTGATATAAACATTTCCACCATTCATTTTTTAAATGATGAGCTTCATCTAAAACTAATGTTTCTATATCATGTTCCTTAAAAAAAGACAAATAGTCTTCTTGACATTTAAAACTTTTAAAAAAAGAATGTAAACCTTGATAGGTTGAAAATGTAATATCAGAAGGAGATTTGATATCAAAAGAAATATTTGAAAAATTAGAATTGTCAGTAAAAAACTCTTGTAATCTGTCATTCCATTGATTTCTTATGGTTAAAGTAGGAGACAAGACCAAAGTTTTTTTTCCTATTCTTCTTAAAATTTCAATACCTAAAATTGTTTTTCCAGAGCCTGGTGGAGCAACTATATGAAAATGATTATCATTTATATGTTTATCAAAATTATTTAAAACAGTTGCTTGGTAAGGTCTCCAAGACAACGAAAAATTAAGTTCTTTAATAGATTTCAGCAATTTTTTTTTATTTAGAATACCAATATAAAGTATTTTTTTAATTGTATTAATTTTCATTTAAGTTCTAATAAAAATTTGATATTTATAAGTTTACTATTTAGTAACTTTTTTTTCAAAATGAAATTATTAAAATATCATTTTAAATGTTAAATTTCGGAAACTAATTAAATTTAAATTTATGAAAATTCAAGTTAAATCAATTTTTAACAAAGCTTGCTTATTATTAAGTATTGGAATCTTATCAATCTCTTGTACATCAAATACTGATGACATGTTAGTGGAAACATCGTCAAGTATTGATATTAAAACAGCTACAAATATTGAATCTAAAGTATCTTATTCTGATGCAACTATTGCAGCAAGATATGCACCAGTATTTTATCAAGATGTTGATACTACAGATGGTTGGTGTAGTAATCAATCAAAAAGTGGATCTGCTGATTGGATAACGGCTGTAGATTATGATGGTGATTGGAATACTAAAAATAACTGGGACAATATGGTTTCTGGAAGAGATTCAGGAAAGTTAGTTCCTTATGTATATTATTATGTAACATATACTGAAACACACTTTTTCATCCTATACAGTGTTTATCATCCAAGAGATTGGACAGATGTTCCTTTTTTATGTTCTTTAGATTCTCATGAAAATGATATGGAAGCTGCTTTAGTAACAGCCAAAAGAAATACAAACGGAAGTTATGGTGCTATTATTGATATTCAAACTATATTTCATACAGAAGTATTAGATTACGCTAGAAATGAAGTAACTATAGAATCTGCAGGTAGAGTACAGTTCTTTATTGAAGCAAAAGGACACGGAATTAGAGCATTCAGTGATTCTAAAGGTACAGATAGTTCGTATATAAAATACTATTACAATGCTGCACAAGCTGTAACACCAGATAAAGATTCTAATAACTTGCCTCAAGATGTAAACTATAATTTACTTCCTTTAGAAAGTACTTTATGGTTACAACGTAATAATCCATTAACTGTAACTGGTAAAGCTTTAGTGGGAGATAATGGAGATGGAAGTAATAAAGCAAGCACACCATGGGGCTGGGAAAATGGAGTTTTATGTAAAAATCCAGCACAGTATTTAAAAGATAAATATAATTGGACTAGTTTTTCTACTGATTATATTAGTGACACTCCAATACAGTAATAATTTAAAAAAAACATAAAGCGCTATATTTTTAAGTATAGCGCTATTTTATATTAAATGAATTAGATTTTAGTTCTAAAAGAATCAGATTTATATTTTAGTTTTTATTAATTAATAAAACAAGTAGCAGGTTTATTAAGGATTATATTGTAGACATGAGAAAACTAATTTTTATATGTTTTGTTTTTATGTTTTGTTTTTCATGTAAAAAAGAAAAGCCAACAATTTTATATTCAAATTTGAGAGGAGTAGGATTGGGACCTGAATTGGACACTATTTTTAATTTAGATAATTATAAAACATTAAAAGATTTTGAAAAAGGGAGATATGCATATAGAAATATGTCCCCACCAGCTACAATTACATATAGTTTTCAAGAAAAAGAATACATTATAAATTTAGATTGTATTCCTAATGTTTGCATGGGTTTTTTTCCTCAAAAAAGTAGAAACACATTATATATCTATAAAGATTCTATAGTAAAACCAATAACATATGGTTTTTTACCCGAACGATACCCTTTTGATAGTTTGCATACTATTTATAAAAAAGACATTTTTAATTCTAAAAAAGTAGAAAATTATTCAGACTCAACAAAAGAATTGGTTTTGTCTCTTCAATTACCAGATTCAACCTCTATAACAGCAACAAAAAAGATTATTAATAGTATTCTAGATTCTTATTTAAAGTTTAAAGAAAAGGCAAAAGACTCTTTACCACTAAACATTACTATTGATTACAAAAGACCAATGCCACCTTCAAAGAAAATAAAGTATTAACAAGAAAAATCTAAACTAATTTCAGCAAATTTTTCTATCAAATTACCTTTGTTATCACTAGGTGATAAAAACAAAATTTTTCGTTCTTGTTCATAATGTATTGGGCTGTCTATAATAAAATCTGGATTTCCATCATTATTTATATCACCAATAAATAAAATTTTAGGAACCGTATCATCAAACTGAGTTTGTTGAAATATAATTTGAGATTTCCCTTCAGATTGAATACTTAAGGTATATGTTTTATCACCTGTAACTTCAATATTGGTAAAATTTCCAGAAGCTTTTAAAGTATAATTTTTAGTATTCAACTCAAATTTAAATTCATTGCCAGACCATATAACATCACTAGGAGTTTCAGTAAAAATAATTTCTGAAAATGAATTTCTCAATGAAAACTTATTAATAAAAAGCAATGTTTCTTTTTTTGAACTTAAACAAGTTAAAGAATCTCCAGTACATTCATTATATCCTCTTTTTTTATTAAATTGAGGTGTATTTAAGTAGTAATTACCATTTTCCTTATAAAGTTGTACCCAATTCGTATTTAGTTTATCTATTAAAGGTTTTTCATAACTATCACTATAACAAGAAGGAACTAAAATAGCTGTATTGGTTTTTATAAAATTACTTTCTTTCTGAAGAAAACCATTAAAAACATAACCAACAGACCAGTTATTAGACAAATCATTTTCTATTTTCACCCAATTTCCTTTAATCAATTTGCCGTTATCTTTTATTTCTAAAGGATATTTTGTTATTTCTTGAATAGTAGTTTTTGCCATAAAAGGAAGTCTACCTATTTTTTTCCCTTTCAAACTAGGTTTATCACGTATTGTAAGTCCGTTTAAAGCAGTAACAATATATTTAGTTGCGTTTAATTCTGTTTTATTTATGATTTTAGATCCATTCCATGTTAGTTTTTCTAGTCTATTTATTTCAATAGGATTTAAGTTGTTTTTTGAAATATCATAAAGTTTCTCAATACTATAAAAAGTATTTAATTTACCAAATAGGTATTCGTAATAAGGATCACTAGCTTCAACCGAAGAAAATGATATAATAGGTAATTCAATATATTGATTGTCTAATGTTTGTATAATATAAACATTAGTAATAGAGCAACCACAATAACATTCTTCAATAGTAAAATTGAGTATTTTTTTTACATTTTTAAGATTATGATTTGTAATTTCAAATACTTTAGCATCTTCGTAAGCTTCTACTTCAACAGTATGTTCTGCAATAACTTCACCACGTTTATTTTTAAGAAAAATAGTTTCGGTAGCATCTATATCACCGTTATATGGTTTGGGTATTTTTGTAAGAAAAAACTCTTTAGATTCAACTTCTATAGATTTAGCAATAGAATCAACACTATTATTTATGGTATTAATTTTAAAAGCTGTTGTTTCTTTAGAAACATTTTTTTTCTCTGCTAAAGGAGCAGAACTTTTAATTTCTTTTTTACAAGACCATAAAAGTGAAAAAAAAATAAAAGGAGCAACTTTTTCATAGATTTTAGTTTTACTCATCTAACAAATCGGGTCTAATTTCTTGAGTGCGTTCATAAGCTTTATCACTTCTCCATTCTTCAATTTTAGGAAAGTTTCCAGACAATAAAACTTCAGGAACTTTCATACCTTCATACTCAGCAGGTCTTGTATATACAGGAGGTGATAATAAATTATCTTGAAAAGAATCTGTTAAAGCAGATGTTTCATCACCTAAAACACCAGGAATTAAACGAATAACAGCATCACATAAAATTGCAGCAGCTAACTCTCCACCAGTTAATACATAATCTCCAATTGATATTTCTTTGGTAATAAATTTATCGCGAACACGCTGATCTACACCTTTATAATGACCAGTTAAAATAATAATATTTTCTTTTAAAGAAAGTGTATTTGCTGTAGCTTGATTTAAAGTTTTAGCATCAGGCGTCATGTAAATAATTTCATCATAATTACGTGCTTCTTGTAATTTTTCTATACAGTTAGCAATAGGTTCAATCATTAAAACCATTCCAGCGCCACCACCAAATTGTGTGTCATCTAACTGACGATAATTACCCAAACCATATTCACGTAAGTTATGAAAATGAACTTCAGCAACTCCTTTATCAATAGCACGTTTCATCATAGAATGTTCAAACGGACTTTTTAATAAATCTGGTGCAACGGTAATGATATCTATTCGCATTTTTTTTGATGTTTTAAAGAGGCAAAGTTACGAAGGTTTTACTATGTTTTTTATGAATAAAGGGTTTTTATACAATACTTAATGATTAACGATCTTTAAACCTTCTTTTTGTTTTTTTTATGAATTATTTTGATAAAACCTTTTCACACACCAAATTAGTACTAAAAGCAATAAGCAATTAACAATGGAAATAGATAAATGAAAGAGATTACTTGGAAACAATAAAATGAAATCATAATCTTTTATGGTAGCAGAATAACTAGAAACACAGAAAGGGAATAAAAAAAGTCTGATTTTTACCCAAATATCTTGTTTTACACCATGTTGATTTGTAGATAATATCAATGCAAAGCCAATAATAAAAGAAATACCTAAAGAACTTGCCCACAATTTAAGAGAAGCTTCAAAGTATATGCTCATAATAGTTAAATACCAGACAAAATAACACCACAAAATAATTTTTTGAATTCTTATGGTTTTAAAATATTTTAATAAGTTGGTTATCACAATATCAAATGATTATTTTTATCTATAATGAATGAAAAAAAATGTAATTTAATTTTTACAACTTCAGTAATTTTAAATAAAATATTTAGCGTTTTTTACTTTATTCTTAATATTTGAAATGATAGATAAACTAATACCCTTTTACAGTTCCCATATCAAGTTCCATCCCTACAGAAGTAAGTGTATGTGTAGTTGGTAATTTAAAACCAGCTTCTGTAGTAATCCAATTCGTCCAAGTTGCTTCCATTCCACCAACAGGAATTATTTTAACCCACATTTTGTAAGAAACAGGAAGATAATTTTCATCTAAAATCCATAAATAAGAATCTCCAGGAGTAGAACCACCAGAAGTGTAAGTAATTAATAAGGCATCTTTATCATTATAAGATACAATACTTCTTTCTGTACCAGGATCAAAAACTTTGTAAGGAGCTATCAACCAAAAAGAATCATTATTAAAATAGCCAATTGCTTTATTTAAAATTTCATCATTTTTAGTTTCTTTTCCATCAATATAAACAACAGATTTTTCGGTAGCTTTAGTAAATAAAACAACTTTATTATTATCCCAAGTTACTTCAACTTTATGTTCTTGTTTATACCATTTATAAGTATGAACACCTTTAAAACTCCATTCTATTATTTTGGTAGTATCATAGGCGTCTTTATTTAAAGCAGTTAACATTTTGGTAGCCAAATCATCAGCATTTTTACCTTTTTCACCTTTAGGCAAATCTTCACTATTGCTATATCCGAAAATAAAAATTGCGGCAACAGCTAAAACTAAAACAATAACAATGATTTTTAAAAACTTCTTCATAAAAAAAATGATAAATTAAGCTGCAAATTTATCATTTTTAAATAAGATGTTATTTGTTTTGTTGGTAATAATCCAAAACATGTTTAGGAATATCCATTTTTTGTGGTAAACCTTTATCAGCAATAGGATATTCAGCAATTTGCTTTATAGGAACAATACCAGCCCAAACTTCTTCTTTATAATCTTCAGGTTCGTCGCCAACACCTTCGGCTCTTACTTTTGCAGAAGCTGTTTCTATGGTAAATTCAGCTACCAATGTACGATCTAATTCTTGTTGATTCATTGGACGTAAAGAATCCCAACGATCTTTAACCATATGATTAACAATGTTTTCTAAAATATCAGTTTTCTCTTTATCGTTTTCAACTTTTTTTAAGTTACCAAATAAAGTAGCAGATCTGTAATTTACAGAGTGATGAAAACCAGAACGCGCCAAAACCAATCCGTCTAAATTCATTACGGTCATTGAAATCTTTTCGTTTTCTAAAATACTTGTCAACATTCTATTTGCAGTAGAACCGTGAATATAAATTTTATCATCTTTTTTTCCGTAAGCCATTGGAATGGTTATAGGATAACCGTCATAAACATAACCAACATATCCCATAAAATTGGCATCTAAAATTTTATGTACAGATTCAGTATCATATAAAGCTCTGTTTGCACCTCTTTTTACTCGGTTTCTTTTGTCTTTTGTATACTCTTTCATTTTTGTTTGTTTTTCTGTTTTAAGAATTTTAGGAGTTAAGGAGTTAAGAAGTTAAAAATTTAAGGAGTTAAGTAATTAAGATTTGTTTTTTTACTATTATTCTCCAATTCTCCAATTCTCCAATTCTCCAATTCTCCAATTCTCAAAAACTCTTTAATTTGATTTATAAAAAAGAATTTCTTCTTCTAGTGTATTCAATTGTTGTATTAATTTTCCGTTTTTGAAAGCAGCACTTTGTCCGGCACTTATAAAATCATCTGATTTTCCAATAGCATTTACCATAAGTATTGTTTTCTGATGTTTTTCTGACATTTGCTGATAATGAATTATACCATTTTTAACACCTTCTTCTGATTTTGCTACACTTGCTATATAAACATCGGAATTGTTAGTACAAGCATTCAAAAAATGAGAATCAAACATGGATTCATAACAAATAGCAAAAGCTATTTTTTTGTTTTTAATATTGATATAAATCTGCTTTTTCCCCGAAATGAAATAAGGAAATTCATCTTTGTGTAATTGTTGTTTTGCATAATTCAAAACTTCCTTTTTAGGTTGAAAAATCAGCATACTTATTGTACAATTTTCTTTATGTTTTACAGGAGCTCCAATACAAATAGTAATATCATTTACATCAGACAAATTCTGAAAAATAGCAAAACGTTTATCTTCTTTTTTTACTGCCAATTCTTTAGCAAAAGTTGGTTCGTAATTGGTAATAGATAGCTCAGGAAAAACAATAATATCTGCTTTTAAAGCAATTGCTTTATGAATAAAACACACGTGTTTTTTTATATTTTCAGCGATATTTCCACTAACGGATTGTATTTGTGCTAAAGCTACTTTCATTTTTGTTTATTTTATCTTTATTTTCTTTTTTCCATTGATGAAAACACTTCGATTAAACTCAGCACAGGCTTCAACAAAAAAATCTAGTCTTATGAACTCTTCATTTATAAAATATCATCCTCGAAACTAAATTAAAAGAACTCGCTTAGAGTTTATCTTGAGCGCAGTCGAAAGACTCAAACAGCTTTTAATTTTTCACGTTTCTTGCGGTGGATTTTATAATTCGATTTCAATATGACAACTTAAAAATAAGTTTGTGTTTTTATTTTACTCAGTAGAACTATTATAAGCTAGTTTCACTTTTGTTTATTTTAACTTTGTTTTCTTTTTTCCATTGATGAAAACACTTCGATTAAACTCAGCACAGGCTTCAACAAAAAAATCTAGTCTTATGAACTCTTCATTTATAAAATATCATCCTCGAAACTAAATTAAAAGAACTCGCTTAGAGTTTATCTTGAGCGCAGTCGAAAGACTCAAACAACTTTTAATTTTTTACGTTTCTTGCGGTGGATTTTATATTTCGATTTCAATATGACAACTTAAAAATAAATTTGTGTTTTTATTTTACTCAATATAATTATCTCTAATATTTGCGTTAGGGATTGCACCGACATCCTTTTTGTTTTTTCTACAAAAAGATACAGGTAAAAGCCCGACCTTTCGACAAAGCTCAAGATGACATGCCCTTTTTTAGGTAACGCCCAAAAAAACTTTCTTTTTTAACCTAACTTCTTCGCAAAAACAGTGTTGTCATAGGTTTTATTACCAATAGAAAAATCTATAATACCAACAGCATCATAATCACTTCTCGTGTAAAAATTAATGGCAGTATAATTTTTAATATATACGGTTAGCCAAATCCAATTAAATTTTAAATCCGTTGCTTTTTCAAACACTAATTTTTGCAATGCCTTACCAATTTTTAGGTGCAAAAATTCATTTAAAACATAAATTCTTTCTAATCTACAAACACTATCAGAAGCTATAAATTCTGATTCGCTGTTGATAACCAACTTTGCATAACCTACAGGAAAATCGTCTTTAAAAGCAATCCAAAAGAAATTATTAGGATTATTTAGTTCGGTTTTTAATTGTTTTACGGTAAAAGAAGCATCTAAATAGGCTTTAAATTCTTTTTTATCATCTACAAAATTCTCATGTGATTCGTTAAACGTCACACGACCTAATAGCGCAATAACCATTGCATCTAATTCGGTAGCTCTTCTAAAATGTAACATTATAAATAACGTTCTTTAAGTACTTCAATATGCCAAATACTATGGCCTAATAATAAAAATGCGCATGCTCTTGCAGAAATTGGAGAATCACTTACGGTTCCCATATTTTGCAAATTTTTATCAGATAAACTTTGCAATACGTTTATAGAATATGCACGAGTTATGGTAAACTCCGTAATTAACTCATTCAAAGATTTAGCATTTGCAGCAGAAGGTTCAATATAAATATCTTGATCAAAACCAGGCAAAGCCGTTTTATCGTTTCTGGCAATACGAAACAAGCGATACATAAAAATACGTTCTGTATCTATAATATGTTGAAAAACCTCTTTAATAGTCCATTTTTCAGGCGCATAACGATACTCTAATTTATCTTTTGGTACTGCAGTAAAAAAATCGATAACCATTTTTTTATCCGCTTCATAACCCGATAATAGTTCTGTTGTAGCTTCAATTTTATTGATGTAACTTCCAATATAATCGTTGTATTCAGTTGTGTTTAAGTCTTGTTTTTTCATCTTTAAATAGTTATGTCGTATTCCATTCTTTTAGCTGTGAATTTAGCAATTTCTTCTCCAAAAATGTTTTTTACAATGTAAAAAGACATGTTAATTCCTGCAGAAATTCCGCCTGCTGTAATAATTGTTTCTTCATCAACATATTTTACATTTTTAATCACTGTAATTTTCGGATAAGCCTTTGCCAAAATGTCTAAATCCATCCAATGCGTTGTAGCTTTTTTGTTATCTAAAAGTCCGCATTCCGCTAAAAGAAATGCACCTGTACAAACGGAAGCAGTTAGTTGTACTTTACTGTGTTGTTCCTTTATCCAATGCAAAGCAACAGGATTTTTAATTTCAATTTCATCAGCTCCATAACCACCAGGAATAATTAAAATATCTAATTCAGGATGATTTAAAAATGTAGCATCCGGAACAATTTTTAATCCATTTCTTGCAGAAATTGTGTTGGTGTTTTCTGCTATGGTAATTACTTCAAATAGTTTTTCGTTGTCTTTTTCTGGTAAAGAAAAAACTTCAAACGGACCCGCAAAGTCTAAAACTTCAACTTCATTAAATAAAAAAATACCAACTTTTAGTTTTTTGTTCATTTTTCAATTTTTTAGTATTAATAACTTACGCTATAATTTTTCTAACAATTCTTTAGCATTCCAAATAGTAGCAAACTCTTCCTTTAAATTAGCTAATGTTGTTAAATGTATTAGTTCTGAACTGTATTTTTCTCCGTTAATACCAACTCTGTCAAACGTAGCAGTAGCATCAGAAATTAAATAAGTATCATACCCAAAATTACCAGCCATTCGTGTTGTGGTTGATACACAATGGTTTGTTGTTAACCCTATAATAACTACAGTATCTATATTTAAATCATCTAACTGTTCTTTTAAATTAGTACCTATAAAAGCGCTATTTACATGCTTTGTAATTACAGGCTCATCATTTAAAGGAGTAACCAGTTCATTAAACTCAAAACCTTTATTGGTTTTATATAACTTAGAATTTAAATTGGTTGAACTATGTTTTATATGAAATAAAGGCAAGTTTAATGCTCTCCACTCATTTAAAATATTGGCACAAACCTCTTCAGCATTTTTATTATTTCTATTTCCACCCCAATATTCTTCTTCCAAAAAGGCCTTTTGAATATCTACTAAAAGTAAAGCAGGTTTTTTATTTCGTAATTTCATATTGTGTTACTATTTCGTTTATAAAAAATTATTGGACGTTCCTTAAAAAGGCATGTCACCTTGAGCTTAGTCGAAAGGTCGGGCTTTCATTACTCGCTTTTTTATAAAAGAAAAATTTATAAAAAGAGCTCAAACACGCCATTCAATCCCTAACGCAAAAATTATATTTTCAATTATTAAACAACCAATATTATTGTACTTAATCTATTTATCGACCAATTATATAATTATTTTCGTTTGCATATAAAAATGTCATCCTGATTGAGGAACGAAAGAAGTAATCTTTCAAATCTATCGACAGATCACTTCATTTCACTGCGTTGGATTCGTGATGACATGTATACCAAAGAACTAATTACTAACAACTAATTAATTGTTTTCTATTCCAAAATTACTACTTTTATGGTGTGTTATAATCGTCCAGAATTTAAATAATTAGTAGTCCAGTTTATGTTTCCTTATAAAACCAGTTTTCATTTAGATAAAAGTAAAAAACAAGCCTTGTATTTACAATTGGCAAATCAGTTTATTACGTTAATAAAAGACAGAAAGTTACCGCCAAAAACAAAACTACCTGGCAGTAGAACTTTGGCTGATTTATTAGCAGTACACAGAAAAACAATTGTGGCTTGTTATGACGAGTTGTTGTTGCAAGGTTGGGTGGAAAGTATTCCTAAAAAAGGAACTTTTGTACACGCAAATTTACCAGAACTGCAATTACAAGAGTATGCTTCTTTAACTGAAGCGAAAGAAACGTGTAGTATTGGTTTTAATTTTTATACCGAAAAATTATCAGCAGGAAAATTACCTATAAGAAAACCTAATTTTATGTATTTAAATGATGGTGTTTCTGATGCGCGTTTAACACCTACAGATGATATTGCCAGAATTTACAGACGAATTTCTGGTAGAAAAACCATTTATAAAGAAATGGGTTACGGAACTACATTTGGAAACGAAAAACTACGCATCACTTTAGCTACTTATTTAAATAAAACAAGAGGTTTACATATTGCTAAAGAGAATATACTGATTACCAGAGGAAGTCAAATGGGAATTTATCTTTCTGCGCAATTGTTGTTACAAAAAGAGGATACTGTAATTATTGGTAACACCAATTATACGTCTGCTGATGCTGTTTTTTTAGAGAGAAAAGCAATTTTACAACGTGTTACTGTAGATGAACACGGATTGGTAACTAAAGAAATTGAAGCAATTTGTAAACAAAAAACGATAAAAGCGGTGTATGTTACTTCGCATCATCATCATCCAACAACAGTAACTTTGTGTGCCGAAAGACGGATTCATTTATTAAATCTTGCTAAAAAATATGGTTTTGCCATTATTGAAGATGATTACGATTATGATTTTAATTACAATCACGCACCAATTTTGCCTTTGGCAAGTCATGATGTTAATGGAAATGTAATTTATATTGGTTCGGTTTGTAAATCTGTTGCGCCTGTTTTTAGAGTTGGTTATTTAATTGCGCCTGCTGTTTTTGTAAATGAAGCCGCAAATAAACGCCGTTTTATAGACCGACAAGGTGATGCTTTATTGGAGTTAACTTTTGAGGAGTTTATAAAAAATGGCGATTTAGACCGACATATAAAAAAGGTAATGAAAGTGTACAAAACGCGTAGAGATTTGTTTTGCGATTTGTTAACGCAACATTTTTCGGAGGTTTTTATGTTTGAAAAACCAAAAGGAGGCATGGCGGTTTGGACGCAGTTAAACAAAAAATATTCTTGGAAAGCTGTTGCTGAAATTGCTCAAAAATACCAATTAGAAATAGGGGATTGGTCGCGTTACGACAAAGCAAATACCAAACATAATGCTATACGAATTGGTTATGCAAGTTATAATGAAGTAGAACTATTAGAACTTATTAATCGATTACGTAAAACAATGGAGGAGGTTAGAAACTTCGTTTAAAAAAAATCCTCGAAATTTCGAGGATTTTTTTTAATGAGAAATATTATGTTGTTTTAATATTTTATTAAATGTTTCTTCTTTTCCTTTTTCTTTCATTTGATTATAAATTATACTAATAACCTTTTCAGCATCTGTTCTATAAGGAGATTTTAGTGCTACGTATAAATTATATGCTTTGCACATATTATCGAGTCCTTTTTCGTAATCATTTAAATTTGCAGCATATATTCGGCCAATACCGTAATATATTTCTGGGTTTTTATCATCTAACTTCGCTAGCTTTTTATAGGTTTTAATTGCTTTTTTGTATTCCTTTTTATACTGATATACAATTGCTATATTTTGTAAAGGCATAAATCCATTAGGATCAATTTTTAAAGAAGCTTCATAAGCTGCTATAGCTTCATCGTACTTGTTTAATTTTCTGTAACTAATACCTAAATTATCCCAAGCAAAAGAAAAATTAGGATCAAACTTTATTGCTTTTTTAAAAAATCCAATTCCCTTTTTAAAGTTTTCTTTTTTTAATGCGGCTATTCCTTTGTTATAAAAAGTTAAAGCTTCTGGATTATCAGAAATTGAGTTGTCGTTTTTTTTATCAAATGATGCTATTTTTTTCTTTAGTGAGTTACAGTTTTCAACTAAATAGCGTTCTATTTCGTAATAATATTTTTTAAACTGATCTGATTCTTCATTATCATTAATAGAAATTGTTACATCTTTTGTGTTTGAAGCTGTAGTATCTATTTGCATTAATTGAGCACCAAGCTGGTAGGCATTTACTTGTTTTTTTATACAAGCATTAATTTCTTGAGAAACAGTTTTATTGGTTTTATCAAAAACATCTATTTGGTCTATACATTTACAACTGTTTTCAGATAATTCTTTAAGTAAAGTGTTTGTTGCTGTTTTTTCTTGTGAGATGCTTTTTAATGCGCAAGAAGAAATAATTAGGAATAAAATAATATTTTTCATAGTTTTTTTCTTACTAAAATAAGTATAAAATTTATTTCTATTTCATTTTACTTTTTTGAATTCCATTTTTAGAGATTGTTGTAAATGAAGAAAATTTGGTTTTATTGTTTTGTTATTGATCTCACAATCAAATAGAACTGTGGGAATTGGTTGACCGTTTGCGTAAGACGATGGAGGAGGTTAGCTAGTGAGTTTGTGATTGTTTACGTGTCTATTCTTATATAATATTTTTTATTTTCTCTAAAGATGTTCTAATTGTATTTTATACCAATATGGAAGTTTTTCTCGTAATATTCTAATTTGTTGAATCATTAGTTTTCTGTCTTCAATGTTTTCTATTGGATAATTCTTTTTTAAAAAGATGGCAGTCTCACGAGGAATATTTAGATCAATTAACTTTCTCGTAATAGGTGTATAAGCCCCCATTTCTATAAACCTTGTAAATAAAGAATCGGGTGATTTTATATCATAAAGTGGTTTTATCATCAGTGGTAAATCGTAAGATACTTTGTTTTGAATAAATGAAATGTCTTTTTCAATATTAGCAGGATTGTCATAGTAGCTACTGGTAAAAAAATCAAACAAAGGTTTTTCTCTAATCCATTTCTCAATTAAATAACACTTACTCATAATCATATAACGTCCTTCAACTTCTGGGACTGAGAAATATCGATCATAGTAAATTGGGAAATGTTCTTTTATAAATAGAATAACTTCTTTTAGTTTAGAAGATAAATTATTAACGTTTGGATCCGTTGGTATGTCAATTGCAGATGCCATAATAAATAATCTATTCAAATCTACAGGATCCCAATATCTGTTATTTGAACAAATAGCCTTAGGTACTTCTAAACTGTTTATTGCAGTTTGAAATTCTTTAAAGACTTTGGTTTCTAGAATTATACCTACACTTTTTAAATATTCTATTGATTTTTCTTCTTGTCTTATAATAGTCTGTCTTAAATATGTATTTAAGAATGAGTATTCTTTGTTATTTTCATTACTTCCTATGCCTTCTGTAATATCATTAAATATTGCATTTTTGTATTGATTGTATTTAGCCCCATAACCAACCTTAATATCTTTACTATCATCTTTAAATAATTCCATTTGATTAGAGTCAGATTGATTAAATCCATTTTCGTCAAGGATGTAAGTTCTTCCAACAAAATCTTTTAAAAGTCGACCGGCTCTCCCTCTTAAATTTGAAACCTCATAATTTGTAAGTTTAGTACTATAAGGTTTTTTTCTAGTGTACAAATTTGGACTTCTTATAATAATATTTTGGACAGGAAGGTTTACTCCTTGGAGCAATGTTGTTGTACAAATAATTGTTTTAATTTCTTTTTGCTTGATGGCGTGTTCTATTACTAACCTAATGTGAATGGGTAATTTTCCGTGATGATAAACTATAGATTTTTTCACAGACTGAACCATCGGATAATTACGATGAATAGTAGAAGCAATAAATTCAGATAATCCATTTAAATATTGTGATTCATCTGAAATAGTTTTAGCCGTGATAAAATTTGCGATAGTTGTACAGGTGTTTGAAGTTGGAGAAAAAATAATATTTGACTCTTCTTCATTAAATGTAGCTAAGAACTTATGTAAGAAAGTTAGATATTTATCATTATACATAGAACCTTTAAATACTATATCCGAAGTATTTTCAATTTTTAATTTAATAGGTTGTTCACTTAATTCAAAATGTAAATTTAAAAATGATTCTTTTTTTATTTTGGAAAGAGAATATGTAAGATTTAATACTGGAGAAGCATTCGTTTCCTTTAACATAGTTTCTTCTCCAAAAATTTGAATCCCTAGTTTGTCAATCTTTTCAATTCTTGGACCAGAAATTATTATGTGGTCTATGATTGATGTGTTTTTTAATTCAATCATTAAATCATATAAAACTTTTGCTCTATTGTCATCCGAATCTTCTACTCTTTCTACATTTTGAATTTCATCTATTACAAGTAATCTTAATTTAGGGAATGGATTGTTTTTTTGAGAAAATGCTGAAATCGCTTTTTCTTGAGTCAATACAAAAATTGCTTTTTCATTATTATATTGATTATTAAAAGCTGTTTCTAAGGAATATTCATTTAATGAAAATTCATCAAGTATTTTTCTGAAATCTGATTGAACTTGTGATACTAAACTTAATGTTGGAACAACATAGATAATCGAACCTGATTTTTTTGTAATTAAATCTATTGCTTTCAATAATATAAGAAATGACTTACCTGCAGAAGTTGGAGCTGAGATACCAATAATTTTACTTTCTTGGATACCATTCCATATGCTTTTTTGGAATTCAGATAATAAAAACGTTTTGTTTGAAATATTTATTTCGTGTTCTAAGTGTGAAAGTGTGATTGAAAACATATTGATGAGGCTCGATCCTTGAGAAAACGTTGAATCAGCAGAGTCATATTTTTTATCAATCATTATTGAAGATGGACCAAAACCAGATCTAGATAGGAATAAGGTTAAATAATCTTTTAGTCCATTCCACTTTTCATTTTTGTAAGTCCAAAGGAGAGCACAGATAGCAATAAGATATTTTTTTGATTCTTCATCTTTATTTACGGAGAGTTGATTCAGAACAGAAATAGCCTCTTGTAATAGATTATTTGATATTGACAAATCGCTTTTATCAATGAATCCTAGTTTGGACGCATTACTTCGAAGTTCAATATCCAATAGTTGAGTTAATACTTTATCTTTTTTCATCTCCCAATTCCTATTTGAAAATTCTCAATCAATTTATCTAGTTCCCAGACAGGAAAGAAGATGTAATTAAATCGTGGATATAACCCTTTGTCTACACTTTCAAATATTTTTTTATCTAACTTTTTACACCTACTTTCAATTATTTTAATAATATCATTTTTAATTTGAGCTTCGTCATTTTTATCATAAACCTCTGTTTCATTGAAAATGATAATCGAAACTAAATGTACTTCAACATTTTTTAATGTTCCATCTTTGTAACTCTCTGCTATATTTTGGAGTTTCTCTTCTAAAAAATCATCATATATGTATAATCCAATATCTTTTTTTCGATGGTTCTCATATGTTTCAAGAATACTAATGACAGCTTGCTTAACAGCACTATAAAAAGTCCCTGATGTATATGCTTTAGATTCACCAAGAAAAATAAGATTTTTATTCTCTTCTGACAACGCGTAATGTATAGCATCTGAACCATTTCGTTCTAAACCAGTTCCTGTAGTAATTGGCATTTTTCTTAGCAATGGAACTGCTGAATGAAATTTTTGCAAAAAATTAAAAAGTAAGAGTTCTCCAAATTGTCCTTGAGTAAATAATTTTTTAGGGTTTCGGTCTCTAAATTTTTCAAAACAGATTGTAGATAATTCCGAGCTTGCATTAGCAAATCCTCTTTTTGCACTTAATTTATCTAGAATTTCCTTGGATTTTTTTTGATTATAAATCCAGTCTGGTATTGTGTTAATTAATTCTCTACAAAACTCTTCTCTATACTCTTGTCTGTCAACAAAATTTATACAAGTTGCTATATGATTTCTATTTGGGACAACATCAAATGTTTGTTCCACCCAATAAACATGATTCATTAAAGAATCTGTGTATGTCTTTAATTTATCAAGTTCTTCTTTTGTAATTTCAAACATTTTTTTATTAAGTATTTACAAGTTTTTTTATAAAATTTCAGACTCTTTCAAATTCGTAATTTAAACTTTCAGCTCTTTCTTTCATTTTCAACCACTCATATTCCGTAAAACTATCACTCTTTACTACAACAGGAATATCATATTCATTAATGATTTTTTCTTCCATTGAATATTTTTCTTTTTCTAAGTATAATTCTGTTCCTTTTAATAACATTAATGGAAAAGCTTTTATTTTATGGCAACCATTAGTCTGCAAAAAGGCTATGCTTTCATTAAATGAATTAAAGGTTTGAGAAGGTAAGCCATAAATTAAACTTACTTCATAACTTATATTTCTCTTATTTAACTCTTTCATAACCGAGGTTATTTTTTCAGGTTGATTTTTTCTCTTAATAAGAATACTCTCGCTTCTTATAGCAGTTTGCAATCCAAACTCTAAATGAATATTTAGTCTTTCACAGAGATTTAAGAATTCTTGTCCATTATAACCAGAAATAGTTTCAAATCTTGTTTGAATATTAATCTGTGCCGTAATCCTTAAAGAAATCATCTTTTTAAGGATAATTAAATAGTCTTTCCCTGCATTAAAAATTGGGTCTAAAATATTAATCTTTCTTACTTTTTTATTTTTAAAGAAAACCAACTCCTCAAAAACACGATCGTTATCTTTTATTAATACTTTGTTATTAGTTAAGTCTCTGTGTGCACAAAATGTACATTTATAGGGACATCCTCTTTTAGTTTCTATTCTAACTTTAGATTGATTTACTTTAATAGGAATTATACCTGTTGTATAAGGTGATGGAATGTCACTAAACTGTAATGATGACTTGATTAAGCCAGTTTTATGCTTTCCTATTAAAATTTCATATATGGGATGTTCTCCATAACCATCAACAAATAGTTCACAGTTAGGATATTCAAGCTTAGGATTGTTTGAGTAAGAAATTTGATAACCTCCCAGAATAAATTTACCCATAAATAAATACTTGATACGCAAAATATTCATTAAATCATTTAAGTACTTTTCACTCCATACATAAGCAGAAATAGCAATAAAATCAAAAGAATTTATATTGAGATAATCAATTTCATCAGCTATTTCAAAGCTTGATGTATCTTTATCAAGAGAAAACATATTAATAGTATGATGTTTAGTTTCAAATTGAACACCATATTCTTTTTTAGAATATAAATATGATATAATTGAACCAATAGCTAATGAAGTATTAGTTTCACCATCTCTTATAAAGTCAAAAGAAATTAGTAATAGTTTTTTCAATTTTTTTATTTCTCCAAGGAATTAGTATAGTTTAAAATAGAATTATATTATTTCACATCTTACAACAAACCTAAAAAGAATCTTTAGTAAACCTTTATGGGTTTCCGTAATGAGGTTAATTATTTTTTATTTTTAAAAAAATTTCTATAAAAAGTGAGCCGATTCAATTTATAAATTAGAGAACTCAACAAATTATAGCACTACTATTATTAGTTTAAGAGAATCGCTATTTGATTACCACCAAAAGTAAATTAGTATAAGTAGTGGCAGATTGAGTGGTTTATAAAGTTTGAGATATATCATTTTACCTGCCATTACTTATACAAAATGTGATAAGTTTTTACGTAATAATTAGTTTTTAAAGTATTAGATAAGTCTTAATATCTTACCTAACTTCATAAGTTCTTTCAAAAAGAACACCATTAAGAGTAAAAGTAGCTATATGTTTTGTACTAGAAATCTCAACAAAGGTCATTTCATATACAGTTCCACTTGGTATAACTGTTCCGTTATACGTATTACTTATGGTAGTAATTGTCATTTTATTTCCATCATCATGAACTTCATATGTCCAGTCAGCTGATGCCGAAATATCTACATCATCAACAGTAATAATATACGAGGTATGTCCTTCACCTGTTGATCCAGATTCATGATATCCATGACTTTGAAAATGATTTTTAATGGAACTAATATCGCGTTCAACTCCATCTTGAACATCTTTAGTTAATGCCCAATGTGTATTAGATAACATGTCTATTGTTTCCTGATTTAGATCCGTTGGATCATCACTGTTACTACAAGAAGTTAATAAAAAACTTGCTGTGATAAATAAATAGATAAATTTTTTCATAATATTTTAAATTTAGATTAAACAAAGCCTACTCTTTACGTTTTTGGGCATTCACGTCTTGGTTTATTATTTTACTTCCAAGAGAAAGTGTTTTTCTTATTTTATGTTAATATTGAGTTCTATTATTGATTCAAGGTTTTTATTGCCTTTAAACATCACTAAAGAAATTATAAAAAGTGAATTAATTCAGTTAAATAATTTTGAAATCAGAGAATTAAAAGACTTCTATTTAGTATTATGTTTTGGCACAAGTGTTGAAATCGTCATTACACGGGTTTTCTGGATTCCACAATGCATACGCATAAGAACAACACGGATTATGATTTTTATTTTCAGCACCATAATCAGCGTTAAACGAAATTTGAGTTCCTACAGAAATATAGTTATGTTCGGGCGGTTGCTTTTGTAAATTGTTAGGCACATTAGGAACTGTATCTGATAAATTCACCAAACGATAAGTTTCTTTAAGAAGTCCAGGCGAGCTTCCAATGATTGTTAAACTCGTATAAAAATCCGCAAAAGATTGGAGTCCAACTAACGGACTAGCAGAATTATAATGATACACTTCCATATTATTCGCAATAGCTTCAGGAACAGCAAGTGTAGCAAGCGTTGAACCAAGACTATGACCAGTTATGATAATTTTAGTGCCTTTTCCAGCGTAAGGTTTTAACTGTTCACGTAAATCAGCAAGCAAACCATTATACACTTTATACCAACCTGTTTCAACTTCAATATTAGAAGATGCATTTGAAGTTGGAGCAGTATACGAAACAGGTTTAAATTCGCTGTCTACCAGAAAATCAATAACACTTTTACTACCACGAAAAGCCAAGAAAACGTTATCATTTTTGTCTGTAACCATGCACCCAAAAGGCTCTTTGTAAGTGATTCCTAAATTTTTAAACGTACTCCAAATAAGCGGACTAAAAGTAAAATCATCTACCTTAAACTTTTTTTGAGTGATTTTACAAACATCTGTTGGCTTAATTTCTTTTCCAGTTCCCCATTTAAAATCAGCTTGAGATGGTTTGCCAACTTTTTTCCATTGTGCGTACATATTACCAAGTACATTTACAAGAAAGTTACAAGTTTGAAAAGTTGAAGGATCTGAATTACCAAAAGAAAGTGGTTTTACGTTTTTACAAGTAGTTGTCATGGTATATTCTTTTAGTTTATAGTTGGTGTTAATTCAGTTCAATTTTTAGTGTAATGAACTTTGGTTATTTACTTTATGTGATTAAAGCTACGTTATTTCCATAGTTGGTTAAAAAACAATAACATAAGTGTGGTGAATTTGAGTATAAGTGCAGGGAAATAGGTGAGGAAAGCTTTTGAGGTATTTTTTGAGTTTAGTCGAAATATTATTTAATAAAAATACTTGTCATATCGAGTGAATTTGTTTGACCAAAGGGAAATCAAATTTGTATCGAGATGTTTTTTTTGCAATCGCCTAAATAGTTCTACAGAGGATGTTCTGGATACAATTTTCTTCCGTTACACTACATAAAATCACTCGAACTGACATTCGTTTTTATAATTATCTATCAGTTACATCGAGTGAATTTGTTTGACCAAAGGGAGATAAAATATGTCTCGAGATGTTTTTTTTGTTGTTTTCTAGCTTGTTATTGAACATAACGGAAATACTATTTTCATTTCGTTTTTTCGGATAAATGTCATCACGAATGCAACGCAGTGAAAAGAAGTGATCTGTAAATTGATGTAAAAGTTTGCCCCGAGATTATTTAATAACTACGAATTCTTAGATTTTCTAAGATGTCAAATAATTGTGCTTTAGCTTTTGTATCATTTACAGGATATTCAGCAGTGATTTTTAAAATGGAATAGTCTTTAAAATAAATTTCTGCGTAAGTTATTACAGTTTCGGCTTCTGTTTTTACTTTCGTTATAAAAAGTTTTCTATCATAATAACCTGCTATATTTTTGTGTTCAAAATCAGCTAAAGACTTCTCATAATCTAAGCTCGTTAAAGCTGTTTTTTCTTTGGTAAATGTAATATTGTAATTCTTTTTGTTTTCTTCGTAAAAAAATAAATAATCTACATTTTTGGCAGAAGTCAATTTAGAGCTTGCTTCTTTAAATTTTGTGTTTTTAAGTTTTACGCTTAATTGATGCAAAAAGTTTTTTCTGTACAAACCATAAAAAGGATCTTTCCAAAAACTTTTAGGTTCCTGTGTTATTTCCAATTGTTCTTCTGTGAGGTGCGTCCATTCTTTAATGTTCAATCCTAATGAATTATTCAGTTGTTTTAACTTTTGTAATACTTTTGTTTTTGCATTTATATTCGCAGGGAAACCAAACTGAAAGAGGAGATTCTTTTTTTGATAAAATCCAAATAAATAGGTTTTGTTATTGGAACTTACCCAATATAATACAGTTTTATATTTCTTATTTTTTTCAAAAACCTTAGTTTCTGAAAGACTAGCAGTATAAGAATCGTGAATAGCATTTGCACCAGACATGATTACATTGCCCATTTCAGAATAAAAATCTCTTAAAAAAAGTTCTTCGGGTTTATAAGTTAAAGCGGCATACACAAAAGATTCTCCAAAACTAGGATCTTTAAAAATTACCAATTCTTTTTGATAAATATCACCATTTTGATAGTTTCTGCCTTTGAAATTATTGTTTTCATTTTTAAATTTTCCCGCAAACGGAAATACTTGGTCAAAATTGGTAATAATCATAGTGTTTGAATCTCCAGAATAGTCCCATAAACCTTCAAAAGGAGCTTTTTCAAGCCAAGATTTTAAATTACCATTAGTTATTTTTTTTAAGTCTTTAGGATATTCAAAAACGCGTTCTTTTTTACATGCACATAAAAGAAGAAGTAGTATTAGATATAATTTTTGAGGCATTATTTTATTTATAATGAAGCTATTAATTATAGTAGATTTTATCGATAAAGATACATTTTTAATCGCAGTTATATAATCAAGGATTTAATTTCATAAGCTAACATTTAAAAAATGCTATTTCAGTTTCAATAGTAAATAATATGTAAGGTAACTTCTAAAGAAAAGAAAAAGTATACCAATAGATGACTGTTTTTGCAAACTTGTAAAAAAAATAAAGCTACAAAAAACCTTCATATTTTTAAGCATGAAGGTTTAATAGAAATAAATTATTTATTGAAGAATTTTAGATAACAATATCTATTTACTTCATTTCTTTAATAGCCTGCAATATTTCATTAACATGCTTCTGTTTGGTTTGTTTATTTGTTTTATCATTATAACGATCAATTGATCCATTAAAAACATGACTTATGTTTAAAGGAGAATTTAGACCACTATTATTAGTACTATGGCAAGAAAAACAATTTCCCATAGTAGCAGTTGATTGTTGGTAAATATGGGCAGGAGGAGAAAAACCTAATTGTTCATACGTTTCCATTGTAATATTATAAGCAGCAACAGAACCACGAGTTAATTTACCAGGTTCCGATTGGTGTATATTTCCAGCTAAAGAATCTAATAATTGTGCTTGTTCTGTTGGATAATCATATCCTTCTGTATTAATCCAAATAGAACCATTATAAAAGTAATTTTTCCAAATATCGTTAAGTTGCGATTTTACATTGGTATTTATTGCATCAATATTGTTATAATTTGTAGGTTCGCTTTGACTGGTAGCTAAAAAAGTATTTTGCGCTTGACGCGGAACCCCATATTTATTCACAGCAAAAACATCTAAACTATCTTTTGATGGGTCTGCATATTGACTTGCAAGGTTGGCTATAGTGGCAGTAGCGTTTTTATTGAAAAATAATTTGTTAGTTGTTGAAGTAACAGTTGAATCTGGAATGGTAGTTGTCCAATCGTAATAAGGCACTAAATCATCATGTTCAAACGTAGCCCAAACAAATTCTGGGTGATTGTATACAACACCAACAACGTGCATTCCTAATAATGCCATTGGAATAGGTGTTCCTCCAGCTATAGAAGCATTTCTAACAAAATAAGAACTTGTATCTTTAATAGCTCTTGCATCTACCCAAGCTACTTTTAATTCTAAAGCACCAACAGGAAAAGTGTTGTTTTCATACTCATTTAATAAAAGACTATCTTTTTTAGTTAATGTTCCTTTATTTTTTATCTTTTTAATTAACCCAGCGTATTTAATAGTGTTTTTATTAATACTACTAAATAATGTACTATCTACATGAATAGAATAAAATACATCATAACTAGTATTATCTGTACTAAAAGCACTGTTTGATCTTAAAATATCTCCAGTAGCTTGAACATTTTCACTAGCAGAAAGATTAATAGTAGTGCTTCCAGGAGTACCAACAGGTTTGTTTTGGTTATCTACTTGAATTAGGTTGGTCATAAAAAATGGTTCGTTTGAAACATTTTCAGTCGTTAACCAAAGAAATTTTTGCCAAGACCATTGATGAAAATCACAATTTGATACTGTTTTGTTATTCCCGAAAACACTTGTGCTACCTTCTTGTGGTGCAGGAGTTTCCCTTTTTCCAGTTATAGAACTAGTTGCAAACCAATTTGTATCAGCAAGACAGCTTATCTCGAACTTTTGTTCTGCATAGTCTGCAATTTTTTCTACAACGGGTTTCTTTTCTTCTTTTGTTTTTTTACAGGATACAATTGCTATTAAAGTCAAAGCAATGATACCAATTAAGCTTTTAGTTTTGTTCATGATTGATAAGTTTATTAATTGAGTTTTTGTTAATAAATTAAAATTAATGAATTAAGGTGTCTAGTTCTTAAGAAATAACATAAGCGCTAGATATTCATGCTTAAGAGTAGTAGTAATACTGGTAAAAGGTAAAATGTAAATACAAAAGGAAATGGTGTTATAAATATGCAATTTTAGAAAAACTAATTAATTATAAAGAGGAGTAAATGATCTTTAAATTTTTAGGTTAGTATTAATAACAATTTCCAGTTCTTCTTTTAGTATCCCTTTTCCGCCAGCCATAATTTTTTTTATGTTGTCATTTTCTATTTCTAAATGAACAATTATTAAGCTGCTAGAAGGAACGTTCATATATTTTCCTTGTTGAATATGAAAACTGTTTTTCTTTATTTTTAAAATATCAAATAAATAAGAAGCAAGTGGACCCGCTGCCATTCCTGTTCCTGCTTCTTCTAAAATTCCATAAAGAGGACCAAACATTCTTGTGGTAGCATCATGTTTATTGTTTTCGGTATCCGTAGTAAAAACATAAAATCCAATTAAATTTAATGTTTTACTAATAGTGGAAATTAAATCGAAATTAGGAGTTATATTTTTTAAAATCTGATTGTTTTTAACAGGCACGATAACAAATGAATTTCCAGTATTTACTAATAATATAGGAGCATTAGGAATAAGATCGTCTTTATGTAAACCTAATGAACTAAGAATTAGCTCTTCTTTATCACTAACATCAGTATATTTTGGAGACACTTGTTCCATAAACGCAAGTTCACCAATTATTTTAATCTCTCGTTTTCCGTCAATAGTTTCTTTTGATGAGGTGTTTTTTTGTAAAATACCTATTTGTTTTAAGTAAGAAAATGTAGCAACTGTTGCATGTCCGCAATGTGCAATTTGTTTGTTTGGCGTAAAAAAGTCTAATTTAAAATCTTCTGTTTTAGATTTAGATACAAAGGCAGTTTCAGATAATCCAACTTGTTTTGCAATATTAAGTTTGTTTGCATCTGATAAATCATCAGCATGTAAAACAACACCAGCCGGATTGCCACCTTTGTCGTTTTCTGTAAAGGCATTAAGAATTTGTACTGTAATTTTTTTTGAAGCGTTCATGTATACTTTTTTTAGTGTTATACATGATGGACGTAGTAATTGTAAAAAAGACGTATTAGAAATTAATTATTTTCAAAATCTAATAATTTACCAGCAGCATCTGAAGCTACATTCGGACAGTTTAGTATGTTTTCTTTTAAAATATCTCGTGCTTTTTGAACTCTTGATTTCGTTCCAGAATACGACATTTTTAAATGTTTTGCTAAATCTTTTTGAGAGTAATTTTTAAAACTAGTTAATACAATTGCTTCTTTATGTAAAACGGATAGTTCTTTTATTTTTTGATTGATACAAGTCGTAAGTTTTGAGTACTCAAAGCTATCATTGTCTTTTTCAGGAATATCAAAAGTGTCTATAGGAATGTTTTTATGAATGTTTTTTCTAAAATAATCAATAATTGTATTTCTAGTAATTTGGTATACCCAAGAGGTAAGTTTAGAAGTGTGTTTTAATTGATGAATTTTAGTTTGAATTTTTAAGAAAACATCTTGATGTATGTCTTTAGAAACCTGTTCATCTTTTATTTTGCTTAAAATAAAGCTGTACAATTCTTCGTTAAGGTCAATCCAAATAGTTTCTATTGCTGGTTTCAAAATTTTAGGTTTAATCGGATTTAGTACTTCGTTATAGTATTTTGTTTGCTTTTATTTTGTTCAAAAGTCAAATCAAAATAATTTGAAGTGCTTTATAAAAATACACGATTTTTTTAGATTTAATATAGCTTTTGAAATTGTTATAAAATTATTTTTCATTTTGTCTCTTCCAAATTCTAGTTACATTTTCAATGTTTTTATCAGTCATATTCTGTGTTCTGATTAACGTTCTTATTCCGTATATCATTATCATTGATGCTTTTCCAGTTTCAATGAAATATTTGAGTTCAGTATTATTTGCTAATTGTATAATTCCAAACGTATTAGATTCTTCATGTAGTCCTTTAAAATCTCCATATTGTTTTAGTTTTGAACCATTAAGATCTCCAATGCTTTTATTTCCTTTTTCATTAGTGATTAGCTTTTGTGTTGTTAAAATGCTATAATTTTCAGAGTCAATAACTGTTGAGCAAATAATTAATTCGTTATGAGTTAGTTGAATTTTAATTCCGGAATATTGAAAGTCAGTATTAGATTCATAGAACTTTGTCCACTTAAAGTTATAGGGTTCTATTGTACTTCTTTTAATAGAAGCTACAGAAATATTATGTATCGATTTATCCGATTTCCTCATTTCAATTAGAAATAACTTAGTTATAAAGAAAGTTAATTTAGGTATTAGTAATCGTGCAAACTACTTTAAAACAATCATATCAGAACTCCAAGTAATAATTTTAAAGGTTCGTTTTTCTCTAATTGTTTTGTTTTTTTTCCAAGGCCACTTTTTTGATTCAAAATCTACAATTAGTTTTTTCCCTTTTAAATTAATAGAATATAATTTTGTAATGGTTTCACCAACAGGGCAAGCCATGTTATTTATATAAGTCAGTTTTCCAGAAGCATTAAAATGGATTCGTTCTCCATATAAATTTTTCTTCTTCTTTTTCATAATCTGATACGAATTTAATCCCACAAAATTGGTGTCTATTTTCTCTCTGGTAGAAAGATAAACAGTATCCTTATTAAACCAATCAAGTGTTTTCCAATCGTGTTGCTTTAAAATCTGCAAAGAATCTATTTCTTGACAATAACTCCACAAAGGAAAAAGTAACAACAAACATATACTCTTTCTCATAATTTTTAATAGTTTTTTTTATTCATAAAAAACAGCTATTTCATCCAGTTCTTTTCTTTTTAAATCAGGTACATACGTAGGTAATTCAGGATAACCAACAGGCAATAATAAAAATGCACGCTCATTAGCAGGTCTGTTTAAAATTTTAGCTAAGAAATTCATTGGACTTGGCGTATGTGTTAAGGTAACCAAACCAGCGTTATGAATAGCAGAAATTAACATTCCAGCTGCAATTCCAACAGATTCATTTACATAATAATTATTGTTTTTTTCGCCATTTTCACCAAGTTCATACGCTTTTTTAAAAACAATAATTAACCAAGGTGCAATTTCTAAAAAAGGTTTGTACATATCAGTTGCCATTGGCTCTAAATCTTTTTTCCAACGATCACTCATTCTGCTTTCGTAACTCTTTTTTTCTTCAGCTTCTGCAGCTTCTCGTATTTGTGTTTTAAGTTCAGCACTAGAAATAGCACAAAACACCCAAGGTTGTTTATGTGCACCAGAAGGAGCTGTAGCCGCAGTTTTAATTAAGTTTTCAATAACTTCTTTAGGAACATTTTTATCTGAAAATTCTCTTATAGATCTTCTAGAGTTTAACAAATGATAAAAGCGATCACTTTTTTTAAGTAATTCTTCTTCTGAAAACACTTCAGTTTCAAAAGCAATATGTTTATGACCTTTAATGATTAAAGATTTTTTTGATTCCATTTTTTGTTTATTTTTTATAGACTTTGTTAACCAATGTTTTTTATCTCACGTTTTTCTAGTTCAGTTTCAAATTCAAGTCTTTTCTTTTTAGTGAACCTTCTTCCTTTATTAAACTTTGCATTTTTTTCTTCCTCAACTAATTCAGAGATTACATATTTAATTTGGTCATTATTTAATTCATTAGGCTCTTTAAAATATAAGCCAGTACTAAATTCTGATGCTTCATGTTTTTCATTTTCTATTTCATTAATTCGCTCAATTGGAATTTCAATATTTACTTCAGTTAATTCAAAATTAGTTTTTGGTAATTCTGTCTTTCCTATAATTTTTAAATATTGATTTAAAATTCGTTTTTCTACATAGATTTTTCCTCCACCAGATTTATGTCGGTCAGATACATCTTTTTTAACTCCAGAAATCCAATACTCATTTCCAGATTCAATATCCATAAAATTTCCTTGAATCCTTGCACTCCCTATTTTTTGGAATGCAATTCCATCAAAATAAATGGTTTTACCACTTTTAGAGAATGAAACAAGTCCTATCCAAGCTGGACCATCTCCAGAAAATCCACTTTTTAATTCCAAATATTTTATTTCAGTTCGCATTTTATATGTTGTATAACTAGGCTGTAAAATACAAATACATAAGAGTTTTATACATTTTAATAACATTATTTTTTCAATTCTTTAATATAATCATGCTTTTCAGATGAATAAAAGTATCTTAGATTTTTAAAAAAATGATGATGAAAACAAAAAAATGGGGAATTTTATGTATGGTATTAATGAGTTTTTTTTCTTGTAAAGAGGAAATAGTAGCAACTTTACCAGCAAATTTTTACCATTGGAAAATAAATGCCAATTTAAACACTACAGAAAAGAAAGCCTTAAAAATAGCAAAAACTGAGAAAGTGTTTTTACATTATTTTGATGTTGTTAAATCGGATTATTACGAGAAACCTGTTGCTGTACTTAGAGAGGTAGGTGAGGAGTTAAAAAGTGTAACAATTGTCCCCGTTATTTTTATTAGAAATTCGGTGTTTAAAAATGAGTACTCGTATACAGAGTATTTGGCAAATAAAATTTTAAAATTAACAGAACAAATTCATCAACATCATTTTAAAAAAAAACCAAAAGAAATTCAAATAGATTGCGATTGGACCGAAAGTACCAGAGAAAAATACTTTGAGTTTCTTACAGCACTTAGAAAAAAAATAAAAGTGAGTGTAACCATACGATTACATCAATTAAAATATGCCAATAGAACAGGAATTCCGCCTGCGGATTATGGAAGTTTAATGCTGTATAATGTTGGTGATTTAAAAAATAAAGAAGAAAATTCAATCTTAAAAGAAAGTATTGTTGCAACGTATATTAACAATAATACCACTTATCCGTTAGCTTTAGATCTTGCTTTACCAATCTTTTCTCAAGTAGTTTTAATCAATAATAATGGCGATGTAAAGTTAATCAATCAAGCTAATTTTAACGATTTTAGAACAGATACAGAACATTTTAAAAAGGTAACAGAAACGTTATATACAGTAACTAAAAAACTATTGTATAAAGGGCAGTATTTATACAAAGGCTTTACTATAAAATTAGAAGAAAGTACTATTGATGAAATTGTAAAGAGTTATAAAAATATTAAAAATAGCAAACTGAATATTAACAGTACTATTTTATATCATTTAGATGATACGAGTTTGGAAGATTTTAATTTAACAGCACTTTTACACCAACTGAAATGAAAAAGAAACAAACCTACAAGCACCGTTTTTTAATAGGAATGCTGTTTTTAATACAATCGGTATTTGCTAACGAATCGTTTTATTTTTGTGGTTATTATTTAGATCCAGATGCAACGTATTATAATTTATTTGATCAAGAAAATATATCTCAAAAAGCATTTTATCCTTTTTTAAGAGTAGATGGAATTCCATTTTATTCGGATTTAAAACCTGTAGATTCTAAAAATATACAGTTGTGGTATGCTTATTTTGATAAAAAATACGCTAAAAAAGCACTAACAGAAATTATTTATAATGATGGAAAGAAAGATTATTTAGCTCGATTTAAAAACGGAACTAAAGAAACCAAAGCAATAACTTATTTACAATTTGCTAAAGAGTGCGAAGCAATAGCAGTTAGCGATACTTATTCTTGGGATTATAATGAAATTTTAAAAACGAAAACAAATAATACCAACGAGCTTTTAGAAAAAGGATTGAAATTATTTGAAAACACAAAAGATAAAAACCTTAAAATCCGTTATGCATATCAAATAATTAGGTTGTATCACTATGGAAAAGAATATACAGAAGCAATTGCTTTTTTTGAAAAACAGATTGCTCCTTTAGCTATTAAAAATGAAATTTATTATTATGCTTTAGATCAGTTGGCAGGTTGTTATTACAAAACCAAACAATATGAAAAAGCTGCGTATACTTTTTTAATGGTTTTTGATAAAAGTTTCGACAGAAAACAATCGGCGTTTACAAGTTATAAGTTTTGTACTTATAGAGGTGCGGAAGGAAAAACACTTTTAAAAAGTAGAGAAGAAGAAGCAACACAAATCTTTATAAGTGGACTTAGAGATTTTTCTGATTCATTGGACGATTTAAAAAGAATAAGCAACCTAAATGTTTCAGAAGAGAAACAAGAACTTTTATTTATGCGAATTCTTAATAATTTAGAGCGCACTATCTTGGAACATTATTCGCGAGAGAATACACAAAGTCTGTTTACTATTAATGAAAAATCAAAAAGCATATTAATTGCTTTGTTGGATTTTGTGGATGATAAATTGAATAATTCACCTAAAAACAACGAGTTTTGGCAGTTAACAGATTCCTATTTATCTTTTTTAAATGGAGATATTTCAGTTGCACAAACCAAGTTAGCATCAATAAAAACAATTAAATTAAAAAAGCAAAAAGAACAATTGGATATTGTTTATAAAGTATTTTCTTGGAATGAAATAACCACTGAAAATGAAACTTGGTTAGCGAGCATTTTTTCAAAAAACAAAAACATTCAAGTTGTTGATTATTGTGGCTATGAATCCGATAAAGAAACAGGACAACCATGTAATTTACACAGTTTTGTTTTTAAACAATTAAGTCATTATTATTTTAAAAAAGACAAGCTAGCCAAAGCATTTTTACTGCATAATTATATGGAAAATGTTAATGGAATTTCTTCACATGTTTTGGTTGATGATCTTATAGCTTTAGTAAAAAAACCGAATAAAAATAGCTTTGAAAAACTGTTGTTAAAAGAACAAACAGAACGCGGTTTTAATACTGCAACTATTTTAGGTAGTTTAGAAAATGCAAAAGGAAATATTTATTATAGAAGTGGCGCATTTAATAAGGCGTTGCCATATTTTAAAAACTCAAATTCAAAAGCATCAATACCAGCAAGTGTATTTAGTAATACTACTATAGAATGTTTTAGTTGTAACGCTTTTGATGTTATGGAAGATGAAGTGTATAAACATAAAGAGTTTTCTTTTTTACAAAATAAAATGAATAAAGAAAGTCTACTTACCAATTTAGAAACCTTAGAAAATTTGGCTGTTAATGCGCAAGAGAAACCATGGAAACAAAAATTAGCGAATTATCTTTTAGCAAATTACTTTTTTAATGTTTCTAATACTGGATATTATCGTACGCTTACATATCCAGGAAATAATTATACCTACAATTATAATTTTGGAAGAGAAAGTCAAACTATGGACGAGGTAATTGCGACTAAAGAAACGTATTATTTTACACCTATTTACAATTTGTATAATGCGTTAGCAAACAAAGCAAAAGAGTATTATAAGAAAACTATAGAATTATCTTCGGATGATGAGCTGAATGCAAGATGTTCGTATATGATTTCTAAATGCGAGCTAAACGACTATTACAATAATGATTGGGAAAGTAGTTATGGTTATTATGATGGAAGTGAAGCTAGCAATTTTATAAATGAAGGTTTTGAAGCTTTAAAAAATGAATACAATCACACTAATTTTTATAGGGAAATAAAAAGCAAGTGTAGTTTTTTTAGAAGTTATGATGCAGAGTAAATTGTTTAGTAATCATATTAATAATTTAAAAAAATGAATATTAGTTTTGACCTTGATAGTACTTTAATTCCAAATGGAAACGAATTTACAGTAGCGTATAAAAGTAGAATTGCTGGATTATTTGGAATTGAAAATATTAGAAAAGATGCTCCAAAACTAATAGCTGAACTACAGCATAAAGGTCATGATATTCATATTTATACAACTTCATATAGAAGCGAGAGAAAAATAAGATTGTACTTAAAGTATTACGGGATCAAGGTTTGTAAAGTAATTAACCAAATAGAAAATAGAAAGGTTTTAAAAGAACATAATAAGTATTCATCAAAATATCCTCCAGCATTTGGCTTTGATGTTCATATTGATGATTTAGAAGGAGTTGGTATTGAAAGTGAAACACACAATTTTAAAACCATAATAATTAAACCAACGAATGAAAAATGGGCTGAGAAAGTAATAAAAGAAATTGAGTTTTATGAAAATGAGTATTTTAACTCAATACATTTCGAAAGAATGAAAATGATGCAATCATATTTTAAGGAAATGTCAAAATCTAGTAACTTGTATATCCCAGAATATAATGCTACAAAAACTATTAATTCAATTTTAGAAAGCAATTGTAATGTAGATACAGAGATTAAAAAAAGAATTGAATCGGAATTGTCAAAAGTAAACAAGTCAGAACATTACGGAGGAAGTCATTGGCATGATTATGAAATACATACTAATAGTATTTTAAAACATAGAATGAAGTAAAACCTTGTTAACTAATAAATAAAAAAAACATTGAGAATCAATGTTTTTTTTATTTATTTAATATTGAAATTCACCTGAATTAATCATCATTAGTACCTAATAAAAGCCCTTTAAATACTACATCATCATCTAATTTTAATAAATCAGCTTCAATAATAGGAATAACTGCTTTTCTGTCTTTTCCTGATTTAAGTAAATCATATGTTTTTTTTACATACGGATGAATTACTTCTTTAAAACTTCTATTTGTTATTTCAGTAATAACTACAGGTTTCATTTCAGATTTTACAGCTGCGTCCATAGTATAAACAATAGATAATGCTGCTCCTTTACAAATATTTTCTTTGGTTACTTGACTTTTTACAGTTGTAAAAGAAAAGCATACAAACATAAAAACTAATACGTTTTTCATATTAATATAATTTAGAAATTAGTGTTTTGATTTATGGTTTAAATATATGCATAATTTATAGACTATAATTTCTAGAGGAATTATAAGCCTTTTTTTAGTTCTTTAATTTCTTTTAAATTATCCTTTTCTAATGAGTTAAAATATGATACAGCTTTATTATAACTAAAAATTTCATCTAAAAACCAAAAAGAGATATTATCTCCTGATATTATTAATTTATCGCTCCATAATAAAACATTCTCTAGTCTTAAAACAATATGATTTACATCATCAGAAAAGAAAATTGCTAAGGAAAATCGATTACCTCTTTTCTTAAATTCTGTTTTTGGAAGTTTAGTATCAATAATAAAAATATTAACTATTTTTAAATTATTTCTATTGATTTTAGAGGAGTGTTTTTGAAAAATGTTTTTTTTTGAGTCATAAAATTTCGAATAAATTTCTCTTTTATTTTTATCACAAAAATTATTTATTTCATTTATTAATTTTACTTTCTCTTCTCCTTTTACTGTGGCTATTTTTTCATTAAAGATCTCCATAAAATCCTTTTTATTGAAAATTATGGAATCAAGATTGTTGTTTTGTGTGTCTTTTAAGTACCTAAGTAATGTATTGGAAAAAACAGTCAATTTAGATTTAGATAAAAGACTATCCCTGAGTTTAATCATTTCAAGATCCTTTTTATAATCTGTTCTAACAACTATTTCATTATTAGCTATTTCATTTGCGCGTTTATAATGATATTGGATTAACGTAATTTTTTTTTCCTCATTAATTTCTTGTTCTAAAATAAAATGGGTTGCATCAATTTTAATAATTTTATCATTTTGTGCTAAACCAGCCAACAATCCTAAGCCAGTAGCAGTTTTAAAATAAGTAGCTTCATCGTTCTCTTTTTCTAGTAATTCCCAATAACCAATTATTGGTACTTCAGAGTCTTCTACTCTTTTAATAAAAGTTCCGTTTTCTTTTATTTCTAAAGTAAAACCATTACTGATGTCAATGTGTCTTTCTTTAGAATTCGGATTATAAATAACTTTGGTTTGTTGCCAAGAACCTATTATTTTTTCTTGTATTTTATTCTTTTGTGCACTCAATTCTATAGTAATCATTAATAATAAAAGAAATGAGATTTTAAATAGTTGTTTCATAGCAAATAGTTTAATTATAAATGGGTTGTAAAAGTTTCTTCTGTATCAAGATCAATAATAGCAATACCTTCTGTAGTAGTGTTTAATTGAGAAACCAAAACACCTTTAGTATTCCAAATAGAACTTTTTCCTGCGCAATTATATCCACCAGAATTTCCTACAAAGTTTGCCATAACAGCTATACTATTGTATTTTTTTGCTGTATTGGAAATTCGATCAATATCTTTATCAACACCAGCAACGGAATTTAAAACACTTGCGATATAAACATTAGCATTGTTTTTAAAAGCTTCTTTTGTATGATTGGCAACAGAGGTTTCGTAACAAATAGCAAAAGCAAGCTTTTTGTTTTTAAAAGAAATAGGAGGAATGTTTGCTCCAGGAACAAAATACTGTTCTTCACCAGGATGTAAATAAGCTTTAGAATAAATTAAGCTGGCAATATTTGGTTGAAAAATAATTAAACTAATACAAATTCCTTTATCGTTTTTTGTAGGTAATCCAGCAGCAATACAAATGTTATTAGAATTACTAAGTTCTTGAAATATAGTAAAACGCTTATCTTCTTTTGTAGTAGCTAATTCTTTAGCTAATTCAGCCTCGTAACCAGTTAATGAAAGTTCAGGAAACACAATAACATCAGCTTTGTTTTTAATAGCAAGAAGAATTAGTTTTTTATGATTTTCAATGTTTTTTTCAATATTTCCTTTAATTGGAGCAGTTTGAGCAATACAAATTTTCATTTTATAGCTTTTTAGTTGTTGAGGTTATATTATTTTTTTAAAGAAATTTATAATATCATTAGCTAATAATTTAGGTTGTTCCATGGCAGCAAAATGCCCACCTTTTTGTAATTCCGACCAATGAATAATATTGAATCCTTTTTCTATATAATTTTTTGGTGGCGTTGGAATTTCCTTCGGAAACTTAGCAAAACCAGTTGGAACAGTAATAAAATCGTTTTTTTTTAAATGTAACGGATTACAACTAATTTCATAATACATTCTTACTGAAGAATGAATGGTTTGTGTAAACCAGTATAAACTTACATTGGCAAGAAGTTCGTCTTTGGTAAAACTATTTTCTATATGTCCGTTTGTATCACTCCACGCATTAAATTTTTCTATAATCCATGCACAAAGTCCAATTGGAGAATCATTTAAACCGTAAGCTAAAGACAACGGTTTTGAAGCTTGTATAAAACCATAAGCACCTTCTTTTTCATTCCAAGACTGCAATTGTTTCTTATAAGAAAGAACATTGGCATCTAAAGTTTCGTTTTGTTGTAAATAAGGACTATAAGAATCTGAAATATAATTTAAGTGCAAACCAATAATATATTCAGGGAATTTTTGTGCAATTTTAGTACTAATACCCGCACCAATATCTCCGCCTTGCAATCCGTATTTTAAATACCCAAGTTGTAACATAAGTTTGTGCCATAATTGGGCATTAAAACCATAATCACTTCCATTTTCTAAAGGTTTTTCTGAAAACCCGAAACCAATAATAGAAGGAATAACCAAATCAAACGCAAGTTCTTCTGAACTAGTTAAATACTTGCTGATTTTTAGCATTTCTAAAAAAGAACCAGGCCAACCATGAGTAATTAGTAATGGAATAGTATTTTCTTTTTTGCTTTTTATATGTAAAAAATGAACTTTATAATTATCAATTTCAGCAATAAAATTAGGAAAAGAATTTATTTGATTCTCTACTGTTTTCCAGTTAAATTCATCAGCCCAATAATTTGCTAATTCTTTCATATAAGAAAGATTTGTTCCGTATTGCCAATTTGAGTTTTTAAGTTCGTCTGGCCATCTTGCATTTTTAATTCGATGTTTTAAATCGTCTAGTTCAGATTGCGGAATATTTATATTAAAAGGAGTTATCATTTTTTCTATTCTAAAAGATTATAGGCTTGACGAAGCATTAAATTTACTAAATACAAACGAAATAAAAATTGTATAAGGCTTTTAAATTGGATTAATTTTAACGTTAATCTATAACCATTACTTCTCCATCTTCAGGAATTAAAACTTGTGTTGTTACTTTATGTTCTATTAAAATGTTTCTTAGTTTTTTTCTGGTTAACGAACAATGATTTACAGCTTCAAGGTGATTTGCAATTACCTTGCCTGAGGAGTTTTTAATAAATTTTAGAATATCATCAACATTCATAATTAAATGTTTAAAAACATCAAATTGCGCAGCACCAGATGCTAAAACACTAATTTCTGGTTTGTATTCTTTTAAAACTTTAGCTACAGCAGCTGTATAAATTGTATCTGAACTTAAATAAATAGATTTTTTATTAGGCAGTTTTACATAAAAACCAATAACATTTCCCATTGGTTTTGCTATAAATCCGTAACCATGTTTAGCAGGAATTCCTTCAATAGTTCCACCTAAAAAAGATTGCTTTTCCCAATATTTTAAAGCCTGAACAATATGTAGCCCTTTTTTTTGTAAAATATTTTTATCTTTTATACTACAAATAACAGGTATATTATTGTTGATTAAAAAACGTATTCCAGCAGTATCAAGATGATCTGGATGACGATGTGTTATTAAACAATGGGTAACTTTTTGTAATAAAGAGGTTGTGTTTTTTGGTAAAGCTACAGTTGGATTTTTTCTTGCTTTATGCCTAAAAAGTGTAAAAGGTGGCATAATTCCTTGCTCTCCCAACATAGGATCAATTAGAATAACCGCTTTTTCGGTTTCTATAAGCATTGTAGCATTTCTTATGTGATGAATTTTTAACATTGTATACTATTTTAATAATTTATACAAATTTATTTTTAAAGAAGTTAACTCACATTGATTCAAATCAAGAAATACGTTTTCTAATTCTGCTTAAGGTTTCTGGGGTTATGTTTAAGTAAGAAGCAATATGATATTGAGGAATTTTTTGCAACCAATTTGGTTTGTAAATAAAGAGTTCTTTATATAATTCTTCAGGAGTTTTTGTTATACGATTGTATTCAAACAATTCTTTTTGTTTTAATAATTTTTCAAAAGAAGTTGTTATAATGGTTTTACCACATTGGTATTTCTCTAACAAATCAAATAAAGGTTGTCTTTCAATACTAAAAACTTCCACATCAGATAAACATTCTTGAGTTTTATGGGTAGTTGTATTCTGATTTAAAGCTAGTAAGTCTGAAATAAATTGAGGTTTTATATAAAAGTTGATATTTCTTTCTTTTCCGTCAATTGTATAATACTCTCTAACAGAACCTTTGTTTAAAAAACGAAGTTGTTTTTCTTTGCTTTTTGCTTGTAATAATTGAGTGTTTTTTGGATGTTTTGTAACTTTAAATAAAGAAAAAAGCTCTTCTAATCCATGTTCGTTTAATGGAAATTCTGTTTTAAAAAAGTTAGAGATTTCAGTAAAGTTTGTCATTTTATATGATAGAATAATTTTTATTAATCATTAAATAATTCAGATTGTCTCATAGGCATGGCATCAATAATAGTAAAAAGATCTTCTTTTGTTATTACAGTAGTTTTCTTGAGTTTTTTTCTTCCATCTAAGCCAATTAAAATGACTTTGAAAGTTTCTTTTTTACCGATTTTTTTATTGAGTTTTTCTAAAGTTTTCCATTTTTTTGATACTTCATTATTCTTATAGTCAGTAAGTAAATATCTATCATTTACAATTTTATAAATAACCAGTTTTCTATCTTTTAATTCGTTTTTTAAACCTTTAAATTCATTAATTTGATTCTTATACTTATTAGAAGAAGTGTCTGTAGTTTGGATTATTAAAATCCTATTTTTCCATTTGTGATTTTTAAAATTTTGACCAATTGCAATACTGCTAGTAAGAGTAACTATAAAAAAAACTAAGAGTTTGTATAAAACTGATTTCATTTTAACGTATTTAAATTTTTGATAGTAAACATTAGTAGTAAAGTTAATGAAAAACAATATGTTTACTGAGTTTGTTATCAATAAACATATTGTTTTATAAGGTAATATGCTTATTCTTTTTTTTGCTTTTGCTCAATATAATTTTGATTGTTATTTAGAAAACTATCCTCTTCTTGCATGGTACTAGATATTCCAAGCATGAAAGCAGTAATAATAAAAACTATCTTTTTTTTTATCCAGTAAATTATGCCACTATTTTTTTTATAATGGGTTTTATTCTTTTTTTGAATCATTTCAACAATAATATATGATTATACATGTGTTTGCTTTATGCTCGCTAAGCATAAAAAAATAGAAAAGAGATCTTTTCTAGCTTATATGTAAATCAGAATATTTATTGCTTGATGTAATAATTTTACCTAAGAATATTTGTTGTGCTTTTATTAAACTTACTATTTGGTGTAGTTTAGTTTGTAATTTTAATGTAATCAGTGTTTTAGAAGTGTGAGTTTTTTTTAATTCAAAAAATAAGTACCTTAAAGAAGAAAAAGTTTTTTTTGATAAGGAGTTAGATAAGCTATATAACTTAGTATATTTAGATCTAATGTTTGTTTTCTTTCTAATGAATAAAACTTGATAATAACTAGAAAGTGTTTTGTCAGTATATATAGAACATTCATTAACAGTCAAGCCAAAAATTAGCAAGAAAGAAATTAGAAGTTTTATATATTTATTCATTTTAGGTTTAATAGTTTTTAATAGATGATATAAATAAATATCTATTTATAGTAAAAATAAACATTTTTATTAGTTACTAAGTCTTCGCTTGAGCACAATTATTTTAAAGTTCTACTAAAAAAAGTAATTGCTGTTGCTTTTAAAGTCAAAATGAAACATAAGATTTTAGTGATTTTAATTAAAAAAACTATGGGTAGTTATAAATAATAAGATTTAATTCTAGATAACTCATTACTATTTAATATTGTTTTTCTTATATCTAAATATTGTTCTTGAGCTAATGCATTTGTTTTACTAAAAACATTAAAAATCAATATAATCCCTTTTTATTTCATGTTTTTAGGAATATTTAAAAAACAGTTTAATGTGTTTTTCCAAATTCAAAATCCAAAACTAATCTTTTACCCTGTGCTTTAGAATTGAAAAATATTAAGATTAAAAATAGAAGTACAAGTTTTATTTTGTAGAAATAAAAGCATTTTAATGTAAGTAGTGAAAATATATTTGAAGTAAATAATAGCTATTAAAAAACCCAATTAACTTCTGTTAATTGGGTTTAACTGTAGCGAAGAGCAGATTTGAACTGCCGACCTCAGGGTTATGAATCCTGTGCTCTAACCAACTGAGCTACCTCGCCGTTTGCGGGTGCAAATATATAATTATTTTACAATTACCCAATAAAAATTTCAAATTTTTTTAAAAAAGAATATTTACCTATATTGCCTGTTAAAGTTATAAGAAAATGAGTAAAATAAAATTTGAAATAGAAATACCTATTCACGCTTCACCAGCTATGTTGTATCAAAAGTTTTCAACTCCTTCAGGCTTAGAAGAATGGTTTGCAGATAAGGTGAATTCTAGAGGGAAACTCATTACTTTTTTTTGGGATGATAGTGAAGAAGAAGCTACTATAGTATCTAAAAAGAATTTAGAACGTGTACGTTATAAATGGACGGAAAGTGACGATGATGATTCTTATTTTGAATTTAAAATTGAAGTTGACCCACTTACAAAAGATGTTTCTGTAATTATTACCGACTTTGCAGATGATGAAGATGCGATAGAAGAAGCCAAAATGTTATGGGAAAATCAAATAGAAGAATTGAAACATTCAATAGGAGCCTAAAGAATATTAAGAAACATATAAAAAACTCGACAATTGTCGGGTTTTTTTATGGTTAAAACTTTTTGAAATGAGTAAATTTGCAATCAAATTTTTTATTGATGATAAATTACAACGGAAATTTAATAAATCCAGAAGATCTAAAGCTTTCTCATGAGAATAGAGCATTTAAATATGGAGATGGTATTTTTGAAACAGTAAAAATACAAAACAATAAAATTTTGTTTTGGGAAGATCATTATTTTAGACTGATGGCTTCTATGAGGATGTTGCGAATGAAAATACCTTTAGAATTTACTTTAGAGTTTTTAGAGGCAGAAATAAATAAAGTTATAGTAACTCAAACAACTGCTACTTTATTTAGAGCAAGATTAACAGTTTATAGAAAAAATGGAGGATTATATTGCCCAGAAACAAATGAAGTAGATTTTGTAATTGATGTAAAACCTGTTAGTATTCAAATCAAAGAGAATTATAAAGTAGATTTATATAAAGATTTTTACAATTATTCTGGCTTATTGTCTACAGTAAAAACAACAAACAGAATGTTGAATGTAGTTGCTTCTGTATTTGCAGAAGAGAATGATTTAGATAATTGTATTATTTTAAATGAACGAAAAAGTGTCGTTGAGGCAACCAATGGGAATATTTTTATAATTAAAGGAAATGTTATAAAAACACCAGGTTTAATAGAAGGTTGTATTAAAGGAATAGCTAGAAAAAAAATTATAGAGATTATAGAAAAACATGCTGATTATTCTCTAGAAGAAACAGCAATATCTCCTTTTGAAATTCAAAAGGCAGATGAAGTTTTTATAACTAATGCTATACAAGGAGTTCAGTCTGTAACAAATTATAGAAAAAAAGTATTTAAAACTGAAGTAGGGCAGAAGTTACATAGTAGTTTAAACTTAATGGGAATAACGAGCTAAGTGTTATTCCCGTTTATAAGTTTTATAAAAAATTAAAGTATTTTTAAATCATATAATTTTAGTTCATTTGAATATCGCTTGGTGCATTAGCCCATATTTTATATTCACCACCTTTTTCAAGTAGTTTATTTTTCCAAATTGTTTCTTCATCAACAGAAAATATGTTTTCATATTTATTTTCGGAGATAAACCAAGAATTTGTATTCAATTCGTCGTCTAGTTGTTTTTTATCCCAACCAGAATAACCTAAGAAAAAACGAATATCTGTGTGTTTTATTTTGTCATCAACTAATAAGTCTTTTAATTGACTAAAATTACCACCCCAATAAATACCTTTCGCAACTTCAATGCTATCTGTTAATAATTCAGGTACACGATGTACAAAGTATAAATTATCTTGCTCTACGGGGCCGCCTTGATATACGGTAAAATCACATGTTGTATCAGGAATTAAATCACTGAGTACATACTTTAGCGGTTTGTTTAGTATAAAACCAACAGAACTGCTTTTAGAATATTCAGTAAGTAAGACAATAGCTCGCTTAAAAGAGTCATCATTTAAGATAGAAGGTTCCGCAATAAGAAGTCTACCTTTTTCGGGATTTAAACTAACCATATTTATTTATTTATATTAACTAAATATAGTGTTTTTTTTTAATATGTTAATTTTTCTGTTAAATATTTAGAAGTTAATGAATTTTTATCCTTAATTAGTTCTTCTGGTGTTCCTTGGAAAATTAAATTACCTCCTTTTTTACCACCTTCTAAACCAAGATCAATAATATAATCTGCACATTTAATCAATTCAATGTTATGTTCTATAACAATAATTGAATGTCCTTTTTCTATAAGTGCGTTAAATGAGTCCAATAATTTTTTAATATCATGAAAGTGTAAGCCAGTACTAGGCTCATCAAAAATAAATAAAGCCTTATCTTTTGTATTTCCTTTAACTAAAAAGGAAGCTAGTTTTATACGTTGCGCTTCACCACCAGATAATGTAGATGAACTTTGACCAAGTTTTACATAACCTAAACCAACGTCTTGTAAAGGTTTTAGTTTTGAAGCTATTTTCTTTTGATCATGTTCAGTAAAAAAGGCAACAGCATCATCAATAGTAAAATTTAAAATGTCATCAATTGATTTTTTATTGAAATTTACTTCTAAAACTTCTTTTTTAAATCGTTTACCATTACAAGATTCACATTGTAAATGTACATCTGCCATAAATTGCATTTCTATGGTAACTTCTCCTTCACCTTTACAAACTTCACAACGACCGCCATCAACATTAAAAGAAAAATGTTTTGGTTTGTAATTTCTAATAACAGAAAGTTTTTGTTCTGATAAAAGTTTACGAATGTCATCATACGCTTTTATATAGGTAACAGGATTTGATCTAGAGGAACGTCCAATAGGATTTTGATCTATAAATTCAACATGCTTTATCGTATCATAACTTCCTTCAATTGCTGTATGTTGACCAATTTTATCGCCATAACCAATTAGTTTTTTTTGCATCAAAGGATACAAAATTTTCTTTACTAAAGTACTTTTTCCACTACCAGAAACTCCTGTAATTACCGTTAAGTTATTCAGCGGAAACGTAACATCAATATTTTTTAAATTATTTTCTCTTGCGCCAAGTATTTTAATATAGTTTTTGGTATCTCTTCTTTTGGTAGGAACCTCAATTTTTAATTTTTCGGTTAAATATTGAGCAGTTAATGAATCAGATTTTATAAGTTCTTTAAAACTTCCTTCAGCAACAACGTTACCACCATAAGTTCCAGCTTCTGGACCAATATCAATAATATAATCGGCCTCTTTCATAATGTCTTCATCATGCTCTACAACAATAACGGTGTTTCCTAAATCGCGTAAATGTTTTAAAACACCAATTAGTTTTTCGGTATCTTTTGGATGTAAACCAATACTTGGTTCATCTAAAATATACATAGATCCAATAAGAGAACTACCAAGAGAAGTTGCTAAATTAATACGCTGACTTTCTCCTCCTGAAAGTGTATTAGAGGTTCTATTAAGTGTTAAATAATTAAGTCCAACATTCATTAAAAACCCCAAACGATTATTTATTTCAGTTAATAAACGTTTTCCTATTGTTTCTTCATATTTAGTAAGTTTAATTCCTTTAAAAAAGTCTGTTAATTCATCTAAAGGAATGGTAACTAAATCAGAAATTGTTTTGTTGTTAATTTTTACATACTCCGTTTCTTTACGCAAACGTTTCCCGTTACAATCTGTACAAGTAGTTTTTCCTCTGTAGCGAGAAAGCATTACTCTGTTTTGAATTTTATAACTTTTCTCTTCTAGTTTCTCAAAGAAATGATTAATTCCGTAGAATTTACTATTCCCCATCCAAACTAAATCTTGTTGTTCTTCTGTTAATTCAAACCAAGGTTTGTGAATAGGAATGTTTGCATCGGCTGCATTTAAAACTAAATCGTTTTTATATTTTCTATAGCTTTCAGAACGAAAAGGGAAAATACAATCTTCATAGATAGATAATCCAGTATTAGGAATTACCAAATCTTCATCAATACCAATAACATTTCCATAACCTTCACAAGTAGGACAAGCTCCGTAAGGATTGTTAAAACTAAAAAAATGAGTATTTGGTTCTAAAAAGGTAATTCCATCAATTTCAAATTTGTTACTAAATTCAGCAATACTATTGTCTGCTAAATTTTCTATAAAACAAATTCCTTTTCCTTCAAAAAAAGCAGTTTGTACAGCATCAGCAAGTCGGTTATAAAAATCTTCGTCATGTTTTACAACAATTCTATCTACAACTAAATTAAATTGATTTCCAGTAAATATATCATGAGGAAAATCATCTATTCTGTATACTTTATTATCGTATTGGATACGTGCATAACCTTGTTGTGTAAGTACTTGTAAAATGGTTTTTAAATCTCTGTTTTCATCAATAATAACAGGAGCTAATAATAACATTTTGGTACGTTCGTCAAACTGTTGTGTATGTTTAATAACATCTGTAACTGTATGTTTTTTTACTTTTTCTCCAGAAACAGGAGAGTAGGTAGTACCAATACGAGCGTATAAAAGTTTTATATAATCGTAAATTTCAGTTGAAGTACCTACAGTAGAACGCGGATTTGTTGAGTTTACCTTTTGTTCAATAGCAATGGCTGGAGCGATTCCTTTAATATAATCTACTTTAGGTTTGTGCAGTTTTCCTAAGAACTGACGTGCATAAGAAGATAAACTTTCTACATAACGTCGCTGACCTTCTGCATACAAGGTATCAAAAGCTAAAGAAGATTTACCAGAACCAGAAAGTCCGGTTATCACGACTAGTTTATTACGTGGAATAACAACATCAATGTTTTTTAAATTATGCAAACTAGCACCTTTTATAATGATGTTTTCTTTTGGATTTACTTTGGAAATATCTACTTTCATTTACGCTTAAAAATAAGCCATAAAAATACAGCTTTCTATCTTAGCAAAGAAATAAGTGTAAATAGTTTATACTATTTTATATGTAAGAAAACTTCTTCTTTGTTAAAAAAGAAACAGAAGTTTATTAAATAATCCTAAATCAGACCTAACTAGGTTTAGTGTTTAAAAAGGTGTTGTTGGTTTTCCGTTTTTTAAACGAATATTATAGTATTTGGTTTTTAGTTAACTCACTTAAAAACATTACATAAGTTAACTTTACAGGGCTTTTTTTTAAAAAACTATTATATAAAATACTTTTTATATAAATAAAAGCTAATGAAACAAAGCGTAAAAACAATATTAAATTTTATAATCTATTTAAGACAGTTTACACATGTTTTAACATAATATTTGTATTTAATTAAAAAATAACACATCTTTGTAATTCATTCATAATTAAAAAGATACGCTTATAGCATAAAATTACTTTTACAAAAAAAAATAAATTCCCTAATTTAAAGAGTTCCTGAACTCTTGTGAAAAGTAATGTATATTATGCGTGATAAACAAGTACAAGATAGTGTATTAGTAAAAGAGTACATAAACGGTAAAGAAACCGCTTTAGAGTATCTTATAAAAAGACACCAGCAAAAAGTTTTTAGTTTTATTTATAGTAAAGTACAAGATAGAGACATCACAGAAGATGTGTTTCAAGATACTTTTATTAAAGTAATTAAAACATTAAAAAAAGGTAATTATAACGAAGAAGGTAAGTTTTTACCTTGGGTTATGAGAATAGCTCACAACTTAATTATAGATCATTTTAGAAAATCTAATAGAATGCCTTCTTTTAAAAATACAGATGAGTTTGATATTTTTTCTGTTTTAGGAGATGGAACGCTAAATGCAGAAAAGCAAATGATAAAAAATCAAATACTTTCCGATGTAAGAGACTTGGTAGAAGAACTACCTGAGGATCAAAAGGAAGTATTAAAGATGAGAATATACATGGATATGAGTTTTAACGAAATATCTGAAAATACTGGTGTTAGTATTAACACTGCGTTAGGTAGAATGCGATATGCATTAATTAACTTAAGAAAAATTATAGAAAAAAATCAAATAATTTTGGTAAGTTAATACTAAATCAAAAAAAGTATCGTTGTTATCTATAATATTAATATAAAATAAATATATGATAAAACTTTACTCTCAAAATTCATCTAATTTTAAGATGGAACCTACAAAAGAAACAATTCAATTTTTGCTTGATTTTTCTAAATCATTGAAAATCATCAAATCTAAAAGTAATGTCTTTATGGAATTGAATTTGAATTAAGAAAAAAAGCTTTAGTTTATACTAAAGCTTTTTATTTTTTATAATATTCGTTAATTACTGTTTTTCTACCTATGGTTTTGGTAATAATGTCTTTATCCAAGTTCCAACCACGAGCAGGAGAATATTCTCTACCATACCAAATTATTTGTAAATGTAAATCGTTCCATAATTCTTTAGGAAACAAACGTTTTGCATCTTTTTCAGTTTGATTTACATTTTTACCATTTGTTAAATTCCAACGCCATAGTAATCTATGAATATGCGTGTCAACAGGAAAAGCAGGTACACCAAATGCCTGACTCATAACCACACTTGCCGTTTTATGTCCAACAGCCGGTAACTCTTCCAAACCTTCAAAACTCTGTGGAACTTCTCCGTTATATTTTTCAATTAATATCTTAGATAAACCATAAATCCCCTTAGATTTCATTGGCGATAAACCGCAAGGTCTAATAATTTCTTTAATTTCTTCCACTGTCATTTTTACCATATCAAACGGATTATCTGCTTTAGCAAATAATAAAGGTGTAATTTGATTTACTCTAACATCTGTACATTGTGCAGATAATAAAACAGCAATTAATAACGTGTAAGGATCTTTATGATCTAAAGGAATTGGAATTTCAGGATACAATTCTTGTAGTTTTTCAATTACAAAAGCTACTTTTTCTTGTTTGGTCATTCTATATGATTTCTAAAAATGTAAAGTTAAAAAAGTAAGTATTAAAAAAGTGTTTAATAGTATAAGTTTTTTTGTGGGCGTGTCTTTTTGTTTTTAGAAAAGAAAAACAAAAAGTCGGGCTTTACGCACTCGTTTTTGTTTCGTTTTACAACACAAAGAACTCAAACAATCGCTACAATCCCTCACGCAAGTATATTATCCGATATAGAAAAGCAGAGTTCAGTATAAGGAATTTAATTTTTTAAATTGTTATTTCGAGTAATTTTCAATCGCAGGGCGATAGCCAAGGGTTTGATTCCCCAATGCTTGCATTGAAAAGTGAAAAAAGTATTTATTCTTTGAAATACCTCGCATGCTTGCATCGAGGAACTTTATTAAAAAATTTAATCCATAAAGACATTTTAAAAATGAAAACGAGGTTTGCGATGGTTCTGCTGAGCGAAGAAGAAGCACTAAGTTCTTCAAGAATTTCAAACGAGTTCACAAGTTTTTTACATCGAAATTACGTTAAAAAAAGACCTTTTTTATTATTCTATTTTATGCATGAAATACTTTTCAATTTAGTTTTAACTTTATAACTTTCCATTTTTAATACTATTAAACTTAAAAAGATATGACATCATTAAAAATAGGAGATAAAGCTCCAGCATTTGAAGCGAAAGATGAAAAAGGAAATGTGGTAAAACTTTCTGATTACGCAGGTAAAAAATTAGTGTTGTTTTTTTATCCAAAAGCAAGTACACCAGGATGTACAAATGAAGCTTGTGATTTAAGAGATAATTATCAAACTTTTTTAGCAAAAGGATATCAAGTTTTAGGTGCAAGCGCAGATAGTGCAAAGCGTCAACAAAACTGGATTAATAAACACGAATTACCTTTTCCTTTGTTAGCAGACGAAGAAAAAGAAGTAATTAATGCTTTTGGTGTTTGGGGACCAAAAAAGTTTATGGGAAAAGAATATGATGGAATTCATAGAACCACTTTTGTAATAGACGAAAAAGGTGTCATTGAAGATGTGATTTTAAAAGTGAAAACAAAAGCACATGCTGAACAGATATTGAAATAAAAAAAGAGCTTTTAAGCTCTTTTTTTTATTTTATAAATCTTGTTGTAATTCTTTACTTGTTTTTGTACTTCCGTCATGACTCCAGCCTGGAGGCATAAAAACATACTTTAGTCTAATTGATAATGGTAATTGCTTTTTTCTTTTGAAAAAGTCTTTGAAAATCTCTTTCCATTCATGAAAAATAATATTAATTGGGCCTTTATCTTCTACATCAGAAGTTAAACCATATCTTATTTCTTCATATTCATTTTCATCCAATTCAGCTTGAAAAGTACCAAAAATACGATCCCAAATAATTAATAACATTCCCATATTTTTATCTAAATACTTCGTGTTAGACGCATGATGAACTCTGTGATGAGAAGGTGTTACAAAGAAAAATCCCCATAAACCTAAATTACTTTTTATAAAGTTGGTATGGCATAAGGTTCCGTAAATCTGATTTGCAGCATAAGCAAACATAATATGTAACGGTTCAATACCCGCAAAAGCTAAAGGTAAAAAGAACATATAACGAAACAAAGGTTGTAAAACAGGTGATCTAAAACCAGTAGTAATATTATAGTAACCAGAATTATGATGTGTTACATGTACTGCCCAGAAAAAACGTGAATGATGATCTACATAATGATGGATATAATACAAGAAATCTTGTCCTATAAATGCTAATAACCAATAGATTATTTGATTTTCCCAAGTAATTAAACGGAACTTAAAACAAAGTCCCATTACAAAGAAAGAAAAAGCTTTCATTAAAAAATCTAAACTAATATTAAGTACAGCAAAATAAGCATTTGTTGTAGTGTCTTTAAAAGTATAGTTTTTAGCTTTGTTTTTATAACTAAGATATATTTCAACAGCAATTATAAGTGTAAAAAAAGGAACACTCCATGCGTATAAAACATCTTGATTTAATAACCCCATATTAATTTTTTAAAATGCAAAAATATTAAATTTTAATTAAAAGGAAGAAACAGTGTTGTTTACAAACGCTCTTCTATCCATTTTTTAAAGCTGTAAAAGTTTTGAGGAGCAACACCATGTCCAACAGGATATTCTGAATACACATTTTTTAAATTATGTTTTGTTAAGAATTCAGGTGCTTTTCTTGCCCAATCCACAGGGATTACTTGATCTACAGTTCCGTGAGAAATATAGTAATCGGTTTTAATATCTGTTGATATTTCTTGTGAAGTTAAGGCTTCATTTATAAAACCACTTAAACCAATAACATATTGTACTTTATTAGGTATGGTTAAACTTAAAGTGTAACTTAAAATAGTTCCTTGACTAAAACCTAAAAGAAAAGTTTTATCTGGATTAGTAGTGTACTTCGCTTTTATTTCATCAATAAAAGAAGCTATTTTCTGTACTGATTCAGCAGCTTCTTCTAAATCGTAAAACTTTTCATTATTGCCATCAAAATTTATAGAAAACCAAGCGTATGCTCCATAACCCATTTCTATTGGAGCTTGAGCACTTACAATTAAAAATTCATCAGGTAATTCTTCAGCGAAAGAAAATAAATCTTGTTCGTTACTTCCGTAACCGTGTAATAAAATTAATAAAGGAGGATTTTCTGTAACCTTTTTAGGTTCTCTTTTTATATACTGTAACATTTTTGTTTTTTAACTTTTAAAGACTTCTAAATATTTTTTGAAAGTACGCACCAAAAACAGGGATTAAGGTTTCTTTTTCTTTCATTGCTCCAAAAAGGCTGGTAATCCAAAAGAAAATTAAAACTCCCCAAATAATAAACTTAATAAAACCACCAAAAAAAGCATAAATTAACCATCCGTTTAAGAATGTTAACAAATGCCAACCAATCATTTGACGGTTGTAAAAGCTAACAAAAGAGTTTTGTTTATTTAGATTTAAAATCCAAGAAATTATTGTTCCTAGAATAAAAAAATGAGATACCATTGCTAATAATTTCCCATCTTCTGCCGATTGTTTGTCAGATCTTGTCATTTCAGTTCTCATGTGTTTATGAATTTAAAATTAGCTGCTCATTATTATATATTCCGTAAGCTTTTCCTTTTAATTCTTTGTTTAAAAAGATACTGTTTTTTGAAGTAGATAAAATTTCGTTTTCAGAAAAATTATAGTTACCATTTGGATTGAATAAAGTAAGATCGGCTTTTTTATCAATATTTATAGATGAAGTTGCAGCTCCAAATCTTTTCTTTGGATTATCGCTTAAACACTTTGCAATCGTTTCTATGTCTAAAACAGTATTTAACGCACCAAAAGCACTTTCTAAACCAATAGTTCCGTCTTCGGCAATAGAAAATTCTACTTTTTTCTCTTCTATATCAATAGGATTATGATCGGAAGTTATCATATCAATAGTTCCGTCTTTTAAACCTTTAAGTAATGCTTTAGAGTCTTTAGAAGTACGTAAAGGTGGATTTACTTTTTTGTTGGCTTCAAAACCTTCTAATTCATCATCATTTAAAACCAAATTATGAATGGCAACACTACAAGAAACATTCAATCCTTTTTTCTTAGCGTCTTTAATTAGTTTTACAGATTTTTCTGTGGTAATTGTTGGAATATGTAATTTTCCGCCAGTGTATTCTAACAAAAATAAATCGCGAACAATTTGTAATTCTTCTGCAAGAGAAGGAATTCCTTTTAAACCTAGTTTTGTACTATTTATCCCTTCATTGGCAACACCTTCACCAGCAATTTTATTGTTTTTAGGAAAACTGAAAATTAATCCATCAAAATTCTGAGCATAGAGTAATGCTACTTTTAATAAATTATCGTTTTCAATAGGTTTGTTATAATCTCCAAAAGCAATTGCGCCAGATTGTTGCATATCATACAATTCTGCCATTTCTACACCTTTGCTTTTTTGTGTTAAAGCACCAATAGGGTAGATGTTTGTAGCGGAAAAGGTAGCTTTGTTTTTTATGAATTCTATAGCAGTTTTTGTATCTATAATAGGATTAGAATTAGGATTCACAGCAACCGCAGTAAATCCGCTTTTTGCAGCAACATTTAATCCATTTTGTACAGTTTCTCTTTCTTCATAACCAGGTTCACCAAAAGAAACACTGGTGTCAAACCAACCATTTGAAACATGTAAATTATCTAATTCAACAACCGTATAGTTGTCTTTTTGTGTAATAGTATCGTTTATTTCTTTAATAATTCCGTCAACAATTAAAATATCTTTAGTTTGGTTGTTAAACGGACTTTCAGCATCAATAATCGTAGCTGATTTTAAAAGCGTAATCATACTTTGAAGTATTTTAGAATAAAAATTTCTAAAAGCAAAGATACAATGGCAAGTATTAAAAACCACTTCCAAAGCCATTGAACTTCATTTTTTTTATTAATATTTTTAAATGTATCCGCTACAGATGTTGATGTTTGTATGTTTTTATTTTGATTTTCTAAAGATTTTACATCTAAATACTGTAATAAACTTTCTTCCTTTGGGTAATTAAAAGCAACGGTTTGTATAGTATCTTTTTTATGAAGTATATGATAAAAATTACTTAAAAGTGGTTGCTCTTGAGTTGTTATTCGTACTTTATTTTGATTGTTTTGTTGTAGCGGAATAAAAGAAGAATTACTATTTGTAACCGTAACAATATCATCTTTACCTAATGTTGTTTGAAACTCAATAGTATTTAATTCATCTACCGTATAATAAAGTTTTGCAAGTTGTAAGCTTTGTTGTCCAATATTATAAAAAACAGGAACAATTAAAGGTGAGTTGGTAAAGTTGCTATTTCTTTTATTTAACGAACTGGCAACCCAAAATAATTTTGCATTCGGTAAATTTACTTGTTTAATAAAAGCTTCGTTGTTTTCAAAAGAAATTAAATTACTAGCATTATTAAAAGAACTGGTGTAAAAACTATTGGTGTTCGGATACTGAAAATTGCTTACTTTTTTATCAAAGACATTTTTAAATAAAGGATGATTAAAATGAATTTTGGTAACCTTTAGTGTGTCTTTTGAATAAGAATTAATTTTACCAGCTTCAATGTTTTTAAATAATAAATTATAAGAATTTATATTTATATCTTCAGTAGGTATAATCATTAATTGACCACCTTTTTTTAAAAAACTAGTTAAGCTAACTAACAAACTATTTGGTATGTCTTTTAATTCATTTAAAATAATAAGTTGTTGTTTTTCAAGAGTATTATAATTAGTGTTTTTAATAGTTGCATTGGTGAAATTAAATTCTTTATCAGTGTAAATCCTTCCTAAAAAATCATTGTTATTTCCAATAGCCAATACATTTGTTTTTTGATTAGCATTTACGGAAAAGTAAAAACGGTTATCAAAATTAAAAGTATCGTTGAAGTTAATTTCTATTTCCCCTAAAAAGACATTTGTTTTCTGAATAGAAAAAGAAATGGTTTTGGTTTTATTTTCATCAATATTAAACGTTTGTTTGCTAACAAGTTCTTTATTATTGTAAAGCGCAATAGGAATGTTTTCTTTTGAAGTTCCTTGATTTTTTACAAGTACATTAATGTTGAAATTATTAGTGTTGTTCTGATCTACATAAACACTATCAACAGCCAAATTACTTTTTTGTTCTGGTAATTGTTGAACAAGAGATAAATTGGTATTTACATTAGCAAACGTATTTGGGGGAATGTTTTGAAAATCCGATATTAAAGTATGCTGGTTTATACTGTTTTTTTGATGCTTCTTTTCGGTTGAAATTTTTAATAAAACTTTTTTTACAGACAATTTTTTAGCAGTTTTCTTAGTTTTAAGAAGTATGCTTTTTAATTCAGTAGCAGAAATTTTAGCATAATAGTTATCGTTTGTAAGTAACGAGTATTCGTTGCTTTTAGAAGCAGTTTCAATTAATTCTTGCGAAGCAATTTGAAGTAAATTTCCTTTTTCTCCTTTAGTATTTGTACTTAAAGAATTATCTAAGTAAATAAAATTATGTTGTTTTGTGTTTATAGCATTTTCACCAAAGTAAGGTTGTGCAAAAGCAAAAATTATAGCAGCAAGTAAGCATAATCTGGTTAATAAAATTAGCCATTTTTTAATTTTAGAACTTTTACGATTTTCAATACTTATTTTTTGTAAAAAAGCAACATTAGTAAATAGTACTTTTTTATAACGTTGTAGTTGAAAAAGGTGCACTAAAATGGGTATAATTAATAGTGCTAAAAAATATAAAACTTCAGGATGTTTAAATTGCATTGTTAAATTAAATAATTGGTTAAAAATAGAGAAATTAAATTTAGTATTTTTGAATTTTGATAAACGATTTATAAACTATAAAATAGAATCGTTTTTTAGATGTAAATTAATTTAAAATTGATGTTGAAAAAACAAATAAAGTATAGTTTTCTGGTTTTAGGCGTATTTATTTCCGCTGTATTTTTTCTCAAAGGAAATTTAGTTCATGAAACATTTAATTCAAAAGATTGGATAGAATGGGTTGAAAATGAGCAAGATTGGTCTTTACGTTGGGATATGATGAATAGTTTAAGGAATAATCATAACCTTAAAGAGAAAAATAAAAGTGATATATTAAAACTGTTAGGAAAACCAACATCAAAATCTAAAACTGAATTTTATTATTATTTAGGTATGGCAAAGAGCGGAATAGACACTGGTACACTAACGATAAAATTTGATGAAAGAGAAAACGTAACAAACTTTAAAGTACACAGAAGTTAAGTCTTTTTTTAATAAAATAGATTGAATAATAAAATGTTTGTAAATTAATAGGTTTAATTACGACCTCATATCTACTAAACTTTTCCAAAATTAAAAGCGTACATGAATATTACAGATATATCGTTTAAAGCAACTGGTTTTTTTTCAAAAACTGTAGCAGATTATTTAGATGAAACAGAATCTTTAAAACCATTTTACAATCGTTTTCCTAATCTGGAAAATTTTAAAGATCAAATAGAAGAGAAAAGTAAATCTTCAAATAATTCCGTTGAGCAGCGTAAGCGTTTGGTTTCAGTTTTAGAAAAACAATATCAAAATATTGAAGCATCTGGCGAAACGGTTAAAAATATTCAATCACTTTTAAAAGAAAATACATTCACAATTACAACTGGGCATCAGCTAAATTTATTTACAGGTCCGTTGTATTTTTTATATAAAATTATTTCAGCAATTAATTTATGTGAAGATTTAACTGTTTCATATCCAGAGCAAAATTTTGTTCCTGTATATTGGATGGCAAGTGAAGATCATGATTTTGATGAAATTAATTACTTCAATTTCAACCAAAAGAAAGTACAATGGAATAGTGAAGAAATTGGTGGAGTTGGTCGCTTTTCAACAGAAGGATTAGAAGGCGTTTTTAAAGAGTTTTCTAAGCATTTAGGGAATTCTAGAAATGCAATTCATTTAAAAGAATTATTTACAGAAGGGTATTTAAATCACAATAACTTAGCGGATGCAACTCGTTATATTGCCAACGAATTATTTAAAGATTACGGATTGGTAATTATAGATGCTGATGATGCTTTGTTAAAAAAAGAATTAGTTCCGTTTGTTAAAAAAGACTTATTTGAGCAGATTTCTTATAAAGAAGTAACTAAAACAATAGAAAACTTACAAAATGATTATAAAATTCAGGTAAATCCAAGAGAAATAAACCTGTTTTATTTAATAAATGGATTACGTGAGCGTATTATTTTAAAAGATGATGTGTACACCGTAAATAATACAAAAATTACTTTTACCAAAAATGAAATAGAGACTGAGTTACAAAAGTATCCTGAGCGATTTTCGCCTAATGTAATTATGCGTCCGTTATACCAAGAAGTAATTTTACCAAATCTATGTTATATTGGAGGAGGAGGAGAATTAGCATATTGGTTTGAATTGAAAAACTATTTTGATGCTGTTGAAGTAACTTTTCCTATCTTATTGTTACGTAATTCAGTACAAGTAATTTCTGAAAAGCAATCTGGTAAATTAGCCAAATTAAATGTAAGTACTGAAGAGCTTTTTGTAAAACAGCACGATTTAATTACTAAAAAAGTCCAAGAGGTTTCAGAAATAAAAGTTGATTTTACAAAACAAAAAGACGTCTTACAAGAACAATTTAATACTTTAAAAGAAGTAGCAAAGAAAACAGATGCTTCATTTATTGGTGCAGTAAATGCGCAAGAGCGCAAACAAATAAAAGGATTAGAAAATTTAGAAAAACGTTTGCAGCGTGCCGAAAAACGTAAACAAAAAGAATTGGTAGAAGCCATTACTTTAGTACAAAATGAATTATTACCAAACCAAAGTTTAGAAGAACGCCAGCGAAACTTTTCTGAGTATTATTTAGAATATGGCGAAGAGTTTATTAGTATTCTTAAAAACAATTTAAAACCGTTAGATTTAAATTTTACGGTACTTACTTTATAATGAAGAAATCTTTACATCCAAGAAATAAACATAATAATGGTTACGATTTTGATCTTTTACAAGATAAATTTCCAGCATTAAAAGAATTTGTTATTGAAAAATTCGATAGAAAAACTTTAGATTTTTCAGATCCGAAAGCTGTTAGAGCTTTTAATAGTGCTTTGTTATTTGCACATTATGGTATTAAAGATTGGCATTTTTCTGAAGATAATTTATGTCCGCCAATTCCAGGTAGAGTAGATTATATTCATCATTTAGCGGATTTAATTAAAGGAGAAGAAAATGTAAAAGTGTTAGATATTGGTACTGGAGCGAGTTGTATTTATCCGCTTTTGGGCGTAAAAGAATACAATTGGGATTTTGTAGCCACAGATATTGATTTGGATTCGTTGGATTATGCGCAAGATATTATAGATGATAATGATTTGGATTCCAAAATTAAATTACGTCAGCAGTTTAATGAAACACAAATATTAAAAGAAGTTTTAGAAGAAGAGGATTCATTTACAGTAACCATGTGTAATCCGCCATTTTATAAAAGTGCAGAAGAAGCACAAGGTGCAAACCGAAGAAAAACACGTAATTTAGGAAATAATGCCGTGCGTAATTTTGCAGGGAATAATAATGAATTATGGTATGTTGGTGGTGAAAAAGCATTTTTACATACGTATTTATACGAAAGTTCTTTATATCCAAAAGTTAGTAAATGGTTTACCAGTTTGGTGTCAAAAAAAGAAAATGTAGAAAGTTTAGAAAAATCAGCAAAAAAACTAAAAGCAACCCAATTTAAAGTAATCCCAATGCATCAAGGGAATAAAGTTACACGTATTGTGTGTTGGAGGTTTTAGTTGTAGTGAAGCAGATAAGTATAATTCTTACATTCTTTTATCGTTTTGTTTAAATAATTAAACGAAATGTCAGTTCGAGTGATTTTATGAAGTGAAAACGGAATAAAATTGTATCGAGAACATTACGAGTAATAGATCTCGATACAAATTTAATTTCTCTTTGGTCAAGTAAATTTACTTGATGTGTTAGTAAGATTCTTAGAAATTAATTATTACAAGGGTATGGATTTGCATTTTTTGTCCAAGTAAGCATAGTTTCATCACGAACAATTGTTGGTGAATCACTTACAATATTATACGGAGTACCAACGTCAAAACCTTTAGAAATCAACTGAACATTTCCATCATCTAATATAGTAATCGTTGAATATCCAAAAAAGGTTGCAGAACCTTCGCTTCCGCCATTTCCAGCAACAATTTGATATGAACCTTCATTTCCGGGTTGTGAACGTTGATAGTCGTGTACATGTGCAGAAAGCATTGCAGAAACACCACCTTTTTTCATTGCTGGCCATAAAACGGGTCCTTCTGGTAATCCTTTATGATCGGTTTTTGGAATTCCACATACATAGTAAGGTTTGTGGCCTAAAATAAAAATATGATCAACTGCTTTGTTTTTTTGATATTCGGTAATTTTATTTAGAATCCATTGCGTTGGTATCATTCCTTCTAAACCATTTGGGTTTTCAGTTGTTGGTGGATTATACGTATCGGTATTCATAACAATAAAACCTGTGTTATGTCGTGTAAAAGAAAAAGTTATTTGATTTATAATACTATCTTTTCCTTTAACATAATCTCTTTTAGAAGGTAAATAAGATCCCATGTATTTCATCCAAATATCAGTAGTACCTTTTAACGGATATTCTTTGTATTTACCAGAAGCCGTTTTTTTTCCATATAACATTTCATGATTTCCAGGTACGGCAACCATTTCTATGTTTGAAGTGCTTATCGGGTTTTTTTCATAAAGCTTTTTCCAAGCTGATAATTGAGTATCTAAATTTGGAAGTGTGCTTTCGGCCAATACTAAATCACCTAAAAAGAAAAATAGTTCAGGTTGTTTTTTTTCGGCTAGCATTTCTTTAAAAATACGTTCTAAAACACCTCTATTTGCTGTGGAGGGAATACTATCAACAGTATCATTCCAATTAACACGATTACAGCCTACAAATGAAAAACTAAAAATAGGTTTAGCAGGAGTTTTAATAGCAATTTCTTCTTTTTTTTCTGAGGATGTAATAGTTGTTTTTTTCTCTTCTTTTGATTTACAATTAATGCATAAAAATAAGGTTGCAAGAAAAGCAACATAATAATAGATTTTCATATGAATAAGTTTTGTTAGTGATACTAAAATAAACAACGAAAAGTTGATATAGCGTTTTAGTAATTAAATAAAATATAAAAAAACCTATTTAACTCATCCAAAGAAGCACTTTACTCATTGTAGGTTTTATTTACTTTTTATTGATAGTAGTTTTGAGATATAATATTAAAAACCAACCTTATGAATAAGCTAATCAAATATGTATTTGTACTGTTCTTATCAGTACAAGTTCAGGCACAAACTCAAGAAAAAATAATAACAGGAACAGTAACTTCAGCAACCGATGGTTTGCCATTACCTGGAGTTAGTGTTATAATTAAAGGTGTATTGAGAGGTACGAATACCGATTTTGATGGAAATTATAAAATAAAAGTAAGAGAAAATGATGTTTTAATATTTTCCAGTCTAGGTTTTGTAACTAAAGAAGTTACCATTGCTAAGCAAAATGTTATATCAGTTGCTTTAGAAGAAGATAGTCAGGTTTTAGACGAAGTAGTTGTTGTTGGATATGGAACAGTTAAAAAATCACATTTAACAGCTAGTGTTTCAAGAGTTAGAGGAGAATCAATTTCAAGAAGACAGACAAAACGACAACAACAAAAAGCATATCAAAATCAATTAGTGAACCAAATAAAATCTAATGTAGTAGAAGAATCTTTACAAGGAAAAGCTGTAGGAGTGAATATTGAAAATAAACGTAGTTCAACTATTATAATAAGAGGAGTTGGTTCTGTATCCAATACTCAAAAACCTTTAGTTATTATTGATGGAAGGGTTTCTTCTTATGAAATATTAGAAAAATTAAATCCTAAAAATTTAAAAGCTATAGATGTATTAAAAGATGCCAATAGTACTGCAATTTATGGAAGTAGAGGAAGTAATGGAGTACTTCTTATTACTACTAAAAATGTCAAGAATAATACAAAAAAAGAACCTTTATATATTGTAGATGGAGTGCCTATTAAAAAGGAGAATAATTATATTATAGCTAACTTATCAAAAGAGAGTATTAAAAATAAAAAAGAGTATAAGAAATCAAAAGCTAAAAAGAAATTTGGTAAAGTTGCTAAACATGGTTGTATAGTTATTACTACAAATAAAGGAAATTTTAGAGTTAATAATAATGAAAGTTATGCCGTTATAGAAGAGAACAATTTTGAAAGAACATCATTATCACCTTTATCAACCTTTTCTATAGATGTAGATAAAGCTTCATATAGTAATGTTAGGCGAATGATTAATAATGGTATGGCAATAGAGCCAGATGCTGTAAAAATTGAAGAAATGATTAATTATTTCGATTATAAATATCCGCAACCTACAGGAGAACATCCTTTTTCAATTACTACAGAAGTAGCTAAAACTCCTTGGCATAATAACACAAAAATTGTAAAAATTGGTTTGCAAGGAAAAACGTATGATAATGAAGAATTACCAGCTTCTAATCTTACTTTTTTAATAGATGTTTCAGGTTCTATGAATTCACAAAATAAATTACCGTTATTAAAATCAGCATTTAAACTACTTGTAACTCAATTGAGAGGAAAAGACAAAGTTGCTATTGTAGTTTATGCAGGTGCAGCAGGTGTAGTATTAAAACCAACATCAGGAAACAATAAAGAAAAGATTTTAAAAGCTTTAGATGGATTAAGCTCTGGAGGTTCAACAGCAGGAGGTGAAGGTATTAAGTTGGCATATAAACTAGCAAAAGAGAACTTTAAGAAACAAGGAAATAATAGAGTTATTTTAGCTACCGATGGAGATTTTAATGTTGGTGCTTCTAGTGATATAGCAATGAAAGAATTGATAGAGGAAGAAAGAAAATCCGGAGTGTTTTTATCTGTTTTAGGTTTTGGTTATGGAAATTATAAAGATGCTAAGTTAGAGGTTTTAGCAGACAAAGGAAACGGAAATCATGCTTATATAGACAATATGCAAGAAGCACAAAAAGTTTTTGGAAAAGAGTTTGGAGGTACTTTATATACTATTGCTAAAGATGTAAAAATTCAAATAGAATTTAATCCTAATAAAGTACAAGCATATAGATTGATAGGTTATGAAAATAGAATGTTAGCAAATGAAGATTTTATAGATGATACAAAAGATGCTGGAGAGTTAGGGAGCGGACATAGTGTTACTGCTCTTTATGAAATAGTTCCTACAGGTGTAGCTATAGATTATTTAAAAGAAGTAAACGATTTAAAATATAGAAAAGTGGATGAGGTTTCAAAAGATTTTAATGATGAATTATTTACAGTGAAGTTTCGATATAAAAAACCAGATGGACTTAAAAGTAAAGAAATAATACACATCCAAAAAGATAAGTTATCTATTGCTTCTGATGATTTAAAATTTGCATCAGCAGTAGCTTTATTTGGAATGCAATTAAGACAATCGCAATATTTTAATAATGCATCAAAACAAGATGTTATCGCTTTAGCCAAATTAGGAAGGGGAGAAGATGAAAATGGTTATAGAGCTGAATTTTTAAGATTAGTAAAAAGCAGTTTATAGTTAATGAAATAATTACAACATCAGTATTAAACATAATACTGATGTTGTAATTATTTATTATTTAAAACCTATAAGCTATAGATAATCTAGCAGAATTATTGTTTAAATCAAAAGAGAATAGAGATGAAGAATTTTCTGATCTATCATCTTTAATGTTACTTTCCTCGTCATAGTTTCTGATAGTAGTTTCACTTCCAATGCGATAAGATATTTTTGGTAATACTTCAATACCAAGAGCTAGATGCTTGTTAAGCAAATAATTAAAACCAAGAACTCCATTAATAGAAGGAGTGTAAAAATTATATTTTGATTTATAAACACTTAAATCGGTTGAGTTGTTATAACTATTTATAGATTCACTAGTTCTATGATTATAATTAAAGCCAATATCAAATCCATATCTAAACTCTACTTTGTTAGCAACAGTATTTCTGAATTCTTTACCAATACTTATGCCAATACCATAATTTGAATTATCATATTCATAGTAGTCTATATTATTTTCTTGCCCATTTGAGAATTCAAACTCTCGCTCGTTTTGAGAATCGTAAATATCGATAGAGCTACTTAAAAGATTTAGTCTCCATAATGATTTAGCGGTTCCAAATCTGTAAGAAATTCCATAACTGTCTGAAGAACCAAGATTAATACTAACTTCCTTTCTTTTTTCTTGTGCGATTAAGCTAGAAGTTAAAATAATTGCGCATAAGCATAAACATAATTTTTTCATAATAAATAGTTTTTAATTAGGTTTACATGGCATCAAAAATGAAACCGAAAAAAAGTTAAAATGTTAAAAAAAAATTAATAAAAAAGTAACTTAGTATGTTTCTCTAGCGTTTAAAAGAGATCAAGGTGTTTGTTAAAGTTTTGTTGTAGTTTTCTTAAAGAAAAATAGGTAATACGTAGGTTACTGAAACAAATTATCATACTATTTTTATAATAGAAAGCAATTTTATAAATAGTTTATAATACAATAATCATAAATAACATTTTAATTGATAATTTATTTAAATACAATTTTTATTGAGTATTATACTTTAAACTCCATGTATCATTTTTCTTTAATTACATTGTTTTAATTTATCAATTTTATCCTCCAATAGAATTACATCATTTTCCAGAATATTTTAGCCTAAAATATTCTGGATTTTTTTTCATTAAGTAAATAATAATATTAAATGTTAAAAAACATCACTTATTTTTATTTATTCTAAATAAGTTTTGAAGTTAATCTTAAGTTAATTATTTTCGCAAAAAAAATAATTTTAATTCAATCTAAATAAAATGAAAAATAAGTTAATAATTTTAATATTATTAGTTGTTTCTTTTCAAGTTTTTTCACAAAAAGGTAATGTTACAGGTAGAGTAATTGATACTTATGGAAATTCCATTGTAGATGCTAATGTGTATTTATTAGAAAATACTCAAGGAGTAAAAACAGATAATGATGGTAAATTTAAAATCAATAATTTAAAAGGTGCTTATACTTTACAAATCTCCTTTATAGGTTTTAAAACAAAAGAAATAAAAATAAATGCACCAGTAGAATTATCTGATGTTATTTTATATGAAGGAAATGAATTGTTACAAGAAGTTGTTCTTGAAAGAAAAGGGAATAAATTTTCTCGTAAAAAAACAGCTTATGTATCTAAATTACCATTAAAAGATTTAGAAAACACTCATGTTTATTCAACCGTTACTTCTGGATTATTAGAGTCACAAGTGGTTACAAACTTAGATGAAGCAATGGCAAATGCTACAGGTATATATAAGTTATGGGAAGGAACAGGTAGAGCTCCTGGAAATGGTACTGCATATTTTGCATCAAGAGGTTTTAGTTTACAACCTAGAATGGTAGATGGAGTTGCAGGTGTTACATTTAGTGCTATAGACCCATCGTATATAGAACGTATTGAGGTTATAAAAGGTCCTTCAGCTACATTGTTTGGTAGTACAGAAACGTCTATAGGTGGTTTAATTAATGTGGTTACTAAAAAACCTTTTGAAGGAAAAGGAGGAAGTATTTCTTATACTGGAGGTTCTTTTGGTTTAAATAGAATTTCTTTAGATTATAATACTCCTTTAGGAAAAAATAATGCACCCTTTTTTAGAGTAAATGCATCTTATTTAACACAGGATAGTTTTCAAGACGCAGGTTTTAAAAATACATTTTTTATTGCACCTTCTTTGTCACATAGAGTAAACAATAGATTAAATATATCCATGAATATGGAATATTCACAAACAGAATCAACAAACCCTTCAATGTTATTTTTAAGACAAGGTATTCCACTTGTGGCTACTAATATTGATGAGTTAAATATTGATCCAAATAAATCATTTACTTCTAATGATATAACTTTAGACAATTCAACATTTAATACTAGAGCTATTTTTGATTATAAAATATCTGATACTTGGACATCAAAAACAGCATTTTCTAGTAGTTATGCACAAACAAGTGGTTTATATCAATATCAATTTGATGGAGGAGCTGCAGGCTTACTATTATTATCATCAATAACAGATCAACTTAACTATTTAGGATTAGATGATGCTACTTTAGGTTTTATTAATTCTCAAATAGATCCACTAATAAACCCAATGTTACAAGAAGCTTCAACATTATTAACATCAGAGTCGTTTACTCGTGTGTATAGTGAAAGAGATGCTAGTGAAACTAGATTTAACTTACAGCAAAATTTCATTGGAGATTTTAAGATAGGGAATATTAGAAATAGAATGGTTGTTGGAGTTGATTATATTAGTAATGCCAGAAATAGTAGAAACGTTAACGGAAATACAGAGCTTACTTCTACCTCTAATTTTCCACAATTAATGGCTACATTTAATGCTTTAGGCTTATCTCCTTTTTCTGAAGCTATAGAATCTAATTTTTCTACCTTTCCTTATTTTGATGCTTTCTTATCAGCAAATGGAGATGTAATCTCAACAACTTTTACACCTGATGCAGCTTATGATGCGGATGCAAATGCGGTTCAAGAAAATTTTGATCAAATTGATCCATTTGTAAGTAATTTAAAATCACAAACACTTGCCGCTTATTTTTCTGATGTAATTAATATTACTCCAAGATTAACAGTTAATGTAGGTTTGCGTTTGGATCATTTTATACAAGATGGTAATCTGTCAACTACAGCTGATGATTATACTAAAACAACTTTATCACCAAATGCAGGTATTTTATACCAACCTATAAAAAATAAACTATCTGTGTTTGGAAATTACCAAACAGGTTTTGTAAATGTTGATCCAGAAGTTAATTTAAGTACTGGTAGTGTAGATGTTTTTCAACCGACAAAAGCGGTACAATTTGAAGGTGGTGTAAAAACAAATTTATTTAACGGAAGATTAAATTTAGGCGCTAGTTATTATCATATAACTGTAAATGATTTTACAACAACTGATCCTTATACAATATTATTCCCTGTAACAATTGATATGGAAGAGAGTATAAGTAAAGGTTTTGAATTTGAAATAAATACAAGTCCAATAAAAAATCTTAATATTAGAGGTTCTTATTCTATTAACGATAGAAAATATACAGATGTTTATAGTGAAAAGGCAATAGATCCTGTAACTGGTGAAGCTGGTAGAGAGGTAGTAGAATTTTTAGGTAGAAGACCAACAGAAGCAGGTGCGGAAAGGCTATATAATTTTTGGGCAGATTATAAATTTGATGACAGTAGTTTTGCAAAAAACTTTGGTTTAGGTTTAGGTTTTAATGGTGCTTCAGAAAATTTATCAAGAAATAATAGTGTTGCAGGTGTTTTTACAATACCGAGTTATATGCTGTTTAATGCTAGTATTTATTATAACATTAAAAATTTTAGAGTGGCTGTAAAAGCAAATAACTTCACAAATGAAATTTATTATAATGGTTGGGGTACAGTAAATGCGCAAGCACCTAGATCATTTTTAGGAACTATTAGTTACAAGTTTTAAAGAATTATTAATTGTTTATTTATTAAGTTATTATGATTGCTACTATTGTTTTTTTTATGTTATTAGGATGTTCAATCCTAATAAATACCTCAAAAAAAGCTATTTTATCTAATAGATTTATAGTTGAACAATTAATACAAAAACAACCTACAGTTTTTAAGATTGTAGGTTGTTTTATTTTATTAATATCATTGTTTTTGTGTAGTTTTTATTTCGGAATTACAAGTGGTGTTTTATTTTGGCTTATAACGCTATCAACTATTTTAAGTTTGTTGATACTTATAAAGCCATTGAAATTAATTAGCTATAAAACGATTGTTTTGTCGTTTATTTTATTATTAACTATTGAAAATGTTTTTTTCTAATGCCTGCTAATCCAAAATATTTAACACAATCTCCGTGGCAAAAAATAGCAAAAATAACTGCGGGTCTTATTGGTGGATACATACTTACAGCGTTATTACATTTGTGTTTACCGTTATACTTACCAAATCCAAAAGAAGTATTAATAACATCTATATATACCATCTTTGTAGTGTGGACCGTTTTTTTAATTCTTCCTTTCTTATTTGAAGATGGATGGAAAGTTTGGGTAATATATATTCTAATTGCAGTAATACTTTACGTAATTTATCGTGTAGGTATGCAAAATAATCCTTTTGTATAATGAGTAGAAGAAATTACAATGTTTTTTTTAATACGCATACAGTTAGTGGTATTGTTATAAGTGTTGCGTTATATGTTATTTTTTTTGCTGGTGCTTTTGCTTTATTTCGAGAAGAAATAAAAGTTTGGCAAAATTCAAAGTCAATTAGTCATATAGAAAAACATACGATAGACTTTGATAGAATTCTTGAACATGTAAATAAAACATATGATTTAAGAGGACGAGATATTCAATTAAGGTTAGGGAATTTAGATGATGAAATGTCAATATCTTTAACTGGACAGAAAGATACTATTACAGGTGAAATTGACCAGCAAAGACAGTTTCTTTTTATTGATACCGGTTCTTTAGAAGTAAAAAGATATGAAGAACAATATCATTTAGGAGAATTTTTATTTCGTCTACATTATTTTAGCCAAATACCTTATATAGGTATTTATTTGGCAGGGTTTGTGGCGATTTTTTTTCTTTTTGCTATAGTAACTGGAGTAATAGTACATTGGAGAAAAATAATTTCAAATTTTTATCAATTCAATCCAAAAGTAAGTTTAAAAAGAATTTGGACAGATGCTCATACGGCTTTAGGAATCATAGGATTGCCATATCAATTTATTTTTGCTGTTACTGGAGCTTATTTTGGATTGAGTCTTCTAGTGTTATTACCTGCTAATTTTTTATATAATGGAGATCAAGATAAATTAATAGCCGATTTACGTCCAGATATAAAAACTTACGAATGGTTAACTACTTCAAATGAAACTATACCAGCTTTAAATCCTTTTGTTAAAGAGACAGTTAAAATATGGGACAATTTTTCAGTTACTCGATGTTTTATTAAAAATTATGGAGGCACTAATATGAAGTTTATAATTACTGGTGAATTAAAAGATAGTAAACGATTTATAGGGTTAGGTAGTATAACATATGACGTGTTTTCGGGAAAAAAAGAACAAGTTAATAATCCATATGAGTCAGATTATTTAGCAGAGTCTCAACGGTTATTAGGAAGATTACATTTTGCAACTTTTGGAGGTGTAGTAATGAAAATAATGTACTTCATCTTAGCATTGATTACTTGTTTTGTAATTATTTCTGGTGTTTTAATTTGGATTGAGGCTAGAAATAAAAAAAGTATGACTTTACGTCAACGTTATTTTACCGCTAAAGTAGGGCATATATACATCGCCTCAACATTAACAATGTTGCCGGTAACAGCTTTAACTTTTTTGTTTGTAAAGTTTACTAATGGTATTTTTAAAAGCCAACAAACATCTCTTTATCTGTTTTATTTTTTTAGCTGGTTTGTTTTCATTTTATATTTCAGGTATAAAAGAGATAACTATTTCACTAATAAAATAACGCTATTACTTGGAGCCATTTTAGGCTTTTTAGTTCCACTAGTTAATGGTGTGTTTTATAATAATTGGATTTGGAATACATATAAAAATCAACAGTTTGAAATTTTAACTATCGATCTAGTTTGGTTAGGAATAGCTTTAATAGCAATTATAATTTATTTTAAAATAAAACCAAGCATAAAGGAAGAAAGCTCTTTTACAAAAGCGCCTTTAGATTTTAAAAATAGGAAAAAATTACTAGAAGCAGCAGAAATAAACTTAAAACCTACTGAAACTAAATCGAGGGTTTCAGAGAATAATAATCAAATACCAATGAAATTAAAAATAATAATACTTTGGATTTTTCTAGCAATAGGATGGATTGTACATCATATTTACGGATTATTTAATATATATTATAATGAAACGCTAATAATAGAAGGAGCAACAGGTAAAGTACCTTTAGCACATCACATTTACAGAATTCTTTTTGAAGGTGTATGTTTGTTATTCACTTTATTAACTATTGAAGTATCAAAAAGATGGTTTAAAATAATATCACTTATCTGGGCTATTATTGCTGGGATTTATAATGTTTATCATTTTTTTGAAGCTATTATTCATGAAAGTAATAATATTTCAGAAATATTTATGTTACTGTTGGTAAGTATTGCAAGTGTATTTTTAATAGTAAATTTAATGAAATGGAAGTCAGATAAAATATAAATAACAAGCTTTTGACAATATTATTAACTTAGTTTTTAGTGCTATTAATTCTTTCTTATGATGTAGAAAACCGTCTAAAGATATTTTCCGTAGCAGTACCAATTATATTAGCCGTTAAAGGTATATCAATAGCATCACTTTTGTTACTCCAAAGTTTTCTTCTAAATAATGTGAAATTAAGATATATATAAGCATATGGTTTCATAATAGTTATATAATTAAAGGGTTAGCGTTGTGTGTTTTTACAATAGAAAGTAATTTTACAATAGGTATTTTAATAGAATAACTACCAGTATAAGCAGGACACATTACACAATCATCAAAATAATACTCCACAAAATTATCATTAATTACAAAGTTGTTTTTATAATCAAAAAAAGCGTCATTTGAGATTTCCCAACAATCATAATACATATCTCCGTTCATTATTTGATTGGTAATTTCTTTATTTAAAATTTCAGCAAACTCATCTTCAGATCCTCTTTTAAAAAAATCTTCATAACTCATAAATACGCCTTTGTTTAAATTAAAGTTCATACAATCAAAAGAATAAGTAGGATGTAAAGTGCCAGAGTAAAAGTTTTCTTTGTAAAAAAGTATACTTATCAGTTGATGATTTACGTGATATACTTTATAATCTATGTATCGAGTTTCTTTAAATCGATTGTTCTTTATTGTATCACATAAAGCTTCTTTACTTTTTAAAATATCAGCTTCGGTACCTAAAATATCAACATAATTCTCTTTAATATATTCGTTAAAATTTGCATAAACAGGATTTATAGTTTCATTAAGTAAAGGGTACTTAAAATCAACAATATAAGAAGGTGTTTGTTTGAAATATTTTTCCTGAATAATTAACTGCTGAAGTTGATTTCTATGATCACTTTTTTCTATTAACCTTTTTTGTTTCAACTCCAAAGTAATAGCTTTTTCAGATAAAATTATTGAATCATTAGTTACTTCAGAAATAACATCGTTAGGTTTATTATTTGAGATCGTTGGTTCAGTTTTTATAGTTTCTTTGCAAGAAAAAATACTTAGAAGTATTAATAAATAGATATGTTTCATTGTATTAGTTTTTTAATTTATTAAAAAGTAGCACTAGTTTACCAAGCATAATAAGTTCGCTTTTATTTTTACCAGAAAAAGAATTAGCAATTGCTGTAGCTGTTTTAATAATCAAGGCTCTTTTTTTAAGGGTAAAGGTTTTAGGGTGCTTTAACACGTATTCACTAAAACTATTAAAGCATTCTTGAGCATCTCTTTTTTCGTAGTCAAACCATTCAAATACAATTTCCATTTGATACGTAACTAGTTCGTTATAATTATCTTTAGTTTGTTCAAAACTATTCCATTGTGTCTTTATGGTTTCTTTTAACGTATCAAATTCTTCTTTTTGTATTACTTTATCAGCAGCTGCAATAGCATAAAATAAGAGTCCTAAATTTTGATAAAAAAGTATCGTTGGTTTTTCAATTGTAAACATGATGATTTTTTTTGTAAAAGTAATAGAGCAGTTCTCGTAAGAAAATGATATTTGTCAGTTGCCCTAAAAAAATATTACCTTCGTATGTATGGAAATATTTAAGAATACTAGTAATGTTTTTGGAATACTTTCTGATGCTATTTCAGAAGGAATTATTATAGTAAACAAGCAACGAATTATTGTTGCTACAAATGAATCTGCAGATCAATTATTTGGTTATAATAAAGGAGAGTTAAATAATAAAACATTAGAAATCTTAATTCCAAACAAATACCATCATGTACATCCTGGTCATGTTTCTGGTTTTTTTAAACATACTGGAAAACGTCAAATGGGTCATGGTCGTGATTTACACGGACTCAGAAAAGACGGAACAACTTTTCCTGTAGAAGCTGGTCTTAATCCTTTTACTATAAATAATAATGATTACGTAATGGCACTGATAACAGATATATCAGTACGAAAAAAGGCAGAAGATGAATTAAAACATTGGGCTAATATTTTTAATGAAACCCTTAATGAGATTTTTATTTTTGATGCTAAAACCTTACGTTTTATCAATGCAAACAAAGGAGCGCAACAAAACATAGGTTACAGTTTAGAAGAGTTAACACAATTAACTCCTATAGATATAAAACCAGAATATACAGAAACTCAATTTAAAGATTTTATAAAACCTTTATTAGATAAAACAGAAGCGAACCTTGTTTTTACCACAAAACATCAACGTAAAAACGGAACTACTTATCCTGTAGAAATACATTTACAGACATCTCACACAGCTGATAGTGAAACTTTGGTAGCTATTATACTAGACATAACTGAACGAATTAATTATACAGAAAGATTGGAGAAAACTGTAGAAGAACGTACACTTCAACTACAAGAGGCTTTGCAAACAGAAATAGATTTAAATGAATTGAAAACAAAGTTTTTATCGCTTGTATCTCATGAATTTAAAACACCACTTACAGGTATGTTGTCTTCAGCTACACTTATAGGAAAATATACAAAAACAGCGCAACAAGATAAGCGAGTTAAACATGTAAATACAATTAAAAATAAAGTCAAATACCTAAACAATATTATTAATGATTTTTTATCTATAGAAAGATTAGATAAAGGGAAAATCAACTATAAAATGTCTGTTTTTTCTTTAAGTAAAGTTATAAATGAAGTTATTTATGATGCTAATATGTTACTAAAAGAGGGACAAAAAATTATCTATCCAGATAATATTGATGATATGGTTATTGAGTTTGATGAAAAAATTTTAGAATTAATATTAACCAACTTAGTCAGTAATGCTATTAAATACTCACCTGAAAACACGAGTATAAAAATTAATGTAAACATGCTCACTAATAATATGGAAATAGAAATTATAGATGCAGGAATAGGTATTCCTAAAGAAGAGCAAAAATTTATATTTAACAGGTATTTTAGAGCCGAAAATGCGGTAACTTCTCAAGGTACTGGTATTGGTTTAAATATTGTTAAAAGTCACTTGGAAAATTTAAAAGGTAGCGTTAAATTTATAAGTAAAGAAAATAAAGGAAGTACCTTTGTAGTAACTATTCCAATACATAAGAACTAAGTAAATTATGAAAACAATACTATTAGTTGAAGACGATCTTGCATTAAGAGAAAACACTGCAGAGTTATTAGAGTTGTCTGATTATAATGTAATTACCGCACCTAACGGACAAGTTGGAATAGATATGGCAATGCAACACAAACCTGATATTATTGTTTGTGATATTATGATGCCTTTAGTAGATGGTTATGGTGTACTAGAAGCGTTATCAGCAAATCAAGAAACAATGCACATTCCATTTATTTTTCTTTCAGCAAAGACGGAACGAAGTGAGGTAAGAAAAGGAATGGATTTAGGAGCTGATGATTATTTAACAAAACCATTTGAAGAAGAAGAATTAATTAGTGCTATAGAAAGTAGGTTAGCAAAATCTGAAATTTTGAATAAAGCAATTTCAGAAGAATCTAAAAAAAAAAATGAAGAAGAAGGAGTAAGAAATTTACATGAACTTAAAAACTTTTTTGATGATAATGGAGAAGAGTTGCTATTTTCCAAAGGAGATAGTATATATAAAGAAGGAGCACATTCAAATAAAATTTATCTGATTTTAGAAGGTGTTATAAAAAGCCATAAAATGGATGAAAAAGGAAAAGAGTTAATTACAGCGCTACATAAAGCTGATGACTTTTTAGGTTTTACTTCTTTTATAGGTACTGTTCCTTATCAAGAATCTGCTACAGCAGTTGAAAATGTTACATTAACGGGTATTTCTAAAGAGCATTTAAAAGAGGTTTTAAGTAAAAGCACAAATGTGTCTTTAGAAATAATGAATGTGCTTACAGATAATATTTTAGAAATTAAAGAGCAATTGTTGCAAATGGCTTATAGTTCTGTACGTAAAAAAACGGCACAAACAATACTACAGTTTTCTGAAGTTTTAAATAAAAAATCAAACGAAGCTATTAAAATCTCTCGATACGATTTAGCAAGCGTTGCAGGTATTGCTACAGAAAGTTTAATAAGAACACTTTCCGGATTTAAAAAAGAGAATTTAATAGAAATAGAAGGCCGAAATATTAAAATAATAAACCTAGAAGCTCTTCAAGAAATAGAATAAATTAAAACTGATATTTGTCATTTTTTAAATAAATATTGCTCAATACTTTTGTTAAAATTAAGTATTGGTGATGAAAAAAATTTTAATTCTAACAGATTTTTCAGAGAATGCATGGAATGCTATTAGTTATATAATAGCATTTTATAGTAAAAAACCTGTTACCTATGTTTTAGCTCACATTATAACATCAGATAATTTACCACCTATGCTAGAAACACAGCATTCTTATGCAAGTGGAGAAATGTTAAACTCTAATTTTGTTAGTAATCAATTAGCTTTAGTGAAAAAAAAAATGTTGGCAAGTTCATCCAACCTTAGTGCGCATGAAATAGAAGTAGTTCATCTTGAATCAAATTTTACTTTAGGGATTAAAAAAATTGCATTTGATTATACTGTAGATTTAATAGTGATGGGAAGTAGAGGGAAATCAGAAACAAAAAATAAAATTATTGGAAGTCATACTGATGCTGTTATAACTAAAGTTAAATATCCTTTACTGATAATACCAGAAGCAACGGTTTATAAAAAACCTTTGAATGTGGTTTTTCCAACAGATTATAATTTTATTTTTAAGCCTAAAATTTTAAATACACTTTCAAGTATTATTACTTTGCATGCATCTAACCTTAGTGTATTGCGAGTTGTAAATAGTAAACTCTCATTATCCTCTTATCAACAAACAAATAGAACGTATTTAAAAGATTTTTTTAAAGATTCTTCTGTAGGGTTTTATAAAGTTAAGCAGCCAGAATTAGCAATAGGAATACAATCTTTTATTGATACTATGGAAATAGATATGATTGCTATGATTGCTAAAAACTTAAATTTTTTTCAAAAACTATTATTCAACCAAAGAGTTGTTAAAATGAGTTATCATTTAAAAATTCCCTTTCTAATATTACACGAATAAAATAAAAGAATATTGCGCTTGATTTTTTTAAACTGATGAATGTCATTTTAAATATAGGTTTATCAATCTACTTTTGAGGTATACCATAAACTACTTTAAAATGAAAAAAATATTAATTCCAATCGATTTTTCAGAAACATCATCCAATGCTATTAAATATGCTATTGGTTTGTTTAAGTATGATATGTGTGAAATAACACTCATGCATGCTTATGCAGATGATGTTTATAGAGAAACAAAGGAAATGACGAGAGCGAATTTTGAGGAATTTAAATATGCATATCAAAGAAGTGCAGATAGAGATTTAAAAAAAGAAATTGCTGCAATACATAAAAATTATCCCAATCCAAAACATAAATATAAATGGGTTTCTTGTTTTACAAGTTTAGTTGATGAAATTAATGAAATTGTAGAAACAGATAATATGGATCTGGTAATAATGGGAACAAAAGGAAAAACTGCAAAAAGAAAAATTACTTTTGGTAGCAATACATTACAAGTAATTAAATATGTAAAATGTCCTGTTTTGGCGGTGCCTGTAGAATATACAAGCAAGCATCCACAGAAAATAATATTCCCTACAGATTATATGCTTCCTTTTAAAGGTCGTGAGCTTACATTATTAAGCAGTATAGCTATGAGTTTTATGGCTACAATTAATTTTTTATATGTTTCTGAGTTTACAAATTTATCTCATAGACAATTAGATAATAAGTCTTTTTTAGATTGTTCTTTACGAGATAATAAAGTGTCTTTTATACAAAAACCAGGAAAAGATTTAACAAAAGTTATAAATAAAACTATTATTGATAATAAACCAGATATGCTGGTTATGGTAAATCAACGACATTCTTATTTAGAAAATATTCTATACAATTCTACTATTGAAAAAATAGGACTAGAAATAAAAATACCATTTCTAGTACTTCAAAACTTATATCGTAAATAAAAAAAACACTTATGAAACGTATATTATTAATGACTGATTTTTCTGAAAACGCAAATAATGCTATAGATTATGCGGTTAAATTATATAAAGATGTAGTGTGTGAATTTTATATACTACATACTTATATGCCAACAAATATTGGAGGAGAAAGTATGATGATGAATTTCCCGTTAGTTTATTTACATGAAATAGAGAAAAAGGAAGTTGAGAAAAAATTGCAAAAAACTAAAAATAGATTAAAAGAAGAATATCAAAACGCTAATCATTTGTTTTTTACAATAGCTTCCTTTAACCTATTGATATCAGGGATTAATGAAGCTGTAGACAAAAATACTATTGATTTAATTATCATGGGAACCAAGGGAGCTACAGGTGCTAAAGAAATTTTTATAGGTACCAATACAATGGATGCTATTAAGAATATAAAAATCCCATTACTAGTAGTTCCTGACGATTTTGAATATGAAAAACCTAAAGAGATTTTATTTCCTACGGATTATGAGGTAAGCAAAACAAATAAACACTTATCACTTATAAAAGAAATAAGTAAAGAGTATTCCTCTAAAATACATATTCTTAAAGCATATGAAAATAGTCCTCTGGAAGAAAAACAAAAAGAAATTAAGGTTTTTTTAGATGCTTATTTTAAAGAAAATGCACATACATTTTATGTTTCTAAAGGACAAAAAGTTATTGCTGCAATAGAAATATTTGAGATGAAGTATAAGGTAAATCTTTTAGTAATGCTATATAATAAACATACTTTATTAGAAAATTTACTTTTTAAACCAATAATTAATCAAATGGTATATCATACCAAAGTGCCTTTTTTAGTGTTACCATCAGAAGAAATAATAGAAAGTTAAGGAGCTGATAAATATCATTTTTCAAGACTGTTTTCATTTGTAATTTTGAAATAATCAATAACTTAAAATATATTTATTATGAAAAAAAAGATAGTATTACCAACCGATTTTTCAAAAAATTCATGGGCAGCTATTATATACGCAAGTGAATTATACAAAAACGAAGAAGTAGATTTTTATATATTAAATGCTTTTCAAGCAAATGCATATACTATAGATACATTAATAGTTCCAGAACCAGGACAACCTTTGTATGAAAAAGCAAAAGAAAAATCTTATTTAGGTCTTGAAAAGTTGTTAGTGAAACTTAAAGTTCATGGAGAGAATGATAAACATAATTATTACACAGTAAGTTCTTACAATACTCCTTTAGAAGCCGTAAAATATTTTATTGAAGAGAAAGATATAGAAATGGTAATTGTTAGTAACAAAGGTGCTACTGATGATGTTGATACTATTTTAGGAAGCAATACTATAGAGATGATGGAAAAAGTAAGAAACTGTCCAGTGCTTATGATACCAAGTGATGTAAGTTTTAAAGAGCCTAATGAAATAGTATTTCCTACTAGTTTTAGAACACATTACAAACGTAGAGAATTACAATACTTATATGAAATTACAAAAATTACAAATGCACCTGTAAGGATTTTACATATTGCAAAAGAAGAAGAATTATCTGAAGATCAAAAAGAGAAAAAAATATTATTAGAAGAGTGTTTAGATGGTCTAACATATACATTTCATTATTTAGAAGATTCGGATGTTAATAAAGCGCTGAACCTATTTGTACAAAGCCGTGAAAGTGAAATGATAACATTTATAAATAAAAAACATACTTTTTTTGATTCTGTTTTTACAAAGCCAATGGTAAAAAACTTAGGTTATAATGCAACTGTACCTGTATTAGCACTTCATGATTTAAGAAATTAGAACTTAAAAAAAATAGATAATAATTGTCATAGACGATACTATTCATTTGGTTGTAGTTTTATATTATAAACTACTTATTAATGCTTTAAAATAATTAAAAATGAAAAATATACTTCTTTTAATCCTTACTGTTTTTAGTATTATAGGTTGCTCTTCTAGTAGAATGATACAACAATATAAGAACCCAGAAATAGATGTTTTTCAAGCAAATAAAATCTTGGTTATAGGTTTAAATTCAGATACAAAACTAAGAACTATGTTTGAAAAAGAATTGGTAACTGTTTTAGAATCTGAAGACGTTAGAGCCGTAAAAAGTATCGATTTTTTTGAATCTTCTTTTACAAAAGAGAAGAAAACAATACAGGAACTTAATGCTATTGAAAAGAAGTTGTTAGAGGCTGGCTTTGATGCTATTTTATTAACTAAAATCATAGGCAAAGAGAAAAGGTTTTATACCTCCAGATTGTATTATGAATACATGAAAGGCAATCAAACTTTTGAAGATTATTATTATGGGAATCAATATTTATACTTAAAAAAGAAAGGAAAAAAAGAAGATTATGCAGTATATATTACAGAAACATCCTTGTATTGTATTTGTCCAGAAAAAGAAAGAGAATTATTATGGAGAGGAGAAATAGAAATTCATGAAGCAAAAAAAATGAAAAAGAATATTAACGAATACATTCACATACTTACAAAAAGTTTAAAAGAGGATGAATTATTACTTTATAAGTAAAATATTTAAAACTGAAGCTAGTAATTATTCTATTAATATAAAATTATGAAAGTACTTGTATATAGTGCTAAGTCTTTTGAAATTCCTTTTTTAAAATTAGCTGCAAAAAACACTACTATCAAGTTAGCATTTACAAAGGAACGATTAACAGAAGAAACAATTATAAAAAGTAAAGGTTTTAAAGCAATTTCTATTTTTTCTGCAGATAAAGCTTCTTCTGTTATTTTAGAAAAATTAAGCAGGTTAGGAGTAAAATACATAACATTACGTTCTGCTGGTTATGATAATATAAATATAAAAGAAGCGAAGAGTTATGGTTTTACAATTGCTAATAGTCCAAAATACTCTCCAAATGCAATAGCAGAGCATGCTATAGCTCTTTTAATGGCACTTAAAAGGAATCTTATTTTAGCTAATGAAAAAGTAAAAAACTACAATTTTACATTAGATAACCTTATTGGTTCTAATTTACAAAAGAAAACAGTAGCTGTTTTAGGTACTGGAAAAATAGGACGTGTTATTATTAAAATTTTACATGGTTTTAATTGTAATATTCTTGTAAATGATATAGAAACTGATGAAGAATTAATACGTGATTTTAATGTGACTTATGTTTCTAAAGATGATATATGTAAACAGGCAAATGTTATTATAATTAGTTTACCTCTTACATCTGAAACACATTATTTAATTAATGAAAGCTTTCTTCAGAAAATTAAAAAAGAAGATGTTATTATAGTTAATATTGGTAGGGGAGGAATAGTAAAAACAACTGCTTTATTAGAAGCTTTAAATAGTGGATTAATAAAAGGGTATGCTACTGATGTTTATGAAAAAGAAAGCGGTATGTTTTTTTACAATCATACTCAAGAAGGAATAGAAGATGAAGTTTTAAAAACTCTCATAAATCATCCTAAAGTATTATTAACACCTCACCAGGCTTTTGCTACTGAAGAAGCAATAACTAATATTACTGAAACAACAATTTATAATTTAAATTGTTGGCTAAAAGGACAAAAATCTTCTAATGAATTGAATTAATGTATTTATATTTGATATATAAACAATTAATTGCGTTTATATAATTGTTGCAAACAATGAAAAATTAGAGAAATTCAGTCTCTTAAAGTTCTCTTAAATATTTTAAAAATTGACTTTGACTAAATAGACTGAAATGCGATTTTTCGGGAATTTTAAACCGTTTGTAAAAATGAGAAAAAAAGGTTTTGATAAACAGAATTCTAATCTGGCAGAATAAAACAGAATAGATTTTGAGGAACTAAACTAATTCTGGAATTAAAAAAGTAGCTTATAATGTGAAATCTTAATTTGACAGAACAAAACGGAAACAAGATTTTGTGGAAATTTAACAACCTGAAAAAAAGATACTAACGCAAACGGAAATAAACTCCTTGACTCAAATACAAAATATTGTTTGCAAGAATATCTATAATTAATTCGGGTTTTGTGTTTAATCTAAAAGTTAGTTTATATTTACAAAGTCCGTCAAATCAAAATGATTTGACTTTTCAATAAAACAAGATAAAGGTAAACGTAGATAATATTAATAACTGAATATAACAATATGGAAACGAAACAAAATTACACATTTGAAGAAAGTTCTTTCACTTCGTTAACTGAACTTTTCAAAGAAAACAATGAAGATCTTGAATATGAAAAGAATTACGAAGGAAATGAATTCGATGAAAATGCATCACCTGCAATGTTTAATCAGGTAATACTCAAGTATGCTAGTAAAAACTTGGAAGCAGAAAATACTGACATCATCAGTTTATTTGGGGTTTCATTGGACGACAGCGAAGAGCTTTCAGCTCTCGTGGATTATATGGATGATAATGAAGATTCAGTATTGTCAGACGGTTTAAATAAGGATGCTATTGGAATGTGGAAATACAATATAAAAGATGTTGACATTATCATCGGAGGCGATTACAATGCAAACTCTCATCTATTTTTGGCAAAGAAAGATTTAGGTGCTTTCAACGATTATGTTAAAACAATAAACTTTGATGATATCTATTAAAAAATCTAGAAAGGTACAGCCTTAATTGAAATAGACAAGGTTTTACGAAAATAAAAAGTATAGAATAATGCCTGAAAAATAGACTTAAGCAAATTCAAAAAAGATGCTAACGCAAACGGAAACAAGCTCGCTGATTCAAATACAAAACACTGTTTTGCAACAAAAGTAACCGTTGCACAAGTCAAAAAAACTAAAATACACAACTTCAAATAAGCCTTTTTAAGGGCTTATTTTTTTACATAATAAATTAAAAACACCAACTTTTCAGTTGCTTAAAACTCTTTATTTTAAAGCACATGATTGAGATATTTAAAGAAAACTGAACAGCAACTACTTTCCTATTACTTTTTGTTTTTTTTTTGATAAACTTCAGGTACTTTTTCAAATTATAAGCAATTGCACTCATATGCATTACCTTATTTGCTTGCGATAAACCCTTGGTGTTTATTTTTCGTAAGCCTAAATATTGAGTCAGCACACCAAAAACAGGCTCTACTCTGCTTT
>SIHP01000017.1 GCA_004762155.1 Flavobacteriaceae bacterium
CCAAATTAAATTTGATGTTTTTGAAAAGTTTTTTTCGCGATATTTATTATGAACTTCGTTACCTAAAACGGATTGCAAATATACAAGCTTTTTTTATCCCTAAACAAAGAAAAATTAATTATTTTTTAACCTTAACTTTAAACCTACATAACAATCATTCAATGAACTTTTACCTAAGAAAATAACTACGCATTTCCCTTAGCGGATGCAAAACTACAACCCTTTTCTAACATAACAATAACCTTTTTTATGTTTTTTTCTTATCTCCTCTAACACCCTTAAAATCCGACAAATAAAACCCTAAAAAAATACAACTTTTTATACATACCTAAAACCAACACTCCTTTTAACTAAAAAAAGCCTCGGACTTACGCCCAAGACTTATCTCTTTACTAACCAAAACTTATTTTAAAAATTTAAATACTATATCTTTATTTTTTTCTCTCCTCTATAACTAAAAAAAAGGCTCCTTATCTTGTATATTGAGGAATATTCTCTCTAGAAACCTTTTTGTCTAACGGGGATTATTACTTATCTAAGGAATTATATTTTATCTTCTAATTATAAGACACAACTTTTTCTCATAGGTCACATCCCTCTTTATTTAAAGAGTTTTTATTCATCACATCCCTATAAATAGACAAAAACCAACTATATCAACAAAACAAATATTTAGTATGCTACTAAATATAAATCCTACTTAAAGCAATCTCTTTGATTGTTAATTTTAGAACTATTACTTTTGCTTCCCAAACTTATTATTTAAGAAATATTACAATAATGAATTACTTATTGAGCTTTATAAAAAACAAACCAACTTTAAGCTGGATTCTAGGTTATCAGCTTTTTCGTTTCTTATTATTACCTTTTATGGGATTAATGCCACAAGATGCATACTATTATATGTATGGTCAAAACTTATCTTTATCTTATTTTGATCATCCTGGTATGATTGGTTATCAATTACGTTTGTTTTCGGAAGTCTTTGGACAATCTGTTTTTGTAATTAAGCTCTCTGATTTTGTTATTAGTTCTTTAACTATTTTTGTTTTTTACAAATTAGCTATAAAATTCACTTCTAACTACAAAGCGAATATTGCTACCTTATTATTAACATCAACTTTATTTATTTCTATACTATCTTTTAACTCTACTCCTGATGTACCTTTGTTGCTATTTTGGTCTTTGAGTGTATTTTTCTTATATAAAGCTATTTTTGAAGAAAAGAAATTGTATTGGCTTTTAGGAGGAATCGCTATGGGTTTAGCTTTTGACAGTAAATACACTGCTTTATTGTTACAAATTGGATTATTAGCTTTTTTATGTTTTTCTAATACCCATAGAAAACTATTACTGTCCCCTTGGTTATGGATTTGCTTAACAATATCAATATTAACAACTGCTCCTATTTGGATATGGAATTATGAAAATGATTTTGTTTCTTTTCTTTTTCAATCTACACAAAGAACAGGCAGTATCTCTAAATTTAAATTAAACTTTGGTTTCTTTTTTGGAGCTATTGGACATCAGTTATTCTTATTAGTTCCAATTCTATTTGGTGTCTTTTGGCTTTTTACCTATAAATATGTAAAACGTGCTTTAACTAAATTTAAATTACCAAGCACTAAAATATTGTTTTTGCTAGCGTTTTTCATTCCTACTTTTGTTGGTTTCTTCTGTTTAACACCTATTTATTGGGTAAAACTAAACTGGATGATGCCTTCTTATATAACTGGTATTATTTTAGCTTCATTTTTTATCAGCAAAAAACTTATTAAATATCAATTAATTTTCTCTGTAACTTTACATTTATTAATTGCTTTACAAGTTGTTTTTTATATTGTACCTGTTAAAAGTGATGACACTTGGGTTGGTTGGAAAGAACTTACAACAGAAACTAAATTACTTAAAGAAAAATATCCAAATTCATTTATCTTTTCTGATGATAATTATAAAACCTCTGCTTGTTTAAGTTTTTATTCTGATGAAAAAATATATGCACAAAATATAATAGGTAAACATGCGTTACATTTTGATTACCTTGGTGATGATTTAAATACATTAAATGGTAAAAATGGATTATTTATTGATTCTGACAAGCGCTTTAAAAACTCTAAGAAAAAAAAGAATACAGAACCTTTATTAAATAAACATTTTAAAAAGGTAACACAACTTGATCCAATCATTATAAAAACTAACGGAAAAGCAACAAGAAAATATTGGGTATTCTACTGTGAAGAGTATACAGCTAATCCATAGTTAATATATAAAGGAAGACATATTTTACTATTTTATGATTTCTTTTTATTGGTATTGTTTCTAATAATTTAAAAGTTGCATAATCTTTCATATATAAAAGTTTAGGATCTTTAAAATTCCTACTATCTGTAATATATAAAACTTTATTCCTTTTAAATATTGGATGCTTTTTATTTATCCAGTAATACTTATGGATTTTAGACAACTCCCCCACTCCATAAACATTCATTTTATTAGGTTTCGCTATATAATAATCTATATGCGCTGCAGGATACCATTTATTAGAAATAATAGGCAACTTATTTAAATTATTTGTTTTAACAATTTCTTTTATTTTATCTCCTGCTTGTTTCCAACCATACATATCATTAAAAACATCTTTTCTTCCTTGTTTTTCTTTGTTTGAAGCATTTTTAACAGGCAAAATCCAACCCTTATTTATTTCAAAAGAAAAAAAACTGATAAACAAAACCAAAGAAAGTAAACCTATAGTTAGCTTTTTAATTATGTTAATCTTATTGGATAAATAAAAGGCTAAAACTGGCAATAGTATCATATAAGACACTCCAGACCAATGTGGCAAAGTATCTTTAAATAACGACAAATAAACAGTTGTGAAAATCAAGGGAACAGAAAAAGTTAAAAAAAAGTACACTAATCTTACATCAATAATTAACCTCTTTTTAAAAAATGCTATTAACATTACAATTAACGATATAAATATATAAGGATTGTTATAAAGCATTTGTCCTAAAACTTCTCTTAAAAAAGAATCTTTATTGAAGGATAGACTAAATAAAGACACTCTATTGTTATGAAATTTATAACTTATAAAATCATTTTTATAATTCCAATAAAATATGAGGAACACAGCTATTAATGGTAATAAAAATGAAAGATAAAAACCCCATTCTTTTAACCATTTTTTATTAAAAAGAAGTACATAAATAACAACTCCAAATAATAAAAAAACCGCTTGGTATTTAGAATAAATAGCACATGCTATAAAGAAGAAAGCTACCCAAAGTTTTAATCTATTTTCTTTTGATGGTTGATAAGGTAAAACTTGAAGTAAAAAATAGAAACTTAACAACCAAAAGAATAACATTGGAGCATCGGGTAAAATAAAGGTTCCAGAAATAACCAATCCGTATATGCTTAAGTTGTAAAGTAAAACACTTATAAATCCTGTTTTTTCATTTTTAATACGCTTACCTATCAAAAACAAAACATACATATTAATACTTGCTGGCACTATTGCTGCTAAACGAATTGCCAATTCAGAATCGAAAAACAAATCAAACGTAAAAAACTGAATAAAAAAACCTACAAATGGTGGATGATCAAAATGACTAAGGTCTGGATATTTAGCATACAACCAATAATACACTTCATCATTACCAAACTCTAATTGGTTTGCCCAAAACAACCTAACCAAAGTGCTTATCAAAATTAATAGAATAGCAGACTTTCTAAAAGATATATTCATTAATGTAAACGTTTTGGTCTACAAAAAAAAGACATACTTAAAAACCCAATAACTACACCTATAAATGAACCCACAAAAATATCTACTAAATAGTGCTGAGATAAATAAACCCTTGAAAAACCTGCAATTACAGCAAGTGAAAACCATAAATATTGAGATTTACATTTAGAAAAATATAAACACAAAATTGTAGCAATTGCAAAAGCTGTTGTTGTATGTCCCGAAGGAAATGAATTCCATAATGCCATTTTAACTCCTTCAACTAAATGCAATGTTTCTTCTCCCAATGCTTTAACTGGTCTTGGAATTCCTTTAAATATTATTTTCTTTAATAAATGAGTTATTAATAGTGTTAATACTCCACTGAATAAAAATACAATAGACATTCTTTTTTTTATAAAAAAGAAAATCACTACCAAAACACCAAATAGTGCTCCATCACCCAAAAAAGTACTATATTTAAAAAGAACATCAAAAACAATATTATTGTACTTGTTTATAGATAAGTGAAGATTGTGTTTATTAAATAATAAGGTTAACAGTAAAGACGATAAAAAAAACAAACTATAAGCATAAAACACTTGTTTTTTTACACTTAATATATGAGATAAAAACCTAAAACCTATTTTTAAAATCCAATCGAAAAAAGGTATATTTATTTTCGATTTTAAAATCAATCTTAAATCCATAAGAAACACATTAATAGTTAGTAGTATGCTGCAATCTACTCCTACACCTTTATACTAAGTTATTTTTAAGTTTAACTTAATTTTAAATAAACATTGGTGTTCACATTAATATAACATAGCCTTAAAAATCAAGTAATCAAAAAATAACATAAAATAAAATGAGGCTGTATTGACTAACTCAAAAAAAAGTTCTAAATTTGCAAACTCAAAATCAACCTCTGACGAGAATCGTGAATGTTGCTTTGATTAAAAATAAAATATTTATACAAATGGATTTAGTTAAATTTGTACAAGACGAGTTTGTAACAAGAAATGAGTTACCACAATTCGCAGCAGGAGATACAATCACTGTTTATTACGAAATTAGAGAAGGAGAAAAAGTACGTACTCAGTTTTTTAGAGGTGTAGTTATTCAAAGAAGAGGAGTTGGTTCTTCTGAAACTTTTACTATTAGAAAAATGTCAGGAACAGTTGGTGTAGAGCGTATCTTCCCAGTTAACTTGCCTACAATTCAAAAAATAGAAGTTAACAAAAGAGGTACTGTACGTAGAGCTCGTATTTACTACTTTAGAGAACTTACTGGTAAAAAAGCAAGAATTAAAGAAAAAAGAAACTAATCCTTTTTCTTTTAATAATATAAAAAGCGATGTGAATATTCACATCGCTTTTTTGGCTTAAAAAAAGCACTATATTATTGTTATTAACTTTATTTTACGAATTTACAACTCACATGTAGTGTTTTTTTAAGAATCCCCAAACAAAACACCCTTATTAATAATTATTTAGCATCAGAAATTTCATTTGTATTATGTAAATTTGTGGCACTTCAAACACAAAAATTATATTATCAACATATGAGTACAACAGCTAAAATTATGTACACAAAAACGGATGAGGCTCCAGCTTTGGCTACTCGTTCTTTTTTACCAATTGTAAAAGCATTTACAAAATCATCTAACATCGAAATTGTAACTAAAGATATTTCTCTTGCAGGAAGAATTTTAGCAAATTTTGCTGAATATTTACCTAAAGAACAACAAGTAGAAGATGCTTTAGCTTTTTTAGGTGAGTTAGCAACTAAACCAGAAGCTAATATTATTAAATTACCAAACATTAGTGCTTCTGTACCTCAATTAAAAGCTGCTGTTAAAGAATTACAAGCTTTAGGATATAGTTTACCAAACTACCCAGAAGAAACTACTTCTGAAGAAGACAAAAAAGTTTTATCATTATATAATAAAGTAAAAGGTTCTGCTGTAAATCCTGTATTACGTGAAGGAAATTCTGATCGTCGTGCTCCAAAAGCAGTAAAGAATTACGCTAAAAAGAATCCACATAGAATGGGTGCTTGGTCTGAAGATTCTCAAACACATGTTTCAACAATGACTGATGGTGACTTTGCTCACACAGAAAAATCAGTTACTCTTGTAAACGCTACGGATGTAAAAATTGTTCATACTGATGCTAACGGAACAGAAACTGTTTTAAAAGCAAGTACTCCTTTATTAGCTGGTGAAATTATAGATGCCTCTGTAATGAATAAAAAAGCTTTATTATCTTTCTTAAACGCTCAAGTTGAAGAGGCTAATAAAACTGGTGTTTTATTTTCATTACATATGAAAGCTACCATGATGAAAGTTTCTGATCCAATTATTTTTGGACATGCAGTACGTACTTTCTTCAAAGATGTTTTTGCTAAACACAGCGCTACTTTTGAAGAGATTGGTGTTGATGTAAATAATGGTTTTGGTAACTTATTAAGTAACTTAGAGGAAGTTTCTGAGGACAAGAAAGCTGAAATTTTAGCCGATATCCAAGCGGTTTATGATAAAAACCCTGATTTAGCAATGGTTGATTCTGATAAAGGAATCACTAATTTACACGTACCTTCTGATGTTATTATTGATGCTTCAATGCCAGCAATGATTCGTACATCTGGACAAATGTGGAACAAAGCAGGTAAACAACAAGATACAAAAGCTGTTATTCCAGATAGTTCTTATGCCTCTTTATACCAAGCAACTATAGATTTCTGTAAAGAAAATGGAGCTTTTGACCCAACAACAATGGGAACAGTTCCTAATGTTGGATTAATGGCAAAGAAAGCTGAAGAATATGGTTCTCATGATAAAACTTTTCAAATAGCTTCTAACGGTAAAGTATCTGTTATTGATGCTGTTGGAAAGGTATTATTAGAACATACTGTAGAAGAAGGAGATATTTGGAGAATGTGTCAAACTAAAGATGCACCAATTGAAGACTGGGTTAAGTTAGCTGTAACTAGAGCTAAAGCAACTCAAGCTCCTGCTGTATTTTGGTTAGACGAAAACAGAGCTCATGATGCTGAAGTTATCAAAAAAGTAAATACATATTTAGCAAACCATGATACGAATGGTTTAGACATATTAGTAATGTCTGTTTCTGAAGCAACTACTTTCACTTTAGAAAGAGTTAAAGAAGGAAAAGAAACGATTTCTGTAACAGGAAATGTTTTACGTGATTACTTAACAGATTTATTCCCTATTTTAGAATTAGGAACTTCTGCTAAAATGTTATCTATCGTTCCTTTAATGAATGGTGGTGGTTTATTTGAAACAGGTGCTGGTGGATCTGCTCCAAAACACGTGCAACAATTTGTTGAAGAAAACCACTTGCGTTGGGATTCTTTAGGTGAATTTTTAGCATTAGCTGTTTCTTTAGAACATGTTGGTACCTCTTATAAAAATGAAAAAGCATCTGTATTAGCTGAAGCTCTAGACAATGCTACAGATCAATTATTAGATAACAAAAAAGGACCTTCTCGTAAAGCTGGTGAATTAGATAACCGTGGAAGTCACTTTTATTTAGCAATGTATTGGGCTCAAGAATTAGCAAATCAAGATAAAAATGCTGATTTAAAAGCTGAATTTACTCCAGTAGCAAAAGAATTAGTTGCTAATGAAGAAGCTATTGTAAAGGAATTAAACGACATTCAAGGAAACGCTATTAATATTGGTGGATACTACGAACCTAAAGATGGTTTAGCTGATCCGGCGATGAGACCTAGTGAAAAATTAAATAGTATTTTATCTTAATTTAGATAAACATCTTTTATAAATTAAAAAAGCGAGTGAAATTTCACTCGCTTTTTTCTTTTTCTACTTTTTCTTGTTTCTTTTAACTTTTTTTACTTTTTCTTCTTTCTATTCTTCCCACAATATATAAGACTCATTATCTTTTATAAAGTCACAAATAAATTCACTTTTTTTTACTTTAATAATATTTTGCTTTTTTTGTTTAGGAAATTTATAAATATGTATTTTTGGTAACTATGGATTTTATCAAGACAACTGAAACAGCATCAAGTTATAATCATCTAGAAAAGATGAGTATTCATGAATTGCTCCAAAACATAAATAAAGAAGACATAACAGTTCCTTTAGCTGTAGAAAAAGCTTTGCCACAAATTGAAAAACTAACATCTAAAATAGTTGATAAACTTAAAAATGGTGGGCGTTTATTCTATATTGGAGCAGGTACAAGCGGAAGACTTGGTATTTTAGACGCTTCTGAATGTCCGCCAACATTTGGCGTTTCTCATGAATTGATTATTGGCTTAATAGCTGGTGGAGACACTGCTATAAGAAAAGCTGTTGAGTTTGCTGAAGACAGTAAAGATCAAGGATGGTTAGATTTACAAAAGTTTAATATTTCATCAAAAGACATCGTTATTGGTATTGCTGCTTCTGGTACTACACCATATGTTATAGCTGCTTTGCAGAAATGTAATGAAAATAATGTTTTAACAGGATGTATCACTTGTAATGAAGGAAGTCCTTTAACGACTACAGCAATGTATCCTGTTAGTGTTGTAGTAGGTCCAGAATTTGTTACTGGTAGTTCTCGTATGAAAGCTGGAACCGCACAAAAACTTGTTTTAAATATGCTTTCTACAGCAACCATGATTCAATTAGGTAAAGTAAAAGGAAACAAGATGGTTGATATGCAGTTATCTAATGACAAATTGGTTAAAAGAGCCGAAAACATGTTAATATCAGAATTAAAAATTGATACAAAAACTGCTAAAAAATTAATTAAAAAACATGGAAATGTAAGAAGTGCAATTGAAAATTATACTATATAATGACAAAGCAAAATCCATATGAAAAAATCTTAAAAAGGTTTTTAATTTTGTTAAGCTTATTTGTAATATCTCCAATTGTACTTAATATTGCTTTTAAAGCCCTAAAAATATATAATAAATCTCCAGAAAACTTAATAGCCTATGGATTATTAATTATCGGAGTTTCTTTAATTATTTTTACTGTATATTTTGGCTTTAAAACTTTTAAATTATTGTTAGACACCTTATTTAGAAAGTAGTTTGAAAAATAAATTTTTATCAAAAAAGATAACTAACTGGGAGTTTTGGCCAGCCTCAATGTTCTACATACCAAACCTACCTTATGCATTTTACTTAGCAATTAGGGCTAAACATACTGCTTTTTTTACAGCAGCAAATCCGGCAATTAAAAGTTCTGGTAATGGAACTGAAAGTAAATTTGAAATAACAAAATTAATTCCTGAACAGTATAGACCAAAATCTATTCTTGTTAAACCAAACACTTCTTTTAGTGAGATTAAAAAAGAACTAAAAGAAAAAAACATAACTTTCCCCTTAATAGCAAAACCTGATATTGGCTTTAGAGGTTTATTAGTTAAAAAGGTTTATAAAGAAAAAGAACTTGCTTCCTATTTAAAAAACTATCCAATAGATATTATTATTCAAGAATTTTTGAATCATAAAAATGAATGTGGTATTTTTTATCATAGAAATCCCGATTCTAAAAAAGGAAAAATCACCTCATTAACATTAAAAAACTTTACAACAGTTATAGGCGATGGAACTTCTACTCTAGAAGAATTAATAAAGAAACATGAAAGGGCTAATATTTATATAAACTTATTTAAAAAAAATCACGAAGAAAATATACTATCTATTCCTAAAAAAAATGAAGTAATAAAACTTACATCAATAGGTAATCATTCTATGGGGACTCAATTTATAGACGGTAATAAGCTTATCTCCAAAAAACTAGAAGAAACATTTGATACTATAAGTAACAATATAGAAGGTTGGTATTATGGCCGTGTTGATATTAAATATGATGATTTTCCCTCTCTTGAAAATGGAAAAAACTTTAAAGTTTTAGAAATAAATGGTATATTAGCCGAGCCTACTCATATATATGATGGCGAAAACAACTACTTCAAAGCTCTAAAGGCTATTAGAACCCATTGGAAAATATTATATAATGTGGCTACAATAAACCACATTAAGTATAATATACCTTACAAGAGTTCTAGGAAATTTATTCATGAAATGATCTTACTAAGAAATTATATTTCAAGTATAAAAAAAATGTAATTAATTATATATAATGTGACTTTTTCTTTTTTGTGTGTCACAATAGTATAATATCTAAAAAAATATTAATTTAGCTTAAAATCCCCCAAGCAATAAATGAAGAAATTAGTTTTTCTAACATATTTATTTTTAAGTACGCTAACTTACTCTCAAGTAAAAGTCGGAGATAATCCTTCTATTATTGATAGTAACTCTGTTCTTGAATTAGAAAGTAACGATAAAGTTCTAGTCATAACAAAAATGTCTACACTTATCATGAATTCTATTCAACCCTTAAAAGGAGCATTAGTGTATAATACTGATCAAGATTGTATTTATACTTTCGATGGATCTGTATGGAGAAGTCTTTGTAATAATGGTACATCAAATAATGTTACTACTTCTTCTCTTCCTCCAACGGTAAACAACTTAGGTGATTTTTGGATTAATGACTCAAATAATAACTCCGTTAGTATTTGGGATGGTGTTAGTTGGGTACCTATAGATGCTAATCCAAGAAAAGGTAGTGGACCTCCTACTACAATAACTGCACCAAATCCGATAGCTGGAGAAGTTTATGTTGATGAAACTACAGGTGACATTTATGCATATGACGGTACAACCTGGGTTAATTCAAACACATCTATAAGTGCAAACAATGGTGTATTCTTAGATGTTGATAATACACTTCAATTAGGTGGAATTCTTATAAAACCTACAGTTATAGAAACAAGCGCCACTAACACTTTAGCTATAACAGGTTTACAAGACGGAGATGTTACCCAAAACGAAGTCGTATTAGTTAACAACACTACTGGTGTTTTAACAAAAACAAATATTACAAATTTATTTCAAGAAGAAATAGCCATAATAACAGCAAACAGTGGTCAAGTTCAATTTAATCCTCCTTTATTAATAAGCGACTCTAAAAAAGTTAATGTTTATAGAAATGGAGTTAGAATTGATTTTACAATAGTGGATGATACTACAATTGAAATAGAACCGGAAGCTATATGCTATGATGGTGATCAAATAAGAATAGTTCAATTTTATTAATATAAATATACAAACCCAATAATAATTTAATACATCAATAATTATGAAAACAAAAATTACAACAAAACTAAAGCTAGCCTTTTTTGGTATAGCATTTTTAGCAGCAGGAGCTGTTAATGCACAAACAACAACTGGTGATATTGCACAACAAGCAAATGCTGGATTAAACACTTCAGGTACTGCTGTTAAGTTAGTAGACAACAAAGGTACAATTAAATACATACAAGCTGTAAATGGTTTAACTTCTTTTACAAATACAACGCCTAATGGTGGTGTAATTACTACTTGGCAATTAGGTGGTACTTTAACGAGTGACACATATATTACTGCTGCTTCAGATGGTAGTGCTGAATTTGCTTTAGATGGATTGGAGTTAGTAACGGATGCAACTACTGCTTCCACAGATGCTACTACGCGTTCTTCTAATGGTACTGGAACAGGTTTTACTGTTTTACTAAGAAATGAAGCTACTGGAGCGGTACAAAAAATGTTGCTTTCTGACTTATTACAAGTAGATGGAATTAGATTAGAATATACACAAAGTGATGCAGGTGGTGGTACACCAGATGGTTCAGGAAATGCTACAGCAGATGTTGCTATTACAGTTACAGGATTACCTACTTTAACAGCCTTAACTACAGCTGCTAAATTATTTGTTTACAGAAATGGCGTGAAATTAAGATTTGGTACCGATTTTGCTGTTGTAGCAGATACTGTTACAATAACTTACAGTGCTGCGGAATTACCAATGTATAACGGTGATGTTATTGAAATTCAATACATTAAATAATATTTAATGTACAAGCACAGTAGATGCATATTAAAATTATTTTTAACAACTTTTGCGCTGGTTTTAAGCTTAAAAACCAGTGCACAAGAAGTTGATGTTGTTGACAATAAAGGAACCATAGTTCAGGTTAATAATAATAATGTTACTACAAGTGCTACAGCTCCTACAGGTCCTGTAGAAAATGATATTTGGTTTGATACAAGTACAACACCTAATGAAATAAAAATTTATGATGGTATTACTTGGTTAGATTTAGATGGACATAGAGGTACTACTGGTTCTGTCTTTTTTGCTGATGCAACAAATGGGTCTCCTACAGAAGATAACGATAAATTATTCTTTGATGATACTAATGACTATTTAGGTATAGGAACAGATAGCCCCACTGCTCCACTGCACATAAGTGCACCAGGCACAACAGATGCTATTGGTACTCTAAGAATAGAAGGTAATGAACCCGATATTGTCTTTGATGATACAGACGGTGGTTTTAATACGTTTACATTTAGAAACGCTGGTGTAAATAAGGCAGCAATAGGAAGAGCTAGTAACGATAATTTTTATATAACCATAAACAACACTGGTTGGGATGATGATGCTTTTGTTATTAAAAACTCAAATAGTTTTGTTGGTATAAGTGTAGCGGATCCAAATTCAACATTACAAATCAACGGATCTGTTTCTAAATCTATTTTCACAACTATTGGTGGTACTACATTAACTGAAAACAATCATACGGTTATTCTAGGTGGAAATCATAATATTGGTTTACCAGCTGCTAATACTTGTCAAGGAAGAATTTATGTAATAAAAAATAATACAACAAATACTCCAGTAATAGACTCATATTTAGATGAAACAGATACCGCTCAAACAACCATTCCAGCAGAAAACATTTTATGGTTGCAAAGTAATGGAACTGAATGGGAACAAATAAATAGTAGCAGCACTGCTGCTGCATCAAGTACTTTTAGAGTATTTGAGGCTTATGACAATGCAGGAGGTATTGCAGCAAATGAAACAGCTAATACTTATAATGTTTTAAATCTAGATACAGAACGAACAAATATTGGTGGGTTTACATTAGCTGCCGATGTAATTACAATACCAGAAGATGGTGTTTATGAAGTTGGATATACTGTAACATTTTTAGCTAACTCTAACAATGCTAATAGTACAGTTGAAACGATACTATTTTTAGATTCAGGAGCAGGTGCAGCAGAAGTAGACGGCTCATCAACTTATATATCGCTCGATAATGGCGGTGGAACTCCTGATATTTATTCTTCTTCAAAATCATTAATAATTTCATTAATTACCGGTGATGAATTATTAATAGCTTCCAATAGAACAAACTCCACAAACGGAACCGCAGATACAGTTGCTGATGGGACTAATATTACTATTAAAAAATTAGACTAATTATTTAATGTCTTAGTCAAAAAAAATTCTTTATGAAATTTGTGTAGCTTTATGTAAATAATTAAATATAATAACCATTTAAAAGGTTTATTGGTTAAATTAGCTTATAGTCTAGAAAACCTAAAAAAATATTCAAAAACGAGATGAATAATCATTTTAGCATTACATTTTTTTTTCTATTAATGAACTTTTTCTTATAGAAATAAATTTCTTAAAAAATACAATTATAATCATGTTAAAAAAAATAGAGCTTTCCTTTCTGTTTTTATTAAACACTCTTTTTTTCTTCTTCATTTCTAATGCAAAAGCTCAAGAAATAAGAATTATAGATAATAAGGGTACTATTAATAATGTTAGAAATAACAATGTTACTGTAAGTGCTATAGCTCCTATTGGTCCTGTAGAAAATGATATTTGGTTTGATACAAGTACAACACCTAATGAAATAAAAATTTATGATGGTACAACTTGGTTAGATATAGATGGGCATAGAGGTATAGAAGGTGGTATCTTTTTTGCAGATGATAATGATGGAGCACCAATAGAAGACGAAGCACAATTTTACTGGGATGATAGTAACGATCGTTTATATGTAGGTAATCTTTCTCGTATAACAAATACAAATAAATTAAATGTAGGTGGGACTACAAGAACATCTGGACTTAATAATTCAGATGGAACTGAAACACAACCTTCTTATAGATTTTCAGATGATTCTGATACTGGTATGTATTCTTCTGACACCAATGAACTATCTTTCTCTACAGCTGGTAATAATGCTCTAACTATAACTGATGATCAGAATATTACAATACACTCATTAGATACAGGTGATGAAACCGATCAACTTGTAGTTGCTGGAACAGACGGAGTTTTAAAAAAAGTAGAACTAAGTGCAATCGTTCCAACTATTTATGCTGCTGGTAAAGTAAATGCAGATGGAACAACTACTGCTGCTTCAATTTACAATGCCTCTGTAACAAAATTAACAACCAATAACCCAAATGGAACTGGAACAGGTGGAACTGAAGGTGATTACCTTATTACTTTTGATACTGCTTTACCTGATGCTAACTATATCATACAGCTAACTATTCTCGATTGTGGTGGAGATTGTCCAGGTAACACTGGAACAGACTATGATGACCCAGGAATAACTTATTACAGCCAAGATGAATTTGGTTTCTCTGTAAATATTGGAGATAGTGACAATGGTGGTAACGAAAAAGATGATATCGATCTTGATTTTATGTTTACCGTTATTATTTTACCATAACATTACCTGAAAGCTGTAAAAATGTATATTTCAAAAAAAAAAAAAATGAGACTGATTGTTTTAACACTAATGTTTTTTACCATATTAAGTTATGCGCAAATAGATAATAACTCTTTAATAGTTACACCTAGTGCAACTACAACCGAATTGGATGCAATAACTACTCCTTTACCAAAATTAGGAAGTATTGCGTTTGATACTACAAAAGACAGACTAGTTGAATATACAACTGATGGATGGAAAGAGATATTAACACAGAGTAATGTTTATGTTGGGTCTTTTATTATTAATGCCCCAACAGGAACAGTTGATACTTCTTTCGATGTTGAAGTTAATGGTATCCCTTTTAAACCTTCACAAGTAACTTTTGTTACTCATGTAAATGTTGAAACATTAACTGTTGATGATACTAGCTCTGATGGACTTAATAGTGCTACTTTACAAAATGCTTTTGGAACTTGTAATGGTTTTGCAAGACAAGAAACTTCTGGTATTGTTCAATCTACAATTTATATAGGTGGTAGTGGTTCTTCTATTAATGGAATTTCTAGATATTCTTCAGGAATACAATGTTTTGGTTTGCGTTATAGTAATCAAAACGGTGAAGACATGGGAAAAATTACTGGAGATCTTTCTGAATTTGGAGCGATTGACGTAGAAGGATATAATGGATTTACTATAAATGTTAGTTATTCACTTGGTGTCTCTGGAAATGTAAATAGAGATAATGACATAATGGATGAAAGTTTAGTTGTTCTATATACTGCTTACAGATAAACATCCGATTATGAAAATATCATTAACAATTATAATCTTTAGCTTTGTGTGTGCTGCTTCATGTTATGCTCAGATAGATACACAAGCTTTGTTTAAATCACCTATACTAACTAATTCAGAGATAAATGCTCCTACTACTACTTCAGATGAAGGTACACTTATTTATAGTTCAGATACTAAACGTGTATATCAATTCGATTTACTAATTGGTTAGAAATAGTTGTAGAAACCGGTATTAAAGAAATTACTGTTGATTATACAATAACAGGATAATAGTTATTCAATAAATGCAAATAGTGCTACTGATATTAATGTTACTATTCAATCTGGTTTATATATTAGTTTAAGATAACTGTTTATCAAAAAGGAATTGGAAAAATCACTTTTATTGGAAGTGGAACAACTATCAAAAATAGATTATCTAGATTTAAAACTGCTGGATTAGATGCTGGTACTGATTTATATCATATAACAGGAGATTTAAGGTTATGATAAAAAAACTTATACTCTTATTCTTATTCAATATTTTTACTACTCTAGGACAAACTGATAATTATAAATTACTTCTCGTACTTCAACCACAACATATACTTGACGATAATAAAGAAGATATTAGCTTTGCTTTTGGTATGCGAATTCTAGATTCTGACTATAATGGTCCTTTAATACGATTAAGAAAAAATAGTGACACTAATGCCGATGCTCAAGATTTTTATCATGGAGATAATGATATTGTTGATATTAATGCAATAGACGCACATGCAGGTAGTGAAACACTTTTTGTAGTTACATGGTATGACCAAAGCGGCAGTAATAATGATTCTAGTCAAACAGATACAAACAGACAGCCTAACTTTGTATCCAATACAACACTTCCTTATTTTGTTGGAGATGGAACTAATGATGTATTAATAGTAGGTACAAGTATTCAAACACTTACTGAAAATGGTAAAAATGGATCTGTTTTTGGTGTATTTTTTGCAACTGATAGAGCAGATACAGTATCTGGAACAGCTAGTGGAAGAAATCGCTGGATGTCTCATATCAACTGGAATGGTAAACGTACTTATTTTGCCCCTGGAAGTTGTTGTCAAAACCCTGGAAGATGGTTTACAAATGATGTTGCTCCCGCTGGTAGTCTTAATAATTGGGATCAATATAGTTTTGTTCGAAGAGATGTCCCATTAGATGCAACTACAGATAGACGCATTTTAAAATTAGGAGGCGTTGTAAAAAGAGATCTTGATTATAATGATGCTTTCGTTGTACATTAACTTTTAATATGGGTATTTGTGCCAATATTACCAGTGCTACAAATACTTCTGGTGGACATAGTAATACAAGAATAAATGAAATGATTATGTATGCCCAAGGTAAAGATTATACTTTTATAAATACAATAGAAGAAAATCAGCTAAACTTTTGGAATCTTTAAACTAAACATCTTAAACTTTATTCTTTTTTCTTATAAATATTATACCAGAAAAACTACTCGCAGTTAATTATATTACTGAAATTATTTTATAAAATAAGTACTTAAATAAATGTAGGTAAAATAATTCTTATGCTTTTAACTCCATACAAAACTTGTGACTTTTTAAAAATAATTGTGTCTTAATTATAGGGCAGAAACATATCTTTAATTAAAAGAAAAAATAAGTAAGTTAAATAAGAGTTATGCGTGCTTTTTTTATTTTATTAACATATGATAATTAATAAACAGTAAAAAAAATGTATAATTGTACTAGATATACCACATCCCTTATCCCTTGGTGTATTTCAAACTTTAACTTTACTATATATACCAATATTATAGGTGTTAATACTATCTATAATAAGAGTGTTATTTTATTATTTAATGCTAAAGAACAAAAGTAAGTTAACATTTTGCCTTTTTATCCCTTATGAGAAATTACATATTATTATCCCTATTCCTACCATTTATTGGTATTTGCCAGAACGCATTTCAAAATTTTGGTAATATTCAAATGCATGATGAAGCATCTATTGGTTTTCATACAAACCTTGTTAATGATGGCGATTTTGATGAAAACCTTGGCTTTACAGGTTTTTATAATGAAGATGAAACTCTAACAGTATCTGGTAATAACGAAGCCATATTTAATAATGTTGAAATTGATGTTATTGAGAATTTAGAATTATATACATCACTAGGAGTTTCATCTGAATTGCTTTTTTTGAGTGGTAAAGTAGTAACACCTAGAGAAGACTTAAATATATCTTTAAACTTCATAAATCATGATTTGTATGCTGGTGAGGATGATATGAGTTATATAGATGGTTATGCAACTACAACAGGTAATTCTCTATTTACTTTTCCTATTGGAGACGACGAAAGATTAAGACCAATGATTACTCCAAACCAAACTGAGACAAGGTTATTTCAAGGTGCATATTTTTATGAAGATCCTAATACACCTGACACTTTTTCAGATAGTTTTACCACAACAAGTAAACATTTTGCTATAGAAAATGTAAGTACTTATGAGTTTTGGGACTTAAATGGTAATACAGATACACAAATTACTTTAACTTGGGATAACCTTAGTAATATAAATTCTATAGCTAAAAAATTAGAGTTTTTAGTTGTTGTTGGTTGGAACATTTCTACCAGTCAATGGGAAAACCTTGGTAGTACAAATATTACTGGAAATTCATCAGAAGGCACAATAACATCAAGAGAATTCTTACCTAATCAATATGAAGTTATTACTATAGGTTCACTTGGATCTTCAGATAATAACTTCTTAATATCTCCAAATAATGATGATGTAAATGATGCGTTAGTTTTTGAAGAATTAAAAGATTTTCCTGTAAGTAAACTTGTTATTTTTAATAGATGGGGAAACATAGTGTTTTCTAGAGAAAATTATCAAAATGATTTTAAAGGAATTTCTGAAGGTAGGGCTACTATAAATAAAGATAATAGTCTTCCTGTAGGTACTTACTTTTACGAGTTAAAATACGGAAAAACTGATCTTACACTTTCCAAAAAAGGTTGGGTATATATTAATAGATAAATATATTTATTGAACAGTAACATTTTTTGGTGTTGTTGGATTATATCCAAAATCTGGTTCTGGTAATTCTATACCCAATTGATTTATAATAAAACCAATTATCGCAAAATGATGTATTGCGTGGCTGTGTGCTTGTATTAATGTACTTATTAAGGTATAATCTACAGTTACTAAACCTTTACCCAAATCATCAGTAACTTTTATTAATTTATTATAATCTTCAGAATTTAATAAATGTAATTTTTCTATTATTTGTTTACAATAAAGAATACCACTTTGTGTCTCTTTTTGTGCTAATTCATTCCTTTTCCTACAAGAAAAATCAATATTATTACTTTCAATACCTTCAAAGACACATAAAAAAACATCAAGTATATGTCGTATATTATTACCTATACTAGAATAATAAGGTGGTATTGTACAATTACTATAATCTTCATCAGAAATTGCTTCTAGAAGTTTAATTCCTCTTTGTAAATTTTCTTCTATTGCTTTTATCATTATTAATACTTTCTAATATATGTCCTGTAAATATAGAAAAAATTACATCTTGTATTATAAACTTTTTTGCTAAAAGAAAAAACACATTATAAAAAACTAATTAACAGTTATTTATAGTATTTTAAAAATCAATATAAATTTATGGGCATGCTATTTGAAAATATATTACAAATGCGAAAGCCGAAAAGTATATAGAGTAGGTATAACTTAAACTTTACAGGTATAATAGCAGAAAATATTAATACAAAAAATAACAATGTTGGGGTTAACTATCGTTTTAATGACGCGGTAACTTTTACAGAAAAGAGGAATTGAATTTCATGTTTTTTTAGATGAAGGTTTTGATTTTAACACAAACAATATCAATAATGGTTATTATTACTATAATGATAATAAAGTTAGAAGAAATATTATAATGATAGTTTTAATATCAACATAAATTTAGGTAGTGTTTGTGATTATGATGATGTATATTTTTACAGTAGAAATTTTAGAGACAATAACTTCTTTTATTGCAGAGCTCTACCAAATGCAAAAATTGGTAAAAGAAATAAAATCATTAAAAGAAGAAAACCAAATAGAAAAGTTGTTAAACCTAACAGTAAAAAAATAACAAGACGGTAAGAACAACTGTTAAATAAAATTGTGAAAACAACTAGAACAATTATTAACAAAATAACTTAAAAAGTCAAAAGAGAGTCCCTTTTGGCTTTTCTATTAAATATACCCAAAATCAAGGCAGAAAGCCTTGATTTTTTTGTGATTTGAATTTAAAAACAGAAAATGAATGTTAAAAACACGAAATTATTTAAATTTAATCTAAATAAACTTTGAAGTTAAAATTATCTTAAATAGATTTGCTAAAATTATTTTTATTAAATCTAAATTAAAGAATGAAACATTTATTTACTACCATATTTATAGTATTCTTTATGGTAAGCTTAAACGCACAAAACAATATTAAAGGTAATGTTGTTGACAATGACCAAACTCCTTTAGTTGGTGTATCAATTGTTATAAAAGGGACAGATATTGGTACAATGACTAATATTGATGGAGAGTTTGAATTAAAAAACGTTAAAGACTCCTCTACTCTAGTTATATCTTATATAGGATACAAAACAAAAGAAGTAAAAGCACTTAACGAAATTGGAACTATAATTTTATTTGAAGGGAATGAAATTTTAGAAGAAATTACAATAGAAGCAGATAGAAAGAATAAGTTCTCTAGAAAACAGAGTGCTTATGTAGCCAAAATGCCTCTTAAAAATATTGAAAACTCTCAAGTTTATAATACTATTACCAATCAATTAATTGTATCACAAGACATTAATACTTTAGGAGATGCCTTAAAAAATGCGACAGGTATTAGTAAGTTATGGAATGCTACAGGTAGATCAAATGATGGTGCTGCTTTTTATAGTAGTCGTGGATTTGCTGTACAACCACAATTTGTTAATGGTCTTATAGGTTTAACTAACGGATCTATTAATGCTTCAAACATTGAACGTATAGAGGTTATAAAAGGCCCTTCTGGTACTCTTTTTGGTGGTTCAGGAGATTACAATTATGGTGGTTTAATTAACATTGTAACCAAAAAGCCATATAAAGGAACTGGTGGAAGTATTTCTGCTAGTTATGGATCGTTTGACTTTAAAAGCATTAATGCTGATATTAACATAACTGATAAAAGCGAAAAATTTTCTTTCCGTTTTAATGCTGGTTTTCAAGGTCAAGGAAATTTTCAAGATGCTGGCTTGAATGAAGCTTATTTTATGGCACCTTCTTTTTCATATAAAATAAACAATAAACTTACAGTTAATGTTTCTTATGAAGCAAATTCAGGTACACAAACCAACCCAACTTCTTTATTCTTTAATAGAAGTATCCCTTTAAATTTTAATACTGTTGATGAGTTGGACCTCAACAATGAGGCTTCATTTACAGATAACAGTGTTACTATTAAAAATCCAACTCGAAATTATAGAGGTGAGGTTGTTTGGAAAATTTCAGATACATGGTCATCTCAAACATTAGTAGGAGGTAGTAATGCAAAATCATCTGGATATTATGCTTACTTATGGAACCAAGAGGAATACAATGCTGATTTTACGATTATTACTGGCGCTCCTAACTTCTATACTTATTTTCAAGATTTACAATCTGAAACTAAATCTCTTAATTTGCAACAAAACTTTACTGGTGAATTTAAGCTAGGAGACCTTAATAATAAATTATTAGTTGGTCTTGATTATCAAAATGAACAACAATTAGATAATAGTTCTCCCTATTTTTATTTAAACACTTACAACCCTCAAGGTGAAGTTATAGCAGGAGTTGAAACTAGTGCTACTAATATGGCTTCTACTATTAGTACTTTGTTCCCTGTATATCAATCATTATATGGTTCTGAATACACTAATTCAAATATTTCAAGTAATATTTATGGTGCTTATATCTCTGATGTAATTAATATTTTACCTGAATTATCATTAATGGCAAGTATTCGTTATGATAAATACCAGTATAAAGGTGATAAAAATACAGAAGATGATAATGATACGGAATTTGAGGACAATACTTTTTCCCCAAAATTTGGAATTGTTTATCAACCAATTTTAGACAAACTATCAGTTTTCGCAAATTATCAGAATGGTTATTCATATTTAAGCCCTCAATATCTTACAGATACAGATACTCAAGAAACCTACTTACAAGTTTATGATATAGAAAAAGCAAATCAACTTGAATTTGGTGTGAAATCTAATTTATTTAACAATAAATTAGAAGCAACTTTAAGTTTTTACAACATAAATGTTGATAATAAGTACTCATACTTTACAAGAACCCAAGATACCAAAGTAAATAGCAAAGGTTTTGAATTAGATGTAAATGCAAACCCTATAAATAGATTAAATATACATGGAGGGTTTAGTTATAATGACGCTACTATTACAGATTCTCCAAGCGACAGAGGTTTAGAAGGTTCAAGATATGAACAAGCTGGACCAGATATCACCTATAATTTATGGGCAGATTATAAATTAGAACAAGGCTTTGGTTTTGGACTGGGGTTAAATGGTGCTAGTGATTACGATACTATGGTTTATTATAAAGAACTTACAGGTGGATTCATTTTACCTGCATACACTATCTTTAACGCTTCTGTGTATTATGAACATGAAAAATTTAGAATTGGTGTTAAGGCAAATAACTTTACCAACAAAGAATATTATACTGGTTGGAGTACAATAACTCCAGAGCAACCAAGCTCTTTTATAGGTTCTATAACCTATAAATTCTAAAGAAAAACATATTATTTACCAAGGCAATCCTTACAGGATTGCCTTTTCACATTTAAAAAAATGACCTTAAAAAAAATAATATTTCAAATACATAAATACATTGGTTTAACTACAGGAATTGTTGTCTTTATAGTTGCCATAACAGGTTGTTGTTGGTCTTTTAAAGATGAAATAGAAAGTTTATACGATGATTATAAAACTGTTATTCCACAAGAAGAACCAATAATAAATGTTACTAAAGCCAAAGAAATTGCCCAAACCATTTTTCCTAATGAGCATATTCATGGCGCTTTATATCAGAATAATAACAAAAGTGCTGTTGAAGTTATTTTTTATAATGAAACTCCTGAGTTTTATCAAAGTGTATTTTTAAATCCATATTCTGGTGAGATACTAAAAATAAAAGATCATACTTCTGGCTTTTTTGGTTTTGTTTTAAAAGGGCATGTTAGGTTATGGTTACCTAAAGGTATTGGAGAACAAATTGTTGGTGTATCAATATTATTATTTTTAATTATTATTGTTTCTGGTATTATTCTTTGGCTTCCTAAAAAAAGAAAAAACTTAAAACAACGTATAAAATTCGACTGGAAAGAAACTACACGTTGGAAACGTAAAAATTTCGATTTACATACTGTACTAGGATTTTATGTTTCATCATTAGCTTTTATTATTGCTTTTACTGGCTGTGTAATGGCTTATGATTGGTTCTATTATATTTACTACAAATCTATCGGCGGAGAACATACTGCTTTTTTTGAAGTTCCTAAAAATGAAAGTTTAACAATTAATATTGATGACAAAACTTATCCTATGGATAAATTAATTCCTTTATTAAAAAAACAAAACCCTGAAGCTGTTAGCTATGAACTGCATTACCCAGAAGGCAAAGAACATAGTATTTATGTTGAAGTAGAAAATACAAAAGGGATGCATTATGATGCTGATTATCGTTTTTTTGATCAGAAAACACTAAAAGAAATAGAAATTACAGCTTTGTATAGTAAATACAAAAAAACAAAACTTTCTGATAAGCTGTTATTAATGAACTACGACATTCATATTGGTGCTATAGGGGGTGTAATTGGTAAAATAATTGCCTTTTTAGCTAGTCTGTTAATGGCTTCTTTACCAGTTACTGGAATATTTTTATGGTATGGAAGAAAATATAAACAAAAACAGAGTTAAAATATTAACTCTGTTTTGATTGAATAAATTAAAAAGCTTAAAGAATTAATTCTTTGGGCTTTTTTCTTAAAGTTACTACTGAGTAACTCTTATCTATCCATTCACCTTGCATAGTCTTCTTTCTTTCAAATCTTTCTTTAATATCAAAAGACTCAAATCTTGTTTCACCAATTAACTTCTTAATCTTATACTCATCGTATAAAATAAACACATCACTATCAACAGAAGATAATTTATCGATAAAAGTACTATTAGCAAAGGTTAACACAAACACTCCTCCTGGTTTTAATACTCTAAACATTTCATTTAAAAACTGAACAGGGTTTTCTGAAAAGTAAATAGTATTAACTGCCAAGATTCTATCAAAAATATTATGCACATATGGTATTTTGTAACCGTCGTATAACTGAAATAAGGCGTCGTTCTTTTTTATATATTTAGAATTTATCTTAACAGCTTCATCTTTCATAAGCTCTGATATTTCCATTCCAAAATATTTTATATTTGGAGCTTGCTCCATTAAATATGGTAGATGTTTACAACTACCATGACCTAGTTCTAAAACTCTATTTTTTTCTTCTAACTCTAATGACTGTATGCTCTGACGAATCATTTTATCGTGATTTTCATTAAGTAATTCATCTATAACAATTCCTTCATTACCTTCTGGACAACGAAACTGTTTTGCTACAGAATTTAAATTTTTACTTTCAAGTGACAGCATATTTTTTGATTCTATTAACGCTACATTCATAAGGGTGTTTTTTATATTAAAAAATTTAAAAAGGAACTTTTAATATTTTTGAGATATTTTTTTTTAGTTCCTTTACTACAAAGGTACTGGCTTAAATAGTTTCATTTTATGTCGGTACACACAAAACGAAGTGCTTTTTAACATGAAAAAACATGCCAAAAAGCATGTTTTGAAAAAGACATTAATTTAACTGACTATTTTTAAATACTTTACTCAATGTTACAATTAAATAATCCCTATCAACCCATTCTCCAGACTTACTTTTAACCCTTTCTGTTTCTTCTTTTATTTTGAGTAAAGTAAAATCAGTTTGTGCAATTAACTCTTTAATTTTTAATTTATCATAAAGTTTAAATACATCGTTATTAACTACAAAAGGTAACTGTTTCATAAAACCACCATCTGCAAATGTTAAAACAAAAACACCTCCTGGTTTTAAAACACGGTACATTTCATTTAAAAATTTTACAGGAGACTCTATAAAGTAGATAGTATTAACTGTTAATATCTTATCAAAAAAACTACATACATAAGGTATGTTACATCCATTATAGGTTTGAAATAAAGCTTGTCTATTATTTATACTAGCTTCATTTATTTTTTCTGCTTCTTCTTTCATTACTTCAGAAATTTCCATTCCAAAATACTTTAAATCTTCAGCTCTTTTTAATAAACTTTCTAAATGATTACAACTTCCATGACCTAACTCTAAGATTCTATTTCTTTCTTTTAACTGAAGAGCACTTATGCTTTCTTCAATCATTTTATTATTAGTTTCTTTTAATAATGCTCCTATAGCTATTCCTTCATTTCCAGTAGGACAACGAAGTTGATGAGCTATCTTAATTAACTCTTCTGAATTTAAAACAGATTTCTTTTCTGATTTTATAACCTTTTCTTTCATAATAAAGTTTCTTTTACTATTGTATTCTATTCTCTTGTAAAACTGAATCAACATTTAATATAAACTGGGTTCCTAATATTAAATCTTCTAAAGAAGATAAAATGGTATCATCTACTTTTAACCCGATATCCAAAAAAGGATTAGACTTCCATAATTTATTTAATCGTTCTCCTTTACATTGCTCGCAATTGCAAACTTCATTCACTCCATATGATGAGCGAACAACATTTAATAGATTATTCAACTCTGCAGAAGACATAAAAATTCCAATATTGTTTATTACCATTTGCATAGTATACCTTAAATCTGAAGAACTTGCTATGCTGTATGTTGTTCCATAATTATTTTTATAAATCAATTTCATTTTACTCTTATTTTTTATTATTTAACTTTTTAAATGACTGATAAATGTTTTTATTTAGAATCATTCTTAATATATTTGCGTAAATATATGTTTTATTTTTATTTATTCTAAATAATAATAATTTTTTATAATTATGATTACAATAAGTATTGTGTTACTTTTTATAGGTTGTTTATTACTTTATTTCACTTCAAAAAATATAGCAATAACAGAAAATATTAGAATTAAAGAATGGTTTATAGCCTATAGAAAAGTTATAAGAGTTTTAAGTTTCATTTACATTTTCATTTCATTATTTGGAATAATATTAATGTTTAATGTTACTAAAGGGCTCATAGTTTGGTGTATCCTTTTGAGTATTATATTAAGCTTATTGGTTCTTATTACTCCTTTAAAAATTATTACATATAAACATATAATAACAACATTTATAATTTTTATAATAATTGAATTAGTTATTTAACTTATGCCTGCAAATCAAAAATATTTGAACAAATCTTCTTGGCAACAATTTGCTAAAATCTCATCTGGAATTTTAGGTGGCTATATTATAACTGCTTTACTTCATATGAGTATAACGCTATGGTTACCCTATTCTAAAGAAGTTTTAGTTACCTCAATAATTAGTTTTTTTATTGTTTGGTGCTTCTTTTTAATCATTCCTTTTTTATTTAAAAATGGTTGGAAAGTATGGGGCCTTTATATGCTAATAAGTATAATACTATACAGTATTTATAGTTGTGGTAATCAAAATAATCCTTTTATATAATGAGTAAAAGAAATTACAATGTATTTTTTAATACTCATACAGTTAGTGGTATTGTAATTAGTGTTGCTTTGTACATAATCTTTTTTGCTGGTGCTTTTGCATTATTTAAAGATGAAATTGCTATTTGGGAAGATGGAAAAAAAATTAATCATACACTGAGAAGAGACATTAATTTCGATTCTATAATTCATAGATTGGATGATGAATATGATTTAAATGGAAGAGATATTAGCTTTGTATTTAAGGATCATAGCGATAATATTTACAGTACTTTAAAACCTAGTAGAGACTCTTTAGCCTCTGAAAAAGGAAAACGTTCTCAATATGTAGCTATTGATATTAATACATCTGAAATTAAAAGTTATACTGAAAAATATAATCTTGGTGAATTTCTATATCGTTTACACTTTTTAACGCAAATACCTTACATTGGTGTTTATCTTGCTGGTTTTATTGCTTTCTTTTTTTTATTTGCAATTGTTACTGGAGTAATTGTTCATTGGAAAAAAATTATTTCTAACTTTTTTAAATTCAATCCCAAAGTTATTTTAAAAAAAGTATGGACAGATGCTCATACTGCTTTAGGTTTTATTGGATTACCCTTTCAATTTACGTTTGCTATTACTGGAGCTTATTTTTGTTTGAGCATCTTGGTATTAATACCTGCAAATATTCTCTTTAATGGTAATCAGAATTTATTATTAGAAAGTTTACGTCCTGATCGTAAAATTTATCAATGGGCAGAAAAGTCGAATGAAGTAATACCTAGTTATAATCTTCTTATACAAAAAACAGCTACTAATTGGGATAATTTTCAAGTAAAAAGTGGACATATTAAAAATTATGGTCGAGTTAATATGAAATATATTATTAACGGAGAACTTAATAATGATGACGATTTTATAGGTCTTGGTAGAATTGTATTTAATGCTTTTACTGGTGAAATTGAAGCCATAAAAAACCCAAATAAAACTGAATATTCTGAGGATATACAACGTTTAATAACAAAACTTCATTTTGGTGATTTTGGGGGTATACCAATTAAAATAATATACTTCATATTGGCTTTAATTACTTGTTTTGTTATTATTACTGGAGTTTTAATTTGGATAGAAGCTCGAAATAAAAAAAACAGTAACATAAATAAACGCTTATTTACTGCCAAAGTAGGACATATTTATTTAGCCATCTGTTTATCAATGTTACCTGTTACAGCATTGTCTTTTCTATTTGTTAAGATCTTTAATAATTATTTCAATAATCAACAAACAGCTATTTATACTTTTTTCTTTAGCACTTGGTTAATTTTTACTTTGTTTTTTAGATTTAAAAGAAATAATTATTTCACTAACAAATTAAATTTACTTTTAGGTGCTATTTTCGGATTTATGATTCCAATGGTTAATGGTTTTGTAAGTAATAATTGGATGTGGAAAATGTATAACCAACAACAATATGATATTTTATCTATTGATGTTCTTTGGATACTAATTGCAGCACTTTCATTATTATTTTATGTGAAAATTAAACCTAATATTAAAGAACAAAGTGCCTTTATTAAAAACCCCATAGATTATAATAATATAAAAACAGAAAAGCAAAAACTAAACAATAACAACTTTTCAAACAAATCAAATACAAAACATAAAAACTATATAAAAATGAGAACAAAAATTAGTATTCTTTGGATATTATTAGCCTTAGGCTGGATTATACACCATATGTACGGACTATTCAATATCTATTATAACGAAACCTTAATTATGGAAGGTGCTAACGGAGAAGCTCCCTTAACGCATCATATTTATAGAATTTTATTTGAAGGATTCTGCTTTATGTTTGGTTTACTAACCCTTGAAGTTTCTAAAACTTGGTTTAAGTGGATTTCATTTGTCTGGGCTATCATAGCTGGTATATATAATGTTTATCATTTTTTTGAAGCTATGATTTATGAAAGCAGTAATATTTCTGAAATTTTTATGCTTGCATTAGTTTCATTAACAAGTCTTTTTTTAATTAAGGCGTTAAATACATGGAAAAAATATGATACTATTTTATAAAAAAATAATATGAAAACAATAGGACTAATTTACGGATCAGATACTGGAATGACTGAAGAAGTAACCAATGCAATAATAGAAAAATGGACTTTATGTGATATTGATGTTTTTGAAGCTTCACATGTAAAGAACTCAGATATTGAAGGTTTTGATGTTCTTTTTTTAGGATTATCTACTTGGTATGATGGAGACTTACAAAGCGATTGGGATAATTATTATAGAAAATTTGAAAACGTTGATTTCACCAATAAAACTATAGCTCTTTATGGTTTAGGTGATCAATATGGATATGGAGAATATTTTATTGATGGTGTTGGAATTCTAGCTGAAATAGTAATTAAAAATGGTGGGGAAATTGTTGGAAAATGGCCTACAGAAGGTTATGATTATGAAATATCAAAAGCAGAAATAGATGGAGAAAATTTATTTTATGGTTTAGCTATTGATGAAGATAATCAACCTGAACTTACAGAAGAAAGAATTGATACTTGGTTAGGTATGTTAGAAAATCAACTAAATTAAACCTTTTAAAGATTTACAAGTCTTAGTAGTAATAACACTAAAACATAAACTATGAATAAATTAATAAAAATTTCATTAGCAGTTGGACTAATTATAGGCTTTCAATCTAATAGTTTTGCTCAGAAGTCAAAAAAAGAATCATCAAAGAAAATATATCGAAAAAATGTTACTTACAAAAAAACTAAAAAGAAAGTAACTGCTGTTCGTACATTATCAAAATCTAAAAGAGTTATAAAACATAACGGACGTTCATTTTACTACGACAATAATAAATTTTATAGATTAAATGGAGGAAGATATGTTCCAGTTACACCTAATGTTGGACTGAAAATAAGAACATTGCCTGTTAATTATAGAAGAGTCGTTTATAATAAAAATAACTATTTCTTATATAATGGTATTTTTTATACAAAACATAACGACTATTATGAAGTTATAAGACCAGAAAGAGGAACTATCATTTATAAGTTACCAAACGGATATGAAAAAGTAATTATTAATAATGAGCTTTTTTATGAGTATAATAACACCTTATATGAAAAGGTTAAAATAAGAAGAGATAGAGCTTACAAAGTAGTCGGTTTTATTGAAAACTAATATTTAAAAAAAGCTTCTTTATCTTTTAGATAAAGAAGCTTTTTTTTAGAAATTTCTATATTGTTGTGTCTCTTCAAAAACATGTTGAAGTATTTTTTGTTCTCTTTCATCATATTCAATATTTCTTCGCTGCATTACAACTTTTGCGACTTCATTAACCTTATTCATTTTATACTCTGTAAATCCAGATGCTCCTCCCCAACTAAAAGAAGGTACAAAGTTTCTTGGAAAATTACTTCCAAAAATATTTGCAGAAACTCCTATAACTGTTCCTGTATTGAACATTGTATTAATTCCTGATTTTGAATGATCTCCCATCATTAAGCCACAAAACTGTAATCCTGTTTTTGCAAAACCACCTTTTTCATAACTCCACAATTTAACTTCTGCGTAATTATTTTTTAAATTAGAGTTATTTGTATCAGCTCCTAAATTACACCATTCACCTAATACTGAATTTCCTAAAAAACCATCATGTCCTTTATTAGAATATCCAAACAATACAGAATTATTCACCTCTCCTCCTACTTTACAATAAGGGCCTAATGTAGTAGCTCCATAAATCTTGGCACCTAATTTTAATACCGAATGCTCACACATTGCTAAAGGACCTCTTACAACACAACCTTCCATTATTTCAGCATCTTTACCTATATAAATTGGCCCAGTTGTAGCATTTAATATGGCAAAATTAACTTTTGCTCCTTCTTCAATAAAAATATTTTCTTTTCCTAAACACTGAACAGTATCTGGTATTGGCTCAGATGTTTTATCTTCTGTTAACAATTCAAAATCAGCACGAATTGCTTTATCATTTAAAGAAAAAATATCCCAAGTATTTTTAATTTGTAGTATTTCCTCTTCAAAATCAATTTGCTTATAGGTTTCAAAATCAACTTCTTCTTGAGTATCTTTTGTATAAAAGGCTATAATTTCGTCATCTTTAAAAACAGCTTCATTTTCTTTTAAACTTTTAACTATTTCTACTAATTTATCTGATGGTAAATAAGATGCATTTATTAAAATATTGGTTTCCACTTCTACCATAGGATATTTTTCTTCTAAATATTCTTCAGTAATTGTAGTTGTTGTTAACCCTAAGTATTTTTCCCATTTTTCTCTAATTGTTAAAATACCTACTCTAATATCTGCAACTGGTCTTGTATACGTAAATGGTAATAACGATTCTCTTGCACTACCATCAAATAAAATATAATTCATTAAAAATAATTTTGAATCTAAGCAAAACTACAATAAAAAACCGATTACCTAAATTGATAACCAGTTTTAAAACACGAAATAAATAATCCTTTATTTTTTGATAATTCTTTTTACTCCAACCATATCAGATGATGCAACTTTTAAAACATAAACACCATTTACAAGTCCTTTTAAATCCATTGAATTATCAACCAATGAAATTTCTTGATCTCTTACTTTTCTTCCTGAAAAATCATATAAAGTTATTCTAGCTTTTTCAATACCTGATGGTAATTGTAAAGTTATATCATTATCTGTTGGATTTGGATAAATTCCGAAATTTAAATTAGTAAAATCTTTAGTTCCAAGAGTTAAACCTACAGTGGTTGCCCCTCTATTTGTTCCTCCATGATACCCATAATTGGCTGTAGATCCATAAGCCCAAATTAGATCAATGCTTCCTGCTGTATTACTAAATATATAATCACTAGAATCACCTGTGTTATTATCTCTTGTTGCAACAATTGTTCTTATATTATCATCCTCAGTATTTGAAACCATATTCCAATCTTGAAGAACATCTGCTGGTGGCAACTGATTACCAGTAGTTTGAGCATCTGTAATTGTAAACCCGTCTGTTCTAAAAACATCTGTATTACTAAACATATTACTTGCACTATCATCAAAACCAACAGCAAACCAAGCATCTGATGGTCCAGTAACTGTTATTGTTGTTGTTGTTTGATTAGTATCAATACTTATAGATAAATCGTCTTTTAATGTTTGAACTCCAGTAGATGTACTTTGAGCAAACATAAGTCCAGAAATTGTAACGAAAAATAAAAGTAGTTTTTTGTTCATAATTTATGATTTAAATAAAATTAGTAATTCTGATTTATTTTTTAAAATGGCATAATCTTTTGCTGTATTTCCTCTATTATCCTTTAGATTATACTTTGCACCTGCCTTAATTAACTTTTCTGCTATTCTATTTAAACTAAAGATGATGGCATAATGAAGCGCTGTAGTTCCGTTAGCATCTGAAATATTCACATCTGCTTTTTTTTTCAATAAATAATCTACTAAATATTCATTTTTTTTAATAGTTGCAGCCATTAAAGCTGTTCCGTAACCGCTGTTAAGGTTTACATCACTACAATGATCTATAATATATTTAGCTACTACATCATTTTCATTATAGCATGCTAATATTAAAGGTGTATATCCTGATTTATTTTTTTCATCTATTGATTTGGGATTCTTTGAAAGTTTCTCTTTTAACTCCATTAATGTTCCAGATCTTGCTATATCAAAAATATCCGATTCATTTTCTTGACTTAATGAAGAAAATGGTATTGAAACAAAGAAAAAAATACAGATTATAAAATAGTAGTTTTTCATATTTTAGTATTCATTAAAAATATTATAAGTATTAAATTTAAAAATAACTACACAATATATAGTATAACAATTTCGTCTAAAATAGCACTTTTACAACATTATTGATTTTGAATTATAATTATTTAACCTTAAACGATAAAACACTTTAATGATATTAAAGTGAGGTTAGTTAAAAAACGTATAATTCATAAAAAAAGTACATGATATTTTATATATTAAAAACACTTCTCTTAAATCTATAATTTTCTGATACTTTTATATTTATTAAAAAGTATTAATTGTAATTTTGTTTCTTATGAAGAAAATTCTAGCAATTATTTTACTTGTTATTTTTTTAATAACAACTTTTTATTATTTAATAATCTATTACGTTCCGTATAGTGAAGGTGTTAGATCAGGAGAATTAATTAAAATTAGCTCTAAAGGAGTTTTGTTTAAAACTTTGGAAGGTGAAATTAGTCAAGGAATTTCAGGAGCACAAATTTTTAAATTTTCTGTAGAATCTAATAAAGAGTCAGTAGTTAATAATTTAAAGGAACTACAAGGAAAATACGTTAAGGTTACTTATATAGAACGTTTTGGGTCTTTCTTTTGGCTTGGTGACACTAAGTATTTTATTACTGATGTAGTTCAAGAAAATTCACCACATTTTAACAACTTTAAACAAAAAAACAATGACTAAAAAGTTTAGATATATAAAAGATACACGTATTAGTATTTCCGAATTAATGTTGCCTTCTCATGCCAATTTTAGTGGTAAAATTCATGGAGGACACATTTTAAATTTAATGGATCAGATTGCTTTTGCATGTGCGTCTAAACATTCTGGAAATTATTGTGTTACAGCATCTGTAAATAAAGTAGATTTTTTAAATCCAATAGAAGTAGGAGAATTAGTTACCATGAGAGCTTCTATTAATTTTACTGGAAGAACATCTATGGTTGTTGGTTTACGTGTAGAATCTGAAAACATACAAACCGGTATAATAAAACATTGTAATTCTTCCTACTTCACAATGGTTGCTAAAGATGAAAATGGAAAAAGTACACCTGTCCCTGGTATTATTTTAACTACAAAAAATGACATTCGTAGATTTTGTAGAAGTATTATGAGACAACAACAAGGTAAAAAAAGAACCTCAAGATTTAATAGTGATGCTTTTAATATTGATGAGTATCTTCATTTATTAAAAGACAGCAACTCGAAATTGGAAATATAAAAACTTTTTAGTCATCTATTATTTACCACATAATAGAGACAATAAAAGTTATTCAAATAAAGCAGCTATTGTGTATAAAACACAATAGCTGCTTTATTTTTGTGAGAAATTCACTTTAAACATTTAATAAATTGTACTTTTTTTTCAGGAAATGCAATAAATCATGTCTATTCTCGTTTTCTTCTAGGTATATATAAGTATTAAATACTTATAAGTTAAAAATAGTTAACAATTTTTTTTTAATAATCCCTTTTTTATCCCTTTTTAAAGAAACCGAAGCCTAAAACGCTTCGGTTTTTTATATTATATAATTTTTTTATTTTTTAAATAATATTCAATATTCAGTAATTAATATTATTTATCACAAACAAAACTAGATTGTAATAGATGAAGTCGTCCTGTATTTTTATAAAATACTATTTGATAAATTCGATTGTATATACTCTCGTCAAATGCTTCTATCTTTTGGTTTATTAATAAACCTGCCAATACACCTGTTGTATTACTATGGCCAACAACTAATGCATCTTCTTTATGTTCTATCAATAACTTAGCAAAATCACTAAGTTTTCGCGGATTATACAATTTAATTTTCTTTTTTTTATTTGTTGCTGTTGGTTGTGCTGTACTTTTAGTGCGAATATAATCTGTACTATAAATAGCTTTTAAATTTACGTTCTCAAAAAACTTATTTAAACTTGCAGCTCTTAGTTTTCCACATTTTGATAATGGTGGATTTTTAGGTGAAATTTGTTTTTCTGAATGCCTAACTAAATATATAGTAAATAGTTCTTTATCCTGTTGCCCATATATAGCAGATTGTAATCCAAAAATTGTAAAAACTACTATTAAAAAATGCTTTATTTTCATATCCTATATTATTGTACTTTATTAAAAGAATCTTTGTTTTTATTTGCCTAACTTATTTTATAAACCTAAGCAATAAATAAGAAAGTACAAAAAGTTAACTAACAATATTATTTATGAAATAATTTAGATTTGGTTATAATAATGAATTATTTTGAGTAGAAAACAGTAGTGTAATAGTATCACAAAGGAAATACGAGGAGTATAAAGGAATAGCTCGTACCCAAATGAGATATCCAACAACAAAAAAAACACCTCAAAACGAAATTCGAATCGAGGTGTTTTCTATATAAATTTATTGGTATTATTTACTTAAATACATTTTTCTACGAGAATATAAATCATAGAATTGATCATCTCTTAAATTATCTATAAATAAAATACTTTCTCCAGTACTCTTCATCTCTGGCCCTAGTTTCTTATTCACATTAGGAAACTTATTGAAAGAGAAAACAGGTTGTTTAATTGCAAAACCATCTAATTGAGGCTTGAAATTAAAATCAGTTACTTTCTTCTCTCCCAACATAACCTTAGTTGCATAGTTTACATAAGGTTCTTTATATGCTTTTGCTATAAAAGGAACCGTACGAGACGCTCTTGGATTTGCTTCAATAATATATACTTTATCATCTTTAATAGCAAACTGAACATTTATCAATCCTACCGTTTTTAACTCTAAAGCAATTGTTTTTGTATACTCTCTAATTTGTTCTAACACTAATTCACCTAAATTAAAAGGAGGTAATGTTGAGTTAGAATCTCCTGAATGTACTCCACAAGGTTCAATATGTTCCATTATTCCAATGATATATACATTTTCACCATCACAAATTGCATCTGCTTCCGCTTCAATAGCTCCGTCTAAATAATGATCTAATAACAATTGATTTCCTGGCATTTGGCTTAATAAAGAAACCACATGTTTTTCTAACTCTTCTCTATTGATAACAATCTTCATTCCTTGTCCTCCTAATACATACGATGGACGTACTAAAATTGGAAAATCTAATTTATCAGCAATTACAGAAGCTTCATCTGCTGTCGTTGCAATATCAAACTCTGGATAAGGAATGTTATTCTTTTTTAATAAGTTAGAAAACAAACCTCTATCTTCCGCTAAATCTAGAGCTTCAAAACTAGTGCCTAAAATTTTGATACCATATTTAGTTAATTTTTCAGCTAATTTTAAGGCTGTTTGACCTCCTAATTGAACAATAACCCCTTCTGGCTTTTCATGCTTAATGATATCGTATATATGTTCCCAAAAAACAGGTTCAAAATATAATTTATCAGCTGTATCAAAATCTGTAGAAACAGTTTCAGGATTACAGTTGATCATAATAGTTTCATAACCACACTCTGCTGCTGCCATAATACCATGAACACAACAGTAATCAAACTCAATACCTTGTCCAATCCTATTTGGACCAGAACCTAATACTATAATTTTTTTCTTGTCGCTAACCTTGCTTTCATTGTCAGTATAACGTTCTCCGTTAACTTCCATATCACTTTCAAAAGTTGAATAATAATATGGTGTTTTTGCTTCAAACTCAGCAGCACAAGTATCTACTAACTTGTATACTCTATTAATACCTAATTCTTCACGCTTATTGTACACTTGACTTTCCAAACAACCTAACATATGAGCAATCTGACGATCTCCATATCCTTTTTGTTTTGCTTCTAATAATAATTCTTTATCTAAAGTATCTATTTTAAATGTAGATATTTGATTTTTAAGTGCATGTAATTCTTCATATTGCTTTAAGAACCACATGTCTATTTTTGTAATCTCATGAATTCTACTTAACGGAATTCCCATTTCAATAGCATCATATATAATAAATACACGATCCCAAGAAGCATTTGTTAACTTCTCTATTATTTGATCATAATTCTTATTTTCTTTTGCATCTGCACCCAATCCATTACGTTTAATTTCTAACGATTGCGTTGCTTTATGTAATGCTTCTTGGAACGAACGTCCAATCCCCATTACTTCTCCTACTGATTTCATTTGTAAACCTAAAGTTCTATCTGAACCTTCAAACTTATCAAAATTCCAACGAGGTATTTTTACAATAACATAATCTAATGTAGGCTCAAATAAGGCTGATGTAGATTTTGTAATTTGATTTTGTAATTCATCCAAATGATATCCCATAGCTAATTTGGCAGCTATTTTTGCAATAGGGTAACCTGTTGCCTTACTTGCTAATGCAGATGAACGAGATACACGTGGATTAATTTCAATTGCAATAATTTCTTCTTTTTCATCAGGACTTACAGCAAATTGTACATTACAACCTCCTGCAAAATCTCCAATACTACGCATCATATGAATTGCCATATCACGCATTTTTTGAAATGTTTTATCGCTTAAGGTCATTGCTGGAGCTACTGTAATAGAATCTCCTGTATGAATTCCTATCGGATCCATGTTTTCAATTGAACAAATAATAACTACGTTATCATTTGAGTCCCTTAATAACTCTAATTCATATTCTTTCCAACCAATTAAAGCTTTATCAATCATCACTTCATGGACTGGAGAAACCTCTAAACCACGTCTCAATAATTCATCAAAATCTTCTTCTTTATATACAAAAGAGGCTCCTTCACCACCTAAAGTAAAAGAAGCTCTAATAATTAATGGAAATCCAAACTCTTGTGCTATTTCTTTTCCTTGTAAAAAAGAGGTTGCAGCAGCTTGAGGTGCCATAGGAACACCTATTTCTTCCATTAAAAGTCTAAACTTATCACGATCTTCTGTAATATTAATAGCATCAATATTAACACCAATAATGTCTATATTAAAATCTTTCCAAATACCTTTCTCATCCGCTTCAATACATAAATTTAATGCAGTTTGACCTCCCATTGTAGGCAAAACAGCATCAATCTGTGGGTGTTCTTTTAATATTTGAACAATTGATTTTGTATTTAATGGTAATAAATATACGTGATCCGCCATTGATGGATCCGTCATTATTGTAGCTGGATTAGAATTAATAAGTATTGTTTCTATTCCATCTTCTCTAAGAGATCTTAACGCTTGTGTTCCTGAATAATCAAATTCACAGGCTTGACCAATTATAATAGGACCAGATCCAATAATTAAAATCGACTTAAGGTTTTGTCTTTTAGGCATTGTAAAAAATATATTAGTTGTGTGTTGTTATTCTATTTTTCAAAAATAAGACTTGTTAGGTCTAAAAAAAAGGTGTTACTATTAAAAATAGTAACACCTAATATATTAACAATTGTTAATCATTATTTCTTTGGTCTTGGAGCTGAAGATACTGTTAAGCTTTTTCTTCCTTTAGCTCTTCTTCTAGCTAAAACTTTTCTACCGTTGGCAGAAGCCATTCTTTCTCTGAAACCATGTTTGTTTCTTCTCTTTCTCTTTGACGGTTGGTACGTTCTTTTTGGCATTATCTATGTCTTTAAAAATCTTCTTAAATAGTTTTTGCTTTTATAAGAACTCCGTCTACTAAAAGCGTGCGCAAATATACAACAGTTTTTTATTCTAACAAATCCTTGTTTTATTTTTTTTGAAATATTTTACTAATCACAAAAATACACACTTTTTACAAATCATTTTCAACTTTTTTATTTGTCATCAATAACTTAGTTCTTACTTTTGCCCAAACCTAACAACAGCATGAAAAACACAAAGTATGTTTTTGTAACTGGAGGTGTAACTTCTTCACTTGGTAAAGGAATTATTGCAGCTTCATTAGCAAAATTACTACAAGAAAGAGGGTACTCTGTTACGATTCAAAAACTAGACCCCTATATAAACATTGACCCAGGAACATTAAATCCTTATGAACACGGAGAATGTTATGTTACTGATGATGGAGCAGAAACTGACCTAGACTTAGGGCATTACGAGCGATTTTTAAATATACCTACTTCTCAGGCTAATAATGTTACAACTGGTAGAATATACCAATCTGTAATTAATAAAGAACGTAAAGGCGAATTTTTAGGGAAAACCGTACAAGTTATACCTCATATAACAGATGAAATAAAACATCGAATTCAAATACTGGGTAAGACTGGTGATTTTGATATTGTTATTACCGAAATAGGTGGAACTGTTGGAGATATTGAATCACTACCTTATGTTGAAGCAGTTCGCCAATTACAGTGGGAATTAGGAGAAGAAAATGCAATTGTTATACATTTAACTCTTATACCTTATTTAGCTGCTGCAGGAGAACTAAAAACAAAACCCACACAGCATTCTGTAAAAATGTTAATGCAAAGCGGATTAAGCCCTAATATATTAGTTTGTAGGTCTGAACATAATATTAACGACGGAATTAAACGAAAACTAGCTTTGTTTTGTAATGTTAAAAAGCAAGATGTAATTCAATCTTTGGATGCAGAAACAATATACGATGTTCCTAATTTAATGTATAAAGAAGGGCTTGATCGTGTTGTTTTAGAAAAACTAGAACTGGATCAAAACAAAGAACCTGCATTAATTGACTGGAATGATTTTGTTACAAAACACAAAAACCCTAAACAAGAAGTTGAGATTGGTTTAATTGGTAAATATGTAGAGCTACATGATTCTTACAAATCAATTACAGAAGCTTTTATACATGCTGGATCTTCTAATGAAACAAAAGTAAATGTTCGTTGGATTCATTCAGAAAAATTAACTCCTGAAAATGTTGTTGATAACTTAAACGGATTAAATGGTGTACTTGTTGCTCCTGGTTTTGGTGATCGTGGTATTGAAGGAAAAATAGCTGCTGTTCAATATGCTAGAGAACATAATATTCCTTTTTTAGGTATTTGTTTAGGAATGCAAATGGCCGTTATTGAGTTTTCAAGAAATGTTCTTAATTTACAAAATGCAAATTCTGTAGAGATGAATGAAGACATTGAAAACCCTGTTATTAACCTTATGGAGGAACAAAAAAATGTTACCGAAAAAGGAGGTACAATGCGTTTAGGTGCTTGGGATTGTGATTTAATTGAGAATTCAAACGTTTATAAAGCTTATAATAAAACACAAATAAGCGAACGTCATCGTCATAGATATGAATTTAACAACGCTTATAAAAAACAATTAGAAGATGCTGGAATGGTTGCTACTGGTTTAAACCCCAAAACTGGACTTGTTGAAATTGTTGAAATACCATCACATCCTTGGTTTGTTGGTGTACAATATCACCCTGAATACAAAAGCACGGTATTAAATCCACATCCTTTGTTTATAGACTTTATAAAAGCTTCTTTAAAGCAATCAAAAAAATAAATTTAAATCCTGTGAATTTTTTACAGGATTTTTTATGTTTTAATGGAATACTATTTGAACTACAAAGAGCATCTAAATTAACCCTTGTAAAACTGATTAAAAGTTGTTGAGTTTTACTACATTTGTCGGGTTTTCTCAAAAAAAGTTATAGAGAAAATGACAAGTTGACATTTATATATCATGGAAGAAAAAAAATTTGATTTTACCTCGTTTATCGGAATGCTTTTACTAGGAGCTATTATGCTTTGGTGGATGAACTCTAAAGAAGTTGAGGAAGTAGACACTACAAATACAACAGAAACTGAACAAATAGTAAATAAAACTACTACAGAAAACACTTTAACAAATAATCCTGTTGTAAATGACTCTTTACAACAAATTGCTTTACAAAATAAATTAGGTGCATTTGCCAATAGTGCTATTAATGGTAAAGAAGGTGAAACAGTTATTGAAAATGAATTACTAAAATTAACAATTAGTAATAAAGGAGGACAAATAACAAAAGCTTTATTAAAAAACTTTAAAACACATGATCTACTTCCTTTATATTTAATTAAAGAAAATAATGCTTCTTTTAATATTAATTTTGGAACGTTAGATAATCGTATTTTAAATACTAAAGATTTATTATTCGCTCCTGAAATAACTAAAAATGGAAAAAACACGATACTTTCTATGAAACTAAAAGTATCTGAAACTCAATTTTTAGAATATCGCTATGAAATTAAACATGAAGATTATCTTGTTGATTTTGCTGTAAGATCTCAAGGATTAGGAAATATAATTAATAGCTCTCAAAAAATTAATTTAGATTGGAACTTAAAAGCTTTTCGTAATGAAAAAAGTATGCGTACAGAAAACATGTACACCTATTTCTATTACAAATCAGATGATGAAGTTGAATATTTAAGCCCAAATGATAATGAAATTGCTAATGATGTTAATTGGGTAGCATTTAAACAACATTTCTTTTCTTCAATATTAATGAGTGACACTCCTTTTAATGAAGCTAAAATAAATTCTGTTGATTTCTTAGGAGAAGACAAAGATACTGTTTTCACAAAATCATATGGAATTCAAACACCTTTAGCTTTAAATAGCGGTGAATTAAACTATAATATGAAATGGTTTTATGGACCTACAGACTATAACTTATTAAAATCATATGAAGAAACTGACTTAGATGAAATTGCAGATTTAGGTTGGGGTATATTTGGTACATTAAACAGATATGTTTTCTATCCAGTATTCAATATGTTAAAAGGCTTTATTGGTAGTTATGGTTTAATTATTATTCTAATGACTATTGTTGTTCGTTTAATTATGTCTCCTGTTTTATACAAATCGTATTTATCAAGTGCTAAAATGAAGGTTATTCGTCCAGAAATGGAAGAAATAAATAAAAAACTTCCAGGTAAAGAAAATGCCATGAAACGCCAACAAGAAATAATGGCTGTTCAACGAAAAGCTGGTGTAAGCATGATGTCTGGTTGTATACCTGCATTAATGCAAATGCCTGTTTTCTTTGCGTTGTTTAAATTTTTCCCAACAAATATAGAGTTCAGACAAAAGTCTTTTCTATGGGCTAATGATTTATCTTCTTATGATACTATCTTTAAACTACCTTTTACTATTCCTTTTTATGGGGACCACATTAGTTTATTTCCTATTTTAGCTTCTATTGCTATTTTCTTTTACATGAAAATGAATCAGAGTCAGCAAGCAAATATGCAAGCTCCAACTCAAGAAGGAATGCCTGATATGGGGAAAATGATGAAATACATGATCTACTTCTCTCCTATTATGATGTTATTTTTCTTTAACAATTACGCTAGTGGATTAAGTTTATACTACTTCATTTCAAACTTATTAACTATTGCTATAATGCTTGTTATTAAAAATTTTGTAATTGATGAAGAAAAAATACACGCACAAATAGAAGAAAACAAGAAAAAACCAGCAAAGAAACAAAGTAAATTTCGCGAACGTTTAAATGCTGCAATGAAACAAGCTCAAGAACAACAAGAGCTTCAAAAAAAAGGTAAAAAGAAATAATATAACTTTATACATTTCACAAAAAAAGGTCGCTTATAGCGACCTTTTTTATCTTTAACATTGTTTTAACAGTATTACAATAAACCTTTAGCAAACTTTGTCGTCTAAATACTTTTAAAAACACATTCAAAAAAGATGAGAAAATTATTACTATTTTGTTTTTTAATATCCCTAAGTATTACTGCACAAAAAAATATTAAAGTTTCTGGTAAAATTATAGAAACCAATACCAAACAACCTCTTGAATATGCCACTTTTATTTTAACCAATACAAAAACAAAACAAGTTTTTGGTGATGTTACCAACATGGAAGGTAATTTTTCTTTCAAATTACCTAAAGGAAATTACAATATTAAAGTTGAATTTATTGGATTTAAAACAAAAACACTTCCTACTAAAAACCTTCAAAATGATACTAATTTTGGAACCATAACTCTTTCCGAAGATTCTGAAACTCTAGATGAAGTAGAGATAATTGCGGAAAAATCTACAGTCGAAATACGTTTAGATAAAAAAATATACAACGTTGGTAAAGACATGACTATAAAAGGTGGAAATGCTAGTGATGTTTTAGATAATGTTCCATCTGTTAATGTAGATGCTGAAGGAGCTGTTAGTTTACGTGGAAATGAAGATGTGCGTATACTTATTAATGGAAAACCATCTGCTTTAGTTGGCTTAAGTGGAACAGAAGCACTTAGAAATCTTCCTGCAGACGCTATTGAAAAAGTAGAAGTTATCACCTCTCCTTCTGCTAGATATGATGCTGAAGGAACAGCAGGAATATTAAATATAATTCTTCGTAAAGGAAAAGTTATTGGATTTAATGGTTCTATTGGTCTTACTGTTGGGAATCCAGACCAAGTTAATATTGCTCCAAACTTAAATTATAGAACAAAAAAGGTAAATCTTTTTTCTAATTTAGGCTACACATACAGAAATGGACCTGGAAGAGCTGACTTTGAAACGCGTTATTTAGATGAAAATCAAAACATAACTGATTATTTGGTTCAAGATAGAGACTATGATCGTATTAGAAAAAATTTCAATGGTTCTATTGGTTTAGAATACTTTATTAATGATGACAGTTCCATTACAGGAACTTTCACATACCAAAATTCTAAAGGAGATGATTTTTCCGTTAATGAAAGTTATAGTGGAGAAAACCTTAACTCTTTAATTAATTCATCTACAAGAACTATAAATGAAATTAGTAATGAAGACACGAAACAATTTGCATTAAACTATTCTAATAAATTTGATGACAAAGGGCATATTCTTACAGCCGATTTACAATATAGTGACAATTATGAAGAACAAATTTCAGAAATTTTAGAGAATGGTTCTTTTGACAGTACCAATGATGAATACACTGATGTTCAATCTTATTTATTACAAATAGATTATGTTTTACCTTTAAAAGAAAAAAGCCAATTAGAATTAGGCCATAAAACTGAAGTTGATAATTTAAGCTCAAACTTTTTAACGACTAATGATTTAGGAGAAGTTATAGATCAAGTTTTAAATTTTGATCAAACAATTTATTCTTATTATGCCCAATATGGTAACAAAATAAATAAAATGTCTTATTTATTAGGACTAAGAGCCGAGACTACTGAAATTGAATTAGACCTTGAAGGAAGTAATAATATTGCTGCATCTAAAGATTATACAGAATTGTTTCCTACAGTAAATTTAGGCTATGAATTTAATGACAATGATAATATTAGCTTAGGCTATAATAGAAGAATTAGAAGACCTCGTAATCGATTTTTAAACCCTTTTCGTACACAAAGTTCTGCTACATTTATTTTTGTTGGAAACCCAGATTTAGATCCAACTTTCACAAATTCATTTGACTTAGGCTATAATACACGAATTAAAAAAGTAACCTTTGGTACTTCTATATATTATCAAGAATCTACAAATCCTTTTTATGTAGTTAGTAGAACAATTGACAATGGTACTGTTGAAATTCGTCAACCTATAAATTTAGATTCTGAAAATCGTTATGGTTTTGAAGCTAATGCTAATTACAGTCCTTTTAAATGGATGCGTTTGTCTGGTAGTTTTAACTTTTTTAGTTTTAAAACAGATGCTTTTACTTATTCTTATGTAGAAGATGGAATAACCGAAAATATTGATTTAGAAGAAGTACAAAGTACAAGTTGGTTTGCACGTTTTAATTCTCGTATTACTTTGCCTGCCAAAATAGAATGGCAAACACGTGTTATGTATAGAGGCCCTCAAAAAACAGCACAAACAGATAGAGAAGGAATGTTTGTAACAAACCTTGCTTTTAGTAAAGACATACTTAAAGACAAAGCTTCACTTGTTTTAAATGTTAGTGACTTATTTAATACCAGAAAAAGAGAACTTATAACATATAATGAAAATCGTACTAACCCGGAAAGTATAACAGATCTTGCATTTCAATGGAGAGTTCGTCAAATCAACTTAACTTTCACGTATCGTTTTAATCAAAAAAAGAAGAGAGAGAAAAAAGAACGTGAATTTGAAGGTGGTGGCGAAGCCTTATAAGAGAACCTCAATAAAAACAGAAAAACACCTTGTAAATTCACATTTAACAAGGTGTTTTTTTATAAAAAACAAAAAATAACCCCCTAAAAACTAGTGATTTAATATTTTTTACTTATATTGGTAGATAAGAAACCCCTACCAATATGTTTAAAAAAGCTCTTTTCCCTCTAGTTATGCTTTGTGCATTACATACTTTCTCTCAGACCAAAACTTGTGATACGCCAGATGAAGATAATCTTTTATTAGATTTAAATAGTATCACAAAATGTTCTATTAAAGATTCTAAAAACACTACTGATGATCCTACAAAAAACAAAAAAGTTGCTGTAGTAGTAAGCTCTAGAAGAAGAGTTATCAGAAAAAGAAGTACTGCAAGCGGTATTAACAATACTGCATATTCTCATAAAATTAAGAAAATCAAAAACACCAATACTATTGCTAAAAGTTTAGATATTTCAACCAATAATAAAATCGTTCCTTTTGATTTTGTTGATAAAATCCCATTATTTAAAAAATGTAAAAATTCACCTATCTATCAACAAGAAAAATGTTTTAAAAAAGAATTATCTAACCATATTAGAAAAAACTTAAAATATCCAGAATACGCATATGAAAGCGCAATACAAGGTAAAGTTATAGTCTATTTTACTATTAATAAAGATGGTAATGTAGGTAAAATGAATATAACTGCTCCCTATAAAGGAGAGGTTTTAGCTGATGAAGCCAAAAGAATAATGAAAAAGCTTCCAGCTTTCATTCCTGGTAAACATAACGGTAACAATGTTACTGTAAAATATGGTTTTCCTATTTTATTTAAAATACCAGGTGTAAAACCATCTAACATAAGAAAAGCTAGTAAAAAAGTTAATCTAAAAGAAGTGTACAAATTTAATGAACTAGAAACGATACCTCAATTTGCATCTTGTAATAAAACAAATGATAAAAGTTTAAAATGTTACAATGCAAACCTTGTTAAGCACATACAGGAAAATTTTGCTTATCCCAAAACTGCTGTTGATGATGGTATCCAAGGTATTGTTAATGTTGCTTTTGTAATCAATAAAAGCGGAAAGATTATTAATATAGAAACAAAAGGGCCAGTAAATGGAAGAATATTAGAAAGAGCCGCTAAGGTGCTAATTGAAAAACTACCTAAATTTAGGGCAGGTACAAAAGATGGTAAATCTGTTAATGTAAAGTATGCTTTTCCTGTAACTTTTAAATTAGATTAAGATCTAAACATATACATAAAAAAGCTCGTTCATTAATTGAACGAGCTTTTTTATGTATATGTTTTAAAACTGCTTACTTTTTATTTACCTTCTGCAGCTTTTTTTGCTTCTCTCTTTAATTTTAAATTTTCCCAAATAGTTCCACCTATCCAGTAAGGAACAACAAATGTTAATAAGAAAATTAACAACCAAAATCCAGTTGTAAATATAAACATGAATAAAACTAATCCTGAAAATTCTGAAAAATCTAACATTTAATGGTATTGAAAATTATAGTTACAAAAATAAAACATATTTTCAAATTCTAATAGTAAAATTTAAAAATATTTCAACACTGTTTTCAACAGACAATTCTATTAGATTTCTTAAATTTGAATCTTTAAAAATATAACTCAACAACATGAAACACAGAATAGAAAAGGACACAATGGGTAACGTTGAAGTTCCTGCTGATAAATATTGGGGTGCGCAAACACAACGCTCTAGAAATAATTTTAAAATAGGTCCAGCTGGTTCAATGCCTTTAGAAGTAGTTTATGGATTTGCTTATCTTAAAAAAGCTGCTGCATATACGAACAATGAATTAGGTGTTTTAGCAACTGAAAAACGTGATTTAATTGCCCAAGTTTGTGATGAAATTTTAGCAGGAAAGCATAACGATCAATTTCCTTTAGTGATTTGGCAAACTGGTTCTGGTACACAATCTAATATGAATGTGAACGAAGTTATAGCTAATAGAGCTCATGAAATTGCTGGTAAAGTTATTGGAGAAGGCGAAAAAACAATACAACCAAATGATGATGTAAATAAATCTCAATCATCTAACGATACTTTTCCTACCGGAATGCATATCGCTGCTTATAAAAAAATAACAGAAGTTACTATTCCTGGTGTTGAACAATTACGTGATACTTTACAAGCAAAATCAGAAGCTTTTAAAGATGTAGTAAAAATTGGACGTACGCATTTAATGGATGCTACTCCGTTAACTTTAGGTCAAGAATTTTCTGGCTATGTAGCACAATTAAACTTTGGTTTAAAATCTTTAAAAAACTCTTTAGCACATTTAGCGCAACTTGCTTTAGGTGGAACTGCAGTTGGTACAGGTTTAAATACACCTGCTGGTTATGATGTTTTAGTTGCTAAATATATTGCAGAGTTTACAAACTTACCTTTTATAACTGCTGAAAATAAATTTGAAGCTTTAGCTGCTCACGATGCTTTGGTGGAAACTCATGGAGCTTTAAAACAATTAGCTGTTTCTTTAAATAAAATAGCTAATGATATTCGTTTAATGGCTTCTGGACCACGTTCTGGTATTGGTGAATTAATTATTCCAGCAAACGAACCAGGATCTTCAATTATGCCTGGTAAAGTAAATCCTACTCAAGCAGAAGCTATTACTATGGTTTGTGCTCAAGTTATGGGGAATGATGTTGCTGTTACTGTTGGTGGAACTCAAGGACATTATGAATTAAATGTTTTTAAACCTATGATGGCCGCTAATGTTTTACAATCTGCTGAATTAATTGGTGATGCTTGTGTTTCTTTTGATGTAAATTGTGTTGCTGGTATTGAGCCAAATCATACTAGAATTACAGAATTAGTAAACAATTCTTTAATGTTAGTTACTGCTTTAAACACTAAAATTGGATATTATAAAGCCGCTGAAATTGCAAATACCGCTCACGAAAACGGAACTACTTTAAAAGAAGAAGCTGTTCGTTTAGGTTATGTTACTGCTGAAGAATACGATAAATGGGTTGTACCAGCTAATATGACTAGTGGTTTAAAATAAAAATAGTTAATTCTTAAACTAAAAAAGCTTGTGAGAAATCGCAAGCTTTTTTTTAGTTTTTAATATTTATGTAATTAAAACTTATATCCAACAGAAACTTGAAAAACCCTGTTTTGACGATTAACATCAGTTAGATCATTATCAACTACATTGGTTAATCCCATATTATAATTGGCATTGAAAAATATATCTGAACCTAATTGATAGCCAACTCCTACATTAAATCCAAAATCTAAAAAACTATTATCTTCTAAATCTAAACTCTCTGATTCATTAAAACCTCCTTTAAGCTTAGCACTTAATAAAAATCCCAGCTGAGGTCCACCTTGTAAAGAAAAACCTCGGGCTAGATAGTACTTAAACAATATCGGTACATTTAAATAATTATAATTAAATTTAGCTCCATCATTTTCACCTAATAGAACTCCATTTTCATCTCTAATACTGAAAATTAAAGAATCTTGTGTCCCTTGTATTGAAAACAATAATTCAGGCTGAATAGCCCACTTTTCCGAAACTGGAATCTCAATTAAAGCACCGATATGAAAGCCTAGTTTAGATTCAAAATTTTCGGCAATAAAATCAAATTCATTACCTGTTAGTGTGCTTAGATTTATACCTCCTTTTATTCCAAAACGAACTTTATCTTCTTGAGCTTTCATAATTGTTAAACTCAGCAAAGCTACAATTGTAATAATTACTTTTTTCATATTCTTTTTTTAAAGCTGCAAAACTAGGCTTTCTTTAATGAAAAACTATTCAATCTCTTATTTTATTCTAGATATCAAAAATTAGTTCATTAATCATAGTAAACAATTTTATACTTTTGCTAAAAATTATTACAACATGAATAAACACGAGGAATTTATGAGTGAAGCTGTAAAAGCAGCTTTAAAAGGGATGCAAAACAATGAAGGAGGACCTTTTGGGTGTATTATTGTTAAAGATGGAAAAGTTATTGGACGTGGTAATAATAAAGTAACCTCAACAAATGATCCAACTGCTCATGCTGAAGTAACTGCAATAAGAGATGCTTGTAAAAACTTAGAATCTTTTCAATTGGACGGATGTATCGTATATACTTCTTGTGAGCCTTGCCCAATGTGTTTGGGTGCTATCTATTGGGCTAGACCTGATAAAGTTTTCTACGGAAGTAATCAAGTTGATGCGGCGAATATTGGTTTTGATGATGAATTTATCTACAAAGAAATCCCTTTACCTTATGAAAAAAGAAGCATTCCTTTTGAACAAGTAGGAAGAGACATTGCTTTAGAACCTTTTGAAAAGTGGACAGAAAAACAAGACAAAACAGAATACTAAAATGTTAATTAATTTTAACGTATTATAACTCCACAAAAACAAAAAAGAAGTGCTTCAAAAGCACTTCTTTTTCTTTATGAAAAACTACACTACGTTCATACCTAAAAAAAGAACGTTTATAGTTTATATTTTCTATTCTTTCTGTTTAATATTTATTTTTAAGATTAAATAAAAACGTGTACTAAAATCTTTAATCTTAAAAACTAACGAATCATGTCAAAACCTTTGAAAGCTAATTCCACTTCATGTTGGAATTGTGATGGAGATATTAAAATTGTAACACAACGTCTTAAAGAGATGTTTTTTGAAATGGGACAAAAAACAAGAATTGAAGAAGGACAAAACCCTGCTGAAAGAGCTGTTTTTCGTAAACAACACGGAATTACTTATGGAAATTTTGTGATTAACGAAGATATTGATGAAAAGTTTAAAATTGGAATTTTCACTAGTGACAAATACGAGTGTGCTGTTCGTTTTTCAAGCGACACTACTCCTACTTCGCCAGATTTGCACTCCACTTTAGGATTGGGATTAAAACTTTTTGGGGTTAATGGTTCTAAATTATTAGGTGAGGGAACAAATGCTGATTTTATATTCCAAAATATTGATCGTTTTTTTGCAAGTGATGCCAAACAAATGTGTTCGTTTACTTCAGCTGGTGTTATTGATAATGACTATGATTCTTACATCAACAAACATCCAGAATTAGGTGAGATTTTACAAGCGATGACCAAGGAAGAAGCAAGTGTTTTAAGTTCTGATTATTGGGCTATTTTACCTTTTAAATTAGGGGAACATGAAGAAGTAAAATACAGATTAGTTCCAGAAGACACTTATAAAGGTGTTCCTTTTGACGATAACAACTACTTGGCTTTAGACTTAGAGCAACGTTTATTAAAAAAAGAAGCAGTTTTTAGGTTTGAAATTCAACTAAGAACAAATAAAGAAACAATGCCTTTGGACGATGCTCAAAAAGTTTGGAGCACTGAAGAAAGTCCGTATATATGTATTGCAAAATTACATTTACCGCAACAAGATATACAAAGTATTGGACAAGCTTCTTTTGGTACTAATTTATCATTTAATATTTGGCGAACTTTAGCTGAACATGAACCATTAGGTTCAATAGCACATGTAAGAAAATCTGTTTACGCAGCAAGTGCAAAAGCGCGTCATCAAGCTAATGGTCAACAACTACAAGAACCTAAAGAAATAAATCCAAAATTTGAAGGGAATACAGATGAAGATAGTGACTGTATTGTAAAAGCAGGAATCTACCCTCCTATTGGTGTTATGCGAGTTGGTAATAGTAAAGAGGAATACTTTTTAGGTCCTTTGGTAGATAATCCAGCGCCTAATTCAGATGAATATGCTTATAGAGATAAAACTGGTGCTTTAAAACGACAAGCTGCACAATTTAGAATTTACGGTTTTAATGCAGCAGGAAAAGCTGTTAAAGAATTAACTGCTGAAAATGCAGATATTACTTGGCACTCGCATTTAGCAAATCAAAAAGCATCTTGGTATCAATTCCAAATTGCATTAGATATTCCAGAAGCAGCAGATGCAACACCGTCAATGCTTAGAAATATTGATGTAAAAAACAGAAAGTCTTTATTAATTGATGGAGATGCTAAATCAATTTCAGGTATCAATAAAAAAGGAAAAAAATTCAAAGGGAAATTTTTATCTGAAAAAGTATATTTGGGAGAAATGCATACCGACGATAAAGGACGTTTGATAATGTTAGGTGGTCATGGAAAGTCTGCAAATATAGATGGTGATATTGCTATTACTTTTGCAAATAATGAAGGTTGGTATGATGATACTTCTGACGGACCAGTAACAGCAGATGTAACCTATAATGGAACAAAATTAAAAGTAGATCCAGCTTGGGTTATTTGTGCTCCACCAGATTATGCTCCAATGCAAAAATCTGTTCGAACTATGTGGGATTTAATGCGTGATGTTGCTGTTAAATCAAATATGTTACCACGTCCAATTCGTCCTTCTTTTACTAAAGATATCTTACCAATTTTTCAACGAATGACAGATTTACAATGGGTAAATGCTGGTTTTGCTGGAGCTTTTGGTTTTGGAGGCCCATTTAATTATACCACAAATGAATGGATTAAAAGATTAGGAAATCCTTCTTCTGCTTATATAGAAATGCGAAGAACAATTTCTAATAACTTTAGAAGAATTAATGTTTCTGGAGCGGAAGCACCTCAACTTTGGCCTTGGTTATATGGAGATGCAATTAGTATTCCTTCTACAGGATCTGTAAGGCAACATGCTACGCTATCTGATTTACAATTAAGTTTTTTAGATCAATGGGTACAAGGTGATTTTGATGCTGATTTTGTAGATAGAACTGGCTGTCCGCATACTCCTGAACCTCCAACTATTGAGCAACTTCCAATCTCAGAACAACCAGATATGCTTACCAAAGCTGCTATGGAATTTTGTTTAGCAGATGCTTTTCATCCTGGCTGTGAAATGACTTGGCCAATGCGTACATCTGGAATGTATATGGCTCCTTTTCGTTTAAAACACGCTAAAAAAACTCCTCCTGTAAATACAATGTATTATGGGCCTATTATGAATAGTGATACACTTACTTTAGCAAAAGGGCCTATTTTGGGCGGACAAGTTGCTGGAGGAATTACACGTTGGATGGCAATTCCTTGGCAAACAGATACTGCAAGTTGTAGAGATGGTTATACTACTGATTACGATCCGTATTTACCAACTTTTTGGCCAGCAAGAGTTCCTAATAATATCTTAAATGAAAAAAGGTATGGACAAGTTATGGATCCTAAACTCTCTGAAGAAACACGTATTCAAGCTTTTGCAAATCGTTCTGAGTGGTTAAATAATCTTCCTTTAGATGGAAAAGCACCAACATATACCAACCAAATAAATAGTATGGTAAATTATTTTGATAAACTTGCGGTTGTACAAAAACGTCCAGGAGTTTATGACGATTCTAATTTCCCTAAAGAAATGCAAGTTGGTATTGTACCTACACACAAACAAGAAGCTGCTTTATTAAAAGAGACTTTACAAGATTTAGAAGGTATTTTAAACAGCGATCGTAAATTAAATAAAGGAATGCAAGATGTATTGCATATTGCTGTTGATAAACTTTCTCATAAACACTTATTAAACGAACAGTTTTTATTGGAAGATGCAAAAGATACTTTATTAAAACTTACGGAACATGAAATTAAAAGCGACTTTGATAAAACACCAAATATTGAAAGGTTATTAAATGTAATTGCATCTAAAACACATAATATCAAACAGTCTAAAAACTTACAACAACCTATTGTTAAAAAGACTGAAGTTGGTATTCCTGAGAAGATGACGCGTTTTTCTAGATATACTCCTAAATAGAGTCGTTTTTCTTTTATGAGTCAAGAAACAAATATTGATACAGAAATAGTTATTATTGGTGGCGGCATTGCAGGTTGCATTGCTGCCATCTCTTTAGCTAATAAATATAAAATTACAATAGTAGACAAGTTATTAAAACCTATAGATCGTATTGGCGAATCACTTGCACCTGCTTCTCAACGAATTTTTAGAGAATTAGATTTATTAGATAATGACACAAACTTAAATACAGAAAACTTATATCTTAAAAATTTAGGAATGCAATCGTATTGGGGAAGTAACCAAGTTCATCTTGTAGATCATTTAAAAAACCCTGATGGATTTGTTCGCAATTTAGATAGAAAAGCTTTTGAAAATTATTTAAGAGAGACAACTGTAAAAAAAGGGATTCATTGTTTATGGGGAAATAAATTATATAAAAGTATTTATAAAGATAACAGGTGGAGAATTAGCACAAAAACAAACACCGTTAAAAACAGAGAAACATTTGTTATTAATGCTGATTTTGTAATTGATGCTTCTGGTAGACAAGCTCATTTTGCAAAAAGTATTGGTATAAAACGAATGGCTTTTGATAATTTAATTGCTTGTTGGATAGCATTGCCCGACAATAGTGAAAATAAAATGAGTACTATTATCGCTGATGAATTTGGCTGGTGGTATAGTGCCATTATCCCAAATAACAAAAGAATTATTTCTTTTCAAACTGATCCCGATTTAATTGACAAAAACACATTTAAAAATTTAGATTCTTTTTTACACTTCGCAAATAAACATCCAAAAATTCAAAAATTAATACAAACCTCTAGTAATAATATTGAATTTAAAGGAACAGTAAGTGCTAATTCTACTCGATTAGAGAATCCAGCAGGAAATCAATGGATTGCTATAGGTGATGCCGCTATTAGCTTTGACCCTTTATCTTCTCAAGGAATGTTTAATGCTATGGCTAACGGAATGCAAGTTCAAAAACTTTTAAATAAACTTGATGTTGTTAAGCCCGTAAACACAAAGTATAGAAAAGAGTTTAACACTATTTATACCCATCAAATTAATGACATCTGGGAACATTATTTAAATCATAAAAAGTTATTTTACAATGCTGAAAACCGTTGGAAATCTTCTCCTTTTTGGGCGAGAAGGTTATAAAATACCTAGAAATAGGTATTCTCTTAAACTATTATTTGTCTTTATTTTGTAGTAACATTTTTAAAATATTAATACTATAATCTAAGACTTACCATGAAAAACTTCAACTCCTTTTTAAAGTATAAAACTTTTTTTTACTGTTTATTTATAAGCTTCATTTTTATTTCTTGTAGTGATAGTGAAGACACTTCTTCAACTTCATCTTTATTAACCAATGCTTGGGATGTTGTTGTATTTCAATCCAAATTACCAAGTGAAACAATGTGGACAGACTCAAGTACTACTTGTAATTTAGATGATACTTGGGAGTTTACTAATTCTGGTGAAATTATTATTTATGGAGGTTCTTTTTTGTGTGATGGAGACACAAATTTTAGCAATACAATTTATGATTTTAAATTAGCTGCCAATGATACCAAAATAATATTTACAATTGCTGGATATGAATATGAAGAAAATATTGAAGAATTAACAGAAACCACACTAATTACTACCTATGCTTTAGGCACAACAAATAATGCCGAAGGAAGAAGAATTTTTTCAAGAGCAGAATAAATATGATGAAGTAAAACTTAACAAAAAACATAATTTAATAAACCACACTACTCTTTTTTGATTAGTGTGGTTTTTACTTTTTTACTTAACAAATAGTAAATATTGTCATTTATTAACCTTGTATATTTTTAAACCTATAAAGCTGTGGTATTTTTGCAACCTGAAAGTAAGTTCTTATTTTTTTATTAATTTACTTAAAAAACATAATAATAAATACCCGTATTATAAAATATAATAGGTAAAACACTCTATAGGATGTTAAATATATTTAGTCAAAATGAAATCAATGACCTTATAACTCATAAAGAAGGTGAAGTTAAATTAGGTGAACAAATTCTTGTGTTAAACAATGACAATGATTTCTTTGAAGAAGTAGAAAACTCAAGAGCTAGCTTTGTTATCATTGGAGTTCCAGAAGATATTGGTGTTAAAGTTAATACTGGAATTGGTGGTACACACACTTCCTTTTTACCTGCTTTAAAAGCGTTTTTAAATACTTATGAGAACTTATTTATTAGCGGAAAAAACATCTTGGCTTTAGGCTATTTGGATTATTTAGAAACTGTAGAAGAATTTGTTGCTAATGATCCTGAAAAAAGTGATTATTTGGTAAAACAAATAGACAAAGACTTATCTGAATTAATTCATTTTTTAATATCTGTTGGTAAAACACCTATTATAATTGGTGGTGGACAAAACAATGCTTATGGAAATATTAAAGGAGTTTCTACTGCTAAAAAACAAGCTATTAATGTTATTAATTTAGATTCGCATACCGATTTACAACAATTAGAAGAACGTCATAGCGGAAATGCTTTTTCTTACGCTTTAAAAGATGGGTATTTAGACAATTATTTTATGTTTGGCCTGCATGAGAACTATACTCCACAATACATTTTTGAATATATACATGATCATCTTAATATCGAGTACAATATGTTTGAAGAAATTGAGATTTATAAATCAACTACATTTGAAAGTGAATTACAAAGAGCCAAAAACTTTATAGAAGACAAACCTTTCGGATTAGAAATAGATTTAGATTCCCTAGAATCTTTTCCAAGTAATGCAATGGCACCAAGCGGATTTTCATCACAACAAGTTCGCAGGTTTGTTCATTATTTTGGAAATAACAAAAATGTTAGTTATTTACATATTTCAGAAGGTAATCCTTTAATGAGTAACGCTAAAGACAACACCAACCAAGTAGGTAAGTTTATAAGCTATTTAATTTCAGATTTTATTAAAGCCAAAAACTATTAGATTTAAGTTTTATATCATTTCTTGTTTGAAATTACTGTAAAATAAAATGATGATTTTTTGCTTTATACCAGATATAAAAATAAAGCATAGCCATAGCTAAGGTTTCTTTTTCTATTGAAGTAGAAAGTGAAAAAGGGCGTTTTATTACAGTTATTTTATATGAGAAATGGTATTAATCTTCAACAAATATTTTATCTTTAGGCTAATCATTTAAAAATTGAATTTTTGATTCTTAAAAGCTAAAAAAATGAATGAATTAAGTTGGAATGACTTTACTAAAGTTGAAATGCGTGTTGGTACTATTATAAATGCTGAAGTGTTTAAAGAAGCACGAAAACCAGCATTAAAAGTTCAAATAGACTTTGGCGAATTAGGAATAAGAAAAACATCAGCTCAAATAACAAAATTATATACTCCAGCGGAAATTATAGGTAAACAAGTTATTGCTGTTGTTAATTTTCCGCCTAAACAAATAGCTAATTTTATGAGTGAGTGTTTAATTTTAGGTGCTGTAGAAGGTGATAAAGTAACACTACTTTCTTCGGATCAACAGGTTCCTAATGGAACAAAAATTGGATAATTTAAATTCTAAAAAAACGTAATCTAATTAACCTAAGTCGACATAAGAAAAATGTTTTTTGTTTAAAATTACCTTGTGAAACAAGTCTATATCTATTAATATTTAAAAAGTACAATCACCTTCCGACTCCGATCAAGGAGACAAATAGTTTATAAAAAACTATATGTCAACACTTTTCAAATCGAACTCTTGTTTATTATATTAGCAATAAAAACTAGGCAATCCAGTTTTTAAAATCCTTAACTCGTTCTCTACTTACAATAATTTCAGCATCTTTATACGAATGTAATTTTAATTGTAAACGAGAATTAGTGTAAGATACAATGTCTTTAATAGCATTAATATGCACTATAAAAGTTCTATTTACTCTAAAAAACTGCTCTGGATCTAATTGTTCTTGCCAATATTCTAAAGAGTTATCTATCAAGTAATTTCTATTTTCATTCGTACTCATATATGTTGCCTTGTTTTCTGAAAAAAAGCACTCAATCGTATCTGTATGAATAATCTTTAAATGTTGACCTATTTTAATAGTAAACCTCTTTTTATATTTTCTATCTATTGGATTAATTAATAACTTACGAATATCTTCAATATTAACTTTTAAATCGCTTTGCTTTGGTTGTTGTTCTTTAAACTTATCTACAGCTACTTTTAACTCATCTTCATCAATAGGTTTTAATAAATAATCTATCGAATTTAATTTAAACGCTTTTAAAGCATATTCATCATAAGCTGTAGTAAAAATAATTGCAGATTTTACAGGAATTTCTTCAAAAATTTCAAATGATAAACCATCAGACAATTGAATATCTAAAAAAATTAAATCTGGATGTTTGTTATTATGAAACCAATTTAAAGACTCTTCTACAGAATGTAACATAGTAGTTACTTCTATATCTAAACTCGCTAACATTCTTTGTAAGCGTCTTGCTGCTGGTTTTTCATCTTCAATAATTAATACGTTCATTATATATTTTTATAATTTAGAAATTCGTTTTTGTTTCTCTTCTTCTTTTCTCATCAATTCTTCAATCTTTTCTTTTTCCCATTTTTTGGATGTTATATTTCCTAAATTAAAGGTACCTACCGCATGGAAAAAAACACCTATTCCCCAAAAAATCCATGTAGAATATAATCCGAAATTACCCAATGCCTCTGAAAGTGTTGCTTGTTCATCGTTCATGATACCATAAAGAATAACAGCACTTAAAAAAATATTAACAATAACATACCAAAATAAGTGTGTGTAAAAATCCTTTATTTTTTTTACTTTCTTTTTGGCTAAAATATAACGCTCTTCTTCTAAAAAATCTACTTTCATAAGGCTTAAGTTTTATTTTTATCTATTAATTCTTTTATCTTCTTTTCTTCCCATTCTTTGCCAAAAAACCGATCGCTAAAAACCAGAAGTCCGTGAATTCCTATTGCCACTCCCCAACCTAATACTGAAAACCAAAACCAATGAAAACTTGGCGAAAACATTAAATTAACAGCTATAATTATTGGAGTATTTAAAAGGTAAACTACTAAGTGTGCATAAAATCCTTTTATGTCTTTTACTTTCTTTTTTGCTCGTAAATACTCTTTCTCTTCAATAAAATCATTTTGCATATTCTTTTTTTTTTTAAGTGATTAATACACAGAAGTAAATTCTTAATTATTTTACTTTAAGTAAATATACTCGATGCAAGAATCTGGTAATCTAACCATTGACTATCACCCTGCGATTAAAACTTATCTTTATCCATTAATTCTTTTATCTTCTTTTCTTCCCAATCTTTACCTAATACAATATTGTATCCGTAAGCTTCTAATGCATGGAATAATAGTCCTATTCCCCAACCTGCCATTGGAAACCAAAACCAGTGAAAACCTGGCGAAAAACGTAAATTAATGATAATTAACACGGGTATAAAAACACAATACGATACTACATTTTTATAAAATTCTTTAATTTTCTCTACTCTTTCTACAGCTCTTACGTAGCTGCTATTTTCAAAATTATTATCTGTTACTTTCATAATATTACTTGATTTTTTTAACAGTGGTAAACTCACTGTAAATGTTTTGTTATTATTTTCTATACGAATTGTTTCCTTGGATATTAATCCATACCTATCTGCTATATTTTGTAAGCCAACTTTAGTACCTTTTCCTATAGCTTCTTTTGGATTTAAATTATTACTTATTTTTAAAAATCCGTTTTCTTCAAAAATTGATATACATAAAGGTTTTGAAGTAGAAACTACATTATGTTTCACCGCATTTTCTAATAATAATTGTAACGAAAGTGGCACTATTTTCAAATCTGAATTTGGTATTTTTTCTGATATTTTAAACTCCAAAGCATCTTCAAAACGCATTTGTAAAAGCTCCATATACGTTCTTGCAAACTTTAGTTCTTCTTCTATTGGTATCAATTCTTTATTTCGTTGTTCTAATACATACCTATATACTTTAGATAATTTAGTTGTAAAACGTTCTGCTTGTTTTGGATTTTCACTTATTAACGAAGTCAATACATTTAAACTATTAAATAAAAAATGTGGATCTATTTGACTTTTTAAAGTTTCAAACTTTGCCGATTCTGTTTTAGCCACAATTTGTTGTTGTGTACTTTCTTGTTTTATAGAGTTTTTCCACTCAAACATAAAACCTCTTGCATGTAAAAAGGCAGAAATTCCAAAAGAAAAAATCATCCAAAAAATGTGTCTCCAAATCATTGGGAATTTGAAAAACTCATCAATATTCTCTCCTTGTATTTTAATAAACAAAACATAATGTATTATTAAAATTACTGGAACAGTATACAAAACAGTAACAATAATCCCTACCCAAACTCTTTTATTCGTTTCCTTAACCCAATCCCATTTAACACTTAAAAAATCATTTAAAAGCCCTTGTCCAAATCCTAATCCAAACGAATATAATGCAGATACTCCTAATGAAATAAACAATGGTTTTACTGTGTAATTTCCGTTTAGGATATAAAATAAAACACCTAATATTAAAGTAATTTTTACAGCTAATTTAAATTCGTCTTTTATTTTTTTTATATCTAACATTCCTTTGTTTTAGTATTTTTTTCAGTTACCTTTTTATTATAGTACACTTATTTTGTACTCTTTTTAAGATAATTATCTTGCTGGTAACTTTGTTTTATAGTTTAATTTCTAAAGATACATTTTTATCAGAAACCATAAATTTTGCATTGTAATATTGAGGTGGACCAAAACTCATTACATTATTAGAAGCTCCATAATCTTCCATTGGCATTCCTTGTGGTGAAAAATCCATTTTACCGTTGCTATTTTTATCATGATAACAAGTTATTGCATATTCGCCATCTGGTACATTTTCAAATACAATAGTACTTTTTCCATTTACTATTTTTGATGATTTCCCTTGTAATGGTATTGTTAAAAATCCTGCTTCATCAAACAAAGCAAAAGTAATTTTCCCTTGATTAGAACTTGCGTTTACAACTGTTACGGTAATTGTTTTCTTTTCATCTGTTGAAGGATTTGTAAAGATCATTATTGCTGATACTAAAAAAGTAAATAAAATTTGCATAGTGTAAAGTTTTTATGATTAATTATACTACAAAGATGCAGCTGAACACTCCTTTTTAAAAGTAAACCTAACCGAGTTGTTGTTTCATTAGGATGAATTGTAAAAATGTATAGCTCTAAGAAATAAATTTCCTTGATACAAGCATATGAGCTATTTCAAAGAATTTATTTTTTCACTTTTAATGAAAGAATCTAGGAATTCAAACCTAGTTATCGCACTGCGATTAAAATAAGTTGGGCGTTCCCTAAAGGTCGGGCTTTCGCTACTCGCTTTTTGGCAAAATGAAATTATTTTACAAAAAGAGCTCAAACAAATCGCCTGCGTTGAGCGCAGTCGAACCGCTCTATCCCTAACGCAAAATAAAATTAGAAAATAATGCTAACTATTTTTTAATTTATAAAACTTATTTTTACTAAAAATTGCATTTGAAAACACATACTGATACAATAAGTATTGTTATGTACCCAATACACTATGAAATTAAAACTATCCTTAATAGTAACTTTAGTTATTGTTCAAATATCTTGGACTCAAAAATGCGACTTTAAAATCCGTGAAATATCTAGTACAATAATCGGGAGTTCGGAACTTATTCAAAAATCGGAATATGACAGTATTATCTCAGAAAAATTTATTGACTTTACTCCTATATCTGAACAACAGGTGATTCATAAATATCCTAAAATCTTTAAACGTGTTGACTCTTGTCTGACTTACAATTCCAAAATCAAAGAAAACAAAATTTGTAAAAACAGAATACAACCTAGAGAATATTCAGACTATAAAGTTATTGGGAGTTATTCTGGTAATATTGTTGTTGAGTTTCAAGAGTATGAAGGTTGGGGGTTTATATCGATTGATAAAAAAAATGGAGCCTCTTTTTTCAGTTTAGGTAAACCATTAACTTCAAATGGCAAAACTGCTATCTCATATTCTAATTATTATGGAGAAGAAGAAATTGCTTTAACCAATTTAAAAACCAAACAACAATACGTAATAGTTATTGCTCATTGGTCTACTATTGAATCAAAAACATATAAAAACACTTATTATTTAAAGCTTCAATCTACATTTTGTTCAAACAATAGAAAAGAATTCAATTATTTAAAGATAAAGCTAAACACCAAAACATCCACAGATTAAAAATTAGTAATGAAACTGAATGAAGATACAATAGAAAGAGATATTGAAATTCTTAAAAACGGACCAATTTGCAAATACTACAAGAATACAATCTTGGATGAGGATATAAAATGGTTTCTTAATAACAATTATGAAGTTATAGAATTGAATGTCAGAAATTGGACTAGAAAAAATGCACATAAAAATTTAAAAGAAGCTTTGAATTTCCCTGATTACTATGGAGAAAATTTAAATGCTTTTAATGATTGTATTGGCGATTTGTATAATAAAAGATATAAAGGTTTACTACTCGTTTTTAGATCTTATGATCATTTTGTTGATGAAAATAGATCTTTTGCAGAAAGCATACTTGATAGTATTACTTATGAATCAAGAATTTGGTTATTAACAGGACAAAAATTAATAGGACTTGTTCAATCTAATAATCCTGATTTGGAATTCTCAAAATTAGGAGGTATAAATCCTGGTTGGAATTCATATGAATGGTTAAACTCAAACAGAAAAAAACAATGAAAAATCTACTAATTTTATCAATATTAATAGTTACATATCAATCAATTAACACAAAACAAATGGATTTAAAAAATGAAAAAGTAAAAGCACATTCTTTTTTAAAAGAAATGTATGAAGACCAATATTTCCCTAATACTATTGTTGACAAAGGGAAAACTATTTTAATTAATCTTTGTGCTAAAATAGAAAACGAAAAACCTAATACGCTTCAAGAGCTTTACAAATTAAGTCATAAAGCAACAGATGAATTCAATGATTTACAAGAAGAATTTTATGAAAATGATAGCGAAATAGAAACTGCTGCACGAGAATGTATTGCTATGGATTTTGAGTTTATTGCCAAAGCATACGGTTTTAATGCAGATGTAGAAGAATTAATTGCAACTAGAGATTGGTAAATAGTATAGAATATTTGACTCTTAGAAAAGAATACAAATGAGAGAAATAAAAAATAAAACACATACCAAAGAAACTTTTTACTATGCATTCTCTTGTATGCTAGAAAGAGCTTCTTTTTATGGATTAAGAGCTGTTTTAGTACTTTATATGTTGGGGGAAACCTTAAATATGGAACGAGATGAGGCTTTAACAATTTATGGTTGGCTTGTACTTTCGTTACTTATTTCTAAAATTATAGGAGCTCTTTTTGGAGATTTACTTCTTGGTAATAAAAAAGCAATAATTATAGGTGGAATTATCCAAGCTATTGGAGCTTTTAGTTTATGTATTCCATCTACAACTGGACTTTATTTAGGTTTATCTCTTGTTGTTTTTGGTAGTGGATTGTTCTCTCCGAATATCACAGCAAATTTTGGAAAAACATATGTAACCAAAACCAAACTATTAGATTCGGCTTATACCATATTTTATCTTGCTATAAATTTAGGTTCTTTTTTGGGAGTTTTATTTATTAGTTATTTAGGAGAAACTTTTAGCTATACTATTGGGTTTCTTATTTCTGGAATATTGATGTTATTTTCACTAATTCCGTTTCTTATTCTAAAAGAAGAAACATCTGTCAGGATTCAAGAACAACAATTGGAAGTAAAATTCAGCGTTTTAAAAGTTTTATCTACACTTTTTATTATTGGATTATTTTGGGTTTTCTACGATATTTCAAACATTCGTAGTATTGATTTACAATTTCAAATTAGTGAAATTTCTTCTTTAGTAATTTCAAAATATTTATGGCAAGTTATTAAAAGTATATTTGTTTTACCAATTAGTATAATAGCTATTCTTTTATGGACTAAAACATATAGTTCTCAGCTTTATAAATTAACGCTTGGATGTATTTTTGGGGTAATCTCTTTTGGTATATTACTGCTCATACCCAAAGCACCACAAGAAGATTACACAGTTACTTATTTAATATCGTTATTCTTTCTTGGGATTTCAGAAATTCATATTGCACCAATAATTAATTCCGTATTAACACAATATACAAACCCAAAATATTTAGCAATTGCAATAAGCTTGTCGGTTTTTCCTACAAGATTATTCTATTCCGTTTTAACTTTATTTAATGATACATTTTATGAGAATCCTATTTTAGGATTACAATATGGTGTAACAGGCATGACATTTTTAGCCCTTGCACTTATTGGTTATCTATTGTGGAATAAAAGAAATACTATTTATAAATTGAATTAATCCTATTCTCTTAGTTTAAATAAGTCATTTTTAAGCTTTAAATCATCATCAATGAAAAGTTATACATACATAATAATAAGTTTAGTTATATTAATTTCTTGTTCACAAAAGAAAGTTGAAAACCTAGATGGTTTGTGGAGGATTGGATACGACCAAGAGACAGAAAATCCATTCTTTCCTTATGAACTTTTATTCAAAAACGATTCTTTAATTCTTGTTGACGGAAATAACTTTAGACATAAAATAAAACATAAAATTAACTGGAATGCTATTGAAATGTCTTTCCAAAATGGAAACATAAAAAAAGCTAGATTTAAAATATATTCTGATAGTATTATTTCTTTTGATTCTAAAAAATTTCACAAAACACCCGATAATCATATTCAATTAAAGCCCTATAAATTAATAGACTATAAAACCAATGAACTATTAACCGATAATAACTACTACCCTATTATTCATTTAATAAAAAATGAAAATCTTTTAAAAGTTGTTTTGAATGATAGAGTAGCTGATTTAGAAAAAATACCTCATTTTTTTATGGGTTGTAATACTGGATCACAACCTCCATTAATAATTTATATTGGAGAAGGAGTTAATTTTAATGAATTAATAGAAGCCTATTTATGGATTAAAGTTTCTGGAGTAAATTCAGTAATATTAGTTACCAAAAATGACACTTATGATAAATTTTATGCTCTAAAAGATGTGATTACAATAGATAGTTCTTTGATGAATAATTTTTTAACGGAAAAAAATATCCCTCCTGCTCCGCCTATTACAAAACAAGTTATTACAAAAACATTTGAAATTAATAATAAAACCAATCTAGAGAAATTACCTAGTTATAACGAAACCGAAAAGATTTCATTTAAGGTTACGAATAGCCTTGACTTAATTAAATATTTAAAATTGGTTGAAAAAGTGAAAGATAAAAACAATATTGAAATTGAAATAACCGCTAACAATAATGATTACAAACTTAAAAAATAAATCATTAAAGAAAATACGTTTTGCATTATCTTTTGTTATTATTTGGTTTCTTATTCATGAAATTATAATTATTAGAGATGGATTAACATCAGTACCAAAAAAGAGTGAATTTGCAGTTATTTTAGGAAATAAAGTTAATAGAGATGGAACATTATCTGAAAGGCTTAAACATAGAGTTTTAAAAGGATTAGAATTATATAATAATGGTTTAGCTAAAAAAATTGTAGTAAGCGGTGGACTTGGAAAAGAAGGCTTTTATGAAGCTGATAAAATGGCTGATTTTTTAATTAAAAAAGGTGTTAAAAAAGAAGATATCATCATAGATAATTATGGAAATAATTCTTGGCTTACTGCTCTAAACTTTAAAAAATTAGCGCCTAATGCTAACTCTGTAATTATAGTAACACAGTTTTATCATATTACAAGATGTAAACTGGCGTTTAAAAAATTAGGAATTAAAAACATATCAGCATCTGCTCCTGATTATTTTGATCGAAGAGATTTTTATGCGCTATTTAGAGAATTTTTTGGATATTATAAATACTTGATTTTTCATTAATAAAAAACTACTTTTATTCCTAATCTAGAAATAATAAAGCATTCTATAATACGATGAAAAATAAAACTGCTATTTTTAAACCCAACAAACTAAAAAACTTAATGTTACTTTTAGTTTGTGGAGCTTTTGTTACAATTGGAATTTTTATGTTACAAACCTGAGTTCGATTAATAATTAAGTGGTTTTTATTTGAAAAAAAGATAGATTTTCAGTAAATTAAAGTGTTGAATTTCAATTTTTTAATCTAAAAACCTATCTATGATAATTTACTCTAAAATTACTGAAATTTTCTGTCTTGTTGATGAATTTTGCAAAGAATATGATCAAATAGTTGACAAACA
>SIHP01000018.1 GCA_004762155.1 Flavobacteriaceae bacterium
ATAAAACACTATTAATCAATACTAAAAACCGAAAAAGGGTGTTAAAATGATTGTTTTAACGCCCTTTTTCGGTTTTTTAGAAAAATGTAATTAATTTACTTGATAATCTGGATGACCTGTCTGCCAAAGTAAAAATGACATAATATCTGTTAGTTCTTCATTTTTCTTATTTACTAAAGCATCAAATCCATGACCTCCTTCAAAATCAACAGATAATAAAACAGGTTTATCTGAAATTGTAGCGTGTTGCATTCTTGCTGCAAATTTAGCTGGTTGCCAAGCTGGAACGCGTGCATCATTTATACCTGCGGTTAAATAGATAGCAGGATACTCTATACCTTCTTTAACATGATGGTATGCATCCATCTCTAATAATGCCTTAAACTCAATATTATCTGTTACTGTTCCAAATTCTTTTGCGTTATTTTTCCCATTTGGTGCTACTTCTATTCTTAATGGATTTAAAATACCAACTCTAATTACTGCTGCTGCAAATAAATCTGGACGCTCGGTAACTGCTCTACCTATATTAATCCCTCCAGCACTTGCTCCCCAAATTGCCATTTTCTTACTAGTTGTGTATTTTTCAGTTACCAAATATTCTGCACAACTTATAAAATCTTTCCAAGTGTTCGGCTTTGTTGTTTTATACCCTCCTTTATGCCAACTTTCTCCTTTCTCTCCACCTCCTCTAACATGAGCAGCTACATAAATTCCTCCTCCTTTAACCCAATGAAGTAAATATGGATATAAATATGGCGAGTTGGACCATTTATAAGCTCCGTATCCATTTAAAAGAACTCTGTTATTTCCATCTTTCTTTAATCCTTTTTTATAAATAATAGAAAGCGGAACTTTTTCGCCATCATGAGATACAACCTCTATCTCTTCAATTATTACATCCTCTAACTCTTTGTACTGATGTACTGGTGATAAATTCTCATTTACAAACTTGCTACTCTCAAAATCAAATCGATAACGCTCTTTTTTGCTTATCCATCCTTCTGAAACCATCCATAAATCATTACTTTTTGAGTTTTTTGATGTTATATTAATATATCCTGAAAGTTTTGGTATTTGTACTTTTTTCTCAACACCTTTATCTAAATGATAGAGTGATGCTTCAACTCCGTTTTTTGTCTTTACATAATAAACACCATTTTTAACAAGTGTAAAGTCTGTTATTACAACACTACTATTTTCATCTTCTTCAACTAAGATTTCTGGATTGTTAAAATTAGGGTTCTCTAAAGATGTTTTACAGATCTTAAAGTTTGTAGCTTTTTTTGCTGTCTTATAATACAAATCACTTCCGTCTACAAAAAATTGATCTATTTTTTCTTCTTTACCAAATAAAAGAATCCAATTGATCTTATTCTTATCTAAATCATCAACTGAAGCAAAATAAGTATCTCTATAACGTGCAACACCCGCTATAGCTCCTAATATATATTTGTTATATGAATTGGTAATATAAACCAATGGAAAATCTTCTTCATTAAATGGAATACCAACATTGTTTTCTTTTGAAAAAACTTCTTTTAAACTTGATTCCTCTATCTTATATAATACCGCTTTACAATTTAAAAGATACTCCTTAGAATTATTATCTATATCTGGAATATGAGTATAAATAAAACCAGAATTATCAGGTAACCATTCAATCCCTCCTAATGCATTAGGCCATATATGATCTACAATATCCCCTATAAGTTCTTCTGTTTTTATATCTATAATAATAATCTTAGAAAATTCTTCATCTTTCTTGGTTAAACCAATAGCTATTTTAGAATCATCCCAAGACGGTTCTATATAATTTATAACATGAGTTTCATTATCTAATTTAAGCGTTTGTGGATTAAAAAGTAATTTCTCTTTTCCTTTTATCCCTTTTCTTATATAAAGCTGAGCTCGATCTTCAGAAGCATTTTTCTTTAAATAATAATAATAATCGTTTTCAGTGATCTTTATTGATGAAACTGAAAAAGATTCTTCTGTTCCTTCTTCATTCAAATTCTCTAAAAATGAAGCTCTATTAGGTATCGTTTTTAAAACTTCTTTTGATGTCTTCTCTTGTAATTTTAACCAATCAAGAAAAATAGTATCAGTTAAGTTTTCCATATAACGATATGGGTCTGTAATGCTATCTTCGAAATAAACATTAGTAACATTTTTTATTGGAGGTAAATTTTTTTTAAATGTTTCTTTACATCCTATTAAAAAACAGAAAGTAATCATAAAATATATAGTATGCTTCATTATTTAATTCGAAATTATTTTTAACTAAAAAAGGATAAAAAACTAACTTTTATTTATTCCTTATCCTTTTTTAATCTCTATTTACATTTGTGTTCCCATACCTCCAGAATCTCCTCCTCGACATTCACTAACTATAATTACTACTTGACCTCCAACAATAGTCTCTGGGTTTTTAATTTTTGAAATTTGAAATTTTTTAAGACTTAATTTTCCTGTTTGTTCTTGTAATTTTTTCATAATTATTAGTTTTAGTTTTCTGGTACAAACATAGCTAATAAGTTTACTCTTTAAAGGGTACTATTTGTTGATATTTATAAATATCAATACATAAATTAAGATTTAATTTATTTAAAATCAACTACTTAACTGTAGTTGTTTTATAAAATATGTAATAGAGAATCCTGTTTGTTTTTGAAAGGATTTTGAAAATGATTGGGCTTTATTAAACCCAACATCTTCAGCAATTGCTTGAACTGTATAGTTTCTAAAGGATTTATTGTTTTTTAATTTATCTATTGCATACTCTACTCTTAATTTGTTTAGATAATTAGCAAAATTAACCTGCTTTGAGCTATTTATTACTTTGGATAGATAACTACTATTTGTTTTCAATTCTTTTGCTAGTATATTTAAGGTGTATTTATTTTTAATAAATTTATTTGACTTTTCAAAAATCTCTAATTTATTTAAAATATCTTGTACTAACTCTTCTGGTAATCCTGTCGTAGTAATCGTATTTTTTACTAATTGAATATCTTCCTTTTCATCTCCATTACTTTTTTCTTTATCTTTTTCCTTTTCTTTATATTCATTCATTAAAGAATCAAACCTTTTCTTGTTTGTAATATTTTTTTTATAAAAATAAAAAGTGAAGAATAAAAGAAGTAATGTTAGTATAACTAAAGCTGTAACCTTTTTTTTATTGAAAAAATTTATCTCATTCAAATCAGATATGAGTCGTTCCTTTTCAGAAAGAAGAAGAGGTATTTCATATTTATGAACTATTTTTTGACTTAAATCACCTTGATTAGTTTTAAGCTTACTATCTATCGCTAACAAACTTTCAATTGCTTTTAGATAGTTTTCATTATCATTTTTGTCTTTATAATATTTTAAAAGTAATTCATAAGATTCTTTTGCTTGAAGAATAATTTCAGGGCTCTTTTTATAAATAGAATCATTTTTCTTTAGATATTCGATCGCTGTAGCGTGTTGCATATTTCCTTTATATGCTTTATATAAAAATAAATTACCATCAGCTATCGCTATTGTTTTATTTTTTAATAACCGTGTACCTTTTAGTAAACTATCAATAGCTAAATTATATTCTTCTTTATAATTTTTGGTAATTCCGTAAGACAGTAAAAAAAAAGGATACAGATACCTTTCTTTATTTTGTATACTTTCTAAAAGTCCTCTTTTATTAATAACTTCTGCAGAATCTAATAATCCGTTTCGATTGTAGGAGTCAGCTAAGGCAAATATCGATTTTAAATATTGTTTTTGATGTTTTACTTGCTTTTCTTTATCATTAAAAAACAATAAATTTTTTCTAAAAATTTTCAACGATTCTTTAGGTTCATCAATACTATTTTTAAGTAATCCTATATAATGCTTAACACAAAGCTGGCCATAATCATTTTTAGAAATTGAATAATATTCATTCGCTTTTAAATAATTTTCAAGAGCTTCTGAATTTTTGGATAAATAATATAATTGGATACCCTTTTGCAAATAAGCTTTTGCTGGATAACTAGCCTCTTTTTTATCAATATTTAACGATAAAATACTATCAGCATATATTACAGCCAAAGGAGTATGCGTATGCATATCTGATAAATGATAAAAACCATCAGCTATTTTAATAGTGTTTTTCTCTCTTTTAGCTTTTAATAAAAAATATTGAGCATATTTTTTCTTTATAGAATCTGATTTGGAAGTTTTAATATAACTTTCAATATCATGATAAGTCATAGAATCTAACGGTGATTTTTGACTCCAAACAAATGAAACATTTAATGAGAAAATGAAGAAATAAAGGACTTTTAAATTCAATTTTTTATTTTTTATTTTTATTAGCTAATATACTATTGTAGTGTCTATATAAAAAATCATAACATAATAATTCAAATAAACGCTTTTTGTCTCTAAATTGTTTGTTAACCATCATATGTATATAATCAGATAATAAATTATATAAAGAAACTTCTAATTTTTTAGTCTTATGAAGTTCCAAAAGATAGTTTTTTATAGGTTCTATTTTTTGGTTTTTATCTTCCATTATATTAAAAAGCACTTTATAATTTTCACTTATTGGTACAGTTATAAATGACTCAAATTCAGGTTTTAACTTCTGGTGTTTTTTATACAGTTGTTTACTTAAATATTTATCAGCATTAAATTCTTCTCTGAAATAATCTAAATTTTTTTTAGTAAGCTCAATTTTATCTTTTAAATCATAATTAAAACTAGTTAATAAGTTGTCTATAGATTTTAACATAAATAGAAACAACAACTCATCATCTTGAATTAAACTTAAAGCCTCAATACTAGCAGTGCTATCATAAAAAAACAAAGATTCGGTTTCTTCTATAGAGTTTTTCCCATAGCGTTCTAATTCTCTATTGTAAGTATCGGTTTGTATTTTCCATATCAAATCATTTTCTACATAATTAGATATTGATTTGTTTACGTTTTCTATAATAGCGCCAAGTTTATTAATATTATTACAATGAAAACGAATACGCAAATGCGGATCAGGATCTGAATATCTAATAAAAAACCATTTATCTATTAATTTATTAATTAATAATGCTTCAGTAAGTGGTTTTATAGCATCGACTAAAATCATGTCAGCAGTTCTTTTACCACAATATATTTTATAGTACAACCATTGATCTCCCAATATAAAGCTTCGTTTCATTATATGTTTTTTTGATTTGATTTTTCTTGATTATACAGCGTAATTATACATTCGTTTGTAAAACTTTCGTTTTTTCTACTCACAACAGTCTTTTCTGCATGTAAAAACTCTTCAAGTAAAGAATGTTTATTATTTTTAATTGTAGCTAATAAAAGTTGAATGCTATTAAAGTGTTCTAAATCTATTAGTAATGTATTATCTTGTTCCACCAATTGAACATATTTCGGAATTTGAAAACACATTCGCCATTTTTGAACTGATGCCAATAATAATTCTTTATCATGGTAATTAATCATGAAAGCTTTTATGTCCTTTTCTTTTAAATACCATTTAGCCTTTGATAAAATAGAATTTTTATACGTTACCCTTGGTAAAAAAGAATGCTTTTCTGTTATTTTTGGCCATGAAAAACCTAAATATTTCTTTTTGTCTTGAGATTGTAAATCACATAAAAAATGATAAATAGGTAATGCTTTTAATTTATAATTATGAGCATTAGTAAGTTTAGGAATTACTTCTTTATTTAGTCTTTTTGATCTAAGAATAATTTTGTCCTTTTTTATGGAAACCCATAAGTCATCAATTGTAATTTGTTGAGATAAGGGCAATGTAGATTTTGCTAAATAAGGAATTTCATATTCCCTTAAATGTGGTCTCTTTAAAATGTTTCCTGTCCTAGTTTCTGGAAGATGAACAATCTCTGCCATAATTTTAGTAGGCTGTATTTGTTGTTCTAGATCAGTAATAGTTTTTAAATGTTCCAATAATTTAGGATCTCCATAAGAAAAACGAGCTAATACATTACCTGCATTTGCACCCAATCCATAGATAAAAAGACATTCGTTATTATCAATTTTTAATGTTTCTATAGATGCATATAAAGTATCTGGAATATTTTCCCAGTCTGATTCAATATGTTCAAAATCTTTATCGTTAATTTCTATTGTAAATTGATTATTTTTTTCTGCATCTAATAGTTTTTGATAAACAATTCGATGAACCTCACTCCAACCCATTGTTTCTTCACTAATAATCTCTTTTGTAGGAGTTATATCTTCTAAAAAAGGTGTCGTATCTGAAATATGCTGATCCTGAATATAACCAACTCCCAACTCTACATCTAATACTAATGCTAATGGCATTTCTCTAGCTTCATAACGATCAAAAAATACTTTTTTAAATCGTTCTAGTTTTTCATTACGCTTTAAAGGAGATAATTTATTTAATAAAGGGAGTGCTTTTTTTATTGTATATCCGTGCTTAATATTAAGAGTATTTGCATTTGTTTTAACAAATAAATCTGTTTGAAAAACATATTTTTCTTCAAATGGAATACTTTTCTCTTTAAGAAAATTAAAACAATTCTCATATGGAGTGGTAGAGTTTCCTATTTTTATATCTATGGTAGTTAAATGACTTTTTAATAATTCTAAATAGTAAATTTGTTCTTTTATATTTTTAAATGAGTTTAGTTTTTCTTTTAATAAACTCAATGAATCTTTGCCTGTTACATTCAATTCTAATTCACTTACCAATAATTGATTTTCTATTAATGAATTTATAAACTCTTTAGCATCTTCAAAAGAAATATCATTATTTATAATTTCATTTGCTAAATGATCAATTGTCTTTCCTTTTTCTGCTTCCTTAAATATCTTCTCTAAATAATGAGTGTGTTCAACTGCTTCAATACTATAAGCTTTTTTTGTTTTATTTAACTCATCTTCTACATATCTGTATTGATTTGCAATTTTGTAAAGTGTAGAATTTGGAAAAAACAATAACTGATTTTTAATTTCTGGATTAACAGCATAATTTTTTAATAAAGATGATATGTAATTTGTATCATATTTAGTTATCCGTCCATATTCTTTAATATCTTTTAATTCAATTAAAGATGTTTTGTTGAATTCTCCAACAGAAACACCTGCAAAAAGACCAAAAGGAGTACATCGTGTAGATGCTCTAATGGCATATTTCAGAAGTGTTTTATTAAGGTTTTCTTTATTAGAAACAGATTGAAAACCTTCTTTGAAATAGTTCGATAATTCGTTAAATAAATAAGGAGATGCTAAAAAAACAGCTTCTTTAAGAATTTTGTTCCCCCAAATGTTTTTTAATTTATTATAGTTATGCTCTTCTTCGTTGAAAATTTTTGTAAAAAAACGTATTGGTAAAACAGGAGTTCTCAAACAATACATATCTAAAAAATGATACGGGTTTTTAGTTTTTTTCATGTAATAAATTAAAATAGTATTATGCTAATATAACTATATTTTAAATTTTTATAAAACACTACCTATGAGACAATTAACGTGATTTAATATTGTTTAAATTTATAAATTTCAAGCTTATATTTATATATATCAATATAAACTGTTTGTTTTTATTGGTTTTCTTATGTTGATTTGTAGAAGAATTTAAAGGCTCTTATTTATTAAATAAACTTACATGAATATTTAGTTTAGTTGTTGAATAAAAAGTTCTATGAGAAAAGAAGAAAATAATAACCCTTAGTTTTTAATATCAAATAATAAGGCTGGGGTTATATTTTTTAATTCTTTAAAAATTCAACAAAGTAATTGGATAATTAATGTTTGCCAAAATTTTAAGTAAGGAAAAGCTATTTTTTATAAAAAGTTACCAAAAAAATTAATGCAGTAATTGTATTTATTTATAAAGTACAAAAAAATAAGATCTAATGTATATTATTAATAAAAAAACTATTTTAATGGAAAATTTAAAAGATTTAAATGTTCAAAAATTAATATTGAAAGAAATTCTTTTTTTAAGTTTTGTAATATTGTTAATTTCTATCGGAAGTTACTTTTTCTTATCGCTTTTAATAGAAGGTTTCCTATTCTCCTTTTTTAACTTAGGTTACACAATATCTCTTACCTTTAGTATTAGTGTTTTTCTAATTAGTGTTATTATTTTCTTTAAACACAGTAATTTTAAGAAAGAAAATATAAAAACATTAATTAGTGATACAAATGAAATTTTAAAATTCATCTCTTTAAACAAAACAGATAAAGATGTTGTTATTAATAAAAGTAATTTTTTGTATGTAGAAGCAATAAAAAACAATGTTCATATTTATTATTATGATGAAGAGATCGTAAAAACGATAAGTATAAGGAATACATTAAAAAACATTGAAAATCAGTTTCAAGACAACAGCTTGTTTAGATGTCATCGCTCATTTATTGTAAATACAAATAATATAAAAACTGCCAAAGGAAATTCTAATAGGTATAAAATATATTTTGATAATTATAATCATTTTATTCCAGTATCTAGAAGTTATACTAAAGATTTTCAAAATTTGATTTATTAATACAAAATAATCATATTTTTTCTATACCTATTATCTATTTTACTATTACTTTTCTTTCTTAAGAAAAAAACACTTTTTTATTATCCCTTATAAAAAAAGTGTTTTTACTAGAATAACCTTATCTATTTTAGTAGTTGTTTTTCTTCTTAAATACTTGAGAGAAAAACAACAACAATATTACAAGAAGTACATTATACTTCAAATAATCTAACACATCATAAGTTAATTTGTCTTAAATAAGATAAAAAATCTTACAAAAAAGATTTGTCTATTAGATACTAGAAAAATGTGTCAATTCGAGAGAAACTCTAAAAGAAACTAGTATCTATAATCACATTTTTTCGTTTTAAATAATCTTTATTGATACAATCTTCTATCGAAAATCACTGAGAATAACAATTAAAAAATAAACCATTCTTAAATCGAATTCATATTTATTGGATTAATCTTAAATAAACCATAATAATTATATTCTACTTTCCTAAGTTAAAATTAAGGTCATGAAAACCTTCAATCTTTCCAAAATAAAACCATTTAATATTTCTTTAATTACTAGATTATTATGTAGTTGTAGTCATTTACTTAATGGCTAAAAATTAAAAAAGTATAAATACTAGAGATGAAAAAATGTTTAACCTCTATAAAAATTTTTAACCAAGGTATACTAATATTTCACTTCTCATTAGTACCTCTTTTTAATTGATTTAGAACTTCAAATATTGTAATATTTATTTAAATAAAACAAAATTTAGTAGTGTGTCACAAGCCTTAGCTATACATCACAAACACTTGAAAAACAAGGATAAACGCTGTAATATTGCCTTAAATAATTATGTAAAAACAATGATGAATATGAATAACTTTTTTATAATAATGATGTTTTTTTCCTTGATGAATTTACAATCACAGAATTCTATTTCTGGAGAAGTTAAAGATATTAAAGGATTACCTATTGAAGGTGTAAATATCTATTTAGAAGGTACAATTGAAGGTTCTACAAGTAATGTTGATGGAATATTTTCTTTTGAAACTAATGAAAAAAGTACTGTAACTTTAATAGCCAGTTTTATAGGATATAAAGATTTTAAGAAAACAACAACTGTTAATGATTTAAAGAACATTAAAATCACTTTATATATAGATGATACAAATCTTGATGAAGTGGTTATTTCTACAAGTTCTTTTAGTTTAGGAAAAAGTAGAACTTTAGAGAAAATGGATGCTCTTGATATTGTTATGACCGGGAGTTCCAATGGAGATATTTTTGGAGCTCTTCAATCTTTGCCTGGTACTCAAAAGGTAGGAGAAGATGGAAGATTATATATCCGAGGGGGAGAAGATAGAGAAACACAAACCTTTATAGATGGAATGCATGTATTGGTTGCATATACAAGTACTGCTCAAAATTCACCAGCAAGAAGTAGGTTTTCTCCATTTCTTTTTAAAGGAATTAATTTCTCTCTGGGAGGTTATGAATTAGAATATGGTCAAGCATTATCATCTGTTTTGCCAATGGAAACTAAAGATGTTTCTTCTGGTACAAAATTAGGTGTTACTTTTTCTCCGTTAAATATTGGAGGTGGAGGAACTTATTCTTTTGGAAAGGAATCTATCTCTGCAAATTTAGACTATACGAATCTTAGTTTTTACAACTCAATATTGCCAGATAAACTCGATTGGGTAAAAGATTACGCAAAATTATCTGGAGAACTTCAATATAAGAAAGAAATAGGAAATTCAGGGTTATTTAAAATCTATACTGCATATGATAACACTGGGTTTATTCAGAATATTACAGATGAATTAAATGAGTTACCTACAAGAAGTTTTGGACTAAAACAAAACAATTATTATGTTAACTCTACTTACACGACAAAAACAAAATCTGGGTTAGATTTATTTTTTGGAGCTGCTTTTTCTACAGTTAATAATGATTATGAAAATGCGAGCGTACAAGGAGATTTATATGAAGAAGATATGGAAGAACTCCATCTTAAATCAAAACTTAAAAAAAGGGTTTCTTCAATTTTTAAAATTAATACAGGAGTTGAAGCTTATTTAAAAAAATACGAAAATAAGTATACTGATATATTAGATGTTGTCCGACAAAATCAAAAAATAGATCAAAACATTTACGCTGCTTTCTTAGATAATCAATTTAAATTAACTAGAGGATTATATGCTAATGCTTCAGGGAGAGTTGAATATTCTACTTACAATAGTGAGTTTAACTTTTTTCCAAGAGCGTCTATTAATTATATAAACGGTGATTTTCAGTTATCTGGAGTATTTGGTAAATATTATCAAACCCCTGAAGATGTAATTATGGCTTCTACTCTTACTAAATTAAAACAAGAGTCTTCTACTCATTATATATTGGGTTCGTCTTATAGCTTTAATGATAGATTATTACGACTAGAATTATATCATAAAGACTATAAAAATTTAAGTTTAATAGAAGATAGTAATTATACTTCAAATGGTTTTGGTAAAAGTAATGGTTTTGATATTTACTTTTCAGATGACAAGACCTTTAAGGACTTAGATTATACATTTTCATTCTCTTATAATAATTCTAAAAGGTTATACAAAGACTATCCTGTAGAATCAACACCTCTATTTTCTACAGACATAAATACATCTTTAAATGTTAAATACTTTATGCCTTCTATAAAAACTTATTTAGGCGTATCAAATACTTATGCTAGTGGTAGACCATATAATAACCCTAATGAACCAGGTTTTGTTAATAGCAAAGCTAAAAGTTATCATAGCTTAGATATGAACCTGACTTTCTTATTAAGTAAGAAAGTAATTTTATTTACTTCTTTAACTAATGTCTTAGGGAGAGAAAATGTTTTTGGTTATAATTATTCTGACTCACCCAATACTAATGGGGTTTATAAAAGTAGTCCGATTACTGTATCTAGAGATCGTTTTTTCTTTGTAGGACTTTTTATTTCACTTAAAAACAATTCACCTTATGATGTATCAAACTTTTAAATTATTATGTACTTCTTGCATAGCTATTTGTCTTTTCAATTCAAGTATTAAAAAAGAAAACTACGACAACAATGAAAAACACTCATTAACCATTGAAATAGAGGGTGTTATTATTAAAAAAGGAACGCTGTACCTAGCAATGTATACAACCGAAGAGAGTTTTCTTAAAGAGCCTTATAAAAGGAAAAAGTTTTTGTTATCAGATTTCTCTGGAAAATTAACTTTTAACGATTTACCTAGTGGAGAATATGCAATAACTCTTTATCAAGATTTAAATGAAAATGAAAAATTAGATAAATTATTTTCAATTCCTCTTGAACCTTATGGAGTATCTAATAATGTAAATTCATTTCCAAAATTTAAAGATTCTAAAATTCAATTAAATAAAAATAAGAGTATAAAAATTAAAATCAAAAACTAAAAACAAATATTATGAAAATTTCAATTACAATTTTAACTATAATGATGTCTTTTATGTCTTGTAGTTCACTAAAATCTCAAACGTTAGCATCACAAACTGTAAAAGAAACAGAAGTTACTTTTGAAGATCAATTAAGTAAAACTTTAACAACAATTAATAATATTAAAAGCATACAAGGTATTTATGAAAACATTAATAAATTAAAAAGAATAAGTACAATGTATCCAAATGAGTGGTTATCTGATTATTATGTAGCTCTATTAGATATTAAATTGTCAATGGGAATTAAAGATAAAAAAAAGAAAAGGTTATTATTAGATGAAGCAAAGGAAACTTTAGTAATTCTAAAAACAAAAGAAAACACTATTGAATCAGAAATATTGACTTTAAAAGGGTATTATTATTATGCATTAATAGCTGAAAACCCAGAAGAAAATGGACAGCTATATTATAAAGATGTAATAGGATCATATCAAAGAGCGATCGCTATAGATAAAACAAATCCTCGTCCAATTTTAATGTTAACTATTTTCAAGAAAAAGATGTCAAAATTTATGGAGACAGACTTCCCAAACTTTTGTTCACAATTAGCAAAGGTTGAAGAAATGTTAAAAAATTCAAAACCTAAAAATGAAGTAGAACCTAGGTGGGGTATTAAGGAACTAAAAAGAAAACAAAAAGAACATTGCTTTACAATTAGTGAATAAATAAACAAAGAATACTCTTAAAAAAAATCATCCTATACATAATGTATAGGATGATTTTTTTATGCTAATAAGTCATATCCTATAATCAAGTGAGTTTTTTGTAGTTTCCATATTCATAATAAATGAGAGATAACATCTAAACACTGTGTTCTCAGTATTTCTTATTGTTCTATATTGATATTTATTATCAAATCATAATAAAAAATACAAATACTATTTTATAGAAATCAGTAGACTGGTATTTATTTAAAGTGAATTAAATATAAGAAGGTTTTATTTTTTTAATAGTCATTTTTAGTGATTTTCGATACTGAATTCTTTCAGAATCTAGAATCACTTTTTTATTAGATCGAACTCGTGTTATTTATATATAACACAAAAACCTGTAATATATATTTTTATGTTTATTTTGAATGTTAATTTGGGTACTACTGAAATCATTTTTTTGATTAAAAATATTTTATGTAACAAGTCTGTAACTCATTGAATAGTAATTAAGGATTTCTACTAGATTCCAATAAAAAACTGATTATTAAATATATAAATACTGAACTAAATTATTTTATTACTTCTTAATGTAAAAATTACCTTTTAAAACCCTGCTTAAAGTTTTAAACATCATTACTGCAATCCATTTATGCTTTTAATTTATTGTTTTTTAAACTACTATATCTTAAAGAGTATTAAAAATAATTAGAAATTTCCAATACTAAATCATAGCAAAAGTAAATTAAGATAATAAAAAAACTATGAGATTTTTATATCAAAAACGATAACCAATTTAATTTATTATAGGAATTAATGATCGCATAAACTTTAAAAAGAAACTCTTTATAAATATTATAATTCTTTTTCTAAAATTAGATATGATTAGCAAAATAAAAATCATTATTAGCCAATTATTATCTTTTTTGAAAGTCCAAATAGTTTTAGAATAAAATAGAAAAACTTAGATAAAGAATAATACCAAAATATTATCCATACTAATATAGCAAAAAAGAACATTTTATATAAAAAGACAAATAAATCTTCATGTACCAAAAAGCCTATTTTTTGAAAGCTTTAAAAGGATCTTCATAAAAGAAAAAGAGTGTATATAAATTTATAAATATAAAGATTGCTGAACAACTAGATAATTAGCTATTAATCCTATAAATAGTTATTTATATTATTACCTAGTTAATCGTCACAACTACTTGTTTTACAGTTATTTAATACCGTATGTTTGCAGTGTAAAACAATATATAATGAAAACTTTAAAGCAAAATAAAATTTCAGAATTATTCTATAATGTTGTAAAGAATAAAGAAAAAATAGCTCCTTTAATTGAAGAAATTAAAAACAATAATCTTGATCCTTCTATAAAGTATGCTTATCAAGCTTTTTGTTGCGCAATGCTAGCTAAAAATAGCGATAGTTATTTACAAAAAGGAAAGTATATAAAACAATATGGGTTATTCATTACAAAATCTTTTGAAGCTGACTCTAATTGTATTGAAGCAAGGTTAGTTCGTCTTTTAATAGAGCAAAAATTAGAGAATGTAAAATTTATTAATCATACATCTGAAGATTCAGAATTTCTTACTAAAAATTATGAATCAATTGAGGACGATAAGTTAAAAGAAATTATTTCAATTGTAATTAAAAAATAAAATGAGTACTAACAACTTCATACAACCATTATTTGATTTCCCTAATTCATGTATTTTTAACGAAATAGAGCGAAAATCATATACCTATCAAGAATTTTACAACAAAATTTTAAATGTTGAGTCTGAACTTAAAGACCTAGATATTAAAAAGAATAGTATTGTTGTAATTTACGCTTATCGAAATTCATTTCATTCCTTATTACTTTTCTTTTTTTGTATTAAAAATGATTTAATACCATTTATTGTAGAACAAGGGAATTTAAGTTCTGTTGATGATTTAAATTTTAATATTTTAATTACTCCAAAAGCCTTAGAATCTAGGGAAGAAGTAAAAATAAAAGAGTTTGAATTTGGGGAGGTATATAAAAACTCTCAACAAAAGATATACGTTGGTAACTCAAATAATTTTGCAGTTGTATCTAGTTCGGGTAGTACTTCAAAAATTACAAAAAAAATACTATTAGGGAAAAAAGAAACGATTAATAATATAAAATCTAATCAAGAAGCTTTAGAACTGAGTAAAGATGATACAACTCTTGTATTACTTCCAATATCATACTCATATGGTTTAATAGCTCAATTCTTTTCTCACTTTCTTTTAGGAGCTGATATTATCTTATCAGATAAAACATTGGGAATTTTACAAATTACATCTTTATTAAAGAAGTATCCTATTACCAATATATTTATGACTCCTCTTATGTCTAGGTTATTATTTAACTATAATAAAAATATAAATAAAGATAAAGTTAAAAACAACTTAAACTTTATAACCTTAGGAGGAGACAAAGCAAATAAAGATGGCGTGAAGAAATTACAAAATATCTTTCAATGTCCTATTTATTCTACTTATGGTTTAGCAGAAGCGGGTCCTAGAGTAGCTACTAAAAAATTAAATCTTAATGAGACCTTAAGCTTAGATTTAGGAATTGCGAATCCAGCAATAAAAATGGAGATCATCAAAAACGAAAAGTATCAAAAACTATACGGAGCAGATGAAGTCGGTTATTTAAGAGTTGAAACTCCTTCCATTTATCTAGGTTATATCGTTGGGAATACAGTTCAAAAACCAATACATAGTAGCACTTTAAAAACGAAGGATGTCTGCATAAAAGACAATAATGGAATACACTTACTTGGAAGAGATGAACATTATACCATTAAAAATGATAAGATTATTTGGTTTTATGACATAGGAAATAATTTCTACAAAAACCCTAATGTATTAAAAGTCAACATAAAAAAAGAGATAGATAGTAAATTAAATATTACCGTTTATCATAGAAACCAAATCGTAACAGATGATTTTTCAGATGTATTATATAGTAAATATGGATTAACCAAAAACTCAGAATATACCATGAATCTTGTAGAGTTTAATAGTTCGCAATACAAATGATGAAATTATACACCACAGATATCTTACAAGAAGTATCTATAGCAAATATGCTTTTAATTAATGAGAAATTCAGCAAAGATGTTATAGATAGAATCAACAAAAGTTTCAGTAAGAAAAAAAAATTAAGACAGGTTACAACACGATTGATGTTGGTGAAAATCTTTAAAAAATTAGGTATTGATCCTAAAAACTTAAAGACGATGTATTATAGTAAAGAAGGAAAGCTTATGATTCCTAATAACGATAGTTTACATCTCTCAATTTCTTACTGTAATAATAAAGCCATATGTGGAATAAGCAAATCCGCAATAGGTATAGATATTGAAGATTTAAGAAAAAAGGTGTTAAACAAGAACAGGAGATTATTAGAGCGTTTCACAAAAACAAAAATAGAATCCTCTTTAGATTTTTATAAGACTTGGACAGCAATAGAATCTATAGCAAAAACATATGAAAAAGGAGGTTTAAATAAATTATTTACAGATGAGAATTTCTTAAAAAAGAGACATAATACGAAACATATTTTATTAGAAGATTCTTTTTTAATAGCAATATCATCATAAAACTAAAAAACATATACCACATGAAAACATTAGAATTAATACCATCAGAACTTTTACCACATAAAGCACCAATGCTTTTAATTGATGAAGTTTTAAATACCGATTTTGAAAATAATATTACCGTTCAAACTACTGTTAGAAAAGATAATTTTTTCTTTCAAGGACATTTTCCTGATTATCCTTTATTACCAGGTGTTGTTATGGTTGAAATGATGTTCCAAACTTGTGGAATATTAAATAGAGTTGCATCAATGTCTAAAGAGAGCGCTCCTTCTAACCAAAATAGAATAGGAAAAGCTGTAAAAATAAATTCTGCTACATTTTTTAAAGAAGTATTTCCGGAAACAACTTTAATAATTAAAGCCGAAAAAATTAGAAGTCTATTAAACTTTAGTGAATACAAAACTACGGTGTTAAATGTAGCTGAAGAGAAAGTATGTGAAGCAAAATTAACTGTAACAATGTAACATTATGAAAAACAATAAAATTTTTATTACGGGTATAGGAAGTCTTTCTGCATTAGGAAACGAAAATGAAGAAATATTAAAAAATTTAGAAAATAACAGTAGTAATATTACTTTAAAATCTGATTGGGAAAATGAAAAAATAAGACCAACATTATTTGGAACCTCAAAAGATTTTGTCTTTAAAGATGAAATAGAATGGAAAGAAAGATTACGTCCGAATAAATATTCTCAACTAGGTATTTTAGCCTGTAATAAGGCAATAAAAGATGCTAATTTAAATCTTAAAGAACAAGATAATGAAGTAGGACTTATCATTGAAACTTGTTTAGCAGCTACCGAATCTGTTGAAGATTATTTAAATGACTTATATGAAAAAGGAGTAGCTAGAGTTAGGCCATTAAAGTTTACTAAAACAGTTGCCAATACAGTACTAGGGGATATCTCAAGACACTTTAAGCTTAATGGCCAAAGCTCTTTACTTTATAATGAGAATAGTATTAGTTATGGATTTGATCTTATTCAAAAAGGTGTGGCAGATATAGTTATTTGTGGAGGAGTAGATCACTTTACCGAATTTAGAGTTTTGAGTGAGCAAGAGAATAATTTTTTACTAAACACAACAACACTTAAAGACTTAAATAAAGAGTTAAAAACCACAGAACGTCCAGAAGAAAATCTACTTGGAGAAGGAGCCGCTTTTATTGTCTTAGAATCTGAAAAAAGTGTAAAAGCACGTAAAGCAAAAACCTACGCTGAACTTCTTGATTATCACAGCAATTTCGACTTTGAAAATATAGACTATTCATACAAAAGAGAGTCTGAAATATTATCAAATGCTTGTGATCGGTTCAAAGACCTAATAGATAGGGACAAAAAAATAACATTTATGAGTGCTTATACAACAAAAGTTCAATCTGATTTAAGTGAAGCACTTGCCATCGAAAATTTAAATAAGAACAACCCCGTACAAATAATAAATCACAAAGCATATACGGGAGATATGAAAGCAGCAAGTAATGTTATGGGGTTATGTATTTCGTCTCAATTATTAAAAAATGAGAAAGAAGATACTTCTAATTATGCTTTCATTAGTAACAGCCACGAAGGAGGCTCAAGCTCACATTTTTTATTAAAACAAAATACTAATTATTAAAACAAACTTATTATGAAAACAATATTTATCACAGGGGGATCAAAAGGAATAGGAAAAGAATTAGTTAGAGACTTTTCAAAAAAAGGACATAAAGTCATTTTTACTTATCATTCTTCTAAAGAAAAATCTGAAAAAATTGTAGCAGAATTAAAAGAAGAAGGTTATAACAATACCAAAGCATTTCAATGCAACATGGGAGATGAAAAAGAAGTTAAAACCCTTTTTAAAACACAAAAAGAAAGTTTAAAAAATGTTGATGTTTTAATTAACAATGCTGGTATTAGAGATAGTAAAATTAGTGGTAGTCCAAAACCTTTTTTAATGACGTCTTCTGAAGAGTGGTGGGATGTAATGCACAATAATATTAATGGTGTAATTAACACATCAAGAGCTGTTATACCATCAATGATTAAAAACAAATCAGGTAGAATCTTAAATATAACCTCACTTGCTGGGATAAAAGGAAACCCAGGGCAATCAGCATACGCATCTTCAAAAGCAGCTATTACTTGTTTTTCAAAGTCTTTGGCTAAAGAAATTAGCAATTTCGGAATTACAATTAACTGTTTAGCTCCAGGTTTTATTGAAACAGAAATGACAGAAGATTTACCTGAAAAATACTTAAAGGGAAGAGTTGGAAACAGTCTTTTAAAAAGAATGGGGACAACTAGTGAAATATCAAACATGGTGTCATATTTAGCATTAGATGCACCAAAGTTTTTTGTAAACCAAGAATTGGTAGTAGACGGGGGAATAAACTAAAAAGAAACAGACATGAAAAATAGAGTTGTAATAACAGGTTTGGGAGCTTTATCTTCTTTAGGAGACAATGTTTTAGAGATGGAGAAAAACTTAAAGAAGGAGGAAATAAATTATAATAAAGTTCCTTCAGAAAGATTCTCAACGGAATATAAAACGTTTAGGAATAATAAAGGGTTTATGATGAATGATTCAATATACAATGAAGCATTGAACAATGATCCTTATATGTTACCAGAAATCACAGCAAAATGTATAGATGAAGCATTAAATGATTCAAAATTATCTTCTGAAATGATACAAAGAAAAACTACAGGTCTTTGTTTAGGAACTTCCGTTGGATCTTGCTTTGCTGTAATTCAGAGAATGAAAAAATCAATTGAAAATAATATTGAAGATTATGAATCAGGTTTGTTTTCTACTCCAAAAATAATAGGAAGTATAGCAAAAAGGTTCAAATTAAAAGGCCCAGTATCTGCTATATCAACTGCTTGTGCTTCAGGAACAAATTCTATTGGTAGAGCTTTTGATTTAATTGAAAATGGAAGAGCAGATCTAATGATAGCTGGTGGAGTAGATATTTTCACAGAACTTACATATACAGGGTTTAATTCTCTTTTTGCACTTTCTAAAACCAAATGTAAACCTTTTAGTAACACAAGAGATGGTATGTCTTTAGGTGATGCATGTGGTATACTAGTAATGGAAAGTTTAGAATCCGCCAAAAAAAGAGGAGCAACTATTTATGCTGAAGTTAAAGGATATCACATACTAAATGAAGGATACCATGCAACAGCACCTCATCCTGAAGGGAAATACGCATTAAAATGTATGAAAACAACACTTCAAAATTCAAAAATAGATATTGAAGATGTACAATATATAAACGCTCATGGAACGGGAACACCAAAAAATGATGGAGCAGAATTTAATGGATGTGAAAGCTTATTAAAAGATAAGAAAAGTAAAACATTTATAGGATCTACTAAATGTTTAACTGGACATACATTAGGAGCAGCAGGAAGTATTGAAGCCATTCTAAGTGTGTTAAGTTTTAAGCACAACACTTTATTTGGAAATTATGAAGCAGATGATCTTCCTGAATCTGAAAAAGTTGAATTTATAACATCAAATAAAACAAATATTCCTGTCAATAATATTTTGTCTAACTCCTTTGGCTTTGGAGGAAACATGGCAAGTGTTTTATTATCAAGGTACTAATTTAATTAACAAAATCTTAAAAAATGGAAAACAAACAAGAATTAATCGTAAAAGTAAAAGAAATCTTAATTGACGTATTAAACCTGGAACAAACACCAGAAGAAATTGATAACAATCAACCATTATTTGGTACAGATGAATCGCCTGGTTTATTTGATGATTCATTAGCAATACTAGAAGTAACTTCAGTATTAATGGCTGAATTTGATGCAGATGCTTCAATTTTTAATGAAGAAAGCTTTCAATCAATCAATTCGCTTTCTGAATGTATTTATAACGAAACTCAACTACAATTAACATAAAATAATTAACAAAATCTTAAAAAATGGAAAATAAGCAAGAATTAATCGTAAAAGTAAAAGAAATCTTAATTGACGTATTAAACCTAGAACAAACACCAGAGGAAATTGATAATAATCAACCATTATTTGGAACAGATGAATTACCTGGATTATTTGATGATTCATTAGCAATACTAGAAGTAACTTCCGTACTAATGGCTGAATTTGATGCAGATGCTTCAATCTTTAATGAAGAAAGTTTTCAGTCAATCAATTCACTTTCAGAATGTATTTATAACGAAGTTCAACTTCAATCAGCTTAAAAAGGAGATAGATATGTATGAATATGAAATAAATTATGGAGAAAGTGAAATACCTAAAATACCTAAAGCAGAAGCATTAGCAAGAACGGACTTTGGTAGAACTGGTATAGCAATGATATTAGAAGAGCAAATCATCAATTAATATTATACGAAATCACAAGAATTTTAAAACAAATTCGAAATATCTATAACAGTAGAAAATGAAAATATATAAAACTATTCTCTTCTGGTATTAGATAATAAGAACACAGATATTTAAAAATTAAAGGCATTAAATCGATAGTTGAATTAGTTTAAGAATACTATACAAATGATAAGAAAAACTATTCAAATCGTATTAATACTTTATAACAAAAAGGCATAGGGAGCCTAAATTAATTAATAACAATAAAACTTTTAAAATGAAATTACAAGAAGTAAACATCCAAGAATTAGAAAACAGATTAGAAATGTCTGTTGCAGCTGAAGCAGCGAGTATTGAAATCGTTGTTGAAGGTGACGTAAACCTTTAATGTTTTTTGTCTTAACAAGACAAGTCAATTAGAATCTTAATTATTAACCTTAAAATTTTTAAAATGAAATTACAAGAAGTAAACATCCAAGAATTAGAAAACAGATTAGAAA
>SIHP01000019.1 GCA_004762155.1 Flavobacteriaceae bacterium
AAGGCAAAGGCTCATCAATATCATAATCTAAAAAATATAAAAGATCTAAGCGCATACTGCAATGAGCAATTAACTTTCGATCGCTAATGATATTTTCTAAATAACCAACCAAACACAATTTAAAAAATACAACAGGATCAACACTTTTTTGTCTGCTTGTTCCATAATATTTTACTGTTTGAGCGTAAAGAAAATCCAATTGTAACACTGATTTTAATTGTCTGTAAAAGTTCTCCTTAGGTACTCGATCGCTTAATTGGAAATTGCTAAATAATTTTTCTTGATAAATCTTAATGCCTTGCATACAACAAGATAAAAAAATATACCAATAATCTCAAAATTAGTATTAGCTTTTTGTTAACTTGTACAACAGACACAAAAGCTATAATTAATACGGGGTTTGTATATTTTTATAAAGTCCGCCAAATCATTTTGATTACCCGACAGGGAAATTTAAAATAAATTTGGCTTTAGAACAGAAAAAGATAAAACAAAATAAAAAGTTTTGGCTAAGTGCTTAATCCGAAATTAAATGCTAATTTAATCCCGCACTAACATTACCAGAAGCATTAGGTAAAATTACAAATGAGACCGTTAAAATCAGTAGAATTTAAATTATTAGAAAGACTAACCAATGGTCAATTTGAAATTCCTCAAATAGTGAGAGAATTGAACGATGGTCGAATGGGTTCAATATCATTTGACTTAGAAAAATCCCAATCGCGTAATAAACAAATAATATCAGCAGAATACACAGACACAGACGGAGTGTTAGTTGATATAGAATTGACGTGTGACAATAATGGAAAGCTTTTTGAATTAGACTTTTGGAAAATTGACTTTAGTCCGTTAATCTTATTTAAAAACTTAAAACTAACAACACCCAATGATTAGAATTCCAAAAATAAAAGGGATAATAGACAGACGTGTTTTAATCAATTATCAAGTTGATAAAAAAGTTTTAGAAACTTATTTACCAAAACCTTTTTCACCGAAACTAGTAAAAGGAAAAGGTATTGCTGGAATTTGTTTAATAAGATTAAAAGAAATTAGACCAAAAGGATTACCTAAATACTTAGGAATATCTTCAGAAAATGGAGCACACAGAATAGCAGTTGAATGGATAGAAAATGGAGAAAAAAAAGAAGGTGTTTATATTCCTAGACGAGATACTTCATCTAAACTAAACTCATTAGCTGGTGGAACTATATTTCCTGGAATTCATCATTTAGCTAATTTTACAGTAAAAGAGAGTAATTCTAATTATGAAATTGGATTTGTAAGTGAGGATAAAACTTCTTTATCTATTAAAGCTAAAAAAACAAATACTTGGAATAATGAAAGTTTATTTGATAATCTTGAATCTGTTTCTGATTTCTTTAAAAATGGTGCTATTGGATATTCACCTCATAAAAATAATTTTGAAGGACTTGAATTAAAAACCTATAATTGGAAGGTCTCTCTCTTAGAAGTTGTGCATATAAAATCTAGTTTTTTTGAAAATGAAAATATTTTTCCGAAAGGCTCCGTAAAATTTGACAATGCTTTATTGATGAAAAATATCGATCATGAATGGATTAGTTTAAATAAAATATAACAATACTCCTCCACTCATTAACAACAATAAATTTTAAATGAAAGATTTTTTAGAATATATCAATAAAATTAATCCTATTCATAAAGATTCTTTGGTAGAACTTCAAAAATGTTTCAAACCTTTACAACTTAAAAAAAATGATTTTTTTGTTAAACAGGGTGAAAATGCAAAAGAAATTGGTTTTTTAAGAAAAGGAATTGTTAGAGCTTTTTTTTTGAATCAAGAAGGAAAAGAGTATAACAAACAATTTTTTATAGGTCCTTCTATAATTGGTGCTTATAGTTCTTTAATAACTAAACAACCTAACCTAATTGCACAACAGGCATTAACTGATTGTGATATTCTTGTTGCCAATTTTAATGCTATAGAAAAACTATACGACAAGTTTCATGATGTAGAAAGATTGGGCAGAAAGATTGCTGAGTTTTATTTTTTACAAAAAGAACAAAAGGAAATTGAAATGGCTTTGTTAGATGCTGATAAAAGGTATTTATTAATGAGAAAAGAATTTCCTGCTATAGAATTAATTATTGCTCAATACCATATTGCTTCTTATTTAAGCATCTCTCCTACTCAATTAAGTAGAATTAGAAAGAAACTAAAAGATGTTTAATTTTATTTACATATGTACATGTAAGGATTTTAAGAAATTTTAAAATTTGGACTATCATTAGATAGTATACTTAATCATTAATAAAACACTTATTATATGAACCAAATTTTAGGATTTTTTTTAATTGCATTTTTTGCCGTTTTTTTAGGAAGTCAAATTACTGAAGGCTTTTTACTTGTTCCCTATTGGAAAACATTACCAGCTAGTGATTTTTACAATTATTATATTCAATTTGGACCAATAATAAATCAGTTTTATACATTTCTTACACTTTTTGCCGCATTAATTCCATTATCTACAAGTATTTATTGCTTTTTTAGAAGACCAGATGTCTTAAAATATTCATTAATATCAATTTTTTGGGCTTTAGTATTTATAGCTCCCTTTTATATTTATTTTAAAGGAATCAATCAAAAATTTTACGATGCTGCTTTTAATGTTGAACAATTAAAATCTGAACTAAAAATTTGGTCCTATTGGCATTGGGGCAGAGTTATTACAGAAGTGTTTTCGTTAACTTTTTTAATATTAACTTTTAATAGCTTAATTAAAAAAACTCAATAACTATCTAACTGAAACCGTTAACATCATTCAATTATGGAATATTTATATTTATTATTTACAATAACTTTAAGTTTTACTACAAATGCTCAACATATACTTGGTCAATGGGAAACCTTTGATGATAAGACAAAAGAAAAAAAGCAGTTATTGAGATTTATTAAGCTGGAGACCTTTATTTTACTAAAATAGTTAAGAGTTATATTGGCGAAAAAAATGCTATTTGTACAACTTGCAAAGGAACAAAAAAAGACAAACCTATAATTGGTTTGGTAATAATTGAGAACATTAAAAAAGATAAGAACGAATATAATAATGGTTCTATTTTAGATCCCGAAAATGGAGAAACTTACGAGTGTTATTTAAAATTAATAAATCATAATAAATTAAAAGTAAGAGGATATCTTGGAGCTTCCATTTTTGGAAGAACTCAATATTGGACTAGAAAAAAATAATAATTTATATAAAATAAAACTCCAAAAACAATATTTTTGGAGTTTTACAATATTATTTGTCCCTAAAAAAATAATATTAGCGTAGTATAAATAAAGCCCTATTCCTTATTTATTTACTTTGCAAATTTCAACAAAAAAATGTTTAATTCTTAAGGAAAAAACCCCTTTTATTAAAAAATAAAAAAATCTTAAAATTAGTATATTACAAATACTATAAATATGTTTAAAGTATAAAATTTCACACATGTTTTAGATGTGTTATATTCTATTAAACTATTTGCTACATCCGTTCATTTTTCTACTTTTGGTCTTTTAAATTTAATTCTATTATGGATAGAAAAGTATTATTAGAACTTGCAAATAAGTATGACAGTCCACTATATGTGTACGATACTGAGAAAATTAAAAGCCAATACGAACGTATAACAAACGCTTTTTCTAAGGTTAAAAACGTAAAAATTAATTACGCTACAAAAGCTTTATCTAATGTAAATATTTTAAAGGTATTTAATAATCTAAATAGCGGATTAGATACAGTATCTATTCAAGAAGTAAAACTAGGTTTGTTAGCTGGTTTTGATCCTCAAGATATTATTTACACACCGAATGGAGTTTCTTTAAAAGAAATTGAAGATGTTGCTAAATTAGGTGTAAAAATAAACATAGATAATTTATCTATTTTAGAGTTGTTTGGTCAAAAACATCCTCATATACCTGTATGTGTGCGTATAAACCCACATATTATGGCTGGTGGAAACAGTAAAATATCTGTTGGTCATATAGATTCTAAATTTGGAATTTCTGTACACCAAGTACCACATATTAAACGTGTTGTTGAAAATACAGGAATGCATATAAACGGTGTGCATATGCATACTGGATCTGATATTTTAGATATTGAAACTTTTTTAAGAGCTTCAGAAATTTTATTTGATGTTGCTAAACAATTTAAAGATATTGAATTTTTAGACTTTGGAAGTGGTTTTAAAGTTCCTTATAAAAAAGGTGATATCTCTACAAACATTGAAGATTTAGGTAAGCAATTAACTAAAAAATTTAATAACTTTTGTAAAGAATATGGTAGAGATTTAACATTAATGTTTGAACCTGGTAAGTTTTTAGTTAGTGAAGCTGGTTACTTTTTAGCTACCGTTAATGTTATAAAACAAACAACATCAACAGTTTTTGCTGGTATTGATAGTGGTTTAAATCATTTAATACGACCAATGTTTTATGACTCTTATCATCATATAACAAACATTTCTAACCCAAAAGGTAAAGAACGTTTTTATAGTGTTGTAGGATATATTTGTGAAACTGATACCTTTGGTACGAATAGACGAATTGAAGAAATTAGAGACGAAGATATTTTATGTTTTGAAAATGCTGGTGCTTATTGTTTTTCAATGGCTTCTAATTACAACTCTAGGTTTAGACCCGCAGAAGTAATGATACATGAAGGTAAAGACTTTTTAATTCGTAAAAGAGAAACTTTTGAAGATATTATTAGAAATCAAGAAGTTGTAATATAAACTTAAATAAAAAAGCTCTGGTTTTAAAACCAGAGCTTTTTTTGTCTTATAATCCTATTTCCCCAAATGGACTATTAAGTTGTTTATAACTGTTAATGACCCCTTATCATTTACAGCAAAACAAATATCGTACACTTTTCTCTTTTTCCCAACAGGAAAAACCCCCTTTTATCATTAATGGTTTTCTTTTAAGAATAAAACACCTTTCATTTTTACATTAAAATTAACTCTTTAAATATCTCTTTTAGTGGAGATTTTTAATTTTACATTAGTCAATAAAATAACTATTATAAAAAAACACTTTTTTATATTTTATTAATTTCATATCTGTTTTCTTGTCTTGTAAAACCGTAAAAGAGAAGAATAAAATTAAACCTGTTGATTCATCTTTATTTTTAACTAACGGTATAGATTATACTATTAAAATTTTTGATTGTACATTAATTGATGGAACTGAAACCAAATGTTATCAACTAACAACTAAAGGTATTCCTTCAGATCATAAAATGGACCCTTGGTGTACGCTGAATATAACAGATACATCAGAAAATGGTTTAAAGATGGTTAATTATATGATGTTGATGCTATAGTAATAACAATTTTATTAATTGTTTAAGTGGTGCTACTGTAGAATAATTTTTAATAATAAAAACTCAAGAATATATCCTTGAGCTTTTTATTAACATTTATTCAAATTAGCTTCAAGATGAATGGTTGTGTTTTTAGTAGTTTTTGTGTTCATAAACATCTCATAATAAAAATTATTTTCATTAAAAGACCAAACTCTTTGAGAAGATAACATCCTTTCATCATTATAAATATTTTTTGATGTAAATATTAATTTTACTTCTTTGCCAAAAGCTTCTATGCTCTTTAAATTTAACAATTCAATTCTTCCACTTGACTGTACATTGTTCATAAAAACATTTTCTTTTTCAAAAGAAATAAAACCAGATTCCCAATGAGCATTTCTTTTCGAATTAAATTCATCTTTTTTTATCCAAGTTTGTTGTTCATAATGAATTATTGCTCTTCTTTCATCTTTTTTAAAACTTAAGTGTTCTATAAATTCAAATTTTTTGATTGTTGGAAACATTCCTATTCCTTCTCCTTTCCAATTTCCTTCAATATTTTGAATCAATTCTTTAAAATTAAAATCTTTCATATTTAACTTCTATATATTGTTGTTGCATCACTTTGCGCAGAAGGAAAAATGGTTAAATCTGCTATTTGAACTTTCTCTGGTAAACTAATAGTATAGTATAAAACTTGTGCTATATCTTCAGCTACTAATGGTATATAATTTTCATAAACTGCCTTTGCCTTTTCTTCGTCACCTTTAAACCTTGTAACTGAAAAATTTGTATTTACAGCTCCTGGAGCAATATTTGTAACTTTTATACCATAAGGCACCAACTCTAAACGCATACTTTTACTAATTGATTCTACTGCTGCTTTAGATGCACAATACACCATTCCTTTTTTATACGCTTGTTTACCTGCAATAGAACTCATATTTATAATATGTCCTTTTTTATTCGCAACCATTAATGGAATAATCAGTTTGGATACATACAAAAGACCTTTAATATTAAAATCAATTGTCTTTTCTATATCTTCAAACTTACTATCTTTAAATTCACTTAAACCATGTGCTCCTCCTGCATTATTAATTAAAATATTAATAGCTTTCCATTTATCTGGTAAACTATCAATACTAACCTTTGTTTCTTCTAAATTTCCAACATCAAAACATAAAGTATATATGTTAACCTTGCTTTTAAGTTCATCCTTTAGTGCTATTAAGTTTTCTTTTCTTCTTCCACAAATAATTAAATCTATATTATTTGTTGCAAAAATTTTAGTAGTTGCTTTACCTATTCCTGATGTTGCACCTGTTATGAAAGCTATTCTGTTCATTTTTATTAATTTTTTAATATTAAGGTACAAATTTGTACATTTTAGGTGTAAAAAAACAGATTCAGTTTTTTATATTTGAACCGTATCAGATATTTTAAAAATGAATAAAAATCAGTATTTTAAATTTGAAAAAATAGCACATAATATTGAAGAAAAAATTTACAATGGAATATTAGAACCTGGTGAAAAATTACCTTCGGTTAGGGCAGCTTGTAATGAATTATCTGTGAGTGCTTCCACTGTTTTTAAGGCATATTATGAATTGGAAACAAAAGGCTTAATTGAAGCTAGAAATAAATCAGGTTATTATGTTAACCTTAGTGTTTCTCAATTAAAAAAAATTAAAAATCATGCAGCATTATCTATTATATCAAAAAGAAAAACTGATAATGCAAAGAATGTAGATGAAATGATTGATCAGATGGAACTATCTAAATTAAATGATATTAAATTTGATTTTAGCTCTGCTACGCCATCTATAGAAATGCTTCCTATAGAAAAATTAAATAAATCTTTAAGATCTTCTCTTATAAATAATAAAGAAGGACTCTTATGTTATGAAGATCCTTTAGGTGCAAAAGAATTGCGAAAACAAATTTTAGCTCAAGTATTTAAAGAAAATAGCAATTACAATATAAATGATATAATAATTACCGCTGGTTGTTTAGAAGCTATTAATATTTGCTTAAATATTTTAACGAAAAGTGGTGATAATATTTTAATAGAAAAATCGAATTACTACAATATTTTATCTTTATTAAAGAGTAAAAATATAACCATACATACTTATGATTTTAATAAAGAAAATCAATTTAATACAAATGATTTTGAAAAGACTTTAATTGAAAAAAAAATTAAACTATGTTTAATTACGTCTAATTTTCATAATCCTACAGGCGATAGTATTTCTACTATAATAAAAAAGAAAATTGTTACTATTTCTACAAAAAACAATGTTAATATTATTGAAGATGATGTGTATGGTGATTTGTATTTTGATAAAGCTAAACCTACAACTTTAAAATATTTTGACAAGAATGAGATTGTTTATTATTGTTCTTCTTTTTCTAAAACATTAGCTCCTGGATTTAGAGTTGGATATTGTATCCCTGGAGAAAAAAAAATTGAATTTTCTAAACAAAAACGTCTTTTATCATTAGGTACTAATAGTGTTACACAAGCTGCATTAATTGACTTTATGAAAACTGGTAGATATGATTTTCATCTTAAAAAATTAAGAAAACTTATACATGTTAACATGTTAAAATACGGAGATGCTATATTAAAATATTTCCCTAATAATATTAAGTTTACAATTCCAAAAGGTGGTTATGTTTTTTGGATTGAGTTTCCTTCTTCTTTTGATGGTTATTTATTTTACAAAGAATTATTAGATCAAAAAATATTAATTACACCTGGTGAAATATTTTCCACTAATGGTTCTTATAAAAATTTTATTAGAATAAGCTATTCTAAGCCTTACAGTAACATTATAGAGGATGTTTTAAGAAACATAGGTAATATTGCAAAGAAGCAATTAAAATAAGCGTATCAACAATTAAATTCTTTAATAATTAAAATGATCATTAAACAAATTACTTCTTCTGAAACTTTAATAATTAGGCACAAAGTTATGTGGCCAACAAAACCTATGGATTTTGTTATGCTACCCAATGACGAAAATGGTAAACATTATGGTTTGTTTGTAAATGATAAACTTACATCAGTAATCTCTATTTTTATTGATGATAACATTGCTCAATTCAGAAAATTTGCAACGCTTAAAGAACATCAAGGTAAAGGATATGGTTCTTTTTTATTGGAAGAAATCATTAGTTTATTAAAACAAGAAAAAATTAATAAATTATGGTGTAATGCACGTGTTGAAAAGACTAACTTTTATATAAAACATGGTTTAAAATACACCAATACATTTTTTAAAAAAGAAGATATTGAATATGTTATTATGGAAAGACATTTTAATTAAACTTAATATAAAAACCAAAAAAATCGCTAAATAAGCGAGTTTTTTGGTTTTTTATTACTTTGGGGTAGTCTTATTCTTTATAAACTCCCATATTAGCATATTTATCCATTCTTTGAGAAACTAAATCAGTATGATTTAAATCTTTTAATTCATCAAAAGCTGAAATAATTTGATCTTGAACTGCTACAAAAGCTCCTTCTCTATCTGCATGTGCTCCTCCTGCTGGTTCTTTTATAATAGCATCAATTAACTTTAGTCTTTTCATATCTTCACCAGTTAATTTTAAAGCTTCAGCTGCTTGTTCTTTATACTCCCAACTACGCCATAAAATTGACGAACACGATTCTGGTGAAATTACTGTATACCAAGTGTTTTCCATCATATAAACTCTATCTCCAACACCTATACCTAAAGCTCCACCTGAAGCTCCTTCTCCAATAACTATAGTTATTATTGGCGTTTTTAAACGAGTCATTTCTAAAATATTTCTTGCAATAGCCTCACCTTGTCCACGTTCTTCAGCTTCTAATCCTGGATAAGCTCCTGGTGTATCTAGCAAAGTTACTACAGGAATACCAAATTTTTCAGCCATTTTCATTAAACGTAACGCTTTACGATAACCTTCTGGATTTGCCATACCAAAATTACGGTATTGACGTGTTTTAGTATTATGTCCTTTTTGTTGACCAATAAACATAAAAGATTGATCTCCAATTTTTCCTAAACCACCAATCATTGCTTTGTCATCTTTTACACTTCTGTCTCCATGAAGTTCCATAAAAGTATCACCACAAATAGCTTTAATATAATCTAAAGTATACGGACGATTTGGATGACGAGATAACTGAACACGTTGCCATGGTGTTAGGTTTTTATATATATCTTTTTTGGCTTTTATTAGTTTTTTTTCAATCTTATTACAAGTTGCGGTAACATCAACATCACTTTCTTTTCCTATGTCATAACATTTTGCCAACTGCTCTTTTAGCTCTTTAATTGGCATTTCAAAATCTAAATATTCCATTTTGTATTATTCGTTTGGTATTTTTAATGTAAAGTTGTTTGAAAAACAAACATACTAAATTTATCGTTGTAACCTCTTTTTAATTTTTGAAGAATTTTTTATTACACCATTTAGGAGTACAACAAATAAAACAATAAAAGCTCCATAATAGAACTCTAATTGCATTTGTTCTTTTTCTCCAAAAATTAATAGTGCTAATATTATGGCATAAATAGGCTCTAAATTTATAGTTAGCATTACAGTATATGGAGTTAGGTATTTCATTACTCTAACAGACTCTATAAAAGCATAAGCTGTACAAATACTACTTAACACAAATAAACATATCCAATCTGTAATTGTTAACGTAAAGAAACCAGGTGTAAAACCTTTTGTAAAAAAAATAAAAAATGTAATCGCAATTACTCCAAATAAAAGGCTGTAAAATGATATTATATTAGGACTATAGCTTTTTACATAAATACCATTAATTACCGAAAATAAGGCAGATAAGAATGCCGATATTAAAGCATAAATAATACCTGAGAGGTATTGAGTTTGAAAATTAAATATAATATACAACCCAAATACTACTATTACACCTAATAAAATTTCTATTAATTTAATTTTCCTCTTAAAAAAAAGAGGCTCTAATAAAGAAGTAAAAAAAGCACCAGTACTCATAGTTACTAGAGCAACAGATACATTAGAAACTTTTATAGCCTTAAAAAAAGTAATCCAATGTGCACCTATAATAATGCCTGATATTATAAATTTTATAATAGCCTTTTTATCAACTTGAAAACTTTTATTAGTTATTAAAAAATATAAAGCTATAAAAACAACCGCTAATAGCATTCTATACCAAACTAAAGGTATTGCATCAATATTTATTAAAGCGCCTAAAATTGCTGTAAAACCCCATATAAAAACAATGAAATGTAATAGGAGATAGTTTTTTAAATTATTTTCTTGCATTTATGTATAAGTATAATGCATAGCCACCAAATACAATATTTGGCATCCAAACATTTAATAATGAATTTGCTCCTGCTACACCACCTAAAACTTCACCTACTTTTAAAAAGAAAACATAAATAAACATTACAGCTAATCCTAATGCTAAATTCATTCCTATTCCTCCTCTTCTTTTCCTATAGGATAATGCTACTGCTATTAATGTTAATATATAAGACGCTATTGGTAAACTTGTTCTTTTATATAGTTCTACCAAATACGCATTGAAATTTTTTACTCCTCTTTTTTTTGATAAATCTATAAATTCTGATAATTCTCCAGATGGCATTTCTTGTGCTAAAGCAGATTTATAATTTAAATCTCTAGGAGTAAAAGCAAAAGTGGTATCCTTACGATTTCCAGAGAACAAACTATCTTGTTCTTTAAATATTTTTCGTTCTTTCCAACCTAATAATCTAAATGTACTGTCTTTTGGCTGCCAAGTTATATTGTTTGCTGTAAATTTATTTTTTAGTTCTAATCCGTCATAAGTATCAATAGAGAAATTAAATCCTTTATCTTTCCTCAAATCAAAACTTTGAATATAAATATAAGTACTATCATTTAACTGTAAACTAAAGTCCCGTACGGAACCTAGTTTTGATTTAATTGATTTACTCGCTAAATATTTATTTTCAAATGCCTTACGGGTTTTACTACTAGATGGTACTGCATAATGATTCATTAACAATGCCACTATAGTTACTAATGTTGCCCCTATAAAATAAGGATATAAAAAACGAGTAAAAGATATTTGCGAACTATTAATTGCTATAATCTCCGTATTATTAGAAAGCCTAGAAGTAAAAATTATTACTGCTATAAACAATGCCAATGGCATAAAAGTATTAGCATAATAAATAATAAAGTTTTTATAATAATCATTTACTATTTGAATAAAAGTAAGTGTATCATCTCTTAAAAACTTATCAATCTTTTCTGCTACATCAATAGCTACAGCAATTGGTATTAAAATTAACAACGTAAAAATAAATGTTGTTAAATACCTTTTTAATATGTACCAATCTAATATTTTCAAATTACAAACGTTTATCCATTTGTTTTACCATCATATCTTTCCAAGTAGCAAAATCACCTGCTATGATATGTTTTCTTGCCTCTCTTGTTAACCACAAATAAAAACCTAAATTATGTATGGAAGCTATTTGTTTACCTAACATCTCTTTTGATGCAAATAAATGACGTAAATATGCTTTTGAATACATGGTGTCTACAGCTGTAATTCCCATTTCATCAATAGCAGAAAAATCATTTTCCCACTTTTTATTTTTTATATTGATAGTTCCATGAGCTGTAAATAACATTCCGTTTCTTGCATTACGTGTTGGCATAACACAATCAAACATATCTACACCTAAGGCTATATTTTCTAAAATATTAATTGGAGTACCAACTCCCATTAAATAACGTGGTTTATCTTCAGGTAAAATGCTACAAACAACATCTGTCATTGCATACATTTCTTCTGCTGGTTCTCCTACAGATAATCCTCCTATAGCATTTGCTTCTGCACCTACTGAGGCTATAAATTCAGCTGATTGTTTTCTTAAATCTTTATAAGTACTACCTTGAACAATTGGAAAAAATGTTTGATCATATCCGTATTTTACGGGTACTTTTTCTAAATGATTAATACACCTTTTTAACCAACGATGTGTCATATGCATTGATCTTTTTGCATAATTATAATCACAAGGATATGGTGTACATTCATCAAAAGCCATGATTATATCGGCTCCTATTGTACGTTGAATTTCCATTACATTTTCAGGTGTAAAGAAATGCATAGAACCATCTATATGACTTTTAAATTTTACTCCTTCTTCTTTTATTTTTCTATTTGCTGATAGAGAATATACTTGGTAACCACCACTATCAGTTAAAATATTTCTATCCCAATTCATAAACTTATGTATTCCACCTGCTTGTTCTAAAATAGAAGTTTGTGGACGTAAGTATAAATGGTATGTATTAGCTAAAATAATATCAGGATTAACTTGTTCTTTTAATTCTGATTGATGAACTCCTTTTACTGTTGCTACTGTACCTACAGGCATAAAAATTGGAGTTTCTATAGTACCATGATCTGTTGTTATTACACCAGCTCTGGCTTTACTTTTTGGGTCGGAATGTTTTAAATCGAATTGCATAGTCGGCAAAGATACATAATTGGGTGGTTGCTTAAACTTAAAAGGTTCTTAAGATTTAAAATCTCTTTTTCTTTCTTCCAAAAGAACTTGATTTTCCTTTAGATGAAGATGATTTTTTTCTGAAACTTGCGCTTTTTTTATTAAAATCATTTTTTACAGGACCTTCTTTTTTCTTTGGTGCTTTCTTTTTTGGTTTTTGAATAACTACAGATGCTTCTTCTGTTTTAGAAGATGAAGCAATCATTGTATTTATTTCTTTCATTTCTTCTGTTGTTAACTCTCTCCAGTCACCTGTTTTAAGAGTATTCAACGCTATATTCATAATTCTAGTACGAACTAATTTAGTAACCTCATAATCTAAATATTCACACATTCTACGAATCTGTCTGTTTAAACCTTGGGTTAAGATAATTTTAAAGACCTTATCAGAAACCTTTTCTACTTTACATTTTTGAGTTACAGTACCTAAAATAGGAATTCCATTACTCATTCTATCTATAAAAGAATCTGAAATTGATTTATCTACAGTAACAATATATTCTTTTTGATGGTTGTTTCCGGCTCTTAAAATTTTGTTTACTATATCTCCATCATTAGTTAAAAAAATTAATCCTTCAGATGGTTTATCTAATCTACCTATTGGAAATAACCTTTCAGGATAATTTAAATATTTTACAATATTATTTCGCTCTCTACTATCTGTAGTACATACAATTCCAACTGGCTTATTTAGCGCTATATAAATTGTTGTTGGTTTTGCTTTTAATAGCCTTCCATCTACTTTAACAACATCTTTATCATAAACTCTATTACCTAATTCAGTTCGTCTATTGTTTATGGTAACTCTACCTTGAAGAATTAGTTTTTCTGCTTCTCTACGAGAGCACATACCTGTACTACTTATAAACTTATTTAAGTTTATTGAATTTTTATTGTTATCCTCCATTGGTGCAAAGAAAAAGAAAATCCCCAAGAAAACTTGAGGATTATACTATTATTATGTTATTCTATTTTAAAAAATCATCATTTTTTGAGTACAACGTGCTAAACTAGGTCTTCTATCAAAATCAAACCCTAAAGTTATCATATGTGTTCCGTAATTGAAACCAACTATTTGGTTCGTATCAATACTAAACCCATAAGAGAAATATAAATTATTCTTTTTTATCCCTGCCATTGGAGCTACAGAATTTGGAGTACCAAACTGATCATTTAAAAAAGTATAACTAACTCCTCCCCAAATATAACCGTCATTAATTCTTCTACGTAATTTTACATTTAAATCTGTTCTAGATCTTGCACTAGCTTCAAAATATTCTAAAAAAACTGAGGGTTCTAACTCTGTTATCCTATTTAACTTGAAAGTGTATAAAGAATAGGCAGAATATCTTCTTAAGATTTCTGGTTCACCAGAAGTTAAGTTATCTATTTTTTTATCTAATAAATTAACTAAATTAACACTAATAGCAAATCGATCATAACGATATAACATACTAATATCAAAATTAGATGAATTTAAATTTAAATTTGGTAAAGCTTCAGATGTATTATTATTCTCTGTATCAATTCCAAATTGTATAAAGCTATAACTTAAACCAAAAGATAAGAAACTATCATTAACGTGGCTTAAAGTTAAATGGCTTGCTAATGACAATCTAACTCCTTTTTGAGTTGTATTACCATTACTATCATTAAAAATTGTTAATCCACCTCCAAATCTGTCGGCCAAACGAGCTTCTACAGTTAATGACTGGGTATCTGGTGTATCCTTTACTCCTACCCATTGACTAATTCCATTTAATCTCATTTGAAGTCCTGCTCCAATACCTGCATAAGCTGGTGAAATTAAAAATGGATTATCAGCCATATGATTTACATACTGAGGTAAATCTACTTCTTGAGCAGAAGTTTTAACTGAAATTAATAAAAGTATTATTATTAAATATTTTTTCATCTTACTTTCTATATAATGTAAAGTTACCCATGAATTTCTTTTCTTCTCCAGTTACTTCTTGGAACTGAATTGTATACCAATAATCTCCAGAAGGTAAAGGTTTTCCTTGATACATACCTGCCCAACCTTGTTGACTTCCTCTGTAAATTTCTAATTGTCGACCGTATCTATCGAAAATATAGATAACAACATTATGGTAATCTTCTACATTAATTGGATACCAATAATCGTTTACTCCATCTCCATCAGGTGTAAAGAAATTTGGTACTTCAATAGTTATAAATTCTCCAAGTATTGATATCGTTTCCTCACAACCTCTTGAATCTCTTACTGTTATTAAATAATCTCTAGTTTCTGAAATTAAGAATTCATTTTCTGAAGAGAACATTCCTCCATCTATACTGTATTCATACGGAGCTATACCCTGCGATGCGTTTGCTATTAATATATTTAGTTGTGAACTATCTATTGTTAATTCTAAAGGTAATACAGTTGTTATATCAATATCTTGACTTAATAGTAAACAACCTCCAATATGTTCTACTTCTACATTATAAGTTCCAACTGTAGAAACTACAAATATACCAGTGTCATTAGTTCCACTCTCTGGACCAGTTAATGTAAATACAACTTCATTTTCATATTGTTCATCTACTGTTGCAATTATACTTGCTTGACCAGAACAATCATAAACAGCTTCAGTTTCAAAATCTAAATCTATTGGCTGTGTTAAATCAATTATAATTGATGGTATAGCTTGTGTACAACCATTTGCATCTTCAATTAATACCACAACTGTTGGCGTTGTAGTTGGATCTATATTATCAAATGTTACTTGATTACCAACTACATTAACTGTTGTAGAGCTATCATTATTTAAATTAGCCGTATAAGGAGCAACTCCACCAGTAATTTCTATTGTAAACGATGCTCCTGCATCTTCAACACATAATTGTTGTGTTACATCACCTACTAATACTGCTGTTATAGCTTCTGGTTCTTCTATTTCAACTTCAATTATTTCAAAACATCCTTTGTCATCTTGAGTGGTAATTTGATAAATTCCAGCTACAAGGTTTGTAAATGTGTTTTGTGTTTGGAATCTTCCTGGTTCTGTACTGATCTCATAAACATAATCTCCAGTACCACCTATTGCATTAATTGTAATAGTACCATTACTTTCTCCTTGACACTGAACATCTGTATGCGTTTCTGTAACTTCTAACAATACTGGGTTTATAACAGTATGCTGAGTAGTTATTTCTACACAATCTTCACTTGTAACCCTAATACTATAAGTACCTGGACCTATGTTAGTAAATGTATCTGATACTTGAGGTCCTTGAATTACACTATTAGAATCATCCAATAACTCATACATGTAATTACCTAATCCTCCTTCTGCAATTGCAGATAGTACAGCACTATTTTCATCGAAACAAGCGACTGTTCCTGAGATTATATTTAACGTTACTATTAACGGTTCTAATTCAGCTATCTCAACTATATATGGATCTGATATACATGCATTCGCATCTCTTACATAGAAATTATAGATTCCTGCTGTTACTGGGAATATATTTGATGTAACAAATGTTGATGGATCATCACTTAAACTATAGGTATAAGCACCTGATCCTCCTGCTCCAGTTACTTCAATATCAACTGTTGGATTATTACAACTAATTATTCCATTAGCTAGAGCTGTTGCTGTAACTTCTGTTGGATCATTAACTGTATGTGTAAATGTATTAGAACAATTATATTCATCATAAACAGTAACAATATAATCTCCAGATCCTAAATCTGTAAACTCATTAGATGTTTGTTGAGATGATTCTGTTCCGTTTGGATATGTTAAACTATAAGTATAAACTGCTGGATTTCCTTGACCTCCTGAAACAGCGTTTACTTGAATAGTTGCTGACTCATCTCCTTCACACTGATTTGATGCCGATTCAAATAATGTTGCTGTAATTGTTGTTGGATTTGCTAATGTAAAAGTAGCAGTGGCAGAACAACCTTCTATATCTTCAACAGTTATTTCATAATCACCAGCGACTAAATCTTGTATGATATTATTACTATCAAAAGCTTGAATAGTTGTTGATGTTGTTAGATTAACTAATTGATAAGTATAACCGCTCCATCCGCCTATTCCATTAATAATAACCTCTCCACTATCACTAGTTATACAACTTATTAAAGTAGTATCAAATGATAATGATAATGCAGCTGTTGGATCACTAATCGTTACTGGTAAAGACGTTACTGGACAGAATGGATTATCTGTCATTGTTATCACTACATAGTACTCACCTGCTGATAGAGAATTAACAGTAGTTGCTCCTGTTCCTGTTCCTGTAAACGTCGTTGGTAAATCAGTTACATCGTCCATTACTACATAACTATAGTTATCAGTATATGGTGAAGTAGTGCTAAAATCAAATGTGAATGATCCTGTACTTGTTCCAATACAGCCTACATTATTAGCATTAGTAATATCTAAGAAGAATTCTGGCTCTTCCTCTACTGTATGTGATGTTATTAATCTACATTCTGTATTTGGATTATAAATTGCCACTTCATAACTACCAGTTGCTAAATTTGTAAATACCTCTGGGTTAGTTGTACTTGCAGAAGTTTGTGTTAACCTTGTAAATACTGTTCCATTTATACCTGTAACACTATACTCTACATTAGTTATAGGTGATACTGAAGTAAAGGTTATTTCAATATCCTCTCCTGTAGCACAGTCTATTGCTTTATCAACATTTATTATTGCATCTGTCAATCCATTAAATGGTAAGATAGTAGCTGTAGTTGTTCCTAAACAACCATTACTATCATAAACATTAATGGTATAATTCCCTCCTGACTCATCTGTGGAAGCATATTCAAAACTTGATGTGTCTTGTAAAACTGTACCACTTGATGTGTCTATAAATTCAACTCTTACATAACTTGCACTTCCTCCTGTAATACTAGATTCATCTATAGTTATAATAGCATTGTCTGTTATATTATCAGTTGTACAACCAAACTCTGTTACTACTGGAGCTGGAATTGATATTGATATTACATCATCAACAGTTACAACTTGCTGCGATGTACATCCATTATTTCCTGTTGCTGTTATAGTATATGTATCTGTTGGTAAATTAATAAACGAATTTGTTGTCGAATCCCACGTACCAGCTACTGGATTTATTGTAAATGTTAATGGCAATAATCCATTATCTACTGAAGATATTCTAATAGCTCCAGTTGATTCTCCATTACAAACAATAGCTTCTGGTGTTGCAGTAAAATCTGGATTAATAATCCCACCTATTGTGATTGTTCTTGTTATTGAACACACTGGTGTTACTCCTGTATCATAAACATTTACGGTATAAGTATCAGCGTTAGATACATCAAAACTTATCGTTGATCCACCTGTTGTTACTCTGGTAACAACTGTTCCTGATGCTCCATCAAGTACTTCATACTCGTATGATCCCGAACCTGATGTGATAGAAACCTCTATCGTCGCATCTGGACTTACAGTACAATCTAACTTCTTTGTCTCACTTAATGCAAACTCTAAACTTGGTAATAATGTGATAGCTGTATTTGTTGATGAACAACTATTACTATCATTTACTATTACTGTATAACTTCCTGCTCCTAAGTTCGTAAACACATTAGTCGATTGGTTACGTATCTCTGTTGATGAACTATCTAATAAGATATACGTATAACTTAAACTTCCGCCTGATGCTGTTACTGTTATGCTTCCGCCTGTACTTGCATCACATGCGCTATCATCTTTTGTTAAGGTAAATGATACTACTGCTGGTTCTGTTAATGTTACCGTGTCTGTATCAATACAGCCATTAGCGTCTTGTACACGAACTGTATATGTTCCATCTGCTAATCCTGTAAATACATTACTTGTATTATAAGCTGTGATTACAGTCGTTCCTGCAGCATCTGATAATTCATATTCATAACTTCCCCAGCCATCAACTGCATTTACAGTGATACTTCCATCACTATTTCCATTACAACTTGGATTTACATCTACTGTTGTAAAGTCTAAGGCTGCACTTGGTGCTTCTAAAGTTACCTCTGGTGATACTACTGGACAGAATGGACTTGCTGTCATCGTTACTGAAACATAATATGTTCCTCCTCCTAAGGTATTTACCGTAGTTGATCCACTTACTCCCGTTCCTGTGATTCCTGTACTTGTTCCTCCTGATAAGAATACTTCATAGTCATATGTTCCTGCGTAAGGACTACTCGTTGCAAAATCTATTGTTAAACTTCCATTGGTATCTCCAAAACAAACTACGTTACTATCTCTACTTATAGATAAATTAAACGTAGGTTCTGGGAATACTTGATGACTCGTAGTTAATACACAACCTGTTGTTGGATTAGTTATTGTAATCTCATATATATCTGCTACTAAGCCTGTAAAGACTCCTGTTGTATTACTATCTGTAAAGCCTGTATTTGCTCCACTTATTGCTGTTGTTGCTGTTAATGCAACTGTTGATGTATAAGCTATTGTGATGTCTTCTCCTGTTGAACAGTCTATTGCCTTATCAACTGTGACTACTGGCAAGCTCAATTCATTAAATGCCTCTATTGTTGCACTTGTAGTTGCACTACAACCTTCGATATCGTAAACTGTAATATCTACTATTCCTCCTGATATATCTAATGTTGAAAATACAAAATTACTACTGTCCTGTGTTTCTACTGATCCACTTGCTGCTGTATATGTAAATACTGCTCGTATATAATTTCCTACACCATTTCCTCCTGATATATCTGATGTATTTACTGTTACACTTGCTACATCTGTAATATTTCCTGTACTACATCCAAACTCTGTTACTACCGGTGCAGCTGTAAATAATATTGGATCTAATTCAGTTATCGTTACAGTCTCTGTTGAGCTACATGAATTACTTCCCGTTGCCGTAATTGTATACGTATCTGGTGGTAAATTTATAAACTGATTCGTTGTGATACTTCCTACTGTATTTGGATCTGGACTTATCGTATAACTTAATGGTAAGATTCCATTATCAGTCGCCGTCATCTCAATAATTCCTGAATCTGATCCTGAACAGTTATTATTGTCTACTCCTACTGCTGTAAATACTGGCTCTATAGTTGGATCAACTGTTATTGTTCGTGTAATTGAACATCCTGGTGCTGGACTTGCTCCAACATCATAAACATTTACAGTATATGTATCTGAACTTGATACATCAAAAC
>SIHP01000001.1 GCA_004762155.1 Flavobacteriaceae bacterium
ATACTTTTTATGCATTATTTGTTTTTACTGACGATAATTACTGAAATATTATTCTTTAAAACAGCTATAATTTTTATATCATTTTAGTTTAAGTGTATTAATAGTATTCGCTGATCAAATTGCAGAATTTCAAAACCATCAGCGGCAGCCGTTGATCAAATTGCAGAACTTCAAAACCATCAGCGGCTGCCGCTGATCAAATTGCAGAACTTCAAAACCATCAGCGGCTGCCGTTGACCAAATTGCAGAACTTCAAGACCGTCAGCGGCAGCCGTTGATCGAATTGCAGAACTTCAAAACCGTCAGCGGCTGCCGCTGATCAAATTGCAGAACTAGTAACCTTTATATATCACAAAGAGTTACAAAAACTAAAACATAAAAAAAACTCAAAGAATCTCATTACTGAAATCTTTGAGTTTACATTATTAATATCTTAAATTTTACTACACATAAAATTTGTGAAACGCTTTTCGTAAAGTCAAGGGACTTTGCGAAAGAACACAAGTTAAGTAAATAACCTCGGAGCAAGCATGGGGAATTAAATCCTTGGCTATCGCCCTGCGATTAAACCAGTAAAAACCTATGTTTAACTATTTTTAATCCGTTTCTATACCTTTATAAGCAGAAATTATTTCTTTAACCAAACGATGGCGTACTACATCTTTATCATCTAAATAAACCATAGCAATTCCTTTAATATCTTTTAACGCTAATAACGATTCTTTTAAACCAGAAACTTGTTTACGTGGTAAATCTATTTGTCCAGGATCTCCTGTAATAATAAACTTTGCATGTTTTCCCATACGAGTTAAAAACATTTTCATTTGAGAATGTGTTGTATTTTGGGCTTCATCTAAAATAACAAAAGCATCATCTAACGTTCTACCACGCATGAATGCTAAAGGTGCAATTTGTATGGTTCCGTTTTCTATAAAAGCTTGTAATTTTTCAGGTGAAATCATATCGCGCAAACCATCATACAAAGGTTGCATATACGGATCTAGTTTTTCTTTTAAATCTCCAGGTAAAAAACCTAAGTTCTCTCCAGATTCTACAGCCGGACGTGTTAAAATTATTCTTCTTACAGATTTTTCTTTTAATGCTCGTACAGCCAAAGCAACGGCAGTATACGTTTTACCAGTTCCCGCTGGACCAACAGCAAACAACATGTCGTTCTTTTCCATTAAATCAACCATTTTACGTTGATTTTGTGTTTGTGCAGTAATTATTTTACCATTTACACCATGTACTATAGTTTCATCTCCTTTACCCGCTTTTCTTATTTCTTCTTCTTTTCCAGTAGACGTAATAATACGTTCGATGCTGTTTTCATCTAACTTATTATATTTATTATAGTATTTAACAAGCATTGCAAAACGCTTTTCAAATTCATCCAAAATTTCTGATTCTCCAAAAATTTTTAATTTATTTCCTCTTGCAACAATTTTTACTTTCGGAAAAAATGTTTTTAATTGAGCTATTGTGCTGTTTTGTGTCCCAAAAAAATCACTAGGATTAATTTCTGTTAGTTCAATAATGCGTTCGTTCAAATGTTTTTCTTTTAAAGTTAAGGCCTTAGACCAATCAATTAATATTACTGATGAAAATTAACGATATTTTTTTAGAAATGTTTAGTTTTGTCTGGAATTTTTAATGGAGTTTTTTTACAATTTAACTAACAGCTTACCAAAAACATGTCTTTTATTACTTTAACATCCGATTTTGGAACAAAAGACCACTTTGTAGGTGCTGTTAAAGGAGCAATCTATTCTGAATTACCAGATGCAAAAATAGTTGATATTACACATGAAATCTCTCCGTTTAATATTACCGAAACTGCCTATATTTTAAAAAACGCATACAAAAGCTTTCCAAAAGGAACAATCCATATTGTTGGTGTAGATTCTGAAGTAAGTGTACATAATAAACATATTGTTGTTTTATTAGACGATCATTATTTTATTTGTCCAGATAATGGACTTATTTCTATGATCGCTTCTGAAATTAATCCGACTAAAATTGTAGAGATAACCATCCATAATCATATAGAAAGTAGTTTTTCTGTATTGGATGTTTTTGTACAAACTGCCTGTTTTATCGCTCGTGGTGGTAATTTAACGGTTATTGGTAAAGAAATTAGTTCCTATAAAAAAATATCAGAAATACAACCTAAAGTTAATCAGCAAAAAAACATAATTATTGGTGGTGTTATTTATATTGATAATTATGGAAATGTAATTACCAACATTAGTAAAAAAGTATTTTCTGAAATTGGTAAAGGAAGAGATTTTAAAATTACAGCAAGAAGATATGCTTTTACAAAAATCCTAAACAAGTATAATGAAATTGTAGATTTTGCTGCAAAAGACATTAGACATTATGATGGAACAAAATTAGCTATTTTTAATTCTGCTGGTTTTATAGAAATTGCTATTTATAGAAGTAATTTACATACCGTTGGTGGTGCTTCTTCTTTGCTTGGCTTAGATTATAGAGACACTATTACTATTGAATTTTTTAATGAACAAAAAGTTGAATTTATACCTTTAAATTAAAACACATGTTTGTACGCATTGTAAAAATGAGTTTTCATCCAGAAAAAATTGAAGAATTTTTAGCAAATTTTAATGAAAAAAAACAAGATATACGAAACTCATCAGGTTGTAACTTATTAGAGTTATATAGAGACAAAACCAATCCTAATATATTTTTTACCTATAGTTATTGGGAAGATGAACAAGATTTAGAAAACTATAGAAATTCAGATTTATTTAAAAGTATTTGGGCAAAAACAAAAATATTATTTAATGACAAACCTTTTGCCTGGAGTGTTGATAAAACCGTAAGTTTACCATAATGAATTATCCAACTATTTTTCCAGAGCTTTCAACAGAAAGACTAGTATTACGTCAATTATCTTTTGATGACAGAAAAGCAATTTTTAAATTGCGTTCTAACAGAGAAATTAACGAGTTAATCACTAGAGAAACCCCAAAAAACCTAAATGAGTCTGAAGCTTTTATTCAAACTTGTATAGATGAATTTGAAAATGAAAACCGTATTTTTTGGGCAATACGATTAGAAAACAACAACCAACTTATTGGTACAATTGTTTTTCATAAAATTAACGCAGAAAACTTTTATGCAGAAATTGGCTACGAAATGAATCCTGATTACCAACAAGAAGGGTATATGGACGAAGCTATGAAGGCTGTTTTAGACTATGGAAAACTTACCATGAGTTTAAAATCTATTGAAGCGTATACACATAAAAATAATATTGCTTCTATTTCGTTATTAGAAAAACATCAGTTTGTTTTACAAGAAGACAAAAAAGATGATGCTATTGAAGACAATCGTATTTTTCTTTTAGACATATAATAAAATTTAATGATTCCAATACTTAAAAAAGAATTTAACGCATTTTTTGCTTCACCTGTCGCCTATTTGGTTATTGGTATCTTTTTACTTATTAACGGATTATTTCTTTGGGTTTTTAAAGACAACTTTAATATTTTAAATGCTGGTTTTGCAGATTTAAGTAGCTTTTTTTATTTATCGCCTTGGTTATTTTTATTCTTAATACCAGCAATTACCATGAAAAGTTTTGCTGATGAATTTAATAGCGGAACTATAGAAATTTTAAAAACCAAACCGGTTACTGATTGGCAAATTGTTTTAGGCAAATTTTTAGCTTGTTTGGTATTGGTTATCATTACTTTAATACCTACCGTTATTTATGTGTATACGATTTATCAATTAGCAAATCCTTTTGGAAATATTGATTTTGGAAGTATTATAGGTTCCTATTTAGGGTTGTTATTTTTAGCAATTACCTATACAGCTATTGGTTTATTTACATCAACAATATCTAAAAATCAAATTGTGGCTTTTATTTTAGGTGTATTTATTACTTTTTTAATGTTTTACGGATTTGATGCTTTGGCCAACTTAAGTACAACGAATAGTTATTTTATTCAAAAACTAGGTATAAACGAACACTTTAAAAGTATTAGTAGAGGTGTTATTGATACGCGTGATATTATTTATTTTATATCGGTTACCTTCTTCTTTTTATTCATCACTAAAACGCAATTAAGTAATGACTAAAAAAGTACAACACATTGCATTCGTTTTCTTTGGTATTATAGTATTAAACTTTGTTGGAAATAAAATTTTCAAACGTTTTGATGTTACTCATGATAAACGTTATACATTATCTTCTGCTTCAAAACATATTGTTTCTAAAATAGATGGCTTAGTTGTTATAAAAGTATATTTAGAAGGAGATTTTCCATCGGAATTTCAACGTTTACAAATAGAAACGCGTCAGTTTTTAGAAGAGTTACAAGCTGAAAACTCAAACATAAGAATTCAATTTATTAATCCTAATAACATTCGCGAACAATTGGTAAAACAAGGCATGATGCCTAGCCAATTAACTGTAGAAGAAGACGGAAAACTATCTGAAGCTATTATTTTTCCTTGGGCAGAAATTAGTCGTGGTAAAAGAAAACAATTGGTTTCTCTATTACCAAATACACAAGCAAACTCTCAAGAGCAGCAATTACAAAATGCTATTGCTGGTTTAGAATATTCTTTTGCTAATGGAATAAATACTTTACTAGAAACAGCGCAAAAGAAAATTGCGGTTATTTCTGGTAATGGCGAGTTAAAGGATATTGAATTGTATGATTTTTTAACGGAAGTTAGTCAAAAATATCGTTTGGCTAAATTCACCTTAGATTCCGTAAAAACGAATCCTAAAAAAACAATTACAGATTTACAACAGTACGATTTAGCTATTATTGCGAAACCTACGCAACAATTTACAACAGAAGAAAAACTAACTTTAGATCAGTTTATTACTAACGGAGGAAAATCGTTGTGGATGATTGATAATATTCAAGCAGATACCGATAGTTTGTACAATGCTGGCGAAATGTTGGCGTATCCACGTGATTTAAAACTAACCGATTTGTTATTTAGTTATGGTGTTAGAATAAATACCAAATTAGTACAAGACTTGTATGCGGCTCAAATTCCGTTGGCTACAGGAAATGTTGGAAATCAAACTCAATTTCAAAATTTAGATTGGTTCTATCATCCTTTAGTTCAAGGAAATCCTAATCATCCAATTACCAAAAACATTTTACCTGTTCGTTTTAGGTTTGCTACACAAATAGACACGTTAAAAAATACGATAACAAAAACACCTTTATTGGTAAGTTCTGTATTAACCAAATTAGTAGGAACTCCTAAAATAATTGAATTAAATAGTATTGCAATTGCACCTAAAGAAGAAGAATACAGTGGTGGAAATCAGCTTTTGGCTGTTTTATTGGAAGGTGAATTTAATTCTGCTTACAAAAGCAGAACCAAACCTTTTAACCTTACTACGTTTAAAGAGAAATCTCCTGAAAACAAAATGATTGTTATTGCCGATGGTGATCTTGGTAAAAATCAGATTTTAAAGGGAAAACCTCATGATTTAGGAACTGATAAATGGACAAAGCAACGTTTTGGAAACAAAGATTTTTTATTGAATTCTGTTGATTATTTATTAGACGACAACGGATTAATTCAATTAAAAAATAAATCTGTACAACTAAATATTTTAGACAAACAAAAAGCATACACCGAAAAAACTTTTTGGCAATTTTTAAATATTGGTGTTCCGTTATTTTTATTGGCTGTTTTTGGCTTTGGTTTTTCGTTCTGGAGAAAAAGAAAGTATACTTAAACGATTAGGAATAGCTTTTTATTGAATTTACTTCAATATTTCTAATTGTTAAATAAACTCTAATTATGAAAAAGGGAGATCTAGTATTTTGTTTTAATGAATCTATTTACGGTGATTTTATAAGCAAAAGAAATCAATACGAAGTAATTGAATGTAAACCTGACCAAATCAGGATTAAAAATGATAACCAAAAATCTGTTTGGCTTCCAGATCATATATTTACAAAAAATGTAGTTCCAGAAATTCAATCTATAAATATTGATGATAAAATTCAAAATGAATTAAATGACTGTGTAGAAGTAACAATTAAATTCAATAATGGAGAAAGACATTTTATTACATTTATGACTACAAAATGGTTGAACAACTTATTTAATGAGCATAGAAATTTTGTTATTGGAAGTGGCTTAATCCTTCTACAAAAAATTAATAAAGAAGTTATTGAGCATACAATAAACATAATGGACAAACAAAATGAACTCATTGAACAATCAAACAAATATTAAAAACTTACACCAAATAAAAAATTCATAATTTTAGTTATCGGTTAAACTACTTATAATGCAGAGCAAAGAAATCATAGCAAATAGAATTTCCAAATTTTGGGAGTTAGATAAAATTCAGATTTCTCATAACATCATTAACTATAATTCTTTTGGCAAAAGTTATGCAACAAACGAAACGGAATCTGTTCGATTACATTTTGGACTTAAAGGGAGCTATAACTTCCATTATTCGCAATTGAATACAGAATTTCAGCTTTCTGGTCATCATAATAATATTATGTATTCTAAAGGACTAGAATTAGCTGTTGAGAATAAAAGCAAGGAAATAGAAACTTTTGGGATTAACTTTTCTACAGAATCGTTTTTAGCTATTGCTCAAAACGGAAACGAACCTTTAAAAAGATTTTCGGATAAGGTAATGCATCAAGAAAATGCCATTCTTTCTAATCAATGGAAAACAAATACTTTTAAAATTCAACAGGTAATTCATCAAATCTTAAACTGTCCTTATCAAAATGGATTACAAGATTTATTTTTACTCTCTAAAAGTATAGAATTACTTGTTTTACAAGCTGATTTATATGATAAAAAACAAGAAGCGGTTTTTATTAAAAGCACAAAAGATCGAAAAAAAATAATAGCAGCCAAAGAATTTCTAACGACTAAAATTAATAATCCGCCAACAATTATTGCGCTTTCTAAAATCATTGGTATTAACGAATACAAATTAAAAAAGGGGTTTAAAGAACTTTTTGGAACAACAATTTTTGGTTTTATTCATCAGAACAGAATGCTTTTAGCTAAAAAACTATTGTTAGATACTACTAAATCTGCCAAAGAAATTGCTTATGAAATCGGTTTTAGTTCTCCGCAACATTTCTCCAAGTCTTTTAAAAACACCTATGGCGTTACTCCCAATAGTATAAGAGAAAATCCCGATACTATAATTAAATAACCTTTTTGTAATACATCTTTGTAGCTTCATTATATAAATACAACAAAATGAGCGCTACCTTAATTATAAAAGAGGAAATAACTTTTAAAGCCAATAAAAATACTGTTTGGGATTTAATAATCAATCCTAAAAAAACGAAACAATATATGTTTGGTTGTGAGGTTTTATCTGATTGGAAAATAGGAAATCAAATATTATGGAAAGGTGTATTAGAAAACGGAACTGAGATTATATATGTAAAAGGAATTATTAAGGAGTATAAAAAAGGTGAAAAAGTAACATTTACCATGTTTGATCCAAATATTGGAATTGCAGATGTTCCAGAAAATTACATAAAGTTAACCTATGAACTCATTGCTAAAGAAAAAGGATGCCTTTTAAAAATTGCACAAGGCGATTTTAACGGAACTGAACATGCTATAAAAAGGTTTGAAGAATCTAAACAAGGTTGGAAAATGGTAATTCCGTTAATGAAAAACGTTTTAAACGAATAAAAGTATTTATGGATTCAATAAAAAAGCACTAAGATGAATCTTAGTGCTTTTAGTGCATAACTAACTATCTAACATTTATTTTCCGCCGTCTAATTTATCTTGTAACTTTTTTAATCTATCCCATTTCCCTTCAAAAGCTAGCTTAGCTTGTTTTGGCCAAGAATTTGGTTTATGCATTGAAAAACGAGAACCAGCTTCTTTTAAAAATTTCTTAAGAGTAGTAACGCGGGCTTTACTTAAATCTTCAAAAGTAACAATACCATTTTCTGTTAAAATACTAGCTATTTTAGGTCCAATTCCTTCTATCTTTTTTAAATCATCCTTTTTTATGGCTTTCTTTTTTGGGGACACCGCTTTTTTAGGAGTTTCTTTTTTAGTTACTTCGCTTAAATCTACCACACTATTATCTATACCATAATAAGGAGATGGAACATAAGCATCGGCAGACGAATCATTAAACCATCCATTTCCTTCACTCAAATAACGAAACTCGTAACGTTTTCCGTTTTCAAGTTTTACGCTTGTAATATATGACGTTCCTTCTTTTTTCATTTGAAAAATACTGTCATGGTTTTCCCAATCATTAAAATCTCCCAGTAAAGAAACTTTAGAAGAATTTGAAACCAGAGAGTCATCAATTTTAAATGTCACTAAAGTGTGAGAGCCTTTTTTTTCTAATTGTTTTACTAATGCCATTTTTTATTTTTTTAACCTTTCAAGATTAAAAGTAAAACATATTCGCATCTAATCCAATATTTTATGTTAAAAAATTATTAATAATAAATAAAAAATACCTAAAATGATATTAATTTAACAAAACAAACACATAAAAACATATAAAAAAACACAATTCATACAATTACTCAACAAATTCTTTAGCAAAAAATAATTAACACTAAAAAAACAATCAATAAATAACTAAAAAAACAATTATTAATAATAAAAACAAACAACTTAAATCAAATATGGTTTTAAAATAAAAACTCAAAAAAACTACTTGATTAAAAAAACAAAAATGATTCATTTGTGATGCTTTTTGAATGGTTTATTATTTCATACCCTAAAAAAACACCTTTAATTACTGAAATTGAACGATTTATGATTAAAATTGAATGAATAGTGATAAATCTAAGTTGTTAATTGCGTTAAACTTAAAAACTAAATAAGATGAAAAAAAAATCAAACAACGCACTAACAATGAAAAAACATTTAAAACATGTATTATTAATGGCAATAGCAGTTTTTGCTTTGTCTTGTTCCAACGAGAATAATAATGCTACTCTTACAGAAGACATCGCTGCTTTTCAATATTTTGAATCAAAAGCAAGTTTTGAATCCACAATGAAAAGTATCGTAGAAAATAATACCGAACAATTAAATGACAAAGACTATAATGTTATCTCTGAAGTTTTAAATAAGGATAATATTGTAGGAATAGGAGAGTATTTAATTAAAATAGACTCAGAATCAGAATCTGTTTATACTATAAATAAATCGTATGCAAATGCTTATAATGATTTAGCCGTTATCAATTTAAAAAATGAAAACATTACACAATTAAGTGTTTATGATGATGTTTTAAATATTTTAGATGGCAGTTCTACTGCACAAAGAGCTTCTTGTGGTTCTCCTGCATCTTATGATTATGATTCTGATTCTACTAGTGGAAATAACAGAACCTTATCGCTTTCTGCAACTTATAAAGCTTCTGGAATTTATTTTAGTTTAACATATAGATGTATTCCTGATAATTCAGATTATGGATATTCTAGACTTGATGAATGGGATACTACATACACAACAACAAGTTGCGTAAGTTATAGCTCTTATGGCGAAAATGATTATGGAGATGGTGAACATGAAGGTAGTTTTACTGGTGGTGTATATTTTGGTTATACACCTTTATCTAGCTTTCATTGTTTTATAGTATGTTCTTCTAGTGCAGGAACTGTTGATGTAACTATTGAAAGTTAAACAACTAACAAATACTTTTTAATTAACTAGACTATACTTATATGTAGTCTAGTTTTTAAATTTATAAGTGAAATTTAAATAAGAAAAAATCACATAATTCAAACAACAATCAATAATGGAGATCTCAATTTTTACAAAAAAAAGAACATTGTTTTTCATCACTTACCTCCTATTATCTTACAGTTCTATTAGTTTTTCTCAGATAAAACTTTCTGCAGATGGAAAAAGCGAAACTTACAAACTTATAAACTCCATTTTAATTAGTAAAAATAGAAACGCTATAGAAGTTCCTGATTGTAATCATAAAAAATTTGGTAAACACATCTCTCAAATATTTGACCAAACACTTAACAAATATGTATTTGAATTTGTAATTCATATAAATGGTGATTTTGATCGCTGTAAACGATTTGATAGGCAGCGAAACGAAATTAAAGCCAACAAAAGGTCTAACGATACTATTTTGGCTACAGAAGGAGAAACTTTAAACTATAAATGGAAATTTAAATTAGAGAAAGGTTTCCAAACTTCTTCAAAATATACAGACATTCATCAAATAACATATAATAAAACCAGTGGAAACGAACCTTTATTTGCCTTTATGGCAAGAAAAAAGAACGGAAAACAAAATTTTCAAATAGTTTATATAGACGAAGATGAAAAAAGTGTATTAGCAAGTATAAAGCTTTCTAAAATCACTGGTAAATGGATTATAGCTGATGAAACTATTACTTATGGTAAAAACGGTAGTTATACCCTAATTCTTAAAACCTTAAAAGGTAAAACAGTTCTTAAAACTAAAAGAGAAAATATACAAACTTGGTACGATACAATGATTTATGCCAGACCAAAATGGGGAATTTACAGAAGTTTAAAAAAGCAAGATGAATTAAGAGATGAAAAGCTGTATTTTGCAGACTTTGAAATAAATGATGTGTCAAAAAATAAATAATAAAATGAAAAGCAGCATAACGTTTATCATCTTAATAATTTCCTTCGCCCTAAATGCACAAAACAAAAAGGAAATTATTTCTTTGATGGAAGAATATGCAAATAGCTATAGCCAACCGAATTATAATCATGAATTTGTAAATACAACGCTTAATCCTGCTTTAAAAAAGCTAGAAAAATTAATATGTAAGTATAATGATTATACTCTTTTAAATAATTTTATAAAAATGCTTTTAAAAACAAAAGGTTCAGCGAATGAAATACCTCCTACTATTTTAGGTGGAATATTCATATGCAAACCTGAAGCTATTGAAAAATATTTGAAACAAATATATACTGATAAATATTTAAAAGATTTGCTAATTCTAGGCTTCAACAATAATACTAATGATAAAAAAGAAGAAATAATAAACTATTCGAGATTGAAAAAACGGTTAAACACAATAACACAGACTAAATAATTTTCACTTTTACTATTAAGATTAAACCTTTTATCATTTTAGAAGTCAAAAAACATTAATTCTCAAATAAAACTAAGTCATGAAAAAAATCATTTTATTAATTACTGCGATTTGTTTATCGGCAAGTGTATTAGTTTCTTGTAAAAACGACGCAAAAAAAGCAGAAGCTTCTGTTGAAAACAAAAAGAAAGAACACAAAGGCCCACCACCACATGGCGATAAAAAAGGTCGTCCTCCAGGAGGAAAAGGCCCTGAACAAACAAAAACTTTAGCAGAAATTGGTGGTTATAAAATAGGAGAAATAGCTACTGATTTTAACCTTAAAAATATTGATGGTAATAATGTTTCTTTAGCTGGATTAGAAAATGCAAAAGGATATATTGTAACTTTTACATGTAATGAATGTCCGTTTTCTAAACTATATGAAGATCGTTTAGTTGCATTAAATAATAAATATGCAGCAAAAGGATATCCTGTAATTGCTATCAATTCAAATAATCCTTCCAATGAAAAAGAAGGTTTTGTAGCAATGCAAGCACGAGCAAAAGAAAAAGGATTTACTTTTCCTTATTTGGTTGATGGAGAAAAAATCTATTCTAAATACGGAGCTGTTAGAACTCCTCACGTATTTTTATTAGATAAAAATAGAGCTGTTCAATATATTGGAACTATTGATGATAATGCAAAATCACCTGAAAACGTAAATATTAAATATGTTGAGGATGCTATTGAAGCATTAGAAAAAGGAGAAAAACCAACTCCTAATTTAACAAAAGCTATTGGATGCCCTATTAAAGCGTAAACATATTCTTAAATAATTATCAAAAAGGCTGAAAGATTTAAAATCTTTCAGCCTTTTTAGTTATCTAACTCTCACGTATCATTTACTAACAAAATTAGCCTGTTTACTCAATACTCATTTTATAATCTCCTTTTCATCTATAAATTTATCCTAAATCAAAAAATATATACACATGAAAAACATTACAAACACATCAAATCAGAAAAAGAAGAACTTCATTTATCTTTTAAGTTTTTGGATACTTCTTTTATTTTCAAACACTACAATAAACGCTCAAGAAGATGAAAACATATCTATGAGTTCAACTCAAGATACGTTTATATTAAAAGGTACTGTCTTTAGTAAAACAGACAATAGTGTATTACCTGGTACAAGTATTAGTTTAAAAAACAATATTACTGGAGTAGAAACCGATATTGACGGTAATTTTGAACTTGCAAATGTAAAAGAAGGTGATATTATTTCTTTTCGTTTCTTAGGATTTGTAACACAAGATCTTGTGATCAAAAAAAATCATCCTTTTATTAAAGTGTATTTAAACGAAAATCATTTTGAACTTTTAGGTGCGGTTGACACTAAAACAACCTACAAAACAAAACGTTCTTTCTGGCAACGTGTTAAAGCTATTTTTTAAACCAACTTTTAAAAATAAAGTTCCTCAATGCAAGCAAGCATTGGGGAGTTAAACTCTTGGCTATCGCCTTGCGATTAAAACAAAAATTCTGAATTTATTTCAGAGTTTTTAATACCTCACTTTATTCAAATCAGTAATTATTTTTATATGAAAAACTCACTAAACATAAGCATACAAAAACCTTGTCATGAAGATTTTAATAATTTTGAGAAAACTAAATCAGGCGGATTTTGCAACTCTTGTTCTAAAGAAGTTATTGATTTTACAACAATGAGCAACAAGGAAATAGTAGTATACTTTACAACTACTAACAAAAATACTTGTGGCCGTTTTTATAAAGATCAACTAAAAGATTATCATCATCATAGAAACAAAAAAAAATTAAAAAAACACAGCTTTATTAGTGCTATCAGTTTTTCTTTAATTTCATTATTTTCTGGTGCTTCTTTAACTGCTCAGGAAAAAAAATCAGATACAATAAGCACAATCCCTTTAAACAAATCAAAAAAAATACTACGTTTAAATAGTCATACTTTAAAAGGTGTTGTTTTATCTGGATTCGATAATTATCCTTTACCTGGCGTTAGTGTTGTTCTAAAAAACAGTATTGTTGGTACGGATTCTGATTTTGATGGAAACTTTAAACTTAAAAATATAAAAGAAGGCGACATTATTTCAGTTTACTCAATAGGTTTCAAAACTCAAGAAATAGTAGTACAAAAAAATCAAACTTTTTTAAAAGTCGTTATGCAAGAAGATACATCTATTTTAGGCGGATTAGTTGTTGCTGGTGAAGTTGATGTAAAAGCGACCTATAAAACAAAACGTTCGTTTTGGCAACGTATTAAATCAATCTTTTAAATGAAAACAAAACTACTTTTTATACTTTTCTTTTCAATCATTTTTTATATACATGCACAACAATCTGATTTTAAACATATCAGTTTTAGAAAGGCAGATAGCATTGCCTCTTTATATAAAAATGAAAAACTAAATAATCTACCACTTCTTTCTTATAAGCTAACATACAGGTTAGATACTGATGTAGAAAAATTTAGAGCAATTTACATTTGGGTCTGTAAAAACATTAAAAGTGATTACAATTTAACCACCAAAATTTTAAGCAAAGGCAAAAAATACAGAAATAACAGAGAAGCATTTTTAAAGTGGAATACTTCATTTAGACCTAAGTTTTTAAAAAAATTACTTGAAGATAAAAAAACAATCTGCACTGGTTTTGCTTTTTTAGTAAAAGAACTTTCTTCTTTAGCGAACATCAATTGTACTATTATTAATGGATATTCTAAAACAGCTAATTTTAATCCTAAAAAACTTTTTCCGAATCATTCTTGGAATGCTGTACAATTAAATAACAAATGGTATTTATGCGACCCTGTTTTTGCAAGTGGATATTATAATTTGGACATAAGTACGTTTGTTCATGATTATAATGATGGTTATTTTTTAACAGATCCTAACTTATTTATTAAAAATCATTATCCTGAGGATAAAAAATGGACTTTATTAGAAAACAAAAACACTAATTTTAATGATTTTATTAATGCTCCTTTTATTTATAATGAAACATTTAAATATAAAATCACTCCTGTTTTACCCAAAAAAATAGCTTCTGAAATCTCTGTTAATGAAAATGTGGTCTTTAAATTTAAAATTGATAGTCCTTCTAGGGCTAAACAACTTAATTTAATAACCTACAATGGATTAAGAGAAACAAAATTTAAACCAACTCAGTATACACTCATAAACAATATATTAAAATTCACCTATCGTTTTCCTAAAAAAGGATTATACGATGTACATATAAAAATAAGAGAAGACATAATCGCGAGTTATACTATAAAAGTTATGAAAAATAACAGCTAATTGCAGAAAACTACATCTTTTTTTACGGATTTCCATTATATCAACACGGAAAGTTCTAGTAATTTTGAATTGTTGTTTTTACAACCGTTAAGGGGTTAACGTTTTATGGGGATTATTAAACCTTCTAGTTTTTCTAGAAGGTTTTTTATTGAAAATAAATTCCCTAGATGCAAGAACACAAAGTATTTTAGTTAGTTTTTGATTAGAAAATATAAAAAACAAACCTTCGGCTATTGACTTGTAATTAAATAGCTAACAAATCATTATGAATAAACTGATAATTCAATCGGTTTATTAATTTAGTAGGACTTATTATTTTATACTGCAACTTTTGTGAATTATCAAAATCGGGAATTGCCATTCCAATACTTCTTTTTGCATTCACATAGAAATCTTTTCTCGTTGGATGATGATTTGCACAAGCATTAAATATTTCTCCAAAAATTCCATCTGTAATAATTTGATCAATTATTGCCATACAATCATCTCTATGAATCATATTTACAAACCCATTTGGTTGTTGTATTTTTTTATCTTTAAACCAATTCCCTGGTTGTCTTTTCCCTCCAAACAAACCTGCAAAACGAATAATTGTTGTTTTAAAAAGCTTATTATCTTTAAATAGGTTTTCTACTTTAGATAATAAAGAATCAACTGTTTTATCTTCTTCAGTATATTCTTTATTTAATCTTGGATATACAGATGTAGAACTAATAAAAACAACTCTTTTTACTGATGATTTTTCAATTTCACTTATTAAATTTTCATAAGCTTCTATTTTTTTAGAAGTTATCATAATCAATAAAACATCTGTATTTAAAAAGTCTTGATAAGAAGGCTTTTCATCTGTATTGATTAAATACGGAATAATGCTGTGTTCTTTAAACAATGGAATTTTTTCTTCAGAAGTTGTAGAGCCTTTTACAGTAATTCCTTTTTCTATAAATTGTTTTGCTAAAGGAAATCCTAGCCATCCACAGCCTAAAATACTAAATGTTTTCATATGGCTAAATTAACAAGCTCCATCACAACAATCATCATCTTTTACTAATTTACAAGTAAAAATTGCTAAAACAGCTCCAATAACTGGTGCAATTATATATAACCACAGGTGTTGTAAGTTACCAGAAACAACAGCTGGTGCAATAGATCTAGCTGGATTCATTGACGCATTGGTAACTGGTCCCGCAAACATTGCTTCTAACAAAACAACACCTCCAATTGCAATACCTGCAACAACACCTACTTCTTTACTTCCAGTTGAAACATTAATAATCGTTAACATTAATATAAATGTTAATATAATTTCCAAAACAAAAGCCCGCATAGGATCTATTGTTGGTATCGTTGCCCCATAAAATTCGCTCGTTGGAAATAAAAACAACAAAAGTAAACTCGCTAAAAAAGCACCTAAAATCTGAGCTAAAATATACTTTGGTACTTCTTTCCAAGAGAACTTTTTTGCAAAAGCAAATGCAATTGAAACTGCTGGATTAAAATGAGCTCCAGAAATATCGCCAAAAGCATAAATCATAGCTATAACAATAAATCCCCAAGTTATTGCAATTCCAACATGAGTTACATCTCCACCTGTTACTTCATTTATAGTCATTGCTCCTGTTCCACAAAAAATTAATGCAAAAGTTCCTATGCATTCTGATATGTATTTTTTCATACATCCAAAGATACAATCTCGTATTTTAAGTTTTTGTTAACATTTATAGTTTGTTTTCGTTGTAAATTTATACTCTGATTAATTCAAAACAATCTAACATGAAAAAAATATTATTAAGTTTATTCGTTGTTGCCTTAACAACAGGTGTTAACGCACAAGTAGAAACACCACAGCCTAGCCCTGCTGCTAAGATTGAACAGAAAGTTGGTTTAACAGATGTTTCTGTTGAATACTCTAGACCGGGAATTAAAGGAAGAACAATTTTTGGAGATTTAGTTCCTTATGGAAAAATGTGGAGAACTGGAGCGAACAAAAACACCATAATTACTTTTAGTGATGATGTTACTATTGATGGTAAAACATTAAAAAAAGGAAGTTATGCTATATTTACAAAACCAAGTGCTAATTCTTGGGAAGTTTTCTTTTACACAGATACTAACAACTGGGGAACTCCAAAAGAATGGGATGCTAAAAAAGTAGCATTATCTACAACTGTAAAAGTTGAAAAAATGCCAATGAGTATAGAATCTTTTACTGTTACTATTGATGATTTATCTAACAGTGGAGCTGCTTTAGGTATTTTATGGGAAAATGTTTATGCTGGTATTAAATTTACTGTACCTACAGATAAAACTGTTTCAGATAATATTACCAAAATAATGTCTGGACCAGGTGCTGCAGATTATTATGCTTCTGCTTCTTATTATTTAGAAGAAGGAAAAGATATTAATAAAGCAAAAGAATGGATTGAAAAAGCTGTTGATATGTCTAAAGACAAGCCTCGTTTTTGGTATTTACGTAAGCAATCTTTAATTTATGCTAAAGCTGGTGATAAAAAAGGAGCAATAAAAGCTGCAAAAGCTTCTTTAATGCATGCTGAAAAAGCAGGAAATGCTGGATATGTAAAAATGAATAAAGCTTCATTAAAAGAATGGGGAGCATAATTTTACAAGCTTCTAAACTATATAAAACTCGGATAAATATCCGAGTTTTTTTATGCTCTTAAATGATACTTTTCCGTTTTCTTAAAATATCTGTAACTTGCAGTTATAAATGACATAACTGTTACTATTGTTTATACAAATTATGGTTATATGTTGTGTTATCACTTATTAAAAAAAGATGAAAATTGAAGATGTAATTGAAAAATTCAGAAATAACGGAACTGAACAAAAATATAGGTTTGGCTCTTCTGCATCTGATAATTTGGTAAAAGAAGCCGAGGAAATATTTGGCGGAAAATTAACTGAGGATATCAACTATTTTTATAAAAATATAAATGGAATTGAATCAAATGACGATTACTGTTTCAGAATTGTTCCTCTAAACGAGGTTATTGATTTTTATTTAGATAATGAAAATCATGGATTTGTATTTGCTGAATATTTAATATACTGTGATTTATGGGAATTAGAAATTTCCGGAACAGAAAACAAGATTATAAGTTATGTGCCTGATAAAGAAAATAAAGAAATCTTATATCGAGTAACTTGGTCAGAAAATTTTACAGAATTTTTAAACTTATACTTTGAAAGAGGATTAGAAGGACTTATTGATAGAGCTTCTGAATTAAGTCTAAACCCTGATTATTCCGAAAAAACATATCAGGAAACTGAAATAAAAAATAAACCAAAAAGTATTGATTCAAAAAATAAAAAAGCAAAAAAAATAATTAATAAATTCCTAGATTTAATATTGGGAAAATTTAAAAAATCACGTGTTTAACAATGGAATAAACCACATAAACAAAGATTAAAAGGAACTAAAAAACAAAAACAGTTTTACAACATCTAACTAATATCGAAAATTAATGACAAACCGAACTTTAACAACTCTAATAATTAGAATCGCTGGAATATTTTTATTTACGAAAATTTTTGACCATTTTGGAGTTTACTTTTTTTCTGTTTATGGAACCGCTACTATAACTCAATTTGGGAAATTATTGAGTGACCATATTCATAAATTCTATTTTACTGGAACTTTTTTAACTGTAACAAATATTGTTGTCTCCTTATTTCTATTTATAAAAGGTGACTGGATTTCTAAAAAGCTAATAAAAACAGATAGTGAAATCAAAACGGAACTAAATGCTACATCATTAACAAAAGTAATTTTATTAACTGTCGGAGTAATTTGGTTAGCGAAAACCATCTATCTAATTCCTAATTTGATTGATTATTGTACTAAATTCATTTTCAAACTAAATGGAAATAACGAAATTGAATTACCTGATTTTGCAGTTGCAAATTACATTTTAAAAACAGTTTTGACATTGCTTATTATATTCCGAATTGAAAAAATATCGAATTGGATTGTAAATAAAATATAAGTTGTTACTAATTCTAGTCTACTTAGTTTTTTTCTTATTTTCAATTCCTTTTTTATTTGCTAAATTTAATCACTAAAATTCACAAAAAAGATTACCAATAATTAAAATCATGACGAATCAAAAACTTTGGAAAAAAATAAAAGAATTTAATTTGGATGAAAAAGATATTGATTTTACTTTCTCACAAAGATTAGCTAGAGATAATAATTGGGGTTTAGATTTTGTAAATGATGTAATTATCGAGTACAAAAAGTTTATTTATTTATGTTGTGTTTCTGATCAGCAAATAACTCCTTCCGATTCTGTAGATCAGGCATGGCATCTTCATTTAACTTATACGCAATCGTATTGGAAAAAATTTTGCGGTGAGACTATTAATAAAGAAATACATCATAATCCTACAAAAGGAGGTTTAGAAGAAAAAAACAAATTTTCTGACTGCTATGATTTAACATTTGAAGTATATAAATCTGAATTTAATAATATTCCGCCTGATGCTATATGGTTAAATAATAAAAGGAGATTTCATGAGATAAATTTTAAACGCATAAATACTGATAGTTTTTGGTTAATTAAAAAACCTTCAAAAAATTATATTTCTGGTTTTAAACTAATTATAATTGGTGTTTTGATTCCTACTTTATTTATTCAAGCAGAAAATAGTTCTTCTGCAATATATTTTTTTATCATTATTGCTGCAATAATATTATTTAACTTTTTTAATGATAGAGGAAATAAAAAAGGTGGTGACTCTGGTTGTTCTGATGGATGTTCTCATTTCGATGACTCAGGATGCAGCAGTGGATGTAGTGGATGCGGAGGCTGTGGAGATTAAAATATAGTTAACCTATTCTTCTCTTAAAATTTTGGATTTTATTTAAAATGATCGCGAAGTTAAAAGTTTGGTTTTAAGTCCTAAAAAAATCAAATAAAAATTAAAATTCAACCTCGAGTTAACCATATTTAAAACCTTACACATAAACACAACCAAAAACATATCTTTAAAATTTCAATGAACATTATTATTATTTTTTTTAGAAAAAAATCTAACTTTTGGATTAAAAATATATTTTGGATTTTAATCATTGCTTTGTTTGCAAATCATTTAACTGATCAAAGGAACTTCCCACTTCATGATTCTTATCGTTTTCCTTGGCTTTCTATTCTCATTTCAATTTTAATAGGAAGTATTATCATTATAATTTGTTATTTTAATTTTAGGTATTTTAAAAACAAACATTTTATACATAAAATAAATAACCAAATACTTTTACGCTTTATATTTTCTACATTAGGTTATATTTCTATCGCTTATATTGTTTTATATTTTATTTTAACAGGACTCTTTGGTGGTGGAAATTATAATTTTTATGGATTCTTTACTGGTTTTTCTATTACCATATTACTAAGTAGTATTGGAATAATTGTTTCATTTGCTAAAGATATTTACGAGCTTCATAAAATGACTTCCATACACGGAAAACTTAAAATTCAACAAAATGGTAAAATAACATTAATAGAATATACAAACATCTCTTTTATTTATAGTGAAAATAAAATAGTATTTGTTGTAAAAACAGATGGAACAACTATTATTACTGATTTCACATTAAATGATGTTGAAAGTAAGATTAGTGAACATAGTTTTTTTAGAGCTAACAGACAAACGATTCTTCATTCTCGTTCTATAGAGCAAGTGCGTTCTATAGAAAATGGAAAATTATCTGTTTTGTTAAAACCTATTATTTCTAACAAAAAAACATTTCAAATAAATATTAGTCGTTACAAAAAGCAAGCTTTTAATCATTGGCTTGAAAAGAAATTGTAACCTTAACTGATTATTCAGCTATTCTTTTGCTACCATTCAGTAAAAACCCTAGGTTTAATCAAGGTTTTCTTGCTTTATCGTTATTACTTCGTTTAAAATTTAAAACGATAAAAAAATGAACAAGACCTTTTTAACAACCAAAATAGTTCCAATAACTGCCATAATTCTTTGTATACTTTTATACTTATTTGGATATTTTCATATAATAATAGCTGCTTTATTATTAATTATAGCGAGTGCTATTGAATACAAAAAAGATATTTTTAAATCTTTAGGTTTTCAACGAAAAAGACTAAAACTTAAAGATCTCTTTATTATAGCTCCCTTATTTTCCATCAGTCTTTTTCTAGTATACATTTATGTACTTGTTCCTAGTGTAGCTTATTTAACGGAACAACCTATTAATTTCTCTGTTTTTGAACCTTATAAAGGCAATCTATCTGCTTGTTTTAGTTTGCTTATTCTTATTTGGATATCAGCTGCTTTTGGTGAAGAAATTATTTTTAGAGGTTATTTAATGAGACAGTTTACTAAGTTCTTTGGTGCTAATAGAGTAAGTATGGTTGTTAATATTTTATTATTTGGGATCGTCTTTGGTTTTATACATTCATATCAAGGTATAACTGGTCAAATAATATCTGGTTTAATTGGTATGTTATATGCTGTAATTTTTCATATTCGTAAAAACGATTTATGGTTTAATATTGCTGCACATGGTTTTTTTGATACGGTTGCCGTACTATTTATATTCAATGGTTGGGGATAAGAAATTTAAAGTTTGTTATTTAGAAATCTAGTAAACTATTTATGTATCTCATTTTGAAATCACTTCTGTATTGTCTACATTGTATCGCTTATTGAAAATTATATAAATGCCCAAATTAAAACCTAATAACTTTTTAGAAACTATTGCTTATTTAAGACAAGAAGAACATCTTGTTATTCATGACGATGTTTTAAAAACAACTAAAAAAGAAGATGAAGATATTGTCTTATTTTTGGAGCAAGAATATGAAAACGAGTGTTTAAACTATCCGTTTACTCTTCCAAAATTTAATGCAACAGCAGCACTTTGGGCAAGCAAAATAGTGTATTATTCTTCATTATTATTACTACATCGTAATAATACTCAAAAAGACTTAAATAGTTTATTTCCATATTTTAATAATACTATTGATGCTTCTGCCTTACTTTCTGCCGACTTATGCTTACGTTTTTTACCACAAATTAATTCAGAATTAAAAGGGATTGATACTAAAGATCCTTTAATTTCTATTTTAGATATTATTTTGAACACATGGCATTATTCAGCAATACATAATGATTGTATACCTCCAAAAATTGACTATAAACACTTTTTTAAAGACGAATGTTTAACTCAATTATATTTAAATAGAATTGTAGAAAGAAAAATAATAAAATGGGCAGAAACACCTTATATAAACTCACTATTACATAAAAGATTTGGATATTATAAAGACCACTTCTGGAGTACTTTAAAACACTATGAAACTGAAACAAATGAACACTAATATAGAACAATTAAAAGCTGTTTTAACACATATAAAATCAACGTTTGTTGGTAAAGATGATGTTATTGACTTACTAGGTATAAGTCTTATTGCAAAAGAAAATACTTTTTTACTTGGACCTCCTGGAACTGCTAAAAGTGCAATTGTAAAAGCATTATCTAATGGCGTAGAAAATGGTAAAAATTTCGAGTATTTATTAACTCGTTTTACAGAACCAAATGAGCTATTTGGCCCTTTTGATATTAAAAAATTACGCGAAGGTGAACTTGTAACAAATATAGAAGGTATGATGCCTGAAGCTTCTGTAGTTTTTCTTGATGAGATTTTTAATGCTAATAGTGCTATACTTAATAGTTTACTAATGGCGCTTAACGAAAAAGTATTGCGTAGAGGTAAACAAGTATTAAAATTACCTGCGTTAATGTTCGTTGGTGCTAGTAATATTTTGCCAGAAGATGAAGCTTTGAGTGCTTTATTTGATCGTTTTTTAATTAGAGTAAAATGCGACTATGTAAATCCCGATTTATTAAACCAAGTATTATTGGCTGGATGGAATTTAGAAAAAGGAGCTGTTAAAGATATTCCTAAAATAACACCAGATGAAGTAATAGAATTACAAGTACTTACTAAAAAAGTAAATCTTAGTAGTATACTTAACGCCTATGTTAACATCATTCATACCATAAGAAATACAGGAATTAATGTTTCTGATCGTCGTGCTGTAAAGTTACAAAACCTAATTGCAGCTAGTGCAGTAATGTGCAACCGTAACGAGGCTATTTTATCTGATTTATGGGTATTAAAATACATTTGGGAAACTGAAGAACAAATAGAAATTTTAGAAGGAATTATTAATAATAGCATAGAAAATGAGATTACAGAGAATTCTCATCCGCAAGCATTATACAACAAAGCGCCAAATCCAGAAGAAGTTATAAAAGAAGTAACTATTTTAAAAGAAGAATGGACTAACGAATCACTTTCTTTTGAAGAACAAAATATTATAAAAGATAAGTTACGTTTTATACAAAGCAGAACGGATTGGATTTCTGATCCTGAACAAAAAAAATATATAAATTCTGAGATTGATGCATTATGGCAAAGTATTCTTCAAACCCTATAGCTTTTTTTGTTTTAACAACCAAAGCACACTTACAATCTTTATCTCAAATCAGACACTTTTACAATCTTAAAGTGGCTTTCTCTGGCGAAGATATTTGGATTAAAGACTTTAGCTTAGTACAAATAGATAGTAAGGAAGTAACTACACTTCCATCAAAAAAAATATTTTATTTAAAAGATAATTTATTGTTTCCTAAAGGAAGTTTATTACCAAAAAACAAATTGCCTTCTCAGTTATTATGGTCGCCAATTGCACAAGTATTTTTATTAGAAGAACCAAAAATCAATCATAACTTTTTTGGAATTCATGATGTTATTACTCCTAAAATAGTTCCATCAAAAGAAGAAAAAGATACGATTGCTATTTTAACTCCCATTAATTCAGTGATTAAAAAAACTATTGAAAGCACAGCTTCATATCGGTTTGAAAATCTAAAATATACCATTATCAATTCCAATACTGTATTAATTATTGGTACACCAACATTACCAATTCAAGGAGAAAGTTACTGGTTAGAACACAGTTTTTTATATCCTAATGGTTATCATTTAAAATACTCGATTTTAAGCCTTAGTATAAAGAAAAAAATTAATCCTGATGACTTGTATTATGTTTTGTGGGATAAAAATAATTGTTATAGTTTAATACCAAAAGCTGATTGTTTACCACTAAGTATTAGTTCATTTAGACTTTCTTTAACAGCTCCAAAAGTATGACGTTATATAATTACTTTAAACCTTATAAAGATTATTTTTGGGAGTGGGATAAAGATCGTTCCAATTCCAATGAAGATCCTATTTATATTGCAACTATAACTAACGGACAATCGATAGCTTATTTTGATGTAATTTCAGATACTTTAGAAGACTTATCTCCACAAGGTATTCCTCCTTTTGGTTCTATTTTATTAATTTTATCAGCAATAAGTAATACCGTTTTACAATCTTCTTTTGACTTATTAAAAAATACTCTTTTAAATAAATATGGAGAAAATGACAAATCTATTTCCAATGCCATAGAAGTTTTAGAACTTATTAGAGCATTACCAAATAATTACAAATCAGGAGAAACAAGAACTGAATTATTACAACTACTGTTTAAAGATTGTCATAACAGACTTGGATTAAAAAAATCCAACGAATTAAAAATAGAGGTAAAAAAAGGATTGAATGAGTACATTGTAAATGCTGAAAAATCGCAAATAAACAATAGTATTATAGACCAAGATATTAGGCCTATTGCATTATTAATAAGACGTTTTAAGTCTACTGAAGACATTATAAATGCAATTCATAAAATTCCTATACATGATAATTTTACAGAAGAGATAACAATTGAAGAACATATTTCTTCGGATATTGATTTTGTTGATAAAACATTTTTAGAACAACTTATAGAACATGAAAACACTTTCCAAATTGGTAGTTTAATAAAACGAATTTGGCCTGGACTTAATATCCCAATGCATAATAACTTTTCTAGTTCACAACCTCTAGGAGGTGTATCTGACATTACTAATAAAGGAGAATTTAGTAGGTTATTAATTTCTGAATTTGCACATGACAACGACACTTTTATGTCTAGAATAGTAAATAACGAAGCTTTGTATATTGAACGTGAAACTCCTCCTGAAAACAATACAAAGGAACGAATATTTTTAATTGATAATTCTTTAAAAAACTGGGGAATTCCTAAGGTTTTATCTTTTGCTACTGCACTTGCCATAGCAACACATCCAAAATCAGATTTTTCTTACAGTGTTTATGCTGTAGGAGAAACCTACACGGAAACACCTTTACATACAAGATTTCAAGTAACTGAAAGTCAGTATTTATTATCTGGTTCTTTACATTGTGCATCTGGATTACAAGCTTTTCTAGAAGAAAATACAAATGATGCATCTAGAGAAATATTCTTTTTAACAGAAGAAAATAACCTCAACAATAGTAATTTACAAAATGTAATTTATAAAAACTATAATGCTATTAATTATATAATTACTAATACTATTAATGGAGATATCAACTTTTATAAACATCAAAATAAAAACAGAAAACACTTTCAGCACATCTTGTTACCTTATCAGGATATTTGGAATTCACAACTACCAAAACCTACAGTACAAAAACCTCTGAAAAACGAAGATATACAGATAAAAAATTTATTATTAGAACCAATAAACAAATCTGACGCTCTAATAATTCCGTTTGAAAATGAAATTTATTGTATTCAAAAGCAAAATTTATATACGCTAACATCAAAAGGAATTTATAAAGGAGTTCAATTAATTTATGAAAACATTCCATTCGATGATTCTAATAAATTCACCGTTATTAAAAACGATAATGATGAACGAATATTAATAGCTTTTTCAAACATTATCAAACAAACATATAGATTAAACTTAAAAACAAAAGAACTTACCAATACTAGAATATATAAAAAAGCTTTAGAAAATAATGTATTGTTAGTATTCAACGCTAATAACACGACTATTTTAACTAATAAAACCAATTTTTGGTCTTTATCTAAAGAATTCAAATTACATAAGTTAACAGGAAATGCTAGGTATCACGAATTATTATTTAATTACCAAGAAGCAATATCAAACTTTAAAAGATTACTTAAAGTAAATAAGCTTAATTATAATATACTTAAAAATATAAGTGTAATTGATATAGAATATAGTGGAACTGAAAACTTGTTTTTAAGAATAGCTAACTTCTATTTACAAGAAAAGAGGTTCGTTACTAAAGAAAATACAGTAATGAATTACAGACCTAGTAATACTGTTAAAGCTTTTACACCAAAAACAACATTATATTTAAAATATATTAATGGTAGTCCATTGCATATTATTAAACATTTGAAAGATATTTTAAACATAGGCTTAAAAGAAGCTAAAACAATTGTTGATAGTATTCCTTCTTACCCTATAAAAAACAACCTTTCTATAAAAAAAGCAAAAAGTTTAAAAACTAAAATAGAAAGTTTAGATGCTGTTTGTTATATTAAGACTGATTATTTTGAAACTAATGATGGTAGTACTATTTACATAGAAAATGGCCAACTTATATTTAGAAGCAGTAATACTAAAATTCCTCAATTTTATATAACCTCTATTCTAGGCTTTGATATTGCCATGGCTACAGATGGAGAATTTGCAGGAAATGAATATTTTTTACCTGTTAATCATAAATTAACAACAATTAGTTTAGATAATTTTTATACTAAATATATTAATCCTTTTATAAAACATGTGCTGACATATGAAGATTAATATTTCTCCAGCTACATCTAACAGCTACCCAAAAACAGGAATTCTTATAAAAGGGAAATCACCTAACATTTGGCTACCAACATTACAACTATTAAATATAAATTTAATAGAAACTATTATTTTTCCCGTTGCAAGTACAAAAGCAAATGAATTATATGGTTGTTTCCTTATTGTAAATAATATTAGTACTCTTGTAAAGCAATTAAATGTTAGTGTATTTCAATCAGTGCATGAGCATATATATATTCCGGAATTTTCTACAGTAAGTCCTATTTTATCAAAAGAAGACGCTCAAAAGCTTTTTAAATTTCCACATATTTTTCAACCAGATTTTGGTTGGGTTACTTTAAACGAACCTATAATTTGGGAAAATATATTACAAATAGAAGCTCCACAACAAATACACATTACAAAACCTTCAAAAACAGTATTTAGTCCACAAACTATTAAAAGTTTTCAATTAATTGCTGATGAAGAAATAGACATAATTAAAGAATTAGAATTAACAGTAAAACCTCCTAAAAAAGATATTTTAACTAGTTTTGATAAAGTAAAACTAAGCTTGTTTAAATCGTTTTTCTCATCAAAAAAGAACAACAAAGGTGGTTTTGATATAGAAGGAAAAGGACTTTTGAAATGGCTAAACAATTCTTCTAATAATAGCAATGGAACAGAACCTAAGTGGAAAAAAGACTTTGAAAAACTATTGTTTAGAAATCAAAAAGAAACCGACAAACTATTATCATTGTTTAAAAGCAATCCAAACCTTGCCTTATCTAGAGCTTTACCTTTAGATATGTTAGGAACTTCCAGAGATGCTGGTGGAGGTGTTTTTCAAATTTTTAAAACTAAAGAAGGAGAAAAAGAGAGTCCTTTTTCAAGTTTTGTAATGAAGTTATTAGCTTATTTTGTAAAATTTTCTATACTGTATCTAATATATCTTTTAGTTACAGGCATAATAAATAGTAATGTTTCTGACTTCTTTTCAACCCTTTTAAAACTTGCATTTATTTTAGTTGTTACACTAATTATTTTATCAATAATAAAAAATTTAACTCCTAATTCTTCAAGTTCAGGTGGTTCTGTAAACTTAGACTCTGAAAGAATGCAAGCGCTTAGAAAAGAGTATGAAAAGCTTGCTGAAGAAGCTGTTAAAAACAATGATTACAAAAAAGCCGCTTCTATTTATATTAAACTTTTAAAAAACACTTATCAAGCTGCTACGCTGCTTGAAGAAGGGAAATTTTATCAAGAAGCAGCAATCATCCATTTAAAATATAATAAAAATAAAGAGTTTGCTGCTAAGGCATATGAAAAAGGGAAATTCTATGATAAAGCGATTGACTTATACAAAGAGTTAAATCAAAATGAAAAAGTAGGTGATTTATACTCGCTAATAGATAATAAATCTGCTGCAGACAAATACTTTCAAATAGTAATAAACAACTACCTTAATAATTCGCAATATGTAAAAGCATCTTTAGTATACAAATATAAAGTTAATGATTCTTTAAAAGCACAAGAACCTTTATTAAAAGGTTGGCGAGAAGGTAACGATTCTTATAATTGCTTAACAAACTACTTTAGTAATTTTACAACTGAAAAAAAATTGGAAAAAGGAATTGAAGCTATATACAGAAACGAAACAAATGCTCTTAACATTGATGTTTTTTTAAAATCTTTAAAACATGAACATACAAAACATAAAAACATACAAGATTATACCCAAAGTATCGCTTATGAAGTTGTTGCTAATTATATTAAAGTAAAACCTAGTATTGCTTATTCTTTAAGTTCTTTTAGTCCACAAAATAGCTTATTAAATAAAGATACTAGTAAATTTGTAAAAAAAGAAAAGAAGAAAAAAAGAAATCAAGGTTTATAAAAGAATATGAAAGCTTACAAAACAACTTAAAAATTGAAAGAAGCAAATAGTAAAGAATCTTGTTGGAGTGTTTGTTTATCGTGTAAAGGACTTGGGAAAAAAAGAAGAAAACTTCATAAAAAAGCCAAACTCCGTTACAAACTCGCACTTGAAATATTTGAAAAAACAAATAAACAAACCAAAGCTCCTATTCCACCTAAAGGACAATTATATTCATGCGTACATTGTTCTGGATCTGGAATAATTCGTTCTCATAATTATCCAAAAGCTACTCCAGAAATATTTCCTCATATTGCTATCATTGGTGCAGGAATTGGTGGAGTTGCTCTTGCTGTTGCTTGTTTACATCGCGGAATTCCTTTTACACTTTACGAACGAGATAGTAGTTTTGATGCTCGTTCTCAAGGTTATGGATTAACTTTACAACAAGCCAGTAAAGCTGTTAAGGCTTTAGGTATTTTATCTTTGGAAAAAGGCATAATTTCAACAAAACATATCGTTCATACTCCAGAAGGAAAAATTATTGGTGAATGGGGAATGAGAAAATGGATTTCATCAGATGTCCAAAAAAAACCTAAACGAACAAATATTCATATTTCTAGACAGTCTTTACGTTTATCCATACTCAACCAACTTCCTGGACATGAAACAGTTCAATGGAATCATCAATTAATTAGTTTTGAAGAATCTGAAAATGGACTAGTAAATTTAAAATTTAAAGTAAACGGAAAAATCAAGAATGCGAAAGCCGATCTTTTAGTTGGTGCTGATGGAATTAGAAGTACTGTAAGAAAGTTATTAATTGGAGATAAAATTACTCCATTACATTACTTGGGCTGTATTGTAATATTAGGAATTTGTGATTTAAAAGCTATTAAAAATGTTGCTTCTCCGTTATTAGATGCTGCTACAGTATTTCAAACCGCCAATGGCAATGAACGAATTTATATGATGCCTTATGAAACGGATAAAGTTATGTGGCAACTTAGTTTTCCTATTGCAGAAAACGAAGCTAAAAAATTAAATATTCTAGGAGCAAAAGCATTGAAAAAAGAAGCTTGCAAAAGAATACAATGGCATGATCCAATTCCTCAGATTTTAGAAGCAACTGAAGAATCTCTAATTTCTGGTTATCCTGTATATGACAGAGCTTTATTAAAACCTGAATTTTTAGCAAAAAGCAAACAAGTAACTCTTATTGGAGACGCAGCACATCCAATGAGTCCTTTTAAAGGACAAGGCGCAAACCAAGCTTTATTAGATGCCTTATCTCTTTCAAGAGAAATATATAAAGGCTGCAGACCTTCTTCTAATTGGAAAGAAATAGGATTAAAAGATAGTGTATTGAGGAGATATGAATCTGAAATGATAATCCGTAGCACTTCAAAAGTAATTGGCTCTGCAGAAGCTGCAAAATTTTTACACTCCAAAGCTGTACTTAACGAAAGTAATGAAACAAGAGGTAAAGCTTAAAATACAATAGTTTGTTGTTTTTCATTTAACATAGGTATTCTTTTCTCAACTTTTATAAAAAATGGGATCTAAATACTTTCTGGTAATCTCTAACAATCCAATAACAAAACACTTTTATTAAGTTACAATTCACACTTCTTAAGTCGTTTCAATAAAAAACACCAAAAACAAAAAATATTATTTCCCAGTAAAAACAATACTTACAGCTCTATTTAGCTTTTAACATGTATTTATTTTAAAAAAAAGGTTGGGTAAAATAGTTATTAACACGTATTCAAATAAACTGAACCTGTTCTTTATCGATTTACAAACAAAATCAATAAAAAACAATACATCATTTTACGAAACAATTATAAATAACTAAAAAATAATATATGATAATTCAATCTCCTTCCTTATTCTTTTTTACCCTCAAATGTTTGTACAATACAACCTATGACTTTTACTATATCATAAAAGAATTTCCCTCCTTAAAACTCAATTCTTAAATAAAAAACGAGCTGAAAAATTTTATGAATCACCGTTGAAAACGTATTCCTTTCTTCGGTTATAAAAGTAAAAACATGAAAAAATTACAACAAAAGTGGTTAGTACTACTAATTATTATAACAATAACAGTTTCTTGTTCTCAAGAAGAAGAATATACTGTAATAGCAACAACAGATGAAGAAATAATTGAAGATATTAATCTGGAAAGACTTGCTGACTTTTTTGGAGATAATATTGATCTTACATCTTTAGATAATTATGAGAATCAAACGATTCCAACATATATTAGAAAAGATAATACCAGAGGAAATGATATTACCAATGAACAAGCAACATTAGGTAGAGTTTTATTTTACGATAAAAATTTATCTGTAAACAATACCATATCATGCGCAAGTTGTCATCAACAAGCGTTTGCTTTTGGTGATCCGCAAGTTGCAAGTACTGGTGTTAATGGTTTAACAGGTAGACATAGTATGAGATTAGTTAATGCTAGGTTTGGTGATGAGGAAAATTTCTTTTGGGATGAAAGAGCCAATTCATTAGAAGCACAAACAACTTTACCTATACAAAACCATGTAGAAATGGGTTTCAGTGGAGAAAATGGAGATCCGAATATTGCTGATTTAATTGTAAAATTAGAAGATGTAGCATACTATCAAGAGTTATTTACGTTTGCTTATGGAGATACTAATATTACAGTTGCTAGACTACAAGAAAGCTTAAGTCAATTTATTAGAAGTATTCAATCTTTTGATTCTAAATACGACGTAGGAAGAAGTATGGCGCAAAATGATAATCAAGATTTTGCCAATTTTACAGACCAAGAAAATCAAGGAAAAGATTTATTTATGAATCCTATAAATCAAAATGGAACAAACTGCGCTACTTGTCATGTTGCACCTGAATTTGATATTGATCCTCAAAGTGATAATAACGGAGTTATAGGTGTCTTGGGGATTCCAAATGCTACTGATTTTACAGTTACCAGGTCTCCTACTTTAAGAGATATGATAAACAATCAAGGAAACTTAAATGGTCCGTTTATGCATGATGGTAGTTTGGCAAATTTAAGAGAAGTAATACTACATTATGATAATATTAATAGAAACGGAAATCCGAATCTAGACAACAGATTAGGTGGAAGAAACGGACAAAATTTAAATCTTTCTAACGCAGAGATAGAAGCTTTAGAAGTGTTTATGGAAACATTATCTGGTAATAATGTATATAATGATCCTAAATGGAGTGATCCTTTTTTAGATTGATAAAATATAGTTTTTAAGTTAAGTTTGGTTTTAGAAAGTTTGGATTCTTATATAAAGAATTCAGGCTTTCTTTTTTTATAAAATTAAATGTATTTTTATTGAACTAAAACTTTTTCATTGAAAGAAAACTATGATTAATAACAGTTTTAGAACTTCAATTTATTCTTTTATAATTTTATTTAATGAAATTTAATCCTAAAACATTTGCTGAAAAAATTGAATCAAAATATATTACTTCATATGGTGCTGAAATTGGAGAAATAATATGTAGTATATTTAATAGAGAAAAGAACAAAAATTATTTTGATGAACTTTTAATTAATATAAAAAATCATAATTTCTTTGATATTGAAAAAGTTGGTATAGATTCTTTGGATAAGATAGATTTTGAATTGACAAAAAAAGCGCTTGTTTCATCTATAATTAAAGAATGTAAGTATAATGATCATTTTATGACATGGAACGAAGGTTTAACATTTGCAAATATTTTCTTGAATGAGTTTAATGATATTGAAGAAATTTACACCAATTCGCATTGGGAAACCTTTAATGATAACCGCTATAAAGATGAACTTGATATGACTGGCTGGACTAATTTTAGTTATGATTATTGGTACGACTATGGTTTTATAATTGTAACACCTAAAAAAATAGGGCTAATTTGGTTTGGAGACGATAGTTAACAGAATCTTTTAACAAAAAGATAAACCACACATAAATCTATCATTTAAATCATACTCTAAAATACTGGTAATTATTTCCGTTGTTATCTGTAACTGTTTATTTGTAGGATTTGTTATTGTTGTACTAGCAAATTCAACCTCATAATGACCTATATATCCTTCTACTGATTGGTTATTTAATAAGAAATTATAAACATACTCTGTAACATAAGTCTCTTTTATGCCTGCATATGTAAGTACTTTTAACGCTTTTGTTACCAAAACTAAATCGTAATTGGTTGCAGCATCTATCATAATAGTTTCAATAGCTTCTATTGTTGATGCTTCTAGTAACGGTTTTTTTAAACCAAACTTTGATACTTTTAATAATACATTTAAACTTTTATCAATCTCTCCTTTTGATTTCAGTAAAAAATCATTCTCAGAAATATTTAAGCAATCTACTTCTGTGGTTTTTAATACAACATCGTTTAAAATATTGATTTTAGTAAGGAAAAGTAAAATATCTATATTGTTTGTTTCTTCTTTTATTTCTTCTAAAATCGACTTATAAAGTAATATTACTTCTTTCAATTCTTTTGTGTAAGAACTTGGCTGATATTTTTTTACCAACAATAAAAAATCTAAGAATAATGATGGCGCTGTTTTTAAAAAATATTCTGGTGTAATTTCTTTTAAAACACTCTCAAAAGAATTAATATTTTGAGATGAAGGTTTACACATTTCTAATAAAACATAACATTGAATTTTAAGTAAACTATCATTACTAATAATAGCTTCTTCAAATGTTTTAGTGGTCCAGCAGAAAACTTTTTCTACTGCTTCTTTATGCCTCAACGTTTGCATGTTCATAATCTTTTGTTATTATATGTTGATACTCTAAAACACAGCAAAACAAACCTACTAAGGTTGGATGATGATTTGCTTTAAATCGTTCTTTTTGTGATAATTTTTTATGATTATCAAAAGCCTCTAAAGCATTTCTACTAATAAAATCTCCTTCTTCGCATTGCGAGTCTAAATAAAGATGCAAACATTTTTTATGTAATGAAAAATCTCTGTGTTTTAATATGTGACAAGAGATTAATAATTCCCCCAATAAATCCCAATCTCTTTTATGTGTATATAATTTTGTTAGTGTAGCTACATAATTTTTTGTTTCTTGTAATTTTTCGCCTAAAAAACTAGAAATATCTCTACTTCCAAAATCTGATAAAAAAAATAATAGATGTGTTATTGCGTAAGAATCTATAGTTCTATTAAAAATTAAATTTGGTAAGAAATTTAAACTAGAAGCTTTGTATAGACTTTTATTATCTGGAAGCTGGTTTTCAAAACCTGCTTTATCTAAAAAATATTTTAAATCTATTTGTTGCCAAGCCGTTCGTTCAACCCGACTCACAAAATTATGTTTTAGTTGATTTTTTAGAATACGCTCATAATTAGGCAACTCAATACCAACTTCTTTTAACGAAACATAAACTGTTAAATAGAAAGCAAACAGTGTAACGTCTTTTTGCATGTTAAAAACAAAGTTTTTACTTTCTGTTATTTGTTTAACATACTTTTTTATTTTTTCAACTCTTGGGTCATTTACAAATTCTGGTGATTTTTGAATTATTAATAAAGCTAAAGCTAATTCGCCAAACGATTTTCTCTCGTCCGTAATACCTTCGCATTTGTTTAAATTATAATCCTGAATATTAAAAAATTCTAGATTTTCTATTAACCAATCGAAACTTTTATTAATGCTATTTAGTAATCTTTCTTTCATAAAAAAATTGAGGTTATTAAAAAATAATATCGATAATTGTCATTTTAAATTTCTAATAACCTCAATAAATTTAATTATTACTTGCTAGTAACAACATAACTATTGTGAATAAACACAGCTAATTCTAATCCTTTAGCTTCTCCTTTTGCATCAGCGGCTACTTTGGTTAAATCTTCAAGATTATTAATTCCTTGTTTCTTTAAAGCGTCTAATACATCTTCCTTTGATAAACTCATGATAGTGTTATTTGGTTTCCTACTCTATTTTTATAGGCTTTTCGGATGTCACCTCAAATCATCAAACAGAATTACATAATTGTAAATACATTAATGACCTTTTCAAATTTCAAAAAAAATACAATTGATTTTTAAAAAAATACCTTAAGCGTTTATTTCTTACATATGAGCTTAGTAATTTTAACTACAAGTGTTATTCTAATTTTGCTTTTTATAATTATTAAATACTATATTTAGAACACTAATTGTATGTACTATGAAAAAAACAATCCTTCTTATCCTTTTACTTTACTGCTTTAAATCTTTTTCACAAACCAAAACAATTCATGTATTTGTAGCTTTATGTGATAATGAATTTCAAGGAATCGTTCCAGTTCCAAAAAAACTAGGAAACGGAAAAGACCCAAAACTTAATTTATATTGGGGAGCAATGTATGGTGTAAAATCACTTTTTAAATACAAAGCAAAAGAATGGAAACTACTAAAAATAATAAAATCTGATAATCCACTTATTTTAGAACGCATTGTATTTAAGCATACAACTAAAGACGTTTATATGCTTGCTGATGCATACGATGGAGAGCATATAAAAACGTGTACCGAAAACTTTTTAAAAGCTTCAAACAATCAAAATCCAGAAAAGTTAAGCATTAATAAAACGGAATTAAATTTTGGTGGAAATACTAATCTTGTTGCTTATATAGGACATGATGGTTTGATGGATTTTAATGTGAATATTTCCTATAAAAAAACAACTTCTATAAAAAAAGACGTTATTATTTTAGCTTGTTACAGTAGAAGTTTTTTTTCGGCTGAATTAAAAAAAGCAAATGCAAATCCTTTATTATGGACAACACATTTAATGGCTCCAGAAGCATATACCTTACAAGCTGCTATAAAAGGTTGGATAAATAATGAAACGAACAAACAAGTAGATGAAAGAGCTGCTCAGGCCTATAATAAGTATCAAAAATGCGGTATTAAAGGTGCTAGAAATTTGTTTACTACTGGTTTTAAAAAGTAACAATTATTAATTAACAACCCCATTTTAGAAATAAAAAAAACCAAAAAATCTAAATAAAAAAACACACTTTTTAACATCAAAAATAACAAAATAGTAAATTAATCGATTTATGATATTGATTGACCGATATGTGAGCTTGATTGATTGATTTTTGAGTTTGATTGACCGATTTTTGAAGTTGAAAACACTTTCATTTGTAGTATTAAATTAAACTAAAAACTATTTACAATGAAAAAAAATTCAATCTTACATCTATTATCTATTGCATTAATTACGTTATCTGTTTTTATTTCCTGTAATGATATTATTGATGATTTAAACAACCAATCAAATGAAATTGAAGTAGCAGCTGATGTATTCTACAATGATGAAGGAATATTAAATTTTTCATCTCAAGAACAACTAGACGAGTATGTAGAAAAAATCAATGCTATTATTACAACACAAACCAATATTCAAGAAAAAAGTACCACTTCTTTAGTTTCAGAAATAGAATCTGTAGTACCTTTTGAACATTTTTCTTTAGCAAAGAGCTACATTAAAGGTTATGGTGAACAAAAAACATTAACTGAAGATGATTATGAAATAACTGAAGTTATTAACGACAACCTTATACCTAACAAAGCGTTACATTATATATTGGATGATGACAGACGTGTTATTGTTGCTGGTAAAATTCATCAAATAACTGAAGCTGGAAAATTTATTTATTCTCAAGATGATAAGGATATTTTTGAATTGCTTTATACTGGTTTTATTGATCAATATTTATCGTACTCTAAACAAATTGATGCTGTTACTTATGAATATAACGGAATTACATTTATTGATTTGTATGGATATTTATCAAGAAAAGATTTAACTGAAGAAAATGTATTAAATGTTATTGGTGGTAACTTTGATGCTGTTGAGAAAAATACTAAACAAGTTGTTGACAATGTTAGCTTTAAAACATATGACGACAACACTAAAAACTTTGGCTTAAGAACTGTTAAACAAGATTTTACTGGAAAATTAGGCTTTTTTAATGTAAGAACAGCCGAATTTAACTCAGATTGGCGTGTAGCTGTATCATTTGATGAAGTTTCATTACCATCAAATGTTTTAAATTATAATAATTTTAAAACTAAACTTCAATACAGAAAAGTAGTAAAAACTTGTGTTCGTATTTTTAGAAAAACAAGATGTAAAACATTGTTTTCTTATTGGATGAAAAGAACAGCTTCAGAAATGGCTATCGGTATAGATTACCTTGATGCAGTAACAGAATATGAAGATTTTGGACTAACTAGTAGTTATTATATTAGTAGTTCAGATGTTATAGCAACTTGGACTAAAAAAGTAGGCCAAGGAGTTGCTCATTTAGCTTTTAAAGGTGTATTATCTTCAAATATTGTAAGAGATTGGGCTGATGATTTTAAAGGGTTTGGTGCAGATGTTAAATTTTTTGGAAAGTCAGTAAAAGTAGGAAAAGAAATATGGAATGGAGGAACGGATGCCTTAAAAGATGCTTTAATAAAAAGAACTGACTACTTTGTAAGAAAACATATTGGATATAGTAATACAAATGAAGCACCTACTCTTTTAGTGTATACAAACCCTTATGAGTTGAACAAAGAATATATTAGTCTTAACGGAATTACAAGATATAAAAACGTACAAGAAAAGAAGATTAAATTTCCTGAAACATCTGGTGGTGTCGCTGTGAATATAACTTTTACTAATAAAACAAAAGTAACACCTGGTAATTTCACACCTAACAAATTTAAAATAACAAGAGGTAGTGTTTTTGGAGCCGTTAAATACAATGGAGTATGGAGAGGTGTTAGAATAAAAACATAAAAATTTAAATTAATAGTATTTCAGAGTCCTTGTTTTTAACTTTTATAAAACCTAAAAACAAGGACTCTTTTAATACCTAACACTCCTCACAGCTAACTTAAAAAATTAAAAAAAACATTAATTATTGTATTATTTTTAAACTCACTTTATCTAGCTACAGGAATGTGGCAAATTGTAAGAAAAGGAGGCTATAATAAAGCAACTATATTACCGCAACTAGTAAATGAAAAACAAATAGATTTGGTAAAACCAAAACCAATTTAGGGAACTACTATATATGCCTTTACTAATATCAAAAACAATCGTTTTGATTTGCAAAAATATGATTTCTCTGTTGAAGAAAATAACAGAGATAAAAAATATGTTTTTACCAAATGTGATGGAGAAGGTCAAACAAAATGTATTAATGAAAAGCCATCATACGAAAAAAATTAACTTTTTAAATCAAGTGTATTCTAAAATTTATTTCTTAGGATGATTTGTAACATCAGTTAAATCATCATAAGAAAAAATACTATTACGAATAGTGTTATATAAAAGTAGAGAACTTCTATAAATTTTGTTTGTTTTAATATTCTGAAAAAAATAATCTTAGTCGCAGCTTTGATATTGTAGTATATTTACGCTATATAATTTTCAAATATTTATTACATAAACTTAATTTCATTATGAAAAAACTAACTGTAATTTTAGCAGTAGTAACATCTATATGGTCTTGCTCTCCTGAAAAAAAAGCTGTTGATACAACCAAAGCTGCTATTTCAGAAAATTTTAATCAACTTTTAAAAAGCTACAATGAAGGAAAACTAAAGTTAAATCCCATAGAAGCTACTTATGCTGGTGATAATAGATTTAACAATCAGTTTCCTAACTTTTTATCAGCAACATATCAAACAGAAAAAAAATCCTTTTTTACTACATTTAAAACTAAATTAGATAGTTTTCCTGACAGTAAATTAAGCGAAAGTCAACAATTGAGTAAAGCTGTTTTAGCTTGGGATTGTGATATGGCTTTGAGTCAAACTAGTTTTAAAAATGACGTGTATTTACCAATAAACCAAATGTGGACGGTTAATTTAACTATGGGACAATTTGCTAGCGGAAGTAGTGCACAACCTTTTGAAACTGTAAAAGATTACGAAAATTGGTTACAACGTTTAGAAAAATATACTATTTGGTTACAAACCGCTAAAACTAATATGCAACAAGGAATTAAAGAAGGTTATGTATTACCTAAATCTTTAATTAAAAAAGTGGTTCCTCAGTTTGAAGCATTATCAAACGACAATATTAAAGAGCATTTATTTTACAGCCCTATTAATAAATTCCCTGAAAGTTTTACAGATGAAGATAAAACAAAACTTACTGAAAAATTTACAGCTATATTAAAAGAAAAAATAATTCCTTCTTACAAAGCTTTGTATACTTTTCTTAGCACAGATTATCTGAATAATGGCTTAGAAGAAAGCGGAATTTCTGCAATTCCAAATGGAGAAGCATATTACCAACATGCCATAAAAAACTATACTACTACCAATATGACTGCTGATGAAATTCATCAACTTGGGTTAAAAGAAGTTGCTAGAATTTTAGCAGAAATGGAAAAAGTAAAAACTGAAGTTGGGTTTAAAGGCGATTTAAAATCGTTTTTTGACTTTGTTAGAAATAACAAGGAGTTAATGCCTTATAATACACCAAAACAAATCATTGATAACTTTAACGCTATTCATGATAAAATGAAACCTCAACTAGAAAAATTATTCGGTAAAAAGCCAAAAACACCATTTATTGTTAAGCAAACAGAAAAATTTAGAGAGGCTTCTGCTAGTGCAGAATATAATCCTGGTTCATTAGACGGAACGCGTCCTGGAGTTTTTTACACGCCAATACCTGATGCTTCTAAATACAATGTCTTTTCAGACGAAGCATTGTTTTTACATGAAGCCATTCCTGGACATCATTATCAAATTTCTTTAACACAAGAAAATGAGGATTTACCTGATTTCAGAAAAACACTTTGGTATAGCGCATACGGAGAAGGTTGGGCTTTATATACAGAAAACTTAGGGAAAGAATTAGGTTTATATACAGATCCGTATCAATATTTTGGAATGTTAGGTATGGAAATGCACAGAGCTATTCGTTTGGTTGTAGATACTGGCTTACATGCAAAAGATTGGTCTAGAGAAAAAGCAATTCAATATTCTTTGGATAATGAAGCCGAAAGTGAAGCAAGTATTACTTCTGAAATAGAACGTTATATGGCAAATCCTGGTCAAGCTTTATCTTATAAGATTGGACAATTAAAAATTAAAGAGTTAAGAAGTAAAGCTAAAAAAGCTTTAGGAGATAAATTTGATATTCGAGAATTTCATAATCAAGTTTTAGAAACAGGTTGTATTCCATTGGCTTTATTAGAAAATAAAATTGATATGTGGATTAACACATTTAAATAATCTTTCTAATAATTTTATTGACAAAATAAAAAACCTCATTAGTTTATAACTAACGAGGTTTTTATTTTTAAACCTATCTCCTTAAAATTGTATTAAAGCAAAATTATTTTTAGTGTTAATTTTCATCATTAGAAATTACTTGTATCAAGGTAGCAATCCCCATAACAAGTGCACATCCTAATAAATTCAGCCATAAATAAGGCAACCAATCTAAATACCAAACTATTATAATTAATATTTGTGTAATTATAGCTCCTATAAAAACAGCATTAGACTTTACAAATTTCATAAAAAATGCTAATAAGAAAACTCCTAATACATTTCCGTAAAAAATAGATCCTATTATATTTACTAACTGAATTAGATTATCAAACAAATTGGCTACACAAGCCACTAAAATTGCTAAAATCCCCCAACCAAACGTAAACCATTTAGATGCTTTTACAAAATGAGCTTCACTCCTATCTCCTGTAACGTTTCTTTTATACAAATCTATAGCTGTAGTTGAACCTAGGGCATTTAATTCTGATGCAGTTGAAGACATTGCTGCTGATAAAATTACAGCCAGTAATAAACCAATTAAACCACGAGGTAAATTGTTTAATATAAAATGAATGAAAACATAATCTTTATCGTTTGTTTCTGCGTTTTTATCGGCTTCTCCTATAATTACTTTAGCTTGTTTTTTTAAAGCTAAATCTTGTTCATTAAGTGCTTGTAATTCTTTTTTTGAAACATCTGTTAGTCCTTTTAAAATCAACGTTTTCTTTTGTTGTTCTATTTCTTGATGCTTCTCTGATAATGCCTTGTATTCATTAGCATATGAAGAGTTTTCTACTACCTCTGTTGCTTTTGGATTAAAGTTTAAAGGCGAACTATTAAACTGATAAAAAACAAAAACCAGTACACCAACCAATAAAATAAAAAACTGCATTGGTACTTTTAATAAACCATTAAAGATTAATCCTAACTGACTTTCACGAACTGATTTTCCAGACAGATAACGTTGTACCTGACTTTGATCTGTTCCGAAATAAGACAACATTAAAAAAGTTCCACCTAAGAAACCTGTCCAAACTGTATATCTATTATTTAAATCAAAAGAAAAATCTAATACTTGCATTTTATTAGATGCTCCCGCAATTTCTAATGCTTTAGTGAATGTAATTCCCTCCGGTAAATAATCTAAAATCAAATAAAAAGCAATAAACATTCCTGCGAATATTACTGCCATTTGTTGTTTTTGTGTAACACTTACTGCTTTTGTTCCTCCAGAAACGGTGTAAATGATTACCAAAACACCTATAATAATATTCAATGTAATTAAATCCCAACCTAAAACTGCTGATAAAATAATTGCTGGAGCGAAAATGGTAATTCCTGCTGCTAACCCTCTTTGGATTAAAAATAGAATAGCTGTTAACGTTCTTGTTTTTAAATCGAACCGACTTTCTAAGTATTCATAAGCAGTATATACATTTAGTTTATGGTAAATAGGTATAAAAACTAAACAAATTATCACCATAGCTATTGGCAAACCAAAGTAGAACTGTACAAATCCCATTCCACTATGAAAAGCTTGCCCTGGAGTTGATAAGAACGTTATTGCACTAGCTTGTGTTGCCATAACGGACAAACCAATTGTCCACCATTTAGTATCGTTTCCTCCTTTTATAAAATCTTCTACATTTTTGTTTTTACGAGTAACATATGCTCCGTAACCAACAATAAATAATAATGTAGTCGTTAAAACTACCCAATCTAAAATCGCTAACTCTCCCATTTATGAAGTGTATACTTTAGTTATTATATAAAACAGTACAATGTAAACTATGTTTGCCATTAAAACCATAGTGTATTCTTTCTTCCAAGTATATTTAGATTCTTTCATTATTTATTTTGATTAGCATAAAAACCATCCGCCATTCCAGCTTGACTTACTAATGCTGATGAAAAAGGAAGTTTTTTTTCTGTTGGTTTTAATGTTCCATCTTCTTTATCTTTTTTATACCAAGTAATAGATTTTGGTAATAAAAACCCATTTACATCTTCCCAGTTATCATAACGAATCATTTTTACTTTTTCAGACGTTTTTTTACTAAAGTAAGTAACTGTATATCCTAACCATTCCATTTGATAGGTTTCTGGATTATAGTATATAAAATAATTGTCTTCTGGAGACATTCCTACATCAGCTTTATATCCAATTTTAATTCCTGGATATGAAACTTCTTCATAAACAAAAGGTGCTGCATCTGTATATACAATTCCATCATCTGCCAATACAAAAGGCATTGCGTAGAAATAAAAATACAGATTATAATAAAATTTTGGATTTCCTTTAAATGCTGTAGAATCTTGTTGTGCTAACCAAACTTCTTTTCCATCAAATCCTAATGCATAATTTTCTGAAGTTACTGTAGTTTTACGAGAATGTAGATCTATAGTATGTTCTTCTCCTTTTACTTTATAGGACAATGTTTTGTTTTTATCCCAAGCCTCAATACCTCCATGTTTTTTTAAAACCTTTGAAATTCCTTCTGGAAGATCATATACTTTTGCAGATTTTTTTTGCTGTTCTTCTGGATTTTTTTTATCTTTTTTTTGTGATGTATTACAAGCAAATAGGGTAATACTTAAGGCGATTACTGAAAGTAGTTTTCTCATTTTTAATTTAAGTTTAATAATTGGTCGTTAAGGAATAATAAAATTACATTTTGATCGAAAAAAAGGGCTATAATTTATAAAAAATTACAGCCCATGAAATTAAGTTTATCTTTTTTATTAATCTGTTAAAGTTTCCATAAAAGCAATAACTGCATCTATTTCTTCTTTTGTCAATTGTAAATTATCAAATGGCAATGTTTGATAGTCATTTCCAATACCTAAACCTGCTCCGCCTCCAATATTATAGAACGTTAGTACTTCTTCTAAATTATTATATACACCATTGTGCATATATGGAGCTGTCTTTGCTATATTTCTAATTGTTGGGGTTTTAAAAAAATGTTTACGTTCTTTTGTTTTAAACAAATTGTAGCGTCCTAAATCTGAAGATATTTTTGGGTGTATCGTATCCGTTGAAATTGGAACTCCAATAAACTCTAACTCAGTATCTTTAAAAGCTGGTGGAACAGTTCCGTTAAAAACCGGTGCAAAATGGCAAGTTGCACATAATGCTTTCCCCATAAATAAATTAAAACCTCTTCTTTCTTGCGATGTTAGTGTTTTCTCTTCTCCTCTTATATTTTTATCAAACTTAGATTCAAAAGGATTTAAAGTTCTTATATAAGAAGCAATAGCATGACGAATGTTATAATCTATTCTTTTATTTCCATACAACTCTTTTATATCTTCTTTGTATTTTTCGTTTTTTAGTAAACGATCTGTTATAGAGTCCATGGAAAAATTAAACTCATCATGATTTTTAACTACACCTAATATTTGTCCTTCTAAACTTCCAGCTCTGGCATCCATAAAAAATGCTCTTTGATACGCACTGTAAGTTATTGTTGGTGTATTTCTTGTTTGACGTTCATCAAAAGTTTTCTTTCCGTCTGTAAATGCTAAATCTTTAATATGACAAGTAGCACAAGCCATATTATAATCTTTAGAAAGCTTTTTATCATTAAACAACTTTTTACCTAATACTACTTTTTTAGATAACTGAGTAGTATCACTTAAATGATCTGTGAAGTAATTTAAATTTATAGCATCTTTAGAAAACAAAGAAGATAAGTTATTAGATAGCCCCATTTCAAAAGGAAAAATTACTTTCCAATCTTTTTGCATGTTTAGTAATTCTTTTAACTGCGGATCTATATTGTTTTTGATAAAACCAAAACGATCAAAAGTATCAAAATCATAATCTAAATCTTTTTGTGCTTTTTTTATCAATGAAATAAAGTTCTCTAATAAACCTTCAGCTTTAAATTTTTCTTTATAAATCTTCAAAATGGCTACAATGGTTTCATAAGTATAGCTACTTTCTATTAAAGATTGATTTAATACTGGAGAATCAAAACCTGTAATTCCTGTTGTAGCAATTCTAACCAACTGCTCTCTAAGTAGCCAAATGATGTGGTGATCTTTTAGCTTTAATTTAAGATTGTTTTTAATCAATTTTAAACGGCCACTTGTAACATTTATAGTCGTGTTTAATAAAACTGTATCCAACGAATCTTCATACAATGTTTCTTCTATTACTTGAAAACCGACAGGTTTTATAACTTTAGTATCAAAACTAGCTTCTCCTTTTACACTTAAAATATTAGGAGCATTTAACGATTTATAATTATTTTTATCTGTATGTGCTAAAATAGGCTCTAAAAGTTTAAAGTTTTTTCTTGCCTGTGCATATAACTCTTTTTGCTTTTCAATAGTTTTTCCTTCCATACTATCTAAACTAACAATAGCATTTGTGAGGTAATTTTTATATAAAGCTTCTATTTTATTAGTAGTTTCTGCTACTGATTTGTATTTATCTTCTTTCTTATTACAAGAAATTGCTAAAAGCAAAAGACATACACAAAGGTATGTCTTAGCTTGACTGAATATTTTAGTCTTCATTTTTTATCTTTCTAATCCAGTAATCATGTGTAAAACAGAACCTTCATTTCTATATGGAGAACCAATTGCTAAAGGATCTGTATAAGATGTTCCATCTGCTGGTTGCCAATTATGATTTTGTGTCATTACTAAAAATGTGTTCTTTCCATTATTTACAATATCAGTAACATCAATCATTCCAGTAATTTCCCATCTATTTGCTGCAAAACCGTAACCTTTAGATTCTGCTGTAACTTGATCACATTCAGCTACAACTTTAAAATCACCCGTATTTAAGTTATATTGATACATTCTTGCATAATGATCTTTTACAGTTCCATCAAATCTTACTGCTGGATCTTCTTGAATATATGCATAGTTTTCTGTTACTAAAATATTATCTGGAGAAAGAAATTCTTCTGCAGTTCCACCAACAACATCTCCATCTAATACACAAGTAATTTTTGCTACTCCATTTGGATCTGTATCATTTAAAGAAACTTTATAAATACGTCCAGAAATAGTTCCTTTACCATATAAATCTGGTTTGTCACGACCTGTAACTGCAAAATAAATTTCTCTATTATTTGCTGAAGAACCTCTTCTCCAATCAATATCTTCAACACGAGAGAATCCCATTAATCCTTTTGCTTTACATTCTGCATCTAAAGCATCAATTTCTGTTTCATCTAATGCTACAAATTCTACATCATATGTAACACCTTCTTCCATATCTACTTCATAAGTAATTCCAGTTGTAGTTACTTTTAATCCGTACAATTGACCACCTGATAAATCTCCTTGATTACCAACATACATTCCTAAATGACCAGAAGGAACTAAATCATCTCCTTGATCATCACCAATAAAAACAACAGTTTTTCCTGAATATGCATTTTGATTTAATGCTACAGCATTTTCAGTAGACCATTGTCCCATTGCAGATAACATTGTTGCTGAACCAGCATCTGAAGCAGATTTATAAGGATCAGTTACAAAAACTCCCTTAGAAGAACCTCCCCATTCTCCTCCTGATAAATATAATGGTCCAAAACCGTGTTCTTCAGGAGTAATCATTGACCCAGAACATTGTGCTGTATAAGCTGTTGCTTCTGCATTTAAAATATACTCACCATGTGTTGGTCTTAAGTTCTCATTTAATTTAATTCTTGCAATTGAAAAATCTGCTTCAATATTATTGATTAACGTAAATGTACCATCAGATTCGGCTAACAAACCAGCACCATCTGCCATAGATCCATAAACAAAATCTGGTGAATTAGGAATTACATCTTCAGATGATATAATTGGAGTTATTTTTAAACTAGAAAAATCACTAGTTACTTTTAAAAAATTAGGAGTTTTTGATGATGTTAAAAATACAGATGCATCAGAACCATTTTGTCCATCTACACCGTCTGTTCCATCTTCTCCGTTTACACCATCAATTCCGTCTTGACCATCTATTGCGTCTTCACATGAAGTAAAAGTTGTAAAAGAAACCGATAATGCTAATAAAGCTATTAAGCTTATTTTTAAGTTTTTCATTTCTATTATTAGTTTTGTTAAGTTGCCACAAAAAAAGGACATCAACTTAAAGTTAAAACTTCTATAATTTTAACAAAACATCAATCTAATGTTAAAAACATTATTAAATTATTAAGAACATCACTCATAAAACTTTAATACATATCTAATCCATTATTATACTTTTTAAGTTTCTAATTAAACTTTACTCATAAATAAGCTTACTTTCAGTGCTTTTAATTCTAAAAAAAGGAATATGAATTACCTTTATTAATGTTACCTAAATATCAACTTTAAATGTTTTAATGTTTTTTGATTTTTCTAGAAATAGAAAATTATATTTGTTTTATGAGTATTGATTTAATTCTTGAACTTTTTTTAACGAACTGGTATATTGCTTTACTTTTTTTTATTGTAGCTATATTATATTCTTCTGTTGGTTTTGGTGGTGGCTCTAGCTATTTAGCAATACTTGCTTTAACTGGAATTCTTTATACACAAATTAGAGCTACCTCTCTTTTGTGCAACATTGTTGTTGTTATTGGAAATGTTTTACTTTATCAGAAACAAAAAACATATGATCTTAAAAAGATACTTCCATTAATTATTTTCAGTGTTCCAATGGCTTTTTTAGGCGGATATCTAAAAATAAATCAGACTTTCTTTTTTATTCTTTTAGGTATAACATTATTATTTGCTGCTATTACCATGTGGATATCAAAAAAAATTAGTGTAACCAATGAAAGAAACTCCAATCTAAATATTTCTAAAAATGCTAGTTATGGTGGAATTATAGGCTTTATATCTGGAATGGTGGGTATTGGAGGCGGTATATTTTTAGCTCCTTTACTTCATTTAACAAATTGGAATACACCAAAAAAAATAGCCGCTACTGCTAGTTTATTTATTTTAGTAAACTCTATTGCTGGTTTATTGGGGCAATATATAAATCCTAATTTTACCATTGATTGGAATTTAACTACTATGTTATTAATAACTGTTTTTATAGGTGGACAAATTGGTAGTAGAATAAGTAATTCTATTTTAACTCCTATTCAATTAAAAAAAGCAACAGCAATCTTAGTTGCTTTTGTTGGTATACGAATTCTAATTAAATATTTGTTTTAAAATTTTAAACTACAACTTAATACTTCTTTATTCCAAAAAACAATACGCTCATGGCTTTTTTGGTTTATTCTCTTTCTCTTATTCATAAATTTAGTCATCTAATTATGTTTTTAACCATATAAACTATACTATTATGAATTTAAAAATTTATCCATCTATTGGAATAGCCAGGATGGGAAATGGTCCTGCGGAAAAAAACCAAGTTGTTTTTAGTCCTGAAGTTCCTTGGGCTAATTTATTTGAAAAAGGTAAAGAATATCGTACTGCAGATGGTGCTCTAAAAAAACAAGCACAACGTTTTTATATATATGAATGCGACGATCAAGGAAATCCTATTCGCAAAATAGACACAGATATTAGTGATATTGAATGGACAGTTGAAGTTGCTAATAAAAAACCTTTTTGGTACGACTTTAATAATAGTTTAGACCTTTCTGTTAAAACAGATAATGAAAACTTAAGTCCTAATTTTTTTACTGAAAAAATAGCACCTGGTATTAGTACATCTCGTAGAAACCCAAATGTATTAAATGAAAAACTAATCAATAAAAGTGATAACAACTATAGAAAGGAATTAATAAACAGTCCTACTCCTGTATCTGTTTCTGAAAACAATAAAAAAACAAAAATTGGAGGTCAGTTTCCTTTTCCTTTAAGTACAGGTAAAAAAAGTAGAATTGCAGCTGCCATGAATATGGAAGCTAAAGATGTAAATTTAGGAACGATAGAATATGATGAAGGAACTTTAATCTTTTATCCTGCTGATGGTGTTTCCGCTGCATTAAATCCGTCTGATTTAAACACTGACTTTGCTGATAACTCTAATTGGTATGATGATATTTGTGATGGCCGTATTACTGCAAAAGTTACTATTGAAGGAAATACTTATGAGCTTAATGACGCTAAATCTGCAGCTTGGGTAGCTTCTGCTCCACCAGATTATGCACCTCAAATACAACCGATATCTACAATGTACGATCTTATTTGTGGAGCAGCAAATGAAACTTCTAAAACAGATTTTAGTTTAGTTTTTCCTGTTTTATATAGATTATACAGAATGCAATGGGTAAATGTAAGTGACTTTTTAGCCCCTTCATTTAAAGAAGTAATAGATAAATTAAGTACAGAAGATTTTAAATCTTTATATAACAATAGCCCTGAAGCACAGCCTGTAAGAGAAAAAATATTTAATTTATTTAGAAATCCCGTTTATAATTATAATAACGAACCTATAATACCTAGTAAAAGTACAACTGATATCACAAATACTGGAGGAGGAACAGAAGATATAAAATATCCTTTTTACCCAGGTGATGGAATTAATTACCCAGGAAGTCCAGCACAATGGTTTGCAATTCCTCCTATTTTATATGACCAATTAAGAAACTGGAAAGACGGAAACTTTGCTAGTGTACATATTGATTTAGATGTTGAAAAGTACAAACACTTAAAACCAATAGACATTGTTGGTTTACATTATCAAAACATGTTTACAGAAGCAGCAAAAGATCCTGCAAAAAGCGCTTTGTTAATGACACGTGCAGTTTTAGAGACTTTATATGGTGGAGGTTTTCATCCTGGTGTAGAATTAACTTGGCCAATGCGTCATGAACAAATTTATGCTGAAAATAAATTAACGTATCCTAAAGTTTCAGAAGAAGCTTCTTTCTTTGGTTTACGTGAAATAAGAATTGCTGCAGCAACTAAAGAAGAACAAAAGCGTATTTTTTATAACGATTTTGGCTTTCAAATGGATTCTGATGATGTAAAAGCTTCAATGGATTCATCACACGAAGCAAATTGGTTGTGGAAAACAACTCCTGGTGATTTAACAAAATGGATGGGAATTCCTTGGCAATCTGATGCAGGAAGTTGTCAAAAAGTATTTATGGATACACAATATCCAATACCAGCTTGGTGGGCTGCAAATTTACCTGTTGATGTTTTAACAGAAGAAAGTTTGGTAAAAATGCGTGATAGTAGTATTACTGATGAAACTAAACAATTTATTTATGCAAATAGAGTTCCTTGGTTAATGACTACCGATACTGGTTATGTTGGTTATCATGCAGAAGGTGGTTATCAGAATGGATTGATAAATATGGTGTATAAATGGAAAGATATTGGAGTTGTTTCCGGACAAGAAGCAAACGTTGATGGTTTGCATGAAATTCCTGAAACTGTATATGTTGCGTCTGAAAGTAAAAATGTTAGAGATACTACTATTGTCTTTTTAGGGAAAGAAATAACTCCAAGACCAGCTCGATCAACTCCTCCAAGTGTTTTTTACACAAATACTAGAGAAATGGTTTGGTTACCAGCAAATAGAAAAATATACTTATCATCCACCAAAGATGGCGCTGGAGAAGTTTATGTTGATGATGTTTTAGAACTTAAAATTAACGGAAAATCTGTTTTAACAGAAGATTTTAGTAATGGTTGTAGTGGAAAAATTACGCCACTGGCTCCAATAAATATTACAGAAAAAGTAGCATCTTTTGCTAACAACTTTGTTACTATTCAAGTGAATTATATTGATAAATGTGGTGGATCTGAATCTGCTTCTAATTTTTACTTAATTATAAAATAATTATGAATCCTGAGACTCACTTAAAAACAAACGTACTTATTGTTGGACAAGGAGTCTCAGGACTCATTTTAAATCATTTATTAAAACAAAAAGGAATCAATACTATTCTTTTAGATAGAAAACTAAACACAGCTACTCCTATACTTGCGGAAACGATTCCTCCTTCTACATTATCTTTACTTAATCGCTTAGAGTTACTTTCCCTTTTTAAAGATTGTGCTACTAAAACTTATGGTTATGAATCTAAATGGAATAGTAATCAAATTCATGAAGAGTTATTTTTTAAACACAATCCTTATAAATATGGATTAAAATTAGATAAACGTAAATTATTATCCGACTTAAAAAACAGTTCGCAAACACAAAGTATAAATTACAATCAAATTTTAGAAATACAACAAAAAGAGAATACTGTAATTACAACTCTTACTACAGATAATGAAAAAACAACAATTAAAAGTGATTTTATTATTGATGCAACAGGACGAAAAAGAGCTATTCTTAAACATTTTAATATTGGATCAAAAGCCTATGATGAGAATTTAGCTTTTATATGTTATGTTCCAAAAACTGGACCTCATTTAAAATACGGTTTTTTTACAGAATCTTTTGAAAATGGTTGGGGAACTATTTCTAATCTCAATGAAACTACAGATATAATCACTCTTTACATTACAAGAAATTCATTATTACACAAACAATTTATATCTTTTTCTAACTGGAAGCATATATTGTTAAACACACAAGTATTAAAACACTATTTACCTTTTATTGGTAACTATAAAGTTATTGGAAAACAAGCAAATTCATCCAAAGCTAATAAAATATACAGTAACAACTGTTTAGCCGTTGGAGATGCAGCAATTGCTTTTAGTCCTGTTTCTTCTCATGGAATTTCTAATGCTTTGTTTTGTGCCTCAGAAGCTTCAAAAGCAATTAACTCTTTTTATCTAACTAATGAAACCTCTAGCTTTAATAGCTATGAAAATACACTTAATCGTGTTTTTGATGAATACTTTCTTCAAAAAGAAAAGTTATTTACTTTAGAATTGATATAACAGAAACTAACCTCACCACTTTGGTTCTCAGTTTATAAAACTTTATGCATAAGCATCCCAAAGCTCAGAATATCTACTTGGAATCTCATTTTCCTTTCATTTTTCTCCTTTAATTTCTTTTATATAATCTCCTTCCTCTAAAGGTATTAACTCATCAGTTTTAATAGCATAAACTTCCAATATAAGGTCTGGTAATATCAGATCAATAATATCATTAAACTCTTTTCCTATTATTAAGTTTGGATTTAAACAAGCATTCTTGTAAAAAACCCTTCCTTTCATCATTAAAACATTCATTAACAAAACCAAACTGTTTGATTCTTTTGATTTTAATATAATATATGAGGCTGCAGCAATATCATAACTTATAAAATCATTAATTAATCTTTTTAATAAATTATCTAATTCAATTAACTCTTCTGGACTCATTTTTATTAATAAGTCTTTAAGAAGTCCTAATTGATTTTTATAACTATTCTTACTTTTAACTGATATCTCTTTAATCAACTCCCAAAACCTATCCTCATTAAATTCATTTAAATTAACACGAACTTTCCTATTTACAATAAGTTCCTTTAATTCTTCTTTTCTTTTTTTCTCCAAAAATTCATCTGTCTCTTTATCTATTTTTTTTGATTCATAATATCTATAAATTGCAAAAATTAAAGAAAAAGTTATACCTAAAAGAAATCCCATGATACCAATTATATTTAACTACAAAAAACTATGTGAATCTTTCCTAGCTTATTTTATTACATTTCAAAAATAAGTTTTCCCATCAAATTAAAAAATAGTTAACCTTCAATTGTATATGTGTGAGTTTACAGATATATTTGACGAATAATTAATTAATAAAAAAAACTATGCTAACGAGTATTTTTACACTTTTAATGTTGATTCTTTTACAGGCCGTATTAGGATTTGATAATCTTTTATATATTTCTTTAGAATCTAAAAAAGCTCCAGTAGCCGATCAAAAAAGAGTACGAAAACTAGGTATTTTAATAGCAATTGTATTAAGAATTGTTCTTTTATTCGTTTTGGTTTCTATTATAGATTTTTTTCAAGAACCTTTTTCTTTTTTAACAGGAGGTCTTGGAGAGTCTCTTCACTTTGCTTTTACCGGACATAGTTTAATTGTTTTAGCAGGTGGTGGTTTTATTCTTTATACAGCTATCAAAGAAATTTGGCATATGATTTCTTTACAAGACCTTAATCATGATGTTGAAAATGATACTAAATCTAAAAAAACAGCAAACGCAGTTGTGGTAAGTATTGTTATTATGAATTTAGTTTTTTCTTTTGATTCTATTTTAGCTGCCATAGGTTTAACCAGTGATATTGCTAAAGAAAGTTCTTTAACTGCTTTTATTATTATGGCTATTGCTATTGTTAGTAGTGGTTTATTGATGCTACTTTTAGCAGATAAAGTTTCTGCTTTCTTAGCTAAAAATAGAATGTATGAAGTATTAGGTTTATTTATACTTTTTATCGTTGGAATTATGTTAATTACTGAAGGTGGACATTTAGCACATATTAAAATATTTGGAAATGAAATTGTACCTATGAGTAAAACTACTTTTTACTTTGTAATTGCTATTTTGGTTATTGTTGATATTGTTCAAGGTCGTTACCAAAAGAAATTAATTGCTGAAAAAAACAATCATTAAGCTAATTAATCTTATCTATAAAAATAAAAAATAGCAATGGAAAATTCCATTGCTATTTTTTATTTACTTAATATATTTCTTAACCTAACCAAGCATTTAACATCCAAATTGTTTTTTCTTGTTCTGCTATAAAATCACTCATCATAGAGTTTGTCCCTTCATCTTCTGCTTCATCAGCAGTTTCTAAAATACTTCTTTCTATTTTTAATAATTCTGCTAAAGAAGCGATTACTAAGTTTACGGCTTCTTCATCTTTACTAACATTTTTTCCTACAGGTACTTTTGCTTCTTTAATATAATCTTCAAAAGTATGTAATGGAACACCTTGTAAGGTTAAAATACGTTCAGCAATCAAATCTATTTTTTCTTGAGAATCTGTATATAACTCTTCAAACTTCACGTGTAATTCAAAAAAGTTTTTCCCTTTAATATTCCAGTGTAACCCTCTTAAATTCTGATAATATGTTTGAAAATTTGCTAATAGCGAATTTAAATCTACTACTAATCTTTCCGATTTCTCTTTATCTAATCCTAATATTGTTTTTGTCATAATTTCCTTGTTTTTTTTAGCTTTAACAGCATTACAAATTTAATTGAAATAAAACAGGAATACACTATCATCTAAATTGATAATTTTAATATCTTTATCAAAAAAAATTATCGATGACCATCACTCAATTAAAATATACTTTAGCTGTAGCAGAGCATAAAAACTTTACGGTTGCTGCGGAAAATTGTTTTGTTACACAACCAACGTTAAGTATGCAAATTCAAAAATTAGAAGATGAATTAGATGCTAAAATATTTAACAGATCTAAAAAACCAATACAATTAACGCCAGTTGGTGAAAAAATTGTTGAACAAGCAAAAGTTATTGTTGATGAAAGTAATAGAATTATTGATATTGTTCATCAACAAAAAGGATATATCGGTGGAGAATTTAAATTAGGAATTATACCAACTGTAATGCCTACTTTATTGCCTATGTTTTTAAAGGTTTTTACAAGGAAATATCCAAAAGTTCAATTAATTATTGAAGAATTAACTACAGAAGAAATTATTAGAAAATTAACTGATGGACATATAGATGCTGCTTTAGCTGCAACTCCTTTAGAAAACGAATCTATTAAAGAACGTGTATTATACTACGAACCTTTTGTTGGTTTAATTCCACAAGGACACAGACTATATGATAATAACAAAATTAAAACTGACCAATTAGAAATTGAAGATATTCTTTTACTAGAAGATGGTCATTGTTTTAAGGATAGCGTTTTAAACTTGTGTAGAGCAAATAAAAAAGATACCAGTAAACATTTTCAATTACAAAGTGGAAGCTTTGATACTTTAATAAAACTTTCTAAAGATGGTTTAGGTATGACGTTATTACCATATTTAAATACTTTAGATTTAAATGAAAATGATAAATCATACTTAAGAGAATTTGTTACTCCTCCTCCTGCAAGAGAAGTAAGTTTAATCTATCATAAATCTCAACTTAAAATGCAATTAATAGAAGCTTTAAAAACAACAATAGATGGTGTTGTAAGAGGTGCTATTGCTTTTAGTGATGTAGAAATTGTTAGTCCTATTCAGAAAAAATAACTTATCAATTTAAAAACTAAAAACCCGAAAAGTTAATAACTTTTCGGGTTTTATTTTGGTTAAAATAAGTTTAAAAATGAACTTTCAACTTATTAAACTCTTAATTTTATAGACCTTAAGAATACATTTTATCTCTTAACTCTTTTATTTTTGGATCATTTAAATAATCATCAAAAGTAGAATATTTATCTATAACACCTTTTGGTGTAATTTCAATAATTCTATTTGCTACAGTTTGTGCAAACTCGTGATCATGTGTAGAAAACAATACTGTTCCTTTGAAATTAATTAACGAATTATTTAAAGATTGAATTGACTCTAAATCTAAGTGATTTGTAGGTTCATCTAATAAAACCACATTAGCTCTTGTCATCATCATTCTTGATAACATACAACGTACTTTTTCTCCTCCAGATAATACATTACTACTTTTTAAAGCTTCTTCTCCAGAAAAAATCATCTTTCCTAAAAATCCACGTAAAAAGACTTCTTCACGTTCTTCTTCTGTTTGAGCATATTGGCGTAACCAATCTACTAAGTTTAACTCTCCATTTTGAAAAAACGATGAATTATCTGAAGGCAAATATGATTGAGTTGTAGTAACACCCCAACTATATTTTCCTTGTTCTGCATCTTCATTTCCAGAAATAATTTGATAAAATGCAGAAACTGCTTTAGAGTTTTTTGAAATTATAGCAACTTTATCTCCTTTATTTAAATTAATATCAACTTTAGCAAATAATGTTTCTCCTTCAAAAGATTTGCTTAATCCTTCTATATTTAAAATTTGATCTCCAGCTTCTCTATCTCTATCAAAAATAATAGCAGGATAACGACGACTCGAAGGCTTAATTTCATCAACATTTAATTTCTCAATCATCTTCTTACGAGAAGTTGCTTGTTTAGATTTAGCCATGTTTGCAGAGAAACGACGAATAAATTCTTCTAATTCCTTCTTTTTATCTTCTGCTTTTTTGTTCTGCTGTGCTCTTTGTTTTGATGCTAATTGACTAGATTCATACCAAAATGTATAATTACCAGAATAATGGTTAATCTTATTATAATCAATATCTGAAATGTGAGTACAAACTGAATCTAAAAAGTGACGGTCATGCGATACCACAATTACTGTATTATCATAATTTGCTAAGAAATTCTCTAACCAAGCAATCGTTTCAAAATCTAAATCATTGGTAGGCTCATCCATTATTAATACATCAGGATTACCAAACAAACATTGTGCTAATAATACACGTACTTTTTTCTTTGGGTCTAAATCTGCCAATAATGTATAATGATCTTCATCTTTTATACCTAAGTTTGACAATAAAGTAGCTGCAGCTGCATCAGCATTCCAACCGTCCATTTCTTCAAAGGTAACTTGTAACTCACCTATTTTTTCGGCATTTTCATCTGTATAATCTGCATATAAAGCATCTATTTCACTTTTTATTTTATGTAACTCTTTATTCCCCATTAAAACGGTTTCTAAAGTAGTATACTCATCAAAAGCATAATGATCTTGTGTTAAAACCGACATTCTTTTTCCAGGCTCTAAATTTACATGACCAGAAGTTGGTTCCATTACACCAGATAATATTTTTAAGAAAGTAGATTTACCAGCTCCATTTGCTCCAATAATTCCATAACAATTACCTTGTACGAACTTGGTATTTACTTCATCAAATAAAACACGCTTTCCAAACTGAACAGATAAATTAGATACTGATAACATTTTTTGTTTTTTAAATTTCCGTGCAAAAATATAAAATCTCTTTTTTTTACAACTATTTGTAATCAATTATTTACATTAATAAAAAATTAAAGAATACTTTAATTTCTTTTAACATCTAATTAACAAGCTAACTTGTTTCATCTTTCTATTTTTGAAGACTTAGTTTAGTGTAAATAATATGAGTAAATATTTAGTTCCTTTTTTGTTCCTTGTACTTGCTAGTTGTAGCAGTACTAAAGAAGATAAGTATACTTATTTTGGTGGTAAGATTATCAATCCAAAATCTAAATACGTTGTCTTATATAAGAATGAAAGCATTATTGATTCTATAAAAATCAATAAAAATAATACTTTTATGAGTAAACTAGAAAATATAAAAGCTGGTTTATATTATTTTAAACATGGTGTAGAACACCAATATGTATATTTAGAACCAAAAGACAGTTTGCTTTTACGCTTAAACACATGGGATTTTGACGAATCTTTAGTTTTTACAGGTAACAATGCTGATAGAAACAATGTTCTAATTGAAACATTTATTCAAAATGAAATTGATAATAAAAAATTCTATGGATTTTATGGTTTGAGTGCTCCTGATTTTAAGTTGAAAATAGATTCAGTAAAAAATCAAAAATTAAGTTTTTTAGAAGATTATAAGATTAATAATAAAGAAACATCAGAAAAGTTTTTAAACATTCTAAAATTAGCTTTAACCTATCCTTTAAAAACTAGGGTAGAAAACTTTAATATCGATAATTATACCAAAGTAATTCCTGAAGTTTTAGATAGTACTTTTTTATCTCACAGAAAAAACACATGTATTAATAAAGACAGTTTAATGTTCTATACTCCGTATAGAAATTATGTTTATGCTAACTTACATAGTACTGTTTATGAGAAAAACATTAAAAGAGAAAGTATTGATTTTACTCCTTTATTGCTTAACAACATAAATAAGAAAATTACTGATACCACTCAAAAAAACAGATTATTAAGACATATAACTATTCGTCATTTTTATAATAATTCTTCTGCTAATGTTAATCAAAAAGCATTTAATACATTCTTTGAACTATCTACAAACGAAAAAGATAAAAAGAGACTTGCTTCACTTTTAAAGGATATATCCTATTTAAAAGATGAACAAAAATCACCTTCTTTTACTGTTTTAAAACCTGATAATAGTATTGAGCCAATAGATCAAGTAATTGGAAATAAAAAAACAGTACTCTATTTTACAGGAAAAAGACATTCAAATGACTGGTTAATTTCTAGATTAAAATACTTAGTTAATAAAAACCCAGAGGTTAATTTTTTAATTATTAACACTAATAATAAAGGATACATAAATAATATTGATATTGACATTCAATGTTCTTTAAATGAAAAAAGTGAAGCTCATAAATTTTTAACTAGTAAATATCCAAGAGTTATTTTAATTAATGAAAAAGGAGTAATTAAGAACAGCTATGGTGCTTTATCTTCAGATAAAATTGAAAAACAAATTGCCAGTTTATAAAAAAACTTATATTTTAGCTAATTATACTTTTATTTAACGTACTTTTGCGCCGTCCAAAAACTTACAATACATTTAGTAAGTACAATTTAATTAATATTAGAATTCGCGGGTGGGCATCTGTGAATTCCTTAAAAATCACAGTATGTCAACATTTTTAGACTTAGGCTTGCAAGAGCCTATAAACCGTGCGTTAACTGATTTAGGTTATGAAAAACCAACAGTTATACAAGAAAAAGCAATTCCACAAATAATTTCTTCAACAGCAGATTTAAAAGCATTTGCACAAACAGGAACTGGAAAAACAGCTGCTTTTAGCTTACCTATTTTAGAACAAATAGATCAAACCAATACTAATGTACAAGCCATTATATTATCACCAACGCGTGAATTAGCTGTACAGATTGGAAAAAATATAGAACAATTTTCTAAATATATGCCAAACCTTAAAACTACTACAGTTTATGGTGGATCTAATATAGACGAGCAAATTAGAAAATTAAAAAGAGGAGTACAAATTGTAGTAGGTACACCAGGTAGAACAGTAGATTTAATTAACCGTAGAGCCTTAAGATTAGGTAATGTACAATGGTTAGTTTTAGATGAAGCTGATGAAATGCTTAATATGGGATTTAAAGACGATTTAGATAAAGTCTTAAGTGCTACACCTGAAACTAAACAAACGTTATTATTTTCTGCAACATTCCCTAGAGAAGTAGAAGCTATTGCTAGAAACTACATGGATTCTCCTGTTGAAATTACTTCAGGTGAAAAAAATTCAGGATCAGACAATGTAACACATCAACAATACATAGTAACGGAAAGAACTCGTTACCCTGCATTGAGAAGAATTGCTGATGCTAATCCTGAAATTTATGCTATTGTTTTTTGTAGAACGCGTAGAGAAACACAACAAGTTGCCGATAATTTAATTAGAGACGGTTATAGTGCCGATTCTTTACATGGTGATTTATCACAAGGACAGCGTGATAGTGTTATGGAAAAGTTCCGTAAAAAAACAATACAAATTTTAGTAGCTACAGATGTTGCTGCAAGAGGTATTGATGTTAATGATTTAACACACGTTATAAACCATAAATTACCAGATCAGGTTGAAAATTATAATCACCGTAGTGGTCGTACTGGTCGTGCAGGTAGTAAAGGAATTTCTATTGCTTTAATTTCTAAAAAAGAACAAGGTCGTATTCGTTCTATAGAAAGAATTATTAAAAAGAAGTTCATTCAATCAACTGTTCCTACCGGAAAAGAAATTTGTGAAAAACAAATCTTTACTATTATAGATAAAGTACATAATACTGAAGTAAATACTAGTGAAATAGAATCTTTCTTACCTGCTGTTTATGAAAAATTAGCAGACTTAACTAGAGAAGAATTAATTCAAAAATTTGTTTCTAAAGAATTCAATACATTCTTATCATATTATCAAAATGCTCAAGATTTAAACGATGTTTCTTCTAGAGACAATGAAAGATCTAGAGGTGGTAGAGATAGAGATGAAAATATGACTCGTTTCTTTATTAACTTAGGGAGAAAAGACAGTCTTAACCCTGCAAAATTAATTGGTTTAATTAACGACCAGAAGATCGCTGATAAAGTAGAGATTGGAGCTATAGATATTTTAGATACTTTTTCTTTCTTTGAAATTGACAAGAATTTTAAAGAAGCGACTTTAGATGCATTCAAAAACAACGAGCCAGAATTTGACGGTCGTTTTGTTAACATAGAAATTACTAAGTCTGATAGAGGTGGCGGTGGCCGTGGAGGACGTCGTCAAGGAGGTAAAAAATCTTTTGGTAACAAAAATGGTGGCGGATACGGAAGAAGAAGGTCTGAAAGTTCTTCTGGAGATTCTAGAAGATCTAGTAATCGTTCATCAGAAAGATCTTCTGAAAGATCATCAGAAAGAAGAAGTTCTTCTGATAGAAACTCAGGTGGATTCGGTAGAAGGCGTAGAGAGAGATAATCTATATATAAAATAACAATAACTAAGAGTTCGATATTAATCGAACTCTTTTTTGTTTTAAATTATTTTAAAACAAAACGGTAAATAATCTGTTTTATAAAACTATGTTATTTTATAGGTAGTAAACTATTTGTAAAATTGTGTTTAGTTCTTTTGTTCTTATAATAATTTTCATATTGGTAAATTCTATCACATACATAATATTATATTAAAGAGTAAAGGTTAAAAGAACATCATAAAAAACATAAATTAATATATTATGAGGAAAATTGATTCATTATTAAATCAATATGCTGAAAGTCATCAAACTAAATTTAACAAAGCAGTTCATTATTTTTGTGTCCCTGCAATTTTTTTTAGTTTAATAGGTTTAATATCTATGATTCCAACTGGAAACATATTAACAAATATAGTACCTAGTTATTTAGCTCCATTCATGCATTTTGGAACATTATTTATAATAGTTGGATCATTATACTATTTAAAATTATCATTACCATTATTTTTTGGGATGCTTATTTTTTCTATATTGGTACTAGCTGGTATTTATCAAATACAAGTTTCTAATATAATACCATTTTGGATTGTTATGGTGGGAATATTCGTATTAGCTTGGATTATTCAACTTATAGGTCATAAACATGAAGGTAAAAAGCCTTCTTTTATTAAAGATCTTCAATTTTTAATGGTTGGACCAGCTTGGACAATAAGTCATATTTTTGAAGCACTTAAAATAAAATATTAAATGGATAAAACAACAACTATAATTATTGGTATTGCTTTAATTTTAATAATGTTAGGAATGGGATTATCATTAATTCCAGATAACTTTAGAAACGTTTTAAAACAACCAAAAGCAGTAGTTGTTGGCTTAATTAATCAATTAATACTATTACCTATTATAGGTTTTAGTATTATCTTTTTATTTCCAATGCAACCAGAAATTGCTGTTGGGTTTATGATTCTTTCAGCATGCCCTGGAGGGGCTGTTTCTAATTTAATTTGTTATTTAGCTAAAGCAGATTTAGCCTTGTCAGTTTCTCTAACCGCCATTAGTAGCATTTTTTCCGTATTCACGATACCAATCATTATTAATTTCTCTTTATCCTACTTTATAAAGGAAGAAAATACTATCAAATTAAGCTTACTAGAAACGTTAGGCCAAATTGCTGTTGTTATTATTATTCCAATTATTTTAGGAATGCTGATTAGATACTACAAACCTATATTTGCTTTAAAAACGGAAAAACTTGTTCGTACAGTCTCTACAATTGTTTTATTATCCATAATTCTAGGTGTCCTTTTTAAAGAGAGATACAATTTATTAAACTATTTACAACAAGCTGGTATAAGTACTTTCTTATTAAATATTAGTACTGCTTTAATAGGTTTTATTTCTGCTAAACTTATAAAACTTAAAACTCCACAGGCTTTATCAATCTCAATTGAGTCAGGAATTCAAAATTCTGCACTAGCAATAACAATTGCTATAGTACTATTAAATAACACAAAATTTGCTGTAGCTGCTTCTATATATACATTATCTATGTACATAACTGGGGGTATAATTATATTTTTAGCACATAAATATATTAAGAATTAATATATTCGTAAAACTCTACGCTACAAAGCTTTAAAATTAAAAACAAAGAAAGTTTTCAGTACTTTTACAGCATAAAATAATATTAAAAATTATTATGACTGTTAACAAATTAACAATTCTCTTTTTATCCCTATTATTTAGTATTTCTTTATTTTCACAAACAACTGTTAATAATGAAACTGAATTAAATACTGCTATTAGTAGTGCTACAGCGGGAACAACAATTACATTAGCAAATGGAACATGGAAAGATGTTTTTATATCTATTTCTGGAAAAAATGGTTCTTCAAGTGCACCTATAACAATTACTGCTGAAACAGCTGGATCTGTTTTAATGACAGGTAATTCTAGAGTATATATGAAAGGTTCATATATTACTGTTTCTGGTTTGGTTTTTCAAGATCCAGAAAACTTAGTTGCAGATACATCTGAAATAGAGCCTATATTTGAATTAAAAGAATGTAACAACTGTAAAGTTATAAATAATAAAATAGATAGTTACAATGGAACAGAAGCTCAGAAAGAGCTTAAGTTTAAATGGGTTCTTACGGATGGACAATACAATGAAATTGCTTATAATTCTTTTATAGGTAAATATGGTGTTGGTAGTATTATCAATGATAATAGAAATTCAACAGATGCTGATTATTTAAAAATACACCATAATTATTTTGCAGATAGAACGCCTATAAACGGTGTTAATGACGATAATGATCAAGATGCTATTCGTATAGGGAATAGCTCTACCTCTTTAGATGATTCTTTTACGGAAGTTTACAGTAATTATTTTTATAATTTTTTCGGTGAAGTAGAAGTTATTTCAAACAAATCTGGTCAAAACAAATATTACAATAATACTTTTAGAAAGTATTCTGGTACTTTAACTTTAAGACATGGAGATAATTGTGAAGTTTATGATAACTTTTTCTTTGCAGAAAATAATACCTTTTCTGGAGGTGTTCGTGTAATTGGTGAAGGACATAAAGTTTATAACAATTATATAGAAGGTATTAATTCTTTAAAAGCATCTGGTTCTAGTTCAAATGCTACTGGTGGTATAAATGTTTCTAATGGTAGAGTTGATACTGCTTTAAATGGGTATTATCAAGTAAAAGATGCCACTATTATAAATAATACTTTTGTAAATTGTGATTATGGTTTACGCATTGGTACTACTGTAAGTAGTGATTTAACTTTAGCTCCTGAAAATTTAATTGTTGCTAATAATATTATGTTAAACTGTTCTACTAGTGCATTGGAAGAAGATACAGCTCCTACAGGAACTTCATCTTATGCCGGGAATATAACACAAAGTGGAAGTTGGGATTTAACAAATAATGTTGATAACAACATAACTGTTACAGATAACTTATTAAGTGCTGGCGATGATTTTTATGAATTGACTTCAATGAGTGCAGCTGTTGATTCTGGAGTAGGTTCTTATTCTTTTTTAACTGCTGATATTTTAGGAGGAAATAGAGAAACTAGTTTTGATGCTGGTGCAGAAGAGTTTAATGCTGGAGGAGCAAATCTTCCATACAAAACAGAAGATGTTGGAGTAACTCTAGGTTTTGGTGCAGCAATTGTATCTGAGCCAACTTTAACAACAAATGTTAATACAATGGCTTTTGAAGAGGAAGCTAGTAATAATAGAACCTTTAGTATTATTGCTAACGTAGATTGGGAAATTACTGAAAATATTTCTTGGTTAGCAATAAATGAAACGTCTGGATCTGGTGTATCACTAATTACTATTACTGTTGAAGAAAACACTACTGGTGTTGAAAGAACTGGAACTATTTTTATAAATGAAGTTAGCGGAGGAAATGATTTATCTACTTCTATAAATGTAACCCAATCCGATGGAAGTTTTACCGTTAATGATGCTGTTGAATTAACAACTACAGTTACAGCTGTTGGAACTCAAGTAAATACTGATGGAAGTATAACTAACGGACCTGAAAACACAATTGATGATTTAACTGATACACGTTGGTCAGCTGATGCTTTAGATGGATCTGCGTATTTGACATATGATTTAACCTGTGAGCGTATTTTAACTAAAGTTAGTATTTACTTTCATAAATCTACACAAAGAACAACAAAAGTATCTATAGCTACTTCTTCTGATGGAACAAATTTTACAGATTCATATACAGAAGTTTCTAGTACTTTATTAACTACTGAAGCATACCAAGACTTTGACTTAAGCTTAATTGAAGCTAGATATGTTAGAATATATGGATTTGGTAATAGTGAAGGAAGTGGTTGGAATAGTATTGAAGAAGTAAAAATCTATGGTAACCCTTCTTGTTCAGACGATAGTTTAAGTGTTGTAGATAATAATTTACAACGTAAAGGTATTAGTGTATACCCTATTCCAGTTACTGGAAACCAATTAACAATAGCTTCAAAAGATTTAACAATTAATAAAGTGATTGTTTACAATACTGTTGGTCAAAAAGTAATTACAACAGATGCAAAAAATACATATACTAAAAGTATAGATACAAATAATCTTGTTTCTGGTGTATATTATTTAGTTTTAGAAGGAATTGGTATTTCTAAATTTATAGTTAAATAGCCAAAAAACACATTATATAAAATAAAAAAAGAACCTTAATTAGGTTCTTTTTTTTTTGCCCTAAATTAAATATTTTTTGTTTATTTTTATTTTATTTAGACTAATTAAAAATTATATTTGCATAAATAAATATGTCCCCCGACATTCAAACTAACTATTTTATGTTAAAAAAGTAATATTAAATTGCTTTTTAAGTGTCGTGTATAAAAAAACGAAATTTGGAGGTAGTTGAACAAAAAAAGCACTTTGAAAACTTAGAACAAGTTTGTGATTTAAAAGCTAATTATAATAAATGTGGTTTAATAACAAAAATATTTGAAATTAAAACTGTCTTTGGAACTGGTTTTTTAATCAACCACTCTTTTAACGGGTTGTCTATTAGCCAATTAGACATTAAACTTCATGAAAATTTAAAATTCTACAAGCAAAAAAAATTAAATTATTTACTTTTTTCAGCACTTATAGAAGGAGAAAAAAAAATCAATTTTAAAGATGAAAATATTGAATTTTATCAAGAAAATCTTGAAAGTCATATCTCTTATATTTCTAGAGTAAATAGATCTATTACTTATTCTAAAGAAAAAAAAATTAAAGAAATTTCTATAAAAATGTCTTTAAATTTTATTGAAAAACATGATTTAGATATCCTTTTACCAATATTTGAAAAATATGCCATTGATAAAATTCGTAATCATCATACTTTTTTATTAAATAATAAAGCACAAGATATTCTTAACGAATTAATGCTAGATAAACGTACAGGTATTTTAAAACGTTTGTTTTTTGAATCTAAAGTACTAGAATTGTTATCTATTCAAATAGAAATTAAAGAACAAAAAGTATTAAATAATAATAATAATATTGCTAAGAAAATTTATGCTGCTGAAAAAATAATTACTTCTAATTTAGATATTCAGTTTTCAGTAAATGAACTTGCAAAAAAAACATACCTCAACGAATTAACTTTAAAAAAAGAATTTAAACGCTTTTTTGGTGAAAGCATTTTTAAATACTCTTTGAAAGCAAGAATGGAAGAAGCTAAAAAATTATTATACAATACTTCAAAACCTATTTACGAAATAGCAGAATTAGTTGGCTATAAAAATGCTACCCATTTTACAGCAGCTTTTAAAAAAAACGAACAATTAACTCCTAAACAATTTCGTAAATAATTTATTTAATTTGATAAAAACCTTTTTCTTTCCATGCATCTTCACGATACACTTCGGCTTTCTTTCCTCCATCAATATGATTCCATCCTGGAGACATAAATAGATATTTAATTTTATTAGAAAAACCAGGTGCATTTTTTACATCTATCCATAATTCCTTCCACATTAAAAACTGAACATGCCAAAAACTTTCACTATTTAACTTATCATGCATAATTCCATATTGAATTTTCTCATCATCTAATTGCGTTTGAAAAGTTTTAAAAATACGATCCCAAATAGAAAGTGTTTCTCCATAATTTCTATCTAAATAAATATGATTTTTTGCATGGTGCACTCTGTGGACAGAAGGCGTTATAAATAAAAACTCTAACCATTTTAATCTTCCTACAAAACTCTCACTTGTGTGTGTTAAAGTTGCATATAAACGTGCTATAGGCTCAATAACAAAAATCATTAACGGATGAAAACCTAAGACGGGTAGCCAAATAAAATTAAAAGGAGTAAAAAACACATCAAAAATTGAGCCTCTTGCAACTACAGTTAAATTCATTTCTTCTGCTGTATGATGTACTCCATGAATACACCACAAAACACGAACCTTATGTCCTAAAAAGTGTATAAAAAAAACTGTGAAGTCGTATAATAAAAACGCTAAAATCCAAAAATACCACTTGAAACTTATATCAAAAAAGCGGTACTCATATAAAAAAAACATGCTCCCAACAATAAAAATTTTCCCTAATAAAAAATAAGGAACACTTTGAATTAAGTAAGATACAATACTTACCAAACCTTCTTTTTTCTTTTCTACATAATTACTAATAAAAAGAATTATCAATTCTACAATCATTAATACCAAAACAATTAACGACATGTAAGCTAATTCTTCTGCAAACTTTTCTATTAAAGTTATATCCATTTTAAAAATTAATTTTTCTTTTATTATTTATACTATTTTTTAAGAAATTACAAACTTGTTCTAAAGCTGCCTTTGACGGTTCAGTATCTTTTAAATGATTCAACACTAAAAAATCATGAATTGTTCCGCCATATCTTGTTGAAATAACAGGCACATTTGCCATTCTTAACTTCTTAGCATATGCTTCACCTTCATCTCTTAAAACATCAAATTCAGCTGTTATTATTAATGCTTTGGGTAATTTTAATAGTTCTTCTTTTGTTGCTTGTAATGGAGCTACTGTTACTAATAGTCGTGTGTGTTTATTAGGTGCATAAATATCCCAAAACCATTGCATACTTTCTCTTGATAAATAATGTCCTTTGGAAAATTGTTGATACGATTGTGTATTAAAATTTGCATCGGTAACAGGGTTAATTAATACTTGTTTTTTTATTTCTGGTACTTTTCTTTCTTTCGCCATCATAGTAATAGCTGTTGCCATATTTCCGCCAACACTATCACCACCTACATAAATCTGAGTTGCATCTAATCCATATTCCACTCCATTTTTAGCAATAAATAAAGTTGTAAAATATCCTTCTTCATTTGCTTTTGGGTAAACAGCTTCAGGTGATCTAGAATACTCTACATATACAACAGCAATATTTGCTTTTGTAGAAATATCAGACAATAATCTTTTATGAGTTTCTAAACTATTATAAGCCCAACCTCCTCCATGGAAATAAACTAATACAGGCAATAACCCTTTACTTTTTTTAGGTTTTATTAGCACAACATTTACCTCGTTTATTGCTGTTTTAAAAAGTTCTTTTTTAAATTCAACCTTATCAAAAGTTATTGTTGAATCTTTTTGTAAGTTCTCCATAGCTCCTCGAGCTACATCTAATGGTAATTCGTGGATTGGTGGTCCTGTATAAGCATGTATATCTTCTAAAAAGGTTTGCACTTTAGGATCTAACCCATAACTACCAGCATATTTGTTTTGTGCTGTTACTGATAATTGTGATAAAACAATCAGTAAAAAAAATATTCTCATATTAAGCTACTTGCTGTATTACTTTCCGTTTACTACCTTTCTTAGAAACTACATATTTATTGAATATAAAAAGCATTCCAAAAACACCTAAATTTACACCTAACATAACTCCTAAAACTGTAAGCTCGTTGTACACAGAGAAATCTGTAAACGCCAATAGCCAGTAAATTAAAATCCATTGAAAGATATAGAAAGAAGTTACATTTTTACTACAGTAAAAAAACAAGGTGCTTATATAATTATCTTTAGGCAAAACACGTTCAATTTGATAATAAATCCAAAAAAGGACTAACATTATACCCATTAATCCCATACTACCTCCTGGACCTAAATGATAATAATCGCCAAAGTGATATTCGTAATTATAGTTACACAATAATTTACCTATTACTAGGAAAGCAATGCCTAAATACAACATAGGTCTAAATAACGATTTATCTGAATTCTCTTTATTTTCTTGATAACTTAATCCAAAATACAATCCCATTAAAATGAATGATATCCATGGGAATAAAGGAAAGTACACATCGAAATTATCACCCCAAATTAAATTCAAAATATAATCTACACCTGGCACCCCTAACTGAATACCGCTAACTACTTTTGATAGCCACATAATAACCAAAGCTAGTACTATAATGATGTATTTATTTTTCGTTAAAAACTTAAAAGTTAAACCAATTAAGAACAAAGAGAGCCCTACTAATTGGAACATATCTCCCTTTAAAAAATAATTCAACATTTTAGAAGGATTGCTCAATTGTAGTCCACTTGCATTTATAAAATTTTCTGAAAAACCACCAAAAAACAAAACAGGAACGATGAATCTTAGAAAATTCAAAACGTAACCTAACCCAATAATGAATAACGCTTTTTTTAGAATTCCATTTTTATTAGCATTTCTTGAAAAGGCAAATGAAATTCCCATTACAATCAAAAAAATAGGAGACCCTCTTTCTAATAATTGCACAAAACTCCCTGTTATAGTATTTTCCCAAGTTTCTATACTTGCAAAAAGCATCATAACATGAACAGGAATCATCATAAGAACACTAAATCCTCTTACAAAATCTATTGCTCTTACCCTTTTTTGTTTTTCCATTTGATATATTTATTTAATTTTTATTTTTAACGAATTGCCACCGATCCATCTATACGGAGCATTTTTGTTGGTTTTTTTTAACCATTCGACCCAAGACATCGGGGAACTACATCTTTGGTTATCGCCTTGTGACTAAAACTTAATTTTTTTGATAATGATTTTCTTTTCCTAATACCTGTTTTTACTCCTACTTTAGGATATCCCATAAAAAAGATTCCTAAAAACTGTTCATTTTCCATTAATTCAATTCTTTTTCCATATGCTATAGTCGCTATTGAGGTATCCCAATACGCTCCAATATATAATGCTGTACAACTCAACCATATATTTTGAACTCCACATGATATGGCTGCTATTTCTTCCCATTCTGGTAACTTTGCTTTTTTGTTTGGTTGAAATATCACTGCTAGTAGTGTTGCATTTTTGCTATAACTTTTTGTAGCTTCATAACGTTCTTTAGAAAACTGTTTTTCGGTATACATTTCTCTATAATAGCTTGCCATAAACTCCCCTAACTCTTGTTGATGACTTCCTTCTAGAACTACAAAACGCCAAGGTTGCGTATGCATATGTGTTGGCGCCCACAATGCGTTTTCTACAATCGCTTCAATGGTTTCTTTACTTATTTTTTTATCTGAAAAATCATTTGCATAGGTTGTTTTTCTTTCTTTTATAAGTTTGCTTATGGCTTCGAATGTCATTTTTTTATATTTTATCTTTTTCTTGATAAAAAGAAACAAAAATCAATACTTCTAAAAAAAACTTAAAAACACTACGGAACCATCTGCCACAGATGAAAAGATTACTGTGCTCAAACAGCTTTTCATCTTTCAGCCAACGCTGCTTCCTTGGTTCTCAAAGTTTTTTTTAGTTTATCAAAATTATCTAACTCCTCTTTTACTTATTTAACCTCTATAACTTCTTCTTCAGCAACTTTAACTCGTTTTTTAAATTTTGATAAAGGGTTTTTCAATGTTCCTACTATTTGTAAACTTTCTATTGGGTCGGCTAGATCTAACATTTGTTTGGTGTTTCCTAACTGTAATCTATTTAAACAACAACGATCAAATTCATCTACAAATAAATCATAACGTTTATACTTATCTGAAAACTCTGGATTCTCTTCTTGATATTCATGTACACAATCTGCTACCAATTTCCAAAAACTAGTTTCTGATAAATTGGTATGAACATCTAATTGTTGTCCTAAAAACCTAAAAAAACAATCAAAAACATCTGTGAAAATCGATAATACTTTCATGCTATCTGAAGTTTTTGCAAACAATCTATCTACATGTTCTGGTAAGTGCATTTCTTCATTAAAAACAATTACTTCTTCTGTAATATCTTTCATTAAAGAATATGCAGGTGTGTGATCTTCTAATACTAAAATTAAGTTTTCGCCATGTGGCATAAACACAAACTCATATTTATAAAAACAGTGTAATAATGGTGCTAAATAAGCTTTTAAATAATGTTGCACCCAAGTAGTTGCATCGTAAGGAGAAGCTTTTATTAAAGATGCTACCAAAGAATTACCTTGATAATCTTCATGTAAAAAAGCTGCCATTGTTAATACACGTTGCTTTTGGGTAATTTTTGTGAACGGACTTTCTCGCCACAATGTAGACAGCATTTTATTATGCGGATTCGTTTTACCTAAAACTTCGTAATAATGATTGTGGTATCCAATCGTTGCTACTTCACCTAACATGGTAAATCCATTTGCTTTTAAATATGAATCCTCAGCTAATAAATTAGTTATCCATTTAGTAATTGGTGGCGTACTTTGCATATAATAAGGCGAAAGTCCACGCATAAAGCCCATATTTAAAATAGATAAAGCTGTTTTGGTATATAATTTTTCTGGATTACTGATATTGAATAATGTTCGGATCGATTGTTGTGCAGAAAAATCATCTTCACTCTCTCCTACCAAAACAATATTCTGCTGTGCGATATCTGCTCCAAAAACAGGAATTATTTTATTTATCCATTGCCAAGGGTGAACTGGCATAAATAGATAATCTTCTATATTTTTTTTGATATTTGTTAATTGTTGGTAAAAAGCAGCTACTTTTAAATCTCCTAATTCCTGTTCCAATAAAACATCGTATTCAAAACCTTCTACCGAAGTAAAAGTTGCATATTTTTTATGTACAGCAATCCATAAAATTTTAAATGGTTGATTCGTTTCAGGTGCATATGATTGATAATCATTATTGTTAAAACCAATCCTTCCATTATTTGCTACAAAACAAGGATGACCTTCTGTCATTCCATGTTCTATATCTTGAAAGCTTTGCAAAGCCAACTCAGTAGCCGAAAATTGTTGGTTTTGGTATTTATATGCTGCACCAGATAATGTACTAGTAATTTCTTCTAAATAGGTTGCTAAAAACTGATTAGGTATCCCTAAAGTTTCTTTAAACTCTGTTATAAAATGCAACGCATCTAACGAAACTTCTTCAAACATTTCATTTAATTTCACAATACTGTCTGACGATACCAACCAATGATCTAATAAAAACTTTTTTGCTTTAAATTGATACGTATAATCTTTCGAATCTGATTGTATTCTATAACTCGCAAACCCATTTGCTTCTTCTTTAATAAAGATTGGTTGTAAAATTAGTTCATGTGAAAACTCGCTAATGGCTTTTTTTATTAATTGTCTATTTACAAACTGCCAATTTTCAGGTTGTAAATATGTTATATTTTTGTTTGTCATTTTTTCTAATTGATGTTCTTTGGGCGTTTCCCTTCGGGTCGGGCTTTTCTCTATATCTTTTTAAATAGTTTTTGCTATCGCACAACTATTTTAAAAAGGATGCCGTTTCAATCCCTAACGCAAAACATGTTATCTACACAAGTTCTATATACTATTTTACTCCGTTATTCTCCGTAAAATCACTCGAACTGACAGTTCGTTATTCAATTCTCACATTACTAACTTTCAAAAAATCTTCTCTCGTACAAAAAGCTAATGATGCTATTTTATCTTCTAAGGTTATATTCTTATCATAAATAAATCCTGCTTTTTTATTCAATACATGAATTTTTTCGTTATTCATATCAGGCTCTACCACTACTCTATTTACAAATGATAAACTGAAAAAATATTCCATAATCGTTGAAAAAACGTGCCAGGTAAATTGTGAAATCTTTTTTTCTGCTGGAGCTACTAAAATGTGCATTCCGTAATCATTTTCTAAAGCATTATAATGCTTTGCAATAACATCTTCAGATGCCTTATAACGTTCCATTAAAAAAATAGGTTCGTCATTCAGCATTCCTATATATGTATGATGATGTGGGTTTTCTTCTAGTTCTTGATACGCCTTAAAAGCTTCTTCCTTACTTTGTTCTAACATTCCCCAATACTTAGCATAAGGCTTTTTAACCCAGCTGTACAAAGTATTTATATCGTTTTTTAACTCAATAGGACGAATACTTATTTCTCCTAAACCAATAATTTCTTTTTTAAAAACTGCTTCACTTGTTGATATCATAATTCTTAAGCTTCTTGCGTTTTAAATTGTGCTATTGGGTTTTCTAATTTCCCAGCAAATTGTAATAAAGCCACTGGATCATCTAAATCAATCATTTGTTTGTGATTGTTTAGTTGTAATCTGTTTAAACATGATAATTTAAAATCATTCGCAAACATATCGTACTTTTCAAATTTTGCTGAAAGCTGTGGGAATTTTGCTTGATATTCTAAAACGTTTTCCGCTACCAACTCCCAAAAAAGTATTTCACTATAATTTGAATGTTCTTCTAATATTGGCGCTAAAAAGCGGAAAAAACCGTCGAACATATCTGTAAAAATTGATAATAGTTTTACATCTTCTGGTACCGGAGCGTACATTCTTTTTAAATGCTCTGGTAATTCAACTTCTTCACTTAAAATACAAGCTTCCTCTGTAATATCTTTTAATAAAGCATATACTGGAATATTGTCTTCTAATACTAAAATTATGTTTTCACCATGTGGCATAAATACCAAATCGTAATAATAGAAACAATGTAACATTGGACTTAAATAGGCTTGTAAATATTTACGTAACCAATCGTCTGTAGATAATCCTGAATCTTTAATCATTTCTGGTATTAAAGCATTTCCTAAATGATCAATATGTAATAAAGCCGCCATTGTTATTGGCTTTTGATTTTCTTTTACAATAGCATATGGACTTTCTCTCCATAAAGAAGCTAACATTTTATTATAATCGTTATGCGAACCAAATTCTTCAAAATATGGATTCACATAACTTACCGAACCTATTTCACTTAACATTCTAAATCCGTTTTCTTGAATATAAGTATCGCTATATAATAACTCTTCTAACCAAACGGCCATTTTAGGAGCCGTACCCAAATAATACAAAGGCAGTCCACGCATAAAGCCCATGTTTAAAATAGATAAAGCTGATTTTGTATAAAACTTATGCGGATTTGTGGTATTAAATAAGGTTCTTATGGATTGTTGCGCCAAATATTGATCTGGACTATATCCTAAACAAATTAAATCTCCTTTTGCTATTTCTGGAGCAAAAATATTAGCTAATTTGTTAAACCATTGCCATGGATGAATTGGTAAGAACAAATAATCTGCTGTTTTATATCCTTTACTCTCTATAATTGTATTGAATTTTGCAATCGTATCAGCATCTAATTCTTGTTCAATTAATGTTTCATATGGTAACGACTCTATAGCTGCATAAACTGCTTTAGCTTTATTACCTGCCAACCATAATAAAGAAAATGAATTTCCTGCTTCTGGTGCATACGAACGATAATCAGTACTATCAAAACCAATTCTTCCATTGTTTGCTACAAATCCTGGATGACCTTCAGTCATTGATTGTTCTATGGTTTGAAAATCTGCCGTTGCTAACTCTTTTGCTGTTGGATTTCCTTTAGTAATCTTATAAGCACTTCCATATAGCGTACTTATAATTTCCTCTAAATACACTGGCATTTTTTCTTGTGCAATACCTAATGCTTCTTTAAATTCCTTTATAAAATAAATTGCATCTATTTCCGCTGTTATATCTCCTACAAACTTCTGTATAGAGTATTCATTAATTAGATAATGGTTTAATGCTAATGGTTTTGCTATAAACTCATATCTTATTTCTTTAGTATCAGTATACACTTTATACTTATGATAGCCATCTACTAAATCTTCAACTATTTCTGGAGTAATTAATAACTCGTGAGAAAACTCACACAAGGCTTTTTTTACTAATAACCTGTTGGCTTGTTGCCATACTTTGGGTTGTATGTGTTGTGTTGATTGTTGTGGAGAAACCACGTTATCTAAAGTGTTCATAGTGCTTCTTTTTGAAGGTGAAAATGAATTTATTTTTTGTTGATAGTTTGTTTTGGTTAAAAAAGCTAATTGTGCTGTTTTATGTGGTAATTCTACCACTTCACTTAACGTAAACCCAATGCGTTGACATAAGGCAAACATCTTTTTATTTCTGATGTCTGGTTCTACTAAAATTCTGTCTTTTGTAGTATCTGTAAAAACAAAATCCATAATAGCACGAAACATAAACCAAGTAAAATTCGGTGTCTTTGGTTCATTTGGTGGTGCTACAATTATGTGTATACCAGCATCTGACTCTTTTGCTTTGTAAAACTGATTGATGATATCACTCTGCGGATTGTACCTTTCTAATACAAAAGCGGGTTTATCATCAAATATTCCTACAAAAACATTGTAATCTTTTGGTACTGTTAATTTTGCATACTCTTCTTCTACATCTTGTAATGTTGCATTTTGCATTTCCCAAAAAACAGCATATTCTTTAGTTACCCAATCGTGTAAAAACGGACTATCTTTTTTTACTTCAAAAGGTCTTATAGATATGCTACCAAAACCAGTATATTCTTCTGTGAAAATGTTGTTATTTTCTATTGACATATCTTATGTTTTTGCTAATTGTTTATGAAGAACTCGTATGGATTTAAACACAAAAAAGTACAATACTAATGTGATTATAAATCCTGCTAAGGCTATTTTAAATGGTATTTCTAATCCAAAATTCTCTACAACCAAACCAACACTTAATGATGCCAGTAATACTCCTAAATTTTGAAAGAAATGTACTTTACTATAATCTAAAGCATAGGATTCTGGTGAACTTAACTCGAATAACAAAATGTCGAATTTTACTACGCCTTGAAAAATTGCCCATCCGTAAATCATTCGTCCAGTTACTACAGATATTTCCGAAGGTATTCCTTGTAAAAACAAACCAATTAATCCAATACATAAAGCATTTATAATTCCTTGATGTCCTTCTTCAGTTTTTCGCTTGTTATTTATCCAAAGTGTTACTAAAGCTACAAATCCTGGAATTGCATAAATTGCTCCAGAGACTAACTTGCTTTTAAATGTTGAAAAACTTTCCCAATACAACGAAAAGAATGGTCTGATTAAAAAATCACTGAAATAAAGAATCAATGTTATCAATCCAAGTTTTAATATAAACCCTTTCGGAATTAGTTTTTTATCTGCTTCATTAGTTTCTTCACTAATAACAATACTTGTATCATATTTTTTACTTTTTAGTAAATATCTACTCATTGCCATTTGTATAAAATCGCCTCCAGCCATAATTAAAAATATAGAACTTGGGTGAACATAATCTACTGTAAAACCACCTAAAACAGCTCCTAAGATTCCTCCTAAATGCACTACAACTGATAATAAACCTATCGTTTTTGGCTGTTCTTCTTTAGTGATGATTTTTAATATGTATGGATATACCAATAGGTAACTTCCTTTAAACAATACCATGATTAATGATACTATCCAAAAATTGATATATGAAGTTGTGTAATAACAATACAATGCTAAAACTCCAGCAATTGCTTGGGTATAAACTAAAATATTTAGTTCAGATATTTTCTTTGAAATATATGCCCAAAACGGAAACGCCAACATTACCATAAAACAGATAGCTGCAAAATAGTAGCCTACATATTTTGGATTGGTAATGCCAAAGCGTAACTCAAAAAACTGAGGATAAAAAGGATGTAATAAATAATCGCTTACTACAGCAACCAGTGTCATTATAATTAAAAAATTTTTAAGCTTCATTTTTATTATTATTTATCGTCATTGCGAGGCACGAAGTAATCTTCTTTTCGATTGACAGATAACTTCGTCATTCTTTCTCGTTATGACCTTTGCTTTTCTAATTGTCACTTCGAGTGAAATTATTTGGAATGCAATGGAAAATAATTTTGTACTTCGACTAGGCTAAGTAACAATCGAGAAGTTCTCGATACTATTTTATTTTCGATTTCGACTTCACTCAATTTCCAATAAAATCACTTGAACTGACATTCGCTTTTAATTAAACACTCCCAACATGATCTCTTCTTCTTGAGAAACCCCAAACTGTTGAAAAGCTATTTTTTGTTCTATTGAGTAATGTTCAACTCCTGTCATTTCTTTTATAATGTATGAGTTTCTATACGCTGCCATTCCTAAATCTGGCGTTACAAAACCGTGCGTATGTAATTCGGCATTTTGAACAAAAACTTCATTTTTATTTTTATCTACACTATAATTTCTTTGTACATCAAATAGTCCTTTCTCGTCCCATTGAATTCTGTCTGAAATTCCTTCAACAAAATCTGGTAATTGATAACTATATCCAGTTGCTAAAACCAAACCTTCGGTCTCTTGCATAAAATATTTATCTTGTTCTACTTGGTGTAATTCAAGCTGAATTGTATCTCCTTTTAATTCCGTATTTTTTAATTCGGAATTGGTACGTAACGAAACCTTTAATTCATTTTTAGCTGTAACTCTTTTGGTGTACAACGTATCATGAATAGCAGCAATTAAATCGGCATTAATTCCTTTGTATAAATGTTTTTGATTTTTAATTAAATCGTCTCTTTTTTCAGCAGATAAATTGTAAAAATAATCTACATACTCAGGTGACGTCATTTCTAAAGTTAGCTTAGAATATTCCAATGGAAAAAAACGAGGAGAACGTGTTATCCAGTTTAACTCATATTTTTTAATATCAGCTTCTAATAATAAATCATGAAAAATTTCTGCAGCACTTTGTCCACTTCCTAAAACAGTAATTTTTTTCTGGGCTTGTAATGTTTCTTTAGCATTTAAATATTGAGAAGAGTGCACTGCTTTTCCTTTCAGTTTTTTACAACTTTCTGGAATATAAGGAGGTGTTCCTGTTCCTAAAACTAATTTCTTAGCCTTGTATATTTTAATCTCTTTTGTTTTTGTACAAACACTTGTTACTACATAAACACTCTCTTGTTCATTATAATTTATACGAGTAACCTCGATATTAAAATGAATATTTGGTAATTTGCTAATTGCCCACTGACAATATTGATTGTATTCATTACGTAACAACAAAAAGTTTTCACGTATATAAAATGAATACATTCTCCCTTGTTCTTTTATATAGTTTAAAAAGCTAAACGGATTTGTTGGATCTGCCAAGGTTACTAAATCTGCCATAAAAGGCACTTGTAATGTAGTATCTTCTAACAGCATTCCTGGATGCCAATTAAAACTTTCTTTTTTATCTAAAAAGATTCCATTTAAGTTTCCTATTGGTTCTGTTAAACAAGCCAAACCTAAATTAAACGGCCCTACTCCAATGGCTATAAAATCTACTATAGTATTCTGATTCATAATTATACCGTTTTAAGTGTTGATTCGTATTGCATAGCTGTTTCTTCAACCATTTTTATGATATTCAACAAGTTTGCTACTGTATTCTTTGGATTTAATAATGTAAATTTCAAGTAGGTTACTCCATTTAACTTTGTACTAGCAATGGATGCTTTCCCTGCTTTATATAAAGTATTCTTTACATGTAAGTTAATTGCATCATGTACAATATCATCGTTTACGTCTTTATGTTTAAATCTAAAAACTAACGTGCTTAATGCTGGTTCATGTGCTACTTCAAAAGCGTCATTTGATTTTACATTTTCATATACTTCTTTTATTAAATGGTGTACACTTTCTAAATAAGATGCAATTGTTTTTGTACCTAATGTTTTTAGGGTTAACCAAACTTTTAACGCATCAAACCTACGCGTAGTTTGCATTGATTTTTCAATTAAATCTGGTCTCTCAGCATCTTTACTCTCTAACGGATTTAAATAATCTGCGTAGTACGATACATATTGAAAATGTTTTTTATTTTTTGCAAGAAAAGCACTACAACTTACGGGTTGAAATAAAGTCTTATGAAAATCAACGGTTACAGAATCGACCATTTCCATTCCTTTAAAATAATGGTTATGTGTTTCTGTTAACACAAAACATCCTCCATAAGCTCCATCAACATGCAACCACATATTTTGTTCTTTTGCTAACTTCCCTATAGTTTCTAACGGGTCAAAACTTCCGTAATCTGTAGTTCCTAAAGTTGCTACAACGGCTATTGGAATATTACCATCTTGTTTAACTTTCTCTATTTCTAAAGCTAACTCATTGACATCCATTCTCATTTTTGAATCTACTTTTACAGGAATTACAGCGTCAAAGCCCATACCTAATAAAGCTGCATTCTTTTTTATACTGAAGTGAGATTTTTCAGAACAAAAAATTCGGAACTTACTAATATCATCAGACCAACCATTTTGTTTTATATTAATACTAAAGTTTTCAAATGCATAATGATCTCTTGCTAATAATAGCGCCATGAAATTGGATTGTGTACCTCCACTGGTAAAAACACCGTCTGCATTTTCATCGAAATTATACTCATTACAAATCCAACGAACTACTTCTTGTTCTATAAATGTTGCTGCATTACTTTGATCCCAAGTTTCTACTGCTGTATTTATACTCGTTGCTAGTATTTCTGCAACTATTGAAGGCAAAGTTATTGGGCAATTTAAATGAGCTACATAATTAGGATTGTGGAATGATACTGCATTTTTTATATACAATTCATTTAATTCCTCCAAAACATCATCTATACTATGCGTATCATTTATATTAGTCAGCTTGGCTTTTAATTTATCTTTTTTTATTTCATCAATATCATCTCCTTTGTAAAATTTTCTTTGAGACAAAAACTGTTGAATATAATGCAATGTTTTCTTTGTATACTCCTCGTATAACTTAGCAGATTCTTCGTTGAATAAGTAATTATTTAACGATAGTTCTTTTAAAGAAGATGTTTCCTTGAGAATCATTTTTTATTTTTATTTAATCTTAATAATAACACAAAACTAAGACGAATAAAAATGTTAAAATGACGAATTCGAGATTAAAAAAGACGCAAAAAAGAAAAACCCAATTATTATTTTGAAATTGAAAAAGATATTACACAAATATTCCTAATATTTTTTAATATTAAAAAACATGTAAAAACGAATAAATCAGATTTGATAGAAGAACAATATTATTTTTGTTCTTTAAAGAAACTAAAGCTTAATAGTAAATCTTATTTAAAATTATTATTGCAATAATTTTATGATTCTAAGGTAGTATATGTTTTTGTAACAATAGGTCGAGATTTAATATTATTAAATCTAATTCTGAAATAATAAGAGAAGATGTAAACAATATAACATTAGTACTAAGGGATGATAATGGAAAAGTTAAACAATAAAAAGTCTAATGATTACTTTAGTTTTACTTTTTTATTAACTCTATTCCTTTGTATAAAATTACTGTATTAGGTATTCTTATTTCTCTATCACCTTCTTTAATATATAATTGTACATAAAAAGCTGTAATATTTTTAACTTCTCCTGTTAAATCATACTCTTTATCAATTATCTTAATAGTATGACCAATTCTCATTGGGTGAAAAAAAAATAAAATAACACTTGCAGTTATATTTGATAGCATAGACCATTGAGCAAAAAAACCTACACCCAATACTGCTAATATTGAAGAAGCGAAAACACCTATTTGTTTAACATCAATACCAAAAATTCCAAGGATAAAAAAAAAGGTTACCAAAAAATAAAATAGGTTAAATAGATTTAAAATAACTTTAACTCTATGTGGTTCTATTTCATGCTTTATCACATATACTTTTGTTAATTTTTAGTTATGCTAATTAAAATAAATACTAAAACTATTAATGCTATATATTTATTTGATATGAAATTATTCATTTATATTTTTTTCAAAATCACTAGTTTTAAGAGTTATCCCAAACTTAAAATAATATAAGAATCTATATTTATTATCTACCTTAATTAGGTAATCTTTTTGCAATAACTTTTCACAATTTTTATTTATGGTTTGCATTAAAACCAACTAACTTTTAAATAAAAATAATGAATTACTTATCCCTTAAACGTATACCAATACTTTCAATTTTATTTTTAATCCTATATAATTGTTCAAATAATGATTCTATTGATGAGCTATTAGACCCAATAAATATTAATTTAGGCGAAAAAGAAGTGCAAATAATTTTTCATGAAAATTATGGAGTACATGAACATAATTACTCTGGTAAAAAAACAGATGGTTTTATTGAAGGATTTGAATCCATTAATAAAGAAATGTATTCTTCTGCCTCAATAAATTTATCTTCGGGTAATTGGACCATATGACAAAGGAGATAGTTGGTTTAATATAGGTGATGAAATACAAACTAATTCTACCTTATTAAATACAGTTACATTTCTTGTAGAAGAATCAGAAAGTGTTAGATATGGTATTTTAAAGACTTCTAATAATTCGAATCGTTTAAATATAGATAATATTGAAATCATTGTTGACTCTAATTCAACAACACCAACAAGAGATAGCAACTTAACATTTGGAAATCCTACAAATGCAAATAAAGATTCGAACAATTACTTCATCTCTAAAAATGATTTTACTTTATCTTATAACAATAAAAGAGGGACTGCTAATTGGGTTAGTTGGCATTTAAGTGAAGCTTGGATTGGTGAAGAAAAACGATACAATTGTTTTAAATCTGATAGGTCATTGCCTACTTCATTTTATAAACCAACAACCAGTGATAATAATAATAATAATACTGGATTTGATAGAGGTCACATTTGTCCTTCTGCTGATAGAAATGGGGAAGAAAGTTCTAATGAAACAACTTACTTCATGTCTAATATTGGACCACAAGCACCAGATAATAATAGAGGTAGTTGGGCTAATTTTGAAGCGCATTTAAGAACATTAATATTAAAAGGTAATGAAATCCATATTATTTCTGGTTTAAATGGTATGGGAGGTTCAGGAAGCAATGGTTATACTGATACTATTGATAGCAAAAAAATTACAGTTCCAAACTCTTTTTGGAAAGTAGCTCTAATATTACCCAATGGTTCCTCAGATATAAAACATGTTAATACTTCTACCTAAATTATCGCTATTAATATTCCAAATGACCAAGGAATATCAACAGATTGGACAAAACATTTAACATCAGTTGATAAAATTGAAAAATGACAGAATATGATCTATTTGAAAACATATCTAATTCTATTGAAGCTATTATAGAATCAAAAATATTTGATGAAATAAACCTGTAGTATAGAATTGAACAAAGATAAATTAGAATTCTAAAGACTAATTTATCTTTGTTTCTTTTTAATTTAAACTTAAAATCACAAGATATTCTTATCTAAAAAAAAGACAACAAAAAAGCCTCACATTTCTGTGAAGCTTTAAGTGAGCCCTGCAGGATTCGAACCTGCGACCGCCTCCTTAGAAGGGAGGTGCTCTATCCAGCTGAGCTAAGAGCCCGTAGTTTTTTAGTTGCTACGACAACTGTGTCGGGGTGGCAGGATTCGAACCTGCGACCTCCTCGTCCCAAACGAGGCGCGATGACCGGGCTACGCTACACCCCGAGTGCTAATTTTGCGGAGAGTGTGGGATTCGAACCCACGCGACAGTTACCCGTCGACAGTTTAGCAAACTGCTCCATTAACCACTCTGGCAACTCTCCTATTAAGTGTTTTTAATACCTAAAAATTGCGAGTGCAAATATATAATTAGAAAAGGGATTTCACAAGTTATTTTTGAAAAAAAAATCATCAATCTGGATACTCAACACGTAAGTGGTAGATATTCATTAGTTTAATCTTAATAATTTTTTTAATTTTTTCTATCTCTCTAAAGGTTATATCTGAATTTATGAATTGATTATCGTTTTTTTGCTTCTCTACAATTTTATCGATCAATTCATCTATAGATTGTGCTGTTGGTTTTTGTAAACTTTTAGAAGCTGCTTCTGCTGCATCACAAATCATTAATATAGCAGTTTCTCTAGAAAATGGAATTGGTCCTTGGTATTGAAACTTTTTAATATCTACATTCTCATCTGGATTATTATCCTTCTCTAACTTATAGAAGTAATATACTAAACTTGTACCATGATGAGTTCTAATAAAGTCTATTATCCTATCTGGTAATTTATTCTTTTTAGCTATTTCTATTCCTTTTATAACATGATTTAAAATAATATTTGCACTATCTTTTGGAGAAAGATCATGATGTGGATTAACTCCTGTAGATTGATTCTCTATAAAATACATGGGATTTGACATTTTTCCTATATCATGATATAGTGCTCCTGTTCTAACAAGCATAGAATTTGCTCCTATTTCATTTGCAGCCGCTTCTGCTAGATTTGCTACTTGCATAGAATGTTGAAATGTTCCAGGTGCTTTTTCATTTAATTCCCTTAATAAAGTAGAATTTGTATTCGATAATTCTAATAAAGTTACATCAGAAACAAGTCCAAATATTTTTTCATAGAAATATATAAAAAATACAGATAAAAAGGAAAGTAATCCGTTTGCAGCAAATAATAAAAAATACTGCCCTTTTATATTTGTTGCATTACCTTCTTTAATAACAGAAAAAGCAAAATAAGTTAGCATATAAATTAAAGTAATTTGTCCTATAGAAATAAACAAATTTGCTCTTTTATATAACTGAGATACTGATAAAGTTGTTACAATACCTGCAATACTATGTAAGTATATAAATTCAAAACTATCAGGAACAATAAACCCTAATAACAATACTGTTAATAGATGTGTAAAAAAAGCTAACCTTGAGTCAAAAAAAGCTTTTAAAACAATAGGTAAAATACTTAAAGGAACTACGTATATGTACTCCACATTATACTTTACAACCAATGTTTGAATAAAAATTAAAAAGAAAACATTAAAGAAAATAAAAGTAACTTTATTATTATCATTATAAATACTAAACCTATAACGCAATAGAAATAACAAAAGCACTAGTAAAGCTAATGATACTAAAATTGTATATCCAAAAACTATCCAATTGTAATTGGATTTAGTCCATATTTGTGATTTTGATGCTGACTCAAATGATTTTAAAACACTAAAACTTTTTCCTTCTACAATATCTCCTTTAAGAATTATTAATTCATCTTTAGAAATTTTACCTTTTGTATAGGAAATTTCATTTAAACTTTGATTTAATTCTTTTTGTGTGTAATCATTATCAAAAGTTAAATTTGGCTTTAAAACGTCCGATAAGACATTTATCAAATATGTTTTCCCTTTATCCTTAGGTAAATCAGATAAATCTTCTATTATCAAAGGCAGAATATTATTTGATTTAATTATTTTTGAATAGGATATATTTTCTATAGAATTCCCTTTTCTTAAACTTATTATAGTCTTATTATTTTTTATTTTAAGTCTACTTGGTTCATCTACAAACCCATATTTATAAATTTTGTTAATGATACTTCTACCTTCTTTATTAAGCTTGGTTATATCTTTTTTTGATAATGTATCAGATGGATTTAAATAACTTATCTCTTCAGTAAAATAATATGTTACTTTAGTTTTTATTTCACTATCTAAAACAAAGTATTTTTTTGCATTATCTGCAATTAAAACCTTTTCTTCTGATACTTCTTCTTCTGTTTTTTCTATTGCAAAATCAAAAGGAGCATATAAATTATCGTATAACCACGGCTTTCCTTGAGAAAAATCATACTTAAATTTCCCTTCTTTTGGAAATAAATATACAATTGAAACCGTTGTAAATAAGAACAATAAAACTTTATAAAAAGTTGCATTATTCTTATATAAAAAATTAATGATTTTATTCATTCTTTGTCTTTTGAAATGTAAATATAACCTTTCTTAATTATTTTAGTACTTAGTATTATTTGGTTATTTTAGCACAACATTTTTTTAACCTAAATACGTACAGATTTAATGAAAGAAGTAGTTATTGTATCAGTTGCTAGAACCCCAATAGGAAGTTTTTTAGGTAGTTTATCTACCATACCTGCACCAAAACTTGGTGCTATAGCCATTAAAGGTGCTTTAGAAAAAATTAATTTAACACCAGAAAACGTTGACGAAGTTTTTATGGGTAATGTAGTTTCTGCTGGTTTAGGTCAAGCACCTGCTCGTCAGGCTGCTATTTATGCAGGAATTCCAAATACTACACCATGTACAACTGTTAATAAAGTATGTGCTTCTGGTATGAAATCTATTATGTTAGCTTCCCAAGCTATTGCTTTAGGTGATGCTGATGTTGTTGTTGCTGGAGGTATGGAAAACATGAGTTTAATTCCTCATTATCAACATGCTCGTAAAGGAAGTAAATTCGGAACAATAAAAATGGAAGATGGATTACAAAAAGACGGATTAGTAGATGTATATGATGAATCTGCCATGGGTGTTTTTGCTGATGAATGTGCTACTAAATATGAATTCTCTAGGGAAGATCAAGATAATTTCGCTATAGACTCTTACAACCGTTCTGCTAAAGCTTGGAATGATGGTAAATTTAAAGATGAAATAGTTCCTGTTGAGATCCCTCAACGAAGAGGAGAGCCTATTATTTTTTCTGAAGATGAGGAATATAAAAATGTGAAAATGGAGAAAATTCCTGCTTTACGTCCAGCATTCACTAAAGAAGGTACAGTAACAGCTGCAAATGCTTCTACTATAAATGATGGCGGAGCTGCATTAGTTCTAATGTCTGCTGAAAAAGCAAAAGAATTAAACATTACACCTATTGCCAAAATTAAAAGTTATGCAGATGCTGCACATGAACCTAAATGGTTCACAACAGCTCCTGCTAAAGCATTACCAAAAGCATTAGAAAAAGCTAATATCACCATTGATGATGTTGATTATTTTGAATTAAACGAAGCTTTCTCTGTTGTTGGTTTAGCAAATATGAAAATATTAAATCTAAAAGCTGATAAAGTAAATGTAAATGGTGGTGCTGTTTCTTTAGGTCATCCGCTTGGAGTTTCTGGTGCTCGTATAGTAATTGCTTTAACTTCTATTTTAAAACAAAACAATGCTAAAATTGGAGCTGCTGCTATTTGTAATGGAGGCGGTGGTGCTAGCGCAATAGTTATTGAAAAAGTTTAATTTTAAGATAAAAAAACAAATAGTGTTCGGAATTTGTAATTTAAGTATTGTACCCATGCGTTTGTCTACATCAGATACTTCAGAAATGGTAAACCAAATAATTTTTGGTGAACATTTTGAGATTATTGATAAAGATAAAAAATGGAGTTATGTTCGTTTGGCTTTTGATGGTTATGAGGGATTTATTGATAATAAACAATATCAAGAAATCTCTGAAAAAATATATAATTTACTATCTAAAAACGACAAAATATATTCTGGTGAATTAATTGATTTTATTACTGATGATAATAATAACCTTACTACAATTCCTCTAGCTGCTAATTTACCTTTTTACAATAACAATAGTTTTAAAATTAATAATACATCTTTTTCATACAATGGAAAAATATGTAATCAAGTTACAGGTAAATCTTCAATTATAGAAGTTGCTTATTTATTTTTAAATACTCCTTATTTATGGGGTGGTAAAACCCCTTTTGGTATCGATTGTTCTGGTTTTACACAAACAGTATATAAACTTTGTGGCTATAAATTATTGCGTGACGCAAAAGAGCAAGCAAGTCAGGGAGATGTTTTAAGTTTTATTGAAGAAAGTGAGCCTGGTGATTTAGCGTTTTTCGACAATGAAGAAGGAAACATTACGCATGTTGGTATTATAATGAATGATTATAATATCATACACGCTCATGGAAAAGTTAGAATAGATAAGTTAGACCATAGTGGTATTTATAATATAGATACTCAACAGCATTCTCATAAACTTAGGGTAATTAAGAAAATGATTTAAAATGAATTACTTTTCTTAATATTAAAGCATAAAAAATCCCGTCTTAATAAAGAACGGGATTTTTTATATTATTACAATTAATGTTCTATTGCATTGACTTGTATAATGCTCTAAACTCTTTAGCTTTATTCGTCATTTCTAAAACATCATAAATACTCATTAATGTTCTAACAGTTTCAGGACTTCTTTTGTAACTATCTGCTTTCTCTAAATAAGGTAAAGCTTCTTGATATACCCCTTTTTGTTTTAGAGCTAATTCATCATACTTTTTAAAGTTAGATAAATTCTTATTCATTTCCTCTACAATTTCTTTATCCTTATCTAAAGTTGCTACAGCTAAATTCATGTATGCATCAGAATAATCAGGCTTTAAAGCTATTGCTTTTTTGTAGTATTCTTTTGCTTCAGTCACTCTACCTTGATTAAAACTTACAACACCCAAATTATAGTATAAAGATTCGTTGTTTGGATCTAAAGCTATTGCTTTACTAATTAAATCGCCGTACTCATCCATTTTCTTTAATTCATAATAAAGCTGAGCTTCATTAAGAATTAAGTTTACATCCTTTGGATTAGCTTCACGAGCCTCTTTAAGCGCAACAATCGCTTCATCCGTTTTACCTTGTTTTTTTAAGATAAAAGCAATATTTTTTATTATTAATGCTGACTTACCTTCAGTTACTTTTACTTCTGGTTTAACATAATTACCTGTTTTAACCATCAAATCTCTTTGAGATTTACTTCCTAAGTTCTCAACTTTACCAGTTACTTTATTTGTAGCAACATACTGAGTTTCAACACCAGTATATCCTACTTCTCTAAGTTTGTTATAATACTTTAATGCTGAATTATAATCTTCTGCTTGAGAAGCACTAATTGCTGCATTATACACAAAAGAAGTGTCTTTTGGACTTAACGTATAAGTTAAATAAAACTTTTCAGCTGCTGCTTTAAAATCTTTTTTATTATTATACAAATCAATAGCTTCATTAGAAATTTCTTGACTCATTTTTGCCTTTATACCTGAAACCTCACCTGAATATGTTTTCTTACCAGATTCTTTTTCATAAGCTACTAATTCATCAAAAGTACTAACTGCAGCTGCATAGTCTTTTTTTCCGACTAAGGCTTTCGCTTTTATATAATAAAATTTTGATTTATATTTTGGATCCGCATCTGCAATTAAACTTTCCGCTGATTTAATAGCTGTTAATGTACCTGCAAAATCATTATTCTTAAGTGCCTTCTCTGCAGCTTTTAATTCTTTTTTTTGAGCAAAAGAACTAATTGCTAACAAACCTATAGATAGTGCTAAAACCTGTTTTTTCATTTTAGTTGTTATTTATTTGTTATTCGTTTTCTTGATTATTATCTGATATATTGTTTTCAATTTCCGTGCCAACTTCATTTTCGTCATCTCCTTCATCTTCTTCCCTCATAACCTTGGCTACTGCAGCAATACTATCTTTTCCTTTGATATTTATTAACTTCACACCTTGAGTTGCACGTCCCATAACACGTAAATCTTCTACAGCCATACGTATCGTAATTCCTGATTTATTAATGATCATTAGATCATTAGAATCATCTACGTTCTTTATAGCTACTAACTCACCTGTTTTTTCTGAAATATTTAAAGTTTTAACTCCTTTACCACCACGGTTAGTAATTCTATAATCTTCTAATTTAGATCGTTTTCCGTATCCTTTTTCAGAAACTACTAAAATATTACTTTCCATATCGTTAACAGCAACCATTCCAATAACTTCATCTGAATCACTTGTTAAAGTAATACCTCTAACACCTGATGCTGTTCTTCCCATTGGACGAGTCTTTGCTTCATCAAAACGGATAGATTTACCAGATTTCAAAGCCAACATTACCTGGCTATCACCTGTAGTTAACTTTGCTTCTAACAATTCATCACCGTCTTTAATAGTAATAGCGTTAACTCCATTAGCTCTAGGACGAGAATATTGTTCTAAAGGTGTCTTTTTAACTTTACCTTTCTTAGTTGCCATAATTACGTAATGACTATTGATGTAATCTTCATCTTTTAAATCACCAGTAACTAAAAAAGCTTTAACCTTATCGTCTTGTTCTATATTGATAAGATTTTGTATTGCTCTACCTTTGGTATTCTTTCCTCCTTCTGGAATTTCATAAACACGCATCCAAAATACTTTACCCTTTTGTGTAAAGAACAACATATGTTGGTGATTTGTACCTACAAATAAGTGCTCTAAGAAATCCTCGTTTCTGGTATTTGCACCTTTTTGTCCACGTCCTCCTCTATTTTGAACTTTATATTCATCTAAATTAGTTCGTTTAACATAACCAGCATGAGAAATAGTTACTACAACTTTAGAGTTTGGAATCATATCTTCGATACTCATATCACCACCTGCGTATTCTATAACAGAACGGCGATCATCTCCATATTTATCTCTAACATGAATCAATTCGTCTTTAATTATATTATAACGTCTTGGTTCATTTGCTAAAATATCTTTTAAATCAGCTATTGTTATTTGAATTTCGTCATACTCAGCACGTAATTTATCTTGTTCCAGACCTGTTAATTGACGTAAACGCATTTCAACAATAGCTCTTGCTTGAATTTCAGTAAGTTCAAAACGCTCTATTAATTTCTCACGAGCTTCATCGGCATTTTTAGATGCTCTAATGATGGCTATTACTTCATCAATATTATCCGAAGCTATTATTAAACCTTCTAATATATGAGCTCTTGCTTCTGCTTTTCTTAATTCAAATTCAGTTCTACGAACAATAACCTCATGTCTATGTTCTACGAAATAATGAATTAATTGTTTTAAATTCAATTGCTCAGGACGCCCTTTTACCAATGCAATATTATTTACACTAAAAGATGTCTGTAACTGAGTATACTTAAATAATTTATTTAAAACTATATTAGGAATTGCATCACGCTTTAGTATATATACAATTCGCATTCCTTTTCTATCAGATTCATCACGAATACTTGCAATTCCATCTAATTTTTTATCATTAACTAAATCAGCAGTTTTTTTAATCATTTCTGCTTTGTTAACCTGATAAGGAATTTCAGTAACAATAATGCACTCACGTCCTTTAACCTCTTCAATAGTAGCTTTTGCACGCATAACAATACGTCCTCTACCTGTATGAAAAGCGTCACGAACTCCATCGTATCCATAAATTATTCCTCCTGTAGGAAAATCTGGAGCTTTAATGTGTTGCATTAACTCGTCAATCTCAATATCTCTATTATCTATATATGCTATAGTACCATTTACAACTTCTGTTAAATTGTGCGGCGCCATATTTGTTGCCATACCTACAGCAATACCAGATGCTCCATTAACTAATAAGTTAGGTATTCTAGTAGGTAAAACAGTTGGTTCTTTTAATGTATCATCAAAATTTAAGCGATGATCAACTGTATCTTTCTCAATATCAGCCAACATGTCTTCTGATATTTTTTGCATACGTACCTCCGTATAACGCATTGCTGCTGGGCTATCACCATCAACAGAACCAAAATTCCCTTGACCATCAACCATCATATAACGAACACTCCAATTTTGTGCCATACGCACCATAGAGTCATAAACAGAAGTATCTCCGTGTGGGTGATACTTACCTAAAACTTCCCCAACAATTCTTGCTGACTTTTTGTACGATCCTGTAGCTTTAATTCCCAATTCATGCATCCCAAACAAAACTCTACGATGTACTGGTTTTAACCCATCTCGAACATCTGGTAAAGCTCTTGATACAATTACCGACATGGAATAATCGATATATGCCGATTTCATTTGATCTTCAATATTAATTGGAATCAACTTCTCGCCGTCTGCCATATATTTACTTTTTAATTAGTACTTATTTTCGTTAAAAAAGTGAATCTTATTCGTCATAAAATTCACTTTAAAACCCTGCTTAAAAAAGCATCCGTTTTTTACATCTGGCAAGATATATATTTTCGTTTTAACGCCCAAGGCTTATAACAACAAAAAACAGCTAGTTATTAACAAAAAACAAGAATTTTTCATTAACAAAAAACAAGAAATTATTAAAATTGTTTTTCATGTCATTTTTACAAATAATAGAACTGGCACTCTTTTTGTGTTGATGAATAAAAAAATTCTCACTAACTTTACAATTATAGAAATATCACATTTATGGACGAAAATTTTTCACCTGAGGTTAGAGATGTAATCACTTTTAGTAAAGAGGAAGCTTTACGTTTAGGCCATGATTTTATTGGCACAGAGCATCTATTACTAGGATTAATTAGAAAAGGAGACGGAAAAGCGATAGAAATTTTAACTACGTTTGATGTGGATTTAAGTTTAGTTCGAAACAAATTAGAAAGATTAAACCCCACAGAACCTACCTTTGATAGTGCTCAAAAAAAGAGTTTACACCTAACAAGACAAGCAGAAAAAGCAATAAAAACAACGTTTTTAGAAGCTAAACTTTATCATAGCGACGCTATAGATACTGCCCATTTGTTGTTATGTATTTTACGCAATGAAAACGACCCAACAACAAAACTATTACAGAAGTACAATGTAGATTATGATCAAGCAAAAGCTTTGTATAAAGAGTTGCATGCTACTGAAGACGATTTAAATATTTCTCCAATATCTCAAAATACTGGAGACGACGAATTTGCTGGAGAAAAAACAAACCCTTACGGACAACAACAGCCTCCAAAAGGGAAAACCACAAAAAAATCTAAGACACCTGTTTTGGATAATTTTGGACGAGATTTAACTGAACTAGCAATTACGGGAAAGTTAGATCCAGTAGTAGGACGTTTAAAAGAGATTGAACGCGTTTCTCAAATTTTAAGTCGTCGTAAAAAAAATAATCCAATGCTTATTGGTGAACCTGGTGTAGGTAAATCTGCTATTGCTGAAGGATTAGCTTTACGAATTGTTAATAGAAAAGTATCTAGAATATTATTTGACAAAAGAATAGTTTCTTTAGATTTAGCAAGCTTGGTAGCTGGTACAAAGTACCGTGGTCAATTTGAAGAACGTATGAAAGCCTTAATGAATGAGCTTGAAAAAAATGATGATATCATTTTATTTATAGATGAAATTCATACCATTGTTGGTGCAGGTGGAGCAACTGGATCTTTGGATGCTTCTAACATGCTAAAACCAGCTCTAGCTAGAGGCGAAATACAATGTATTGGCGCAACTACTTTAGACGAATATAGAACTAATATTGAGAAAGATGGAGCCTTAGAGCGTCGTTTTCAAAAGGTAATTGTAGATCCTACTACTGTGGAAGAAACAATACAAATCTTACACAATATTAAAGGAAAATATGAAGAACATCATAATGTAGATTTTACCGATGAAGCTTTAGAAGCTTGTGTAAAATTAACCAATCGTTATATGACAGATAGATTCTTGCCAGATAAAGCTATTGATGCTTTAGATGAAGCTGGATCACGTATTCATATTACCAATATTGTTGTGCCTCAACAAGTTTTAGAGCTAGAAGCCAAATTAGAAGAAATTCGCGACAGCAAAACAAAAGCTGTTAGTGGTCAAAAATACGAGGAAGCAGCAAAGTTACGTGACGATGAAAAAAACATTGAATCAGCTTTAGAATCTGCTCAAAATCAATGGGAACAAGACTCTAAATTAAATAGAGAAATTGTTACCGAAGATAATGTTGCTGAAGTTGTTTCTATGATGACAGGAATACCTGTAAATCGTGTTGCAGAAGCAGAAGGTAATCGACTAGGAGAACTTCCTAACTTAATAAAGGGAAAAGTAATTGGTCAAGATGAAGCTGTTACTAAAGTAGTAAAAGCTATTCAACGTAACCGTGTAGGATTAAAAGACCCAAACAAACCAATTGGTTCATTTATATTTTTAGGTTCTACTGGAGTTGGTAAAACGCAATTAGCAAAGGTTTTAGCTCGTGAATTATTTGACTCTGATGATTCTTTAATTAGAATAGATATGAGTGAATACATGGAGAAATTTGCCATCTCTCGTTTAATTGGTGCACCTCCAGGATATGTTGGTTATGAAGAAGGTGGTCAATTAACTGAAAAAGTACGTCGCAAACCGTATTCTGTTATTCTTTTAGATGAAATAGAAAAAGCACATCCTGATGTTTTTAACATGTTATTACAGGTTTTAGATGATGGACATATAACCGATAGTTTAGGAAGAAAGATTGATTTTAGAAATACAATTATAATCATGACTTCCAATATTGGTGCCAGAAAAGTAAAAGATTTTGGAGCTGGTGTTGGTTTTGGAACTGCTTCTAAAAAAGAACAAGAAGATGCACATACAAAAAGCATTATTGAAGGTGCTTTAAAAAAGTCATTTGCGCCTGAATTCTTAAACCGTATTGATGATGTTATTATCTTTAATGCTCTTGAGCGTGAAGACATTCATAAAATTATTGATATTGAGTTAGAAAAATTATTATCTCGTATTGCCGATCTAGGATATGATTTGAAATTAAGCGAAAACGCAAAAGATTATATTGCTGACAAAGGTTTTGACAGAAAGTATGGTGCTAGACCTTTAAAAAGAGCTATTCAAAAATACATTGAAGATGCTTTAGCAGAAGAAATAGTTAACGCTAAACTTAATGAAGGTGATACTATTTTTATGGATTTAAACGAAGCCAATAATAAGCTTACTATAAAAATTGAAAAAGGCGAAAAACCTGAAGAAACCAGAACAGAAATTGGTGACGAAAATTAATCTTCACTTTAATAAAAACAAAAAACCAAGTAAATAATTACTTGGTTTTTTGTTTTTATATACTACTTTGTTACAGAACAGTACTTTTGAAAGACTAATGCAAAATTTTAAAAAGTAATTCTTTTAAAATATCTTGATGAGACTGATTTGCTCCAACACCTTTACTCTTAACATCTGCATCTCTTAACAAACCTATTACCTGCGATACTTTTCGCATTGGATAATTTTTAGAAGCCGTAACATAATCATCAACAAAATAAGGATTAACACCTAAAGCTCTAGCAACAGATGCTTTTGACTTATCTTTCAATCCGTGATACATTAACAACTGTGTAAAAAAACTATTCAATAAAGAAATAGTCATAACCAAAGGATTATTTTTTGAATTTTGTGCAAAATAATTAATAATTCTATTTGCTTTTACAATTTGCTTCTCTCCTACTGCTTTACGCAGCTCAAAATTATTAAAATCTTTAGAAATCCCTATATTTTCTTCAATATGACTTGAATTGATAATTGTTTCAGCGGGTAAAACAGATGTTAACTTATCCAACTCATTACTAATTTTACTCAAATCTGTTCCTAAAAATTCAACTAATAATTGAGACGCTTTAGGTTCAATATTATATTTTTTTCCGCTTAAAACACGACGAATCCAATCTGAAACCTGATTTTCATACATCTTTTTACTTTCGAAAATCAAACCGTTTTTAGCAATTGCTTTATAAGCCTTCTTACGTTTATCTAACTTTTTATATTTATAATTAATTACCAAAACCGTTGTTGGCTGCGGATTTGCAGCATAACTCTCCAACTTATCAATCGTTCTACTTAAGTCTTGTGCTTCTTTTACAATAATCACCTGACGTTCTGCCATCATTGGATAACGTTTTGCTGATGACACAATTTCATCAATAGCAACGTCACGACCATACATTACAGTTTGATTAAATCCTTTTTCAGCCTCATCTAACACGTTGGCTTCTATATACTCAGAAATTTTATCTATATAATACGGTTCTTCACCCATTAAAAAATAAATAGGCTTTAAATTTCCGCTTTTAATATCGTTAATGATATGTACTACGTCGTTCATCTAATAAGTAATAATAATACTTTGTTCTAATTCTTTTTGAGTTGGTGCTTCAAACCATGTTTCCATAAATTCAAAATTTTCATCACTTACTTCAAATTCAAAAGTAGTCCCTTTTTCTGTATTTCTTTTTAAAACCCTTTCTTTTCTTACTTCTTTTGGTACATTTAAATAATGAAGCTTAATTTCTAAATAATTTTCTTTAGCAAAAATTCTAAATTTCTCTCTGTGTAAAAACTTAGATAATCCAATATCTAAAACAACAGGAACCTCAATATCTTTTAATTGCAATATCAAACTCTCCATTAAAGACTCTGCTCTTTCTATCCTTTCTAAAAACCAATTTAACCCATCAGTTGCTTTTTTATCTTGTAAAAACAAGGTTTTATTCCAAGCATCAATAGAAAAAACAATTCCTTTTACTTCTTTTCTAAGCAAATTAGCATATGTTGTTTTTCCAGCTCCAGTATTTCCAACAATCAAGTGTAGCATATTTTTTATTTTAATTTTCATAAAAAGTTGGGCGTTACCTAAAGGTCGGGCTTTCACTACTCGCTTTTTTGTAAAATAAAAACTTACAAAAAGAGCTCAAACATACCGTTTAATCCCTAACGTAAAAAAGATATAAGCTTCAACTTAAAACTAAAAAAGAAGACTATTTTTACTTCTCCTAACGACTATAATTCTTAACTCCTTCTTCAGACCTTCACAATATTACAAATAGTTTTTATACTTTTGAAAAATGCAAGATTTGAATTTACCCAAATATTCTTTTAAGCTCAAAAATAACGAAAAACATACGCTTATTTTTGATGAACTCAGGAAAAAAAACATAGTTCTTACACCTGAAGAATGGGTACGTCAACATTTTGTAAAATATTTAATACAAGAAAAAAACTATCCAACTTCATTAATCGCTTTAGAAAAACAATTAATAATTAATAACTTAAAAAAACGAACTGATATTCTTATTTTTTCTTCAAATGGTTTACCAAACATTATTGTGGAATGTAAAGCACCACATATAAAAATAACTCAAGACACATTTGATCAAATAGCTCGTTATAATTTAAAATTAAATGCTAATTTTTTAGTTGTAACCAATGGACTAGAACACTATTATTGCCAACTAGATCTTAAAAATGAATCGTACCTTTTTTTACAAGATATACCAAGTTATAAAAATTAATAAATCTTTATATTTTAATATGATTTTTATAGCGTAAGTTTGCCAACTTGAAAACAGCAATAGTCATATTAAACTGGAATGGAAGAAAACTTTTAGAAGAGTTTTTACCATCTATAATTAATTTTAGCACAAATAATGCTGAAGTTTATGTTGCTGACAATTCCTCTTCTGATGATTCTATTGAATTTATAAAACAAAACTTTCCTACTGTTAACATAGTCATTAACAAAGAAAATGGTGGTTATGCAAAAGGTTATAATGATGCGTTACAACACATTAAAGCTGATATTTATTGTTTAATAAATTCAGACGTTGAAGTAACTAAAAATTGGCTTTCTCCTGTTATAGCCCTTTTTAAATCAGAAGAAAACACAGCTATTATTCAACCTAAATTATTAGATTATAAAAACAAATCTAAATTTGAATATGCTGGTGCAGGTGGTGGTTTTATAGATTTCTTTGGTTATCCATATTGTCGTGGTAGAGTTTTTAATCATTTAGAAACAGACAAAGGGCAATTTAACGATGTTGCTACTATTTTTTGGGCTTCTGGTGCTTGTTTATTCATTAGATCCAAAGTTTTTCATCAATTACAAGGTTTTGATGAAGATTATTTTGCTCATCAAGAAGAAATAGATTTATGCTGGAGAGTACAAAATGAAGGATACACTATTAAATATGTTGGAGCTTCTGAAGTATATCATGTTGGTGGAGCTACTTTACAAGAAAGTAATCCACATAAAACATATTTAAATTTCAGAAACAGTTTACTTACTGTTTTAAAAAATGTACCTACTAGATATTTATTTCAAACTATTTTTTCACGTTTAATTCTAGACGGTATTGCTGGCTTAAAATTCATGCTAGAATTAAGACCAATACATACTTGGTCTATTTTAAAAGCACATTTAAGTTTTTATAGAAACCTATTTAAGTTCATAAAAAAACGTCGTGAATTACAACGTAAATCTAACTATAATAAACATACTTCACTTGTTTGGCAACATTTTGCATTAGGTAGAAAAACCTTTGAAGAATTAAAATAAATTTACTTTTATTACAAAATATCCAAACTTCCTTTTCCTTCTCTTATTACTTCTGGTTCATCAGAAGTTAAATCTATAACTGTTGAAGCGTAATTATCTCCATACCCTCCATCAACTACAGCATCAACAATATTTTGCCATTTTTCAAAAATCAATTCAGGATCTGTTGTATATTCTAAAACCTCATCTTCATCATAAATAGATGTTGAAACAATTGGATTTCCTAATTTCTCTACTATGCTTCTAGCAATTGAATTATCTGGCACACGAATACCTACTGTTTTTTTCTTTTTAAACACTCTAGGTAAATTATTACTTCCTGGTAATATAAAAGTATACGGACCTGGTAATGCTCTTTTTAAAACCTTAAAAGTTGCAGTATTTATTTGTTTAACATAATCAGACAAATGACTTAAATCATTACAAATGAATGAAAAATTAGCTTTCTCTAATTTAACTCCTTTTATTTTTGCTATCTTTTCTAAAGCCTTCGTATTTGTTATATCACAACCTAAACCATATACAGTATCTGTAGGATAAATAACCAAACCTCCATTTTGTAAAACCTTAACAACTTTATCTATTTCTTTAGGGTTTGGGTTCTCTTGATATAATTTTATAAACTGAGCCATATCTTTTTTCTTTAAAATAAAAACTCCCAACTTGTAAACAAATTGGAAGTTACCATTAAATTATATTTCGATTAACTTTGATCTATTAATCTAAATCCTTCTCCATGTATATTTAAAACTTCAACAGTTTCATCTACTTTTAAATACTTACGTAGTTTAGCTATATAAACATCCATACTTCTTGAGGTAAAATAATTATCATCCCTCCATATTTTTGTTAACGCTAATTCTCTTGGCATTAAATCATTTTTATGAACCGCTAACATACGTAACAACTTACTTTCTTTTGGAGATAACTTTTGAGTTTCTCCTCCATTGAATGATAAATGACGTAATTTAGAGTTAAAAGAAAATTTACCTATCTCAAATTCAAACTGATCGTTATCCGTAGAATTTTCTGCTTCTTTTCTTTGTAAAATTGCTTTTATTTTATGTAATAAAACTTCAGAATCAAAAGGTTTATTTAAATAATCATCAGCTCCTACTTGGTAACCACGTAAAACATCTTCTTTCATTGTTTTAGCGGTTAAAAAGATAATTGGCACTTGCTTGTCAGTTACTCTAATGTCTTCTGCTAATGAAAAACCATCTTTTCTTGGCATCATAACATCTAAAATACATAGATCGTAATCTGCATTTTTAAACATTATTAAACCTTCTATTCCATCTTTAGCGTGGGTTACATTATAATCATTTAAAATTAAATAATCTTTAAGTACTGTTCCGAAGTTGGGGTCGTCTTCTACTAGAAGTATTTTTTTGCTTGTCATGTTCCCTTCTGTTTTTTTAATATTTGTGGTAGTTTATAATAATTAGTGTACACTATATAAGTGGTAATTTAATAGTAAATACACTTCCTTTTCCTTTTTCACTCTCTACATAAACAGTTCCTTGATGGTTGTCTATGATTTCTTTTACATATGCCAATCCTAAACCGTGGCCTTTTACATTATGTATATTTCCTTTATGTTCTCTATAGAACTTGTCAAAAACATATTTCTGAGCATTTTTACTCATTCCTATTCCTTCATCTTTAATTTTTAAGATAAAATACTTATTTGTACTTTCTGTAAAAACTTCAATTTGTGGCGCCTCTTCAGAATATTTTATTGCATTCTCTAAGATATTTACAACTACATTAGTCAAATGAAATTGATTCCCATAAACTTCAGTAGAAATAGCTTCAAATCTCGATGTTACTCTTCCATTTTTATCTGAAACTAATAGTTCTATATGATCTATAGCTTCTTCAACTATTTCATTTACATCAACAGCTTCCTTAGTTAAATCTATTTGATTTTTCTCTAATTTTGATATTCTTAAAACATTCTCAACCTGCCCGTGCATACGTTTATTCTCATCACGAATCATTTGTACATAACGCTTAACTTTATCTTCGTCATGAATAATTTTTGGATTTTTAATAGCATCCAAAGCTAAATTTATCGTTGCTATTGGCGTTTTAAATTCATGCGTCATGTTATTAATAAAATCAGTTTTTATTTCTGATATTTTCTTTTGACGAACTAGTTGATACAATGATGTTGAAAATGCAGCAATAATTATACCAATAAACAATAATGATAATAATAAAATTTTCATTACACCAGAAAGGAAATTCTTGCTTTCATTAGGAAATGAAATGTACAATTTATATTTACTATTCCCTTTTTCATCTTTAAACAACGGATAAAAATGATCTTCATTTGGATTTTTTTTAAAATACCCTGATTTTATTCGTGTTGCAAAACCATCTTCATACAAACCAAATTTAAAATCTTGATATATATTTCTTTTAGCTAGTTCTTCTTCTAAAACACTTTTTAACTCTCTAGCACTAATCCTCTTATGAATTGGATATATTTTTTTGCTTTGCGCAAACATATATTCCATCTGTTTCCTGTTCCACTCAGAGTAATTTTTAAATGTTGAAAAACTATTTTTATCTACAAAAGAAATAAAATCTTTATTTCCAGAGGTTACAATTTTAGAAAAATAAGTATCTTCTTTACCAGAAAACCTTTTTATTACAATAGAATCGTGATTTACAAAATCTACTGGTATCTTGAAGTTTTCTTCTAAAATAGTGGCTCCAAAAGTAAACTTCTGCTTACTTACTGTGTCTACCTTTTGAAACAAATAATTTTTTATCTCTGCATCGGTTCTAAACTTATCATTTTCAAAGAACTTTTTATGCTCTTGCTTTAACTGATTATACTCTTTCTCTTTAATGCTTTCAGACGTTCTTGCTAACGCAATCTTTACATTATTTTTAAATTGTTCTTTTTTGTTTTTTATAGAATCTTTAATCCAATACACCTGAACGGCTATAATTCCAATTAAAGAGATACTCATTAAAACAACAATAAGAACAAAAATCCTTTTTCTCATTTGTCAAATGTAAATCAATAAAAATTAGTTAAAAAGCTTTTAACTTTAGGTTAACAAAGATAATGTGTTTTTAAGATAATTTTAAGAAAATTATTAAAATAATTACAACAAGAAATTATGTTTATGTTAATTTATTGTGAATATTTAAAACCTGTTCTTTAGTAGATTCCAATTTTTCATTATAAATAACATAATTCGATTGCATTATTTTCTTTAAATCTGACCATTGACTGTCAATTCTTCCTCCCACAGCTTCTTTTGTTGTTTTATCTCTAGAAATTACTCTATTCACCCTAATTTCCAACGGAGCTGTAACTGTAATGACTTTATCACAAAAGTTATCACTCCCATTTTCAAAAAGAATAGCATTTTCATAAATTATATACTTTTTATCTTTGTTTAGCATAATAAAATCTTTTAAATGTTGATGAACAAGAGGGTGCACTATTGAATTTAATACCTTTAATTTTTCTTTATCATTAAAAACAATACTTGCTAAAAAAGGCTTATTCAATAAATTGTTTAAGTAAACTTCTTCTGAAAATTCTTTTATTAATTGCTCTCTTATTTCTAAAGAAGTATTCATTAATTCTTTAGCTTCATCATCTGCTAAATAAACAACTACATTTTTAAACTTAGAAAACATTTTAACCACTGTAGTTTTTCCACTACCAATACCACCAGTTACACCTACTACCATTACTACTTTTGTATTAAAAAATCAATTTTATTAGGCATTATTCTTACAGAAGACACCAAATTAGAACTAATTTCTAATTCTGGAACCAAGTACGACAACTCATTTTCTTTGGAATTCCTATAATCACAAACTACTTTAAATGAGCTTGGAGATATTTTGTTGAAATTATTTAACCCTACCTTAAAAACAACTTTTACTTTTTTAGGATACGTATTTATTTGTGTTCCATACGGTATGTTCTCAACAGTAAAAGGAATTGAAAATTCTCCTTCTGTAAATTTATCAACCTCAATAAAAGCATTTACTTTAGTGTGACTTAGTTTTATTTTTTTTAATGTTGACGGCTTCTCGATAGTTAACTCTTTCTCTTGGTTTTCATAAACATCCTCAAGACTTATTTTTTTAGTAAACACATTACTTATAGTTTGTAATTGCAATTCTGTTCCTGATATTAAAACACTATCTGGAACAACTTTTATTGGCAATAACAAATCATAACCATGCTTGAACTCGATAGCTATATTTGTTAAAACAGGTACTTTTTTTGAGGCTAAAGTTCCTAACCTTAAAAACAAAGTATCTTGCATTACTTTTTCCAGATTTAAACCTGATTTCAATTGCTTTTGTATCTCTAATTCTTGCTTTTGAGGTAAAAAATAATAATAGCTTTTTGAGTTTTTCTGTAATTTATCAGCAGACAAAACCAATTGTTTATTTGAAAAATTTGTAACAATTAGTTTGAAACCACTAGCCTTTACTTTTACATCTATTTCTTCTAATGGAACTTCTTGTAATATTTTATTCTGAGCTATTTTTTGATAAACAACTTTATAACTAAAAATTGTAGTATACTCTTTAGATAAGTTTATTAAAACCCACATAAGAAATGAGGCTATTAAAAAACTGAAAAAGGCTTTAGGTATGTTTATTTTCGATTTCAATAGTGTTAATTTTAGAATATTAAAATACAAAAAGTGAGCAATAATTGCTCACTTTTTGTATTTTAATATTTTTTACTCTTAAGCTTTCGCTAAATTTTGACTTAGTGCCATAGAAATTGCAGATCTTTCAAATCTAATTTTCCCTGCCCCTGTTTCTATTACAACAGTATTGTTTTTTGTATTTACTTCTGTTATTTTTCCGTGAATACCACTTGTTGTAATAACTTTAGCACCTTGTGTTAAAGCCTCTTGAAACTTTTTTTCTTTTTTTTGCTTAGCCAACTGTGGTCTTAACATGAAAAAATAAAGAACTGCAATAAGCCCTATTGGAAAAAGAAACTGTTTAATATCAAAACCTCCTGTTTGTAAAAAAATTGTTTGTAAGTATATCATTATGATTGTATCTTTTTATTTTTTGGAGTTACCATACCTGTTACTTTTATAGTTTCAATTCCTTTAGAGGTATTTGTATATAATGTTACAGTTTTACTTTGCTTATTTGTTTTTCCTGAAGTATTAAACTTAACTTTAACCTCTGCAGATGTTCCTGGTTCTATTGCCTCTTTAGGCCAAGTTGGTACAGTACAACCACAAGTAGCTTTAGCATTTGTAATTACTAAATTTGTTTTACCTGTATTAGTTACAACAAATGATTTCTCTACAATATCACCTTCATCTACAGTTCCAAAGTCATAAACTTCTTCATTAAACTTTATTACTGGAGCTCCTTTACTAATTTCGTTGTCTCTTTTTTCTGCTTTTAATAGGTTTTCTTTTTTAATTTTAGATGAAGCGTTTGCTTTATCTCCACAAGAAACTATTGTTATTGCTATAAAAAAAAGACTTGTTACTAATGCTATTTTTTTCATTTTAGTAGATTTATATAGTTTGTAAAAATATATATTTTTATTTAATTAATCTTTAGATCAAACCTCGCCCAATTTTAACCATCTTTTTAGACTCGGTATATTCTTTAGAAATTTTGTCTAAAACCCCATTTACAAAGTAGCCACTTTTATTTGTTGAATAGTCTTTAGCTACTTCAATATATTCATTAATAGTTACTCTACTTGGTATTGAAGGAAAATGTAAAAACTCTGTAATTCCCATTTTTATTAAAATCATATCAATATCAGCTATTCTATCAGCTTCCCAATTAGGTGTTTTTTCATGAATATCTTCTTCATATTTATGATGATGTAACATTGTTTTATTAAACAAGTCAGAGACAAACTCTTTATCATCATTGTCTTTATACAACCCTCCTAAAACAAAAGGATTCTTAGGACTTTGTTTATTTAAAGACTTAACAACCCATGTATTAACAAAAGGAATATCATCCACCCAAGAAATCATTTTATCTTCATAATAGTCATATAACTTATCATTAGTTGCTATAATCTCTTTATAAAAGTTAACTACAAAATCTCTATCTGAATTATATGACTCTTCAGATGAAGCCATATACTCTTTATATATTTCATGACTTTGTAACTCTTCCCAAATTATCTTTACATATTCTGTATCTATCTCCCAATTTTTAAGATTATTAAGCTCTACATACCCCTCTAAACTAACACTTTGTCTTAGCTGGTTGATAAACTTATTATCTAAAAACTTAATATTTGGTTGTAAATCTTCTTTAGTTGCTAGGATTTTCTTTTTAGATAATTCCATTTTCTTGTGAGCTAGCTTCTGTACCTCTATCAGTAATTGCAAATTAAGCGCATACAAATCTGACATTTTTTGAATACTATGCTTCAAGAACTTTAATTCTCTAGCCAAGTCATTACTATTTGATTGCTGCATTGCATATACAGACTGCATTACTTTAACACGAATATGTCTTCTATTAACCATTTTAAAGAACCTTAAAAAAAAGAGCGGTAGATTAATTTCTATCGCTCTGCAAAAATATAATTTTTATTTTTTTTTCTACTTATTTTATTATTTTTTTACTGCATTAATTCTTGCTTGGGCAATATTAAAAGCAGCTTGGTGTGTTGTAAGGTTTTCTTTACCTGATAAAGTTAAGATTTCTAACGTTGTATTGTATATATTTTCAGTTTTACGCATAATATCTTCTCGATTACCACCATCTAGTTCTGAATATACATTTATTATACCTCCTGCATTAATTAAAAAATCTGGTGCATACACAATACCTTTCTTCTTTAACAACTCTCCATGCTTAAGTTCATTAGCTAATTGATTGTTTGCTGCACCTGCAATTACTTGAGCTTTTAACTTGCTAATTGAATTATCATTAATTGTTGCACCTAAAGCACATGGAGCATAAATATCTACATCTAAACCATAAACGTCATCTCCTAAAACAACATTTGCATTATATTTTTTACTTAACTCTTCTAAACGAGCTTCATTGATATCATTTAAAACAACTTGTGCTCCTTCATCAGTAATATACTTTACTAAAGTTTCTCCAACATGACCAACACCTTGAACTAATACTTTTTTACCAGCTAACTTATTCGTACCAAATTTAAATTCTGCTGCTGCTTTCATTCCCATATAAACTCCGTAAGCTGTAACTGGCGATGGATTCCCTGCACCACCTATAGCTTCTGAAACTCCTGTTACGTGAGGTGTTACCTCTCTAACAATATCCATATCTCTTGTTTCCATACCAACATCTTCTGCTGTAATATACCTTCCACTTAAAGAATCTACAAATTGACCAAACCTACGCATTAAAGCATCATTCTTTTGCGTCTTTGCATCTCCAATAATAACTGCTTTTCCACCACCTAAATTTAAACCAGTAATTGCAGCTTTATATGTCATTCCTCTTGACAAACGTAACACATCATTTAATGCATCCCACTCATTTTTATATTGCCACATTCTTGTACCTCCTAATGCAGGGCCTAAAGCTGTATTATGAATACCAATAATTGCTTTTAATCCTGTATCTTCGTCATTGCAAAAAACGATTTGTTCATGATTATCGAAAGATAATTGTCCAAAAACAGGATCGTTTTTAAGGTCTTTACTGTTTATGATTTCAGATGTCATAAGTTATATGTTTTTTAAAGTTAAAACTTTGTATTTTTAGAAAAAAAATACAATCCAAAAATAACGATTACATAAAAAACAGCCAAAAAAAGACAACAGAATTAAATTATTTTTAACAAACAAAGGAGTTTTAACTCATAACCGTAATAAAAAAGGTTTTTTATTACTTAAAAGAAGGTTTTAATTTGAAAGCATTACAATATTTAAACAAATATTTTTCAAAATATAAGTGGCGATTACTCTTAGGATTACTTATTACAGTATTTTCTAAGCTATTAGCATTAAGAGTTCCAAGAATTATTAGCAATTCTTTAAATGCTGTTGAAGAGTATATAAATGGAGATGTTACAGAGATAGCAAATGTAAAACAAACATTACTCTATAACATTCTAATTATTTTAGGTCTTACTATACTTGCTGGTATTTTAACTTTTTTTATGAGACAACTTATTATTGTTACCTCTCGTTTAATTGAGTTTGACTTAAAAAATGAAATTTATCAGCAATATCAAAAACTATCTATTGACTTTTATAAAAACAATAGAACTGGTGATTTGATGAATAGAATTTCTGAAGATGTTTCTAAAGTACGTATGTATTTTGGTCCAGCAATTATGTACTCTGTAAATACTATTGTACTTTTTGTTGTTGGTTTTACTCAAATGATAAAAATCGATTATAAGCTTACTCTTTATACTTTATTGCCCTTTCCTGTTTTGTCTATTTCTATATTTTACCTAAGCAAACAAATCAACAAAAAAACAACTATTGCACAAAAATTCTTATCGAAATTAACAACCTATAATCAAGAATTTTTCTCAGGTATTAACGTTGTTAAATCTTATGCTACAGAAAAAACTGTTATTGCTGGTTTTGATAGTTTAGCTGAAGAAGCTAAAGAAAAAAACATTGATTTATCTAAAATACAGGCTTTGTTTTTCCCACTAATGATATTACTTATAGGTATTAGTAATATTATTGTTTTATACATTGGAGGAAGACAATATATAGCTGGCGAAATAAAAATTGGAGTTATTGCGGAGTTTATTTTATATGTGAATATTCTTACCTGGCCAGTAGCTATGGTTGGCTGGATAACTTCTATTATTCAACAAGCAGAAGCTTCACAAAAACGTATTAATGAGTTTTTAAAACAAGATCCTGAAATTAAAAACAGTAACAACTCCAATACCAAAATTAAAGGTAATATTGAATTTAAAAATGTATCATTAACATATAATGATACAAACATAACTGCTTTAAAAAACATAAGCTTTACTGTAAAATCAGGAGAAACCATAGCTATACTAGGAAAAACAGGGTCTGGAAAAACATCTATAATTAATCTAATCGCTCGTTTATATGACAGTACTGAAGGAGCTATTTTAATTGATCAAAAACAAATAAAAGAAATCAACTTGTATGATCTAAGAAATCAAATTGGTTTTGTACCTCAAGATCCTTTTTTATTTTCTGACACTATTGAAAACAATATTAAATTCGGTAAACAAGACGCTACAGAAGAAGAAATAATTGAAGCTGCTAAAAATGCAGTAATACACAGCAACATCTCTGAATTTAAAAACGGCTACAAAACTATTCTTGGTGAACGAGGAGTTACATTATCTGGTGGACAAAAACAAAGAACTTCAATTGCCAGAGCTATTATTAAAAACCCAGAAATTTTAATTTTTGATGATTGCTTATCTGCTGTTGATACTGAAACTGAAGAAAACATTTTAGCAAACTTAAATCGCATCTCTAAAAACAAGACTACTTTTATTATTAGTCATAGAATTTCATCAGCAAAAAATGCTGATAAAATAATAATAATTAATGAAGGAGAAATAATCCAACAAGGAACTCATAATCAATTAATAAAAAAAGAAGGATACTATAAAGACCTATATCAACAACAACTTTTGGAAAAAGAAATCTAAGCGAAACCATTGCCAATTCAAATATTTTGTTAGATTTGTTGAGGATATTAATATAACTAACTAGTATTTTATTTAAGAATTGAATTATGAATGATAAACTTGAACAAGAAGAAATCTTTTCACAGGTTTTAAGAGCAGGAAGAAGAACTTATTTTTTTGATGTTAGATCAACAAAAGCAGATGATTACTATTTAACAGTAACAGAAAGTAAAAAGTTCACCCATGATGACGGTTCTTTCCATTATCAAAAGCACAAAATATACTTATACAAAGAAGATTTTTCTGATTTTAAGGAAATGTTAGCAAATGCTACTGATTATATCTTAAACGAAAAAGGAAGTGAAGTAATAAGTGAAAGACATCAAAAAGATTACAAAAAAGAAGAAACAGCTCAAGAACCTGTTACAGGTAACTTTACAGATGTTTCTTTTGATGACATTTAAACACAATAATTAATTCAAATATATTTACCAAAAAAACTGTCAATTCATTATTTATTGATGGTTTTTTTATTGTTTACTATTATAATACTCTTTTCATTGTTTGTGATTTAACTACAGTTTCTTTCCATTCTTTTTTTGGATTACTGTCTTTTGTTATTCCTCCTCCAACATAAACATTAATTGCATCTCCATCAACTTCCATACAACGGAGATTCACATATAACTCAGAATTAGGTAAATTCAATTCACCTAAAAATCCAGTATAAAAACTCCTATTATAACACTCGTTCTTTAAAATAAACTCTTTTGAATCCTTTTTAGGAAAACCACAAACAGCAGGTGTTGGATGTAAAATAGTTATTAGAGAAAGATCATCATTAGCAAATTCTCCCGTTATTTCTGTTCTAAGATGCACTAAATTTCCTGCTTTTATTGTTTTTACTTTTGATGCGCTTACTGATGTACAAACTGGTTTTAATTTTTCTAAAACATAATCTGTTACCAGTTGTTGTTCATAAATTTCTTTTGGCTCCCAAACAACATCCAAACTGCCTTTATAAACCTGAGTTCCTGCCAAAGACATTGTTTTAAAAGTATTTCCTTCAATCTTAACCAAAGTTTCTGGAGTTGCACCAAGCCAAAGTCCTACTTTTGGATGAAACCAAACATATACAAAAGCCTTTGAATATATTTGCAGTAATTTTTGAAACAACAATACTACATCTATATCTGTTTTATCTATTATCTCTTTCCTAGATAATACAACTTTTTTAAATTGATCCTTTTCAATTGCTTTAATCCCTTTTTTAATTAAAGCTACGTGGTTTTCTTCTGAAAAATCATCCGAAGGCAAATCAGAATTTAAAGATTCTTTATTATCTAAAGACAAAACTTCTTGATAGGTTTCTGAATACGCATAAGGAATTAAAACAGCACCTTCTCTATCATCAAAAGGAGCAAAAATAAATCCACTTTCATTAAAATCCTTTGCCAAATGCAATTCATCATCTACCTGAAAAAAACCAAAAACCTTATCTGAATTTGGTTTATTATAAACAACAAAAGGTAAATTAGTTTCTAATGCTGTTGTTATTTTATTTAATATCTTCAATCTAAAATTGTTAATAGTTCTTGTTTAATAGTTTTAAAATCAGACCAAACTAAATCGTGCCCTGCTTCTTTAATTGAAATCAACTTAAATGCATCCTTAGAAAACACACTTTTAAGTTGTGTTGAATTATCATAAGGAACAATCCAATCGTTTTCTCCATGAAAAACAACAACTTCATTTGGTGTATTTTGCCAATTTATTTCAAAATTTTCAAGATCTTTTTTATGTGACATTTTTTCTTTGGACGCTTGTTTCCAAACATAAGGTACTAACCAACGTGTTAGTTTCCATTTATATAAATTTAACATCCAAGGAATTGGTTCTATTTTACTATATAGTGCTGGAGCTAATAAAACTATCTTTTTTACTTTTTGTTTAAAAGCTAAAGCTATTGGCCCTCCATAAGAATACCCAGCGATTACTAAATTATTTTTCTTTATATTTTTTATTACATCTTTAAATAACTCCCTTTCAAAAGCAATGCTTTCTTGTGTAGAATTTTTATCTCTGTAATTATAGCCAATTCTATCATAAGCAATCATGTTTGTTTTGTTTTGCAACAAGCTATCACTTAAATATTTTGAAAAATTAGACAGTGAACCTACAGTACCGTGAATAAAAACAATAGTTGGCAAAGTGGTGTCTTTTAGTATACTTATTTTACGATAAGTAAAATCTTTAAACTTTTGATGAGTTAATACTGGTTTTATAGCACTTTCTGAAAACTCTTTTAAAACTTCTTTGTCTGATTTTGGTGCCGTATACTTTACAAAAAGAATATACACTATTACAAAAGCAACAAAAAGCAGTAAGGAAATAACCTTTAGAATTCTCTTAATCATTCTAGTTTTTTTTATCTAAAATAATATTGGTTATTTTACATAAAGAAATTAAATTATCTTCTTCATCTACTACTTTTACTTCCCATAAATGAGTAGTTCTACCTTTATGTATTTGACGAGCTGTAGCATAAACTTCTCCTTTTTTTTTACTTTTTAAATGATTAATACTTAATTCTAAACCTTTTACAATTTTTGTAGCTGTATCAACAAATAAAACAGATGCTGAACTTCCAACAGTTTCAGCTAAAGCAGCAGTTGCTCCACCATGTAATATCCCATATGGTTGATGCACTTTAGTGTTTACTGGCATTTTTGCTGTTAAAAAATCATTTCCTACATCAACAAACTCTATACTTAGTGTTTCCATTAATGTATTTTTGTTGTAACTATTTAGTTTATTGAGCGTTTCAATTTTATTCATTAGAAGTAATTTTCAATGGTAAAAATACATAATATTTATCGTATTTTTGCCTACACAAAAAAATCAAAAAATGTATAAAGTACGTGTAATTTTAGATACTCAAGAAGATGTTATTAGAACATTAGTTGTTGATGAAAAACAATCTCTTGAGAACTTACATTTTACTATTTCTAAAGCGTTTAACTTCGACGGACAAGAAATGGCGTCTTTTTATAGAACTGATAATGAATGGATTCAAGGTGAAGAAATTCCTTTATTTAATATGGCGGAAGCAGGTGAAGGTATTTCTATGGCAACTTGTTTGACTAATGAAACATTACCTGATGTAAATGATAAATTAATTTACGTTTATGATTTTTTACAAATGTGGACTTTTTATGTTGAAGTTGTTGAAATAACTGACAAAGCAATTACTGAAAGCTCTACTATCTTAAGTGTTGGAGAAATACCAAAGGAAGCTCCAGAAAAAGAGTTTAAAGCAGACAAAACTGAAGACGATTTTAACGATGAGTTTAACGACTTTGAAAGTTTAGACGATTTTGACTTTGACAACTACTAATATTTTTTAATTACCAGAGTGTTGTAACAATTTGTTATCTTGTTCGTCATATTTATCTAACTGACAAAGAAACTACAATTTGGAAACAATTTTATCTGTTAAAAATCTTGACAAAAAATATGGTCGAGTACATGCTGTAAATAATCTTTCTTTTGAAATTACCAAAGGAAATGTTTATGGTATTTTAGGACCTAACGGAAGTGGAAAATCTACCACTCTTGGTATTATTTTAAATGTTGTAAATAAAAACGCTGGAGAATTCCAATGGTTTGACGGTACATTATCTACACATGAAGCCTTAAAAAAAGTTGGTGCAATTATAGAGCGCCCTAACTTTTATCCATATATGACGGCGGTGCAAAATTTAAAATTAATTTGTAAAATTAAAGACGTCTCTTACGATAAAATTGAAGAAAAACTAAAAACTGTTAATCTTTACGAGAGGAGAGATAGTAAATTCAAAACCTATTCTTTAGGTATGAAACAACGTTTAGCTATTGCTTCTGCTTTGTTAAATGATCCTGAAATATTAATTTTAGATGAACCTACTAACGGGTTAGATCCACAAGGTATTCATGAAATCAGAGGAATCATTCGTAAAATCGCAAAAAATGGGACTACAATTTTATTAGCCTCTCATTTATTAGACGAAGTAGAAAAAGTATGTAGCCATGTTATAGTTATAAGAAATGGAATTAAATTATATACTGGTAAAGTTGAAACCATGACAGCCTCTAATGGTTTAGTTGAAGTTATGGTAGATGACAATCAAGATGAGTTAATAAGAGTACTCAGAAACCATTATGATGTTGCAAATATTACTATAAATGACAATGTTGTTATTGCACATTTAGAAAGCGAAACTTCTGCAGCTACAATTAATAAATATTTGTTTGAAAATGGCATATCTGTATCTCATTTAGTTATGAGAAGACCTAGCTTAGAAGAACAATTTTTAGATTTAACAAAATAAAATCAACCACACTTTAAACAACTTACTATGTTACGTCTTTTAGATATAGAATTTCATAAAATAATACACAATAGAGCTAGTAGAAACTTATCTATTATCTACTTCTTTTTACTAACTTCAATTGCTTTAGTAGCAACTATAAAGTTTGATATTGGTCCAATTAAATTTCATTTAGCAGAACAAGGTATTTTTAATTTCCCATACATTTGGCACTTTAACACCTATGTTGCTGCTTGGCTTAAATTCTTTTTATTATTAGTTATAGTTTCTATAATTTCAAACGAATATACTCACAAAACCCTCAAACAAAACTTAATCGATGGATTAAGCAAAAAAGAATTTATTTTATCTAAATTCTATACAGTCATAGCTTTTTCAGCAATTTCTACAGTCTTTGTATTTATTGTTTCATTAGTTCTAGGCTTAATTTATTCAGACCTTAATGAAATTCATATTATTTTTTCAAAACTAGAATATATACTTGCTTTTTTTGTAAAACTAGTTGGATTCTTTTCCTTTGGATTATTCTTGGGGATGTTAATTAAAAGATCTGCATTTGCTATAGCAGCTATGATAGTATGGGTTATTGTTGAACAAATTATCTATGGTGTTTTAGGATGGAAATTTACCTCTTGGGAAATAGCTGAAAGAATAAAAGACTTTTTACCTCTTGAAGCAATGCAGAATTTAATTGTAGAACCTGCTACCAAACTAGGTAATGTAAAAACACTTGCAAAACAAATAGATTTAGATGTCTCTAAAGATTATTCGGTTACTCCTTTAAACGTAATTATTGTACTTACGTGGACTTTCATATTCATTTACCTATCATATAGATTGTTAAAAAAGAGAGATTTGTAAGAAGTTTTTGTTAATTTTGAATACACTTTATTTCAATATTAATGAACAAACAATGCTACAGTGTATTAATAATACTATTAATACACTTTAACTTATTCTCTCAAAAAGAAGCAAATATTTGGTATTTTGGTGAAAATGCTGGTTTAGATTTTAGCACCAATCCACCTACTGCACTAACTGATGGTCAATTAAATACTACTGAAGGTTGTTCTTCTTTTTCTGATGTAAATGGAAATTTACTATTTTATTCTGATGGTATTAGTGTATATAATAAAAACCATCAGTTAATGACATATACTAATGGCGATTTAGCTAATAACTTAGAAGGAAATCCGTCTAGTACTCAGTCTGGTATGATTATTCCTAAACCAGGTTCTTCTGATATTTATTATTTATTTACAATTGGTACTGATTTTGTTCCTCCGAATATTATAGCTAATCCAGGTTTTAATTATTATGAAGTAGACTTATCAAAAAACTCTGGTTTAGGTGAAATAACAAATGGCCCAATTAACCTAGCTATTGACCCTTTAACAAATTTTGACCAGAGTGCTTCGTGGTCTGAAAAAGTAACAGCTGTTAAAGGAAAAGATTGTAACACTTTTTGGGTTTTATCCTTTGTTAATGATACTTTTTATGCTTACAAAGTAAACGAATTTGGGGTTGATGTTAATAATGTTGTATTAAGTCCCGTAAACTTTTCTGATAGTGATAAAAGAGGATATCTACAAGTATCCCCTGACGGAACCAAAATAGCTTTTGCTGACTATAATGACGTACAAAATAGCTTCAACGGAAGTTTAGTTTTGTTTGATTTCGATAGTGAGACAGGTCTTGTTAACCCAACTTCATCTGAAGTATTAATTAATGTAGGTTCTCAGGAGTCTCCTTATGGTGTTGCTTTTTCCCAACAATCAAATAAATTATATACCTCTGTTTATGATGGAGGTTTTAATGTTTATCAGTTTGATCTTGAAAGTACAAACATAGCACAAAGTAAACAGCTTATTTCTAGCAAAACTGGATTTAGAGGAGCTTTACAACTTGGTCCTGACGGTAAAATTTACGCATCAATACCTGATCAACAATACCTTGATGTTATTGAAAACCCGAATGATGATGCTAATAATGTTACCTACTCTTCAAATTCAATATTTTTAAATGGAAATTTTACTACGCAAGGACTCCCTCCTTTCTTAGCTTCACTTTTACTTCCAATTGAAATTACAGATACTACTAATAATCAAATTATAAACAACCAAGATTTACAATATTGTACTGGTGAATCAATTATAATACAGCCAGAAACTATTAGCGGAACAAATATTACTTATGAATGGGTTTTTAATAACGGAATAACAAGCACAACAATTGCTAACACCTCTGATTTAAACCTCAACAACTTAACTACCTTAAACAATGGAACATATGAACTAACTGTTACATTAGAAGATGTTTGTGCTAATAAAACAACATTAGAAGGTACGTTTACTATTGGTGTTTTTGATCCGCCTACAGCAAACCAACCAACTGATATTAATTTTTGTGATACTGATGGTGATGGTTTTAATATTTTTGATTTTCAAAATGACATTACTCCTATTATTTTAGGCACTCAAGATCCAAATCAATTTGATGTTTTATTTTTTCTTTCATTAACAGATGCAGAAAATAATATTAACACTGCTGCTTTAAGCAATCCATATACCAACACAACAGCTTTTGATTCTCAGGATATTTATGTACGTATTCATAATTCAAATGCTCCAGACGCTTGTTATGACCTTACACAATTTAATTTAACTATTACAGCAATACCTGAACCTTCTCAACCTCAAGACTACACAGTATGTGACGATAACATAAATGGTGGAGATACTGATGGGTTTTATAATAATTTTTTACTATCTTCAAAAGATAGTGAAATTTTAGGTTCACTTTCCTCAAGTGATTATAATATCAGTTATCACAGCTCTTTAACAGGAGCTCAAACTGATGCCACAACTGATCTAATTGATAAAAATCTTCCTTATAGAAATACAACTATCAATGAACAATTAATTTATGTTAGAATAGAAAACAGCAAAAACAGTGGATGTTATGTTGTTTCTGAAGATAGTTCTACATCTTTCAAACCTTTTAAACTAATAATTAATCCATTACCAACTGTAAATAATATAGTTTTTATACAATGTGATACTGACTTTGATGCTTCTTCTATTATAAATCTTGAATTAACTCAAGAAAATATTTCAACTAATTATACAAACGAGAGTTTCAAATATTACACTTCTGAAAGTAACGCTATTGCCGATATTTCTGAAATAACAAATATAAACAGCTATGCTGCTAATAATGGTGATATTGTTTGGGTAAAGACTATTTCTACTGAAGAATGTTATCGAATTTCTCAAATAGAAATAGATATTTCATTTACTGGGAATATTAATTATACTAATGAATTTAAACAATGTGATGATTTACTAGATATAGATGGAAATAACACTAGTAATAATGATGATGAAGATGGAATTACTTTTTTTGATATCAGCTCAGTTAATACAGATGTTAAAAATCTTTTTCCTGTTGCAACTCAAAATGACCTAGAAATTTTAATTTTTGAATCTATTGATGATAGAAATATACTTAACAATCCAATCACAGATTTAACAAATTATAGAAATCAAAATATTCCTGCCTTTACATCTCAATCTTTATATATAAAGGTTATCAATAAAAACAATAACGGTTGTGAAGGACTTGGAGAGTTTACTATTTTAACAGAAGCTATACCTAAGTTTGAAATTGAGTCACCTCAAATATTATGCTTAAATACAACTCCTTTAGTATTAGAAGTAACAAATAATACTAACTTTAATTATAGCTGGATAAAAAATGATAATCCTTCTGTTATACTAAGTAATACTTATCAAGTAGATGCCTACGAAGAAGGTGAATATAGTATAACTGTATTTGATACAAACACAAACTACTCCTGTGAATATACGCAAATAGTAAAAGTGATAGCTTCTAATAGTGCTTCAATTGATATAAACGCTATTACAATTATTGATGATTCTAATAATAATTCCATAACTATTGATACTACTTATTTAGGTGAAGGAGATTATGAATTTGCTTTATTTAATGACACCGGAATAGTAAGAGATTATCAAACCGAACCTTATTTTGATAATTTAGAAGGTGATATATACACGATATCTATCAAGGATACATTTAATTGTGGTTTTCCAGCAGAGATTCAAGTTTCTGTAATAGATTTTCCAGATTTTTTCACTCCTAATAATGATGGTTATAATGATACTTGGTCTATTCAAGGTGTAAATGCTACTTTTTATCCCAATAGTACTATAACTATTTTTGACAGATATGGAAAAAAAATTGCAGAAATACCAATTGACAGTAACGGGTGGGATGGTTTATATAATGGAAAAATATTACCTTCAACCGACTATTGGTATAGCATCTCATTAGTAGATCCTACTGGAAATACACGTAATAAAAAAGGTCATTTTTCTCTGTTGAGAAAATAGTATTAAAATTATTCAGACTTCTTTTCTATTATAGCATAACAGTTAGTTATTATTAAAACAATTGAAAAGTTAAATTTGAAATATCTATATATTAAAGTGTATAGTTTTAGTATTTTTGAAAGAAAAAAATGATTGCTAAAAAAAAGTGGTTACTAATTATAAATGTACTATTATCATTAATAATACATGCACAAAATGGGGCTTCAAACTGTGATAGTTCAGAACCAATGTGCTCTGACAATAATGGTGTTAAAATTTTTAACAATGTTACAAATGTTAGTGATGCTGGTACATATGGTTGTTTATTCTCTACTCCAAATCCTTCATGGTTCTTTATAAAAATTAATGAAAGTGGTGATTTAAATTTTAACATAATTCAAAATTCTAGTTTTGATATTAATGGGAACCCTAATGGTAGTCCTTTAGATGTTGATTTTGTTGCTTGGGGCCCATTTAACTCACCTAATTCTAACTGTAATAATTTAGATACTATTTGTACTGATACTAACGGTAATCAAATTCTTTGTGAAGACAATATAAACTCAAACAACTTCTACATTAACAATTTAGATAACAGCAACATAATAGATTGTAGCTATAGTTTTTTAGCAGAAGAAAACTTCACAATTAGTAATGCACAAGTAGATGAATATTATATTTTACTAATTACGAACTTTACTACAACATCTGGTAAAATTAAATTAGAACAAACTAATTTTGGCTCCTCAGGAGCTGGAAGTACTGACTGTTCTATAGTTGCCGGAGAATTAGGTGTTGACCAAAAAATATGTAATGGTACTACAGTTACACTTGATGGTACTCCTCCAATTACAACTAATATAACCTCTTATGAATGGGAAGTAGATACAGGCTCAGGATATACAACTATTGCTGGTGAAACTAATGCTACTTTAGAAATCAACAATAATCTAAGCGGTACTTATAGAATTACAATAACTGATGATGCTAATAATCAAGCAACAGATGAAGTTATTATTACTTTTTATCCGGTTCCAATTGCTAATCCTGCAAATGATATTTATCTTTTCGACACGGATAGTGATGGAATTAATTCTTTTGATTTTCAAACGGACATTAATCCTCAAGTTTTAGGAAGTCAAGACGCAAATCAATTTGATGTTCTGTATTATAGTTCTCAAACAGATGCTATTAATAACACAAATCCTTTACCAAACCCATATACAAATACAACTCCTTTTACATCTGAAATTATATATGTTCGTATACATAATTCAGATGCACCAGATGCTTGTTACGATACTACACAATTTAATTTGACTATTTCAGATATACCAAACCTTGGTCTAGACCAAATAATTTGTAATGGTACAATAGTTACACTTAATGGAACTCCAAGCGTGGGAAATGTAACTTCTTATAAATGGGAACTTGATACTGGATCTGGTTACACGATTATCTCTGGTCAAACAAATGCTACTTTGGTAATTAATGACGACACAAGTGGTTCTTATAAAGTTACTGTAATTGGTGATACTGGTGTTGAAGCATCTAGTGAAGTTCTTGTGACATTTTTATCAATACCAATTGCCAATACGGCTGATGATGTATACCACTTTGATACAGATAATGATGGATTTAATTCTTTTGATTTTCAAACAAATATTACTCCTCAAATATTAGGTAGCCAAAACGCTAATGATTTAGAAGTACTTTATTTCACTAATTTAACAGATGCTAATAACAATACAAATCCATTACCAGACCCTTACACTAATATTACAGCATTTACATCTGAAACAATTTATGTACGCATTCATAATAAAAGTATTCCTAATGCTTGTTATGACATATCTCAATTTAATTTAACTATTTTTCCTTTACCTGAACCATTACAACCCACTGATTATATAGTATGTGATAATGATTTAAATGGAGGAAGTACGGATGGTTTTTTTAATGATTTTCTTTTATCATCAAAAGACAATGAGATTTTAGGTACACTTACTTCATATAATATATCATATCACATCACATTAACCGGAGCTGAAACCAGCTCACTTACAGATGTAATAGACAAAAATACATCATACAGAAATATAGATATAAATGAACAAACAATTTATGTAAGAATTGAACATGCCATAATCTCTAACTTCTTTGTTGTATCAGACGAAAACTCATCAACTTTTAAACCTTTTAAGATTATTGTTAATTCATTACCTGTTGTAAATGATATTGAGTTTATACAATGTGATACTGATTTTGATTCTTCTTCTAATATAAATCTTGTATTAACTCAAAAAAACATTTCTTCAAATTATAACAATGAAACATTTAAATATTATACTTCAGAATCTGATGCTATTGCCGACTCTAATGAAATAAATAATATAGATAATTATCCAGCTAATGATGGCGATATAATTTGGGTAAGAACTATATCTGCTGGACAATGTTATGTTATCTCTGAAATAGAAATAACTATTTCATTTTCTGGGAATATAAATTACACAAACGAATTTAAGCAATGTGATGATTTCTTAGATTTTGATGGAAATGACACTACAAATAATAATGATGAAGATGGAATTACATTTTTTGATATTAGTTCCGTAACTACAGATGTTAAAAACCTTTTTCCAGTAACAATGCAAAACGATTTAGAAATATTAATTTTTGAATCTATAGATGATAGAAATATACTCAACAATCCGATTACTGATGCAACGAATTATAGAAACAAAAATATTCCAGCACTAACACCTCAACTTCTATACATTAAAATAATCAACAAAAACAACAATAGTTGTGAAGGACTTGGAGAGTTTTCTATTTTAACAGAAGCAATTCCTAAATTCCAAATTGAGTCACCTCAAATATTATGTTTAAATAACAGTCCTTTGGTTTTAGAAGTAACTAATGACTCAAACTTCAATTATAGCTGGATCAAAAATGATAATCCTTCAGTTGTATTAAGTAGCACATATCAATTAGATGTTTATGATGAAGGAGACTATAGTATAAGTATTTTTGATACCTCTACTAGTAATTTATGTCAATACACACAAGAAGTAACAGTGATTGCTTCTAACGTTGCTTCAATTGACATGAGTGCGATTACAATAATTGATGACTCCCTAAATAATTCTATCACAATAGATACAACTAACTTAGGTGTTGGTAACTACGAGTTTGCTTTACTTAATGATACAGGAATTATAACGGATTTTCAAACTAATCCTTATTTTGAAAATCTTGAAGGTGGTATTTATACCATTGCTATTAAAGACACTTATGATTGTGGGCCTGCTACAGAAATTGAAGTTTCAATTATAGAATTCCCTAATTTCTTCACTCCTAATAATGACGGTTATAACGATACTTGGTCTGTTAAAGGTGCCAGTACTACTTTTTATCCTAATAGTAGTATGAATATTTTTGACCGATATGGAAAACAAATCGCAGAAATTTCTATTGATGGAGATGGGTGGGATGGATTGTATAATGGAAAAACATTACCTTCAAACGACTATTGGTATAATATTATATTAATAGATACTAATGGGAATAAACGTATTAAAAAAGGGCATTTTTCTTTACTAAGAAAATAACACTTTTTTCCTAAAAATACGGATTGCTTTTTAAAAAGTGATCCGTATTTTTGTTGTTATGGATTTTAAACTTGTCTCAGAATTTAAGCCCACTGGTGATCAACCTCAAGCAATTAAACAATTAGTTAACGGATTAAACTCCGACGAAAGACACCAAACTTTATTAGGTGTTACAGGTTCTGGAAAAACATTCTCTGTTGCTAATGTAGTTGCAGAAGTAAATAGACCCACTTTAGTTTTAGCACATAATAAAACGTTAGCTGCACAATTATATTCTGAGTTTAAACAATTTTTCCCTGAAAATGCTGTAGAATATTTTGTTTCTTATTATGATTACTACCAACCTGAAGCTTATATTCCAGTTACAGGAACTTATATAGAAAAGGATTTATCTATTAATGAAGAAATAGAACGCCTTAGAATTAGCACATCCTCTTCTCTACTCTCTGGTCGTAGAGATGTTTTAGTTGTTGCTTCTGTATCTTGTTTATATGGTATTGGAAACCCAAATGAATTTAAGAAAAATGTTATTCCAATTGAAGTAGATCAACAAATTGCACGTACAAAGTTTTTACATTTATTGGTTACAAGTTTATACTCTCGTACAGAAGTAGAAGTAAAAAGCGGAACTTTTAAGGTAAAAGGAGATGTTGTTACTATTTATCCTTCTTATGGAGATACTGGATATCGAGTTCATTTTTTTGGTGATGAAATTGAAGAAATAGAAACTTTTGATATTGAAACCAATGAAGTCCTTCAAAAACTAGATCAATTAACTATTTATCCTGCTAATTTATTTGTTACCTCTCCAGATGTTTTACAAAATGCAATACATAGCATTCAGGAAGATTTAATGAAACAATACGAATATTTTAAAGAAATTGGTAAACATCTAGAAGCGAAAAGATTAAAAGAACGTACCGAATTTGACTTAGAAATGATTCGTGAATTAGGCTATTGCTCTGGAATTGAAAATTATTCTCGTTATTTAGACGGAAGAGAACCAGGCACACGTCCATTCTGTTTATTAGATTATTTTCCTGATGATTATTTAATGGTTATTGATGAAAGTCATGTAACTGTTCCGCAAGTACACGCAATGTATGGAGGTGATAGAAGTAGAAAAGAGAACTTAGTAGAATACGGTTTTAGGCTTACAGCTGCAATGGATAATCGCCCGTTAAAGTTTGAAGAATTTGAAGTATTACAAAACCAAGTGATTTATGTAAGTGCAACTCCTGCCGATTATGAATTACAAAAAACAGAAGGTGTATTTGTAGAACAAGTTATTCGTCCTACAGGTTTATTGGATCCAATTATTGAAGTCCGCCCTAGTCTGAATCAGATTGATGATTTAATTGAAGAGATTCAAATTAGAGTTGAAAAAGATGAACGTACTTTAGTTACAACACTTACCAAAAGAATGGCTGAAGAATTGGCTAAATATTTAACTAGAATTCAAGTTCGTTGTCGTTATATTCATTCAGATGTTGATACTTTAGAACGCGTACAAATTATGCAAGATTTACGTAAAGGCTTGTTTGATGTTTTAATTGGAGTAAACTTATTAAGAGAAGGTTTAGATTTACCTGAAGTTTCTTTAGTTGCTATTTTAGATGCTGATAAAGAAGGTTTTCTACGCTCACATCGTTCTATTACACAAACTGTTGGTAGAGCTGCAAGAAATGTAAATGGACTTGCAATTTTGTATGCTGATAAAATTACCAACAGCATGAAATTAACAATGGATGAAACCAATCGTAGACGTGAAAAACAAATAAATTATAATACCCGTAATGGGATTACCCCAACACAAATTAATAAAAGAATTGACGATACACTTTCTAAAACTGCAATAACTTCTTATCAATATGATAATGTTGCACAAAAAGCTGCAGAACAAGAATTAGAATATTTACCTAAAGAAGAAATAGAAAAACGTATTAGACAAAAACGTAAAGCCATGGAAGCTGCTGCTAAAGATTTAGACTTTATGGCTGCTGCCCAACTTCGTGATGAAATAAAAATTTTAAAAGAAAAAATTTCTTAATTCATTTTTTCTTAAAATACAAACCCCAAGATTTCATGTAAATCTTGGGGTTTTAAATTCTAACAGAAATTTTAAAACAAAACTTCTGTATTTAACAATAATTAAACAGCTGTATTACAACATTTATTATGACAAACACCTTCATCACAATCTGAATGTGAAAAACAATATGCACCTGTATCACCTATATAATTTCCACATCTAGAAATTAAACCTCCATTAATACTTTTTTGTGCTTCTTTATTTAACGCTCTTCCTAGATTTAAAATTGATTTCTTCATTATTATTTATTTTTTAAGGTTGATAAAAACTACAAATAGATATCATAGGGATAACAATCCAAACCAGCACCTACAGTAACACAATAACGTTTGTGACAACATTGATTTGGTAAACCACAATCATTATTTATATCACATTGTTCTTTTCCTCCTTGAATTTGTTTTTGCGCTTCTTTATTTAACGCTCTTCCTAAATTTAAAATTGATTTTTTCATAAGTATTATAATTTATATGTTAACAATAAGGTGGCGTATAAGGACTTATACCTGTTAAAATGGTACAAGAACTCCCTGTTACAATACAAGCAACATAATTAGTATTAGGACAAGAAGGCGAATCACTACAACAAGTAACCTTTCCTCCTTGAATTTGTTTCTGCTCTATTTTATTTAAAGCTTTACCTAAATTTAAAATTGATTTTTTCATAATTAATACGATTTAAAATTGATTAAACCCTTGAACATTTAAAGACTCTCAAGGTATAAGTCTATTCTCCGCGAAATTTCCCTTTTTTTATCTTCTTGTTAGAATTCAAAAACTAAACATTATATATAAAATACTTAATTACATGTCAAGAAAAGGATTATCAGTAGAACATTCTAAATAAGTTGAACCTGGAAACGGAAGAATACAAACTCCACTTCCCTGATTACAAGAAGCTCCTATATATAAAAATTTGGTACAAACGTAATGTGCTGAACCTCCATTAATTTTTTTCTGTTCTGAAGTTTTTATGATTTTCCCTAAGCTTGAAATTGATTTTTTCATTATTATTAAAATTTAATTTGATTAAATCCTTGACAATTTTAAGATACTCAAGATTTATGTCTGTTTTTATTTGAAATAATTAGTTTTTAACAACTAGGGCCTTCTCCTAATTGAATAAGGATACATCTCTCTCCTACCACAATACAAGAGATCTGATTGAATGAAGGACATAATGGATTTGATACACAACAAATAACTCTTCCTCCCTTAATTTGTTTTTGCTCTAATTTATTTAAAGCTTTACCTAAATTTAAAATTGATTTTTTCATAATTAATACGATTTAAAAAATTGATTAAATCCTTGAACATTTAAAGACACCCAAGGTTTGTGTCTATTTTATTCTTCGCGAAAGAATTTTTTATTATTTTACAGATACTCTTAATGAGTACACTGCAAGTTCTAAAATTAAAAGGTCATTTTTAGATCAAATTACATCACTAATCATTCATTTTTTATAAAAACAACTCAATCTATTACCTTTCTTGTTAAAAGACATCTGTTTTAAAAATTTTGCTTGTAAAAAAATAACCCAGTTAAATATTACTATTTAACTGGGTTTTATTTTCAATTCTAAAATGTAATTTATTTTTTTATAATCTTTCTTATTATAACTTCTCCATTCATATTTCTTACTTTCAATAAATAAATCCCAGATGTTAAACTACTAACATCTATTGTTTCCTTTTTTGAAGTTATGATTTCTTCTCCTAATAAATTATAAACTTGTAGATTCTCTATTTCTTCATTAGTATGTAATCTTATATTTAAAGTATTTACAACTGGGTTTGGATATACACTTATCGCACTGTTCAATTCAGTATCTATAATACTTGAAGTTTCTTTACTACTAAAATTACAACCCGTACTGAAGTTTGCTGAACTATCTTTGAAAAACCAATTAACTGAGCTATAGGCAACATCGTCCACTTGTATACATTCTAAATTAAGATTATTAAAGGCTATAAAGTTAAAACTCGGTATATTTATATTGTTTCCATTGGCTACGTTTAAGCTTGTTAATTGATTTCCAACACAGCTTATGTTTGTCAATACAGTGTTTTTTGAAAGATCTAAAGCTGTTAAAGAATTATAACTACAAAATAACTGAGTGAGGTTTGTAAAAGCTTCTATGCCTGTTAAATTTGAAATTCCCATTCCTGAAACACTAATTGTTCCTGTAAAATTGGTTGCCTCTTCACAACTAATTTCTGTATCTCCATCAGTATTAATATTAGTATTTGATACTAAAGCAACTTTAAAAATAGTATCTGGGATATTTACATTACAACTACAATCTTCACTTACACTAGTTGTGTCATCTTTAACTATTACTTTAAAGTTTGATGCTAAACCGTCTGCTTGAATACATTCTAAATCAGAATTTCTAAGAGCAAGGAGTATTGTATTAGAATTGTTTCCATTAGCAATATTTAAATCTGTTAATTGATTGTCATAACATTCTACTTTATTTAATATTGGGTTTTGGGATAAATCTAAACTAGTTAACTGATTTGAATAACAATCTAATGTTTCTAAGGCTGTATTATTTGATAAATCCAAACTCTCCAAATCATTATACACACAACTTAACCTATTTAAAGCAATGTTATTATACAAGTCCAAACTAATTAAATTATTAACACCACAAAACAATGTTGTTAAGGCAATATTATTTGATAAGTCCAGATTAGTTAAATCATTAGTCCCACAATCCAACTGTTCTAAAGCAGTGTTATTTGATAAGTCAATGCTAGTTAAATCATTATTACCACAATTTAACCCTGTAATATTAACAAAAGCTTCAATACCTGTTAAATCTGATATATGTTTATATGCAATATTTATACTCCCTGTAAAAGCTGTTGCTTCATCACAACGAATTTCAGAATCTCCATCAGTATTAATTAAAGGATCTGCCAATAAAGCTCTTTTAAAGAAATCGTCAGGAATATCTATAAAACAATTAAGATAAGAAACACAATCTTCGCTGAAACTTGTCGTGGGATCAATCCTTGTCCAAGTTGCCTCACTATATAAAACATCATCCACTTGTATACATTCTAAATTTGGGTTTCCAGAAGCAATAAGTGTTGTATTAGTATTGTTCCCATTAGCTACATTTAAACTTGTTAATTGATTATCTCTACAATTTAGATATTCTAGTTTTGTATTATTAGATACATCTAAACCCGTTAAATTATTATTCCAACAATATATTGTTGTTAATTCTGTATTTTTTGATACATCTAAACTCGTTAAATAATTATTATCATTACAAAATAGCTCAATTAGTTTTGTGTTTTCTGATAAATTTAAATTCGATAATTCACTAATATTTAAACTTATACTTGTTAATTCTGTATTTTTTGATAAATCTAAACTCGTTAGATTACTGCTAATAGAATATATTTTTGTTAGTTCTGCATTTTTTGATAAATCCAAACTCGTTATATAAGGATTATAACTAAAAGTTAGCTCTTTCAGTTCTGTATTTTTTGATAAATATAAACTCGATAATCCAGTTCCTTGAATAAACAGTTTTTCTAGTTTTGTATTATTAGATACATCTAAACTTGTTAATGTAAAGTCAAGTAAACCCAGAGCTTCTAGATTCATGAAACTCTCTATTCCAGTTAGATCAGTTATATTGTTTGGCCCTATAATATCTAATATGAGTACATTTTGTGCTTCAGTACAACTAATTTCGGAGTCTCCATTGGTGTTAATATTAATATTAGCTATTAAGGTAGCTTTAAAATCTGCATCTGGAATGTTTACATAGTCTACACAATCCCTTGCATTACAATTAGTACTGAAACTTGCTGTATCATCTATACCATAAGCCAGTTGAGTAAGATCAGCATCAGCGTCTATTTGAATACAAGTTAAATTGGGATTTCCTCTTGCTGCAAAATCAGTAGCATACATATTTTTATTATTGCCATTAGCGATATTTAAACTCGTTAATTCATTTGAATCACAATAAATTAAATTTAAATCTGGGTTTTTAGAAAAATCTAAACTAATTATATTATTCGTAGGACAAAATATCGATGTTAATTCTGTATTATTTGAAACATCTAAACTACTTATATTATTATCTGAACAAGATATCGATGTTAATTCTATATTATTTGAAACATCTAAACTACTTATGTTATTTAACGAACAAGATATCGATGTTAATTCTGTATTATTTGAAATATCTAAACTACTTATATTATTTGATGAACAACTAAGCTTTTTTAGTACTCTATTGTTTGATATGTTTAAGCTTTTTAGATCATTTTCATGACATTGTAACTCCTCTAGTTTTAAATTATTTGATATGTTTAAACTTATTAAATCATTTCGATAACATTCTAAAACTCTCAATGCTGTATTATTAGTTAAATCTAATGTTGTTATGTTATTACTATAACAAGCTAAAGTTTCAAGAGCAACATTTTTAGAAAGATCTAAACTTTCTAAGTCATTTAATGCACAAAACAAATATGTAATGTTAATAAAAGCCTCTATACCCGTTAAATCTGAAATAGGTCTACCTCCAGTATTTATAGTTCCTGTAAAAGCTGTTGCCTCTGCGCAACTAATTTCTGTATCTCCATCTGTATTAATTAATGTATTTTCTAATAAATAACTTTTAAAATTATTATCAAGTATGTTTACATAACCAGTGCATTGTGCTTGAATCTTAAATACAGCACAAAAAATCAATAAAATTAAGGTTCTTCTTTTTTTCATTTGTAGTTTAGTTTAAAATTTATACTAATTAACTACTTTTAAAAATCAATTTTTGGTCAATTTTAATCACTTATCAGTCAATTTTTGTTTGCTACTTTTTGATCTGGTAATTAAAAGTAATAACCACAACTAAAGAACAATATATTTTAGTAACTTGTGTTTACAATGATGTTTTGTTTTTAAAGCTCTCAATATTCTTAATTTATAAAACGTAATTCCCCATAACACGTTAAAGACAACTTTATAATTAAAGAATAAAAATCTGAAATGAAATTAAAACACCTACTATTATTATTTTTACTTTGTTTGCACCTAACAATACAGAGTCAAAAACAGGCATACATACAATACACATCTAAAGACGGACTTCCTGCAAATAATATTTATATGGGGTTTCAAGACTCTAAAGGATACATGTGGTTTGGTACTGACGCTGGTTTAAGTCGTTTTGATGGTTATACATTTAAAAACTTTGGTATTCAAGATGGGTTACCTGATACTGATATTTTTGATATACTTGAAGATAAAAAAGGAAGAATTTGGTTTGCCACTTATAACGGAAAATTAGGCTATTTATATAATGATAAATTCTACAATTCTTCTAATAGCGAAATTTTAAAAGGGCACGATTTTAACTCATACATATCGTGCATGCATGAAGATACAAAAGGTAATATATGGTTTGGCACAAGAATTAATGGTCTAAAATATTTAGATTCTGATGGTAAGTTTCATAAAATATCTAAAAATGAAATGCTAAACACCAAAAATAGACTTTATACCTATTCTATATGGGAAAATAATAAAGGTGAAATTTTTACTTTAACCAATAATGCCATAGAAAATTTAACCAAAAAAGAATCTATTCCTTTAAAAAACATTGGTATTACATTAGGTAAAAAGGATTCAAGACACTATAAGACAAGGTTACTAGATAATGGTGAACTTATATTAACTGAAAATAGTCGTTTTTATATTCTTGATAAGGACTACAAAACAATAGTCAAGAAAACTTCTTTTGAGTCTCTTGATACTACTGTTCTTTTTTTAGATAATGATACTTCAGAAAATATTTGGGCGGGTACATATAACGGAATATTTAAATTAGATCTTAAAAAAGAAAAATATATAACAGATATTGATTTTCTTAAAGGCTTAACTATTTCTTCTAGAAAGAAAGATAAACAAGGTAATTTATGGTTTACAACACTTGAAAAAGGAATTTATTTTTTACCTAGTATTGAAGTAATGAATTACACCGTTAATGATGTGTTACCTGAAGAAGAAGTAAATGCTATTGATGGTAATAATAAAGGTGAAATTATTATTGGTCAAGAAGCTTATTACTCAATTATAAAAGATGGAAAACTTAGTCATTTTAACGATGATCCTTACTCAAAAATTAAAAGAATTAATTCTTTTCCTAAACACATATATAATGTTTCGCTAGAAAATAATGGCGATTATATTGTTTCGTCTGTTGATGGTGCAATTGTTAATAGAAAAGAACAAAAAAGTTATTATGCGCACCCTACTAGAATTGCTATTAATTATAAAAAGGACTCTTTAATAATAGGGTTTTCTAAAGTGGTTAAAGCTAAAATAGCTGAGTTAGAATTTTTATCAAAGCAAGACTTTTTCCCTTTAAAAACATCATCATCCTCAGTGATAAATTCAATCTATTGGGATGAACAAGACAATTCAATTTGGGTAGGACTTATTAATGGTGTATTACAAATTAAAAACAATATAGTTATAGATCATTCCAATAGACATGCAATTCTTAAATCTCATATTACAGCTATTAAGCCTTCTAATAAAAAAGATTTTCTTTGGATTTCTACAAGTGGAAAAGGTGTTGTTTTATTAAATAAAAATGGTAATCCTGAACTTACTTTAACGGAAGAAAACGGACTTTCAAGTAATATTTGCAAGACGTTAACAGAAGATGAAAATGGTAAATTATGGATTGCTACGAATAATGGTTTAAATAAATTAGTTGATTTAGAGAACAAAAACATTACTAAATACAGTGCTTCTGATGGTCTTTTAAGTAACAATATTAATGATGTATTTGTTCATAAAAACAAAGTTTGGATTGCTACTCCACAAGGTTTATCTATGATGGATTTAAGTGATGAAAAGAATTATACAATACCAATATATATTACTAAAACAACTGTTAACGGGATACCAAAAAACATAAATAATAATTACAACTTATTGCATGATGAAAATAATATAAACATCAATTTTGTTGCTTTAAATTATAGTATGGGAGGTGAAGTTTTATATCGATATAAAATAAAAGAAAATCAAAATTGGAAATATACATACAATAACAGCATAGAATTCTCATCTTTAAAAGATGGAAATTATACTTTTATAATTGAAGCTAAAAACAAACAAGGTATTTGGAGAAAAGAATCAGCTACTTTAAACTTTAAAATAGCAAAACCATGGTGGCTAACTTGGTGGGCTTTCTTATTATATTTTATAAGTTTTTCTAGTTTTATATTTGGCCTTTTTAAATATGAATCTAAAAAAAGGCAATTAAAAATTCAATTATTATTAGAAAAAAAAGAATCACTTAAATTTAAAGAACTTGATCAATTTAAATCTCAATTTTTCACCAATATATCTCATGAAATAAAAACGCCGTTAACGTTAATTAATGGCTATATATCTGACTTAAAATTTAAGTCGTCAAATAATATAGGTACCAAACAGAATCTTGAAAAGCAAGTTCATAAAATCACCAGTTTAATAGATAGTGTTTTAGATTTAGCTAAAATGCAATCTTCTAACTTTAACCTACATTTGAACGTTATCAATTTATCAGAATTGATCCGTAAATTATCTATAAACTTTAAGCCCATATTTGATCAAAAAAACATTGCATTAAATACAATAGGTAATGCTAACGATTATTTTTCAAATATTGATGTTTTACATCTCGAAAAAGCAATTAACAATCTAATTATAAACGCTTTAAAATACACAAGCACTGGTGAAGTAACTATAGCTATTAATGAGTTAAACGATAAAATTATTCTTAAAATTTCTGATACTGGTATTGGTATTCCTACAGATGAATTAGAAAATGTTTTTAATAGATTTTATCAGGTTAATAACGATATTAATAATACTGGAGGTAGTGGTATTGGACTTGCGTTTTGCAAAGAAATAGTAGAATTACATCAAGGTGAAATATCTTTAAAAAGTAAATTAAATATAGGGAGTGAATTCAGCATTACGCTTCCTTTAATAAAAACACAGCCTACTATTACTTCTACTAGAGAAACAATTATCAAAAAAGAAACTGAAGAAATAAATACCAACAATACTTCTCTTTTAAATCACAATTTTTTAATTGTTGATGATAATTATGATATGCGAAAATACTTAGTTTCTATTTTAAAAAAGTACAACTGTTTTGAAGCTAAAGATGGTTTAGAAGCTTTAAAAATAATCAATGAAAATAAAATTGATTTTATAATCACTGACTATATGATGCCTAAGTTAAATGGATATGAGCTTGTTATAAAACTAAACGAAATTAACAACTCAACTCCAATTATTATGCTTACCGCTAAAACGGATATTGACACAAAACTTGATGTTTTAAAATTAGGTATTGATGATTATATTACCAAACCTTTTAATAAAAATGAGCTTTTAACAAGAATTAGTAATTGTTTAAAAAACTACACTTCTAAAGAGAATTATAATAAAGAAAATAATATCAAAGAAGAAATAACTCATGAAAATCCATTTATTAAGAAATTAAAAAACTACATTTTAAACAATTCAAATAATACAGCATTACATCAAGATGTTATTGCTAAAGAATTTAATATTTCTAAAAGTTCTTTTTACAGAAAAATAAAAAGTAACACAGGCTTAAGTCCTAATAATTTTATAAAAGAAATAAGACTTCAAAAAGCAAGAGAAATTATACAAAATGATACAGACATTAGCCTCAAAGAACTTTCATTCTTAGTTGGCTTTAATCATACTAGTTACTTTTCTAAAATATACGAAAAACGTTTTGGTGTAAAGCCTCTAAGTCATAAATAATAAAAAACCCAACAGATGTTCAACATCATGTTGGGTTTTTCTTTTTTAGGAAAAAAACACTTATTATTCTTTTATAATTTTTCTAATAGCAACCTTTCCTTTTTCACTTTCTATTTTTAATAAATATATCCCTGTTTTTAAACTACTTAAATCGATTTCTTTTTCTTTAGAATTGATTATTCCTTTTCCTAATAAGTTATAAACTTGAGCTTTTGCTAATACTTCACCGTTTTGCAATGTAATATGTAATGTATTTTCAACTGGATTTGGATATACACTTATCTCGCTGTTAAACTCAGAATCTATAATGCTTGCTGTGGCACTACAATCGGTACTAAAACTTGCTGTTGCATCAATACTATCAATCCAGTTTTCTTCACTATACACTGTATTGTCTACTTGAACACAAGTAAGATTCAAATTATTTGTTGCGTAAAAAAAAGTAAAATTATTGTTATTACCATTAGCTACGTTTAAATCATTTAAGTTATTATTTGCACAACTTAGATAGGTTAAAATATTATTAACAGAAACATCTAAATTTGTTATTTCATTAGAATAAATGTTTAATTCTTCTAAAGTGATATTACTTGAAACATCTAGACTTGTTAAACTATTAAATCTACAATCTAATGATTTTAAAACTGTATTATTCGAAACATCTAAATCCGTTAAACTATTACTTCCAACATCTAAAGTTGCTAAATCTGTATTATTCGAAACATCTAAACTTGTTAGACTATTACTGAAACAATTTAATGACGTTAAAACCTTATTACTGGAAACGTTTAAGCTTGTTAAATTATTAAGCCCACAAGTTAAAGTAGTTAAAGCTGTATTACTTGAAACATTTAAACTTGTTAAATTATTATAATAAAGGTTTAAAGTTACTAAATATGTATTATTGGATAAATCTATGCTATTTAACTTATTACTATAACAATTTAAATAATTTAAAACTGTACTATTTGTTAGATCTAAACTTGTCAAATCATTATTATAGCAATTTAGATATGTTAAGTTAGCAGCAACATTAATATTTATTAAGTTATTTGTATAACATTCTAAAACAGTTAAGGCTATATTTTCTGAAACATCTAAAGATGTTAAACTATTATAAGCACAATCTAATTCTGTAACATTAACAAAAGCTTCAATTCCTGTTAAATCTAATATTGACTTGTTATAAACGTTTATTTTACCCGTATAAGCTATCGCTTCATCACAACTTATCTCCGAGTCTGAATCTGTATTAATAGAATTGTTTGCTACCAAAGCTGCCTTGAAATTGGAGTCTGGTATGTTTACATAACAATTTTCTTCAACAAAAAGTGCTATAATATTTTTATCAGTATCCATAGTAATACTTAGTGGATTTTCTATTCCTGTAGCATCTCCACTCCAACCTGTAAATTCATAACCTTCATCTGGTGTTGCTGTTAATTCTACAACTGCCCCATAATTATAAGTTCCATCTGTTGATGAGACATCAGCTTTTATAGTTCCATTACTTGCTGAAGTTGTTAGTGTTTGCTGAATTAAATTAAATTGTGCTGTTATATTTTTATCAGTATCCATAGTAATACTTAATGGATTATCTGTCCCTGTGGCATCTCCACTCCAACCTGTAAATTCATAACCTTCATCTGGTGTTGCTGTTAATTCTACAACTGTCCCATAATTATAAGTTCCATCTGTTGATGAGACATCAGCTTTTATAGTTCCATTACTTGCTGAAGTTGTTAGTGTTTGCTGAATTAAATTAAATTGTGCTGTTATATTTTTATCAGCATCCATAGTAATACTTAATGGATTTTCTGTTCCTGTGGCATCTCCACTCCAACCTGTAAATTCATAACCTTCATCTGGTGTTGCTGTTAATTCTACAACTGTCCCATAATTATAAGTTCCATCTGTTGATGAGACATCAGCTGTTATAGTTCCATTACTTGCTGAAGTTGTTAATGTATGTTGAATTACACTAAACTCAGCTGTTATACTTTTATCAGCATCCATAGTAATACTTAATGGATTTTCTGTTCCTGTGGCATCTCCACTCCAACCTGTAAATTCATAACCTTCATCTGGAGTTGCTGTTAACTCTACAACTGTCCCATAATCATAAGTTCCATCTGTTGATGAAATATCAGCTGTAATTGCTCCATTACTTACTGAAGTTGTTAATGTCTGCTGAATTACACTAAACTCAGCTGTTATACTTTTATCAGCATCCATAGTAATACTTAATGGATTTTCTGTTCCTGTGGCATCTCCACTCCAACCTGTAAATTCATAACCTTCATCTGGGGTTGCTGTTAATTCTATTACAGTTCCGTAATCATAAGTCCCATCTGTTGATGAAACATCAGCTGTTATAGTTCCATTACTTACTGAAGTTGTTAATGTTTGCTGAATTAAATTAAATTGTGCTGTTATATTTTTATCAGCATCCATAGTAATACTTAATGGATTATCTGTCCCTGTGGTATCTCCACTCCAACCTGTAAATTCATAACCTTCATCTGGTGTTGCTGTTAATTCTATTACAGTTCCGTAATCATAAGTACCATCTGTTGATGAAACATCAGCTGTAATTGCTCCATTACTTACTGAAGTTGTTAATGTATGTTGAACTACACTAAATTCAGCTGTTATACTTTTATCAGCATTCATAGTAATACTTAATGGATTTTCTGTTCCTGTGGCATCTCCACTCCAACCTGTAAATTCATAACCTTCATCTGGTGTTGCTGTTAATTCTACAACTGTCCCATAATTATAAGTTCCATTTATTGATGCTACGTTAGCATTAACTGTTCCATTAACAGATATAATATTAAGTTCTCGTGTATTATATGATGATTCATAAGGCCCTATATCTACAATTGAATTATTATATACTCTTAAATTCCCGTCTAAATCCAAAGGTATTAACTCTGTAACATTAGTATCTTCATCAACATCATAAGTGTCCTCTGATATATCATTATTATTACCCGCATCTATAAGAGGGGAGCCAGCTTGTAAACGGTAATTACCATTTGCTTCATCTATAAAAAAAGGATCAAAACCGTCAACAGAAGCATCTATATTGTTATTGCCTGAAGGGTTTTGGTTTCCTATCAAACTATTACTAGATGTTAATGTAGCTGTAGTACCTGATAAAAATATGTTTTTTCCACTATGCCAAACGATACTGTTCTTCAAAATAATGGCTCCCCTATAGGTAGCAATTGCTGATAAATTATTGATTGCCTGACTATTTATTAATGTTATAGTGCTATTGGTAAACATACATCCAGTCACATTAGAAACAGCTCCTCCTGAATTATTATTAAATTGGCTATTAACCATCGTTATATTACCCGTTGCATAAATACCGCCAACAACGTCTTTTACTGTAGTATTATTGTTTACTGAGCTATTCGTTAAATATAAATTGCGTGCTCTTATACCTCCTCCATTTTCATCAAATGCTTTGACATCAATAACATTATTATTTACCTCACTTTGTGTTAAAATAACTGTATCATTCGCTGAAAACAGACCACCTCCTGCTGCTTCAATATCTCCAGTATTTGTACCTGGTGAATTAATCTCATTATGATTAACGGTACTATTATTAATAACCATACCTAATCCACCATAAATACCTCCTCCTAACGCTTCAGCATCTTCTGGTGTTGAAATAAAAAGTTCATTATTGTTTATATTGCTATTATTAATAGTAATAAGATCTTCACCATAAATACCACCTCCTAAAGTATTTTGGGAACCTGTATCTGACGATGCTTTATTATTTTTAATATTAGAATCGTTAATTGTTATTTTATTAAGCGTATGAATTCCTCCTCCAATAGTTACTCCTGCACCATTTTGTATCGTTAACCCTTCTAAAACAACATCAGCAGTAATAGTTAAAACTCTATATGATTCTTCTCCGTCTAAGATAGTAATGTTATTATCTATATCTTGAGTTCCACCACCTATTGGATAACCTCCTTTTATAGTAAGCTCTTTATTAATTTCTATAGCGACTCCTTGGTGATAAGTCCCAGCAGAAATGAGTATAATATCATTAGCAACGGCTGTGTTAATTGCACTTTGTATGTCTGTAAATGCATTACTCCAATCAACTCCACTTGCTGAACCTGTAGCAGTAGCATCGACATATATACCAGTTTGTGAAAAAGTCTGCATAAAGACTCCAAAGCATAAAATAAACTTTAATAATTTTGTTTTCATTTCTTTCATTTTTAAATAAGTTGCAATTAACCTCTTTATATCATCAAGATTCAGTCAATCAACAGCATTAATCAATCAACTACTTTTTGTTACTTTTTATAAAAATCACAAATTGGTCAATCTGCATCACAAAATGGTCAACCAGTTATTTACTGAGTAAATTCAATGAAAAATTGTGTTTTAGATTTTATTTTTGAAACAAAAAAAAGATCTAAAACTAAAAATGCTAAAAAAATTAAAAGACCTAATACATAACTATATTAGTATTGGAACTAATGAAAATACAAGTATAAATGATTTTAAAAAAATTCAATTATTACATATTTTTTGTAATACTTGGCACTTGTTTTCTTTACTATCTATAATAGAAGATTTCCTACGAGAAAGACTCTCTTTATTTGTTGGATTATTTTATGTAATAATGATATCATTAGTGATTACTGTTCAGGTATTACTCTCTTTTCAAAAGACAACAAAAGCTGCTATTTTATTTATTTTTAATATTTTTATTGCAGTATTATTCTTTTCTAATTTTATTTTCACAGGCGAACTTTTAGAGTATTATTTTTTACTTCCTCCTTCAATTGGTTTAATTTACATCAACAATAAAAAAATTAACATTATAATTTCAATAGCCTGTTTATTGGCTTTATTCTTACCTAACTTATATTTTAAACACTACCCTATTACCGTTATAAATAACATGAATTCTTTTTTCTTGTTCTTTAGCTTTTTTATTCTTGTTAGTTTCTTTAAGAACTTAAATTTTAGAAGTGAAAAAATATTGGAAGCTAAAACCAAAGAACTAGAAGAATTAGATCAATTTAAATCGCAATTTTTCACTAATATATCTCATGAAATACGAACTCCATTAACTTTAATTAACGGATATATTTCTGATTTAGAACCTGCTTTAACTATTCGTAAAACAACAGGAATTCAATACGATGTAAAGAAACAAATTCAAAAAATAACAGATATTGTAGACAGTGTTTTAGATTTGGCCAAAATGCAATCTTCTAACTTTAATTTGCATTTAAAATCAACCAATGTTTCTGAAACTCTTAGAAAACAATTCATGAATTTTGAACCTTTATTTATTCAAAAAAAAATTGATTTTAATCTTTCTACTTCTTCAATTGATTATTATTCTTTTATTGATGTTGTGTTTTTTGAAAAAGCAATTAATAACATCATTATAAATGCATTAAAATATACAGAAACAGGCAATGTAAGTATTACTTGTTCTGCTGAAAACAACCAATTAATTATTAAAATTTCTGATACTGGAATTGGTCTTATAAAAAATGATTTAGAACGTGTTTTTAATCGTTTCTATCAGGTAAATAACGATATTAACAAGTCTGGAGGTAGCGGTATTGGCTTAGCTTTTTGTAAAGAAATTATAGAACTACATAACGGAACAATTTCATTAAAAAGTAAACCTTCAGAAGGAAGTAAATTTACAATTACGCTTCCTTTAGAAAAAAAAACACCTACAGTTGTTATTGACAACAATTTTCCAATAGAAATAGTTGAAAAAACTACACAAACAAAAAACACAAATCAAAATTATCATTTTTTAATTGTTGATGATAATTTTGATATGAGAAAGTATTTGTGCACTATTTTAAAAGGCTACCAATGTACTGAAGCGGCTGATGGGATTAAAGCTCTTGAAATAATAGCTCAAAATAAAATAGATTTTATTATTACAGATTTTATGATGCCTAAACTAAATGGATACGAATTCGTAAACGAATTAAATAAAAAAAATAATACAACTCCTATTGTTATGTTAACTGCTAAAACAGATTTAAGCTCTAAGTTAGACGTTTTAAAACTAGGAATAGACGATTATATTACCAAACCATTTAACAAACAAGAACTATTAACTCGTATTAAAAACTGTATTAAAAATAATACTGAAAAAGAATCTTACAATACTAAAAACAACATCACTTCTGAAACGACATCTAAAGATATTTTTTTGAAACAATTGAAGGATTATATCTTTAAAAACTCCAACAATACATCTTTAAATCAAGATATCATTGCAGAAGAGTTTAACATGTCTAAAAGTTCTTTTTATAGAAAGATAAAGAGCAATACTGGTTTAGGACCAAACAACTTTATTCGTGAAATAAAACTTCAAAAAGCAAGAAGCATTTTACAAAACAAAACGAACATTAGCCTTAAAGAATTGTCTTTTGAAGTTGGTTTTAATCATTCAAACTATTTTTCTAAAGTGTATGAAAACCGTTTTGGTGTAAAACCTTTAGAAGAAGTTAACCATTAATTATTCTCTTATAAACTTGTATTTTTTTTCATCAACTATTAGTAAATATATTCCTTTTTTCCATTTGGTTGTAGCTATAGTAATCTCTGAACCTATAATATTATCTTGCTCCATAATTAATTCTCCTAAAATTGTATATACAGAGATTTTAGTCCCTTTTTTAAGGTTAGATAAATACAAAACATCTTTTACTGGGTTAGGATATGCTTTAAAGTCTCTTATACTAGAAAAATCATCATAACTTAAGGTTTCTGTATATTCATAAGCACCAACATCGTAAGTTCCAGAACGAGGATTCTTTAGAAAATCATCTATAATTCCATATTCAGAAACATCTGTTCCGTAATTAATAGCTGGTGAGTTTTCTTCTAAAGAATATAGATTATTTGAAACATCTGAAAACTTCAAATAATCTAAATTTTGAGTCATAATATTACTAATCGTATCAATTGTAGCTCCTTTTCTAAAAATTTCTTCACCTGAACCAGCTATAATATTATTGATTAATCTTTTGGTGCCTCCTTCATTATTAAAAAACACAAAACCGTAATTACCTGAATTTATAAATGTATTATTTATGATATTAAAATAACCATTTGGCAAACGATATATCTGATCTCCATTAGTCCCGTTAAAACCATCATCACCACTACCTGTGATAACATTGTTAAAAATATCTACATTTCCCATTCCTTGGAATTGAATTCCATGCCCTGTACCATTAATTACATAATTATTATAAAACTTTCCAGTAGTTCCACCTCCAATAAACAAACCTTCATTATGAGCACCAGCGTCTAAAGTTCCATAATTTTTAATTACATTATTATACAACTCACAATCTAAATCCACATTTTTAATTTGAATTCCGTCATAGCCAACATCTTCAATCAAATTATTATAAATTCTAACGTGCTGAATAGAATGAGAATAAGTAACTTCATCACAACTACTTTCTTTTCTTCCGTTATAAAATCCATGTCCAATATACAATCCTTCTCCTCCAACATCATGAATATAACAATCTCTCACTATAATATCTTCCATAACCCAAGCTGTTCTTGTAGGATCCGTAAACAAATCACAATCTTGATATGGACTTGTTTTAATACCAATACCAGCAAAACCATTATCCTCTCCTATTCCACTAGATTCATACCCTGCTATTTCAATCGCATAAGTTTCAAAATTTGTAGTAAAATATTCAAAAGTTAAAAAGAAACCATTGGTTGTAGATATTTTTATGCCATGTTGATAATTATCATCTCCATCACCTGCTAACTTAAAATATTTACTGTTTCTGAATTTTACGCCAAAAGAATATGAAGATTCAATGATTGCTCTTCCATCACAATTTTTAATAATTACAGGATTATCTTCTGTACCTACAATATTATTAAAAGTGATGTTTTTATAATTTTCTCCTGCTCCTGACAAACCAATAATATCTCCTGGTTGAATATTCAGGTCTTCCCCGTCTACAACACCTGTATTCGTATCAATTACAATATCGCAATCGTTGCAACCTAAATTATCAAAAACTAAGTTTAATAGTGTTTCTTTAGATGTAAAACTTACAATTAGTAAAGAGATAATAATAACACAAGTTATAAATAAATTTCTTTTTGTTTTCATCGTATTTAAATATTAAGTTTAATAACTAAAACCAATACTTATTAAGCATTGGTTTGAGTATTATTATAGTAATTTATAGAGACTAAAAAATAGTATTCTTTTTATTCAAAACAACCTAATGTTGGTAGTTGATCTGTTGTAAGACCTGAATTAGTGCTAAAATATGTACACGATGTTACGTTAGCTGTATTCCAACCTGAAAGATCTTGGTTGAAATTTGTAGCATCTTGAAACATCGAAGACATCCACGTAACATTACTTACATCCCATCCACTTAAATCGGAATTAAAAGCTTCAGCATTATGAAACATACGATCCATTAGGGTAACGTTACTAACATCCCATTCACTTAAATCTTGATTAAATGCTAGTGTACTAATAAACATCCACCTCATTGTAGTAACCTTACTTGTATTCCAATTACTTATATCTGCATTAAAAGAATGGGCATTAGTAAACATAGTACCCATTTTAGTTACGTTACCAACATCCCAATTACCAATATCTTGGTTAAAAACACCATTGTTAGAAAATACAGAAGACATGTCTCTAACATTACTAACATTCCAATTACCAATATCTTGGTTAAATGAAGTACCAGAAAACATTCCTGCAATATCAGTTACATTACTAATATTCCAATTACCAATATCTTGATTAAATTCTCTTGCAGCCGGAAACATGTATCGCATGGTTGTAACATTACTAACATCCCAATTACCTAGATCTTGATTAAAAACATAAGCGCTACTAAACATATAACTCATTTTAGTTACATTACTAACATCCCAAGAACTAATATCTCCATTAAAGACATAAGCGTTATAAAACATATAACTCATACTCTCAACATTACTAACGTTCCAAGAACTAATATCCCCATTAAATACTTCAGCACGATTAAAAACAGAAACTGCATTAATTAAATTACTAACATCCCAAGTACTAATATTTCCATTGAAAGACGATGCTCCGTAGAATATTCCAGCCATATTAGTTACATTACTAACATCCCAATTATCAAGATCTTGATTAAACATAATAGCATCGTAAAATACTCCTGCCATAATTGTTACATTACTTACATCCCAATTATTAATATTTCCATTAAAAGAAGATGTTTCTCGAAACACGTAAGATATATCCATTACATTACTCAAATCAGGTGTGCCTGACAAATCATATGTTAAATTACTACAGTAAGCAAATGCATACCTCATACTTTCCCATTCAATATCTCCCCAACTTTCAATAGTTAGCAATTTTGCTGCATTTGTATTATCATCTTGATATATTGCAGGAAAATCACCAAAAATTTGTACAGTATAAATTCCTGCTGTGGCATATTCATGCGTAGCATCTCCTGTAAGATTGGTATCCGTTGTTCCATCTCCCCAATCAATTATATAATCATAACCTGTTATATCATCATTTGTGTAAATGGTAATACTCTCATTTTCAGTTGTTGTTTCCCAAGTTGTAACAAAAGGAGCAAATGTATCTACTGAAATGTTTGTTGTATATTCAACAGTACTTTCATCATCTGCAGTTACGGTATACGTTACAGTACTTGAAAAATCTTGAGATCCTGTTGAATTTAAGGTTGCCAATGCAGACACCTCAATAGTTGGTGTCAAAGCTGTAATATCTGTTCCATAAGGAAATTCAGCTGTAATGGTTTTAGCGTCTTCATCAATTACCGCTGTTACCGACGCGCTAAGATTTGTGTTATCTTCTCTAGTAAACATAAAACTAAGCATCTGTTTGGCTTCACTTGCTTCTACTAAAACCGTAACCGTATATATTTCTGTGCTTTCATTTTCCGCAGTTACCGTATACGTTACTGCATTTGAAAAATCTTGTATTGCTGTTGAACTTATTGTTGCATCTTCAGAAATTTCTATTGTAGGTGTTAAAGCAGTAATATCTGTTCCAAAAGGAAATGTTGCAGTTATAGTTTTATCTGATTCGCTTATTGTTCCGGTTATAGATTCATTTAGTTCTGTATTATTTGCTATAGTAAATACAAAGCTTAAAATTTCTTTTGCATCATTTTTAGCAACTTCATCGTCTTTTGAACAACTAAAAAATAGGGTTGCTACTAGTAGTATTATAAAGTACTTAATACTTGTTATTTTTTTCATTTCTTTCATTTTTAAAATATACCGCAATAACAAAAAAATAAATATCAATTTTTAATCAATCAACATCACAAACCTGTCAATTTAAAATTTGTTACTTCTTGTTACTTCAACAAAAATCACTAACCGGTCAAAAAACATCACTAATTGGTCAATTAGATAATTCAACTAAATCTTGATGAATTATTTTTTATGTTTGGTTTTTATTAATGAAAGACTTCTTATCAATGGCTCAAAAAATTGTGTTTTTTTACAACAATTTCATCAATATTGGTGTGCACAAAAACATCAATAAAACTGAATCAAAAAAGATACATTTACTAAATTTATATTGTCTTATTTGGTATTTTTTTTTAACGTTACATGTCTTTATCGATTTTCATAATATTATCGGTTTTCATGAAAAGAAACTTATACTATTAAACTTTGTTTTTATTTTATCTCTAGTGGTATCTGTTCAGGCTTTACAATATTATAACCACTATTTAAAAGCGCGACTCTTATTTACAATATCACTCACCTTTTTCATCTTCTTTTATTCTAATTTTGTTGATAATTATAAAGCTACTTTCTTAGAATTTTTCTTTGTTTTCCCTCCTTGTATTTCTTTAATTTTCTTTAACAAAAGAAAAATTCATTTAACAATATTGGTTATTTCATTTTGCTTTCTTTTTATACCCAATCTATTTTTTCAACATTATCCAAAATATATTTATAATCATATAAATACTGCCATTTTATATTTCAGTATTATTATAATGATTAGTTATTTTAAAAACTTAAATTCAAAAAACGAAAAAGCGTTAGAAGAAAGGACTCAAGAGTTAGAAACGATAAATAATTTTCAATCGCAATTTTTTATTAATATATCTCATGAAATAAGAACTCCTTTGACTTTAATTAATGGAGATATAGAACAACTGAAGAATTATGAATATAAAGTTCCTCAATTAAAAAAAATACAACAAGACTTACATACTGAAGTTACTAAAATAACTGATATGGTTAATGATGTATTGGACTTATCTAAAATGGAAACTTCTAATTTCAACTTAAACATCAAGAGTATTAGTGGAACTGAATTAATTGAACAATTACATGCTTCTTTTGAAACTGTTTTTGAACAAAAAAAAATCAATTTTACATTACATCCCATCGATTATAATTATTTAATTGATGCTGATACTATTCAGCTAAATAGAGCTATTAGTAATATTATTGTAAATGCATCAAAATATACAGATACTGATGGAAAAGTAATTATAAGTCTTACTAAGAAAAATGATGCAATTATTATTTCTATAGAAGATACAGGAATTGGTATTGCAACAAAAGAAATAAACAAAATATGTGATCAATTTTATCAGGTAAAAAATCATATAAATGATGCAGGAGGAAGTGGTGTTGGGTTATCATTAACTAAAGAAATTATCAATTTACATAACGGTAAACTTCATATTAATAGTGAAGTTGGACTTGGAAGTACATTCAACATAATATTACCTTTAAAAGAGACCTTACCTTTAACATCTATAATTAATCATGAATATATAAAAGAGGTAAATAGCAGTAGATATTTACCTTCCTTAGAAGCAAAAAATGAATTGTTTTTAGTTATTGATGACAATGTAAAAATGCGTCAATATATTAGTAACATATTAAACAATTATGGATACACCTGCTTACATGCCGAAAACGGTGTTGAAGCATTACATTTAATAGCTAAAAACACCATCCATTTTATTGTTACTGATTATATGATGCCAAAAATGAATGGTCTTGACTTTATTAAAAACTTAAAAAAACAAAAAATAGACATTCCCGTTTTAATGCTTACTGCTAAAAATGATACTAAAAGTCGTTTGGATGTTTTTAGGTTAGGAATAGACGATTACCTTACCAAACCTTTTGAAAATAATGAATTTATCATCCGAATAGAAAATGCTTTAACTAATTATAAAAATAGAACACAATATATTCTCCAAAAAAACATCTCTATAGAAGAGACAAAAGAAACAGATAATTGGATCTCTCAGGTTGAAAGTTATATATTAGAATGCTCCTCTAATATTCAATTTAAACAAGCGGATATTGCAAATCACTTTAACATGTCTATAAGTACTTTATACAGAAAAATTAAATCTTCAAGAGGATTAAGTCCAAATGAATTAGTTAAAGAAATAAAACTGCAAAAAGCTCATGAAATTTTAACCAAAGATCACACAATACCTTTAAAACAATTGGCTCTTGAAGTTGGTTTTCAACATACATCCTATTTTTCTAAAATGTATGAAAATCGTTTTGGGATAAAACCTTTTATCAAAAAAGTTACACCAACATCAATTTCTTAACTAATTGCTCTCCTAACTCTTCGTTTATCATATTAATAATTTTACCTTTTCCGTAACTTAATTCTTCTCTTAGTGTAGAAGATGATAAACGAACAATTAATGTTCCGTTTTGTATTTTCACTTCATCTGTATACGATGAAACTCCAGCGCCCATTAACTTATTCCAAGCCTCTTCAACATTAATCTTTTGAAAGCCTTTTTTTAATTTACTTTCATTTATATATGTACCTAATAAATCTTTTATAGAAAAACTTTCATTCTCTCTTTTTGCCATCTTTACCTTGTTTCTTTATTTACTGTAGACTATAAATTTGATATTCGTTGTTGTTCTGTTTTAAAACGTTTTCTGTTCTCTCAGAATGAGTATCTGTTATAAATATTTGCCCAAATTCATCATTATTAACCAAATTAATAATTTGTGAAACTCTATTCTCGTCCAACTTATCAAAAATATCATCTAATAGTAAGATAGGTGTAATATTAGATTGTTTTTTAATAAACTCAAACTGAGCGAATTTCAAGGCGATTAAATATGATTTTTGTTGCCCTTGAGAGCCAAATTTTTTAATAGGATGTGTTCCTATTTCAAAACTCAAATCGTCTTTATGTATACCTACTGATGTGTATTGTAACATCCTATCTTTCTCTAAATTCATAGTTAATAAATCGGCTAGAGAATGCTCATCTAACTGACTCTTATAATGTAAATTCACTTGTTCTTTATCTCCAGAAATCAACTTATACTTTTCATTAAAGATAGGAACAAAATCTGTTAAAAAAGCTTTTCTTTTCTCGTAAACCTGAGTTCCATACTCAATCAATTGATCATTATAAACACTTAAATTAAGGGCATCAAACGTTCTATTAGCTGCAAAATACTTTAACAATGCATTTCGTTGACTTATAATTTTATTATATGAAATTAATGCTTGTAAATACTTTTTATCTTGCTGAGATATTACTCCATTAATAAACTTTCTCCTAGTTTCACTACCTTCTACAATTAAATCTCTATCAGCAGGAGAAATAATAACTAGAGGCAATTGTCCAATATGCTCAGAAAATTTCTCATAAGCTTTACCGTTTCTTTTTAAAACTTTCTTTTGTCCTCTTTTTAACGAACAAATAATCTTTTCATTTCTATCATTTAGCAAATAATCGCCTTCAACCATAAAAAAATCTTGTCCGTGTTTTATATTTTGCCCTGCTACAGGATTAAAATAACTCTTAGCAAAAGACATATAATAAATAGCATCTAAAATATTTGTTTTACCAACACCATTGTTGCCTACAAAGCAATTTATTTTCTTTTCAAAACTAAAAGTTTCAGCTTCAATGTTCTTAAAATTAACAAGTGATATTTTTTGCAAATACATAAATGATTATTCATTTGAGAAAGGAAGCGCAAAATAACGAAAAATCGGCTTTTAAAATCCAATTAAAAAAACTATTTTTGTCGCCACTAATTTTAAAGCAATTATGGCAACATATAAGAAAAGAGGATATAAACCTAAGAAAGAAAAGGTTGTAGAAGAAGTTATTGACGAAACATTTGACGAATCTCAAAGTGCAGTAGCTGAGGCTTTTAATGCATTAGACGAAGGAGCAAATAAATCGGAAGAATGGATTGAAAAAAATAGCAAGCCTTTATTTTACGGTTTAATAGCTGTTGCAGCTTTAATTTTAGGTTATTTGGCTTACAATACGTTTGTCTCTGAACCTAATGAAACTACAGCTTCTAATGAATTGGCTTATCCAAGATCTCTTTTTGATAAAGCATTAACTTCTGCCGGAGCAACTGCAGATAGTTTATATACTTTAGGTTTAAAAGGTGGTGTAAATGCTAAATTTGGATTTATAGATATTGCAGATAATTACAGCGGAACTAAAGCTGGAAATTTAGCAAACTATTATGCAGGTATTTCTTATTTGAAAATGAAAAAATATCAAGAAGCAATAAATCATTTAGATAAGTTTACTTCTGATGATGAATTATTAGGTCCAACTGCATTAGGTGCTATTGGTGATGCTTTTGCAGATTTAGGTCAATTAAAAGATGCTTTAGAGTATTACGAAAAAGCAGCTACTAAAAAAGATAATGAGTTTACAGCTCCTTTATTTTTATTTAAAGCAGCTCAAACAGCAATGCTACAAAAAAACTATAGTAAAGCAGAAAAATTGTTTACAACTATAAAAGATAAATATGCAACTACCGATCAAGGTAAAGACATAGAAAAATATATTAATAGCGCTAAATACGCTCAATAATTTCAATACTCATTAATCAATTATCAATTTACATTGTTCTTTGATAAGTGATAATTGTTAACTGAAAAAAAATGGCAACAACAAACTTATCTTATTACGATAAAAACACAATCCCAAATGCGAAGCAATTTCGATTTGGGATTGTTGTTTCTGAATGGAATCCAGAAATAACACAAAACTTACAAAAAGGAGCTATTGAAGCTTTATTAGATTGTGGTGCATCAGAAGAAAATATCATTTCTTGGGATGTTCCTGGTAGCTTTGAATTGGTTTACGGTTGTAAAAAAATGATTGAAGTTGAAAAACTTGATGCAATTATTGCAATTGGAAACGTAATACAAGGAGAAACAAAACATTTCGATTTTGTTTGTGAAGGTGTTACGCAAGGAATTGTAGATTTAAATATTAAATACGATGTTCCAGTAATTTTTTGTGTGTTAACAGATAACACAAAACAACAATCATTAGATCGTTCTGGTGGAAAATTAGGGAACAAAGGAATAGAATGTGCAGTAGCTGCTGTAAAAATGGCTGCTATTAAAAATACAGGAAGAAAATCTAATTCATTAGGTTTTTAATTCTGAGCTACATACAATACAAAAAACCAAGGCGTTTGCCTTGGTTTTATTTTTAACAAAAAGTTTAAGAGTAATTTATTAACATTTGTTGACCTTTATTCTTTTATTCAGTAATTTTGAAGTATCGTTTTTGGTTCGGTTTTTGTTTAAAACTTTACCTAACAAAAACTATTAACTTATGGGATTTATTAAAAGAAAAAATAAAAAGTTCGATTACCAACCTCGTTATTATAAAGGCGATGGAAACCCGTATGAATTAAAAGGTAAATTCGATGAATATCGTACAACCGTTGGAAAAAGCAAAAGTTTAAAAGGAAAACTTAATGCCGCTTTAGATGAGTTTAAAAACTCAAAAAATGGAGGATTTAATCCTACTATTTTAATTCTAGTTGGTGTTTTAACACTTATTTTCTTATTTATTATAGACTTTGATCTTTCCATATTTTTACTAAAAAATTAATGTCAGATATCATACAATTATTACCTGACCATGTTGCAAATCAAATTGCTGCTGGTGAGGTTGTTCAGCGTCCTGCATCCGTAGTAAAAGAATTATTAGAAAATGCTATCGATGCAGGTGCTACATCTATAAAACTATTATTAAAAAATTCAGGAAAAACCTTAATTCAAGTAATTGATAACGGTAAAGGAATGAGTACTACAGATGCTCGTTTGTCTTTTGAAAGACATGCGACTTCTAAAATTAAAGATGCCCAAGATTTATTTAACTTAAACACCAAAGGTTTTCGTGGTGAAGCTTTAGCTTCTATTGCTGCAATTGCACAAGTAGAACTTAAAACGAAACAAGAGAATGAAGAATTAGGTACAGTTATAAAAATTGAAGGAAGTAAAATTATTTCTCAAGAAACAACTACCGCTGCAAAAGGAACAAGCATTGCTGTAAAAAATTTGTTTTATAACATACCTGCACGTCGTAATTTTTTAAAATCAGATACGGTAGAAACTCGTCATATTATTGATGAATTTCAACGTGTTTCCTTAGCGCATCCAAATATTGCTTTTTTATTACATCATAATGATAATGAAGTTTATAATTTAAAAGATAGTAACTTTCGTAAACGAATCGTTTCTATCTTTGGAGCAAAAATGAACGAAAAGTTAGTTCCAATTAGTGAACAAACAGATATTATTACCATAAATGGTTTTGCTGCAAAACCAGAATATTCTAAAAAGAAAAGAGGCGAACAATTCTTTTTTGTAAACGATCGTTTTATAAAAAGTTCGTACTTAAATCATGCTGTAGTTAACGCTTTTGAAGGTTTGTTGGAGCAAGGTTCACATCCTTCTTACTTTTTATATTTAAGTGTTCCACCAAACACTATAGATATTAATATTCATCCTACAAAAACGGAAATTAAGTTCGATAATGAAAAAGCTTTGTATGCTATTTTAAGAGCAACCGTAAAACATAGTTTGGGGCAATATAATGTTGCGCCTGTGTTAGATTTTAACAGAGACGCTACTTTAGATACTCCGTATGATTTTAAAAACAAACCTGCTGTTTCTTCACCAAAAATAATTGTTGATCCTAATTTTAATCCTTTTAAAACGGATCTTCCTAAAGAAACAAAAACAGTTGATACTTCTTTTTCTAAAAATAACTCTACAACTTTTGGTAGTGCAACAAATCCTACAAAAAACTATCAAACTAATTATAAAAAAGACACCAGTAGTTGGGAAGCCTTGTATAGTAATATAACGCCTGTAGAAACTGCTAAACAAGACCAACTTTTTGAGAGTCAACAAGAAACTGAAACTGGTAAAACATTTCAAATTCAAAAAAAATATTTATTAAGTACTATAAAATCTGGTGTTGTTTTAATTCATCAATCGTTAGCACATCAACGAATATTATATGAAGAGTTTTTAACCAATATTACTGTAAAAGAAGCCAGTAGCCAACAATTATTGTTTCCCGTTACTATTTCTTTTTCTTCTGCTGATATTGAAATGATTTACACTATTAAATCGGATTTAGAAAGCGCTGGTTTTGTATTTAATGAGTTTACTAAAGAAAGTATTTGTATTGGCGGAATTCCAACATCAATAACTGAAAGTCAGATTAGTTTAATTTTAGAACAACTTTTAGATGATATGAAAGTGGAAGTTCCTGATGCAAGTTTTAGTCATTTTGATGTCATGGCAAAATCTTTCGCTAAGTCATTGGCTATAAAAACAGGAAAAAGTTTATCGCCAAAAGAACAAGAAAACCTTGTAAATAACTTATTTTCGTGTAAAGAACCTAGCACTTCTCCTTTTGGTAAAGCTACTTTTAAAACACTTACCTTAAATGAGATTGACGCTATTTTTAAAAATTAAGAAGTAAATGATGGGAAAACTTACAGATGCAATTAAACACCTTATTATTATAAATGTAATACTGTTTTTTTTACCTCAGTTATTAAATTTAGACCTTACCAATATTCTTGCCTTACATTTCCCAAAAAATGAACATTTTGGAATATGGCAATATGTTACTCATATGTTTATGCATGGTAGCCCTATGCATTTAATATTTAACATGTATGGTTTATGGGCTTTCGGAACACCTTTAGAACAAATGTGGGGAAAGAAAAAATTTTTATTTTTCTATTTTTCTGCAGGTTTAGGAGCTGGTTTAATTTACACTTTTGTTAATTACTATCAATTTAATGGTATTTATGAACAACTTATAGATTTAGGTGTTTCATCAACAGACATATATAACATATTAAAAAGTGGAAGATATAATGATACAATCATAAGTCTTAGTAATCAAGAGATGAGTGAGTTTTATTCTCTTTACAACGCTCCTGCTGTTGGAGCTTCTGGTGCTGTATATGGAGTTTTAGTTGCTTTCGGTCTAGCATTTCCAAATGCGAAGTTGGCATTAATCTTCTTCCCTGTTCCAATAGCTGCTAAATACTTTATTCCTTTAATGATTTTTAGTGATTTATTTTTTGGAGTTACTAAATACTCAGTAGGAAATGTTGCGCATTTCGCTCACGTTGGTGGCGCTCTAATTGGATTTATTATTGCTTGGTATTGGAAAAAAAATCAGTTTAGAACGTATTAAATGAACGAAATTATTGATAACATAAAGCATCGTTTTAAAAATGCAGGAATTGTAGAACAACTCATCTATGCAAACCTTGCTGTATTTTTATTAGTTTTTATCTTTAATACTTTTGGCTTTTTATTCAAAGCAAACACGAATTTTCTTGTCAATTGGCTTGCGTTACCTTCGGATACAAATCAATTTTTAATAAAACCATGGACAATTATAACCTATGGATTTTTACATACTAAGTTTTTACATATCCTATTTAACCTTATTGGTTTATTTTATATTGGTCATTTATTTAAAGAATATTTTACTTCAAAACAAGTATTGAATTTTTATATCTACGGAACTATTTTCGGAGGAATTTTATTTATTCTAAGCTATAATTTCTTCCCAGTTTTTTCAAGTAGTAAAGATCAAAATATTTTAATGGGCGCATCCGCTGGAGTTTATGCTATATTGGTTGGAATCGCTACTTATTTACCTAATTACCAATTTAAAATACCTTTAATTGGTTTTATTAAATTATGGCATATTGTTGCTTTATGGATTTTCTTAGATATCATTCAAATACCTGTAAACAATGCTGGTGGCCATTTCGCGCATTTAGGTGGCGCTTTATTTGGATTTTTTTATGTGTATACTATAAGTAATAAAAAACTTAATTTCATGAATCCTTTTAAAGAACTATTTAAAAAGAAAGAAAAAAAACTAAAAACAGTATACAATTCTGGTAATAAAACACCTAAAGGTTCTTATGGTTATAAAAGTAAAAACCAACGTGAAATTGATGAAGTTTTAGAAAAAATCAAGAAATCTGGTTATGATTCTTTAACACAAGAAGAAAAAGACTTTTTGTTTAAACAAGGAAAAAATTAGTGGCTGCAACTAAAAAAAAATCGCTATTTAATAAACTCTTGTATTTCGTTAATTCGATTTTAGCAACAGTACTCCTTTTGTCTTATTTCTTACCATATATTTCGCCAAAAACAGTGCCTCTTTTTGCTGTTTTAAGCTTAGCTGTTCCTTTTTTAATTTTAATAAACATCGTTTTTTTAATCTACTGGGTATTTAAGCTAAAAAAACATTTTATTATTTCTACAATCGTTTTAGGTTTGGGTTTATTATTTTCTTCTACATTTTACAAAATTTCAAACAAAAAAACACTTTTAAATAGTGATGTTAGAATCATGAGCTATAATGTTAGAATGTTTAATTTGTATAAATGGATAAAAGACGAAACGATAACTGGAAAAATAGAAAGTTTTATTGCCGAAAAAGCACCAGATATTTTAGCTATTCAAGAATACCATCATTCATCAAAAAGGAAATTAAATTATAAATATTCTTATTTTGAACCAAAAGCGAAGAATTATGGATTGGCAATTTTCTCAAAATTTCCAATTATAAATAAAGGTTCTTTAGATTTTAAAAAGAGCGGTAACAATGCCATTTTTGTTGATGTTTTAAAAGAGAAAGATACTATTAGAATATACAATTTACACTTACAATCTTTAAAAATAAATCCTGCCAAAGAAAATTTTGGACAAGAGAATTCTGAGAAATTAATTGAACGTTTAAAAAACGGATTTTTAAAACAAGCGTCACAAACAGAGCAATTTATTGCTCATGAAAAAAAATGGAAAGGTAAAAAGATTATTTGTGGTGATTTTAACAACACTGCGTATTCTTGGGTTTACAAACAAATAGCTACAGATAAAAAAGATGCTTTTTTAGAAATGGGTTCTGGTACAGGTCGTTCGTTTAATTACTTTTTTCCAATGCGTATCGATTTTATTTTAACGGATAATGCAACTCAAATAAACGACTTTAAAACCTACAGTAAAAAATACTCAGACCATTTTTCAATTATGGCTCGTGTAAACTGGAATTAGTTTCGCAAAATTACTTTATATACCTTCTACTACACTCGGCATCAAAAAAAATTCAAAAAACTTTGAAACACTAAAACACCAAAACATTTATTCAAGATTATAAAGCAAGAAATACAATAATGTGTATTTTAGCGCAAAATTAAGAATACAATGAAACATTTTGATGTTGCCATTATTGGTAGCGGACCTTCAGGAGCTTCCGCAGCTTTTCATTTGGCTAAAAAAGGAATTTCTACAGTCATTATTGAAAAAGAATCGTTACCTCGTTATAAAACTTGTGGTGGTGGTTTGGTATATCGTGGTTTAAAAAATTTACCTTTTGACATTACTGATGTTATTGAACGTCAATTTCATACTGTTGATATTTTTTTAGGAGATTCTTTACATTTTAAAACACATAGAGAAGATCCAACAATAACGATGATTATGCGTGATAGCTTTGACAATTTAATTGTTGAAAAAGCAAAAGAATTTGGAGTGACTTTATTAGAAAATCATAAATTAAAAAACTTAATTTTTGAAGCTGATAAAACTATTTTAGAAACCTCTGAAGAGTCTGTTTCTGCTAAATTTATTATTGCAGCAGATGGCGCTTTAAGTCCAACTGCAAAATTAGCGGGTTGGAAAGAAGATACACGTAAATTAATTCCTGCTTTAGAATACGAAATTGAAGTACCAGAAGAAGATTTTAATCGATTAAAAAACGAAGTTCGTTTTGATATTGATGCTATTCCTTATGGATATGCTTGGAACTTCCCAAAGAAAAATCATTTATCTGTTGGTGTTGCTTCTGCTCGTAGAACAAAAATCAATTTAAAAAAGTTTTATACTGAATATTTAGAGACGATTGGTATTACTACTATTTTAAGCGAATCGCAACACGGATTTCAAATTCCTGTTTCGCCAAGAACAGATGGTTTTGTAAAGAACAATGTGTTTTTAATTGGTGATGCTGCTGGTTTTGCAGATCCTATTACTGCTGAAGGAATTTCTAATGCATTATATAGTGGTGTTTTAGCAGCGGAATCTATTATAGAAAGTGATTTAGATGCTGAAAAAGCAGCTAGCTTATACATAAACAAACTTGAAGAAAAATTAGTTCCAGAATTAAAAACTGGTTTATGGTTATCTAAATGGTTTTATGAACAAAAAACAATTCGTAATCTTTTATTAAAGAAACACGGACAACGTTTTAGCGAAGCAATGGCTGATGTTTTTCATGGAAAAAGAAGTTATCCAGTAAACATAAAAAAAACAATTACTGATAGAATTAAAGAGTTGGTGTTTTAAAACATCAACTTTTTTTATAAGTCTATTTCTCATTGTAAACACAACTAATAAAGCAACTATTTTATTACCTTTTTCTACTAAATGCTTACCATACAAAAAGCGACTACAAAAGATGCTCGTAGGATAAGTTATCTGATACAAAAAAACACAGATTCTAATCCAAATAACTATACAAAACTGCAAATAGAAGCTTGGAAACGATGCAATACACCAGCTAAAATAAAAGAGCTTTTAAAAAGCAGAGAAACTTTTTGTGCTTTTTATAAACATAAATTAGTTGGAACTATTGGTTTAAAGTCAAATGAAATTGTAGGTTTTTATATTAGTTTTTCTCAAAGAAAAAAAGGAATTGGTAAGCAGTTATTTAATTTTATTGAAAACTACATCATTCAAAAAAAAATAGATACAGTTATTTTAACAGCTACTCCTTCTGCCTTAGAATTCTACAAAAAAAATGGTTTTAGTATCATTACACCAATAAAAGTAGCAATTGGAGATGTAACATATCAAGAATTTAATATGATTAAAAAACTATAAACAGAGCGTTTATTATAACTTTTTAATCATATTATTGATTCTTATTTACTCACGTTTAATATTCTTTCAATCTGTCTCCTGTGTCTTAAAACATGTACTATTGCATGTTCCATTAACTGCTCAAAATCATAGGTAACCTTCCACCTCGTTTCAAACTTCCATTGCTCTATTTCTTTATTCGTTTTTTCTATAATAGCATTTAAAGATTCCTCTGTAAAGTCCAACATTTTATCAATCTCAAGATTAGACTCACTAACTGTTTTAATTGATTTTTCGAACTCTAGCCACTCTTTATTTGTTATTGTATTTACATAGTTAATATATGTATATCCAGATTGTACTACATGAAAAGTAATATTCTTAACCGATTTACAATCTTCATCTTTTGTTTCTGAATCTAATATTTTTTCGAATAAAGAATCAGAAATTGTAGATAATACTTCTTTGTAATCTTTAAAAACTCTTATGTATTCATCCAATAGAGCGATGATCATACCATTCTTTTTCATTTTTTTTTATTTTATTGAAAAACTATCGATAAATCGGTTTTTGGTATTTTTATAATATTATAAGGTTGAATAATCACTAAAGCTAAGTTTCCGTTTGTAAATCCATTAATACTCTTTACAAAAACACTTTCTGAATCTGTAGTAATTTCTAAATCTAAATTATACCCATCATTAAATTTAATCTCATCAAAAACAGCTATTATTACAAATTCTGTAAAATCTACATCTGTTTCTGTAAAAGAGTCTGAAACAACATTACTTGTATCCATTTTATTTATCAAAGTTATCCAACTATCTTGATCTTCAATTATTAAATTTTCTTTAGAAATGCCTTCTTCTCCATCTCCATATAAACTTCCTTTACCTATTAATTCATGCTCAACATTACCTGTTTCCAATTCTTCATCTGAACTACAACCAAATGCAAAAACTATTAATAATAAGATTACAATATTTTTTTTCATGATATTTAATTTTTAAATTCATTTAATAGATGTAGATAAATTGGAATGGTTGCGTGCTTTATTTTTTTCTAACTCTTTTTAAATGCAATAAATCAATAGGATTAATACCTAAACCATGAACATTTTTTTGAGAAAATCGAATAACTTCATCATAATATAACGAAACAACTGGAGCTTCTTCTATAATTATACTATCCATTTTTTGATACAACTCATGTCTTTTTTCAACATTTACTTCTTTTATAGAAGCTTCATATAAATCATCATAAACATCATTCCTAAAATGTGTGTAATTTGGCCCATTTGGTGCAAAATTTTTACTATAAAATAATGAAACATAATTTTCTGCATCCGGATAATCAGCAATCCAGCTTGCTCTAAAAATAGGTAATTGTCCGTTTGATTTTCCTTGTCGCAAAGTAGATGGAGGAATAACATCTACTTTTGTTTGTAATCCAATACTCTGTAATTCTCGTTGAATAAATTCACATAAATCTAAATAATTCCCATTTGTAGTAATGGTAATTTCTGGAGAATTCTCTCCTGTTTCTTTTTTATATTCATTGATAAGTTCTCTTGCCTTTTCTGGTTGATATGTATATCCTTTCTGATGATTAAAAGATGGCAAACCTTTAGGTATAAATCCGTTTATAGCAGGAATTCCTATTCCGTTTCTTAAAAACTGAATCATCTTTTTACGATCAAAACCATAGTTGATAGCCTGTCTTATTAGTTTAGATTGTGTTGGATAATTTTCTTCACTATCTAAATACAATCCTAAATACTCTGTATTTAAATACGAACCTGTTTGCTTATGTATACTTGATACATATTTTTCTTTTAAAGTTCCATCAGTATTTAAAATATCATCTTTATAGGAAGCATCTAAACTCTTCATAAAATCTAAATTACCTTGTATAAATTGTAAAAACTCACTCTGTTTATCAGGCAAAAAAGTAATTGCCACAGCCTCTAAATAAGGCAATTGAATCCCTTTATCATCTTTTTCGAAGTATGAGGTATTTTTACGTAATGCTAATTTTGTATTCTCAACCCATAATTTAAAATGAAAAGGTCCTGTACCAATAGGGTTTGCTCTAAATTCATTTCCAAAATAATCAATTGCTTCTTTTGGTACTACAGAACAATATTTCATAGCCAACAAACCTAAAAAAGGCGGAAACGGTTGCTTTAAATTCAATACAAATGTAGCATCATTTTCAGCTTTAAAACTAGCCACATTCTGTAAAACCCAACCACCTGGAGAAGCTACATTTTTATCTAATAATCTGTTAAAAGAGTATTCAAAATCTTTTGCTTTAACGTTTCTTGTTTTAGATTTCCCAAACACATTGTGTTTATGAAATTGCACATCATTTCGTAATGTAAATCGATATGTTTTTCCATCTTCAGAAATTGTCCAACTTTTGGCTATATCCGGTTTAATATGCAAACTATCATCTAACTGAACCAAACCATTAAACAATTGATTAACTGCCCAAATATTTCGTTGATCTTTTGCAAAAGCTGGATCTAATGAAGTAATATTAGAATGCTCATTATATCTAAAAACCTGATTATCACTATAATTTGATTGTTTTTTAGAACATGAAAATACTACTCCTAAAATCAAAAAATAAAAAACAACCCTTTTCTTAAAAAACATACAATCATAAACTTCTTTATACTTTCTCATTTTTTTTATTTAAACTACTTAAAAGTTTACACACTTGACTATTATAGAATATAATAGTCTTTTATATGTTTATTAATTAATGACTTGTAAAAATATAAAAAAAAATTATTTAATCCTTTATAGATAAACTAAAGTAATCTGCCATTTACACTTACCTTAAAGTTAATATAACCTTTGTAAACTTTAACACAATTGATGTATTAAAAACTAAATATTATTTTCTGATAAAAAAACAATCAATTTGTTAAATTAAAGTGTTTTTTTTAAAAAACACACTTAATAGAAGTTGAAAAATCAAAAAAACACAATAAAAAACACGATTTATAGGTTTTTAAAAACTTGTTTTTTAGTTAATTATTTGTTAAATTAAGTTAAAAAACGTTAATTTTAAACTTGATTTCCAAGCCCATTTTAACCTGAAAATTAACAATTATTTTACTCAAAAAAAATCGAAGGAACACCTGTTTTCACTAAAGCAACAGCGTTGCGTTATTTTTATTTTTAATCTTTATTTCAAACACTTTTTATCTTTTATTAAGTACCTCATATTCAATTAGTCTTCTTTTTTTAATCAAATAAAATTATACTTTTGAACAAACTAATCTAAATAATTAATCATGAAAAAATTGAACAAATTTTTATTAAGTGCTTCATTAACGACACTTTTAATCACTTCTTGTCAGAATGAAAGTACTTCTGTAGACGTTGTTGAACCAGTTGCAGAAGCAACAGCTAGTGAAGGAAACATTATTCCTGGACAATACATTGTTGTTTTCAAAGACTCTGAAGTAACTCCTACATCAAAGATTCTTTCTAAATCGGCATTTACAGATAGAGAAACTAAGGCTAAGTCAGTTAGAGATCTATCTGAAGTTTCTATTTCTAAAATGAATTCAATCTTAGCTAAAAATACGCTAGAAGAATCAAAGGTTTTAAACTATTACACTACCGAAATTTCTGGAATTACAATTAAATTAAGTGATGAAGAATTTCAAGCATTTTCTAAAGATTCTAATATAGAAATTATTGAACATGATAGAATTATAGAAATTCCAAATGTTGAAGTTGAAAAAACTACAACTAGCGAAACTGCACAAAAAATGATGGCGCAAACAACTCCTTGTGGAATTTCTAATGCAGGTGGTGCTGCAAACGGAGCTTCAAAAGATCAATGGATTTGGATTATTGATACTGGTATTGATTTAGATCATCCAGATCTTAATGTTGTTACCAACACTACTTATGCAAAATCTTTTGTTGGCGGAACTGCTAACGATTGTAACGGACATGGAACACATGTTGCTGGAACAGCTGCAGCAATTAACAATAGTATTGGTGTTGTAGGTGTATCTGCTGGCGCAAGTGTTGTACCCGTAAGAGTATTTGGTTGTAGTGGTGGAACTAGTACTTCTACAATACTTTCTGGTATTAATCATGTAGGTGCTTATGATATTGCTGGTGATGTAGTTAACCTAAGCTTAGGTGGTTACTTTGGATCTGGATGTTCAAGTAGTTCTTCTTACCGTAGTGCTTTATTAGCTTTATCTAATTCTGGAACTTATGTTGCTATTGCTGCTGGTAATAGTAGTGCTAATACTGCTAATTATGATCCTGGTTGTATTAACGGGACTAATATTTACACAGTTGCTTCTATGACTTGTAACGGAGGATTTTCTTCTTTCTCTAACTACAATATGAATCCAATTGATGTTATTGCTACTGGAAGTAGTGTATACAGTACTTATTTAAATGGTGGATATGCAACATTAAGTGGTACTTCTATGGCTTCTCCTCACGTTGCAGGAATAATGCATGCTAGAGGAAGCGGACCTAGTAGTTCTGGTTCTGTATCTTTTGGAGGAGAAAATTATCCAATTGCTGTAAGATAATAAAAGACAATTAACTAAACTTAAAAACCACTTGTTATATAACAAGTGGTTTTTTTATTATATTTTTATACTTCGTTTCTCTTTATAATACTCTTTATCTGCAATGTATATTGTTTTAGAAACTGTAGCAAAAACTATAGTTGCTTCTTTATTCGTTATATTAATCTCTTTGTTTAAATCTATTTCTCTTTTAGCGATAACATCTTGTTTTATTTGTGCTATTTCTTCTGGAGTTAAAACAAAATCTACATATGCATTTTCGCGCACTGGTTTTTTAAATTTTATAGATGCACTTTTGTCCCAAACAACATATTGATCTCCCAAGATTTGTAATAATTGAATCATAAAAATAGGATCTGTAGCAGAAAACAAACTTCCACCAAAAACTGAACCTACATAATTTTTGTTCTTATAACTAATTGGAATTTTTATTTTTACAACAAACAAATTATCTGTTACCGAAATAATTCTACCAGTAGAACGACGATACATTGGAGATAAGTTAAAACCGTATTTATAAATAGTACTCTTTTTAAAGAGTTTTTCTAGTAATTTTGTTAGTGTTGCGTACATTTAGTTTCAATTTAATTTTCCTCTTAATTTTAATGCTTTATATATTTCAGGGTAATCTATTGAAAGTTCAATTTCATACAAAGCTGGATCTGGTCTTAATATAAAATCTTCAATTAAAATATAGTTAGTATGATTATTTGCATAAGATGATAAGGAAATAGTACAAAAGTATCCTGTTAATTTAGGAGTGCCGTCAACTGTTATCACAAACTGTTTCCCATGTATTCTATCAACATTTAATTCTTTTATGCGTTGTTTGGCTTCTTTAGACAAAGAAAATGAATTGTTTTTTAAGTTAAAACTTATGATATCTTCATCTGAAACTATAGGTATAGCTTGCAAGTCTGACTCCTCAGCTTTAAATGGACCAGCAACTACCAAACTACCTCTACCCGTTGTATCTATTTTTACTATCTCCATATTAAATATACGAGTTGAATCAAGTCTTTTAATTTCTCCATCAGAGTAAAAATCGGCTAGTCTAACTCCAGCAGAAGACTCCAATCTTTTTCTAGTTAAATAAAACTCTACTCTTCCTTCAGAAGATTTTTTATTGCTAATACAAGAAGTAAAAATCAAAATTATTATAATCAATCGTTTCATATTAATATTATTATACGATTATAAAACCAATTCATATTTCGTTTCTGGCAAGCCAATATCTTCACTCACAAACTTTTTAACTACTGTAAATTGGAACTTTTCTAAAATTTTAGCTGAAGCTATATTAACATCTACCACATAACCTATAATTTTTTTCATACCTATTTGTTTACAATAGTTTAGTAAACCTTCGCAAATTTCTGTTGCATATCCTTTTCCCCAATATTTTTCTAGAAAACGATACCCAATTTCATCATCTTTTCCGTCTTTTACAAGCGCTATAGTTCCTACAAAAACAGCATCATTTTTTCTTTCAATGGCGTAAATCCAAAAATCGTTGTTTGTTTTGTTATACTTTAAAATTAAATCCTCAATTTCTTTTTCATGTTCTGATTTACTTTTAACATCTCCTGTTGCATACTGCATCACTTTTGGATTACTTTGCATCTCATGGAAGGCTTGTAAATCGTCTAAAGTGAGTTTTCTAACTATCAGTCTTTCTGTTTCAAAAATCATGAATAAAATTGTAATTTTGCCAATGCTAAATGTACAAGAATGAATGCAGATAAAAAAGTAGCTTTTTACACCTTAGGTTGTAAATTAAATTTTTCTGAAACCTCCACAATTGCTAGAAACTTTGTTAGCGAAGGTTTTGAGCGTGTTGAGTTTGAAGAAAAAGCAGATGTGTATGTAATTAATACCTGTTCCGTAACAGAAAATGCTGATAAACGTTTTAAATCTATTGTAAAATCGGCTTTAAAACAAAACGATGAAGCTTTTGTTATTGGTGTGGGTTGTTATGCGCAATTAAAACCAGAAGAATTAGCAAATGTAGATGGTGTTGATTTGGTGTTAGGTGCTACTGAAAAATTTAATGTTACGAGTTACATCAACGATTTAACTAAAAACGATATTGGAGAAGTACATTCTTGTGAAATTGAAGAAGCCGATTTTTATGTGGGCTCCTACTCTATTGGAGACAGAACTCGTGCCTTTTTAAAAGTACAAGATGGTTGCGATTATAAATGTACCTATTGTACAATTCCGTTAGCACGTGGAATTTCTAGAAGTGATACTTTAGAGAATGTATTAAAAAATGCCAAAGAAATTTCTGAACGTGGCATTAAAGAAATTGTACTTACTGGTGTTAATATTGGTGATTATGGTAAAGGTGAATTTGGAAACAAAAAACACGAACATACCTTTTTAGAATTGGTTAAAGAGTTAGATACGGTAGACGGAATTCATCGTTTACGAATTTCTTCTATTGAACCAAATCTTTTAAAAGATGAAACAATTGATTTTGTATCAAAATCGGACTCTTTTGTTCCGCATTTTCATATTCCTCTGCAATCTGGTAGCGACGAATTATTAAAATTGATGAAACGCCGTTATTTAACCAAAACCTATACAAACAGAGTTACACAAATTAAAACTGTAATGCCAAATGCATGTATTGGTGTAGATGTTATTGTTGGTTTTCCTGGTGAAACAGATGAATTATTTTTAGAAACGTATAATTATTTAAACGAAATGAATATTTCGTACTTACATGTTTTTACCTATTCGGAAAGAGCAAATACAGAAGCTGCAACAATGGAAAGTGTTGTTCCTAAAAAAGTACGTGCTAAAAGAAGCAAAATGTTGCGTGGCTTATCTGTAAAAAAGCGTAGAGCTTTTTATGAAAGTCAAATAGGCAATACATTAACTGTTTTGTTTGAAAGTGAAAACAAAGAAGGTTATATTCACGGATTTACAGAAAACTATGTAAAAGTAAAAACACCTTGGAATCCTGAATTGGTAAACACACTTCATAAAGTTACCTTAACAACTATTGATGAAGACGGATTGGTACGTTTTGATTTTGTTAAAGCCGATGTTATTGCGTAAATTGGCATTAAAATCATTTTAAATAAAAAAAACATCGCTTTATGAAATACTTGTATTTGTCTATTTTTTTACTAGCATTAAATTGTAGTACTCCAAAAAAGGAATTAGAAAAAACAGAAGAAACAAAAACAGAAGTTATCGAGATAAAAGAAGAGCCTAAAGTTAAAGAACTTATTGTTGTTTTAAAAAATATAGCTGCTTCAGAAGATGCTAAATCATTAATAACCAATAGTGGTTTACAATGGAGTGAAGTTGTTTATGATAAAAATAGTACTCAAATAGCAGTCATAAAAGTACCAGAAGATAAAAGTGATTTTTGGTTAGAAAGATTAAACAAGTCTGGTGAATTTAAAACTGTAACAAACAACACAAAAGAAACCTTAACTGAATTAATAAAAAAAGCAGAAACAACATTTTTAAGCTTCCGTAAAACGCAATGTCTTGGAGACTGTCCTATTTATGATGTAAACATTGATGAAGATGGAAACGTAGTATACAAAGGATTAAAATTTGTTACTGAAATTGGAGAAAAAAAGTTTAAGTTAACTGAAGAAGAATTAACTTCTTTAAAGGAAAAATTAGGTAAGAATAATTTTTCTGAATACCAACAATCGTATGACGATCCTAAAATAATGGATTTACCTAGTACATTTATTACTTATAAAGGAAAACAAGTTCAAATAAGATTATGGAAAGGAATTCCTAAAGAATTAATTGATGTACATGAATATGTTGAAGGTATTTTATTGGATAAAAAGTTTTTTCAATAATTATGGAAAAAACTCATATCTATTTTGTACCCGGTTTGGCTGCAAATAAGAGTATATTTGAGTATGTTTCTTTACCTCAAGAACATTTTGAACTGCATTTTTTAGAGTGGATAATACCACTATCAATAGAAGAGTCTATTGAAGATTATGCAAAAAGAATGTGTGAGCCTATTGTACATGAAAATCCAATTTTAGTTGGTGTTTCATTTGGTGGTATTATGGTACAAGAAATGAGCAAACTTATAAACCCCAAAAAGGTTATTATAATTTCTAGTATTAAAAATAGAGATGAATTACCAAATAGGTTAAAACTTGCTCAAAAAACGAAAGCTTATAAATTATTTCCGACAAAGGTTATACAGAATATAGAAAATTATGATGCATACTTTTTTAATGATTTTTTAAAAAAGCGTTCAGAACTATACAAAACTTATTTATCTGTAAGAGATTCTAAATATTTGGAATGGGCAATACATAATGTCTTAAATTGGGAACAAAAAACAAGCCTAGATAATATCATACATATTCATGGCAATAAAGATGAAGTATTCCCTTTTAAACACATAAATAACGCCATAGAAGTAAATAATGGTACGCATATAATGATTTTAGATAAAGCTAAAACAATTTCTAGTATTCTTAAAGAAAAATGCTTAACTTAAACATTCACTAAAACCCTTAAAAATACATGCATAAATCAATTCGTTTTTTATCTATTATCAGTCTTTTTATGTTAGCGTTTTTTTTACTTAACGTAACTAAAAAAAATGAAGCTAATGAGTCCAAAATAGTAACACTATTAGATTCTATTAAAAAAAATGTAAGTAAATCTTACGAAATAAAGGCATTAAAGCTTCCTTCTCATATGGAATTAGCTGGAGAGCGTGTTCCTTTAGAAAAAGCAGATATTAGAGAGCGAATGGATAGAGAGTTGTTGGTAAATACTTATTGGCAATCTAATGGTTTGTTATTAATTAAAAGAGCCAATAAATTTTTCCCAATTATAGAGCCTTTGCTTGCAGAAAACGGTTTGCCTGATGATTTTAAATATTTAGCACTTGCAGAAAGCGGTTTGATGAATGTTAAATCTCATGCAGGAGCTGCTGGTTTTTGGCAGTTTATGAGAACTACAGCTAGAGAATATGGTTTAGAAGTTAATAAAAATGTTGACGAACGTTATAATATTGAAAAAGCCACCAAAATGGCTGCTAAATATTTAAAAAACTCTAAAGAAAAATTTGGATCTTGGACCTTGGCTGCCGCTGGTTACAATGCTGGAAATGCTAGAATAAACAAACGTTTAAAAGAACAAAAAGCAACTGATTATTACGATTTGTTATTAAATATTGAAACGTCTCGTTATGTGTTTAGAATTTTAGCATTAAAAGAAGTAATCTCAAATCCTGAAAAATATGGATTTATTTTTGATGCAGATGACTTATACGAACCGATAGCAACCTATAACATAGAAATTACAAAACCTATTGCTAATATTGCTGATTTTGCCAAAGAAAACAAGGTTACTTATAAAGAACTAAAGTTAGTTAATCCGTGGTTGCGTGAAACTAAACTGAATAATGTAAGTGGTAAAAAATATATCATTAAAATACCTGTAAATCAAAGAAAATAATTTTCAACAAAAAATAAAATAAACCACTTTGAAATTCATTTTAAAGTGGTTTTTGTATTTAAGCACTTACTTATAATCAAACTATGAAAAACATTACAATCTCTGATTTATTTGTCTATCCAATAAAATCTTCCAAAGGCATCAATATACAAAGTAGTACTATTTTAAAAACAGGTTTTGAGTTTGACAGACACTTTGCTATAATAAACGCACAAAACAATATAATTACTGCAAGAGAAAATGCTAATTTATTAACAATAACTTCTGAAATAGATCATCAACAACTAACATTATCTCATCCTGATCATGAAACCATAACTATTAATTTAACAGAGATTATTACTTCACCTATTGAAGTAACTATATTTAAAAATGATACTGTAGGAAAACTACTACATAACAAAGCTAACAAATGGTTTTCTAATATTCTTAAAGAACCTTGCCAACTGATAAAAATTGACATTCAAAAGCTGAGAAAGATAAAAGACGATGCTAATGAAAATAAAATTGCTTTTACAGATGCTTTTCCAATACACATTGTAACCACAGCTTCTATAAACGATTTAAATAATAAATTAGAAACACCGATTAACGATAATAGATTCAGACCTAATATCATTATTTCTGGAACAAATGCATATGAAGAAGAAAATTGGAAAACTGTTTTTATTGGTGATTGCGAATTTGACGTAATTACACCTACAGAAAGATGTTCTTTAATTACTATAAATCCGTTTTCTTTAGAAAAAGACAAACAACAAGAACCCTTAAGAACATTAGCCAAAAATAAAGGAGATTCTAAAAAAGTAAAATTTGGTATTTATTTAATACCAAAAAACTCTGGAACAATTTATAAAACAGATACTGTTAAAGTATTATTCTAAAATATTTTTAACTCGCCCAACAATTCCTGATTCTAATTGCACTTTAATTCCGTGCGGATGATTTGGTGATTTTGTTAAAAGTCTTCCCACAATACCTTGAGTTAATTCACCTGTTCTTTGATGATTTTTTTGAACAACTTCAACTTTTGCTCCTATTTGAACATCTTTTCTATTTCTTCCGTCTTTCATTTTAAAAACTTTATAACAAATTAATATAGCTAATTTATAAAACCTAAAAAGCCTTCGTATAAATACGAAGGCTCTTAATTAAGGGTGAAAGACGGGATTCGAACCCGCGACCCTCGGTACCACAAACCGATGCTCTAACCAACTGAGCTACAATCACCATTTGCAACTTGCGGGTGCAAATATATAACTTATTTACAATTCAACAAAATAAAAATTTAAATTATTTTACTTAAATTTTCAATTGCAACGTAACGTTCTGAGGTAAAACCTTCTGCGAATTCAACATTTATTAACCTTCCTAAGTCTCTTGCTCTATATTCAACACTATCCGTAAAATTCTTGCTTGTTATTGGTGTTTCAGGCTCGTTACTTTTAGGATCATAAAACTGAGATGAATATGCCATAACTGAAGAGATCTTTTTATCCATAAAACCAGAAACATCAACTACAAAATCGGGCTCAATATTTTTCCATTGAATATAATGATGTACTTGTTTTGGTCTCCATTTTTCTTGTTTCATACCATCAAGTTCTGTTTCTATTTTTAGTAATCCACTTAAAAAACAAGCATCAGAAACCAATTTACTTCCTTTTGGATGATCTATATGGCGATCATCAATAGCATTACACAACACAATCTCTGGTTGATACTTTCGTATCATTTTTATAACTTCTAATTGATGTTCTTTATCATTTATAAAAAAACCATCCGCAAAACCTAAATTTTCTCGAACAGAAGCTCCTAATATTTCTTTTGCTTTTGCAGCTTCTTTAAAACGTAATGTTGCAGAACCTCTTGTTCCTAACTCTCCTTGCGTTAAATCTACAATACCTACTTTTTTTCCTAAAGAAATCTCTTTAGCTACAGTTGCTCCACAACCTAATTCTACATCATCTGGATGTGCTCCAAATGCTAATATATCTAGTTTCATTTATTTATTTTTTAATCTTATTGATGAAGAAAAAGTGTAAACCCCCTCATATTCATCGATATAACAATTAAAAGTATCTTTTTGTATCAGATTTACAACTTTAAAATCTCTGATATGATATATACTTTTATTTTTCGTTTCTTTTATTATTTTATAATTAATAGTATCTAGGCTTTTCATAAAATCAATTACTTCTGACTCTTTAATTATTAATTCAAAATTCCTCCAAAAAACACTACTGTTTTTACAAATATTTTTTCGTTGTTCTTCAATATCTCCCCATACTAATCTATAAATCGAATCTGATAATATCAAAGGATCTTGATCTAAATACTTTTGATACTTATTTACTTTTACAATCGTATCTATCAAAGTTTCTTCATCTGACTCATCAAAACCTATATTATTATAAACATACTCTTGATGAATTTGATAATACATTACTGTATCTTGTATTTTCTTTCCTAATAAAGTTACATCTACACCTGGTGACCATTTATATCCATTCTCATATAAATCATTACAAGTAATACCTTTAGTAACTAAAAAAGGATGATTTGATAACTTCTTCTTTCCACAAGAAAAAAATAACATTATTAATAAAGTAAAAATTACTCTTTTATAAATCATCATAATTATTAAATATCCAAATAATTTCACTTTAACAGGTTCAATGATTTTGGTTTCTTAACTGCATTTCAAAAAAATTAAAAAACCAATTCAGCGGAACTCCTTAACTTCTTAACCTCTTAACCTCTTAACTCCTCAAACCCTATAAACTATCCAAAGCCTGCTCAATATCAGCAATTAAATCTTCTACTTCTTCAATTCCTACAGAAAAACGAATCAAACCATCTTTAATTCCCTGTTTTGCTCTTTCTTCCGCAGATAATAATGCGTGTGACGTTTGTGTTGGACTTAACACTGTACTTTCTACTCCTGCCAAACTCATAGACGGTTTTATAATAGATAATTTATGTTGAAATTCCATTGCGTTTATTCCTTCATTCAATTCAAAAGAAAGCATTCCTCCAAAATATTTCATTTGAGCTTTTGCCAACTCATAATCTTCATGAGATTTTAACCCCGGATAATATACTTTGGTTACATGTGCATTTTTCTCTAAATATTCTGCCATTTTCAAAGCATTTTCACTCTGGCATTTTACACGTAAATTCATAGTTTTTAAGCTACGTTCTAGCATCCAAACTGTAAAATCACTTAAACTTCCTCCTAAATTCTTCGCTAAATTCCAAATTTGTTTAATATGTTCTTCTGATGCAGCAACTGCTCCTGCTAAAATATCAGAATGACCTCCCATATATTTAGTTGCAGAATGTATCATAATATCAATACCAAAATCTACAGGTGTTTGGTTTATTGGTGAAGCAAATGTATTGTCTATCATTGATATTAAACCATTACGCTTTGCTAATGATGCTATTGCTTCTATATCTACAATTTTTAATAACGGATTTGAAGGTGTTTCTATAAAAACAACTTTTGTATTAGATTTTATTTCTACCAAAAAACTTTCAATTTTTAAATCTTTTGTAAACGAATATTCAATTCCAAATTTATCAAACTCTTCAACTACAAAATTATATGTTCCTCCATACAACGTTTCTTGTAAAATAACATGATCTCCTTTTTGTAAGAAAGCCAACATTGTATGACTAATTGCTGCCATACCAGAACCAAAAATTAAAGCATCTTCTGTTTTTTCTAACGCTGCTATTTTTTTACATAGCGCTTCTTGGTTTGGTGTATTAAAATAACGTGGATATCGTTTTACATCAACATTATCAAACTCATATGAAGTAGACATATATAATGGAGATATAGCTCCTTTAAATTGCTCATCTTTTAATTCACCAACATGTGTACACGTAGTATTTATACCGAAGGGTCTTGTTTTTTTCATTTAAAAAAATTTACAGCTAATTTAAGAAAACCATTTCCGTTATAAAACAAAATATCAATATCTTCGTAACCATGATTTCAGTAGTTATAATTGGTTATGGTAATGTAGCAAAACATTTAATTGATGCTTTTTTAAAAGCAGATAATATTACTGTTAGTCAGGTATATTGTCGTTCAATAAATAAAATTGAACATTTAAAAAAAACTGTTGCTACAACGAATAGTTTAGCATTATTAAAAGACGCTGACCTTTACATTATAGCTGTTTCTGATGATGCAATCGCCGCTGTTTCTTCAGAAATTAAAAATAAAAACAATTTGGTTGTTCATACTTCTGGAAGTGTTTCGCTTGATTCTTTGATTAATACTGGAAGAAAAGGTATTTTTTATCCATTGCAAAGTTTTTCCAAAGACAAAGAAGTTAATTTTAATGAAATTCCGTTCTGTTTAGAAGCAGAAAATAAAGACGATTTAGTTTTGCTTGAAAAAGCAGCAACTGCAATTGGCAAAAAAATATATCATATCAATTCAACACAGCGTAAGCAATTACACGTAGCTGCTGTTTTTGTAAATAATTTTGTAAATCATATGTATAAAATCGGGCATGATGTTTGTAACGATTTTAATGTTCCTTTTGATGTGCTACATCCTTTAATAAAAGAAACCGCTGCTAAAATTGAATTTTTAAATCCAACAGAAGCACAGACTGGCCCTGCAAAACGTAATGATAAAAAAACAATAGAAAATCATTTAGACTTGTTAAATGATACGCAACAAAAAATATATAAACTCTTAACAAAATCAATCCAAAATGGATAAAAGTTATAAAGAAATTTTTCCTCAAATAGATACTTTAATATTTGATATAGATGGAGTATTAACCAATGGAATTGTTACCGTTTTTCCTGACGGACAATTGGTACGCCAAATGAATATTAAAGATGGTTATGCTTTAAAAACAGCTGTTGATGCTGGATACAGAGTTTGTATTATTTCTGGAGGAAAAAGTGAAGGTGTAAGAGACCGTTTACAAAACTTAGGAATTAAAGATGTTTTCTTAGGAATTCATAATAAAATTAAAAAGTTTAACGAATTGGTTAGTGAATACAATTTAAATCCAGAAAATGTAATGTACATGGGAGATGATGTTCCAGATTATCCAGTAATGGAAAAAATAGGAATGCCATGTTGCCCAAATGATGCCGCAAGAGAAATACAAGGAATATCAAAATATATTTCTGACAAAAAAGGTGGTGAAGGTTGTGCCAGAGATGTGATTGAACAAATTATGCGTGTTCAAGGAAAATGGGACAATAACTTTAGTGCTAAATATGATTAATAAACCCTTTAAAACAAGTTACAAAATGAAAAGATTAGCTTTAACAACTTTATTTTTAATAGGAGCAATTACTATAAATGCTCAAACCATATTTGGTGAATGGGAAAACAGAAATGAAGAAACTGGTAAAGTAGATAGCGTTATTGAAGTTTACGAAAAAGACGGAAAAGCCTATGCTAAAATTATAGAAATTACTGATCCTGCAAAAAAAAATAATGTTTGCGATAAATGCGAAGGTGAAAATAAAAACAAACCTATTTTAGGAATGGATATTTTAACTGGATTATCTAAAGATGGAGATGAATGGTCTGGTGGAGAAATTTTAGATCCTAAAAAAGGTTCAGTTTACAAATGTTTTATTGAATTAAAAGGAAAAAATAAACTAAAAGTACGTGGCTACATGGGAGTTGCTCTTTTTGGTAGAACAGTTTATTGGGTTAGAAAATCTTAATTAACTGTAATAAATAATAAAAAAGCTCAGGTGTAAACTTGAGCTTTTTTATTTTATGATATAAATCCTTTAGCAAACATCAATTAACTTTTTGTAATTTTGTGTAAAATAAACACTAAATGAAGGTTTTTCCTAATATTAAAGTTGCTGTAGATGCTGTTGTTTTTGGTTATAAAGCCAAAGAACTTTCTGTTTTATTAATAAAAAGAGGTGTACAACCTTATAAAGACTCTTGGGCTTTACCTGGAGGTTTGGTTTTAGAAAACGAATCTTTAGAGCAAGCTGTAGAAAGAGAACTACAAGAAGAAACTGGTGTAACTATAGATTACTTAGAACAATTATATTCCTTTGGAAAACCTGGACGTGACCCAAGAAACAGGGTGATTTCTATTACTTATTTTGGTTTGGTAAGCCCTAATCATTTTAAATTGCAAGCAGATACGGATGCTGCTGATGTAAAATGGTTTTCTATAAATGAATTACCCGATTTAGCTTTTGATCATGATAAAATTTTAAACATGGCAAAAAGCAGACTACAAAGTAAACTTACCTACCAACCAATAGGTTTTGAATTATTAAATACCGAATTTCCTTTTTCTGATTTAGAACATTTATACCAAACCATTCTAAATCAAAAAATAGACCGACGTAACTTCAGAAAAAAAATATTGAGTTTTGAAATTTTAACAGAAACTGATAAAATTTACAAACCAGAAAGTGGTAGACCTGCAAAGTTATTCCGCTTTAATCAACAAAAATATAAAGAACTACAAGAGAACGGATTCCACTTCGAAATTAAGTTTGCGTAAAAAAAACACTAAATAATTTGTCTGTAAATTAAAATACCATACCTTTGCGTAAAAATAACGCATTATGATTTTAAATTTAGACCAAAACTTTAAACCTTACGGAACAAAAAATGAGATTACCTATGATTACTTTACATTTTCTGGCGGTGAACCTCATATTAAAATCACTACGCAATTTTCTAATGTAGAAAAAGTAAGTATTACACACCGAATACAATCGTTTAACGATATTGGTATTTTGTTACTTGCGGTGAATGCTTTAAGAAATATGGGCGTTACAAAGTTAGATTTGTTGCTACCATATTTTCCAGCAGCAAGACAAGATCGTTTAATGGTTTCTGGAGAAGCTTTATCGGTAAAAGTATATGCAGACATCATCAATAATCAGCATTTTAATTCTGTTACGGTTTTTGATCCACATTCAGAAGTCACTCCTGCCCTATTAAACAATTGTAAAGTGCTTGACAATTTTGATTTCATAAAACAAATCACAAATCAATTAAACGAAAATCTATTATTAATTTCTCCTGATGGTGGTGCCTTAAAGAAGATTTACAAAGTAGCAGCGTATTTACAAGATTATGATGTAGTAGAGTGTTCAAAATCAAGAGATGTAAAAACAGGAAAATTATCTGGTTTTAAAGTATATGCTGATGATTTACAAGGAAAAGATTGTTTACTAGTAGATGATATTTGTGATGGTGGCGGTACATTTTTAGGATTGGCAAAAGAATTAAAAGCTAAAAATGCTGGTAACTTATATTTAGCCATAAGTCACGGAATATTTAGCAAAGGATTTGAAAACTTGGGAAAAGAATTTAAAAAAATATTTACAACAGATAGCTTTAAAACTATTGACGATAAAAATGTCGTTCAAATAAATTTGGGGGAATTGCTATAAAAAAAAAGTCATTCCGAAGTTGGTGACTGAGCGAAGTCGAAGGCAACAAAATGAAGGAATCTGTTTATATTCAAGTTCGATTATAATTTGAAGTTATACAATTGAAAGATTGCTTAATGCTTCGCAATGACAAAAAAATAAGACTATGAAAACAATAACATTATATAGACCAATAGGCGAAAAAGAGTTGATTTTAATTGCGGAAAGTGATTTTAAAAAATTTCCGCCAAGATTAGAATGGCAACCTATTTTTTATCCTGTTTTAAATGAAGCGTATGCAACTGAAATTGCATCAAAATGGAATACTATAGATGCTTTTGGAAATTATTTAGGTTTCGTAACTGAATTTAAAATTAATGAAGAAGAGTTTTTAAAATATAAAGTTGAAAATGTAGGAGGAAAAATTCATAATGAATTATGGGTTCCAGCAGCGGAATTAGAAGATTTTAACAATAGTATTATTGGAGAAATCAAAATTAGAAAGGTTTGTATTGGTGATAAATATGAAAAAGCATCAACACCTTTAGTACAAAAACAAATTGAAAGATTAGAAAATGAAAACGAGAAATTATAAAGAACAGCTAAAGGAATGGCCAAAAGAAGGTCATCATATAATGGCGCAGTATGACGATGAAAAAGTAATTGTATATCAATCATACCGACCAGCAATAGGGAATTTTGCTACAAGAGAACAATATTTTGGTGGTCCATTTAAATACACCAGAATGACATGGATAAAACCAAACTTTTTATGGATGATGTACAGAAATGGTTGGGGTACAAAAGAAGGACAAGAAGTTGTTTTGGCTATTCATTTAAAAAGAGAAGCGTTTGAACGTTATTTAAGCAAAGCAGTATACTCTAATTTTCAAGAAGATATTTATGGAGATAGAGATAATTGGAAAGAACAAGTACAAAACTCATCAATTCGTTTACAATGGGATCCAGATCATGATCCTTATGGAGCAAAAATAGAACGAAGAGCCATACAATTAGGTATTAGAAACGAAGAAATAATAAAATACGCTAAAGAAGATATTATTAAAATAGAAGACATTTCGGCATTTGTAAAAGAACAACACCAACATGTTTTAAATAATGAATTGGAAAAGTTAATAATTCCAGATGAGAAACCTTATTTGAGTATTAATAGCGAAGTAAATAAAAGATTGCGGATATCATGAAAAAATCAACAAGAAAAATAAAAGCAAACGAAACATTAGAAATCATTAAAACTGGATTTTATTTTGATACTGATGGAAATAAAATCAATTTAAAAAACGAGATAGATTTCGCTATAAATAATAGTAAGTTTCACTCATCTGAAAGTCTGGATATAATTAAAGATACTATCGATTTAAATAATAATTATCAGACTTCTTTCTCGGTAACAAATGAAGATTCTATTAGTGCGATATTAAGATTAAAAAAAGAAGAAAAGAAAGACATTATGTGTTTAAATTTTGCTTCTGCTAAGAACCCAGGAGGTGGATTTTTAAATGGAGCTTTAGCACAAGAAGAAAGTTTGGCAGTTTCATCTGCTTTATACGGATGCCAAATGAATGCTTTTGATTTTTATACAACACATAGAAATATGAAATCTTGTACGTATACTGATGGTATGATTCATAGTCCTAATGTTCCTGTATTCAGAGATAGAAATGGTAATTTAATTTCGAACAATATTGCTTGCAGTTTTATAACCGCTGCAGCGGTAAACAAAGGTGTTATAAAATTAAAAGAAAGCCATTTATTAGATAATGTTACTGAAATAATGGATGTTCGGATTGAAAAAATGTTATCACTCTGCGTAAAAGAACAACATAAGAACTTAATCTTAGGCGCTTGGGGATGTGGTGTTTTTCAGAATGATCCTAATATTATTGCTAATTTGTTTTACAAACATTTACAAGAGAAGTTTAAAAATCAATTTGAGACTGTTGTTTTTGCAATTTATTCGAGAAATGAAAAATTTATAGAGGCTTTTAAAACGGTATTTGAAAAGTAAAACATTATGAAAATAGCACTATTACAGTAGACGCTGTTGTAAATGCAGCAAATACATCTTTATTAGGAGGAAGTGGTGTTGACGGAGCTATTCATAAAGCTGGAGGGAAAGCTATTTTAGAAGAATGCCAAAAAATTAGAAACAGACAAGGAAAATGTAATATTGGAGAAGCTGTAATTACAACTGCAGGAGATTTACCTGCTAAAAAAGTTATTCATACAGTTGGGCCAGTTTATAATGAAGGAAAATTAAATGTAGAAAATTTATTAAAAAATTGCTATAAAAACAGCTTACAATTAGCTATTGATAATAAATTAGAAAGCATTGCTTTTCCTAATATCAGTACAGGAATTTATAAATATCCAAAAGAAGCAGCCGCTAAAATAGCTGTCAATACAATTAAAGAAAATACTATAATCAAAAAAGTAATCTTTGTTTGTTTTGATGATGAAAATTATCAGATTTATAAGGAATTGTTATATGAATAATAATTCTTTATAAGTAAACAAACACGTCATTGCGATTGAAGTGCAATGGAAAGAAGCAATCTGTAAATCGACAAACAGATTCCTTCTTTCATACCTCTATCAGAATGACGGTAGTTTTTCTTTTGAACAAAGAATTAAACAAGAAACTATGAAAAAAACTATAATAGAATCAACCTTTTTAGGCTTAACCATTGGAGATGCATTAGGTGTTCCTGTAGAGTTTCAAGACAGAAAACACTTAAAAAACTTCCCAGTCATGGGAATGAGAGAATTTGGAAGTCATAATCAACCTATGGGAACTTGGAGTGATGATAGTTCATTAACTTTCTGTTTAGCTGAAAGCTTATGTAAAAAATATGATGTAAATGATATTGCCAAAAACTTTGCAAAATGGTATTCAGAAATATTATGGACACCACATGGTAAAGTATTTGACATTGGTATTGCTACCAATCAAGCAATCACTGATTTTATAAAAGGTACTCCAGCTCTTTTAGCAGGAAATAAAGGTGAATTTGATAATGGAAATGGTTCTTTAATGAGAATTAGCCCTATTGCTTTTTATATAAAAAACATGCCTATTGAAAAACGTTTTGATATTATAAAAGATGTTTCTTCTATTACTCATGGACATATAAGGTCGGTAATAAGTTGTTTTATTTATGTGGAATATATGTTAGATTTAATGGTTAATACCGATAAACATAATGCATATGCTAAAATGCAAAAGCGTGTCAATGATTTTTTAAATATGAACCCTATTTGTTCTCAAAGTGAGATTGATAAATTTCATCGAATTTTAGAAAATCCAATTAACAATTATGTTATTGAACCTGTTTATTCACTTAAAGAAAAAGAGATAAGTAGTTCAGGGTATGTTTTAAATACACTAGAAGCTAGTTTATGGTGTTTTTTAAATACTGATAATTATAAAGACACGGTTTTAAAAGCAGTTAACCTTGGGGGTGATACCGATACAACTGCATGTGTTGTTGGTGCTTTGGCAGGCTTACATTATGGCAAGGAAAATATTCCTAATGACTGGATAGAAAAGCTAGTGAAAAAGGATGACATTATTAATTTAAGTCGAAAGCTTTCTGAAAGGTTAAACTGCTAAAATTCTTAAGGTATAATGCTATTGAAACAGGGTTAAGAAAAGTAAAAGAAAAAGAAAAAGCAAACAAATTAAATGCTTCGGTACATATGCCAAGAATTGGTTGTGGACTAGCAGGTGGAAAATGGGAAGTAATTGAACCATTAATCGACAAAACATTAATAAAAAATCATATAATAACTACAGTTTACGATTTTGGTTAAAAAACGTCATTCCGAACATAGAGAAACGGAGTGAAGGAACCTGTTTATTAATAGGTTCTTTTTCAAATTGAAGTTCTTCAATTAAAAGATTGCTTCGTGCATCGCAATGACAAAAAAACATAAAAAATGAACGAAAAAGAAATAAAAATAATCAGTAAGTTTTTAAGTTTAATACTTAGACACAATCCTGAAAAAATTAACCTAACCTTAGATGAAAATGGTTGGGTAGATGTAGAAGAACTTATAAAAAAAGCCAACAAAAAAGTTCGCTTTTCTATGGAAGAGTTAGAACACGTTGTAGCAACCAATAATAAAAAACGTTTTTCTTTTAATGATGATAAAACAAAGATTAGAGCCAATCAAGGACATTCTTTAAAAAACATCAATTTAGAATTTGAAAATACATCACCACCTGATTTTCTATATCATGGAACGGTAGCAAAATTTATGGATGCGATTCGGGAAACTGGTTTACAAAAAATGAGCAGACAACATGTACATTTAAGTAAAGACTTGGAAACCTCTATAAAGGTAGGAAGCAGAAGAGGAAAACCAATTATTTTAAGCGTGCGTGCTGGAGATATGTATAAAAAAGGATACGAATTTTATTGTTCAGCAAATGGTGTTTGGCTAACCGATGCTGTACCATCAGAATTTATTGATTTTAAAAACGAATAGAATATGGAAAAAATTGAATTACATGAAAACGTATTTTTTATTAAAAACTTTCTGACTTCTAACGAATGTAAAAACCATATTAGTTTTGGAAATGATAAAGGTTTTGAGGAGGCTAAAATCGGTATTGAAGGAAAGCAAATAATGAATAAAGGGATTAGAAATAACGAACGCTTATTATTTACAGATTTAGAATTAGCTGAAACATTATGGGAACGTATAAAAGACTTAGTTCCAGAAAAAATGGAAGACTATAAAGTTACTGGCTTAAATGAGATGTTCCGAATTTATAAGTACACCAAAGGACAACGTTTTAAAATGCACAGAGACGGAAGCTACCAAAGAAATAAAAAAGAACGTAGTTTCTTCTCTTTTATCATCTATTTAAATGATGATTTTGAAGGTGGTGAAACTGATTTCAGGAAACTATTTTCTATAAAACCAGAAGAAGGTTCGGCATTACTATTTCATCATCCGTATCATCATGAAGGAAAAGAAATTTTATTAGGAACAAAATATGTATTGAGAACGGATATTATGTATAATAAAGAATAAAAAATGTTACAAATTAAATTAGTTTACAAAGAAGAAGACCTTGGTAAAGCCTGGAGAGAACATTTTAATGAATATGAAAACATTGAAATTATTCATGCTGATATACTAAAAGTGAATTGCGATGCCATTATAAGTCCTGCGAACTCATTTGGTTTTATGGATGGAGGTTTAGATATACATATTTCTGAAACTTTAGGTTGGCATATTCAAGACGAATTGCAGTCACGAATTTCTAAATTAGAAGAAAGAGAGCTTTTAATTGGTAAAGCAATGATAATTCCAACCAAAAACAGAGAAATTCCATATTTAATATCAGCTCCTACAATGCGAGTACCAATGAGTTTTAATATTGCTACCTCTATAAACGCATATTTGGCCATGAAAGCTATTTTAATTTCAGCAAAAAATCACGAAGCAATACAAACCATTGCAATTCCTGGTTTATGTACAGGGTGTGGAAGAATGCCTTTTCATATTGCAGCCAATCAAATGTTTTTAGCCTATGATGAAGTTATTTTAGGAAATCATAAAGATTATAAAAGCTTTGGAGATACTCAGAAATTCCAATACAGATTAAACGAAAAAGGACTTATTTGGGATTATTAAATATTCTGAAATTTGACAAAAAAACAAAACTTAACTAAAAAATAAATTAAAATATATGACTATAAATCTTATCGATATTAATCCTAAACTAGTTCAAGCTTGGAAACAAGTTTTTAAAAATGTAGAAAACGTAATAGTCACAAACGATTCTATTTTCAATAAACCTTGCGACGCGATTATAAGTCCTGCAAACAGTTTTGGTTACATGAACGGCGGACTTGATTTTACAATTTCTAAAAATTTAGGATGGCATATTGAGAAAAGATTACAAGAACAAATAAGGAATGATTTTTATGGGGAATTATTAGTAGGACAGGCAACTATTGTAGAAACTTCCCATAAAGATTTCCCGTACCTAATTTCTGCACCCACAATGCGAACTCCAATGTCTATTTTAAGATCTCCCAATGTATACCTAGCAATGAAAGCTATACTTACCTTAATTAAACACGGAAAATTCTCAGATGGAACTCCTATTATAAATAAAGTAAAAGAAGTTGCTATTCCTGGTCTTGGAGCAGGAATTGGCAGCGTACCTCCAATGGTGTGTGCAAGACAAATGAGAATTGCTTGGGAAGATGTTATAAATGAAAAACATAAAACCATAAAAGATTGGAATGAATTGCGCTCAAACTATGCCTATTTCTTTACCCATGATGAAAGAGATCTAAAATATGACATCCCATAAATTATTTTGATAACCTAAAAAACTATCAATTTTAAACAAAAAATGCATGAAAGAACTAAAATCAATCATAGAAGAAATAAATAAGAAAAAGACAAAAAACAACATTACTTTTCTTACTGGAGCTGGAATATCTTCCGCAAGTGGAATTCCTACTTACAGAGGTAGTGATGGTATTTGGATAAAAGGTACTAAACATTACAAACCAGAATCTTTTGGAACTTTTGAACATTTTTGTAAAAATGCGGATCAAGTTTGGCAATACACTTTTTTTAGAAAAAAAATGTTTTCAGAAGCCTTTCCGAATGAATCACATATAAAGTTAGTAAGTATAGAAAATCAATTAAAAAACAAATTTAATTTAATAACTCAAAATATAGACAATCTGCATCAAAGAGCTGGAAGTAAAAATGTGTATGAAATTCACGGAAATCTAAGAGAAATGAGATGTTCTAAAGAATGTAGTAAAGAGGTATATAAAATTCCATCAGAAATAACATTAAAAGAAATAGATGAAGATTTAAGTTACGATGAAAAAGAGTTATTAAAATGTCCAAAATGTAACGAGGATACAAGACCTAATATTTTATGGTTTGACGAATATTACAACGAAAGAAATTTCAAATTAGATACAACACTTAAAATAGCTAAAAACTCTGGATTAATAGTAATTCTTGGTAGTTCAGGAGCGACCAACCTCCCTAATAGATTAGTAGAACAAACTATTAAGTACGGAGGTTATGTTATTGATGTTAATTTAGAGGATAATCTTTTTACTAAAAACTTTAAAGATAAAAAACACTTTTATAAATATAGAGGCACAATTTTAAACTTTTTAAAAGAATTTGAAGCTGTAATTTAAATACTCTCAATATGGAAAAGAAAACATCTCTTTTACTAGAAAAACTAGCAGAATTAGAACATATACAATAGATGAATTGGACTAAAAATGTAATGGAAAACGATAAACTGTCTAGAACAACTACAAGAAGATGGAAAAGTTATTGCGTTCCTTATAATGATTTACCTGAGGAAGTAAAAGAACTAGATAGAAGTTATGCCCGAAAAGTTTTAGACCTTTTAAAATTAGAAAAATGAAATACACAATTAACAACATACAAAACACCGGTAAAACAATAAAGTTTGTTTTTTTCTGGGGACACCAACCAAGTAAAGACGGAAGCATTACTAAAAGTTGTTTCAGTCAATGGTGGATCGCTTCATTTGATATTGATGGTATCACCTATAAAACTGCCGAACATTATATGATGGCAGAAAAAGCACGTTTGTTTAACAACGAAGAAATCCGACAAAAAATCATTGATTGTAAATCACCTGCTGCTGCTAAAAAACTAGGAAGACAGGTTGAAAATTTCAATCAAGAAGTTTGGTATCAACATCGATATGAAATCGTGAAGAAAGCTAATTTTCATAAGTTTTCTCAGAATCCAGCACTTAAACATTTTTTACTACAAACTAAAAAAAGAGTTTTAGTTGAAGCAAGTCCTGTTGATCCTATTTGGGGAATAGGAATGGCTGAAGATCATGACAATGCTCATAATCCAAAAAAATGGAGAGGCAAAAACTTATTGGGTTTTGCACTAATGGAAGTTAGAGATGAATTGATTTAGATGTATCAGCAAAACTATTTTATGAAGTAGTAACGAAAAAAAATTATATCAAAAACATTTCAATAACTTCTAAAATTCTTTTCTTTTAAATACAAAAAACCTCAAAGCAATGCTTTGAGGCTTTCTATGTTATAACCACGCTCCTAGTTTTTTTAAATAAAAAAACACTTTGCGTAAAATAAACGCAAAATAATTTTGTAGTGTACTTTTTAGATAATATATTTGTGTTATACTTACACAAATAAGTGTAAATTATTAAAATTAAACATCTATGAATCCATTATTATACACAGACGGTTATAAAGTAGACCACAGAAGACAATATCCTAACCAAACCACTTTAGTATACTCTAACTGGACTCCAAGAAAAAGTAGAATTAAAGGCATTGAAGAAGTTGTGTTTTTCGGATTACAATACTTCATCAAAAAATATATTATTGAAGATTTTCAACTAAATTTCTTCAACAAACCAAAAGAAGAAATCTGTAAAAAATATAGCAGACGAATTAATAATTATTTAGGTGAAAACTCTGTAGGTATACAACATATAGCAGATTTACACGATTTAGGATACATTCCAATGGTTTTTAAAGCCTTACCAGAAGGAGTTTCAGTTCCAATTCGTGTACCAATGTTTACGATGTACAATACCTTACCTGAGTTTTTTTGGTTAACTAATTATTTTGAAACCTTAATTTCAACTACAGTTTGGTTGCCTTGTAACTCAGCAACGATTGCAAAACAGTATCGTTTAATTTTAGATAAATATGCAAACGAAACCTCATCAATACCAGAATTTGTAGACTGGCAAGGTCATGATTTTTCTATGCGAGGAATGGCGGGTTTAGAAGCTGCTATAATTAGTTCTGCCGGACATTTACTAAGTTTCACAGGAACTGATACGATTCCTACTATCGATTTTATGGAAACATATTATAATGCTAATTCAGATACCGATTTAATTGGTGGTTCTGTTGCCGCAACCGAACACTCAGTAATGTGTATGGGAACAAATGATGGAGAACAAGAAACGTTTAAACGATTAATTACTGAAGTATATCCAAACGGAATTGTATCAATTGTTTCAGATACTTGGGATTTATGGAAAGTACTAACCGAATATTTACCAAACCTAAAAGAAGAAGTCTTAGCACGAGATGGTAAAGTGGTCATTAGACCAGATAGTGGAGATCCTGCAGATATTATTTGCGGAAATCCAAATGGTAAAACTCCAGAAGAACAAAAAGGAGTTGTACAATTGCTTTGGGATACTTTTGGAGGAACAACCAATGAAAAAGGGTACAAAGAATTAAACAGCCATATCGGAGCTATTTATGGAGATAGTATTACCTTGGAAAGAGCAACCGATATTTGTGAACGTTTAAAACAAAACGGCTTTGCTTCTACCAATGTAGTTCTAGGTATTGGCTCATTTACCTATCAATACAATACACGTGATACGTTTGGTTTTGCCATGAAAGCTACTTATGGTGAAGTTGCAGGCGATGGAAGAGCTATTTTTAAAGATCCGATTACCGATGATGGAACAAAAAAATCTGCCAAAGGATTAATTAAAATAGAAAAAGAAAATGGTACTTATAAATTGGTCGATCAAGTTACTTGGGAACAAGAAAAACAAGGCGAATTAAAAGAAGTTTTTAGAGACGGTAAATTATTAATAGACGAAAAATTAAGTGATATCAGAGCTAGAATCAGACAATAATTTGGGCATTCTCAAAAGGTCGGGCTTTCCGCTATATCTTTAAACATAAAAAAATCCTGACTAGTCAGGATTTTTTTATGTTTAAAGGATACCGCTTCTATCCCTAATGCAAGAAATGTTTGTAACATAAAACCTCACAGGTTTTATAAAACTTAATAGAGTTTACAATTCATCCCATAAATAAAACAACTCGGTACAAAACTATTCGTAATAACAATAAATGTCTTCATATTTGGACTATTAATAACACAAACATACAAGATGGAACAAATTATTACTATTTTTATATACATACATGCATTTTTTGGAGGATTAGGATTAATTACTGGTATTGGTAGTGCTCTAGTAAAAAAAGGAAGCCCAATTCATAAAAAACTAGGCAAACTTTTTTCTATAGGTATGTTTACCAGTTCTATCATTTCTTTACCAATTGCTTGTATGCCTAATCATGAAAATCCTTTTTTATTTTTAATTGGTTTATTTACTATTTATTTAGTTTTGGCTGGTAATCGTGCATTAACTTTTAAACCAAAGCTAAAAGAAAAAGCAGCTCCTTTAGACAAGGTTATTTCTGGAAGTATGCTTTTTGTATCTATTATAATGTTAGCCTTAGGAAGCTTAGGTTTCTTTCAAAGAATAGACAATAGTGTTTTGTATCTTATTTTTGGAGGTTTTGGAGCTTTTATGACTATTAAGGACTTCATCTTCTTTAAAAATTTCAAAGAAAAAAAGATTGGTTGGCTATCTAATCATATCAGAAAAATAGTTGGCGCTCTAATAGCATCTATCACAGCTTTTATAGTTGCTGGTTTAGGTATTGAAAACTTAATTTCTTGGATACTTCCATCTATTTTTGGTACTATTTACATTATATATTGGAAAAGAAAATATAAAAGACAAAACTAGTTTTTTTAACTATATACAAGTAAAGTTATGAACCTCTTTTTCTCTGAAGAACAAAAACTTATAACTTATTTATGTTACATTAAAATTATGTAAACCTTAAATTTTAAATCATTTTTTTAACAAAATCATTATTAAAATAGCCTTTTTTTAATATAAAATCTGTGTTTTTATTTCTATATTTTATTACTTTTAAAAGAAACTAAATCAGCTTTATTATAATGAGGATTCTTCACACTAGTTTCGAGTGTTACCCAGTAGCAAAAGTTGGCGGACTTGCCGATGTTGTAGGTTCTTTACCTAAATATCAGAATGAATTAAATAATGAAGCTTCCGTTGTTATGCCTTATTATAACAATAAATACGTTAACAAATCTCAGTTAACAGATGTTTACAAAGGTAGTATTCAATTAGCAGCTGTTTCTTATGAGTTCCAAGTAAAGCAATTAAAATCTAAAGATTTTAATTTTAATTTATTTGTTATCTCTATTGTAGGTTTGTTAGACAGAGAGAATGTTTATGGCTATGAAGATGAAACAAATCAGTACATCGCTTTTCAACTATCTTTATTAGATTGGATACTTCATAATAAAGAAAAACCAGAAATTATTCATTGTCATGATCATCATACTTCATTGATTCCTTTTTTTATGAAGTATTGTAATGCTTATGTTACTTTAAAAGAAATACCAACGGTACTAACCATCCATAACGCTCAATATCAAGGTCATTTTTCATTTGATAAACTAAACTTATTGCCTTCTTTTAATCATAATGACATTGGGGTTTTAGATTGGTATGGCTCTATAAACCCAATGGCAACTGCAATAAAATGTGCATCTAAAGTAACCACAGTTTCCCCTTCTTATATGGAGGAATTAAAAGAAAAAGCAAACGGATTAGAAGGTTTACTTCGATCTGAAAAAGATAAATGTATTGGTATTTTAAATGGAATAGATACCAATGTTTGGAATACAGAAACGGATCCATTACTTGCTAAAAACTACACACAAAGTACTATTGTATCTGGTAAAAAAGCAAATAAAAAAGTATTGTGTGACACTTATGGATTAAATCCTGAGTTGCCTTTATTTGGTTTTATAGGAAGATTAGTTGGTGAAAAATCTGCGGATCTTTTACCAAGTGTTTTTAAAGAAGTGTTAACAAATCAAGAAATAAATATTTTAGTATTAGGCTCTGGACATCAAGAAATTGAAATTCAGTTAGAAGCTTTAAAGAACGAATTTGAAGGAAAATACAATGTGTATATAGGTTATGATGAAAAACTATCTCATCTAATATATGCTGGAGCAGACTTTTTAATAATGCCATCAAGAGTTGAACCTTGTGGTTTAAATCAAATGTATTCTTTACGTTATGGTACTATTCCTATTGTAAGACGAACTGGTGGTTTAAAAGACACGGTAATAGATATTGGCGACAATGGTTTTGGTATTTGTCATGATCAAGCCTCTGTTTGGGATATCTCCTACTCCATCAATAGAGCTGTGGGACTTTATACTAACACTAAACTTTTTAAAAAAACACAAAAACAAATCATGAAAATAGATAATTCTTGGAATAATTCCGCTCAAGAATATATCAACCTGTACAAATCAATTTAAACTAAACACAACTAAATCTAATGATTAACAAAAAAGTTCTAGCAATTATTCTAGGAGGCGGACAAGGTACGCGCTTGTCTCCTTTAACAGACAGACGTTCAAAACCTGCAGTTTCAATAGCAGGGAAATACAGATTAGTAGATATACCAATATCTAACTGTATTCATTGCGATATTAAACGGATGTTTGTGCTAACACAATTCAACTCAGCTTCATTAAATAGACATATTCAAAACACTTATGTTTTTAGTAATTTTAGCGAAGCTTTTGTAGATGTATTAGCTGCTGAACAAACCCCCGAAAACAAAACATGGTTCCAAGGTACAGCAGATGCAGTAAGACAATCGATGCATCATATTTTAAATCACGAATTTGATTACGCACTTGTATTATCTGGTGATCAATTGTATAAAATGAATTTTGATGATATGATTCGTCAACATGAAGAAAAAGGAGCAGAAATTAGTGTCGCTACATTGCCTGTAAATGCAAAAGATGCTACCTCTTTTGGGATTTTAAAAACTGATGATGATAGTTTTATTTCTTCTTTTATAGAAAAACCAAATAATGAAAAATTAATTGGTTGGGAATCTGAAGTGGATGATCAGATGAAAGCTGAAAACAGACATTATTTGGCTTCTATGGGAATCTATATTTTTAATAGAGATTTGTTAATTGATATTATGGAAAAAGATACTATTGATTTTGGTAAAGAAACCATACCACAAGCAATAGAAAAAAATAAAGTATTGGCTTATCAATACAAAGGGTATTGGGAAGATATTGGAACTATAGAATCTTTCTTTGAAGCGAATCTTAGTTTAACGGATGATATTCCTAAGTTTGATTTGTTTGAAAAATCGAATACCATTCTTACACGTCCAAGAATTTTACCTCCATCAAAAATATCAGGTACTTTATTAACCAAAAGTATGATTGCTGATGGTTGTATTTTGAACGCAAAAAGCATAGAACATTCAGTAATTGGTATTCGTTCTAGAATTGGTGAAGGAAGTGAAATAAAAAACACCTATATCATTGGAGCAAATGAATATCAAGATTTAAGTGAATTAGAACAAGACGGTAAAAAAGGAATTCCTAGCTTAGGTGTTGGTAAAAACTGTAGTATTGAAAATGCAATTATAGATAAAGATGCTAGAATTGGAAACAATGTAATTATTAAAGGAGGAAAACATCTAGAAGATGTAACCACAGATGAATATGTTATAAAAGAAGGTATTGTTGTTATTAGAAGAAGAGCAATAATTCCAAACGGATTTAAAATCCAATAAATTTAACCCAATATAGATATTTTTAATTCTTACATGAGTAAAGTTATACAACATAGTTTATTTACGGATTTTGATATTAACCTCTTTAAATCAGGTAAACATTTTCGCTTATATGAAAAATTAGGCTCACATATTATTACCTTAAATGGAGTTAAAGGAACTTATTTTTCTGTTTGGGCTCCAACAGCTAAATCTGTAGCTGTAATTGGTGATTTTAATTATTGGACAGATGATGACTATCAATTAAATGTTCGTTGGGATTCTTCTGGTATTTGGGAAGGTTTTATACCCAATGTAGGAAAAGGAAGTTTATACAAGTATAAAATCCATTCTAACAATAATAATATAGTAACGGAAAAAGCAGATCCTTATGCTAGAAGATCTGAGCATCCTCCAAAAACAGCTTCTGTTGTTTGGGAAGATTCTCACGACTGGAAAGATACTTCTTGGATGAAAAACAGGAAAAAGCATAACGCTATTAATGCACCTTATTCTGTATACGAAGTTCATTTAGGTTCTTGGAAACGAAAATTTGAAGATAATAATCGTTTTTTATCTTATACAGAATTAGCTAATGAATTGGTTTCTTATGTTAAAGAAATGGAATTTACACATGTTGAGTTAATGCCTGTTATGGAATATCCTTATGATCCTTCTTGGGGATATCAAATAACTGGATATTTTGCACCAACTTCTCGTTTTGGTCATCCTGAAGAATTTAAACTTTTAGTAGATACTTTTCATCAAAATAATATTGGTGTTATTTTAGACTGGGTTCCTTCTCACTTTCCAGAAGATGCTCATGGATTAGGTTTCTTTGATGGATCTCATCTATACGAACATCCTGATAGAAAAAAAGGATATCATCCCGATTGGAAAAGTTTAATTTTTAATTACGAAAGAAATGAAGTCCGTAGTTTTTTAGTAAGCAATGCCATCTTTTGGTTGGATCAATACCACATAGACGGATTACGAGTAGATGCTGTTGCTTCTATGATTTTCTTAGATTATTCTCGTGATGAAGGTCAATGGGAACCTAATATTTATGGAGGAAGAGAAAATTTAGCTGCCATAAGTTTTTTAAAAGAATTAAACGAAGAGGTTTATGCTAGTTTTCCAGATGTACAAACAATAGCCGAAGAATCTACTGCTTTTCCTATGATTTCTCATCCTACTTTTTTAGGAGGTTTAGGTTTCGGAATGAAATGGATGATGGGTTGGATGAATGATACTTTATCATATTTCAGCAAAGAACCTGTTTACAGAAAACATCATCAAAACGATATAACTTTTAGTATGACATATGCTTTTACCGAAAACTTTATGTTGCCTTTATCTCATGATGAAGTTGTGTACGGAAAAAAAAGTATTGTAGGTAAAATGCCTGGTGATGAATGGCAAAAATTTGCAAATACAAGGTTGTTGTACTGTTATATGTTTACACATCCTGGAACAAACTTGTTGTTTATGGGATCTGAATTTGGGCAACACAGTGAGTGGAGTTTTCAGCAATCGCTAGATTGGTATGTTTTAGAATATGATTTTCATTCTGGGTTAAAAGAAATGGTAAAAGATTTAAATATTTTATATCAAAAACAGCCTGCTTTATATGAAAAGCAATTTGATCATGATGGTTTTGAATGGATCAGTTATGATGATCATGAAAATTCTGTAATAAGCTATATACGAAAAGGAACATCAGAAAAAAACACACTTCTTATCGTGTGTAATTTAACACCAATTCCAAGAAGTTCGTACAGAGTTGGAATACCTAAACAAGGTAATTTAGTTCAAATTTTTAATAGCGATTCAAAAAAGTACGGTGGTAGCGGAATTACTAATAAAAAGAAAATTGCTACTGAAAATAAAGGCTGGAATTCCAGAACTAATTCAATAGAAATTACAATTCCTCCATTAGGAACTGTAATTTTTAAAATAGAAAACAAATAGTAGTTAAATACGTATTCTTATTAAGGATCTGTATTAGCATTAAAAACAAAATCTTATGATAACAAACACAGAACTAGAATATAAAGGAAATATGTTTCCAGGAAAGATAGTTTCTTTTTCTCAAGATGTAGATAAAATTAACTTTCATACAGAAAATGGTGTAATTCTTCAAATTACAGTTTTAAGAGGTAGTGTTTTAAGGTTTAGATATGCCACTGATAATAACTTTGAAAATGATTTTTCTTATGCCATTAGTGAAACTGGAGCAAGAGGCTATAGCAAACTAGAAGTTAATGAAGAAAAAAAAGTATATAAATTAATTACTTCCAGAATAATCGTTACTATAGATAAAGAAAATTTAAAAACGGCTATTTACGATTTAGAAGGAAATGTAATTTGTAAAGACGACTGGGGTTTTCATTGGGAACAGAGTTATGAATTAGGAGGTAATATTGTAAAAATGAGTAAGGTTGGCCCACAAGGTGAATGTTACTATGGAATGGGAGACAAACCAACTCACTTAAACCTTAAAGGAAAACGATTTGAAAATTGGGCTACTGATCAATATGCTTTTGGTAAAGATCAAGATCCTTTATACAAAAGTGTTCCTTTTTATGTTGGAATGCAAGAAGAAAGAGCTTATGGTATTTTCTTTGACAATACCTTTAAAAGTTTCTTTGATTTTTGTCATGAAAGAAGAAATGTAACAAGCTTTTGGGCACATGGAGGTGAAATGAATTATTATTTCTTTTACGGACCAAATATGCAAGATGTAGTTACTAGATATACCGATTTAACAGGTAAACCAGAATTACCTCCGCTTTGGGCATTAGGTTATCATCAATGTAAATGGAGTTATTACCCAGAAAAGAAAGTAAAAGAAATAGCTAGTAAATTCCGAGAGTTACAAATTCCTTGTGATGCTATTTACTTGGACATTGATTATATGGAAGGTTTTAGGTGTTTTACTTGGAGTAAAGAGTACTTTCCTGATCCAAAAAGAATGGTTGCTGAATTGGCTGAAGATGGATTTAAAACGATTGTAATTATTGATCCAGGAATTAAGATTGATGAAGATTATTGGGTGTATAAAGAAGCAATGGAAAATGATTATTTCTGTAAACGTGCAGACGGCCCTTATATGAGAGGAAAAGTTTGGCCTGGAGAATGTTTTTTTCCTGATTTTACAAACCCAGATGTTAGAGATTGGTGGAAAGATTTATTTAAAGAATTAATAGATGAAATTGGTGTAAAAGGTGTTTGGAACGACATGAACGAACCTGCTGTAATGGAAGTTCCTGGAAAAACATTTCCAAATGATGTACGACATGATTATGATGGAAATCCTTGTAGTCATAGAAAAGCACATAATATTTACGGAACACAAATGGCTAGAGCTACATACGAAGGCGTTAAAAAATATTCGTATCCTAAACGACCATTTATAATTACTCGTTCTGCTTATTCTGGAGCGCAACGTTATACTTCTTCTTGGACTGGAGATAATGTTGCTACTTGGGAACATTTATGGATTGCCAATATTCAAGCACAACGTATGAGTATGAGTGGTATGTCTTTTACAGGTAGTGATATTGGTGGTTTTGCAGAACATCCTTCTGGAGAATTATATGCAAGGTGGATTCAATTAGGTGTTTTTCATCCTTTTTGTAGAACACATTCATCTGGAGATCATGGAAATCAAGAACCTTGGACTTTTGGTGAAGATGTTGTGGATGTAACCAGAAAATTTGTTGGTTTACGTTATCAATTATTACCTTACTTATACACCATGTTTTGGGAATATGCTGAAAGAGGTGTTCCAATGTTAAAATCATTAGTTTTATATGACCAATTAGATTTACAAACGCATTACAGAACTGATGAATTTATTTTCGGAAATCAAATTTTAGTTTGTCCAATTCAAGAACCTAATTCTAAAGGAAGAAGAATGTATATTCCAAGAGGAAGCTGGTACAATTACTGGACAAATGAATATGTGGAAGGCGGAATGGAAAAATGGGTTGATGCCGATTTAGATACAATGCCATTATTTGTAAAAGAAGGTTCAATTATACCTAAATATCCACTACAACAATATGTTGGAGAAAAGAAAATAGAACAACTTAAACTTGATGCTTATTTTATTCTTGGTAAAAAAGAAGTATCTAAAGTATATGAAGATGCCCAAGATGGTTATAATTATATGAAAGGAAGGTATAGTTTACGTACTTTTTCTTTTACAGGAAAAGAAAACGAAATTATTCTTCAACAACATAAAGCCGGTACTTTTGTTACGGAATATGATACTATAGAAATAAAATTGATCGGTTTACCTTTTACAGTTACTGAAATTGAAATTGACAACGTAGTTGTAGATTTAAAAACACTACAATTTAATTCAGAGAGTAACACTTTTCTTGTTCCTAAAGATTTTCACGAAATTCATATTGTTGGTTAACACCAAAAAGCGATTTAGAAGTTTTCTAAATCGCTTTTTTTACTAATAACAAATATTTTATTTTAAATCAAATCTATCTAAGTTCATCACTTTAACCCAAGTCTTCACAAAATCGTTAACAAATCGTTCTTTTGCATCTTCACTTCCATAAACTTCTGCTAAAGCTCTTAATTCTGAATTAGAACCAAAAATCAAATCTGCTCTAGTTGCCATCCATTTTACTTCATTTGTACTTCTATCAATTATTTCAAATTTATCTTTTTTATCTGAAGTCGACTTCCACTTATACTTCATCGCTAATAAATTCACAAAAAAATTATTTGTTAAAACACCTGGTGTAGCCGTTAAAATTCCTTCCTTAGATCCATTGAAATTTGCATTTAAAGCTCTCATTCCTCCTACTAAAACTGTCATTTCTGGTGGAGATAATGTTAATAATTGCGCTTTATCAACTAACAACTGCTCAGCCGTTAACATATAATCTGTTTTTTGATAGTTTCTAAATCCGTCAGCCATTGGTTCTAAAACAGCTAATCCTTCAACATCCGTTTGTTCTTGTGTAGCATCCATCCTTCCAGGTGAAAAAGGGACATTTATTTTATATCCAGCTTTGTTCGCTGCTTCTTCTATTACTGCATTTCCTCCTAAAACAATTAAATCTGCTATTGACACTTTTTTATTAAACTCTTTTTGAATTTTCTCATAAACTGCTAATACCTTTTTTAATTGAACTGGATTGTTAGATTCCCAATTTACTTGTGGTTCTAATCTAATTCTTGCTCCATTTGCTCCACCTCTCCTATCAGAATCTCTATAAGTAGCTGCTGATGCCCAAGCTGTAGAAACCAATTCTCCTGTATCTAAACCAGAAGCTAAAATTTGCACTTTCAATTTTTTAACATCCGTTGAATTTATTAAAGAATGATCAACAGTTGGAATAGGATCTTGCCAAAGAAAATCTTCTTTAGGAATTTCTGGACCTAAGTATGTAGTTTTTGGCCCCATATCTCTATGCGTTAATTTAAACCAAGCCTTAGCAAAAGCTTTATTAAACTCCTCTGGATTTTCATAAAAACGACGTGAAATTTTTTCATAAGCAGGATCTTTTATCAGCGCTAAATCTGTTGTTAACATAGTAGGTGCATGAAACTTTGTTTTATCAAATGCATCTGGAAACTTTACAATAGCATTTGTTGCCTGCCATTGATTTGCTCCTCCTGGACTCTTTACTAACTCCCATTCATTCTCAAATAAATTTTTAAAGAAATCCTGACTCCAAGTTTCTGGTGTAACCGTCCAAATTACTTCCAAACCAGATGTAATTGCATCTTTACCTTTTCCTGACTTATAATTACTTTTCCAACCAAGACCTTGCTCTTCTAATCCTGCTCCTTCTGGAGCTGCTCCTAAATGTTCTTCTCCAGAAGCTTGTCCGTGTGTTTTACCTAACGTATGCCCACCTGCAATTAACGCAACTGTTTCTTCATCATTCATTCCCATTCTACCAAAAGCAACACGAATATCCTTTCCTGATGCAACAGGATCTGGAACACCATTTGGCCCTTCAGGATTTACATAAATTAATCCCATTTGAACAGCCGCTAACGGTTTTTCTAATTCTCCATCTTCCGAATATCGTTCTTTATTTGTTAGCCATTCTTTTTCAGCCCCCCAATACACATTTGTTGCTGGTTCCCATACATCCTTTCTACCACCAGCAAAACCTATTGTTTTAAAACCTGCTTTTTCTAAAGCAACATTTCCTGCAAGTATCATTAAATCTGCCCAAGAGATTTTTTGTCCATATTTTTGTTTTACAGGCCAAAGTAATCTTCTCGCTTTATCTAAATTAGCATTATCTGGCCAACTATTTTGAGGAGCAAAACGTTGTTGACCTTCTCTAGTTCCACCTCTTCCATCTCCTGTTCTATAAGTTCCAGCACTATGCCAAGCCATACGAATAAATAACCCTCCGTAAGTTCCATAATCAGCAGGCCACCAATCTTTAGAATCTTTTAAAGAAGCTGCAATATCTTTTTTAAGAGCAAAATAATCTAAACTGTTAAATTCTTTTGTGTAATCAAACACTTCTCCTAATGGATTAGATAAAGAAGAGTTTTGCCTTAATACACTTAAATCTAAACTGTTTGGCCACCAATCTTTGTTGGTATTTCCCTCACCTTTTAGTACTTGTCCTGTTGATGGTTTTTTATCAAAACCAAAAGGACATGATCCTTTTTCTTCTTCTACACCTTCTTTATGTTCTTTATGTTCTTTATGTTCTTTATGTTCTTTATGTTCTTTAGTATTGCAAGAAATAAATAAAAGGAGTAACATTCCTGTTAATAGTTGTAATTTCATGTTCATCTGATTTAAAGTTACACAAAGAAAGGATATTACTTTTATTCATAAAAACGATATTATAAAACACAATATCTACAATGTGAATATTATTGTATATTTGACTTATTATGAACATACAACAATTTCAATACGTTTTAGCAGTTGTAGATTTAAAAAATTTTGAAGCTGCTGCAGAAAAATGTTTCGTTACACAGTCTACCTTAAGTACAATGATTCGTAGATTTGAAAACGAAATAGACATTAAAATTTTCAACCGAAAAACTAAACCTGTTTCTATTACTGCAGAAGGTGAAGAGATCATAAAAAGGTTACGAATAGTATTAAATGAAGTAGATTCTTTGAAAAATTTAATGCAAGAACTTAAAGGTGAAATGGTTGGTGATTTAAAAATTGCTATAATACCAACAATAGCACCTTATTTATTACCACTATTTTTAAATGACTTTACAGATACTTTTCCGAATATAAAATTAATTGTAAAGGAAATGACAACATCAGAAATTCAAAAAGCTTTAAAAATCAGGAGTATTGACATTGGTATTTTAGCTCTACCATTAGAAGATCAAGAGTTGGATGAAATTGATTTATATTCTGAACCTTTTTTATTATATGATTGTAGTGGTGAAATATCAAATTCAAAAATATCTGTAAATAATTTAGATTATTCAAAACTGTGCCTCTTACAAGAAGGGCATTGTTTAAGAACCCAAGTACAACGAATTTGTGATTTATCTGATCAATGCGCTACTAGAGAAGTTAATTTTGAGTTTGAATCTGGATCTATGGATAGCCTATTTAGAGTAACTAAAGTTAGAAAAGGAATGACCATTTTACCTTATTTAGCTTCAAAAGATTTACCTGAAGACATGAGAAAAAAACTCATAGAATTTAATGCTCCAATTCCTATTAGAAAGGTAGGTTTAATTACTCATAAATTCTTTGTAAAGAAAAAATTATTAGTAAAACTTAAAGATTTAATTCAAAATTCTGTTTCTAGTTATATTCCTTCAACAGGAGAAGAACATACACTACTTAAACCTTTATGAAAATAATATTCTAAAATATAAAAAACTCAAAAACAATACTGTTATTTGAGTTTTTTATATTATGTAATAATTTTTTTTATACTACTTCTTTTTGTTTTCTAAACATCAGCCAAAAACCAATTAACACTAAAGGAATACTTAATACTTGACCTGTATTTAATGAATTAAACACCCAATCTTCTCTTGTTTCTATTTGAGCTTCTTTTAAAAACTCTATAAAGAAGCGCAATGACCAAAGTGCTACCATAAAAACACCAAATAAGAAACCTTCTTTTTTCTTTTTGTCTGTTTTCCAATAAAAATGCCATAACACAAAAAACAATATTAAGTAACTAAAAGCTTCATATAATTGTGTTGGATGGCGTGGTATTAAATCATCAGCTACAAAAATTACCCCAAAATCGCTTCCAGTTGGTTTTCCATAAATTTCAGAATTACAAAAATTACCAAAACGGATAAAAAAACCTGCTAAGGCAACTACAATTCCCATTCTATCTAAAACGAATAGCCATGATTTTTGTAAATGATTTTTAGTATAAAAATATAACGCTACTGGAATAGCAACAGCTGCTCCATGACTAGCAAAACCAGTAAAACCAGTAAATTTCCACGAACCATCTGCTAATTTTTTAGCTGGAATAATTATTTCCAATAAATTATTCTGATAATAACCCCAGTTATAAAAAAATACTTCTCCTAGTCGCATTCCTATTAACATAGAAATAAAAGAATACATAAATAATGGGTCAACCTTTTCAGGAGAAATCCCATCATTCTTGTACATTTTCTTCATTAAATACGCTCCAATAAGAAAAGCAGAGACAAACATTAAGCTATACCAACGAATGACGAAAAAACCTAAATCAATACCTAAAGAAGGATCCCATTTTATTGCTAAAAAACTCATATATTTTATTTTAAATTAAAAGGTTTAAAAATTGAAAGATACTATTATTTAACTCTTTTAATTTTTTGATTTATTATTCTTTTTTTCTGGTACAGGATCATAACCTGTTCCTCCCCAAGGATGACAGCTAAAAATTCTTTTTAAAGCTAACCAACCTCCAGTAAACAGTCCGTGTTTTTGTAAAGCTTCTACTGTGTAATGCGAACAAGTTGGTGTATACCTACATGTTGCTGGTGTATAAGGTGATATTGCAGTTTGATAAAAACGCACTAACATTACAAACGGATATATTAATATTTTCTTCAATTAACTAATTGTAAAAGTTGTTCCTTCTCTACCATCTTTTAATTGAATTCCTAATACTAATAATTCGTCACGAATTTGATCAGATAATGCCCAATCTTTATTTTCTCTTGCTTCTTTACGTAGCTTAATCAATAACTCAACAACACCATCTATTTTATTAGAATCTTGTTTCTTTTCATCATCCAACAACCCTAAAACATCAAACACAAAAGCATGTAACGTTTCTTTTAAAATAGTTAAATCATCTGCTGTAATAGTTGCCTTATTATCTTTTGCTAAGTTGATAAACTTAACTGCTTCAAATAAGTTAGCTATTAATATTGGTGTATTAAAATCATCATTCATAGCATCGTAACATTTCTGTTTCCATGCCTTTACATCAAAATCAGAAGTTTTTCCTGCTGTTAATGATTTTAGAACTTTAATAGATTCCATTAACTTATTACACCCTTTTTCTGAGGCCAATAACGCATCATTAGAAAAATCTAAAATACTACGATAATGCGCTTGCATAATAAAGAAACGAACAACACTTACAGAAAATGCTTTGGTTAATATTTTATTATTACCTGTTAAAATTGCATCTGGTAAAATATGATTCCCTGTTGATTTTGCCATTTTTTGACCATTCAACAACAACATATTTGCGTGCATCCAATAATTTACAGGCTGTTTTCCCGAACAACAATGAGATTGTGCTATTTCACATTCGTGATGTGGAAACTTTAAATCCATTCCACCACCATGAATATCTATTTGTTCTCCTAAGTATTTAGAACTCATTACTGAACACTCCAAATGCCAACCAGGAAAACCATCGCTCCAAGGAGAAGACCAACGCATAATATGGCGTTCATCTGCTTTTTTCCAAAGCGCAAAATCTTGTGGATTTTTCTTCTCCGATTGTCCATCCAAAGTACGCGTATTGTGTATTGCATCTTCAATGTTTCTTCCAGAAAGTATTCCGTAATTATTAGTCTTATTGTATTCAATAACATCAAAATACACCGAACCATTTACTTCATATGCAAAACCTTTTGATATAATTTCTTGAATCATTTCAATTTGTTCAACTATATGACCAGTTGCTGTTGGCTCAATACTTGGTGGTAAAAAATTGTATTTTTTTGTTACATTATGAAAATCTACAGTATAACGCTGTACTACTTCCATTGGTTCAATCTCTTCTAAACGGGCTTTTTTAGCAATTCTATCTTCTCCTTCATCTGCATCATTTTCTAAATGTCCTGCATCAGTAATATTACGTACATAACGTACTTTATATCCCAAATGTAACAAGTAACGGAAAACCATATCAAATGACATAAACGTACGAACATTTCCCAAATGAACATTACTATATACCGTAGGACCACATACATACATCCCCACTCTACCTTCCGTTACTGTTTTAAAAAGTTCTTTACTTTTACTTAAAGAATTGTATATTTTTAGTTGATTTTCTTTGTATAACTCCATTAAAAAGTATGTTTTTGCAAACGTAAAGGTACTAAGTTTTCAGCAAAAAAAAACCACATAATCATGTGGTTTTTTTGTTAATATATTATTAAAATTATTTTGTAAAGCTAAGTTCTCCATATTTTACATTCATATTTAGCTTTGCGCTTTTTGGAGCCTTAATTTTTATAATTCTTTTTACTTTTAATTTACTTCTCTTTTTTAACATTTTTTGTATTTCTATTCTTTTTCCTTTTTGATTTTTGATTTGTTTTTTCAAATTCTTTTTCATTTCAATTATAGCTTTTTTTCTTTCTTCTGCATGTTTTTTTCTTTCTTTACTATGCCTTATAATCTCTTTTGCTATTTCTTTATTGTGTATTTTTTTTTTTATTTTTTCGTAGACCTCTTCTTTAATATCCTGTTTTTCCTTCCATTCATCCATTGTAATAATTCTATTGTTAGTTTTAATAAAAATTGTATTATTATCAATTTTTATTTTAGCATTTTCACCTAAAACTTCTTTATTTTCTTTTTTCCAGTTCTCTAAATAACTTTTATCTTTTTTATATGCTTCATAATCGAATTCAGATGGTAAAGCTGGAATAGACATTTCTAGAAATCTAGGCACTTCTGGTGGTAATGGTGGAACTATAAAATCTATAGAATCTAAAACATCTAAACTTCCAATAGAAAAATCTGCTAATGGAAAAACAAAATCATCATAATTTATATCATCAAAATCAAACGAATAAATATTAATATCAGAATTCGTTCTAGATTTAATTGTTATTTCTTGACTATTTCCCTTAGCTTCAAAATCCCATTTTTGATAAAACTTATTAAATTCCTCTTTAGAAAACTCTTCACCCTCAATTAGCATATAAGCTTCTACTACTACCTTGTTTTTATTCCAGGTTTCTATTTCTATATCAGAATGTCTGGTATTTATATTAATAACCACATCTGATTTCACATTAAATTCTTCTTTATGTTTTTTCTTTTGAGCATTTAAGCCGAATACTGTAAAAACAAAAAACAGTACTATATTATATTGTAAAATTCTCATTTTGATTTTCTTTAGATTGTAACTCATTAACTTGGTCTTTTAACTGAATTAAAAGCTGTAAACGTAATTGAAGATTGGTTATTAACGCATTAATTGTTTTATTGTTTATTCCTTCAACTTCTAATTGTTGGTTTAAACGTTTATAATCAACATTTAACTTTCCTAACTTCTCAAAATACACATCTAATAAGGCCTTATTTTCTTGTGTAACTTCTAAACTTGCCATTTCATTATTAATGGCTGTTAAATAATAATTCTCTACTTTTTTCATTTCAGGAGAAATATCTCCTAAACGAACTTGTTCTGTTTCTTGATTCGTATGCTGTTCTTCAATTGTTTTTGTTGGATAAAACTTAATAGCTAAACCCAATATTAAAATTATTGAAGCTGCTGCATATATCCAGGTATAAGATTTCTTTTTCTTAGGAAAAGCTTGCTCTAATTTTCTTAAAAATTTTTCTTCATGATTTTCAGAAAGCTTACTAGTACTTCTGCTATAATCTTTCGTTAACTTTCTAATATCTTTCGGCATAATTGGTCGTTTTTAATGCTTCTTTAACTAATTTTTTACCTCTCATTAAATTCGTTCTAGAAGCGACAGGAGTAATGTTTAATATTTGAGATATTTCTTTATGATCATAACCTTCTACTAAATACAATGTTAAAACCAACCTGTATTTTTCTTTCTGCCTATCAATTACATCAATTATCATACTTGATGTAATTGTTTCTTCAACTTCCCAATCATCATCGTTTACAACCTCTAAAACCTCTTCATTTATGGCTATTACTCCTAATTTATTTTTCTTTAATTCATCTATACTTTGGTTAATTACTATTCGTTTTAACCAAGATCCAAATGTTACTTCTTCCTTATAACTATGGATGTTTTTAAATGCTTTTATAAATGCTTCTTGCATTATATCTTCGGCTAAAAAACGATCTTTAACATATCTATTGGCAACTAAAAACATTGCTTTGCAATACGTTTTATACAATTGCAGTTGTGCTTTTGCATTATTACGCTTACAGTCTTTAATTAATTTTTGATGTAATTGCTTGGTAGCTTTCATTAATTAGTTTCTTGCTTTAAAGACGATACTTTTTTTGAAGTGTTGCAGTTTTTAAACTTTTTTATTTATAAATTTACAGTAATATAGTATTATGATTGATAATTCAAATTCTGCTTTGCATGAAAAAGACGGTATTCCTCAACCAGAAACTACCAACAAAAATTCTGCAAAAAAAATAAAGCTGAATAGACGAAAACATCCTACTGTTAATGAATTTGTTACTGGAATTTTAAATGGAAACATTACATTTTTAAGTAGAGCTATAACTTTAGTTGAAAGCACAAATAAAAATCATCAAAAAAAAGCCAATGAAATTTTAGAACAGTGTTTACCTTATGCTAACAAATCTGTTAGAATTGGTATTACTGGTGTTCCTGGAGTTGGTAAAAGTACTTTTATTGAAACTTTTGGAAAACACTTAACTGGTTTGGGTAAAAAGGTTGCTGTTTTAGCTGTTGATCCAAGTAGTTCTGTTAATAAAGGAAGTATTTTGGGTGATAAAACCAGAATGGAACAATTGGTTACAGATGAAAATGCGTTTATTAGACCTTCTCCATCTGGAACTTCTTTAGGTGGTGTTGCTCAAAAAACTCGCGAAAGTATTATTTTATGTGAAGCTGCTGGTTTTGATACTATTATTATTGAAACTGTTGGTGTTGGACAAAGTGAAACTGCGGTACATTCTATGGTTGATTTCTTTTTATTGTTAAAACTTTTTGGTGCTGGTGATGAATTACAAGGAATAAAACGTGGAATTATAGAAATGGCAGATGCTATTGTTATTAATAAAGCCGATGGCGATAATATTAAAAATGCAAAAATTGCCAAAGTTGCCTTTACCAAAGCGTTGCATTTATATCCGCCAAAAGAAAATGGTTGGCAACCTAAAGTTTTAACTGCAAGCGCATTAAATAATTTAGGAATTGAAAAAATTCAAAAAATGATTTGGGAATATATTAATCTTTCTAAAGAAAATGATTTCTTCAATAAAAAAAGAAACCAACAAAACAAACATTGGTTATATGCTACGATTGAACAAGAATTGAAATCGCGTTTTTATGACGATTCGAAAACTAAAAATCTATTACCTCTAGAAATAAGTAAGTTGGAAAATGGAAAAACTACTCCTTTTAATGCTGCTAAAAGATTGTTAGATTTGCAATAAAAAAATGAAAGAGATTACAAAGGAAACTAGGATAATTAATTTTTCTATTGACTTTATTTGCATACTAATTACGTATGTGTTTTTGGGTTTCTTTCTTTTAACAAACACCAATCTTTCTATCATATACTATTGTACATATTTTATGTATTATTTTTTGTTTGAGTTTTTAAACCAAGGACAAACACTAGGTAAAACAATAACCAAAACTAAAATTGTAAATTATAACAACAAAACACCTTCAATTACAAGAATACTTTGGAGAACTTGTTTAAGATTAAATCCGTTTGATGCACTTTCTTTTTTATGCGGACAAAATGGTCATGATTCTGTCTCTAGAACAAAATTAATTTCCTCTAAAAAAGATTAATTCTTATTCTAATGAAAATAGAAAACATTAAAAAATGGACAGAAATTTGTTCAATTGCCTTAAAAACAAAAGAAAAACAAGTTACCTACAATAAAAATATTTTTGAATTTAGATTATTTGAATTTGATAATAAAAAGGTAGGATACATGACTATCTGGAACAAAAGCAATAAACAAGCTTTCCATATTTCTCGGATGAAAATAGATGATTCTATAAAAACAAAAGCAATAAAAATTGACAACAAAGAAAATATCAATAACATTTATGGGATTCCTGATGATTTAATATTCAACAATTCAAAACCCTATTGACTTTGACCAGGCTCAGTCAAAGTTATGAAAAACAGACTCCATCCTCTAGACCAAATCGAAAGAAAAATCTTTAAAAACAAAAAAACTTAACTCCTTAAATTCTAAAATTCTTAACTTCTACAATTCTTAAATTCCACAATTCTTAACTTCTAAAAATCTCAAAAAACACTAATCAACTTCAACAACCAGTTCATCGTACGCTAAAAACACATTTTTAGGTAATTCCTTTTCAACATCTGCATGAAAACCTAGCAATTCGCTTATATGACTGAAATAAGCCTTTTTTGGTTGCAATTCTTTTACCATTTCTAAAGCTTCATCAATATTTAAATGCGTAAAATGAGATTCTCTTCGCAACGCTGTAATTACCAAAACATCTAAGTTTTTAAGCTTTTCTTTTTCATCTTCTGGTATTGTTTTTACATCCGTTAAATAAGCTATATTGTTAAAACGATACCCTAGAATTGGTAAATCGCCATGCATTACTTTAATTGGTGTTATCGTTACATCATCAAACTTTAAAACATCGTTTTCAGAAATAACTGTTGGCGCTACTCCTGGTGCAGATGGATACCTGTTTTCAGTAGCAAAAATATATTCATACCTTCTTTTTAAAGACTTTAAAACACGCGCATCAGAATAAATAGGGACATCTCCCATTCTGTAATAATACGGACGAATATCATCAAAACCTGCTATATGATCTGCATGTTCGTGTGTGAAAAAGATTCCTTTAATATCATCTACATTAGCACGTAACATTTGCTGACGAAAATCAGGACCACAATCAACAACATAATTATCATCACCTAAAGACACTAATACAGAAGACCTCAACCTTTTATCTCTCTTATCTTCAGAAAACCTAACTGGATTCTTACTCGTTATCATAGGTACACCTGTAGAAGTTCCTGTACCTAAAAATGTTATTTTTAATTGTTTCTTTTTATTCATCAGTATCACAAAAGTAAGATAAAATTTGATTGATACTTGCTATTTTCAGTACATTTGTATTGCATCCATAAAACAATAAAAATGGCGGTTACTTTAAAAGGCGATAGAAAAATAAGTAGTGTGCTTCCTACCAAAAGCAAAGCGTTAAAAATAAACTTAAACTCAGACATTTACGGTACGTTTGCCGAGATTGGAGCGGGTCAAGAAACTGTACGTAATTTTTTTAGAGCTGGTGCTTCTTCTGGTACAATTGCAAAAGCAATGAGTGCTTATGATAAAGATTTTTCTGATGCTATTTATGGTATTGAAGATGACAACCGATATGTTACTGAATCTAGATTAAAAAAAATGCTGCGACATGAAATGCATTTAATTGAAGATAGATTAGACAGAAGTAAACATCCTGAAAAATTATTTTTTAGTTATGCTAATACTGTTGCAACTATTAACTTCAGTAAAAAATTTAAAGGTCACGGTTGGGTTGGTATTAAGTTTCAACTAGATCCTTTAGAAGATTATAATGAAATTGTTTTACACTTACGTTTTAAAGAAACCGATGCAAAAGCACAACAAGAAACATTGGGTATTTTAGGTGTTAACTTAATTTACGGTGCTTTTTATTTAAATGATAATCCAAAAGAATTATTAAAATCTTTTTACGACAATATAGATCACGATAAACTAGAAATTGATATGATTAATTTCTCTGGACCTCGTTTTATGTATGTTGATAACCGTTTGATGAGTTTACAACTAGTTAAAAACGACATGACAAATGCAGTTATGTTTGGACCTGACGGAAATAACTTATTACCTGCAAAAGTTTTATACAAAAAAAATATATTAACACTTAGAGGTAGTTTTAGACCAGTTACTAAGGTAAATATGGATATGTATGAAGAGTCCAAAAAACTCTTCTTTGAAGAAAATAAAGTTGACCCTAAGAAGGCACAAGTTATTTTTGAAATTACATTAAGTAATTTACGTGCTGAAGGAGAAATTAACGAACGTGATTTCTTAGACAGAGCTGAATTATTGTGTTCTTTAGGTCAAAATGTAATGATAACTAACTATAAAGAATATTTTAAGTTAGTTGAATATTTTAGTGAGTTTACCAAAGAACGTATGGCACTTGCTTTAGGTGTAAATAACTTAATTCAAATTTTTGATGAAAAATACTACAGACACATCAGTGGAGGTATTTTAGAAGCGTTTGGTAAATTATTTTATAGAGATTTAAAAATCTACATGTATCCTTATAAGGATGAAAAAACAGGAGAAATTATAAATTCTGAAAATATTGTAGTACACCCAAGAACTAAAGAATTATATAAATTCTTTAAGAAAAATGGTAAACTTATAAATATTGACAATTACGACCCTAAAAATCTAGAAATCTTCTCAAGAACAGTACTTAAAATGATTAAGGATGGTGAAGAAGGTTGGCAAGAATTATTACCTACTGGTATTGCTGAAATTATTGAAGAAAAAAGACTTTTTGGTTGCTCACGTAAAAGAACAAATATTAGATAATTTAAAATTATTTTAAACCTTTTTGTTTTTTTAAAGTCTAACAGATAAAACAAGTATTTGACAGACGAAATTACATTAGTCGCTGAACTAAAAGATACGAAAACCAAAGAACTTGCCTTTCGTAAATTAATAACGCAATACAAAGAGCGTTTGTATTGGCATATACGTAAAATTGTAATTTCTCATGATGATACAGATGATGTTCTACAGAATACTTTTATAAAAATATTTAAAAATATTGATAGCTTTAAATCAGAAAGTAAGCTATACTCTTGGATGTATAGAATAGCAACTAATGAAGCTATTACATTTATTAACAAAAGAGCAAAAGAGAAAAAGGTAGATATAGCAGATTATCAGCAACATTTAACCTCTAATTTAAATAGTGACAATTGGTTTTCTGGTTCAGAAATTCAACTTATTTTACAAAAGGCAATTGCAACACTCCCACAAAAGCAGCAATTGGTATTTAACATGAAATATTTTGACGAAATGAAATACAATCAGATATCGGAAATATTAGAAACTTCTGTTGGTGGACTTAAAGCTTCTTACCATCATGCAGTAAAAAAAATAGAAATTTTCATAAAGAATTATAATTGATTTTAAACCTTTTACAAAAAACACTGTCTAAATATTAATGAACAACGAATTAGAAAATAGCATTAAGTATATAAAAGAGAACATAGGTGATGATCCTAAGTTTTCTGTTCCTGAAAATTATTTCAACGGAATAGAAGATGAATTCTCTTTAAAATTAAAAGAAGAAAAACTTCCTAAAGGAAACTCTTTTAAGCTACCTGATGATTATTTTAATATGCTAGAAGATAAAATACTAGATAAAGTTAAGGTTGATACAGAAACAGCACCTAAAGAAACCAAAGTAATAAGTTTTAAAAACAGCCTTCTTAAATTTATACCTACTGCTGTTGCTGCCTCTTTAATTTTATTTGTAAGTGTTCAGTTTTTTAAATTCAACAGCGACAAACCTTTAACAATAGAAGATGTTTCTTTATCTGAAATTGAAAATTGGCTTGATGAAACAATATCGTTTACAGACAATACAGCATTTACCTTAGCTTATGAAGCTACTGTTGATGAAAACGAACTTACACCAATTGAATTACAAAATGATGCAATTGAAGCCTATTTTAACACTATAGATGACCATAGTGATCTATTAAATGAAATTCAATAATTATGAAAAGAATAATTATACTATTAACAATACTTTTTTTTAGCATTGCTACATATGCACAAAAAGGAAATGAAAAAATACAAGCTTTAAAAATAGCTTTTTTAACTGAAAAACTAGAGTTAACAAGTAAAGAAGCTCAAGTTTTTTGGCCTTTATATAACGAGCACGACAAAAAAAGAAAAGAGCTTTTTAAAGCTGAAAAAAAAGAATGGAAAAATAGAATTAAAGAAGGTTATAACTTTGATGATATTTCAGATGAACAAGCAGAAAAAATTCTAAGAAAAATAAATGAATGTAGAGAAGAAAGACATAAGCACAAACTTGGCTTTTATAAAAAACTACGTGAATTATTATCTCCAAAAAAAATTCTTATACTTGAAATTGCTGAACGAGAGTTTAATAAAAAATTAATGCGAAAGTTTAGAGATAAAAAAAGAATTTAGAAATAAATAATATACTTTTAAACAAAAAAAGACTGTCTTTTCAGACAGTCTTTTTTTATTTTCTTATTAAAGCCATACATGAATATAGCTCTGGTTTATTTGCTGTAAATATTTTTAACCAAATGGTTAGTTCTTCTACTTCATAAGGTAATAATCTATTTAAGGCTTTTTCTAATTCTTTACAAAAGAGATCTGAATTAAAACTTACCTTTTTTAATACAGTTTTAGTGTATTCAAACATAGCTCTTGCCATATATTAAAGGGGTATTAGTTTTTTTATCGAATGTAATTTACAAAAAATATCTACAAAAGCTATGTTAAAATTATACCAAAAAAAAACAACCTCAAATAAAGGTTGTTTTTAAATTACTGAAAATAAATATTTTACAAAGAATTTATTTTTTCTACTAATGCTACAGCTTTACTTTCTAATTCTGTATTTATAGCTTTAAAATGTTTTTTTCTATTATCAACATCTTTAGCATGTAACTTAGCGATTAACACATCAAAAACATCAATAGTTTCATCAATAATAGCTTCTGATTTCTTAGTGTCTTCCTTTGGATTTAATAAAGCCCATACATAACACTCTTCAATAATATCACCTAAAGTATGGTTAATATCCTTTTTTAAATTTTTTACACTTGCCATAATTATATTTTTTTGCAAAATTAGTTGATTTTATTGAAATCAGATAGATTATTCTAAAAAAAAACCACTAAAAATCATTAACTTATAAACAATTATAGAACAGTTAATGATTCTTTTATATTCTCTATTGTAACATAATCTGTTAATGACTCTTCTTCTTTACTTACAGTCTCGTGCTCCCATGTAGTATGAAAAGGAACATGTATCGCTGAAGCTCCAATCGATATTAAAGGCAACACATCTGATTTTAACGAATTACCAATCATCAACAATTCTGAAGCTTTAATATCTAAATGTTGAAGTAATTTTTTATAATCAGATGTTTTTTTATCACTCATCACCTCAACATGATGAAAATACTTTAACAAACCTGATTTTTCTAATTTTTTTTCTTGATCTAATAAATCGCCTTTTGTTGCTACAATTAATTTATACTTTCCTTGTAATTCTTCCAAAACCTCTTCTATTCCGTCTAATAACTCTATAGGTTTTTCTAGCATTTCTTTACCTATATTTAATATCTCTTGAATTAGTTTTGGCTTAAGTTGATAATTAGATAATTCTAGAGCACACTCAATCATAGATAATACAAAACCTTTAATACCATAACCGTATAGTTTTAAATTATCTATTTCTTTTTTAAAAAGCTCTTGGTCTATTTTATTTTCCGTTTCATAACCATTCAATAATTTAGCAAATTGATGTTCTGCTTCTCTAAAATAGGTTTCATTTACCCAAAGTGTATCATCAGCATCAAAAGCGATAACTTTAATTTTTTTATACATTATATACTTATTAAGAAAAAACTGTGTTTATTACCTAGATATTAGTAGCTTGTGAAACTCAACAAACATTCTTAATAAATCTAAATCATGAAAAACAAAATAAAAAAAAGTATTCTGGTTTTAATATTTTTTATTTCTCAACACAACTTTGTTACTTCACAAATATATCATAATCCTATTAAAACACACGGAAACCTTAGTGTTTCAGGAAATAAAATTGTAGATCAAAATAAACAACCTGTTAGCTTTGCCGGTAATAGCTTCTTTTGGTCTAATACTAATTGGGGAGCTGAAAAATTTTATAATGCTGAAGTTGTTTCTTGGTTAAAAAAAGATTGGGAAACAACAATTGTAAGAGTAGCTATAGGTGTTGATGAAAATGGTGGTTATTTAACTGATACTACTAACAAAGACAGAATTAAAGTAGTTATAGACGCTGCTATTAAAGAAGGTTTATATGTTATTATTGATTGGCATTCTCATCATGCAGAAAAACATCAAAAAGAAGCCATTGAGTTTTTTAAAGAAATGGCTACTCTTTATGGACATTTACCTAATATTATTTACGAGATTTACAATGAACCTATTCGATCTTCTTGGAGTAATGATATTAAACCTTATGCAGAAGCCGTTATTGCTGCAATTAGAATTATTGATCCTGATAATTTAATTATCGTTGGATCATCAACTTGGTCTCAAGATGTAGATATTGTTTCTAAAGATCCTATTACATCTAACAAAAACATTGCTTATACATTACATTTTTATGCAGCTTCTCATAAAGAAAAACTAAGAGAAAAGGCTCAAATAGCATTAGATAACGGAATTGCTTTAATGGTTACTGAATGGGGAACAATAAATGCAAGTGGAGACGGTAATGTTGATCACGAATCAACAGATAAATGGATAGAATTTTTATTAAAAAATAAAATTAGTCATCTGAATTGGTCTGTAAATGATAAAAATGAAGGAGCTTCAATTATAAAACCTAATGTATCTGAAAAAGGAAACTGGTCTGACACTGACTTAACAGAATCTGGTAAAAAGGTTAAAACTATAATTAAACATTGGAATAAACAATAACAATTCCTCTAGTTACACGCCTAAAAAATCAGAAAAGAATTGATTAGTTTTCATTTTTTTTCTGATTTTTTTTTAATTAAATAATTTTAATGCCTTTTCTAGATCTTCAGGTGTATCTATACCTATAGATTCTACTGAAGTTTCTATCATTTTAATTCTCTTACCAACTTCTAAATAACGAATTGCTTCAATTTTCTCTGCCATTTCCAAAGGTGTCATAGGCGTATTGTAGAAACCTGTTAAGGCTTCTTTTCTAAAAGCATAAACTCCTTTATGTTTAAAGTGTTTTACATTTATGTCTAAATCTCTTTGATAAGGTATTACACTTCTTGAAAAATACAACGCAAAATCATTTTGATCCGTAATTACCTTAACGTTATTAGGATTCTCTATTTCTTTTTTATCAGTCATTAAAACTTTTAAAGAAGCCAAGTCTATTTCCTTTTTTTTATCATTTTTAAAAACATCTATCAATTTAGACAATGAAAGTGTATCTATAAAAGGCTCATCTCCTTGCACATTTATTACAATATCTACATCCATATTTTCTACAGCTTCAGCAATTCTATCAGAACCACAATCGTGTTCTTTTTTACTCATAATTGCCTTACCTCCTATTGATGCTATTTCTGAGAAAATAACATCAGAATCTGTTACAACAAAAACATCATCAAACAAATTTGTTTTTAGTGCACTTTCATAGGTTCTAACAATTACCGATTTGCCTCCTAAATCTTTCATTAGTTTACCAGGAAAACGTGAAGCACTATAACGTGCTGGAATCATTGCTATTATTCTCATATTGTATACTTCTATTTTAAGTAAAAACTTATTTAATTTGAAAAGACTAAAATCATTAAATCAACAAAAAGTTAACGTAAAAATTAAATAAGCTATTTTGTGTCTTTTTGCAAAGTTAGTAAGTTTGAAGGAACTTATTGTGTAAGTTGATTGACTTGTTTGTAAAAAGTTCATGTGTAAGAAGCATGAGCTTTTTTTATTTTATAAACACTTCTAATAATTCTGAGTTTTTATCTGAATTAATTTCAAATTCTTTAATGCAGGCTGGCACTAATAAGGTTTCTCCCATTATTAACTTTTCAATATTATTTTTATAGATGAATGTAACTTCTCCTGATACACACATATAAATAACAAAACTATCTTTAGCTGTGTTATTTATTAAAATTGACTTAGTAACGGGTAATATATTTGTTGTAAAATATTGACATGAGACTATTGGTAATGACTCATTTTTAATAGCTGTATAATTAGTTTTATATGATTTTTCTGTAGTATAATCAATAACTTTTATAGCTTCTTCAGTATGTAAGTCTCTATAATTTCCATCAACATCTTTTCTATCCCAATCATAGATTCTATAGGTAATATCAGATGTCTCTTGAATTTCTGCTAATAAAACTCCTCCTCCTATTGCATGAACTCTTCCTGCTGGTATAAAATAAATATCACCTTTACTAACTTCATCTACATTTAAAATATCTAAAAGTGATTTATTTTTTAGGTGATATAAATACTCTTTTTCATTAGTATCTTTTTTAAAACCAACAATTAAACTAGCTTCTTTATCGGATTCCATTACATACCACATTTCTGTTTTACCTAAAGAATCATGCCTTTCCTTTGCCGTTTCATCATTAGGATGTACCTGAATACTTAATGCCTTATTAGCATCAATAAATTTTATTAATAACGGAAAATTAGTTCCAAAGTTCTTAAAAATTTTTTCTCCCACTAAATCAGAAGTATATTCTTCTATTAATTCGTTTAATTTTTTACCTTTTAACGAACCATTAGATACTATTGAAACATTATCTCTTACTCCAGATATTTCCCAACTTTCTCCTATGTTTTTTTTATCAGAATCTTTATTAAGCTTTTTAACGAGCTTATTACCTCCCCAAATTTTTTCTTTTAAAATGGGACTAAACTTAATAAACTGATTTATTTTTTTCATGCTAATTACCTGAATAAGTTACAAAATTACGGGGGGTTTCATATAACCTTACTTCCAGATCTAAAGATAACGATATGTGTTTTCTTAACTTATTGTATATAACAACAACTATATTTTCAGCTGTTGGGTTTAAATCTTTAAATTCTGGCACTTCTAAGTTAAGATTTTTATGATCAAAAACCTCTTCTATTTCTATTTTTATTAGTTTTTTAAGCTTACCTAAATCATATACATAACCTGTTTCTTTATCTATTTCTCCTGTTAAAGAAACTATTAATTCATAATTGTGTCCGTGGTAATTAGGATTGCTACATTTATTAAACACCTCAAAGTTCTTCTCATCAGACCAATCTTTTCTATACAAACGATGTGCAGCATTAAAATGCGCTTTTCTATGTACTGTAACTCTAGGCATTGGTAATTAGTTTATGGGTAGCTATTTTATGATACGATTTTTCAAATATTATTTTAAACCAAGCTGTATAAGTATCTGGTGATACCGCTATATCTTCTTTAACAGCTTCTAAGGACATCCATTTAAAATCTTCTACTTCTTCTTTATTTATAACTGGTGATTCATTATAACTACCAATCATTACATGATCCAATTCATGCTCTGTTAATCCGTTTTCAAAAGAAGCTTTGTATATAAAAGAAAAAACTTCTTCTAAATCACATACAAATCCCATTTCTTCTTGTAAACGGCGAGCTCCAGCTTCTAAAGAAGTTTCTCCGTTTCGTTGATGTGAACAACAAGTATTTGTCCATAATAAAGGAGAATGATATTTACTCGCTGCACGTTGTTGCAACATTAATTCATTTTTTTCATTAAACACAAAAACTGAAAAAGCTCTATGTAACTGTGCCTTTTCATGAGCTTCCATTTTAGGCATTAAACCTATTTGATTATCATGTTCATCTACTAAAATAACTTGTTCTTCTACCATAGAAACAAATGTAATAAAATCACATCTCAAAAAATATATTTTTTTATAAAACTAAACGCATTTAATTATAAAATGAATAGCATAGAACTGTATTACTTGTTATACCTATTTTTAATAAATTTTATAATTCTTTTTACGGTACTAAACATAACGCTTCCTATAAACCAACCAGAAAGCACACCGGGAATTAAGCCTATAACAAGAGACACATTAATATTCCACCAACCAAAAACATTATGTATTAACCAAAAGAAAAATTCAGAAACAACAGTACATCCTACAATTGATATTAATATAACAAAAGTTTTAAACCCTTGACTTATTGATTTTTGATATAATCCAGAAACTACAGATGTTGAAAGTATTCCTATACTAATAAGTGCTATTAACAACCCTATTAAGACAACAATAATTATTGGCACAGTTAACACAACTAAAAAGGCAACAACAAGAATTGCAAAAACGAATAAATAAGCCATTGCCTGTCCGTCTCCAGAAAGAAAAATATTAGCAAAATTAATAAGATTACTGATAAATATGTTTGAAATCATTTTTAACAACGAATATCTATAGATTTATTATAATTACAATTCTTTAATAATTTATATTTACAACTTTTATAATCCGTACATGAAAATTCATATCTATTTAATATTATTTTTAACAATTACAATTCTTTACAACTGTAAAGAAGAAACGAAAAAACAACAAAAACCCGTCGTTTCCATTGTAAAGGATACCATTATAAAAAAAGAAGAAACAAAAATAGAAAAAACTGGGGATAGTCTTAACCGACAAAATACTACAGCTTTTTTTAAAGAATATGGAAAACAAAACAAGGAAACAAAAGTTGTTATCAAAACTAAATTTGGAAACATAAAGTTACGTTTATATGAAGACACTCCCATACACAGAGCTAGTTTTATTTTTCTTATAAAAATCGGTTATTTTAACACTACTGTTTTCCATAGAATTGCAACAGACATGGCAATACAAGGTGGAGAATCTGATTACAAAATCTCAGCTGACATTAGAAACAAATACAAAAATTATTATTTACCTGCCGAAATATCATCTAAAAGAAAACATAAATACGGAACACTAGCTATCGCAAGAGAAGTAGAAAATAACCCTAAGAAACAATCAAATCCTTTTAACTTTTATATCATTAGCAGCAAATATGGAGCTCCACATTTAGATGGAGATTATACTATTTTTGGCGAAGTTTTATCTGGTTTTTCTACTATCAAAAAAATAGCTAATGTAAAAACAACTTCAGACGATTGGCCTATTAATGACGTATTTATAACTATGGAAATTATAGAATAGTTTTAAATTTTAAAAGTTTACTTTTCTGTTATAATTTTTATCAACTCTTTTTTGGGAGTATTATCATTATTATACAATCCAAAGTCATCGCTTTTATAATTCCATTTCGCAAAACCAATTCCTGTTTCTTCAAACAGCTCCATCATATCTTTATACCAGGTTAATGTTTGAACATCTGGAGCATTTGATATTACTCCAAATTCACCACAATATAAAGGTAGATTTAATTTTTTTGCTTTTTCAATAGGTTGCTTCCACATAGCTAACATAATTTCTTTGTTAAATATTTCATCTACCCATTTCTCTAATTCAGGTTTTACAGCATCTGGCAACTTATTAAAATCTTCTTTTGGTAAAATAACTCCAGGGTAATTTGCAGTACCATTATATCCTTTTAATGGAGTCCATCCAGCAGCATAATGTGTTAATAAAAATGGTTCATAAAAATGAAAACTTAACAATATATTTTTATCTCCTTCAGGAACCTTTAGCTCATCAAAAGTATGTACAGATTGCCATCTATTTGAACCTATAACAATCGTTCGTTCTTTTTCTAATTCTCGAATTTCTTTAAATGCTTTTAACAATAATTTATTCCATGTTTCATTATCGTCTGCAACAGCTTCATTCATTAACTCATAAGCAACCATATTATTTGGATACTTTTTTAAAGACTTGGATAAATCTTTCCATAGATTAAAGAACTTCTGTTGTTCTATAGGATCTGTAAACAATGGTTTAGTTGCTGCATTAAAATGATGAGATCTTAAAATATGTAAATCAACAATTACTTTTAAATTATTATCAATTGCCAATGCTATAGTTTTTTCCATTAATCGAAAAGCCTCTGCATGACGTTTTTGATTTTCATCCCACATTTGCACTTCATCAATTGGTAATCGAATATGATCAAAACCCAAACCAGCTATTTTTTCAACATCTTCTTTAACAAAAAAATCATTCCGTTCTGCTCCTCTTTTTTTAGATTGAGATAAAAAATGAGCAATATTAATTCCTTTTTTAACCTCAAATTTATCTTGCGTATCTTCTACCTTCTTATTAGAGCATTTAATAAAAAAGAAAATTATCAAGACAAACATCAACAAAAAACGAAAACTAATTTCTTTTCTTAACTTCATCTTTAAACCTATCTTATTTTCCATTTTTGTTTTATTAAAAATTTAAATCACATACATTTAAAACCCTCTTTTAAAGGTCTTAGCATACAAGATATGTATTTTGATTCTCACTAATGTAAAAACATTGAATAATGCTTTTTTCTTTTTAAAAAATGAAAAAAATTGATCAACCTTTGTTAAAATATGAAGCTTTTACATGTTGTAAATAATATCAATATACTTTTAACTACATTTGATTTCACTGTAACAACTCTTTTATTTTTACAATTTAATATGAAAGGAAACATTTTAAGGTCTTAAACTCATATCAAATAAAACATTAATTAAACATGAGGATTTCATTAATCTTTTTACTATTTATTTTCATCTTTTTTTCTTGTGGAAAAACTAAAAAAGATCTAAACATTGTTGCCCATTGGAGTTTAAATGACAATGCTTTAGATAACTCTCCATATAAACTAAACGGTGTAATTATTGGAAAACCTAAGGTTGTAAAAGGTGTTTCTAATGGAAACGCTTTAGATTTTAGTGGTAAAGAATTTATTGAAATAGATATTAAAAATAACGAATCTAAACACTTGGAAAATTTATCTTCAGGTGCTATATCAATTTGGTTTAAACCTAGAAATTGGGACTATAAGAACACTGTTTTACCTTTATTTTATTATGGAGGAAAAGAAGCTTGTGATAAGAAAAGAAGTGGTGATAATACTGGAATGATTATACAAATTGGTCATGGTGGAATGTACTCTTCTAAAAATTTGTTTTTCACACATTTTGATCGTTCTTGCTCTCACCCTACTGTATGTTTCAATACGAACTCTAAAACTGAAAAGATAGTCCCCGAAAAATGGTATCATTTCGTGGGTGTGGTAGGTGAAAATTATAATACAGGTTATCTTAACGGTAAAGAATTAAAAGACCGACATTATAATTTTAAATCTGATACTGCTTCTTTATTTTTTAAAGATTATTTGTTTCATGAAAAAATATGGATTGGTAAAAGTATTTGGATGAATAAAGAAGTATATTTTAATGGCTTAATTGATGATGTTAAAATATACGGTACGCCATTAACTAAAAAAGAAGTTGAAGAATTATATCTTTCAAAAACAAACTAAAATTCATATAATATTATTGGTTAATGAAAACCCTTAAAGCTATTATTAAACCTATTAAATTCATTTAACTATTTATATTTTTCAAGCTTTGTAAGGCCATAAATCCCAACTTTACAACAGTTAATAATCAGCAACTAACAAGGAATAACCAGCAGTTAGAATTCTTGCTCTTTTTCTATTTAAAGTGTACCTTTGCACCTCAATTTTTATAGATGAGTTTTTTAAAGGAAATACAAAGAAGGAGAACATTCGGAATTATATCGCATCCTGATGCAGGTAAAACAACCTTAACAGAGAAATTATTACTTTTTGGTGGGGCTATTCAAGAGGCCGGAGCTGTAAAAAGTAATAAAATAAAAAAAGGTGCTACTTCCGATTTTATGGAAATAGAACGTCAGCGTGGTATCTCTGTTGCTACTTCTGTATTAGCCTTCATTTATAAAGACAAAAAAATAAACATTCTTGATACTCCTGGACATAAGGATTTTGCTGAAGATACTTTTAGAACCTTAACAGCTGTAGACAGTGTTATTGTGGTTATTGATGTTGCAAAAGGTGTAGAACCTCAAACAGAAAAGTTAGTAGAGGTTTGTAGAATGCGAAGTATACCAATGTTAGTTTTCATAAACAAACTAGATAGAGAAGGTAAAGATGCTTTTGATTTACTGGATGAAGTAGAACAAAAATTAGGTTTACGAGTAACTCCTATGAGCTTTCCTATTGGAATGGGTTATGATTTTAAAGGAATCTATAATATTTGGGAACGAAAATTAAACTTATTTTCTGGTGATAATAAAACCTCTATTTCAGAAGGTGTTGAATTTGATGATTTAACAAATCCTCAATTAGATGAAATTATTGGAGAAACTGCTGCGGAAACATTAAGAGAAGAAGTTGAATTGGTTTATGAAGTATATCCAAAGTTTAATAATGAAGAATATTTAGACGGGAAATTACAACCTGTATTTTTTGGTTCTGCTTTAAATAATTTTGGTGTAAAAGAATTGTTAGATGCTTTTATAGAAATTGCACCACAACCACAACCTAAAAAAGCGGAAGAGCGTTTAGTAGATTCTAAAGAAGAAAAACTCAGCGGTTTTGTATTTAAAATACACGCCAATATGGATCCGAAACACCGTGATCGTTTGGCATTTATTAAAATTGTATCGGGTACTTTTAAAAGAAATCATCCATATTTACATGTTCGTAATAATAAAAAAGTAAAATTTTCGAGTCCGAATGCTTTTTTTGCTGAAAAGAAAGAAATTGTAGATATTTCTTATCCTGGTGATATTGTTGGTTTACATGATACAGGGAACTTTAAAATTGGAGATACTTTAACCGAAGGTGAGAAATTAAACTTTAAAGGAATTCCAAGTTTTTCTCCTGAGCATTTCCGTTACGTAAACAATGCAGATCCATTAAAAGCGAAACAGTTATATAAAGGTTTAGACCAATTAATGGACGAAGGTGTTGCTCAATTATTTACCATGGAAATGAATGGACGTAGAATTGTTGGTACCGTTGGAGCACTTCAGTATGAAGTTATTCAATATCGTTTAGAGCATGAATATGGTGCTAAATGTTCTTATGAAAACATCTCTGTACATAAGGCATGTTGGGTAGAGGCCGAAGATGAAAAAAATGAAGAATTTAAAGAGTTCAAACGTGTAAAACAACGTTACTTAGCTAAAGACAAACAAGGTCAGTTAGTATTCTTAGCAGATTCTGCTTTTACTATTCAAATGACTCAAAGTAAATATCCTACTGTAAAACTACATTTTGTTAGTGAATTTAAGTAGTCAGCAGTTAAAACTAAAAAATGAAGCATCAATTACAAAATATTACTGTTAGTAAAACGATACTATCTTTTTATAAAAATATAGGTGTATTACTTTGTTTTCTTTTTCCTCTGATTTCTTTTTCTCAAGACAACAATTCTCTTAATAATTTAAAAGGACAAGAATTAAACAATAAGGTGCGTTTAAATTTTATTCCTGTTTCTATGCCTTCGGATGAATATCCTGAGTTAAAAAAAACAATGGGGTTAGCTGGTTTACATTATCAAATCCCTTTAAATAACTGGCTGTATGCTGGTGCTGCTTTTCATTTTGCAACTACTGGTGATCAAGGTGGCTTGTTTACCTTGGGAGCTGAGTTAGGTTTTAACCAACAACTATACAAGAATCTTTACATAGATGCTAACTTCCATTTTGGAGGTGGTGGTGGCTATAGAAAATACATTAACGATGGTGCTTTTATAAACTCTAATATAGGTTTAGAGTATAAGAAAAATAATTATTCATTAGGTATTCAATATAGTTATATCGATTTTTATACAGGCGTAATTCAAGACAATACAGTTTCTTTTTTTATTGAAATACCTAGCTTACTTCGTTTTACAGACTATAAAAATTCGCATCAGAATTTTATTGCCACAAATATTTCGGAGAATAATTTCTGGAAAAAACCATTAGTGAAAAATGCACAACAAATTCGTTTCGATTTCTTTAAACCAATTGGAGATTCAAAAAAAGATGATGGGAGCTCTTTAACAGAAACCTTATATGTAGTTGGATTCGAATATCAAAAATATATAAACGACAATACCTTTTTATTCGCTCATACAGATGCTATATATAAAGGATTACGTGCTGGGTTTATGGATTTATTTTTTGGTGCTGGATATCATCCATATCAATCTAAATATATTAATCTATTTACAAAATTAGGAGTTGGTGCTGCTGGAGGAAGAATTGCACGAGAAGGTGGACTAACAATTTATCCATCTGCAGGAATCGATTTAAAACTTACAAAAAACATTGCTTTAAGCGGACATGGAGGTTATTATAAAGCTCTTGATGGAGATTTTGAAGCTTATACTCTTGGTTTTGGTTTAAAGTACTTTGGATTAAATGGTGGAACTGAAACTTTATCAGGAGAAACAACAACTACTTTTAAAACAGAAGGTGTAAATATCAATTTACAAAATCAAACCTATTTTGGTGTTGCTAAAACTGATGATACACTTGGTGCTGATAAAGTAGATTTACAACTACTCGCTTTACAAGTTAAATATGATATATATAAAAATATATACTTAATTGGTGAAGCTGGTTTTGCTTATGGTGGAAGATCTGGTGGATACGCTAATGGATTAGTTGGAATCGGAGGAAAAACAAATGATTTTTTCAACAACAAATTAAATCTTTTTATTGATTTAATGGCTGGTGCTGGAGGTGGTGCTGGAGTTGATACCGATGAAGGAATTGTTGTAAGACCAACCTTAGGAGTTAACTTTAATTTGGCTAATAATTTTTCTCTTTTTGCTTCAGGAGGTCAATTTATATCTCCTTTTGGAAATGTTGACGCAACAAACATAAATATTGGATTAAGTTTTAATTTCGGAACTTTATCCGCAAGAAAATAAAAAAACAGAATTAAATATAATTAAGATGAATAACGGAATTTACGCAAAATTCACTACTCCAAAAGGAGAGATTTTAGTGAATTTAGAATATGAAAAAACTCCTGGTACAGTAGGTAACTTTGTTGCTTTAGCTGAAGGTAACTTAGAAAATGATGCAAAACCACAAGGTACACCATATTATAATGGTTTAAAATTTCATAGAGTAATACCAGACTTTATGGTTCAAGGTGGTTGTCCTCAAGGTACTGGAACAGGAAATCCAGGTTATAAATTTGATGATGAGATTCATCCTGATTTAAAACATGATGCACCAGGAAAATTATCAATGGCAAATGCAGGACCAGGAACAAATGGTTCTCAATTTTTCATTACACATGTTGCAACACCTTGGTTAGACGGTAAACATACTGTTTTTGGAAGTGTTATTGAAGGTCAAGATGTTGTTGATGCAGTTGCACAAGGTGATGATATGAATGTTGAAATCGTTCGTATTGGAGATGCTGCTGAAGCTTTTAACGCAGTTGAAGCTTTTAGAGTTTTTGAAGGTTCAAGAGAAAAAAGAGAAGCAGAAGAGAAAGCAAAACAAAAAGAATTATTAGATTCTGTTGCTACTGGTTATGACGAAACAGCTTCTGGTCTTCGTTACCAAATATTACAAAAAGGTGAAGGAAAACAAGCTACAAAAGGAGCAAAAGTTTCTGTACACTACAAAGGTCAATTATTAGACGGTACTGTATTTGACTCTTCATACAAACGCAAGCAACCAATTGATTTTAATGTTGGTACTGGTCAAGTTATTGCTGGTTGGGATGAAGGTATTTTATTACTGAACGTTGGTGATAAAGCACGTTTTGTTATCCCTTCAAACTTAGCTTATGGAGCTGCTGGTGCTGGAGGTGTAATTCCACCAGATGCTACTTTAATATTTGATGTAGAATTAATGGATGTAAAATAATTCTATTCAAAATACATTTTAACAAAAACTCCATTATCATTAATATGATAATGGAGTTTTTGTGTATAAATAAGAGGTTTAATATAAAACACTTTAAATAGAAAACATTAAAAACAGCTATAACATTCACATAACATATTTTATATTGAGCTAACACTAAATTTACTTCATAAGTAATATTAACAACTTTACACTAACAAATAAGTGATGTTAGATTTACTGACCTTGAATTGAAAATACTGAAATTTGATTAAACCAAAACCCCCTAATCAAATGAAAAACTCTCTACTTATACTACTCGCAACAATTTGTATCAATTCTTTTTCACAAACAAAAAAAGTTTGTGATGATAAATCAGAAGATTTGATAGATCTTAATACCATAAACATAAAGAAATGTAGCACCGAAGAGGAAACCAATAAAAAAACCAGAAGTGTTTATAAAAAAAAGAATAACGATAGAATATCTCATTATATAAGAGATAAAAAGAAAATAAAAAAGAATAAAATTAATGTAACGACTCAAGAAATTTTATTTTCTGTCGTTGATGAAATTCCACTATTTCCTAAATGTAATAATACTAAAGACAAACAATGTTTTTCTAAGAAAATTTCTAATCATTTTAATAAAAATTTTCACCCAGAGAAAGTATTCTACAACAAAGTGGTTAAAAGAATATTTATACAATTTGTAATTGATGTCAAAGGAAAAATAAAAAACATACAAATTAAGGGAGTTAAAAAGAACAAAAGACTAGATAACGAAGTGTTAAGGATTATAAAAAAATTACCAAATTTAACCCCTGGAAAACACGAAAAATTACCAGTTAATGTAAAATATAGTTTTCCTTTAAATTTTTCTACTTATTAAACTTTAAACACATGTAAAAAAGAAAAAAAACCTTTAAAAACATATTTTTAGTTTTTAAAAAAAAGCCACTATAAAACTGATAAGAAGACCATTAAAAATTTATTATTAGTTTTTTTTAGTGACTTTTGTAAAAAAAGGGGTCAAATAAGTGTAAATGCAAATAACAAATACTCAGTTAATAACTTATTAACGCAAATTTAAACAACAAAAAATATAATAAAATTACAAATAAACTAATTGATTGCATGTTTAAATGAAAATAACGCAATTAATTATTATAAAAAAAACACACCTTGCAATAGTTTTATAGTTTAACTAATAATTTGTACATTAGCATCATAGTTTCCTATATACCCTATTAATATGATAAAAAAAATCCTCATTGTAGTCTTGTTTGTTGTTGTACAGCAAACAATTACATCACAACAAACAAAAACATGTGATAGCCCAGCAGAAGAAGTTGCCTTAGATTTAAACAGTATTGCTAAATGCTCTATTGAAACAACAAAAGATGAAACAAGTGATATTGGTAGTAGAAATTCTAAGCGAGTTTCTATACAAGTATCTACAAGAAGAAGAGTTGTTAGAAAAAGAGATGCTGTATCTGGTGTTACTACCGAATCAAAGTCTCATAAAATGGCAACAATTAAACAGAAAGCTTCTTTAATTGGTTCTTTAGATTTAAGTACTGAAGAGGTTGCAGAAAAACTTCCATTTAATTTAGTTGAAGAAATTCCTTTATTTAAAGCTTGTCAGAAATCTGCTATTTCTCAGCAACAAAAATGTTTTAAGCAAGAAATCATTAAACACATTAAAAGAAATTTTGAATATCCAAGATCAGCATATGAAAACAGTGTTCAAGGTAGAGTTTTTGCTCAATTTGTAATCGATAAAACTGGTGCTGTAACAGATTTAAACTTAAGAGGTCCTTACAAAGGTGAGCTTTTGGAAGCTGAAGCTAAAAAAATTATCAAAAGGTTACCTAAGTTTATTCCTGGTAAACACAACGGTAAGCCTGTTAAGGTTAAATACGGGATTCCTATTACATTCAAAATCCCAGGTAGAAAACCTACTAACATCAGAAAAGCTACAAGAAAACAAGGATTAAATGTTACTTTAAAAGATGAAGTAATTAGTTTCTCAAGTGTTGAACAAATACCTAGTTTTGAAGTTTGTAGAAATGTAGATTTATCACTTGAAGATTGTTTTAATGTAGAAATAACAAATCATATTGGTAAACACTTTATCTATCCAGAAGAAGCATATAACAATGATATTCAAGGTAAAGTACTTGTATTTTATGTAATTGATAAAACTGGACATATTGTTAATATAGAGACCAAATCTAGTAATAATTCAGAAGTTTTAGAAAATGCTGCTAGAAAATTAATAGAAAAACTCCCTATTATGAAACCAGGTAGACACAAAGGTAAACCTGCAAATGTAAGACATGGTTTCCCAATTAACTTTGTATTAAGCGATTAATAATATTAGTATTTAATAGATATAAACAAAAAAAGACTCGAATTTAATTCGAGTCTTTTTTTGTTTATATCTATTATTGTTTATTGTAAAATGTATAAACCAATAATTACAAACATATGGCTTGAAACTTAAGAATTACTATTATTTAAAATAATTAACGCTCCTATTACTCCTGGAACCCAACCACATATTGTTAACAATAATATAATTAAAAAAGATCCACATCCCTTATCTATAATTGATAAAGGTGGAAAAAAAATGGCAAGTAAAACTCTAAAAAAACTCATAAATAATCTTATTATATACTAAAAAGACGACTATAAGTTAGTTTAGTTACAGGCTTAGCTGTTTTTAACACTATTCATATCTGTACTTTCAAAAATTTTGTCCGCAGATTTAGCTATAAAACCTGAATATAGCTTCCCGTCTTCCATTTCATGGCGGTATGCAAATTCATAATAACATGATGTTATTTCTTTTACATTTTCTTTAAATTCAACCAAAATCCTATCAGCCAAAATACTCGATTGCTCTAAGTATTCTTCAGCACTTCCTTTTATTTCTCCTCCAGAAGTATTCATTTTAAAATTATTTTCCTTTAAAAAATTATTAACCTCCAATAACGAATCAAAAGTCTTTAATTTATTAACATCAACTGTAAAATGATTTGAACAAAAACCATTCACATACAACCAAGCTGCATATTCACTTTCTTCCTGTAGCATATTATATATTTCAATACTTGGTTTATCCCATAATCTACCTTTAAAAACTAAATTATCTGACTTTAATTCATCAACAGATAAACCATCTATAATCTCTTTTACAATACCCTGTAGTTCTTTAGAAAATTCTTCTGTTTTTAACTGACTTATAAAAACTCTTGGCGCATTTCTATCTGTTTTATGTTCGTAATGCTTAGCATATAACTTTTTTGTTTCAAAAACATAATCACCACACTCAATATAACCAACATTAATAAAAGGAGTTGCTAACACTTCTATATTCACTCTTTCATCATCAAAAGTTCTAAAAGCTACATGATCATTAAAAACAGTATTTCCTTTATCTATAAATAGATCTTTAATTTTTTGTGCAGAAGGTGTACGCTCAGTATATTCCTTCCATAATCGATCAAAAATTTGTGTTATATTCATTTAAAGAATAGTTTATGTAATTTAATTTATAATTATCTTAAAAATAACTCATTATTTTTAACTTTTAACAAAAAACTAAAAGTAAAAAAGTTTTCAAAATAAAAAAATATAACATATTTACCTTTTTTGTTATAATTATATAAGAACAATCATGGGTTAAATATGTAAAATGAAAAATTAAATATTGATATTTGTAGCTGAAAAGCATTATCTCTACTAGGATAACATATAACTATATTCTATTAGATTAATAATTCCTACAACACAATTACAAACCTTTTAAAAAAGGTATACAGATGAACAACCAACTAGAAACAGTAAACAATTCATTAGAAGGTGAATTGTTATTTGACAAACTTCATAAAAGTATATACGCAACAGACGCTTCTGTTTATAAAAAAACTCCGTTAGCTGTTGCATATCCTAAAAACAAAGAAGACATTATTAAACTTATTGAGTTTGCTACTCAGAATAAAACGACGTTAATACCTCGTACAGCAGGAACATCTTTAGCTGGACAATGTGTTGGTGACGGAATTATTGTTGACGTTTCTAAATACTTTACAAATATTCTTGCTTTTGATGAAGCAAACAAAACAATAACGGTTGAACCTGGAATTATTAGAGATGATTTAAATCGCTTTTTAAAACCTTTTGGTTTATTTTTTGGTCCAAACACATCAACATCTAACAGATGCATGATTGGTGGAATGGTTGGAAACAATTCATCAGGTAGTACTTCTATACGTTATGGTGTTACACGCGATAAAGTTATCACTATTGATACTATTTTATCTGACGGAAGCTTAGCTACATTTTCAGAAATAACCTCTAAAGAATTTAAACAAAAAACATTCCTAGACAATTTAGAAGGAAAGATTTATAAATCTATCCTAAATGAATTAAAACCAACTGAAGTTCAGCAAGAAATAAAAAATGAATTTCCAAAAGAGACTATCCATCGTAGAAATACAGGATATGCTATTGATGAATTTTTAACTTCAGATTTATTTGGAGGAAATAAACAAACCATTAATCCTGCTCAGTTTTTATCTGGTAGTGAAGGAACTTTAGCTTTTTCTACAGCAATTACTATTCAATTAGATGACTTACCACCTACTCATAGTATTATGGTAGCTCCCCATTTCACAAGTGTAAATGAAAGTTTAAAGGCAACAGTTATTGCTATGAAACATAATTTATTCACATGTGAATTAATGGATAAAGTCGTTTTAGATTGTACAAAGAACAATCGTGAACAGGCAAAAAATCGTTTTTTTATACAAGGCGATCCTGATGCAATTCTAATGCTAGAAGTAAAAGCAGAAACAATTGATGAAGCAGAAAAAAAAGCAGATGCACTTATTAATGATTTAAAAATCAACAACTTTGGATATCATCATCCAAAAGTATATGGAGAAAACATTGCTAAAGTATTATACTTAAGAAAAGCTGGATTAGGACTTTTAGGTAATATGGTTGGTGATAAAAAAGCGGTTGCTTGTATTGAAGATACAGCTGTTGACTTAAATGATTTACCAGAATACATTGAAGAATTTTCTAAAATAATGGACAAATACCAACAAACAGCTGTGTATTATGCACACGCTGGAGCTGGAGAGTTACATTTACGTCCAATTTTAAACTTGAAAAAATCTGAAGATGTTGATTTATTTAGAAAAATAACAACTGAAACTGCCGAATTAGTAAAGAAATATAAAGGTTCTTTTAGTGGAGAACACGGTGACGGAATTGTACGTGCAGAATTTATCCCACTAATGATAGGTGATAAAAATTATCAATTATTAAGAAGAATTAAAAAAGCTTTTGATCCAAATAATATTTTTAACAAAGGGAAAATTACAGATGCTTTTCCTATGGATAAAAGTTTACGTTACGAAGTAGACCGAAAAGAACCTATTATTAAAACCATACAAGATTTTTCTGAAAGCGAAGGTATTCTAAAATTAGCTGAAAAATGTAACGGATCTGGTGACTGTAGAAAATCTGCAGAAGCTGGCGGAACTTTATGCCCTAGTTACCGTGCTACTAAAAATGAAAAAGACACTACTAGAGCAAGGGCTAATACATTACGTGAATTTTTAACTAATTCTGATAAAGAAAATAAATTCAACCATAAAGAATTAAAAGAGGTTTTTGATTTATGTTTAAGTTGTAAAGCTTGTGCCAACGAGTGTCCCAGTAATGTTGATGTAGCAACTTTAAAAGCAGAGTTTTTATACCAGTACCAGGAAACTAATGGATACTCTTTTAGAAGTAAACTATTTGCTAATAACGCTAAGTACAATAAACTCGGAAGTAAATTACCTACCATTACAAACATTTTAACTAACACTAGGTTAGCTAAAAAAATAATGGGAGTTGCCACAGAACGTTCGGTTCCTAAATTAGCCAAACAAACATTAAACACTTGGTATAAAAAAAGAACTACACAAGAAAAAAATAAAATAGTTTATTTATTTTCAGATGAATTCACTAATTTTTATGATGCGGAAATAGGTAAAGACGCTGTTATTTTATTAGAAAAACTTGGGTATACTCCTAAAATTATAAAGCATTTAGAAAGTGGGAGAAGTTATATTTCTAAAGGTTTTTTAAAAGAAGCAAAAGAAATTGCTAATGAAAACGTTAATATATTTAAAGACTTAATTACAGAAAACACACCTTTAATTGGTGTTGAACCTTCTGCTATTTTAACTTTTAGAGATGAATATATACGTTTAGCAGATGATAAAAACAACGCTAAAGAAATAGCAAAGAATACTTTTACTTTTGAGGAATTCCTAGAAAAAGAGAACACAAAAGGTAATATTGATCATTCTTTATTTGTTAGCGATGAGAAGACATTAAAAATCCATGGACACTGTCATCAAAAGGCACTATCAAGTACACATGCGACTTTTTCTATTTTAAATATTCCCAAAAACTACAAAGTAACTATTATGAATACTGGTTGCTGTGGAATGGCAGGTTCATTTGGCTACGAAAAAGAACATTACAAAGTAAGTATGCAAGTTGGAGAAGATACTTTATTTCCAAAAGTTAGGAAATGCAGTAGTAATACTGAGATAGTTGCTGCCGGTACAAGCTGTCGTCATCAAATTTACGACGGAACAAAAAGAATTGCCAAACACCCAATTACAATACTAAAAGAAGCTACAACATAAACCATTGATTTCCATTTGATTATTTCGTATATTTAAGATGTACAAAAGTTTAACCAAAACAATAATCTTATGAATTCACAAAAAATCATATTAAAAAATGCTCTTATAATCTATGCTGGTATTGTTATATACTTTTTAATTACTAAAATATTAGGTTTAGACGAAGTTTCTGAACTTCGTTTTTTAAATTTTGTATTTGTTTTATGGGGTGTAAACAATGCCATAAAAACCAATATGGACGTTAATAAAGAGAATCTTTATATTAATAATTTTTCTGTTGGTATAGCAACATCTATATTTAGTGTTGCATTTACAATACTTGGCCTAATAATTTATGTTGGCTTTATAGAACCAAGCTTTATGTCTGTTTTAGAAAATTCTTCATTTTGGGGAAAAGACTTAAATTTAATAATGGTAATTTTTGCTCTTGCTATTGAAGGCATTGCTTCTTCTGTTATATGTTCTTTTGTTTTAATGCAATACTATAAAAACTACTCAATACCAGAAGTAATTCTATAAACTTAATAACAAATAAAAACTCCTACTTACAAAATAAAGTAAATAGGAGTTTATAAATTAAACACAAAATATTTTAAGGCTCTAAAGTTTCATTTGTTGCCATCAAACCAAAAAACTTATCTAAGTTTGGCAAAATAACAATTCTTGTTCTTCTATTACGAGCTCTATTCTCTTTAGTAGTATTCTCTAATAAAGGAACAGAACTACCTCTACCAGATGCTATTAATCTACTCCCTGCAACACCATATTTATTTTCTAAAATACGTACTATAGAAGTAGCTCTCTTTACACTTAAATCCCAGTTATCTCTTATCGCTGGAGTATTAATACTTCTAGAGTCAGTATGTCCTTCTATCATTACATCCATACTTGGCTCTGATTTAATAACATTTGCTAATTGTTCTATTAACTTATATGCTTTATTCTTTACTTTGTAACTTGCTGTATTAAACAACATATTGTCTGCTACAGAAATCATTACAACAGTTTGATCAATATCAATATTTATATCATCTGAATTCTCTAAAGAAGACATATCAATAGACTTTTTTAAACTATAAGCTATTGCTACATTCATAGAATCTTTTAATGTTGTTGCATTTGCAAGCTCAGATGGATCAACATTTTTCAATGTTTCTCTCATTTTTTCTTTCATTGAATTAGATATTACAGCTGTTTTACCTACCATATCTAACTTTACATTATTTTCTTCTTTTAAGTCGGTATTGTAATTTTTTAATGAATTAATTTTTTCATTGTAACTCACAACTCTTTCTTCAATTTTAGAAAACTTAGCTTCTAACTGTTCTTTCTCTAATGTTGTTTTTTGCAAATTACCCTTGGTGTTATTGTACTGAGTTTCTAATGCTATGTATTTCTTTTTAGAAACACAAGAACCTAAGGTTAAGGCGAAAATTGTTATGGGAATTAATAAATTTTTCATTTTTGATTAAGTATTGATTATTCACAGATAACGATTATAATATTAGTTTATTTTATTTCGGTAAAAAATAAAAACTAAAAAAGCCTCACGATAAATTCGTGAGACTTTACAAAACAAAATAGAAATTGAATTAATTATATTATTGAACGGCTTTTAATGCATCTATATTTCCATAACCGTAATCTGAACTTTTATTAGGATATAAATCAGATGATTGCTTCATTTTATTTAACACTTGATCTCTTGTCCATGTTGGGTTCTTAGACCAAACTAAAGCTGCTATCCCTGCTGTTGTTGCTGTTGCAATAGAAGATCCTCCTTCGTAATCTGAATTATTATTATAATAACTCAATACTGGTATTTTATTATCTGTACCATTAGTACGTTGCATTTGAATTGTAAAATCAATTTTAGATCCTTTATGACAAGTATCACAATTATCATACTCACCTTCTTTAACTCCAGTTACAGCAACTGTTTCACTCATACTTGCTGGAAAAATAACTCCATACCAAGTAGTAAAAGAAGTAGATGTACCACCAGCAGCAACAATCATTTTCCCTTTTCCATAAGCATACTTTACAGCATCTTCAACTTTATTTACAGTAAATAAAGCTCCTAAAGACATCGATATAACCTTAACATCACTCCTATTTCCTAAAGCTGTTAACGCATCTGCAACACCTTTCTTTTCATGATAATCATTAATCAATACATCTTCAACTGCTCTATAAGATATTAAATTTGCGTTATAAGCAACTCCAACTGGTTGATTATTATTATTTCTTGGTGCTACAGCTACAGATGCCATACTTGTTCCATGACCACATTTATCATTCACACCATCATAATTATTTGACCAAGACCACCAAGAATCAATAAAAGTTCCAAATTTCTCTACCGTTCTTCCTGATGAATATCCATCATTAAAATTACCATTCATTAAACTTTGCTCAGGAGACAAACCCGTATCAATTACAGCTAAAGTTACTCCAGCACCAGTACTATAATTCCATGCAGTTGGAATATTATGAGCATAAAAAGCCCAAGGAACTCTTGCCCCAGGAGCAACAGTTGTATAATCTACTGATGCTAATGTTGAAGAATTATAACCACAACCAGAGTCACTTAAAAAAGACCTAGATTGAATATCACTATCTTTTGCAGAAAAATCATATCCTGTAGGCTCAATATAACGTACTCTTGAATCACCTAAAAGAGTTTCTATTGTTTCTTTATTTGTAACCTTAATATCTATAATATTAATAAACTCATCTACAAGTACTTCTTCTTCCTCACTTTTAGCTGCTCCAATTGCTTCTTCATTATTAGTTACTAAAGCTATTAATTCATCTTTAATACTTGCAGAAGCTGTACTTCTTTGAAACTCATTTTTAGAAGAACCATAACCAATCGTTAAAATTTCGTTACTTAATTTTAATGCACTATAAATTGTATTTGCATCTGTGTCTCCCCAAATAAAGTCTCCAGTAGACTCTAATGACTTTTTAATTTTTGTATTAATTTCTTCTCTTGATAATAAATCAGGTTGTATTACCTCTTGCTCAGTAAGATCTTCATTGTTTGAACATGAAAACATAGTTAAAAGAACAGTAATAGTTAGAATAGTTTTTTTCATTTTTGAAGGGTTTATAATTTTAAACACCGTGAATATATTAAAATTTTAACAAAAAAATAATTATTTGTCAAAAAAATAACGTTTAAATAACCATATCCTTAAAACCAAAGAAAACATTTATTTAATAAAGCCCCATATAAAACAAAGAATTCAGAAGAATAAAACATATAACAGCAATTACAAAAAAGACCCCATCAAATCTAAATAATAAAATTTATCAAAAAATGTAATTTAGTATTTAACAAAAAACTGATTACGAGATAGATACAAAAACCCTTTCCCATCAGCACTAACAATACTTTACCTTAATTTAACCTAAATTTTACAATTGTTTTATATCAAACAAAAAATACATTTTTGTTAAAATATTAAATATTAACTAAATAATTAAATATTTCACACTAATTTCGTTAAATAATTAATTATTAACAAATATTAAACTAAACTAAAATGAAAAAATTCAAAATTATTCAATTGTCGGTTTTATTAGCAGGAATGAGCTTTATTTCTTGTGAAAGTGAAAAGAACATTCAAGATGAGCCAATAGCGGCAAATGAAATTTCACAAGGAATTTTATCCAAACTTGCAGATTACGACATTAACACATCTGACGCAACAGTAGTTGATTTTATGTTACCTGACGGAACAACAAAAGAAATGATTCAACTTGAAGGAGATCTTCATATGTCTATGGAACAAGCTCAAGCTTTAAAGTCATTACAAGGTTTATCTGCAAAAAACTACCACACTAATAATTTAGTTTCACAAAATACTGTGATAGATATTATTGGTTATACTGGTTCTGGTTTTGCCTTAACAACCAATGAGCAAACCGCTTTACAATGGGCTGTAAACAACTATAATAGATTAGGCTTATCTATTACCTTTAATTTAACTTACGGAACTGATTTCGATAGTAAAGACATGGTAGTTTACAACAACAATGCTAACCAAAGTGGTTCAGGTGGTTCAGCCGGTTTTCCAGAAAACGGAGCTCCTTTTAAATTTGTTCAAATCTACGGTTTAAGTAGCTCTGATACAAATGTTATAGAACATGTAATTACTCATGAAATTGGACATTCAGTAGGTTTTAGACATACTGATTGGTTTTCTAGACAAAGTTGTGGACAAAACGTTAATGAAGGTACTGCTGGTGTAGGTGCAAATCCAATTCCTGGAACACCTGAAGGTTATGATTCTACTTCAGTTATGTTAGCTTGTTTTTCAAGTAATGAAGATGGAGAATTTAATAACAATGATATAACAGCTTTAAACTACCTATATTAATAAAAAAGCTTATATTAGTCACGATTCTATTGCAATGGTATTATAGGGATATTAGGATGGAATCTAAGAATAAAAAACACCGAGTCAATGACTCGGTGTTTCTATTTTAATAAAATATTTTTTGATAGTAATCAATCAAATCATAACTATTATCAAGCATCTTTATTTTTAATTTTGGGTAACTTAAGGTAGTATCTGGATTCTCTAACTTTAAATTAATATCCTCTATTTGAGTTTCCACAACAACTTCATCATCATTTCCTGAAAGGTAATATTTTTTATCATTAAAAGTTAACTTCACTAATTTTGAAGCAAGCTTAACTTCATTATCATCATACAATTCAACCTCAATATGCCTCACCTTTCCTAACTCATATAAATCAATGTTTATATTATAAAATGTATCTGTTCTTTCAATAGTTGAATAAAATATTATTCCATCTCTATCTCCTTCTTTTTCTTGAGAAGAAACATTGACAATAACAAAAAACAATAGAAGTGTAATTATTTTTTTCATTTTTGAGGATTTTATGTGTTTTAAAGCTACAAAATTAAAAATAAATCTTAAAAATCACATCTTTATTAAAACAATAATTACACCATTACTTAATTTTTACATATTGAATAAACTTTACAAAGAACCTCTGACAGCTTATCTACATCTTTAAAAGAACTAAAGACACAAAACCTATTATATAAATTGATATTACACAATAACAACTCCTTTAATTACATATAAGTTTTTAACTTTTCAAAAAAACTAAACAATTATTTCTAAAATCAATACAAATCAAATTATAGGCAAATAATAAGCATAAAAAAACCTTGAAAATAAAGGACTTAATTTAAAAAGTGACCACGGCAGAGTTCAGACCAGAATCAGTTGTGTTAGAACTGACTTTGGGTACTCACCCTCAACTCCACTATAACTATCTAGCTGATATTGAACGGTTTTATAATAGTTGTAATGTGTTAGATTGGGAATCCAAAGAGAAATAGATTGTTTTGACAACAACAAATTAATTCCTAAAAAAATAAACAATATACTTACATGAATTTATTCTATGGCTCGAAGAACCATTTAGATTTGTACTTAAATGAAGATTGCAATTTGAGATGTTCTCATTGCTTTATTGGTGAAAAATTAGAAACAAAAAATAATATAAAATGGAATGATTATATCAATATTATTACAACTGCAAAAAAAGTGGAGCAACAAAAATAAGTCTACTTGGTGATGAACCTACTTTATATCCCAGAATTATTGATGCTGTCAAAGAAGGTTTCAAAATTGGGTACGGTAGTATTCAGTTAGTAACTAATGGTACTAAACCCTTAACTAAGTTTCTCAATGAATATGATTACAATATAAATCTTTAATCGTTTTAAGTATAGACGGAATAGGTTCTGTTCATGAAATTGTGAGAGGTAAAAACTCTTTTGATAAGCTACGAAATAATATTTCACTTGCAAAGTCATTGGGGTTAAAATTTAGAGAGGAAGTAGTATTTATCTCAAAAGAAATTACAATAAATTTTGATTCGAACTTCATTGATAGAAACAAAATTACAAAAGAAAACAGTGCGTGTGTAATTAGAGATGAAAAGGGAGGAAACATAATGGTTTACCCAGACAAAAAAATCTTTAAGTGTTCCCTGATTTACGGGTTTTGACCTGAATAGTTATGAATATAAGGATTTGCATTTTCAAACTACAAAAAAAGATTATAGTGAAAATAGATTTTGTTCAGAGGGATGTGCATGTCTCGCATCTGAATATATAGGAGATACTAATTACAGCGACAAGTTCGTAAAAATCTGTATTTATCAAAAAGAAACCATTAGAAACGGAAAAATAAAGAAGGCGAAAGGCTAACACTATATATAGCAAATTGGGCGGTTAGTGTTTAACCGAAAGGTTGTTGTCTATTTGCAAGGTCGCCAAATCTTTTGATTTTGCTTTAGAACAAGAAAAATTAAAACAAAATAAAAAGTTTTGGCTAATCGCTTAACCCGAAATTAAATGCTAATTTAATCCCGTACTAACAATAACTAAAACGTTGTATGACATTTAAGACAATCCGTTTACAAATTCACCTTTTTCATTTACAACTTGATTGCCCCACTTAGTAATTGACTCCAAAACAGGAATAAATGATTTACCAAAGTCTGTTAAGCTATAAATAACTTTTATTGGTGGTTTTTTACCATAAACTGTTCTTGAAACTAAACCATTTTTTTCTAATTGTTTTAATTGTAAACTCAAAGTCATTTCGGTAACAGCAGACATTTCTCTACGAAGTTCACTAAATCTTTTTTTTCCATCAATTAAATGGTAAAGTATAACAGCTTTCCACTTTCCTCCTACTAAATCCATTGTCAAACTAACGGAACAAGGATAAATTTTCCCTTTAAATTTAACGTAATCACTAATACATTCATCTTTCATAACTTATTATTCTAACCTATCTAAATTAATAGTTATTGCAAATGTAAAGTACTAATAATAGTTTTGCAACTATAATTATTATAGTATAAAAAAACAAAAATGGCACTTATTATTTTAGGACATCCGACTTTTGAAAAGTCATTTGCAAACAAAACTATTATTGAAGAACTAAAGAAAAGCGATTTAGATATAGAAATAAGAGATATTCAAAAACTATATCCAGATTACAATATTGACATAAAAGCAGAACAAGAAGCTTTATTGAAACATAAAACTATCATTTTCCAATATCCGTTTTATTGGTATAATATGCCCGCAATTTTAAAGCATTGGTTTGATACGGTGCTAACTTATAAATTTGCATATGGAACAAACGGAGATAAGTTGAAAAACAAGAATTTTATACCCAGTTTTACGGTTGGTGCACCTGAAAAAGAATATCGAACATTAAGAGAACATCATTTCAGATTGAATGAATTCTGTAAAAATATGGAGCAAACAGCTTATTACACTCAGATGAATTATATTGACCCAGTCTATTTTCACGGAACTTCATTAGTAGCTGGTTATACTGAAGAAGAAGTAAAGACCAAAGCGAAAAAGCATTCACAGAGACTTATTCATCTAGTAGAAAAGCTTAAATAAAACGGCATACAACACCGGCTAAAATTAATACGGGTTTTGTTTCTTTCTCAAAGTTTTATGTATATTTACTAGGTCGCCAAATCCTTTTTGATTTGGCTTTGTAAAAGAAAATTAAAACCAATAAAAAAGACTTTGGCTTAATCCTTGTTCGAAAATCTTGTCGATTTTCAACCCCGTACTAATCCTAGCCAATATATAAAATCACTCCTCAAAAAATAAAAATCAAGGAAAATGAAATTTGCATATATATATACCGTAAGGTATATTTGCATTATGATAAGGTCAGAAAGAACTAGACAATTAATAATTGAGAAAACAGCTTCTATATTCAATAAAAAAGGATATACAGGAACATATTTGTCTGATTTGACTAATGCTACTGGACTAACAAAAGGTAGTATTTATGGCAATTTTAAAGATAAAAACGAGGTCGCATTAGAAGCTTTTAAATACAATTACAAATTTCAAACTAAACAAATATTAAATAAAATTGAAAAAGAAAATAATGCAATAAACAAATTAATTGCTTCCCTAAATCATTATAGAATATCATTTAAACCTATTTTTAGTAATGGTGGTTGTGCTATATTAAATACAGCTGTAGATTCGGATGATGTAAATGATTTGTTATTTAAAGAAGTAATAAAAACAATTCACAATTGGCATCATAAAGTTACTTCTATTATCGAAGATGGAATCAATAGAAAAGAAATTGAAAATATTGATGTACATAGTTTTTCTTATAGAATGATTTCTCTGATTGAGGGTAGTATTCTATTGGCAAAAACATTGAACAAACCAGAAATTTTATTAAACAATATAGAATATCTAGAAAAAGAAATTCTTAATTTAAAACGAAAGTAAAAAAAATTTAACCATTCATATACCTTACGGTATATGAATATAATAGAAGAATATGAAAAAAGTAGTAATAACAGGATTAGGAGCAATTACACCTATTGGTAAAAATGTAAAAGAATATTGGGATAATTTATTAGAAGGAAAATCAGGAGCAAACAAAATAACACGTTTTAATACAACTAAATTTAAAACTAAATTTGCTTGTGAAATTAAAGACTATGAACCCCTTGACTACTTTGACCGCAAGGAAGCCAGAAGACTTGATAGATTCAGTCAATATGGATTAATATCTGCAAAAGAAGCAATTAGAGACGCTAAACTAGAATTTTCAAAATTAGACACGAATAGAATTGGTGTAATATTTTCAAGTGGAATAGGTGGATTTGAAACTATTGAAAAAGAAATTATAAATTATACAAATGGTGATTTTAATCCTCGTTTTAACCCATTTTTTATTCCTAAAATAATTTCCAACACTCTATCTGGTATGATATCAATTAAACACGGGTTAAGAGGAGTGAATTATTGTCCTGTTACGGCTTGTGCATCATCCACACAAAGTATAATTCAATCTTTCAATTATATCAGATTAGGAAAAGCAGACATTATAATTACAGGAGGTTCAGAAGCACCAATTACAGAATCATCAATTGGAGGATTTAACGCAATGAAAGCAATGTCTACAGATAATGAAAATTATAGTTCAGCCTCAAAACCATTTGATAAAAACAGAGATGGTTTTGTTGTTGGAGAAGGAGCCGGAGCATTAATTATAGAAAGTTTAGATTCAGCAGTAAAAAGAGGGGCTAAAATTTATGCAGAAATTGTTGGAGGTGGAGAAAGTTCTGATGCTTATCATATAACAGGTACACATCCTGAAGGACTTGGTGCATATTTAGCAATGCAAAGCGGAATAAAAGAAGCCAATATTACACCAAATGAAATTGATTATATAAATGCACACGCAACATCTACAGGTGTAGGGGATTTATCTGAGATTAAAGCAATCGAAAAATTGTTTAAAACAAACATTGACAAAGTGCAAATTAGTGCATCTAAATCTATGACAGGACACTTATTAGGAGGAACAGGTGCTATTGAAGCAATATCGGCTTGTTTATCTGTTAAAACTGACTTAATTCCACCGACAATGAATACATCAGAAATCGATGATAATATTCCAAAAAAAATGAACCTGTCATTAGGAAAAAAAACATCAAAAAAAATAAATTATGCTTTAAGTAACAGTTTTGGATTTGGAGGTCATTGTTCAGCTTTGATATTGAAAAAATACATTGGCTAATAATGGTAACCGTTGCGCAAGTCAAAAAAACTAAAATACACAACTTCAAATAAGCCTTTTTAAGGGCTTATTTTTTTATACTATACTTTTCTCCCAGACAGTCTTTTTCTTCCATTCTTTATATTGAGTACATTTAATTTTATAAACTCTCACCAAAATCACCTTAAAAACGGGTTGTTTTTTCCTATGAGTACACCCCCCCCCTATAATACAAAACAAAATGAAAAAACATAAACGTATTCATGCTTTGTATTCGTCTGTAAGTTTTGATTTTATTGCGTTTTTGCGTTTTCGTTGCGTTTTCGTTGCGTTTTGAATACAATAAATACACTTTTTTCAAAAAGTTTGTTGTTAGTGTAGTTGTTAATCTAAAATACTGTCCAAATTTATTATTTCAGAGTTCATTATAGCTTCAACAGTATGAACATATATCATTGTTTCTCTAATATTAGAATGTGCCAATGTTTTCTGAAGGTTCTCAACTCTTCCTCCTTTAATAAAATAATTAGTAACAAAAGCATGTCTAGAAACATGAAATGTAAGATGCTTTTTGAGAACTTCCTTTTATACGTTGCTTTTTCTCGTCAAACTGTTTTGGCTTTACAAAAATATCTAAAGGTACTCTTTTACGCTTCCTATCTAAAAAAACATGTACATACATCGCACAATTTCCATCTTTCCTTATATAGTCCTTTTTAAGCGTTATTTTAGATGTTAACTTCCTACTCATATTAATTGGGAAGTTTGCTGGGTAGTTAATACTAGTTTATTGTATTTGCATCTGGGTATTAATCTTTTTAGACATCCTTCTAAAAGAATAAAAGCGAAGACTTTACATCTTTTAAAATGTAACTTCTTCGCTTTCGCTATTCTAATTTGTGACCACGGCAGGATTCAAACCTGCAACCTCTTGAGCCGTAATCAAGTGCGCTATTCAGTTGCGCCACGTGGCCGTTTTGCGGGTGCAAATATACAACTATATTTCACATACAAAAACTATTATGCAATTTCTTTTCTAAAATTTTCAATTATTGATTTTGCCTCTTTTAAATCTGAATCATATATAAACAATTCCGATGAACATTCTGTAGCTCCAAAACCAGCTAATCTTCCAGATTCTTTAGTATCTTTAATTAACGATGGTATATTACTTTCATCTAATAAAAAAGCCAATCTATTAGTCAAAAGAGATGCACCTGTATATACTTTGATATGCTCTGCCATAATTTTATGTTTTAAATTAATATTTCATACTATTTAAAATAGCACCCTGTTTTACTAAATATAGTAATTATTTATTAGAATACGAGGAGATTCATAGCTTACTCCTCGCATTTAACAATTCTTTATTATTTCTTTTCCATCATTTTATTGGCTAAGTCAGCACCAATTAAAGACTGTAGCAAATTCCCACTATCGTTTCCTTTCTCTCCTCCTGAAATATATGTTTGCGGCAATTGCAAACTTTTTAATTCTCCTGCTACACCTACTGCTATTTTATATTCCCATTCAGCTTTTTCCTGAGGTGTTAAACCTGCACTTACTAATTTTGCATTTTCATAATATTGAGCATCAGCAGCTACTTTTTTACTTTTAGCTTTATACTGTTCTACTTCAAATTGCTTTTTCTCTTTTATCAAATTAAATCCTGCTACTTTTGCTCTTGTTTCCGCTTCAATAGTTTGTTGAATTTGAATTTTCTCTAATCTAGCTCTCTCTTTTGCTTTCTCAGACTCTCCTTTAGCTACTTCTTTCTTAGCTCTATAATATTCTCGTTCTGCTTGTTGTTTTTCTAATTGTGTCTGTGCTACCTCATTTTTCTGTAAATCTAAACGCTCATCAAAAGAAGTTTCCCAATCAATACCTGTTACTTGGGCTTGATAAATTTTTAACCCATATTGTTTTAAACTATTTGAATTATCTCTTGCTATATTTCCACTAGCATCTCTTTTGATTCTGAATTTCTTTTGCTTGCTTGATTTACCTACATTTATCTTTCTTACTGTCGTGGTATCTCCTACAATCTCTTTCTCGTTTTCTGCTTCATAATATTGCTCTACTTGATACATTCCATTTTCTAGTTGATCCCTAAAATAACGATCAAAATCAGAAGCTTGACCTGAGATATAGTCCTGTGCATCCATTAATTTACAAGTGTTTTTGATTGCTGCATCAATATTTGGTAAAACCCTACCATAAATCAATTTAGATTCACTTTTATTTCTGTCAGCCATATTCAAAAATACAGCTTCATCATTTATATTCACTCCCACAATAACAGAGGTACTTATTTCTGCTTTAATAGCATCACTAAATTCCCAACGCTGTGCTTTTCTATTGTAAATACCTTGTCCGTTTTTAGGTAGATCATCATTTGATACTACAATAATATCTTTAATTGATGTTTCATAGGAAAGCGGTATGATTCTTCCCCACCATTTTAATTTTAATCCTTGTGTTGTAATCATTTTATCTCCACCTGTTATATATTGAACCGCATAAGCAGTTCCTGCATCAGCATAAAAGAACATTCCATTTAAAAAAGCTATTAAAACACCAGATAATGCAATTTGTATACTCCGTTTGTTAGTAAACCAATTTAAATATGTTTTGTTTTTTAGAATAGCTTTAAAAATTATAGTTCCTAAACCTGTTATTATTAATATAATCCCGATAAATATTAGCATAATGTATATTTTATTTTGTTAGTGCTTATAGTTAAAAGTTGTTGATAGTTGTAATTGCAGCTTCAAATAGTTTTAATATAATTAGTATCATTTTGGGTAGTTTTTTAGTTAATAAAAGTTTTATTTCGATATCGTTTACCGAATATATGAGATAGAAATATGCTCACAAAAAGTATAATTAAATATTAATTGAATTAAGTTTACAATTAAACCAAAAAAAACACATTCAACTACAAATAACAACACAAAAAGCTACATAGTCATTTCATAATAAAACAAAAAACCAATCAAAACAGATTATATGAAATAAAATAAAGGTGTTTTTTTCAAGTTTTAAAAAAAGTAAAGGAAAATATATCTTTTAAGAGTCCTTTTTTATTGTTTTTATTTTTCCCTTCAATAAAAAAGACATTTTTAAAACTTCAAAAAGAATCAACTATATTCGCACAAAAAATAAATTTTATGAGCGTTGCATACGTAATTATTGGTTTGTTATTATTGGTTTTAGGTGGTGAATTTTTAGTAAGGTCTTCTATTGGCTTATCCTTTAAACTAAAAATATCCAAAATGGTAATAGGAATGACTGTAGTTTCTTTTGCTACTTCTGCTCCAGAGTTATTAGTTAGTCTACAAGCTGCTTTAAACGGATCTCCAGCAATAGCTATAAATAACGTCATCGGCTCTAATATTGCTAATATTGGATTAGTTTTAGGTATTACTGCTATTATTGGCCCAATAGCTGTAAACAAAGATTTTTATAAACTGAATTGGCCAATAATGATGACTTTTTCTTTTTGTATCTATTTTTTCCTAAAAAATGATAATTTATTAACACAATTAGAAGGGGGTACATTACTAATTTCTTTAGTTGTTTTTTTAATTGTTTTAATAAAATCGGCAAAAAAGGAAGATGCAAATGATGACGTTGATGATAAACTTGCAACTGTTAGCTATGCTAAAATATTTTTATGGTTAATTATTGGAGCAATCTCTTTATATTTTGGGTCTGACTTTTTAGTAGCAGGTGCTAAAGAATTAGCACAAAGCTTTGGTGTTAGTGAAGGTGTTATATCTATAACCATGATTGCAATAGGAACAAGTGTACCAGAATTGGCTGCTTCTATAATTGCTGCTGTTAAAGGTGAAAAAGCAATTTCTTTAGGAAATTTAATTGGCTCAAATATTTTTAATATCGCTTCTGTTTTAGGTGTAACTGCTTTAGTAAAAGAAATTCCTGTAACTGAACCTCAAATTTTAACCAGAGATATTTTTTGGATGTTAGGCTTTGCTTTTGTACTTCTTCCTTTAGTATTTATTCCTAAGAAGTATGTTTTAGGCCGTTTTAAAGGAGTTTTTATATTCTTAGGTTACATTGGTTTTATTTACTTGGTTTTTAAAACTACAGCTTAAAAAAACACTTATTAAAGAATAACGAAACATATTAAAAAAATTTAAACTACTACTCTTCAGTACAGTGCCTTATTAATCAAAACCTTAGCTATCGCTCTGCGATTAAAACTATAAGAAAAGCATAAATAACTCATCTTTCATATATAGAAACCTTTAAATGAAATTATTTATTAAAACATTAGAAAATCTCCAATATATAATAAACAGGTCTAGTTTATTTATAAACCCTAATTTACTTAATAAGTCTTTCTATTTGTAATTTATCTGCTACTTTTGTTTCTTAAGCAATGTAAATAACCTTACTAAATAAACCGACAATGAAAAATATTATAGGAATTTTAAACATTAATTTTTACCTATTCCTCACAAAAAAAACAGCCTTTCATATTCTTTCTTTTCTTTTTATGTCGTCATCAATTTACTGCCAAAAAACAAATAACAACCAAAAAACAACCAAAATGGATTTAAAATATGGAACAAACATAACATTAAATATAAATGAAGAAATCCAATTTGAGAACAAGCTTTCTATATCCTTAATATCTTTTTCTCATAAGCGTCCATTTGTTGGAGGATCAACAAAAGCAACAGCACATATAACCCTAACCAAAAATAAAATACCTGAAGAAAACTCACTTTCCATTCATGGGACTGAAGGAAAAGCTCACATAAAATACGATTCTTTACTTTGGAATGATTATAAAATTCAGCTAAAAGCATTCAATTATAATGAATCTATAGAAATACTTATTAATAAAAGGAAATAGCAGAATTTGCTAATAAACACAAATACTTTCTCACTTATTATTATAAGATATTCAGGCTAGAACTATGTTTTTGTTATTTAACTTTGGATAGTTAGTTTTCAATATTCTCTATAGTTATTTATGTATTTTTCTGTCTATATGACCTAAACCTCTTTCTGGAGCAATAACATCTCTAACAAGTTTTTTTAGTTGTGTAATTCCAGGAAAACCTTTTCTCTCTTTCCTATTCCATATTACAGTATTATTTGCAGTTATAGTAAAAACTCCTCCAGTTCCAGGAACCAAAGTAAATTCATGAATTTCTTCACTAAAAGTTGTTAATAATTCTTGAGACATCCAAGAAGCTCTCATCAACCAATTACATTGTTTACAATATTCTATTTTTATTATAGCACCCATATCAACTTTAATTATTATAATTTCTAAAATAAACAAAAAGCACTTACAAAGATGTAAGTGCTTTTCAAAATTTTATACTTTGATAAATTATTTAACTGGCTTAACAGTTTTAATAATTCTTGAAGCAATTTTATATGGATCTCCGTTAGAAGATGGACGACGGTCTTCTAACCATCCTTTATATCCTTTTTCTACAGCGATAATTGGAATACGAATAGACGCTCCTCTATCTGAAACTCCCCAAGAGAAATCATTAATAGATGCTGTTTCGTGATCTCCAGTTAAACGTTGTTCGTTATGTTCTCCATAAACTTCAATGTGTTCTTTTGTCAATGGACGGAAAGCTTCACATATTTCAGCATATTTTTCAGCAGAACCACATTCTCTTAATATAGAGTTAGAGAAGTTTGCATGCATTCCTGAACCATTCCAGTCTCCTTTAATTGGTTTTGGGTGATATTCAATGTACCATCCATATTTTTCAGTTAAACGATCTAATAAGTATCTAGCAATCCAAATCTCATCACCAGCTTTTTTAGCTCCTTTGGCAAACAATTGGAATTCCCATTGTCCAGATGCAACCTCTTGATTGATTCCTTCAAAGTTTAATCCTGCATCAATACATAAATTAGCATGCTCTTCAACAAAATCTCTTCCGAAAGTGTTTTTTCCACCAACAGAACAGTAGTACATACCTTGAGGTCCTGGATAACCACCGATAGGGAATCCTAAAGGTAATTGAGTATTTCTATCCATAATAAAGTATTCTTGTTCAAAACCAAACCAGAAATCATTATCATCATCTTCAATAGTAGCACGAGCATTAGACTCGTGTGGTGTTCCATCTGCACTTAAAACTTCTGTCATTACTAACCATCCGTTAATACGTGCTGGATCTGGATATATTGCAACTGGCTTTAAAATACAGTCAGATGCTCCTCCTGATGCTTGTTTTGTAGATGAACCATCAAAAGACCAGTTTCCTAATTCTTCAAGTGTCCCTTTGAAGTCTTCATGCTCCTCAACTTTAGTTTTACTTCTTAAGTTTTGGGTTGGCTTGTAACCATCTAACCACAAGTACTCTAATTTAATTTTAGCCATTGTTATGTTGTTATTAATTTTATTAAGTAATATGATTACAAATATATATGAATAAGTATCAAATTGGTAAAAAAAAATGATTTGACCTGTATTTTTACGAATACGTTATTTATGAAAAGATAAAATGTTGTTTTTTTTAAAATCTTATAATTTAGGTAGTCTTTATTTTAGATTTTAAAAACTATTAACAATTTACAATTCTTTTCTTTCTTTAAAATTTTGCTTTTTTGATGAAAAAAAACACTAAAATCCTCTAAAATGTAATTTTTCACTAAAAACTAAGTATCATAAATACGTATTCAACTTAAATCCTTTTTATTTTTAAGTATTCAAATAAAATGAAAACATAAAAAAAAATGTTTTTTTATTGATAAGAAATAGAGAAAAACTAAATTTGCGCCACAACAACACAACACATGAGTCAAGAAATTTCTAAACGTTACGCACAACGTGGTGTATCTGCTTCAAAAGAAGATGTACACAATGCTATTAAGAATATAGACAAAGGATTATTTCCAAAAGCATTTTGTAAAATAGTTCCGGATTATTTAACAAACGACAAGGATTATTGTTTAATAATGCATGCAGATGGAGCAGGTACAAAATCTTCATTAGCATATATGTATTGGAAAGAAACAGGAGATATTTCTGTTTGGAAAGGAATTGCTCAAGACGCACTTATCATGAACATTGATGATTTATTATGTGTTGGTGCTACAGATAACATAATGTTATCTTCTACTATTGGTAGAAATAAAAGTAAAATACCAGGAGAGGTTTTATCTGCAATTATAAACGGAACAGAAGAATTAATTGAGGATTTAAAAAAATTCGGAGTTACAATTCATTCAACTGGTGGAGAAACAGCTGATGTTGGTGATTTAGTTCGTACAATTATTGTAGATTCTACAGTAACTGCTAGAATGAAACGCGCCGATGTTATTGACAACGCTAATATAAAAGCTGGTGATGTTATTGTTGGTTTAGAATCTTTTGGTCAAGCTACTTACGAAACTGAATATAATGGCGGAATGGGAAGTAACGGATTAACTTCTGCAAGACATGATGTGTTTCATAAATATTTAGCTGAAAAATATCCTGAAAGCTTTGACGCTTCTGTACCTGAAGATTTAGTTTATTCTGGAAATACTAAACTTACTGATACTGTTGAAAAATCACCTATAGATGCTGGGAAATTGGTATTATCACCTACTAGAACATACGCTCCTATTATAAAAGAAATTTTATCTAATTTTTCTTCAAATAAAGTGCATGGTATGATACATTGTAGTGGTGGTGCTCAAACTAAAATTTTACATTTTGTTGATAATTTACATATTATAAAAGACAATATGTTTACTGTTCCTCCTTTATTTAAATTGATACAAGAACAATCAAAAACAGATTGGAAAGAAATGTATCAAGTATTTAATTGTGGACATAGAATGGAAGTTTATATTTCTCCTGAAATAGCTGAAGAAATTATTTCAATATCAAAATCATATAATGTAAACGCGCAAGTAATTGGTAAAGTTGAAGCTTCTGACACCAAAAAACTAACCATTAAAAGTGAATACGGAACGTTTGAATATTAATTTATTGAGTTAGTCATATAAATTCCGTAAATTATTCTTTTAAAATTAGGTATTATGGAAGTATTTGAAGGTCAAAGTATACTAAACTTTATAAAAGAATTGCCAAATGATGAAGCCTGTAAAGCTTATCTGGCAAGAGTAAAATGGCAAGATGGCTTTACATGTATGAAATGTGGTCATACAAAAGGGTGTGAAAAATTAGGATACAATTACCATTGCTATAGTTGCCATCATGTAGAAAGTGCCACGGCTAATACTTTATTTCACAAGGTTAAGTTTGGTTTGCACAAAGCATTTTGTGTTGTTTTTGAAATGTCAACTAGTAGTAAAAGTGTTTCGAGTATTCAAATGGGCAAACGTTTTAGTATCCGACAAGGCACTGCATGGTATTTTATGCAAAAAGTCAGAAAAGCAATGCAAAGCAATCAGAAGTATCCCTTATCAGAATTAGTCCATGTAGATGAATTTACAGTAGGCGGAAAAGAAGAAGCTAAACAAGGTAGAAGTTATGATTCAAAAAAGAAAAAGGCTGTTATTGCTGTAGAATTAAGCAAGAAACATCAAGTAAAAAGAGACTATGTAAAATCTATTGATGATTATTCGGCAAAATCCTTAACTCCAATTTTTGAGGAGCATATAAGTGAATCAGCACAAATTATTACGGATAAATGGAGAGGATACCAACCACTGAAAAAGAAATATAATATTGAACAAAAATTAAGTAACCAAGGGAAAAACTTTAAGGAATTACATATTGTGATTATGCAATTAAAATCTTGGTTGAGAGCTATACCAACTCATGTTAGTAAATGGCATATCCAAGCCTATTTTGATGAGTTTTGTTTTAGAATTAATAGGTCTCAGTTCAAACAAAGTATTTTTCATAAAACAATAGAAAGGATGGTTAGCAATAAACCTATTTATCAAAAGAACATAAAACAGACACTAAGTGTATAACTCAATTAATTTATAACACACAAAGCTTCAAATAAAATATTTTATTTGAAGCTTTGTGTTTATTTTTCTTTATAATACTCATAAGGCAACCAATCTGCTATTCTTTGCTCCCCCATTTCTCCTCTCCAAATTATACCTGACGGATCAAAATAACCATTTTCATCAAAATAAACATCTACCTTGTTAAATGTAATATAACTTACATTTGGCCAGTACTCTATTTTTAGTGTTTCTTTATTAAAACTAAAAAACACTTTATCACTCTTATCTTTAAATACAATTTCTTTATATTTGATATTATTATTTGTGGCACTTTTAACAATAAAGCCTGATGATGGCAACTTATTTAGCCAAAGGCTTCTAAAAAAATGCATTCTAGATCCATTATACGTTTTCCTTCTTTTTATTTCATATGTTTTATTTTGTAATGATAAATCTTCATTAAAAATAATGCTTCCATAAAAGAAAACCGTTTGGCTTTTTTTATAATACTCAAATTTATCTAGATAATAGGTTACTTTATATCCTAAGGATTTATTATGAATTAAAATTGGTTTTGATGCAAATGCTTTAATAGTATCATTATCTATACTTGTGATAAATGAAATATCTTTTTCATTAATTATTTTACAATCTATGGCATTAAAAGTTGTTCCAAGAAATTCATTTTTAAACCTTTTTAAATTTCTTTTTCGTTTTCTCTTAGATTTTTTAATATCCAAAACTACTTCTTTTATTTCATAAATTTTTGGAGCTAAATAAACGATATACTTTTTATCTCTAGAAAAATCAGTTATAGTTTTAGAATAATATCCTATTGAACTAATTATTAACTGCATTGATTTATATTTAGAAACATCTAGTTTAAACTCTCCATTTAAGTCAGAAGAAGTCCCTACAAAAGTTCTATTTATATAAACGGAAGCCCCAACAATAGGTTTCTTTGTATTTAAATCTAAAATTGTCCCTTTAATAATTTGACTATAAGAAACTGTATAAATATTAATAATAAATAATAATAGTAGTTTTCTCATAATGATTAATTTTACTTTATTCCCTAATAAAACAAGTAGCTTTTTTTAATTATTATTCATTTTAATAAAATTAAAATCCACCGAGAAATCCTTATTTGAAATTACAGCTTTTAAAGTATCATTATCTTTATAATACTTGATTTTCTTTGGAAACTCATTTCTATCATTTTCTACAGTAAAAGAAGTAGTTGTTTGTTCTGTAAAAGCAAAATATGTAGGCGTCTCTCCTATTCCTATTACACTAAGATAAAGTAATCTTTTATTAGATATAATATTCATTTTTTCAATAAAAACAGTGTCTTTATTTTGCAACGTAAATCCTAAACCCGAAAAATTTTGATCCCAAAACTCATACGTTGTTTTTATAGAATCATTATTAGTTCTAATCCATTTGCCCAATAACCATGTAGGTTTTTCAAATTTTATTTCTTTATTACATGAAATAAAAAACAAAGAGCAAAAGAAAAGAATAATAAATCTCATAATAGAAATAATTTTAGGTTTAAGTCGTATTTCAAAATTAACTAAAATTCCGATAAAAAATTGTAAATTCGCAATCCAATAAAAGAGACAATGTTAGACAAGTTACAGATAGTAAAACAGCGTTTTGATGAAGTATCTGATTTGATTATCCAGCCAGATATTATAATGGATCAAAAACGTTATGTACAACTTAATAAAGAATATAAAGATCTTGGTAAGGTAGTAAAAAAAGCTAACGAGTACGAGGGTTTATTAAATACAATTACAGAAGCTAAAGAGATTATTGCCGACGGAAGTGATGCTGAAATGGTAGAGATGGCAAAAATGGAAATGGATGAATCAACTAAAAGAATTCCTGTTTTAGAAGATGAAATTAAATTTTTATTAATACCAAAAGATCCAGAAGATGCTAAAAACGCCGTAGTTGAATTACGAGCAGGTACAGGTGGAGATGAAGCTAGTATTTTTGCTGGTGATCTATTTAGAATGTACACTAAATACTGTGAAGGTAGAGGTTGGAAAGTTTCTATTGTTGATTATAGTGAAGGTACTAATGGTGGATTTAAAGAAATTCAGTTTGAAGTAAATGGAAATGATGTTTACGGAACATTAAAGTTTGAAGCTGGTGTACATCGTGTACAACGTGTACCACAGACAGAAACTCAAGGTAGAGTTCATACTTCTGCAGCTACGTGTATGGTTTTTCCAGAAGCTGAGGAATTTGATATAGAAATTAATCCTAAAGATGTACGTATTGACTTTTTCTGTTCTTCAGGACCTGGTGGACAATCTGTAAACACAACATATTCAGCTGTACGTTTAACGCATACTCCAACTGGATTGGTTGCGCAATGTCAAGATCAGAAATCTCAACATAAAAATAAAGAGAAAGCTTTTAAAGTATTACGTTCTCGTTTATATGACATGGAGTTAGCTAAGAAACAAGCAGAAGATGCCCTTAAACGTGGTTCTATGGTTAGTTCTGGTGATAGATCTGCAAAAATTAGAACATATAATTATCCGCAAGGTCGTGTTACAGATCATAGAATTGGTTTAACATTATATGATTTATCTAACATTGTAAATGGAGATATTCAAAAAATAATTGATGAGTTAATGCTTGCAGAAAACACTTCTAAATTAAAAGAATTAGGAGAGACTATATAAAGATTCACAAATTAAAATATTCTAATTTATTTAGTTATTTTAATTTGTAAGACTTTTAAATTAGTTGTACTTTTGCATAATATTTGTATTCTACATAAAGGAATATTTTTTTTAAATTATTTTCTTTTAAAATAGAGTAACATATTAAACTAGATTTTATTTTCTGATTTTCTTAGTGACTTCATTTAAATTTCACTAATTTTTATTCAAAAAAATAAAATCTTCGAATAAATAAAGAAAATAATTTAAAAAACAAACAAAACACACTCAAAGTATGTTAAGAATCGTAGTAAAAGAAGGTGAAAATATTGAAAGAGCTTTAAAACGTTACAAACGTAAGTTTAGAGACGTAAAAGTTTTACAAGAGTTAAGAGAACGTAAGCAATTTACGAAGCCTTCTGTAGCAAAAAGAGCTGAAAAAAAGAAAGCTGCTTACATAGAGCAACTTTTTAAAGAAGAATAGAAAGTACAAGACATAAAAAAAGCAACCAAATTTGGTTGCTTTTTTTATGTCTTGTACTTTATACTAACGAGTTTTCTAAATATTTAACTCTATTTATTTTCTCTAAAATTTTCATTGCTTTATAACAAGCAACATCACTTTTACATTCATCTACATATTTATAATCATTATAAAGCTCTGTCATTTTAAGATAGCGCTCTTCTAATTGTTTTCTATATTTAAATAAATCCTCTATACGTGACATTCAATAAAATATTTCTACTATAAATATAATAAAAATATTCTATTGATTATCAATCATTTACTTTTTTATTATATTAATCTTGTAAAGCAAAAACTTTTTGTAATAAACTAGAAGTACGTAAACCTACTTTTTCTCTAATACCTTTTTCTTCAACAGCAATCATTGTAAAAACACCTTTTAACGCTTGGTTGGTTACATAATCTGTTAAATCTGGATTTACTTTACTTACAAAAGGAATACTATTATATTTAGTTATTAAGTTACTCCAAACTTTATCTGCACCTACTTTATCAAATGAATTTTTAATTACTGGATTAAATTTACTGTACAAAGCTGTATTTGTTTTTCCTTGTAAATAACTAGTTGCTGCATTTTCTGAACCTAATAAAATATTTTTTGCATCTGTAAATGTTATTTCTTTTACAGCATTTACAAAAATTGGTGTTGATGTTTTTACCGCATCTTCTGCTGCTCTATTTAACACTTTAATACCTTCATCTGCTAAAGAACTTAAACCAATCTTACGCAAACCTTTATCTACTTTTTGTAACTCTTCTGGTAATAAAATCTTAACTAACTCATTCTTAAAAAAACCATCTGTAGAAGTTAACTTAGATACTTGATTACTTATCCCTTTATTTAAAGCCTCCTTTAAACCGTTACCTATTTGATCTTGAGATAATACACTTCCTCCACTAGATTGAGAAACCTGATTTGCTACTTTTTGTAATTCTGCACATCCTGCAAACTGTATAGCAATTGCCAATACTAAAATCTTTTTTATCATTTTTATTTGTTTTTATTTTAGAAACTAATTTGTTTTAAAAGTCACTTCTATTTAAAACTATCTGTTTTTTTATCGTATCCATAAGGACAATGTTTACAACCGCTTTTACAACAATATCCTCTTCTCAAATGAAATTGTTTTGTAAACACTTTATAACCTTGTTCATTAAGGTAATAATCTCCTTCTTCTAATTCTATTCTCTTATTATACACGATGTAAAGATACCATTTTACTTAGATAACTTCTATACTAATAGAATTTCCTTAAGACAAATCGATCTAACTGTATCACAACCTAATATATACGATAAAAAGACATAGGGAAATAAAAAAACTACATCGGGAAGTTTTTGACAAAAAAAAACTTTAACAAATTATAATTTAGATTAAAATCTACTTTTTAACAAACTATAAATATTGTTATGAAGAAGATTAATAAACTAACATATTTAAAATCTATAAAAAATGAAAAAATTAATTTTATCAACTTTCGTAACCTTTCTATTCTTAATCGGATGTAATTCCGATGAAAACACAGAAACAGCATCAGAAAATATTTCTATTCAAAAAAAAGAAACACAAATCACAAGTGAAGATTATTTAACCACTAAAGTAGCCGTTACTTTTAATAAAATGGCACAAGAAAAAAATGTGTTTGAATATATAGCAACCATCTTTGAAGATAATATAGCCATCTTAGCTGAAGACACAATTAAAGACGATGTTTTACCTAAACTAATTGTTGAAGATAACATAATGATGAGTAATGGTGTTTACGAAGACAATATCATGTTAAGCGCTTTTACTATTAAAGATGACTTGATCATGGGAAAGACATCTTTTGAAGATATATTTATAGAAACCTATAATCAGCTTTACAAAGAGAATGAAATAAGTTATTCTGCTATTTTAAACAGCTTACCTAAATTATATTTAGGAATACCTTTGAATGCTCTTGAAGATTATAATACATGGAAAGAAAATGGATTTCCAACATCTTTAAAAAGTTATCTAAAAACTGATAATAAATTGCAAAAGATTACCAAAGACAAGCTTATAAAAACAATTGGAAAAGAAAACTATGAAGAACTTACTAATACTGAAAAAAAGGAATATGAGTTTTACTATTTATTTTTTGAAGATGGTAAAACAACTGTAATTGCTTCTGAAGAAAAAAAAGGAACTGTAATTGTAATTGAAAATGAAGAAACAAAAATTGCCTCATTTAATATTGAAAACATAATCGACTCTAATTCAATTGAAATTATTGAAAACGGAGAAAGTAGTTTTTTCAAACAAAACAATATGATTTACCAAACTTATATTGATATTGATGAACCAAACAGTTGCAATGGTTTTTATGTTTTAAATTGCGGTACTGAATTAGATAATTATATTCAAAAAAAACTAGACGAAGCAAATGAAAATTGTGAAACATATAGAACATGTCTTCCTGTTTGCTGTTACGGTTCTATAATGAACATGATGATTGAAATTGAACCTAACTCTTTAAAATGTAAAAAAGCTATGGATTACATACATGTTTTAAGTATGTATTCTTTATCAATAGAGCCTTAATATTCTTTTATTAAGACAAAAAACCTCAGGAATCTGAGGTTTTTTTTAGTGAACTATCAAATAAATTCTTTACTTTTTTATTAATTTCGATTATTGTATACTAATATATACAAACACTATATTTCTTTTATTTTGTCTCCATTCCAGGAGGATATTTTGATAAAATTTCTTTTACAAACTCTTTAATACGTTCTTCTTTTTGCTCAACATTTTTTGCTTTTAATATTCCAGAACCTATCCCTTGCCAAATTAACTCTTTTTTGCTAGCATCAATAATATCAACAAACAATGTTCCTTCTGTGTATTGATTTACATTTAATTGGTTTCCTCCTCTCCACATCCATGGATTCCATGCCCCATATCCAAATCCCAGACCAGCATTGTTATTATTAATATTTACGCGCTCTCTTGACTTTGTGAATAAGCTTACCAAAACATCTGGTGTTTTGGATTTTGTCATGCCTTTTAATAATAATTCTCCCTCAATAGCTCTCATAATTCTTTTTTTGTCTAAATCAGAAATTGGTGCTTTATCAATACCTGTCTTATAAAAAGCAAATGTCTTATATGGCTTAAAATCTATTTTATTATTATAATCAGTTTGCACCCTAACAGCACTACAGCTTGTTAAGAATATTAAAATTAATGGTAGAAAAAATTTTGTTATTTTCATAGTAATAGTTTTTAAATTAAAATGATTAATTAGATTATTATTTCTAACAAACATTATCAATAAATATGCCAAAAAAAGAATAAAAAAAATACATATTCGTATAATTTTTTGCTCATAAAACAGTTCTGGTAAGATAATTGATTTGTTAAATATTATGATTTTTATTTCAAAACACATAATACCTAAAGGATTTGTTGGTTTAACTCTTTATCCTTTTATTTTTCTAAAAAAAGAACAACTAAAAAATGATAACGTTCTTGTTAATCATGAAAAAATACATTTAAAACAACAGTTAGAACTTTTTATTTTGTTTTTTTATATTTTTTATGGAATTGAATATTTTATTAAATTAATTAAATATAAAAATAGTAATCTTGCCTACTATAATTTGAGTTTTGAACGTGAAGCATATCAAAACGAAGATGATTTACATTATTTAAAAATCAGAAAAAAATGGGCTTTCTTAAAGTATCTATAATTACAGTTCTTATATTATTATTTACAATCACTAGCTGTAAACCGCAACAAAAAAACAAAAAAATCACAGAAAATTTTGATGATATAGAAATAGATAAAAAGGTTACTAAATATCCAGATTATCTTAACAAAGACTATGTTTTAGGCAAATTTGATTACAAAAAGAACAATGATTTCTATAAAGTTCCTAAAAAATTATCAAGCAGAGAAATTTTCATTCGAAAAGAAACATTAACAGCTTTTACAGAGATGTATGAAGCAGCAAAAAAAGATAGTATTTATTTTAAAGTCATTTCTGGAACAAGAAATTTTACGCATCAAAAAGGTATTTGGGATAGAAAATGGAAAAAAAACGCAAAATTGCTTCCCTTAGAAAAAGCTAAAAAAATATTAGAATACAGTTCTATGCCAACAACTTCTAGGCATCATTGGGGAACAGATATAGATATTAATAACTTAAACAGTTCGTATTTTAAATCAGGAAAAGGGAAAAAAGAATATGAGTGGCTACTAAAATACGCTCATCAATTCGGTTTTTATCAGGTTTACACTTCTAAAGAAAACGGAAGAACTGGATATAACGAAGAAGAATGGCATTGGTCTTACGCTCCTTTATCCACATTGTTTTTAAAATATTACAATTCCAATATTAAAACTCAAAATATTTCTGGATTTAAAGGTGCTTCTTTAGCTGATGAAATAAACATCATTAAAAATTATGTTAACGGCATCAACCCTGAGTTACTAAATTTAAACAATTAATAATTTCATATTTTTTTTAATTATTTTTTAAGTTTTTCGTAAATTACACCAGTTTAAAACAATGAATTTTACGAATGAACCAACCAGAGATATACAAACCAAAACATAAAATAAGAATTGTAACCGCTGCTGCTCTTTTTGATGGACACGATGCTGCCATAAACATTATGCGTAGAATTATACAATCAACTGGTGTAGAAGTTATTCACTTAGGACATGATAGAAGTGTAGCCGAAGTTGTAAATTGTGCCATTCAAGAAGATGTGAATGCTATTGCTATAACATCTTATCAAGGTGGTCATATAGAGTATTTCAAATACATGTATGATTTATTACAAGAAAAAAATGCTGGTCATATTAAAATATTTGGTGGCGGTGGTGGTGTAATTCTTCCTGAAGAAATTAAAACTTTAATGGATTATGGAATTACGCGTATTTATTCTCCTGATGATGGTCGTAAGTTAGGACTACAAGGAATGATTAATGATTTGGTAAAACAATCAGACACCAGTACTTCTCTAACTTTTCCAAAAGAGAAAAAAACAACCAACCAACTAAAAAATAAAAACATAAATACAATAGCACGATTAATAACTATTGCTGAAAATGAACCAGAAAAATTCGCTGCTATTGTAAAAAACAATCCTGATGATTTTTCTTCTAACAAAAAGATCACAACACCTGTTTTAGGTATTACAGGAACTGGAGGTTCTGGAAAATCTAGTTTGGTTGATGAATTAGTCCGTCGTTTTTTAGTTGATTTTCCTGAAAAAAAAATCGGACTTATTTCTGTAGATCCTTCTAAACGAAAAACTGGTGGTGCCTTATTAGGTGATCGTATTCGCATGAATGCTATTAATAATGATCGTGTATATATGCGTTCGTTAGCTACCAGGCAATCTAACTTAGCTTTATCTAAATATGTTAGTGAAGCTGTAGCAATTTTAAAGGCTGTTGAATTCGATTTAATTATTTTAGAAACTTCTGGTATTGGACAATCAGACACTGAAATTATTGAACATTCTGATACTTCTTTATATGTAATGACACCAGAATTTGGGGCTGCTACGCAATTAGAAAAAATTGATATGCTTGATTTTGCTGATCTTGTTGCTATAAATAAATTTGACAAACGTGGTGCTTTAGATGCTTTGCGAGATGTTAAAAAACAATACATGCGTAATAATAACTTGTGGGATATTCCTCAAGAAAAGCTACCTGTTTTTGGAACTATTGCTTCTCAATTTAATGATCCTGGTATGAATACGTTATATAAACATATCATGGATAAAATAGTTGAAAAAACAAAAGCTGATTTAAATTCTACTATAGAAATAACAAAAGAAATGTCAGAAAAAATCTTTGTTATTCCTCCTAGTAGAGTTCGTTATTTGTCTGAAATTGCAGAAAACAACAGAGCTTATGATAAAAAAGCTATAAATCAAGAAGAAATAGCTCAAAAATTATATGGAATTTATCAAACGATACTTTCTGTTACCTCTACTCCACTTACATCAACTCCGTTAAATAACCAAGACATTTTTTTAAATAAAAATGGAATTGATCAAGAGGAAATTCTGAAAAAAATTGAAAATGATGATGATTTACCTTTTATTAAATTATTATTTGATCAATTTGATAAAGTAAAAATGAGTTTAGATCCATATAATTGGGAAATCATTTTAAGTTGGAAACAAAAAGTTCAACAATATAAAGATGCTATTTACAGCTTTAAAGTTCGTGATAAAGAAATAAAAATAGAAACCCATAGCGAATCATTGTCGCATAGTCAAATACCAAAAATTGCGTTACCAAAATATACAGCTTGGGGAGATTTACTAAAATGGAATTTACAAGAAAATGTTCCTGGAGAATTTCCATACACAGCTGGTTTATATCCATTTAAAAGAACTGGAGAAGATCCTACAAGAATGTTTGCTGGTGAAGGTGGCCCAGAAAGAACTAACAGACGTTTTCATTACGTAAGTTTAGGAATGGACGCAAAACGTTTATCTACAGCTTTTGATTCGGTTACTTTATACGGAAATGATCCTGAACATAGACCAGATATTTATGGTAAAATTGGTAATGCCGGAGTTTCTATTTGTTGTTTAGATGATGCAAAAAAATTATATTCTGGCTTCGATTTAAGCCATCCAATGACTTCGGTTTCTATGACTATTAATGGTCCTGCTCCAATGTTATTGGGTTATTTTATGAATGCTGCAATTGATCAGAATTGCGAGAAATACATCAAAGAACATCAATTAGAAAAAGAAGTTGAAGCAAAATTCTTAGAAACGTATGATTCTAAAGGATTAAAAAGACCGCTATACCAAGGGAAATTACCTGAAGGAAACAATGGTTTAGGTTTATTATTATTAGGTTTAACTGGTGATATGGTTTTACCTAAAGCTGTTTATACTAAAATTAAAACAGAAACCTTATCACAAGTTCGTGGTACAGTGCAAGCAGATATTTTAAAAGAAGATCAAGCACAAAATACCTGTATTTTTTCTACAGAATTTGCATTGCGTTTGATGGGAGATGTTCAAGAATATTTTATCAACAAACAAGTTCGTAACTTCTATTCCGTTTCTATATCTGGTTATCATATTGCAGAAGCTGGTGCAAATCCAATTACGCAATTAGCCTTAACATTAGCAAACGGATTTACATATGTAGAATATTACTTATCAAGAGGAATGGATATTAATAAATTTGGCCCAAATTTATCGTTCTTTTTCTCTAACGGAATTGATCCTGAATATGCTGTTATTGGTCGTGTTGCTCGTAAAATATGGGCAAAAGCCATGAAGTATAAATACAATGCAAACCCAAGAGCTCAAATGTTAAAATATCATATTCAAACTTCGGGTCGTTCTTTACATGCGCAAGAAATTGATTTTAATGATATCCGTACAACATTACAAGCTTTATATGCTATAAATGACAACTGTAACTCTTTACATACTAATGCTTATGATGAAGCTATTACTACTCCAACAGAAGAATCTGTAAGAAGAGCAATGGCAATTCAATTAATCATCAATAAAGAGTTAGGTTTAGCCAAAAATGAAAACCCAATACAAGGTGCTTTTATTATTGAAGAATTAACCGATTTAGTTGAAGAAGCGGTTTTAAAGGAATTTGATAGAATAACTGATCGTGGTGGTGTTTTGGGTGCTATGGAAACTATGTACCAACGTTCTAAAATACAAGAAGAAAGTTTATATTATGAAACTTTAAAACATACAGGTGAATTTCCAATTATTGGTGTAAATACATTTTTAAGTTCTAAAGGTTCTCCTACTGTTCAGCCAGCAGAAGTTATTCGTGCTACAGAAGAAGAAAAGCAATTTCAAATAAAAACAAAAGAAAGCCTTAATAAAGCTAAAGAATCAAATGTTGCTGAGCACTTAGCTATTTTACAAGAAGCGGCTATTCAAAATGAAAATTTATTTGATAAATTAATGGAAGCAACAAAGTTTTGTTCTTTAGGACAAATTACTGAAGCCCTATTTGAAGTAGGCGGACAATACAGGAGGAATATGTAGCAAATTATGTATACATCACTCTAAAACTAATTACAAATATTAATTTTACACTAAGTTTTTAGTGTATCGCTATTTTAGGGCGGGACATTTTAATTAAAAAAGGTTTTCTAATTTTTAGAAAGCCTTTTTTTAAACCTAAAAACATTTATTAAAACAAAAAGGTAAAACCCCCTTAATGATTATTTTTTTTCCTGATTCAGTTTCAATAATTTTAATTAATTTAACACTTGAATTATACTAACTAACTAAACAAAGACAGCTTGTCTATTTTTGAGATGAAAAACACGAATATAATTTTGTTAATCGTCCTGTGTATTATTGGGGTTACTAACCTAGTAAAAGTCTTTACACTTGACCATAACTTAAAAGACGCTAAACTTTCCTTACAAACTGCACAAAACGAAATAAAAGACGCACAAAATCTAAATAGTGAAGCCCAACAGAAAATAAAAGACTTAAAAACTACGGTTGATAAATTTGAGCTTAAAAACCAAACATTACAATTAGAGATAGATTCTATTGTACTTGAAAAAAGAGCTAAAGCTCCTATTGATTGGGAAGATCGAGAAAACATCAAGAAAAAACAAAAAGAAATAAGTGATAGATTAACCTATTTAAGAGAAAAAGATGAAGAATTTGAATAATAAGCATACTATAAAATTAAACCAATTATTTGCCATCCTAAGTTTTTTAATAATTGGGAATCTTTTTGCACAAAAACCCTTAGACACCTTAGTAATAGAAAAAGAATATATTCACTCACGAAAAGCGCCTTTAAAAGTTGGAAAAGGGACATTTATAATTAACAAAGTAGATTCTCTTTACCTAGTAAATCAAATTAGGTTTAATTATTATGAAGAATTAAGGCAATTGGTAAAAGATGATGTAGACAAAGATGTTGAAAATATTGTTTTAAAGTACGAACAGATTGTTAAAGAAAATGATTTTTTGTTTGATCAATTAGAACTAAAATGTAAATCACAATCAGCATTATATCAAAAAACAATTGATGAATTAAAATTATCTTTAAACGAAACAGATAGAACTTTAGATCTTTCACAAAGATCACTTGAAAATGCAAATAACGCTATTGATTTGAGTATAAAACAGATTTCAAGTGCGCAGAAGAAGCAATTCTGGAAAAATTTTGGTCTTATTGGTGGTGGTGTTAGTATTGGTTTAATCGTTGGACTACTCATAGCTAATTAAAAAATATATTTTCAAAAAAAAAGAAACTCTATCGAACCTAACAGTTCTATGGAGTTATCATTTTACAAATAACATAACATTAACAAAATTCGTTAAACAAAATATAAAAACTAGTACCTAAAGTTTCTAAACTACTATCAAATTACTTTTTTAAATATATTCATAAAAAATATAACCAAATGAAAAAGCTAATTTCACTACTATTCCTTTTATCTTTCTGTAATATCTACGCACAATCATCTATATTTAAAAACGAATACAAAAGATTTAGTGAACTTATTAATTATACTCCAAAACCCTATAAATCAAAAGGTAAAATAAGTAAAACACCAGAAAGCTGGAATCCCGAATTAAATACAATTTATTCTTTACGCCTTGCTTCTATTATTGTAAAGACAGGGAAACTACCTAAAACTGACATGAATTTATTAGAAGAAAAAATTAATGATTTAGCTATCTCTTTTTATCTTGAAAACAAACCTATTCTTATTGATTATTATGGAGGATATTCTGGTTGTATTAAATCACCTTTTGACACTATTACACATAACAGCAAACAAGTTATTATCTTAAGATTCTGCCATACATGTACAGACAGAAGTGATGAGCTCTCTCAACTTATTGCTATTTTCAACAATAGAACAACAGCTTTAATCTCAAAAAACTAATCAGAATTATTCTTTTAAAATCTAAATAGAATTATTTAACTTTAGCAACTAAGGATAAAAAAATACACATGAAAGACATCAATATAGAAAGTATTTTAAAGTTAATTCAAGAAAAAGCAATTTTATACGTACCTAAATTATTATTAGGTGGCCTTATTTTATGGGTTGGAATGAAACTTATTAATAGATTAGTTTCTTTTTTAGAAAAAATATTACTAAAAGCAGGATTTGATGACACTATTCGCCCTTTTTTAGTATCTATGTTAAACTTTGTTTTTAAAGGTGCTTTACTTTTAGTTGTTGCTTCTATTCTAGGTGTTGATTTGTCTAGCTTAGTTGCTTTATTAGCAGCTGTTGGTTTTGCAATTGGTATGGCTTTACAAGGAAGTTTAGGAAACTTTGCTTCAGGTATTTTAATTCTCACTCTAAAACCATACAAATCTGGAGATTGGATTCAAGTAGAAGATAAATTCGGAAAAGTAGATGAAATAGGAATTTTTAGCACCATAATTACATCACCAGGAAATAAGACATTAATTATTCCGAATTCCAAAATTACAGATGGAGTTGTAACTAACTACTCTAAAAAAGGGGTTGTTCGCTTGGAAATTAATGTTACGATGCCATATGCAGAAAGTTTTCCAAGAGTAAAATCTATTATAGAAAAAGCAATTTTAAGTGTACCTAATATTTTAAATGAACCTGCTACAGAAATTGGTATTGAAAATTTCGATTCTCACAATGTTGAGATAACTGTTCGTCCATATGTAAATCCGGAGTTTTTCTGGCAAGTTACCTTTGATACACATGAAGCAATAAAAAAAGAATTTAGCGACAACAAGATACAAGTTGCTTATTCAGAAGGTATTGAATTAGGATCAATAGGAAGTTAATTTCATCAAAAAAATATGCTAAAAATATTAGTTTCTATTTTACTTGGACTTTGTTTTTCTTTAAATTTAATTGCTCAAGATGGGTCGAATATTAAATATTACAAACCAAATATGCTTGATTATAGCCTAATTGGAAAATCATGTTATATTGATATTGGAAAATTATCTTTCAATAAAAGATCAATTGATACCATTACTATAAATGTTCAAAGAAAACTCATGAAGTTTTATGAACATAGAGAAGATAACGGATTCAATAACTGGTTTAATAGCCAATATTTAATTCGCTTACCTGATTCTAAAGATTCAAAAACATTACTTAAAGATTCAAAAATTGACAGCTTAACAGACAACAAGATATACGTAACTAGCATACTATCTTATAATCATTTAAAATTACCTTTAGATACAATTACAGTTTTTCAACACAACTATGATAAAAAAAACATAGCTGAAGTACTTATTAAGGAATAAAAAAATAAAAACTCTTAGCTCCTTATTTTCTTAATACTTTTTTTAAAAGCATCATCTTTACGATGCAAGTATCGGAGGGTTTAATTAATTACTTACTAAGTCATTAATTTTCAAGATTGGTTTTATTGTTTTTGTAACCAAACCCTAATTTCCTTTCGGAGTGAAACTTCAGGTTTTGGTAACGGAATTGTTTGTCCAAATTGTTTACTTCTTTTAAATTTTGAAAACGTAATTTTATGTTTTTTCCAAGCTTCAGGATACAATTCTAAAAATTTATTAAAAAAACTTTGTTCATTAACACTACCTTCTATTTTAGAAAGTACTTCTTTAAATTTTTGTTCTTGTTCAATAATCATTTTCAATACAGTTATTAACTTTTTTAGCTATTCTAAATAAGTGAATATTTGGTTTATTACTCCGCTAAATATTTTTGCTTTAATTTTTAATCAATTGAAATTAATTAAAAATAAAAACCCTTAAGATTTTAAATTCTTAAGGCTTTTTTATAGTGAAGAAAACTATCGTCTTCTCTTTTTCTTAAATCCTTTACTGTTTCTTCTAGGTTCTTTTACAGAAGCATCTTCATCAGAATTACTTTTAAAGTTGTTCTTTTTCTTTCCTATTCTTCTACCATCAATTCTTTTATTAGGAGTTTCTGTAACCGTATCATCAAAAGTATTCTTTGCTTTCCCTGGCTTATTTTTACGCCAAGAAGTATCGTTAGGCAATAGCTTCTTTAATAAATCTCCACGGCCAACTGAAGTTAACTTATCTTTAATCCACTGCCTGTTTTCCTTCTTATACCAAAAGAAAAACTTATGTTGATCCTCTTTCTCTTTTTTAGTCTTAGGTGTTTTGGTTGGCTTTAAAGTATACGGATGATATCCACTATAATAAATAACCGTAGCAACTGTCATTGGTGTTGGTGTAAAACCTTGCACTTGCTCTAACTGAAATCCCATGTCCTTAGTTTCTGCAGCTAAATTTGCCATATCTTCTGCTTCACAAGCAGGATGACTTGAAATGAAATATGGAATCAATTGCAATTTCAATCGCTTTTTTACATTAATACGATCAAAACGATCTTTAAACATATGAAAATATTTAAAAGAAGGCTTACGCATTAATTTTAAAACAGGATCAGATGTATGTTCAGGTGCTACTTTTAAGCGACCAGAAACATGGTTTGTCATCACTTCTTCTGTATACGCATCTAACTCTTTCGGATCAGCATTTTTATTAAATTCAGGAACCAACATATCATGTCTAATTCCACTTCCTATAAAAGATTTTTTTACTTTCGGATGCGCATCTACTGCTTTATATAAATCTGTTAATGGTTTATGAGAAGTATCTAAATTACTACAAATCACTGGTGAAATACAAGACGGAGCAACACACTTGTCGCAAATCGATTGTATTTTTCCTTTCATTTTATACATATTTGCAGAAGGCCCTCCGATATCAGATAAATAACCTTTAAAATCATCCATCTGAGTTACTTTATCTACTTCTTTCAAAACAGATTCTTGACTACGACTTGCTATAAACTTTCCTTGATGTGCAGATATTGTACAAAAACTACATCCTCCAAAACATCCACGATGAACATTTATAGAAAACTTAATCATTTCAAACGCAGGAATTGGTCCACGTTTATTGTACTTTGGATGTGGTAAACGTGTAAAAGGTAAATCAAAAGAACCATCAATTTCCTTTTCCGTCATTGTTGGATAAGGCGGATTAATAACCAATTGCTTCGCTCCTACTTTCTGAGAAATTCTTCTTGCATGTAATTTATTAGACTCTTGCTCAATAACTTTAAAATTAGAGGCAAATGTTTTTTTATCTTTTAAACAAGCTTCATGAGAATTGATAGTAACATCTTCCCAATCTTTTACAACTGGTAATTTTTCATCTTTATTTAATAAAACAGCTGTTTGTTTAATGTTTTTTAAACTAGAAAACGGAACACCTTTTTGTAATAATTCTACAATTTCTCGCAAAGGCTGCTCCCCCATTCCATAAACCAACATATCTGCTTTAGAAGTTTCTAAAATTGTTGGTAATAATTTATCCGACCAATAATCGTAATGAGTTACACGTCTTAAAGAAGCTTCAATTCCACCAATTAAAACAGGAACATCAGGAAATTTTTCTTTTAATATCTTAGAATAAACCGATGTTGCATAATCTGGTCTAAAACCTTTATCTCCATTTGGAGTATACGCATCTTTATCTCTTCGTTTTTTACTTGCAGTATAATTACTAACCATTGGATCCATACATCCACCAGTTGCAGCAAAGAACAAACGAGGTTTTCCTAACTTTTCAAAATCTTGTAAGTTATCGTTTACACTTGGTTGCGGTACAATAGCAACTCGCAATCCATAACTTTCTAAAATTCGTCCAATTACGGCAGGTCCAAAAGATGGATGATCTACATAAGCATCTCCACTAAATAAAATTACATCTAGTTCTTCCCAACCACGAAGCTTAACTTCCTTATTTGTAGTAGGTAACCAATCTGAAGTACGTCTAATTCTCATATTTTGCAAAGGTACAGCTTTTACAAACAATTATCCATCACTTCTTTACTTTTACTAGTTATTTTGTAGTTTTGCAGCCAAAAACAAAAAAATGAAAAAAATTATTTTATTATTTATTGCTATCTTTTTATCTACAGCAATAAATGCTCAAGAATTTGAAGTTGTAAAAAGTGCTATTTTTAAAGACAAAAAGAAACATAGTTTTTTATCTTTTTCCTTAGATGACGGACAAGGTGGACTAATTACTATTAGAAAATATTTGGCTGGTTTTCCTGCTAAAACCATTAAAGGGTATTATATTCAACATTTTGATAAAAATTTAACCTTAAAAAAAGAATTTACTTACGAAGTAAAAAAGAATAGAATAGAAAAAGCATTCATTAAAAATGGAAAAATCCATTTAATTGAATTTGAAAAAAATAAAAAAGAGAAGAAATTAATTTACACCGCTAAAGTTTCCAATCTAGATACTTTCGATTTTACTTCTAAAGAATTACTAAACATATCAGAAAGTAATATTAACAACTATCTTAAGCTAGCTAATTTTCCATTATTTTTTAAATATGACACAAATGAAAGAGATAAAAATCATTTAGGTGAAGTTACCACATCTAAAAACAATAATTTTTTTGTAATTAATTTTGATTTTAAAGATAAAGACAAGGAGACTCATAAAGTTTTTGTTTTTAATCATAAGTTAGAAATGGTTTATGAAAAATTAATTATTAAAGACATAAAAGATCAATTGTTTAAATACAATAGTATAGATGTAGATGATGAAAATGGAACGTTATATTTCTTAGGGAAATCTTTCGAGAATAATTCTAAAAGAATTAAAAAAGATGGTAAAGCTAATTATCATTTTGAATTAAATAAAATTGATGCTAATGGAGAAAAAACAGTTAGTTTTAAAACTCCAGAAAGTTTTATTAGATCTTTATCTTTAGTTAAAAACAATAATCAAATTTCTTGCGTAGGTTTTTACGGAAACAAAACAGAGCATAAATACAATGGTATTTGTTTATTCACTTTAAATCCAAACACATTAGAATTAGAAAGCAAAAAACTTTCTCCTTTTTCTGAAAGTTTCATGGAAGATAAGTATGGTGATAATGAGAGAAAAAAGAAAAGGAAAAAGAAAAAAGGAATAAAAAATATTGTATTCAAAAGTCTTTTTTCTATGTCTAATGGCGATTTAATTATTAGTGCTGAAGAAGAATATATTACAACACATACTACTTATTCTGCTGATGGTAACTTTCGTACAAGAACGATACATCACTTTGATGACATTTTAACTTTTAGACTAAATAAAGATGGAGATATCAAATGGGCTAGAAACATTAATAAAAACCAAACAGGGTTTTCTAATTCTTCTTTTACTCCAATATCTACAGAAAACACTTCTTGTTTTTTCATTAATTGTTCAGATAAAATAACAAAACTAGAAAATAATCGAATTCATTTTAGACAAACTTCTTCTAAAAAATCTAACTTATATTGTATATACATTAACAACGATGGAGAAATTGACTTTAAAAAACTTGTAGACGACAAAGATTCTAAGGTATTTTACAAGGTTAACAATGGTACTGTTTCAAAAAATAAAGATGAAGTTATTTTTCTAGGGAAAAGAAAGAAAAATTCTCAAATTATAAAAGTAAAAATCAAAAGCTAAAACACTTTTTTTGCTTTTTAAGTACACAAGGCTATTGTATAAATTACAATAGCTTTTTTATTTTTCAAGTTTATAACTAATCAGTTCAATCACTATACTTTTTTCAAAAAGATTTACAATTAGATCTTGTTTTTTATCAATTGTTAAAAAACACAAAAACTCTTTAACATATAATTAAGAAAAGTCCTTTTAGTATTTAAGTAATTTCGGTTTTTTATTTCTCAACAAAGAACAACTCATAATGAAACAAAGATTACTCTCACAAATTCTAATTGTTATTTTCCTTTTAGGATATTCTATAAATATAGAAGCGCAAAGAAAAAAGAAAAAAAACGATAAGAAAACAGAACAAACATCAAAAAAGAAACCTTCAAAAAAAGGAATTCAACCTTATAGCAAGGTCGTTACTAAAGAACACAAAACCGATAAAGGTTTATTTAAAGTACACTCAAAAGATGGTGCTTACTTATTTGAAATACCAGATTCTTTATTAAATAGAGAAATGTTAATGGTAACCAGAATCGCTAAAACTGCAAATGGTGTTGGTTTTGGTGGTGGTAAACAAAACACACAAGTTTTACGATGGCAAAAAAAACAGAAAAAAATATTATTACGTGTCGTTTCTCATAATGTAGTTGCAGATTCTATTCTTCCTGTTCATGAAGCTGTAGTAAACTCTAACTTTGAACCTATTCTTTTTAGTTTTCCTATAAAAGCATTTAGCAAAGATTCTACTGCTACCGTAATTGATGCGACTTCTTTATTTACTAAAGATGTAAAAGCTATTGGATTTCCTCAATTCAGAAGAAAAAGATATAAAATTACTAAAATGGATAAAGACCGTTCTTATATTGAACGTATAAGTAGTTATCCTAAAAACATAGAAATACGCCATGTAAAAACGTATGCATCTAGCAAACCTCCTTCAAATGCTAGTACTGGAGCAATATCATTAGAGCTTAGTAACTCAATGATTTTACTTCCTAAAACTCCAATGAAAAGACGTTATTTTGATGAGCGTGTTGGTTGGTTTACTAGCGCACAAACAGATTATGGTTTGGAAGCACAAAAAAGTAAAAAAGTTACCTATTTAGACCGATGGAGACTAGAGGTTAAAGATGAAGATTTAGAAAAATTTAAAAGAGGGGAATTAGTAGAACCTAAAAAACAAATTGTTTATTATATAGATAGAGCAACTCCCGAGGTATGGCGTAAATATATTAAACAAGGTATTGAAGACTGGCAAGTTGCCTTTGAAGCTGCTGGATTTAAAAATGCAATTATTGCTAAAGATCCACCAACAAAAGAAGAAAATCCTGATTGGAGTCCGGAAGATATTAGATATTCTGTCGTTCGTTATTTAGCCTCTCCAATTCCTAATGCAAACGGACCTCATGTTAGTGATCCAAGATCTGGTGAAATTCTAGAATCTGATATCAATTGGTATCATAATGTAATGACGTTATTACATAACTGGTACTTTATTCAAACTGCTGCAATTAATCCTGAAGCTAGAGGAAACGAATTTAAAGATGAAATCATGGGACGTTTAATTCGTTTCGTTTCTGCACACGAAGTTGGTCATACGTTAGGTTTACCACATAACATGGGAAGTTCTGTTGCATATCCTGTTGATTCTTTGCGTTCTGCTGAATTTACTAAAAAATTCGGAACAGCACCTTCTATTATGGATTATGCTCGTTTTAATTATGTTGCACAACCAGAAGATAAAGGCGTTGCTTTAATGCCAAATATTGGACCTTATGATAAATATTCTATTAGTTGGGGATATAGACCTATTTTATCAACTTCTGCTGAAGCAGAAAAAGAAACATTAAATAAGTGGATTAAAGACAAAGCTAATGACCCTGTATATCGCTTTGGTCATCAACAAGTTGTTAATATTATTGATCCAAGTTCGCAAACCGAAGATTTAGGAGACGATGCAATTAAAGCAAGTACTTATGGTATTAAAAACTTACAACGTATTTTACCTAGATTAGAAGAATGGACAACAAAAGATGGTGAAAATTATGATGAGTTAAAAACTATGTATGCCCAATTAATGACTCAATTATATAGATATATGGGCCATGTGAGTTCTAATATTGGTGGTGTTTATGAATATCATAAAACCGCAGATCAAGAAGGAGCTGTATATGTTCATGTTTCAAAAGAACATCAAAAAAATGCAATGCGTTTTATTACCAAAGAATTATTTGAAACTCCTGATTGGTTAATTGATCAAAATATTATTTCAAAAACACAATATTCTGGTTCTGTAGAACAAATTAGACGTTTACAAGTAAATATTTTAGATAAAATATTAAAACCAGGTAGAATTACTCGTTTGCTTGAAAATGAAATTTCAAATACTACAAAAGCATATACTATTATTGATATGATGACAGACCTTAGAAAAGGAATTTGGTCTGAATTATATTCTTACAAAACAATAGATCCTTATAGAAGAAACTTACAAAGAGCTCATTTAGATCGTTTAAACTTTTTATTAAACGAGGCAAAAGATCAAAAAAGCCCAAATAGAAGTGGTTACTTTAAACAAACCGCAGTGAACATAAGTCAATCTGATATTAAAGCTGTTGTTAGAGGAGAACTAAAAAGAATCAAAAGAGATATTAAAAGAAGTCTTGCTAACGCAAAAAACACAATAACGCGTTACCATTTACAAGATGCTATTGATAGAATTGATGATATTCTTGATCCAAACAAAAATTAACAACTTTCTAAAACATCAGTAATTAAAATTACTGATGTTTTTTTATTTCAAAAATTCACATAAAAAAGAATTACTATTTTTATAAAAAACTACAAAATAAATTAATTGAAAATGAAACTATTTGTTAAACTAACATTCCTTCTTTTATTAGTCATCAGTTGCACTAAAAAAGATTTAAAAACAGCTGTTGAAACAACTAAAAAAAGCACCTATGTAAAAGATAACTTTACTAAAAAAGAAGTTACAATTACCATGCGAGATGGTATTAAATTACATACCGTAATATATTCTCCAAAAGATACTTCAAAAGCTTATCCAATATTATTGCAACGAACTCCGTATAGTTGTCAACCTTATGGAGAAGATAAATTTAGAAGTAAAATTGGTCCAAATCTTACTTTAATGAAAGAAGGAAATATTATTGTTTATCAAGATGTTCGTGGGCGTTGGATGAGTGAAGGTGTTTACGATAATATGCGTGCTTACATTCCTAATAAAAAAGAAAAACAAGCTGACGAAACTACAGATACATACGATACAATAGACTGGTTGGTTAAAAATGCACCTAACAATAACGGAAAAGTGGGTACTTGGGGAATTTCATACCCTGGACATTATGCAACCGTTTCTACAATTGACGCACACCCTGCTTTAAAAGCAGCATCGCCTCAAGCTTGTATTGGAGATTTCTTTTTTGATGATTTTCATCACAATGGTGCTTTTTTATTAAGTTATTTTAAAGCGATTTCATTATTTGGGAAATACAAAGACCAACCAACAGATTCTGCTTGGTATTCGTTTCCTGAGATGAAAACCCAAGATCAATATCAGTTTTTTTTAGACAAAGGACCTCTTAAAAACTTAAATGAATATTTTCAGTATGAACAATTAGATACCAAAGTTGTTGACAATGAAAACAGAATTGATGATTTCTTTTGGAAAGAGATTGTAGAACATCCTAATTACGATTCTATTTGGCAAAGCAAAGGTATTATTCAACATCTTAATAAAGTTCCTGCTACAGTAGCTACAATGATTGTAGGTGGTTTTTTTGATGCTGAAGATTTATATGGTCCATTAGAAACGTATAAAGGAATTGAAAAAAATCAACCAAATAATTATAACACACTTGTATTTGGTCCTTGGGATCATGGAGCTTGGGCGAGAAACAAAGTTGCTAATAAAGTAGGTAATTATTATTTTGGTGATTCTATTTCGTTAAAATTCCAAAAAGAAGTTGAAACCAAATTCTTTAATCATTTCTTAAAAGGAAACGGTTCTAAAGACACAGGTTTACCAGAAGCTTATGTATTTGATACTGGTAAAAAAACATGGAAATCATATGATGCTTGGCCTCCTAAAAATGCTAAAAAACAATCTTTCTATTTATCAGAAAATCAAACGTTAACAAATACTCCAAAAGAAAACACTAAAATTAGTTTTATTAGTGATATTAAACATCCCGTTCCTTATTCTGAAGATATAAAAACAGTATTTACGCCTCGTAAATATATGACAGACGATCAGCGTTTTGCTGCTCGTAGACCTGATGTTTTGGTTTTTGAAACCGATGAATTAACTGAAGATTTTACCTTAGCTGGTGATATTTTAGCTAAATTAAAAGTAGCAACTACAGGTACAGCTGCAGATTGGATTGTTAAGGTTGTTGATATTCATCCTGCTGATTTAAAAAATGATAATAAAGACATGCAATCGCATTTAAAATTAAGCAACTATCATTTAATGGTTCGAAGTGAAGTTTTACGTGGTCGTTTTAGAAATAGTTTTGTTAATCCAGAACCATTTATTCCAAATAAAAAAGCCAACGTAAATATTAAATTACAAGATGTATTTCATACGTTTAAAAAAGGACACAAAGTTCAAATACAAGTTCAAAGTACTTGGTTTCCTTTAATTGATTTAAATCCTCAAACGTATGTAGATAATATTTACAAAGCCAATAAAGAAGATTTTAAAACACAAACACATTCGGTTTTTTCTGATAGCTCAATAGAGTTTACTATTTTAAAATAAAGAATGTAAAATCAGTTATGTTATGCTATTTTTACTAGCTTTTGTATAACATTAGCATAGCATAATTGATTAAATTAACTTAAAAAAGAGTTAATGAATTTGCCATATAAGTCCTAACATAAATAATATTGGTAAAATTAACGAAGTAAGGCAACCTAGTATATTTAAAATTAAACCTCCTACAAAACTATTCCGATAAGAATTTATTGAGTTCATAATAGAAATAATTAAAAAACTAATGCACAACATTAAAATCCAAAATTTATGATGAAAGACATAAAGATTAAATTTTTCTATATGCAAACTCATAAAGGTAAAAACCGACAACAGAATATGAGAATAGGTGAAAGAATAAGATATATCTTTTTCATGAGGCAAAATATTGAAAATAAAGTAGAACAGTAGTAATTCTAATTATTTTTTTTATTTCTGTAGTAATTATAAAACAAGTGTAAAACAATAAAAATTATCGAGATCGTTAGAATTAAAGAAAGATTAAATAAAACCATAACGTAAAGATATTAACTTTTAAAACAGTAGTACCTACAAATCAATTAGTAATCAAATACAATATCAACGTAATTCATCTCAAGAAAAGACAAGATATAAAGAAGGTAAGAAATATTAATAGAAAAGTTTTTAATAACTTTATAAAAACATGAATTAAATTTTCTCAAAGTGCCGTTAATTCTTTAAAGATTAGAGTTGACATAATGTATCTAGAACTAAACCACTATAGACTAGAAGTCCATAGGTTTTTAAATCTGACTAAGTCAGCAGTTCGGAACACCACGTTATTACTCTAATATGAAGTTATCACTGTCATTACTTGATTTACGATGATGTTCTAAATATTCATTCACCATTTTATCGGTTATATTACTTGTACTCCAACACCCAAATCCTATTGTCCAAAAATGCCTGCCCCAGTATTGATTTTTTAAGCTTGGGAATTCTTGTTGAATTTTTCTAGAGGTTCTTCCTTTTAATTTCTTTACTATACTACTAATATCTTGTGAAGGACGATACTCTATGTGCATGTGAATATGGTCTTTTGAAACAACACATTTCAGTATTATCATATCTTCAGAATCACAAATTTGTATCAGAAGTTTCCTACAACCTTGTTGAACATCTCCAACCAAAACCTTATAACCATGCTTTGTACTCCAAACTATATGAACTGTTAAATTTGAAACTGTATGAGCGTTAGTTCTTTGATTTCCCTTTTAACAAAGGTAAATATTTTTAGAAGCTAAAGCGAAATGCACTAAAGTGCATAGTTTTAACTAAATTTGAGACCAATAAAAAGTAATTATAAGTTATCTTTTTTATTCCTTAAAAAGTTAGTTAACCAAAAAGCAATAATGAAAACTACAATTATTATAAGAATAAATTTAACTTCAATCATTACACTAAACAGAAAATCAAATAACAGTAGAAATTATTTCTTGTATGATTTAAATATCATATAAGATGAAAAAACTAAATGATTTGAATTAGAGTATATAAAAGGAGAAACTTCTTTCTTGAAAACTTTTTATTGATGAAACAGTTGATAAAACAAGTACACAAAAGTAATATCTAATAGCCTAAACTTTAAAGGTAAAAGCTATTTAAATAGCTTTTACCTTTAAAGTTTAATCCCATATAAGACAACAATCACCATCTAAACGAACGAGACAAACAGCTTCTTGACCTATAGGTACACATATATTATTAACTGGCTCTTCTAGACCTCCATTAATAGATTTTTGTTCTAATTTGTTTAGGGTTACTCCTAAGTTTGAAATGTTTTTTAACATAATTAATTTGTTTTAAATTATACTTCTAATATAAATATAAATTTATTAAAACAACACTAAGATAAATTATTTAATTTCAATTTAATATGTAATATTGCACTCTTATAAAATCTAATATTATGGGAACTATCCAATTAATTCTTTTCGTCATTATGTTCATTATAGGTCTAATTAGTGTGGTTAGTTACTACAAAGACAAAGGACAAATGAAAAAAACTCAATCAAGTCTTTTAGAAGGTTTAACCTCTGAAAGAGGACTAACTGAAAAAGAAGTAGATGAAATAAAAAAAACATATAAGATTAATTTAGATAGAAATACTCCCGTATATTCTTTAACTGGAAGTGTTGGTTATATTGTTTTTGAGACCAATGGACATGGACAAAAAGAATGGCAAATTGCTAATGTTTTAATTGCTAATAAGTCTATAAAAATTCTAGAAAAAAACGACATCTATCTTCAAGATTTGATTATGAGTGAGAATGAAATTAACACAAAAATAGATATCATAAATAAGAATTTAAATGATAAAAAAATAACAGAAGAAGAAGCAAAAAAAGAGGCTGAATTAATATTTAAAAAATATATAAATAACACAATTGATTTCGTAATTGCTAATCCTTCAAAAAAAGACAAACCAGTATATTTATTAAGCTATAAAAATGAAGAAATACAAACTTCTATTAATTTATTAACTTAAAGTCAACAAGTTATTAAAAAACATGTGTGTTTAAATATATTAAATAGTATCAATAATTACAGACAGTCATACAAAACTTATTTTTTTATAAAACTCAAAACGTTAAATAGGATTGACATGAAGCTAATCATATAAAAACATCATAAATAATACGTATCAAAAACACCTTTTACAAAGTGACTTTTTATATCCAAGATTAAAACAAAATATTATAAGTCAATGAAATTACAGATAAAGGAAGGATAACTATCATTGTAATTAGAGCAAAAAGGAGATATTTCTCAGACCATTTAAAATTTTTATAGGGCACAAAACTTAAAAATAAAGAAAGAAAAAAACTAGATAGAGGCACTAATAATAATGACAAAAATCTATTTGAATTTGCATTCTTTTGAAATATAACAACAGTATTATTATCTATCTCAATTGGCTTTCTTTCCGAATTCAAATAAGATGAGAATACATAACTAATTAACATTAGTACTACAATTGATAGTATATACAATTTTAATTTCTCCTTGGATAAAATCTTCATAAAACAAAAATAAGAAAACTAACATAACAGTTCTTTTTTCTAATAAATTTTACTAAACTTACAAGTACTATTTCAAACTAAAAACACTCATGTCAGAAAACACTACTAATAACAAACAATTAATTGAAAAATTTTACAATTCATTCTCAAAAGGTGATGCAGAAGGAATGACAACTTGCTATCATGAAAATGTTACTTTTGAAGATCCAGCTTTTGGAACGTTAGAAAATGGTAGACCAGCAAAAATGTGGGAGATGTTAATGTCTCGTAAACAAGAAAGTACTACAGTTGTTTTTAATAACATAGAAGCAAACGAATCAACAGGAAAAGCCAATTGGACTGCAACTTATGAATACGGTCCAAAAAAGCGAAAAGTTGTTAATAATGTTTCCGCAAACTTTAAATTTAACGATGGAAAAATAATTGAACATATTGATACTTTTAATTTATGGAAATGGACCAAACAGGCTTTAGGTTTTAGTGGAGTTTTACTAGGTTGGTCTTCTTTTATGAAAAATAAGATTCAAAAAACTACTAATCAACAACTAGATTCATTTATCAATAAAAAATAGGCTTATGTTTGGTATCATTAATTTTGGAACATTTTTAATTGCTGCTATTATTTTAAATATTACACCTGGTACTGATACCATGTATATTTTAAGTAGAAGTATTTCTCAAGGAAAAAAAGCAGGTGTTTTATCTGCTTTAGGCATTACTACTGGTGCTATTTTTCATGTTGTTTTTGCTACCTTAGGTTTATCTATAATTCTTTCTAAATCTGCCATGGCTTTTGAAATTGTAAAACTTCTAGGAGCTATTTATTTAATTTTTTTAGGATTAAAAACTATCTTAAAAAAATCATCTAATAATTTTGAATTGGAAAACAAACAAATAAGCTATCGAAAAATCTATTTATCAGGAATTTTAACCAATGTTTTAAATCCTAAAGTTGCTTTATTTTTTATCGCTTTTTTACCTCAATTTATTAACCCTGAATACACAAAAAGTTCAATATCTTTTTTAATTCTTGGAATTACATTTTTAACTACCGGTACAATTTGGTGTTTGTTTTTGGCTTTATTTGCCTCTAAATTATCTCATAAGATCAGAGAAAATTATGTTATCAAAAAATGGTTGGATAAAATTACAGGAAGTATTTTTATAGCTCTTGGAATTAAGCTTGCTTTAAGTAAAAAATAACAAAAAATAGAGAGAGATTTTTTATTTTTTTAGAAAATTTAAAAAATCTACTCTATCTATTTCACGAGCTCCCAAACTGGCTAAATGATCATTATATACTTGGCAATCTATTAATTTATACTTGCAAGTATTGACTAAATAAATAAAAGCAACTTTACTCATATTACTTGCTTTACTGAACATACTCTCACCACAAAAAATCCCATTTCCTAAATCAATTCCATACAACCCACCAACCAATTGCTTATCATTATTAGCGTCTAATTGCCAAACCTCAATAGATTTTGCTACACCAATTTTGTGCAAATTAATATACGCTTGTTCCATATCATTAGTTATCCATGTACCATCTTGATCTTTTCTTTCTGCATTTTTACAATTAAAAATCACTTCTTTAAAAGCTGTATTATCTGTAATTTCAAAAATTCCTTTTTTAAGAATTTGCTTCATCGATTTTGATATTTTCAATTCTTGAGGAAACAACACCATTCTTTCTGGCGGACTATACCAAACAATAGGTTCACCTTCATTAAACCAAGGAAAAACACCTTTGCTATAGGCATATATTAATCTTTCTGAAGATAAATCTCCGCCTAAAGCTATTACACCATCTTCGGTGGCTAATTCATATGGTGGAAATTCTATTTTATCGCTTAACCAAATCATTTCGCAAAAGTATAAACAAAAACCTTAACAAATTTGTTAAGGTTTCTGAATCTTGGGAATTATCAAATTAATTACTAATGCTGAACAATAATCATTTTTGACTTACTGTAATTTTTGGTGCTTGATACCTTAACAAGATACAATCCGTTTCCTATGCTTGAAGTATCAATCGTTAAATTTTGCGTTGTGTTATCTACTTTATGAGAAACTAGTATTTTACCTTCTAAGTTTATTATTTCTACCTTACTGATATCTGTATTTAAATTCTTAACATACAATAATTCTTTTGCTGGTATTGGATACATTAACATGTTAGTTAAATCATTATCTTCAACAGACAAACTACTATCTTCTTTATAAAATTCAATTTCTTTTATTGTGTTCCAATCACTAGGTCTTGCTGGTTGTCCGTAACCAATGATTTTTACATATTTAACATCTTCCATAACAACTGGTAAAGTAAATAACTCAAATTCTCCAGTACTGTTACTTGTTAAATTCCCATCATCATTTCCTTCATTTGGAAATGCGTTTGTAAAATCAGACTCTTCAATTCCTGTTGTAGAAACCCAAATTTGAAATTCATAGGTTTTTCCACTTGTTGTTGCAAAATCAACCAAGGCTAAATCAAAAGCACCACCTAAATTATAAATAATCTCTCCAGGAACTCCTTCTCCAGACCATTGGGTATCAAAATCTTTATCTAAACTATTCGCTGCTACGTTATTTTTTGTATCGGTAACTTCTTCAGCAAATACATAAGCAACAGTTACATTATCGTTTTCAGATTCATCATTTATTAAAATAAAATCTAATCTAGGATCTGGAGCTTCTGCACCATTTTGACTAACATTTACTGTTCTTGTTATGTCACCTCCTACTTGTGTAAAAGTTATACTTCCATTTCTACTTACAAAATCTTCATTTTCTGTTACTGAAACCACAACTGTTGCATTTGCAGTTCCTGAATTAATATCAATACTAATCCAATTGTCATTTGAAACAGCATTCCAATTAACATTTGCATTAACAAAAACCTCACTATTACCTGCTTCTGCTGTAAAAGCAGACAAACTACTTACAGATAATGCATCAACCACCTCAATTGTACAAACTGGATTAGTAATTGTAACTCCTAAATAGTTTAAAAAACATGCTCCTATTCCATCACCAACCATAGCGTCTGTAACTGGTTCGTATGTTCCCATATCTGCACCTTTACCATCAGCTCCTGAAAAATTAAAAACCTCCCCATTACTTGTTGTTGCTATTCCTGTTTCTTCTGTAAATCCTGTTGTTGTTTCACCTAAAGTTGTTCCATTATAAACATTTCCTGTATATGTTAATGCAGTTCCTAGACTTGAAAACGATGGTGCTGTATCTCCTGAAATAACAGGTGTTATATTTGGAGAACTTGTATCAAAATAAATTAAATTATTCATTACAGTTCCAGTAACATCATTTGACCCTTTATCTATATTATAAAATAAAGGAGCATTTGTATTTATAATTGTATTGTTAGCAAGTGTAATATTCTCTGCTTTTTGATATCCGTTTGATACATTTGTAGATGTACAAACAACTGCATTACTATCTCCACCACCTAAAAATGTTATTCCATTATTCCATTTTGCTTGATCAACTACTGTTATACAATCTTGAATATAATTATTAGTAATTGAATGGTTGCTGTCTACTATTCGAATCCCTCCTGTTCCATCTACATTTTCTCCTAAAAAATAATTTCCATCAACTGTAGCATTAGCACCATGACGCAACACTAAAGAACCTCTACATCTTCTAAAAGTATTATTTGTATATATATTATTTGCACTCTTGTTAGTTATAATCTCATTTTCACCATCGGCCTCAACAAAATAATTATTACTTACTGTAGTTCTAGAATTTACATTCTGAAACTCACTTGTACCAACACGTATTGTTTCACTGTCACCCGAATTAGATAATGTATTATCAATTTTTGCATATTTATAAAAATAATTATTGCTAATTGTATGACCAACTTCGTTACACCTAGTATTTGTAACTTCATCATCTGGAGATGCATTATACTCCAACTCTACCAAAACCAAAGCACCAGCACTTGGTTTATTCATAAAAGAACAATTTATAACTGTATTGTATGTTCCATATAACACAATCCATCTATGTTTTACACTTGTTCCTGCTGTTTCATCGTCTGGATCAACTTGTAAGCCATCAATTGCACAATTTTGAATTGTACTGTTGTTTGCATAAATTGAACTATTTCTAAATTCTATAAAGTTACTTGCTCCATAACCACCTTTCCAATGAAAACCATCTACAACAAGAAAATCTCCACCAATGCTTATTTTTAAACCTCCATTAAATACAACTCCTCCTGGAGTTTGTGGCCTAAACGTAATAGGAGCTGCTGCAGTACCTGTTCCTAAAAATTTAATTCTTGCATCGGAATCATAAGTTCCATCTGCCAAAATAACAATATCACCAGCTTCTAAAGATAAAGCAGTAAGTTCTTCTGGATCTGAAATATTAAAAGTAGTTTGACTAACAATTGTTAGTGACGCTAAAAAAAAGAAAAAAAAGTAATTTATTTTATTCATTATAAAGTAATCTTAAAAGTTAGTTAGATATCTGGTTAACCAGATTGGTTGACCAATATATGTTCTTTTTTTATAAAAACACAAAATATTAACCTTTTTAAATACATAAATCAAAAAAATTAACATTTAAAGAAACAAATTAAAACTTTAAACCTCTAAAAATTAATCCAAAACAATTAATTCTAAATGAAAGAAACCCATTAATAATAAAATAATTATCATGCTATTTTAAGTACTTTTGCATTATGATAAAAGAAATACAGCTTCGTGTAAATCTATTTGAAGAAAAACAGACTTCTATTTTAGAAAGAAAGGCAGCTAAGCAATTAGCAATAAAAACCTCCGAAATTTCTGGAGTTAAAGTTTTACGAAAATCTATTGATGCTCGCAAAAAACAAATTGTCTTTAATTATAAAGTAGCTGTTTTTATAAATGAAGAAATTCCTAATTCACCAGATTATATTTTTGACTATAAAGATGTTTCTTCAGCAAAAGAAGTACATATTATAGGTTTTGGACCAGCTGGAATGTATGCTGCATTGCGCTGTATTGAATTAGGTTATAAACCAATAGTTTTAGAGCGCGGAAAAAATGTTCAAGATCGTAGACGTGATTTGCGTGCTATAAACCAGTTTCATGAAGTTAACGAAGATTCTAATTATTGTTTTGGAGAAGGTGGTGCAGGTACTTATTCAGACGGAAAATTATACACTAGAAGCCTAAAACGAGGTGATGTACGTAGAATTTTTGAAAACTTGGTTTACCATGGAGCAACTGAACAAATATTAATAGATGCTCACCCTCATATTGGAACCAATAAATTGCCTAAAATAATTCAGAATATTCGTGAGAATATTTTAAAATACGGTGGAGAAATTCACTTTGAAACCAGAGTTGTAGATTTTATCATTAAAAATAATAAACTAAAAGCTGTTCAATTACAAAACGGAACAGAAATGACTGTAAATTCTGTTATTTTGGCTACTGGCCATTCTTCTAGAGATATTTACGAATTATTACATAAAAAAGATATTCTTTTAAAAGCAAAATCATTTGCAATGGGAGTTCGTGTAGAACATCCTCAAGAAATTATTGACCAAATTCAATATAGTTGTTCTGGTGAAAGAGATGAATTATTACCGGCTGCTGCATATAGTTTAGTACATCAAGTTAATAATCGTGGTGTATATTCTTTTTGTATGTGTCCAGGTGGATTTATTGTTCCTGCTGCAACTGCAAATGGAGAAGTTGTTGTTAATGGAATGTCTCCGTCTCGTAGAAATAATAAATTTGCAAATTCTGGTATTGTTGTAGAAATTAATATTGATAAAGATTTGCCTAAATATGAACATCATGGTGTTTTAAAAGGACTACAGTTTCAAAAAGATTTAGAAAAAATAGCTTTTAATGCAGGAGGAAGAAGTCAGGTTGCACCCGCGCAACGACTTACCGATTTTGTTGAGGGACGTTTATCTTCATCCTTAAATGAAACTTCATATCAACCAGGATTAAATTCTTCACCAATGCATTCTATTTTACCAAAAATCATTGGAGGCAGATTACGTAAAGGTTTTGCTGCTTTTGGAAAAAAAATGCACGGATATTACACCGCGGAAGCCAATATTATTGGAGTTGAATCTAGAACTTCTTCACCAGTTAATATTCCTAGAAAAGAAAACTTAGAACATCCGCAAATTCAAGGATTATTCCCTTGCGGTGAAGGTGGCGGATATGCTGGTGGAATTATTTCTGCAGCAATGGATGGTGAACGTTGTGCTGAAGCTGCAATAGCTTTATTATAGTTATAATATATTCTATTGTATATTAAGAATTACCTTGTATTTTTGTGTGCTTACAAAACACACCACATTAAAAAATAAAATGGATAAGAAAAAAAATAAAAAGAAATCGACAAAACCTCATTTTGAGCGTTTGCATAACTACTACCAACGTACGGGGTTTTATATGTTTTTATGGGAAAGCTTAAAGAAAGCTTTTTTACCTATTGTTATTGCAGTAGTTGGTTTAATTCTATTTAATAGTTATGTATATAATATTAATGATGGATTACAGAAAATGACAGAAACTTTTTCTCGAGTTGGTATTTTAACTACTTTCTATATTTCTGAAACCATATTAGGTTTAGTACCTCCAGAAATTTTTATTGCTTGGTCTAAAAAAACACCAACACCTGTTTTAAATTTATCTTTACTTGCCACATTGTCTTACCTTGGCGGAATTACTTCTTATTTTTTAGGAAAAGCTTCTTTAAAAATTGCTAGTGTAAAAGAATATTTAGAGGTTAAAATGGCTAAAAATTTAAAAAACACAAGTAAATGGGGTGGTTTATTAATTATTGCAGGTGCATTATTACCTTTACCTTTTGCTATTAGTTGTTTAACTGCTGGAATGATTAAATATCCTTTTAAGAAAGTTCTTTTATTTGGTTTATTTCGTTTTTTGCGTTTTGCTATTTATGCTTCAGTAATATTTTCAATGGTTAAATAAAAAACAATATTATAAATTTATACATATGCCTGGATTATCAAACAATGACATTTTTAAAAAATTACGTGTAGCTCATAAACTTCGTGATACTGATATTGTTGCTATTTGTGCTTTAGTAGATTTTAAAGTTTCAAAAGGTGAATTAGGTGCTTTTTTTAGAAGTGAAGAACATCCTAAATACATGGAGTGTGGAGATCAAATTTTACGTAATTTCTTAAATGGTCTAATCATACATCTACGTGGACCAATGCCTCCAAAAAAACAACCAACAAAAAAATAACCTTGTTATTTTTTATGTGAAATTATAAAACAAAAAAGAGCGCAAAATTTGCGCTCTTTTTTATTCTTTTTTGTTAACTTTTCTAATTCTTAATGAAGAAAAATACTAGAAAGGTAAATCATCTGGCTCATTAGCAGATAAATCTGGTGCTGGCGCAAAAGAATCTGCTGGAGGAACATTACTTGCTGCTCCTGCTCCTTGTGCTAAACTTTCTATTCTCCATCCTTGTATAGAATTAAAATATCTTGCTTCTCCTTCTGGATTGATCCATTCACGTCCACGAATGTTAATTGATATTTTTACGTCTTGACCAACTTTATATGTGTTTAATATATCACATTTATCTTGGATAAATTCTACCAAAATCATTTGTGGATATTGCTCATCAGTAGTTACTACTAAATCACGTTTTCTAAATCCGTTACTACCAAAAGTTTGTGTTTCGTTGATTACCTTAATCTTTCCTATTATTTCCATGTCCGTATCTATTTAATTAAAAGCACTTTCCACGCGCTTTCTACATCATTTTCATTTAAATATTCTTGTGCAAATGTATGTTTTTTTTCTTCTGAAATCTCTAAAAACTTTGGATGATCTTTTGTAAAGTTATTAACAGCTTCTTTAGTTGGCAACTCTTCTATATTACCTAATAAACCTAAATTATTCCCTGTTAAGATACTACTGTTTCTTATGTCAAACGGAATTTTATCTACTCCAATACCTAAAGTACTAATTGGTTTTGGTATTTCAAAAAAACCATCTCTTGCTCTGGTATAAAAATTACCTCCTGCTCTAGCTACTAAATCTATTTTATATTGATCAATACCTCCGTTATCATCTAAAACATCTTTATTAACATGCAATTTTACAACTTCACAAACAATTAAATTTCCAGCACCACCTTCTTTTCCTGTATAAATTATATCATTTACTTTACATTCAAACTGTACAGGAGATTCTGCAACTCTAAATGGTTTTACAACATCCGAAGCCAACATTGTTAATCCTGCTTTTTCAAACTCATTTACTCCTTTTGCATACATACTGCTGCTTAACGACATTTGTTGTACAATATTATAATTTACAATATTTATAACAACTTCTTTAACATCTTCTACATTGTCTAACGTATGTTTTGTTGTATTATTTCTTACACTTCTTGCTGGTGAAAAAATTAAAACTGGTGGATTTGCTCCAAAAACATTAAAAAAACTAAATGGCGATAAATTTGGTTTCCCATCTTTATCAATAGTACTTGCAAAAGCGATTGGTCTTGGTGCAATAGCACCTAATAAGTATTTATGAAGTTCACCTGTAGATATGTCTTTTGGGTTAATTGATATCATTACTTTTGTTTTTCTTAATATGTAAAGATACTACGCTTTTACAAATTAAGTTATAATTGATAATGGTTATATTTAGCAAATGAATTTTTCAAACAGCACATTTTGGCTTAAACGTATTGTCGTTTTAATTTCTATAAGTATCGTTTCTTTAATTTTATGGAATACTTATATCTTTTTTCAAAAATTTAAGGAGGAAGAACGAAGTAAAATGGAAGTTTTTGCTTCTGCTTTAGAAGAATTTGTTAAAAATCAAGATTTAAATGATGACTTTAATGTTGAAACTAAAATTTTTGCTAGTATAGATAACATTCCACTAATTTTAACTGATGCAGATGGAGAGATTATTGACTCTAAAAATTTAGATCCTAAAAAAATTACAAATGATGCTTATTTAGCCGAACAGTTAAGTATTATGAAGAGGCAAAATCCTCCTATAGAAATAAATTATAAAGATATTATTAAGCAGTTTGTTTATTACAAAAACTCAGATCTTTTGGATAAATTAAAATATTACCCATTAGCACTTCTATTAATTTTAGCTTTATTTTTAACCATTATTTATGTTGTTTTTGAATCTAGTAAAATTGCTGAACAAAATAAACTTTGGACTGGTATGGCAAAAGAAACTGCTCACCAGATTGGTACACCTTTATCGTCTTTATTAGGTTGGATTGCTATTCTACGACAAGAAAACATTGATCAAATGTATGTTGATGAAATTCAAAAAGATGTTGATCGTTTAAATATTATTGCCAACCGTTTTTCTAAAATTGGATCACTTCCAGAATTAAAAACAAATGATATTGTTTCTATTACAAAACAAGTTTTTGATTATTTAGAATCTCGTAGTTCTAAACAAATGACTTTTTCGTTTACAACCTCTAAAGAAGAAATTAAAACAAAAATAAATATTGAATTATTTGGCTGGGTAATTGAAAACCTTATAAAAAATGCAATTGACGCAATGCAAGGCAAAGGAAGTATTGATGTTGCTATTTCGGAAAATATTAAGTTTGTAAAAATTACCGTTGCAGATACAGGTAAAGGAATTCCTAAAAATCAATTTAAACAAATATTCAGACCTGGTTTTACAACCAAAAGAAGAGGTTGGGGTTTGGGATTATCTTTAACAAAACGTATTATTAAAGACTACCATAAAGGAGAAGTATTTGTAAAAAAATCTGAAATTGGAGTTGGTACAACCTTTCAAATCCATCTGTATAAAACGTAAAAAACTACAGGTTTTTAGCTAAGTGAACAATCATAGACTTTTTAACTTCTCTACTTCCTTTCATTCCTAAAAGACTATCTATGTTTTTAAAATATCTATCTAAAAAAAGTTGTTGTTCTTTAATCTCGTCTTGGATTTCTTCTTCTCTACTCATAAATTCTACTGTTTTACTTTATTTCGTTTTTCTTTTTTTTGAAACCTACAATTGTATTTATATGAAAAAATATTTTGGTTATTTATTAATACTGATAGCTGTGTTATTTGCTTTTTACAGGGGAAAAAGACTAGGTCTATTAAATTGTATTGATTTTAATGTTCTTCCAATTGTTGCTAATTCAATTACTTTCATAACCTGTATAATTCTAATAGCATTCGCCGTCATCCTAATTAAAAGAGAATAACTACTGTGTTTTTTTTTATCCTTAATCGTACTTTTATAGCATGAAACCAAAATTTTCATTAAAAAAACATTACCCGTCAATTCTAGGTGGATTATTAGGTATTATACTAGTAATTTGTTTTATGCTTATTATTTTTTATGCCCCTTGGTATATACATATTTCGTTTTTTTTACTTGTTCTATTTTTTTTCATACACTCAAAACTAAGAATTAACTACACTTTAAAAACTATCTTACAACCACTTAACACTTATCTTCTAACCAATATATAATTCAAAAAAAACCTTTGAAATTAGAATTTCACTTTACACTTAAAAGTACATAACTATAAAAATAGTTGTATAATTACATTTATAGTTATATGTTTGTAACTATAAAACAGTATACATTTTAAAATGAAAGAATTAACAAAAGCTGAAGAACAAATAATGCAATATGTTTGGGAACTAGAAAAAGGTTTTCTAAAAAATATTATTGAAAAGTTTCCAGAACCCAAACCTGCTTACACAACAGTACAAACTGTAGTTAGGGTATTAACCCGAAAAAAGTTTATAGGTTATGAAACTTTTGGAAAAACAAATCAATATTTTCCTTTAGTAAGTAAAACGGAATATTTCAAAGGTCATTTTAAAGGTATCGTAACCAAATTTTTTAATGGTTCTGTAACTAATTTCACCTCGTTCTTTACAGATGATAATGATTTTGATATTTCTGAATTAGAAAAAATGAAGCTGTTAATAGAATCAAAAATTGATAAATTAAAAGATAACAATGAATGATTTTTTGTATTATTTAATAAAGGTAAGTAGTGCTTTTTCAATACTATATATTTTATACAAGTTTTGTTTTAGTAAAATGACATTCCACTCTTTAAACCGAGTAATTCTATTATTTACTTTACCGTTATCCTTGGTGATTCCTTTTATTAATATTGAATTCATTACCACGACACCTATTCATGTTACAGATGTTTCAAAATTATTTAATGATTTTGAACCTATTTCAAATAACATAATAGCTACACAGAACATTAAAAATTCATTTAATATCATTGGATTTATGCTACTTATGTATGGTGTTGGTTTAGCTTTTGGTTTGATAAAGTTTTCTTTTAACCTTTTTAAATTAACTCAATTGAAACAAAATGGAAAAACAATCAAAAAGTATAACTATTCCATAATTAGAACGGACATTAAACTTCCTTTTTCTTTTTTTAAATGGATTTATATTCCCTTAAATTTTCAAGAAAAAAATAATGATTCCATAATTAAACATGAAAAATTACATGGTGAATTATGGCACACATTAGATTTAATTTTTACAGAACTCTATCGCATTGTTTTTTGGTTTAATCCTTTTGTTTATATGTTTCATAAAGATTTAAAAACAGTTCATGAATATCAAGTAGATGCTATATTAATTAAAGGTGGAGTTAAAAAATCGGATTATTTACAATTGATGCTTAACAATATTATTGCTCCTTATAAATTCATAGGACTTTACAATTACTTTAATGGTTTAACAATAAAAAAACGTGTAAACATGATTACAAAAAACAAAAATTCAAGATGGCAATTATTAAGATATTTTTTAATTATTCCTGTTATAGCTATAATGACAATGTCTTTTACTTCAGAAATAACGAATAACACAAATGACATACCTAGTATAGTTCCATTAAAACTAAACACAAAACATGAAATCAGTTCAGGTTTTGGAAAGCGTTTTCATCCAATACTTAAAAAAGAAAAATTTCATAATGGGGTAGATTTTAAAGCTAAAAAAGGAACTCCTGTAATTGCATCTGCAAATGGAATTATTACTACCGCTGAATTTAATAAAAAAGGATACGGTAATTTAATTATTATTAATCATGGTGGTGGTTATGAGACCATGTATGGCCAGTTAGAAAGTTACATCGTTAAAAACGGAACTAAAGTTAATAAAGGTGATGTAATCGGTTATGTTGGAGAATCTGGAAGAGCAACTGCTCCTCATTTACATTATGAAGTACTTAAAAATGGTAAAAACGTAAATCCTTCAAATTATTTTAATTAAAAAAAGAACATTAGTAAACAAAAAAGATGTTCACTAATGTTCTTTATTTTAATCTATTTCCTCTTATTTTCAACTATTCAATAACCACTCTTGTTGGTGTGTCTTTTCCGTTAATAATACTTTCGGTTCCTTTTGCAACTGCTTTTACAGTTTCTGTTAAAACACCAACATCTAAACCTTCTGCTTCATCACTTACTTTATGATAATCTGCATCAATATCTATTGGAGTTGTAGAAAATGTATGCGAAGGAACACCTAATTTTGCTAAAGATGCATTATCCGATCTAAAAAATAAATTGAATTTTGGATACGGATCTGGATATAATTTATAACCTGTTCCTTCAAGGTTTTTTTGAATAATTTTTCCAAAATCAGAACGATCAAAACCCGTTAACCAAGCTGTTTTAGGTCCTGTTTTTGGTTCTTTTCCTATTAACTCTAAATTAATTCCTGCAACAAACTTACTTGCATCAATATCTTTTCCAAAATGTTTAGAACCTATTAAACCCATTTCTTCTGCCGTAAAAGCAACAAAAACAATAGAACGTTCATTTTCATTTTTTGCTTTAAAATATTCTGCTAAAGCTAATACACCTGAAACTCCAGAAGCATCATCATTTGCGCCATTATAAATACGATCTCCTTCTCCAGGATTCATGACACCTAAATGATCGTAATGCGCAGAAACAATAACATATTCATCTTTTTTACTTTTTCCCTCTAAAACACCAATAACATTAAACATTTTAATATTATCATGTTCAAAATTTTGACGATAATCAGGTAAATTATTGTAGGTTTTTAAACCAATACGTTTAAACTCGTTTTCTATATATTTTGCTGCCTTTTCAATTCCTGCTGTTCCTGGTTTTCTTCCTTCCATATCATCAGCAGCTAACGTATATAAATGTTGCTTTATAATAACTTTATTTATACCAGCTGTTGTTTCATTGTTTTTTACTGATGAAACTTCTTCTGTTTTTGCAACTGTAGTAGTTACGTCCTTAGTATTCTTACAACAAATTAAAAGCAATATTGCTCCAATACACAAGATTAGTTTTTTCATTTTTTATTGATTTTATTCGTTAAATATAGCCAATTTTATTTCGTAGTTTTGTTGAAAATTTTCAAAAATGGACTTATCTCTTATCCCAAATATAAAACATACAAAATCTAACAACTTTTTTTTATTAGCTGGTCCTTGTGCTATAGAAGGCGAAGACATGGCTTTGCGAATTGCAGAAAAAGTAATTTCTATTACTGATAAATTAGAGATTCCTTATGTATTTAAAGGAAGTTTTAAAAAAGCAAACCGTAGTAGAATTGATAGTTTTACAGGAATTGGAGACGAAAAAGCTTTAAAAATTTTACGCAAAGTATCGGAAACTTTTAAGGTACCAACAGTTACAGATATTCATGAAGCTTCTGATGCTGCAAAAGCTGCGGAATATGTAGATGTTTTACAAATTCCTGCTTTTTTAGTACGTCAAACAGATTTGGTTGTTGCTGCTGCAAAAACTGGTAAAGTTGTTAACTTAAAAAAAGGACAATTTATGAGTCCAGAAGCGATGCAACATGCTGTAAAAAAAGTACATGATGCAGGTAACGAAAAGGCTTGGATTACAGACCGAGGAACAATGTTTGGTTACCAAGATATGATTGTAGATTTTAGAGGAATTCCTACGATGCGAAAAATGGCACCAACAGTTTTAGATGTAACACATTCGTTACAACAGCCAAACCAATCTACTGGAGTTACAGGCGGAAGACCAGACATGATTGAAACTATAGCTCGTGCTGGTGTTGTTAATAATGTAGATGGTTTATTTATAGAAACTCATTTTGATCCTGCAAATGCAAAATCAGATGGAGCTAACATGTTAAACCTAGACTATTTAGAGAAATTATTAACTAATTTAGTTGCTATTAGAAAAACAGTAAATTTACTATAAACAACTAATTTAAATCTCTTTACGATAATTTATCATCTAAAAGAGTGTTATATTAAATGGTTTAATAGCCGTAAAATATTTATGTATGAAAAAAACACTTAGTATTATTTTAATTGTTCTTTCATCTTTTATTGCAAAAGGGCAAACACTTAAAGATTCTGTTAATGTTATCTATAAAAACTATTTTGACCTTTTAAAAACAAAGGAAAAATTAGATACTATTGTTCTAAAAGTTGAAAACTTTGAAGAATTGATGGAGTCTAACAATCAAAAGATAAAAGAAATTACAGATGCTGAACTTTTTAGTTTGAAAAAACAATTAGATCAGCGTAGAAAAAAAATAATTAACACTACTGAATTTGTTTTTGCTTCAAACGCTAGTTTAAATGCTATAAAACAATTAGATGCTACCAGTGATTATTTAACTCAAATTTCTAGTTTAAACAATCCAGATAATTCCGATTTGGGTTTTTCTTTATCAAACAAGATTACATTAATTTTAGAGAAAGAAATTTTTAAAGGGAAAAGTAAAATTAACGGGATTAAAAAATCTAAATTTTTACTGTTTGTAGATAATATTATTAAAGCGCCAATAACACAATCGTTAACAAGTGCTATTCCTGTTGTGAGTTCTATAAAATCTGTTTTTGATTTGGTAATTGGTAATGCTTTAAAAGGTAAAGATACTTCTATAGATGATGTTGTTGCCTTAAAAAAATCTTTACAAGTTTACATAGAACATTATGATGGTTTGGCAAAATCTCAAATTGAGTTTGAACAAAACTTAGGGAATTTAGATGTTAGAAAAGAAGGTTTAGTTTTATTATTAACACAATATACAACAGAACGTATACACACGTTAAGTCCTAATATAATATCACAAACAGATAAAAAATTATCCTTAACTAAGCTTATCAATAAATATTATACTAAAAGTGATATACAGCAACGTGTTGACAAAATAACAAGCTCAAAACCATATGATTACAATCAACATTTAGCAGACAAAAGGTTATCGCATCCTTATTACGCATTAAACCAAGCAAAGTTTATCCGAGACGAAATTGAATCTTTATGTAAAGAATATATTTCCATTTTTTCCAGTTATCAATCTTCATTAAAAAAGGTTTTAATCAAAAGTAAAAATATTGGAGACGCTAATAAAATAGATGCTAAAATAACGGAACTAGAAAATAAGCTATTGAATGTACAAACTACTTTTGATGATAATTTAAATATTGACAAACTGAATACTACCTTTAAAACATTGATGAATTATTAAGTATAATAATTCATTAAAACAATTGTTTAAATAACATCTTTTTTTAGTTCTAAACACTTCATAAATATTTTTTTTTGCAGAAAAATGTAATTTTCAATGTGGATACCCGTATAATTCTTGTCTTAAGTTTTTGTAATGTTGTAGCTTATACATACAATTTGGTTGTTTAACGATGTTTGTATTCGTTTATAAACAAGTTGACGGTAATAAAAAAGAAGTGATTTTTAATGCTTCTATTGCGTATATCTCTCTATTTGGCGTGTATACCGCAATAAAAGTGTTTATATAAACATGTTAGTTTTAATCCAAAAAATAAAATTGTAAACCTATTCCCTAAAATCTAATTATATGATTTTTAAGTAAGCTTTAAATATGGGATTCTAAAAAGTTTCATGTTTAAGTTTTTACAGTTACACTGTGAAAGAAGGCTCTTTCAAACATTGTGAATGTTATAAAAACTTAATAAATTACGGGAATATTTTTTAGAAAGTCAAGTGATTTGTTTAAATATTACTTAAAAGTGTTTTTATTGTTGTTAAATCAGACATCAGTTATACAAATATAAAAGGCTATCTAATTTAAGTTTCAGGGAACAGCTAGACTTGCATATTTATGGTTTATTTTTAGGACTCCGTTTTTTATGATCTATTGGAATTTCATACCTTTATATTACAAAGACTAAAACCAACAACAGCTAAAAGTCAATGCTTCCCATTCGGTCGCACTGCTGTTAGCCATACGTTAGGTGTAATTAAAAAAAGAATTGAAAATTTATGAAGTATCCTAGTAAAATTCAGGAACAACTTGAAGAAGTAGAAGACTTAATCAAATCTTGGTCAGTCCATATAAGCTTTGACCAAGTACTTCAATGGATTATGCAATTCGATAATGATGATTTTGATTTAGCAATTAGAATCTTAAAAAACCTTAATGTAATTGGTTTCAAAGAACTTAACAAAGGTTTAGAAATAGCTTATTCAAAATTAGAGCGAAAAGCTATTGAAGCAGGAACAAGAATTACTCATAAAAACACGATTTTTGCAGGTATAGGAGAATATAGTAAAAGTGGTAATATGATTTCTTATAATTTTAGACTAACCAACAGTATATCAGAAGATAATTTTAAACTTGACGAAAAGACTTTAGAATACCTTGAAGCTGGGGAAATAAAAAACATAGTTCTAATAGACGATATATTATCAACTGGTACATCTGTTTTGAAAGAAGTAAAAAAACTTACAGAAAAGACAATTCCCCTTAAAGTCGAAAATATTTTTGTTTTGACTGCTGTCGGGATGTCAGATGGTATTGAGAAGGTGAAAGAAGAAACAAAAGGTAAAGTTCATATCTTTTCTGCATTTGAATATGATAGTAGTGATACTGTAATATCATTAGATTCTAGTTTTTATGAAGGCATTCCTTATCAAAATAGAATAAAAGTAAAACAACAATTAGAATATTATGGTAAAATAATTTATCCTAAAGGTAAATTAGGCTTTGGTAGTGTCGGAGGCTTAATCGTATTTTATTACAATACACCAAATACTACTATTCCTTTAGTTTGGGGAAATAACAATTCTTGGATTCCTCTATTTAAAAGAGCCACACGATTAACAGGAATTTCTGCTCATTATAAAGAGTTTGATAAAGCAATAAATAAAAAAGTAAAAAACCAAGAAAGTAAAGAACAAAATTCAGACGAATTAACCATATATGTTGAAGGAACAACTGATGAAATATTCTTCGAATGTCAAATCGAAAAACTTAATAATAAGTTAAATTTTAAGAAAATTGATATTATTTCTTTAGGAGGTTTTATGTCTAAAAAGTTAATTGACAATTTAGGACGCATTACTACAACTAAATATTTATTTATAGCAGAATCTAGTCCATTTGAACCCAAAGGACTTACCGCTCGAATTAAAAATAATATTAACGAATTACCACATCTTTATATGAAATCATTTATAGGCTATGTCAATATTGATGAGTTATATTTAGATGAAGATTTCACAAAATACCTCCCTAAAGAAGAGGAACTTATAGAATTAGATGAAAATGAGAAATTAAGAGTTATCGATAGACACCTTAGACGAAGAGGATTAGGAATGAAAAAGAATTTAATTAGTAGTATTATTGAAAGACATGGAAATATATCGGAAATAGAAAAGTTATTTGCTTCTATAAAAGAAAAAATAAAAAACACCTAACACGGTATAAAAAACATAGGGCATTTGTGCTAAACCGAAAGGTCTGTGAATATTAACAAAGTCCGCTAAATATAAAATTTGGCGTTTATAATAGAAAAGATAAAAGCAAAATATTTATATTTAGCTAAGTAATAAACCGAAACGTAAGTGCTTATCACCTGCCCTACGATTTCTTATACTAAACGTTAGGCACAAGCGAAAAAAATGACAGATAGTTCACTTAAAGACTTATATCTACACGATGAATTAACAGCTTCATTTAAGTTGATTAAACTAGGGTTTGGAGAATTTCAAAACTTAGATTCTATAAATGATTTTTATCACCTACCATTTCAACTTCTTTCAAGTGGAATAGAAAGGCTTATGAAATGCTTTATTTGTTTAGGTTATTACGAAATCCATAAAGAATACCCTGATAGTAAATATTTAAAGAAATGCGGAAAAACTAGCTGTGTCTTACAAATATTTAAATGATGTTTGTAAACAGATTGGTCATAAAACTGCGAAGGCTTTCATAGATAATTGGTTACTACTTGAAGCCAAACGAAATATTCCTGAAATACAAATACACTTCTCAAGAAATTGTTTACAAAATGGGATTTAAAGAGTCTTCAAATTTTATTCGATTTTTTTAAAAATTCACAAACCTCACTCCAAATCAATTTCAACAGAATTTAGAAAAAACTACGCTCGATTAGATATTGACTATTCTTTTGCAAGCATTGATTATCAAATTGCAGTTGTTTGACAGGATATTTGTGCCAACAAAAAAATGGTATAAAATGACGTTACAAGAACAACTTAAACAAATTCGGGATGCCACCATGGAAAGAATGCCGCAATCCATTATTAAAGTCTTTACTGATAGTATAGATAACATCAAAAAAAATCAGTTAAAAGAAAATGCGCTACAGGTAGGCGACTATGTTCCAAATATGAATCTTCAAAATAGCAACGAAGACAATTCATTATTAAGCGATTTAATAGAACAGAAATTCCTAATTCTAAACTTTTACAGAGGTGGTTGGTGTCCATATTGTAATATGGAACTTCGAGAATATGAACGATTACGAAAAGCCTTCAACGAATTGGATACTGACATCGTAGGAATCAGTGCCGAAATACCAGAACTGGTAAATCAAACAATCGATAAAAACACACTTTCATTTCCTATCTTAACAGATATTGATGCCGAATTAATGAAAGCAATTGGTATCGTTTTTCAACTAGACGAAGCATCTAAAAAGGAATTTGAAAATTTTGGTATGGATTTCACTAAAATTCACGAGAACAACAATTTTGAATTACCCGTTCCTGCGGTATATGTCATTAATAAAGAAATGGAAATCGTATTTGTTCATTTTGAGGAAGATTATATGACACGACTTGAACCCACAGAACTTTTAAACATTTTAAAAAACAACCTAATAACCGAAAAGATTTAGTGCTATGAAAAAGAACAAAATTATTTATTATCTGAGTTTGGAAAGTATTCTAGATATCATAATTTAGATATTATTACATCAGCATTTAAACCAAGTATTGATATCAAAAGATTATGGGAAAAATACGAAACGGATATTGTACTTTCTGATTCAGACTTATTAGACAAATTATCTGATTTTGAATATGAAAAAGAAGTACATTCTTTCGTAACACAGTTCATCATTAGTAAGCTAGAAATATTTGTTCGTGGAATTAGTCGACAATTCACTATTGGTCAATTAGGGGAAAAAGCGCAACAGTTCTCATCAGTGTATTACGATTTTATTTTACTCAAAGATGATAAAATTGGAACCATTGATTATAGAAAAAATACAACAAGATTTCAGCAAAAAGAAAAAAAGACATACAAGAGAACCGCAATTGATAATATCAATAGAAAAATAAATCCTGATATCAAATTTAAAAATATCAAAAGATGATTTTGTTGGGGAATGGCCTTTTTATACTGAAGAAGTTGTTGTTGAATGTAGACAAAAACATTGGTGCACAATTGAGATTGACGGAATAGATTATGCTCTTAATGGTTCTGCATCTGACCGATATAAACTGGATTCAGTTGTTGATGCTGGAATGACAATTAGAGGAAAATCGATTGGTCCGTTTAGAAATATGGCATTAGAATTAAACGAAAAATAAAGCCAGTGCCTAACAAGGTATAAAAAACATAGGGCGGTTTAGGCTTTCCGAAAGGTCTGTGTTTATTTATAAAGTCGCCAAATATAAAATTTGGCATTTTCAATAAAAAAGATAAAAGCAAAATATTATATTTGACTAAGTGTTAAACCCGAAATGTAGTGCTTATCACCTGCCCTACGTTTCTTATACTGAACGTTGACAAACATTTGAGAAAAACGATGATTAAGATTAAAAAAGCTGATAATTCGACTGAATTTAAAATCATAGAAAAATTAGCGACTGAAATTTTACACGAAGTTTATGACCCATTAATTCCGGCTGAACATACCGATTATTTCTTATCGGAATTTCAATCGGAAAATGCAATTGGAAAACAAATTAAAAATGAGAATTTTAGTTATTTTCTCTTAAATTTTGATACTAAAAATGTTGGGTATTTAGGAATTCAAAAACTGAATAAAAAACTAATTTTGAGCAAACTCTATATTTTGGAATCGTTTCGTGGGTTGAAAATCGGAAAAACAGCGTTGGAATATGTTAACGGATTTGCGACGGATAACGGAATTGAAAAAATCGAGCTAATTGTTAACCAACATAACCAGAATACGATTGACATTTATCTGAAAAATGGATTTAAAATAGTGGAATCGATTATTAACTCGTTCCCGAATGGACATTCTGTTGAGGATTATAAAATGGAAAAAATATTGATTGCGGAATAAAAACGATTTGCCAACAAGCAGGGATTTTCAATGTTGACGAAGTCGTTGCTTCTGGGTGTATAATAACCTTATTCTGCTCTTTTGTGCTTTCTGTTTATTTGTTTAAATTTATAAAATGTAAACTTAAGACGTGTATAATTAATTGCTAGGTCACTGCTGACTTACGAACATTCCTGCGGAATATTCTATCTGTGATTTATTTGCTAAATTAGTTGCTTATCCACGCAACTAACCATACACAACAACGTTAGGTAGAATAAAATCAAAGAAATGGATAAAATAAAAATAAAATCATTTTTAATTTCTCTTGTATTATTTGCGGTCTCATACTCCAACATAAAAGCAATGGATCAGGATACAATAACAAAATACTACATTGATCTTATTGAGGTGACTAAAAAAAAGTTCGATAACAAACTTGTGGAAATGAAAGAGACTGGAGGTTGGTTTTGTCAGGATACTAATATAGGAGGAATTACAGGATACAATTGCAAGGATAAACTTGGGCGAGAATATAATTATAAATGTATTGTCGAATCGAAAAAGACAGAATATAGCCTTACCAAAATACACTTGAATCGAATAACTCTACCTAACAAAAAATAAAAAGCATTAAAACGGCTTTTTATTTGAGACGTTAGCAGCAACTCAAAAAAAATCTATGAATAATTTATTAGAAAAATATAAGCAAGACATAGAGAAACTTGAACAGATAACAGGAAAAGTTATATTTAAAAAATTAATAAAAGAAAGAGATAAAATAAATTTAATTTCGAAAATAAGTGAAATAAAAATAGGAAAATACTTAGTAGAAAAGTTCATTAATAACATCGAATACGAACCCATCATTGACAAAAAAACTCCTGATTGGTTAGTCAACCTAAATGAAGAAAAAATCATATTTGAAGTCTTAAAAATCAATCTTCCCAATGAAAAGTTAAATAATAAGATTGAGTCATATGAAAATGGAGAGTATTCTATTTCTTCCTCTGGAACTTCTATCGGATTGGCCTCATTAACTATCAATGATAAAAAGAAGATCGAAAACAAAGAATCAAAATACAGAAAATTGATTGAGGAACAAGGGTATAAACTAATAATTGCAATTGATGCTTCAGATTGGGAAAAAAGAATTGATGTTTTAGATATAAAATCTTCTTTCAATTTTGACACCCCAAATTCTGAGGACAATCAATTAATAAAAAACATAGCTGGTCTCTTGGTAATTCCATACATAGGGAATATTGAGTTTATACCGAATAAAAACAGTCAATATCAAATAAGTCGAGAGGGATTAAACATATTATAAAGCGGCTGCTAACACCGTATAAAATTAATGTGGGTTTTTATGGTTTAGCCCAAAGTTTTGGTTTCTTTACTATGTCCGCTCAAACTTATTTATTACTTTTAAGTTCGACAAAAAACAAAACTAAAAATAAGTATAAGCTCAGTGCACTCGTCGATAGGTTTTGACCTATCAACTCCCACACTGGCCTTATTCAAACCCGTTACCTATAACTATACTAACTTTAACCGCTTTACTATTGTACTGGGGTTATTTTTTTATTTAAACCTTACAAAAACAGGATTTTCAAAATAATAGCTTGGTGTATACACTGTTTCATTTTCAGAAAACTCATACCAAGGAGAAATAGCTTCATTTTCAAAATTTTTAAGTACACACACATTTTGCGCTGGCGTATTTCCTTGTGCTAACACAAACATTTTCTGTCCAGATTCATTAACAATTTCATCAACAATCATTTCTATATGTCCAGGATAACCAGGTTGCACCAACATATCTCCTACTTGTAAATTTTTGATTTTCACTTTAGGCAATTCCGCATGTAACGATGCTGTTCCGGCATACATATATATTAAATTTAAGTATTTATAAAAGTTTGTTTTGGTATGATTTACAGGTGCTGTTTTATGAAAACTTACTTTATTTCCTTTAATTTTTGGTCTAAATCCGTTTGCATAATTTTTCCACGAACAATAATGGCCAGATGTAAACTTAAAACCTATTTCATCTTTTCTATTTTGTTGCCACAAATACTCCGCTCTAATTCGCATTAATGCATCTGCACATTGTTGTAATCCGTTTGTAGGAACTGGAACTTCTAAAATAGCATCATGCCAATGTTGTGCAACATATTCAGATCCATCATAATTAATAATCGGACTTCCGTAAACTTTCAATTTATAATTCCGTAAATATTCTTGAAATGAGTTTTTCGGATATGAAACTCTAGTATATCCTTTTGGCACCAAAATACGTGTGCGTATAGAATCTCCTTCCTTTTTAATGTGATTTGGACTGCCAATACTATTTGTTACAGCACCTTTAATTTGGTTTGTTATATTTTTACCTTTCGGATTTAATCTGATAACGATAACCAAAAGTATAATAGCCGAAAAGAGAAGTATTGTTTTTTTCATAGTAATAGTTTCCTTAAAGAAACGAATTTTTATTATTTTTATTGAAGGATTTTGCTTTTATCTATTTATCAAAAATTTGTAAAACAATTTCACTAATCAATTCAATAAATAAAATGGATAACTTTTCTAATATTAGGTTTGGTTCTCGTAGAGAAGGAATTTTTTATAAATTAAATAAAAAAGAGTATGAATTATGGTCTACTTATGTTAATGGAATAAGAATTAATATTGACGATTTAACAGAAACAGATTTAAATGAAAATCAAAAGACTAAAATTTTTACAGAAATAATTCAATTTATTAAGATAAAAGACAATGAAAAACCAATAATCTGCTATAATTCAGATGGAAAAGATGCTAAATTGTGGCAAAAACTTACAGCTATATTTAGTTCAGAAATTAAAAATGTTGAAATAAGTACTGTTGAAGAAAATAATATTAACCTCTATAAAATGATGTCAGAGGATTTAAAAACTGGATTAGCTGAAATAAATATTAGAGGTTTAAAAATAAAAACTGTTAAGGATTTAGACAAACATTGGAATAAAATAAAATTTGTAAAAGTTGGCGAATCAAATGAAACAGTCTCTTTTTGGGATAAATTAAAAGCAAAACTAAATTAAAAATACTCTAGTCTGATTTCCCCAAAGAAAAACCATACACAAATAGCAATCTTTCTCTATTAAAACGGTACAATTATTGTTTAAAAAATCATCATGAAATCATTATTCCTCACATTATTTATCTCATTCAGTATTTTCAGTCAAGATTTTTCTAAAATTAAAGAAAAAACAAATACCTATTCTGGATTATTAACAGCTGAACAATTATCAAAAAAAATTGCAACAGACTTTTCTTCCGAAACAGATAAAGTAAAAGCTTTATTTTCTTGGATGACAAAAAACATTCGGTATGATTTAGAAGAGTATTACAATCCAAAAAACAAAACAACTAGTTTTAGATACAGAACTATTGAAGAAAAAAATAAGATTTTACAAGGCATAAAAGACAAAACCGTTAATGAAACATTACAAACTAGAAAAGGTGTTTGCGAAGGTTATGCACAAACTTTTGCTAAAGTTTGTAATTTATTAAATATAGAAAATGAAGTTATCTCTGGTTATGCAAGAGCTTCTTATAACGATATTGGAAAACCAATACAACAAGCAAATCATGCTTGGAATGCGGTAAAAATAAATAACAAATGGATGTATATTGACGCCACTTGGGGCGCTGGATACCAAAACAACGGAAAATGGTATAGAGAGTTTAAACCTTACTTTTTTAATATGAAAAAAGAAACGTATTTTAAATCTCACTTACCAGAAAATACTTCTTGGGTTCTTAAAGTTGGTAGAATTGACAAAAAAACGTTTTACAATCAACCGATTTATTCTCATCGTTTTTTAGATACAAATTACAAACTTATTTCTACAAATTCTGGTTTCTTAAAAAAAGATAAAAACGGAAAAATCTCTATTTCTTTAAAAAATGTAACTCCAAATCAAAAAATTCACTTTGGTTTTTTAGGTGAACAGTTTGCTAAAGAAGCTGAAATCACCACCAAAAATGGAATTACTACAGCTTCTATTTCGCCTCCAAGAAATGCTAAACAAGTTTTTTTGATGATTGATATTGAGGTGATGATTACTTTTAAAGTTATTTAAGTTGAAAACTCAGGGTTTAAAACCCTGAGTTTTCATTTGTAAAGAGGTTTAAAAAATAACCGCCAAACACTTGTACCTATAATAAAACACTAATTTTTTCAAACTCTCTCTAATAACTAGCTAGAGGTAGTTTATTAATGAGCTATTTTTATAATACTACAATTCTGCTATTTCATATGTTAATTCATATTCAACTTCTTCTCCTTCAATTTTCATACCTACTGTAATTTGTGCAGTTAATGGAGCATCGTTAGAAACAATAGTAGTCCCTAAAAAATCATCTTTAATAGGTTTGTCAGGATTATCTGAATCATATATTGAAATCCTTAAATCTTCATCAAGATCAAAAGTAAGCTTTTTACCATTTATGATGTCGCCACTATCTAATTCAGATTCTGGTTGAAATTTAACAAGTTCTCCATTTTTTAAACCCCAACTATTTTTATTATCTGGTTTAGTTGGTATTGTTATTTTAGTACCTTCTTTATTAACTATTTCTACTACGAAATAAACATCTTGATCTCCTGTTCCTCCTGATGATTTTAAACGTTTTAACTGTAATAATTGTAAAGTTTTCATATCTGATAAGTTTAATTTACCTACTCTATTGATTTTAGGCTTTTCGGTTTTCGCCTTGTTTGATAAGTCAAATCTCTAATAATTGTTACTTAAACAGAAATGGAATGAGTGAATGGAAGCAAGTTTTGAGTGGAATACTTAAAAAAATGAGTGAGTCTATTTTTTAATTCTATTTATAAAAACAGAATTAATTACAAAAAGAAAAAAGATATTAATTACAACAATTAACCAATTTTCTTTATACTCTTTTTAATTACACTAGTACCTATTTAAACTACGATTAGAGTTTTTTCCTTAAATAAAAATACATCCGTAATTATCTTTATACTAAATAAAACATATATAATATTTTAAGCTATTATTAATAGCTCAGAAAAAATATAACTAACTAATAATCAAAAGAAATGACTACTACTAATACTCGTAAGTTAAAATATATTGTTAAAAATGAAATCTTAACAGAAGCTATTGAAAATTGTGATTTTTATTTACATTATAATAATGAAAAATTTATTTTATCTGATGGCTTTATGGAAGATCTTAACATACCTGAAATGAATACTTTTATATCAGGAGAATCATTACATATGATACTTAAAAATAGTTCCATATCAAATCTTAATCGTGTCTATTATAAAAAAATTACCATTAAAAATGTAACAAAACCTGAGCTTTTCAATAATAAACCTACCTCTAAATATGGTGTTTTAGGAGATATTTTTTCTGCTGATGAAAACCCAGATTGGTGTTTTGATAAAAATAATGACGATGAAATTGTTTTTGTAAATAATTTTAAGAACAATGAAACTGTTAATTTTTGTGATTTAAAGATTAAAAACAATATTGATTTTGATTATTTAAAAAAGCAAGATGGAAAACAGGTGTTTTACCTTTCTTATACTATTCAATATTTTTTTAGAGTAAGTGATGAAATTGAATCTAAAATATGTGTATTTGACCCTTTAATTAGAATTACTAATGGAGCTTAATAATTATTGATTAAAAAATAAAGGTATTTACTTTTTTAGATAAGGAAAAAAGGTACTCTAAACATCTCATCGGGTTATTAAACTCTAATTAAACATATAATAATTACCTCTAATGGAAACTAAAAGCAACTTCACATTAAAACTTAATTATTATGTATATTTTTCTGTTTTATTTTGTTTTGTTTTTTCTTCTTTAAAAGGACAAGATATTCGTAAATCAGATAGCTTACTTCTTATTCTAAAACAAAAAGAAACTTCTAAAAAAGAAAGAATACAATTATTAAATAAGCTAGCGCATCATCACCCAAAAAACGATACTGCTTTATTTATTTTAAAAGAAGCTTTACAATTATCTAAAGAAATTAAAAACGCTGTTTTAGAGGCAAAATCATGGGAAGAAATAGTATATGTTGAAAAAAGGTTAGGAAACAATATAAACTCTTTAAATGCAGCTTTTAAAGCCTTAACCATTTACGAAAATTTATCTTTAAAAAAAGAACAAGGAGCTTCATATGCTCAAATAGCTGCACATTATACTACAGAAAAAGAGTATACTACTGCTATTTTTTATTTAGAAAAAGCAAAAGCTATCTACTCACATTCAAAAGATCGCTTTAAAGAAGTTTTGACTTTACTTAATTTAGGTGAATTGTACCGATTGTCTGAAAATCTAGAAAAATCAGAAACTATTTTTTTAGAAATTCTAGTATTTAATAAAGATGAAAAAGAGATTAAAGCTTACGCTCTAGGCAATTTAGGAATGGTATATAATACTAAAAACAAACTAGATTTAGCTATTAAAAATTTAACTAAAGCTATAAAAATTTTAACCGCTTTAGGAGACACTTATGCTTCTTCTATTTACCTTATAGAATTGGGTAATGTATACGAAAAGCAAAAAAAAACAGCGTTAACTGAACAAAAATTTACAGAAGCCTTTGAGTTAGCAAAAGTTTATAATTTTAAAGAACAAATTCGTGATTTTAGCAAACAACTTGCAACCTTTTATAAAAAAGAAAAACAATTTAAAAAAGCATTTGCATACCAAGAACTCTTTCAAAAATATCAAGATAGTTTGGTTAACAAAAAGAATATTCAAAAAATTGAACAAATAAAATCTAAATATATAGTAGACAAAAAAGAAACTGAAATAAGCTTGTTAAATACCATTAATAACAATCAAAAAAAAACAGTTATAGGATTAATTTTAGGATCATTTATATTATTAATACTTTCTTATTTATTATATGTTGGAAATAAAAAAACAAAAAGAGCAAATGAATTATTAATCATTCAAAAAAACATTATTTCTAAAAAGGAGCAAGAAAAAGCAATACTATTAAAAGAATTAAATCATAGAACAAAAAACAATTTACAAATGATTTCTAGTTTACTAAACTTACAAAGCGATAAGCTTACTGGACATCCTGCTAAAGAAGCTATTTTATCCGGTAAACATAGAGTTGACGCTTTGTCTTTAGTCCATAGGAAACTTTACCAAGATGGTGTTGATAGTAAAATTAAAATAAAAGAATATATAGAAGAATTGGTTTTAGACCTTTTTTATGGATACAATGTAAACTTTTCTCCTAAGTTAATTATTGATGATGTTAGTGTTACCATTGACACAGCAGTTCCGTTGGCATTAATAATTAATGAATTAATTATTAATGCTCTCAAATACGCATACATCGATATTAAAAAGCCTGAATTAGAAATTATTATAAATAAAAAGAAAGACAATTATATATCTATAGATATTAAAGATAATGGTGTTGGTTTTAATCAAAAAACTCATAAAAAGCAACACTCTTTTGGTTTAAAGCTTTTAAACTCTCTAATACAACAACTAAATGGCTCTATTCAACAAGTTGTAACTAGCGGAACACATTGGAAAATTGAAATACAAACAACATAATATTTAATTTTAAAATATGGAACACCTAAAAACAAAAGTTAAAATTTTTATTGTTGAAGATGAAATTATTTTAGCTGAAGATATTAAATATAGACTTCAAAAAATGGGATATGAAGTTGTTGGAATAGCATCTACAGCTTTAGATGCTTTAAAAACAATAGCCAAAAACATCGATATTAATATTATTCTTTTAGACATTACCATTAAAGGAGATTTAGATGGAATAGAATTGGCCACACTTATAAAATCTAAATACAATATTCCTTTTATATTTTTAACATCAAATGCAAGTACAACTATTGTTGAACGTGCAAAAAAAACAAATCCCTATGCTTATATTTTAAAACCTTTTAATGATAGGCAAATAAGTATCGCTCTTGAATTAGCCTTAGTTAATTTTCAAAACAAAACACCTAACAAAATATTCTCTGACAAAGACTATAAAACAGAGAAGAACAATGTTTTACAAATACAAGACAGTTTGTTTCTTAAAAAAGAACAACATTTTGAACGTGTTTCTTTTAAAGATATTTTGCTTTTACAAGCAGATAGTAATTACTGTAATATTTTTACTACTTCCAAAAAATTTATTTATTCTACAGTTTTAAAAAATATTGAAAAACAATTACCTTCTAATCAGTTTTTAAGAGTACATAGAAGTTATGTTGTTAATATTAATAAAGTAAGCGGATTTGAAGGTAATTTACTTTTTATAGGCGAAAAAAAAATCCCGATTAGTAAAAGTCATAAAGAAATTGTTTTTAAATTATTTAATACTTTATAACTCTTTTTTCACTTCACTTACTCTTTTTTCAGTAATCGTAACGCTTCTCTCCTACTTAAATTATGTAATGCTGTTTCCGATACAAAATCAATTACCCATTGCGGATTTGTTCTGCTATATTCTCTTAAAACCCAACCAATGGCTTTATTTATAAAAAACTCATTTGTACCTAATAATGCGTTTATAATAGTACTTAACAACTTTGTATTTACATCCTTTTTATATTTTAATTGAAATAACAATGCTGTACGCTGTAACCAAATATTTTCTGATGACAACCAATTATTAATTTTAGCTTCTATTTCATTGGGAAACATTTTAAAATAAGCACCAACCAATTTATACGCTATAAAATCAACTGTATCCCACCAAGATTTATTTGTAATCATAAATTCTAATACTTCAATATCTTTTATTTCGAATTGTTTTACATATTTAAACACCAATTCTTGTCCGAATAATTGAAAATCTCGTTGTGGTTGTTTCCAAAGTAGTTTTACCAACTCGTTTACTTGTGATTTCTCTGGCAAGTATTGTTTTACTAAAAAAGGTTTTTGAATTTCGCGTCTAACAGGAGCTTTCAGTCCAAAAAACTCAAACTGATTTCGCATATACGCTTTTTGTTCTGATGCTATTTTAGAATTTGCTTTATTTTGAAATTCTGATGTCAGTAAATTTATAAATTCTTGCATTTTAAAATCCTCAAGTTATTTAGTTGTTTCTCTTATAAAATTCTTTTCCTTTAATTTTAGCAACTTCATGCAGAACTTCTAACAAAACCTCAGCATTAATATCTGCTAAAGAAAAATAACGAAACGATTTTACCACTTTCCTTCCTTCAGATACAAGATAATTATCATAGTTTTTTAATTTATCAGAAACCCATAAACCAACATCTACATATCCTTTTTTTGCAGAAACATTTAAATAACACAACTGCTTTTCATGTAAATAATATACTGGAATTCTCCATTTGTATTTCAGTTCCACATCAGGAAACTCGTGCTCAATTAATAATTGCAAATGCAATAAAATAGATTGATACGGTTCTGCCTGTTTTAATATGTATTCTTCTGCTGGTTTCATCAACAATAAAAATACTTTTTAAATTTTAGTTGTACAATACCTTTTTATTTATTTACTTTGCATTTCAAAGTTCTTTACAAAATGAGCACAGAAGAATATTTAAAAGACATTTCGGAAATTAAAAACCTCATGAATAAATCATCGCGATTTATTTCATTAAGTGGTTTATCTGGTATTTTTGCAGGAATTTATGCCTTAATTGGTGCTGGTTTCGCGTATTGGTTGGTAAACACCTATTCCAGTGGAAAACTATATTTAACGGGTGATATTTTTACCTTAATACTGCTAGATTTAGTTTTAGTATTTGTACTAAGTGTAACCACTGCTATTTTTTTAACTACACAAAAAGCGAAAAAAAATGGTGAAGCGTATTGGGATGCAACAACAAAAAAACTAATTACTAGTTTTTTAATTCCTTTAATTGCAGGTGGTTTATACATCTTTATTATTTTAAGTCAAGGTAAATACGGACAAACTGGTGCTTTGATGCTTATTTTTTATGGAATTGCGTTATACAATGCCTCAAAACATACCTTAAGTTATGTTAAGTACTTAGCTTTTACTGAAATCATCTTAGGTTTAATAAGTGCCATTTATCCTGGTTTAGGCTTTTGGTTTTGGGTAATAGGTTTTGGATTTATGCACATTCTTTACGGAAGTTTGATGTATTTTGAATATGAAAGAAAGTAATAGTTATTTATAATATAATCTGATTATTTTGAAAAACATCATTTTAAATATTAACAAGGCTTTTGATCATAGAATTCGACTAGGAATTATGTCGGTTCTAATGGTTAATGAATATGCCGATTTTAAAACTTTAAAAGAGTTATTAGGTGTTACTGATGGTAATTTAGCCAGTCATACCAAAGCTTTAGAAAAAGTTGAATTTATTAGTGTTGAAAAGCAATTTATTGGTAGAAAGCCAAATACAAAATATGTTGCTACCGCATTAGGTAAAGCTGAATTTAAAAAACACATTAACGCACTAGAAAAATTGATTAAAAATAAATAGTCTTTTTTATTTATCTATTTACTTTGAATTTCAAAGTTCTTTTAAAAAATAAACAATGAGAAAAAAATTAATTATTTGGTTGTTTGAACAAACACAAAAAATGTATATAAAATTTAAAAACAAAAAACCATGGAACCTTAACAATCAACAACTATTAGCATTTCCAGAAGAATCTTTTGGAAATGAGTTGGGTAAGTTTTTACAAAAAAACGGATTTGAACTTTTGCCTAAAGTAGAGCGTCATGATGCATATCATCTTTTAACAGGTTATGGAACCAACGTAGAAGATGAAATTGCTTTACAATATGTGTGCTTTGGAAACGGAAAAAGAAGTCCTTATTTATTTGGGGTTATTTTCATTGGAACTTTACTCCTTCCCGATTACCTCAACTATTATCTAAAATCATACAAACTAGGAAAAAACTGCAATACGTTTCATCATTTTAATTACAAGAATTTACTCAATCACTCTTTAAAAGATTTACGAGAGATCATTTTTAACAAACAACAAATAAATAAAATTGCTTTTAGCGCATAGCTATTAACACATATAAAAACATATCAAAAACATGGAAAACTATAATCAACCCGAAAAAAAGTTTGGTAAATGGGCTAAAAACTCAACTACCGCAAGAATGTTAACAATAGGTATTTTAACGGTTATTTTACTAATTCCTTTGTCATTTATTAAAAGCTTAATTTATGAACGTATGGACAGGCAACAAGAAGTTGTTAGTGAAATTAATAAAAAATGGGGAAAGGAAGTTTTGCTATACGGACCTATTTTAAAAGTGCCGTATAAAAAACATAATGTATCGGAAACTTATAATGCTAAAACTGGAAAAAAGAAACAAAAAAGTATCGTTTCTATTGAATATGCTTATTTTTTTCCAAAGAAGCTAGACATAAAATCAACTATAAATCCTCAAGAAAAACAACGTGGAATATACAAAACAGCCGTTTACAAAAGTGCTATTGATATTTCAGGAAGCTTTACAAAACCCGATTTTAGTGAACGAGACATTAAAGACGAAAATATTCTTTGGGATAAAAGCAAACTAATTATTCAAACATCAAATTTAAAAGGTGTAAATAGTTTAGTTGAAATTGAAATGAATAAAAACAAATATTCATTTGAATCTAAATACGAGCATAGAATTCCTAACAATGAATATCAAAATGCTATTTTAAACCTGCATAAACTGGAAAGTAAATCGATAAAAAAAGAAGATTTACCATTAAAAAAAGATATCGATTTTAGTTTAAACATTACTATTAATGGTAGTAAACAAATACGTTTTATTCCTGTAGGTAAAGAAACCAATGTTCATATACAATCCGATTGGAAAACGGCTAACTTTTTAGGAGAATTTTTACCACAAAACCCCGATAATGTTTCTGTTGATGGTTTTAGTGCCAAATGGAAAGTATTGGATATTAATCGTCCGTTTTCTCAAAAATCGTTTAGTGGAATTCCGAATTTAAAACAATATGCTTTTGGCGTTAACTTTATGATTCCTGTAGATGAATATCAAAAAAGTGAACGTTCTGCTAAATATGGTTTTTTAATTATTGGATTAACCTTTTTAATTTTCTTTTTAATACAAACCATGAGTAAAATAAACATTCATCCTTTTCAATATTTAATGATTGGTATAGCATTAACCATGTTTTATACGTTACTTATTTCAATATCGGAACACAGTAGTTTTTTAAAAGCTTATATAATTGCAGGTACAGCTGTTGTTGTATTAATTACTTTCTATTCTAAATCAATTTTAAAAGGAATAAAGTTCCCTTTATTTATTGGCGGTTCATTAACCATTTTATACACGTTTATTTTTGTTATAATTCAACTAGAAAATTACGCCTTATTGGTAGGTAGTATAGGTTTGTTTGCCATTTTAGCTGCTGTAATGTTTGCTTCTAGAAAAATAGATTGGCAAAACGATTGATCATTTAAATAGTATACATAAAACCAGAAGGATAAAGTATCGAAATAGATAAACCTCGATACTTTACTTTCTCTTCATTAAAAAAACACAAGAATTATAAAAAAACTCATGAAATATCTTTTAAATCATCCATTTATTTTACATGTTTTAAACCAATCAATAACCATTATGAAATTTAACTTTAATCATTTTACAGCTTTTATTTTACTATTATTTACAGAAATATTATTAACACAAACAACAGGATTTATACGTCATACTTTTGGTGATTTTTTGGCCGTCATTGGTGTGTATTGTTTTGTAAAGTCTTTTTTTAATATTGCTCCTTTCAAACTAGGAATTGGTGTATTACTTTTTTCTTTTTGTATAGAATTTTTACAGCTCACTTCTTTCTTAAATATTTTAGGATTAGAACATAACAGAACTGCAACTATTATCTTTGGAAACACTTTTAGTTATGGCGATTTAATAGCATATACACTTGGTGTAATTTGTGCTGTTTTTATTGATAAAACTCCTTTACTTCAAAAAAAGACCTCCTTTATTACACGTTAATATATAAGCTCTACATACTTTAATGAATTGCTCTTTTTCGATGTAAAAAACAAGGATTTAAACATTAAAAACTTTCTATTTACCTAATATTTTATGATTACATTCTTTTTAATATTTCTACTAGTCGGTATAACAATCGTCTTAATTGCTTATTTTTTTTCTAGGATGTTAGTTCTTTATTTTAACATTATTAATCCAGAAAAACAAATAGTATTCAAAATCATCGCTACAATTATAATTAGTATATTACTGTTCCTTAGTAGTTGCTATTTCTTATATCCATTTTAAAACATTTGAAATTCAAAAAAATGACAAAACAACAACAAGCCATTGGCATACTTTCTATTTTTTGTGTCCTAACAATAACAATAAGACTTTTAGTAACCAAATCAACTGATTACACTTTTTTACTTTGGAATTTATTCTTAGCTATAATACCTTATATTTTATCAGAATGGATGAGAAAAACAAAACTTACCAAAATTAAAACAATGTTTCTCTCTTCTCTTTGGTTATTATTTTTACCAAATTCTCCATATATAATTACCGATTTAATTCATTTACATAAATCTACATCAACAGTTATTTGGCTTGATTTACTTATGATTTTCTCTTTCGCTTTTACAGGTTTATCAATAGCTATAATATCTATGTATGACATGCATAAAATCATTCAAAAACTTTGGACTAACACTCTTGCTAATTGTGTTATAATACTTATCACATTTTTATGTGGATATGGAATTTATTTGGGTAGGTTTTTACGTTTAAATTCTTGGGATATTTTTACGGTTCCGCTACAAACATTTAAAAAGAGTATTTTATCGTTTAGTAATGAACTCGCATGGCTTGTAACATTAGGTTTTGGCAGCTTATTATGGACATTATTTTTCGCGTACAAAACACTAAATCAATCAGATATAAAAAAATAATTATTTTTTAAATATTTTTTGTAATCGTTAAGAAAATTCTCGACTAAAAAGGGAAATTTAACTTAACTAATAATGAAAAAACTATATGTATCAGTGTTATCTCTTTTCTTAACGATAACATTGACCAACACAATTAATGCACAAGGTTTATTGGATGGTTTTACACCAAAAAAAGGAGATTTATCTGTAACAGGTTCGTTTACCTACAGTAATTATGATGAATTTTATGTTGGCTTAGAAAAAACAGAAGGAGTTCCTTTCCATGATGAAATTACTCAAAGTATTTTCTCTTTATACGCAAAGTACGGAATTACTGATCGTGTTTCTGTTGTTTTAAATGTTCCTTTTATTTCTGCTGAAGGAAATGGTGTTGAAGATGGTATTAACGGATTAACTTCTGTCTCTGACCTCCAAGATGTTTCTATTGCTTTAAAAGTAAATGCAGCTAAATTTATGATCAAAGGTGGAAATTTAAACTTAATTACTGGTTTAACAACACACATTCCTACTGGATACGAACCTAACGGAGTATTATCTATAGGTAGTGGAGCTTTTGGTATTGATTTTGGTGCTGGTTTACATTTAAATACAGATGTTGGATTCTTTTCAACGTTATTAGCTTCTTATAACTTAAGAGGAGATGCAAAAAATAATTTAATGCCTGGCGGAGATTATGGTGTTCCGAATTCTTTTGCCTTAAATGGTAAATTAGGATATGCAAGTAGCTTTATTTATGTTGAAGCTTGGGCTTCTCATGTAAATTCAGAAGAAGGTATAGATATTTCTGGGCCTGGTTTTGCAGGAAACTTACCTGAAACAAACGTTGATTATAGTAGTGTAGGAATTACTTTATATAAAAATATTATTTCAAAAGTGGGGCTAAGTTTAGGTTATGGTAAAATCATTGACGGACGAAATGTTGGTGCGTCAACGAACTATTCTGTTGGACTTACCTATAACTTCAATCAATAGGATTGATGTTGTTAAATTGTTCAACTTAATATTTGAAATTTAACAATTTTTTGCCAAAACCTGCTTATGTTAAAAGGCTGTCTGAAAAGATAGTCTTTTTTCTGTTTATGGTATTACTCAAACACTAACTGCTACTTTGCTCCTCTTCAATTTAGCAACTGGTACCAGAAAAAGTATTTTACTTTAATTACCCTCTTATTTTTCTTAAAATCTCTTCTAATCCGTTTAATTTTAATTCATAAACCAATGCCATCATATCTCCTAACTTCCCTTTAGGAAAACCTTTGTTTTTATACCAAACAATATAATGTTCTGGAACATCTATTAAAAACGTCCCTTTATATTTACCAAAAGGCATTTTCATATTTGCGGTATCTATTAAAAACTGTTTGTCGTTTATCATTAGTTATATTTATTAAGTAAACCAAAATCAAAGAGAGTCCAAAAGCTTGCTTTCAGTCCGCTTTGCTTAAAACTATTATTTACCCAAGTATTGCATGTTTTTATTGGAGAGTACGATCCTTCCGCCTCAAATAATGCATCATTATTGGTGTATAAATTTTGTGGTATAAAAATCTTATCGCTTTTATTATCCAATTTAAAAGAAGCTTCTAAAAAATTATTTAGTCTTCTTACTTCTTCTTCATTTGCTTTTATAGGGATCCAACGTTCTTGTTTACTTTTATATGTTTTTACATGTATTAATGTTGGATGATCTAAAAAAAATGCCCCAAAAGCATATTTAACTTTAAAATCATTCCAAGTAGGTACATTCATGTAAAAATCTTTATCTCCCCAACCAAATTTTGCAAATTGATGACTCTCAGGTAAAATCAAATCTTTTTTAAGTACATCTGACATTGATTTAATTGGTAGAATAACACTTAAATGTACTCCGTAATGTACTCCGTTAGAATGAAGGTAAACCGTTTTTAAATCATTTGTGTTTTCAGAATTTTTATTTACAGTTATATAACTCAATACTATAGAAAACAATACATATACAACCACCACAGCTATACTATAGCAATAATATTTTACTGTTTTTTTAAGGAATGAAAATTTACGCTTTACCGCTAACATAATCTTCTAAATAAGAAAAACGTTTTGTTAATTTTCCATTTTCAGTCATCTTTGCTCTTGCTAAAATTCCATCTTTATCATTGTTATAAAAAGCAGGAATTACATGTTGTAAAAACATTTCTCCAAAACCTTCACTAGCATCCTTTGGCAACTCACAAGGTAAATTATCTACAGCCATAACTGTTATCGCATCCTTATTTTTGAAGTCTACTTCTTTTTCTGTTTCAGCATTATATCCATAAAAAGGATCTGCAATAGTTGAAGCTCTTAAGGTAGATGCAACTGGACCATCCACATCACAAGAAATATCTGCTACCAAATTAATTTTAAAGTCTGATGATTTAGCATCTTCTCTAGTAAATAAAAAGGGTGCATTATTCCCAAAAAAATGACCAGCAATAAAGTAATCCGTAACTTTAGCAAATGGCATGAAATTACTTTCATACCCAGATGGATCCTTGTAAAAAGCAAAACGCTCCCCTACTTTACCATCTTTTCGTTTGTTATACTCCATTACATCTACCATACAATACACAGGTTCTGTAAAATCCATAGTAAGGTATTGCGTATGACTTATTTCTTTAATTTGCATATGATCTAAAATCTCTTTAGCTCCAAAGGCAACTTTACCATTACCAGATAATAAAATTTTAATATTCGGTAGGCTTATTTTATTTAATTCTTTTTTTACCGCATCTAAATCAGCTAATTCAGATACTTTTGGTAAACTAAATAACTCGTCTCGTAAACCCAATGCTCTAAATCCATTATAAGCACCTACCAAACCTGCATAACGACCAAAACCAATTAAACGTGCTCCGTTTTCTTTTATAATCGTTTCATGATCGTATAATTCTATATTTTTTTCTAAAACAGCCTTTAATAATTTACGATTATAAGGTTGTTTTTTTATAGTATGTGAAAAGAAGAAATATTTTTTATTAGGAATTAAAGCTTCTAACGGAACTTCTTTCACACCTAATAAAACATCACAATCTGAAATATCATGTACTACAGATAACCCTTTTTGTTGATATGCTTCATCTTTAAAAATTCTAATATCTGAACTTTCTATTGCTACGGATGCTTTTATAAATTGTTGCTGTAATTCTTGTAATTTTTGAGGAGAAAAAACCACACGTTTGTCTGGCGGATTCTTACGTTCTTTTATAATTCCGAATTTCATAAATAGATTTCAAGGTTAGTTTTTGTCTTTTTTATAAAAAAAAGGCATAAATTTTGGTATAAAGCTATCGGTTATTATACAGGTATGCAAATTTTTTATACTTTCGCAGTCTGAAATAATTTTCAGTGTGTTAATCTTCCTTTCGATAAGGCTCTAGGACCTCTTTCGAGAAGTTTTAGGAATTTTAGACAAAGTAAAGAAACAATATTAATACCAACTGAAATTCTTTGACATATTGGGGACGACTGGTTTTGACAGCAAGGTCAGTAAAAATGTAAGCATACCGAGGACTGAAATGATGCTCGTTAAACTTATTTCAACATTTTAAACGGTGAAAATAACTTCGCTTTAGCTGCTTAATAATCTGAATTATAGTAAGATTCTAGCCTCGGCACACTAGGTGTGCAAGCTTTATGTCCACGAATAGCCTTGATTTACGGCGCTTCACTTTTGGATATCGTAAAAGTAAATATAGAAAATGCAACGCTTCGGTGCGTTTTTGAAGCTAAAGAAGATAAGCTAACGGCAGATTGTTCTTAATCAGCTTTTGGTCGAAAACTAAGAAAGAACTAAGTATGTAGAAAGCCTTTGCGCTGCTTGTTTGGACCCGAGTTCGATTCTCGGCGTCTCCACTATTTAAACTCTTATTAGTACAATACTAATAAGAGTTTTTTCATAAAAAAATTAACTGGTATACAATATAATGGATCTTTTTTAAAACAGTAATATGCAAATATTAGTGACTACAAAAATGGAATTACTTATTTTTAAAAAATGAAAAACCTCTTAGCATTTATACCAACAGAGCCTTTACGAGTAATTGATACTAAAATCTCTTTGGATGAATATAAACCCATTTCAATCTCTTCTAAAAACCCAGACTTAAACACTTTTGATGTTTCATCATCAAAAGCTTGGGAAAGCTATTTAAAGACTTATCTTCAAAGCAAGCAAGCAACTGTAGCTTATGGAGGTTATTTTGAGATGCGTGATATTTATAAAAGAAGTGGCCATTTTAATAATACAGATGATGCAGAAAGAAACATTCATATGGGAATTGATCTTTGGTGTAATTCGGGAACTAAAGTATTAAGTGTATTAGATGGCGAAATTCATAGTTTTAAAAACAACACCAGCTTTGGCGATTATGGACCTACAATAATTATAAAACATTCTTTTGATAGTTTTATTTTTTATTCGTTATACGGTCATTTATCAGAAGCGTCTATTAATAATATCATAATAGGACAAAAAGTAGCTAAAGAAGAAGTAATTGGTTATTTAGGTGCTAGTACTATAAATGGTGATTATGCGCCTCATTTACATTTTCAATTGATCATAGATATACAAGATTACTTTGGTGATTATCCAGGAGTTTGCGCACAAAAAGATGTTGCTTTTTATAAAGAGAATTGTCCTGATCCTAATTTATTATTGAAGTTAAAAGGGTAATATTCCGTATTCAAATGACTGGGTGTCTTGTCGAGCATTATTGAACACAAAATGTATTTTGTTTGAAAATAGTTTACGAAGTAAATCGAAACATCACACTTGAGTAAGCACGTATGCTTTGTTTTTTTACTGAATTTATAAAATACTTCTTTTAATAAACCCCTCTGTAAACATCCATTTACAAAGGGGATAATTTATAACAAAAATCTGTTTTTGTTTTTATACTTCTTTATGTTAATCTTCTGTAATCTCTATAGGAAACTCAACAATACCATTAGTACTTATTCCTTCTAAAGAAATACTATCAAAACAATACTCTACCTCTAAATTATAATTACCTGCAGTATCATTTGCTCTATTAATCATAGCAAACTCTCTAGTCTGACAAGAACAAGGCTCTAAACAATCGAAATTTATAAAACGATCTGGTACAATATGAATCTTTTCAATAGGATGCGTATCTGGTACTAAAGTAACTTTTGTAATTCTTAAACCATTGTACTTTACATCGTTAAAAATATTACAAACTGTAATATAAAACACCTCTGTATCGTGCTCTTCTATTTGATCATTAACACCATCTCCCCAATGAAAAGAAAAACAAGGTTTAAAATCTACCCCTTCTGTTATACCTTGTAACTCACAACTCTCCATAAACGGGTCTGGACAATCTTCATCACTTTTAACTATATTATATTTTGTTTTTGCGCGTTCTATTAATTCTTCATTTTGCCCTTTAGCATCTTCATTACAACCTGCACAATCACAACCACAATCATCATCAGGACAAGGATTTGGTAAAATATTAGGAAAACCTAAATACACTAAATTCCCTGCTTGTAAAGTAATAAAGTTATTATCTACAGTACACCCAGTACCCACTACATTCGGATTTAAAATAGCTCCTATTGTATTTTCTCCATCTTTTGCGATATAAATTCTATTATCTGGTCCTAATTGTAATGCACCTAAAGCATAACGACCACCTACATTACTAAAAGCTCCTACTTGTAAAGAAGTCGTTGGTGCATTAATTAAATCTACTTGAAATACACGACCTGTACGTCTACCAGACACTAAATTGGTGTAATACAATAGGTTGCTATTGGGTGAAAATTCAACACCGTAAACCCATGTATTATTAGTAGTAGTAATAGGATTGGTTATGGTAATAGCACTCGCAATATTTATAGCTCCGGAAGCATTATCAAAATCATATACCAAAACATTTGATTGCTGACCATTAGCAATAGCTAATCTACTTCCATTAGGACTTCCTTTTAAATATCCTATTTCAGCTATATTTACATTCATAGCCAAATCATACTCATGAGATAAACCCGCTGCATTTATTTTAAATACTCTAAAAAATCCTTCTCCTAAAGAAGTAGATAAAGCTCCCTCTTGTAAAATTGTTATTAACCAGTAATCTTTACAATTTTCATGTTGTACGGCAGTAATTTTTTCAGCAGGAGAAAATCCAGCTGTACTTGGTAGTGTTGTAAGAGTAGCTATAGATGTAAACGTCCATGTTGGTAACGCTATATTTACTAAAACCCCATCTAAATGATTAAATGGAGCAGCCGTATTTGAAGAGCCATCCATTGTAAAAATATAATACTCATTATCATTCCCAGGATTTGGTACAATAATAGCCGATTGTGTTGATGAAAAATCACCATTTAACCCAGTGTGTCTTTGTGTATGCGAACCATCCCATACGGTAATTCCATCGGTATAAAACAATAGGTTTCCATTGGCATCTGATATTGATGCACAACCTTCCCTTGCTCCAACGCCTCCAGAGGCTATTGCAGAAGTTGTAGGAGTGGGTGGATTGGTAGAAAAGTCTAATCCAGCCTCTTGTCCGAATGTCCAATTTTGATTAATGTTTGACATAATAATTTTTTAATTAAATTCCTTACTCTTTTTATATTAGGTTTTTCAGGATAGCACCTCTACTTTATTTATTGCTTCAAAAGTAGTACTGCTTAAAGTCTATTAATGTCATATAAATCCCTTATTTAAATAGGCTTTCAACCTAATTTTATAAAGGGGAATCTCATTAATTTAAAAGGGTTTCACTTGCTTATTATAATGTCTTTGACTCGTATCTAAAGTGAATAATTTTTAGGCTTTTTTATAGTGAATTTTGTTCGTGTTTTTAATTCTCTTACCACATTTTTATCTACTAGTTACTTCTTGTAACCTAAGTTGGATGAATATTTTTTACTAAGAAATTAATAAAACGTTTTATTGTCTGTTCAAGTGCCGACTATATTGAGGTGTATGGAGAACAACTAGTAAAACTTATCGATACAATTTTTCTTCGTTTCCCTACGAAAACCAATCGAAGTAACATTTAAACACACCTAAAAACTTATTTACAAATAATTATGAGACTTATAACAAAAGTCTTTTAAGATTCTTTTTTGTATACCTATAACTCTCGTAACTTCTACCAAGAAAAACCCCTCCTGTAAACGACTATTTACAGAAGGGGTTTACTTTTTTACAAAAGCATTGATAAGCTGTTTTTAAACTATCTTTTTATAATCTTTTCAATGCAAGCATTGGGGAATCAAACCCTTGGCTATCGCCCTGCGATTGAAAAACCCGTAGTAAGCTATTTTCTTACTACGGGTTTACATTTTTCTATAAAAAAAATTGTGCTTTATTACTCTTCTACTTACTCTTTATTAAATGGCTAACTTTTTAACTTGACTGTATTCGTTAGAATCAATACCAAATTGTGCTTTAATAAAGTTTTTTATACTTTGTGTTTGTTGTCTAAGGGTATCGAACAATGTTTGACGCTCATTAATAATTGGTTTGTACACACTTAAACAAACATCAACAGCAGTGGTGCTTTCTTGTGCTGTAGTTGCTAATGCATTTAACGCTTCTAAACTAATAGACTCATTTGGTGGCGCATATCCTTCTCCTAAACTACTAAGTATATCAATAATATTTTTAAAATTAGCTAACCTACTCGCATACGTACGCTCTATTTGACTAATACTATCCGTTTCGCTTTCTGTTGCTGTTTTGGTAACACTACCTCTTATTTTATTTACCAAACTTGTTATTTGTGTTAGCTCTGTGCTGTCTTTACCTTTTAATGCTTCTATAAAAGTTCTAATTGGCGATAAAAGTTTATCTAAAGAATTGTTGTTTTCAGAAAAAATTATTTTCCGTTCTTTCGTTTTTGTAGTATAATCGGATTTTACAATATTGTACTGCTGTTGCAGTGTATCAATTGCTGTAATCGTTTCGGTTAGTGTAGCTAAAGAAGCTGTTGGTACAGGTGCTACATAATTAGTAAAACTTCCTACAATTATTTGTAGGTTTTTTGCTTTGCCAAGTCTGCTGGCAAAGGATCCATGTGATTTTGAACTCATAACAATATTTTTTTTCGATTTCAAATTAAACTTAACACTTTTAGTTTATTATCCCAAAATTTTAACTCTTTTTTAATGTTTTTAAGCCAAATATGTTAAGGTGTATTGCACTATTGTTAAAACCTTAACTATTACATAGCTACTACTTTCTAGTATAGCCAATGAGGAAGCCATTGCAAACGTGGAGGAAGCGATTGTAAGTGTTGAGGAAAGGATTGCAACCAATGAGGAAGCGATTGCAAGGGTTGAGGAATGGATTGTAACCAATGAGGAAGCAATTGCAAGCCTTGAGGAATGGATTGCAACCAATGTGGAAGCCATTGCAAGCGTTTAGGAACAGATTGCAACCAATGAGGAAACGATTGTACAGATTAATGTGTGCTTTTATAGTTATGTGCTGTAGATAAAAAATAAAAAAAACGTGCTTTTACGGATAACCGTACTCATAAACCTTGGGTTAACTTTATCTTGCTTGTGTTGTAAGATAGATGTATTTTAGATTTCTATTAAAAAAAGAAACCTGAAAAAAGAAGTAGCTATATTCTTTATACGCAACTATATCTCTTATAAAAAAAACGATATTTATTTAAATAAAAAATGAGTGATTTCAAAACTATTACAGATTTACTAATTAAGTTCAGAGACGATAGAGATTGGAAGCAATTTCATAATTCAAAGGATTTAGCATTAGCTATCTCTATTGAGGCAGCTGAGCTAAATGAATTATTTCTATGGAAAGAAAATGAAGATGTTGATAAAGAGAAATTGAAAGAAGAACTCGCAGATGTTTTTTCTTTTGCGTTACTTTTAGCTGAAAAACACAACTTGGATGTTTCTTCGATTATTAAAGATAAAATAAAGCTTAATGGAGAGAAGTATACTGTTGAAAAGTCTAAAGGCTCTGCTAAAAAATATGATCAACTATGATGCATAATGAAGCATTCAAAATAGAAAGACATTATTTTGATATTTCAAACATAGAATCATTGGATAATCATTACGCGAACAACCTTTGGCCTATCGTATATTTATTAAGTGATGAATTAACTAAAGAAGCATACGTTGGTGAAACTACAGATGCAATCATTAGATTAAAAACTCATTTAAAAAACAATAAAAAAAATAAGCTAACTACATTTAGACTAATAAGCAGTCATATATTTAATAAGTCGGCTACTTTAGATATTGAATCTTTACTTATTAAATATCTCTCTGGTGATGGTGTTTATAAATTATTAAATGGAAACCTTGGTATCGCAAATCATAATTATCATCAGAAAAATGAAGTTTATTGGGTTGTTTTTAAAAATATATGGGATGGATTAAGGCAAGAAGGTGTTGCTAAACATTCTTTAAAACATATTGACAATTCAGATTTATTTAAATATTCACCTTTTAAAAGCTTAACTAAAGAACAAAAAAATGGACTTTATTTAGTTATCGATAATTTGTTGAATGATACTATTCACAACACTATAATTGAAGGAGGAGCAGGAACAGGAAAAACGATTCTAGCAATTTTTTTATTCAAATTATTGAATTCAGAGAATATTGATTTTAATTTTAGAGATTTTGGGGATGATGAAATGCAATTGAAACATAAAATTGATAAGCTTAAGCAAAAATATCCAAAACCTAAAATGGCATTAGTTGTGCCTATGTCTTCTCTTAGAAACACTCTTAAAAAAGTGTTTAAAAATGTAAAAGGATTAAGAGCAAACATGGTTATAGGACCTGCTGAACTTGCAAAGTCCCATTTTGATATAGTTATAGTAGATGAATCACATAGATTAAGGAGACGAGTTAATTTAGGTGCTTACTTTGGTGCTTTTGATAAAATTAATATGAAACTTAATTTGGATAAATTTTCTGGAAATGAATTAGATTGGGTAACCTTACAGAGCTCCAAAGCAATATTGTTTTATGATGAAGGACAATCTATAAAGCCATCAGATGTTCTAAAAAATAATTTTGATAATCTTAAATTTAAAAATGATACGAAAATTGAATATTTACAATCTCAATTTAGAGTAAAAGGAGGAAATTCTTATGTTAAATATGTTGACGATTTACTTACATGTAATTTATATGAAAGCCAAAATATTTATAATGATAAAAATTACGATTTTATTTTATTTGATACTATAGATGCTTTTATAAGTGAAGTGAAATTGAGAGATAAAGAGGTCGGTTTATCTAGAATGATTGCAGGTTATTCTTGGAAATGGATTTCCAATAAAGATGATAGCCTTTTAGATATTGAAATTGAAAAAACTAAATTAAAATGGAACTCAACGAATATAGACTGGGTAAATTCTCCAAATGCAATAAATGAAGTGGGGTGTATTCATACAACTCAAGGATATGATTTAAATTATTCAGGAATTATTTTCGGTAATGAAATTTCATATTCAAAGGAAAAAAATGAAATTATTATCAAGGAGGAAAATTATTATGATGCTAACGGTAAGCAATCTATAAAGGATCCAAGTGAATTAAAAAAGTTCATAATAAACATATATAAAACAATTTTATTAAGAGGCATAAAAGGAACATATGTTTATGCTTGTGATAAGAATTTAAGAGAGTACTTATCTTCTCACATGTTATCTCATCAATCAAATTCGACCATAAGGGAGGTTGATTTAAGAATTGAAAACAGTCAATTCGAAAATAGTGTTCCGTTTTATAATTTGCAAGCTGCAGCAGGTGATTTTAGTGAACTACAAACAATAGAATATAATAAATGGGTAGAATTACCAGCACATATTTATTTTAGCGAAGATTATTTTGCTTGTAAAGTAATAGGGGAATCAATGAATAAAATTATACCTAATGATTCTGTCTGTTTATTTAAAAAATATCGCGGAGGCTCAAGAAGTGGAAGAATAGTTTTAGCTCAATCAACAGCTATTCAAGACACTGATTTTGGTTCAGGTTATACAGTGAAAGAATATCAAAGCACTAAAGTATCTAAAAATAGTTCATGGTTACATGAATCTATTACTTTAAATCCTAAATCGTTAGATAAATCTTTTGAACCAATAATTCTTAAAGAAGAAGATTTGGAAGATTTTAAAGTCATTGGAGTTTTTGAAATGGTTTTGAATTAGTATTTAATAAATAAAGGAGAGATAAAAATTGTAGAAAACAGTTAAAATCCAAAAATTGTTACTGCTATGGCAAAAGAAAAAAAAGAAAACTTTAAAAGTGATTGGGCTTATTCAAAAAAGCACAAAAAAAACATTCATATATCAGAAGCCGAAAGCGGTTTAAAAGGATATAGGTGTTTAGGTTGTCATTCAAAAATGGTTGCCAACATTCAAAGGAAAAACCCTAATTGGCTTTCTTATTTTAGTCATCACGCTTCAGATGTCAATAAGGAAAATATTGAATGTGTAAGAGCAAGTAAAACTTATCGTGAAAAAATAGCACGTTCAATATTAAATGAGCTAAAGTATATAAATATTCCTGCTATATATAAATCCCCTCCTTTAGGTTCTGATGAGAATTTATTTCCAATGAAAATTGAAAGTAGAAGGAAAATTGAAGCAGCTTATACAAAAGCAGAATTATCCTTTTACGAAAATGAAGATGGTGAAATTAAGTGGGGTAAAAACCCTACGATTACTGCTAGAGATTTATTGATTAGACCTGATGTTACTTTTTTTAATAAAGATAATAAACCAATATTGTTTATTGAATTTATTGTTTACAGTAAAATAAAACCAGATAAATTTTTGAAATTATCAAGATTAGGTATTGATACTCTTCAAATAAATATCCCAAGAAAATCCGAAGCAGACATTGAAAAAGCATTAAAATCATCAAGAACATATAAATGGGTCTATAATGAAAAAGAAGCCAACACAGAGTACATTCCAGTATTCAGAAAAAATACAGAAGACTTATCACAGATTAATGATAACGAGAGAATCTTTTTTGAAGAAGATTTCAAATGTAGACAAGCAGAAATTAATTGGCTCATACGTAGCATTAAAAGAAATTTACAATCAGAACAACACAGAACAGTTGAACTCAGACTTAACCAGCAAATACAAAAGGTTAAGAGAAATACAGAAAGCGCAAATCAGAGACTGGGAGACTTGGAAGAATCAAATAGAAAAGAAGCACTTGCTAGAAATTCAGGACATGAAACAGAAGAGAAAACAAGATACAGTAATTTGGAAAGAAGATATCTTACTAAAAGAAAAGAACTTAAAAGAGATCTCAAATCCTCCAGAAGATTTAACTCCGAAAAAGGAAAAATTGAAGAAGCTATTAAAAGAGGAAATAGATCAATCAGTAATCTTGGAAAAATTAAAGAAAACATACGAAGAGGAAGATTTATTGATCATTCAAAATTGGAGGAAAAGACATGGGAAGAGTTTAAAGCAGAAATTGAATTTGAAGGATCTGAAATTGAAAGAATTGAACGAGATACAGAACAATTACAGCGAGAAATTCGAACGCTTGAGAGCGATATACCAACCAAATTTGACAACGAAGGAAGATCAGTTGATAGAGATATACAACAGCTTAGAGAAGAGGAAAGAGTTATTGAGGAAACAATACAGGAAGAATTTAGAGAAGAAATTGAAAGAATTGAACGAGAAAAAAAGTCAATTGAAACTGATGTTAGAAGATCGTTTAATAGAGCAGTTAATTATACCTCCTCAGAACTGCCCAAAAGAATTAAAAATCTATTGGCAATCGGAAGAATTACAAGCAATTACGAGTATTTTGAGAGAAAAGAAAAAAGCTATAGAAAAGCACGAGAATTATTTAGAAAGGGAACTTGGAAAGCATGGTAAATCTTTAGATTGGTTTATAAACAACTATGAGAAACATAAAACAATTAATTAGTTACTATTAATCATAATTATTCTTCAAAGCTATTAGCATTTAAGCATAATAAAACATATACCATTATACATATGAGTGGATTTAAGTTGTTGGCGATACGTCCTTTAATAGATTGTGATACAAGGTTTAGTAAAAACCTAAATAAAGGAGAAATCTACAAGTTTTACCAAGAGTATCAATTTTTAGATAAAAAAGGAAATGAGATTCAATTTAACTTTAAAGATCAAAACAGTGATGTAGCTGAAATTAAAATTCCTGTTAATGACCTTGATTTATATTCTCCCGCCAATTCAGATTTAAAAATTAATGTCACAGCTGTTGTGGGTAAAAACGGAAGCGGAAAAAGTACGTTGATAGAATTATTGTTTGTGGCGGCGTATTTATTAGCATTGGATAAAGATATTTTAGAACATCGTATTCATGAAGATGAACTTACTAAAAATATAGAAGATAGAGAAAAAGGAATTTACGAAGCACAATCAAAAACTAAAAAAAGGATAGCAAAATTGAGTAATGAAGTTTTTAAAATTGCTAGAGAAAAGAAACGTGATGAAACTCTACCAAAACTTAAAAATAAAATTTCAAATCTTAATTGGAATGAAAATCATTTAAGATATCTAACGAATTTAGAACAAGAGATTCATCAAATAAAAAATGAACTTAAAGTAGAAATATACTACCAAATAGATGATGATATTATCCAATTTAGCTTTGATGTAAATGGAAATAGTCAATTTAAGCTCATAAATGAATCTAGTGAACTTAATAATAATAATAATAAGCTTGACGAAAAGTTTACGGATTATTTCTTTTATTCATTAGTATTGAATTACTCACAATATGCACTTAACTCAGAAGAAACAGGTGTTTGGATTCAAGAATTATTCCATAAAAATGATGCCTATCAAACTCCAATTGTTATCAATCCGATGAGAACAAGAGGGAATTATGATATCAATACTGAAAACAATTTAGCGCGTCAACGTTTATTAGCTAATATATTAGAACCTTTAAATGGGTACTTACCAGAAGATAGTATGCGGCAGTTAGCTAGTGATCATCTAGCAACAAGAATAAAATTAGAGCTTAATACTAAAAAATTTGAAAACGTTCTCGGGGAAGAAGAAGTCTTAGAAAATACAACACACAAAAAGGAGTGGTTACATATAAAAGATGTTTTTTCATTGGAGAGTTCTAAAAGAACTAAAACAAGTTATGACAAATATGCACGACAATACATTATTGATAAGTTAATAAGTATGTCTATCAAGTATTCTCAATACTCTGATTTTTATAATGATGATAATTTTTTAAATATAGAAGGTTATTTAAAAGCATTAGAAACTGATTGTTCTCATATTACATATAAATTTTTTCAAGCTGTAAATTTTCTAAAATATAATTATGCTGAAAAGTTAGTTATTTATGATAAAAAAAATAAAAAATATAATAGTGTAACTGATTTGTCTCTTCTTTTAAAAGATCATTCAGAAGGAGAAGAATTAATATACTGTATTCCTCCACCAATTTTTAAAACAGAAATTTATTTCGACAATAACGACAAATACAATTCTTTAAGAAGGTTAAGTTCAGGAGAAAAACAATACGTATATTCTATTAGTTCTATAATGTATCATTTGCGATACCTAAATTCAGTAAATGAAGACAAGGTTATTCACAAATACCAATATGTAAATCTAATCTTCGATGAAATAGAATTGTACTATCATCCTGAATTACAACGTAGTTTTATTTATGACTTACTAGAAGCTATTAAAAGATGTAACCTTGATAACATAAAAGGTATAAACTGTGTTTTTATTACACATTCTCCATTTATTTTATCGGATATTCCATCAAGTAATATATTAGGTTTAAAAAAAGGTCATCCTAACTATTTAAAAGATGGAGAAGAGACATTCGCTGCAAATATCAATGAGTTATTAACAAGTAGCTTTTTTATGAAAACAGCGATAGGAAAATTTGCTGATAAAATAATAATTAAATTAATTGATAAAATCAAAAAAAGACAAAACGACAATTATGAAAATAAATTACTTAAAACAATAGGGGATGATTATTTAAGAATAAGTATTGAAAACTACATAAAAGAGTTAAATGATTAAGATTTATATTCCCAATAAAGAAACTAAGAAAAAAGAATATTTTGAAATACTTAAATCATCTATTATTGAAAGAGCTAAATCATTAGCTCTATCTTTAGAAGATTTGAAAGGAACTGTTATTACTTTAAATAAGCGTAATAACAATACATATAGATATATTACTGAAAAAATTGTAAAAACATTAATAAAAAACGTTACAAAAGATTCAAAAGAATATAATAAAGCTAATTATGTAGATACTGTAAATGACATTTTAAAAAATAATAAGGAAGAATCTGATTTGGATAATGTTAACTTTATTGGGTTACTGTCTTTTTTAAAAGAGTTAGTAGATTCCAACGAAGTTCTGTTGCAAAAAATTTTAATATGTGAAGCTTCTGAACTAAAAAGAACAAATGAAAAGATATTGGCTCAATATAATATATCAAAAAAGTTAGATGAGTTATTATTAAAACATGTATTTAATTATGAAGTAAATGATATATCTAATAAAATAAAAGAGTTTTTTAGGGATAATAATTTTGTGAATTTTTGCCCCTATTGCAATGATAGAAAAGTAGAATTTAAAAAAACATTACAAGGTAGAATTATTAATTCTCATGAGCTTGATCACTTTTTTGATAAAGCTAGCCATCCTTTATTAGCTTGTTCTTTTTTTAATTTAATCCCCAGTGATACTAATTGTAATAGAACAAATAAGGGTACTATACACTTTACAGATGAATTTCATTTAAACCCCTATGCAAGAGGGTTTAAAAAAGATTTTATGTTCATAGCTAAACCAACCGTTTATAATATTGAACGTATTGATCTTTTAATTAATGTAGCTAGAGGGACTGAGATAAGAAAACAAATTTTAGGTTCACGAGAAGATTTAACAGAAGACGATCTTGGGAATAAAGAACAAGAGAAAGGTAATGCAAATGTATTTTTAATTAAATCTAAGTATGAAGACAAAACAAGTGAAGCTAAAAAAATATTAGAAGCAATAAGGGCAAAGGATAATAATATGAGTATGTTAAAAAATTATTTAAAATTAGTAGGTGGGCAAAATTGGAATAATGTATATAAAGATTGGTACATAAAAAAAATGGAGACATCATTTGAACCAAGACATTTTAATGATAAAGCAAATTCTAAATTTAACAGAGATATTCATGATTCATATTATAAAAATAATACTAAAATTAGGAATAAATTTATATTAGACATGATTAAATAAATTTTCATTTTTTATAAGATGCTAAACAAACCCCAAACCATACAAATATTTTTACCAGACGGTTCTCCAACCAGCATACGAGAAGCAGAACTCACTAACAGATTGGTAAAAGCAATTTTATTCCCTAGAAATAAACTACAAGAAGTAGCTAAACGCGACATGGTACACTTTACAGGCGTGTATTTTTTATTTGGCAACACAGAAGATGGCACAAAACCCATCGTTTATATAGGAGAAGGCGAAGACTGTTTTACACGCATACAATCGCATAATAGAAACAAAGACTTTTGGACGCATTGTGTTATTATTGCTACAAAAACAGATGAGTACACCAAAACAGATGGGAAATATTTAGAGCATTACTGTTTGGCGAAAGCTAAAGAAATTGGTAGATATAGTTTAGACAATGATACAGGCTCTAAAAAACCATCTATCTCTGAAAGTAGAGAATACGATTTGTTAGATAATTTTGAAACAGCCAAAATACTATTAGCGACGTTGGGGTATCCAATCTTTGAAGAAAAACGAAAAGCAAAAAGCAATAAAGAAATCTTTTATTGTCAAAGTAAAAATGCAGATGCTAAAGGAGAACTTACGGATGATGGTTTTTTAGTATATAAAGATGCTAAAGCTAGCTTTGAGGAAACTAAAGGTATAAACAAATGGATAGGTATTTTAAGAAAGAAATTAATTGAAGAGCAAATTTTAAAAGCAGAAAATGGCTTTTATATTTTACAGCAAGATTATATTTTTAATTCTCCTAGTGCTGCGGCTACAACTATCTTAGGTCGCTCAGCAAATGGTTGGACTTCTTGGAAAGATAAAAATGGGATAACTTTAGATGAATTGAAAAGGAAGTGATTTCTTGTTTGATTTTCTGGTTTGCTCGGCTTTATGCGATTTCTCCGCAAAGTCGAAATGACAAGTTTGGGTTTTATTCTCTGGGTTGCTCGGCTTTATGTGATTTCTCCACTATGGTCGAAATGACAGGTTGAGGTTGATTCTCTGGGGTGCTCGGCTTTATGTGATTTCTCCACTATGGTCGCAATGACTTGGGTGTCATGTCGAGTGCAATCGAGACATCGCATATGAGTAAGCACGTATTGCTTGGTTTTCTTCTGAATTACTTGTTTGACTCTCTGGGTTGCGCGGCTTTATGTGATTTCTCCACTATGGTCGCAATGACTTGGGTGTCATGTCGAGCTCAGTCGAGACATCGCATATGAGTAAGCACGTGTTGCTTGGTTTTCTTCTGAATTGCTTGGTTGACTCTCTGGAATGCTCGGCTTTATGTGATTTCTCCACAAGGTCGTAATGACTTGGGTGTCATGTCGAGTGCAGTCGAGACATCGCATATGAGTATGCACGTATTGCTTGGTTTTCTTCTGAATTGCTTGTTTGACTCTCTGGAATGCTCGGCTTTATGCGATTTCTCCACAAGGTCGAAATGACTTGAATGTCATGTCGAGCGAAGTCGAGACATCGCATCTGAGTAAGCATTTATTGCTTTATTTTTTAGTTGTAATTGATCTACTGGGTTTGACTCTCTCGTTTGCTCGGCTTTATGTGATTTCTCCGCTACGGTCGAAATGACGAACAGGTGTTTTACCAGGAATAGTCGAAAGGTCATTATACTTGATTAAATTTAATAGGTCTCGACTGCTCTCGACCTGACAAATTTTACAACATATTATAAATTAACGTGAGCTCGATGTAAGAAAACGTGTCAGTTCGAATGAAATTCTGAAAGAATTTAGTATCGAGAACCACGTTTTTCGTTTTTAAATTACCTTTCTCGATACAATTTTCTATCAAAAACTACTTGAAATGTCAATTTAAAAAATTAAAATCCTTACGTCAAACTCACCTTAATATAGTATTACTCCTCACTAAACAACCATTTTAATCCTTCAGGTAATAAAGCTCCTGGATGTTTATCGTTATGCGCTCCATCAGTCCAAACGGCTTTTATTTTGTATTTCTCTTGTTCTTCTTTAGTATTTTTATTTGCATATTCAAAAGCCTTTACCATTTGCTGATTTGCTAAAAACCAATTTCCCCACTCATTATCGATATCATTTGTTCCGTCTTGTAAATAAATACGCAAAGGTTTTGCTTTTTCTCTTCGTATTAATGCTGGATAATCTTGTCCGCCTAACTTTATTGGTTCTTCATTTGGTTTAAAACCAATAGACACGTAACTTCCAATTCCGCTAAACACTTTCTTAAATACATCCGGATAATGCCAAGCAACTGTAAATGCTGCTATTGCCCCACTACTTGTTCCGCAAATAGCTCTTTGGTTAGCATCATTTGTTAAGTTATAATCTTTAGCTATTTCTGGTAGTAATTCATCAACTATAAATTTTCCGTATTTTTTGTCTAATGCATCGTATTCTTCTGCCCTATGGTTTGGATTGCTCCAGCCTATATCTTTTGGGTATTCTTTGGATACATTTCCAGGACTTATAAAAATTCCAATGCTTACTGGAATTTCTTTTTTGGCGATTAAGTTTTCTAATACTTGTGGCGCTCTAATAGATCCTTTTGGATGACTGGCTCTGTAACCGTCTTGAAAAACAATAATACTGGTTGGTTTCTTTGCGTTATATTGAGCAGGTATAAAAAGCCAATATTGACGTACTGTTCCTTTGTATATTTTACTGTAAAAATTATAAGGTCCTTTTATTTCTCCTTTTGGTACATTCTTTTGTGGAAAATGATCTTTGGTTTGTTTTATATTGTTTTTTATGTTTAATTGCGAAAAAACATTACCAATACATAACAACAAAACTAAAAAGCTATATTTTTTTTTCATGCTATTCCTTTAAATATAATTCTGTTTTAAAATTAAGAATTACTTGTGAATTCATGTGTTGTATTATTACTTATGTTGGTGTTTTTTTATCAAATTACTGGTGAGGTGTGGTGAGATTTCTCCGCAAGGTCGAAATGACTTGGATGTCATGTCGAGCTCAGTCGAGACATCGCATATGAGTAAGCAAGTATTGCTTGGTTTTCTTCTGAATTACTTGTTTTACTCTCTGGGTTGCTCGGCTTAATGCGATTTCTCCGCTATGGTCGAAATGACAAACAGGTATCATGTCGAGCTCAGTTGAGACATCGCATATGAGTAAGCACGTATGGCTTGGTTTTCTTCTGAATTGCTTGTTTGACTGTTTGGGTTGCTCGGCTTAATGCGATTTCTCCACTATGGTCGAAATGACTCGGGTGTCATGTCGAGCTCAGTTGAGACATCGCATGAGAGTGAGGGTTTATTATTTTGTTTTATTCTGAATTGCTTGTTTTACTCTCTGGGTTGCTCGGCTTTATGTGATTTCTCCACTATAGTCGAAATGACTCGGATGTCATGTCGAGCTCAGTCGAGACATCGCATATGAGTAAGCACGTATTGCTTTGGTTTTTTAGTTGGGTTTTACTCTCTGGGTTGCTCGGCTTTATGCGATTTCTCCGCAAGGTCGAAATGACAAGTTGGGTTTGATTCCTGTTTAATGTGGCAACTTATCTTTTAAAACTCCATATAAATACGTCCCTAAAACAGCAAAAAGAATCACTATTAAAATAGGTGAAAAACCTGCTCCTACTAATGTAAACATTGGTCCAGGACAAGCACCTGCTAATGCCCAACCTAAACCAAAGATAATTCCTCCTAATAAATAACGAGAGATTCCTTTTTCTTTTGGTTGAAACCTTATCTGTTCTCCGTAAAAAGATTTGATATTGTATTTTTTAATTATCTGCATTGTAACAACTCCTAAAAATAATCCAGAACCAATAATACCATACATATGAAAAGCTTCAAAACGAAACATTTCGTAAATACGAAACCAAGAAGCGGCTTCTGATTTAAACATAGTTATTCCAAAAAGGATTCCGATAAATAAATATATAAGTACTCTCATTTTTTAAAATATTAAAGGGAAAATTAAATGAATCATTACCAAACCACCAATGAAGAAACCTATTACAGCTATTAATGATGGTACTTGTAAATTACTTAAACCAGATATTGCATGACCTGATGTACAACCACCAGCATATCGTGCTCCAAATCCGACTAAAAGTCCGCCAATAGCTAAAAGAAAAATTCCTTTTAAATTAGTAAAAACTGAAGTTTCAAATAATTCGGTTGGTAAGTATGCAGTTCCTGCACTTTGAAAACCTAACGTTTGTAAGTTTTCTACTGTTGCTGGATTAATATTTACAGCTTGATTTATCATTAAAAAATTAGACGCAATGAAGCCTCCAATAATGGCACCAAGAACTACTATTAAATTCCACTTTTGAGCTTTCCAATCGAACTTAAAAAAATCGGTTGATTTACCTGCTCCACATATAGTACATAATGTTCTTAAATTTGATGACATTCCAAAATTTTTGCCAATCATTATTAATAAAAACATAATAAAGGCAATCATTGGTCCAGATACATACCAAGGCCAAGGTTGTTGTATAAAATTCATTATTTAATTATTTTTTGACAAAGAAAAAACAAATTTTAAACACCTGCTGTAACTTTTGTTACAAAAAAACTTATAACTGAATTTTATTTACTTGTGTATATAGTTTACTACTATATTCCAGATTATTAAATCTATTTAAACAAGAAGCTTTACTACTAAAAACTTTGAGTTCTACGAATTACTTGTCACAATAAAAAAAAATATATCACTTAGAAGTTAAATTAAGATTTCGTAAAAAATTGTGAAAACAACTTATAAATAAAAAAACAAAAAAAACATTAAGTTCTGCACAATTCTTAAATATCATCTTTTATCCATACATAATTGTTAAAAAAAAGAGTAATTGATACCTACTAAACACATTTAACAATAAATGATTTTGTGAATTTGATAACTAAACTCAAATTTAACAAAAGAACATTTGCATACATTTGCATTTTTTTATTAATAAACTAACTAAACCCCAAAAAAATGTTAACAAAAAAAATATTTAACAAAAAATCAATTAATCCTTTAAAAATCTTAGGATTAGCTGGAATTATTCTTCTCTCAAGTTGTAATAAAGAAGAGATTATTACAGATGAAGATTACACTGTGAGTGCTGCCAAAGCCGCATCATCTGTAAAATTAACATACGATAACATATCTGTTTCTGAAGAGCAATTAGAAAACCCAATAGAAAATATAGATGACAAATCAACAGACACTAGATGGGCTGCAGAAGGAGCTTCTGTTAATTTAGATATTGACTTTAAAGAAATAGCTCTTGTAGATTATTTAAAAATTGATTTTCATAAAGGAGAAGAAAGAGCTTTTAAGTTTTCATATTGGCAAAGTGGTGATGGCCAAACATGGGAATTAAAAGGTACCAAAAACTCATCTGGAGTTGATACTGGATATGAAGAATTTGATTTATCAAATATTACGGCTCGTTATTTCCGTATTGAATTTCAAGGTAATGAATTTGATAATTGGAACAGTATTTCTGAATTGGAAATATATGGTCTTCAAAACTCAAAAACTGCAGCTATAGCTAATATCCCTTATACAACATTATCTGTATCTGTTGAAGAACCTGAAAATCCAATAGAACACATAAACGATGGTTCATTAGAAACAAGATGGGCAGGAGAAGGAGAATCTGTAAACTTAGATATAGACTTTGAGAAAGAAATATTAATAGATCATTTAAAAATTGATTTTCATAAAGGAGAAGAAAGAGCTTTTAAATTTTCGTATTGGCAAAGCATTGACGGAACATCTTGGGAGTTAAAAGGAACGACCAATTCTTCTGGAGATAATACAGGCTATGAAACTTTTAATTTATCAGACATTACAACTCGTTATTTCCGTATAGAATTTCAAGGAAATGAATTTGATAACTGGAATAGCTTATTAGAATTAGAAGTTTATGGTACTTCAGTTATAGATGGCGTAACACCAAATAAAATATCATATACTACATTATCTGCACCTGGAGAAGAACCAGAAAACCCAATAGAACATATTAATGATGGTATACTAGATACAAGATGGACAGCAGAAGGAGAATCTATTAACTTAGATATAGACTTGAAGGAAGCTATTTTAATAGATCATTTAAAAATTGATTTTCATAAAGGAGAAGAAAGAGCTTTTAAATTTTCGTACTGGCATAGTAACGATGGAGATTCTTGGGTATTAAAAGGTACAAAAACCTCATCAGGTGAGGATACTGGATATGAAGAATTTAATTTATCCAATATATCTACTCGTTATTTCCGTATAGAATTTCAAGGAAATGAATTTGATAACTGGAATAGTATTTCTGAATTAGAAATATATGGTACTCCAGCAGAAGAAACAATACTACCTAATAAGATATCATATAATACATTAGCTATCTCTGAAGAAGAAGTTGGTAACCCAATAACAAACATTAATGATGAGGAATTTGAAACAAGATGGTCTGGTTATGGAGATGCTATTAACTTTGATATAGATTTAAAAGAAGAAATTTTTGTAGATTATTTAAATATTGCTTTTTATAAAGCTTCTGAAAGAGCTTTTACTTTTTCTTATTGGCAAAGTGTTGATGGTATTACATGGGAATTAAAAGGTGAATATAATTCATCAACCAACATAACAAATTCAAGATATGAACAATTTGATTTAACAGGTGTTACCACTCGTTATTTACGCATTCAATTTCAAGGAAATGAATATGATCTTTGGAATAGTGTACAAGAATTAGAAGTATATGGATCTTTAACTGGAGAACCTATTGATGTAGAATGTATCGTTACAACTCCTTCAGGTTTAGCAAATGATGTAACATCAAATTCAGTTGTTTTGTCTTGGAACACTATAGCAAACATAGATTTTTATAGTTTAAGATATAGAGCTTTAGGTACTGATACTTGGTTATACAATACATCTATAGAAGATGTTACATTTACCCTAACTGACTTATCATCTGACTCAGAGTACGAATGGCAATTAAGATCTGAATGTGCAGATGGTTTAGTATCTGATTATGAAGAAGCAGTTAGTACTTTTACAACGGAACCAGAAGAAAATTGTAGTACCACTATACCTGTTGAATTACTAAGTGAAGCTGGATTTGATTCAGCCATTTTATCTTGGGATCCAATAAATGGTATTAATCACTTTAGTTTAAGATATAGAATTTTAGGAAGCGATACTTGGTTATACAATACATCTATAGAAGATGTTACATTTACCCTAACTGACTTATCATCTGACTCAGAGTACGAATGGCAATTAAGATCTGAATGTGCAGATGGATTAACATCTGATTATGAAGAGGCAACTAGTACATTTACAACAAAAACAGCAAGTGATTGTACTGCTACCGCTCCTACAGGATTGTTAAGTGAAGTTGAAGCGAGTACTGTTGTTTTATCTTGGGATGCAATAGATAATATTAGACACTATAATTTAAGATATAGAGTTATAGGAAGTGATGTTTGGTTGTATAATAAATCTATAACTGAAACTACTTTTACGTTAGTTGATCTATTACCAGGTTCTGAATATGAATGGCAATTAAAATCTGAATGCCCAGACGGATTAGGTTCTGATTATAAAGAAGCAGCTGGAACATTTACAATAGAAATAGATAATAGCTGTATCGCTACTGCACCTACTGGCTTATTAAGTAACGTTGGAACAGATTCTGTTATCTTATCTTGGAATGCTATAGATAACATTAGACATTACAACTTAAGACATAGAGTTATAGGAAGTGATGTTTGGTTGTATAATAAATCTATAACTGAAACTACGTTTACTTTATCTGATTTATTATCAAACTCAGAATATGAATGGCAATTAAAATCTGAATGTAATGATGGATTAGGTTCTGACTACAAAGAAGCAGCAAGTTCATTTATAACTGAACAAGGACCAATACCTGGAGGTTCTTTAGACCCTAATAAATACCCAGCTGAGAATTTCGATTTATCACAATGGAAAATAACACTATCTTCTGGTGATGACTATTCTGTATCTAAATTAAATGATAATTTTGAATATGATAATCAATTTTATACAACTACAGATGGTGGAATGGTATTTAAAAATTATCCTAAAGGTGCTGGTACTACAACAAATTCTACATACTCAAGAGTAGAACTAAGAGAAATGTTAAGAGGTACGAATGAAGATATTGATACTAAAGGAATCAATAAAAACAATTGGGTATTTAGTTCATCATCATCAACAAACCAATCAAAATCTGGTGGTGTTGGTGGAAAACTAACAGCAACTTTAGCTGTTAATAGAGTAACCACTACAAGTGATAGTGACAATCAATTAGGTCGTATTGTTATTGGTCAAATTCATGCAAGCGATAACGAACCTATTCGTTTATACTACAAAAAAATGCCAGGAGATAGTAAAGGTGCTATTTATTTTGTACATGAAGACAGTAAAAGTGTTGAAGCTGCTGTAAATATTATTGGTGATTATGCCATAGAAACTAAAGGTGATTCAGCTGGTGATTATACTGGTGCTTCACAACCTTCTAATGGAATTCCCTTAGGTGAAGTTTTCTCTTATAAAATTGAGGTTATAGGAACTATGTTATATGTAGATATCTACAGAGATAGCGGGAATTTTTCTGGTGAATACGACATGAAAGATAGCGGATATGCTGATGACTGGATGTATTTTAAAGCGGGACTTTATTCTCAAAATAAAACAGTACAAAGTTCTTCTGACTATGAACAAGTTACTTTTTACGCTTTAGAAAACACACATTAATTAAATATAATAAAACTAAGTATTTAATAGTTAAACAAAAAGCTCCCATAAAAGGGAGCTTTTTAATTTTAAAACATTTTATTTAAAGTTATTTATTTACCCTTCCACTCGCACAACTAACAAATGATTTAGCTTTAGTGATTAAAGAATTAGCATCATCAACAGAAGGATACCCTAACACAGATAACTTCTCTTTAACAATTAAAACATCTTCTTCTTTTTCAGCAATAAAAGAAACTGAATCTGTTTCATTATTAACCTCAACTTTCGATATACCTTGAAGAGCTGATACTTTTTTTATGATAGTATTTGCACAACCACCACATTTTAAGTTTTGTATAATTATTGTTTTTTTCATCTTGCTTTAATTAAGTAATCTATATTTTTGTTTTATGAATGAAAAAGAATCACATAACCCTTTACACTATTTAAGTTTTATTTTTATATGCTTATACACACAACACCCTACAACCTCTAGAGTTATAAAATTTAATCACTTAACAATAATGGATATATTTATAATAATTCCTATCCTTCTTTTAATTGTTTTTTCAGTAATACGGGTTTTTAAATTTTACAAAAAATAAAGTTTTAAAATTTTATTTAACCCAAGCTTTATAACCTCCTTTTAAATCGTAGATTTCTTTAAATCCTAAATCTGCTAATATTTTAGATGCTTTTCCACTTCTATTACCACTTCTGCAATATAAATATACTGGTTGTTCTTTATCTAATTCTAATATCTTTTCTTTAAAATCACCTGCAAAAAAATTTATTGATTTGGCATTTGAAATTGCTCCTTGTTTGTATTCTTCTGACGTACGAACATCTATTAACTGAACTTCTTGATTTTTTAGATGTTCTTTAAACTCTGAAACCTCTAATTTTTTAACCGCTTTATTTTCTTGTGAACTACAACTAAAAAACACACTTAAAACGGAGAATAATGTTATGATTTTTTTCATTTTAATTTTTATTATGATTCATTAATATTACTTCGAATAAAATCCTAAAAGAATTCAATATTCCCTAAGTAACTCTGATATACTGGCAAAAATTACATTTTTCGTTTTTAACTATCTTTCACGATACAATTTTCTATCGAAAACCACTTAAACAGGCAATTAAAAATAAAACCTTCTTACATCTAACCAACATTACTTAAAGCATTGAAGGACAAACATATTCTGATGTAGCTACACCACTATTTTTTAATGCTTTAAATCCGCCTTTTACATCTATTAAATTATGAATTCCTCTACTTTTTAATATAGAACTTGCGATAACACTTCTATATCCGCTTGCACAATGTATGTAAAACGTTTTTTCTGTTGGAAATTCTGATAAATACTCATTAATATAATCTAACGGAGTATTATTTGCTTCCAATACATGTTCAGATGTATATTCTCCATCTTTTCTAACATCAAAAATAGCTACAGTTTCTTTTTGTATTACTGTTTTAAGTTCTTCTGCTGTTATTGCACTAACTGTGTCGTATTCTTTAGCACTTTCTTTCCAGCTTTTAAAACTTCCGTCTAAATACCCTACAACATTATCAAAACCAACTCTTGACAAACGTTTAATCGCTTCTTCTTCTCTATCTTTTGGAGCTACTAATAAAATTGGCTGCTTTACATCAGCAATTAAAGCGCCAACCCAAGGTGCAAAACTACCATCTAAACCAATAAATATTGAACTAGGAATATGTCCTTTTACAAAATCATTTTGATGACGAACATCTAAAACTACCGCTCCTGTTTCATTAGCAATTCTTTCGAAATCTACTGAACTGTATCCTTTTTCACTTCGTTTTAAAACATCTTCAAAATCTTCATACCCTTCTTTGTTCATTTGAACATTCAACGGAAAATATTGTGGTGGAGGCAACAAACCATCTGTTACTTCTTTTACAAATTCTTCTTTCGTCATATCAGCTCTTAAAGCATAATTAGTTACTTTTTGATTTCCTAAAGTATCTACCGTTTCTTTACTTAAATTTTTTCCGCAAGAAGAACCAGCTCCGTGGGCAGGATAAATAATTACATCATCTGCCAAAGGCATTATTTTAGTTCGTAGACTTTCAAATAAAAATCCTGCTAAATCTTTTTCAGTATAAACACCTTTTTTCTGCGCTAAATCTGGTCTTCCAACATCACCTAAAAATAAGGTATCCCCTGTAAAAAGTGCGTGATCTTTTCCGTTTTCATCTTTTAGTAAAAACACACTACTTTCCATCGTATGACCTGGTGTGTGTAATACTGTTATGGTTACTTTTCCTAGTTTAAAAACTTGTCCGTCTTTTGCACTCAATGCTTCAAAACTAGTTGTTGCATTTGGTCCGTATATAATTGGTGCACCAGTCTCTTTAGATAAAGTTACGTGTCCGCTTACAAAATCTGCATGAAAATGTGTTTCAAAAATATATTTAATAACTGCATTATTCTTTTTTGCCTTTTCCACATATGGCGCTACCTCTCTTAAAGGGTCTATAATTGCTACTTCACCTTCACTTTCTATATAATAAGCACCTTGTGCTAAACATCCGGTATATATTTGTTCTATATTCATTTTTGGAGTTTTATTTTTATTCAAATTTACAATCAATTTACATTCTATACAGTAACATGAGTTACACAACTGAACTCTGTGTTTGCTCTGCTATTCTTTTTGAGAGTGCTGTTTTATTATACTTTCCATCGTAATAATCTTCCGCTTCATGAGACCTTAAAAATAGATTTTCTTTTCCTAATTCATTAACAATTCCACTTTTGTACAAAATATCTCTTGTAGGACCAGAAGTTCCTGAAAACATAATTTTAATATTTTTAGACTTTAAATCTTTAATAATTTTAAGTAACGTGTATACTCCACTACTATCAATATAACTTATTGCTTCTGTATTTACAATTAGTAACTTTAATTTCTCTCCTTTTTTAGCTATATGTTTATAGAGTTGTTTTTTGAAAAAATCTTTATTCCCAAAAAACAATTGTGAGTCTATTCTAATTCCTAAAATATCTTCTCTAGAGATTATAAACTCGTTAAAACGGAGTATATTTTTATAGTAATTGGTTCCAGAAACCCTTGCTATTACTGCAATATGTGGTACAGATGTTCTATACACCATTATTAATAACGATACTAAAACTCCTAATAAAATTCCTTCTTTTATACCAACAGTAAGTGTTATTAAAAAAGTTACGAGCAATAATACAAATTCATCTTTTCTTTTTTTGAAAAGTTGTACTGGATACTTTACATCTATCAATCCAAAAACCGCTACCATTATAATTGCAGCTAAAATTGCATTGGGTAAGTAATAAAATAAAGGTGTTAAGAACAGCAATGTAATACCAACAACAAAGGCACTAATTAAAGCTGCAACTCCTGTTTTTGCTCCAGCTTGATCGTTAACCGCAGTTCTTGAAAATCCGCCAGTAGTTGGATATGATTGAAAAAATGATCCTATAATATTGGATGATCCTAAAGCTATTAATTCTTGATTGGCATCTATTTCATAATCATCTTGTTTTTCTTCCAATGCTTTTGAAACTGAAATTGCTTCCATAAAAGCAATCAATGCCAAAGCCAACGCAATTGGTAAAAGTTCTGTTACTTTACTTAAAGGTACTTTTGGAACTTGAAATGTTGGTAATCCGCTTGGTACTTCTCCGACTATTTGTAGTCCAAATTCGTAAAACTTAAATACATACACCACTACAACTCCTAAAACAATTAATAGTAAAGCTACAGGAAATCGTTTCTTGTATTTTTTATTGATTTTTTTCATCACCTTTATTAAAATAATAGCAATTACTCCAATAGAAATAGCGTAAATATTGGTAGATGAAATATTTAGAATAGCATTTTTAATTAAAATATGTATTTGACTACTTCTTGCTATTTCTACACCTAATAAATGTTTTAATTGACTTAGTCCGATGATAATTGCTGCTCCAGATGTAAATCCGCTTATTACAGGTTTGGATAAAAAATTGACCAAAAACCCCATTCTTAAAACACCTAGCAACAGTTGTATTGTTCCCATAAAAAAAGCTAAAAAAACAGCCATCATAATATATTCATCAATACCAGATAATGATAACGCTCCTAAGCCAGATGCTACTAATAAAGAATCCATTGCAACGGGACCAACAGCTAATTGCCTTGACGTACCCATAAAAGCATAAATTATTTGAGGTATAAGTGCTGCATACAAACCATAAACTGGTGGTAAACCTGCAATCATTGCATATGCCATTCCTTGGGGAACAAGCATTATTCCTACAGTAAAACCAGCGATTAAATCTCCTGTGAAATATGCTTTTTTATAGTTTGAAATCCAATCTAAACTAGGAAAAACCTTTTTAAACATAATTTATTTTTTCACAAAATTAAATTATGAGTTTAAAGTGCACAGTAACATTTGTAACACTTAGGTTTAATATTAAAAGAAAACTTCTAATCTAAATAAGTTTCACATTTTTTTATTTCGATAACTATAGGATGTTTTTTTGGCAGACAACTAATTAACTCATAAGGCACCACTCTATCTATTTCAGGAAGTCTTTTATACCAAACTAAAACCTCTTCAAAGTACTCTTCTCCTTTTTGTTTATCACCTAATTTGTAATAACAATATCCAATTTGTTCTATTAATTTAGTATACCTCCAAATTTGAAACTCCTTTAGCTTTTGCTTATCTACTTTTTGATAATTCTCTAATGCTAATTTTAAATTATTTTGATCATGATAACAATGAGCTAAATACAATTGTGGTAACACATTTTCTTTATCTAACTCAATAGCCTTTTTAAAATTAGCAACAATACTTTCAATATACATTTCCCAATCATCAGATTCATAATCTATCAAACCTAAAAGGTAATAACAATTAGAATCTTTATTTGAAAACCCTTCAAGTAATAACTTTATTTCTGAACGCAAAAAATCTTTATCTATTTTTTCCTCTGCTAAAACAAAATCATCATATTTATTAAATATTTTCTTTCTTAAATCCAACTTTTAATTTAAATCTCTTTAATCAATATATAATTACGATGCAATTCTATTTTACCAAGGTTTTCTAATTTTTTTAACAAACGAGAAACTACAACTCTGGATGTGTGTAACTCGTAAGCTATTTCTTGATGTGTATTATGTACAATTCCGTCTTTTGAAATTCTTGCTTTATCACCTAAATAGTTAAGTAAACGTTCGTCCATTTTTAAAAAAGCAATACTATCTATGGTAGATAGCATTTCATTTAGCCTGTTATGGTAACTCGCAAAAACAAACTTTCGCCAACTTTTATAATTCGCAGACCATTCTTCCATCTTTTGAATGGGAACCATAATTAGCTTTGCTTCAGTTTCGGAAATAGCTCTAATTTCGCTTTTTGTTTGTCCCAAACAACAACTTAACGTCATGGCACAAGTATCTCCTTTTTCTAAAAAATAAAGCAGTAATTCATCGCCATCATTATCTTCTCTTAAGATTTTAATTGCTCCAGAAATTAACAACGGCATTACTTTTACATAGCTACCAATTTCAATTAGTTTAAATCCTTCTGGAACTTCTTTATAAGTACCAACTTGATTAATTTCATGTAATAATTCATCTTCAAATAAATGTCCGAAATTTGTTTTTAACTCTTGAATCATAATTAATGTTTGGCTACTTTCTTTTACAAGGTATTGTTTAGTTATCAAAAATAATAGTTCCAGCTCTTTTTTTTAGTAACATGTGTTACATAAATCCCTCCTACATTATACAGAATAAAAAGCTTACCTATAATTATTAATAATCCTATTAATGATATTCAAATGATAAAAGGATTAATAATGGATTAAATATACATAGTTAATAAAGCCGTATAGTGTCCATCAAGAAATTCCAATAACTGTAAAAGATTCAAATAAAAAATAAGAATGCCATAAGTAAATAACTGAATTACAGCAAACCACAAATAAAACACTTTTTTTATTGAATTTTTAACATTTTTATAACTAAAAAAATATTGTATATCTAATAAAACGTATTACTTTTGAAGTAATCTAAGAGACGTCTTAGATTTCTTTTTCATAGCAATTTTCCCACTCAATTCTGTTGAGTGGGTTCTTTTTTTATAAAATATTCTAATTTTATTATTTTTAATATTTTATATAATAAATAAATAAAAACATTGTTTATTCAAAAAAACGTATTACTTTTGAAGTAATCTAAGAGACGTCTTAGATTTCTTTTTCATAGCAATTTTCCCACTCAATTCTGTTGAGTGGGTTCTTTTTTTTATAAAATATTCTAACTTTATTTTTTTTAATATTTTATATAATAAATAAATAAAAACATTGTTTATTCAAAAAAACATATTACATTTGAAGTAATCTAAGAGACGTCTTAGATTTCTTTTTCATAGCAATTTTCCCACTCAATTCTGTTGAGTGGGTTCTTTTTTTATAATCTTTTGGTTCTTATCTTAAAAACTAAAGTATCAAGTAATTATAAAAACACTATTGTTTCTGGTTAAAAATTAATCAATTCTTTGATGCAACTTTTTAAAATAATCAAAAGCTTTAATTAATCTACTTCCGTACCAAGAAAACATCTCTCCATCAACAAAAATAGTTATTGCATGATGTGTAAATCGACCAACTTCAAAGGCATGTTCTTCTTTAAACGGATAGGGTTCTGAAGAAAGTAAAACCAAATCTGGATCACCTTCTAATCGGATTTTTTTCAATTCAACCTCAGGATAACGTTCTTTAGTTTTATAAATATTTTCGAAATTATTTAACTCTAGTAAGTAATCAATAAATGTATTATTTCCTGCAACCATCCATGGATCTCTCCAAATAAAATAAGCTACTTTTTTAGTTTCTTTACCTTTTATAAATTGCAAAAAATCATTTAAATTATAATCTATCTTTTGATTGATTTTAGAAGCTTCTGTTCTACAAGAAAATAATTGTCCGTATTGAGTAATTAAAGACTTGGCATCGTTAAGCGTATAAATATCAGAAACATGAACTGGTGCAATTGCCTCACAAACTTCCACTATTTCTTTGGTGTTTTCTTCTTTATTGCAAAGAATAATATCTGGCTTTAACGCTTTTATTTTCTCTATTTTGATGTTTTTTGTTCCACCAACAATAGTTTTGGTTTGTTTTAAATGATAAGGATGTACACAAAATTTGGTAAGACCAACAATGCTATTTTCCAAACCCAAGTCATACAATAATTCTGTTTGACTTGGCACTAAAGAAATAATTCTTTTTGGTGTTTCTGAAATCTCAAAAACTCTTCCCATTTGGTCTTTAAACTCCATTGCTAACCTAAAATTTCAGCCATCTGAATTTGTAATTCTTTAGCTTTTGTTGCTGATGCATTTGCAAAACCTTCTCCATTTGAAGCATAAATAATTCCACGAGAGGAATTAATTAACAAACCAATGTTTTCAGACAATCCGTATTTACAAACATCTTGAAGGTTTCCTCCTTGTGCTCCTACTCCTGGCACTAATAAAAAAGAATTCGGAACAATTTTTCTTATCTCTTTAAAATACTCTGCTTTTGTTGCTCCAACTACATACATTAAGTTTTCTGAATTCTTCCATCCTTTTGAAGTTTCTAAAACCTGTTTGTAAACTTCTTTAGTATCTATTTTTTTTGTTTGAAAATCAAAAGCTCCTTCGTTGGAAGTTAACGCCAACATAATCGTATGTTTATTTTCAAAAGCTAAAAATGGTTCTACAGAATCTTTTCCCATATATGGAGCCACAGTTACACTATCAAAAGCTAAATCTTCAAAAAATGCTTTCGCATACATAGTTGATGTATTCCCTATATCTCCGCGTTTAGCGTCTGCAATTGTAAAAATTTCTGGATAATTCTCATTAAGGTATTTAATTGTTTTTTCTAAAGATTGCCATCCTTTTATTCCGTAAGCTTCATAAAAAGCAGTATTTGGTTTATAAGCCACACATAAATGATGTGTTGCGTCTATAATTGCTTTATTAAATGCAAAAATAGGATCTTCTTCTGCTAATAAATGTTTAGGTATCTTATTTAAATCTACATCTAAACCGATACATAAAAAGGATTTCTTTTTTTTTATTTGCGTTATAAGTTGTGCTGTTGTCATGTTGTTGTTAAAAAGTTACACAAAAATACACTTTTTTAGCGCTTTCTTTTATCTTTGTTAACGATGTTTCAATTTATAATTAACAAACTTTTTTACGGAGTCTTAACTCTTTTTGGTGTGGTTACAGTTATTTTCTTCTTGTTAAATAAAACACCTGGCGATGCAACTTTAATGATGTTGGGACAAAGAGCGGATAAAAACCAAGTAACTATATTAAAGAAGAAATATGGTTTTGATAAACCATTAACTACTCAATATTTATATTATTTAAATGATATTTCTCCGTTGTCTTTTCATAGCAAAAACAATACTGATTACACTTTTTTATCTGATAACAAATACAAGTACCTTAAATTATTATCGCTTGGAAATACAACTATTGTAATAAAACAACCTTACTTAAGACAATCTTTTCAAAAAAACGGTAAAAATGTATCCGAAGTAATTTCAGAAACATTACCAAACACAGCTGTTTTAGCAATTGTTGCTATTTGTATTGCTATTGGATTAGGAATTATTCTAGGTATTTTTTCAGCTTTATTTAAAGATACTTTTTTCGACAGACTCATTGCTGTTATAAGTACTTTAGGAATGAGCATTCCTTCCTTTTTTTCTGCTATTGTTTTTGCTTGGTTATTTGGATTTGTATTGCATAAATACACTAGTTTAGAAATGACAGGAAGCTTATACGAAGTTGATGATTTTGGTGAAGGATCTTATATCCAATGGAAAAATCTTATTTTACCAGCATTTGTGTTAGGTATTCGTCCGCTTGCGGTAATTATTCAACTGATGCGAAATTCTTTATTAGAAACTTTTAACCAAGATTATATTAGAACAGCAAAAGCAAAAGGACTATCGCAATATCAAATTATAAAAAAACACGCACTTAAAAACTCATTGAATCCTGTTGTTACAGCAGTTTCAGGTTGGTTTGCATCTATGTTAGCTGGTGCCGTTTTTGTAGAGTATATTTATAATTGGAACGGAATTGGTAAAGAACTAATTAACGCATTAAACATGAAAGATTATCCTGTTATTATTGGTATCTCTTTATTAATAGCTTCTCTTTTTATTGTAATTAATATATTTGTTGACATTATTTATAGTTGGCTGGATCCCAGAGTTAAATTTAACTAAACATGAAATATACATTCCCCCTTTTACTATTATTTATGGTAATGAGTTGTGCTACTTTTCAACCCAAAACATTTACACAACAAGCATTAGATGAAAAGCTAGTTACTTTAAACAGAGATTCTATAAGCTTCAGAGAAATTTTAGCTAAAAATTCAGGTAAAGAAAAGTTTATTCAAATCTTTGCTTCATATTGTCCTATTAGTCAAGATAGTTTTGATGATGTTTTAACATTTCAGAAAGAAAACCCAACAAAAGAATACATTTTTTTGTCTGTTGACCACACGTATCATGACTGGAAAAGAGGATTAGAATATGTAAAACCTAAAGGTCAGTTTTATTATATCCCTAAAAAAGATGAAGGTGATTTGGGTAAGTTTTTGAAGATTAAATCAATTCCAAGATTTTTAAAAATTGATAAAGAAGGTAATATTAAAGTATACAAGACCTCTAAAGTCTCTAAAAGATTAGAATAACATGAAAAAACTCATCTTAATTATTACTACTATATTATTCGCTAATTGTTCTACTGAAACTCCTACTCAATTTTCAGATAAAGCATTGAATGACACGTTTACATCCATAAATAACACTGAACTAACTTTTCAGGAAATAATAACCAAATACAAAGGAAAAAAAATAGTAATAGATATTTGGGCTTCTTGGTGTGGAGATTGCATTAAAGGAATGCCAAAAGTAGTGCAACTACAAAAAGGCAATCCTAATGTTGTTTTTTTATTTTTATCCTTAGATAAAACCATAGCAGATTGGAAGTCTGGAATAAAGAAATATCATGTAAAAGGAGAGCATTATTTTATAAAATCTGGTTGGGAAGGTGATTTTGGTTCTTTTGTAAATATAGATTGGATTCCAAGATATATGGTAATTGATGCGCAAGGAAAAATAGCTTTATTTAAAGCTGTTAAAGCAAATGATACTAAAATTAAAGAAGTTTTAAATTAATTGTTGACAACAATCTTAAGAAACAAAATACATAATGGCAACTGATGGACCTAAAATAATAGACGGAGATACCGCTCATTATACCTATTGGGGAATTATGGACTTGTATGATAATGACGTTGACGTAAAAAAAATTAAAAAAGAATTCCCTTACAATATTGATTACGATGACTTTGAGTATGAAATATATTTAACTTCTTTAGCATTAGCTTTTTGGGAAATTGGATTAATGAATGATTTATTATTAAAAAAGGTCAATGAAACAATTGCTAAAAATGTTGGAGTTAAAGTTTGGACCGAAGAATGCGATGAGAAAACAGGAAAAAAACGCAAGCAGGCATTAAATCGTTTGATTAAAAAAATAAGTGTCAATAACAAAAAAATCAGAAAACCGAAAAAGTATCGTAAAGTAACCAACTTTCATTTTAAACCTAATGACCTACTAACTTTTAAATTAAGTGATGGTCTTTTTAGAGCTGTGATTTGCGCAAAAATAACCCAACAAAGAGGACAATGCACATATGACTTAGTTGGAACAACTTTTGTTGGAAAAACTAAACCCAACTCTAAAATTATTAATGACTTTGGTGTCCTTGGAAGATGGATACCGTGTGGATCTAGCATAAAAGGAATGCTCGAGGCTCAACCTGAAATCGATAAACTTTGGCAAAAAACACCAAACACCTCAAATAAACTTCTCGGATTATCATATCATTTAGTTACTCACAAAGACTTTTTGGAATTCAAGAACAAGTTTGAGAAAGTTGGAAGCGTAAAATTCAAAGAGTCATACAAACAGGATGGAAGCTATGGCTATCAATCAAAATTTGATAGATTTGAAGATATTTTTGACAACATTCATAATCACATGCAAATTTTTGGAGAAAAAAGTATTCCGATTAAATATTTATTAGATTCTAAAGAGTAAAGAATCTTTTTTACGAACTAATTTATACTAAAAAATAATATTTATGTTTGAGTGAGTCTTCATCAAAAAGTTCCATTTGGTTATGAAATCGACAAATATAAAAAAGTTGGTGTTTTACTAAAAAAATGTTAAGAAAACGATATAGCAAAAAAAAAGATATAATTTTTAAACTTCAGTATTAAGAAGTAGTTTTGTATAAATTAACTAATATAATTATCATGAGGAAAAAAATTGTAGCTGGTAACTGGAAAATGAACAAAACTTTAACAGAAAGTAAAGTGCTGATTAAAGAATTGAAAAAAGCAACTAAAGGAATCAAATTAAAAAACACTCGTGTTATTATTGCTCCTTGTTATGTTAATTTACAGCATGCAGTAAAGAAAACAAAAAACGGAATTATTGAAGTTGCCAGTCAAAATATGCATCAAGCAACAAGTGGTGCTTATACTGGTGAAGTTTCTGCAGATATGTTATTAGATATTGGTGTTAAAACTGTTATTTTAGGGCACTCTGAAAGAAGAGATCATTTTGGAGAAATTGATGGTTCTTTAACTGAAAAAGTAAATACAGCTATAGGAAATAACCTGGAAGTTATTTTTTGTTTTGGTGAACAACTAGAAGATAGAGAAGCAAATAATCATTTTAAAATTATAGAAGCACAACTTAAAAATGTTTTATTTCATTTAGAAGCAAATTCTTTACAACAAATCGTTCTTGCTTACGAACCAGTTTGGGCAATTGGAACTGGTAAAACAGCTTCTGCTGATCAAGCTCAAGAAATGCATGCTTTTATTAGAGGTTTATTTTCAGAAAAATATGGTACCGAAACTGCAAATACTATTTCTATTTTATACGGAGGAAGTGTAAAACCAGCAAATGCTGAAGAAATTTTTTCTAAACCAGATGTAGATGGTGGATTAATTGGTGGAGCATCTTTAAATGCAAATGATTTTGCAGCAATAATAAAAGCTATCTAAAAATTGTTAATAGTTATAGCAAAACACTAATTTTGTTACTTTAATTTTTATCATCAAAAGAAAGAATATAGAGTAATGGATAATATTTATATAGAATATAATTTTACAGTAACACCGACAGAACCCGCAACTGAAATACTAATTGCTGAATTAGGGAATGTTGGTTTTGAAAGTTTTGTAGAAAACAAAGACGGTGTTACTGCATATATCCAACAAAATGATTGGAATGCTACTATTTTAGATACTATTTTTATTTTAAATTCTGATGAGTTTAAGATATCTTATACTCATAAAAAGGTGGAACAAACGAATTGGAATGCAGAGTGGGAAAAAAACTTCAATCCAATTCAAGTAAACGATACTGTAAGTATTCGTGCTCCTTTTCATGAGAATCCAAATTTACCTTACGATATTGTTATCGAACCAAAAATGAGTTTTGGTACTGGACATCATGAAACAACACATATGATGGTACAGCATTTAATAGATTTAGATCTAGAAAATAAAAAAGTATTAGATATGGGTTGTGGTACAGGAATTTTAGCAATTTTTGCTGATATGAAAGGTGCTCAACCAATTGACGCTATAGATATTGATAATTGGTGTTATTTAAACTCTGTAGAAAACGTACAACGTAATAAATGTAGTAATATTTCCGTTTATGAAGGTGAAGCTTCTTTATTAGAGCATAAAAACTACGATATTATTATTGCTAATATTAATAGAAATATCTTAATAAATGACATGAAAACGTATGCTTCTTGTTTAAATGAGCAAGGAATTTTGTTATTAAGTGGCTTCTATAAAGAAGATATTCCAATAATTGAGCAAGAAACAGCAAAATATAATTTAAATTTGGAGCGTGTAATTGACAGAAACAATTGGGTTGCTCTTAAGTACACTAAATAGACCACCACAATTATGAGTACTATAGAAAAAATACAAGAAGAATTAGATGTTTTAATACAAGAAACACCTCAACATGAAATTATTTTACATAATGATGAAGTAAATACTTTTGATTTTGTAATAGACAGTTTAATAAGCGTATGTGATCATACACTTGAACAAGCAGAACAATGTACTACTTTGGTACATTATAAAGGAAAATGTGCTGTTAAAACAGGGGAATTTAAAGATTTAGAACCTCGTTGCAGTAAATTATTAGAATTAGGTTTATCCGCAGAAATAGTTTAAATGGAAAATGTTTTCAGATATTATGATTTTTCTGATTTTAAAAAAGATGAATCAAATACTTTTTCTGATAATTTAATCAGTTATACAGAAATAAATGCTTCTCATTTTTTAATTTTTGAAAATGACTCAGAAAATTACAATCTTTATATTTCTAAGTTTTCATCCAAAAAAGACATTGGTATAAAACCTCCAGAAATACTACAACTTTTGGTTAAAGAATACGATAAATCTAAACCAGAACATCGCTTACTTATCAAACAATATTTATATTAAAAACTCAAAAAAAACTTTTTTGAGTTTTTTTTATTTAAAATTTGTGACTTATTGAAAATTATTGTGTCTTATAAATAGATAACAAATTCATTAAAAAAACATTCCCCGATAATACATAATAAGTTAGTTTTTATACTAAGTTTGGTTAGACAGAAACCTTGAGCTCCACGTTCAAGGTTTTTCTTTTTTAAGTTAAAGGAAGTCTTTTTTCTTTTATTTTTTTGTGACTTATTAAAAATTAATGTGTCTTATTAATAGATAACAAATTCATTTTAAAAAAATATTCCCCAATAACATATAGTAAGTTAGTTTTTAATAGTAGTAGTAGTAGTTAGTTTTTATACTAAGTTTGGTTAGACAGAAACCTTGAGCTCCACGTTCAAGGTTTTTCTTTTTAAGTTAAAGGAGGCCTTTTTTCTTTTATTTTTTTTGTGACTTATTGAAAATTAATGTGTCTTATTAATAGATAACAAATTCATTTTAAGAAAATATTCCCCGATAATACATAATAAGTTAGTTTTTAATAGTAGTAGTAGTAGTAGTAGTTAGTTTTTATACTAAGTTTGGTTAGACAGAAACCTTGAGCTCCACGTTCAAGGTTTTTCTTTTTTAAGTTAAAGGAAGTCTTTTTTCTTTTATTTTTTTTGTGACTTATTAAAAATTAATGTGTCTTATTAATAGATAACAAATTCATTTAAAGAAAATATCCCCCAATAACATATAGTAAGTTAGTTTTTAATAGTAATAGTATATAAAAAGTAGTTAGTTTTTATACTAAGTTTGGTTAGACAAAAACCTTGAACGTTAAGTTCAAGGTTTTCTCTTTTAATTATTTTGTGCCTCTAAATAAGTTATTCAAAATTATTTGCGATTTTAGTCGCTAAACTTATGAATTCTTCTTCTTTTAAAGTTACTTTTTTAGTAAACTGAATATCAGACATACCATTTAATGGTATTAGATGTACGTGTACATGTGGGACTTCCAATCCAATAACACTCATACCTACTCTTTCGCATGGTATTGTTTTTTCAATTGCCTTTGCTACTCGATATGAAAAATCTAAAAGACTTAAATATGCTTCTTTTGATAAGTCAAAAAGTTTATTCTCTTCTTTTTTAGGAATCACTAAAGTATGTCCCGAAGCATTTGGGTTAATATCTAAAAAAGCTAAATAGTCCTCATTCTCTGCCACTTTATATGAAGGAATCTCTCCGTTGATTATTTTAGTAAAAATACTTGCCATGATATATAATTGTTTTAGTAAAAATAAAAAAAGTGTTACAATTGCAACACTTTCTTTTGTAAATATTTTAACTCATATTAACGAGAAATCTCCATGATTTCAAATTTCATAATTCCATTTGGAACCTGTATTTCTGCAGTTTCACCTACTTTCTTACCTAATAAACCTCTACCTATTGGTGATTTTACAGATAATTTTCCATTTCTTACATCCGTTTCAGAATCAGCTACCAAAGTATATGTAAACTCCATTCCATTAGTAGTATTTTTAAGTTTTACTACAGAATGAATTAAAATTTTTGAAGTATCTAACTGCGACTCATCTAAGATACGTGCATTAGCTACCACATTTTTTAATTTTGCTATTTTAAACTCTAATAAAGACTGCTCTTCTTTTGCCGCATGATACTCAGCATTTTCACTTAAATCCCCTTTATCACGTGCATCCGCTATTTCTTGAGATACACGAGGTCTTTCTATTTGTTCTAATTGTGCCAGTTCTTCTTTTAACTTCTTTAAACCGTCCTCTGTATAATATGATACGTCACTCATAACTTTTAAAATTTAAAAATCTCAAACCAAAAGGAATGAGATTAGAAACAAATGTACAAAATATTTGTAAATTTGTTCCGTTACTTTTACACAACCTATTATACATGATCAAAAAATTTCTAATATTTTTTTGCACTTTATTATTTTTAAACTGCGGAGACCAAACAATTATTAACAACTGTTTTCCTAATGTTTCCATAAATGGTGTTATAAATTTAAATAATCCTGAGTTTATAAATTTACAAACTCCAGGAGGTTACACAACAACCAACTTACAAGGTAGATCACTTATTGTTATTAATAGAAGTTCTTCTTACAAAGCATATGATTTACAATGTCCAGAAGGTGATTGTGCTTCTTCAATGACTTTTGATGGCTTAAAACTAATCTGTCCTTGTAGCGATAAAGAGTACAATTCACTAAATGGTTCTCCTATAGATAGTGAAGGCTGTTTCGCCTTAGAATACACAGTTACTCAAACAAGTAATAGTACACTACAAATTAGTCGATAAAATAGCTTTCACAATCAATAAGATTGTTATTTTTGTGCTAACAACACAAACAACAACAATATACAGTGAAAAATTATTTTTCTTCCAATTTTAAATTAGGAGTATTAGGTGGCGGACAATTAGGTCGCATGTTACTTACCGAAACTCAAAAATTAGACATATATACATGCATCATGGATAATTCTACAGAAGCTCCATGTGCTCAAATATGCAATGATTTTCAATTAGGTGACTTATTAAATTTTGATGATGTTTACAATTTTGGAAAAAAGGTAGACTTACTTACCATAGAAATTGAAAATGTAAATATTGATGCTTTAGATAAATTAGAAAGTGAAGGTTTGACGATTTATCCAAAACCTTCTGTTTTAAGAACAATTCAAAATAAAGCAAATCAAAAACAATTTTATAAAGATCACAACATACCAACTGCTCCGTTTACTCATTTTGCTTATTTAGAAGAATTAAAGCATTCTTTTGAAAGTGGAGTTATAGAATTTCCTTTTGTTTGGAAAGCTGCTCGATTTGGATATGATGGTACTGGTGTGAAAATTGTTAAAACTTTTAAAGATCTAGCATACTTACCTGATGGCGAATGTATAACTGAACAATTAATTCCTTTTAAAAACGAATTAGCTGTTATTGTCTCAAGAAATGCTTCAGGAGATATAGAAACATATCCTGTAGTAGAAATGGAATTTCATCCAGAAGCAAACCAGGTAGAATATGTTATTTGTCCAGCTAGAATTGATGATGCTATTTCTCAAAAAGCACAAAAAGTTGCCTTACAGGTTGCAAATGCTTTTGATTTTGTAGGCTTATTAGCTGTTGAAATGTTTTTAACTGAAGACGATCAAATTTTAGTAAATGAAGTTGCCCCTAGAACTCATAATTCTGGTCATTATTCTATAGAAGCCAGTTACACCAATCAATTTGAACAACATATCCGTAGTATTTTAAACCTTTCTTTAGGTAATACGGATAGTAAAGTTGCTGGTATTATGGTAAATTTAGTTGGTGAAGAAGGTTTTGCTGGTGATGTGATTTACGAAAATATAGATGAGATATTAAAAATAGATGGTGTTACTCCGCATATTTACGGAAAAAAACAAACAAAGCCTTTTCGTAAAATGGGACATGTTACTATTGTTGATGCCGATGTTAATAAAGCAAGAAAAACAGCTCAAAAAGTAAAAGAAACGATTAGAGTAATTAGTAAGGAAACTATTTAATTATGATTGCCTTTTTACACACTTCTAGTGTTCATATAGATCGTTTTGAAAATCTGGTTAGAGCTTTTGATGTAAATATTAAAATAAAACATATTGTAAATTCTGATTTATTAAACTATGTTTTTGAACATAAAAAGTTAGATATTAAAAACTTTCAGCAAGAAGTTGATGCTATAAAAAAAGAGAAGCCAAACTTAATTATCTGTACATGCTCTTCATACGGAGCAGCATGTAATGACACTAATCAGGTAAAAAGAATAGACTTTCCTATTGCTGATTATTTAGTTAAAAATTATACTAAAATCGGACTTGCATTTACAGCAAAATCAACTGAAGAAGTAAGTTATAATTTACTACAAGAAGTCGCTTTAAAGCAAAAAAAAGAAATCGAAATTATACCTTTTGATTGTACAAAATCTTGGAAATACTTTCAAAAAAACGACCTAGATAAATACGAAAAAAGAATCGCTAAAAAAGTAAAAAAACTAGCTCCCGAAGTAGACGTTGTTTTTTTAGCACAAGCTTCAATGGAAGGTGCAAAAAAACATTTTATTAAACTAAAACAAAAAGTTTTTACAAGTCCAGAATTTGGAATTAGAACTTATTTAGATAAATAAAAATAAAACGTCAAGCTGAATTTATTTCAGCTTCTCACAATATTAAGACAATTCCCTTCGACTCCGCTCAGGGAACAACGATTTATAAATAATAAAAATTATGGTAGGAATTATAATGGGAAGTGATTCAGATCTTCCAATCATGCAAGAAGCAATAGATATTTTAGAAAGTTTTGATATACAAATTGAAGTTGATATTGTATCTGCACACAGAACACCTGAAAAACTGGTTGATTATTCTAAAAACGCACATACAAGAGGTATTAAAGTAATTATTGCTGGCGCTGGTGGCGCTGCTCATTTACCAGGAATGGTTGCAAGTATGAGTCCGTTACCTATTATTGGAGTTCCTGTAAAAAGTAGAAATTCTATTGATGGTTGGGATTCTGTTTTATCTATTTTACAAATGCCAGGCGGTGTTCCTGTAGCAACTGTTGCTTTAGACGGAGCAAAAAATGCAGGAATTTTAGCTGCTCAAATTATTGGTGCTTCTGACAAATGTGTATTAGATAAAATTATTGCTTACAAAGAAGGTTTAAAATTAAAAGTAGAAAAAGCTTCGGAAAGAGTTAAAAAGTAATTATCTTCAGAATTAAAGTAAAATATCTTTTATTATAAAATAATTTTACTGAAAATATTAATTGAGAAATAGTTTTATTAATAAAACTATTTCTCTTTTTTATATTATCTAATATAAAAAAGGGTTTTATTGCATATTTTTTACTTGGTATTAAGTTTTACACTACATAAAACTAACTGAGATTAACGATTACTATGGTATTATATAGAAACAGAAAAGAAATTGGTTTAGCACCAGATGAACTCATTTTTAGAGGAGATAAAAAAACAGATCAGGTTTTTTTAAATTTAATTGATTTTGATGTAAAAAACTTAACAGAATACAATATAAAAACAATAAATGAAGTTAGTAAACTTCAACATAGCGATACTGTAACTTGGATAAATATTGATGGTTTACACAATACATCAATTATGCAAGAGATTACCACTACTTTTAAGTTAGACTCACTTGTTATGGCGGAAGTTTTAAATACTGAAGCAAGACCAAGAGTTATTGAATATGATAATTGTACCTTAATAACTATTAAAATGTTAAGGTTAGATGAAAAAACAGGTGAAACATTAATTGAAAACCTAAGCTTAGTATTAACAAAGAACATTTTGATGTCCTTTCAGGAACAAAAAGGAGATGTATTTGAACCTGTTAGAGAAAGAATAAGAAAACAAAAGAAAAGAATTCGCAATAGTGGAACTGATTATTTAACTTTTGCTTTGTTAGACATTGTAGTTGATAATTACTTGTATGTAATTAGTGTTTTAGGTGAAAAAATAGAAACATTAGAAGAAAACCTGTTACTTGATCCAAGTCAAGATATTATTAATGAAATTAATAGTTGTAAGCGTGAGTTGAATTTTTTAAGAAAAAATATAAAACCAGCTAAAGAAATGATTTTTTCATTAGTAAAAACTGAATCAGACTTTATTAAAGAAAATACTTATGTTCATTTTAAAGAATTAGAAGATAATATTAGTCAGGCTAATGATGCTACTGATAACTATCGTGAAATTTTATCTGATCAGCTTAATATTTATCATACCACAATCACAAGTAAGTTAAATGACATTATGAAATTTCTTACGGTATTTTCTGTGGTTTTTATACCACTAACTTTTATTGCTGGTATTTATGGTACTAACTTTCAATATGTACCAGAACTAACCTACAAATACAGTTATTTTATAATGTGGTTTGTAATGATAATAATAGCAATAGGGATGCTATTATTTTTTAAAAAGAAAAAATGGTTTTAAATAGTGAAAACCCAATTATATTGCACTAAAATTATTATTTAATAATTGTCTTTACAGGGTAATAAAATATTAATCTGTAATAAAAAACACGGAACATGATAGATACTCAAAAAAAACTACAACAATTATTAGACAAAGGATTTGAATATTTTTCTAAAACTTCGGAATTAAAATTATCAGAAAAGCCTTCTCTTAGTCAATGGTCTAAAAAAGAATTGTTAGGACATTTAATAGATTCTGGAATAAATAACTTACAACGTTTTACGGAAATACAATTTAAACCTAAACCTTATCAGTTAATTAACTACAACCAAAATGAATTGGTTATTGCTAACAATTATCAGCAAGCAAACACTAAAAATATTTTAGCTTTTTGGATCGCTATTAATACTCGAATTATAAGTGTAATCGCTGCTCAAACTGAAACAACTTTAAGTTATGCCATTGAACTAGATAAACAAACTGCTGATTTACGTTTTTTAATTATTGATTATGTAGATCATTTAAAACATCATTTAAATCAAATAGAAAACTAAAATGCCACATTGTATTATAGAATACGCTACTGAATTAGAAAAACAATATAATATTAAAGATATTGTTGAAACCTTAAACCAAGATATAGTAGCTTCTAATTTATTTGACAACAACACTATAAAAACTAGAGCAATTCCATACAGCACCTATTTAGTTGGAGGAAAACAAGGTTTATTTATACACATTTCTATAAAATTATTAAAGGGAAGAACAGCTCATCAAAAACAAACATTGGCAAAAGCAGTACTAAAAACCTTATCAGAAAAACTTAGTTTTATTGATGATATTACAATAGAAATAACAGATTTGAATCCTGATTTTTATTTCAAAAAAGCTTAGAATTTCACAAAATAAAAATCACTCCTTTTTGCTATCTTTACGCAACAGAAAAGCTTTTCTGTTTCTTATTAACTACAACAAAAAGCAAAAATGAATCCATTATTACAAGAATTTAATACTGCTCCTTTTAATACTATAAAAGAAGCTCATTATAAGCCAGCTATTGAGGCCGCTATAAAAATTGCAAAAGAAGAAATTAATACCATTGTTAACAATACAGAAACGCCAACATTTGAAAACACAACTGTTGCATTAGATAATTCAGGTGAAAAAATAGATAGAATTACTTCTATTTTCTTCAACTTAAATTCTGCGGAAACTAACGATGAAATTCAGCAAATAGCGCAAGAGATTTCTCCATGGTTAAGTGAATTTAGAAATGATATTACTTTAAATACTGCATTATTTTTAAAAGTAAAAACAGTTTTTGAAAATAAAGAACGTTTTAATTTAAATACTGAACAACTTATGTTATTGGAAAACCAATACAAGAGTTTTTCAAGAAACGGAGCTGATTTAAATGATGAAGATAAAACTGAATTAAGAAAAATTGATGCTGAATTATCTCAACTTTCTTTAAAGTTTGGTGAGAATTTATTAGCTGATGGTAATTCTTTTGAACTATTATTAACTGATGAAGCTGATTTGGCTGGTTTGCCAGAAAGTGCAAAACAAGCTGCTAAAGAATTAGCTAATCAAAAAGAAAAACAAGGTTGGTTATTTACCTTAGATTATCCAAGTTACATTCCTTTTATGACGTATGCTGACAATAGAGCATTACGTAAAAAATTAGCACTTGCATTTGGTAAAAAAGGATTTCAACAAAACGAATTTAATAACGAAGAAAATGTATTAAACATTGTTAAACTTCGTCATAAGCGTGCAAATTTACTTGGTTACAAAACTCATGCACATTTTGTTTTAGAAGAACGTATGGCAGAAACACCAGAAAAGGTATTGTCTTTTTCCAACGATTTATTGGCCAAAGCAAAACCTGCTGCAAAACGTGAATTTGAAAACTTACAAAGTTATGCTAAGAAACTAGATGGAATTACCGAATTGCAAAAATGGGATGGTGCTTATTATTCTGAAAAACTAAAAAAAGAATTATTTAGTTTAGATCAAGAATTACTAAAACCTTATTTTAAATTAGAGAATGTTATTGATGGAGTTTTTGAAATTGCCAATCGTTTATACGATTTAAAATTTGAAGAGATTTCAACAATAGACACCTATCATGAAGATGTAAAAACATACAATGTAACAGATACTTCTGGGAATTTTATTTCTTATTTTTATGCTGATTTTCACCCAAGACCTGGAAAAAGAAATGGTGCATGGATGACTTCATACAAATCGCAACAAATAGTAAACGAAAAAAATGATCGTCCGCATGTTTCTATTGTTTGTAATTTTACCAAACCAACAGCAACCAAACCTTCGTTATTAACCTTTAACGAAGTAACAACTTTATTTCACGAGTTTGGTCATGCATTGCACGGAATGTTAGCCAATACAACGTACAAAAGTTTATCAGGAACTTCTGTTTCTTGGGATTTTGTAGAATTACCAAGTCAGGTTTTAGAAAACTGGTGTTACGAAAAAGAAGCTTTAGAATTGTTTGCTAAACATTACGAAACTGGAGAAACAATTCCTATGGAACTTGTTACCAAAATAAAAGAATCCGCAAGTTTTCATGAAGGAATGCAAACTTTACGTCAGTTAAGTTTTGGATTGTTAGATATGCAATGGCACGCCGGCGAGTCTCCGGAGACAATTACTTCTGTTAAATCCTTTGAAACCAATGCTTTTTCGGATACACAATTATATCCTGCGGTAGCAGAAAATTGTATGAGCACAGCTTTTGCACATATTTTTCAGGGCGGATATTCTGCTGGATATTATTCTTATAAATGGGCCGAAGTTTTAGATGCTGATGCTTTTGAATACTTTCAAGAAAAAGGTGTTTTTAACAAAGAAGTTGCTACTAAATTTAAAGAAACAGTATTATCTAAAGGAGGAACAGAAAAACCAATGGATTTATACAAACGTTTCCGAGGAAAAGAACCAAAACCAGATGCATTATTAAAACGTGCTGGATTAATTTAAATATAAAAACAAAAAAACTATGGATACTTATTACAAACCTTCAGGAAAGTTCTCTGTCATATCTTTTCTTTATTTTTTTCTATTATCAATTACTGCATTTCCTTTATTAGGTCTTATATATGCTTATTGTATTTGGTATATTCCTTTTTTTTATATCAACTTTTTAATCGCTGCAGCATTTGGTTTTTTAATTGGTTTTCTTATTAATACGGTAGTTATTGGAAAAGGAAAAGTAAGAAATGTTCCTTTATCTTTAATTTTTGGATTACTTGGAGGTTTTGTTGCGCTTTACTTTCATTGGGCTGTTTGGGTAGATCTTGTAATTAATGCTGGTGAAAGTTATGGAAATTCTACTATAGGTGTTACCGCTAGTAATATTGAGTTCTTACAAGTTTTTAACTTGGCAATACAACCTGATCTTCTTTTTGAAATTATAGGTGAAATTAATAAAACCGGAACTTGGGGACTTAAAGGAACTACTGTAAGTGGTGCCGTTCTTTCTGTTATATGGATTATTGAATTGTTAATTATAGTCGTGGTTACTATTATAACATCGTTTCATAAATCCAAACAACCTTTTTGTGAAAAAGATAATTCTTGGTTTAAAGAAACTGTATTAGGTACTTTTGATTTCATTTTAGATACTGCATCTGTTACCAAAGAACTAGAAACTGGTAACAGTACACTTATTGAAACTATAAACAAAATTGAAAATCCTCAAATAAGTCATAGTATTTTAACTATGTATACTTCTAATTTTAAAGAGACTTATTTATCTATTGAAAATAAAAATGCAAAGACAGATAAAGATGGGAAGTTAGATTTTGATGATGATCCTTTTTTAGATTATATTTCTATTAATAGCACACTAAAACAAACGTTATTAGATAAAAAAATCATTTCAGAAAATTAAACAAAGTCATAAATTAAAAACCTTAATGAAATATTAATTTCATTAAGGTTTTTTTATACTTTTTTTTAAAAGGGACAAGTCTTTTTAGTATACCTAATCTCTGTTCAATTCATGTTTTTAAAAATTACTTTTTAATGTTTCTATCTAAATACACCTTATTATTATTCTTTTTTTTGGGGTTTCAACTAAATTTTGCTCAAAGTATAATTTCAGGTAAAATTTTATCGAAAAACAACCAAGCATTAGAAGGTGCATCAGTCTATTTTAACAATACTACTATTGGAACAATTTCTAAAAACGATGGAACTTTTGAGTTAAAAGTAAAACCAGGAAACTATCTTTTAATTGTTTCTTTCCTTGGTTATAAAACAGAGAAAATTCAAATAATTATTTCTACGGAAAATGATTTTTTAGAAATTAACTTAAATGAAGACAACACGCTGTTAGATGAAGTTATAGTAAAAAAAGTAATATTTGACGACGATTGGAAGTACAATTTAAATCGGTTTAAAAAAACACTTTTTGGTAAAAGTGAATTGGCAAATGATTGTGTGATTTCAAATGAAAAAAAATTACGTTTTGACTACAATTATAAAACAAACACATTAACTGCTTATAATATAGAACCTTTAAAAATCAAACATAAAAGTCTCGGATATTTAATTAACTATGATATTGTTGAATACACTTTAACACAAAAACATCTATTTTTTAGTGGTTATATAAAATACACAGATTTACAAACACCTATAAAGCCTAAATGGATTAAAAATAGATTAAAGGCTTTTAATGGATCTAGAATGCATTTTTTAAGAAGCATTATTCATAAAAAACTAACTGAGGAAGGTTTTTTAGTTAGTCAATTTAAACGAGTTCCTAATAAAAAAAGGCCTGCTGATTCTGTAATAAAAAAGGCCAGAAGATTACTGTCGAAAATTAGAAAACAAATTAAATCTTCTAAAAAAACTCCTTTTTTATCTTTTAAATTTGATAGCCTTAAAAGAATTACAAAAAAAAGCAGTCTAAAAAAATTTAAAGATTCAATTTATCAGTTAGAAGTACCTTATAAGGATATGATTTTATCTAACAATAAAACATCTTTACTAGATTTTAATGATTACTTATTAGTAACCTATACTAAGGAACCTGAAGAAGCAAATTATTTAATTAAACCTTTTGGTAAAAAAAGAAGACCAACTGGTATGCAAAGCTCCAATATTATACTAAACGAACGAAAAACAATTATTGATCCCTCTGGTGTTATGGTAAATCCGAATGCGCTTATTAACCAAGGATATTGGGCATTTGAAGCCTTTGCAAACATGTTACCTCTAGACTATCAACCACCAAAAAACTAATCTTTATTTTTCTCTTCAATCCACTTACTCATATATTTTGTAGCTTGTAATGTTTGGTGTTGTAATAAACTACCCAAGAAATTTTGTTTGCGATGTTGTTCTAAATTTTCTCCAATATTTGTAATGGTCCTTAAAAACAAGTTTCCTAATTTTTCTTTATCGTACAACTCATTTATAATTGTTATTCCATGCTGCTGAGAAGTTTTCCAAAGAGTATCATTGGTATATAATTCTATTGCCTTTTTTGCAAACACTTCAAAATTATCTTCCACTACTCCATTCCATTCAAAATTAGCATGCATTCCTTCAGCTCCAATAGCTGTGGTAATACTTGGTGTACCACAAAACATAGCTTCTGTTAACTTTCCTTTAATTCCTGCTCCAAAACGTATTGGAGCTAATACTACTTTTGCTTTTTTTACAACTTCTATAGCGTCTTTAGCAAATCCTTTTACTATAAAGCCTTCTTTGGGTTTATGAAATTGTTGAATTTGCTGTGTTGGATAAGCTCCATAGATATGTAATTCGGCTTTAGGTAACACCTTTCTTATATGTTGCCAAATTCCGTTTTTTAATTGTAAAACTGCATCTACATTTGGAGCGTGAATGAAATTCCCTATAAATACAAAATGTTCACGATCTTCTAGTGGCAACCAATCTTTGGTCTGTTTATCATCAATTTTATCTAATAAAAAAGGAAGTAACAACAATAATTTTTCATCAATTTTAAAAACATCTTGTAACAACTTCATTTCGTAAGTAGAAATTATTAAACTGATATCGCATCTTAAAATAGCGGCTATTTCTCGCTTTGCGATGTCTGAACTTAATAAATCATCAACCAAAAACTTTTGATTCTTTTTTATTTTTTCTTGACGAACTTTTCGCAATGAATGTAAATCTTCGGTATCTAAAACACGAATTGCTTGTGGACAATTTTCAGCAACCCGCCAACCAAATTGTTCTTCCATCATAAAACGATCAAAAACCACAACAGCAGGATTTAATTCTTTAATAAAAGTATCAAAAGAAGTATTGTTCAATTCAATTGTCCTCTCTTCAATCCCTAAAGCTTTTAAATCTGCAGCCTTTTCTCCTTTTTGTGCAGGAGAAGCAAAAGTGATTTTATACTTATTTTTTAAAAATTGTTCTAGTAATTGCATCATTCTACTTCCAGCAGCAGAAGAATTAGGCTCTACCCAAACATAACCGATTATTAATACATTATTTGTTATCAAAAAAACTTCTTTTTATTAGTCTTTAATATTAATTTCTCTCTTTTTTAGCCTTAAAAAATTACGATTTCACAAAATAGAACCATATTTTTTTAAGAGTTTTCATTTGTTGATTTTCAAAAAGGTAAAAGCCTGTAAATCTAGTTAATTCTACTTATTTTATTTAAAAATATATGTACTTTTGTCAAGATAAACACTAAATTCATCATGAAGCCGAAAGGTAACATGTGACTATAAACTAAAAAAAACACTCATGAAATACGATTTAATCGTTATAGGTTCAGGACCTGGAGGATATATTGCCGGAATAAGAGCTGCCCAGTTAGGATCTAAAGTAGCTATTATTGAAAAATACTCAACATTAGGAGGAACTTGTACAAATGTAGGATGTATTCCTTCTAAAGCTTTATTAGATTCTTCACATCATTTTTATGATGCTACTCATCATTTTGAAGAACATGGTATTACTGTTGAAAAGCCTTCTTTTGATTTTGGTAAAATGGTAGATCGTAAAGCTAAGATTGTTGAAACAACAACTGGTGGTATTAAGTATTTAATGGACAAAAACAATATTGAAGTTTTTGAAGGTTTGGGTTCTTTTGTAGATGCAACACATGTTAATGTTGCTAAAAATGATGGAAGTAATGAAGTATTAGAAGCAACTAATATTATTATTGCTACGGGTTCAAAACCATCTACTTTACCTTTTATTAAATTAGATAAAGAAAGAATTATTACTTCTACTGAAGCTTTAAAGTTACCAGAAGTACCAAAACATTTAATTGTTATTGGTGGTGGAGTTATTGGTTTAGAGTTAGGTTCTGTATATAAGCGTTTAGGTGCTGATGTTTCTGTTGTAGAATATGCACCTACAATTACGCCTACAATGGATAAAGATGTTTCTAAAGAATTAACCAAAGTTTTAAAGAAACAAGGTGTTAAATTTAATGTGAATCATGGAGTTAATGCTGTTGAAAGAAACGGAGATGAAGTTGTTGTAAAAGCAACTAATAAAAAAGGTGAAGAAGTTGAGTTTAAAGGTGATTATTGTTTAGTTGCTGTTGGTCGTCATGCTTACACAGATGGTTTAGGTTTAGAAAATGTTGGTATTAAAACTACAGAAAGAGGACAGGTTGAAGTAAATGATCATTTACAAACAAATGTTTCTAATATTTATGCTATTGGTGATGTTGTTAAAGGTGCAATGTTAGCTCATAAAGCAGAAGAAGAAGGTGTTGTTGTTGCTGAAATTTTAGCAGGACAAAAACCTCATATAGATTACAACTTAATTCCTGGTATTATTTATACTTGGCCAGAAGTTGCGGCTGTTGGTAAAACAGAACAAGAATTAAAAGACGCTAAAGTTGATTATAAAGCGGGTAAATTTTCTATGCGTGCCTTAGGTAGATCTAGAGCAAGTGGAGATACTGATGGTTTTGTAAAAGTATTAGCTGATAAAAATACTGATGAAATTTTAGGAGTTCATATGGTTGGTGCACGTGTTGCTGATTTAATTATGGAAGCTGCTGTTGCAATGGAATACAGAGCCTCTGCCGAAGATTTAGCAAGAATCTGTCATGGACATCCAACATATTCTGAAGCCGTTAAAGAAGCTGCCAAAGCTGCTTGGGACGGAAAACCATTAAACTCATAAAGTTTAAATAAATTTTTCTTTTTACTAAGAAAAATTATTAAAAAGCAACCTAATAACCATTAGGTTGCTTTTTTCTTCTAAACATTTTATATTTCATTTTTTACATATCATTTTTTTAGATATAATTTATTTTTATTGTTAATTTTTTAATATATTATTAAAATAATCAAACATTTAAAAATATGAATCTAAAACGAAGTATAGTATTTGCTATTATTCTGTTAAGTTGTCTCTCGTCTTACAGTCAAAATTTTCTAGAAAAACAACTTCCATCACCAGAAAAACTGAGTTCATTCTTTATTGGACCATTAATAAAATCTACCATACATTACGGAGAAAAACCTGCCAACTATAATGGAGAAGTATTAGTACTTAATCATGGATATATTGATTTAAACCAATTATTCTTTACAAATAATTCTTTTTATGAAGAAGCATACACTGCGGGATATCAGATTGTATTTGTAGCTACTACAAGAGGTAAAGGAATGTGGGAAAATGGAGAATTATTAGCAGAATCCATAGATATTATTACGAGTAAGTTTTTTGTGAATGCTATTACTTTAATTGCGCATAGCAACGGTGGAAAAGCTGCCGAAGTAGCAATGTTTTCATATGATAAAAAAGATAAAGTAAAAAAAGTATTTGCTTTAGGAACTCCTTTTTATGGAACTTATTTAGCAGATATTTCTCAACAATGGTGGTTTAATTGGATATGGAGTAAAACTGGCTTGAATGAAGGAAGTGCAACATCAACAACATACTATTGTAAAAATGTTGTTAGACCATATTTTGATAACCTTGAAACAAATCAACCGTCAAAATTCTATATTCTAGGCGGATCTGGATATAAAAATGGACATACCATTTTAGCTCCTTTATTATTTACAAGTGGAACTATAGTTTATGTAGCAGAAGGTATAAATGACGGTGTAACTTCTTATGATAGTTCTTTAAGACCAAATGCTAATTATTTATTTAAAAAAGGGGAAGCTAAATTAGATCATGTAGATCTTGCTTATGGTCAATTTGTATGGGAATATATAAAACCTCACCTAAATACTTCTGAAGCGTTTAAAACAGAGAAAAAAGACATTAAATTAAACCCTAAACAAAAGATCATCAGTAATTATCAAATAATAAATTCAGAGAATAGTTATGATGATGTTATTATAAATGATCCTTTAAAAACTATTGAACTTGAAGTTTTTCATGAAAACCAAACAGATAATTTTGATTTATACTTTAACGACAAAAAACTTAAACAAAAAAACACGTCTAATAAATCAACTACAATAGCCCAACACAAGAGTAATTATACGATTACTAATACTTCTACTATTTCATTAAAAGCAAATTCACGCTTTGCTGCTTTTGCGTATTTCTCTGATGGACCAAAAATGAATTATGAACTTGAAAATAAGCAAATAGATATTTCTTTTAATGACATAAATACATCATTAATTAAAGAAATAGAAGTAGATGCTGTTATCACAAAAACAACTGACTTATACGGAGAAAAAAGCGATGGTAATTCGTATGTATACCCAATAACATACAATAATATTACAAGTAGTTTTCAATTAAATATTAATAATTTTGAAGAAGGTATTTATAGTATTTACGTTACTGGTAAAAACTCAAACTTTGTTAGATCTATAGCCACTGGTTTTACCATTGGGAACTTATCAAAAAATAAAATTGATAAAAAAACAATTATAAAAGAGTCTATAAATGTTACGCTACAGACTAACATTATAAATGATGAACTTATTTTTATTGATGATGCAACAAATGAAACAAAAGACTACACTGTTACTATCTATAATTTAAATGGACAAATACAGTTAAAGGAACACATAGATCTACTTAATGGTAAGTATCATTTAAATGAAAACATTAGCAGCTTAAAAAAAGGATTATACATTCTTATTCTAGAAAAAGACAATCACAAAAAAAGTTATAAAATAATTAAAAACTAAATTAGTTCTAAAATAAAAATCCCAAACTTTAGGTTTGGGATTTTTTTAAAGGTATACGTTATATTAAATTCCGTAAAAAGAACTCATATTATCTTCTACGTCTGAAGCTTTTTTAATTGCTTCATACATTTGGAAAGATTTACTTTTTCTTTGAGTTTCTATACGTTTTCTAAAAGAATCGTAGTTTGGTAATGTCGTTGGTAATTCCTTTTTAGAAACTACAAATGCAAACACACCTTTATCTCCAATTACTGGTTTGTATAATTCGTTTTCTTTAGCGTTTAACATCGCTCCTACTACTTTAGGTTCAAAACCTACTCCTGAAATAGTTGGTGATTTTAAATTTACATCACTAGCCTTTCTTGCTCTTTGTTCGGTAGCTTTTGCAATATCTTCTAATGAAGCTCCAGTAAATTTCTTTGAAATAATAGCAGCCTTTTTTTCTTTAGCTAATATAGGGCGTACTTTAGATACAGCTTTATCAACTGTCATTAATCCTTTTTTCGCTTTATTAGTTAAAGTAGCGACAACAAAACCTCCATCAACATCAAAACGTTTAAAATCTCCTTCGTTAACATCTTGTTCAAATGCCCACGTTACAATTTGTCTTTCAGTTCCAATACCTGGTACATTTTCATCTAATCCTTTTAAACCTGCTGCAGATAAAGAATTTAGTTCCTTTGTTTTAACTGCTTCATCAAAATTAATTTTCTTCGATAACTCAAAGGCTAAAGATTCAGCATTTTCATATACTTTGTTTTCTGTTTCTTCTGAAGCTTCTATTTTTTTAGAAAAAGTCGCTAATTTCACAGCATTCTGATAATTCTTTTGGTCGTCTATTTTAATAATATGAAAACCAAATGGAGATTTTACAACTCCCATATCTCCTGTTTTGTTTTCAAAAGAATAATCTCTAAAAGCTGGTACCATTCTATTGTAAGTAAACCAATTTAAATCTCCACCTTTTTCTGCATTTGATTTATCAGCCGAAAACTCTTTTGCTAAATCTGCAAATTTAGATTTGTTTGCTTTTACTACAGTTAAAAGACTATCTGCAGTTATTTTAGCTTCTTCTTCAGTTTTCACTGTTTCTGGTGTTGCTGAATTTGATCCTTTAAAAGGAATTAAAATATGACTCGCTTTTACTGAATCTGGTAAATTAACTACCTCTGTAATTTTAGAGATTTTAAATAAACCATTATCCTTGTAAGGTCCAAAAACATCTCCTTTATTTCCTTTAAAAACAGTATCAGCAACTACTTTCGATACAGTCGCTTTAAATTGAATATTTTGATTTAAAGGTGTTTCTGAATCGTTTTCATTAAAAAAAGTTGTATAATCTGTAGTAGATTTTAAACCTTTAATAGTAACTCCTTCATCTACTTTATCATTTAATAATACTGCTACTTGAGATTTTATAGCTTCTTCATCTTCTGGAGTAGCTTCAATATCAAACTTTACAAATTTAATATCTCTTGTTTCTTCTACTTGAAATTCATTCGCATGATTTTTGATATAAGTACCTATTTCTCCTTTAGTAACTTGTACAGTAGAATCTTTTATAGATGTAAAAGGAACATATACAAAATCAGAAGTTAGCTTTGTGTTTTCTGTTAAATATTGTGCTTCACCTTCCTTTAAAGAAGCTCCTAAACCTGCACCTACTAAATTATCATATGTAGTTTTTTGAAGGTTATTCTTCAATGAAACCATGTAATTTTGCCACAAGCTCCATTCTGGAGATGCATCTGCTTTAATAGTTGCTAAATGCTCTTTTAATTTTTCTTTATCAAAAATTCCAGTTGTTTGAAACCTTGCATCACCTTTTACAGATGGCGAGTCATATAAAGCATTCATTATGTCTGCCTCACCTATTGTAATTCCTGCTTCATTTAATTGAGTTTCGTAAACTTTTTGTCTTAACAAATTGTTCCAAACAGTTTTAGCAGCTTGCATTTCAGAAACTCTACTACCTGTTTGAGCTTTGTAATTCTCTAAAGCTTGTGCAAATTCTTCACGTGAAATAGATTCTCCGTTAACTTGCCCTACTTCATTTACCTTACTAGAATTAAGGAAATCAAATATTGTAGATGGATCAAATACAAAAGCAAATAATGCTAAACCTATTATAACTATTAAAAATAAAGATTTTTCTCTAATTTTTGATAAAACTGCCATATGTAATTTATTTAATTTACAGTGTGCGAAAATACAATTTCACATTTAATAATCCAATGTTTTACAGAATTATTAATATTAATAAAAATTCAACTATTTAATCTTCCGATTTTAACACTTTAAAGTATACATCATCTATTTTTGTTGAACTTACTTTTTTTATTTTTATATAAAAATCGTCAATAAAAACTTCATCTTCTTCAGTTGGTATATTTTCTGTGTGATTTATAATAAATCCTCCCAAAGTTTCATAAGCCTCTTCTTTTGGTATATTTAAATTATAGGTTTCGTTTATATAATCAACCTCTAATCTTGCTGAAAAATTAAACTCATCTTCTGCTATTTGCTCCTCTAATAACTCTTGGCTATCATGTTCGTCTTCAATCTCTCCAAATAACTCTTCTATAACATCTTCAACTGTAATTATTCCTGAGGTCCCTCCATATTCACCTATTACAACAGCAATACTTTTTCTCCTTTTAATTAAAGAATTTAATACATCACTAATAATCATAGATTCTGGTATTAACTCTACAGGTAAAAGAATTGATTTTATTGTTTTAGGGTTTTTAAACAATTCAAAAGCATGTACATAACCTATAATATCATCTAATGAACTCTTGTAAACAATAATTTTAGACAATCCTGTTTCTATAAAAGCATTTTTTAATTCCTTTACAGATGAATGAATGTCTACCGCTATAATTTCTGTTCGCGGTACCATTATTTCTCTTGATTTTACCTTATGAAATTCTAAAGCGTTTTGAAATATTTGAATCTCAGAATCAACATCATCATTATCATTTCCCGTTTCTAATTGTTGAGAAATATAGTTACCCAATTCTTCTTTACTAAATTCTGTTTGTTGCTCGTCTTCTCTTGTTTTAAAAAAAACACGCAAACAAAAATCTGAAATCTTGGTAATGAATGCAGTTATAAAATAAAAGAGGAGGAAAAAAAAGTATGCTGGAAAAGCAAATATTTTTAGAATTTCATTTGCATAAATCCTAAAGAATGTTTTAGGTATAAATTCAGCAGTAACTAAAATTACAATTGTTGATATTAATGTTTGCGTAAGTAATTGTAGGTCTAGTAATAAATAGTTGATTACTGAAAATTCCGATGGTAAAAATAAAAGAAACCACCTTAACAATAATTTCCCCATGAAGTAACTATATACTACAAGCGCAATATTATTTCCTACCAACATGGTAGCTATAAACTTCGATGATTTCTCCGTTATTCTAGAAAAAACTTTAGCTAAATACCCTTCATTTTTCTTTTCTAACTCTATATGCAGCTTATTTGCAGAAACAAAAGCAATCTCCATACCCGAAAAAAATGCCGAAAAAAATATGGAAACAAAAACAATAAGTAGTTCGTAGTTCATTAGTTAGGTTTATTTCTTTCTCCAATTTTTCTTCTAAACTTTCGTTTAAAAAAGAAAATTAAAGTAATAAATATACCAAATCCGAACATAATTAACGATTCTTCTTTGTCTGAATTCCACTTTAAAATAGCTTCAATAAAAAAAACGATACCTACAACTAGATATCCGTATTGTATAAAACCCCAAATTTTGTTCATTATAGTGTTTGTTTGTCTGCTTCAATATCACCAGTAATATCTTTCGCAATCCATTCTTTTAAATTTTGCTTGGCTTCAAAACCAAAACCATTAATTGTATCTTTTTCAGTTGTAAAACGAAAACCATCTTCGGTGAAAAAATACTTTTCTTTCTGATCCCAAAATAACTGATTCGTTTCTAATTTCACATCATCTGTATGATTAATTATAACTACATTCCCCTTTATTTCTGAAACTGCTGTTTTGTTATAAGACAATGCATAATTACCTGTTATTGTTGTGGAATCTATTCCATTTTTATCAATCGTTATAATTTTTATTCCATTTGGAAATTCATTATAAGGATGCGCTTTTCTATTAGAAAAATCGTGTAAAAGCGGTGTAATTAATTTTGATGTTATATACCCTGAATCTTTATAAACATGATTTGTATTTATTGCTATTCCAATAGGTTTATTTTTATCAGCTAAAAAATCTCGTACTTCTGTAGTGGTATTTGTACAAGAAAAAAACATTGCTACCAAAAAAATGGTAGCAATGTTTTTATATATGTTTCTTGATTTTATATTCATCAAAATTTATTTTGGTACACGAACTGTTTCACCAATCCAACATCCAACTTTATGTGAGCTTCCTGGAGTTACACCTTGTTGAAATACTTCTTTTTTAGTAGGTATATTTCCTTTATAACTTCTAATATATCTTCCTGCTCCACAACCTGGATCTACTTGCTGTGCTTTTCTTGCTTTATTTAAAGCTGCTACGAAAACCATTTTTTTCTCAAAAACACTACTTCCACATGAGTTAGCACTTTTTGCATATAAACTTGCAATATATAAATATGCTTTACCTAAATTAGGATTGTATTTTAATGCTTGGTAAGCTAAAGCTCTACCTTTACTACCTCCGTATCCTTGTGCTTCTCTTAATTTAAGTTTAGCTTTTACTTTAGGATCAGTTTCTAAATCAAAAGCTTTCTTTCTCATTTCCTTAGCTCCTGCAGCATCTCCATTTTTCTGTAATACTCCTGCTAAAAAGTTATATGCATCTGATGATTGAGTAACTTCAGCATAAGAAGTTGCTAACTTTTCAAATAAAGGATCAGTTTGACAACCTTTATTATACATTCTAGAAACAGCTCTCTTTAACCAAACTCCATCACCTTTATTTACTTCGTAATCTCTGGTGTAAATTGGTATTAATCGGTCACAAGTAGCTAATACTGAAATCATATTATCTAAACCACCTTCTACAGAACCTAATGCTTTAGAATTTGTAGTATAGGCTTTTAATCTTTTTTTATCTTTTGCACTTATTGTACCTGTTGTATCTTGAGCAATTAATGGAGCTATTTTATTAGTGTAATCTTCTAACTTCTCTCCAACTGATTCCATTACATCATCATATGTATCAAAAACTTTTTGAGGATTTGAATCTTTGTATTTATCTGTAATTCCTTGAAAATACTTATAAATATTCTTCACTCCCATATCTTTAGGAGAAATAGCATATGCCTTTTCTAAAATCGCAAAAATTTCATCGTCAGTAGCTAATTTATTTTTTGCTAAATATGTAGCATAATCACTATGTGCTTTTGCTGTTCCCTTGTTTGGGAAATTAACTAATCTTGCTTCATAAACTTTCTTTACCAATGCATGGTCTTTAGTTTTCTCTGCAGCTTTTGCTCCGTATTTATAAATATTAACTGATAATGTTGGGCAATTGGTTAATAAATAATCTAAATCCGTTTTAGCTTTTTCATATTTTTTAGTCGTAACATCACCTTTAAATAAATTATACTTAATGTTACATTCTTGGCTCGCTTGTGCTTTTACTCCATTTACAGCAACAAACAAAAATAATCCTGTTAGTATTTGTGTAATATTTTTCATCATTTTATCAGTTTATTCGTTGTTAATCTATTTGTCTTTTTCGGAACCAACCTGTACTATTCAAAGATAAGCTTAACCTTAAATTAAAATACTCTTCTTTTATTAAGTTATTGTTAGTTGTTCCTTTTTGTCCGTATTCAAAACCTATATTTAAACTTGATATTTGTTTTGGCATTGGTAAACCTAAACCAAAGTTTATGCCAAAATCGTTTATTGTACCAAAATTATTTCCTGTACCTGTTCCGTCAACTTGTAAACCTACTCTTTCTACTCGTACTCCTGCTCGATAAGTTATTCTTTCAAAATAACTAGAAATAGAATTTATCTTTGGAATATAAAACCCTCCAATAGAAGTTCTTAAACCACTACCAAATCTATGGCTATCTTGATCTGAATCACCTGTATTTTCAAATTCACTTTGATATTCAGAATTAATCCCTACATACCACTTATCTTTTTTTCCTAATCCAAAACCTACTGTAGTTCTCATTGGATTGGTTACTTCTCTATTTATAGAACCTGATGATAATGTATCTCTTGGTATTTCAAAACCACCACTACTAAATGATAATGAATATAAATGATGACTTCCATTTTGAGATAAATCATTTGCTAATTTAACAGCAATACCAGAACTGATTTCTAATTTGTTCTTTAAAGTAGTTTTGTACTGTAACCCTAATTTAAAATCTGTTCCTCTTACTCGTATAGACTCATCATACTTCGTTCCTAAATGTACTTCGTCTCTTTGATTTAAAATACTATTATCTATTGTACCAAAAACAAAACCCGCTTCTATACCAACAGAAAGTCCCTTAATTAAGTAAATACCAAAACTCCCATACAATCTACTTGTTCCTCCTTCTCCTTTAAACCTACTAACTTCAAGAAGTTCTCCATCTTCATCAAATTCTTGACTTAAAATAGAATATCCTACAGATGTTGAAGGCTGTAAACCTGCTACAAAACCAGATTTTTTTGTTATTGGAAAGCCAATTGCTAAATAATTTAAACTTGTAGAACTTCCTGATTGTGTTGTATTTCCATCATCAACAGTTAAGAAATTACTTAAACCTCCTAAAGCATAAGTTGTTAATCTTAAATCTGCATTACCAGCTGGATTTATAAAATTTAATTGATAGTCACTTTTAAAAGCTACACCAATACCTCCCATAGAAGCTTGTTCTACCGTTTTTGGTGTAAATTCTTGTCCAATTCCAAAAGAAGAATATGGTGATGAATTATTTCTTTGTGCCGACATTGTTGCTGATGCAAGTATTAAAACTACAAACAGAATTCTCTTAATCATTCGCTCTATTATAAATCAAAATTGTATTTAAACCCTCCAAAACAAAATTTGGATTGGCAAATATGCCATTTTTTAATTGTTTAGCCAAGAAATTTGTATCTCCACCTGTTAAAACTACTGTTAAATCCATAAACTTTTCTTTATATTGATTTATTATTCCATCAATTTCTCTTGCTACGCCATTAACTATTCCAGAATGAATTGAATTATTTGTATTATCTCCAATATAGTTTTCTGGCATTTGTTTTTCTAATAATGGAAGGTTTGCTGTATACTTATGTAAAGATTTATAACGAATTTTTAAACCTGGTGATATCGCTCCTCCTAAATATTCTCCTTTTTTATTTAAAAAATCATATGTTATACATGTACCAGCATCAATAATTAAAATATTTTTCTTCGGATATTTTTCTTTTCCTGCAGATGCCAAAGCAATTCTATCTACCCCTAATGTATTTGGAGTTCCATATTTATTAATAAATGGCACTTTTGTTTGATGATCTAGAATTATTAATTCAGTAATATTTTGCAATTTTTGCATTTTGAAAGCTGAAATTGTCGCTACTGAGGAGATAATTGTATGCGAAATATTAAATTTTGAAATTATTTTTCTAATTTCTGAAATTATTTTTGACTTGTTAAAGACAACCAACGACTCTACATTATCTTTCTCAAAAACAGCAGCTTTAACACGAGTATTACCAACATCAATTATTAAATTCATCTCTTTTTTTTAGTGAAATGTAAATTTACAACACATTTTTTAAAAACATTCATTTGGTTAAACTAAAAATCTGTTATATATTTGCATCCGCTTAACGAAAGTAGCTAAGGTGCCTTAGCTCAGTTGGTAGAGCAAAGGACTGAAAATCCTTGTGTCCCTGGTTCGATTCCTGGAGGCACCACTATAAAACTCTTAATTTATTATTAGTTTTATTACCAAAGCTATTTTTTGTAACGCGTGACTGGTGCCTTAGCTCAGTTGGTAGAGCAAAGGACTGAAAATCCTTGTGTCCCTGGTTCGATTCCTGGAGGCACCACCATAAAAGCCTGAACAATTTGTTCAGGCTTTTTTAATGCTTACAATTTTTATTTTTAAAATTATTTTAACCTAAACTTCATTTCCAAAGGAAGATGGTCAGATATTACTGAAAACTGGTTTAACACAGCTCCATCTATATATTCTATAGTTTTGTTTGTATAAAATATATAATCGATACGTTTTTTAGGGTTTTTAGAATCATACGTATTTGCAGGATTCTCTTTATCATAACAAGCATTCCCAACATCATTCATTTTAAAAATTTCTTGAACTACAGCTTCTGTATTTCTAGCTTCTGAATTAAAATCTCCTAATAATATAGTAGGAAACTCATTTTTATACTTCTTAAACAACGCGAAAACATAATTAAACTGTTTTGTTCTTGTAGGTTTATCAAAAGCCTCTAAATGTACATTCATTAACACAATTTCTTTTCCTTCTATTTCTACTTTTGTTACTTGTAACAAACGATCTAAATAAAAAGCATCTTTATAAAACGGAATATCATCTACTCTGTCTAATACAATTCGTTGGTATTCTTTTAGTTTGTATTTACTAACAATTGATTGCCCAGAAATCACTTTTCCAAAATTTACACTTGGTAATCCATACGGAAAAGGAATATAACGCTTGTCCCAGTTTACAGCTTTAGCTACATAATTATACCCCAATTTTGCAATTTCCTCTTCTTGATCAACAGTATAAGAACGACTCGCATCGTAATCAATTTCTTGAAAAGCCAAAATATCTGGATTAAGCTTTATTATTTCTAACTTTACCTTTTCTAAGTTTGTTTCATACAATTGTTTATTTTCTTCTGACTTTTCAGTAGCTATATTATTTGTCATGCCACTTAAATACCCTATATTATAAGTAACAATACTATAGATACTATCGTTACTTAATTTTAATGAATAGTTATTTTCTATTAACTTACTATATTCTTTTTTATCTAAAGTTTTTGAAGATGCCCAAAAATAAAAGACTAAAAAACAAACTATTAACACCAATATTGTTTTTAAAAGAGTTTTAATTATTTTTTTCATTAAGTATTAATTTTTTGTTAAAAGGTGGTTGTAATTTAAACCTTTTTTATTTGTTCTGGTCTTAGAAGTATACAAACATTAAAATTAAGAAAAATGAAAAAAATAATAACAATGATAGTTTTAGTAATGGGAATTGCTTTTACTACACAGGCTCAAAAAAAGGATAGAGGAAATAAAAAAGATGATTTTACTCCTAAACAAAAAACAGAATTAGCTGTAAAAAAAATGACTTTAAAGCTAGATTTAACAGACAGCCAAATTTCACAAATAAAACCTCTTTTAAGAAAGCAAATTACAGAACGTACTGAAATACATAAAAAACGTAAAGCATCAAAAGGAAAGGACACTAAATTAAGTTCAGACGAGCGTTATGCTATGGCTATAAAAAAATTAGACAAGCAAATTGCTTTTAAGAAAAAAATGAAAAGTATCTTAAATGAAAAGCAATACGAAAGATTTGAAAAAATGGCTCCTCGTAAAAAAGGTAAGAAAGGCATGAAAGGAAAAAAAGGTAAAAAAGGAGACAAAAAAGATAAATAAAGTAAGAAGAGTTTTACACTCGTAACGAGAGTAAATAGTTGATTGATTAGTTTTGATTAAAACCTCAGTTTGGTAAAACAAATTGAGGTTTTTTCATTTTTTAATCTAAAACCATTGTTCTATTTAAGTTCTATTTTTTTTTGTAATTAATGTTTAGTTTTGTAGAAAACAAAACAATGATTAAAAAACTATTATTTATATTTTTTTGCCTCAATATCGTTTCCTCATTTGCGCAAAACTTTGAAGGAACGATTACTTATAAAACAGAAATGCTAAATCCTAATGCTGAAATGATACCTCAAGAAACTTGGGATGCGCAAATGAAAACTACTTTAGGGGAAAAAGGATATATGTTGCAAACATATTTTTATAAAGAAAATAATTATATGTCAGAAATTAAAGCTGGCAAAGAAGAAGGTTATATGGTTTATAACCCAAAAGATAAGTTTATATATTCTTGGCAAAAAGGTTCTAATGAAGCTTTAGCTAGTGACTCTTCTGTTTATCCTGATGAAATTATTAAAGTTGAGCACTTAGAAGAAAAAGAAACTGTTTTAGATATAGCATGTAGTATTCTTGTTATAACTTCTAAAGCTGGAACTATGAAACTTTGGTATAATAAAAAACATTTAAAAATGAATCCTACTTTTTTTATTGGCCATAAATTTGGACATTGGGATACTATTCTTAAGGAAATAAACTATTTACCTCTTAAAGTTGAGCAGAAAGGTTTTATGACACATTTAATACAAACCGTATTATCTTTTGAAAAACAAAAAATTGAAGACTCAAAATTTAAATTACCTACTTTTTCTAAGGTAAAAAAAGGTAAATAAATTAAAGCTTTTATAAAAATAGAAAACCACAACAAAAGTTGCGGTTTTCTATTTTTAAAACTTTATTTCTTACTCATTATCGCCACTAGAAAATTCTAGCGGTAGCTTTTATTATAGCGCGCTATGACCAGCAGATGCGACTTTGTAAAGCGTTTTTTCTATTTTTCAAACTTTATTCCTTACTCATTATCGCTACTAGAAAATTCTAGCGGTAGCTTTTATTATAGCACGCTATGACCAGCAGATGCGACTTTGTAAAGCGTTTTTTTCTGTTTTTTAAACTTTATTTCTTACTCATTATCGCCACTAGAAAAATTCTAGCGGTAGCTTTTATTATAGCACGCTATGCAGCAGATGCGACTTTGTAAAGCGTTTTTTCTATTTTTTAAACTTTATTTCTTACTCATTATCGCCACTAGAAAATTCTAGCGTAATAGTCTTTATTCTAACACGCTATGACCAGCAGATGCGGATTTGTAAAGGGTTTTGAGTTTTTTTTACTCACTATATTTGTTGAAAAAAAATTATTCTCTAACAAAAAAATAAGGTCTGGTTGAAAAACTAGAAATTATTTCTCCAGATAAAGTTTTATAACTAATAATTGGTCTATCCAAAGGCAAACTAACTATAGTATCTTTAGCTGATATTTCATAATAAAACTTTCCTTTTTCATAACTTTTATATGGCTCATAATAAAGTTTTTCTTTATTATCTTCAATCCATTTTTTCCATTTTAGAATCTCATTTTCTGATGGAAAATACTGAACTCCTATCCAACTTCCATCCCAAGATTCTGTGGTTATTCCAGATAAATTTACAATATCTTCCACTAAATAAAATTTAGCTTTTTTTCTTTTCAGTTGCTTTTCTAAAAAATCAATCCTGTTAAGAAGTTCTATTGAAGCATCTTTATTTATTTGCACTACATAATTACAAGAAGAACATGACATAAAACACCATAAGATTATTAATATATAAATGTTTTTCATTGCCTTATTTTTTTTTTGCGTTAGCGATTGCAGTGGCAGCCTTTTTTTGCTTTTATAAATGGCAAAAAAAGCTATAACGTAAAGCGCGACCTTTAGGTAACGCCCTAATTCTCTTCTTTAAACCAACCTGAATATTTGATGTAATTATCTGCTATTCTATTGATTTCGCCTGAGATTAATTCTTCTGAAATATCTTTTACTTTCTTTGCTGGAACTCCTGCATAAATACTACCGCTTTCTACTTTTGTATTTTTTGTAACTACTGCTCCAGCGGCAATAATAGTATTGGATTCTACAATACAATCGTCCATAATAATACTTCCCATTCCTACCAAAACATTATCGTGAATAGTACATCCGTGTACAATGGCATTATGACCAATTGAAACGTTATTACCAATTGTTGTAGGTGATTTTTGATATGTTGCGTGGATTACCGCGCCGTCTTGAATATTTACTTTGTTACCTATTTTTATATAATGTACATCGCCACGAATTACAGCATTAAACCAAACACTGCATTGTTTACCTATTTGTACATCGCCAACTATTGTTGCATTTTCTGCCACATAACAATCTTCTGGAATTTGTGGATGTTTTCCGTTTACTGCTTTTATAATTTTCATGTTATTTAAAATATGATAATAAGTTTGCTTTTTGAGATGACGAAACCATAATTTCTTTTCCGTTAGTAACAATTACACTTCCTCCTTTTCCTTTTTTATACTTTACAATAGCATTTACATTTACCAAATACGATTTATGAATGCGCGCAAAGGCATATTCTTCTAACGATTCTTGAAAATGTTTTAAGGTTTTACTTACCAGCTTTTTGGTGTCTTTAAAATAAATTTCGGTGTAATTATCATCTGCTTTACAAAACAAAATATCTTTTACATCAATAACTTCAAATCCGTCTTGTTGCGGAATAGTTATTTTACCTGAAAGGCTTGCTGAGTTTACTTTTGGTGTTAAAACTGTATTTTCTAACTCGCTTTCTTTTTCTTTTATTTCTGTAACCATTGCAACTGCTTTTATTAATTCATCTATAGAAATAGGTTTTAATAAATAATACGTTGCTTGGTTGTTTAATGCGTCAATTGCATAATGATCGTATGCTGTTACAAAAATAGTTTCAAAGGTTCGATTTTCTACTTTTTCTAACAAATCAAATCCGTTTCCGTAAGGCATTTCTACATCTAAAAACACTAAATCTAATTCGTGTTTTTGAATAAGTTCGTAACCTTCTTCAATATTACTTGCCTCACCTAAAAGGCTTACATTTGGACAATATTTTTTTATATAATTGGCTAAAATTTGCCTACTTATTTCTTCGTCTTCTACAATAATAGCGTTTAATTTCATGCTTATTTTTTTTGAAGTGTTACTACTACTTTTGTTCCTGTTCCGTTTGTTGATACATCTGAAATAACAACATTAATTTTATCTTGATACATATCGTTTAGAATGGCAATTCTGCTTTTTATATTGCTCATTCCTTTTGATTTTTGCTTGAGTTGGTTTTTAGTTTTCATTTCCATTGATTTTTGTCTACCTACTCCATCATCTTCAATAGAAATTTCAATACTATCTTTTGTTTTTGGTGCTATGTTTATTAGTAAATTTCCTTTTTCTTTTTTATAACGCAATCCATGCCAAATTGCATTTTCTATATACGGTTGTAATAACATTGGTGGAATTGAATATTCATCTAACTGAATTTGTTTGTCTACAGCAATAGTATATTCGAATTTATCTTTAAAACGGTTATGTTCTAATTTTACATACAATTCTAACAATTCTATTTCTTTTGTTAGCGGAATAAAATCTTCATCGGAATTTTCTAAAACCGAACGCATTAAGGCTGAAAATTCTGATAAATACCTGTTTGCACTTCGTTCGTCATTTACAGCTATAAAACTATTTACAGAGTTTAAGGCGTTAAAAATAAAATGCGGATTCATTTGCGAACGCATAGATTTTAATGCTAATAAATTATTGGCTAATTTTTGCTGTCTGATATTTCTATACATATAATAGACTAACAATGCTATGGATAACATTACCGCTAATAAAGAATAAATTATTGTTTTTTGACGCTTATTACTTTCTTGTGTTAATTGCTTGTCTTTATACGCTAAAATCATTCTACTATCTAAAAGCTCTTTATCTTTTTCTAAGCTTGCTATTCTGTTTTGATTTTCTGCTATTCTTTTGCTAAATCTTTTTATTTGTTGAATTTCCTGTTGCTTTTTAGTGTATGATTTATCTACTAATCGCACATAATCTTCGTAACTCGCTAATGCTTTTGTATAATCTCCAACTGTTGCGTATACTTCAGAAAGTCTTCTGGTAGCATCTTTTTCTATTACTAAATCTTCTTTTATATATGCTGTATTGATACTTTTTTCCAGATAGTTTATTGCTTCATCATATTCTTCATTTTCAAAATATGCGTTACCTATTTTGTAATTTATTTTTTGTGATGTTATAGAATCTGATAATGAATCTTTGGCTTTTCTTACATAACCTTCTGTATTTTTTAAACTCTCTTTACGTAGCTCTATTTCTTCATCATATCTTCTTGATTTATTATAAAAATCGGCAACTTTGTATTGCTCTTTTAAAGACCTGTTTATGTTTTCTTTATTTGCTAATTCCAAAGAATTTTTAAACAGTTTATCTGCCTCTAAATTTCTTCCTTCTTCTGCATAAGCTACAGCTAGGTTAGAATTTAAATCGGTTATTTTTGGTGTAATATTATTGTCTTTCGCAATTTCTAATGCTTTTTCATAATTGATTTTTACTTTTTCATATTCTTTTGTTTTTAAATACACATCACCTAAACCTTCATATATAATTAACTTCTGATAGGTACTTAATTCATACCTTAAACTCTTCTTGTATGATATTTCACTTTCTTTATAATTATTATTTAAATATTGAGCTTTTGCAAGTTGTATGCGCGCCTTGGTATTGTCTTCTTCTTTTAAAGAAGCTTCGTAATTCTCCGCTGCTAAATCGTATTGTTTCCAGTGCATATAAACATCTGCTAAAACCATAAAGGAAGCTGCTCTTCTTTTTGGTGTTAAATCTTCATGCAATGTTTTTTCTATAAATGATAAACTTTTATCTATGTTTTTCTTTTTAAAAAGTTTTGCAGAATCTAAATATGCATTGTAATTATCTGGTCTTTTAATTTCTCTTTTTGATTTTGAATAGAGTTTTTTTAAACTTTTTTCTCTTTTACCAGTAAAACCTTCCACCAAAATTTTTATTTCTTCATTATCTTTTATCACATAAAAAACAGTTTCAAAATCTGGATGATCTACTATTAATTCATCACCAACTCTTGCTGTTACATTATAAAAATCATCAACATAAGAATAAGCAAATGATTTTCCGTTTACCTGAACACTTGCATTTTTTATAGACAAATTTGTTTTTTCATCTATAACCTTTACTTCTACATTAAATGTTTCTTGTGCTAAACAAACATTTGCAGTTAGTAATGATAATAGTATGTATACCTGAAAGATTCTTTTCATTTTTTATTTATGTACCGTAAACATACGTACAAAATAACATTCAAAAAAATGCAGTTATGGTTCTACGTATAGAGTTACCTATTAAAAACATGGCTTAACTATATAAAAGCACTTTTTTACTCACTCAAAAAAGCCGTTTACTCATTATTGGTTTCTTAAGAAATAGTTTGGAGGTAGTTTTACAACACGAAAAACAACTATTATGAGAATTATTTATTTATACATTGCTTTTATTTTTTCTATAAACACATTTGGACAAACAATTTCGAATACAGAAAAAGCTATTATTGATGTTACTGGAACTGCAGAATTAGAAGTTAGTCCTGATGAAATATACATAGATCTTTGTTTAGAAGAACGAATGGAAAACGGAGAAAAGGTAGTACTAGAAACTTTAGAAAGAGATTTAAAAACCGAATTAACAAATGCAGAAATTCCGTTAAGCAATTTATATATATCTGATGTAAACTCAGTAATTGCTAAAACAGGTTGGTTTACCAAAGAAACATTATCCACAGGAAAATATTCATTAAAAATTACACAGATTAACAAAATAAAACGTGTTTTTAAAATTTTTGAAAAATTAAATATTACCAATGCTCATATAACTAAAGCTACACATTCTAACATTGTTGCACTTCGTAAAAAAAACAGAATTAATGCTATAAAAGCAGCTAAGGAAAAAGCGGATTATTTGTTAAATGCTATTGGTTCAAAAACAGGAAAACCTTTAAAGGTTACTGAACAACAACAGCAATATCAAAATTTTTCTTCTTTAAATTATGTTGGAAATTCCAATAACTATAGAATGAATAGTATTTCTAAAATTAAAAGTACAACTAAAGGAACTGTTCAGTTTGAAAACATAAAAATCACATCAAGTATTCATGTAATTTTTGAAATTCAATAATGCTTTTAATGTATTTGTAAAATCTAATATCACAACATTTTCAACTCCAAACTTGTAATCGTTGTATCATTAAAAAACAAAAAATTATGAAATTTAAAATTTTAAAATCAGTAGTACTTAGTGTTCTTTTTTTTAGCACTATTAATTGTTCTGGAAAAAACAACCCAAAGACTTCTACAGAAAACCAAACTATTAAAGTTGCGCTATTATTAGATACGAGTAGCAGTATGGATGGTTTAATTAACCAAGCAAAAGCACAACTTTGGGATATTGTAAATGAACTTTCATATGCTAAATGCGATGGTGAAAGTCCGGATTTAAAAATTGCTTTATACGAATACGGAAACAGTCGTTTAACTGCTAAAAGTGGATATATTAAGCTTATTACTGAATTTACAAGTGACTTAGATGAAATTTCTGAACATTTATTTGGATTAACAACTAGTGGTGGTAATGAATATTGTGGACAAGTAATTGATAATTCTGTAAAAAAATTAGATTGGGGAAACAACAAAAAGGATTTAAAAATGGTTTTTATTGCTGGTAACGAACCATTTACTCAGGGCGAAGTGAATTTTAAAGATGCTATTACCAATGCAAAAGAAAACGACATTACTATTAATACTATTTTTTGCGGAGATTATAATCAAGGAATTTCTGGTAGTTGGAAAGAAGGTGCTACTTTAGGTAATGGAGATTATATGACTATTAATCATAATAAAAACATTGTACATGTAATTACTCCTTATGATGATGAGATTATCATCTTAAATAAAAAACTAAATAAAACATACATCTATTATGGTAGACAAGGTGTTTCTAAATATAAAAAACAAGCATTACAAGACTCTAATGCTAACGAACTAAATGAAGTTGTTGCTGTTAAAAGAGCAGTTACAAAAAGCTCTAAACTATACGATAATGCTGGCTGGGATTTAGTAGATGCTGCTAAGAAAAAGAAAATAAACTACAGTGAAATTAAGAAAAATCAATTACCAGAAGCTTTAAAAAACAAATCTAATAAGGAAATTGAAACCTACGTGGTTGAAAAAAGTAAAGAACGTGAAAAAATTCAACAAAAAATTCAAGAGTTAAACAAAAAGAGAAAAACGTATGTTGCTCAACAAAAACAACAAAAAACAAAGAAAAATGAATTAGAAAGTGCTTTGATAAATGCTATTAAAAAGCAAGCTAAAAAGAAAAATTACGTTTGGTAATTTGTTTAGGGGTTTTGATTAGGGTGAGATGTAAAAGTCTCACCTTTTTTATGAAACAATAGATTTTAACTTAAGAACAAAAATGAATTTTACATTTTTTTGATTATTCTAACAATAAGTCTTGTCCAATACTTATAGTATTGCTATCCAATCTGTTTAGTCTTTTTAATTCTTTTACAGCCATTTTATATCTTTTAGCAATTGAATATAAAGTATCTCCCTTTATCACTTTATGTATTGCTTGATGTTCATGCTCCCAATCATCTTTATATTCTACAACTTCGTCAGGCTGTTTTCCTGCCAAATCATATTGTGCTAGGTTGTATTTTTTTATAATTGCTATTAATTTATTTGGGTATTTTCTATCAGTTGCATAACCCGCTTTTTTTAAACCGTATGCCCAACCTCTATAATCTGTAATTTTTAACTGAAATAATTTTGCATATCTTTTTCTTGAGGTTAAGAATTTAGAATGATCTTCATAAGAAACTTCTGGGTATTTATATTTTCTAAAACATTCTCCTATTTCATCATCATCATGAGTTACACTTTTTCCTTTCCATCCTCTATGACATTTTATTCCAAAATGATTATTAGAACGCATTGCTAAAAGACTTCTTCCACTTCCAGATTCTAAAACTCCTTGTGCTAGCGTAATACTTGCTGGTATTTTATAAGCGTGCATTTCTCGTATGGCTATAGCTGCAAACTTATTTATATACGCTTGTGTTTTATCTGAATTTACTTGTACTTTTTTAACTATTGGTTTTATCTCAGGAAGATCACTAGGAGTCATTTCTGTTACTGGAGTATTAATAACTTCAGGAGCTTTTAAGACTTTTGGACTTGTACTTACTACTTTTTTATTACTACCACAGCTTGTTATAAAAAATACAACACACGCTAATAAGAATACTTTTAATTTCATTAAATATTAATTAAATCTAAATTTCTTTTCCTTAATTTCTCATTCACACCAGCTATACCTTGAATACCTCCAGTATGAATTGCTAGTATTTTACTATTTGGTAAGAAATAATTATTTTTTATTAAATCTAAAATACCAAACATCATTTTTGCAGTATATATAGGATCCAATAAAATGTTAGTTTGTTTTTTAAAATCGTTTATAAAACGTACCAATTCATTATTATATTTTGCATAACCTCCAAAATGATAGTCATTTTGTAATGTCCAGTCATTTTTTTGTTTTGTCAACTTTTTTATCTCATCAGATAAAAAACCACCTTTTAATGCAGGAAAGCCAATTACTTTTTGATGATTTAAAACACTATTTATAATTCCCGACAATGTTCCTCCAGTTCCTACTGCTGCACAAATATAGTTGAATTTTTTATCCTCATTTGTTAAAATTTCTTCACAACCTTTGATTGCCAAATCGTTAGTACCTCCTTCAGGAATTAAATAAAAATTACCAAATTTATCTTGTAATTTTTTAATAAATTCTAGTGTATCTTTTTTTCTAAAATCTTCTCTTGAAACAAACTCTAATTTCATTCCATTTTTATGAGCTTCACGTATTGTTGCGTTTTTTTTTAAGACTTCTTCAAATTTATTAGCCAATTCATCTCCTCTTATAATTCCAATAGTTTTAAAACCAGATAAGTTTCCAGCTACTGCTGTTGCAACAATATGATTAGAATATGCTCCTCCGAAAGTTAATATTGTTTCTTTTTGTTGATGTTTTGCTTCTTGTATATTATATTTTAATTTTCTGAATTTATTACCAGATACAAACGGGTGAATTTCATCTTCTCTTTTTACAAAAAGATGTACTTGTTTTTCTTTAAGAATAGGAAGATAAACTTCTTGGTTTTTGGTTTGTATTTTTTCAGTAAACACTACTTAAAATTCGTTATTTTATCTTCTACTTCTTCCCAATCAAACATTAAGGTTTCTAATTTCGCTTTTTTTGCTTTGTAGTTTTCAAAGAAATTTGGCTGACCTGAAACTTCATCATAATCTTGAGCCAACTCTAAATCTATTTTTTCTATTTCTTTTTCTAAATCTGCGATTTGACCTTCAATTTTATTTGATTTATTCTTAAGTTTTTTGATTTCTTTTTCTTGTTCTCTAGATAATTGATGCGTCTCTTTTTTAGAAGTGTCTTTTACTTCTTTTACCACTGTTCTTTTCTCAGCTTCACGTAAATTTTCAATTTTATGCTGCTCTAAGAAATAATCTATATCTCCTAAGTATTCTTTTATTTCTTTGTCCTTAAACCCATAAACTGTTGTTGTTAATCCTTGTAAGAAATCTCTATCATGCGATACAAGAATTAATGTTCCATCAAAATTATTCAAAGCCTCTTTTAAAACATTTTTAGATTGAATATCTAAGTGATTCGTAGGCTCATCCATTATTAACACGTTAAACGGTGACAATAATAATTTACATAATGCTAATCTATTTCTTTCACCTCCAGAAAGTACTTTTGCTTTTTTATCTACAGCATCTCCACCAAACAAAAACGAACCTAACATATCTCTAACACGCATACGATTGGTATCGGTTGCGGCATCTTCCATGATTTCTAAAACTGTTTTTTCTGGTGGTAAATGTTCTGATTGATTTTGCGCAAAATATCCTACTTCAACATTATGTCCTAATTTTAAAAGACCTTCAAACGGAATTTCACCCACCATCATTTTTGCTAAAGTTGATTTTCCTTGTCCGTTTTGACCAACAAAAGCTATTTTACTATTACGTTCAATCAATAAATCAACATCTTCTAAAACATGTTTATCTCCATAACTTTTAGATAAATTCTCTGCTTCAACAATAATTTTACCTGGTTCCTTAGAAATATTAAAACGAATATTCATTGCAGCATTATCGTCTCCATCAACTTCAATTAATTGCACTTTATCTAATTGTTTCATTAAGGATTGTGCCATAGAAGCCTTACTAGCCTTAGCTTTAAACTTATCTATTAATTGTTGCTTTTGTTTTATTTCTTTCTCTTGATTTTTCTGAGCTTGTAGTTGTTTTTCTTTAATTTCTGAACGTAGTTCCAAAAACTGAGAATATGGTTTCTTATAATCATAAATCTGACCCAAAGAAATTTCAATTGTTCTATTGGTTACGTTATCTAAAAACATTTTATCATGCGAAACCAATACAATAGCTCCAGAATATCCTTTTAAGAAGTTTTCTAACCAAATAATAGATTCTATATCTAAATGGTTGGTAGGCTCATCCAATAATAAAATATCATTGTCTTGTAATAGTAATTTAGCTAATTCAATACGCATACGCCAACCTCCAGAAAAAGTATCAGTTAATTTGCCAAAATCTTCTCTTTGAAAACCTAAACCTTGTAATATCTTTTCAGTATTCCCTTGGTAATTATAACCTCCTAAAAGTTCATAACGCTCAGTTAAATCGGTTAAGTCTTCAATTAATTTAGCATAAAGATCACTTTCGTAATCAGTTCTAGTTGCAAGTTGACTATTGATGTCCTCTAATTTAACTTCTATCTCTTTAATTTCTTCAAAGGCCTGATATGCTTCTTCTAAAATAGTTCTTCCTTCAACAAAATCAATATCTTGACGTAAAAACCCCATTCGTACATCTTTATCAAAAGCCATTGTTCCTCCACTGCTTTCAATATCTTTAGATAAAACTTTTAATAATGTAGATTTTCCAGCTCCATTCTTTCCTATCAACCCTATTCTATCTCCTTTATTTAACTTAAAAGTGATTCCTGAAAATAAATCAGTTCCCATAAAAGAAACCGTTAAATTATGTACGTTTAACATATATATTTTTACTAATTAACTTAAATTTGTAACTAATGTTACAGACTGTTATTTTGTTTTTATTGAGATTTGTGCAAACTTACAAAAACGAAACTGTTAATTAATAATATAGCCAAGAAGATATGTTTGGAAAAGGTAGTAAATTGTATAGCATTTTTAAAAGTAAATGTCCACGTTGCCATGAAGGTGACTTTTTCAAATATCCGATTTCTTTAAATTTTAAAAGAATTACAAAACTACATGACAATTGTACTCATTGTAATTTAAAATACATGATGGAGCCTTCTTTCTTTTTTGGAGCGATGTATGTAAATTACGGATTATCAGTTGCTCTATTTATTGGTGTTTTTATAATATCCAAGGTTTTAATAGGCTTAACTATTTTACAAAGTTTTATTGCTATAATAATAATTTCATTACTTCTTACACCAATTACATTACGTTTGTCTAGAATTATATGGATAAACATCTTTGTTGGTTATGATAAAGACAAAAAAGGAATCAAAAACGATTAATATTTATTTCTTTATCTAAAACTCCCTGATTTTCAAGGTAATTAACTAGTTGTTTTGCAACCGTTGGTGCAATCATAACACCTCTAGTTCCTAATCCGTTTAAAACGGCTAATTTTCTGTATTCGGGATGAACTCCAACTAAAGGTCTTCTATCTTTTACGGTAGGCCTTATACCAGCAGCCTGTTCTATTATTTTATAAGGTACAGTTATTACTTTTTGTAATTTCTCTTCCAATTCTTCTTTTCCTTCTTTAGTTGGTATAGATGTTTTATCATCCCAATTAAAAGTAGCCCCTACTTTATAAATATCATCACCTAAAGGAAGTACAAAAACAGATGATTTTAATAAAAAATTTATTTTTAAATCTGGTGCATGTATTGTTATCGTTTCTCCTTTTGTGCCATTTAATGGTAAGTAGTTAAAAAACGGGTTTTGTTTAAGACCAAAACCTTCACAAAAAACGATCTTTTTAGCATTAATATTATTATAAATACATCTTTCTTCTTCAAAATTAATTAAAGAATAATCAAACTTTTCTTCTATTAAATTAGAAGTCTCCTTTAGCTCTTTCCTATATTCAAAAACCAATTTAGTTGTATCTATTCTTCCTGTACCTTTTAACTCTCCAAAACCGAAATCTCCAATAACACCTTCAATTCTATCTTTAGAAACTGTAGACTTCATGTAATTAGATAATGTTGGCTTATCTAACGCAGTAAACCAATTATTTTGGTCTGCTATTGAACCAAATACTTTTTTAGTTGCAAATTTAGTATCAAACTGTTTATTAAATCGTTTTTCTAAATTTTCGTAAAAAGGGATTGCTAATAATAACTGTTCGTGACCATTCCATACTGGCGTAAAACGTTTTAAGATTACAGGGTTATAAGTTCCTCCTGCAACCAACGAAGATTTTTGAGAATTATCTTCAAAAACTAAAAAAGTTTTGTTTCGTTTTTTTAACTCTTCTACTAAAGCTAAACCTGCTAGCCCTAAACCTACAATAATATAATCAACATCCATAATTCAAAAATACTTGTTTCATGAGCATAAAAAAAGCGTTCTTTAAAAAAGAACGCTTTTTTTATTTAATAAGGAATTTATCTAGTAATTCCACATATCCATTTCACGGTCACGAATACCTTCTTTAATTCTATCAGCTTCTAACAACTGAAATAAAGAATTTCCACGGATGTAATCTTTAATTTTTCTGTCACCATATAAATTCTCCTCTTTAATGATAGTAGAATTAAATCTACGAGCATTTAATAAGTTATCATATGATATAGGATGCGCAGAGTTTTTTGGATTAAATACTTTTGAATCGTGTAAAGTATCACGAGCATCAGGAAAGAAAACCCAAAATAGCTCATAAACACTTTCTTTGTCATCAATTTCTTGAACTCCCATAACCTGTACATCTGGCCCCATTGGAGCGATCGCTAACATACGGTATTTTAATTCACCTTGACGTTTATCAAAGTACCAAATACCTTTTATCATATATCCTTTAATATCTTCAGATTGTATGCTGTAAGGATCAATATAACCTCCATTTTCTGGACCACCATCTACTTCACGTTCCATAAATGTCATATTATTCACTTCTTCTACTCCAATCTTAGTAGTAAAATACGAATCTTGATAAATTTCTGTTACCTCTCCTTTTTTAATACCTTTCATTAAAGTATCAAATAAAGATCTTCTTGTATTAACAGCATTAGTAGTATCAATTGGATAATAATATGGTAAATTAATTTTTTGGTTCAAATCTACATATTCCCAAACTACTTTCGACCATAAAACATCTCTATCACTAATGTAGCCATAAGGCAAAGGTTTTTCATCTTCAGAATCAATCTGTCGCTGGGTTTTTTTACCTATCTCCTCTACCTTTTTAGCATTTAAAAGGTTGGCTTGTGCAGTAACTACACTTGTTGTAGCTAATGTTAATAAAACCACATAAAAACGCTTCCAATTCATACTTCTTGTTTTTTACTATTAATTTGTTATGTCAATACTAACAGGTAATACTTTTTTAAGCTTGTAAGAAGATCCTGATACACTTGCTTTAATATCAAAAATTGTTACAACATCTCCTCTTCTTGCTTTTGTAATAGCCTGTTTTGCTCTAGCATTCATTCTTGTTCCAGATACTGGTACTGCTACCTGACCTGGTACTTTAATTTTAAAGCTAGATACATTTAATTTTAAATCGAATAAGAAATCTGGTAAACCTGCAGCAACTGCTATTTTACCTAAACTTGCTTTAGGCATTGGCACTGTACCAAATTGACCTCTTACCATTCCAACTGCTGGTGGAATATCTTTAATTCTAAACTTCTCGCTTGAAGTTGTTTTTTTCCCTCCTGGTAAAGTACCTGTTACTCTAATAGCTACTTCATTTCCAGCACCTGGAGTCATCATATAGCTATCTCCTTTAACTCTTCTTAAACCTTTTGCTGATGCTGATATTTTATTAGCAGATACACCTGGCATAGAAATCGTTATTGGATTAGACAAACCACGATATACTACGTTCATTTTGTCTGCTGAAATTACAGCTCCATTTGGTTTAGGTATTACTGAATAACCTCCACTAATTGGTATAGATATTAAAGAATCATTTTCTTTAAAGAAAAATTCTCCTTCAATTTTTTTATCACCAACTCCACCTGCAGCACCATCTAAGATTACCTGACCTGCTTTAATTTTATCTTCTGGCCAATCTTTACCATTAATAACCACTCTATCAGCTGTTAGGTTTGGGTCATTTTTCCCTAAAACAATTTTACCTGATAATTTTTCACCTGGATAATATGCATTTTTTTCAAAAACAACCATTGCATCGTAGTTAGTCATCGATACAGCTTTTGATAATTCACCTTGTAATAAAGCTGATAATGCATCTGATTCAGTTGTTTTAACATCAGATTGAATTTGTGTTAACTTTGTTAAAGAAGCTATTAAAGGGAAACCTTCATAATTATAATTTAACCAATTTTTAGTTACACCTTGACTTTTAACGTTATCTGTTTTAAATCTTTCTGCTACTACTTTTGCTAAATCTCTTTCTCCTAAAATTTCAACTGCTTTCTTTTTGAATTCATCGATTTTTGCTACAAACTCTTGACCTTTATCAGTGATTTTACCTTTTGCAAAGAAGTATTGATCTAAGAAATCAGGTTTATCCATTGATTCATAAGCTTTCTTATCCTCAACTTCAGCTGTCATTTGAGTTTTTAATTCAGCAATGTAATTAAACAAATCATCAGCCATAGTACGTAATTTATCCGTATCCTCTTTAGCCTTACCATATTGTTTTGCTTGTTCAGAAGCTTTTTGTGCTAAAGCTGAATAAGAAGCTGTATTTGTCTCAGTTGCTCTAGTATTAGATTCTGTTAATTTTTCGTTCATTAATCCAAAAGCAGATAAAACCTCTTTACTCATATTCATCGCTAACATAGAGATAAATACTAAGTACATTAAGTTTACCATTTTCTGCCTTGGAGATAGTTTTCCGCCTGCCATTTTTAATTAGTTTTTTTAGTTAATAAAAAATTTGAGACCAAACTATTTACTCATTGCTGATAACATTCCACCATATACTCCATTTAATGAAGATAAATTTGTAGCTAATGATTGCATTTGCTCTTGTAAACGTTGAGAATTCTCTACCATTGCAGTATTTAAATCTGTTTGCTTACTTGCATTCTCTACTTGAGACTGATATAAACTATTTAATGATTCCATTTGAGCTGCTGCTCTTGACATTTGCTCATTGTATTTACTTGTTGATGAAATACTTTCTGAAGCTGAAGCTAAAGGCTCTACTGCTCCTTGGAAACTTTTTATACTTGTTCCTAAACTTGAAACTAAATTAGCATCTAATTTTGCTTCTTTTAAAATACTATCTAATTTTTGAGATAATAAAGATTGAGCATCATCTGGAGTTGCTACTTTATCTTTCTTACCTTTCCCTGTAGACACACCATCAGATAATTCAGGATATACTTTTGTCCAATCTAATTCATCTTCAACTGGTTCAAACGCTGATATTGCAAATACTAATGCTTCTACAATAAGACCAATACTAAGTATCATACCTCCAGTAATAGGACCAAATGAAAGGTGCTGAATTTTACATAAAGCTCCTAAGATTACAACGGCTGCTCCCAGACCGTATACCATGTTCATTATTTTTTTACTTGATTTTGATTGTGCCATAATTTTCTAGTTTTTTTTATTTAGGGATTTAATTATTATTAATAAAAATTTAATTCTTTTTTGTTCCAAGATAATCTTGTACTGTTCTAAAACCAATATAACTTCTGGCTGTATCTCCATATTCCCAATCACGAGACCCTACTTCTAAGAAGTATGCAACATCTTTCCATGAACCACCACGTATAATTTTTCTTTGATTCTCTACATTTTCAACATTTGGGTTCATTGTTGACCCCATGTAATAAGACATTTGGTTATAAGCTGTATTTGTCCATTCTGAAACGTTTCCTGCCATATTAAATAATCCAAATCCATTTGGATTGTATGAAGCAGCTTCTACAGTATATAAAGCTCCATCAGCTGCATAATCACCACGTACTGGCTTAAAATTAGCTAAAAAACAACCTCTATCACTGGTAGTACTAGGTCCACCCCAAGGATATTTTGCATAATCTAAACCTCCACGCGCCGCATATTCCCATTCCGCTTCTGTTGGTAATCTAAAACCAGACACTAGTCCTAAATTCTTTTTTGATCTTTGATAAGTATTTTTCTTTTGAGTTCTCCAGTGACAAAATGCTTTTGCTTGATCCCAATTAACTCCAACTACTGGGTAATCTTCATAAGCCTTATGAGCAAAGTATTCCTGATGCATTGGATCATTATACGAATAATTAAAATCTTTAATCCAAACTGTAGTATCTGGATATACATTTAAGACTTCATCTTTCATAAAAGACTTTCTATCCTTACCTGTTCTTGCAGCCTGCTCATTATCAAACCAATAATACCTATAATTCAATAAATTAGTATTAACAGTTCTGATACCATCTAATGCTTCATCTTTTTTAATATATAAAGAATCCATTACTTCTACATAATCAGCATCTGGATAATCTTCTTTTGCCCATATTAATTCTTCTTCCCAATTTAATGGTTTTAAAGAATCCATTCCTTCTCCAAGCTCATAATAATTTTCTCTCATATACTTTTGATATGGAGATTCATTAACAGTATCTTTTGATGCAAATGCATAACGTTGAATTCCTTCTGCATTTTTACCTGAGGTAGCTTCATCTCCTGAAAATGCAAATTCTGCTTGATATGCTAGTTTTGTTCTTACAATAGAATCTTTAACCCATCTTACAAATTCTTTATATTCACTATTAGTAATTTCTGTTTCATCCATATAAAATGGTTGAACAGTTACTGTTCTTGTTGGTGCATTCATAGCTCCTAAAGGATCCTCGTCTTGCTTACCCATCGTAAAAGACCCACCTTTAATGTAAACCATTCCATATGGTTTCTCTGCAAACCACTTTCTTTTTGATTTTACTCCAACTAACTCACCTCTATCATTGCTTGAACCACAACTATAAACAAAAGCGATTAACAGTGAAAATACTACTAATTTTCTCATATTCTATTTCTTAAAAAAATTCGTAACCATTATTTTTTTTAACGATTAATAAATATACTTATTTTAATTATTAATTACGAAATGTAAATATATTTTTTTACGTTAATTTTTGCTGAGCTTTATACCACCTTTCAGGTATCTGTCGCTCTGTAGCCTTAACATAATCTTGATAGGCACAAGGTATTAACGTGTGTCTTTTATATTTATTATCCGTTATTAAATTAATTTCCATCCACCAACGCCCACTTTTATCACTTTTATAAAAGTTAACTGGATCGTCATCTTCTAACATTACTGTAAATTTCTGATAGCTTTCTTTTGTTGAATATGGATAATCTTTTGCTCTAAAATTAACACCTTCAATAAAATACCATATTACCTGAGCTATCAACGCAGCGGTTTGGTTTTTATTATCTATTCTTGCATTATATTCATAAACTCCAAAAGAAGTTACTTTATCGCTAATGCCAGCGTAACGAGCTATTGCACATATTTCTTCTCCATAAAAACCATTAGGTGAACAATTATTATTTGCAATCGCATCACTTTGTTTTACAGCTCCAATATCAATACTTACAATATCAGCATCTCTCATTATAGGTTCAACTAATTGTAAATTTTTAACTTCTCCTAAACGATAAGCATCAAAATACAAATTTTCTAACAATTGTATTTCTTCTTGAGAATTATAATATGTTTGATAACCAATATTACTATAATTAAATAAATTATTAGGCTGTTCCATAATAATTTTACTCAAAAAAGAAGTTGATGTTATTTCTTCTTCTAGAGAACCTAAATCAAAACGACTATCTACAGACACTAAATTAACAGTTTGCTCTAATTTATCATAAGCTCTGTAATTAGCATAAGTAAGGTCTTGACTTCCTCCTATAATAATTGGAATAATGTTTTTTTTAAGTAAAGCTTCTATAGTTTTTGAAACAGCAAAATAAGTATCTTCTATTGAATTACCTTGTTCTATGTTACCTATATCAGCAATACTAACATGCCAATTACCAGGGAAAAGTTGATACAACTTTTTTCGTATACTTGAAAGATCTTCTCCGCAACCTTCATTATTAACTGCTTTGCGTCCTTCTTTAATCCCTAAAATAACAATAGAAACGTCGTCTAAATCGGGAAATCCGTTTTGACGTGAGTGTATTTGTATGTTTTCTCCAATATTAGAAGTTGACTGAAATACGTTGTATTCTGTAGCTTCATCGTTTATTGGTGATAAAAAATCAATATTCATCTTTGGGGATCAAGAATGGTTGGCAATATAAAACTTTATTTCTTTTTTGACGAATTTCTTGTCGCTTTTTTCTTTACTGCTTTTTTCTTTGCAGTTTTTTTCTTTGGTGTCTTAGCTTCAATCATTTTTTCTGCCTCAGATTTAGATAACTTCTCTATCTCTGTTGTTTTAGGTAACTCAATTTTAATCTTTCCTTTTATTACATTAAAACGTCCCCAACGTGCTTTTTCTACACGAATACCTACATCTTCCCAATTATGTATTACTTTTTCAATTTCTTTTCTCTTCTTATCTTCTATTAAAGTCTCTAAATCTTCTTGTGTAAGATTATCGAAATCATACTTTTTATTTACATTGATAAAAATTGAATTCCATTTTATAAAAGGGCCAAAACGACCTACACCTTTTTGAATTGGTAACTCCTCATAAAAACCAATTGGTGCATCTGCTTTTCTTTTTGCCTCAATAAGCTCAATTGCTCTGTCCATATCCACAGACATTGGATTCTCTCCTTTATCTAAAGACACATATTTTTCATCAAACTTAATATATGGACCAAACCTACCGTTTGCTACAATTACCTCTTTAGACTCATACTCGCCAACTACTTTAGGTAATTTGAACAAGTCCATTGCTTCTTCATAAGTTAACGTACTAAGTGTTTGATCTGCTTGTAGACTAGCAAATTTTGGCTTTTCCTCATCAGTTGCTTCACCTATTTGAACCATAGCTCCAAAACGCCCTAAACGCACATAAACATTCTTACCACTATCAGGATCAACACCTAATAAACGCTGACCGCTTGCTCTCTCTGCATTTTCTGCAACATCTTTAACTACAGGATGAAAATCTTTATAAAAATCTTTAATAACTGTTTTCCAGTTTTCATTTCCATCTGCCACTTCATCAAAATCACTTTCTACTTTTGCAGTAAATCCGTAATCTAATACTTTTGTGAAATTTTCAACCAAAAAGTCATTTACAATATTACCTATATCAGTAGGCATTAATTTCCCTTTGTCTGAACCTACTTTTTCTGATAAAGTATTTTCTGAAACAGCATTTTCTTTTAACACTAATTGCGTATAACTTCTTTCGTTTCCTTCAGCTGTACCTTTTTCTACATATCCTCTTCTTTGTACTGTAGAGATCGTTGGTGCGTAGGTAGATGGACGACCAATTCCTAATTCTTCCAAACGTTTTACTAAAGCTGCTTCAGTAAATCTTGCTGGTGGACGAGTGTAACGTTCCGTTGCAGTTATATATTCATTTAACAAGGTTTCATTCACCTTCATCTTAGGCAACATACCTGCTTGTTCTTCTTCTTCATTATCTGTTCCTTCTAAATATACTTTTAAGAAACCTTCAAAAGTTATTACTTCTCCATTTGAAGTAAACAGTTTGTCGTTTTTATTATTACTAATCTTAACATTAGTACGCTCTAATTGAGCATCACTCATTTGAGAAGCAATAGTACGCTTCCAAATTAAGCTATAAAGTCTATCTTGATCATACTCAACAGAAACAGAATGCACATCCATATTTGTAGGACGAACCGCCTCATGTGCTTCTTGTGCTCCTTTAGATTTTGTTGCAAATTTCCTTGGCTTACTATATTCTGCACCATAACTACTTGTTATTTCTTCTTGTGCATTTGTCATTGCTTCACTAGATAGATTTACACTATCTGTTCTCATATAAGTAATCAATCCAGCTTCATATAATCGCTGAGCAACCATCATTGTTTTTGCAACTGGAAAACCTAATTTACGAGATGCTTCTTGTTGTAATGTTGATGTTGTAAATGGTGCAGCTGGTGATTTTTTAGCTGGCTTTTTTTGTAAATCAGCTACTTTAAAATCGGCAGCTAAGCAAGAATTTAAAAAGTTTTCTGCCTTTTCCTTAGTTTCGAAATTTTTAGCAATTTTAGCTTTAAACTTCTTCCCTTCTTCATTTGTAAACTCTGCATCTACTCTATAAGAAGCAATAGGAATAAAATTTTCTATTTCACGTTCTCTTTCTACAATTAAACGCACAGAAACCGATTGTACTCTACCTGCTGATAAACCAGCTTTTACTTTTCTCCATAAAACTGGAGAAAGCTCATAACCAACTATTCTATCTAATACACGACGTGCTTGTTGCGCATCTACTAAATTGTAATTAATAGTACGTGGATTATCTATGGCTTTTAAAATTGCATCTTTTGTAATTGAGTTAAAAACAATACGTTTTGTATTCTCTTCTTTTAATTTTAATTGCTCTGCTAAATGCCAAGCAATTGCTTCTCCTTCACGATCCTCATCCGAAGCTAACCAAACCATTTCTGCTTTCTTTGCTAAAGTTTTCAGTTTTTTTACTACTGCTGCTTTATCAGATGAAACTATATATTTTGGATTAAAATCTCCTTCAACATCTACACCAAGCTCTTTAGACGGTAAATCTGCGATATGACCAAAACTTGATTCTACCTGATAATCTTTACCTAAAAACTTTTCTATTGTTTTCGCTTTTGCTGGGGACTCTACAATTACTAAATTCTTTGCCATAAACTTTCTCTTGTGTAGAAAACATACTTATTTAAACAATATGTTTCTTCTTGCAAATGTATAATAAGATTTTTGAAATTAATTAAAGAGTTTAGAGAAAAATATAAAAAAAACGTACTGATCAGTACGTTTTTTTTATATTTTTTGTTTAATTAAGTGAATATTTACTTAATAATTCTATGCCTTCATTTATATATCTGTATTGATACAGTACATTATCGCCAATCATAATTAACCTGTTTTCTAGAGGAATAACATCATATGCAATCGCATTTTTAAAAGTTTTTAATAATTTTAAATCTTCTACATTTTCTTTATTGTAAATTTTTAGTCCAGAGGTTCCATCGCAAATAAAAAGTAAATCATTCTTAATTCCCAAACCATAAGGATTATCCAATGTATATGTTTTTACTAATGAAGGGTTTTCAATAACGCTTATATCTATAACCTCTAAACTACTATCAAATGCTCCACAAGAATTGCCCCCTCTTAGTGTTACATATGCATAATTATTATCTACAACTACAGGATCACAAGCTGTTGCATGGGTAAACTCAGAGATGTATTGAGGATTATTTGCTATACTTATATCATATATATACATTCCATTTGTACTTCCTAAAAACAAATAATTACCTCTATTAAAAATAGTTTCTATACCAAAACCAGCATAAACATCATTTTGTGTTATTGGATTTTCTAAATCAGAAATATCAAAAACATTAATATAAGAATTATCAACAGCATATAAATAATCTTCAATAATTTTAAATCTTGCTAAAGAACCTCCTTGACCTCCTGAAGCTTCAGCCGAATCAAAGGTTACTAAATCTATAGCTACATCAATATTGTCTTCTATCTTTCTATACTCTTTTTTAATATCCCAACTTATTAATATCTTAGAACTGTCATAGACATATCCATCATAATTAATTATTAAATTTTGTTCCGTTGGATAAACTACATAATTATTAAAGACATCCTCTACTCTAAAAACTTCTTTAATATTATTAAGATCTGATAAATCAAAGACTAACAAATCCATCAAACTATCAGCATATAAATAATCACCCCTAACCTCCATATCTTTATTCCCTATTATTTCTATAAAAGACTTTTTTACAGGTAATATAGGATTCGTATTATCAATAATATGAATACCTTTTTCTATATCATTAATTAAAATGATATTATTATAAGTATATATTTTCCCAGACTCAACGATATTTTTAGTTGTCGTTACATTTACCGAAGCTCTAAAATCTTCTTTTGTCATATATTTTGGAGTTGCGATAGTATATATATCATAAGCATCATTTTTATTACATGATGTAAAAACAATAGTTAAAACTATTAAAAATGTGTAAAATTGATTTTTCATTTGATTTTTGGTTTTCTGTTGTTTATTAACAGATGCTAAAGAGTTGCTAAAGTTGCGTTAATAAATATGTCAATATGTCACATGTTTTCCTTTTTGGTTGTATATTTGCACCCTATTTAGCAAGATTTAAGATTATGGAGCACGTTGAAAAAGTAATTGACGAAAAAAAACAAGGTGAAGCACTTGTTATTGAGCAAAAAAAAGGCAACACAAAAAAACTTTTTATTGAAAGTTATGGTTGTCAAATGAACATGAATGATAGTGAAATAGTAGCCTCTATACTTGTTAATGAAGGTTTTAATACTACAAAAAACTTAGAAGATGCTGATTTAGTTTTGGTAAACACTTGTTCTATTAGAGAAAAAGCTGAAACTACTGTACGTAAACGTTTACAAAAATACAATGCCGTAAAAAAGATAAACCCAAAAATGAAAGTTGGTGTTTTAGGCTGTATGGCTGAACGTTTAAAATCTAAATTTTTAGAAGAAGAAAAAATAGTTGACTTAGTTGTTGGTCCAGATGCATATAGAGATTTACCTAATTTAGTTGAAGAAGTTGAAGCTGGTAGAGATGCAGTAAATGTTATTCTTTCTAAAGAAGAAACCTATGCGGATGTTTCTCCTGTTCGTTTAAATTCAAACGGAGTTTCTGCATTTGTATCTATCACTCGTGGTTGTGATAACATGTGTACTTTTTGTGTTGTACCTTTTACAAGAGGACGTGAAAGAAGTCGTGATCCAAAGAGTATTATTGAGGAAATACGATCTATGTATGATAAAAACTTTAAAGAAATTACTTTATTAGGTCAGAATGTAGATTCATATTTATGGTATGGAGGTGGATTAAAGAAAGATTTTGATAAAGCTTCTGAAATGGCGAAAGCCACTGCAACAGATTTTGCTCAACTATTAAATATGTGTGCTGCGGAATTTCCAAAAATGCGTTTCCGTTTTTCTACATCTAATCCACAAGATATGACATTAGATGTTATTCATGTGATGGCTAAACATAGAAACATCTGTAAATATATTCATTTACCTGTGCAAAGCGGAAGTAATGATATGTTAAAAGCTATGAATCGTCAACACACTAGAGAAGAATACATGGAACTGGTTAATAATATTTATAAAATTATTCCAGAAATGGCTTTAAGTCAAGATATGATTGCTGGTTTTTGTGGTGAAACAGAAGAAAACCATAAAGACACTTTAGACTTAATGGAACATGTAAAATACAGCTTCGGATTTATGTTTGCATATTCAGAAAGACCAGGGACTTTAGCTGCTAAAAAAATGGAAGATGATATTCCGTTGGCAACTAAAAAACGTCGTTTACAAGAAATAATTGATTTACAACAAGAACATAGTTTATATAGAACACAAGAACATATTGGACAAACTCAAGAAGTTTTAATTGAAGGAGTTTCTAAAAGAGATGCAAACCAATGGAAAGGACGTAATACACAAAACACCGTTGTGGTTTTCCCAAAGGAACACTATAAAATGGGTGATTTTGTAAATATAAAAATTGAAAGTTGTTCTTCAGCTACCTTAAAAGGAACTGCTGTTGGATATTCAGAAAACAATTAAAAACCTACATTAAATCCTAGCCAAAAGAGTAAGGATATATATTAGGTCAAAAAAAATATAAACACAAAGTTTTTCCCCTTTGGGGAAATTAAAAGGGGCTTATGGAAAACTTACAAGCAACAAAACAACGCTTTGGTATTATTGGTAACGACACCAAACTTAATATGGCTATTGAAAAAGCTATACGAGTTGCTCCTACTGATATTTCTGTATTGGTTACAGGAGAAAGTGGTGTTGGTAAAGAAAATATTCCAAAAATAATTCATCAATTATCGCATAGAAAACATGCAAAGTATATTGCTGTAAATTGTGGTGCAATTCCTGAAGGAACTATTGACAGTGAATTATTTGGTCATGAAAAAGGTGCTTTTACAGGAGCTACTTCTACAAGAAAAGGATATTTTGAAGTTGCTGATGGTGGAACTATTTTTTTAGATGAAGTTGGTGAACTTCCTTTAACTACCCAGGTACGTTTATTACGTGTTTTAGAAAATGGTGAATTTATAAAAGTAGGTTCTTCTCAAGTACAAAAAACCAATGTTCGTATTGTAGCTGCAACTAATGTAAATATGATGCAGGCAATTAGTAAAGAAAAGTTTAGAGAAGATTTATATTATCGTTTAAGTACTATTGAAATTGCTTTACCTCCACTTAGAAACAGAGGTACTGATATTCATTTATTATTCAGAAAATTTGCAGCGGATTTTGCTCAAAAATACAGGATGCCTACTATAAGGTTGGAAGAAAACGCTACACAACTTTTATTAAAATACAATTATCCAGGAAATATTCGTCAGTTAAAAAACATTACGGAACAGGTTTCTATTTTAGAAGAAACCCGAACTGTATCTGCTCAAAAGTTAATACAATATTTACCCAACTTAAATAATTTACCAACTGTAATTGAAAAATCATCATCAAGCAATAGTGATTTCGCCACAGAACGCGATATCATGTATAAAATTTTGTTTGATATGCGAAACGACATCAATGATTTAAAACAATTAACTCTTGATCTGATGCAAAACGGAGATAAAGATCAAGTACAGGAAGAAAATCATAATTTAATAGAACGTATTTATCAGAAAGAAAAAAACGATTCTAATAACAACATTGAAGTTCTTAAAATACCTACAAACACTTCTAATGAAAATTCTTTTGATTTTGCTGAAACAATTGAAGAAGATGAAAGTTTATCTTTACATGATAAAGAAATAGAAATGATTAAAAAATCATTAGAAAAAAACAATGGTAAACGTAAATTAGCTGCCAAAGAACTTGGTATTTCTGAAAGAACTTTATACCGTAAAATAAAACAATACGAACTGTAAGCTACACAAATATGAAACGATTACTTTATTCTTTATTATTCTTTATCAGTTCATTAATTATAATCTCTTGTGGAGCGTATTCATTTACTGGAGGAAGTACAGGTGATGCAAAAACACTTCAAATAGATTTTTTTAGAAATCAAGCTGTTTTAGTGGAACCTACACTTAGCCAACTTTTCACTCAAGAACTTCAAGATTTATTTACACGTCAAACTAATTTAACTTTAGTTCAAACAGGTGGAGATTTACATTTTGAAGGAGAAATAACTGGATACAGAATTACTCCAATGAGTGCTACTGCAAATCAAACGGCATCTCAAAACAGATTAACAGTAACTATTAATGTACGATATTCAAATAGACAAAAAGAAGAAGATGATTTTGAAAAAAACTTCTCTTTTTATTCTGATTTTGATGCTTCTGAGCAATTAGTTGGTGGTGTTTTAGAAGCTGCTCTTACTGAAATTAACGAAAGAATAACAGAAGATATTTTTAATGCATCTGTAGCAAAATGGTAACTAGTAATTTTATAACTATTTTAAAAAATTCTGAAGAAATTCAGAAAAAAAACACGTCTGATTTTAAAACCATTGTAGATAAGTATCCTTTTTTTCAACCAGCTAGAGCTTTATATTTAAAAACATTAAAGGAATATGGAAGTTTTAAATACAATAACGAACTAAAGGTAACAGCAGCTTATACTAATGACAGAAGTATTCTTTTTGATTTTATTACGGCTAAAAACATTACCGAAATACAAAAAACTCCTGAAGTAAAGCCAGAGGTAGATGTAAAAACTGAATCCTTATCTGAAATCAAGGAAGCATTAAATCTAGGAACTCCACTTTCTTTTAAAAAAAATGAAACTCATTCTTTTAATCAATGGCTACAAATAGCAGTTAAAACGCCTATTAAAAGAGAAATTAAGCCCGAAAAAAAGAAAAAAGAATCTATTATAGACAATTTTATAGCTTCAAATCCAAAAATTCCACGTGTAAACAAAACCGCTAGTATTACTACTAAAACAAAAGATTCATCAACAAAAACACCTCAACTGATGACCGAAACTTTAGCAAAAGTATACTTAGAGCAAAAGAAGTTTGATAACGCAATTAAAGCTTATGAAATTTTAAGTTTGAAATATCCAGAAAAAAGTGGTTTCTTTGCAGACCAGATAAAAAGAATTCAAATTATTCAAAATAATAAATAATGACAACTTATACTTTACTATTAATTTTAATATTAATTGTTGCTATAGCACTAATTTTAATTGTAATGGTTCAAAACCCTAAAGGTGGAGGATTATCTTCTTCATTTGGTGGTGGTGGAAGCCAAGCTATTGGTGGTGTTCAAAACACTAATAACTTTTTAGATAAAAGTACGTGGACTTTAGCTATTGCTATGTTTGCTTTAATTTTATTAGCTAATTTTGCGATACCAAGAACTAATGCTGGTAATGTACAATTAGATGACACATTAAACGGAATAGAATCTTCTGCTCCTGCTTCAACAGATATGCCTGCAACTACAAAAGATTCAGTTAACTAATTGTTTCTTTATAAAATATATAAAATGTCAACGTGTCATTGCGTTGACATTTTTTTATACACTTATTTTAAGCTTTAATTTGTAATACGAAAAAATGTCAGTTTTATTCTGTTGGCATAATTTCTGACAAAATACAATAAGAAAAACACTAATTTAATTATTAAAAATTTATATAAAATGGGATTAAATATTAAACCTTTAGCAGATAGAGTTCTTGTAGAACCAGCTGCAGCTGAAACAACAACCGCTTCTGGTCTTATCATTCCTGATAACGCAAAAGAAAAACCTCAAAAAGGAACTGTAGTTGCTATTGGAACTGGTAAAAAAGATGAGCCTTTAACTGTAAAAGTTGGCGATACTGTTTTATACGGAAAATACGGAGGAACAGATTTAAAACTAGAAGGAAAAGATTACTTAATAATGCGTGAAAGCGATATTATGGCAATCGTTTAAAAAACCCCATCCTTCCCTTCTCGAAGGGAAGGAACTAGAAACTAAATAAAAACAATAGTTCCTTTTTAACTTTTAAAACGTGGAACTTTAAACTAAAATATAATGGCAAAAGATATAAAATTTGATGTAGACGCTCGTAACGGCTTAAAACGTGGAGTTGATGCATTGGCAAATGCAGTAAAAGTAACCTTAGGACCTAAAGGACGTAATGTAATCATTTCTAAATCATTTGGTGCTCCTCACGTGACTAAAGATGGTGTTTCAGTAGCAAAAGAAGTAGAGCTAGAAGATGAGCTAGAGAATATGGGTGCTCAAATGGTAAAAGAAGTTGCTTCTAAAACTAATGATTTAGCTGGAGACGGAACTACAACTGCAACTGTTTTAGCACAAGCAATCGTTAAAGAAGGATTAAAAAACGTTGCTGCTGGTGCAAACCCAATGGACTTGAAACGTGGTATTGATAAAGCTGTAAATGCAATTACTGAAGATTTAGCAAAGCAAACACAAGAAGTTGGTAATACTATTGAAAAAATCAAACAAGTAGCTTCTATTTCTGCTAACAACGATAGTACTATTGGTGATTTAATTGCCAAAGCTTTTGATAAAGTTGGAAAAGAAGGTGTTATTACTGTTGAAGAAGCTAAAGGAACTGATACATATGTAGACGTTGTAGAAGGAATGCAGTTTGATAGAGGATATTTATCTCCTTACTTTGTAACTGATGCTGATAAAATGATTGCTACTTTAGAAAATCCTTATATTTTATTATTTGATAAGAAGATTTCTAACTTACAAGAAATTTTACCAATTTTAGAACCTGTTTCTCAATCTGGAAGACCTTTAGTAATTATTGCTGAAGATGTAGACGGACAAGCATTAGCAACTTTAGTTGTTAATAAATTACGTGGTGGTTTAAAAATTGCTGCAGTAAAAGCTCCTGGTTTTGGAGATCGTAGAAAAGCAATGTTAGAAGATATTGCTATCTTAACTGGCGGAACTGTTATCTCTGAAGAAAGAGGTTTCTCTTTAGAAAATGCTACTTTAGATTTATTAGGTACTGCAGAAACTGTTACTATCGACAAAGATAATACTACTGTTGTTAATGGTTCTGGAGATGAAGGAAACATCAAAGCTCGTGTTGGTCAAATTAAAGCACAAATAGAAACTACTACTTCTGATTATGATAAAGAAAAATTACAAGAGCGTTTAGCTAAGTTAGCTGGTGGTGTTGCCGTATTATATGTTGGTGCTGCTTCTGAAGTAGAAATGAAAGAAAAGAAAGATCGTGTAGATGATGCTTTACATGCAACTCGTGCTGCTGTAGAAGAAGGTATTGTTGCTGGTGGTGGTGTTGCTTTAGTTCGTGCTAAAAAAGTATTAGAAACTATAACAACTGAAAACTTGGATGAAACTACCGGTGTTCAAATAGTAAATAAAGCTATTGAGTCTCCTTTGAGAACAATTGTTGAAAATGCTGGTGGAGAAGGCTCAGTTGTTATTAATAAAGTATTAGAAGGTAAAAAAGACTTTGGTTACGATGCTAAATCTGAAGCATATGTTAACATGCTTGATGCTGGAATTATAGATCCTAAAAAAGTAACTCGTGTAGCTTTAGAAAATGCTGCTTCAGTTGCTGGTATGATTTTAACTACTGAGTGTGCTTTAGTTGACATTAAAGAAGATGCTCCTGCTGGTGGTGGAATGCCTCCAATGGGCGGTGGTATGCCAGGAATGATGTAAAAGTCAAATATATTTTTATATAAAAAGGTTGTCTTTTCAGACAACCTTTTTTCTTTCTAATAACTAATAATTTACTTCCTCAAAAGGATTAATATTGAATAGTTGTTGAAACTGTATTTGGATTTGTTGTATACCAATGAGCCCAATGCTTTGTTTCTCCCTTTAAAGGCAAATACGCTTCTGGTGCTACTGGCACACCTACAGACCAGCTATATGCCTTATTTGCTACATTACAATTGCAATATACATGACCTGTTGCTGTAAGATCTACAGTTGGATAACCATAATTTGAGTATACTCTATAAGTTGCATTATACTCTAATCTATTATCCGTTTTAGCTGTTTTCCACCAAGACCACCATAAAAATCTTTTTTTCTCTTCTACTTTAGTACTTGCCCCAATTGAACTATAAAAAACCCACGATCCATTGTATTGACGTGCTTTCATTCTATAATTATCACTAAAATAATGATATGATGTAACACCTTTAGCTTGAAAAGCTTCTCTATAATCTTCTCCTTTATTCCCATGCATATAAACAGTTAATCCTTCACCAAACTCAATAGTTTTTCCTGTTTCTATTTTCACTTTCCCTACTGAATAACTTTTTAAGAAGTCCGCAATTTCATTATCATTACCTTGCTTATAAGTATACACAAAATCTCCATCAATTCTAAAAATTTTACCCTCTATACCTATCTCTCCATTTTCATTTAAAAGAAACAACAACATTTCATCGTTTGTATTTACCTCAGCTACTTCATCTTCACTTATTCCTATTTCTTTTGCTTCATCTGCTTCTAAATTATACACTAATAATAATGGAGTATAATTACTTGTTTCTTTAGCTTTTTCTAACAAATCTGTTTCTCTTTCATGATGTTCTGTTATAAATCTATTCAATTCTTCAGCTGTTTCAAAATCCAGTATACCTACATTCTCTTTTAAGGCTATATTTTCTTTTGAATTTTCATCTAAAACTGTTTCTTCTTCAGTTTGGCATCCTATTAAAACAACACCTAACATTAATAGTAAAATATATTTTTTCATTATAATTAATTTATTTTTTCACCTACTCATCCGCTTTTCGGTTTCCGCGTATTTTTATTAATTTGGCTTTCATTACACAATTGATCAGACTATGTATAATCTTAAACTAGTATCGCTAAGAACTACGACAAAATTAAAGTAGATAATTAAAAAATGAGAAGTAGTATAAACGGTATAACTTACGTTGAACAACCTCATGTAAAAGGGGGATTATCCCTTTTTGTTAAATTAAGCACACTTCAAAAGCAGCTTTTTTTAATACAGACATACATTTTAAACACAAAAAAAAGCCCTTAAAAGGACCTTTTATTATTCTTTACAAAACTCCCTCTTAATAACTTAAAAAGACATCATAAAAATTTCCTGTAGGACTTGTTCCCCAATACGTATCATGTAAAGAACCTCCAAATGATGGTGTATATCTTTCAGGTGCTGGAAACCCAAAACTCCATCTATAAACTCTTAATAATATGCTTGTATTTTGATAAACATCATCACCTGTTATTAAGTTTAATGAAGGTCCGCCAGAAACAAAATCTACTTGATATCCCATATCATAATTCAATCTATTTTCCGAAGCTGTTGGTACCCATTGAGACCAAAATAAAATTTGAACTTTCTTTTCAACTATAGTAGCAGAACCGATAAAACTGATAAACCACCAATATTCATCAAACTGAATACCTCTTAATCTAAGGTTATTATTTATATAATTGTAACCACTCTGAGTCATTCTACCTGCAAGAGATGCATCTTTTTCTGTTACATAATTAGTATGCTTATAAACCGACAAGTCTTTACCATATTTATATGTTCCTTCTTCTTTAATTTTGATCCCTCCTTTTGAATATTCTTCTTCAAAAGTATCAACATCATTACCATTCCCGCTAGTATAACTATACACAAAATCTCCATCAATTCTAAAGATTTTCCCTTCTATTGCTATTTCTCCATTTTTGTTTAAAAGAAACAATAGCATACTATTTTGTGTATTTACTTTTGCTACATTTTCCTTATCTAAATTATAACTACCTGCCTCTTCTTCAGTTAAACTATACACTAATAATAAAGGAGTATAGTTACCTTGCTTAGCAAATCCTTTTGCTTTTTCTAATAAATCTGCTTCTTTATATTCTTCTACAAAAGAATTTAATTCTTTAAAACTTTCAAAACTCAACATTCCTACTTCTTCTGATTTTTGAATCCCAGATTCAATAGTTATGTTTTCTTCTGAAATCACTTCTCCTTCTTGACAACCAATAACTAACATTGCCATCATCATTAATACAATTATTTTTTTCATGATATTTTTAATTTAAATTCGTTTTTACACTTGTTTTTTAATAACTTTTTTTGATTATAAACACAGATGATCAAACCATGTTTTGTATTCTTAAAACTAGTATTATTAAGAACAGTGCAAACTTACTAGTGATTGAAAAAAATTAAGGAGTATAAAAAACGTGAATAGAAGGGTTAAAAAACCTATTTGATATTAGGTTGTTTTACTTCTTTGAAAAATAGCCTATGATTCCTTTTATAGACATAACATTTAAAGGAAACTCAAGAAAAACATGCATATAACATAAAAATTAAACCCGCTCTATAATCGTAATAATAAACAAACAAGGTTAACAACCACAATAACACCAATGCTATTAATTGATTTTTAGTTGTGTTTTTATACCAACCTATAACAGTTGCTTTTGAAAACCAATTAAGATAATGGTATGTGTACGCAAAAGAAATAAACATTTGTATTTTTAAGACAATTTGATTTTTCAAATCAAATTGTTTTCCATCAGAAAGCTTTAAGAATTCTGATATTTTAATATTAAGAACATAAAAATTATTATCAACATATGTATTAAAAATATATTTAGAAAAACCAAATGGACTTACTACTAAAAAGGCAATAACAAAAGGTGTCATTATTAACATAAATACATTGATAAGACCAATAGTTGATTTACTTTTTAAACAACCATATAACATAAATATAAAAGTAAACACGTATACATGAATAACTGTTGGTAAAAACAAGCCTACCCAAATATTAAAAAACTCGAACTTTATCAGTAATAATGTTAATAAGAAAATCACCAAAATGTAAACGGGTAAGTTTAGTTTATATGTTTTAAAAGAGAAAAAAACAGACGATGATAATGCTAAAAAAATAGCAATGTTTGTACATTTTGATAACCAATCTATAACTGTGTTTCTTAAAAAAAAATTTAATAAATTCTAATTTAAAAACAAAAGGAATAACCACAATTACAGCTAAAAAAACACAAGAGATAATCCATATTTTATTATTATCTACAAAAAAAACGCTTGTTCTTAATCCAATTTATTTCGGTTAAATAATGAAGTGGACCAAGAATTGCATAAGAAATTAGAAATAACTTAAAAGGCAATAAAAAAGCTAACAAAAAAGAAAGTATTATTAGCAGTGTATTTAATGTATTATTTTTTTTCATAAAAAAAAGCACTATAAATAATTATGATGCTTTGTTATTTTATTTTTTATCAAAAATCATTTTATATTATCAGCAAATAACGAATAATAATAAATACCAGAAGCAAAAGAATCTTTATCATAAACAATACTACCTTCTCCTCTTTGATTTATATTAATCTTTTGGAATGTTTTACCATTACTATCGTATATTTTAATATATGCCTTTTTAACAGTCTCTGGAATTTCAAATTCAATTACTGTTTCTCCACTGAAAGGATTAGGTCTATTTTTAAATAACTTAAATACAGACTCTTTTCCAACTACAAGTCCAACATCTAGAGTTCCATCACAAGCACATGTTTCAACAGTTTCTAATCTTGTTACTAAATCAGATATTAATGCTGATTGTGTATCAACCTCAGCTTATAAAGAAGATAAAATAGGTGATAAATCTACTGATACAGAATTACCATTTTCTATTTCTAAAATATCTCCAGAAAGCGTTGCTGATGTTAAATCTTGTGTATCTGTTCCTGTTCCGTCTTGTAAACTTGATAAATCTACACTTGTTCCATTTGTGATACTTAAGGTTGTTCCACTTAAGCTTAAATCTTGAGAATCACTTCCTACTCCACCACCTAAACTTGATAAATCTACACTGTTTCCATTTGAAATATTGAGGATGAAATTAAATGGATTAGTTCGTTTAATCCAACTTGAGCGATTATAAATGTTCGCTATTTAAATCGTATGCTTAAAATTTATGAAGTCATGATTTTACAATCAAAAGAGTTTGATGATGATTTACACGAATCTAAGAAACGAGTACTGGTAAAAATACAACAGCACACAAAAACTTGGCAAAATACTAACTGCCTTATTAAATAAATACTATGTTTTTTTTCTCCACAGAAGTCACCTCTTCTAAAATACATTCTGATGCTCCTCTATATCAAAGAACCCGAAAGGCGTATGAAATAGCTTCAGAAAAAGTATTTGGTAACATTTTAGAAATTGGTGCAGGTGAAGGATATGGCCTTAGAATGTTACTTGATAATTGTAATATTGCTTATGCGATGGATAAAGCTAATTACACTTCTAATTCTCTTACCAAAGACTTACCCAATGTTAAGATTATAAAAAACAAAGTTCCTCCAATACGAAAAATTGAAGATAATTCTTTAGACTTTGATATTGCTTTTCAAGTAATAGAACATATTAAAGATGATGTTTTCTTTTTAAAAGAAATACATAGAGTCTTAAAAAAAGGAGGCGTTCTGCTCTTAACAACTCCTAATTCTGAAAAAATATTAATTCGTAACCCTTGGCATTACAGAGAATACAATTATACCGAATTAAAAAAATTAGTAACTCCCATTTTTAAAAACACTAAAGTTACTGGGATATCAGGATATAAAGATGTTCAAAAATATTTTAGCGAAAACAAAAAACAAGTCACTAATTTTCTAAAAATTAACCTACTTAATATTATTAATATAGTACCAACATGGATATTAAAAATACCCTATGGAATAGCAAATAGATACAATAGAAAAAAGTTATATCGCATACACAAAGAACTGATTGAAAAAATATCAAAAGAAAGTTATTTTGAAGAAAGTGTTAGTACAAATACACTAGATTTCTTTTGTGTTCTAGAAAAATAACCACTATTAATCGCTCTCCTTTTTTCTATTTATAAACTTTTGTAATATTGTTAACATCTTTCATTTCCTAAAGTCATAAATAATTGTAAATTTACGTCTCTCTATTAACACACAAAACAAGTATGGGTAAAATCATTGCAATTGCAAATCAAAAAGGAGGAGTTGGAAAAACTACTACATCAGTAAATCTTGCTGCTGCCCTTGGGGTTTTAGAAAAAAAAGTTTTATTAATAGATGCTGATCCCCAAGCAAATGCTACATCTGGCTTAGGTATAGATGTAGAAAGTGTAGAATTTGGTACGTATCAAGTATTAGAACATACAGCCAAAGCAAAAGACACTATAGTAGAAACCTCATCACCAAATGTTGATTTAATTCCTGCTCATATAGATTTAGTTGCTATTGAAATAGAATTAGTTGATAAGCAAGAAAGGGAATACATGCTTAAAAAAGCATTAGTAGATATAAAAGACTCTTACGATTATATTTTAATAGACTGCGCACCTTCTTTAGGTTTAATTACATTAAATTCATTAGTAGCAGCAGATTCTGTAGCAATACCTATTCAATGTGAATACTTTGCACTTGAAGGTTTAGGTAAACTATTAAATACTATAAAAAGTGTTCAAAAGATTCATAACCAAGAATTAGATATTGAAGGATTACTATTAACTATGTATGATTCTCGTTTACGTTTATCTAACCAAGTTGTAGACGAAGTTCGTAAACACTTTAGCTCTATGGTATTTGATACAATAGTGCATAGAAACATTCGTTTAAGTGAAGCTCCTAGTTATGGAGAAAGTATTATTTCTTACGATGCTACTAGTAAAGGAGCAGAAAATTATATTCACTTAGCAAATGAAATTATAAATAAGAATAAATAACATGGCAAAAGCAACAAAGAAGCAAGCATTAGGAAGAGGATTATCGGCTTTGTTAAAAGAAACTGCTGAAGTTACATCTGCATCAGAAAAAAATGCGGATAAACTTGTAGGTAGTATTCTAGAAATTGAATTAGATCAAATTGAAGTAAATCCTTTTCAACCAAGAACTTATTTTGATGAAGATGCTTTACAAGAATTAGCAAATTCTATTAGAGAACTTGGCGTAATTCAGCCAATTACTGTACGTAAATTATCAGAAAGTAAGTTTCAATTAGTTTCTGGTGAGCGTCGTTTTAGAGCCTCTAAATTAATTGGTAATAAAACAGTACCAGCTTATATACGTTTGGCTAATGATCAAGAAATGCTAGAAATGGCATTGGTTGAAAACATACAACGTAAAAATTTAGATCCAATAGAAGTTGCTTTATCATACCAACGATTAATAGACGAAATAAAACTAACACAAGAAGAAATGAGTATTCGTGTTGGTAAAAAACGTTCTACTGTTACCAATTACCTACGTTTATTAAAATTAGATCCAATTATACAAACAGGTATGAGAGATAATTTTATTTCAATGGGACATGGTCGTGCGTTGATTAATGTTGAAAGTGCTACAGATCAACTAAATATTTACGAAAAAATAGTACGAGATAAATTATCTGTTCGTCAAACAGAAGATTTAGTTCGTAATTTAAAAGCTGGAGCAATAGTAAAACCAGAAAAAAAGAAAAAACAGTTACCTTTTATTATCTCTAATAGTGTAGATGATATAAATAGTTTTTTTGATAAAAAAATAGATGTAACAGTTAGCAAAAACGGAAAAGGTAAAATATCTATTCCTTTTGATTCTATTGAAGATTTTAGTCGTATTAAAAAATTATTAAAATAATTGAAATCATCATTTTACATATTATTTATAATCTTTTTAGTCAGTAGTTTAAATACGCAGGCTCAAAAAGATTCTACAGAAACTAAAACTAAACAACTACAATTAAAACCTGTTGTTTACAATCCTCTTTCTCCATCTAGAGCTGCTTTTTATTCAGCTATATTACCTGGTGCAGGACAAATATATAACAATAGATATTGGTGGCAGTTACCTTTAATTTATGGAGGATTAGGCTATAGTATTTATTCATATATAGACAACAACAATGCTTACAATAGATATAGAACAGCTTACAAACAAAGACAAGCTGGTTTAACTGATGAATTTTATGGACTTATTTCTGATACTGGTTTAGAAAGTGCTCAAGAACAATTTAGCACCAACAGAGATTTATCATTACTCTCTGCCGTTTTAGTATATGTCTTACAAATTGTTGAAGCAAGTGTAACTTCTCACCTATTACAATTTGATACTAGTAAAGATCTTTCTGTAAGACCAATGATAACTCCTAATTACAATTTGGTTGACTCACCTAATGTGGGTGTGACCTTAAAATATACTTTTTAAATATGAAAATTGCCTTACTTGGTTATGGTAGAATGGGTAAAGAAATTGAAAAAATTGCTTTACAACGTGGACATGAAATAGTTATTAAAGATGATGGTACCATTAACTATGATATAAAAACAGCTGATGTTGCTATAGATTTTAGTATACCAACAGTAGCTTTTAATAATATATCTAAATGTATTAATAATAACGTACCTGTAGTTTCTGGAACTACTGGCTGGTTAGACAAATATGATGCTGCAGTTGATTTATGTAAAGAAAAAAAAGGAGCTTTTATTTATGCTTCTAACTTTAGCCTAGGAGTTAATCTTTTCTTTGAGTTAAATAAACAACTAGCTAAAATGATGAATAATTTAAACGACTATAACACAACTATAGAAGAAATTCATCATACTAAAAAATTAGATGCACCAAGTGGAACTGCTATTACTTTAGCGGAAGGGGTTATTGAAAATTCTGATTTTAAAAAATGGGAATTAGACGGAGAAACTTCTAATGAAAATATTCCCATTACTGCTATTAGAACACCAGACGTACCAGGTACGCATACTATTACTTACGCTTCTGAAATAGACACTATTGATATTAAACATACTGCACATAATAGAAAAGGATTTGCCTTAGGTGCTGTTGTTGCTGCTGAATGGTTAGCTAACAAAACTGGTATTTATAACATGAGAGATGTTTTAAATATTAAATAGAACCCTAATCTATACAATAACATAGACTAGAATAAAAAACAAAAAATATGTCATTAACTGGATGGTTAATTTTATTTATAATAGTTCAAGTAATTCATTTTTTAGGTACTTGGAAGCTATATATTAAAGCAGGAAGAAAAGCTTGGGAAGCTTTAATACCTATATACAATGCAATTGTTTTAATGAAAATTATAAACCGACCAATGTGGTGGGTTATTCTTTTATTTATTCCAATAATTAATTTATTAATGTTTCCTGTTATATGGATTGAAACCAGCAGAAGTTTTGGCTTTAATAAAGATAAAGACACTTTTTTATCAGTTCTAACACTTGGTTTATATTCTTTTTATATAAGCTATGCTACAGATGCTAAATATATTGAAGAAAGAAGCTTAAAACCTAGAACTGTTTTAGGCGAATGGGTTAGTTCTATTGCTTTTGCTATAATTGCTGCTACGTTAGTACACACTTACTTTATTCAACCTTATACAATACCTACTTCATCTTTAGAAAAAACACTTTTAGTTGGAGATTATTTATTTGTTAGTAAGTTTCATTATGGAGCTCGTGTTCCTATGACAGCTGTTGCTGCACCTATGGTTCATGACACAATTCCTGGTTTAGGTGTAAAATCTTACGTATCTAATAGTAAAAACAAAAACTCATTATTAAACAAACTTTCTTTACCATACATGCGTTTGCCAGGTATTACTAAAATTAAACGTAATGATATTGTTGTTTTTAGTTGGCCAGCAGATAGTACAAATTATATGTGGGGTGATGAATCTGGAAAATTCACATACAAACCAGTAGATAAAAAAACAAACTACGTAAAGCGTTGTGTTGGAGTACCAGGAGATAGCTTATCTGTTCGTGATGGATATGTATTTATAAATGGGAAAAGAACTGTTTTACCTAAAAGTGCCAAACCACAATGGGTTCATACTGTAAACACTGGAGGACAAAGATTATCTTCAGCTGCATTAAAAAGATACAATATTAGAGAAGGTAGCATACTCCAAAACGGTGAATACAAACTTAACTTAACTGATGCTGAAGCTAGGGCAATGTCTAAAAACCCAATAGTTAAAAGTATTACAAAAGACTTAAAACCGGCTGGTTATTACAACCCACAAGTTTTTCCTAACAATCCTAAATATCCTTGGTCTGTAGATAATTTTGGACCAATTTATATTCCTAAACAAGGAGCTACAGTTGCCTTAAATTCAGATAGTATTCTTTTTTACGAACAAATTATCCGTAGGTATGAGAATAATGATTTAACTATTTTTGGTGATGATATTTATATCAATGGAAAAAAGGAAACATCTTACACATTTAAACAGGATTACTTTTGGATGATGGGAGATAATCGTCAGAATTCTTTAGATGCAAGAGCTTGGGGTTATGTACCATTTGATCATGTTGTTGGAACACCTATTATGGTTTGGTTTAGTTGGGATACTCAAACTAGATCTGTACGTTGGGATAGAATGTTTACATCAGTTAGTAACGGAGAATCTAAATCGTATTTTTGGTTAGGGATGATTGCTGTTGCTCTTATATTGTTTAGCCTTTTTAAACCTAAAAAGAAAAAAGCATAATATTTGGCACTTTTTATACCTACATACTTCTCTCCTATTTCTCAATACGGAGCTATTGTAAAATCTAAAGAAAAAGTAGTTTTTGAAGTTGAAGATAATTTTCAAAAACAAACATATAGAAATAGATGTTATATCTATAGTGCGAATGGAAAGCAATTGTTAAATATTCCAGTAAAACACAAAAAAACAAACAACAGAAAAAAAACTAAAGATACTTTAATTGAAAATGATTTCCCTTGGCAAAGAGAGCATTTTAAATCCTTACAATCTGCCTATAAATCATCTCCTTTTTTTGAATATTTTGAAGATGATTTAGCTAGTCTTTTTAGTAAGAAACATAAGTATTTGTTAGATTTAAACTTAGATACTTATTTGTTTATTACGGATGCAATTGAGACAACTACAAAGTTCTCTAAAACAACCTTTTACGAAACTACTCCAATATTAAAAGATTTTAGAACTTGGGACAACGCAAAAGTTAAACATCCTATTAGATTAGATCCTTATGTTCAAGTATTTGATGACAAACATGGTTTTATCCCTAATTTATCAATCTTAGACCTTCTTTTTATGGAAGGAGGTAATACTTTTTCTATTTTAGAAAAGATATCAATTAATTTTTAATTATATTTAGCTTGATAAAATATAGTTATGGACGATATTATTGGAGCTTATCTAAGACAAAAGTTAAAAGACATCTCAGATGAAGCAATTGAAATGTTTAAATCAATAGTTGAAGAGAAAACATATTATAAAGGCGAAACTTTATTAGACAATGGTAAAATAAATGATAATTTTTATGTTGTTATAAATGGGTTAGTTGCAAGTTTTATAAGAAATGAAGATGGAAGTAACTTTATTAGAAGTATTTACACAGAAAAGAAAGCCATAGCTTCTTTACAATCTTTAATAAATAATAAAAAATCTAATGCTAGTTATGAATGCTTAGTTAACTCGACAGTTATTGAAGGAAAATTCTCAAACTTCATTAAACTTGCTGATACAAACCCAATTTTTCATAAATTACATATTAAAATACTGGAAGGTATATATATTGACTCAGAAAAAAGAATTACTGAATTATCTTCTTTTGATGCCTCACAAAGGTATATGCAATTAAAAAAAGAAATTACTAATATTGATAATATATTACCTCAATACCAAATAGCTAACTATTTAAATATTACCCCTGTTCAATTAAGCCGTATCCGTAAAAAAATTTTCTCTAAATAATTTTTCATAAACATATGTTAATGTTTTTTTAATATATTTATATAATAAATATCAGTTATTATAATACCTTTTTTTAAACTTTTATATTTTAAAACAGAATACTTTTTTTTAACAAAAAAAACCATCATAAGCTCCCTCGAAATAAGACTTGTCATTTAAAGTGGTAAGTTTTTGTTTCTTAAAACTGAGCAACTTATTTTAAAAAATAAAAAACAATAAACACATGTTAATCAATTAATTAACCAAATACTGTTTCTTTGTAATAACTAATAAGTGCTTTGGTTTCTTATAAAAAAACTAAAGTCAAAAAAACAAAAAATATGTTATTTAGTACATTAAAAAAGTATTTCTTCTTTATTGAAAAAAATGTCATTTTAGAATTATTCCCAAAAGAAAAACAGCAGTTAAAAACGATTACAATATATACAAAGAGTAAAAGTCTCAAGAATATTTAATTGAGACCAATTCAATTCCCTAAATAATTTTATACCTACAAAACTTGTTATTTTATAATAACAAGTTTTATGTTTTTAAAAATATCATAAATACTGCTTACAATCATCATTACTTCAAATAATAATTTTTCTCATTAATTAATGACTGATAATATTTCCGCTTTTGTAAGTCAAAAAGAAGATTAAACAAAACTAAACCTTAGGATTACCAAGGCTTAGATTAATTATGGTTATTCTCTAAAAATATTTTTATTTGCTAAATCTTTTCATCATTCCATCAATAGTTTTCCACTCACTATCTTCTTGGGTTTGACACCCAAAATCTACTAATTTATCTTTATCTTCATAAATTTCATTAAGTTTTTTAATAGCTAACTCATTATTTTCAAAGTAGAACAACATTTCTATTCCAAATTCAGTTGGTATTCTTGATATCAGATGAGAAACAAATCCTTTATTTAATTCTTTTTGAAAATAAAGTTGAATTTCCTGTTCATGAATAGTATTCATATCTTCAAAATCAACAGTTAGAATTCCTAGTGTTTTACAAAATTCTTTATACGGATAATTCTTGTAACCAACATTTATCCATGCTGTTCTAATGCCCTCTTTAAACTCTACCTCTGTGATAACTATTTTATCTTTTGGAAAAGCTTTGTCAGACTTTTTTATTTCTTCCCAATTCATCTTGTACTTTATATTTTACCATTAAGTGATTTTAACCTTCGTAATTCATCAAATTCAGCGGTTAATGTTTTATTATTTCTTGAACCGTCAATTCTATTTTCGGTTATTTCAATATCTAAATTTCTATCGATTAAATAATTTTTAAAAGCTTCTTTATGATTTAAATCAATTCCGCTTATTAACTGCGGGAATGTTGTTAAAACCTTTTCTAACCTGTTATCATCTATTTTAGGAATTTTGTTAGAAGTTATGGTTAAAACCATTGTTCCTTGTCCATAATTTGCACAGAAAAAAGCATCTGCATTAAGTAATCCACTTGCTATTAATCCCATTTTATGTTCAAAATTTTCCCCAGCAACAAAATGATTTTCTGTAAATTCTTTTATCTGTTTTATTTCTCCTATTTCTTTTAATTTTAAAGAGTTTACTAAAAGGTTTTCTGGAATTCCGCTTTTAGAATTTGCCCATCCCCACATCCAAGAATAATCATTAAAAGATAATGACCCAATTACATCTATTGGAAACTTAAGAGTATCAAATGTTAATGTTCCTGTATTTAGGTTGATATTCCAAGCTAACCCCTTAGTTAAATCATTGAAATTTTGTTGCTTTTCAAAAGAGAGACCTGCATTTTGTTCTAATACATCTTCAAAAGTATTGAAAGCACTTTTTTTCTTAACCTCAAGTGTCTTTTTGTTGGTACTTCTTTTAATTCCTTTGCTTTTTCGTCAATTTGGAGTTCCTTAGACTTCTTTTTTCCAAAAATCTTACTAAATATTCCCATAGTTTATTTTGATGTTTGTATAATTTCAGTGATCGTTCTTATCTAATAAGATTTGATATAATATCTTATTATTTTTCATCTTCTTATATTATATAATCAGATTCTTTTTTAGGAATTCAATATAGTCATAACTACATAATTCATCAAAATATGTATTTGAAATACCATTAAGAGAACATAACATACTATTAATTGTTGTAAACTAAGGACTCGACCTTAATCCATAATACTTTAAATATTAATGAAAGCCATGCAATTAGCGCTATTATATTTTTAAATTATTTTTGATGAAATAACGTTTAATATTTTAGCTATTATTTATTATTCTTTCTTCGTATTCTTTAATTTTAGCTAATAAACGTTGATTTAAATAAGTATTTTTTCCTGTTAATTTTATAGCAATTAATTTAGCTTCTTCACAATATTTAATTATTTTTTCAGTGGTCCAATGTTCAGGAGGAGCTTGTAAATTTGTTATTCTATCAGCAATTTTAACAATACCAATTTCATCTGATAATTTATTTATTCGATTTAAACTATCAAGCATTTTTTCTTCTTTAGATGTAAGGCGTTCATTTTTAGTTAATGCTTTAACTCCTTTAGCTATACTCATGCCAAATACCTCATTAATTTCTTCATAAGTAGCATCTGTGTCTTCAATAGTATCATGTAAAATTGCTATTTGCATGGCTAAATTTAAATCAAAAGAATTATCATGATTATATGCAATTAGAACCTCCATAACAACATTAGAAATATGTACAAGGTAATTTGAATTAGTTCCAGGAACTTTTTGTTCACTATGTTTTTCTCCAGAAAATTTGATTGCTTTTTGATAAAGTTCTTGTGTCATAGTATTTTTATTAATTGAAGCTAGTACTAATATAATTCCCATAACCCAAGAAAACCTCATTAGTATAGAAAATATTTCATTCATTTTTTATGCTTGCAGCTAATAATGAGATACACACAATACTACAATAAAAAAAAGAACATAATATTCAAATTTTTACAACTATATAAAAATAACATAATATATCGACAAAATAGCATTAGTATTATTTACACAAAACCACACCTAAAAATAACAATTCAATACTTTTTGCCCTATTTTTTTATACATTTAATAAATAACCAAAAATATTAACTTTTTAAAATTTATTAATTATGAAATTTTTAGAATTAAATGGAGTAGAAATACTTAGTAAAATTACTCAACAACAAATTAAAGGAGGAACTCCTTATACACCTGCTAACTGTAGTCATTTAGCTCAAGGTGCTTGCATGAGTGCTTGCGGTGCTTCTGGAAATTATAGTTCACAGGCTTGTTATGATGATTGCTTTGGTAAAAACAATGGCTGTAATTAATATTGAAAAAAATAAAATTAACTTTTTAAATTATTAAATCATGAAATTCCTAAAATTAAATGGTGTAAAGACTCTTAGTAAAACTGTTCAACAACAAATTAAAGGAGGTTGGGCTAATACTCAAAAAGGAGCCTGTATGGCAGCTTGCATGAGTGAACCAAACCCTAGTTCATATGATTGTGCTATATCTTGTTGTATAATTCAACGTATTGGTGTCACCTGTTCTTAATACTTATTAAGTAACATATAAAAACAACTTGCATACAGTGTTTTTCAATTTTCATGGACTCATTGTTACCTTAATTAGAGAATAAAGAATAATTTTCTAAAAGAAAAGTCCAATAGTATAATTTAATACTATTGGACTTTTTTAAATTTTATCAAAAAAATTATAATTTAATAAACCTACCAACAATAGCGTTTATCTGAGTAGAAATATTCAATTTTATAACTATAAAAAGATACGCACTAATTATTATAACACTCTTTAAAATAATATTGATAATAGGATGTATTGGTTGTTCTAATATATGAAACGCTGGAATATTAAAATCCCAAAAATAAAAAGCTAAAAACATAATAGCTATAATTCCTATCATTTTAAAAGTTGTACTCGTAAAAGGTGTCATTTTTAACTTCAATTTTACAAACCACAATTTAAAAGAACTGGATAAAATAATAGTTATTAACGTCGCTAAAGCCAAGCCTTCTGTCCCAAAATTTAAATAATTATAAAAATATTCATTTAAATAAAAAACAGAAAATGCCATAAACAAACCTATTGGCATTGTTATTCTATAAAATTTAGAATTATTTAAAATCGCTCCGTTACTTCCTAACAACATTAAATATAATTTTGCTGAAGAAATCATTAACACTACTAATCCCCCACTCTCATATCCTTTAGGTAAAAGTTTAAACAACTCTCTTACATTAGTATTTATCAAAATATAAAATAAACCACCTACTAATAATAAGTTAATAGAACTCTTTTTATATAAGCTTTCAGTTTCTTTAATATCATTTTCATTGATAGATTTAGAAGTTAACGGTTGTAATATCTGCGTCATAGCTCTACTTGGAGCTTCAATAAAAGAACCTATAAAAACTGCAACAGTATAATAGGCTGCTTTTGCAAAACTTTCTTTTCCAGGTATCATTACTTTATCAATATCTAACACAATAGCTCCTGCACTTCCAGCTAAGATAATGTAAAAAGAGTATCGTAAAACTTCTTTAAAATTACTAGGCAATTTAAATGAAAACTTAGGTGTGTATAATTTAAATGCATATAACATTATTAAAATTGTTCTTAAAATATAAGCACCAGTCATATAAATCAGAAATTCTTCTTTGGTAATTACATTAAAATAAATAGCAAATAACAATATCATTATTGCTGCCCTATTATATAACTCTTTTAAAAGGTTACCAAAAACAGATTGCATTTGTACTTTAGCCCAAGAATAAAAGACTTCAAAATAAGCACAACAAACAGCTATAATATAAATATATAGTGTATAATTTTCTATAATTAAATTTCCATTATTATTACTTTTCGATATGGATTCCATAATTTGATTATGAAAAAAGTCCCAAAAAAAACCAATTGGTATTGCAGTAATTAAAGGTAAAAAAAGAATACTTGACAAAAATTTATCTTTATCTTCTTTATTTTTATATCCAGAAAAAAACTTGACTATAGTAAAATGAATACCCAAAGCAATAACTGGCATTATTAAATTAGATGCTGAAAAAACATAAGTAGCTAAGCCATAATATTCTTCTTTTAAAAAACGCGTATATAAAACTATTGTATTTATACCTCCAATTAAAAAGCCTAAATATATTACAAAAGTATTTTTTAAAGATTGTTTTAGTATAATTCCCAAATTAAGCTTGAATTAAAGTTTTTATAGCTGTGTAAATTTTTTCTCCAACTTCATTCCCATATAAAGCGACATCAAACGATTTTTTCTCGTCTAAAAATTGTTTAAATGTAGTGATAATTTTTTCTGCATTTGTCCCAACAATTTCAGCAAACTGATGTTTTACTAGTTCTATCCATTCGGTTTCTTCACGAACAATAATACATAGCTTTTTATTAAAAAAAGCTTCTTTTTGCAAGCCTCCGCTATCTGTAATAACCATAGCACAGTTTTTTAACAATTCTAACATATCAAAATAACCAACAGGCGCTATTAACGTAATGTTAGTTTTAATATTGAATTCTTTTAGTTTATTAGCCGTTCTTGGGTGCAAAGGTAAAACTACTTGCTTTTCTGTATGTATTTCATCTAAAGCTTTAAAAATAGACTCTAGTGTTTCTTTATTGTCTGTGTTTTCTTGTCTGTGAATCGTAGCTAAAACAAAACTACTTTCTTGTAAGTTTTGCTCTTGTATTACTGTAGCTTTCTCTTGAGATATTTTACCATAAAACTCCACGGCATCTTTCATAATATCTCCGTGTTGTTCTATTTTTATTGGTAAATTATCAAAACCTTCTTTTTGTAAATTTTGTATGGCAGTTTCTGTAGGACAACTTAATAAATCTGCAATTCTATCGGTTACAATTCTATTTACCTCTTCTGGCATCTGCATATTAAACGAACGCAATCCTGCTTCTATATGTACTACTTTTATATGTAATTTCTTTGCTGTTAAAGCACCTGCTATTGTTGAATTTGTATCGCCATAAACTACAACTGCATCAGGTTTTTCTATAAGTAAAACTTCTTCTATCTTCTCCATCATTTGACCTGTCATGGCTCCATGACCTAAACCGTTGATATTTAAATTGTATTTCGGTTTTGGAATTTGCATTTCATCAAAAAACACCGCACTCATATTGGCATCATAATGCTGACCAGTATGCACAATAACTTCTGTTATTTCATTATGGTTTTTAATAACTCTGCTTAAAACGGCTCCTTTTACAAATTGAGGTCGTGCACCTAATATGGTTACTATTTTTTTCAAGAATTGATGGTTTCTTTTATAATGTTAGCTAATTCTTTGGTTAATTCTTTTCTGTGGTATTGTTCAATATCAGTAGAATTTACCATTAAAGTTTGTTGTTTGTATTGTTGATACAAATTTACGACAACTTCTTTTAATTTTGATTTATTATTGAAATCTACAATAGCTCCCGAATTTGTTTTGCTGATAATTTCAGCTAAATCGCCATCTTCTGGACCAATAGCTAAAATAGGACGCTTTGCTTGTAAATATTCAAAGATCTTTCCTGTGATGATTCCTTTGGCGCTTGGAACTTTATTAATTGCCAATAATAATACTTGTGATTTTTGCTGATAAATTTTCACTTCCGAATGCGGAACATAATTAATTTTAGTAATGTTTTTAAATTGATTATGTTCTAAATCTGTAGCAACATCATCAGCAATACTTCCTATTAATTTAATTTCTAAATCATCAGAAAACCCTGAAATTTCTTTTGATAATTCTGATAATACTTCCCATAACAATTTCGGATTTCTATCAGCATTCATTAATCCAATATGTGTAATAGAAAACTTTTGGTCTAATTCAATTATAGGATTTGTATTTAGTTCTGTATCAAATCCATTGGTGATTACGTTTACGTTCTCAGAAAATACATCGTAATTTTCTTTCATTGTTTTACCAACTACTAAAGAAACATCTGCATGTTTTAAAACGTCTTGTTCTAATTTTTGATGTTTTCTTTTAGAATTCTCTGTTAAAGGTAACTGATGAAAATAATCAATATCTGTCCACGGATCACGGAAATCAGCAATCCATTTTAAGTTTAATTTTTTCTTTAATTGTAAACCGATTAAATGTAAACTATGTGGAGGTCCTGTAGTTATAATTGCATCAATTTCATTTTCTGATACATATTTTTTGATAGCTTTTACGGACGGTTTTATCCAAAATTTACGCGCATCAGGAATAAAATAATTAGCTCTAACGTATTGTAAAAACTTACCAAAAAAACTCGGATTCGGATTTAAAAATCCTGCACTGGTTTTGGTTTCTTTCTTTTTAAATATTGATAAAAGGTCGTTAGGTTCCAAAATAGGATTTTTAATAATTTCTATGCCTTCAGGAACATCTTTTCGCAAAGATTCGTCTATAATCGGGTAATTCGGATTATCAACTGTAAAAATTACAGGTTCAATACCAAAATCACGTAAATATTTTACAAATTTTAACCAACGTTGTACGCCAGAACCTCCAGCAGGAACCCAATAATATGTAATTATTAATACTTTCAAATTAATTAGCGGTGTATAAACTATGTAATTTTAAACTTTCCGTTTCCCAATTTTCTCCTTTGTGTATTACTGCATCAAAAGCATTTTCTTTTTTACTGTTTAATGCGTCTCCAGCCTCATGAATCATAATTACTTTGTTAGCAAAATCATGCACATCATCCGCTTTAAAAACAATACCAGCATCGTACTTTTCTACTATTCTTTTTAAAGGTTTACAAGAACTTACTAATAACAAACTCTTACTCATCATTATTTGAAATAATTTATGCGGAATCGTATTATCTGTATGTCCGTTTGATTTATGCGGAATAATATTAATGGTAGATTCCTGCATAATTGTTGAAACTTCATTAAAAGGTCTGTAACCAACAAAACGCACATTGTTTTCTACGTTTTCATCTCTTGTGATTTCTTTTAACTTCTGTTCTACATTAGCACTTCCTTTTCCTATTAAAAAAAGCGTAGCATTAGGTATTTTATTTACAATTTCTGGCATTGCTTTAATAGCAATATCCAAACCTCTATGCGGACCAAATCCGCCTACATATGTGATTGAAAAATCTGTTGGTTTTATAATATTTTGAGCAACTGAATTTAAAAAATTAGCTGCAAATTCTTTTTTCTCGAAATTAGAAACTACTACTAATTTATTTGGATTGATATTAAAATTAGCAATTAGTTTTTCTTTCATTTCTTCTACAACACAAATAACAGCATCGTATTTTTTACAATATCTTTTTTCTTTATAACTCCATAATTTTGGATTCATAAATATAAAGTTCTTCAACTTTATAATAGGATTTGTTTTCCATAAAAACCATGTTTTTAAAGCTTCCGGGTAGTTTTCATGCATGTCTAAAATCAACTTTTTAACTTTAGATTTAAATTTATATCCAGTACCTGCTAATGGCAAATCGTGAATATGAAGGTATTTAATAGCATACGTTTTCATTGCTTTTTTTATTCCGAAGAAAAACAATAAATTGATGTTAAACGCACTTTCAAAAATATCGTGTAATCCTTTTTTTGCGTTAGAATAGTTATTTCCTATTCTAAAAACAGCGACACCATTAATGGTTTCAGTTTTAGCATCACCTTTTTTATGCGGACAAATAACCACCACTTTTTTTCCGCTATCTACTAACGATTCTGCTTCTTTTCTAACCCTAATATCATTAGGATAAGAAGCATCTACAACCATTCCTATATAACTCATGCTAAAAAATCAATACATTTTTTTAAAATACGTCCCGTTGCATATCCGTCCCATAAAACAGGAACTTCGCCTTCTCTAAAATTGTTATTCTCTATCTCTTTTAAGTGATTGATGATTTTTTCATTATCAAAAGACATTAATATATTGGTTCCTTTTGTAATGGTTATTGGACGTTCTGTATTTTCTCTTAACGTAATACAAGGAATTTTTTGAAACGTAGTTTCTTCTTGAATTCCCCCGCTATCTGTTACCACACAAAATGAATATTTGATTAATTTCTGAAAAGCAAAATAGTTTTGTGGCGGTATAATTTTTAGATTATCAATAGCTGTTAAAGACTCCAATAAATCATTTTTTTCAAAACTATTTTTGGTTCTTGGATGTAATGAAAAAACTACATTATGTTTTTTAGTAACTTCATGTAATAAACTAATAATTTTAGTCAGACTTTCTTTTGTATCTACATTTCTTGGTCTGTGCATGGTTACCAAAATATAGTTTTCGTAACCGATTTCGTCCAATACTGTTGATGCTTCTATTTGTTCTTGAAAATGAACTAAAGTATCAATCATTGTATTCCCAACATGCGCTATTTGATGCTCCGTTTTTCCAATTTTCTTTAGGTTTTCAATACCACTTTCTTCGGTAACAAAACAGATATCAGAAATTTCATCCGTTAAAATCCTATTGATTTCTTCAGGCATTTCTCTATCTAAACTTCTTAGTCCACTTTCTACGTGACCTAATGTTACATTTAGTTTATTAGCCGTAATAGAAGCAGCCAATGTTGAATTTACATCACCAACAGAAAGCAATAAGTCTGGTTTAAACTTAGTAATAACTTCTTCTAGCTTAATCATAATTTCTCCGATTAAACTGTTTGGTGTTTTATTACTGATGTTTAAAAAATAATCAACTTCTATATGAAATTGTTTTAAAAATACATCAGACATTTTTTCGTCGTAATGCTGACCAGTATGTACTATTTTTAAATCAATATTTTGCTGTATCGCTTCTTTTTTGAATTGAGTGATTTTTACAAAGTTGGGTCTTGTACCTACAACTATTAAAATTTTTTTTCTCATTATTTTTTCTTTTCAGCGTATACCGCGTAATATCTTGGTGTATATTTTCTTAAAATGGGTCTAAATCCTATTTGATTAATTGGGCTTGTCCATTTTTCTGTGTCTTTAATTTCCCAGCCCGATTTTTCTAATAACCAATCGTATTGCCAATCTTCAAACTCATGATAATGTCTGTCCCACATATCTGTTTTACTTTTGTAAGCATCTTTAAACCATAATTTTAAAGGCACAGTAGTTACTGTTTTTAAAGCTTCAATTTCTCTAAGAACGTTAAAAGGCGCCAATAAGTGTTCAAAAATTTCAAAAGCAGTTACAACATCTACTTTATGTTCCTTTACAACTTGTGGCAACAAGTCTAAATCTTCTCCTTTTGTATTGTAAACGGTGTAGCCATTTGTTTCCATAATTTCACTGAAAGGATTTCTGACACCTAAATCTAAAATTACTGCAGGAGCTGGAATATGTTTTTGTAAAAAAGCAAGTGTATTTTCGTATCTTTTTTTAGGTAGTTTGTTATACATATTATATTTGTGAGCAAATACTTTGCTTTATTTTATTGAACATACAATACTAAATATAATGCACATTCGTTACACTTCTTATTGTAAATAATTAAAAGATATTTTAATTATATCTAAACTAATTACAAAACACAAATATATAATAACGATTTAAACTTTTAAGATGAAGTTAAACAATAGTAAAATAAAAAGCCAAAAAGAATTAAATTCTAATTGGCTTTTAAACTCTCTCTTTTAAATGCGGATTTTTAGAACACCTTTTCTCTAAATCTTCCCAATACATTTATGATGCAAACATATAGATCTACATCCGTTAAAAAAAAACAAGTATCCCTGTTTTTATAAAAAGCATGAAAACTTTAAGCTATATTTGCTTAAAAGGAATGTTTTATCTAAAAAAAGAACAGTACTATAGCTAACTATAATTTATGAATAAGTTTTTATTTTTTATTCTCTTTTATTCTTTCTCTTACTCGCAATCTCCAAAAGGTAATCAACAAGATGATGAAGCTTCTTATAAAAAATGTGTGTTTTTTATAAACACCAACAAGGATAGTTTAAAGTTTTACATCAACAAACTACAAAGATCTAATGACATTTGTTATAGAACTACTGGTGATGTATTTGAAGCAAAACTAGCCTACTTCAACAAAGAGTATACTAAAACTGAAACTATCTGCTTAGAGACTTTAAAAAAAATAGAACATGAAAATGATGAATGTTTTACCTCTATAAAAATATCTTTATACACTCGTTTATTTTGGCTTAAGAAAAATTTAGGCGCATACAATGAAGCCTATCATTTTTTAAATAAACAAAGTGAAATTATATATAGCATCTCTCCTAAAAATGATTTTTTTTATGCTAAAGAATTAACGCTAAAAAATCATTTAGCAATTATAAAATCGGAACTTGGTTTATATGATGAAACTCTTAAAATTTTAAAATCTCACTTACCAAACTTAAATGAAGAAGAAAATAAAGACAGTTTAAAAGACTATCATTCTAAAAAATATAAAGCGAATGTTTTAAATTCTATAGGAAACACTTATTTTTCATTAGCTAATAAAAAACACAATGCAACTTATTTAGATTCTGCAGCTACCTATTACCAAAAATCTTTTGAAGTTTCTAAATCGTTCATACCACTACACAAAGATTCTGAGATTATATATACTTTTAAAAAAGTAAAAGTTTTAGTTGCTCAAAAAAAATATAAAGATGCTTTAAAGTTGATTAATCAATACAAAAAAATAAATGCTAGTTATGATTATCACCAAACTCAGTATTTTCATAAAACATTATGTTTTTATAATTTAAAAAAATCTGATTCTACTATTCTTTATGCTAACAAAATCATAAACAATAAAGAAGATAAATTTGAACGTAACAACTTGATTACTTTATATGATATTTTATCCAATGAATATCACAATTCAAATAATTTAGATAGCGCTTACAAATATTCCAAGCTAACTATGCAGCATTACGAGTTAGCTGAAAAAAACAAAGAAAAAACCTTTCAACTACTGTATGAAAATGATTTTGAAAAGGCAAAAAAACTCAATCGTGAAATAAAAATAGAGGAGCAGAAAAAACAAAACAACCTATTTATATTATTTGCTCTTGTATTAATATTTGTTTTTTGTTTTATGTTTTTCTATTTAAAAAACAAACAGAAAAAGAAGCAGTTAATTATTAATGAGTTAAAAAACAAAACAAAAGAAAAAGAAACAATTAAAAAGGAATATAACATTAATAAAGAGCTAGAAAGTCAAATATTGGATGAAATAAAAAAAATAAATACTGAGCTTATTTTTTTAAAATCTGACTTTTCAATTAACATGATTGCAGAAAGAATTAATACAAACTCAACATATGTTTCTTTTATTTTCAACAAACATTATAAGGAATCATTCAAACAATATTACACAAAAATAAGAATAGATTACATTGTTGAGAAATTAAAAAAAGAACCTATTTTTAGAAAATACTCTATACAAGGCATTGCCGAAGAAATTGGTTACACCAATGCTTCTGCTTTCACAAGAGCATTTAAAAAACAGATGAATATTACTCCTTCTGCTTTTTTAAAGACTCTTGATTATTAACTTTTTTCTTTTCAAAATAAAACCAACCTATTGGAATTAAAAACAATAGTACATAACTGAATATTGATATTATTTTACCTTGTTGAATTACTTTTGGCTCAAATCTGAATGTAATTGTATGTTTACCTAATGGAATTTCCATTCCTCTTAAAACATAATTAACTCTGTAATGCGGAACTTCTTTTCCATCTATAAAAGACACCCAACCCTCTTTATAAAATATCTCAGAAAATACAGCAAACTGATTTTTTGAAGATTCGCTTTCATAAACCAATTCATTTACACCATATTTATCTAATTGAATTGTAGCTGTAGAATCTCTTTTTGAAGAAAAGTTGAAAGACTTATCTGTTGCTTCTTTTTTATAAATTGCTTCTGTTTTAGTATCAATTTTAGATAACATTAAAATTTCTTCATCAGCAGATGATACTAAATGTAATTTTTCTACGAACCAAGCATTTCCATTTACTTCAGGATTTTGTTGCACTTCATCATCTCCAACTATAAAGTATTTTGCATTCAACATATTTAAAACTTCCATATTCATAGGAGTTTTTGCTATCTGATAATCAAACAATTCATTATATCTTTTCATTTTAGCAGCATGATAACCACCTATTGAATTATGAAAATAAGAAGTTCGTCCATCTTGCATTGGATCTGTAGTATAATTTGCTACTCTATAATGTGTTTTATCTTTTAATATTTGAATATCTGCACTTGAAGCTGTAAAAGGTTTTAAAACTTTTCTACTGATTTCAAAATCTTCTTTATTAACATATTTAAGATCTACTGTTACTAAATCAAATAAAATCAAAGCTACTAAAGCAAAAACAACTGGTATTTGTTTTAACTTATTTTTATTCAAAAACCATAACAAAGCAGCGGTTATAAATACTAAAATAAACGAACGTAAACTGTCATTAAACAACATTGATTTTCTATCAGAGATTAATGCCTCTATTAATTCTGGTAATTGCTCATATTGGTTATCTCTAATTCCTTCAAAAGCGAAAAAACTAGTACCAAAAAAGGCAAAAAACAATGCAATTCCACCTGTTACATAAAATGCTTTTTTTATGGCTTCCTCTTTTTCTTCTGTAGTTATTTTTGATGAAAACAAATCTCTTAAAGCTATAATACCTAATAAAGGAATACATAATTCAGCTATTACTTGAATAGATGAAACTGCTCTAAACTTATTATACAAAGGAATATAATCAATAAACAAATTAGTAATTACACTAAAATTCTTTCCCCAACTTAATACTATAGAAAAAATTGTAGCCGCAACTAACCAATGTTTTAAACTTCCTTTTACTAAAAAAACACCCAAGAAAAATAAAAAGAAAACAATTGCGCCAATATATGCTGGAGCTTCAACTATTGGCTGTGTTCCCCAATAGGAAAGTACTTGACTAGAATTTTCTCTAGCAACACTTCTCCCCGCTTTTGCCTCTAAAACTTGATAAAACTCAGAATCTTCATCTAATTTCTCAACAGTTCCTCCACCAGTAAATCTTGGTATAAAAAGATTAAACGTTTCCCAAATTCCATAACTATATTGGGTAATATATGCTTTATCTAAACCTGAACTTATTTCTTTTTTACTTCCATCAGGGTTTATAGTTAATTCTGATTTTCCACGTGTACTATAATCAGCATATTCTTTCATAGCCATTAAACGTGGAGCATTAATAGCTAAACCTATAAACATTGCTACTAATAACAGCGCTACTTGTTTCCCAAATTCAGGTAATAACTTATTTTTATAAGCTTCTATCAATTGAACAATCCCTAGAATCAACAAACAAAAACCTAAATAATAAGTCATTTGCGGGTGATTTGTATAAACCTCTAATGCCATTGCTATGGCAGTAACTATAAAACCTAACAAATATTTCCTTTGAAAAACATATAAAACACCTGCTAAAACAAAAGGCATATAACCAATTGCATGTGCTTTTGCATTGTGTCCTGCACCAAAAATTATAATTAAATAGGTAGAAAAACCAAAGGATAAACTTCCTAAAATGGCTAACTTCCATTCTACTTTTAATGCAGTAAGTAAAAAGAAAAAACCTAAAAAATATAGGAATAAATAATCCGCTGGTCTAGGTAAAAAACGTAAACATTTGTCTAAATAACGTACAAAATCATTTGGATAATAAGCACTTACTTGGTACGCTGGCATACCGCTAAAAGCATTACCTAACCAATAAGGCTCCTCACCTGTTGCAGCTCTGTAGTCTACAATTTCTTTAGACATTCCTTTAAATTGCGTAATATCACTCTGTTTTATTTGTTTGCCGCTTAAAACAGGATTAAAATATAATAGCGAAGCAATTACAAATAGTATTATTGAAATTACGTAAGGCAGTTTGTTTTTAAAATTCATGGTTAGTCTATTTCTTCAAAATCTACATAATCACCAACAGAATCGTTAGTTCTATTTGTATTTTGAGGCTTTTTATCTATAATTGTTTCTCCTTCTTTAATAGTACTCTCTCTTTTTTGACCTCCAAATTGTTCTTCAGCCTTTTTTTGTAATTTATCTGCTACTTTTTTCATTAAAAAAGGAGCAAACAAACGCGCTAAGAATTTAAACGCGTAGTATATAAATAAAATAATCAATATTGTTTTTACAAGTCCCATAGCTCTTGATGCTGTATTTCTAAGTTTATATTTTGTGTATTTATAAAAAACTATCAAAAATAACAATTTGTAATAAACTCATGCGTTAATACTTTAATAAACTTAATATCTAGTATTAATTTTTTTACTGTATTTTTGTGAATCCCTTAGTTATTGATTTTTAGTATGATTAAAAAACGTATCGCATTTTTTTTCTTGTTACTTTTGAGCTGCATTACAATAAGTGCACAATATACAGAAGTTATAAATTCTAATAAACCTGGTTTTTCAGAAAGTCCTTACAGTGTAGGTCAAAAAGTTTATCAGTTTGAATCTAGTATATTTTATAGAAACGCAACGGCATCACCTATTTTCAGCAATCCAAAAGCACTCGGATTAAATCTTCATTTTAGAACTGGTTTTTTTGATGAACGTCTTGAATTTAGTCTTAACACTGCTTTACAAAACAATACATTTACATTTACAAATGTTTTCCAATCATCTGTAAATAAATTTTCACTTGGACAATTTACTTTGGCTGCAAAGTACTTAGTTTATAAGCCTAGCTATGAAAAGAAAGGTAAAGAAATTAGAAGCTGGAACAAAAGACATTCTTTTGGTTGGGATCGTTGGATACCACACATTGCTGTTTATGGTGGTATAAATTTTGGTAGTTTTCTATCTGATTATGATAAAAGAGGAGGAATTACACCTAAAATTGGTGTTTTACTACAAAATGAATTATCAAATCAATTTAATGTTGTTACTAATATTTATTATAATTACATCGGTGGATATTTACCTGAATTCTCATATATAATAACAGGTACATATAATTTCAACAAACAATGGTCTGGTTTTGCTGAACATCAAGTTTTATTAAACAAAGTAGAAAAACAAAGTAATTTGGGCTTAGGTGCTGCTTACTTATTTTCTAATGACTTACAAATAAACGCATCTATTAAAGCTACTTTCCAAGAAGAAGGAATTGGTAGTTATTTAGGTATTGGTGCTTCTTATCGTATTGACAGGCATGTAGATGAATTTATTGATCTAGATGAATATGGTAATAAAATAGAAGATATTGAAGAACAAACTTATAATAAAGGCTTCTTTGGTAAATTACTTGATAAAATAAAAGGGTTATTTAAAAAGAAAGATAAAAACACAGCTGAAATTGATCCAGAAATTTCTGATTCTAAAGGAGAAGGAGAAGAAGGAATTCAAGCTGGTAGAGGTAGACAACGCCAAAAATCTGTTTTAGATGATATTACCAAAGATGATAAAAAAGAGAAAAAGGCAACTACCAAAGCTGAGAAGAAAGCTGAAAAACAACTGCTAAAATCAGAAGAAAAAGAAAAACGTAAGATTGAAAAAGAAAAAGAAAAAGAACAGAAAAAACTAGTTAAAGAAGAACAAAAAAGATTGAAGGAAGAGAAAAAACTAGAAGATGAAATAAAAAAATTAGAAGAAGACATCAAAAAAGAAGATGCTAAAGCTAAACAAGAAGAGCTCGATAAAAAATATGAAGAAGAGTTAAAGAAAAAAGCTGAAGAAAAAAAGAAGAAGGAAAAAGAGGAAAAAGAAAAGGAAAAAGACGATTAGAAATTCTATTTTTGTAACATGATTACAATAAAAGAAATACATTCAAAAAAGGAAATGAAACAATTTGTTACATTTCCTTTTTCTTTATATAAAAACAACAAATACTGGGTACCTCCTATTATAAAAGATGAAATTGCAAATTTTGACAAAACTAAAAACCCAGTTTTTGAACATGCTGATGCTCGTTTTTTTGTTGCTTTAAAAGAAGGTGAAATTGTAGGTAGAATTGCTGCGATAATTAATCATTATGAAGTAAATACACAAGGCTTAAAAAAAATGCGTTTTGGTTGGTTTGATGTTATTGATGATATTGTTGTAACAAAAAAACTGATAGCTAAGGTTACCGAAATTGCTAAAGAAAAAAAACTCTCCTATGTTGAAGGACCTGTTGGTTTTAATAACCTAGATAAAACTGGAGTTTTAATAGAAGGTTTTGACCATATTGGTACAATGATCACTTGGTACAATCATCCGTATTATAAAGATCATTTAGAAGAATTAGGGTTTGTAAAAGAAAAAGAATATTTAGAAAACAAATTCAAATTTAAAAATGTTGATGGTGTTTATTTTAACCGAATTAGTGCAATAATTAAACGCAGGTATAGTTTAAAAGCTTTAGATTTTACGAAAACTAAACAAGTTTTACCTTATGTAGATGAAATGTTTGCTGTTTTTAATCAATCATACGCAAAGCTTTCTACTTTTGTACCAATTTCAGACAAACAAATTGAGTATTTTAAAAACAAATACATTAGTTTTATTAATCCAGAATACATAAAATTTGTTGTTGACAAAGATGATAAACTAGTTGCTTTTGCTATAGTTATGCCTTCTTTTTCCGAAGCTTTACAAAAAGCAAACGGTAAACTATTTCCTTTTGGTTTATTTCATTTATTAAAAGCTCGTAAAAAATCAAAAGATGTTACTTTTTATTTAATTGGTGTACATCCTGATTATCAAAATAAAGGTATTCATGCTATTATTTTCGATCAATATACAAAAACATTTGCTCCATTGGGAATAGATAACTGCATAAGAACTCCTGAATTGGAAGATAACGAAGCTATAAAATTATTATGGCGAGATTTCAATCCAACTACACACAAACGAAGAAGAACCTATAGAATAAATTTGTAATGCAACTTTTTTATAATAACGAAATACACGCTAAAACAGAACAAATTATCTTTAATAAGGAAGAGAGTAAACATATTGTTCGTGTTTTAAGAAAAAAAGAAAATGACATATTATATATTACAAACGGTAAAGGCTTTCTTTTTAATGCCCAAATTACTATTGTAAATGATAAAAAATGTGTTGCTAAAATTGTTGCCATTCAAGAAAAAAAGAAACCTTGGAACTATTACCTTCATATAGCTATTGCTCCTACCAAAAACAACAATAGATTAGAGTGGTTTTTAGAGAAGGCTACAGAAATAGGTATTGATGAAATCACGCCTATTATTTGTCAAAATTCTGAAAGAAGAACTGTAAAAACAGATAGACTAGATAAAATAGTTCAGTCAGCTATGAAACAGTCTTTAAAATTCACGTTACCTAAACTAAATGAACCTATTAAATACAACGATTTTATTAAACAAGAATTTAATGGGAAAGTATGTATTGCTCACTGTGAAAACTCTGAAAAGAGTTTATTAAAAAAAATCATAAAGCCGAATGAGGTAATTACTATATTAATTGGACCTGAAGGTGATTTTTCTATTCCTGAAATACAATTAGCCTCTGAAAATAAATTTATTCCAATTTCATTAGGAGATAGCAGACTAAGAACTGAAACTGCAGGTTTAGTTGCTGTACAAAATATTTCTTTTATAAATCAATAATCTTATTTATCAATTTATCCACTCTTTTTTAGCTGAAAAAGAAATCAGGCCTTCATAAAACTAAGTACAAACCCTTAGTTTATAATGTTTTCTCAATTAACATATCAACAAAAAAACAAATAGTTTAATTAACTTTTCTTAGACCTAAAACCAATTCAAAAAGTTTCATTCTAGTATTTAAAACAAAAACAAACATCACATATAAAAGAACAAATCAACAAATACAGTTTCAATTTAAAACTAAAAAACAAATAAAACTTATATATAAAACATACCGATAGCTAAATAACACTTATAAAAACTCTAATTTATAACCAATTTCAATATATACCTTACAAATCGACCGTTATAGGGCTTATTATTTAGTCGTAGTTATTATTTTTACATCGAATTTGAGCAAGCTGGTTAAAATAGGTGAAGGGGTTTTAACCCGCGAAATTTAAATTCAAAAAACTTTTGAGAAATTTCTATCTCAACAATTGAAGTAGAAAAAGTTCAACTACCACTATTATTAATAGTGGTAGTTGTTTTTTATACACGTATAACTCTAATTCTTTTTAATTCTGCTCTAATCTTTTTCTATGCATTTAGTATATTGCTAGTCATAAGAGAATCAAATGAAAAAATATAGTTACTTTTTATTTTTTATGTGTCTTTGTTTTATTGCACAAGCACAAGAAATAGCCGTTTTAAAATATAATGGTGGAGGTGATTGGTATTCAAATCCAACAGCTTTACCAAACCTTATTAACTTTACCAATAGAAATTGTAAAACAGCGATAGATAAAAATATTGTAACAGTAGAAACTGGTGATGATATTATTTATAATTACCCAATATTATTTATGACAGGTCATGGAAATGTGTTTTTTACAGACGATGATGTATTAAATCTAAGAAAGTATTTAACTTCTGGTGGATTTTTACATGTTTCTGATAATTATGGTTTAGACAAATACATAAGAAGAGAACTAAAAAAAGTATTTCCTAAACTAGAGTTAAAAGAGATTCCAAAAAACCATGCTATCTATAATCAAACTTTTTCATTTTCAAACGGATTACCTAAAATCCACGAACATGATAAAAAACCACCTCAAGGTTTTGGTTTATTTTATAAGAACAGACTCGTTGTTTTTTATGATTATGAAAGTGATTTAAGTGATGGTTGGGAAGATGCGGAAATTCATAACAACTCCAAAGAAACAAGACAAAAAGCGTTAAAAATGGGAGCTAACATAATTGAATACGCGTTTAAAAACTAAAACCATTCTTATAAATTCATGCAGTTGAACAAAAACTCAAATTGGTCAATTTTTATAATTGCTTTTATTGTTTTTATAATATGGCAATCACCTTCTCTAGGAATGATTAGATACCCTTTTATTCTTTTAGGAACATGGTTTCATGAAATGGGACACGGATTAACTGCGCTTATTTTAGGTGGTAGTTTTAACTATTTGGAAATATACAATAATGGTGGAGGAACTGCATATACATCTTACAACTCTCAAAACTTATTTTTACCTTATAATATTACCAGAGCTTTAGTTGCAGCTGGTGGACTTTTGGGTCCTTGTTTTGTTGGTGCTACTTTAATTGTTTCTGCTGTTAAAAATAAATGGGCTTTATGGATGCTTAGAGCTTTAATTACTATAATGATATTGTCTCTAATTATTTGGGTTAGATCTGGTATTGGAATTGCTATTTTAGCTTTAATTTCATTAGTTTTAATAGGAATACTTTATAGCAAAAAACCTAATTTAATTACGTGGTCAGTTTTATTTTTAGGTATTCAAAGTACTTTAAGTACATACCTACAATTAGATTATTTATTTACAGGTACATTTATAAGAGATGGATCCGAAAGAACTTCAGACACACAACAAATAGCTAATAATTTATTTGGTAATTATTGGTTTTGGGCTTTTATTATTATAATTATTAGTGCTATTGTACTTTGGAAAAGTTATAGTTATTATTTAAGAAAAGTATATAAAAATAGCCCTAATGCATAACAATAGGACTATTTAAAAGATATGACTTAATTAAAACTTGTACTGAGCAGTTAGCTCAAAATTTCTTGTTGCTCCTGGTAAACCTCCAGCAAACATTGCTTTTGAATAATATTCTTCATTAAATACATTATCTATATTTACCCTAAAATTCCATTTATTATTTAAATTATAACCTAAACCTGTGTCAAAAACCACATAACTATTAATATGCGCATTAGTATTTCCATATCCATCAATGCTTCTTTCATCTTCATAACGAACTCCAAAATTAAATAACAAAGGATTATTTGAATCATTAATAAAACACTTGTATTCACTCCAGAAACGTGCAAATGTTTTTGGAACCCCTTTGGTTTGTTCTGTACTAATAATGTCTTGTGTTAATGTTGTTGGATCTTGAAAAGTTGCATTAGCATTAAATGAAAGTTTTTTGTTTAAAAAATAATTTATATCTACTTCAACACCTTCCGTTCTATCTTCTCTATCGTAAAAAAACTGAGGCACATTTGGATTATCAACCTCATCGTACTCGCTATTTCCGTAACCTATATTTGTTCTTGCTGTTTGAAATACAACAACAGAAGCTAATAAACTATTATCTTTTGCTTTATATCTTACTCCTAAATCAATAGATAAAGCTTCTGAATCTTCTCTGTTACTTTCATCTGTTTCATTAATTGATCCTGTTATACTGTATGCTGTTCTTCCCTTAGCATAATTCCCAAAAACAGCTAATTGATCAATTGGTCTAAATGTCATTCCTAAATTATAAGTGAAACCAGTATCATTAAAATCATACACTGGTAAATCAGATAAAATATTTTCATATTCTTGTTTTATTCCAGCATATGCTCCTCCTAAACGCGCTGTTAATTTTTCATCTAACAAATATATTACTTCTTGAAAACCTATTCCATAAGCAGCAATAGACTTATCATATTTAGACTTTTGTACAGGATCATAATCCCAAAAACTTCCGTTTATCGCTTTAATTGCATTTGCATCTGTAATATCATATATATACGGTATTGTTCCTCCCCCATCTGCATCATATGCTGACCATCTTGCATAATTAAGTGCACGATTTTCGTAATTAACACTCAACAAATGTTCACCTTTAGTATTACCTAAACTCCAGTCATATTTAAAATCTCCAAAATATTGGAAAGCTTTTTCACTAGTTTTTTGATGTCTATACTCTTGTCTTCTAGCACCCAATCCGTATAAAACACCATTTTCTACTAAAGGTGATCTAACTCCATTATGAATAATCCCACTTTGCTCATAATATGCATAGTTCAATGCTCCTGTTTGTCTTGTAAATTCAGAAGAATATGTTCTATACAATAATTGATTCATTATTGTGAAATTTTTAGAAGGCTCAATTTCATAACTTAATTTAACACGATATTCTTTTCCTTCATTTGGATCTGCAATATTCGTTATTAAAGAATGGTCTCCAATATCGTAAGGACTAATCCCATCTGAAGACAATAACGAATTTGCCAAAGCTTGTCTTTGTGTATCAGTCAATTGAACTCCTAAAAATGCACCAGTACCTACATCAACTGCATTATCATTTACCAAAGTTGTCCAATCAAAATTATCTACCAATCCAGGAGTTATTAATTTTACTGGATCTCCAATTGCATCAATATCACCTTCATCATGAATTACTGCCCCAGATAATGTTAGATTATGTATGCCTGATTTAAATGTTAAAGATCCGTAACTTTCAAATCTTTCTGATGAAACATCTCTAAATCCTTCTGTTCCTTCGGAAGCTGTAACAATACGAAAAGCAAACTTGTCTGAAATTGGTGCGGTATAATCTACCATTGCTCTATAATAATTCCATTGACCAACTCTAAACTCTGCTAAACCTTGTTCTTGAAATTGAGGCTTCTTTTCCACAAAATTAATAACACCACCAGCAGATCCCATTCCATAAAGCCCAGTCGCAGGCCCTTTAAGTACCTCTATTTTTTCCACATTGGTTATAGAACGTGTTGGATTATAACTATTTCCGTTTCCTGCACCAGAATACATTCCATCTAATGTATAGTTAGCTCCTAAACCTCTAATAATAAGATTATCACCAATATTATAATTATTTCCTGCCTGTGAAACACCGCTAATATTTCTAATAGCATCTTGCAAATTGGTGATTCCTTGTTGATCTAAAGTAGCTCTGTTTACAATTACAATTGGTGCTGGAGTATTCATAATACTCATGTTAGATTTTGTAGCACCTTTTGATTCCAAAACAATACTTTCAGGATTATATGCATTAATTACAACTTCATTTAAAGATTCTATAGTTTCTTTTAAATTAAAATTTAAGTTAATTAATTTACCTTTTACTGTTAATTTCTTTGTTTGCGTTTTATATCCCAAAAAAGAAGCTTCTATAACATAGATACCGTTTGGTATAGATAAATTAAATAAACCATCTGAATTTGTTGTTGTTCCATAATTGGTTCCTTTTAACATTATAGATACTTGTGCTAATGCCTTTTTTTCTTTTCCTAGAACTTTACCCGTTATTAACGTTTTTGAACTATCATTTTGTCCAGTAATCGAAAAAGTTGTTGATATGATAAAAACAAACAACAAACTTTTCAATAGCGAACTTATTTTTTGTGTAGTAGTATTATTATACATCTTTAAATTATTTATTTGCAAACCTACATATTATTTTTATTTATTCTAAATAAAAATAATACACATTTTTATTAAATTATATATTTATATATTAGTCAGGTAAGTAATTAATATTGAATGAATATAGATTCTATTGAAATAAACTTCTCTACAGATGCACTTTGGATGTTAAATATAGCTTTGGCTATTATAATGTTTGGAGTAGCTTTAGATATTAAATTAAACGATTTTAAGCGTTTATTAAAAAAACCTAAAATAGTATTTGTAGGTGTTTTCTCTCAATTTGTTTTATTACCTCTTTTAACTTTTTTAGCAATTTTAATTATCAAACCTCATCCTAGTTTTGCATTAGGTATGATGATGGTAGCTGCTTGTCCTGGCGGAAATGTTTCTAACTTTTTCAGTAAAATGGCTAATGGAAATACCGCTTTATCTGTAAGTTTAACAGCTTCTGCTACACTTATTTGTATTGTTATGACTCCTTTTAATTTACATTTATGGGGAAGTTTATACGAACCTACAAATGAAATTTTAAAAACGGTTGCTTTAAATCCATATGATCTATTTAAATTAGTGTTATTAATTTTAGGAATTCCACTCTTATGCGGTATGCTTGTTAATCATTATCACCCAACTATGGCTCTAAAAATTAATCGAATCTTACGTCCGTTTTCTGTTTTTTTCTTTTTAATTTTAATTGTTATCGCTTTATATGATAATCTTCAAATATTTAAAAACCATATTCACCTAGTATTTTTCCTTGTTATTTTTCACAACATTTTTGCTTTTATAATTGGTTACAGTACTGCAAGAGTTTTTAAATTAAACTCTCAAGACACTAAAACTATAGCCATAGAAACAGGAATTCAAAATAGCGGATTAGGTTTATTACTTATTTTTGGTTTTTTTAATGGTTTAGGAGGAATGGCTTTGTTAGCCGCTTTTTGGGGTGTTTGGGATATTTTCTCAGGAATTATATTGGCTACTTATTGGGGAAGAAAAAAATAATATGAGACTACTTTTATACTATACTTTTAAAGTTTTAATTAAAACAGGATTCTTTTTTTATGCTAAAAAAATTAAGATTTCTGGCAAAGAAAACATCCCTAAAAAAGAAGCTATTCTTTTTACAGCAAATCATCCAAACGGATTATTAGATCCAATTCTAATTGCTAGTAGTATTTCTAGAAAAACTCATTTTTTAGTAAAAGCTGATGTTTTTAAAAACCCTAAAGTTGCTACTTTTTTTGATTGGTTAGGAATGATGCCTGTTTACAGAATAAGAGATGGAATAAATCAATTAGCTAAAAATAATTTAATCTTTGAAAAATGTAGAGCGCTTTTAAAAAACGAAAAAGCATTACTTATTTTTCCTGAAGGAAGTCATATGCGTAAAAGAACTATTCGTCCTTTAAGTAAAGGATTTACACGCATACTTTTTGGTACTTTAGATGAAAATCCTAATTTAAAAATAAGTGTAATTCCTGTTGGTATAACCTATCAAAATTCATCAAAACACCCAAGTGAAATTGCATTACAAATAGGTAAACCCATTTCCGCTAATGAATTTTATAATCCTGAAGAATTACATAAATCTACCTTAAGCTTAAAACAAGAGGTTACCAAACAACTACAAGAATTAACAGTACATATTACCAATGATGAGAATTACGACACTATTGAAGCTAATTTAAACCATTTAGCTATTGATTTTACTGAGGTTACCACTACAAATAAACTTATACAAACAAATAAGTATAATGACATTAAAAAACAACCTAAACAAAGAAAATCTATTTTAAAACTACTGATAATCATCAATAGTTTTATTCCTTATTTTTTATGGAAAGCTATTGATAAAAAGATAACTGAGATAGAATTTAAAGATACTTTCCGTTATGGAATTAACATGATAACGTTTCCTTTATTTTACTTTATAAATAGCCTTGTAATTACATTTTTTTTTAATTGGAAAATTGGAATCACCTATTTTTTAGGTTCTTTACTATTAATCATTTTACATACAAAAACTGCTTCATCTAAGTAATCTCAAGAGTATTAATATCTTTTTTCTTTATCTTCTTTGTTGAAAATGTCAAGTTTTATATTTAACCTAAACTACTCTATGTATTTTTTATAAATCTTAAGTTAACTGTTTTGATATTCTCCATTTATCTCCTATAAAATCTCTTTCAGCTTCTTCTCCATATTCAAGGTCAAATATTTCGTTTAGTGTTTTGTCTTTTAATATGATTAGTTTTAATGCTATTACTTTACCATTATCAAAATCAATTTCTTCCGTTAGAAATTGCCAATCTCCTTCTTCATCATGCACGACTCTTAATATTGGGTCATTATTTTCCAGCCATTGTCGTGTAGTAAAAACACCTAAATTCCGTTCTTCCATAAACTTAAAATCAGAATTTCTATCCAATAAAGGTTGCTTGAACTTAAAATTTTCTTCAAAGTCTTTTTCCCAAGGGAATTTATCGTTCCTGTCTGTCCAAATTAATTGAAGACCTTCTATTTCTAAAGTATCAAAATACTTAATAGCTACTTTAAAATAATCTTCAATATTACCCTTAGCTATTTCAAGGAATTTTGCTCTACTATTTTGGAAAATATTTTTATATTCTTTTTCTGCGTTTATTTTACCTTCTGTCTTTATTATTTCAGTAACATCATTTATTAATTGCTGCAAAAGTTCTGTTCTTAATCCAAAACAAATTATTTCAGGATGATTATACGTTTCAGTTAATCCTACACTATAAGCAAATGAAGGAAAGTAATCTGTAGATTCAATCTTTATTACAGAGATTCCATATTCTTTGATATGCTTTTTTGTTTGATTTAAATCAACACAATTATGTTTTCCTTCTTTCATTTTCTTTTTTTAGCTGGGTTTTAAATAAAGGTGGGGAAAGTTTTAACCACCTTATTCGGATAAATATGTTTTTGGAATTATGCTAACTATATATAATTATATCAGTTTAAAATATTGAAGATTTAGATACAGTGGTAAACTCTTCTAAAAAAGAAAAACCTTTGTATGAATTTCCTTTTTTATTTAAACGTGGACTCCAAACAGCTATTGCAAACTCATCTGGATGTACGGCAATAATTCCTCCACCAACACCACTTTTACCTGGCAAACCTACTCTAAAAGAAAACTCGCCAGCTTCATCATAAAAACCGCAAGTTTGCATGATTGCATTTAATCTTTTAGCTTGCCTTTTTGTGACTATTTGTTTTCCAGTTTGTATATTTTTCCCTCCATTTGCTAAGAATAAAAATAAGTCCGACAACTCTTTACAATTCATTTCTAAAGAACAAACGTTAAAATAGAAATCTAAAACCTCTTCTGCATTGTTATGAATATTTCCGAAAGATTTTATAAAGTTACATAACGCAATATTTCTAAATCCCACACTTTTTTCAGAAGCAGCTACTTTTTCATTATAATTTATAGAAGAATTATTAGAGATACTCCTTACAAATTGTAAAAAGTCTTCTTTTGGATTTTTTAAGTTACTCATTAAAATATCTGCGACAACAATTGCACCAGCGTTTATAAACGGGTTTCTTGGTATTCCATTATCTGCTTCTAATTGAAGTAAAGAATTAAATGGAGTTCCGGACGGCTCTACATCAACTCTTTTCCATATATCCTCTCCAAGAATAGTATATGCTAAACTTAAAGTTAAAACTTTAGAGATACTTTGAATAGAAAATTTCTCTAGATGATCTCCAAAACCAAAATCTTCTTTTTTTATCGTAGAAACATGTACACCAAAACTAGCTGCTTTAACATTTGCCAATTCTGGAATATAAGTTGCTAACCTACCTGTATCTTCTTGGTTTTTGACTCTTTCGTATACCTCTTCAATTATTTTTTTATAGCTCATAATTAGTTTTTTTGATAATAAAAACTACTCAGTAGCTACTTCATCAACAACCTCTTCTTTTATTACAGCATCTTGAATAACACGTTGAATCTTGGTTCTAATATTACTCTTCACCAATTTTCTATTCGTCATTTTTGGATATGTTCTATTAGATAAAAACACATATACAATTCCGTTTTCTGGATCTGCCCAAGTGTATGTTCCCGTAAAACCACTGTGTCCAAAACTTTTATCTGAAACACAATCTCCACAAGTAGGTTTTTCTCTAGGATTAATTTGTCGTTTATCAAAACCTAAACCTCTTCTGTTTCGTGCACTAGCATAATAGCGTTTATTAAACTTTTCTATTGTTTCTGGTTCAAAATATTTAACACCACCATAAGTTCCTTCTTGTAAATACATTTGCATTATTTTACCTACATCATTTGCATTTGCAAATAAACCTGCATGACCTCCTACTCCATCTTGCATTGCTGCTCCCATATCATGAACATATCCTCTTAACAATTGATTTCTGTAATAATCATCCTCTTCACTTGGTACAATGGTTTTCCAGTTAAATTTCTTAAGTGGTAAATACGAAGTTCTGTTTAAGCCTAAAGATTTATAAAATTCTTCATCAACAACTTTATCTATTCTTTTTTTATACTTGCTTTCAACAATATCTTTAATAATATAATAGGCTAAATCGCTGTATTTATAACCTTTTCTTTCTCTTAAATCAGAATCTCTAATTATTGCTTCTATAGAGTCTTTGTAAACAGCATTTAAGTACAAATTCTTTGCTACTTTAATACTGTATTTCTTAGATTTTTTAGAATTGTAATACTCTTTAGAAATCTTACCTGTTACAGAATCTAAAGTACGTGTATAGAAAGGAATCCATGCTTTTAAACCAGCTGTGTGAGACAACATCTGTTTTAAATTAATGTTGTTTTTATTACTCTCTTTATAATATGGTAATAAATCTTCTAAATTAGAATAAATAGATATTCTTTTCTCTTCTTCTAATCGCATCACTAATGGTAAAGAAGCTAATATTTTTGTTAAAGAAGCCAAATCGTATACATCGGATTTTTTTACTTTTCTTCTTTTATTATACGTTTGATAACCAAAACTTTTATTGTAAATAACTTTTCCATTACGTGCCACAAAAACTTGTGCACCTGGCGCCATTTTTTGTTTTAAAATAGTATCTAAATAAGAATCTATTTCTTTAATTTTTTTTGAAGAAACATTTGCTGCTTCTGGTATTGTATATTCAAACCTATGAAGTGAAGCAGTAGTTAATCCGCCACCTACATTAAATGTTGTTTTAATAGAAACAGGTAACTTTCCTTTAATACTAAAAGCTCCAAAAAGTGCTTGTGCCGAAATTTGTTGAGATAGTTTACTATTCTGATAAGAAACCACAATACCATCTATATTTACATAACTACCTAATTGCAATAAACTATATGGACTTGCAAATACATTTAAAATAACTTTATTGTTTCTTGCTATTTCTTGCAGCCATACCATATCCTTATTTGAAAACTTGTAGGACTTCCAAGGATGTGCATCTGACTTATGAAAACCTATAATTACTAAATTATAAGACTCTAGTTTTGTTATTAATTCATTTAAATGATCCTCTTTTACAACATCTACTTTTGCGTAATTATTTAACATTGCAGCAAAATCATCACCATCTCCATCACCTAAAGAAACATAAGCTATCTTCTTATCTTCTAATTTTTTAATAGGAACATCTAGATTGTCATTTTTTATAAGTGTTATTGCATTTTTTATCAATTCTCTATGCAATAATTCATCTTTAATAGAATTTAAATCCTCTATAAGGTTTTCTTCTTTTATGGGTTCATATGTATGCAAACCAACCAAATATTTTGCTTGCAATATCTTTTTAACAGAATGATTCAATCGTTCTTCAGTTAAAATACCTTTTACTATTGACTCTTTTAATAATTCTATGGAAGCTACAACGTCTTGCGGTATTAATAACATATCGTTACCAGCTAAAATTGCTGCTAAATTAATTTCAGCTGATGATGAATAATTAGCGGCTCCTTTCATATTCAATCCATCTGTTAATACCAAACCTAAAAAGCCTAATTCTTGTTGTAATAACTTTGTTACTACATTTTTTGACAAAGATGAAGGTAACTCTGAATTTGGTTCTAAAGAAGGTATACTTAAATGAGCAGTCATTACACTTGCAACACCAGCGTCGAACTGTTTTCTAAACGGATAAAGCTCTAAAGAATCTATTCGCTCTTTTGTAAAATTAATTGTTGGTAATGTATGATGAGAATCTGAAGCAGTATCTCCATGACCTGGAAAATGTTTTGCATTTGCCAAAACGCCCACTTTTTGCATTCCTTTTGTTAACGCTAAAGATTTATAAGTAACATTTTCTTTGTCTTCTCCAAAAGATCTGTTTCCTATGATTGGATTATCTGGGTTTGTATTAATATCTACTACTGGAGCAAAATTCATATGAATACCAACACGTTTACAATGTTCTCCTATTCTTTCTCCAACCTGTTCTATTAATTTTTCATCTTGTATAGCACCTAAAGTCATATTCCAAGGAAAACGATAGGTATTCTTTAAACGCATATCCAAACCCCATTCGCCATCAAAACCTATTAACAAAGGTACTTTTGTAGTTAAAGCTTGGTATTTATTATTTAATACGACTTGTTTATCTGGTGTACCTTGCATAAATATTAAATTACCAATATGATATTTTTTAATCATCTCGGTAATTTCAGCTTCATGCTTTTTATCTTTATTAGAATAAGCCTGAATCATAAATAGTTGTCCTATTTTTTCATCAATATTCATGGATTGCATAATACTATCAACCCAAATTTGTTGCGCATTTACATCTTTTGCTCTAAGTGGATCTACGCTTTGTGACTGTATAGTAAGTATACAATTTATTATAAAAAAAAGTACTAATAATTTTCTTTTCTGCATTCTTCTTTTTTAATTTTCTTTATATATCAAAACAATTATTATACCACTTACAATGGAATAATAATTGTTTTAATATTTTTAAGAAAACAATGTTTTTAAACTAAAAACCTACTGTGCCAACTTTCATTTGCTGGCACTTCCCATTTTTGGTCGAAATCTTGTTTTGTATTTACCATATTGTTAAATACAATTGTTTCCTTTGTTATTTTTTTATCCTGAGCATATTGTTGAAAATCTGGTAACTTTACTATGTTAACATTGTTACCATCTTTAAATGAAACATTCATTTTGTCCATTAAATCGATTTTTAACTCTTGCTCTAATTCTTTTACAAAACGTACAGATGAATCTATAGAACAACCAGAAACGTTATTAAAATTCTCATCAACTCCTAATATTAAAAACTGATCGTATTTTAACGTAAATGATCCTTTCAAATCATCTCCATGTCGTGTCCATTGTTCTATAAACATAATAGCTTTTGCGCTTATATATTCTATCTCTTCAGTAGTTAATCGTCTATCTGCTTGATACACCCAAACTCTTGAATTACCTGGTAAGTTTTTATAATCTGTAAACATGTTATTACTTAATTTATTTATGTGTGATAGTGTTTATGAGACGAATATAAATACTAAAAACTTAAAATAACTTAACAATTGTTAATTTAAATAAAACTTTTTAGCTTTTATCTTAAATTAAATTTTTGCTGTAAAGCTTCTAACTTTTCTGCGTCAGTCATTTTACTTTTTGGCGCAGCCATTCTCTCTTTTATTTGACGTAATACCTTTTTTGTGTATAAAGGAAAATCAGCATTTTGTATCCAAGAATTATAACCTGGATTTTCTTTTAAAACCTCTTCTACTGTGCGTCCTTTATATTTACCAAATGAAAAAATCTCTTGTTTATCATCATTAAACAAAATAAAACCAGCAAAATCTGCACGTTTCGTATGTGATGAATACTCGCTTAATGCATCTATTGAATTTTCAATATCATCATACTTATCTAATTGAGCTTTTAATATTTCATAAGTAGCATTAGTATCTGCTTCTGCTCCATGCGCACCTTCTAATTCTTCCCCACAATAAAACTTATAACCTGCACTTAAAGTTCTTTGTTCTTTTTTATGAAAAATAACCTGTACATCTACAGCCTTTCTATCTTTCATATCAAAGTCTAATCCTGCTCTCATTAACTCTTCCGCTAATAAAGGAATATCAAACCTGTTAGAATTAAACCCAGCTAAATCGCAACCTGCAATCATCTTATCTATTTCTGGTGCTAATTCTTTAAATGTTGGTTCTGCGGCTACTTTTTCATTAGTTATCCCATGAATCTCTATTGAACCTGCTGGTATTTCCATTTCTGGATTTACTAACCAAGTTTTACTCTCTTTATTTCCATTTGGATGTATTTTTAATATTGCAATTTCTACAACTCTATCTGTTGCAATACTAACTCCTGTGGTTTCTAAATCGAAAAAAACGATTGGTTTTGTTAACTTTAATTCCATTTATTCTGTAATGCCTTTTATAAATTATAATTATTCTTTATTTAACTGCTCTTTAAACTCGTCTATTTGACTTAGTACTTTAGATACTAATTTTGGTTCTTCAAAATTATACTTTTCCATTTCTTCTAACAATGTTTTTGCTACAATATAACGTGCTGTAGGTTTATCATCTGCAGGTACTATATACCAAGGCGCATTTTCTTTTGAAGTTCTATTTAATAAATCTTCATAGCACATTTGGTATTCGTTCCACAATTTACGCTCTTTTAAGTCTCCTGCTGAAAACTTCCAATTCTTTTCTGGAATATTTAATCTTCTTAACAATCTGTTTTTTTGTTCATCTTTTGATAAGTTTAAGAAAAACTTTAAAATAACAGTCCCATTTGCTACTAAATGTTCTTCAAACTTATTAATTCTTTCCATTCTATCATGATAAAAAGCATCATTTAAATCGTCTAAACTTTTTACAGTGGGTATATTTTCTCCAAACACATATTCAGGATGTACACGAGTTACCAAAACATTCTCGTAATGTGTACGATTAAAAACCCCAATTTTTCCTTTTGGTGGTAACGCAATATAATGACGCCACATAAAATCGTGACTTAATTCTAACGCTGTTGGTACTTTAAAACTATGTACTTGCACTCCTCGTGCGTTTACATCTTTAAAAACCTCTCTAATTAAGCTGTCTTTACCAGAAGTATCCATTCCTTGTAAACACACCAAAATACTGTATTTTCCTTCTGCATACATGGTATCTTGTAACTTACTAATCTTTTTTCTTAACTTTTTAAGTTTCTTTTCAGCATTATCAACTACTTCTTTGGTAATACTTTTATCTAGATTAATTTGTTCAACTACCTTGTATTTCTTCATTTTCTTTACATTTTCATATGATTATATAAATGTAATAAAATTATCATTGTTTATTGAAAATTTTCCTTTGGGTTTTTCAATAATTATTAATTTAATTTCTTGACATTTATCAATATGAATAGAAAAAATGATCTTTAATTTTGTTTAACAAATAGTTGCTTATGCTCATTTCTAAAGAATTAAAACAGTTTTATATTCAAAATAACTTAGCTAAAGATGGTGGTAAAAATGATGCTTATTTTTTATTAAAATTTAAATTATTCTCTATTAAGCTTCCTAATTCAGACTTCAGAAAAAAAGTAATTCATGTACATGATGTACAACATATTTTATACGATAAAGATGTTACCTGGAAAGGTGAAGCTTTTATTGCTGGATGGGAAATTGCAACCAATATATGGAAACACTTCCCTATTGGATTGATGTCTTTATAGGCAATGGGATTTGGAGTTTTAACTCATTTTAATGAAGTTCTTAAAGGATATAAAGAAGGCTTATTAGTAAAAGGAATTATTGATTTGAATATACCCAAAGAGCAAATTTTAAATTATAAAATTGAAGAATTTAAGGAAAAAATTAAAAAAGAAAAACCTACAAAGTTCAGTAGAATTCTGTTTAGTTTTTGGGTAATTGTAAGTGTATTTATAGTTATTTCTCCTATATTTTTACTTATTCCGCTACTTTTATTTTTATAGGTAATGTATATTCTGTTTCAACCGGAATTCCTCTTTTTATTGCTGGACTTAATGTTGGAAGTTTTCTTATTGCTTCAATTAGTTCTTCTTCTAAACTTGTATTTGTTGTTGTAAACGCATCTGTAGTTAATATTTCTTTAAGTGTAATTTTACCTTTATTGTTAATCGTTAAAATTACATTTACAATAGTTTCATTAATATCTTCTTCAAAAACAACTATTACTTTTTTTAAATGTTTTGTTATTTGTTGATGAATATTAAGCCTAAAACAATTGGTTTTTGCTTCGTCCAATAATTTATCGCAAACTTTAAAAGAAGGAGAAACATCTACTTTAGTAAAATTAATAATAGTATCTAACACGCTATCTGACTTGTTAGATTTCGGAGAAAAATAATTACATGAAACGTAATTAATTACTACAAAAAGTACAACTATTACTCTGTTAAACATTTTACTAATTTGTGTAAAAGTACAAATTATTCATTTTGTTTAATAAACAAAAGATTTTCAGCAAATTAATTTTTCATTTAGACTACATTACCTTTTTCAGCAACCAAGAAGGTGCTAATTTAAAAACCCAAGCAATTAATGTCCATCTTTTAGAAATATATGCTTTTCTTTTTTTCTTTTTTATTGCTGTATATATTTGTTTTACCGCTTTTTCTAAAGAAACCATCCAAAAAACATCTGCTCCTAAAGCCATTGCTGTATCTACAAAACCAGGTCTAATATCTGTTACAAATACTTTTTTAGATGCTATTGTTTTTGTTTTAATATACAAACCTTCTAAATACGATTTCTGATATGCTTTTGATGCAAAATAAGAAGGCGCATCTTTATTTCCTCTTAAAGAGGCTATAGATGAAATACCAACTAAATGACCAAATTGTTGTTTTTTAAATAAATGGAATGCTAAATCATATAACTTAGTTACGCCAACAACATTGGTTTGTATTGTTTCATTTTCTTTATCAAAATCTAAATCAGCATTTACAAAACCAATACCAGAAGATTGTACCACCAAATCTATCGTTTTCATTTCTGAAACAATTTCATGAAACACTTTTTCTACCTCATCTATTTGCTGAATATCATTTTGTTTGATTAGTATATGTTCTGGATATTCTTTTTTTAACGCTTCTAACTTTTCTAAACGCCTACCAATAATAGCTACTTTATAATTATTTTGTATTAAAATTTTGGTTAATTCTTTTCCAATACCAGATGTTGCTCCAAATACAATTGCGTTCTTCATTTAATTTGTAATTTTGCTAAAAATACAACCTTTATACAAAGGCTTTCTTAAATTAATTATAAAAATATCTTATGCTTATTATTGCTGGTAAAATGTTTACAACAGGTAGAATTGTTTTTGCTTCTGTATTTGTGATTGCTTTTGTTGCTTTTATGATTTATAGTTACAAAAAAGATGCAAAGAACAACAACATTCATTACAAAAATGCTGCTAAATATGTTGCCATTGGTATTTTGGTAACTATTGGTTTATTGTTTTTATCGAAATACTTGATAAATAGTTAGGCTATTTTACTGATGTTATTTTCTTTAAAGATAAATTATACGTTTTACCTTTATTTTTTTTCATGTGAATATATTATCACTTTTAAAAAAATCTGTCATTAACATTTTTTAAACTACTATATATTTAAACTAAACAAAATACTTGTTTTCTTTTTTTCATTGATAAAAAAAGAAACAAAAAAATCTAGTCTTATCAACTCTTCATTTATAAAATCTCATCCTCGAAACTAAATTAAAAGAACTCGCTATGCTCAAACAACTTTTAATTTTTACGTTTCTTGCGGTGGATTGTATAATTCGATTTAAATATGACAAAACTAAAATTGTCTAAATTTTATCTACCTTTATTTTATTACTTACGTCATCTAATCTGTTTGGATTTTTTTACCATTCTAGAACTTACATGTGCGAAATATTTAATAGAAAAGCGTATTAGAGTTAGCATACACAAAACATTTTATAATTTTAAAACTATATTTTGCGTTAAGGATTGAACATTTTGTTTGAGCTCTTTTTGTAAACTTTTCTTTACAAAAAAGCGAGTAGTGAAAGCCTGCCCCAAAGGGAAACGCTATAATTATTAGTGCATGCAGCAAAACTGTTTATCTAGAAAAAAACTTACTTGTAGCTTAATTCAAGAAGCTATAACATCAACCTTACAACTTCTCAACCTTGCTCAATTTTTCATGATCTAAAACAGTATAACCTTCATCATTAAAACTATAAGAAGGTGCATATTTTACATCAAAATCTACATTAGAAAAATCATAAGAAATAACCTGATATACTTTTTGACTATAGGTTTCTTCGTGATATTGAACTAGAATATACAATTCGGCATCTAAATCTTTAATCTCTTCATTAGAATATTTATACAAAGGACTTGATTCGTCTATTTCATGAACTAAAGTCCAAATAGTAGGCAAATACATAATTTTTTCTCGCTCTAGCTTAATACTAAAATAATTACGCTGATATTCTCCATATTTATCTTGCTCACTTATAGATAATGTTACCTTTATTTCTGGTTCAATCATTACCGTTTTTCTACTATTCATTAACCGAAACATTAGTGCTTTTTCTTCTTTAAAATCTCTAATAATTAAATTATCACTAAATTTTAAAGCTGCTTTTGCTTTAGAAAATCGTCCGTATAACAAACCTGTAATAAATGAAAAACTTAACAAACCAATCATAGCCTCAAAAGCCGCAATAAAATTTGCTGTTACGCCTACAGGAGAAATTCCACCATACCCAACTGTTGTTAATGTTTGTGCGCTAAAGAAAAAACCATTTAAAAAATCGCTTCCAAAACTTTTACTAGATTGTGTAATTTGTTCAATACCAATTCCCACATAAAGCAGTCCAAAAAAAACATTTAAAACAACGTAACAAAGAATAATTAGTAAAAAAAACTTCCACCAAGAAAGATCTACACAATACACATACAAATCGTTACTATTAAACTTCCTGTTCAAATGAACCACATTAGAACTTCCGTCTTTATTTAAAACTTCTTTAAGGTTTTTACTGGATTTATAACCAAATCCAGGATCTTTTACTTTTTTTGCCATTAATTACATTCTTTATATCTAAAACAATCAGTTGTATGATCGTTTACTATGCCTGTAGCTTGCATAAATGCATAAATTACTGTGGAACCAACAAATTTGAATCCTCGTTTTTTTAACGCTTTAGATATTTGATCTGAAAGCGGTGTTGTTGCAGGAACATCTTCTCTTTTTTCAAAAGCATTAATAATAGGTTTTCCGTTTGTAAAACTCCAAATATAATCTGAAAAAGAACCAAATTCTTTTTGAACATCCATGAATAATTGAGCATTGGTAATTGCTGATCTCACCTTTAGTTTATTCCTTATAATTCCTGCATTTTGCAATAAACTTTCATATTTTGTTTCGCTATACGTTGCTATTTTTTTATAATCGAAATTATCAAAAGCCTCTCTAAAATTTTCTCTTTTTTTAAGAATGGTGATCCAACTTAAACCAGCTTGAAAGGTTTCTAAAATTAAAAACTCAAAAAAAACTGCATCATCATAAACCGGAACTCCCCATTCTTTATCATGATACTCAATATACAAAGGATCTTCACTTACCCAAAAACAACGTTTTCTCATAATTCTATTTTATTTTAGCAAGATACTTTTTTTAAAGCAACAATTGGTAAATGCAATAGTATAGCATTTTAACTTTGGAACTTTAAGAAAACAATATCATTTTAATTTGTACGAAAACAGTATTTTTACGTCATACTAACAACAAATAATTTTTAGTATCCCTTTAATTATGAAAAAAATATTTTTCTTTTTAGTTTTCATTACTTCTATAAGTACTTCTTTTTCTCAAGTTATTAATCCTATAAAATGGAAAACGAGTATAGAAAAAAACACTGAAACTGAATATACTTTAATTACTACAGCTACTATAGATAAAGGTTGGCATTTATATGCTCAAGAAGTTCCAAAAGGAGGGCCAAGACCTACTATTTTTACATATACACCAAATGAAAACTACACTTTAGTTGGAAAAACAACTGAAGATATTGGTATTATAGAAGATGATAAAACGTTTAAAATGCGAATTAAATTCTTCGAAAAAAAAGCTACTTTTAAACAAAAAATAAAATTATTATCAGCTTCTGCAACTGTTAATGCGGATGTTGAATTTATGGTTTGTGATGAAGTTCGTTGCTTACCTCCAAAAATAAAACAATTAGTTTTTAACGCGCCTAAAGGAAGCGTAACAACTTCAACAATAAACAAAGAGGTTTTAAGTTTAACAGATCAAGAAGCAAATAGTTTATTATACGGAATTAGTAACAATCATTTTCAAGCTCCAGTTGCAGATTTGAATAGTTTAAATGATTCTACTACTTCTTCGGTCGCTAAAGAAAATGATAAATCATCTCTTTTAAACATATTTTTAATTGCTTTTTTATCTGGTTTCGCTGCATTGTTAACGCCTTGTGTTTTTCCAATGATACCAATGACTGTAAGTTATTTTACCAAACAAAGTAAAAACAAAAGAATTGGTATTAGAAATGCAATTATTTACGGTTTATCTATTATTGCTATTTATGTGTTTTTAGGATATATTATTACCATAATTTTTGGTGCTGATTCTTTAAACCGACTCTCTACTAATGTTTGGTTTAACGTTGTGTTTTTTATCATTTTAGTATTTTTTGGACTTTCATTTCTTGGGTTTTATCAAATTAACTTGCCAAGTTCTTGGTCTACTAAAATTGATGATAAAGCAGACAAAAGCGGACTTATAGGTATTTTCTTTATGGCACTTGCTTTGGCGGTAGTTTCTTTTTCGTGTACTGGTCCAATTGTTGGAACGTTACTTGTTGAAGCAGCTTCTAAAGGTGGTTTAGCTCCTGTTATTGGAATGCTAGGTTTTTCTTTAGCTATTGCATTACCATTTGCTCTTTTTGCAGCTTTTCCAGGTTGGTTAAACTCGTTACCAAAATCTGGCGGATGGATGAATACCGTAAAAGTTGTTTTAGGTTTTTTAGAATTAGCTTTAGCTTTTAAATTTTTATCAAATGCCGATTTGGTGCAACATTGGGGAATTTTGAAAATCGAACCATTTTTGATTATTTGGATCATTATTTTTGCCTTATTAGCATTGTATTTATTAGGAAAAATTAGATTTAAATATGATTCTCCTTTGCAAAAAATATCGTTTCCAAGAATTGCTTTTGGAATTTTAATTGCTGCTTTCACCATTTATTTGGCTTCTGGTTTTAGAGTCAATAAAGAAACAAATACGTTTACTCCACTTTCTTTATTAAGTGGATTAGCTCCTTCTGTTGGGTATAGCTTTTTACACCCAAGTAGTTGTCCTAATAATTTAACCTGTTTTAAAGATTTAAAAGAAGGTATGGCTTACGCTAAAAAAGTAAACAAACCTATTTTATTAGATTTCACTGGATACGCTTGTGTTAACTGTCGTAAAATGGAAGAACATGTTTGGCCAATTAAAGAAGTTGATGCTATTTTACGTAACGACTATGTTTTAATTTCTTTATATGTTGATGACAAAAAAGAATTACCTAAAGACGAACAGATTGTAGTAAAAAGAATTAATGGGGAAACAAGAAAGCTTCTTAATTACGGACATAAATGGTCTCATTTTCAAACCATATTCTTTAAAACTAATACACAACCGTATTATGTTTTGGTAAATACAAACGGAACACAAGTTTTAAACAATCCTGTTGGATACACTCCTAACCCAACTGATTATATTAATTGGTTAAATAATGGTAAAGAAAAAGCGAATAATAGTATTGAAAACTTCTTTAATCAAACGGATGTTTTGAATTAACAGCTTTATGAAAACAGGATTTAATTCACTAATAAAGCATAAAGATATTATCACACTTTAAGTAAATTAAATAAACTATTTCCTAATTTTATAGTTAATGATTTTTGGGAGGGAGATTTGTGCGCTGTTGGTATTTCTGATTTTGGTAAAAATGCACTTATTTATATTTCTACATTTCAAAAATATAGAGGTAAATATTATATGGAAGTAGAGGATATTAGCACCAATAAAAAATCTAAAAAGACAATAATATATCAAGATATGAATTTTGATGAATTATTAAAAAGTATAAAACACATTTTTTAATAAAATAGAGATTCATCAAAATCCAGAAAAAAAGACACTAGATTAACCGCTTCTAAAGAATTTAAATTCTTACTGTAATAAATATTTAGATAAATGACAACAATGAAAATACCTACATGATAAACTGAAATTGCAATTCTACCTAAATAGAATTGTCAATAATTTCTACAATCTTATCATTTGGAATAAGATCAATTGTTAAATTAATTCGATCTGTACTTCCTGCATTAATAACTCTATGAGAATCTGATAAACGTAAATACCAACACTCACCTGTTTTCATAGGGACTAAAGTATTATTCAAAAAAAATTCAACTCCATCATTATTATCTATAGGAATCGTAAGTCGAATCATTGACTTTTCTTCCTCTAAAGCTAACGTTGGATCGGTATGTTCTTTTACAACAGAACCTGGCGCCAAAAACAATAACCTAACAAGATTTACAGTGCTATACTCTTTAAACTTATCAATTATACTTCGTAAATAAGGTGCTTTTTCTAAAGCAGGTGTATCTAACCAGTCGGTCCAAGTACCATCTGCATAATCATCTGCTGGAGGCGGAAAAGGTAATGATGTGTCTACTAAATGAGCTGGAGCACGTAACTGAATTACTTTATAATATTCATAATGTTCTTCTTTTAACGAATGTACTTCCTTTAACATTTTTTCAACGTCAAACGAAAAAGGTAATTGTATTCTGTCCTCAAACTGTTTTTTTGTTTCCATATCTTACTCTTTAATTTTTTCCACTACTGTATTCTTCTCAACAAATTACAATAAAATTATTTTGTTAAATTAATTAATAAAGCCTAAAAAAACAACTAATACGAGATATGAAACTCTTAAAATGTAATTTCATACCGTTTTTCTTTTTATCTTTATACTTTAAACACTTTGGTTATGAAAGTTTTACAATACTCTATTTTATTTCTTTTTGGCTTTCTGTTTTTTTGTTGTGGAAGTCCTACTACACTTTCAAATCAATCTCAAAAAGAAAACCCTGTTGTTATTGCAAATGATAGTTTGGAATATGAAATTATAATTATAGAGCCTGGCTTTAATTTATTCTTACAAAGCGTTGCTCAACCAGAAGGTTTTTATTCTCAAGTGTATTTAGAAAACAAAAATTTACTTTATGTCAGTAATTATAACATAAGAGTAAACCAACCTTTTAGATACAATCCTAATATTTACGAAAACTTAATTGATTACAACTCTAATGTAAATTATGGCTATGATGTAAACTATAAATTATTTAATTATTTTGAATTTATTCAGCGTAAATACCGAATGAATTTATAGTGAAAATTACTTTCTAAAAAGTGTATATTTGTTGCATTAACTAAATTATTAAAATGAAATTTTTACGTAACCTATTAGCTACAATTGTTGGCTTTTTTATTGCTTTATTTTTATTATTCCTCTTCTTTATGATCATAGGGGTTTTAATGGGATCTGGAGATGAAATAACCACAGAACCAAATTCTATATTAGAACTAGATTTATCTACAAACATAAAAGATTTTGCTCCAGAAGATGATAATCCTTTTAGTAAAGCATTAGGTTTACCTAAAAAGGAAATTGGACTAGATGTTATTATAAATGCTATAGAAAATGCTAAAACTGATGACAATATTAAAGGTATTAGTATTAAAACAACATTTGTAAATTCTGGTATTTCACAAGCTCAATCTATCAGAAAAAAACTTAGTGAATTTAAAGAAACAGGTAAATTTATTTATGCTTATAATGATGTTTATGACCAACAAAACTATTATTTAAGCTCTGTTGCTGATAGTTTATTTTTAAATCCAGTTGGTGCCATTGACTTTAAGGGATTATCTACAGAAATTTTATATTATAAAGATTTTGAAGATAAATATGGAGTAAAAATGGAAGTGATTCGTCATGGAAAATACAAAAGTGCTGTGGAACCATTTTTAGCAAATAAAATGAGTGAAGCCAATAGAGAGCAAACTACTTCGTTCTTAAAATCTATTTGGTCAGAAATTACCAAAGAAGTAAGTAAAGATAGAAATATCTCTGAAGAGAAGTTAAACTTAATTGCTGATAATTCTGATGCTAGAAATGCCGATTTAGCAAAACAAAACAATTTAATTGATGCTGCTATTTATGAAGATGAATATGAAAGTAAATTAAAAGCAATTATTAATACTGATGATTTAGAAACCATTTCTATTGGTGATTATATCTCTACTGGAAAAGGACGAATTTCATCAACAGCAAAGGATAAAATTGCAGTTATTTATGCACAAGGGCAAATTAATTACGGAGAAGGTAACGATAAAATTATTGGACAAGGAATTATAAATAAGGCTATAAAAAAAGCTGTAAATGATAAAAAAATAAAAGCTATTGTGCTGCGTGTTAATTCCCCTGGTGGAAGCGCTCTAGCTTCTGAACTGATTTGGAGAGAATTAGAATTGGCAAAAAAAGAAAAACCTTTAGTAGTTTCTATGGGGAATTTAGCTGCTTCTGGTGGATATTACATTGCTTGTAACGCAAATAAAATTGTAGCAGAACCAACAACAATTACTGGTTCTATTGGGGTTTTTGGAGCTATTCCTAACGCACATAAATTAGCTACTGAAATTGGAATTAATGCAGAACAAGTAAGTACTAATAAAAGTGCTAATTACAGTTTATTTGAACCAATGGATCAAAAATTTTATGATGTTACTAAAGAAGGTGTAGAGCAAATTTACACCACTTTTGTAAACAGAGTTGCAAATGGTAGAAACATGACATTTGAGGCTGTAAATGAAATTGCGCAAGGAAGAGTTTGGACTGGTAAAGAAGCTTTAAATAATGGCTTAGTAGACAAATTAGGTAGTTTACAAGATGCAATTACAATTGCAGCTGAATTAGCAGAATTAGACAGTTATAAAATCCGTAGTTACCCAAACTATAAAAAAGATTTCAAAGATACTTTTAGTGGTTTACCTTTTATGAAAATTGATAAAGAAGCACTTTTAAAAGAAAGTTTAGGAGATGAAAACTATCGTTTATACAACACTGTAAACCAAATGAAAAACGTAGAGGGAATTCAAGCAAGAATGCCTTATCTTTTAGAGATTAAATAACAACAAAAAAGATTCAACTTTTATAAATAGTCTAAAAGCAAAGTCCTTGTTTTTAGACTATTTTTTTGTTAAAACTATAAAAACATCTATTTATCATAAGTTTCTTTAGAAAGCTATTTAAGTTAAAATCCAAAACACAATCAAAAGAAAATAGTCAATCAACAACAGACGAAGTTCCTTGGATGACAGAATCTAGACTTCAAACAATTAATACCTGTAATACAGCTGGTTTTTCACCTGCTAAATCGCTACCTACAGATTGGAATAGAAACCTACGACCTTCAATAGAAATAGCAGGAAGATTACATGCAATTAAAGCATTAGTTTTATGGCTTATGGTTCCTTCTGATAATTTACCTAGTGAAAAAGTTTTAAGTTTTGTATCAAAAAATGAACTTAAAAATTTTATGACTGAAGATGAAAGGATAATTCTTAGTTCTTCAAGAGATGATGAAAATTTAAGAAATGCTATCGGCTGGAAATTTGAAAACGCTTGGCCTTTAGCTTGGTATTTTGGTTATAAAGAACCAGAAATCACAGGTCAAATGATGTCTGGTGAACAAATGCAAGAAATTTTAATAAACTATACTTGTTCTTTAGATACTACAATTACTGAGTGGACTTTGAACCAAGAGAAGATTCCAGAAGATGTTATTGTAAAAAAAGAAGATTTATTCTATTGTCTTCATAACGCTGTTAGAAGCGCGCAATTAGGGGGAAATACAGTACCTGAAGGTTTTGATCCAATGGGAAATGGTGGAGTTATTCACGAACGAAGACATTCTTTAACTTGGATGCTCTCAAAAGATATAACATGGGAAGAAACTGATTTAAGTACATAATAGTAATATTACAAAATAGCAACTATAATAGCTTAAACCTAAGCTATTAATTACTTTTAATTCTTTTGAGCAAATTAAAGACACATTGATGCTCACCCCTTTAAACGATAACTTTTATAAAATACTAAACAAGAAACAAAAGACACTCTGAGTTTTTACCATGATGCATTATAACCTTCAACAGAAAATAAATCATAATAGAATATTAAAACATTCAACTATTAAGAGTGAAAAATATAAGAGAGATACAATTAGAAGGCACTTATTTTAAATAATTTCTCACAACAATTATTAAAAATTTTCCCAACTTCTTTTTTACTACAAGAGCATTACAAGCTAAATATATGTTTTAACCTGCAATGCTCTTATAGAATATCACTTCTCTTTAATAAGTAATTCTAAAAACTTAAAAATTACTTTCTTCTGCCATTTTCACTACACCTACAGTTAAAATCAAATTAGCAAAGCGACGTTGTTCACCTGTTTGAATAATTAATGTAGTGGCAGGTTCTCTTATTTTATCATAAAAAGACCAACGTTCCATCTCTTTCCATGTTACGTCTCCTAATATTTTTTTATACGAGTCATGAATCTCTGCATTTGCTTCAGCAGGCTTTTCCATTACAATTGCACCTTGAATAGGACAAACTTCTAATATTCCTTCAAGCACCGTTAAAGCATCTAACAATCCTGGTCGAAAATTAAGATGTACTGTTGTTGAATTAGGTCCTGTCATTGCTCCAACAGGTAAATTCCCATCTGCAATCACAACTTGTGCAAAATGACCAGATCTTGCAAGTGTTTCCATAATTGTTGGATGAATAACTGGAGTTTTTAACATAAAATCTTTTTTTAATAAATATATTCTAACTAGAAATCCTACATATTATAAACACCTCCATTAATATCCAAAGTAGCTCCAGTAATAAAACCATCATATTCAGAGGCTAAATATAAAACTGCTCTAGCAACATCTGCTGCATTACCTGCTCGTTGGATAGGAATACCAGCTGTTGTTTTTGCTGCTGATTCTTTTGTTGTATGCGTATTATGAAATGAAGTACCTAAAATAAGTCCAGGAGCAACTGCATTAACTCTCACTCCATCTGTACCTAACTCTGTAGAAAGTGCTCGGGTGTATGTTAAAATTGCTCCTTTACTAGTAGCATAAGCTAAAGATCCTGGATGACCACCTTTACGTCCAGCAAGTGAAGCCAAATTAACAATACTACTATTATCATTTTTTGCTAAATGAGGAGCAGCTGCTTTGGTTACAAACATCATAGATGTTAAATTTATATCCATTACTTTATTCCAAAATTCAGTTTCCATTTCACTTAGCATTTTACGAGCAACAAGTGAACCTGCATTATTAATTAAAACATCTAAACTTCCTAATTCTTGTATTGTTTTTTTTACCAGCGCAATTGCATCAGCTTCTTTTGTTAAATCTCCTGCTATTGCAACTGCTTTTTGTCCTTTTTTAGTTGCGTATTCTATTAATTCATTCGCGGTATCTGCACTAGAAAAATAATGTATTGCAACATTAGCTCCGCTATCAATAAAATGCTTCGTTATTGACTCTCCAATTCCCTGAGCACCTGCCGTTATCAAAACATTCTTTCCAGTTAATTTATTAGTATTCATTGTATCTTTAAATTAATTGATTAATCATTTTTTGTGAAATAACCTTCATTAGAAACCGAGGCATCACTTATTTTTATGCTTGCTGTTTTAAACCAAACTTCAGCATAATTTCCATCTTTATATTGTTTTTGTATATCTCCTTTATGCGTTTCAGCTCCAGAACACCAGTTTTTATTTACTTCAGGAGATTTTCCATTAGTTTGATTGTAAGCTCCTAACTTAAAGAAACAACCCTCACCTGCATATGCACTTTTACGTTCCACTCCATCTTGACCTATCGGTACAAATAATTCTTGAGTTTGCTTTGGAATATTAGCTGACGTAGTGTATTCTGATACTATTAAATTTTTAGTGAATGTTTTGGTCTCATGACCATCACTCATGAATTTCAAATTCATAATACCATCTTTAACTTCTATTTCGTAACTAAACTCTTCTCCTAATGCAATACCGTCTTCTAATTCTTTTGGATAAGTATTTTCTTCTTTACCGACAACAGAAAAATCATTCCCCCAAACAGCTGTAGAATAATCCCATCTTCCTGAGTTATCATCTCCTTGTGTATTAATTTCATAATGCCAAAAAACCGAACCTTTGGTATGTCCAGGGAATTTTTTATAAAATATTTTAAGTGGTTCATTTTCATGTCCGTCTGCACTATGAATTTGCCCAACAACTACAGAATATGAAGCAGCAACTCTTGCATCACCAGTTGTTGACACGTTCATTACCTTAAGAGTTGCTGTTAATTTATCATTAGCTTTTGAAGGATACCATTTTTTTTCTTGTGCTAATTCAGTTCTTGTATTATTTGATGTTCCGTGTGTATCTCCTCCATTTGGAGCTTTATAAACAACCCAATTACTTTCACCATCTTTTTGGGTGAAAAAGAAATCTTTATGTTCAAAATTATTTGCATGACCTGCATTTGACCCATCACCCAAGATTAATCTCCAATCATTAAAAAAAGGAGTAACATCACTCGCATAAACCTTCTTTTGTTCTTCTTTTTTAGCTTCTTCTTTTTCGTTAGATTCTTTAGTAGTTTTTTTACAACTACCTAACATAAAAAAAGCGCTAAAACATAAAAGTGCTCCTATTTTTGTAATCGTTTTTTTATTCATTTTATTATTTTTGGTTTTATCTTTTATTATGTGAGAATAAAGGCAATTTTTCACCTGAATTCTTCCTATTATATCCTAAAAAAGTGTGCTTCCATCATTTCTCTTGACAACTTAATATCTTTAGCTTTAATTGCTAAATAAATATCTTCATGCTTCTTTATTTCAGAAGCAACTTTATCTCCTTCACACACCGTTTCCCACTCATAAGTTGCCAAAATTGGTGGTGTTATTAAAAGCATTAATGTTAGCATTGTACTGTTTTTACTTGCTTTAGCAATAGCTAAGTGAAATAATAAATCTTCTTCTAAATAATCTTTTCCTTCAGTTATCTTTTCTTTAAAAGCATTTAAAGCTTCCTTTATTTTTCTTAAATCGTCTTCAGTTCTTCTTTCAGAAGCCAAACAAACTATTTTTAATTCTAATGAAATTCTAGTTTCAACCAATTCATCAAATGATGGTGTATCTAAAGAAACTATTTCATTTACAATTCCATTAAAACCTGTTAAACCAATTGCTAATATGGTTCCACTTTGCGACATTGATTTTAATACTCCATAAAACTCTAACCTTCTAATAGCCTCTCTAATATGATTTCTTTTAACATCAAATTTTTCTGACATTATCCTTTCAGACGGAAGTTTATCTCCACGTTCTAATGATTTTGCGTTAATTAAATCACGAATTTTACAGATTACAACATTCTGTACTAATCTATTTTCATTTTTATCTATTAAACTAATTTTCACGCTAACTAATTCTTTTTTATTATGTGTTACTTTATTTTAAGATTATAAATAATCTAATAGTGCCAATATACCATTATACGAAATCACTAAAGAAAAAAACAATGCTGCATACATTCCAATATAAACACCTAAACTTGTTTTATAATCTTTCATTACTTTTTTACTACTTAACATTAATATAATTCCAAGAATTACAATTGGTAATACAAATACATTAAAAACTTGTGATAATATTTGAATTTCTATAGGATTTGCTCCAAATGCTGGACCAATTAAAGCTACTAAACATGCTATAGCTGTTATAATTCTAAACTGACGAGAATTTGTATCTAAAGTTCCTGATTGATAATCAGCAATTAATAATGGTGCTATTAATAAACATGGAAAAATTGATGATAACCCTGCACTTAGTGCTCCAAAAAAGAAAATAGAAACTGCCCATTTACCAGCAACTGGCTCTAATGTATTTGCCATATCTAAAACCTGGGTAACTTCCTTTCCATCATAAAACAAAGCACCTGCTGCAACTGCCATTATAGCTCCGCTAATTACAAAGATTAAAATAGCAGCCGTAATTGAATCTTTTTTCTGTTGTTTTAAATTGTCTCTAGTCCATCCTTTGCCTTTTACAAACAATGGGCGAGATAAAAAAGTTGCTGATGCCATTGTAGTACCAACAAAAGCCGCTACTAACATTTTACCTCCTGGAACATCTGGAATTGTAGGTATTAATCCTTTAATAACATCTACTGAGTGTGGTTGAACAAAAAAGAATGAAAGAAAAAAAGAAAGCCCCATTATAGAAACAAAAATGATTAATATCTTTTCAAAAAAAGTATATTTTCCTACTAACATTAATAAATAAAAGACAACCATTATTACAATTGCTATTGTTAATACACTTTCATATTTAAAAGCACTTAGTCCTTCGAAATTTGTATTTAATATTTCAAAAATAATATTAGATGAAATCCCCAGAATTCCCATTAAAGAATTCCATTGTCCGAATGTAATTCCCACAATAATTAAAATGGCTAAAGTTTTTCCAAACTTTAAATGCTTTTTGAATCCGTATAATGCAGTTTCCTCAGTAATTAAAGCATAATTACCATATGCAAACATTAAAATCCCAGAGAATAAACAACTCAAGAAAAGCACCCATAATAATTGCATTCCAAATTTACTTCCTGCAACAATCATAGATGTTACACTCCCTGTACCTATAGTATAACCAATAGCAAAAATACCAGGACCAAAGCCCAAAATAATAGAAATTATTTTTTTTAGTAATGACTTTTTTTGTTCAGTTACTGCCATGATTTTATAGTTTTTAGTTTAGTTATTTTTCCAGTTAGTATGATAAAACTTATTAGAAGCATCATCTTTTCTTTGATAGGTATGTGCACCAAAATAATCGCGTTGTGCTTGTATTATATTTGCGGATGAATTTGCTATTTTAAAACTGTTTAAAAAGTTTATCGATTCGCTTAAATTTGAAATTGGTAATTCATTTAAAACACACTCAGAAACTACTTTTTTAATACTTGGCTTTAGTGCTTCAATTCTTTTAACAATATTAGAATCCATCAATAAATTATTGGTAGTTTTAAAAATGGCAACTAATTCTAACATAAAATCAGATCTAATAATACATCCGTTTGTCCATATTCTAGACAATTCACTTAAGTTTAAATTCCACTTATAATTTACAGATGCTTCTTGGATTAATTTAAACCCTTGATAATGATTTATTATTCTAGCAAATTGATATGCATTTAAAACATCATCAATAGTAAAATTTAAACTAAGGTTATCTTCCAATTTAAAATTCTCACTAGCTATAATTCTTTCTTCTTTATAAAATGAAATATAACGAGCAAATAAAGCCGAAGCAATCATAGTACTTGGCATACCTAATTGAGCAGTTGCTATTGTAGTCCAATTACCTGTACCTTTATTACCAGCTTTATCCATTATTTTATTTACTAACCAATCATCTCCTTCTTTTTTTCTTAAGATATCAATGGTTATTTCTAACAAATAACTATTTGCTGTTTCTTTCCATCCTTCTAGAATAGTAGCTATCTGATCTGGATCATTTCCTAATCTTTTTAAGATAATAAATACCTCTGCTAGCAGTTGCATTTCTACATATTCAATTCCATTATGAACCATTTTTACAAAATGCCCACTTCCTTCTGTTCCAATGTGTGTACAACAAGGCAAACCATTAGCGTCTTTTGCCGCAATGGCTTCTAAAAATGGTTGAACTTCTTTGTAAGCATCTTTATCTCCACCAGGCATAATTGACGGACCTTTTAAAGCTCCTTCTTCACCTCCAGAAACTCCTGAACCAATGAAATGAATATTTTTAGACATTAAATAATCAAAGCGTTCTTTTGTTTTATTATAATTTGAATTTCCTCCATCAATTAAAATATCACCATCATCTAAAAAAGGTAAAAGATCTTCAATAACACCATCTACTATTTTACCTGCATTAACCATTAGCATAATTTTTCTTGGTTTTTGCAAAGAGTTTACAAAAGGTGCTATACTATCAAAAGGAATTGCTGAAGACAACTCTTTAAATTCATTTTTAAAATTTAACGCTACATTTTCTTCTTTACCAGCAACATGTCTATTAAATAATGATATTTTAAAATCATTATTAGCTAAATTTCTACTTAGACTTTTCCCCATAACTCCCAATCCAAAAAGACCAAATTCTGATTTCATTTTTAATTCATTTTTAATAGCCTTAATAATATTTTCTGGCGTTAAACTTATATCTATTTCAATAGTGTTTTTGGGTTCTTCTAAAATATCAAACTGAGATCTTAATAAATCAGAACTCATAAAATGATCTCTTCTATTATTAATTCGTTTTTCTATAAGTTCAAAAGAACCATTTAAGAAAACCCATTTAGAATTCCCTTTTATGTTTGTGTTTAAAATATTTCTATAACTTTCTTTTAATGCAGAACAAACAATAACACAACCCTTTTTCTTCAATTGCTTTACAGCTAATTCATTCAGTGTTTTTAACCATCCAAATCTGTCGTTATCATTTAAAGCTTCTCCTCTAGACATTTTTAAAATATTATTTTCTGGATGAAAATCATCTCCATCAAAAAAAGGAATTGCTAACTCTTCAGATAATAAGCTTCCTATGGTGCTTTTTCCAACACCAGAAACTCCCATAATAAAAATAATATTTGTTTCGATTTTCGTTTGTTTTTTTGGGCACCCAAACTGGGCACCCAAATATATGTTTTATTTTGATATAATCTAACCTTAATTGAAAATAATTACAAAAAACACTAATTAACAACACATTAAACCAATATATATTTATAGATAAGAACAATTTTAAACTTATAACAAGCTCAATAACTTATTTATTTGGGAAATTGAAATCTACTTGTTAACTTCACAAGTATTTAATTCTATTTTAAAAAATAAAAAAGTATTAATCGCTAAGAAAAAAATATGACAAAGAGAGTTGTAACACAAGGTGGTGGTCAAAATGCGTATAAAGTTGCTGGTTCAAGTAAATTAGACATATAAAAGTTAATGTATTTATAGACTCGAGATCTAAAATAGGATCTGCACGCAATCTTGAAGATGCTTTAAGTATTATAAAATAACATTCTGGAAATCAAATTAAAGAAATTAGAAATTGGTAATCCTTATAAAAGTAGGTACTTTAAATTAATTTAAAAAAATGCATAATGAAACACTTATTATTTATCATGATTTTATCTTCTTCTTCATTACTATCTCAAGTAATTTTTAAATTCAATAAGCAAGCAAATATCACCAACTGGAAAACAGTAGACGATGTTGTTATGGGCGGAAGATCTTCAGGTTCTTTTTACCTAAATCACGAAGGTTATGGCATTTTTGAAGGTTTTGTTTCTTTAGAAAATAACGGAGGTTTCTCTTCTGTTCGTTATCGTACCGAAAAAATAGAAATTAAAAAACAAACAAAAATTAAGATTAAATTAAAAGGTGATGGTAAAAATATCCATTTAGAATTAAAACAAATTCAGGCGATTATTTCTCTTATATAAGCACCTTTTCCACCACTGGAGAATGGAAAAAAATTGAAATCCCTTTATAAAGATATGTACCTAACTTTTAGAGGAAGGAAACTTGACAAAGAAAATTTAACCCTAGATTTAATTCCCTTTAAAACAGAAATTACTTATTAGTATTAAAAACTTAATTACAATATCATGATTTTAGAAATGAGTATTCCGGCATTATTATTCCCTGCTATTTCATTAACAATGTTAGCCTATAATGCACGTTATTTAGCAATTGCTGCCTTAATTCGTCAACTTCATAAAGAGTTTTTAAGTAACCCAACAAAAAGTATTAAAATCCAAATTAATCAACTAAGAAAAAGATTATACCTTATTAGAAACATGCAAGCCACTGCAATTATTAGTTTTTTGGGTGCAGTAATTACCATGGCGCTTTTATATCTTCAAAATAATGGTGCTGCAAATATTGTATTTGGTTTAAGTTTACTTGCTTTGGTTATTTCGCTTACTATTTCTTTAATAGAAGTACAATTATCTACCAAATCTTTAAACACACAGTTAAATTCTATTGAAGAGAATAAAGAGTAATTTTTTTGGGTGTTTCCTATCGGCCGGGCTTTTCGCTATATCTTTTTGTGAAAAACAAAAAGGATGCCGCTACAATCCCTAACACAAACATTACATCAAAAAACATCTTTTAAGCAATTCTAATACTTAACTATTTTTTTTTGTATTTTCACTTAAAATCAATAGTCTTTTTCTTCTTGTTAATCAAAATTTACAATAACAATTCCTACTTTTTAAGCTTTTCTAATTTGATCTTTGTATAAAACAAAATGGCATGAATACAAAAGTAATTATACAAGCAAGTTCAAACTCTTTAGGCAATACCAATAAAATAGTTCGTTATTTAAACAAAGACAATAATTTTGATGTGATTGATTTAGCTACCAAAAAGATTGGTCATTTTAATTATGAATTTAAAAACAAGGATGATGATTTTTTACCTTTAATGGAAGAAATTATAAGTAAATACGATACTATTATTTTTGCAACACCAGTATATTGGTATGCAATGAGCGGAATTTTAAAAGTCTTTTTTGATCGAATGTCTGATTTACTTCACTACAAAAAAGAATTGGGCAGGAAATTACGTGGTAAAAAAATGGCAATGTTAAGTAATTCTGGCGAAAATGATTTGCGCGATGGATTTAATATGCCATTTGTAGAATCAGCAAAATATTTAGGTATGCAATATTTAAGCGACACACATATTTGGTTTACAAAAGATGGTAAAGAAATAGATACTGAAGCTATAAAAAAGCTAAACGATTTTAAAGAAACTTTATAAAATCTACTTTAAAACAATACAAAAGAAAGGTATAACTTGTTTATGGCTTTCTTTTTAAATTTAAATCCAATATTTTTGTCATCTAAATTACCTATCAAAAAATGCCAAAAAAAGGAAAAGCCAAAAACACAGTTAACAAGGCAAAACATACCAAGCTTTTAAACAGAAAAATAAACAAAGTTAAGTTAGAGAAACAACAAAATAAAGAACGTTTAAAAGCTATTATAAGAAAAGCTAACGAACTTAAAAAGAAAGATAATGATCAATCGATTTAAAAATTCACTTCTAGTTTAAAACAATTTACATCTTTATCTAAAAATAAATATCAACTACCGAATAAAGGTGTATTTTTTACTCAGCTAACAAAAAACTACACACTTTTTACACAATTCATTTTTTGACCCACACACACCAAGAAAACATTTAAACAACTCAAAAACAATTGATTACAATGTGTTTTCTTTTTATTTATGATTAGTGGCATAATTATTCCTTTTACTTCAAACGTAAAACAATAACACTAATTTAAATAACTAATATTATGAGAAAATTAATTTTATCAGTAGCAATTTTAGCAAGTAGTTTATCAGTAGTTGCATTCGCAAATAATATTTCACCTATAGAAACCGTTACTACTTCTACAACAGAAGGTTTTATAGAAGTTTCTTTAGAGGAACTGCCAACTACAATTACTGACGCTGTAAAGAAAGACTACACAGATGCTGTATTAACAAAAGCATATGTAAATAGTAATGCACAATATAAATTAGAGCTTAAAGCTGAAGAAATAACCAACATTGTTTTTATTGATAAAGATGGTAACTGGTTAAAAGAAACAGACATTAAAGCTTAATTAAAAATAGTTGGTTGGTTGTTTGTAATTTAAATATTACATCAGACTTTAGAAAAAAAGGATACCTTTAGATGGGTATCCTTTTTTATGCTTTCTTTATAATAAATAACTTAATACTTTTGTAATCTAAATTTAGAATTCATGAAACATATACTATTAATTGAAGATGATATTTCTTTTTCAAAAATGTTAAGACATTTTTTAGAAAAACATCATTATATGGTAGATGTTAGTTTTAATATTAAAAATGCTTTTAAAAAAATAGCGGAACAAAAATTTGATTTAATTTTTACTGATCTTAGACTTCCTGACGGAAATGGTCTTGAAGTTTTAAATGAACTTAAAAGCAATAATAAAACCATTCCTGTTGTTTTATTAACCAGTTATGCGGAAGTTTCTACCGCTGTACAAGCAATGAAGCAAGGTGCTTTTGATTATATTTCAAAACCTTTAAATCCTGATGAAGTACTAGAAGTTATTAGTAATGCTTTACTAGTTGAAGACTCAAGTAACAAAGAAACAATAGCAACAGTAAAAAATGAAACAAAAAAAACAACCTCTGAATTTGTTGAAGGCATCAGTAAAGTATCAAGAACTTTAAAAGATCATATTAATTTAGTAGCACCAACTAATTTGTCTGTTTTAATAAACGGAGATAGCGGAACTGGTAAAGAAGTTGTTGCTAAAAGTATTCATTTAGAAAGTTTACGAAGCGACAAGCCATTTATTGCTGTAGATTGCGGTTCTATACCTAAAGAAATAGCTTCTAGTGAATTTTTTGGACATAAAAAAGGTTCTTTTACTGGAGCTATTAATGATAAAATTGGTCATTTTGAAGCCGCAAATACAGGTACTCTTTTTTTAGATGAAGTTGGTAATTTGTCTTACGAAAATCAAATACAATTATTACGTGCTTTACAAGAAAGAAAAGTAAAACCTATAGGAAGTAGTAATGAAATAATGGTAGATATTCGTCTAATTACAGCTACTAATGAAGATTTATTAAAAGCTGTAGAAAAAGGAGACTTCCGTGAAGACTTATATCATCGTTTAAATGAATTTTCTATTAAAGTACCTAGTTTAAAAGACAGAAGTGATGACTTAATTCTTTATGCTGATTTCTTTTTAAATAAGGCTAATAAAGAATTAAACAAATCTGTAGTAGGTTTTTCTAAAGAGGTTTTAAACTTTTTTCAAAGCTATCACTGGCCAGGGAACTTAAGAGAGTTATCTAATTTTATAAAAAGAGCCACCTTATTATCACAAGGAGAAATTATTGAAAAGGATGTTTTACCTGATGAGTTAATAAATTCTCAAAAAAGCACAAAAACCACTTCTTTTTCTACTAAAGAAAACGAAAAAGAACTTATTATTAATGCTTTAAAAAATGTTAACTACAATAAAACCCAAGCTGCAAAATTACTTAACATTACAAGAAAAACACTTTATAATAAAATAAAAGAATACGATATTACTTAAGGTAATTCTCTAAATAATTTATAAACTCTCCAAGCGTTTTTTCAAAATTTAAATAGTTAAGGTCTTTTAAATCTTTAGCTTTTTCAAAACCTTCTAAAAAAGGAACTACCTTATAAACATTTAACTGTTTAAACATTCCCAGCATTGTATGACTAACAGTGTTAAGTTTTTTAATATTTTTATTTTGGTTAGCTTCTTTTAACAGCAATCTGTTTTTTTTAGTATCCTCTAAAAAAACAGTTAAGATTTTACGTATCTCTTCATCATCATCTAAAAATACTTTTAACGATGCTACATTAAAATCTTCTTTTTGTAAATCTTCAACAACTATAGAGGCATTAGTTACTTCTAATAAACTAGACTTAAAAAATTGGTGTAAAATATCTTGAAAATTTTGCGTTTGAAATGGTTTAGTTAAAACTCCTGAAAAACCACTATTTAAATAATCTTTTTTAGATAAATTAACTCTTCCTGTCATTGCTATTATAGGCTGATCCTTATAATTTTTATGTTGTTTTAGAATCTCCATGAAATGTATTCCATTCATTTTTGGAAGTTGAATATCTGTTAAAACCAAATCATACTCAATTGCTTCTATAGCTTTTAAAGCATCTTGTGCGTCATTAAAAATATAGCTTTTTATGTGATATTGTTTAAGAATATCTGCAACAAGTTGCCTAATAGAAGCATCATCTTCAACAACTATTGCACTTAAATTAAAAACTGGAATATTTTCAGAAACTTGCTTATCATCTAGTGGTCTCTTTGATAATTTTACAGGAATTGTTAGCAAAAATTCACTTCCTTTATCTATTTCACTCTTTAAAATCAAACTACCATTTAATAATTCTATTAGTTTTTTAGATATTGTTAAACCTAAACCAAATCCGTTTTTATGTTCTTTAACCTCATCAACCTGAGTAAAAGCATTAAAAATAGTTTCTTGCTGGTTCTTTGGAATACCAATTCCCGTATCTACTACAGAAATTGTTAAAAGGTTTTTAGCTCCTTCATATTTTATAACAGTGCTTATAGTTATTCTTCCTTCGTTTGTAAACTTACATGCATTGGTTATTAAATTATTTAAAATTTGTTTGATTTTAAAAGGATCACTAATTATAAGGTTTTTAATCGCCTTGCTATGTACTACATCAAAACTTACAGGCTTATTCTCTATAAATTTTTGAGAATTTAAAATAATCTCATTTATAGTTTGCTCTAAATCAAATGGTATTGATTTAAATGAAACTGCACCACTTTCAACCTTGGAAAACTCCATAAGATCATTTACCAATTGCTTCATATATGTAGATGCAGAAGTTATATGCTCTATATAATTTTTTTCTTTTATACGATAAGATGATTTTTGAAGCAATTCTGTATAACCCGTTATTGTACTTAATGGAGTTCTTAAATCATGACTAACCATGGATATTAATTGCTCTCTGCTTTTTAAAAGAGAAGATGTGGTTGCATTTGCTTTTTCTAATTGTTTTCGGTAACGTTGACTTTTCCAAAAGTCATTTAAAAAAATGACCGAAAAAATAATAATTATAAGTAAACCTATTATTGCTGCTGATAAAATAATTTTTCTACTGTAATCAATTGTTTCCTCTCTCTGTTTACGAATACTGATTGAATCATTAATAATACCTTCTTTTAAGGTATTTAGAAGCTCTCTTAATTTTCTTGAAATTATTAAATCATTTCCTATTAGAGCTCTTTCTTTTCTTAATAGAACCAATCGCTGATTTACAGCTTCCTTTTGTGTTTTTTTCAACATTCCTTGTGATGCTGACAATAAAGAATCTATTTTTATTTGATCAACACCTAAAGTATCTTTAAAACTATACTCATTAAGCATTTTCTTTAACTTTCTATAACTCATACGACTTTGCATATATGAAAGCTCTTTATTTCGTATAATATTATCTACATAAGCTTTATTAACTAGAGAATCAACAGAACTTAATTGATCAATAACATTATTTATCGATTGATTTGAATTATAGCTACGCTTTACTTTTCTTAAATCGGTAATATTTTTAAGTTTTTTATTTAGAATAACTTTAATACTATCAAAAATGAACTCTTGAGGTTTCTTTGCAGCAAAAGAGTGTAACGAATCAATCTTTAATAACAATCTTTTATTCTCCTCTCGATAATCATTAAATTTTCTAGTCGAATTTAACTCTATGGCTGCTCTTGCCAAGTTATCATTCTCATAAATATCTGCTATTAAACCTCCTATATTTAAAATTTTACTCTTATCTGTAATATCTTCCTCTTGTAACTCTGTAAAGGTTTTTATTTCTGATAAAACTAAAGCACCAAAAAAAGTGGATGAAACACCAAGAATTATATAACCTATTAAAATTTTAAAGGTTACTTTATGTTTACTAAATTTCATAAAGGTTGCTGAGTTTTTGCAAGTAAAAATTGAGTTATTTATACTTTAACGAAAAACTGTATAGAAACTTATAATTGGCTTCTATTTTTAATTAATTATCTAATAATTTTTGATGGAAAACTAACAATACTTTCATGTCCGTCTTTTCCAATAGCTGCAACTCCGAAGAAAAAATTATCAACCACAATACCTTCTAGAGTATATTCTGTAACATTTTCAACATATTTAAAATGATCCCAAGTTGGCGAAGTTGTATCTCTCCAATAAATTTTATATCCTTTTGCTTCTGGTACACTTTCCCAAGATAATTTAGCTGAAGCTTCCACTATTCCACCAATGGCTACATTTTTTGGTGATGAAGGTGCTGCTGCAATACTTGCTAAATTAATTGCATTAACTGCTGTTAACTTTTTAGTATAGTCAAAATTAACAAACTTTAATCTATCTCCATACTCAATTCCATTTTCTACTCTTATATCTTGATGTTGTTGCGTATAGTTTTCATGAGCTTCCATTATTCTAATTCCAGCAAAACCAACATCGTTAAAAGGTCTGTGATGACCACCACGTCCAAAACGATCTAATCTATAAATCATTTTTGGATTCATTTCTGGCATATATGTTTTTGTAGTTTCAAAAACATAACGTGCTAACTGACGAGAGATCCCATCAACCTCTCCTCCATAAAAACGTTGTGCTCTTCTTTTTTTATCAGAAATATTTGGTGGATTTGGCTCAGAAAAAATTCTAAATGTTCTATTATCAAAAACACCATCAACACCTTTTATATTTCCAATCATATCGTTATTAATCACACCAATAACATTCCAATTTTTATCTTGTGCATATTTAGCCAATCCTTTACCTCCAAATAAACCTTGTTCTTCACCAGACAAACCAACATAAATAATACTTTTTTCAAATTTATATTTACTTAAAACTCTTGCCGCTTCTATAGCTCCTGCCATTCCTGTTGCATTATCATTTGCTCCAGGAGCATCATCAGTATAATTATTAGGATCTGTAATTCGAGAATCAATATCTCCACTCATTACAATAAATTCATTTGGTTTTTTTGTTCCTCGTTGTATAGCAACTACATTTACTACCCAAACATCTTTTGTTATTCGTTTGTTCGCTCCTTTTTTAACCAAATCTTTCTGATAAAAAACCTCTAAACAATTATTACAGTTTTTAGAAATGGTTTCAAACTCTTTTTTAATCCATCTTCTTGCCGCTCCAATTCCTCTTGTGTTAGAGATGGTGTCACTTAATGTATGTCGTGTTCCAAAATTTACTAATGTGGTAATATCTTTTTGAATTCTTTCTTTTGATATAGCTTCTATAATATCATAAATTTTAGTGTCTGTTTGAGCAGTTATACTAGCTACTAAAAAAAGAAAAACGAGTGTAATTGTATTTTTTTTCATGTGAAGAGAATAATTTAATTAGCTAATTTACAAAACAAAAAAACACATAATTAAAATGTTTTCTTAAAATTCTTTTAATTAGATTTCTTTTGCAAAACCCAAAACCAAACACCACCTAAAAAGTATAGCAAAACATCTACCATATCTGAAGTATACCTAGTACTTATTTTTGGCATATAATACTCAAAGAAAACACTGTAAAAAAAGAACACATATAATATAATAGAAATGGATATTGTAAAAGAGGAATCTTTTCTTATCAATCTCAATACTAATAAACTTAAAGAAAGAACAATAGGAATGATTAAAAAATCATTTAAATAATTATTAACTAATAATGGTAATTTAACATTAAAAAACTGCAGTAAATAAACTAGTGTTCCAAGAAAACAAAAAATGATTAAATTTTTAAAAAATAATGTTCTAAACATCTATCCTGCTGCTACCATTGCTATAAACCAAGCCAATAAACTACCAATAGCACTTACTATAAAAACTACAGAATAAAGTAAATAACCTAAAGCTCTATATAATAAAAAAGGATGTGTTTTTAAACGAACAATCCAATTTGGATTATCTAATTTAAATTTTTCTTCAGCAACCAATTCTTGCTTAATAACTTCAGCTCTTTTTTCTTCCTTTTTTTTAAAAGAAATTAACTCTCCACAATTACTACAATAATCGGCATCTGTTGTAAAAACATTGCATTTAATACACTTTATGGTTCTAGATGTTACTGCCATAAATTATTTTTCTCTAAAAGAATACTTATTCTTGTTTTTATACGGACGAATAATTAGTCGTGTTTCTCTATCAAATCGAATATAATTATATGCCCAATTCATAAACACAATTACTTTATTTCTAAAACCAATTAACGAATACAAATGCACTATCATCCAAACAAACCAAGCAAAAACTCCTTGGAATTTCCACTTTGGTAAATCTACCACAGCTTTATTTCGCCCAATAGTTGCCATAGAGCCTTTATCGTTATATTTAAATTCTTTTAGTTTTTTTCCGTTTAATTTAGCTATTATATTTTTTGCTAATAATTTACCTTGCTGAATTGCAGGTTGCGCCATCATTGGATGTCCGTATTTATTTTCTTCAGATTGCATACAGGCGATATCTCCAATTGCATAAATATTTTCTGTTCCAAGAACTTTATTATACAAATCTACCTTGTATCGATTTGCTCGTTCTAGTAAACAATCTGCTTGCAACCCTTTTATTGCTTCTCCTTTTACACCTGCTGCCCAAATAACAGTTTGAGCTTTAAAATGATCTTCTCCTTTGGTAGTTACAGTTTCTCCATCATAATCCAATACTCGTAAATTCTTCCAAACATCAACGCCTAACTTTATTAAAAAATCTTCTGCTTTCTCCGATGCCTTTGCACTCATTCCTTTTAACAAACAACTAGAACTTTGAATCAGATTTATTTTCATCTGACGGATATCTAAATCTGGATAATCTTTTGGTAAAATTCCTTTTTTCATTTCTGCTAAAGCGCCAGCCAACTCAACTCCAGTTGCTCCTCCTCCAACAATTACAAAATTCATTAAAGCTTTTCTTTTTTCGAAATTTGATTCTAACAAAGCTTCTTCAAAATTTTCTAAAACTAAACTTCTAATATTTAATGCTTGAGGAACAGATTTCATTTCCATTGCATTCTTTTTAATATTTTCGTTACCAAAAAAATTAGTTGTAGAACCTGTTGCAATTACCAACTGATCATACTCTAAATCTCCTATTGTTGTTTCAATAGTATTTTTTTCTGAATTTATATTGATTACCTCAGCCAAACGGAAATAGAAATTTTCTACATCATTAAAACGTTTACGTAAAGGGAAAGCAATACTATCTGGCTCCAAACCACCAGTAGCTACTTGATATAACAAAGGTTGAAATGTATGATAATTATGTTTATCTATTAAAATAACTTGAATCTCTTGTTCTTCTAATCCTCTAGCAACTGCTAATCCTGCAAAACCTCCTCCAACAATTACAACTCGTGGAAAACTCGTTTGTGGTATATTCATTTAGATTTTTTTGATGTAAAAACTGCAATTACGAATTTACTACTTTTTATCAAATTGATACTTTCGTTGTAAACTATTTTATGATTAGTAAAAACTTAAAAAGCCATTCAAAATTACTCTTGAATGACTTTCTGATTAACAAAAACTTACAATAACAAAACTTAACAAAGCATTATTGTTTTATAATTTTTTTAGTTTTATTGTATTACTATAAACTTGTATCTCCAGTATTAGGATTATATAGATAATTAAAACTATAATATCTTGAATCACTAGAAGTATCATAATCTTTATAATAGCTTAAAATTTCTACTTTTGCATAATTACCATCTATTGTTTTTACAACTAAAACTCTACCCGCAATAGGACTAATTAAATGAGTTGTTGCATTATAAGTATACCATCCATTATCACTTCCTGTTGTTAAAGCTAAAGCACCTACTGCATCTTGACTAAAGTTTTCTTGAGATGAAGCTTCTGTTATCTCTGTAAAAACCCCAGTTTCTAATGCTAATGCCGCATCACCTGTTCTTTCTGGCTCATCTACATAACCATATGATTCTCCTCCATTTACAAGAATAGTAGTTCCTCTAAAAGCTATATCCCAACCATCATCCGTAACTTCTGTTCCTGTAGCAAAACTAAATTTGGTAAACTCACCTGAAGTAATTGGCACTCCTGTTGAATAATCTGCTGTTACTGGTGCGTAAAGGTTCTCTACTAAACTAGATACATTATCTAAAGGCTCTTCTACATTCTCTGAATCACTACACGATGTAAAAGAAACTAATACTAACATTAAACTTAAAGAAAATATTACTTTTTTCATTTTTATTATTATTTATGTGGTTTAAATTTATTCATATTCTTTTTGATCCTTTTGCTAAAACTTCATTTAACTCTTTTAGCTTAATACTTTTTTTTGATAGACAATTCTGATAAAAGATATAATGCTAGTATTAAAAAGACAAAAAACCAAAATTCTATTTAGAAACGTTCTTAATAACTTTGACAAATATATCATCTTATTTTAAATCAATCTAAATAAGTTTAGTATTTTTGTCCTCAGAATAAATATTTAACATAATTACAATGAGAAAAATAACTTTTGCTTACATACTATTATCTTCTATTATTACAATAACAGCACAGAATAAAAAGGACAATGAGTCTATAAAAAAAATGTGTGGATGTTTTGAAGTTACTTTTAATTTTGCTGAAACTTTTAACTACTCAAAAGACAGCTTATATAAACCTTCAAAGAATAAAGTTGCTAAAGCTTTGGAATGGGCACAATTAATAGAAGATGATAAAAAGAAAATTTCTATTCAACATCTTTTACAAGTTGGTAGGCCAACTGACCCACAAATAGTAAAGCATTGGAGACAAGATTGGATCTATCAAAATCAAAATTTTTACATGTTTAATGGTGATAATAATTGGAAATTTGAAACAAAAACAAAATCTGATATAAAAGGGCAATGGACACAAAAAGTATATCAAGTAGATGATAGTCCTCGTTACGAAGGATCAGGTTCATGGGTTTATGTTGATGGAAAAACGTATTGGGAAAGCGCAACTGATGCTCCTTTACCTAGAAGAGAATACACCAAAAGAAGTGATTATAATGTAACCGAAAGAGGTAACAGACATATAATTACCGATAATGGTTGGGACCACGATCAAGACAACTTAAAAATTGTAAGAGAAAAAGACAAAGAAGATTTTATTTTAGCACAAGAGAAAGGATACAACACCTATGTAAAAGTAGATGATGCTAAATGTAAAGCAGCTCAAGATTGGTGGAAAAAAAATGCAGCTAAATGGCAATTGGTTAGAAACAAATGGGATGACGTTTTTGCTAAAAACGAAAATCTTAACTTAAAAAGCAAAGTAGACAACAAACAATTATTTAAATATCTTTTTAAAGAAGAGTATTCTAAAAAAGAAGCTATTGATAAAATTATAGACTCTTTTGTAATTAAATAATCATTCTATGAAATTATTAAAATCAATAGCATTACTACTTATAGTAACAAGCAGTTTACATACTTATTCTCAGAAAAATATTTTTATTGGTAGAGATTTTTGGAAAACAAACCCAACCATTGCTCAAGTTGAACAAAAAATAAAAGAAGGAAACAATCCTTCTCAACTTAATCGTTTTGGTTTTGATGCTGTAGTATATGCTTTATTAGAACAAGCTGATGAAAATGTAATTAAACACCTTTTAACCAAAAAAGGAAATGACGCAAACAAATTAACTCATGATGGAAGAACGTATATTTTTTGGGCATCATATAAAAACAATATACAAATAGTAAAACATCTATTAAATAATGGTGCTAAAACAGATATTATTGATGATAAAGGATATTCTTTACTAAACTTTACAGCTGTAGGTGGTGTAACTAACACAAAACTATACGATTTATTAATTTCAAAAGGTGCAAATGTTTTAAAAGAAACAACACCTAAAGGAGCTAACGCCTTGTTATTAATAGCATCAAGTTTAAAAGACCTAAAAATGGTAGATTATTTTACCGATAAAGGTATAGATATCAATACAACAGATAAAAATGATAATGGAATTTTTAATTACGCGTCTAGAAAAAATAACCGTAAAATATTAGAATTACTTATAAAAAAAGGACTCCCTTATAAAAAGATAAACAACAACGGTGGAAACGCTATGTTGTTTGCTACTAAAGGCTCTCGTAAGGGATACAATTCTTTAGAATATTTTAAGTATTTAGAGAGTCTTGGTATCAATCCAAATATAACTAATAAAAAAGGAGAAACTCCATTACATAATTTAGCTAGTAGAAATGAGGATATTGAAACATTAGAATATTTTATAAGTAAAGGTGTAGATGTAAATCAAACTGATAGTAAAGGAGATAATGCTTTACTATTATCTTCCCATAGAAATTCTTTAGATGTAATTTCTTTGTTTACTGAAAAAATCAAGAATATTAATTATGTTAACAAAAAAGGGTATTCCGCATTAACTAACGCTCTAAAGAATAGTTTTGAAGTTGTTGAGTTTTTAATAGATAATGGAGCTGAAACTTCTGTAATAGATAAAAAAGAAAATGATTTAGTTTATCATTTATTTCAATCTTTTAACTCAAAAGAACAAGATAGTTTTCAACAAAAATTAGTATTATTGAAATCAAAAGGGTTAAAAATTAACAAACCTCAAAAAGATGGAACTAACCTGTATCATATTGCTGTTGAAAAAAATAGTTTCCCTATGTTAGAGCTTATTAAAAAGTATACTATTAACATAAACGCTAAAAACAAGAAAGGTTTAACTCCTCTACAACAAGCTGTAATGACTGCTAAAAACCATAAGATGATAAAGTATTTCTTAGAAAATGGAGCTGATAAAAATGTTAGTACGGATTTTGATGAAACTTTATATGATTTAGCAAAAGAAAACGAGGCCTTAAAAAACACAGATATTAGTTATTTACAATAAAATTATGATCAAAAAATTAACAGTTATTTTTATATTGATTATTGCTATCATGGCATTTACAACATCAGAAAATAAAAAATACAAATGCATGATTCAAATGAAGAATTATGAAGGTGAAGGTGCTTATGTAATTGTTTCTTTATTAAATTCTAACGGAGCATATGAAAAAACGTTATATGTTCAAGGTGATGATGAAGATTGGTATCACGATATTACAGAATGGTGGCAATTTCACGGAAAAGTTCGCACAAATATTGATGCTATAACTGGTGCTACTATTAGCGGAGGAAATAGAGCTATAAATGTAATTGAAATTCCAGACGATAAATTAAACAAAGGCTATAAAATTCGTTTTGAAACAGCTGTAGAAGATCAAGAATATTATGCTGACGATATTGAATTTGAGTTAACTTCAGAAAGTGTAAATAGTAGAGTTGAAGGAAAAGGATTTATTAGATACATAAGAATGATACCTCAATAATAACATAAAAAGAATGACAATTTCTATATGGAGATACAGCCACTTAACCCTGGCTGTATCTTCTTTCCTTTTTATACTAATCGCTACTATTACAGGAATAATTTTAGCCATAGAACCTATTTCATACCAGCTAAAACCTTATGCTGTAAACACAACTGAAATTACTATTGCAGAAACCTTAACAGCGTTACAAAACGAACATAAAGAAATTATTACACTACAAGTTAATGATCATAATTTTGTAAGTGCTTCTGTAATTACTAAAAATGGAAAAAGTGAAACATTTTATATACATCCAAAATCAGGAAAAAAAACAGGTTCCATTACACCTAAAGCATTCCTTTACAAGTTTGCAACCAATCTACATCGTTCTTTATTTCTAAAAACTACCGGACGAATTTTAGTTGCTTTTTTTTCTCTTCTTCTGTTCTTAATTACTATTACAGGAATTATACTAATTACAAAGCGTCAAGGAGGATTTAAACTCCTATTTTCAAAAGTTATTTATGAAAATTTCAATCAGTTTTTTCACGTTGTTTTAAGTCGTTATTTTTTTATTCCAATTGTAATTATAACACTTACAGGTATATATTTATCACTAGATAAATTTTCTATTTTACCAAAAACAACAATCAAACATAATTACAATGCAACTGCAAAAAACAGTACTAAAAAACCCATAACTAGCTTTCGTATTTTTGAAGAAACAAAATTAAGTGAGTTAAAAAGCTTAGAATTTCCTTTTTCTGATGACAAAGAAGAATACTTTTCTCTTAAACTAAAAACTAAAGAACTTTTAGTAGATCAATATTCTGGGGAAATTATTAGCAATCAACAATTATCCTGGACAAAAATAGTCGCGAATTGGAGCTTGTTTTTACATACTGGAAGAGGCTCTGTATTTTGGTCTTTTGTATTATTATCAACCTGTTTTGCTATTTTGTTTTTTATCTACTCTGGTTTTTCTATCAGTATACATAGAAGAAAAAATAATATTTCCATAAATAATAAATTCAAAAAAAATAACGCCGAATTCATAATACTAGTTGGCTCTGAAGGAAACGAAACATTCAGAACCGCTAACTCTTTTTACAAAGCTCTTTTAAAAGAAAACAAGACCGTTTTTATTGACAATCTTAACAACTATACAACATACAAAAAAGCAAAAAATCTAATTATTTTTACCTCAACTTACGGAAAAGGTGAAGCACCTACAAATGCAACTAATTTTTTAAAGCTGCTAGAAAAAACACAACAACCAAATCAATTAAATTATTCAGTAATAGGTTTTGGTTCTTTAGCATATACTGAGTATTGTAATTTTGCTATAGAAATAGACAATAGACTAAAACAAAATACCAATTTTACAGCAACAACACCATTAATTAAAATCAATAATCAAAATTTTAATGAATTTAAGTTATGGGTTTTAGACTGGAACAAGAAAACGAACAACTCTTTAAAAGTTAAACAGGAAATCATAAAACCATTCTCTCTCAATAATTTTAAAGTTATCAGTACAACTAATTTAAATGTTGATGACACATTTTTAATCCGATTACAACCTGAGAAAAAATTGAAATTTTCTTCTGGAGACTTACTGGCAATAATTCCTGAAAAGGATAATGTAAAACGACTCTACTCTATTGGAAAAATAAAAAATGATATTTTATTAAGTATAAAAAAACATGAATACGGAGTTTGCTCTCAGTTACTTTTCAACTTAAATAAAAATGATGTATTAAAAGCAAGCATAGAAAAAAACAAAAACTTTCATTTCCCTGCAAAAGCAAAAGAAGTCATTTTAATTGCTAACGGAACTGGAATAGCACCTTACTTAGGAATGTTAAATAATACTACAAAAACTCATGTTTTTTGTGGATTAAGAACCAAAGCTTCCAAAGCTATTTACAAACCTTATTTACATAACAAAAATGTTCAGTATGCTTTTTCTAAGGAAGAAAACCATCAATACATTCAAGATGTAATTGCTCAACAGGAAACACTTATTAGTTCCGTGTTAAAAAACAAAGGAATGATTATGATCTGCGGGTCTGTTGCTATGATGAACGAAGTCTTAACTGTTTTAGAAAGTATCACCATAAAAAAACTAAACAAAGATTTAAGTAAATTTAAAAAACAAATAAAAACCGACTGTTACTAAACATCTTCAAATTGACTTTTTAATTCTTGCTTTAAAACCACTAAAGAAGTATTAGAGTTGGTTAATTGTTTTACTATTATTTCTCTTAAGTCATCAATGTGAGCATCAATATATTTCGCCCATTTATATTCCTTAAATAAAGTTTGAATTTGTTTTAACCGTTGCTGTGCTAATAAAGAATTCATCAAATAAAAATCATGTTCTTCTTCACCTAATATTCTTGAAATCTTGGCTTGTTGTGTTTCAAAATTTACTTCAATATAAAACACCTTATCAGCATCATTTAATGGATAAAAGTCTGACCATTTTGCAAAACCAACATAATATTTTTGATTCTTATACGCTTCTATTCCTTTAATTTTCCAACGACAAGTAGCCACTCTTCCCCAATGATTTGAATAGCGATATACACCTTCATCTGAATACGAATAATAACTACCTGACTTACTTTGAAAATGAGCTTTTTTATCTTCAAAAAAAGAAATCTCTTTCATTTTAAACTCACAATATGTGTATTTAAAAAAATTGAATTGATGATATGTTTTCAATTATAGGCTGTTTTTAAGTTTTGCAAATTCTTTTTCTAAAAAATGTAGCTTATCCTCTAGAAGATCTCCAAATTCTGGAACTCTTTTATAAAAAACATATCGGATTTTCCACAACTCTTTTATTTCAGAGAACTGAAACCTTTTGTCTTCAATATTTTTATGATCTGCTCTTAAAACAACTTCATTTTTAGTTATATAAAATCTTCTTAACACCAATTCTTTATTTATTAAAACTAACGCTAATTCTCCGTTATTTAATTTCTTAACAATAGGTAAAGGCACAAATTCACCAACCACCACATCTTTAGGAAACAAACCTTTATCATGATTCGTCATTTCTAAATTCGCTACCGTAAAACCTCTAAATTTTTTCTCTGTATTTATTGGTAACTGAAGTACTGGTAAATCTTTTATAAAGTTTTCTTTTGAAAAATATTTTAAATAATCGTTACTGTTTTTTTCTGTAATACAAGGTACTAATGCAAACTGTTCCTTGTCTATTTTTTCTACCTGTAATGTTAAATCTCCTTTAAACTTCAATAATTTGTTTACAGTTAATTCCGCAACTAACAAATCATCAATAGAAATGCTAAAATGGTTAGCAATTTTAATAATTGTTTCTATCTTAGGTTCACTCCTTCCTTCTTCATAAGCCCCTAAAGTGGCTCTTTTTAAATCAAAAACCTCAGCAAAGGCTTGTTGACTCATTCCTTTTACTCCTCTTATTTTTTTTATGTTTTTTCCGAAAAACGACATTTTTGCTAATTTTATTTGCAATTTAAAAAATATTATGTACTTTTACACTAACAATATTAGCTAATACTTTTGATTTTTGCTAAAATTTTTAGATAAATTTCAATTAAAAAGAAAAAACCAACCTATTAAAACTAAAAACTATGATACTAATTGCTACACACATTATACTATTAATTTTAGATACTTTTTTGTAATTTTACGAACGCTGAAAAAGAAAAGATACTAAAACTACTAACCAACCAATATTGCTGATGAACGTTCACTTTGCAAAAACTAAAAAATTCTTACAAGACCTTAATTACAATATCATTAAAGAAATTGAAACGGACGGGATTTTTGTTATTGAAAAAGAAGACTTTGGAATTAAAAACCTAATTATAGGAGTTGCTAATCCAATATTAATCATGGAACAATTTATCTTTAAAGTAGCACAACCAAGTGAAACTATGTTTAAAGAATTACTACAAAAAAATAGAGATATTATTCATGGAGCTTTTGTACTCGATGAAACAGGACAACGTGTTATTTTTAGAGACACATTACAGCTAGAAAACCTAGACATTAACGAGATAGAAGCCAGCTTAAACTCTATTGGAGTTTTACTGAGCGAATATTCGGAACAGATTATACAATTTTCAAAATATTAAAATACTATGAATTTATTCAAACGATTATTTAAAATAGGACAAGCAGAAGCGAATGCTGCTGTTGACCAAATGGAAGATCCTATTAATATGACAGAACAAGGTATTAGAGATTTAAAAATAGATTTAGAAAAATCATTAGAATCTTTAGCACAGTTAAAAGCACTAGCTATTCGAGCAAAAAATGACATTGATGAATTAACTACCAAAGCAGATGATTATCAACAAAAAGCTATGTTAATTTTAACCAAAGCTCAAAATGGAGAAATTGAAAATGCTGAAGCTGATGAACTTGCAAAACAAGCCTTATTAAAGAAAGAAGAAATCAACCAACAAATTGAAACAACAAAAGAAGAGGCAAAAAGTTTTGATGAATCAGTTGGAAAGTTAGAAGGTAATGTTAACGATATTAAAAGTACCATTCAAAAATGGGAAAACGAGCTAAAAACATTAAAAGCAAGAGTTAAAGTTTCTAAAGCTACCAAAAATCTAAACAAACAAATGGCTGAATTAGATAGCTCTGGAACCGTTGCTATGCTGGAAAGAATGAAAAACAAAGTACAACAAGAAGAAGCTTTAGCGGAAGCTTATGGAGATTTAGCTAAAAAGTCTGAAAACTTAAACGACAAATTAGATCGATTGACAGATACTAAAGAACAATCTGTCGCAGATAACTTGGCTAAACTTAAAGAACAACTAGAATTAAATAAAAAACAAGCATAACATTGAACACGCTAACTGACATTGTATTTTCTAGTGTAAACATAACACTAACAATTCTTGTGATAATACTAGTAGTATACTGGCTTATTACAATGATATCTGGTATTGACTTTGATCTTGACATTGATGTAGACATCGATGTTGATGTTGACGCCGACATAGATATTGACACAAGCATTGATGGTGGAAATGTAGATTTTCATGATGTTGCAAATACTGAAGTAAATAGAGAGGATGTTGTTGGAAAAAGAAAAAAACCTTTAAAATGGTGGCAAATACTCCTTATTTATTTCAATTTTGTTGGTTTACCTTTTATGTTTACGTTTACATGTTGGATTTTTATTTGGTGGATGTGTACAACTATAAGTACCACACTAACGCATAGCATTAACAACAACTTTGGTTTTATGTTGATGCTTATAGGCTTTTTCCCATCACTATTAGTAACCAAAATTTTCACATCTCCTTTTAAGAGTTTCTTTAAAAACCTTAACCAAGATGGTGATGAGCCTACAGATTTAATTGGTAGAAAAGGAGTTTGTTTATCTAATATTACCGAACAAAAATTAGGTTCTGCCGAAGTTACAGCCGATGGCAATACATTAAACATAAATATAAAATCATTGAATGGAAAAGCTATAAAATTCCGAACTCCTATTTTAATCATCAAACAGAGTAATGATAAATCATTTTATTATGCTCAAGAATATAAAGAAGATTCAATAAATATAAATTATTAAAAAAATTATTTACCACAAACAAAAATCAATTAAAAACTAATCAATTACTATGGATTCAATTTTTCAAATCATAGGGTTATGCGTTGGGCTAATCCTTTTTATTGTCATCGTTTATTTTGCTATTATTGCAATGTTCTACAAAAAAGTGCCTCAAGGTCAAGCCTTGGTTCGTACTGGTTTTAAAGGAACAAAAGTTGCTACAGATAGAGGAATGTATGTTGTACCTGTTTTTCATCGAGTAGAAATCATGGATATTTCTGTTAAGAAAATTCAAATTGAACGTTTAGGAAACGATGGTTTGGTTTGTAAAGACAATATGCGTGCCGACATAAAAGTTGCCTTTTTTGTTCGTGTTAACAACGAAGTCGATTTTATTAAAAAAGTTGCACAAACTATTGGTTGTGAAAGAGCATCACATCACACTACTTTAGAAGATCTTTTTGAAGCTAAATTTTCTGAAGCTTTAAAATCAGTAGGTAAAAAATTCCAGTTTACTGAACTTTATGAAGCTCGTCGTGAATTTAGAGATGAAATTGTTGACATTATTGGTACTGACTTAAATGGATATACATTAGAAGATTGTGCTATTGACTATTTAGAGCAAACTCCTATTTCTTTTTTAAAGGCTGATAACATTTTAGATGCTGAAGGAATTAAGAAAATTACCGAATTAACAGCTGCACAAAACATTAAGTCTAACTTAATTATGCGTGATGAAGAAAAGGTTATTCGCAAACAAGATGTTGAAGCACGTGAAGCTATTTTAGAATTGGACAAACAGTTAGCGGAAAAAGAAGAACAACAAAAAAGAGAAATTGCAAATATTAAATCTCGTGAAGATGCTGAAATATTAAAAGTATCTGAAGAAGAACGCTTAAAATCTGAAAGTGCTAGAATAGCTACTGAAGAAAAAGTAAAAGTTGCAGAAGAAAACATGCAACGTCAAATTATTGTTGCTGAGAAAAATAAGTTACGTACTGATGCTGTTGAAACAGAACGTGTAGAAAAAGACAGAATGTTAGAAGCTACAGAACGTGAAAGAATTGTTACACTTGCTCAAATTGAAAGAGACAAAGTATTAGAAGTTGAAAAGAAGAACATACAAGATGTTATTCGTGATAGAGTAATGCTAGAAAAAGGTGTGGTAGAAGAAAAAGAGAACATGAAAGATATTGAAGCTTTCAAAACTGCCGACCGTGAAAAGCAAGTTAAAATAACTACTGCTGAAGGTAATGCTGAAGAAGCTTTAATCAAGACTATTAAAGATGCTGAGGCTCAAAAAGAAGCTGCTAAACAAAAAGCAGAAGAATTAAACATTGAAGCACAAGCTCAAAAAGAAGCAAGTGAAAAAGAAGCAGAAGCTCGTAAAACACTAGCTGAAGCTACTGCCAAAGAAGAAGCTACTATTGGAATGTCTGAAGCACAAGTTATGCATGCAAAAGCAGACGCTAATGAACGCCAAGGAATTGTAGAAGCTAGTATTATTGAAAAGAAAGCAAAAGCTGAAGCAGCTGGTATCTCTGCAAAAGCAGCAGCTATTAAAGAAGAAGGTTTAGCAGAAGCAGAAGTTATTAAAGAAAAAGCTATTGCAGATGCTGCCGGAATAGAAGAGAAAGCAGAAGCAATGAAGAAATTAAATGGTGTTGGTAAAGAACATGAAGAATTTAAGTTACGTTTAGAAAAAGAATTACAAGTAGACTTAGCACATATTAATGTTCAAAAAGATATTGCAGATGCTCAGGCACAAGTTATTGGTGATGCTTTAAAAGCTGCTAATATTGATATTGTTGGTGGGGAGACTATGTTCTTTGATCAAATTATTGGTCAGATTACCAAAGCCAAAGGTGTTGATAGACTAGTAAAACACAGTAACAACATTCAAGATGTAAAAGATGCTATTTTAGGAAGTGATGACGTAAAAGGAAACTTATTAGGTAAAATTAAAGAGTTTGCTACTACTTATGGGATCTCTACTGAGGACATCAAAAACTTAACTATCGCAAATCTTTTAGTAGATTTAAAAGATAAAGCTAGTTCTAATGATGAAGCAAACATGTTTGGCAACTTATTCAATCTTGCCAAAGGATTAGGTTTATCTGATAAAAAATTATCTTAAAAAAACAGCAAGAGTTTAGTTAATAACAACTGAACTCTTGTTTTTCTCTCTTAGAATTTAGATACAATTCATTAAAAAAATGTCTTGTCTTTTTCATCTAACCATTTTGATTCAAAAAAATATATGGAAAACCAAAACACACAACAATTAGATGGTGGTACCTATGAAATTATTCAAAGTAGATTGCAAAAACAAAAGCAAGAACTACAAGAAAAATTGCATAAGTTAAATGACGCTAGAAAACATGTTTTTGGTAATATTGAAACCAAATTAATTGCTAACGATAGAATCAACACTGAAAACAACTGTATCGCTAGAGATATTGTTTCCCTAGGAAATATATCTATTTTCGGATATAATGTTCACTTCGGATTACGAACTGATATTAAATTATCAGACGTTTTTAGTGTTTACGAATTCAAAGAAAATCATTTTCATCAAAAAGATTTAGAACTCTTAAATGAGACTGTATTTATTAACGATTTTACAAATCTATATAAATACTATAGAAATACTATTTTTTCAAAATTTGCAGTCATAGGAAACTACCTGCATATGGTTTTTCAATTAAGCGAAAACACCACAGACATAAAAACCTTTAAATGGTTAATTAACGACAATTCACTTCAATACATAGACAATAGAAGTGAACATGAATATAAATTTCCAGTACAACACGAATTTAAATGGCAAGAAGTTACCCGCGATATGCATCGTTACGGAACACACTCGCATATTTCTATTCTGGATAAAGTTTTTGTTGAAACTATTGGTGGTGATTTAACCATTAAAATTGAAGACAATACAGATGATGGAAAAGGTATTTTATCGGAACCTGTAGAACATATAGATCAAACTTTAGACGACGGACAATTTCGTTATGGAGATTTAGGCAATTTAGTTACAATAGAAGTAAAACCTTTTCAAGAAGATCCGCGTTATTTTATATATAATCATAAATTACAAGAAGTACAACGTGTTGAAAGTATTAAAGACACAGCTGTACAACTACCGGATGATCATGGTATAATTTTTCCGAATGGTTATTATTTACAGACTGGTGAATATAAAATTTTTGAAAGCGACACAAAAGACGTTCGTTTTCAAAAGAAAATAAGCTCACCTAATGGCGAAGATTTCTTATATATTTTTTACGCAACAATACGTGGGCTATATATATTGATGTCGTATAACATTATTGAACAAGAAGTTAAAACACCTATTATTTGTAACGGATTTACACTATTAGAAAATGGTGAGTTATGTTATTTCCGTACAGAAGATGAACAAACCAAACATCATGTTGTTCAAATTTGGCAAACTCCTTACTTAAAAGGAAACTCACTGCCATCTCAACATACAGATACGTTGCTCTATAAAATAGGAAATAAAGATATCGTTAAAGCCATGGCGGAATGTCATGAGTTAATTAATCTTTTAAATAAAGAAGACAATTACACTGGCTTATACAATGATATTGCCAGTATTTCTAAAAACATTACAGATGCTTATTATTGGCTACATGAAGAAGAAACACATCAATTAAACATACCTGTTCTTCAAATAAATGAAGCGGCAAATGCAGCTATTGATGAGTTTGAAAAAGTAGTTCAGTTAAAAAAACAAGCTGGTAAGGAAACTAAAGTTATCAATGAAAAATCAAATGAACTTTTTAGCAAAATAAGAAGTACTTCGTTTAAATCTATTGATGATTTTGTTGGTTTATTAAGCCAGCTACGTAGTTTGCGCGGTGAAGTAATTAGCTTACATGACATTAGATACATTCAAAAAGAACATTTGGATGCTTTAGAAACACAAGTCTCTGAACAAAACACCTTAATTTCCAAGCGTTGTGTTCAGTTTTTATTAAATGATAAAGCCTTAGCACCTTATCACGCTCGTGTTACTGAAAAAGAAAAGCAACTACCAGAAATAAAAAAAGTAATTGAAGCAAAAGCTTTAGAAAAAGAAGTTGTTCAGATTACAAATGATTTAGAAATGCTGATTGATATTGTATCCAATCTTGAGATTGAAGACACTTCACAATCAACAAAAATAATTGATAATATTTCGTTGATTTTCGCTACACTAAATCAATTAAAAGCAGGAATTAAAAACAGCATTAAAAGCTTAGGTAGCACAGAGGCTAAAGCTGATTTTGTAGCACAATTAAAATTGATAGATCAAAGTATCATCAATTATATTGACATGGCAACTACGCCAGAAAAGTGCGATGAATATTTAACCAAAACAGCAATTCAACTAGAAGAATTAGAAGGTAAATTTGCCAATTTTGAAGAGTTTATTGGACAAATCATTGAAAAGCGTGAAGAAATTCACAGCGCTTTTGATTCTCGTAAAAATAACCTAATTGAAAAACGAAATAAAAAAGCAGTAGCTCTTCAAACCGCTTCGGAACGCATTTTAAAAGGAGCTGCAAAAAAAGCACAAACCTTCAATAGTATTGAAGATATCAATGGCTATTTTGCTGCCGATTTAATGATTAATAAAGTAAGAGACATTATTAATCAGTTAAAAGAATTAGATGACGCAGGGAAAGCTGAAGCTATTGAAACGCAATTAAAAGTCGCCAAAGAAGATGCGTTACGTAAATTAAAAGACAAACAAGAACTATATGAAGATGGTGAAAATATTATCAAGTTTGGTAAACATAAATTTGGTGTAAACAAACAAGTTTTAGACCTAACTATTGTTTATAAAAATAATGAATTACAATACCATTTAACAGGAACTGATTTTTACGAGATAATAGACAATGAAATTTTATTGCAATCGAAAAAATACTGGAACCAAGAATTAGTTTCAGAAAACAAATTGGTTTATAGAGCCTCTTATTTAGCTTACAAAATTTTTAAAAACAATCCTGAAAGTTCATTAATCAATAAAAACGAAACAGCTCTTTTAGAACTTGTTCAAGAACAAAGTAATAATTTATATTCAGAAGGATACATAAAAGGAGTTCATGATGTAGATGCTAGTAGAATATTATATACACTTGTACACAAGCATAACGAATTAGGACTACTAACTTACTCTCCTTCTATTCGTGCGTATGCACAATATTTTTGGAACTCACTTTCTGAAGAAAAACAACAGAATCACAATACAAATATTAAAGCTTCAGGAGAAGTTTTAAGTATTTTCCCTGACAGTAATTCGTATACTTTTATCATTGAAAACTTAAGCAAAGATCTGCTAACTTTTTCTGAAAGTTCGAATTTGTTTTTTGAAGACAATATCAATGCTATCGCTAATTATTTATTTGAAGAATTACAATACAACAATAACTTTCAAACAAGTACAGATGCAGCTGGTTTAAAAGAAGAATTTATAAAAGTGTTGAAAAAGCAAGAAGCATATCATAAATTTAAAAACAGTATCGATAACATAGAAGTATACACAGATAAAATCCATTTAACATATCAATGGGTTACTTCTTTTCTTTCTTCCAAAGAAAAAGAACTACAAATTTATGCTGATGAAATTGTATGTACTTTATTATTTGAACACGAATCAAACACCAATATAAAAGCAGTACACCCTTTTGAAAAAATTGCAGATTTAAAAGGTTCTCATGCTACAATAGAAAACGGTGTTCTAAATTTTAACTATCATGAATTCTCTAAATCTTTATCAGAATTCACTACTATTGAAGTGCCTAATTTCATTCAATACAAAGAGACCAAACAAGATATTACAGAACAGTTAAAAGAAGACTTAAAACTAGAAGAGTTTAAACCAAGAGTATTATCTTCTTTTGTCAGAAATAAATTAATAGATCAGGTTTATTTCCCTTTAATTGGAGATAATTTAGCGAAACAATTAGGAACAGTTGGTGATAATAAACGTACTGACAGAATGGGAATGTTATTATTAATTTCTCCTCCTGGATATGGTAAAACCACCTTAATGGAATACATATCTAATCGTTTAGGTTTGGTGTTTATGAAAATCAACGGTCCAGCAATTGGACATGAAGTTACCTCAGTTGATCCGATGTCTGCAAATAATTCTGCTTCCAGAGAAGAATTAAAAAAACTGAACTTAGCATTAGAAATGGGAGATAATGTAATGTTATATTTAGATGACATTCAACATTGTAATCCTGAATTCTTACAGAAATTCATTTCTTTATCTGATGGAACAAGAAAAATAGAAGGTGTTTATAAAGGAAAACCGAAAACTTACGATTTACGTGGAAAGAAGTTTTGTGTTATTATGGCTGGAAACCCATATACAGAAAGCGGAGATCGATTCCAAATTCCTGACATGCTAGCAAACAGAGCCGATATTTATAACTTAGGTGACATTATTGGTGATACTGCGCATTTATTTAAGCTAAGTTTAATTGAAAACTCAATGACATCCAACCCTGTTTTACACCAATTAAGTAGTAAATACTTTGAAGATGTATATGCTTTAATTGACAAAGTAGAGAACAACACGGCAGATGTTAATTTAAAAGGTAATCATACAAAGCAAGAAATTCAGGATTACACCGCTATTTTAGAAAAGATTATTATAATTAGAGACACTATTTTAAAAGTAAATCAAACCTATATCCAATCTGCTGCTATGGAAGACGATTATAGAACAGAACCTTCTTTTAAACTGCAAGGTTCATATCGTGATATGAATAAATTAGTTGCAAAAGTAGTTCCAATTATGAACGATAGTGAATTACAAAAACTTTTACTATCTCATTACGAAAGTGAGTCACAAACTTTAACTTCTGCAGCTGAAGCCAATCTTTTAAAATATAAAGAATTAATTAGCGTTTCAACTAAAGAAGAATTAACGCGTTGGAGTCAGATTAAAGAAACTTTTTTAAAAAACAACAAGCTAAAAGGATTTGGAGACAAGAATGAAATGGCTCAAATACTGAGTCAAATGATGACTTTTTCTGAAAATCTAGAAGGAATTAAAGATGTTTTAAAAAAAGGATTATAATAAAAGAAAAACAATTTTCACAATATTAAATTCGTAATAACTTCTTTTAAAAACAAAGAAATTATTACGAATTTTTCAATATTTTTCCCTTTTTGGTTCTGAAAATTTTATTCGGAAACCACAAGATTTATTCAGGAAAAACCTTGCTATTAATATTAATTTTTCTTTATAGATTTGCTCACTCAAAACCAAAAAATAAACTTACACTATGTTTGATTTTTTAAAAAAGAAAAAGGTAAAACATTTAACAATTAAATGCAGTACTGATTGCATTACAATTAACGAGCAACCTATTTCATTTCCTACAGACTACAATACACTTACTAGTGTATTAGGAAAACCATCTAGAGAAATTAAAAAATCTAACATTTATTTAATGTGGGACGATTATGGTGTTTTTTACGGCTCTAAAGACTTAAATAATGTTTTGTCTATAAATATATATCAAAATAAAAAAGACACTAGTGAGTACAATACCAAAAGACAATTCAAAGGCTCTTTATTTTTAGATGACGAAAACATAACGAATAATGAATTTGTGAAAATCTCGCTAGGAAAAAACGTTATACACAGACTTGGGAGCGAAAGTGAAACTCGTTTTGGTTTTAGTATTGGAGCTAATTCTGATTATAAAGAATAAAAGAAACAAGTCTATATTTTTTATAAGTTATAACATAGACAAACTAAAAACATTTCTATTAATATTTAACCCCCATTATTGTAATAACAATTTTCCTTTCCCCTCCATAATCTCTATGCTCACCTAAGTATATTCCTTGCCAAACACCAAGATTTAATTCTCCTTTTGTTATAGGAATAATTACTTGACAACCAAGCATAGAACTTTTTATATGTTCAGGCATATCATCCGCTCCTTCATAATTGTGCTGATAATACGGCATATTTTCTGGAATCATTTTATCTATATGAGTTTCAAAATCTAAACGCACAGTTGGATCTGCATTTTCATTAATAGTTAAACTTGCAGAAGTATGTTTTAAAAAAGCCTGAAACTGACCAACTTTAATACCTCTTAGCTCATTAATAATTGTATTTTTTAAAACATCCGTTATTAGATGATATCCCCTAGTAAATACAGGTAAAATAATTTCTTTCTGATAAAATTCCATTTAACTAAAATAAGATAATGATGTCTTCTTTTTAAGAATTAAAACACATAAAAAAACCGCCTCATAATTGAGGCGGTCTTAATAGTATATAAAAAATCGATTATCGATTATTTTACTTCTTCGAAATCTACGTCTTCTACATTATCATCAGCAGTTGCTTCAGATGCTGGCTCTTGTTGAGCTCCAGCTCCTGCATCAGCTCCACCTTGTGCAGCATACATCTCTTCAGACGCTACTTTCCATACTTCATTAATAGTTTCCATTGCAGCATCGATTTTAGCTAAATCTTTGCTTTCATGTGCAGCTTTCAACTCTACTAAAGCAGCTTCTATTGGTTCTTTCTTATCTGCAGACAACTTTTCACCAAACTCTTTTAATTGACTTTCTGTTTGGAAAATCATAGAGTCTGCTCCATTTATTTTCTCAGCAGTTTCTTTTGCTTTAGCATCTGCATCTGCATTTGCTTCAGCATCAGCTTTCATTTTTGCTATTTCTTCCTCAGATAAACCAGAAGAAGCTTCAATACGAACGTTTTGTACTTTTCCTGTAGCTTTATCAGAAGCAGAAACATTTATAATTCCGTTGGCATCAATATCAAAAGTTACTTCAATTTGAGGAACTCCTCTTTGCGCTGGTGGAATATCTGCTAATTGGAAACGACCAATTGTTTTGTTATCCGCAGCCATTGCTCTTTCACCTTGTAATACGTGAATATCAACAGAAGGTTGGTTGTCTACAGCAGTAGAAAATACTTGTGATTTTTTTGTTGGAATTGTAGTATTTGCATCAATTAACTTAGTAAATACGTTACCCATAGTTTCAATACCTAAAGATAATGGCGTTACATCTAATAATAATACATCTTTTACATCTCCAGTTAAAACTCCACCTTGAATTGCAGCTCCTAAAGCAACAACTTCATCAGGATTTACACCTTTACTTGGCGCTTTTCCAAAGAATTTCTCAACAGCTTCCTGTACAGCAGGAATACGAGTAGACCCACCTACTAAAATTACTTCATCAATATCAGAAACTGATAAATCAGCATTTTTTAATGCAGTTTGACAAGGTTCTATAGTTCTCTTTACTAAATCGTCAATTAATTGCTCAAATTTAGCTCTTGTTAATGAACGCACTAAATGCTTAGGTCCACTTGCAGTAGCTGTAATATAAGGTAAGTTAATTTCTGAAGAAGTTGTACTAGATAATTCAATCTTAGCTTTTTCAGCAGCTTCTTTTAAACGTTGTAAAGCCATAGGATCTTGACGTAAATCCATGTTTTCTTCAGCTTTAAACTCATCAGCTAACCAGTTAATGATTTTTTCATCAACATCATCTCCACCTAAATGCGTATCTCCATCAGTAGCTAATACTTCAAATACTCCATCTCCTAATTCTAAGATAGAAACATCATGTGTACCTCCACCAAAGTCAAATACAGCAATTACTTTATCATCATTTGCCTTATCTAAACCATAAGCCAATGCTGCAGCTGTTGGTTCGTTTATAATACGACGAACTTTTAAACCTGCAATTTCACCTGCTTCTTTAGTTGCTTGACGTTGCGCATCGTTAAAATAAGCTGGTACAGTAATTACCGCTTCAGAAACATCTTGTCCTAAATAATCTTCAGCTGTTTTCTTCATTTTTTGTAACACCATTGCAGATATTTCTTGCGGCGTATACAAACGATCATCAATTTTAACACGTGGTGTGTCATTATCTCCTTTTTCAACAGAATAAGGAACTCTTCCTGCTTCTTTAGAAGATTCAGAAAATTTATTCCCCATAAAACGCTTAATTGAATAAACTGTTTTTGTTGGATTTGTAACTGCTTGACGTTTTGCTGGATCTCCTACTTTACGTTCTCCTCCTTCTACGAAAGCAACTACAGATGGTGTTGTTCTTTTTCCTTCTGAATTTGGGATTACCACTGGCTCGTTTCCTTCCATTACAGAAACACATGAGTTGGTAGTACCTAAATCAATTCCTATAATTTTACTCATAATATATATTTAATTTTTGATTCAATTTTACGAATAACTAATAGTCAAAGTGTGTGCCAATGGATTTTTTCTAAAATTTTGGCAGAACGTGCTGTTATTAATAGATTTAAAAATGACAGAGTGTCATAATTCAACTTTCTTCTTTCTTAAAAATCCTTAAAACCTAATTAGCATGTGCTTTATAAGCTCCAAAAAAAGGTTAATTAATTGCTTATTTAGAAGAAGATATTTTTGTGAATTAATGTTGCATTCATAAAAACTTTATACATTTGTAACATGAGTTTAAATAAAGATACCGCAAAAAAAACCGCTGAGCTTCTTTTGCAAATTAAAGCTATAAAATTAAGTCCAAATGAACCATTTACATGGGCTTCTGGATGGAAGTCTCCTATTTATTGTGACAATAGAGTTACTTTATCTTACCCACCTGTTAGAAATTTCTTAAAAGAAGAGATGGCTAAACTTGTTGAAGATAAATATGGTAAACCTGATGTTATTGCTGGTGTTGCCACTGGAGCAATTGCAATTGGTATTTTAGTTGCTCAAGAATTAGGTGTTCCTTTTATTTATGTTCGACCTGAACCTAAAAAACATGGGCGAAAAAACCAAATTGAAGGTCATTTAGATCCTAATCAGAATATAGTTGTTATTGAAGACCTTATAAGCACTGGTAAAAGCAGCTTAAATGCTGTTGCAGCTTTAAAAGAAGCAAAAGCAAATGTAAAAGGTATGATTGCTATATTTTCTTATGGATTTGATGTTGCAACTGAAAACTTTACCGAACACAATGTTGAGTTAACAACTCTAAGTAATTATAACTACCTACTAGAGCAAGCATTAGATAGCAACTTTATTAATGACAAAGAAAAAGAAACTTTAGAAGACTGGAGATCTAATCCAAATCAATGGAAACAATAATGGCAATAATTTTGCTTTAATACACCTAAAAAAACAAAACAAATGAATATTGACGGAAATACAATTAAAGTAAATAAGTCTTCAAAAGATTTATTTGAGTTTTTAACTAAACTTGAAAACTATAAAGAATTAATGCCAGAAAATACAGAGAAATTTGAAGTTGATGGTGAATCTTTTATTTTTGGTTTAAAAGGAATGCCAGAGATTAGATTAGTAATGAAAGAGAAAACTGAATTTTCTAATATAACTTTAGGTGCGGCAAGCAGTAAATTACCATTTACATTAGCTACTGACATTAAAGAAATATCTGAAAACGAAAGTGAAGCTCAAATAAAGTTTGAAAGCCAATTTAACGCAATGATGGCTATGATGGTTAAATCACCTTTAACAAAATTCATCAACGCGTTAACTGAAAACTTAGAAAAAATATAAATTAAGCAAACGAAACTTCTTTTAATCCAAATTCTTGGATGGTTTCATCACTTAACTCTATTTGGAGTTTTCCTTCAGGAGATACTCCTACTATTTTACCCATAAAAAAAACATTCTGATCTGTTTTAAACATACTTGGAGTGTTTTTTTTATACAATACACTTAAATATTTTTCTTCTAAAACCTCAAACTCTTCATCTTTTAATAAAGAAATGTTTATCTGTAATTTATCTAGAATAGCAGTTAAAACTTCATCAATATTAAATTCTTTATTCATTTTCTTTTTTAAAGAAGAGGCATTTATTAATTCTACTGGAAAAACATCTTGGTTAACATTTAAGCCTAACCCTATAATAGTAGACTTAATTTTACTACGTTGTAATGAGTTTTCAATTAAAACACCTGCTATTTTATCTGATTCTGACAGAATGTCGTTGGGCCATTTTACAGACAACTTTGGTAAATTAAACAAACTAACAGCTTCAAAAACACTTAAACTAATAGCATAATTTAAATATTTTTGATGGATTACCTGCAAATCAACAAAAGAAACAAAAACACTCATAATCAAGTTTTTACCACCTTCAGAAACCCATTTAGTGTTCATTTGTCCTCTACCAGATGTTTGCTTCTCTGCAACTATTACCGTAAAGTCTTCTACAGTGGAATACATAGCCATATCTTTTAAAAAAGAATTTGTGGAGTCGATGGCACTAAGTTTGATTATTTTCATTGAAATATTATTATAATAACTCGTTTCAATATTAAACAAAATACTCACAAAAAAGTAATAACTTTGCTTTAAATTATTTTTTTTTAAATGACAAAAAAACAAGCTAGCGCAGACGAATTAATTGCTACAATTATTAAAGGAATTGATGATGTAAAAGGAGATAATATTCAATTATTAGATCTTAGAGAATTAGAAAATACTGTATGCGATTATTTTATAGTTTGCTCCGGTACCTCAAACACTCAAGTAAATGCAATATCTGGTTCAGTACAAAAACTGGTTAGTAAAGACTTGAAAGATAAACCTTGGCATATAGAAGGTCAAGGAAATGCAGAATGGATTTTAATGGATTACGTTAATGTAGTAGTTCATGTATTTCAAAAACAATTTCGTGATTATTACGACATAGAAGGTCTATGGGGTGATGCAAAAATCACAGAAATTAAGCCTGCATAAATTTTTAACTACTTTGAACAAACAACTTTATGAGCGAAAAGAAAAATAAACCAAAATTTACATTTAATGCATACTGGATTTATATTCCTATAATATTATTTATTTTAGGATTACAGCTTTTTAATTCTGCTGGCTTGGATTCTAAGAATATTTCTAAAAACAAGTTTTCAGAAGTTTTAGAAGCCAATGATATTAAAAAAATTGTTATAGAGAATAATACTGTGGCTCAGATTTTTTTAAAAGAAGAAGCTTTAAAAAAAGACAAATACAAAAAGCTTATTGAATCTCCTTTTTATAGAAAAGGAAACTCTGTATTCACATACAACTTTGGAGATTTACAAAACTTTGAAAATGAAATTAACACCCAAAAACAAGCTAAAAACTTAGATTTCGATAAGAAAAATGAGGATCCTACTAGTTGGGTTGATACTATTCTAGGTTTTTTACCTTTTATTGTACTTATTGTTATTTGGTTGTTCTTTATGAAAAGAATGTCTGGTGGTGGTGCTGGCGCTGGAGGCGGTGGTCAGATTTTTAATATCGGAAAATCAAAAGCAAAACTATTTGACGAAAACACCAAAGTAAAAACTACATTTAAAAATGTTGCTGGTTTAGAAGGTGCTAAAGAAGAAATTCAAGAAATTGTAGACTTCTTAAAAAATCCAGAAAAATACACCAAGTTAGGTGGTAAAATTCCTAAAGGTGCTTTATTAGTAGGACCTCCAGGAACTGGTAAAACCTTATTAGCAAAAGCAGTTGCTGGTGAAGCAGGTGTTCCTTTTTTCTCATTATCAGGTTCTGATTTTGTGGAAATGTTTGTAGGTGTTGGTGCATCTCGTGTACGTGATTTATTTAAACAAGCACAACAAAAATCTCCTTCAATTATTTTTATTGATGAAATTGATGCAATTGGTCGTGCTCGTGGTAAAAACAGTATGACAGGTGGTAATGATGAAAGAGAAAACACATTAAATCAGTTATTAACTGAAATGGATGGTTTTGGAACTGATACTAATGTAATTGTATTAGCGGCTACAAACCGTGCTGAGATTTTAGATAAAGCTTTAATGCGTGCAGGGCGTTTTGATCGTCAAATTTATGTAGACTTACCAGATTTACACGAACGTAAAGAAATATTTGATGTTCATATTAAGCCCTTAAAGTTAGCAGAAAATGTTAACTTAGACTTTCTATCACAACAAACTCCTGGTTTTTCAGGTGCAGATATTGCTAATTTGTGTAATGAAGCTGCTTTAGTAGCTGCAAGAGCAGACAAAAATGCAATAGAGCATCAAGATTTCTTAGATGCTGTAGATAGAATTGTTGGTGGTTTAGAAAAGAAAAACAAAGTAATAACTCCAAAAGAAAAAGAAGTTATTGCATTTCACGAAGCTGGTCACGCTACTGTAAGTTGGATGCTAGAACATGCTGCTCCGTTAGTTAAAGTTACCATTGTACCAAGAGGACAATCTTTAGGTGCTGCTTGGTATTTACCAGAAGAAAGAAAAATTGTTCAGACAGAACAAATGTTAGATGAAATGTGTGCAACCATGGGTGGTCGTGCTGCTGAAAAGTTAATTTTCAACAAAATTTCTACAGGTGCTTTAAGTGATTTAGAAAAAGTTACAAAACAAGCTCGTGCTATGGTTACCGTTTACGGATTAAATGAAAAAGTAGGAAATGTTACTTTTTATGATTCATCTGGTAATGATTCATTTGTAAAACCATATAGTGACGATACAGCTAAAATTATAGATGAAGAAATATCTGCAATTATAGAAAATCAATACCAACGCGCTATACAAATCCTTGACGAAAACAAGGATAAATTAAATACTTTAGCAGAAAAACTTTTAGAAAAAGAAGTTATTTTTAAAGATGATTTGGTTGATATTTTTGGAAAAAGACCTTTTGAAAAAGAAGAAAAAGTTACAAAAGATATTGAAACACTAGATAAATCTCAAGAATAGTATTTTATTTAATGAAGTTTTTAAAAAATTTAATTAAAAATTATAGAGAATCACAAAGAAATCAAGAAATAAAGGAACAAGATGTTACTTTATCTCTTGATGATTCTTTTGTGCATAATTTTATTAATAAAAACGGTAAATTTTTATATTGTACTAAAATTGACGAAATTGTTATTCAATTGAACAATATTTTAAAAGAAAACAGTTGGAATGAAATTTTATGTACTGACATTGATTTATTGAAAATTTTAAAAAAAACAAACACGAATATTAAATCTAATTTTGATAGTCAAACTCCTTTTTTTACTACTTGCGAACATTTAATATCTAACGAAGGAGATCTATTATTCACTTCTAATCAATTAAACAGCAACAAACTTTCATCTTATTCAAACAATTTTATTGTTTATGCAACTACAAGTCAAATTGTAAAGAATACAGGTGACGGTTTAACGAGTATTAAAAATCGTTTTAGTGGTAATTTACCTACAAATATTAGCGCTATTAAAAACTACTCTATAAATAACGGTAACGAAGATAATTTTATGGATTACGGAAGTAGTAATTCTAAAAACTTATACTTATTACTTTTTGAAGATCTATAAATATGAGTAATTTTTCTAAAAGAATTCTTTCTGGGATTGTATACGTATGCTTATTTATTTTTTGCATTCTTTTCTCTAAAGAATCTTATATTACATTGATAACTATTTTTGCTGGAATTTCTCTTTGGGAATTTTCTAAAATGATTAAGAAAAAAAGCTTTATTCCTTATATTGTCTTACTTTTTTTAAGCATTTACACTTTCATAAAACTTCCTAGTATAAATAAAACTTGGCCTTTGTTAATTATAAATCTCTCAAGTGCCATTCTATTACTAATTGGTTTATTTTCTGATAAATTTAAAGAAAGAAATAAATTTAGATCTATTAGTATTCAAATTGAATACGTTGTTCTTTCATTTTTCTTCTTAATGTTACTACCTTTTATTAATAATGTATATTACCCTAATATTATCATTTACATTATTCTTATTATATGGACAAATGATAGTTTTGCCTACTTGGTTGGTAAAAACTTTGGTAAAACCAAGTTATTTGAACGAATTTCTCCAAAGAAAACAATTGAAGGTTTTATAGGTGGTTTATTCTTTTCTATTGTTCTGGGTAGTGTTATTGGCTATTATTCAAAAGAGTTTTCAATAATTAACTGGATTATCATTTCAATTATAATTTCTATTTGTGGAACTTTAGGTGATTTGGTTGAAAGTAAGTTCAAAAGACAAGCCAATGTAAAAGACAGTGGTACAATTATGCCAGGTCATGGAGGAATATTAGATCGTTTAGACAGCTTGTTTTTCCTAGCTCCGTTCGTATATTTGTATATACACTTTTTGTTGTAAACCTATGACTTCTAAATTAGACATGCAATTTAACGAAGCATTTAAAAGAATCTCTGAAACTGAACAGAGTTTACCTCCTGATATTTTATTACGTCTTTATGCTTATTATAAACAAGCTACAAAAGGAGATCACTTATTATATAACACAAGTGAAAACAACTTACGTAGTGCTTTTAAATTCAATGCTAGAATACAACTAAAGGGAATGCCTGAAAAAGAAGCCAAACAAGAATATATTAACTTAGCTAACGAAGTTTTAAAATAAACTTTATTAACGATTATTCATTTGTATTCTTCACTTATTGATAAATCTTATCAAAAGATAGATTTTTTATTAAAAAAACACAACATAAAGTCAAATAAATAAATACTTTTGTTAAAGTGATATTTTTTAATCCATAAACCAACCAAAATGAAAAAACTTATAACTACTGTTAGCATTTTTTTAGTAGCTTTTCAATTTACTGCATGTAAAAAGGAAGTAAAGAAAGAAGAAATTAAAGAAACTCCTGTTGTTGTTAAAGAAACTGCTGCATTTTCTTTAAAAGAAGCAACAAACACTGTCAACTTTACAGCTTATAAAACTACGGAAAAAGTGCCTGTAAAAGGAACTTTTAAAACAGTAAAAATAACCGAAGGTGGAGAAGGAGAATCTATCAAAGAAGCTATAAATGGTGCTCAATTTAAAATACCTGTTGGTTCTATTGAAACGAAAGATGATAGTAGAAATGCAAAAATTCAGCAATTCTTCTTTAGCGTAATGGCAAATTCTATGACGCTTACTGGAAAACTAAATATAGCTACTGATTCTACTGGTGTTGCTGACTTAACAATGAATGCTGTTACCCAAAAACTTCCTTTCAAATATACAATTGATGGAAAAACATTCTCTATGAAAGCAATTATGAATATTGATGAATGGAATGCACAAAGTGCTGTCGCTTCTTTAAACGAAGCTTGTAAAGAATTACATAAAGGTGCGGATGGTGTTTCTAAAACATGGAGTGAGGTTGCTTTAGAGGTTAGTTCTACTTTTAAATAAAAACATAAAATACAATATTAACAAAAAGGTATACACAGTAAGTGTATACCTTTTTGTTGTAAATAATTAAAAAAAATGAGCTGGAAAGCAGACCGAATATATACTAAACCAACACCTGAATTAATAGAGTATTTAAAAACTATAGAGGGATTTTCTGATGAACTATTCCTTGTTGATAATTTTGAAGGAATTAGGTTTGATTGGACAAGAGGTTTTATGTTATCAGATGAACCAAATGAAAACAGTTATAGAAAACATACTCTACCAAAAGGAGGACTTTTAGTAATAAAACCTGAGATATATAAAACTGGTTATGACAAAGATTACGAAACAAATATTTTTTGGAATAAATATAAAGAATACCCAAATGATAAGTGGAATTTCATAAACTCTATATCTCCCGAAAAAATAGACTTAAAAATTGACTTGACTGATAATCAACTTAAATTATTAACTTTTTTAAACTCATTGAATAAAAAATTTAACACCCCTTTTCTTTACTATTATTGCGTAATGTGGGGTGGAGATATTGAAGAGGAATATTCAATTGTTTTTGATAATGGAATAAGAGTTTACTTGTACGATTATGAAAACAAAAAAGACCTTGAATTAATTGAAAATAAAAGAATAGAATTGAATTCATCTATTCTTCAGACTAGTTTTAAATATCTTGATTTAGAGCTACCAACTTGGTTTTTTTCTTTACACGAAGAGTCTTTTGATTGGAAAAAATATCACTTAATAAAATAAAATCAGCATATAGCACTGTATATAGAAAATAGAGTGATTAATGTTTAAACCGAAAAGTTCACCCCTATTTACAAAGGCCTCCAAATTTTTAATTTGGCTTTAAAATAAAAAACATTGGTTAACTGCTTAACCAGAAGTTAACCGCTTTTAAATTTCACTACTAACCTACTAACAATAGCCAAACGTCATAAAAAACTAAAAAAAATGGAAAGTGGATTGATTATTTTCTTAACATTTTTAATATCTCTCGGAACAATTTCGATATATAACTATTGGCTCCATAAGAAAAAGAGATTTACTGAAAATTGAATTGGACTGGAATAATTTTTTGAAAGCTGTATCTAAAATTCATATTGAAGGAATTTCTAAATTTGGATCAGAACTTATATGGAATGAACATTTTAGTATGATTAAACTGAAAGAGATGTCTGAATTAATAAACACTATTGAGAAACTAAATCCTGAAATACAAAAATCCGATAAACTCAAAAAATTGAAATCTTTAATTTATAACAAATATTTACACTGGAATATGGAAGATCCTTTTGCTAGAAGAAATTAAAACAAAAATATTTACAAAAAACTTTACACATCTGGTAAACCTAAAATATAGTAGCCCAAACTCTTTCCGTTTTCTTTCTTTACTACATCTATTTTCCATTTATAATTTTCATTCTTTAATGGTAATAATTCTTCTTTTATATCTTCAAAAGAGTACATTCTTGGCATAGACGCTTGACCATCCCAAGCATAAAAAATTGGTATAACAGGAAGTATATACGTAAATAAAACATCCTTCCAATTTAAAGGTTTTACAAATGGTAATAAAAACAATGACATTAGCATAAGAATAGTTAACGAAATAGGCAACAATAGAAACCAAACTAAAAAAGGCATTTTGTTTTCGGCCATTTCATAAATTAAAATTGCTTGTTTATTATCCTGAGCATTTTTTAAAATGGCTTTTGCTACTTTAGGTTGCATGTGATGAAAACTGTTCATCATCGTTTTTAAACCTTCTGATTTTTCTTTATGTGTTGATGCGTCTAAAGATGATGTTAAATAACTAATATTATTGTGATTTTGTTTGTTAAAATTCTCTACAAACTCTTTATTAGGATGTAAATCGGATAACATTAACTTAATTTTGTGCTCTGACTCGTTTAAATAATCAATTACTGTTGGCATTATTCCTCCAGAACCAGAACCTAAATCAATTATTTTAGAAAAACTATATTCTTTTTGAACCTCTTTTAGTAAGCTAGCTATAACTTCTTTGGTTCCTAATAACCTGTGCATTACTACAATTAATTTTGTCATTGTTGATCTAAAAACACTTGGAAACCAAGTGAAATCTTCAAACTCAAAAAGCTGTACTCTTTTCATACTATAATATTTTTTAGATTTTTTCATTTTAAAACTACACCTATACTAAAATCATTTACAATTGTATAATTCCGAATAATATTTTATTGGGTTTTGTTTTGTATACTCTTTATTACAAATTGCTTTGCAAAATTTATTTATATCAAGATTAATAACTAACTCTAAATTAGTTGTAAAACCTTCTGCAAACTCTCCATCTGCAAAACTGCTTAATTGTATGCTTGGTAAATAAAAATCATCATTCTTTTTAGCAATTACTTGTTCGTAAATAGCAGTTGTTGTGTCATCAAAAAAATTGGTTTCAGATAATTTATGATTTGATCCGGTTGTTTTATAATACACATTAAATTCATCTTGACTTTCTGGTACCAAATTCAATAATACTTTTAAAGGTATTTCTTCTTTCTTCAAATAGTACTCAGCCGCTTTGTTTAGGTTTTCTTTATAGTTGCTCTTAGCCTTATTTTGTGAAGTAAAACCTTCTATAAAATCCTTTAACAAAACAAACAAATCATCATATTCAGTTAAAGATAAGGTTGCTGATTTATCATAAATATTATGATAATGCGCAACACCACCTAAGGTATAAATAAAAAAACTTGGTACACCTTTTTCAGAAAAAAAACAATGATCGCTATTACAGGCTTCTCCTCTTATTTTTACTTGCTTTAATAATTTTTTAGATTCATTTAATGCCACCAAATCATCAAATTCTTGAGAATGTTTTTTTCCATTTACTACCTGAATTCCATCATCCCCAGTTCCTAAAATATCTAAATTGATTAAAAACTCAATATTTTCTAATGGAAATAATGGATTTTCTGTATAATGTTTTGATCCTACCAAACCAATTTCTTCGGACCCAAAACAAATAAACACCATAGAATATTTTGGCTTCTTTTTAAATGCAAATTCTTTTGCCAAACTTAGCAACATTGCAATTCCACTTGCATTATCATTTGCTCCAGGAAAATACACTTCTTTTCCCATCCTTCCTAAATGATCATAATGCCCAACGACATAAATAAATCGATCTTTTAGTTCTCCTTCAATAAAACCAACAATGTTTTGGGATTTATAATTTGCATTGAATTCGTTTTCAACTTCAACTGTTATTTTGTTTAACTTCTTTGGTAGTTTATCTTTTAAAATAATTATATGAGGCCGTTCCGCTTTAAATTGCGACGCACCAAAGGTTAATTTATCATTAATTACCTCAAGTACTCCGTTAAGCTTTATATCTGGTGAAAACTTTAAAAACTGAATAATATCTATTACAAATGCTTTTATTTCTTTAGACTCTTTCGTTATTAATGTTTTATCAATAACAACAAATTTGTCTTTAAAAAATGGAACTGCCTTTTTAAACTCATCCAAGTCAATTAACATAGATGTTGTTAAATAAAAAATATCGCTTTTATCTTTATAAGAAACAGAAGCTGGATCTATTAAATAATCTACGCCTGGTAATAACTTTTTATTATTGATTTTTAATACTGGTTTTCCTTTAATTGAATTTGTTGACAACTGGAAATACTGAAAATATTCTTCTCCAATAGGTTGTAATCCTATTTTTTGATACTCATTTTTAATAAACTCAGCAGCACGTTTTTCTCCCCTATTAAAATACCCTCTTCCATCAAAATGAGGAGAACACAAGGAATCTAAAATCATACGTGCATATGGTTTATTTTGTGCATATCCAGAAAAAGAAATTAATAGTAATAGTAATGTAATTTTCTTATTCATTTAATTTTGCGTTTTTTAACTTAAAAACAAAACCTTTACCTCATTATAAATTTATTTAAGAATTTAATGCGTAAAACAATAGTTCTATCTATGAGAGTTAGTGCTTAAGTTAAGATAGAAACGTTTTTTTTTATTGAATTACGTTATATCTTCTTCCAATTAATTCAACTTTTTTAGTGACATTCCAAAATCCAAAACCAGGTACTCCAGTCGGTATTTTCCAGTATATAATTTTTCCGTTTTTTGTTTTTAATCCAAATTCAGAAAGGTATCCATCTGTTTTTATTGAAATGGGCTTTCCACTTGAAAGTTTGTCAGCTAAAATTGATTTGTATCCTTTATGCCATTCAAAATCCGAATAATCAATAAACTCAATACTAGATTTGCTTACTCTTATAAATTTACTCGTTGTATTAATAATAAATTCTACATCAGATATTTTTAAAATCAAAACTGGAATTTCATTACTCTTTAAATTGAGTTTATGCTTTATTTTTACTTGTACTTCCAAATCAATAAGCTCAAAAAGAGTAAATACTTCAGTTCCATTAAATTCAACTTTACTTTTATTGAAATAATTTAAAAACCAAAATTCAATTTGCTCTTTTATTCGTTCTGCTGATTTTTCTATTTGGTTCTCCATTTTTTCAATCACTTCACTAGTGGAAATAAGTTTTAGCTTTTGATTTTCTTTTATTTATTAATAATTATAAATAAAAACTATTTTATCCTAATATTTTCTTTACCAAATCTTTTTTAGCAGCTTCATCATCACCAAAAAGCCAACGTAAAACATTGCATTCCCATATTTCATCGTATTGCTTTTCATTAATAATATCGCGTTCAATGGCCAAATCCAATAATTTTCCAGGATATGAAGATTGTGCATCACTTTCCATTTCTCCTAATGGATACGGATCATCTAAGCCCATAATTACCTGATTAGAACCTTGCCTGTCAATCATCAACTTTAAAGAATCTGTGTCATGTACCAAAGTATCAAAAAATATATTTGGATGTCCAACTGCTTTTCTTGGATGTGTTTTTCCTTCAAACAAATCTGGCCTTCCATCAAAACCTTGAATACGACGTCCTAAATTCATTTGCGCTAACTGACCTCCATGTGCAAAACAGGTGCGAATATTTTTAAAACGCTCTTGCATTCCGTTTAATGTATAAAAATGATATGCATCTCCACATTGAGCCAGCATCCAAATTAAATGAAAACGCCAATTCACGTTTTCTAACTTTATCATTTTATCTCCGTCATACGGATGAATTTCTATGGCTAATTTATATTTATCAGCCATTTCAAAAATCCGATCGTTTTCTTTATCAAAAACACTTCGCCAATGCCCAATAGAATCCATAAAATGTGTTGGTAAACACAGTACTTTTAAACCTAATTCTTCAACACAACGTTGCATTTCATATAAAGCTCCGTATATAAAACCAGGATGAATTACAAATCCACAAGTAAACTTATCTGGATGATCTCGTTGTACTTTAGCATTAAAATCATTTTGGAAACGCAATGCTTTTTTCATTTCTTCCAAGCGCAATCCGTTACCATATAATTGCGATAGATTTAAAACTACTGCATGATCTAAGCGATTTTTCTCCATCCAACGTAACTTTTCATCCAAGAAAAAACTTGAATCGGTTACTGGTCTTTTCCAACCTTTTTGCAGCATGTGCTTGCGCTCATCATCTACCCAAAAAATTTCCTTTTCTTTCATAAACTGAGGAATTTCCTCAGGATAAGGTAACAAATGTGAATGTCCGTTAATACGTAGTTTACGCTTCATCATGGTTGGTTTTTTAATTTGTTTTTCAATTTATACTTAATTCAGCAATTATTTCACTTAGCGCTAACTTTGCTTCTTTTAAAACAGGTAAGAAAGGCCAAATATGTGGCATTCCTTCACCTAGAATAACTTTATGTTTTATATTACTTTCTTTTAATTTTCTTACCATTATTTGTTCATCTGGATACATAATATCTTGTGTTCCTAAAAACAATATAGTTTCAGAAAAATGGTTGAAACTACCGTTTATAGGTGATAATTTTGGTGTATCCAAATTATTATTTTCAGCACACATTTTTTTTGCACTCAAAACACCTTTCTTTGCTAAGAGAATATCTTTTGCATCAATCTCATCAATTTGTGAATTGGACATAGAAGCATCTAAAACAGGAGAAATTAAAATTATTTTAGATGGTAATTCTTTCTCTTCTTTTACCAATCGTTGTACTAAAGCTATTGTTAAAGTCCCACCAACTGAATCTCCCATTAGTATAATTTCTTTATGATTATACTTTTTTAATGCTTCAGTATAAACAGCATCTATATTATCCGTTATTTGAGTAATTTTATGCTCTGGAGCTTTTGGATAATCACACAACCAAATAGTATAATTTGTTTTCTTATAAATTTCCTTTAAAGTATCCCAATGATGTGTTGTTGGTCCAGAAACGAAAGCACCTCCTGGAAAAAACAATACTATTTTTTTCTTTTTATCCGTAGAAATTAATTCAGTAATACTGCTATCTAGAATTTTAAAAGATTTCGAATTCTTTTTATAAAAACTACTTTTTGGTTGTTTTACGTCTTCCTTTCTTAGTTTTTTGTAATCAATTGGATCTTTACTAAATATTTTTTTTAATCCTTTTAATTTTAAAACGAATGCAACTAAATTATATGAGAAACTTCTTTTCATTTGCTTTATTAAAAATATGCTATAACTTATTTGGAGCTTTCATTACAGTACCACAATTATTACAAGTACATTTTTCATTATCTGAGTAATACTTATCAAAAATTATAGGCATGTCAGTTTCTATATTATCTAACGGAAACTCTTCTCTATATAATTGCGCCCCACAGTTTTCACAATACCATTCTAAGGCATCTAACATACCTTCACTTCTAGGGTATTCAATTACTAAACCTACAGTATTTGCTTTTCGCTGTGGTGAATGTGGTACTCCTGCTGGTAATAAATAAATATCTCCTTCGTTTATAGCAACATCTATTTGCTCTCCTTTCTCATCAATGATTTTTAAAATCATATCTCCTTCTACTTGATAAAAGAATTCTGGTGTTTCGTTGTAATGATAGTCTTTTCTATTATTTGGACCACCAACAACCATTACTATATATTCGCCATTATCCCAAACCTGCTTATTACCTACTGGTGGTTTTAATAAATGACGATGTTCATCTATCCACTTTTTAAAATTTAAAGGCTGTACTAAATTACTCATTCTTTGATTATTTTAAAAGATTAGACTCTTAGTTCAAAACTTTCTAAATATACTTTAAAATACTACTTCATATCCTAATTAATCTTGATAAATTTTCAAACTAAAACTTATATTTATTTTATTGCTTAATAACTTAAAGTAAAAAAGATCTTATAAGTTTTAAAACTTATAAGATCTTTTTAAAATTTCTTTTTTTTGAGAAAGAACTCTTTACTCAAAAAGCAATCCTTTTAACTGATAATTGACTTAGAAACAGATTTATAATTATGTAATATTATAACATTATTAAACTTGTTTTTATAAACAAATTTACTTTCTACACCTGTTTTTTGTTTTACAACTTCTACAGGAAATGCAAAATCTGAAGTATTAATTTCCATTTCATGTTCCTTCATATTATCATGGAAATTTTTTATCAACAAATTAAATTCACTTGATAATTTTTCATTTAAAATGTAAAAATCACTTCCTTTATTTCCTTTAATTATTAGAGCAATTTCTTTTGTTTCTGCTCCTAAAAAGGATTGTTTAGATAAAGGAATTAAATAAGATGACTTGTTTAATGCATTGATACTATTTTTATCATAGATATAGCCCAATTTATCCAGTGTACTTGTTAAGCTTTCATAAGTAGTTTTTACTTCACTAGATAAATTTAAAATTGATACTGATTTAGCTTTACTGGATAAAATTTCGAATCCTTTTCCTAAGTTTGATAACGAAGTTGATGTACTATTTGTTAAAGCAAAACTTGGGAATACTGATAGCATTGCGGCACTGATTGTCCCAGATGCAATAAATTCTCTACGGTTCATATTATGTGTGGTTTAGGTAAATCAAAACTACAAAAAATAACTTCTCTTTTAAAATCGCTTTCTCTCAAACGTAACCTAAATGGGTATAAAAGCAATAAAAACGACCTTTAAAGACAAAAAAGAACCCTAATTATTATAAGCTTTTTGTTCTACCACCATCTACAGGAACATTAATTCCATTAATATAGCTTGCTTTTTCACTGACTAAAAATGTAATAGCATCTGCGGTTTCTTCTGGTTTTGCAAAACGTTTGGCTGGTGTTGTATTTTTCATAGTTACAATAACCTCATCTATAGACAAACCTGTTTTTTCTGATTTATTTTTTATTATGGAATTTAATCGCTCAGTATCTGTAAAACCTGGTAATACATTATTTACAGTAACTCCAAATTGCCCTAATTCATTAGCTAATGTTTTTGACCAACTAGCTACGGCTCCTCTAATTGTGTTAGAAACTCCCAATCCGTCTAATGGTTGTTTTACAGATGTTGAAATTACATTTACAATCCTTCCAAAACCTTTTTCTTTCATAAAAGGAACCAAAGCTTGTACTAAAATATGATTACATTTTAAATGTTGCGTAAAAGCATTTTCAAACTCTTCAAGTTTTGCATTAAAAATTGGCCCACCTGCTGGTCCTCCTGTATTGTTAATTAATATATGGAAGTTTAAAGCTGAAGCTTCAATCTTTTCTTTTAGCTCTTGTGGATTTGAAAAATCGGCAACAATGTAAGTATGTTCTTGCTCATGACTATGCTTGAACTGACAGTTTTCAAGTTCTTTTAAAACTTCTTTTAATTTTTCTTCATTACGTGCAACTAAAGTAATATTTGCTCCTTCATTTGCCAAAGCAATTGCTGTTGCTTTCCCTATACCTTGTGTACTTCCACATACTAAGGCATTTTTATTGTGTAATCCTAAATTCATATTAAAAAGCCCATCCTAACCTTCCAAAAGGGAAGGAATTCTCATTTGGGCGGATAAGAATTATTTGTTAGTTTTTATATTCTTCGTTAAATCTATCTCCTCGAGTATTCGGCTGTGAAATTACTAAAAATTCTAAATCAACAGTCTCGTCATTTCTTATTCGATGGTTTGTATTTGGTGGAATATGGATTCCGTTTCCTTCTTCAACTTCAATCTCTTCTTTTTCTATTTCAAAAATAGCTTTACCTTTTAAAATTCTAAAAAACTGTTGTGCTATTTTATGATGATGTTTTTTCTCTTGAGTATTTGGCGGCATTAATTCTTCTATAACCGATAAACTTGGTGTTTTTACCAAATGCCAACCACTACAATTATCTCCCCAATTATAATGTTCACTATTTTCTTTTAACTTTTTCATACTATTTTACAAGCCTTCTTCTATCATTTTTTTAATCTTGTTCGCTTTTTCAAAATGATCTAATTTATGAGTTTGAATCCACCAAGTAGCAATTTCCATTAATCCCTTTGGATTATCGTTTTTATTTTTGAAAAAAGCATAAAATGACAGACCTACATTTTCTCCTTTTTTTGCAATCTTAGCATCACAAACTTGTATTATTTTTTCTTTTATCTCTTTATTCATATTTTATACAAATATTCTTTGCTTCGGTAAAAAAACGAAGCGCTTCAAAACCTCCTTCTCTTCCTACTCCACTTGCTTTTGTTCCGCCAAATGGTGTTCTTAAATCTCGCAGCAACCATGTATTTACCCAAACAATTCCTGTTTTTAATTGCTTTGTTATTGTCATAGTTCTATTTAAATTATTCGTCCATAAAGTTGCTGATAATCCGTATTGGGTATCGTTTGCTAACTCTAAAGCTTCTTTTTCTGTTTTAAAAGACATTATAGTTACTACAGGACCAAATATTTCTTCTTGATTTAATCTACAATTATTGTCAGAAACTTCTATAATAGTTGGTTGTAAATAATAGCCTTTTTCACTATTTTTAACTGCAACTTCGTTACCTCCAAAAAGTGTTTTTCCGCCTTCTTGCTCGGCTATATCTATATACGATTTTACCTTTTCTAAATGTTGTTTAGATACTAATGCTCCTATGTTTGTATCAGTTTCAAACGGATTTCCTACTTTTAATTCCGATACTTTTTTAATGAAATCGGCTTTAAATCTTTCGTAAATAGTTTCTTCTACTAAGATTCTACTTCCACATAAACAAATCTGACCTTGATTGGCAAAAGAAGATTTTACTGTTGTTTCCAACATGTCTTCATAATTACAATCGTCAAAAATAATATTAGGATTTTTACCACCCAATTCTAACGATAACTTTTTAAACATTGGTGCTGCAATACTTGCAATATGTGCTCCTGTTTTTGTACCTCCTGTAAATGAAATCGCTTTTATATCTGGATGCGACACAATTGCTTGTCCGGTTGTAATTCCTAATCCGTGAACAATATTTAACACGCCTTTTGGGAGGCCAGCCTCGCTACAAATTTCACCTAATAAATAAGCTGTCATTGGTGTTACTTCGCTTGGTTTTGCTACCACACAATTTCCTGCTGCAATTGCTGGTGCAATTTTCCATGTAAATAGATACAGAGGTAAATTCCATGGAGAAATACAACCAACTACTCCTATTGGTTCTCGTAACGTTATATTTACAGCATTGAATCCAGTACTTTCATGGGCTTCAGATGAAAACTGAGTAATTGCATTGGCAAAAAACTGAAAATTAGCAGAAGCTCTTGGTATATCTATTGCTTTTGCTAAAGACAAAGGTTTTCCATTATCTTTTGATTCTGCTGTTGCTAAAAAATCGAGTTTTTCTTCTATTAAAGTGGCTATTTTAGATAAAATCTTACTTCGTTTATCTAAACTTGTTTTTGACCAATTTGGAAATGCTTTTTTTGCAGCTTGATATGCCAAGGCAACATCTTCATTTGAAGAATTTGGTATTTGTGAATATATTGCTCCGTTTGAAGGATTGTAATTATCTATATATTCTCCTGAAATTGGATTTATAAATTCTCCGTTGATGTAGTTTTTTATTTTCATAATATTAACAAGCTCCACAGAATAAAAATAAAACAATTCCTTTCTTCACCAAATACTTCTTTTTCTCAGCTATAAATTTATTATATAAATTTCCTTTGTCTCCTTCTAAAGTTCCCAATTCTTTAATTTTTTCCTTCATCTCTAATGATAACTTCTCTAGCTCAATTGTAAAATTCTTATTTCCCTTATAGGTTATTAAGAAGTCCATACAATATTCATTAAAGTTTAAATTCCCTAATTCTATATTTTTTAAAACATAATTTCCTTCATCAATTAAAAGATATTCTTCTTTATCTAATAAAATTAATCTATTATCTGGCACGAGGTTTAAAATTTCAGTAGCTTTAATTGATTTTATTTTTTCTACATTAATTTTTATTCCTGACTTTCTAACAGCGAAATCAATATCCTTTATTTGTTTTATTTCTGGATAAACTTTTATTGTTCCATGACTACCTTTTCTATTTAAAAAGGAAATTAAAGACATCTCTTGAGGTTTATATTTATCATAACTATAATAGAACACATATCCTTTTATTACTTCTTTTTCAATTTTTACATCTACTAAAAGCTTATATAAATATCCTGCATCTGCATTCATTCTTATTGAAAGTAAAAACAAAAAAACTATTATTATTTTTTTCATAAAATTTATTCTTTTTTAAATAGAGATAATAAAATATTAAACGGATAAAATACCTGACCAAATACAATTAATAAAACACCAAGTGTTAGTAGAATATTAATAGTTTTAAGAGAATCTAAAAGAGTGTTAGTACTTGTGATGATATTATTGGGAATCATAAGTGTAATTAATAATACCACTATTCCTAAAAATGTAAAACCAACATGCAATACACTCAGTATTTTAAATAACCTTTTCTTTAATTTTAAAACAATCCAATAACCTAAACCTAATATCAGCAATAGAAAAGAAAGAAATATAACAAAATGAAACATCACTATTATAAAATAGGTGTCGTGAATATTTATATTTATGACTTCATCAGATTTTACAAACCCCAACACTAAAAGCAATGGAATTAATCCCCAAAAAAATAAATATGGTTTATTTAAAATACTATTCATAGTAACTTTTTCAGACCTCACAGGTTTTGAAAACCTGTGAGGTCTTTTTATTCAACCTCTTTTCTCTCCAACCATCCCATTGGGATTTCTTTATTACAAAACTCTAAATGAATCACTCTTCTATCGAATTCTGAAATGGATTTTGATGATGCATGTAATAGTAATGGTTTCATTAACATAACTCCTCCTTTTTCTACTTCACATAAAACCTCTTCTCCAAAATTTGTTTTATTAAAATGTTCATCGATTCTAATAATTCCTTTGGTATGGGAATTTTCCAATATTCTTAAGGCTCCATTGGTTTCATCTGTTTTATCTATATGAATTCTAATAGTGATTGTGTTTTCTAAAACTTCTTTAGGTGGAATAACGCCTAATTGTCCGCTTTTATGTGTCCAGTTATTATAACCATCATTTATTACTTTTTCTTTTACACTAATACTTAAATCTTGATGATGACTTACAAACCAATTTGACTTACTTGGTTTGTTAAAAAATATAGCTTTAGTTAAAAAATAATTTTTATCGCAAACTGAATTATATAATTCTTGAAAATTTTTATTCTTAAAAATGATGTTTTGTATTGCTGGAATTTTATTTACCAATTGGCGTATCGCATACTTTTTTTCTGAAGTATCAATCAAACTTATTAATTGTTGTAACTCTTTAGCTTCAAAAATATTTTCAGTAATTGAAAAACCTTTTTCCGTTAATTCTTTTTTACTTTGATAGGGCTTTATCATTTTTAAACAATACTTATACTACATTAAACTGTAAATTAGTTATTCTTAAATCAAATTCTATTACCTCTTTATTATCTTTCAATTCAATATCAAATTCATCAATTCTAATAAATTAAAAGCACTAAAATCTGGTTGTAAATACAAAGGGTTATATATTTTTCTTTTTCTTTGAATGTAAGCAGTTTTAAAACCTACTTTTTTTGCTCCAAATAAATCCCAATCATGCGTAGCAACCATCGCTATCTCTGAAATTTGTAATTTTTCTTCTGCTGCTACTTTTAAATATACATCATTAAACGGCTTGTATTTACGAACACTATCTACAGAATAATAAGCATTAAAAAGATGTTTAATTTTAGCATTTTGCAATTGCTCATTCATCATCTCTAAAGAAGAGTTTGAAATGGCTATTACACGAATACCTTTTTCTTTTAATAAAACAAGTGCTGGTAAAACATCATTATAAGCGGGTAATTTTTTAAAAGCTCCTAACAGTTCTGTTTTCACTTCTTCAGTAAGTACTTTATTGTTTTCAAAAAATAAATTCTCTAATGCAACTTTTGCCAATTCTCCAAAATTTTGATATTCATTCATTATTCCCATTACAGTTGAGCTATGTAATAAATTTATAAACCAATACTTTAAAACATACTCGTTATCGAAATATTTACCAAATTGTTCTTGAAGCAAATCAAGATTCAATAAAGTTTCATTCATATCAAAAAAAACCGCTTTTATACTTTGTTTCTTCATCTATTTACTTTTCTTATATGCCATAACTTTTATTTCCACCACCAAATCTGGGTGTGGTAATTGATGTACTGCAACAGTTGTTCTTGTTGGTCCAGTTTCTTTGTCGAAAAATTCTGCATACGCTTTATTATATCTAGCAAAATCATTCATATTTACTAAAAATGAAGTAACATCAACGACATCTTTTAAACTTGCTCCAACAGTTTGTAAATTCTTATCAATATTTTTTAAAACTTCTCTAGTTTGCGTTTCCGCATTTAAATATTTCGTTCCCATTTCATCAATAATATCAACTCCTGCAATACTATTATCTGGTCTTCTTGAACTAGTTCCCGATACAAATATAAAATCTCCCACAACTTTTACATGTGGATATGCTCCTCTTGGTGTTACTTTCATAAAAAACCCCTCTTAATCTCCCTATTTCCAATGCGTTAAATACATACTTCCAAGGAGAAACTCTTTTTGGGTTAAGAGTTTTTGATTGTCAGGTCGAGCGCAGTCGAGACCTTGATTTATATTTTCGTTAATCGATGACCTCTCGACTGCGCTCGAGGAGACATTTGGTTATACTTTTTAAAATTAAACCCAATTGTTACATTATCAAATTGATATAATAATTATTTTTTCGCTAATGCTAACAACTTCATTGTTGTTTTTAAATTACGTGTAGTTGCAGTTACTCCTAATTTCTTTTCGAAAAAATTAGTATTCAGTTTTGTTTTTCCGTAACCTCCTACTGCATTTACATAAACAACATCTTCAATAATCGAAAAATCGTCTTCTTTCATATTAATGTTAGCAATATTTATCTCTTTTACCTTCGGAATTTCACTCAAAAAAGTAAAATATTGTTGTTTCGGTGCTGCTTCTTTATACGGATTATTTTCAATTGCTGTTTTCCATTCTTCCATAGTTTTTACTAAAACAGGAACCTCATAATCGAATTTATCCTTTATGGCTTCTTTTATTTTTTGACTTACAACATCTTTTCCTTCAACAGAATTCAAAATAATATTTCCGCTTTGAATGTAGGTTTGAACATTTTCAAAATTCAACTCGTTTAATACATCACGTAAGTCTTGCATCGGAAGTTTATTCTTTCCTGATACGTTAATACCTCTTAAAATGATGATATATATTTTCATTAATTTACTATCTAAGTCCTGCTACTTTATCTTCGGCTAAAATCTCGTTAGTTGTAACCTTTACTTTATCTAAAATAACTTTTAATTCTTCTTTGGTCATATTTACACTTGTATGAACCTCATCATCAACTATTAAATTTAATAGTGCTTTATCTTGTGCTCTTCCTTTTTTCATAGCTTCATTATAACCTATTTCTGCATTAAAAGTTACTAATGAATATTTAGAAAAATATTCGGTTGAAAATGTTTTTTCTAAATCCATTTCTATTTTTCTTTTCTCTTTAAATAACGGATTCGCAACATGATCTCGCATTTCATAAAAATTATCTACCGCTAAATCTGCAATTGCATCGGTATCTTTTTTTCTTGTTTTTTCGTAGAGCTTGAAAACTTCTTCCCAACTTTCTAAATCTTTATCTAAAATTGCGTCAAAAACAGCTACATCTTCAAAAGAAGCATTCATTCCTTGTCCGTAAAACGGAACAATTGCATGCGAAGCATCACCTAATAAAATAGTGTTATTTTTATATGACCAAGGCGAACATTTTACAGTTCCTAAAGCACCTGTTGGATTATTTAAAAATTCTTCTTTTATACTAGGGATTAATTGCAACGCATCTGGAAATTCTTTTTCAAAAAACGTTGTTATTTGCGCTTCTGTTTTTAAATTATTGAAATTATATTCTCCTTCGTCATAACTTAAAAATAAGGTTACCGTAAAACTTCCATCTAAATTTGGTAAAGCTATTAGCATAAAATCTCCACGTGGCCAAATATGCAAATGATCTTTACTTATTTGGTGGTTTCCTAATTTATCCGCTGGAATTTCTAATTCTTTATATCCGTGTGTTAAATAATTTTGAGAATAACTAAACAAAAACTTTCTTTCCAAGTAATAACTTTTACGCAATATAGAACCTGCTCCGTCTGTTCCAAAAATCACATCTGCATTTACCGAAAATTCTTCGTTGGTATTATAATCTTTAAAATGAGCTATTGTATTTTCTATATCAACCGAAGTACATTTTTTATTGAAGTGTAAGGTTATATTCTGATGTTTTTCTGCTTCAGTTAATAATAATCCATTTAAATCACCTCTGGAAATAGAATTAATATATTCGTTTTCTCTTCCCGAATAATTTGAAGCAAATGTATTTCCTTTGGTGTCGTGAATTAAGCGTCCGTTCATAGGAATACAAATTTCACGTGCTTTAGCTTCTACTCCTGCTAAACGTAATGCTTTAAAGCCACGATCAGATAATGCTAAGTTGATTGATCTTCCTGCAGAAATATCTACTTTCCGTAAATCGGGTCTACTTTCATAAACATCGACTTTATAACCTCTTTGTGCTAACCGTAAGGCTAATAAACTTCCGCATAGTCCTGCGCCTATGATTAATATGTTATCTTGTTTATTCATTTTCTTTTGTCTGGTCGATTCTTATCCTACTTTTTATTATACAACTCGTAATGTCAGTTCGAGTAATTTTTTATAGAGTGATAACGAAATGAAAAAATGTACTTCGGCTAAGCTCAGCAACAATCGAGAACTATTAAACAACTTCTCTATACTATATTATTCTCCATTCTACTACGAATAATTTCACTAGAAGTGACACTTTAATAAAAACATTACTCACTCAACATCATTTTCACAATTGCTTCTACATGTATTTTGGTTGTATCCATTATTTGAATATTCTTAAAATCATCTTGGCTCAAAATTAATGGTAATTCTGTTCCTCCTAAAATTAAACCTTCAATTGCATGATTTTTATATAAATCATTTACAATACTTAGTAACTCCTTTTTAGTTGATGACTTTATATTTCTAAACAGTAATTCATTGATATATTTATCATGAATATAATTCATTTGACTTTCAGATGGAATAATAATTTCTATTCCGTATTTATTTCCTGCTTTTTGATAAAAACCACTTGTCATTGTTGAATACGTGCCTAATAATCCTACTTTTTCAAAACCCTTAGTTTTCGTTGCCTTACAAGTTTCTTCAACAATACTAATTAAAGGAATATTCACCTCTTTACTTAACTCATCAAAAACTATGTGTGGTGTATTAGATGCAATGGCACTAAAATCTATTTCTCCAACTTCATTTATTTTATCTTTTAAAAAGGTAATTAATGCTTTATAATCTTTACCAGAAACATATGTCAATATTTTGTTCATATCTACCGATTTTATTAAAAAATCAGGATACGAATTTGAGCCCGTTATTTCTTTAAACCTCTTTACTATTTGCAAATAATATTCAACCGTTGATTCTGGTCCAATACCACCAATTAATCCGAACTTTTTCATTTCTTACTATTTGTAAACCTCACAGGTTTTAAAAACCTGTGAGGTTTAATTAATTTTACTCTATAAGAGGTCTTTTAATATCGAAACCATTCTATAAACATCTTCAAACGAATTATACATTGGCGTTGGTGCACAACGAATAACATCAGGTTCCCGCCAATCGGTTATAATATGTTTTTCTGTTAATTTTTGATGTAAACTTTTATCCGCATTTTTTACTTGAATGGACAATTGACAACCTCTTTCTTTTGGATTACTTGGTGTTATTATTTTAATATCTTCTGATCCAATTTCGTTAATTAAATACTCAAAATAACCTGTTAATATTTCTGATTTTTCTCGCAATGCTTCCATTCCAACCTCAGCAAACATATCCAAAGAAGCTCTAATTGCTGCCATTGATAATATTGGCGGATTACTTAATTGCCAACCTTCTGCCCCAGACATAACATCAAATGGCATGCGCATATTAAATCGGGTTTCTTTATTATGATTCCACCAACCTGCAAAACGTGGCAAATCTTTATTTTTAGCGTGTTTTTCGTGTACAAACAAACCTGCTAAACTTCCAGGACCTGAATTTAAATATTTATAGGTACACCAAGCTGCAAAATCAACGCCACTATTATGTAAATCGGGACAAATATTTCCTGCTCCGTGTGCTAAATCAATTCCCACAAAGCAATCTTTTGCATGTCCTATCTCAGCGATTCGCTTTAAATTTAAATACTGACCTGTATAATAATTTACGCCACCAATTAGTAACAACGCTATTTCATCTCCTTGTTCAGAAACTATAGTTTCCAAATCTTCTATATTTAGTAATTCTTCTCCCGCTCTCGGTTTCCATTCAATTAATCCTTCTTTTGCATCAAAACCATGGAAGTTTAACTGTGATTCTACCGCGTATCTATCCGATGGAAACGCATCACTTTCTATAACAATTTTGTATTTCTTTTTTGTAGGTTGATAAAACGAAACCATTAACAAATGTAAGTTTGTAGTAAGTGTATTCATTACCACAACTTCTATGGGTTTTGCACCAACTATATTTGCCATATTTTCAGCTAAAAACTCATGGTATGATAACCAAGGATTTTTAGCTTCAAAATGCCCTTCTACCCCTAATCTTGCCCAATCATTTAATTCTTGTTGAATATATTTTTGAGTTTGCTTTGGTTGTAAACCTAAAGAATTCCCTGTAAAATACAACCACGGGTTTCCGTTATCGTCTTTTGGAATATGGAATTGTTCTCGTAAATACGAAAGTTTATCTTCTTTATCTAATTGTTGCGCGTATGTTAAATTGTTTTGATAACTCATCAATAAAAAATAGGATTCCTTCCAAAGATAAAAACAATATACTTTAAAAATGTTATTGCAATAACTTTTATAATTCTCTTGTGATATTTAAAGCAACCTTTATACTCTTTTTTATTACTCTTATGCCTTTTAAAGAACTATAGTATTAACTGAAAGTGTAACTTCACTTACAATTAACAAAACTCTATATCATGAAAAACATAAAATTACTTTCCTTTTTTTTATGCATACTATTCTTTGTAGGATGTAATCATAAAAAAAAATCTAAAGACAAACATTCAACAGCATATAGTACTGTAGATTATTCTTACCCTGCAGACTCTACTGTAATTAACAAATGGATTAAGCATAATAATTTTAAAGCTATGTACAAACATAGCTGGTCTATTTGGCAACACTTGACAAATCCTGCTGGAGACGGAAAACTAGAATACCAAACATGGGCAAGTCCAACTGAAATTATAGAAAAAACGAATAACCCAGGAAAAAATATCACACAAGAACATTTATTTAATAAGCCTTCTCAATTTGGTCATGCTCTAAAAAAACAAAAAACTTTTGATGATACTGATATTGTTGAAGTTGTTGCTTATAACAAAGCTTCTGAAAAATTTGCTATTGAAAATAAAATTTTCTACTTATCAACTTTAAAAGCTTTACAAGAACAAGATGGTAAATACGCTAAAATTCCTGATTTCCCTTCTGATGCAATTAATATAAAGCCTGTATATAAAATTATTACAGAAGCTAAATTAGATGGTGATATTTACACAATGTCTGCATGGAATGGCCCTGAATATCATGACGAAGGATATCCTGAAAGCGCTTGGAATTCTTGTGTTCATGTTGATATTTCTGAAAGCAATAGTGAAAACCCTAATGGACGTAAAGATTACACTTGCAATACTATAGCTGGTAAAAATGCTGAAAACACTTACTTTTTAAATGACTTTATTCACTTTAAAATTTCTGATGCTCAAGCGACTACTTATAATGCAGAAATAAAAGGTAATCTTAAATCTGAATTAAAAAAAGGCACAATAACTCAACATCAATACGATAAACGTTTTAATTTAATGAAATCAAAAGCTGGTGACATTGCTCTTTTAGTAGGAATGCATGTTACTTCTAAAGAAATTAAACGTTGGGTTTGGCAATCTTATTGGTGGTCACCTACTCCTTTAACTCCAAACTCACCTAGTTCTACTGATATTGCTTCTGCAAGAAATGGCATTAAATTACAAGGCGCAGCTAATCATTATGCAATGGGTGTTGCTTACTCAATGTTAATTCCTGCTCAACCTTATGAAGGTGGTAAAAATGAAGGAGAATTGGTTGTTGCTTTTAATCCTTATTTAGAATCTGGATTTGGAGAAGATACTTTTACGGGTTCTACAAGTTACGTTTACAATAGAGGTGAAAAAATTGAAACAGACTTAGGAGTAACCACGAATTGTATGTCTTGCCATATGGGAGCGATTGTTGATGCTACTCATTACAATTCCAAAGCTGGTGGTATTTATTATGGAGATACATACATAAGCTATAAAGACCCTATTTTTAGAGACAAATTAATGTTAGACTTTGCATGGTCTATACAATCTAATATTGACACTTTAAGATAATATGATAAAAAAAGAGGCTGTTTAAATAATTTTAAACAGCCTCTTTTTTTATTTTAGTAAAGTTATAAATAACCTTGGCTATACTCAGTAATTAATACAATACTCTAAAACGTATTGTTCCTTCAACTGCTTTTAATTCTTTCATTACATCTTGATTGTATTCCTTATCTAAATCGATAATTACATAACCAACTTTAGGATCAGTAGATAAGTATTGTCCCGAAATATTTAATTCATACTCTGCTAATACCTTATTTATTTTTGCCATAATTCCTGGTACATTTTGGTGAATATGTAAGAATCTATGAGCATTTTGTTGTTTTGGTAAACGAACATTAGGGAAATTTACAGCATCTACAGTATTTCCTGCATTAATATATGCCATAATTTTACCTGGTACAAAATCTGCAATATCTCTTTGCGCCTCTTCTGTACTTCCTCCAACGTGAGGTGTTAAAATTACATTTGGTAATCCTTTTAAATCTGTGTAAAAATCTCCATTTTTTCTTGGCTCTTCAGGATAAACATCAACTGCTGCTCCTGCTATTTTTCCACTTTTTAAAGCAACTGTAAGTGCAGGAATATCTACTACAAATCCACGAGAAAGGTTTATTAAATGCACACCATCTTTCATTTGTGCAATTTCTTTTTCGCCAATATAATTTTTATTTAACTGATTATCATCAACATGTAAGGAAACAACATCTGAAAGTCCTAGTAACTCAGATAAGGTATTTACTTTAGTTGCATTACCTAAAGCTAATTTATCTTCAACATCATAATAATAAACATCCATTCCCAAACCTTCTGCTATTACAGAAAGTTGTTTACCAATGTTACCATAACCAACGATACCTAATTTTTTACCACGAACTTCTTTAGAACCTTGCGCTGTTTTATTCCACTCGCCATTATGAATTTCTGTACTACGTTGAAAAACACTACGCATTAACATAATAATTTCTCCAATAGCTAATTCTACTACAGAACGTGTATTACTATAAGGTGCGTTAAAAACAATAATTCCGTTTTCTTTACACGTTTCTAAGTCAATTTGTTTTGTTCCAATACAAAAAGCTCCAACAGCCAATAATTTTGGTGCACTTTCAACTACCTTTTTAGTAATTTGAGTTTTTGAACGAATACCAATTACATGAACATCTTGCAACTTTGCAATTAATTCTTCTTCTGGCAAACTTCCTGAAACAGTTTCAACAGTAAATCCGTCATTTGTAAACTTCTCGAACGCATCTGGATGTATATTTTCTAATAATAAAATCTTGATACGGTTTTTTGGGTATGATATATTTCTTGGCAAATCGTTTATGTATAAAAATTCGTCTAAATTCGGTGTTATATGGTCAGCATTTTTTATTGTTTTCTGGCGTGTTACATTTTCTGTATAAGCAAAAAATGTATCTGCAACACCTGCTTCTCGTGTTACATAATCACTATAACCATCTCCTATCATTTGTACTTCACCTTCTAAATTCATGTCTCTTAAACATTGAATTTTTCCGTTTGTTTTAGAAAGTACATTATCTCTATCAAAACCAATAATCTCATCATTTTCATTAAACACAAAAGTATTGGCATATACTTTTTCTGCAGGAATATTATATTCAGCTACAATAGGAATTATAAATTCTTTAAATCCAGCGGAAATCACATAAATATGTTCTCCGTAATTTTGAAAAAACTCTTTATTTCTCTCGATGGACGAGGAAACATGCTTTCTTAATTCTTTAACCAGTAATGATAAATCAGATTTTTTAGCATTTAATTGCTTAATTCTTCTTTCTAAAGATTCTGGGAAAGAAATTTCACCATCAATACCTAAATTGGTAATATTTATAATTTCTTCAATTATTTCATTTTTTCTAGGATTATTAGCCAATGTTATTTCTGCTAATACATCTAAACCTTCAACACTTGTTAAGGTACTATCAAAATCGAAAACAAATTTTTTATGGTGCTCACTCATTATAAAAAGCTGATTTTTAAAGACGAAAGTACAAAAGCTTTTTAGAGTAAAAGGAGTTTGAAGATTAGAAAAATCAACTTTTATCAAATAACTTTTTAATTCCCTTTTTTGTTAAAAAAAAATCAAAAAAACTTTTATTTTTTGATAATTACAAAAAGTAAAATCAACCAGAACACAGGAATAGCTTCCACCCAAAAAGATGCATAATATTTAGTTTGCTTTCTTTTAGCACGTTGCAATAAGATTAACAACATAAAAAATATAATTATAAATACTGTTTTAAAATTTGCATTTGGTGTAATAAAAAACTCTAATAAAATAGTTAAAGCCAACAAAACAAAACCAAATTTCTTTACGCGTGCTACACCCAAAATTTGTGGTAATGTTTGTAAATTTTTATGATCAAATTGTAAATCTCTAATATCAAACGGTATTGTTAATACAATTACAAATAACATTCTTTGAATTGCTTGGAAGATTGTATTAGAAGTTAAAACCAATTCTGCATCTATAACGGGTAATAAAACTGTAGTTATTGCCCAAATCATAGCTATTAAAATTATTTTTATAGAAGCTACATTTCTTAAGTTTTGGGTTAATCCATTTAAAAAGGGAATGGCATACAACAAGGTTACTAAACCTAAAGGTATAAAAAACACTAACGTTGTTAGTTTTAATCGTGTTGCATAAAACAACATCAAAACAAAACAAACAAGCGAAAAAACTTGAATGATTTTAAGGTTTTCAGTTAAACTTTTATGATGCAATTTTGCTATCCCAGCATACTTTATAAAATTATATCCTGTAATTGTACCAAAAAAAATAAAATAATTTAAATTTTCATTGTGAGGTAAACCTAAATAAAGTTCTGTTATTCTTACCAAAGCATATACCGCCAAAGCAACATGAATACTGGAATTTATATAAAAATCAAATAAAACTTTTAACATCTTCATAAAACAAAAATAACCTTTTGTTTATAACCACTCAAAACAGTTAATAAGTTACTTATTTTATTAACTAAATATATGTACAGATTTGGCTATTTTTGAGCAACAAAATAACTAACATATAAATGAATACAAATTCGTTTCAACTAAGACATATTGGGCCTCGTAAAAACGAGCAAGAAACTATGCTTAACACTATAAATGTTAAGAATTTAGAACAACTGATTTACGAAACCATACCCGATGATATTCGCTTAACAAATACGTTAGATTTGGCTCCTGCCATGAGTGAATATGAATACTTAAATCACATCAACCAATTAGGTGCAAAAAACAAAGTTTTTAAAAGTTATATTGGTTTAGGATATCATGAAGCTATTTTACCTAGTGTAATCCAAAGAAACATTTTAGAAAACCCAAGTTGGTATACTGCCTACACACCTTATCAAGCAGAGATTGCACAAGGTCGTTTGGAAGCTCTTTTAAATTACCAAACCATGGTTTGTGATTTAACAGGAATGGAATTAGCAAACGCTTCTTTATTAGATGAAGGAACTGCTGCTGCTGAAGCTATGGCTTTATTATTTGACGTACGTGAACGTGCTAAGAAAAAAGCTGGAGCTTCTAAATTCTTTGTTTCTGAAGAAATTTTACCACAAACGTTATCGGTATTAAAAACACGTGCCATTCCTATTGGTGTAGAGCTAGTGATTGGAAATCATCAAAAGTTTAAATTTTCTGATGATTTTTTTGGTGCTATTTTGCAATATCCTGGTAAACACGGGCAAGTTTTTGATTATGCTGAGTTTGTAAGTAATGCAAATAACAACAATATTAAAGTTGCCGTTGCTGCCGATATTTTATCTTTAGCTACCTTAAAAGCTCCAGGAGAATTTGGTGTTGATGTAGTTGTTGGTACTACACAACGTTTTGGAATTCCTTTAGGTTATGGTGGACCACATGCTGGCTATTTTGCTACTAAAGAAGCATACAAACGTAGTATTCCAGGACGTATTATTGGTGTTACAAAAGATGTAAATGATGGTCGTGCTCTTCGTATGGCTTTACAAACACGTGAGCAACATATTAAACGTGAACGTGCAACCTCTAACATTTGTACTGCACAAGTTTTATTAGCTGTAATGGCAGGAATGTACGCAGTTTATCATGGTAAAGACGGAATTGAATTTATTGCAAACAAAGTTCATACTACTACCAAAACTTTAGCAGCTTCTTTAGATCGATTAGGCTTTAAAAATAAAAACACAACGTATTTTGATACTTTATTAATTGAAGTTGAAGCAGAAATTTTACGTCCAGTTGCAGAAGCTAAAAACATCAACTTTAATTATGTAGATAAAAACCATGTTTCTATTGCTATAAATGAAACTGTTGGATTAAATGAGATAAATACTATTGTTGATTGTTTTGAACAAGCTTTTAATATTCAAGACATTATTGTTACTGAATTCACTACTGATGAAGTAATTCCTGATGCTTTAAAAAGAAATACTTCTTTTCTAGAAAATGATGTATTTAACACGTATCAATCTGAAACTGATATGATGCGTTATATTAAAAAACTAGAACGTAAAGATTTAGCGTTAAATCATTCTATGATTTCTTTAGGTTCTTGTACAATGAAGCTTAATGCAGCTTCTGAAATGTTACCATTAAGCAATCCACAATGGGGAAACATTCATCCTTTTGTACCTTTAAATCAAGCTGAAGGTTATCAAATTGTACTACGTAATTTAGAGAAGCAACTTAATGTTGTTACTGGTTTTGCTGGTACTTCTTTACAACCTAATTCTGGCGCACAAGGAGAATTTGCTGGTTTAATGGTTATTAGAGCATATCATTTAGCTAATGGAGATTCACACAGAAATATTTGCATCATTCCTGCATCTGCACACGGAACAAATCCTGCATCAGCAGTAATGGCTGGTATGAAAGTAGTAGTTACCAAAACGGATGAAAAAGGTAATATTGATGTTAGTGATTTACGTGAAAAAGTTGAAATCCATAAAGATAATTTAGCGGCTTTAATGGTAACATATCCTTCTACTCATGGAGTATTTGAAAAAGCAATTAAAGAAATTACGCAAGTTATTCACGATAATGGCGGACAAGTATATATGGATGGTGCAAACATGAATGCTCAAGTTGGATTAACAAATCCTGCTACAATTGGTGCAGATGTTTGTCACTTAAACCTACATAAAACATTCGCTATTCCTCACGGAGGAGGTGGACCTGGTGTTGGACCAATTTGTGTTGCTCCACAATTAGTTCCGTTTTTACCTACAAATCCTATAGTTAAAACTGGAGGCAAAAATGCAATCACTGCAATTTCAGCAGCTCCTTGGGGTTCTGCTTTAGCTTGTTTGATTTCTTACGGATACATAACCATGTTAGGTGCTCAAGGATTAACAAATGCTACCGAAAATGCTATTTTAAATGCCAATTATATTAAAGAACGCTTACAAGGTCATTTTGATACGCTGTATACCGGAGAAATGGGACGCGCTGCTCATGAAATGATTATTGATTGTCGTGCTTTTAAAGAAAAAGGTATTGAAGTTGTTGATATTGCAAAACGTTTAATGGATTATGGTTTTCATGCGCCAACTGTATCTTTTCCAGTTGCTGGAACCATGATGATTGAACCTACAGAAAGTGAAAGCCTAGCGGAGTTAGATCGTTTTTGTGATGCTTTAATAAGCATTCGTACTGAGATTAACGAAGCCTCTAAAGACCTCACTAATAATATTTTAAAAAACGCTCCACATACACAAGCTATGTTAACTGCTGATGAATGGGATTTTCCATATTCTCGTAAACAAGCTGCTTTTCCTTTAGATTATATTGCTGAAAATAAATTTTGGCCTTCTGTAAGAAGAGTAAATGACGCTTATGGAGACAGAAATTTAATTTGTTCTTGTAATCCTATTGAAGATTATATAGACGCATAATTTTATAAAAACCTTTATCATTACAAACCTCACATACTTTTACATATGTGAGGTTTTTCATTCAAATAATAAAGTAAAAATAATAGAAGACAACTATTATCTTTTACCTATTCCCATTACCAATTGAAAAGTTAATCCACTATTGGCATTATTTATGTTTCCATAATTATAAAAATGATTTAATCTAATTCTTGTATGCGGAGAAACCACATAAGATAAACTGTTTACCAAATTACCTTTTGTTCCTGTTCCATTATCATTATTAGGAAAATTAAAAAGAACCGCATTAGATGTATTAAAGATGAACGTACCATTTAGGTAAAATTCAAAATTATTCTGAAAAGCTAAATCAATACTATTCTCTCTTTCCATATATGAATTAGGACCTCCATGCACCTGCGCTTCAAATTTTACTTTTTCTCCTACTTTTTTTACCATATCAACTCCTAACCTTGTAAAATATCTTTCATCAATTCCTTGACCAACTTTACCAGTCATAGCAATGATTCCGTATTCAAAAGACTTAAATAAAGGCGAACCTATCCTTGCTGTTATTAAACACGATGCTTTATAATCAGAATTAAAAAACTCAAAAGTATCTGTTGTCATTTTTTCTTCTTCTGTAAGATTTGGAGAATACGTAACCATTGCCCCTCTTAACAAACCTCCTGTATAAATAGCCGCTTCAAAATCGTATTTTTCTGAAATAGCTGTTTTAAAAGAAACTCCCAAATCTTGAGTAAAACCAAGATCCAAGCTTAAACTATTAGCTATAAAAGAAGTTACAGGATCTATTTTAGGGTTATGTCCTAATTTAATATTAGAATACCCAACAAAAAAACTAGTCCTATCCCACTTTGTTCCAAAAGACCATCCTACGTTTTGTAATTTTAGTTGATAACTAAAAGAAGAGCTTTCATTTAAAGAACCTAAAAAATCTAATGAAACTCTAGATTTAAAACTTTTTAAAGCTACACTTCGTATGTATCCTTTTTGTAATAAACGTTGGTTTTTTGCATAATATTGATATACCAACCTGTTCTTAGGACCAGAGGTTGACAAATCAAAACGAGTTACATCATCATCAAACAAAAAACCTGCATGAATATTTGCTTGTAAATAATGAAATCTATGGGTTTGTTTTGATCTTTTTAATGAACTTTGAGCATTTGTTTTTGTAAATAAAAGGCATAGAACACCTGCAAGTATATACTTGTATATTTTCATTTTGTAGTAAATTTAAGTAAGTTGATTTTTTTTAATAATTGTAAAGCTGACTTCTAATACGCACTTTTTCCCTTAATTCTTTAGGCAATTTTACACTACCCATCCATAAAGGAATGATTCGTTCGTAAGAAACCAAATACACATCTAAAACATCTTTTTCTAAGGTTGGATACGTTAAATAAACTTTACTTAATCCTTTCTTAAAATTATCAACCCATTTACCAGTATTTGCATCTGTCATAAGCACAGATTGCTCGTATTCCTTTGGCATTAAATCATTATCAAATGATATTGTAGGTTGCGAAGGATTATACCTACGCCCTTTTGGATACACATTAAAACCAAAATGCATTCCATATAACTTCTGCTCCTGAATCATTGCCAAATCTACATTCGTTAATGTTACTGCAAACGGAGCCCACTTTCCTGTAATTTTTATTTCACTTAAACAATCTGTATCCGTTATATCAATTGAACTTATAGATATTTCATCTAAATACTGAAGCCAATTCATATCAAAAGTTAATGCTGTTTTAGGAGAATAAAAACCTTCATCTCTAAACTGAGCTAATTTTAATGGCTGTTTTGCTGGATCTAAAATACTCTTGTAAGTTTCCTTAGCAATACTCGTTAATCCTTGATCAAGAAATAAACCATATTCAATTTTATAATGCTCTTCCATATCCAACAACTCAAGAGGTCTTTCCGATTTATGACCAACTTCTAGCATTTCTGTTTTCCATACTTTTTGAATAGGATTTCTTAATTCATCAAAGTTAATAACCACTTCTTCTGATTTTTCAGACAAAGCTTCATAATCAAAACCAGCCAAATCAACACCTTCTATAATAGTATTTGGATTTTTAAAAGCGATTAAACTTTTATAAAAATCCTTCTCTAATACAAACCAAGAATGCGCTAAAATTTTTGACTGATTGTAATTTACAGGATTATGTAATCGTTTATCAAAATCAGAGAAATCTTCTGTATTTAAATTAAACTCCCACTTACCTGCAGACAAACAACCATTAGTAATACTTGCGCGATACACTCTACTTAGCGCTTTTTTACATGTATCTGTTGCTAATTCACATGGAAGTAATTGAAACTCTTGAAATTCTTTTCTTAAGCTTACTCCGTACCTATTGAACTCTTCTAAAAGTAATTCTGGATAAAGGTGTTCTCCTTTAGTATTAAAAGAAGGAACAATTCTAAGTAAATCGAAATCTGACACTAGCACTTTATTTCCTTTTCCATCTTTAAAAGTAAAATCTACTAATACAGATCCTACTGGCATAGAATCTTTTAATTTTAATTCTACTTCATTAAAATGCATTGCTAAACTATCTTTAGCATACACTTTATCTTTTTCCCAAGCATCATAATTGTAGTTTTCACTTGGGCTTATTCCTTTGATACGCATTGTTTGATTCGGAAGCTTATCAAAAAATGTTTTAATAACTTCTGGAGCGCTACTTACTTCATTACTTAATTTATTGTTCCACCTGTAAGAATAACATCCTACCAATAAAAAAGTTAACAAAAAGATCGCTGTTTTAAGCACTAGAATTCTAGCACCATGTTTTTCATAAAAAATCATAGTTTGTAAAGGGTAATTTAGTTAGTTAATTTGTTAAAATAAATTTCAACTCGTGCTAATGTAACAATTAAACGAATACGATTTGTTAAAAAACGTTAATTAAATAACATAATCACTTTAAAAATGTTAATATATATTAAAATAATACAATTAACATAATTATTTTTCTCGTGAAAATATATTAATTCAAAACAGCACCACCTATTTAAAAAATCTATAAAAAAAAACACCTAACTACATTGAAACAAGAACTATCTTGTATATGTTTTTTTTATAAATACTATAAAGGCCTTCGAAAATTTATTATTGTAGTCTTGCTATATTTTATATTTGTCATAAAACATGAAATTACACACAAATTGTAAATCCTGTAAAGAAGACATTAAAATAACTTCAAGTGCTGAAACTAGGCCTGATTTACAAATGGAAAAAGGAAGTGAGTTTAAAGTAAATTGTACAAACTGTGGAAAGTTTGATAAAAAACATGTTAACGACATAAGTGCTAGCCCCAACAAAACAATGCTACTTACTGGTATTATTCTTGGTATTTTTGCTACTATTGTTTTGTGGTTTTTTTACGGAGCAATTGGAGCTGCAAGTTTAACGATACCTTTTTTGTTTTGGCAACAACAAGTTAAAGCTACTCATGCTTTTAATTCTTATATGATAAGACGAAAATAAAGACTAGTCTGTTTTATTTAATACGATTTACATATAAATATTTCGTATTTAATTATTGTTTATGTGTCATTGCGATAGAAGAACGGAAGAAGCAATCTATTTACAACAAACAGATTACTTCTCTACATTTCATTTTGATCGGATGACGTTTTACAAAATAGCTTTCCTTGAAGCAAAGAACTCACTATAGAAATTCGGATTTAACACAAAAAACAAATGTAAATTGTATAACATTATTTCTATAGAGTAGAAATAACTGTATAAACTGAAAATACCTTGTGGTTTACTCCACAAGGCATTTTTTCTAAATATTTTATAATCTTTCTGTAAAACTTAACTATATACCTTTCATATAGTTTGCTAACGGATCGTTAAATTGAAATCCTTTTGTAAATCGTTCTTTATTTAAAATTTTTAATTCTACCAATGCCCACAAAACAAACTCTTTTACAAAATAAATATCTTTCTCATTATAATCTGGATAATATTTTTTTATAAGTGCATTTAGAGGCTTAATTGCATCCAACTGATTTTGAAAATAACCATCATCCATATCGTCTAACAATTCTACAGCTTCTTCTTTGTAAAACCATTCTCTTATCCCGTCATACGGAGATTCATCTGTTGCTTTGGTCAATTTTTTAACCTCTGGAAAATGCTCTAAAAAAATAGTTTTTATTGCGTTGGTAATTATTATTTGTGCTACTGCTCCTGCTCCTTCTTGCTCTCCTTCGTACACCAATTCTACTTTACCTGTTATTGCAGGAATAGTTCCCAAGAAATCTAATAAACGAACACTTGTAGTTACATTTTCTGTGAGTAAACTTCTACGCTCTGCTGTACTTAATAAGTTTTCAAAAATAGAAATACTCATACGTGCACTTACACCACTTTTTGCATCAATATACTCGCTATTTCTAGCTTCAAATCCTATTTGTTCTACCAAACGCTTTGCTAATTCAGGAATATAAATAGCTGATTTTTGGTTTGCTAATAAATTAGCTTCTTGTTCAGTAATTTTTTGAGCTATTGTAACATTCTCTGGATAATGAGTTAAAATTTGAGATCCAATTCTATCTTTTAAAGGTGTTACAATACTTCCTCTGTTGGTGTAATCTTCTGGGTTTGCTGTAAACACAAACTGAATATCTAAAGGCAAACGTAATTTAAAACCTCTTATTTGAATATCTCCTTCTTGTAGTATATTAAATAACGATACTTGAATACGTGCTTGTAAATCTGGAATTTCATTAATTACAAAAATACAACGGTTTGCACGAGGTATCATACCAAAATGAATTACACGATCATCTGCATAACTTAATTTTAAATTCGCTGCTTTTATAGGATCAACATCTCCAATTAAATCTGCCACCGTTACATCTGGTGTTGCTAATTTTTCCGCAAAACGTTCGTCTCTATGCAACCAGGTAATTGGAGTTTCATCTCCTTTTTCTTTTAATAATTCTGTTGCATAACGCGATAATGGTTGAAATGGATCGTCATTAATCTCTGAACCAGCAACAACTGGTATATACTCGTCTAACAAAGTAACCATTAAACGTGCTAAACGTGTTTTTGCTTGTCCACGTAAACCTAATAAATTAATATTATGACGTGATAAAATAGCAGTTTCTAGCTCTGGAATTACGGTGTTTTCATAACCCCAAACTCCTTCAAAAACAGTTTCATTATTTTTTAATTTCTGAATTAAGTTTTTTCTTAATTCGTCTTTAATTGAAATTGATTGATATCCTGCTTCTTTTAAAGCTCCAAATGTTTTGATATTTTGTATCTCCATTCTTTTATTTTTTTTGCGTTAGGGATTGTAGTGGCATCCTTTTTATTTTTTTATAAAAAGATATAACGAAAAGCCCGACCTTTAGGAAACGACCTTATTTTGGTTGTTGGCTTCGACTCCGCTCAGCCACCAAATAACTTTTCAACTTTTACTTTTTGCTTATTTGCTTCGACTCCGCTCAGCCACCGAATAACTTGATATTCTATACTAAACACTTTACTATATTCCTCTAATTCTTTTTTTTCTATTTTGTTCGTAATCTTCAAAAATCATTTCACCTAATCCTTTTAAACCAGTATAAAATGCTTTTCCTTGATTTGCTTTGGTAAACGATTTTACAAATTGCATTAAATACGGATCTTGGGCAATCATAAATGTAGTTATTGGTATGTGTAATTTTCGTGCTTGACTTGCCATATTGTAACACTTTTCTACAATATGAGTATCCAAACCATTACTGTTTTTATAATATGTTCCATCTGGTAAACGCAAGCAACTTGGTTTTCCGTCGGTAATCATAAAAATTTGTTTGTTGGTATTTCGTTTTCTACGCAATAAATCCAATCCTAATTGCAAACCTGCAACTGTATTTGTATGATACGGACCTACTTTTAAATAAGGTAATTCTTGAATGGAAATTGGCCAAGCGTCGTTACCAAAAACCAAAATATCTAAGGTATCTTTTGGATAACGTGTTGTAATTAATTCTGCAAGTGCCATAGCTACTTTTTTGGCTGGCGTAATACGATCTTCTCCATACAAAATCATACTATGGCTAATATCTATCATTAATACCGTACTCATTTGTGCTTTAAAACTTGTATCTTCCACTACCAAGTTACTTTCATTTAGCATAAAATCGCCAATACCATTTTGTATTTGGGCATTTTTTATGCTTTCTGTCATAGAAATTTTATCTAGCGCATCTCCAAAATGATAGTTTCTAAACTCACCAGTGTGTTCATCACCTGTTCCAATTTGTTTGGTTTTATGATTTCCTCCTTTGCTTTTGCGTAAATTCCCAAAAATTTGATTTAATGCTTTTTGACGAATTGCTTGTTCAGTTTTTGCTGTAATCTTTAACTTTCCGTCTCCATTTGGAGTATCAATCTCTTCTTTTAGATATCCTTTTTTCTTTAGGTCTTCTAAAAAATCATCTAATGTATATTCTGGAGTTGTTAAACTATATTCAACATCCAATTGTTGTAACCATTCAAAAGCTTCATCAAAATCACCAGAAGTATAGATTATTAATTCTTTAAAGATATCAAACAACTTATCAAAAGGCGATTGGTATGGCGCTTCGTATTTCTTAAACCGTAATCCTTTTTTAAATTCGTAACTCATGTTATAAAAATACAATAAATATTTTCTGATGTAAATTCCGTAAACAAGTTTATGTCTATTTTATAATCAATATTAATTATAGCGATTTTTAATACTTCTAACTTTTGAAAATTTACTTTTTTGTGTTATAAGACCTTCTCATTTGACGTAATTTCATTTTTACTTCTTAACAATTTATTAACCCTTAGTTTACAATAAAAAATATTCTCCAACACTTCTAATGTTTCTGATAAAACCAAGAGAAAACAACTAAACCTAACAAACTTATTATCAACTAAAATCATTTATTTTAAGACCAATACTTAGATTATTCAGCAGAAAAAAACTCCTTTTCCTTTATTAAGATTCTCTTAAAAAAACACCTCTATTTTATTAATACTACATTTTTTTTTATTTTAATTTTTCTTTTTAATAAAAATAAAAAACAAAGAACTCAAAAACAAAACATTACCTCTACTTACATTAAATTAACATTAAACGGATGAAATTGTAATCCCCAAAATCTTCCTCCTTTTTATATTTACTTCCTAATAATTTTAATCAAAAAAACTTATGAAAACTATTTTTTCTAAATTAAACCAAAAGAACATTTGGTTTAACCTAAGTATTGCAACCGCATTACTTTTTTCAGCTTGTGCTGAAAATGAAATTATCAATAATGCAAATACTATTGCTTCAAAATCTTCTAAATCTGTTGAAATACCCATTCATGGTATTGTTTCTGACACCGAACAACATAAAGATAGTTATATTGACTTAGCAATTGACGACGATGAAGATTCTAAATGGTTAGCATATGGAGATGAGATTTATGTTGATTTAGACTTAAACTATATTCAATTAATAGATTATGTTAATGTTTCTTTTTATAATGGTGATGATAAAGCTCACAAATTTGAAGTTTATGCATTAGTAAATGGTTCATTTGAGAAAATTGGCACTAAAACAAGTTCAGGAACTAACACAAAATTAATCACTTACGACTTAACCAATGCAGAAACCAATATTCTAAGATTTAAATTTAAAGGAAACGATGTTGACCTTGCAAACGGAGTTAATGATATTGAAGTTTGGGGAACACTCTTAAATAAAGACGTTACACCTGTTAGCACTCAAAACGCTTTTATTACTGATACTTCTGATGCTGATACTGGAGAATTAAGATTAGGTTTAAGCGAAAGTATTGCTGTTGGAAAAATGGCAGTAACAATAAGTAAAGAGGCAACTCAAGATGGTTTTATTAACTTATCTGGTACTTCTACTTCTCGTTCAAATGCTTTAATAGATATAAGAATTGATGATTCTAATGGATACGAGTTTACTGAATCTGGAGCTTCTGTAAATGCAATTGCAAACTTTCCTAGTTTTGTAAACAACGAACTTGTAGACGTAGTAATTTCTTGGGATGCTACAAACGCTGCTAGTACATTAGTTTCTGTTACTATTGATGGACAAGCGGTAACGGACGAAGCTTTTCTTTCTGAATCATTAAATCAAATTGCAATTGCAAACGGAGTAAAAACTGTTCAATTTAGGTTAGGTGGTAACAGTTCTTTGGATGCTTCTGGTGCAGGAATGTTAGTTGATAACTTAAAGATATATGATACTTCTTCTGGTACTGATGTAATTGTTTTTGAAGATGATTTTGAAAACTACACTGTAGGATATTCTTTAGATCCTGATTCTGCAATAGCTATTCCTGTTGCTAATACTCCATATAAAAACAACTCTTTTCAAGCAACAGTCCAACCTACAGGAACAATTGTTGATCCAGTAATTCCTACAGTTCCAACTGATGGTTATGGAGCACCAGATGCTGCTATTGGAGATATTACTTGGAAAAACTGGTATTTATCTGTTCCAATTGATCGTGCAGATGGATCTGGAAAAGCTACTTCTATTTACTATTCTGATATTGAAGCTAACGATTTAACAGATGAAGAAAGAACGTATTTTGATTTTAATACAGATGGTTCTTTTAAAATGAATAGTAAATTTACTGGATATACTACTTCTGGTTATTATGAAAGTTTTGCAAGCAAATACTGTAGAACAGAATTAAGAGAATACTGGAAAGGTAACCAAACTACTAGTGATAATTGGTATATGGATGAAGGTATCCATAGTTTAGAAACTACTTTATCTGTTCAAAAAGCAGAAGGTGAAGGAAAAGTTTATGTTGCTCAAATACACGGAACATCAGGAACTTCTTTATCTGGAGTTGAATTAACAAAAGGTCCTGCTACAGTTAAAGTGCAATGGTATAATGATAATATTATTTTAGAATACTATACTATTGATGGTGTTGTTGATGGTGAATGGACAAGTGCTTCTGGTACTGTTGGTAAAGTTACTGTTGGTGAAGTTGGAAATAATAAATTTACAATTCGTTTAAAAACTGAAGCTGGTAAACTTTATATGGCAGTTTATTGTGAAGCTACTGGTTTAGATACTGGTTTTGTTGAATATTATGATTACTTAGGTAATGGTTATGAATACCAAAACTACTTTAAAACAGGAAACTACTTCCGTCATGACGAAGATTATACTTCTGTTTCTGAAGTAACTCTTTACAGCGCGATAACATACCATAACTAATTATTAGCTTACATTATTTACCTTAAAAGAGATTGACTTTATCGTCAATCTCTTTTTTTTATTTACTAATCGAAAAACTAAGTATCAAGACTTTAATTTTCAGACATTCACATAGTGGAAACTTATTTTTAACTTTTTAAATTGTTACATTTCACTTAATTACTCGTTGTATACTATACAATTGTTTATTATGAGCGAAACTCAAGAAGAAAAAAACAACATCCTTTGGACGGTTGCTGGTTTTAAAAAAGAAATTATTAAAGACTGTAAAGCAGATGCACATCATGCAACTATGATAGGTGTATTATTAATTATTGTAGGTATTTATGCTGCAATTGCCTGGACGCTATTTTTCTTATCTGTTATAAACAACTTCTTTTTTGCTATTCCATTAGGAATTTTTATGGGCTTTTTCATTTTCTTTTTAGATAGGGCTTTAATTGCTTCATTAGCCAAAACAAAACAAGATTTTTCTTTGCGTTTTTTAATTTCTTCAGGATTTAGAATTTTATTAGCACTTTTAATAGGTTATGTTTTAGCGGAACCTGTAGTAAATGCAATTTATAGTAAAGACATTGAACGAGAAGCTAAATTTTTAATCAACAAAAAGAATAGTGAATTAAAAACACAATTAGAAACTGAATACGCCAAGGAAATAACAAATCTTACAACAAAGAAAAATACATTAACAAACGAACTAGATCGTCTTGAAGAAACTGCACAAACTGCTTCTGATGCTTTTTTAAAAGAAATAGATGGTTCTGGTGGTTCTGGTAATAGAGGTTATAAAACTATAGCCAAGAAAAAAGAACAAGTAAGTATTGATAAAAATAACGAATACACAAAATTACAAAGCCTTTACCAACCTAAAATTGAAAATATTGATCTTCAAATTTCTAAACTAGAAGAGCAAATAACTAAAGATTATAACAATTATAAAGAAGAAACCTCAGCTATTGGACCTTTACTACAATCTGAAGCGTTACAATCTTTAAAAAAGAAAGACAATACCAACACTCTTAAATACAAACACTGGCTACTACTAGCCATTTTAGCTTTAATTGAATTATCTGCTTTTATTGTAAAACTTATTTACACCACAAAAAGTTATACTTCTAAAATTGAAACTATAAATATAGAAGAGCAAAACTTGCATCAAATTCAACAAGAAATAACTTTAGAAAAGCAAAAACTATATAAAGAAGTTGCCATTAAAAACGAACATCAATTAATGCATACTTTTTTTGATGAAACAGAAACTAAAGGAAAAGAAAAGATTAAGGAACTCGTTAATAATTGGAAAACGGAAAGACATAGCCTACACAATTTATGGCTACAATTTAAACGTAATTTTAGGTATTAAATAGTTTGGTTTTGCTCCTCTGTTGCTTTTATCATCTTCCACAGATAACGAAATCATTATTATAATAACGTTGTATTTATCAAAAAACATACAGATAACATCTTTCTGAACTTGTTTCTAATTCCCATGTAACAATGTACAACTATAAGAAACAGAAACAAGTTCAGTTTGATAAATTTAAAACCTTTCTTTTAAAACAAAAAAATGTTAGCTAGAAACAACCTACGAACACATAGTTATTACTTGTGTTATGACACAAATAAATATTCTCTTAAAATCTTTTTATTTTTGTAAGTACATTAATAAAATCAATTATTATGCCACGCTAACTATTCTTGCTAAAGGAATAGTAATAGAATTTTTAAGTACTACAGCTTTTTGAGTAACAGCTTTAATTGTAGCTTCTATTTTTTTTAAATTGGTAGTGTCGTCAGAAAAAACAATTTTAGTCTTGTCTCGTTTTAAATCATTTAAATACAACGCTTTGTGTAGCTCTACAAAACGACATATTTTTTCGTTCTTATCACTTAAAACATCTTCTTTAGGGAATTTTAAAGACTTAATTTCTGTTCTCTTAACAGTTTGAATATTTGCACTCATTTTGAAGGGGATTTAGGGAATTATTTTTTACTGCTTAAATTACAGCATCAACATTTCAAATATATAAAATTTATGAATATAACAAAGCAACATATGTTAATTGCTTTATTAAAAAACTATTTTTAGTTTAACAAACTACTTACTTCTTTTGTTACTTTTCAATAGTAAATAAAGTTCCTCAATGCAAGAACTCTTGGCTATCGCCTCGCGATTAAAGTTTTTAATTCAAAAATTATAATAACACGAAATATCAAAAACTTATTTACAACAATATAATTGCTACTTTTTGCTACTTTAAATCCTTTACCTAATTTCAATTCATCTCTTATATTATTTACGAAATTTAAATTCGCATATGTTAGTTCGAGTAATTTTATGACGAGAAAAAAATTATCGAGAACAATTTGATGGCTTCTCGATATAAAATCATTTTTCATTGTATTACAAATAATTTCACTTGAAGTGACAATAACATTATTTACAAAATAAAAAAACGCAAATAATATTATTCCAAAAGAGGTACAAATGAAAGAGTCTATTTCTCGATTGACAGATTATTTCGCTTCATTGCTTTTCATTCTAAACGACTGAAAACATAAAAAAACCACAGTTCTATACTTTAGAAAAGTGGTTTTAGATTCAAACTAACCAAACTGTAAAAATATTTTTATAACACTATCATCAACTTCTATTGATATAACTTCTATAAGAAGCTTAGAACGTAAATGTGGATAAGAAATAATTCGTGAATTATATGAAAGCTTATAACTAATAAAAATTCATCTAAATATCTACCAAAAACATTAACACAATTACACATAACTTTAACTAAAAACACAAGCTTTTACTAAAAAACAGTTAAGAATTAAGTCTTATACGCTATAGATGTGGTTTTTAGATTACCTTGTTCAATATTTATTTTTTTACTTGTTAGATAGGTTTGTTTTAATAGTATGGGGATAATGTTTAAACCGCCTATTTATTTACAAGCAGCGTAGTTGTTAATTTCTTAAACACACTGCGCTGCTTTTTCTTTTTCAAAAACCAACTTAAATTATACGTTTTACCTTAATTTTTTAGTAGTAAAGTTTCTTGATGTAGGCATACGAGGTATTTCAAAGAATAAATACTTTTTCACTTTTCAATACAAGCATTGGCTATCGCCTTGCGATTAAATAACGTGTAATTCTTTACAAAAAACGATCAGTATATGACAAATAAGAGTCTATGTAAAAATTACATCTTCTTAAAATATTTCATAATTTTAACGTTATGTAAGTATCAAACAACTTTTAAACCTTATAAAATCTCATTTATTATGAAAAAAAAATATGCCTTTCTTTTTTTTACCTTCCTTTTTATAAACCTAAATTTTGCTCAAGAATTATTAAACTATGGATACAACTATGGTACACTTCCCACCAACATCAACATCTCAGATGTTACTACTGCATATACTACTTGGAAAAATTCTTTTACAGAAAGCTGTGGAGATGATCGTATCCGTGTAAAATTTGACGTTTCAACACAAACAGTTTCCGAAGGAATCGGCTACGGAATGTTAATTGCTGCATACGCTGGAGATCAAGATTTACTGGATGGATTATGGAATTATTATACTGATTTCCTTAACAACAATGGAGTTATGCATTGGAAAATTGATGGATGCTCTTCTGTTCTTGGACAAAATGGTGCTTCTGATGCTGAATTAGATGCAGCTATGGCCTTAATTATTGCCTCTCACAGATGGGGAAATACTAGCACTATTAATTATGAAACTGCAGCAAGCAATTTAATTGCAACAATAAAAACTTATGAAATAGAAACTGGTACAAATGTTTTAAAACCTGGAGATGCTTGGGGAGGATCTAACACTACAAATATTTCTTATTTTTCTCCTGGCTATTATAGAGCCTATAATTCTCATACAAACAATACAAGTTGGAATGCAATTGCTGATAAAAGTTACGATATTATTGCTTTAAACCAATCTACAACTGGTGCTGTTTTTAATTTAGTTTCTGATTGGTGTAAGGCTGACGGGAATTTTTCAACAGAAGTTAGTTGGGCAACAAATCAAGGGAAAACATATAGCTATGATGCAGCGAGGACTCCTTGGAGAATTGCTATAGATTATTTATGGTATGGAAATACTGATGCATTAGCATATAGCAATTCTTGTATTGATTTTATAAATAATAAAAACGGTTTAGACAATATTTATCCTGGCTATAATTTAAATGGTAGCGCTTTTGAACAAAGCTATAAAGATGTTACATTTACAGGAGCTTATGCTGTAGCTGCTATGGCATCTACTGATCAAAATTTTGTAAATGATGCTTATGACAAAGTAGTAAGTATGGCTACAACTGCTTATTTCGGATCTACTTTACGTGTTTTATACCTATTAACAATGAGTGGTAATTTTTATGGACCAGATCAGTTTGCGTCTTTAAGTATAGATAACGCAAGTTTTGCAAAAAATATAGGTAGCTATCCTAATCCTGTTAAAGATATTATTCATATTACTTTTGAAAAAGAAAGCAATAACACAATTAAAATACACGATACAAACGGTAAATTAGTTATGCATAAAGTTCTTGATGAAAAATCGAGCACTTTAAATCTTAATACCTTAACAGAAGGATTATATATTATTAGCTTAAATAAAAAGAATTATAAATTGATAAAAAAATAAAAGATAACTATAATACAAACCTATGAACGCATAGTTATTACTTGTGTTATGACACAAAATAAAAAAAGTTAAGAAAATCTTTATATTTTAATAATTTTAAGCAACACTTATGATTCTAGCAAGAGGAATAATTGTTGCTTTTTTAAGAATTACAGCTTTATCTGTAACTCCCCATATAGTGGTTTCTACTCTTTTAAGACCTCTATCGTCTTGAAATGTTATTCTTACTTTTTCATGCTCTAAATTTCCTAAATACAAAGCTCTACTTAAATCTATAGAACGGTTAATAATATCGTTCTTTTTATTTAATACATCTTCTTTTGGAAATTTTAAAAACTTGATTTGTTCTTTTTCTACAATTTGAGCACGGGGAATTAAATTCATAAGTTTAGGGATTTTGGGGATTAAACTTCATTGATTAAATTATCAAATCAACATTATAAAGATATAAAAAATACCAACATTATAAATTAACATATGTTAAATTAACAAATCACAACTAAAAGTATGCTTTTTATAAACTGCACACTATAAACAAAAAACAACTAAAAAAACAATTAAACTTTAATTATATTAGTGACTAAAATTTAATTAAAAGCTTTTAAAAAAAATAACACTTCTTAAAAACATTGACTAAACATAATGTTTTATCACAATATTCTTTCGCGAAGAATAGACAGAAGCCTTAAATGTCTTTAAACAATTAGGGATAATTAACTTTAAATTTTAATAATGAAAAAATCAATTTTAAATTTAGGAAAACCCCTAAACAAAAAAGAACAACAAACTATTAATGGTGGTACTTACTATTGTTCAAATGGAAGCCAAGCTTTAGTAGCATGTATAAATGGTGAATTTGTAGGTTTTTGCCGTAATGGAGGTATATTTTCATACGTTATCGCTCCTTATTGTCCATAAACCTTAAACAACTTTTAAATTATTTATTATGAAAAAATCAATTTTAAACTTAGGAAAAAGCCTAAACAAAAAAGAACAACAAACTATTAACGGAGGAAGATTAGACTGTATTGGTTATATTAACGGATATCGTACATGTATAGATTTTGGTCTACAATGTGCTCAATTTGAATGTCAAATACTTTAATCTTTTATTTAAACGATAAAAAGAAAAGTGAGAGAAGTATTTCTCTCACTTTCTATTTTTAAATATATTTTTTATTTCCACAAACTATACAATAAGCTTTTTCACATTGTTTTTCAGACAGCAAAAGCTTATTCATTTAATATTAAAATATCTATTTTACATTAAATTAATATCCTCAATACTTTGTATTCTATTTCTTTCTAAAAAAGCATCAATCGTTTCAAAATGCTCTATGACACGTTTGTTTTTAAACTCAAATACTTTTTGAGACAAACCTTGTAAGAAATCACGATCATGAGAAACTAAAATTAAAGTCCCATCAAATTCTAATAATGCTTCTTTTAAAACATCTTTTGACTTTAAATCTAAATGATTCGTAGGCTCATCTAAAATTAACAAATTTACAGGCTCTAATAATAACTTTACCATTGCCAATCTTGTTTTTTCTCCTCCAGATAAAACACTTACCTTTTTTTCTAAATCATCTCCAGAAAACATAAAACGTCCTAAGATATTTTTTATTTGAGTTCGAACATCACCTTCAGCAACCTCATCAACTGTTTGGAATATAGTTAACTTAGGATCTAATAACGAAGCTTGATTTTGTGCAAAATACCCAACCTTAACATTATGTCCTAACTGACACGTACCTTCGACTTCTATTTCATTTAAAACAGCTTTAATCATTGTTGATTTTCCTTCACCATTTCTTCCAACAAAACAAACTTTCTCTCCTCTAGCAATAGACATATTAGCATCTTTAAAAACAACAGTCTCGCCATAAGATTTAGCAACATCTTTTACTGTTACTGGATAATCTCCTGATCTTGGTGATGGCGGAAAACGTAATTTTAATGCCGAGTTATCAACTTCGTCAATTTCTATAATTTGTAACTTCTCTAACATGCGTTCTCTTGAAGAAACTTGATTTGTTTTAGAATATGTTCCTTTAAAACGTTCTATAAAAGCTTTATTATCTGCTATAAATTTTTGTTGTTCTTGGTAAGCTTTTATTTGATGCGATCTTCTTTCTTCTCGTAATTGTAAATAATGTGTATAATTTGCTTTATAATCATAAATACGTCCCATAGTAACCTCAATAGTTCTATTGGTTATGTTATCTATAAAAGCTCTATCGTGTGAAATTACCATTACGGCATTGGCTTTATTTACTAAAAAATCTTCTAGCCAAATAACAGACTCTATATCTATATGATTTGTTGGCTCATCTAATAAAATCAAATCAGGTTTTTGTAGTAAAATTTTTGCCAACTCTATTCGCATACGCCAACCACCACTAAACTCTTTTGTTTGTCTGGTAAAATCTTCTTGTTTGAACCCTAAACCTTTTAAAGCCTTTTCAACCTCAGCATCATAATTAACTTCTTCCAAAGCATAAAACTTTTCTCCTAAATCCGATACCTTTTCTATAATTTTCATATAAGAATCACTCTCATAATCAGTACGTGTTTCCAATTCTTTGTTTAAAGCATCCATTTCATCACGCATTTCAAAAACTTGTTTAAATGCTTTAGCTGCTTCTTCAAAAACTGTACAATCGTCTTCCGTTAACAAATGTTGTGGCAAATATGCAATTACTGCTTCTTTTGGAGTTCTTACATGACCTCTTGTAGCTTTTTGAGCTCCAGCCACAATTTTCATCATGGTAGATTTCCCTGCTCCGTTTTTACCCATTAAAGCAATTTTATCTGTAGGATTTATAACAAAATTAACATCGCTAAACAAAGTGGTTCCGCTAAATTCCACGGCTAAATTATCAACTGAAATCATAGTATTGTTTTAAAGTTGCAAAACTACTTGATACACTTATAATCCGCAAACTTTTTACATATCACTATTTTATAAATAACCTATAAAAAAATCACTACCTATAAAAAAGGTAATGAATTGGTTATATTATAATACAGAAAGGCTTCTACTAAATTTTTAAGAATATTCTTTTTTTGTAGAGTAAATTCAAGAAAAGAAATAATACTATTAAAAAAGAACAAGTAAACGCAAAAGAACTCCATTTAGGATTTGAAATAAAATACTTGAAAAATTCGTAACCAAACATACGTATTGATAATTCTTTAGCTATTAACATATCAAAAACAGGTATTAACATATTACTTAACATAAAAGCCACAATTGCGTTAGCTCCATATACTATAAACGGATAAAGTATTTTTTTAGTAACCAAATACTTTGTTAATAAAAAACGTATGAAAGCCAACAACAATATAGAAAAACCACTGCTTAATAATACAAAACTACTTGTCCATATTTTTTTTATTGCAGGCATTACATTAAAATAATCTAAACTAAAACCTAAGAGAAGTAAAAATGCACCCAATACAAAAAGTAGTCTAGTTGTATATTGATTTTTATTTCTGGTATAAAAAACACCTATTATTAATCCAAATATAACATTAACACTAGCAGGAAATGTAGCTAAAAGACCTTCAGGATCGTAGGTTACTTTTCCATTTGTAGTTCCGTATTCCCATAAATGATGAACTCCAAAAATGTTTTGATCTATAATAACTGGCCAAGAATTATATGAGTTATCACCAGTTACACCAATTCCTGACACAGGAATATGATATAATACCCAATTAAAATGAATATTGATAAAATGATTAGCCATAACTCTACTCTAATTACTTTTTTATATTTTAAAAGTAACCATACACTTGCTACAATAAAATAACACAAAGCAATACGTTGTAAAACTCCTGGGATTCTAATATTTTGAAAATTGTAAAACGGAAAACCATTGACTAAAAGCCCGAAAAGAAAAAGTAAAATTGTTCTTTTTATAACTTTTGCAAACAACTTAGTATTATCATATTTTTCTTTTTTATGAAAAGAGATCACCATAGAAAGACCAACACAAAACAAAAAACTAGGAAATATCATATCTGAAAGCGGATATCCGTGCCATGCAACATGATTCATCCATTCAAATCTATGAGACCAATTTCCTGGAGTAATGACTAATATCATTCCTAGAATACTTAAGCCTCTTAGAACATCTAATTCAAGTATCCTTTTTTTTATTTTAGATAATATTTATATGGTTTTTCAAAACTTCTTAAAAAACAAAACGATTTTTATTCTCCCGTCTTTCAATGCGATTTATATCAACCACTTAACTATTAACACACCAATAATTCAACACATCTCTTTTAAAACTTTATTTACTTTTTATCATTATAATACTTCTGTAGTACATAAAAAGCTTTTTTCTTTTCTCCTTTTTCCGACATTAATCCTTTTCTATTCCAACCATCTTGTATTTCTGGCAATACTCGTCTTGGCGATTTAAAATCAACCAAAACCCATGGAGAAACACCTCTTAGTTGTTTTACTTTATCTATCATCTTTAAGGTTTCTTGATACAAATACTCTTGGTATTCTTCATTCCATCTAGCATCTTTTTCGCCATGCAAACCAAACTTAGCTCCTGCTCCAAATTCAGAAATCATCACAGGTTTATCATATTCAATATTCCAACTGATTGTTTTACATTTTTCTATACCACCATCATACCAACCAATGTATTGATTGAAACTTAAAATATCTACCACTTCTGCAAATGAATCATGAATAGTTCTCACTTTTGGATTCCCTTTATAATCACTTTGTTCTAAAGCAGCACTAATTAAACGTGTTGGATCTTCTTGTTTGGTATATGTTGCTAATTTGTTTAAAAAAGCATTTCGCGCATCGCTTGTAGGTGTTTCGTTTGCCATTGACCAAATAATTACGCTTGCTCTATTTTTATCTCTTGCAATTACTTCTGACAATTGATTTTTTGCATTTAAAAAAGTAGCTTCATTATCCCAAGAAATTGTCCAATACACAGGATTTTCTTCCCAAACTAACATTCCCATTTTATCTGCCAAACGCACCATATGTTCGTTATGCGGATAATGTGCCAAGCGAACATAATTACAGCCTAATTCTTTCGCCCAAAGCAGTAAAGTTTCAGCATCTTTTTTAGAATTTCCTCTTCCTCCGTTAACAGGACTTTCTTCATGAATAGAAATCCCTTTTAAAAACACAGACTTATCATTTAATAAAATATCAGCACCTTTTGTTTTTATAGTTCTAAAACCAATTTGATCCGTTACTTCATCATCTTTTGTACTTAGTGTTACCGAATACAAATACGGATTTTCCAAAGACCAATATTTTATTTTACTAGAGGCAATACTAAAATCAATCTTTCCTTTATTATTAACTGTATAGGTTTCTTTTATTTTTAATTCAGGAATATTTACTGTAACCTTTTCATATTTTTTGCTCTTTCTATTTAAAGTAATTTCCCCACTTATCTTTTTTTTATCCTTAGGATCCAATTGAATAAAATAATCTTGTATAAATCCTTCGCTTGTTTCTACCAACTTTACATCTCTTGTAATTCCTCCATAGTTCCACCAATCTGTATTTAAGGTTGGCACCGCATCTTTATGTCTTTTATTATCTACTTTTACAACTAAAAAATTATCTTTTTCTTTTAATAATTCCGTTATTTCAAAATTAAAAGGCGTGAATCCACCAATATGTTTCCCTAGTTTTTTTCCGTTTAAATACACATCTGTTTCGTAATTTGAAGCTCCGAAATACACGAAAACACGATTTTGTTTTTCTGATTTATTATAGTTAAATGACTTTTTAAACCAAACCGTTCCTTCATAATATAACAAGTTTTCTTTTTGAGTATTCCAATCACCAGGAATAGTAATACTACCCATTTTATCAAAATCATACTCAATTAAGTCTGATTTTTTTTTAGCCTTAGAATTCGTGAAAAATGCTGAAGTACTAGGTTCTTTTTGATTTTCAAATGGTTGATACCTGTAATTATAAAAACCGTTTTCATAAGGATCAATAATATATTTCCATTGTCCGTTTAACGATGTAGTTTCACGATTATACGTGTTTATTATTAACTTTTCTTGTGCGTAAATAGTTACACTCTTCCATAAAATTATAAAGAGAATATATTGTAGTTTCATTTAATTTAAATTTTGAGTCTTAAAAAAATAGTTTGATTAAATTATTTATAAAAAAAACATTCATTAAACTATTTTACTTTTAGCATAATGAATGTTTTTTATATTAGGGGTTTTTATTTTTAAATGTTATAAACCCTTATGTAGTCTATTTGAAAATCTTTTGGAAAAATAGACTCATCAACTTCTGGGCCTCCAAAATTTCCTCCAATAGCCATATTTAAAATAAGATAAAAAGGTTTGTTATAAGGCCAAGTTTTGTCATTCTTGTCTTTAGGCGCGTATTGATAAACTTCTTTATTATCTATAAAAAAAGTAATAGCATCTTTAGTCCAATTCATCTTATACACATGAAAACCTTCTTCTATATTTTGAATTGAGGTTTGTTTTGAATTAACAGTATTACCAAAACTTGAAGATGTATGCATTGACGTATAAATAACACTCGGTTTTTTACCAACATACTCCATAACATCAATTTCACCACAAGCTGGCCAACCTTTTGTATCAATATCATTTCCTAACATCCAAATTGCTGGCCATAAACCATGACCTGTTGGCAGCTTTGCTTTTACCTCAACAGTACCATATTGAAACTCGAAATTTTTCTTTGTATGAATTTTCCCTGAATAATATAACGAATCTCGTTTTGTAGCTTCTATAAGAAGTTTCCCGTCTGATAATGTTACATTTTCTTTACTATACAATTGACGTTCATTATTTCCCCAACCACAAAGGTTAGGACAACCATCTCCTAAATCATAATTCCAAGTTGCTGTATTTAATAAGGAATCATTAAATTCTTCTTCAAAAATCAACAACCGTTCTTGCTTAACTTCTTCTTTACTTGCTGTCTTTTCTTTTTCGTTACATGAAAACAAAAAAACACCTAATAATAGTATTACATAACTTACTTTCATTGTATTTTAATGTTTGTTTCTAATGCTGTTTTAGAACTTCCTCCAACAAAAACTGTAAATGCTCCAGGTTCGAAAACAAACTTTCCTTGATTATTGAAAAAACCTAATTCAGTTTCAGTTAAATTAAAGGTAACTGTTTTTGTTTCATTAGGATTTAATGTTAGTAATTCAAAACCTTTCAACTCTTTAACTGGTCTTGTTACACTTCCAATTAAGTCTCTAATGTACAACTGAACTACTTCTTTCCCTTTTACTTTTCCCGTATTTGTTATTGCTACTTTTACAGTTACTTCTTTACCATTTATTGTTGTTGATAAATTATTATATGCAAATGTTGTATAACTTAATCCGTAACCAAAAGGATATAAAGCTTCATTTGTTTCATCTTGATAATGCGACCAAAAAACCTCTTCTTTAGGACCTGGTCTTCCAGTATGCTTATAATTATAATACAACGGAACTTGTGCTACAGATTTTGGAAAAGTCATTGGTAATTTTCCACTTGGATTATAATCACCATATAAAACCTCTGCAATTGCGTTACCCGCTTGAGAACCTAATTGCCAAGCCTCTACAATAGCTGGAATGTTTTTATCTGCCCAATTTATTGCCAAAGGCCTTCCATTGTTTAACACTAAAACAATATTTTTATTTACTTTAAAAACAGCTTCTAATAATTGTTGCTGAACACCTGGCAAACCTAAATCCGCTCTACTTCTTCCTTCTCCACTCTGATACCCTAATTCACCTAAAACCATAACTACTACATCTGATTTTTTTGCTAATTGAATAGCTTCATTAAATTTAGATGTATCTGTTGTATTTATAGTTAACTCTCTTGTAAATTGAGTTTTCCCAATAGAGACAGCACCTCCTTCTGCATATAAAATTTTATTTTTTGAAGATTGTTGTGCGCCTTCAATAACAGGAACAGCTACACCATCAACTAAGATTTCTCTTTCTGAATAAGACTGCATTGCTTCTAGAACAGAAACAGCTGTATCATCTTTTGCTGCTAACCTCCAGTTTCCTAAAGGACTATTTTTATCCGATGCTAGCGCACCTATTAAGGCTATCTTTTGTCCTGTCTTTTTTAAAGGAAGTATGTTGTTTTCATTTTTTAGCAATACAATAGATTTTTTTGCCATATCTAAGGCTGCATCATGTATTTCTTTACTTCCAATAACTTCTTTTTCTCTTTGTTCGTTACAATATTTAAAGGGATCATCAAATAAACCTAACTCAAATTTTACTTTTAAAATTCTTCTTGCTGCATCATTTATTAAATCTTCTGAAACCTTTCCTTCGTTTACTAACGTTTTTAAATTCTTAACATAGGCATAAGATTCCATATCCATATCTGAACCTGCAATTACTGCCAATTCTGCTGCATGTTTTTTGTCGCTTGCATATCCATGATCTATCATTTCCATAATCGATCCCCAGTCAGAAACTACAAAGCCATCAAAACCCCATTCACCTTTTAAAAGTTCTCGCTGTAAAAAAACATCTCCTGTTGCAGGAATTCCATTTAATTCATTAAAAGAATTCATGAATGTTTTTACACCTGCATCACTAACTGCCTTAAATGGTGGTAAAACAGTATTGTATAACGTTGACAAGCCAATATCAGCGGTATTATAATCTTTTCCACCTTCGGCAAATCCATATGCTGCAAAATGCTTTGCACAAGCCGCAATACTATTAGCACTAGTTAAATCTTCTCCTTGAAAACCTTTTACTCTTGCTACAGCTATTTTACTTCCTAAAAAAGCATCTTCTCCTGCTCCCTCCATTACTCTTCCCCAGCGAGCATCTCTTGATATATCAACCATTGGCGCAAATGTCCAATTTATACCAGCTGCTGCTGCTTCTTTTGCAGCCATTTCTGCTGACTTTTTAATCGCCTCTAAATCCCAACTTGCAGATTCTGCTAGAGGTATTGGACTTTGAGTTTCATAACCATGAATCACATCAAAACCAATAATTAAAGGAATTCCTAAACGTGTTTCTTCTACTGCTATTTTTTGAACCTTACGTACATTTGCTACACCTCTTACATTAAGCATAGAACCTACCAAGCCACTTTTTAAATGCTCGTATTTATTTGCTGCATCTCCATTATTTGGTGCAGGACCTGTAAGATCCCAAAAACCATTATACTGATTCATTTGACCTATCTTTTCTTCCAAGGTCATTAAATTTAAAACTGAATCAACTTTTTTATCGATAGTTGTTTTTACTACAATATCACCATTGCTTTTAGGTGCTTTTGAAGTAGTACAACTTGATACCAATAATGATAAGACACATATGAATAGTGCTAATTTTTTCATATAATTTGAAAGGATTTAAAAAGAGATTGGTAATTAATAACTACATATTACCAACCTCTACTACTTAAACATAAAATTATTTTTTATTGATACACTCTTACATAATCAATTTCCATTACATCTTCTGAAAATGCAGGATCAATATCTCCACCTAAAGTACCTCCCATTGCTATATTTAGTATAAAAAAGAAATCAGCATTAAATGGTAAACTACTTGTATTTAGGTATGAAAAAACCACTTGATCATCTACTGAAAATGTAATTGTTTCTTCCGTCCATTCAACAGCATAATTATTATACGCTGTTGTTGAAGTAGTATTATCAATATCACTGGTTGGCGCATCTCCTCCAGAATTACCTTCAAAATGCAATGCAGAAGAAGTTTTCGTTTTATCCCAACCAGTTTGCTCCATAATATCTATTTCTCCACAAGTTGGCCAACCAACAGTTTCAAAATTTGAACCTAACATCCATATTGCTGGCCATGTTCCTTGAGACGCTGGTAATTTAGCACGAACTTCTATTTTACCATATGTAAATGATTGTAATCCTTGTGACTTTAATCTAGCAGAAGTATATCCTCCACTACCATCAGCTTTAGCTATAATTTTTAAAACCCCATCCTCAACTATTACATTTTCAGCATCACTTGTATAAGTTTGCACTTCTTGGTTTCCCCAACCACCTGCACCTAAATCATAGGTCCAATTAGCTGCATCTGGAGTTCCGTTAGTATCAAACTCATCAGACCAAACCAGTGTATTAAAATTACTTGCTGGTATTTCATTTGGATTTTGTGTTTGAAAATTACAATACCAAGCATTTCCACCATCTTCTACACGAACACTTAAAGTTGTATCTGTTATAGTTATAATTTCAAAATTACTATTATCTACATACCAACTCATAAACCCATTATCTGAAAACTGTATTGTAGTACCTAAATATGTAGGTTCAACCGCATCTTCAGTTGCTGGTGATGATGATGATATTAATGCTACATTATATTGATTCCCAAGAGAAGGCACTAAATCTGTACCATAACAGGTATCTCCATCTACTCCTAAAACACCTGCCTGAGAGCCAGGAAGATAAGCAGAACCAACTGTTTGTTGAAATGTTAGATTTCCATCTCCATCTTGTGTAAAAACCATTTCTGCGTCATACATACAAAGTTTATCATCATGGAAAGCATTAGAAGAAAACCATGCTGGATACGTATGAGTTCCATCAACCTGAACTTCATTTGGTCCTAAACCAATATTCCCTGCTTTATCAGCAGCCCAATACCATGTTTTACTGCTATTTGCTCCTCCACTTAAAAAATCTTTAGTAACAGGATCATCAAAAGAACTGAATACATCTATTTGTAAAGACGACGTTGATGTAACACCCCCTGTACCATTTGCTGTTATAATTACGGTGTAAGAATTAACACCTACTTTGGTATACAAATGAGAAATTTCTCCTGTTAATGAAACTTCAGAAACACCATCTCCAAAGTTAAAATTATACGAAATTGCATTTTCTGCAGTAGCTATTAAATCAACAAATCCTGAACCATCTCCATATGCTAAATCGGGATCAGTTGCGTCTTGTCCTATAATATTTGCAGCTACTTGAATATTAGTTGGAGTGATAATATCTCCAAACTCATATTTCTCTTCTTCACAACTTACCAAAATAGATAAGACGAGAACTAAACTTAATATATATTTTATATTTTTCATCATACTTTATGTTTTAAGGTCTTAATTTTGGTTGATATCATCAATATAAATCGTGTAATCTGAAGAACCATCTCCACCAGTTCCATTATCCATAATTAAAACAAGGTTATACCAATCTATACTTGTATCTACTCCTGCAAAATCAAATGTTAATGTTTCCCATTGATTCGCTACAGTTGTTGTTGCTGTTATTTCTGCTGTTGCAGATACATCTGGCCAAGGCACATCATCTTCAAACTTTAACAATAGATTTAAGCCTGCTCTTGGTGACCAAACTTTTACCGTAATTGTAGTTCCTGAAGAGAAATCAAAAATTGTTGGAAATGTTATCTTAGAACCTGCCCATGTTTGCCCACTTCCTTTTACCATTTGAGCCGCCATACTTGATGTATTTCCATTTGTATCTGGATTTGCTACTACAGAAATATCACCTCCATCAAAACTACTTAAAGTAAATTCTGGTTCGAAATCTAATAAAGGGTTAGAAGAAATATCATCTACATAAATTGTGTAATCTGATGAACCATCTCCTCCGGTTCCATTATCCATAATCAACACAAGATTATACCAATTAACACTTATATCTACACCTGTAAAATCAAACGTTAATGTTTCCCATTGATTTGCAACTGTTGTAGTTGCTGTTATCTCTGCTGTTGCAGATACATCTGGCCAAGGCACATCATCTTCAAACTTTAATAATAAGTTTAAACCTGCTCTTGGTGACCAAACTTTAGCTGTAATAACTGCATTAGTAGAAAAATCGAAAGGAGTTGGTACAGTTATTTTAGAACCTGCCCAAGTTTGCCCACTTCCTTTTACCATTTGAGCCACCATACTTGATGTATTTCCATTTGTATCTGGATTTGCTACTACAGAAATATCACCTCCATCAAAACTACTTAATGAGTATTCAGTCTCAAAATCAACTGGCGTTATACCATCTGTTGGAGTTGTGCTTTCTTTATAAAAATAAATATTATCTATAAATACTGTTCCTGCTGCCCAAGGAATTCCTACAAACTTTAATTGTAAGATTTCATCTACAGTTAAACCTTGATCAGTATATTCTGAAATTGGAATATTTATACTCGTCCATCCGTTTGGAGTTAAATCTGTTGTTACTGGTGCTTCTGTTGCTCCACTTCCATCCGCTGGAATATTAATTATTGATGTTTCTATTTGCTCTACTGATGTTGTCCAAACATCTAAATGTAAAAACTCCATACCAGAAACATCTTGTGTTGCACCAAATTGAATTCCTTGATAACTTAGATTAATATATTGTAACATTGTATCTCCATCCAAATCAAACTCTGTCCATCCACTTCCCTGACCAGCTTGTCCCCAATCTGGAAAAGTATCTGTACCTGCTACATTTGTATATGAACTACCATAAATAGAAATAACATCTGTATCAATTCTATTTGGTTGTGTTGGTGCTGAATTTATTGGTTGTTCAATTGAAGTTACTTCAAAATCTTCAGTATAATTTGTAGTTTCAATTGCAGCACCTTTTGCTACAATCTCAACTGTATAAACTCCAGCTTCTTCATATTGATATGTTATTGTTTCTCCTATATTACCTGTTGCTACTGGTTGATCAACGCCAGTTTCTCCAGAGTAAAACTCATACATAGTTGCATAATCTGCATCTGCTGTAACTTCTACCTGTTTAGACACCGACTCGCTATTAGCTATTGTTGCTACTAAATTTTCTGGTGATTTAAATGAAACTTGTAACTCTTGTGTTATTTCCGCTTCATCTCCTTTTAAATTGAAGGCCTGAACAACTATGTTGTATATTCCTTCTTCATAAATATGATCTACACTTTCTCCAGCACTTAATTCTGCTGCTTCAGTTGTATTATCACCAAAATATACAAAGAACTTTGATGCTCCTTCTGCTGTTGGTGATATGGTTACTAAACCTGTATTATCTTGTGTAATATTATATGCTGCTGCAAGATTTGTTGGCATCTCTATAGAATCTATAAAAGATAAATCTCTTTCTTCTGTACAAGCCACAAAAATTACTAAAATGATAAGTATGTTATATATTTTCTTCATAATGCTTGTTTTTATTAGTATCCTGTATTTTGTTCCCAATTACCATTGGCAAACTGAATTTCTTCAAAAGGTATTGGAAATAATTCATTTTTATTCGTTGTAAACCCAGGAATAGAAGCGCCATTTCCTATTCTTACTAAATCAAAAAAGCGGTGTCCTTCTCCAACAAGCTCCAGTCTTCTTTCATTGAAAATTGCTTGTGTAAGATTACTTCCGGTAACTAAAACATCATGGTCATTATTACCAAAAGCTCTTGCTCTTACTCTATTGAGATAAATCTGCGCTCTACTATCATCAATACTACCTCTATTTAATGCTTCCGCTGCCATTAATAAGACGTCAGCAAAACGAATTGATCTATAATTATTTGGATTAGTTAAGTTTGCATCACCAGTATTTAAGTCTCCTTGTCTTGCTATATACTTTCTATTATAATATCCTGTATGCTCATAACCTACCCCAAATGTTGCCCCCGTATCTGTAGCCCACTCATTAATATTTAGAATAGCCACATCTCTTCTGATATCCTCATCCTCAAAAGCATCATAAACATCTTGTATTGGCACATTAAAACTAAATCCAGAATCAAAGGTTGGACCACTATAATTCCTTATCCCGTTAAACCCTACAGCCACATTACCTTCACTGCATTGTAAACATTCAAAACCAGCACCTTCAGTATCCGTATACTGAACCTCAAACACAGATTCAACTCCATTCTCGCCTTCATTTTCAAATATTAAATTATAATCATCTACCAAATCATAAGGTCCATTGTTTATTAAATTTTCTAAAACAATAGCAGCTTCGTTAAATTTTTCTTGATATAATAATGCTTTTCCTAATAATGCTTGAGCAGAACCTTTATTAGCTCTACCAACCTGAACTGAAGTATAAGATAAATTATCAACCGCATATTGTAAATCAGACTCTATTAAAGCATACACTTCTCCTATTGATGATCTAGGAATCGTAAGCTCATCTCCTGTTTGAAATCTTTGATCATCTTTTATAGGAATTCCTCCAAACCATTTTACCAGTTCAAAATGATAATAAGCCCTTAAAAATCTTGTTTCTGCTATAATTATATTTTTTCCATCAAAATCTGTTTTATCTTTAAACTCTAGAATATAGTTTGCTCTGTTAACACCAGCAAACATCCAATTCCATATATCTCGTAAATTACTATTAACAGGGTTATGAGTCATATCGTCAACCTGTTGAAACCCTATAACATCAGTTGCGCTCTCTCCTCCACATAAAGTATTATCAGACGCAATTTCACCTAAAAGAACATTAACATAGGTAGATTGTAGTATATCGTACGTACCTATTAAGGCTTGATTATAATCATCTTCTGAATTAAAGAAGTTTTCAGAATCAATATTAAACTCTTCTACTTCATCTAAAAAACTATCTGAGCAACTAGTATAAAAAGTAAGGCTTATTAAAACTATTGCAAAAACTATTATTTTATTATATTTTATCATTTCTTAATTTTTAAAAAGCTAAATTTAAACCTAATAAATACTGACGTGATACTGGATAAACTCCATTATCAATTCCTCTTCCTATCGGACTTACTGACCCATCGTCATTTTGACTACCTCCACTCGAAGCTGGGTCATAACCTTTATAGTTAGTAAACGTAAATAGATTATTTACAGTTGTGTATAAACGAACTTTAGAAAAACCTATTTTACTCAAAACACTTTCTGGCAAACTATACCCTAATTGTACATTTTGTATTCTTAAAAAAGAAGCATCTTCAACGTAAAAGCTTGAAAAAAGTTTATTATTTGTTGCTCCTGTTGTTGCTCTAGGGACTTCGTTACTTGTTCCTTGCCCCGTCCATCTATTCAAATAATAAGCTAACCTGTTTACATTTGGCTGATCCCTTTCATAATTTCTAACCATATCTTTATTTAGCTCAGAATACATATAAGTTGTAAAATCCCAATTTTTGTAGTTGAAACCTAAATTAAGCCCCATAATAAATTCTGGTTGAGGATTACCTATAAAAGTTCTGTCATTAAAATCTATAACACCATCCTGATTTGTATCTACGAACTTTATATCTCCTGGTGCTGCATCAATACCTAATAAACCCGATTGAGATGGAGCATTATTAACTTCTTCAACTGTTTGAAAAACACCTTCTGTTTGTAACCCATAAAAATACCCTATTGGTTGACCTACCTCCATTCTTGAAGGTGCTAACTGACCAACACCGAAACCTCCACCTTCAATCACAACATCTCCATTAATTTTTGTAACCTCACCCTTTATTGTTGTAAAGTTATAATTAAGATTATAATAAAAATCTTCACCTATTTGATCTTTATAATTAATAGAAAACTCAAATCCTTTTACCTTAGTTGTACCCGCATTAACAGTTGGACTTGAAGACCCTGGCGCTTCAGCTCCAAGAATACCAGACACAGGTATATTTGACACTAATAAATCATTTCTATCTTCTATAAAATAGTCTCCAACAATTTCTAGTTTTTTACTAAATAGATTTAAATCAAAACCAATGTCTAACTTTTCTGCTCTTTCCCATGTTGCATTTTCATTTGGTAAATCTCCTATAGCTAATCCATTCACAATTACACCATCTAAAACATAGGTTGCTTCTCCATCTAGGTCTGCTCTAAACAAATTCCCTCCAGTATTATTACCTAAAATACCATAACTACCACGTATCTTAAAAAAATCTATAAACTCAATATTTTCCATAAATGATTCTTCCGACACTTTCCACCCTCCTGTAACAGAAGGAAAATAATCTACTCTATTATTTGCTGTAAAATCTGATGCTGCATCTCTACGTATCATTCCTGAAAGTAAATACTTACCATTATAATCGTACTGTAGTCGAGCAAAATAAGACAATAGTCTATTATCAAAAACATAAGCACTATTAGATAGCCCATCGTTCGTACCAGTAGTTAAACTTATATCTGCAAAATCATATGAATTATTTGGAACATCAAAACCCGTAGCATATAAACCATCTCCCCAACTTTTCTGAATACTCGTACCTAATGTAGCTTCTAGTTTATGTACATTGCTGAATAGCTTTTTATAATTTACAAAGGTTTCCCAATTATAATTATTTGAAGTAGTTCTATTTTGATCAACCTGACTTCTATCTCTGTTAAACACTTTCCCCGACCCATAATCAACAATTGGTAAGAAATCTTTAGACTTATCGTTAAATGACTTATAACCAACACGTGTTGTAACTTTTAAATCATCAGTTGGTTTATAGTCCAAAGTAATTGCTCCTTCAAGGTTCTTTCCATAATTTTCATTGTAAGTATCTCTTATTTGAGATAAAGGGTTTATAACCTCGTTCCCTAAAAAACCATCTTCATCCTCTTGATCTAAAGAAAAAGTAGGAGAATAATTCAATGCATTAAACAACACAGACCCCAAACCATTATCAGATAATGTTTTCGTCTCAAATGTAGTGTAATTTGTAGTTGATGTTAATCTGAACTTATCACTCAAGTCAACACCAAGAGTTAATCTAACATTATTTCTAATAAAATTAGATTTATCTGGTGAAATTATTCCATCTTGTTCTAATCTTGAAGCTCCTATATAATAATTAACTCTCTCTGAACCTCCAGAAACCCCAACATTATGATTTATCATAAAAGCAGTTGAGAAAATTTCATCTTGCCAATCTGTTCCTTCACCAAGGCTACCTATATTAGCAAAAGGTAATGTTTGCCCGCCAGCTGCATAACCTTCATTTAACAAAAGTGCATATTCAGTTGCATTTAAATAATTCAATTTCTTTGTTGTCTCCTGAACACCTGTATAACCATCATAAGTTATTTTGATTTTTGTGTTTTTTCTACCAGATTTTGTTTTTACCAATACAACACCATTAGCTCCTTGAATACCATATATAGCTGCTTGCGCATCTTTTAGTACTGATATTGATTCTATATCATTAGGATTTAAAGTATTTAAATCTGCTCCTGCTAACCCATCTATAACAACTAAAGGTTGATTGTTCCCATTTGAACTTATACCTCTAATATTAATATCAAACCTGCTACCTGGTGCAGATGATGGTGTGTTAATAGTAACACCAGATGTAGTACCTTGAAGAGCTAAACTTGCATCTACAGGTTTTAATTCTTCAATAGTTTCAGAACTAACAAGTGACACAGCACCTGTAACATCTTTTTTTGCTTTACTACCGTAACCTATGACAACAACTTCTCCAAGTTGTTCTAAATCTTCATCAAGCATAACATTAATAACAGATTTATCTACTGTTATTTTTTTTGTTGTATACCCCAAAGAACTAAATTCAAGAACTTCTCCTTTAGCACTTTCTATTGTATACTTTCCATCAAAATCTGCTTGCGCTCCTTTTGAAGAATTTAAAATAAGTACTATTGCTCCTGGAATTGGCTCTCCTGTTAGAGCATCTGTTATAGTACCTGTTACATTAATTTTCTGTGCTTGTATTAGACTGCACATTAATATGGATAATAATAAAATTAGTTTTCTCATATATAGAGTGGTTTTAAACTTTCCATAAAAATAATGTGTTTTTATTGCATTTTAACAAAAAAACAACAATACAAAAAACATACATCTTAAAATTTTATGATTTTCTTTAGAAAGCCAAAGAAAAAAAAGCAGTTTTAATGTTAAGAAAAAGCAAATGTTGTGGTTATGTATGGTTAACAAAACCATATTGTAGTGTTGTTAAATTTCTAAAATGTAAGATGTTAAGTTTACATCATGCGGCAAGTTCATCTTTTTTCGTAAACGATAACGTTTTACCTCTACACTTCTTGAAGATATGTTAAGCAAAGGAGCTATTTCCTTAGAGGATAGATTTAACCTAAGATACGCACACAATCTTAAATCATTTGGAGTTAACGTATCGTGAAGATTTTTAATTTTATTTATGAAATCTTTATCAGCATTATTAAAAGCAGTCTCAAACATTTCCCAATCATCTGTATTGTTTAAATTTTTATCAATAATTTTGATAACATTCTGTATACTTCGCTGATCAGTCTTGTTTACTATTTCTTTCTTAATAGAATTTAACAATTCATTCTTTTTAATCATACTCATTGTAGAAACTGCTAATTCTCTATTTTTGCTTTCTACATCTTGATTCAATTGTTTATTTCTCATTTCAATTAATTCTTTTTCATTTGCTAATGTTTTTAATTGAAATTCTTTTTCTTTCTTATCTAATAAAGCTTCTCTTTGTCTTCTATAATAACGCTTATAAATTCTATCCATAAAAAATGAAAACATTATCAATAAAACTAAATAAATTAAAATAGCAGCATTTGAAAAATACCAAACCCTATTTATAGAAAAAGAATACGTTGGAACGTGACCAATTATATTACCCCCAATCTTTGCTCTTACTTTAAACACATAATCACCAGAGGAAATATTATCAAACAAAATTTGATGTTCATCAGTCCAGTCACTCCAATTATTCATATAACCTCCTAATTGGTATTGATATTTTACATTAATATCTTTTGAAAAATAAGGAACACTATAAGAAAACTGAAGATTGTTACTTCTGGGTGATAACTCAACATATTCATTTAAATTTAAAAATATTTGTTTCCCATTAACTGCATGATTCTTTATTGAGTTTATTTCTAATTTATATTCTCTTTCGTTTTTTACACTAAGATCTAAAACTGTATAACCATTCAATGTTCCTATTAAATAACTATCATTTTTTAATCTTTTAATATTTTCAAATCCTACGGTTCCTTTGATAAGGTCATTTGAGATTCCTTTTTTAACTATTATTGAATTAGAGCTAAACTTATCAGGCCTTAGGTAATTAATATTCTGTTTTGAAAAACTAAACAACCTATTAGACTCTTTTTCATAAATTAACCTACCAGATAAAAAGTGTTTCTTATCAAGAAGCTTATTAAGAAGAGTATCTTTAATAAAACATTTTGATTTATCGTGATACCTATAAACGCCATCTTTATAAGAGTAAATAATATTATTTTGAAACTTTAATAAACCAGAGTGAATACCTTTAGGGACAGTTGTATCAATTTCAGAAGCTATAACATTCTCAAAATCAGAATCAACTTTCAACCTGTAAACCCCTTTATATTCGTGATTTACAAAAACTGTATTATTATGATATAATTCAAAATACCTTGTAGAACGATTAAAACCTTTTACTTTATTTTTTACATTCCATTTTTTATTTTTTTTCTCTAGAACATAAAGACCATCATAATTACCTTGTAAAAGTCTATTGCTACTCAATTTTTTAATCTCCCAGGCTCCTTGAATATTACTAATTTTATTCACAACACCACCTTCCACAATAAAAGTACCCGCATTATGACCACAAAAAAGAACTCCATCAATTGTTTTTAAACTCCAAACTTGACCTTGTGTGTTCTTTATAAATTTAAAATTATCTTTTGAAGAATACTTCTTATAAAACAATCCTTGGTTAGTTCCTAAATACAAATTCCCATTAAACAAACACGATGCATATACAGTACCCAAAGCCCCATCAATATCTTTGTATGTTTTTACTGATGATGAAATATCAATTTTATTAATTCCATTATCTAAGCCTAACCAAATATCATTATTAAAGTCTTCAAAAGTTGTTAATACTGTATTATTAATCAAACCTTTTCGTTGATTCAATTTAAAATCTATAACACCATCTTTGGTTACATAAACTGCTCCATTTGAAATTGTACCTATAATAAAACTACCATTTCCAAGTTCTTTAGCTGTATAAATTGTTTTATCAGAAAGATATTTTGATAATTCATCATTACCTAAAGAGTATGGCTTATCAACTAAAAAAAAGCCTTTATCACTTGTCAAAAAAACTAATTGATTATTTTTTTCAAAAGCAAGCACAATAACAGTATGCTTAAAAACATCAGCATTAGAAACTAATAGAGGAATTCCTTTTTCTATTTTAAAAATTCCTTTTCCTGTTTCCTGAAAATAAACACTACCACCAACTTTAAACATTTTAGTTATAACAGCCTGAGGTCCTGAATTGATTTTCTTTATTAAACCTGTTTCTAAATTATAGATGTAGATTCTTTGCAACGATTGGAAAAGAACCCAACCATCTAATTCTATAATATTCCAAAATTGCTCATCTTCCAATAAGGAAACTTTTTTTTCCTTTACGAGTGATGTATAATTTAATGACCCAAAACCATCTTTAGTCCAAAAACCAAAATCCATATAAAAACCAGTAAAAACCTTATCATTAAAGGTTTTTACTGATCTCATTATAGTTTCATTTGGTGTTGGATATAATTTCCAAGCAGCTCCGTTAAATTCTAATAACCCACTATTATTTGCTACGTAAATAAAACCATCGTCTGCTTGACTAATTGACCAATTTTGTGATTCAGCTTTATAATCTTCAGGATAAAATTGATTTATTAACGGTAATTCTTGAGCATTCAAATAAAGAACACTAAAAAATAAAATTAAAAGATGTTTTTTTAATTGTTTCAATTAAGAGAAATATATATAAATAAAGATAACGATTATACAAATTAGAGCTCCAGCTTGTTTTGTATATTTCCATGGAGTAATATCTACTTGTTTACTTTCTTTTTGAACATATGCCACTTTCTTTGGATTAAATTTACCAATTAAAATCATAAGTACACTATTTAACACAAAAAGTATTGCCATAACATGTAAAAAATGTGGATAGGCAGTGGCTCCAGCTAAAGCTATAACCTCTTCTGAACCACCCAAGCCTTTTGCTTCTGCAATAGCACTATTAACAAAAGATGGCCTAAGAAAAAACTCACTTATTATATATAATATTGATCCTGAAAACAGCCCTATTTTAGCAGCAATTGCTGGTACTTTTTTAGTTACAAAACCAACAAAAATTATAGTTAAAATAGGAATACTATACACACCGTTTACTTGTTGTAAATAAGAGAATATACTTTCTAAGCTAGATAAAAAAGGAGCAATAATCATTGCAGTAATAGCTAAAATTATACCGAAAGTTTTCCCATACTTAACAACCGTTTTTTCATCGGCCTGTTCATTAATATGTTGTTTATAAATATCAATTCCAAATAAAGTTACAGAACTATTTAACACACTATTAAAAGAACTTAAAATTGCACCAAAAATTACTGCTGCAAAAAAACCAACTAACTCTTTTGGTAAAATTTTCCTTACTAATTCTCCATAAGCTTCATCTGGAGAGCTAACATTTAAAGTTCCATTTAAAGACATATAATAAGCTACAACTCCAGGCAAAACAACAATAAGCGGTCCTAATATTTTAATTGACGCCCCTAATAACAATCCTTTTTGTCCTTCTTGAAGATTCTTAGCTCCTAATGCACGTTGTATAATTTGTTGATTTGTTCCCCAATAAAAAACTTGTACTAACATCATTCCTGTAAAAATTGTTGCAAATGGTACAGATGCAGATGCACTTCCTATTGAATTGAAATGAGCTGGAATTTTTTCTTGCAACAATGAAATACCATCCATAACACTTCCGTTTCCAACAAATAAAAGTCCAAAAAATGGAATTAAAATTCCACCAATTAACAAACCTACTGCATTTATTGAATCTGAAACTGCAACCGCTTTTAAGCCACCAAATACTGCGTAAATAGAACCAATAATTCCAATAGACCATACACACAACCACAAGGCAGTACTTTTTGATACTCCCAACAAAGCTGGAACATCAAACATACCGCTAATTGCTAGGGAACCTGAATATAAAATTGTTGGTAAAAGTACTACTGCATAGCCGGTTAAAAACAATGACGAGGTTAGTGTTTTTGTTGTAACATCAAATCTTTCGGCTAAAAACTGAGGTATGGTTATTAAACCACTTTTTAAATACCTTGGCAATAAGAATACGGCTGTAAAAACCATGGCAATAGCTGCTAATGTTTCCCAAGCCATTACTAGTATACCTTCAGAAAAAGCTGCTCCATTAAGACCAACTATTTGTTCTGTAGATAAGTTTGTTAGTAAAAGCGAACCAGCAATTACACCTGCTGTTAGACTTCTACCGCCTAGAAAATAACCTTCGGAAGTTTCTTCGTTTGTTTTTCTTGTTGCATACCACGATACAACCGCTACAATTATTGTAAAGCCTAAAAAAGATAAAATTCCTAACATAAGATTTGATTTATTTAATCAATGAAAATAGTAATTAATTAATGTTTTTTTTACAATATTAATAACTGTATGGTTTTTATATAGGTATTAATTACTCAAAAACACAACAAAAAAACACTATAATACTCTGTTAAAAAGAAACTTAGAGTCAACTATAAAAAAACTAATGTATAGTTCTTTTTTCAATGTGAATTGTTTTTTAAATTTAAAAATCTTACGAATTTAATAAAAAAACACTTAAAAATTAACACATACACTACAAAAAAACATCTATTTTATCAATTTAAAAACCAAACCAAACAAGAACTAAGAATACCTAACATTTAACACCACATTTAATATAGATTTTACCGAATACACATTACTCCTACTTTTAAATAATTAAGCATCAAATATTAGTGCAAAAAATAAAATGCTTTTCACAATCAATTTAAACACTATAAAAACAAAATTCTATTCTTAAGTAAAACAGGAAAGAACTAAATAATTTAAAAAAGAGTGTGTATCAAATTTAACTTTTACAAATAACTTATCAAATACCTAAGAAAAACTAATCTATTTTCAAATTTCACTTACATGTTAAAACAAAAAAGTATTGATTTAAAATTATAATATTTTATTTGCGTTTCAACTTCTAATTTTAAACAAAAATTCATTTTAACAAAAAAAAAACAACCATTTACACTATTTATAATCATTTTAATGAACAACAATAAACACAATTATACATAACAAAAAAGGTTAAAACCTGTTAATTATTAAAAAATATAGGGTTTTTAATAAAAATAATATATTTTTGTATACAACTACTATCTATATTTAATTTAAATAAAAATCGTTTTGAAAAGCAACTTAACTTATCTAGTACAAAAGTTACTATCGAAGAATAAGATTCCTTTTGACAAAGAGGAACTTTCATTTCAAATTCAGAGTCACCCGTCTTACCCTAGCTTACATGCTATTACAGGTGTCCTAGATCATTTTAACATAGAAAACATTGCAGCTGATGTACCAGCAACTTCTGAAGTACTTCAACAATTACCCAATTACTTTATAGCGCAAGTCTCAAACGACAATAGTTCAGACCTTGCTCTTGTTGAGAAAAAGAAAGAAAAATATATTATTTATCTTTCTGACAATCAAAAAGAAACAGTATCTGAAGGCGAATTCATCATAAAATTCACAGGAATTATTGTTGCTGTTGAAAAATCTGAAGAAGAAGAAAAAAACAACTTAAAAATAAAAAGCAGCATATGGAAGAACATTTCTATAGCTATTTTAAGCCTTTTTGCATTAGCTTTCATCTATCAAAAAGGTGCCTCATTATATACTATTACTTATTTAATTCTTTCTGTTATTGGTTTTACAGCAAGTATTGCTATTATAAAACAAGAACTTGGATTAAAAACAACTATTGGAGATGCTTTTTGCTCAGGTGCAAATGACAAAAAGGATTGTGATGCTGTTTTAACTTCAAAAGGTGCTGAAATAATTAAAGGCTACAAACTAAGTGATTTTAGTCTTCTTTATTTTTCTGGAATTTTGTTATTAACGTTTACACAAATTATTAACCCTGTAATTCCTTTCACTTTTAGTTTAATAGCTATCCCAATAACATTATACTCTATATATTACCAATATGCTGTAGTAAAAAAATGGTGTATGTTATGTTTAACAATTGTTGGCGTACTATGGTTACAAGCTTTAATTCCAGTACTAACTAATAGCTATATCACTACATTTATCACCAATGATATTATTGTTTTTGGATTAGTATCTTTTACTATTCTTTTAGCCTGGAATTATCTAAAGCCATTAATTACTGATGTTAATCAGCTGAAGAAAGAAAAAATAGAGAATGTGAAATTTAAAAGAAATTACACACTTTTCGAAAGCTTACTTCAAAAATCTTCTACAATAGACACAAACATAATCAATGGAAGAGAAATTATTTTTGGAAACAATAATGCTGATTTAGAAATAACAGTGATTACGAATCCTTTTTGTGGACATTGTAAACCTGTTCATTCTCATATTGATGAAATATTACACAGATACAAAAACCAAGTAAAAATTAAAGTTCGTTTTAACATTAATACCCAAGATTTAAATAGTGACGCCGTTAAAATAACTTCTAGACTTTTAGAATTATTTGAAACAAAAGGAGAGGTTGAATGTTTAAAAGCTATGGATGACATATATGGTGGTGAAACCCCTGAAAATTGGTTTAAAAAATGGGGAGAATGTATTGCTATTAAAACATATAACGAAGAATTGGAAAAAGAAAACACATGGTGTAAAGACAATGCTATTAACTTTACCCCTGAAATTCTTATTAATGGAAAATCTTATCCTAAAGAATACAACAGATCTGATTTAATCTTTTTTATTGAAGATATACACGAAAATACTACTAATAATACAGTTATTAATCTGTAATGATTTATAAAGAACAAAGCTCCTTGCGGAGCTTTGACTTTTGAACAAAATTCTCTCGCGAAGAATAGACACACTCAGTGAGTGTCTTTAAATGTTCGCTGCAAATATAATTTTATATTTTTAATAATGAAAAAATCAATCTTAAAACTTGGAAAAGCTTTAAAAAAGGCTGACCAAAAGGAAGTGTTTGGAGGAGCGCCCTCTCTCTCTTGCTATGGAAAAACCCCAGGAAGTTCTTGTGGTACAAGTACAGGATATGTTTGTTGCTACCCTAGATATACTACTGATTATCTTTACTGTACAAGTCTTAGCTCTAGTAATTGTCTTTTACCTTAGGACCTTAACAAAACATCAAACTCGTTACAAAACTATTATTTGATTTAAATATTCAATTCATAAATTTAATTATAATAATAATTTGTTATTAATTTTAAAACTAAAATTTATCATGAAAAAATCAATTTTAAAACTTGGAAAAGCATTAGACAAAAAAGAACAAAAAGAAGTAAATGGTGGTTCATTAACATCTTTTTGCCAATATACATGTAGCGGTACAACAGCTAGACTTGCTTCTGGAAGTAGCACATACTGCTTATTAAATTACCCAGCAATAATTCGTGATTCTCCAATGTGCGGAGGAGGTGGCGGTGGAATTGATATTTGGGCATAGAATTTTCTTCTAAAAAAAAACAATCAATCCATTAAAAAACAACTGGAAAGTTTAACTTTCCAGTTATTTAATAAAACAAAAAATTCCTTGAAAAAATTTCCAAATTACCAACAAACAGAAGCTAAAGATTGTGGCCCAACATGTATTAAAATAATCGCCAAACATTATGGTAAAACAATTAATACACAACAACTCCGTAAACTTAGCGAAACAACTAGAGAAGGTAGTAGCCTACTTGGCTTAAGTGAAGCTGTCGAATCTGTTGGCTTTAAATCACTTGGAATTAAACTTGCTTTTAATAAATTTTTAGAAGCTCCCTTACCCTGTATTGTTCATTGGAACAAAAACCACTACGTAGTAGTGTATAAAATAAAGAAAGGCATTGTATATGTATCTGATCCTGCTCATGGATTAATTACATATACTATTAAAGAATTTTTAAAATTTTGGATTGGTAATAATGCCGATGAAAACACTGAAGATGGTATTGCACTATTAATTGAACCTACTCCTAAATTTTACCAAGAAGATTTTGAAGATGATGAAAAGTTTGGATTCTCATTCATCTTTAAATATCTTTTTAAATACAAAAAATTTATTGTTCAATTAATTATTGGACTTTTAGCCGGAAGTATACTACAATTAATTCTTCCTTTCTTAACTCAGAGTGTTGTTGATGTTGGTATTAAAAATCAAGACATTAACTTTGTATATCTAATTCTTTTTGCACAACTATTCCTTTTCATTGGAAAAGCTTCTTTAGAAATTATTCGTAGCTGGATTTTACTACACTTAAGCACAAGAATTAACATCTCTTTAATTTCTGATTTCTTTATAAAGTTAATGAAACTACCTATTTCTTATTTTGATGTAAGAATGACTGGAGATTTATTACAACGAATTAATGATCATAAACGTATTGAACGAATACTTACAACCTCTTCATTAACCGTATTATTTTCTTTCTTTAATCTTATTATTTTCAGCTTAGTTTTAGGCTATTATAGTGTACAGATTTTTGGAGTTTTTGTACTTGGTAGTGTTTTATATTTTGGTTGGGTATTATTTTTCTTTAAAAAACGTAAAGAATTAGATTACAAACGATTTTCGGAGGTCAGCCAAGAACAAAGTAAAGTTATTGAGCTAATTAACGGAATGCAAGAAATTAAACTTCATAACGCTGAAAAACGAATGCGTTGGAACTGGGAATATGTACAAGCTCGTTTATTTAAAGTTGCCACAAAAAGTTTAGCCTTAGAGCAAACACAAAGTGTTGGATCTAATTTTATCAATGAACTTAAAAACATGTTCATTACTATTTTATCTGCAAAACTAGTAATTGATGGTGATATCACTTTAGGTATGATGATGGCTATTAGCTATATCGTTGGTCAATTAAACGGTCCTATTGTACAACTTATTAATTTTATGAGAGATGTACAAGATGCTCAAATATCATTAGACAGACTTGGTGAAATCCATAACATGGAAGATGAAGAAAAACCTGGAGATGAAAAACTAACAACTATTCCTGATAATGCAGCTATAAAATTAAATAATATCTCTTTCAGATATACTGGCGGATTAGAACCTGTTTTAAACAACCTTTCTCTGGAAATACCAGCAAACAAAATAACTGCTATTGTTGGTGTAAGCGGAAGTGGAAAAACAACCTTAATGAAGTTGTTATTAGGGTTTTATCATGTTGATAAAGGTGATATTATGATCAATAATTTCAACTTAAAAAACATCTCTCAAAAAGAATGGAGAAGAAACTGTGGAGTGGTTATGCAAGAAGGATATATTTTTAACGATTCTATTGCTAAAAACATTGCTGTTGGTGAAGACTATGTAGACAAAGAAAAACTTGCTCACGCAATTGACGTTGCTAATATTGCTGATTATATTGAAGGTTTGCCTTTAGGATACAACACTAAAATAGGGGCTGAAGGTTCTGGATTAAGTACTGGACAAAAACAACGATTATTAATTGCACGTTCTGTATATAAAAATCCTAAATTCTTATTCTTTGATGAAGCGACTTCAGCATTAGATGCCAATAACGAAAAAGTAATTATGGGGAAATTAAATGAATTTTTCTCTAATAAAACAGCTGTAGTTATTGCTCACAGATTAAGCACTGTAAAAAACGCACATCAAATTGTAGTATTAGATAAAGGACAAATTGTTGAACAAGGAAGTCATGAAGATCTTATAAAATTAAAAGGAAGTTATTACCATCTAGTTAAAAACCAACTAGACTTGGGTAAATAAATAAAACTGGTTAGACGTAATCGAAACCATAATATTAAAAATATTCTCTCGCGAAGAATAGACACAAACCTTGAGTGTCTTTAAATATTTCAAGGATTTAATTAAATATTTTAAATCAATTTATTATGAAAAAATCAATTTTAAATTTAGGAAAAACTTTAGCTAAAAAAGAACAAAAAAGCATCAATGGTGGTTTTGGAACTTGTTTTTGTTTATTACAGGACAGACAAGGAAATTTTTATGCTGAAATTGTAGACTGCTATAGTACTTGTCCTAATGGCACAGATCCTTTACAATACTAAAAATCAGAAAAACATAATAGTAGTATAATTTTATTAATACTACTATTATGCTTTGTATTAATTGTAAAAGTGACATAAATCTTGAGTGTCTTTAAATATTTCAAGTTTTAAATTATATAAACAATTTATTATGAAAAAAACAATTTTAGACTTAGGAAAATCACTAAATAAAACAGAACAAAAAAAAATAAAAGGAGGTAACTATCCCGACCACGGATCTTGTATGATTGCATGTAGATCAATATATGGTTTTTACGGAGTCTGTTGCCCTGAATCAGGTGAACATGTTTGCTATGACGGCATGGCTTCAGGCCCAAAAGGATGTTAACATACTTAAAACAAAAAACATAAAGAAATCTCGAGAAGATTAGACACAAACCTTGAGTGTCTTTAATCATTCAAGGATTTAATTAACTTATTAAATCAATTTATTATGACAAAATCAATTTTAAATTTAGGAAAAACTTTAAACAAAGTAGAACAAAAATCAATTAACGGTGGATACAGTAGATGTACAACTGACAGTGATTGTCAACTTGGTTATAAATGCTATGTATATGCCCAAAATACTTGCCAAGATCCTGACTATCCTACACAGTACTAATTTCACTAAAACAAAAATAAATATCTTTAATATTTCAAAAATTAAAGAAACTTATTAAATCTATATTATTATGAAAAAATCAATTTTAGATCTAGGAAAGCCTTTAGGCAAAAAAGAACAAAAATCAATTAATGGAGGATTTGATAGCCCTTGCTATGATTCTCCTGTAAGCAATGTAAACTGCGTAAGCCCCTGGATTTACGCACCTGGTTGTGGATGGATTTGCTTAATAGAACCTATAACTCCTTAAATTTCACTCAATTTAAAGAATATTAGTGAGGGATAATATCCCTCACTTTTAAAATAATTGTAGATCTTTGAACAAATCAATTAACAACTATATAATACATAATGCCACAAACTAGTAACCAAGACATAGAAATTAGAAGCGAAGAAGTACAAGAAATACTTACTAAAGTACCAAATTGGATGATTCGCTACGGAAATACACTGTTTTTAATACTAATAGTGATGTTGCTATTCATTTCTTGGTTTATAAAATACCCTGATGTTATTTCTTCTGAAATAATGGTTACTACATCCTATCCTCCTGAAAAAATATATGCCAAATCTTCTGGTCAATTTGAAGTCTTTTTAACAGCTGATGAACAATCTGTTTCTAAAAACCAAATATTAGCCGTTATTGAAAATAGCGCTTCTTATAAAGATGTTCTATTACTTAAAAGTATTGTTGACACTATTGATATTCATCAGAAAGAATTCTCTTTTCCTGCTGAAAAATTACCTCCTCTTTTTTTAGGAGATATTACGGCTAGTTTTTCACAATTTGAAAATGATTATTCTGAATATGTTTTGAATGAAAAACTAACTCCTTATAAATCGGAATCTTTTGCCAATAGAATGTCTGTTATTGAAGCCAAAGGTAGACTTGAAATTTTATTATCTCAAAAAAAACTAAATCAGAAAGAATTAGAGTTTAAACAAAACGATTTAAACAGAAGTCGAAAAATGTTTGATCAAGGCGTTATTTCTGCTAAAGAAGTAGAACAAAAGGAAATAGATTTTTTACAAGCTAAAAGATCTTATAAAAGCTTAGAATCTTCAATCTCTCAAATAAGAGAACTTGTTAGTAACTCAAATAAAAACTTAGAAGGAACTTCTATTAAAAAAACACAAAATGATACGAGACTAAGAAAGAAAGCTATGCAATCTTTCCTATACTTAAAAAAAGCTATTAAAGACTGGGAAAAGCTATACGCTTTAACATCTTCGATAGAAGGTAAAGTTTCTTTTTTATCTTTTTGGAATCAAAATCAAACGGTAAAAAACGGAGAACTTATTTTCACTATTATTCCTACTAAAGGAAATTCTTTTATTGGAAAAATAAAAGCTCCTGCTCAAAATTCTGGAAAAATAAAACCAAATCAAAAAGTTCAAATTAAATTATTAAACTATCCTTCTGATGAATTTGGTGAAATAAACGGAAAAATTAAATCAATTTCTTTAATCCCTAACGAAGATGGTTTTTATTTAATTGATGTTGATTTGCCTCAAGACTTAAAAACAACCTATGGAAAAAATATCACGTTCAGACAAGAAATGAAAGGTACTGCTGATATCATCACCAAAGACTTAAGACTTATTGAACGTTTCTTTAATCAATTAAGGAATAAAATTAAATAGTTCTAATAACATTCATAAATTACAAACTTTGCACTCATAGATACTACATTTACTTTTTTAAATAATTTAGAGAGGTGCGTTCTATAATTTAAATGTACGTTAGAAACAACTAAAAAACGACCATTTTCTTTTAAACAATCTTTAACCTCTTTAAACAAAGACAATGTAATTTCTATATTATTCTCATGTTCAAAGTGAAAAGGAGGATTAGAAACAACTAAATCGAAATTTTCTCCCTTCAAAGCTTTTAAATTTTCAGCACAAATAAAACTTGTCTTTTCTTTTGGCAAATTTAATCTTGAAGACGCAATAGCCAAATTAAAATCATCCACTAAAGTTAGAGAAACATCAGGTTGCAACCTAGTTATTTCATAACCTATAACCCCGTTACCAGAAGCAAGGTCTAATACTTTCTTTTCTTTCTCTAAAATTTTTAAATCTTCTAAAAAAAATTGTGTCCCCACATCTATTTTTCCAGATGAGAAAACACCATAATATTGTTTTAACTCTTTACCTTTCCATCGAATTGTATTCAATAAATCTTTTTTAGGAGTTTCCTTTTTTGGCTTTTTAAGAATTAATAAACGGGCTTTTCTCCAAGCTTTAGTTTGCGTTACAGAATCAAAATAAACAGAAGCTACTTTTAAAAAAGACGGACTGAAATACTTCAACATAAATCCGCAAACCACCTCTGTTTCTTCATTTGCACTTTCATGTATTTGCTTTAAAAAAAGCTCAAACAATTCAAGTGATTTTGGTATTTTAATCAAAGCTAAATCTACTTTATTTAAAGTATCTAAAGGAGTTTTAAAAACAGTCTCAGTTATCAATTCGTTCAGCTCTATATTTTGCTCTATAGATTTTTGTTGACTAGCATATGTACATACCGTAATTGGTCTTTTTTTATGTAATAAACAATTCCAAACCCCAAAACGATCGTTAAAAAGATGAATATTATTTGTTGTTTTATTTTTACAATATTCTAAAACCATTATTTCTGCATTACTCCATGCTTTTAATGATTTATCATTTGTATTAGGATAACGTTTTAAAACGTATGTATCTGACTGGAATTGGATTTTTTCTGACAAATTATATAATTAATTTAAAATTGTTTCAGCATAATAAATAGTTTCTAAAGAAGCTATATCTCCTGCTTTATTTCTTCTAAAAATATCTTTAGCTGAAATTTCTTCAATAGAACTTTTACCTGTGGCCGAAATAAGCTCTTTAACCGCAGTAATACTTTTATTATGATAATTTTTAACACGTATATTTTTATCCCCAACAACTAAAGCTTCCACTAAATCTTCATCTTGAGTTGCTACACCTACTGGGCAGGTATCTAAATTACACTCTCTGGCTTGAATACAACCTAAACTTAACATAAAGCTTCGAGCCATACCAATTGCATCTGCGCCAATAGCTAATAACTTAATAATATCAAAAGCATCAATAGCTTTTCCACTTGCCATTATCTTAATCTGATCCCTTAAGTTATATTTCACTAATGTTTTATTTACAAAAGCCAAACCTTCTAACAAAGGAGTTCCAACATAATTAGAAAATTCTAAAGGTGCTGACCCTGTTCCTCCTTCTCCTCCGTCTACACTAATAAAATCAGGATAATTATCCGCTTCAGCAAAAGCTTTAATCATTTCTTCAATTTCCTCATTATTACCTACACAAAATTTAATTCCAATGGGTTTTCCATCACTCAACTCCCTAACTTTTTGAATAAAAACGATCATTTCTTTAAAATTAGAAAAAGCAGAGTGACTCGGTGGAGAATCTACTCTTGTAAAAGGTTCAACAGCTCTAATTCCAGCAATTTCTTCTGTATTCTTTTTTGCTGGCAAAATCCCTCCATGACCAGGTTTAGCTCCTTGAGAAAATTTAATTTCAATCATTTTAACCTCTGGTCTCACTGCATTTTCTTTGAAAATTTCATCATCAAAAATACGTTTACCTTTTTCAGTTTTCCCCGCTCCAAAATAACCTGTTCCAACTTGAAAAATCAAATCTCCTCCTTGTAAATGATATGGTGAAATTCCACCTTCACCAGTATTATGTGCAAAGCCCCCCATTTTTGCTCCTTGATTCAATGCCTTTATTGCATTTTTACTTAAAGACCCAAATGACATTGCAGAAATATTAATTATTGAACTATTATACTTTTGAGTACACTTATCTGAACCAAACAATAATCGGTCTCCTTTTATATGATGATGATCAGTAGGAAAAAGTGAATGTTTAACAAACTCATATCCTTTTGCATACACATTATGTTGCGTACCAAAAGGAACTGTCTCTATTTGTTCTTTTGCTCTTTGATACACCAAACTTCTTTTTTCACGATTAATTGGTGTTCCATTTAAATCGTCTTCTATAAAATATTGCTGTATTTTTTCACGTTCTTCTTCAAAAACCCATCTTAATCTTGCGACTACAGGAAAGGCTCTTAATAAAGAATGTTTTTTTTGAATAAAAGCATCGTAGAATGCAACACCACTCGAAACAAGACTAATTGTTAAAAAAGAAACCGTAGTTCCATTAAGAAAGAAGTAGGTTAATATTCCAAAACCTATAGTTGCAATAAAAAAAACAGTTAATATAGTATCTCTCATTTATTTTTGGGATGTAATTTACTGAAAATTTATCATAAAAAAAGCTTTAACCTCACGGTTAAAGCTTAATATATTATAAAATACGACAATTTACTTTTTAAATTTAGCGTATTTAGTCTTGAACTTATCAATACGACCTGCTGTATCTACTAATTTAGACTTACCTGTGTAAAACGGGTGAGAAGTTCTTGAAATTTCTAATTTTATTAATGGATACTCAACACCATCTACTTCTAAAGTATCTTTAGTGTTTGCTGTTGAACGCGTTAAAAACACATCTTCGTTTGACATGTCTTTGAAAGCAACCATTCTATAATTTTCTGGATGTATACCTTTTTTCATCTCTTGTAATTTTAATATCTTGTTTTTATTGTCGAAATTGCTTCAAAATTGGTAATGCTTATTAGCTATCTCTAAATTCAAAAACCTGCAATGGCTATTTGAGTTTGCAAATTTAATTCTTTTTTTGAATTTGCAAACAAATAAATTGCTTTATTTGTAATGAAAATGAACAAAACATATTTTAATAGATCAAACATGCGTATTTTTTCAACCCTAATATTACTTTTATCATCAACTTTATTATTAACTTCCTGTAGTGAAACTGGTTATAAATTTAAATTAAACACTTCTAAAAAAGTTACTTTAGGCGAAAATGCTGTAGTTACTTTTGAACAATTAGATCAAACGAAAGCAGATAGCATTCACTTATATGTTAACAAAACACGTTTAAAAGAAACTCCGCAAACAAAAATTAACACATCATCTTTAGGTGTTGGTAAACACACAGCTACAGCTCTTGCTTTTTACCCTGGAAAAGTAAAAAAAGTTACAGAAAATTTTGAAGTTCTAGCTAATATAAAATTTTCTGTATACAAATATAAAATAGTAAACACCTATCCTCACGATACAAAAGCATATACACAAGGTTTAGAATTTCATAATGGTTTCTTATACGAAACTACAGGTAGACGTGGAAAATCATGGTTACGTAAGGTTGAACTTGAAACAGGGAAAGTTTTAGAACAACAAGATTTAAACAAAAAGTATTTTGGAGAAGGAATGACTATTTTTAAAGATGAAATATACTGGTTAACATGGCAAGCTAAAAAAGGATTTGTTTATTCTTTAACAGACTTTAAACAAACTGGAGAGTTCAAATATAACAAAAGCATACAAGGCTGGGGATTAACGCACAACAACACAGAACTAATAAAATCAGATGGAACAAATAAAATTTGGTTTTTAAATCCAACCACTAAAGAGGAAAAAAGAAGTATTCAAGCATACACTAATAAAAATGCTATTGACAAGTTAAATGAACTTGAATATGTTAATGGTAAAATTTTTGCAAATAAATGGCAACAAAACTCTATTGTAATTATTAACCCTGAAAATGGTATTATAGAAGGAGTTGCAGATCTTAAAGGTTTAAGAAACTTAGTTGCTAAGGATCAAAAACTAGACCCTAGTGATGACGTATTAAACGGCATTGCTTATGACAACGAAAACAATCGTTTATTTGTTACAGGTAAACATTGGGGTAAATTATTTGAAATAGAATTAATTAAACTTTAAAATGAAATATTCAAAATTAATAGTAATTCTTATTGTTTTAATTTCTTCATTTTCTTGTAGAAAAGACTTTACAACTATTGCCAGTTTTGGAGATTTAAAATTTTCTAAAGACACTGTTTTTTTAGATACAATATTCACTAATATAGGCTCTTCTACCTACAACTTAAAAGTATATAATAAAAGTAGTAAAGACATTACAATTCCTCAAATAGCATTAGAAAACGGATCTAACTCTAACTACAGACTAAACGTAGATGGGATACCTGGTAAATCATTTGAAGATATTGATATTCTTGCAAACGATAGTATTTTTGTTTTTGTTGAAACAACCATTGATTTTAGTGCAATTCCAAACCCTTTATATACAGACAAGATTTTATTTGACAACGGAAACAACCAACAAGATGTTGATCTTGTAACTTTAGTACAAGACGCTACTTTTATTTACCCTGGTAAAGATCCTATTTCTATGAAAATAGACAGTTTATCTTTAGACGGACAATCAACTACAATTAAAGGTCGTTTTTTAGAAGATAGTGAACTAACATTTACCAATGAAAAACCTTATGTTATTTATGGTTATGCAGCCGTGGAAGCTAACAAAACATTAAATATTGAAGCTGGTTCCCAAATATATTTCCATGATAATTCTGGTTTAATAATTGACAATGAAGCTACATTAAAAGTAAACGGAACCTTAGCTAACAAAGTTACTTTTGAAGGAGACCGATTAGAAAATACTTTTGACAGAACCTCTGGACAATGGGGTACTATTTGGATGAGAGCTGGAAGTAAAAACAATGAAATTAATCATGCTATTATTAAAAACAACGTAATTGGTATTTTAGTCGACAGCATTTCAGGTACAGACCCAACGTTAAAGATTTTAAATACTGAAATATACAACAGCTCAAACTATGGAATCTTAGGAAGAGAAACCAATATTGAAGGTAATAACTTAGTTATAGGAAACGCAGGACAATGTTCTTTAGCAGGAACAATTGGAGGCTCATATAATTTCACACACTCAACGTTTGCTAATTACTGGAACAATAGTATTAGATCCTTCCCTGCTGTTTTAATTAATAATTTCTTTATTTATGAAGATAATACTGGTCAAGAAATATTAGAGACTAGAGTTTTAAATGAGGTAAATTTCACTAATTGTATCATTGATGGTAATAATAATATAGATTTTTTAATTGACTATTTTGATGATGGCACAACACCAAACTATAACATTAGTGATTGTTTAATACAGTTTAATGACATAAATGAGCTATATACTGACTTTGCTATAATGGATTTTGAAGATACTTTGCATTATCAGAACATAATACTAAATGGAAACTTAGACTTTAAGAACTTCAACAATAGTGAGTTTATAATTGGTGAAAATAGTGATGCCATTAATAAAGCTAGTACGAGCGTATTTACACTAGATCTTTTAGGCATAGACAGAACTAATTCTCCAGATATTGGTGCATATCAACACATAAATATTGAAAATTAAAATAAAAAACAACCATTTACACAACAAAAAAAACCGTTTACACAACAAAAAAAACGGCACACAATGCATTTCGTCGATAAAAAACTACCGTTCGTCGAAAAAAAAATGAAATTACAATACTTTATTCATACCTTTACATCTAGATTTTTTCATTAAAGAAAAATTTAGTAGTTAGTTTGATTAAGAAAAACTATTTGTTCACCACGACAAATAGTTTTTTGTTTTTATAAGAGTTCAAGAACTTACAAAAACTAATCACACCTACAAAAGAACTAGCTATACACTTATAAAAACCAATTACCAATTTAGCTTTACCGTATACTTACACTTAGCTTTGTTTTCTCGAATAAAAAACAGAAAGTTTTAACCTCACTACAACTTCTTTAAACAATAAATAAATTCAGCAGTTAATTAATTTGCTCAAAGAAGCATTTATACTTACTACGAACAACTTTTACCAAACAAAAAAAAACAACCAAATACATATAAAAAACAACTACACACACCAATATAACACATTTAAACTTAACCTAACCGCTACTCGTCGACAGATAAATGTTACTAAACGAATTAAACAATAACACATCAGACAAACTCCGTAATTTTACAGTAAGTTCTTTCATTAATAAATAAATTTAGTAGTTAGTTTGATTTATTAAAAGCTATTTGTTACCACAACAAATAGCTTTTTAAACTTAAAATTCCCCCAAAATTATATATACAAAAAGCACCTTTTAAAAAAGGTGCTTTTTTCATTTTAAACAAATTCTCAATACCAAAAAACCACCCACAACTATAAAACAACCAAATAAACCCAAAAAAGAACCACACAAACATATACATTACATTTAAACACCACTTAACTGCAATTCATCGACAGATAAATGTTACTAAACGAATTAAACAATAACACATCAGACAAACTTCCTAATTTTACAGTAAGTTCTTTCATTAATAAATAAATTTAGTAGTTAGTTTGATTTATTAAAAGCTATTTGTTGCCACAACAAATAGCTTTTTAAACTTAAAATTCCCCCAAAATTATATATACAAAAAGCACCTTTTAAAAAAGGTGCTTTTTTCATTTTAATCAAATTCGAAATATCAAAAAAAAACCACTCACAACTATAAAAGATCCAAATACACCTAAAAAACAACCACACACACCTAAGCACTACATTTAAACACCACTTAACTGCAATTCATCGACAGATAAATGTTACTAAACGAATTAAACAACAACACATCAGACAATCTTCGTAATTTTACAGTAAGTTCTTTCATTAATAAATAAATTTAGTAGTTAGTTTGATTTATTAAAAGCTATTTGTTGCCACAATAAATAGCTTTTTAAACTTAAAAAATCCCCCAAAATTATATATACAAGAAGCATCTTTTTTAAAGGTGCTTTCTCATTTTAATCAAATACGAAATATCAAAAAAAAACCACTCACAACTATAAAAGACCCAAATACATCTAAAAAACAACCACACACACCTAAGCACTACATTTAAACACCACTTAACTGCAATTCATCGACAGATAAATGTTACTAAACGAATTAAACAACAACACATCAGACAATCTTCGTAATTTTACAGTAAGTTCTTTCATTAATAAATAAATTTAGTAGTTAGTTTGATTTATTAAAAGCTATTTGTTGCCACAATAAATAGCTTTTTAAACTTAAAAAATCCCCCAAAATTATATATACAAGAAGCATCTTTTTTAAAGGTGCTTTTTCATTTAAAATAAACTAATACTTTATCTCTTCCTCTCAAACAATAACTTTCTCCAATACTAAACTTCATTACATTCCTCCCTAAATACAAGCATAAAAAAACTTAATCTATAAACAAATACAACTAGTTAAGGCAAAACAAATAAATCCTCCTTGATTTTATAGTAAATTCATAAATATTAAAAAAATGTAAAAAACTTATTTGTCCTTACAAATAGAACATCTCTAATTACACACACATTAAGCATCTACCTAAACAAACCACACATACATTAAAAAAAACAACACACACATACAAGCAAACCAACAACAACCATTAACAATTCACCGATAGATAAATGTAATTGAACGAATTAAGCAATTACACATGAGACAATCTTCGTAATTTTACAATAAGTTCTTTCATAAATAAATAGATTTAGTAGTTAGTTTGATTTATTAAAAGCTATTTGTTCCACAACAAATAGCTTTTAAATAAAACACAAACTCCTAAACAACATAAGAAAAAATATCCCTATAAATAAATATACGTTTTTTAGAAACAAGCCAACAAAAAAGCTATTTGTACTTAAATACAAATAGCTTTTTTTATTTTATAAGAGCAACTTTTTTATTGCTTATAAATCATTCCATCTTTCATCACGAAAACAACATTCTCCATTGTTTCAATTTTATCTATAGGGTTTTCTGATACCGCAATTATATCTGCATAAAAACCTTTTTTAATTTGCCCTATCTCGTCTTCTTTCTTTAATATTTTAGCCGCTGTAATTGTAGCTGATTGAATCGTTTCCATAGCTGGCATACCAACCTCAACCATGTAACCAAATTCCTTACCGTTGTACCCATGTTCAAAAACACCAGCATCTGTTCCAAATACAATACCTACCCCTTTTTTATATGCTCTTCCAAAAGTTCCTTGAATTTGTGGACCAACAGCTAAAGCTTTGGGAACAACAATATCAGGATAAAAACCTTTAACCTTAGCCTTTTCTTCAACTTCTTTTCCAGCTGTAATAGTAGGTACTAAATAAACATTATACTTTTTCATCAACTCCATAGTTTCATCACTCATATAAGTTCCATGCTCTATAGTTTTAACACCCCCTAAAATAGCACGCTGCATACCTTCGTCTCCATGTGCATGTGCAGCAACATGCATTCCATAATCATTTGCTGTATTACAAATTTCTTTTATTTCTTCAACTGTAAACTGAGGATTATCTCCACTTTTAGCAACACTTAAAACACCACCTGTAGCTGTTATCTTAATACAATCCGCTCCATTTTTATAGCGATATCTGACAGCTTTTTTAGCATCTTCAATACTATTTACAACTCCTTCTTTTGGTCCAGGATCACCTATTAATTTTCTACTACTTCCATTTGTAGGATCTGCATGACCTCCAGTTGTAGCTAACGCTTTACCTGCTGTAAAAACTCTTGGACCTGGTATTTTACCCGCTTCAATTGCTTTTGCAATAGAAATATTAACTCCAGTACCTCCTAAATCTCTAACGGTTGTAAATCCGCTTGAAAGTGTTGCTTTGGCGAAACCTACAGCATTAAAAGCAATATCAGATTCATTTAATATGTATTTATTCAATCTGGTTTTTTTATCAAACTCCAGCTCTATATGAACATGCATATCTATAAGCCCCGGCATTACAACCTTATCTTTTAGATCTATTGTAGCATCTTCTTTTTTTACTGAAGGCTTATAACCTTCAATAACATCAAAAATTTTATTATCGCGAACAACAACTGTTTGCTTTGACTTTACAATTCCTTTTTTGGTATCAATCAACTTACCACATAAAAGATATGTGTCTTGAGCAAATGAATTTGTTATTATTAATAATAAAAAAACTAAAATGTGTATTCTTTTCATTTTTATAAATTTAGTCCTATAAAAATATAGTTTTTAAGTTAACTCTCGTTACTTGTAAAACATAAAATAAAATCGCATTTTTGAACATTAATTAATCTACAACAAAATGGAAGTTATTTCTGGCTTAAAATCTGAAAAAAAACGCTTTAATTATTTTGGTAAAGGAACTGAATTTGCAATCATTTACTTTAAGAACTTAATATTAACTATTATTACTTTAGGTTTCTATTACCCTTGGTCTAAAGTTGAACAACTCAAATATCATTATAAAGCAACAGCATTAGACGAATCTCGTTTTACTTTTCATGGAACTGGTAAAGAAACTTTTAAAGGTTTTCTAAAAATATACATTATTGTAATTTTATTGTACAGTTTTTTATTTTACGGAGCACAAACTGGAAACAAAACAATAACAGCTGTTTTTATTGGAGTTTTTTATTTATTATTTATATTGATTTTACCTTTTGCTATTCATGGAACAGCACGATACAGAGCCTCTAAAAGTTCATGGAAAGGAATTCATTTTAAATATTTAGGAGACAGAATGGAACTTTTTTGGAAATTTATAATTGGTTTTATCTTAACCGTTTTTACTTTAGGAATTTATAGCGCTTGGTTTTCTATTGATATTAGAAAATACATTTTTAGCCATTTACGTTTCGGTAATTTATCCTTCAATTTTAAAGGAACTGGGGAATCGTTATTTTGGATTAACTTAAAGTTTATTCTTTTATTTATTCCAACTCTTGGTATTTATTCTTTTTGGTATTATAAAAAACTACTAAGTTTTTATGCTGAAAATACTGAAATCACACAAAATGGAAAAAAAATAAACTTTAATTTTAATGTTGAAGTTGGAGATGTTTTTGAACTTATTTTAATAAACATTTTATTAATCATATTTACTTTAGGAATTGGTTATCCTTTTGCAAAAATCCGTACTTTAAAATTCATGTTTCGCTTTTTAGAAATAGAAGAAGGTTTAAATACCGAAATCATACAAAGAGTTTCTTATGAAGATGAAATAAATGACAATTCTCTTGATATTTTAGATATTGACTTAGTTTAATATTATTTTACAAAGACGTAATTCATTAAAAAAAGCTATTCAATAAACTTTTTATAGTACAACAATAAACAATGAGTAAAAATATAGTAATTACTGGCACAAGCCGTGGAATTGGTTTTGAATTAGCTCAGCAATTTGCAGAAGCCGGACATAATGTATTGGCTTTATCAAGAAACACAAAACCTTTAGATAAAATAAACCACAAAAACATTACTACTTTATCAGTAGACTTAGCTATTGAAGATGATATTAAAAAAGCGGTTACTTTTATTGATAAAAACTGGAAAAAAGTAGCTATTTTAATCAACAATGCAGGAAAACTAATTAACAAACCTTTTACAGAGTTAACTTCTAATGACTTTTTAGAAGTTTACAAAGTAAATGTTTTTGCTGTAGCTGAATTAACAAAACAAATGATTCCCTTTTTAACAAAAGGAAGTCATGTTGTTACCATAAGTAGTATGGGAGGAATTCAAGGAAGCATGAAATTCCCTGGTTTAGCAGCATATAGTTCTGCCAAAGGAGCTGTAATTACCTTATCAGAATTACTTGCAGAAGAATACAAAGAACAACAAATTGCTTTTAACGTTTTAGCTATTGGCGCTGTACAAACAGAAATGTTAGAAGAAGCTTTCCCTGGCTATATTGCACCTCTTAAAGCTGAAGAAATGGCAAATTATATTTTTGATTTTTCACTTACTGGCAATAAATATTACAACGGAAAAGTTTTACAAGTATCTAGCTCAACTCCTTAATGCAAGAAATTTTACAAAAATATATTGCAGAAAAAGCTATTCCGTTAGTTGAGTTTTTAATCAACAAACATAAAATCAACTTAAAAATTGTTGGTCAAAGACAAACAAAACATGGAGATTTTAGAACTTTTGCAAACGGAAGAACACAAATAACGGTAAACAACAACTTAAATAAACATCAGTTTTTACTAACCCTAATTCATGAAATAGCGCATCATGTTACACATATAAAATTTGGCCGCGTGCAACCACATGGTAAAGAATGGAAAACTGTTTTTCAACATTTAATGTTACCTTTTTTACAGCCAGATATTTATCCTAAAAACATACTACCCTATCTTGCTCATTATTTAAGAAACCCAAAAGCAAGTACAGATTCTGATGTTAACTTATCTTTAGCTTTACGTGGCGGAGTTGCAGAAACAGGTAAAATATTTATTTTTGAAGTTCCAAATGGAAGTGTTTTTCAATTTAAAAACATTTTATACAAACGCGGAGTTAAAAGAAGAACACGCTACGAATGCTTAAACTTATCCAATAAAAAAGTGTATCTTTTTAATCAAAATGCAGAAGTTATACTAACAGAATAAAAGAATATATTATGAACAAGAATTATTACGCAGTTATTATGGCTGGTGGTGTTGGATCAAGATTTTGGCCAATGAGCACTCAAGAGTTTCCTAAACAATTTCATGACATGCTTGGTGTTGGAGAAACGTTAATCCAAAGAACTTTTGGCCGAATTAACGAATTAGTACCAGAATCAAACATTTTAATTGCAACAAATGCCAGGTATGAGCAACTTGTTTTTGAACAATTACCAAAAGCAACATCTGAGCAATTACTATTAGAACCAGCAATGCGTAATACTGCACCTTGTATTTTATATGCTGCTTTAAAAATTTACAATCAAAATCCAGATGCTGTAATGTTAGTTGCTCCGTCTGATCATTGGATTGATAATGAAGCCGAGTTTATACGAAATATAGAAACATCGTTTAAAGCTTCTTCTGAAAGTGATATTTTAATGACTTTAGGTATCCAACCAGACCATCCAAATACTGGTTATGGTTATATTCAGTTTGAAGAAAATGAGACAGAAATTAAAAAAGTTAAGAACTTTACAGAAAAACCAAACGAAGAAAAAGCAAAAGATTTTTTAGCTAGTGGAGATTATCTTTGGAATGCAGGGATTTTTGTTTGGTCTGCAAAAAGCATTATCAATGCTTTTAAAAATTTCTTACCAGAAATGGTTACTACTTTAGATAGTGATACTATTTATAACACGAACTCTGAAAAAGAGTTTATAAACACTAATTATGAGAAATGTGAAAACATTTCTATTGATTTTGGAATCATGGAACGCGCTAAAAACGTACATGTTTTACCTGTTGATTTTGGTTGGAATGATTTAGGAACTTGGGGTTCTTTATACAATAAACTAGACAAAGACAGTAAAGAAAATGCAATTGTTGGTGCTGATACTGTTTTTAGAGATGCTAATGGAAACATGATTAAAACACAAGATGGTAAAAAAGTAATCATCCAAGGTTTACAAGATTTTATTGTAGTTGAAAAAGAAGGTGTTTTATTAATTTGTCCAAGAAAAGACGATCAAGATATTAAACAAATAATGAAAGATGCCAAAGAGAATTTTGGCGAAGAATATGTGTAAAAACAAAAAAGCGCTGATAAAATCAGCGCTTTTTTATTACTTTTTATAATCATTTACCATTTTTTCAAAAAACGGATAATAATAAGATGATAAATAAGCGCCTTCTTTTTTCCCTAATAACTTTCCTTTTTCGTCAATGACCAATACTGTAGGAAATGATGATTGTTTGTATTTTTTACTTAGTTGTTTATTTACTGTTATTGTTTCTAAAGAAACTAAATCTCCATTTCTAGGAAAATCTGCAGTATATAATACTAAGTTTTTATCAGAAAAATCAGCAAACTTTTTAGTGTGAAATAATTTTTTATCCAACTGTATACATGGCCCACACCAATCTGAACCTGTAAAATATATTAATATTGGTTTATGTTCTGTTTTTGCTTTTAAAACTGCATCTTCAAAAGAACTTTGCCAATTCACATGTATTTCAGTAGCTACAGTTGATGTTGTAGCATCTTGAGCTGTTGCACAAAACACACTCAAAAACATTATAAGAACTATTTTTTTCATCTTGTAATTTATTTTCTATCTAAAACCTCTTGTTTCTGAGCAAAAACAATGCCAATATAAGAAATTATCCTTTTACAAAATCCTGTATTTCAGAAACAAATAGCGCTTCATTATTTAAAAAAACACTTTTAATTTCTATATAATTTATGTTTGTGATTTGATCAACCAATCTTACATAATCTTTTTCTGTTGTTAGTATTAGTTTTTCTTTTGATCCAACATCATTAGAAACAGTATTGATTTTTGCGATATCTTCTTTAGAAAAATGATGATGATCAGGGTATTTTAGATGCAAAAAAGAAATCTCTTTTGATTTTAAATAATTTAATAAAGGATTTGGATTTGCAATTCCTGTTACTAAAACAACTTCTTTGGTTTTTAAGTCGGTTATATGAAGCTTTTTTTTTCCTTTTAATTCCTCATTATACTCAATAGCTGTAAAAAACAGTTTTTGATTTGGCAATACATTTAACTTTACAATTATCTGTTGTTGCTCTTCTTTTGATAACTCTTTTGGACATTTTGTAACAATAATTGCGTGTGCTCTCTTTGCTCCTCTTCTCGCCTCTCTTAAATTACCTGTTGGCAATAAATAATCATCAGAAAACAAATCATTATACTTGGTTAATAAAACATAATAACCTGCTGTTACTTTTCTATGTTGATAAGCATCATCTAACAATACAATCTCTGGCGAAAGTTCTTGATTCATTAGCTGATTAATTCCATTTGTTCTATCAGCATCAACAGCAACGGTAATATTTTCAAACTTTTTAAAAAATTGTAAAGGCTCATCACCTACATCTTCTGCTGAATTATTTTGATTTACGATCTGAAAACCTTTTGTTTTTCGTTTATATCCTCTACTTAAAACTGCTGTTTTATAAGTATCTTGTAATAGTCGTATTAAATATTCTATTTGAGGAGTTTTTCCGGTACCACCAACATTTAAATTACCAACAGCAATTACAGGAATAACAAATGAAGTGGATTTTAAAACACCTAAATCAAACAATTTATTACGTATACTTGTAATACAATTATATAAAATTGAAAACGGAAATAATATAAAACGAAATACTCTCATCAAGGCGAAAATACATTAAAAATCTTAACTTTGATTTTAGTTAAAAAATATTTATGAAGATAAAAAACATTACCGATTACATAGAAGAACTTGCTCCACTTGCCTATGCAGAAGATTTTGACAATGTTGGTTTACTTGTTGGTAATTACAATACAGATGTTACTGGTGTTTTGGTTACCTTAGACACTTTAGAAGATACTATTGACGAAGCAATTGCTAAAAACTGTAATTTAGTAGTTAGTTTTCATCCAATTATTTTTAGCGGCCTTAAAAAATTAAACGGAAATAATTATGTAGAACGTGTTGTTTTAAAAGCTATTAAAAACGACATTGCTATTTATGCCACACATACTGCTTTAGACAATTCAAAGAATGGTGTTTCTGCTAAAATGTGCGAAGTTTTAGGATTAAAAAACACTGAAATCTTAATTCCGAAAAAGAAAATCATAAAAAAACTTACTACTTATATTCCTGTAGCAGACGCTAATAATTTAAGAAACAAATTATTTAAAGTTGGTGCTGGTGATATTGGTAATTATGATTATTGTAGTTTTAATACTAACGGAAAAGGAAGTTTTAGAGGAAAAGAAAACTCAAATCAAGTTATTGGTGTTGAAGGTAAGCTTCACGTAGAAGATGAAACTTGTATTAATATACTTTTTGAAGGATATCTTGAACGTAAAATTTTAGATACACTTTTTAAAAACCATCCTTACAAAGAAGTTGCATACGAAATCATCACCTTAAATAATGCGAATCAAAATGTAGGAATGGGAATGATTGGAGAACTATCGTCTGAATTTAACGAGAACATTTTTTTAGAATTTATAAAGAAAACGTTTAAAACAGGTGTTGTTCGTCATTCTAATTTATTACACAAAAACATAAAAAGAGTAGCTGTTTTAGGTGGCTCAGGTAGTTTTGCAATTGACAATGCAATTAGAGCGAATGCAGATGTTTATATAAGTTCTGATTTTAAATATCACGACTTTTTTAAGGCAGAAAATAAGATTTTATTGGCAGATGTTGGGCATTATGAAAGCGAACAGTTTACAAAAAACCTTTTAGTTGAGTATCTTACCAAAAAATTTAGTAATTTTGCAATTATTTTAAGTGAAAAAAATACAAATCCAATACACTATATTTAACAGATGGCAAAAAAAGAAGTAACGGTAGAAGAGAAACTAAGAGCCTTATACGATTTACAGTTAATTGACTCTAGAATAGATGAAATTAGAAATGTACGTGGTGAATTACCTTTAGAAGTTGAAGATTTAGAAGATGAAGTTGCCGGATTAAACACTAGAGTAGCTAATTTAGCACAAGATGTTACTAATTTAGATACAGACATTAGCAATAAGAAATTAGCTATGGATGAATCTAAAAACTTAATTACAAAGTACGAAGAACAACAAAAAAACGTACGTAACAATCGTGAATTTGATTCTTTAACTAAAGAAGTTGAATACCAAGAATTGGAAATTCAATTAGCTGAGAAAAGAATTAAAGAGTTTAAAGTTAAAATCTCTCAAAAGAACGAGGTAATTAAAGAAACTAAAGCTAGGTTAACTTTACAACAAAATCATTTAGAGCACAAAAAAAATGAACTAAATGACATTTTAAAAGAAACTGAAAAGGAAGAAGAGCTATTAAATAAAAAATCTGAAGAATATTCTAAATCTATAGACCAACATTTATTAAATGCTTACAACAGAATTAGAACTAAAGTTAAGAATGGATTAGCTGTTGTTTCTATTGAACGTGGTGCTTCTGGAGGTTCTTTCTTTACAATTCCACCTCAGGTGCAATTAGAGATCGCTAACAGAAAGAAAATCACTATTGACGAACACAGTGGTCGTATTTTAGTGGATGCTGCTTTAGCACAAGAAGAAAAAGAAAAAATTGACGGCTTATTTGCTTAATCTTTTTTAAAATATATTTTAAAAGCTCTCATTTTTTGAGAGCTTTTTTTATTTCTTTAACTTTAAGAACACCTAAACAACTACAACATCATGAGCAAACCTATTTTAAGCACTGAAATAATTGATTACATCAACAAAAGCATACTTTGTTGGTTCTAACAAAAAACACCTTATCCAACAACAAACTTTACTAATTATAAAAATTATTTATTCCTTTTTTTACTTTATACTTAACTACTAACTGCTCCCGCTAGTATTTATTAATACCAAGTAACCCTTAGTAATAACAAAAACTAGCTCACAAAATAATGTAGCGTAGCTTTATAAAATTATTGTTACTTACTCAGTTATGCCACTAGAAATATTCTAGCGGTAGCACATACTCGGACACATTAAGACCCATATGGGAAATTATTTTAACTCAACCAAGAACTAGAATATCATGAACACTATTTTAAGTACAGAGATCATTGATTGCATTAACAAAAGTGTACTTTGTTGGTTGGGTAGACAAACCATTAAGAACCAAAGGAAAAAAAACTTAAACTTTTTAGTTCTTCTTTAACTTTTTTAGACCATTTAATTTGGCTCTTTTTATTTAAACCAAAATTAGTTGCTTTATCAAATTTCTTAGAATATTGATTAATACTATCTATATATGTATAAAAATTACTAATTTTATCTTTGCATTTTTTAAGGGTATTATTTCTTTTTCTTATTCTTCTACAAATCAGCTCATATATATCGAAATGTAATTGTTCGTGTTCTAACAATTGAATATTTTTTACTCTTATAAATGATTGGTTTTTATTAAAAACACTCAGTACTACTAAATTACAATTACCTTTGACAAGATTAGTTACAATTGGCATAATAGTCAAATTGGATAAAGCTGATGCGTTATTAAACTTTTTATTAAACTTATTTTCCTTTAAGTTAAAATCTTTAAATTTTAATCTCTCCTTACTCCAAATAATAATAGAATCGTTACTTTGACTAAAAATATTTAAACAATTTATAAGCACAATAAAAATTAACGCATTTTGTCTTCTCTTTTTCATAATAAATATTAATGTTTTTTGATTAGTCTAACATTTTAAGTTCTTCTATGTCTTTATTATCAAACATATTTTTCACCTTAGAAATAAATCCTTTTTCTAAATTTAAGTTTAGTAATTCATCTTTCTCTAAAACTTTCATTCCTAGTTCTTCAATTATTTCATTAAAGTGATTTCTATAAGATCTATTTAGTAATAAAAACACATCTCCTTCTTCTGTTATTATTTTAGAACTTAAATATCCCTCAGAAATACTCCCCTTTCTTAAAGTTACTTTTTCCTCTTTATTAGAAATCAGCAATTTATGCTTCACAAGATAAAAAGTCTCATTTTGTTTTTCTAAACTTACAATGGTACCTTTTTTAAATTTTTGAGTTTTTTCTTTTGTGTATACTTTTATTGAAAAAGTATCATTATGACTTAATAATCTTTCTTTACTTTTAAAGATATTGAGTATTGGATGAATAAACAAATACGTTGTTTTAGAGACCAGTCGTAATGATTTTTTATACATCGCCAATGCTATTAAAAATAATACTGCAGAAAGTATTACTGATAGTGTTGGATAGAATATGCTAATCCCAATAAAAAACACCGTTAAAACGATTTTCACAACCTCTAAAACGGCATCAATAAATGGTATTGGAGTTAAAAAAATTAAAATATCAATAAAAAAACGCACCGTAGTGACTATTACTAAAAAACAAACAGAAACTAGTAATGCTATTACTGTCTTTAAACTTATAGACAATATACTTGCTTGTTGGTATATTTCATTTTGATCAGAAATCCCAACAAAAGAAGGCGCTAAAATTACAATTACATTTATGAGAATTGCTGCATGATTAGACAAATAATTATCTGCCAAACCTAAAACAGCAGTTGCTTTGTTTGTTTTAAAAACAGTACCAACAAGTGCTGTAAAAAGAAAAAGCAACCCAAATAAAAAGAGGATAATCCAGCTATCAAAAAAAGGATTCGTGGCTACAAAATCATTATGAACTCCTAATTTAGAAAGAAGAGAAGTTAAAAACACTGTTGCATAAGGATTAATTCCCATTGGAAGTAATTGTGATAATTGTGCAACTAATCCATCGTTCGCATTAACTGCACTAATTGCAGATTCACTATTTTGTGCAACTATTAAAATTGGTAATAACACTAGAAGGATTACAAATCCTAATAACCTTTTCTTTTTCATAATAATTACTCTTTTTCTCAAAAATAGAATAATTAATACGAAGAATCAAATAATTATATTTTGAGTGAAATTATACGTTTAATTTACTATACTTCTGATAAACTACATTACCATTCTCTAGCGCGATTTTCTATAGCGTGACTAACAATTATAAGATATATTTCTAATATTCTTATACTCGTATTATATATGCATAATAAAAAAAGGTACACTTTACAAAAGCGCACCAATTACATTCGTTTTTTTATTTTATTACATTATCCCTTCCTAAGTTGAAGTAAAGTCTTTTAAAAGAAGTATTCCTTACATTATTTAGTGCTTATTTGTTCTGGGTAGCGATAAAGCCAGGCTTATCAATTTCTAAAACAGTATTATCATCTTGATAATTTCTTGCACTAGAATATTTCCAATCTATTGGGTCAGTTACAAAACCTGTTGCTACAGGATTATTATTAATATAATCTATTTTTTGTTTGATAACTTTTTCGCTCCACAATGCTATAGGTTTATTATGTTGTTGCCAAAATTGATGTTTTGATGTTGTTGCATTTTTTTCGCCTGCTCTTTTAAACATCCACAACAACCATTCTTTTCTGCTTTCTTGCGGGTTATTTTCTATAACCTCAATAAGCTTCTTTGAAGTATGTCTTTTAAAATCTCTCAGTAATTCTGAGGGTTGGTCTTTGGCTGAACGAAATATGAAATGTACATGACTTGGCATAAAACAATAACAATACAATTCCATCCCTTTTTCTTTTTTACAATACGCAACACTTTCTGCTAAAACATTAAAATATACTTGTCTTGTAAAGACATCTATCCAGTTTATAGTTGCAAAACTTACAAAATATAAACCTGATTTATCATGGAATTTATAATTTCTACTCATAGCACAACTAAACTACAAAAAACATTTTTAAACTTCACTACTATTAGTATTTAAACATAAAATCATTTAATACAAAATTTAATAATTATAAATCTTACTATTTTACATTTTAATAGGTATCGCTATCGCCGTTAGTATTCACTAGTGGCAACATTGCCAAGAAAACAAAAACTACCTCACAAATTAATATAAAGCAGCTTCTTTTATATTTTTAACTATTTTTGAAAATCAATAAATGCCATTATGTATAAAGTACTTGCCAGAATAAACAAAGTATTATTACCCAGTTTTAGTAAACAACGATTGGATTTAGCAAAAGCAAAAAAATGGCAATTAGCCATTATTGGATGGAAATATTTTATTACAAAAAAAGCTTTGGACTCTTAATATTTAGATGACATTAACTAAGCCACCAATTACAAAATCTATTACTCTTCAACTTTAATTTTTAACACCTAACAGCTACCGCTAGTATTCACTAATGGAAAATACTGCTTAGAAATAACAAAAACTACCTTACAACCTAATGTAAAGTAGTTTTATATATTATTTCTTCAATAACTGTTATCGCTTACTAACACTCGCCACTAGCTACAAGCTAGCGGGAGCGGGGGGCTTTACTCTGACATAGTCAAGTAGGTACAGGGAATTTCACCCCATACCTCTCACAGAACCGTACGTGATAGTCTCCCATCATACGGCTCTTATTGTACAGTCTATACAAACGGATAATCAACACTCCAATGGTAAAACAGATAAGGATAAGCTTTCTTTACTTTTCGTAAATATTCAGCTCCTTCTCTTTTACTTCCTTTGAATCGTTTGTATCTATTCAACACCCATTTAATAAGCCTGTTATGCAAATTCCTAAATACACCTTTTAAACTCATTTTTCTAAACTTCTCATAATAATGCATCCACCCTCGAATCTTAGGATTGAGTAACTCTGCAATATCACTAATTGAAGCTGTAGACCATTTATGAAACCTTGTGTCTCGTATCTCTTTTATCATTTGTTGATATTTCGATGTACTCACACTTTCTCCATAGCCTAAAAACATACCACCTCTTTTGGATGGTTTACTCATAGGACGAAAACTAAATCCTAGAAAATCAAATTGAACTTTCTTTTTCTTTAATTTTCTACGGTAATCTTTACAATAAACAATCTTCGTCTTTTCTGGATGGAGTTCTAAATCACAATCCTTCAAACGTTTATTTATTTTCTGTAAGACTTCTTTTGCTTCTTCTTCTGTACCACAATGGATGATAGCATCATCTGCATATCGAACAAATGGTAACTTTGGATAATGAATTCGAAACCACTTATCAAAACCATAATGCAAATATAAGTTCGCTAATAATGGACTGATTACGCCTCCTTGAGGCGTTCCTCTTTTATTAGCTTTTCTTATACCACTTGATAATTCTAACTTTTCTGCTTCTAACCATCTTTGAATATACATTGTCATCCAACCTTCTTCTACATGTAATTCTAATGCTTTTAATAGCTTCTTATGATTTACCGTATCAAAGAATTTTGAAATGTCTAAATCAATAACCCAAGCGTATTGCCTTACATTCTTGCGAACTTCATACAACGCTTGATGACTACTTTTCATTGGACGATAACCATAAGAAGAATCATCAAATATAGCTTCTAAGCGTGGCTCTAAAAGTGTTTTTACTACTTGCTGACCAATACGGTCTGCAATCGTTGGAATACCCAAGATGCGTGATTCTCCATTGCCTTTGGGGATTTTTACTTGCTTAACAGCTGGTGGAAAATAACTCCCCGAAGATAAACGATTCCAAAGTTTGTATAGGTTGTCTTCTAAATTTACCTCAAATTGCTCGAGACTTATTCCATCGACACCTGAACCTCCTTTGTTCTTCTTTACCTTTTTAAAAGCTTCCCAAACCATTTGTTTGCTTATGGGAATAGTCTTTGATTTTTCTTTGAAAATTCTACTCATAAATCTGAGGTGTTTTTAAATTAAAATCTGTACAATCAAACTCCTTCGCTCCACTTTCATTACAAAAGCTTCAACACTACTACGAGTTTGTCCGCCATCTTATATTTTACGATAATTGCCTTGTTATTCCCTAACTTGAACGTTCTCTCTAAAAAAACATAAGACTTCCTATGTTCCAAAAATAAGCCTAGATAAAAGTCATGCCTTCTTAACACCGACTGCCGCATAACCAGTAAACAGGTAACCGTTACACTTATAACAAGACCCCTAGAATTCTTGATTTTGACAGTGAGTAACCGCTTCTCGATGCTTCTTCGAAAGGTTCGCTTTCGCTCATCTCTTTTATCCATACTTGAATCTTCCAACAGACCCTTTTCCTTTCTCGCTTCACACAGACAAATCTCTCTATCTGCATCAGAAAGGTAGTTTGATACCCGCTCCTGCAAGCCGATATCGGTAGACCTACTACCATCTTATTTTTAGTTACGAGAATCTTTCGATTCTCTCATAGCACACCTAGGAGCATCAGGGGGTAGCCTTACTCTGACATACTAGGACCATCAGGGTGAAATTCAATCTATTCTACCTTTTTTCAAAATTCTCAATAAACTCTTCTAACTCTTTGCTTTCATATAAATTAATACATTTAGCAATAGTTAGATTTGCTTTTGTTTTACTATTATATCTATTTTCTGCTTTTACCAAATAATTTTTGACAAACTCAACAGCTTCTTCATAATATTCAATATCATAATTACCTATTTGAACATACATAGCAGCACTCCCATCAGATTTTAAAAGATTACTTTTTTCAGGTACTCCATTATAAATACATTGACATAATACAAATTTTTTTAAATTACTTTTCCTAGTATTTATCTTCTGTCCTCTACAACTAAAAGACACAACAAAAAAAAGGGTTAAATATAAATATCTCATAATTATTAATCAGTTATCCACAATTTTCCAACTCCATTAGACAAATAAAAACTTGGTGAATAATTACCTCCTAATCTATTACTTCCATCCCATAGGGTTGCGTGACCAGTAGCATCACTCCATGTTCCTCTTGTGTCATAAATAATAATTCCTGTATGACCTTCAAAGTGACTTAAATCTGAACTAATAACACTAGGTGGTCCATAAGTAGCTGTTAAATGTTTTTCTAAAGCCACAACTCTAAAAATATACCATGCCGTTTTCCCCTCACTAGAAGAGGTTTGCCCCTTAATATAAGGAATTTTTGCTCCCGACTCGTTTAAGGTATGACTTACTCTACACGCACAAGTATTAGAAAATATACCTTGATCAATATTTTGCTCTACTTTACCTCCCACTGCATTTCCAAATTCTTCATTATTTATACCTCCACTAGGATAATCTCCCCCATATTTTGGATAATTAATTTCTAAATCACCAAAAGGAGGTAAAGTACTTGGTCTATTAATTGCTGTTGCCCCATATTTATTTAGAAACGGGGCATATTTGGCTATATCAGCTCCGATAGATTGTAAATTCAAAATATTATTCCAATCTCCAGAGTCAGTAACTTTTACTAATTGATCTATACTATCATCAACATGTACACGACTAGTATTTCCACTACCATCAGTGTACTCATAATCAGTAAAAAACTTTCCCCCATCAGGGTCAGTACCATTAATAGGATTATTACCCATACCCAAATAAGGAGAAGAATACTGCCTATAAGGATCCGTAGTCAACCACCTACCAATTCTCGCATCCCAAAGCCTTAATTGAAAAGCTTCTTTCCCAGTTTCAGGGTCAATTTCTTGTCCTTGGTAAGCATAACGATAGCCATTTGCTCCAAATTTACGGTTTGGCATTGGCATACCAAAAGGATAATAATCCGTTGCACTCGTTAATGCCATTGCATTCCCTGTAGCATCTTTCGCAATTACTGCACGTACATTTCCTAAATGATCTGTTAACTGATAAACACTTGTTTCCGATTCTTTTTTGTAAATACCCAAACGACTTGCTCCGTAAATAGGTAATTCTACTAGAGTTTCATCTTCATAAATAGCTAATACACTACCAGCTACATCACGAATATAATCTGTGGTTTTTTCTATGGTTTCTCCATCATCTGCATAGCTTACTTTACGTGTTCTAAAGTTCTTATCGTTATAATAAAACGCAACTTTTCGTGTATTGTTGTAATATACTTTGGTTACTAAGCCAGAAGCATTGTATTCATAACCAACAGCTTCATCAGTATTCGTAACTAATTGTCCTATTTCGTTATAAACATAGTTCTCTATAGTTGTTTGGTCTTTTATATCATCTGCATTCGTTGGGTTGGTTACCGCATCTTCTATTCTTAATAATTGGTTTGGCTTATCTTGCTTATAATGATAGGTAAGCTTATCCATTTCATTGGTTTCATTTTCGGTATTTTTATTTCTGTTTAGTTTTTTTATGTTACCGTTTGCATCATACTCTAAACCATATACCTTATAATCGTCTGCTAAATAAGCTCCTTCTGGGTTATTACTATCTATTCTTGCAGAAAACTCTAAAGTTCCACTAGCTGTTGCTTCAAAACCAGGTTGTAAAACAACCTCTTCTGTTGCTACCGCATTAAACGTTGCGGTAATTTCAGTATTTATAAATACTTGTGGAGCAGCAGTGCTTTGGGTATTTCCATCGGCAGAAAATGTTGCTGTTGTTAACCAATTGTTATTGTTGTATTCATAAGTATAATGGAAAGGTTCTGGAGTTTCATCCGTTACCTTGGTATTCCAACTCATACTTTTAATATTACCATTGTATTGGTCGGTTCCAATAGGGTTGGTAAAACGACCGTCTCTTTGGTAATCTCCTGTATAATAATCTAAGGTTAATCCAAATAAATCGTTCCCATTTGGGTTTAGATCTTCATCTTGCACTAAATCTGGATGGTTGATAGACTTTAATTGTCCTGCTAAATTGTATACGTAATCTATGTCTTGCAAACCACCTGCTAATTCTGTACGTCTTAAAGCACCAGTTTCGTAATAGGCATAATCCGCATGAGTTATATAATTTGTTCCGTCTGTAGACGTTTCTACTTTGGTTAATTCTTGTGTATCTTCATCATAGGTATAACGGTGGATAAACTTTTCGTTTGGTGTTCCTTTTTGATAGATTACTTGTAAGACTTGACTTGTTATTGGATCGTATTCGTAATCAATTGTTTTAGTTCCTAAACCTTCTAAATTTTGAACAATCCATGTAACACGACCATACACGTCATAACTATAGAAACTAGATGAAATCTCCTCTCCGTTTTCATCTAAATTATATGTTCTGGCTACATTTCCTGATAAAAATGAAGGTGAATGATATGTACTATTTGTATTTGCAGTTAACCAAGCCGTTTCTTCTGCTGTTAAATAATCATACTTAGTAAAATGTTGTTCTCTACAATCTTCATTTGGTAAACCATCATTATCTATAGTAATGTCAGTTATTATATTACCTAGCAAATTATCAGCATTACTAAAAGTTATCGTTGTTGTTTCTTCAAAGACACCACTTTCAACAGGTCTTCCTAACTCATCATAATTTGTATATGAAAATTCTTCTACAACTACTTGTTTACTATTTTGAGAAAAACGAATTTGCCCGTCTTCTCTATATTTAAAATTAGCGGTTCCTTCATCTGGACTTGTAGTTGTTATCAACTGCCCTAAAGTATTATAGTTAAATGTAGATTTTAATCCTTCTCTATGATCTACAGTTGCAGACAATGAAGTCAAACAAGAGTCATTAAACCCTTTAGGTTGTAAACTTGCTGTTAATTGCCCTATTTTATTGTAATAATTTAAACTGAAATCGTAATAATTTACGCTATAACGTACACCAACTGCTTCGTTTTCTAAAACAGGTTGAATAGCATTGCCATCAATATAAGTTAACTGATGTGCGCTTGTTAATTCAGTACTTCCTGTATATTCTATTCTATAAAAACCTTTAGACAACGTTGTTGGTGTTGTATCAAAAGGGATTTCTGTTTTTAAATTGTATACTTTATAATTGGAACTTCCTCCTATAAAACTTAAGGTATTTTCACAACCTTCAGGAATATGAATATCTACAAATTTTTGTTCTCCTATTAAAGAAAGTACTTCATATTTTTTTTCTTCGGACGCTATTTCTGGTGTTCCAGAACGCGCTGCTCCTAATGTTTTCCCATCTCCATCTGTAAAAACAACCGCTTCATTCCCGTGAACATCTTGCACTATAGATTTTGTTGCTTTTAACCAATTGATATTATCAATTATATCTGTATCAACTGAACTCAATTCGTAAGTACTAGCTATTGCTGGATTTGAAGGAAAATAATCATGTCCGAAAACATAATACATTTCTTGTGCTGCTGGCACAGTAAAAGTGTAGCCTTGTTTCCATTCTCCATTAATCTTATTTCCTCCAATGGTTTGTTTTACCGTTCCTGGATTCAATTCACTGTAAATGGTCTTAGAATAGGGCCTATCTGTAGTGTCTTGAAAATCTGGGCCACTATCAGAATAGTAAGCACCTAAAGTATTCGTTTCAACGCTTACTGTAGATGGATCAGCTTCATTGTCTTCAAAATCTGCATTTGTAAATGCGTTATTAGCTTCATTTTTTATAAAACCATCTTTATAACCAAAGGAAGCATCATTTAATGTTTCTGTAATTGGAGCACTCATAGTAGCTAATGCTGGTCTTCCTTGTGTATCATACATGGTTTGACTCGCCCAAACTTTACCTGTTTTAGTATCGTAGGTTTGCGATTGAATTCCTTTACCTAAATCGTCAAAATATCCTTTACTAGCTCCTATTAGCTTCCCTGTAATATCATAAGATTCAGAACGGATCCAGTTTATATTTTCATACGATTCTAAACAACCAGAATTCTCTTCACTATAATCATCAGGACATTTATCATCATTATTAGTAACTGCTCCTAAAAAAGGTATAGCAGAACTTAAAGTTACTGTAGCTTCTCCATAAAAATCTCCAAAACCATCTCCATCTCTATCTGGGTACCAAGTATAAGCAGTTCTAGCTACATCTTGAATAACCCAAATTTGTATCACCCCCATATTTGATCCTAAATCTTCAAATTTTAGATTTATTCCATAATATCTATCATCTCCTGTTGAGTTTTGTAAACATGTAACTGAAATTTGTTCAGAAGATTCATTAATAGTTACACTTAGCCAATTTGGAAAATCACTTGTATTTATTTCAAAACCATTATCATCAACAAAATAATACATCTCATCTTCACAACCTTGGCTATCTCCACTATCCAAAATATTATAAGCTATTGTTAATGTTTCTGAAGTCAAATGACCGTTGTAAAAATGTAAATCTCCATCTTCGTCTGATGTTACAGAACATTGTGCGTAACTATTAATTATTCCTAACGTTACTAGAAACAAAACAGTAATTAATAATTTATTTTTCTTTTTCATAATTATTGGTTTTTGTAGTTGTAGGAATTAGTACTTACTTTTTTAAATCCTCCAATAATACCACCTGTAGTATTATCTATAACTTCTGACCATGTTTCTTTTAATCTTCCTGCTGCATCATATATATAATGAGTTGATAATCCATTTGCTCCCATAATATAACTCACTTCATCCCATTCGTTATATACATAACTACTCATACTTGAGCTTATAGGATGTAAACGGAAATCATCTAAACGAACTGTTCCAGATGTACTTGTTATCGCTACATTAGCTCCTGCTGTTCGTATGGAAATATAACCTGTTAGCAATACCCAGTCACCTGCATAAACTTTTTCTGAATCTTTAAATGCAACTTGAGCGTTGTTTAGTAGTATTTTTACAACACTTTCTTTTCCTTTTTCAACCCAAACCGATACTTTAAAGCGTTCTTTTAATGGTGTATTTCTTAAATCTCTTCCAGGAACTTGAACTTCAAACCCTTTTTCTCCTGAATTAATTTCTACTACAAAATTTCCTGTATGTGCTTCTGATGTTCCATCACTATTGGAAACATCTATATAGCCAGCAGACTTTATTCCTCCATCAAAATAGCTAGTATCTTCAGCATCTATATATTCTGCTCCAGAATAATACATATCATCATAAGCCGCATTTGATGTTGCAATAACTTTTGTATAATCATCGCCCATTTTTGTTGCCGCATAATTATCATTAATATCTTTTACCTCTAATGGACTAGAAAACTGATTGTAACGTGTTGTTTCACTTGTCTTTTTCCAATCTGATGTTTGTGTTGCATTTATTCCCCAATTAAAATTATCTGTAAAACCAGTATAAACACCTTCTTCGGAAACTCCATTCCAAACATAACTTTTATGTTTACGCCAAACCTCATTGGTAGTTTCTGTTCTATTATCGTTAAATTGATACGTCCAATTGTTATTCCAAGTGGTAATACCAACACCTATTAATTCTTCTTCTCCATTTTCATCTAATACATAACTATATTCTCCTGCTGATTGTGATAACATGTTTTTGTTATTCACATCATCTACTTTGGATCCCATAGCTGAATATTTTTTATAGGCTGGTACTATTTTAGTTTTAAATGCTATACCATCACTTGCATAGGTACTTGTTTCTAATACTTGACCTGTTAAGAAATCATGTTTATCAAAGGTTTTTGTTACAGAAAAACCTCCTGTTGTTTCTGTTACACTTTCCAATACACTTGGATAATTTATCTTACTAGAATTAGCAACATGATATGAAGTAAGATCTAAAGCAGAATTACCTACATCATATTTAAAAACTCTTGAGTTACGAAAGGTTTCTTGACTAACTCCTAATTCACCATGAGAATCTAATTCTGATTTATACTTATTTTCGACTCTACTTATCATTTGATTCTCTTTATTATAGAGTTCTGTACTCAATAACCTTCCTAAATTACTTGTTTTATTCTCAACAGTAAAGTTATTGGCATGAGAAGCCAAGTTTTGAGCAATATAAGATATTCCAGAATTCCATTTCACCGTTACTATGTTACCTAACTTATAGAGTACATCCGAATTTGAATAATTTGTAAAATAATCAGCTCTATTAAAAGTTTCAAAATTATATTTAGTTCCTTCTAAAAAGTTTAAATCTTTATCTTTTTTAAACACTTTGACATTACTATAATAAACTTTTGGTCCTGGAATTTCAGTTACGAAAGGGATACTTATACGTGATGCTTTTTCTTCCGCTAAAGGCTCATACGTTGTAATTCCAGAAATTAAACCCTCTAAATCAGAATAGTCATAAAACACTTCTTCTGCAGTAAAATCTTCAGATATTGATTCTACTGATGAAACTCTTATTCCTCCACCTTCTCTTCCATTTGGATTTGCAAAAGTCGCATAGTTATTTGAAATCATTGATAAACTATTTCTTACTTGTATAAAGCCTTCTGATTTAGCGTATGACAAAACTGTGCTCTCAATATTTTCTTCAAATCTCATTTTTATTTCATCTCCATTAATTACCTCTACAACACCATACTCTTGCGATAGAATACTTCCGTCCGGACGCCTTATTACAATATAAGATTTATCTCCTATCTTAAAATTGTCCTTTAAATTGTATTCTCCTAAATTAATATCTTCAGGAGCAAATGTAAATTTAACAAAGTTTTCACTCTCTAGTATTAAATCTAAAATTCGTAAACTCAAATCAAATTCTTGGTTAGACTCTATGTAAGGTTCAGAATAAAAATTAAAGTTTGGTCCACTTGTCTCCTCTTCTGTAAAAGCAGCTTCCGCAAAAAAGGAATCTGACTCATAATTAACTTTAATTTTACTTCCTGTTGGTGTTTGAATTTCATTTAAACTCCATTGCTGAGGAAAACCTTTATAGTAACCCCAATCATCAATCATATCTTTGTCATAAATATCATTATTTATATAACTAAATTTATAACTAGGATAAACTTGAGTTTCATTGTTACCTTGAACTATTAACTCTTTCAACCCTAATCTTCCTTTATTTGAATCTTCAGAATTAGCTGTCTGAGATGCTAACTCATAATCATATGAAAAACATAAAGATTTAATTGATTTTATATTACTATTTAATAAATCATTTTCATCATAGATATTATCACTAAAATGAGACTCAAAATTATTTAATATATTTTCATTTCTTAATGCTAAAAATGACCAACTTAAATAACCAGTATTTAATTGAATATTTCCATTTACTCTTGATGTTAATTCAGAACCATTAGATTTACCAATTTTAGTTAGCTCTGAATTTTCAATAAGAAGAATTTTTGATAGTTTAAGGGAATAATTCTTTGGCATATCTATATATTCTATATGCGCAGGCTGACCATAATCACTTGAGACTACATCTCTATTCAATAACTCATCAACACTCAGTAATCTACCATCTATACCGCTATAATAAAAATCAGAGTCAAAAACCATTTTTTTAGATTGTTTTCCTATAAAATTTTTAGCATAATAAGTTGCGTCAAATTCGCCAGAATAATATTCTTTTTCACCTCTAAAAACATCAGAACTAACACCATCACGTCTTAAGGATTTTACAAAAATAGCTGAATGTGTTCTTGTTTTTATGGCATCTAAATAATAAACTTGTTTTCTTCCTATTCTATAAGAATTTGTTCCATTAAAATTTGCATACCCTTCTTTTGGTGTTCTCCAACCATATCCATCAGACCATTTCCCATAGTCAAACTCAACCCAATAACCATAATCAGAACTATCTACTTTACCATTATTGTTAAAATCAATATAGTCAGGGCCAGTAACAGCTGTTAATAACCAATGAGTTGCATAAGGTTTTGTTTTAATTTTTTCATAAAAAGCTTCATCTTCTTCATTATCTTCATTAAAATTCCTAGAAAACTCCTCAAAATTATGAACTGGAAGCGAATAATGGTAAGTTTTTCCATCTATTGCTGTTATTTGAAAAGCACCTATCCCATCATCTAAATAAGTTTCCTTATTACTTCTATTTAATCTCGATGAATTCTCCCAAAAATCAATAAAATTGATTTTGTTGCCTTCTCTAATCTCTTCATTAGTATAAAAACTTATAACATTTCCAGTTCTTTTCTTCCCATCAAATCTTAAAAGTTCTCCATTTGGTCCATAATTTATATCATAAATATTTTCTGGAACTTTGGTATAATAACTTAATATTTCATCTGTACTAGTAGGTGTTGTAAGATTATCAGTAACTAATTCGCCTTTATTAATTCTTAAAAAAGAGCTCTTTTCATTATCAAAATAAAAAAATGGTTTTATTTCCCCGATTGTTGAAGGCATTATGTAATCAGTATCATAATACCTGTAAACATCATCATAACTTGTTGGTGCCTTTATGTCCTTAGAAAAAGAATATACAGGTAACTCTTCAAATATATAAGGAGAAAAAGTACCTGACATACCTTGGGAATGAACAGCATAATTATCCTTAGCAAACATCATAAAATTGTTACTTCCCCATGGAGGACTTGCATCACCATTATAACTAGTCCTAAAATCATAATCTTTAATACTTGTTTCACCTGTGGTATAAACATCTTCGGCTCCTGATTCATTTACTTCTAAATTATACAAGCTCATTTGATATACATCCATAGATGTATCTTCTTCTTGTAAATCGGCGTTAACATTCAACCCTTCTGAAGGATAAAGTGTTCCTGTCGCGTTTGAAACTTCTTTCTTGTATAAAGAATATTCAATATGCCTATGCTGATATTTTGCCCAAAAAAAACCTATATCAATTCCAAATGCATTGGTTCTATCAATGATAAAATAATCATTCTCATTAACACTCGAATCTTTCGAAGTCCCTTTTGAAATAGATGTACCTCTATAACCTAGTCCTTCACTACTATTTAATGTAACTCCTTGAGATTTTAAAGTTAATCCATGTTGACTATTTAAATTGAAACTTCCTGTATTTCTTTTTGACACTCCAACACTGTAAGCTAAATCTGAATCAACCCCAAAACTTAAATATTTTCCTACTCCAATACCTAACTTAGCATAAATACCTCCATGAGAAGAATAACTCATCATACTCCCCATATAACCAAGAGATACAAAACCTCCAAAAGACTTTTCTGAATCCCATGAAGCTCCTAAACCTAAACTAATTCCATTAGGAAGTGTACCTCCAATACTAAATGAATAATAATCACCTTCCCAGCCTTCATCATAAAAAAATTCTGTTATATCAGTATTTCCCCAATCATCAGGTTGACCATTAACACTCCTATTAATTGCCCCAGGATTCAAACTCCAACCTAACCCAACCCAAGATGCTTCTTGATCCATAGCAATACCTCCATGGTAACTCAAAGCTAAAGGATATCCACCTTCAGGACTAGATACATTTAAAAGTGGTAATACATAAGTCATATCTCCTGTTAAAAGATTAACCATATCTGTAGCGTCAACAGGCTCAAAAGCTGCTGCTTCTGGCGCATTTGGCCCATTATTTTGTCCAAACAAACTATTATAAGGCACTAATGTGTTTAAAAAACTAAAAATGAAAAACAATGCTATTGTTCTTCGTGTGTGTAGGTTCTTGATCATAATAATATATTCATTTTAATTTTGTTGTCATTGCGAATGAAATGAAACAATCTGGTTTCAATTAAAAGATTACTTCAGTTGTTTCCTCCTTCGTAATGACGTTTTATTTTTTTGTCGTAACCATACTGGAGATTACTTCACTTCACCAGGTTACGTTCGTAATGACTCCTTTTATTTAAACTCTAATTTTGGTTCGTTGTTTATATTCTTTGTAGGTACTTTAAACTTTACTTCTCCTGTATACGTACCTAAATCTTCTATTGTTATATTTAAATATTCTTCTTTTAAATATTTTTCATCTCTTGGATACACAAACAACATGGTGGTTGCTTTGCTCATTCCGTACATTCTTGGGTAGATATAATCTAACAAAGCCAAGGTATCTTTATTGGGGGTAAATACATGTACTTTTTTATCCATTCCAAAAGCTAATTGATTTACCATGGCTCCAAATTCTTGTCGGTTTTTTGGTGTGGTACTCAACAATTCTTGATTACCGCGAGACATAGAAAGCGTGAAATACATATATTGTTTGTACTTCTTACGAAGCTCTTTTATCTTTTCTTTATTACTAGTATCTTCTCCTAATTCTTGATCAACCAATAAATCTGTAGGTTTGTACAACAATGAAAAATCGTAGCCATTTACTTGCTTTTGGTGTAAATAGCCATTGTTTTCATCTCGTAAATATTCCCACATAGCATCTTTTTCTGTAAATGTTTCTGTGGAACAGTTACAAAATAACACTACTATTACCCCTAAAATTAAAATACGATTCATAGCTGTGGTTCGTAGTTTATTCTTCTTCATAAATAAAAAATGTGATCATACTTTTTTTCAACAGGCTCAAGAAACATCTTCAACAGTTCCTTCTTTCAGAATTTGAACCAACTGCAAAAACTATTTAACAACTATAAATAGTTCCAACAAAGTTTAACAGAAACAAAGAGTGTAAAAGAAGTTACCTAGGTTCGTTTCTTACTTTCCTTCGAATTCTGAATTTAAACCTACTAAAACTTCTTCGGTTAAATCAGCACTTTCATCAGCATACATAATATTACCTGATCCGCTTGCTCCAAAAATAATTTTGTATCCTTCTTTTTTTCCGTACTCTTTTACATAATCGTTAATGTCGTTAATTACGGTTTGTGTAGCTTTTTTATCTTCTTCTTGAATTTGCTTTTGAACAGCTTGCTGATAATTATTTATTTGCTGTTGTTTGTTCCCTAACAATTCTTGTTTTAACTCTAATTCTTTTTTAGAAAATTTAGAACGCTCTTTTTCATATAACTTTAATTCTTTTTGCCAATCTGTAACCAAACTATCTATGTTTGATTTTAACACTTTGGCTTTTTTCTCAAATTCTCCGCGAACTATTTTGGTTCTCTTATAACCATCTAACAATTTGTTTACATCTACATAAACTTGTTTTGATGCGTTTTGAGAATAAAAAAAAGTAACTAACGAGATAATGAAGGCCATAACAGCCAAGGGTAGGGCAATTTTTTTCATAGTATTTTATTATAATGCTTAAATTGTGGTTTTTAAACCGGTGCAAATTTAGAAAAGAAAATTACTTTTGCAATGTTTTTTAGTTAAAAAAACATGATAGTTAACAAATTAGCTTAACATTATAACTGAAATAAATCTCCATAAAAAAGACACATTTAATTTAACTTAATTCCCAACCTACTATAATTTAACATATATAATCCGTAAAAGAAACACATCATTTCTAGTTAAACTCTAAAAGATTTTATTAGCTTCATTTAGGTTAGTAACACTAATTGAAATCTCTCGAAATAATAATTAAAATCTTATTATGATAACCTAAATCACAATATACTTATCAGATATAATCAAATAATTAGCTCTACATTTTGCTTTTTCAACATATAAAGTAAGTCTAAAATATTTTTCTTTATCAAGACATAAGATCTTCTGTTAACAAAAAAACTCGAACCAAAAATGATTCGAGTTTACTTATTATATTAAATAGTATTTAATAATCTATCTTTTTAACGTAGTCTAGTTTTAGTTGTAGAATATCTAGTTCATCTTTAAAACCTTGTATTCCTTTACGCACATTTAAAACTAGTGGATTATCTGCTGTTGCATTAGAAATAAAACTTAAGTTATTTTCTAACTGTTGCATTTCTCTAACAGTTTCATCTATTTTTTTACGTAAATAGAACTGTTCGTTTTCTATTTTTCTAAAATCTTCTTGAGCTAGGTGACTTTCAATATTGTTTTTGAACTTCATCATTTCAATATCTGCTCTTCCTAGATTTAACTTCTCTAACTGAGCGTCAATAGCTTTATTAAATTTACCATCTAAATGACGTGCATTTCGTGGTAATCTACCTAAATCTCTCCATTTCGCTATTGATTGCTGCACCTCTTCTATAGTAGAAACTTCTTCTCCTTTAAAACCTTCTAAAAAAGCTTTTTTAAGATCAACTATTTCTTGTTGCTCTTTATTTAATTCGTTCTTACGGGCATGTAATCTATCAAAAAAGTGATTACAAGCTCCTTTAAAACGCTTCCAAATATCATCTGAAAACTTACGTGGAACATGACCTATCTTTTTCCAATCAGATTGAATTCGCTTAACTGTATTCGTAGCTTCCTCCCAATCTTCACTATCTTTTATGCTCTCAGCTATTTCTACTAAAGCCATTTTTTGCTTTAAATTTTCGCTCTGAGAACTTTTCTCCTCTTTATAAAAAGTATTCTTTGCAGCATTAAACTTTTTGGTTGCTGTTTTAAACTCTTGCCAAACAGCTTCACTTTTGTTGTAAGGTAATTTACCTGCTTCAAAATATTTTTGTCTTATAGTCTCAACGTCTCTGATACTATTTTGCCAATCTTTATGTGTTTTATTTTTTGAAGTATCATAAGAACTTAACTCTTCAACAACCAAAAGTTTTGCTTCTATAATCTCTTGATATTTAGATTTTAATTCTCTAAAATAATCATGTCTTTTATCGTGTAACTTCTTGGTTATTTCACTAAACTTACCCCAAACTTCTTCTCTATGTTCTTTACCTACAGGTCCAATATCTTCTTTCCATAATCGGTGTAAATCTTGTAAATCTTTGAACGCACTATTAACATCTTCTTTTTCTAATAAAGCTTCCGCTCTAGTAATTAACTTTAGTTTTTCTTCTAAATTATGCTTAAAATCTAACTCTCTAAAGTCTTTATTTAAATGCAAAACATCGTAAAAACGCTCTACATGATGATGGTATGTTTTCCAAGTATCATTATAATGGTTTCTAGGAACAGCTCCAACAGCTTTCCAACGATCTTGTAATTTCTGATATTCATTGTACATGGTATTAGGTTCTCCCTTTTCTATCAGTACTTTTAAATCATCTATAATTACATTTTTCTTTTCAAGATTATCTTTTAATTGTTTTTCAATCTGATTATAATGTGCGTCACGCTTTATTTTATAATCTTTTAAAAGCCCATTATATTGAGTTTTAACAGGACTAGAAAACTGAAAATCAATAGAATTTCCTCCTTCAGCTAAAAATGCTTCCTTTTTGTCTGCTAATAACTTACCAAACTTAGCATTAAATGCATTTTTAATAGCATCTACATTTGATTTTATTTGCTGAACAGGATTATTCTGTATTAATTTTTCTAACGCTATTACTAATTCATCAAATTCCATTGTGTTATAATCTAACACAGGTATTTCTTCTTTCTCAGTTTCTTTTTCAGCGTTTTCTGCTACCTCGTTTTCAATTTCGTTTACCACCTTAGAAATTTCTTCGGTAACAGTTTTTTCAGTTGTTTTTTCTGACTGATTTTCTGTAGTATTATCGTTGTTTTCTAACATTTTTAAATGTTTAAGTTCCAAATTTAGATTATAAATATACGCATTATTGTATAATTTCAAATTAATAATAAAACGTTTTTTAGAATCATTTAAAATAGTACCTCAACTAGTGTGTTTCTTTTTTATAAATTCCAGATCTCCCATGATTTCTCTGCTTGTAACTCAAGCATTTGAAATCCGTTTTTTATACTTGCACCTTGGTTTTTACCCAATTTTAAAAAAGTAGTTTCTTCTGGATTATAGGTTAGGTCATACAAAAGGTGCTGATCTGTAATTGCTTCGTAAGGAATTTCAGGACGTGTTTCTATATTTGGGTATGTTCCTAAAGGTGTACAATTAACAATAACCGTGTATCCTTCTATAATTTCAGTTGTTATTTCTTCATAAGTAAAAACATCTTTATTTCGTTTTTTTCTACTTACAAACTTATAATCTATCCCCATTTTCTCAAAGGCAAATGCTATTGCTTTTGATGCTCCTCCAGCTCCTAAAATCAATGCTTTTTTATGATGTTCTTTTATAAATGGTTGAATAGAATTCTTAAATCCATAAAAATCGGTATTAAATCCTTTTAACTTTCCATCAGCTAAAAACTTAATAGTATTTACTGCTCCTATTTTTTCTGCATCTTCATCTATTAAATCCAAGAAACTCATCACTTCTTGTTTATAAGGAATAGTAATATTTATACCTGATAATTCCTCTTTGTTTTTTACCAAAACAGCCGCTAAGTCTTCTATTTGCTGTAAATCGAAATTTACATAACTATGTTTTGTATATCCTAAATCTTTAAATTTATGTGTAAAATATTCTCTTGAAAACGAGTATGAAATATTTTTCCCTAAAAGTCCAAATAATTTATTCCCTTCTTTTTTTACCATAATAATCTATTCCTAAAATTAATAAAATTCCTGTTAAAATAAAGCCCGTAACAAACCAAGTTTCTTTACTTCCAAAATCTGGAATAAACCGTTGGTAATTTTCTATTACTTTATTTCCTTTTTTATCTAACAAAAAACTTGTTCCTTCTGTTTTAAATATTGTTTTTTTCCAAGGCCAAACATTCCCTAACGAACCTGAAATAAAACCAATAATTATAGCTATTACAATTTCGTTATATTTTTTTAAAAGATATCCTAAAAAATGAGATATAGAAACCAATCCAAAAACAGATCCTAATGTAAAAACTCCCATTACTTTTAAATATCTAACTTTAACAGCGTCTTTTAAAACAGCTGTATTCCCCATAAATAATTGAGATACTACATTTCCAAAGACATTTACACTATCAACTAACAACAATACATAATTCCCTAAAAGAATTAAAATAAAAGAACCCGACAAGCCTGGTAAAGTCATTCCAGAAACCCCAATAATTCCGCATAGAAAAACAAACCATAAGTTGTCATTTTCTTTAGCTGGTGTTAAAAAACTTATTGCTATACCAACAGACATTCCAACAAATAAAGCTATTAAATTTTTAGAATTCCAATTATTAAAATCTTTAGCGATATAATAAATAGAACCGATGATCATACCAAAAAACCAGCCCCAAACATAAAGTTCGTAGTTTTTTATAAAATAATTTAAAACTAATGATATGCTAAAATAACTAAACATACTCCCCAACATAACCAGTAGTAAGAACTGCATGTTTGTATACTTAAGAAAGCTCTTAAATCTACCATTAAATAATAGTTTAAATGCTGTACGATTGATTCTTTGAAACGTAAAAATTAATTCTTCATAAAAACCCATTACAAACGCTACCATACCTCCAGAAACTCCTGGAATTTTATTGGCACTGCCCATTATAAGTCCGTTTAAAAACAAACTTATTTTTTGTAAAAATGTACGTTCTTGATACATTATTGTAGTTGGTTAGAACTTATGATTATTTTTTTACTGCTAATTTTTCTAATACTAAAATTAAACCAAATCCTATTAAGGCTAATAAAACAGCAAATAAAATTTTAGGATCTCCGTCAAAACTATAAGGAGAAATAGAAACTTCGTTAAAAGGAACTTGCTCTCCATGTGAATTGGTTCTAAAAGTTAACACCTCTTTCCATGGCCAAATTTTATTAAGAGAACCTATAATAAACCCTGTTAATGCAGCTAGTGTATAATTTTTATAATTAGCAAACAACCATTTTAATACTTTAGAAAATGTTAACAAACCAGTAATACAACCCAACATAAATGTTGCTATTGTTAAAACATCTTTAGTACTTAATGCTTCTAAAATAGACTTATAAGCACCTAATAAAACTAAAATAAAAGAACCTGAAATACCTGGTAAAATCATAGCACAAATTGCTATTACTCCAGCTAGAAATATATAAAAAAGAGAAGAACTTTCAGATACTAGTGGATTTAATGTAGTTACATAATACGCTGCTAAAGCACTTATAATTAGCAAAACTAGTGCTATTATATTCCACTTTGTTATTTGTTTGGCTATATAAATAATACTAGCCAATACCAATCCAAAAAAGAAAGACCATAATACTATTGGTTTGTTTACCAACAACCAAGAAATTGCTTTTGCTAAAGAAGCAACACTAATAAGAATTCCAATAAATAAAGCTGCAAGAAAATTTCCGTTAAGTTGTTCCCATGCTTTTTTAAGTCCTTCATTTTTTAATGTTTTAAATAATGACAAATTAACGTTACTTATGGAACCTAATAATTCTTCATATATTCCAGATATAAACGCTATTGTTCCTCCTGAAACACCAGGAACCACATCTGCCGCTCCCATTGCCATTCCCTTTAATCCTATTACAAAATAATCTTTAATTGTTCTTTTCATTTTTTATAGTAGTTGAGTCTTTTTTTCTCTTAAAATTTATTCGGTTGTTTTTTTTCGCTTTAAAGATACTATCTGCTTTTTTAGTTTTCTTCTTTTTCTTTATCAGTTTTTCTTTTAACTCTTTTAAATTATTAAAGTTAACCTGATAAGAAAGTCCTAATCCTTGCGTATATCCTTCTTCTTCTAAGGAATATTGTATATCATTTGGTTTGTTAAAAAAGTTTGCTCTAAAGTTCCCTTCTTCATTTAATAAGACCTCAACTTTTACTTCTCCAACAACACTTGTTTGGGTTTCACCAGCTACTGGAACTCCAACTTTTCCGTTTACTAAAACACGATCACTTAATTGAGTAGAAACGGATACATCAACCTGATCTTCTATAACATAACTACCACTAACATCAGTTTCATCTCCTTGAGTAAAACCAACATCTATTTGAAACTTTGATCCTTCTTTATTTAGCACATTTGATAATACCCCTGATAATACTTGTGCAGCTGTACCTGTTAAACCAGAAGAAATACTACTTCCTAAAGATTCTTCATCATAAAAAGTACCTAAAGCTAATAAAAAAGTAAAATGTTGCATTTTAGTATTTAAATCATTTGCATTTAATTTAAATTCTAATTCGGATGCTACGGTTGAATTTGCATTTGGAATTTTAATATCAAATTCTTGTTTTGAATTAAATAATCCTCCTGATATTTTAGTATATAAATCTATTGGGATTTTACGTGTTGAATATACATTATCTAATAATTGCGCTGGATTTGCTTTTGTTTGATAAATGGCTGTAATATCTAACTCTGCATCAAACGGACTTCCGTTCCAAGAAATTGTTCCTCCTTTTTGAACATTAAAAGGCTTGCTAATAATACCACCGTATTTAAAATTATACGATCCGTTATCAATCTCTATATCTCCAAACATTTTAAACTTTCCACGTGTATCTATTTCTATACGTAAATTGCCATTCCCGCTTCCTTTTAAATCACTACCAGAAGCTTTATCTATAACAACCTGTGCAATTGCATCTTTTGTAACATCTAAATTTATAGTTAAATTTAATCCTTTAAATTTTTCTATTTCGTAATTCTCATCAATCTCTTCTCCTTCTGTTTTAAAACGGATTAACTTATAATTATCTACTGTTGTTACATCATTTAGCGGCAACACAAATACAGTTCCTGATTCCGTACTTCCATAAACATCAATATTTAAATTACTTGTTGTACCTAATATTTGGGCATTTCCTTTAATAAAACCAGTTCCGTAATATGGAATCTCATCTACTTCTTTTGTATCTAAAACCAATAAATTTTGAGTGCTTAACCCTAAGTCTAAAGTCCATTTTTCAAAATCTTGATGTCGTATTGTTCCTGATAATCTTCCTCGAGTATCATGTTTAGTATCTTGTAATATTAAATTCTGAATTGCAAATGATTGTTCTTTTAGTTTAATCGTTGCGTTTTCTATAAAATCGAAATCAATATTTAAATATGGAAATGTTAATCCTGCTCCATTTAAATCCAATTGCCCGTCAAAAACTGGGTTTGTCGCTTCTCCTATTGCAGTAAAATTACCAGACAAAGTACCTCTGATATTTTCTATTACATCGCCTCCAAAATCGCTATAACCATTTAATTCATATTCTTTAAAAGCAATAGCCAAATCAATCATTGGTTTTTTATCAGAAAAATCTAGAGCTCCTGAAATATTAACGTTATCAAACTTATAATCTCTTAAAGAAATATCAACATTGTATTTATCAAATGAATTTTGACCTTCTATTTTCACTTTTAATGTTCCTTGAGAGAAATCATTTACCAAAACTTCATTTACAGTCAAATTGGCTGTTGGCATTATATAATCTCCTTTTTGCTTTAAATCCAAAACTCCATTTACAATACCATTAAGATTTAAACTTTTGGATTCAGGTAAAATACTCGCTAACTGAAAATCAGTAAATTTAGATTGTAAATCTTTAAAATTGTTACCTTTTACATCTCCAGAAAACTCTATTTTTTGATCTTCTGATGTTAATAAAAAAGGACTAATAGAAAAGATATTTTCTTGTAGGCTATACGTTAATTTATTGAAATTATTCTCATCTGGATTAATAACCCAATCGAAATTATTATGATTAAAAGTTGATTTTTGAAAACCTACTACTGATTTTTGATTTTCATTTATTGTGTAAAAGAAATCTAAGTTGAAGTTTTCTGTTTCTTTCTCTCCTCCTTTAAATGTAGATTTAAAAAACAAAGTATCATTTACAGTTCTATTTAATAAATTTAATTTGTTTATTTTATAATACTTAGTTGCAATTTTGCTTGCTGTTAAATGCGTATTGTATAATTTATTTTTATTGTCTAAACGTAAAAGCACATCATCAATTAAATTATCATAAACATTTAACTTGAGTGACGAAAAAGTAAGCTTAACTGCATTTTTATTAGAATTTATCTTTCCTTTAATTTTTGTATTATTCCCTATAGATATTTCAGGAAAGAAAATAGCCACAATTTGATTATAAATAGTAAAATCAAAGTTTAAAAACTGATTTGGGGCAACTGGTATAGCTTGATAATTAGTATATACACTACCCAAAGCATTTTGGCAAACAGGTAACAATTCATCAAAAGTAAATTTCCCTTTTAATGATCCCATAACAATATCTTTAGAATCTACATTAATCGTTTTAATACTGTCTTTTATTGATGAATTAACTTCAAAAGCCTTAAAATCATATGTTTCTTTAGCATTAGTATATTGTACATTTTTAAAGCTTGCCTTCCCTACAATATCATCTAACGTATTTCCTGAGATATCTAACCTTATTTCTCCTTTTAAAACAGAAACACTATCTCGTTTAAAAAGATTTGTCTTTACCAAATCTATCCTATCAATATCAGCTGTAAAATCAAACTTATTTATTGCTGATGAAAAATCGGCAAGACCTTTAAATTTTAAATCAAAATCATCATCATTTGCATCCATAAAACCATCAAACAACTTATTCTGGAATTGACCATTTACGTTTAAATTCTTATAGGAATACCCATTAAAATCTACCTTTGAAATTGTACCTATTATTGTAGTATTTATATTATCTACATTAAATCCGCTTCCGTTTACATCTGCTCTTAAAGACACCTTTCCGAGCTTGTCGTTTTCTGCAAATTTTCCTAAATTTAAATCAACAAACTCTACTTCTCCACCATAAACGGCCTCTTCTATATTACCAATATTTGTTAATTGCAAATCGGATATTGTTGTACCTATTTCTGATTTCACAGATAATGTAGCATCCATTTGATCTGGAGTAACTCTTACAAGTCCTTCAAGATTAAAAGTACCTAACTTACTAAAACTAGAAGGTAGTTTTTTACCTAAAACGTTAGGCAAAATACTTTTTAGTTGATAATAATTAGAAGTTACATTCTCTAAATCAGCATCAAACAAAAAACCTCTATTAAGATTAAATGAGTTTACAAACCCCATATCTCCTTTAATTTTCATACCATATCTTGAATACAAATTAGCGTTCTCAATACTAAAATTATTCAAAACACCGTTTATATCTGCGGTAAAGTATACTAAATCTCCACCTCTTAATTCATGATAAAATTTATTTAAATCCTTAAGAGATAAAGCACTTTTTTTAAAGGTTCCTTTTAAGTGTACTTTGTCTGTAAATTTTTTAAAATCTTTTCGTTTATAATCAAAAACGATATCAGCAGCTAATTTTGTTTCGTTATCTGTTTCAATTACGGTGTTTTTAAAAGTCATACGTGTTCTTGTATACTCAAAATCACAAACCATATTAGTAACATTAATATTTCTATCTTCTGTAAAGTGTAATCCTCTTATTTTTGCTCTAATATCTGGTCCTTCAACTTCAAAATCTTGAATATTACCACCTACATTGTGCGCTGCAAACTGTAATGGACTTGTTCTATTGTCATCTACAAACCTGTACGTCAAATCATCTACATAAATGTTGGCAGTATTTAAAACGAAAGGAGTTGATGTTTCTTTTGGCTTATCATCATCAAAGCTATCTATAAAAACAGTTAAGTTATCATCTTTCTCATCTTTATAGGTCTTCATATAAAAATAAGCATCACTTAAGGTTGCGTCTCCTAAATTAACATTATTATCAACTATACGTTTTGCATTTAAAAGCGATGTTTTTAAACTATTAACAAAAATAAGTGTGTCTTTATGATGGTCTCTAATTTCGATTCCTTTTAACTCAACACTTCCTAAAAAAGATAGGTCTATTTTTTTAACAAAAATATTAGTATTGAACTCTTTATTAACGTAGTTCGTTGCTTTTTGGGCGAGTTTACTTTGGACGGCTGGTATAGAAAGTATTAAAATCAAGAAAAGAAGAAACAATAAAATAATTCCTATTAATCTTAATACTATTTTTCTTAGTTTTTTGATAATGCTCTCTTTTAAAATACTTTTTACATCAAAAAATTTGCCTAAATACAAAGAAACGTCAATTTTAACGAATATCTAACGTATTATCAATATTTTTGTCTCCAATTATAAGAACAATTAAAGTGCAAGATATTTATATTTTAGGAATAGAAAGTTCATGTGATGATACTAGTGCTTCTGTAATTTTTAACGGAAAAAAACTAAGTAATATTACTGCCAATCAAGAAGTACATGCCAAATATGGTGGTGTTGTACCTGAGTTAGCTTCTAGAGCACATCAACAAAATATTGTTCCTGTTGTACAACAAGCTATTGAGCAAGCTCATATAAAAAAAGAACAACTCTCCGCAATTGCTTTTACTCGCGGACCTGGTTTAATGGGTTCTTTATTAGTTGGTACTTCTTTTGCTAAGTCTTTAGCACTTGGATTAAACATTCCGCTTATAGATGTTAACCATATGCAAGCACATATTTTAGCTCATTTTATTGAAGAAGAAGATTGTGAAATTCCTCCCTTTCCTTTTATTTGTTTAACAATTAGTGGTGGACATACACAAATTGTTAAAGTTTCTAATCATTTTGATATGGAAATTTTAGGGGAAACCATGGACGATGCCGTTGGAGAAGCTTATGATAAATCTGCGAAAATCTTAGGTTTACCTTATCCTGGTGGGCCTTTGGTTGATAAATATGCACAATTAGGAAATCCTAAAGCTTTTTTATTTACAAAACCTAAGGTTGGTGATTTAGAGTTTAGTTTTAGTGGTTTAAAAACACAGTTTTTATATTTTATTCAGAAAAAAGAAAAAGAGAATCCTAATTTTATTGAAGAGAATTTAAATGATATTTGTGCTTCTTTACAATATACAATTGTAGAAATTTTAATAGGAAAATTAAAAAATGCTGTTAAACAAACTAACATAAAACATATTGCAATTGCTGGTGGAGTTTCAGCAAATTCTGAAATAAGAAAACGTCTTCAATTAGCAGAAAAACATTGGGGATGGACTACTTACATTCCTAAATTTGAATACACAACAGATAATGCCGCTATGATTGCAATTACTGGATATTTAAAATATTTAGACAAACAATATGCAGATGTTTCTGTTACAGCAAAGGCTAGATTAAAAGTTACCGAATAACTATGAATTTATTAAAAAACAGATTTTTTTGCAACCTTATTTATTTTTTTACTTGGGTTATTTACTTTCTTTTTGCACGCTTTTTATTTTTGTGCTATTATCTTGAAAAAGCAAGTTCTTTATCTTTTTTAACCAAATTAAAAACATTTTATCATGGTTTAAAACTAGATTTTTCATTTGCGGCTTATTTATCTACAATTCCTTTTTTATTGATTCTTTTTTCAATTTTTGTTCCTAGAAAAATAATCAATGCCATTATTAAACCATATACATTCTTATTAATTTTTATCATCAATTTATTGATGATTATTGATATTGTTTTGTATAAATCTTGGGGAGTACGCATTGATGCTACTTTATTAAATTATGCGAATACTCCTAAAATAATGCTTGCCTCTGTTTCGGGTACGTTGCTGTTTTTTGGTATTTTAATATGGATTGTATTATCACTATTGATCTGTTTTTGTTTTAATAAAGCTTTAAATTTTTCTTTTAGTAAATTAGAGAAAGGAAAATTATGGGAAATACCTATCTTTTTTCTTTTAATAGGTTTTTTAATTATTCCTGTTCGTGGTGGTTTTCAAAACATTCCTATAAACCAGAGTAATGTTTATTTTTCTAAGCAGATGTTTGCTAATCATGTTGCTGTTAATTTTATTTGGAACTTTACCAATACACTTACGCATAAAACAGGAAATAAAAATCCATATAAAAACTTTAACCCAGAAACTGCTAAAAAAATCATTAACAAAACAAAAAACTTACTTTTAAGTGGTAATGATTCTATTTTAAAAACACCAAACCCTAATATAATTTTAATTATTTGGGAAAGTTTATCTGCAAAAGCTGTTGGTGTTTTAGGAGGAACACCAAATGCAACAGAAAATTTAAATAGACTTGCAAAAGAAGGGATTTTATTCTCTAATTTTTACGGAAATGGAGACAGAACCGACAAAGGTTTAGCGGCTATTTTAAGTGGATATTATCCACAACCTACACGTAGTATTATTAAAATGCCAAATAAAACGCAATCACTTCCAATATTAACTCAAGAAATGAAAAACTTGGGATATACTACTTCTTTTTATTATGGTGGTGATAGTAATTTTGGAAATATGATTACGTATTTACGTAACGGGAATATTGATAGAATAGTAGACGGAACGGAATTCGATAAAGATGATTGGAATTCTAAGTGGGGTGCGCATGATCATATTTTTTTAGAAAGAGTTATGAAAGATTTATCGGAGCCACAACTAAAAAAACCTTTTTTCACTACAGCTTTAACACTTACAAGTCATGAACCTTATGAATTCCCTGATGAATATAAATTTGGAAAAGACACTGAACAAAATAAATATTTAAGTGCACAGGCGTATACGGATAAAGCTATTGGGAAATTTATTGAAGATGCAAAAAAGCAATCTTGGTGGAATAATACGTTAATCGTTATTATGGCTGATCATGGACATCCGCTTCCGAAACACGAAGGTTATTTTAATTCTCCTAAACGATTTCAAATACCTATGGTTTGGTTAGGAGGTGCTCTTAAGCATAAAAACATTACTGTTCCTAACTTTGGTTCGCAAGCTGATTTTGCGTATACCTTAACTAAATTATTACATGGAAATGCGAAACAGTTTACTTTTGGTAATCATATTTTCAGTAATAATCCAGATAAACAATATGTTCATTACGTCTTTAATAAAGGTTTTGGAACTGTTGATAAATCTGGTAGTTTTGTTTTTGATTATGTAAGTAAAAAACCTGTTTTAGAAATAGGCAATTATAAACACTTAGATTCTTTAGGGAAAGCAATTAGCCAAGAAGCATATCAAGATTTTTTAGATCGATAACAATTTCCTTACTCTAGATAAAGGAGACCGCTTCGCTAAAAGAACCAAGAGATAAGATTTTTTCCTTCTTTTGCTACTTATTCTTTACTCCTCACTCTTTGTTCTTTGTTCTTTGTTCTTTGTTCTAAACCTCTTAAACATTTATAGTAAATAGAAAGCAAGTTTTAGTGAAATCTTAAAAATTAAAAAAGCGAATTATTTACATAACTCGCTTTTCTTTTGAACTTTAATTTAAAATTAAAAACAATATATTATTGCACTTTAATAGAACAACCTATTGCCTTTGTCTTTGTTGTTGTTAATTTTTTCCCTGCTAATAAAGTATCAATAGCATCTGCAACATATTCTTCACTTACAGCACTTGCATCTCTAGCATTATTATCTATTGCACCAATATAAGACACAACCATGTCTTTCTTTTTTATTTTATTTAAAATAAAAACATGTGGCGTTCTTGTTGCACCAAATTTTGGATATACCGTTTGTCCTTTATCAAATAAATAAGGGAATGTAAATCCTTTTTCTTTCGCTCTTTTTTTCATTGATTCAAAATCATCTCCTGGAGAAGCAATTGGATCATTCGGATTAATTGCCACCACTGGATATCCTAAATCTTTATATTTTTTGTCTAAAGCGATTATTCTTTCTTCGTACATTTTAGAATACGGGCAATGGTTACAGGTAAATACTAAAATTACACCTTTTGCCTTTTTAAAATCTTTTAATGAAACATTTTTTCCATCAATATTTTTTAAAGAAAAATCTTCAACAACATCTCCTACTTCATATCCTTTTTTTGTTGTGTTTATTGTAAATGCTGTTGCTAAAGCAAATACAGCTAAAACTAAAACTGTTTTTAAAACTCTCATAATTGTTTACTTAATAAATGTTTGTAATTCTTTTAATAATAAATCATAATCGAACGATTGTTCGTAAAAAGCACGTTTATCTTTCGTATAGATAATTGTAGCTGGTAAAGCTCCAGTCCAGGTTGAATCTATTTTATTAATCCACACATTTTGGTTTGGATCATCAAACAAAACAACTTCAGATTTAATATTTCGTTCTTTTATAAAAGGTAATAATTGACTTTCTACTTGATTCGGAAAATCCAAACTCACCAATAAAACTTCTACATTTTTATCTTTAAAGTTTTCATTAATTTTTTCAAAAGCTGGCAATTCATCAACACAAGGTTTACACCAAGTTGCCCAAAAATTAACTATATAGGTTTTGTCTCCTTTTTTATTCAATAAAGGTGCTAAAGAATTATAGTCATACGTTGCTATAAGTGGTGTTTCTTTTTTAACAACTGGTGCTACATTGGATTCAATATTTGCCGTTGGATTTTGCTGTTTTTCTTTCTTTATCTCTTTTCCACATGAGAAAAGGAACATAAATACTACTAAATAAAAGGGATTAAGTTTTTTCATGTTTTAAAGATAATCATTGTACTTTTTGGTTGTGAAAAATTAACTTTTTTTAACTAAATTTTATTAAAACTAACTCATTATCAGCTTTTATTAAAAAATAAAATAATAGATTTACAAAATAACCTAACAAAATTTATTATGAAAAAAATTATATTATTTGTTGTTTTTGCGGTATTTATTACAACTAATTCTTTTTCTAGAGGAAAAATACCTGTATGCTTTCCTTGCGAAAAAATAGATTTAGTTAAAGATTTACCTGATGATGAATTATTAAAACAAGGAACATCTTACCTAAATTTAGGATACTATTATGAGGAATATGGAATTATATTTATTCCTGCTTGGTTGTCTTCTAAGAAATATGTTTTAATGAACACTGGTGGTTCTACATATTATGATCTTACAAAAGAGCAAATAACAGAACTTGAAACAAAATATGATTTAGACCTTACTTCTAATCCTTTATCCTTTTGGAAAAAAATAGGTGGTAAATTAATTTATATAGTTGTGATTGGATTTTTAATTTGGGGACAATTCTCTAAAGATCCTGAGGATGAAAACGAAGAACAAACAACACCAAAAGTTGATGAATAAAATACTATAAAAAAAGCCTCGCATTTAGCGAGGCTTTTTTTATTTATAAATTTCATTTAAGAGTTTCGCTAATCTAATCCCTCCTTTTTGTAATTGTTTTCTTACTGTTGGAAAATGATCATAAGAATAACGATATTTTAATTTATCTCCTACTTCCACAGAATTATATACTTCTTTTGTTAATTTATGAGTGTCTTTAACCCAATCAACAACACTTCCTTTTTGGAGTAATTTTATTTGTTCTTTAGATAAATCTTTAGTGTTAGCTGCTAATTCAATATAACTCATTCCCCATTCTTCAAGCATATTTGTGTCCCAAACCCTATGTAAGTTTGTTCCTTTATTAAACCATTGTAATTGTATTGTATTTCCACCTTTATCTTCTTTTTGTCCAATATGCATTGGTTGGTGTAAATCCCCAACTAAATGTACTAACATTTTTAAATAAAAACGTTTGTCTTCTTCTTTAGCTGTTTTACTTTTTAATATTGCAATACACTTATTTATACCTGTTACTAAATCTCCTTTAGGATTTTTATCTGCAGTTTCATAATTTCCATCCAAAGGCATATTTACATAATGCCAAGAAGAAAATTCTTTATATTTTTTATCTGATTTAATCTGATCGGCATAAGTAGATACAAACGCTAAACCTTCTCCTTTCAATAGCTTATCAATTTTCTTTTTTGCTTTTTTTGTCAAATGAGCCTCCGCTATTTCTCCTGTTGCTCTATGTCCAGTTGGACCCCAAATGTCTATTGTAGAAAAACCTGTAACAACAAACACTATCGCTACAACAAACAATAATTTACTAATTTTCATTATGGTAAGATTTTTTGGCTAAAATAATACATTATATAATATGAAAAATTTCATTAACATAAAACATTTTCTAAGCCCTACCATTAACATATTTTTAAGAAACAACTATTGAATAAATTCTACTTTTAAACCTTAACAACTATTAACTTTTATAATGAAAAAAATCACCCTTCTTATCTTATTATTCTTTGGTTCAATATTATTTGCCCAAGAATTTTCTATGGACTTAGTTAAAAACATGAAACCAAGAAATATTGGCCCAGGTGGAATGAGCGGAAGAGTTACCGCTATTGATGTTGTTGTAAATAATCCTGACATCATGTATGTTGGAACAGCTTCCGGTGGTTTATGGAAATCTACTTCTGGTGGTGTTAAATGGCATCCTATTTTTGATAATGAAATTACTGCTTCTATTGGTTCGGTTGCTATTCAACAATCAAACCCAAGTGTTATTTGGGTAGGAACTGGTGAAGGAAACCCAAGAAATAGTTTAAATGGAGGATTTGGAATATATAAATCTTTAGACGGAGGGAAATCTTGGAAATCAATGGGACTTGAAAAAACACGTCATATTTATCGTGTTATTATTCATCCAGATAATCCTGATATTGTTTATGCTGCTGCAATTGGTTCTCCTTGGGGAGCACATAAAGAACGTGGCGTATATAAAACAACTGACGGAGGAAAAACATGGAAACAAATTTTATTTAATAATACCAAAACAGGTGCTGCCGAATTAATAATGGATCCTTCCAATCCTAATAAATTAATCGCTGCCATGTGGGAACACAAAAGAGATCCTTGGTTTTTTAATTCTGGCGGAAAAGGAAGCGGATTATATATTACACATGATGGTGGAGATAATTGGAAAAAAATTACTGATAAAGAAGGTTTTCCTAAAGGTGAATTAGGACGAATTGGTGTTGCTATCTCTAAAAGTAATCCAGAAATTATTTATGCCTTAGTTGAATCAGAAAAAAATGCGCTTTATAAAAGTGAAGATGGTGGTTTTAAATGGAAAAAAATAAATGATAAAAATGACATTGGAAATCGTCCTTTTTATTATTCTGAAATATATGTTGATCCACAAAACGAAAACAGACTCTATTCTGTTTTTACGTATGTAAATGTATCACAAGATGGCGGGAAAAATTTCACACAACTAATGCCTGCTTATAGAGCAAATAATGGTGTTCATCCAGATCATCATGCTTGGTGGATTCATCCTGAAAATGGAAAGTTTATGATTGATGGAAACGATGGCGGTTTAAATATTACCAAAGATGGTGGAAAAACGTGGCGTTTTATTGGCAATCTTCCTGTTGCTCAATTTTATCATATTAATGTTGATAATGAATATCCTTATAATGTATATGGAGGAATGCAAGATAATGGCTCTTGGAAAGGACCAGCTTATGTTTGGAAAGCACAAGGAATAAGAAATTCATATTGGCAAGAAATTAGTTTTGGTGATGGTTTTGATGTTGTTCCTGATAAAGATGATAGTCGTTATGGTTGGTCTATGAGTCAACAAGGATATGTGTCTCGTTATGATGCTGAGACTGGAAATAATTATACAGTTAGACCAACACATCCAAATGCTGATATTCAACTTCGTTTTAACTGGAATTCAGCAATTAATATTGATCCTTTTAATAATTCAACGCTATATTTTGGAAGTCAGTTTGTGCATAAATCTACAGACAAAGGATTAACATGGGAAGTTATTTCTCCTGATTTAACAACTAATGATAAAAGTAAACAGAAACAAAGTGAAAGTGGTGGATTAACCTTAGATGCAACTGGTGCAGAAAATCATTGTACTGTTTTGGTTGTGGAACCTTCTTCTGTAGAAAAAGACATGCTTTGGGCAGCTACGGACGACGGACAAGTTCATTACACTCAAAACGGAGGTAAAAACTGGACAAATGTTTCTAAAAACATTAAAGGTTTACCTGAAAACAGTTGGATTGTGCAAATAAAAGCGTCCAATAAAAATAAAGGAGAAGCTTTATTAATAGCTAATGATTATAGAAGGTTTAATTATACGCCTTATGCATACAGAACTAAAAATTATGGTAAATCTTGGCAAAGAATTGTTGACGAGAATGATGTAAAGAGCTATACACTAAGTATTGTTGAAGATCCTATTGAATCAAATTTATTGTTTTTAGGTACAGATGATGGTTTATACATTTCTGTAAATGCTGGTGAAAAATGGACAAAATGGACAGCAGGTTTCCCTACTGTTCCTGTGAAAGATTTGGTGATTCAACCAAGAGAACATGATTTAGTTATTGGAACTTTTGGAAGAGCTGCTTGGGTTTTAGATGATATTCGTCCGTTACGAGCTATTGCCAAAAATCAGAATATTTTAACAAAAAAAATGGAACTTTTTGAACCATCAATAGCATATCAAGCAAGTTATCAACAACCTTCTGGAACTAGATTTGGTGCTGATGCACTATTTAATGGTGAAAATAAATCTCGTGGTGCATTAATTCAGTTTTACGTTAACATGCCTAAAAAAGATTCAAAAGAAAAGAATATTGAAGAAGAGAACAATAAAATTAAATGGGATTCTATACAATTTGATTTTTATGATAAAGACCGTTTGATACGAACTTTAAAACAAAAAGCTCCTAAAGAAAATGGTATTCACTCATTTACATGGAGAATGGATGAAAAAGGTGTTTCTAGAGCCTCAAGAAAAATTAGTAAACAAAAATCAGAACCAAGTGGCGTTGCTGTTAAGCCTGGTGTTTATAATGTTAAAGCTATACTTGGGGATTTAACTTCAGAACAAAGTATAACAGTTGCATACGATCCTAGATTAAAAATTTCTAAACTAGCCATTGATGAAAAATATACTTCTTTAAAAAAACTAGAAAAATATGAAGCACAAATATCTCTAGCTGTAAAACAATTAGTAGAAAGCAAAAAAATTGCAAATGACTATCAAGAAAGATTAAAAAAAGAGGATAAAGAAAAGTATAAATTCGAAATTGTTTCTTGTGAAGATATTTCTAAAAAAATAACAAAACTATTAAACCTTTATTTAGGTAAAGTAGATAAAAGACAAGGAATTGTTCGTAGCCCTAAACCAAATGTTAACCAAAGATTAAGAATAGCCCAAAGGTACATTGATAGTCGTTTTGGAGATCAAACCACAACAGAAGAAAGATTGATCACCCAATTTAAAGTATCACTAAATGAAGCTTTAAATAAAACAAACAAACTATACCAAGAAGATTGGGTTTCCTTTAAAACAGAAATAGAAAAGCTTACACTTTTATCTCCTTTTAAAGGAGCCAAAACATTTATCATAAATAAATAATAACTCTTAGAGTATTCCTAAAACCTTAACGTTTTGGGAATACTAATTTACTTATCTAACCAAATCAATAACTTAATACTTTTTTATTTGTAAAAAAGTATTATTCATTATAAGTGTATAATTACAGTCTTATTTTTAATTTTGCCTTCCTTTAAAACATTAAAATAAATGAAAAAAATAGTATTAGCAATAACCATATTTATATCTATTAATAGTTTTAGTCAAAATGACGCTCAAAATCAATTAGGTGCTTGGTATATGTATGGTGGTTCTCATAAAATATCAGATAATTGGAGTATAAAATCATTAGCACATTTTCGTTTTTTTGAAGTAACTGATGACTTGCAACAATTATTAATTAGAGCAGCAGGAAACTATACAATCAACAAAACATTAAATGTATCATTAGGATATGCATACCTTAATACTGATGGTACTTATAATATATCTGGTGGAGAAGCTAATGAACATAGAATTTACGAAGATTTAAATATTAAACATAAGTTATCTAAATTAAACCTTGCTCACCGTTTTAGATTAGAACATCGTTTTTTTGAAACTGATACAGACCATTGGGTTCGTTATCAATTAGGATTAAGTTATCCTATCACCAATAATTGGTCTGCTTTTTTCTTTGATGAAGTTTTTTTAAATTTTCAAGGAGATACTTTTGCTCAAAATTGGATTGGTGGTGGACTAACTTATAAATTATCTAGCCTTATAAAACTAAAAGCTGGTTATATGAATATCCAACAAAATTCAACTGACTTTGATAGAATTCAATTAGGGATTATTCTTAGCACGAATCATCAAAAAAAGAACTAATTATTTTTAAATAACTTAGCCTCCAATCAATTTAATAAAAATGAACATACTACCCTTCTCAAATGATGCTATCGTTTTTGGTATTTTAATGATTTCCTTAGGATTCGTTTTTTTTACCGAAAAAATAGAAAAAGGTTTTTGGCCTAAATTTTATAAAATAGTTCCTGGTGTTTTAATGTGTTATTTACTGCCTGCAATTTTTAATTCTTTAGGTATTATTTCTGCAGAAACTTCTAAAACATACTATATTGCTAGTCGTTATTTATTACCTGCTTCTTTAGTCTTATTAACCTTAAGCATTGATTTAAAAGCTGTATTTAGTCTTGGTCCAAAAGCTTTAATTATGTTTTTTACAGGAACTGTAGGTGTTATTATTGGTGGTCCAATAGCTATTTTATTAATTTCTTTAATTTCTCCAGAAACTGTTGGTGGCGTTGGTTTTGATGCAGTTTGGAGAGGTTTATCTACTCTTGCAGGAAGTTGGATTGGTGGAAGTGCCAACCAAGCTGCAATGTTAGAAATTTATGAATATAACCCAGATAAGTATAGCGCTATGGTTGTTGTAGATGTTGTTGTGGCAAATATTTGGATGGCGATATTACTAATTGGTATTGGTAAAACTAATAGTATTGATAGTTGGTTAAAAGCTGATAATTCAGCTATTGAAAGGTTAAAACAAAAGGTAAGTGATTATGCTAGTAGTGTAAAAAGGAATCCTACTTTAACTGATTTCATGATCATTCTTGCTTTAGCTTTTGGAGCAGTAGGAATTGCTCATTTTGGTTCTGATATAATTTCTTCTTATTTAAATAATAACTTTGACGTTTTCTCAAATAAATCTTCTGCCTTATCTTCTTTTTCATCTAAATTCTTTTGGTTAGTTAGTATTGCTACTCTTATTGGAGTATTATTATCCTTTACAAAAGCTAAAAACTACGAAGGTGCAGGAGCTAGTAAAATTGGTAGTATTTTTATTTACATATTAATAGCAACTATTGGTATGAAAATGGATTTAAGTGAAATTATGGACAAACCAGGTTTAATTGTTATTGGTTTTGTTTGGATGGCCATCCATGCTGGATTATTGATACTAGTAGCAAAACTTATTAAAGCTCCTTATTTCTTTTTGGCAGTTGGAAGTCAAGCAAACGTTGGTGGAGCTGCTTCAGCTCCTGTTGTTGCTGCTGCTTTTCACCCTTCATTAGCAAGTGTTGGAGTTTTATTAGCAGTATTTGGATATGTTGTTGGTACATACGGAGCAATTTTATGTACAATTTTGATGGAAATAGCATCAAAAGCTTAAGAGAATTCTGCATATTTGCAATCGGAAAATATAAATACATTATGAAAAAATTAATAACCCTTTTAGTAGTATTTCTTGTTATTCTTTCTTGTTCTAAAGAACGAGGAAACATGATTGTTAAAGGAGAGATAAAAGGATTAAAAAAAGGAACCTTATATCTTCAAAAAATAAAAGATACGCTTATTGTATCTGTAGATTCTATTCAATTATTTGATGAAAATAAATTTATTTTAAGTGATGATGTTGTATCACCAGAAATGTATTACATCACGTATAGTGGTATTTCTGAAGATAAAAAACTAATGTTTTTTGGTGAAAAAGGAGAAATTACTATTTCGGATAATATTGATGAATTTGGATTTAGACCAGAAATTTCAGGATCAAAGAACCAAGAAGTTATGGATAAATTTAATGAGGTTAATCAAAAATTTAAAATGCAACGTTTAGATTTTATTAAAAAAGATTTTGAAGCTCGTTCGATTGCAGATACATTAGAAATTGTTAACCTAGAGAAAGAATACAAAAAGATGGTTCGTAAGCGTTTTTTATTTACAACCAATTTTGCCATTACCAATAAAGACACAGAAGCAGCTCCATACATTGCTTTATCAGAACTTTTTGATGCTAACTTGTATTTATTAGACACTATAAATAATAGCCTAACTGATCGTGTTAAAAAATCTATGTATGGGAAACGTTTACAAAATTTTGTAAATGATGTTAAAGCCGCAGATAGTAAGAAATAATATACATATTAAAAAATAAACAAAAACGGTGAAAGAATAATCTTTCACCGTTTTTATTATAATTCGTTTATTACTTATTACCCCTTTTCAGCATTAATATAATTATCAACTAAATTTTCTAAAACATTTAATGGTAATGGTCCATTTGTTAAAACTACATCATGAAATTTTCTAATATCAAATTTATCACCTAAAGCGTCTTTTGCTTTTTTACGTAATTCTAATATCTTTAACATTCCTATTTTATAAGCAGTTGCCTGACTTGGCATTACAATATGGCGTTCAACCATTTTTACAGCATCAGCTTTAGCATTTGGTGTATTATCTGTATAATATTTTATTCCTTCTTCACGTGTCCATTTTTTAGCATGAATACCTGTATCTACCACCAATCTACAAGCTCTCCATAATTCCATTGCTAAACGACCAAAATCTGAATAAGGATCAGCATAAAATCCCATTTCTTTTGGAATATATTCTGAATATAATCCCCAACCTTCAACATAAGCCGTATAACGACCTAATTTACGAAACATTGGTAAATCTTTTAATTCTTGAGCAATTGCAATTTGCATATGATGTCCAGGAATCCCTTCATGATATGCCAATGCTTCCATTTGATAACTTGGCATACTTTCCATATCATATAAATTAGCATAATACGTTCCAGGTCTTGATCCGTCCATTGCTGGTTGTTGGTAAAATGCTTTACCTGCTGATTTTTCTCTAAAAGCTTCTACAGCTTTTACTTTTAAATCTGCTTTTGGTTTCGTAATAAACAATTCATCCAAACGAGTTTTCATACTATCTATAATATGTACCGCCTTATCCAAATATTCTTTTCTACCAGTTTCATCAGCTGCATAATAAAATTGTTTGTCTTTTTTCATAAACTTAAAAAAATCTTGTAAAGTTCCTTTGAAACTTACCTTATCTTTAATAACGTTCATTTCATTATGAATTCTAGAAACCTCACGTAAACCTATTTCATGAATTTCATTGGCAGATAAATCTGTGGTGGTTGTTTTTTGTAAAGCTCTATTAAAAAAGGCTTCTCCGTTAGGGAATTTCCAAGCCCCATCATCAGTAGTTGCATTTTTTTCTTGAGCTTCTAAAGTCGTTATTAAATTAGTATACCCTACTAAAACTCCATCTAATAATCCTTTTTTTGCAGCTACAATTAATTCACTTTTTTCTGATTCTTCTATAGATAACTTACCTACTTTTGTTTCAAAATCATTTAAAAGTGTACTTTTATTTTCTGATTTTTCAAAAGGTTCTCCTTTAATTATATTTCTAGCATCTTCTAATACTTTTGCAAAAACAAACTTTGGAATCTGAATCCCAACCTTTTCACTTTCTTTTAAATTATCTACTAATTCATTGAATAAAGGTGCTACTTTATTCAATCTACTGATATAATTTTCTGCATCTTTTTTAGTATTGATCTGATGCATATTAATTAAAAATGCTGGAATTTCAGCTTGCATACCATGCATTTGATTTACAGGGTATTTATACAATCGATACACATCATCTTTAATTCCATCCTCTAAAAATTGCTTATACAAATCATAACTTAATTTGGTTTCTTTGTTTAGCGCTTTAATGTTTATTGAGTCTTGTAACCATTGTAATGCATTTTTTGCATATACTAGTTCTTGGTCTTCAAATTCACTTGATATATCGTTCCATTTATCAGCATCCTTACTAATCCCCAAATATGTTTGGTTCATTGGATGTCTATCTAAACTTGCATCAAATTGTTCTTGAAAAAAGGTGTTGAGTTTTTTAGATGCTGCTTTTATTTGTTCAGCTGAATAGGTTTTAATTGCTTTCTTTTCTTCCGTTTTGCAGGCTATAAGAGTTAATCCCACAGCAAGCATTGTTGTTTTTAATAAATTCACTTTGATTTGTTTGATATTTGAAAGATAAAGATACTAATTCTATTTTTTTAGAAATAAAGATATAGACCAACATAAACTATTGCTAAAAGATGACATAAAAGCTTAAAAAAACCGAAACTAAATTAGTTTCGGTTTTTTTTTAAGCTTCTCCTGTTGTTCCTCCAAAATTCATTGGAATAGGCGGTTGCTCATAATCTTTTATTTCACCATTTGCTTGCTCAAACTTTTTAATATTCTCAACTAATGCTTTAGTTAATCGTTTTGCATGTTGTGGTGTTAAAATAATTCTTGACTTTACCTTTGCCTTTGGTACTCCTGGCATAATATTAATAAAATCTACTATAAATTCTGAAACTGAATGATTAATAATTGCTAAGTTACTATAAGTTCCTTCAGCAATTTCTTGATCTAATTCAATGTTTAATTGTGGTTCTTTTTTTTCAGCCATCTTAAAAATTAATGTAAAAGAAAAGACCTCTATAAATAGAGGTCTTTACTATAATTATAAACTTCTTTCCATTTCATCTTTAGGACCAACGATAAGTTTATCGTAAGATCTCATTCCTGTACCTGCTGGTATACGTTTTCCAACAATTACATTTTCTTTTAATCCTTCTAATGTATCTATTTTACCGTTTACTGCGGCTTCATTTAATACTTTAGTTGTTTCCTGGAACGATGCAGCAGATATAAATGATTTCGTTTGTAACGAAGCTCTTGTAATACCTTGTAATACTTGCTCAGCTGTAGCTGGTTCAGCATCTCTTGCTATTACTAAATCTTTATCTGATCTACGTAAAAATGAATTTTCATCTCTTAATTGACGAGCTGTAATTAACTGACCAGCTTTTAAGTTTTCAGAAGCACCAGCTTCTTCAACTATTTTCATTCCGTAAATTGCATCATTCTGCTTAATAAAGTCTTGTTTATGAATTAATTGATTCTCTAAGAATAATGTATCTCCAGAATCTATAATTTTAACTTTACGCATCATTTGACGAACTACAACCTCAAAATGCTTGTCATTAATTTTCACTCCTTGTAAACGATACACTTCTTGTATTTCATTTACTAAGTATTCTTGTACTGCAGATGGCCCTTTAATTGATAAAATATCTGCTGGAGTTGTAGCTCCATCTGATAACGGCATACCTGCTTTAATAAAGTCATTTTCTTGAACTAAAATCTGATTAGATAGTTTAATTAAATACTTTCTAATTTCACCAGTTTTAGACTCAACGATAATTTCTCTATTACCACGTTTAATTTTTCCAAAAGTTACTACTCCATCAATTTGAGCAACTACTGCTGGGTTAGATGGATTACGTGCTTCAAATAATTCTGTTACACGTGGTAAACCTCCTGTAATATCTCCTGCTTTACCAGACTTACGAGGAATTTTCACTAACGTTTTACCGCTTTCTACTTTCTCTCCGTCTTCTACCATAAGGTGAGCGCCTACAGGTAAACTGTATGAACGTAAAGCATTACCATCAGCATCTTCAATAATTAAAGAAGCAATGATCTTTTTATTTTTAGAATCTGTAATTACTTTTTCTTGGAAACCAGTTTGTTCATCAATTTCAACAGAGTAGTTCATACCTTGCTCTAAATTATCGAACTTAACTTTCCCTCCAAATTCCGAAACAATTACACCATTAAATGGATCCCACTGACAAACAGCATCTCCTTTTTTGATGGTTTTTCTATTTTTGTCGAAAATATAAGAACCATAAGGTATATTATTTGTACTTAAAGTAATACCCGTTTTCTTATCTGTTATTTTTATTTCAGCTGTACGAGAAATAACAATCTCTACTTCTTCACCATTAGAATCTTTACCCATTACTGTACGTAAATCTTCTATTTTAACATTACCATCAAACTTAGCAATTAATTTATTCTCTTCAGAAATATTTCCTGCTACCCCACCAACGTGGAAAGTACGTAATGTTAACTGTGTTCCTGGTTCACCAATAGATTGTGCTGCAATTACACCAACTGCTTCTCCTCTTTGAACTTTGTTATTTGTAGATAAACTCTTACCATAACATTGCTCACAAATTCCTCTTTCTGCTTCACAAGTTAATGCTGAACGAACTTCTACTCTATCAATACCAGATTTTTGAATTTCACCAGCTACTTCATAACTTAGTAATTCTCCTGCTTTTGCTAAAACTTCCTCTGTTAAAGGATGATAAACATCATGTAAAGCTACACGACCTTCAATTCTATCTGATAATGACTCAACGATTTCATCATTTTTCTTTAATGGAGTAATTTCTAATCCACGTAAAGTTCCACAATCTACTTCGTTAATAATAACATCTTGAGAAACATCTACTAAACGACGTGTTAAATAACCTGCATCGGCAGTTTTTAATGCTGTATCGGCAAGACCTTTACGAGCACCGTGAGTAGAGATAAAGTATTCTAAAATTGATAGTCCTTCCTTAAAGTTAGATAAAATTGGATTTTCAATAATTTCTCCACCTCCTGCTGTAGATTTTTTAGGCTTTGCCATTAATCCACGCATACCAGTTAACTGACGAATTTGCTCTTTAGATCCACGTGCTCCAGAATCTAACATCATAAATACTGAGTTAAATCCTTGTTGATCTTCGCGTAAACGCTTCATAGATAACTCGGTTAATTGATTGTTTGTTGTTCCCCAAACATCAATTACTTGATTATAACGCTCTTTTTGCGTTAACATACCCATGTTATAGTTTCCTACAATTCCATCTACCTCTTTGTTTGCCTCAGCAATCATTGTGTGTTTTTCTTCTGGAATAATAATATCTCCTAATGAGAATGATAAACCACCTTGGAAGGCAAATTTATATCCCATATTTTTAATTTCATCTAAGAACTGACCTGTTTCTGGTATATTGGTTACTTTTAAAATTCCACCAATAATTCCTCTTAATGATTTTTTTGTTAAAACCTCATTAATATATCCAGCTTTTTCAGGAACTACTTCATTAAATAAAACACGACCAACTGTAGTTTTAATAATTTGAGTAGTTAATTCTCCTTCTTCATTAAAGTCTTTCGTACGAACTTTAATTCCAGCATTTAAATCAACCATACCTTCGTTAAAAGCTATTGTTACTTCTTCTGGAGAATAGAAAGTTAAACCTTCACCTTTAATTGGAACTTCAGGTGTATGTTTACGTTCTTTTGTCATATAATATAACCCTAAAACCATATCCTGAGATGGTACTGTAATTGGAGCACCGTTTGCAGGATTTAAGATACTATGTGAAGCTAACATTAATAATTGTGCTTCTAAAACAGCTTCTGGTCCTAATGGTAAATGAACTGCCATTTGATCTCCATCAAAATCGGCATTGAAGGCTGTACATACTAATGGATGTAAACGAATTGCTTTTCCTTCAATTAATTTTGGTTGGAATGCTTGAATACCTAAACGGTGTAATGTAGGGGCACGGTTTAATAAAACTGGATGTCCTTTAATTACATTTTCTAAAATATCCCAAACAACAGGTTCTTTTCTATCTATAATTTTCTTTGCAGATTTTACAGTCTTTACAATTCCTCTTTCTATTAACTTACGTATAACAAAAGGCTTGTATAATTCTGCTGCCATATCTTTTGGCAATCCACATTCGAATAATCTTAATTCTGGTCCAACAACAATTACAGAACGTGCAGAATAATCAACACGCTTACCTAATAAGTTCTGACGGAAACGTCCTTGCTTACCTTTTAAACTATCAGATAAAGACTTTAATGGTCTGTTAGATTCTGTTTTTACAGCTGATGATTTACGTGTATTATCAAATAATGAATCTACAGATTCTTGCAACATACGCTTCTCGTTACGTAAGATAACTTCAGGAGCTTTAATCTCCATTAATCTCTTTAAACGGTTATTACGTATAATTACACGACGGTATAAATCATTTAAATCAGATGTAGCGAAACGACCACCATCTAATGGTACTAATGGACGTAATTCTGGCGGTATTACTGGAACCGCTTTCATAATCATCCATTCTGGTCTATTATCTCTATTCTTTTGAGAATCTCTAAAAGCTTCAACAACATTTAAACGCTTTAATGCTTCATTTTTACGTTGTTTAGAAGTTTCAGTATTTGCCTTATGTCTTAATTGGTATGATAACTCATCTAAATCGATACGAGCTAATAAATCAATTAAACACTCAGCTCCCATTTTAGCAATAAACTTATCTGGGTCTGTATCATCTAAATATTGATTTTCTTTTGGAAGTTCATCCGCAATATCTAAATACTCTTCTTCAGTTAAGAAATCCATTTTTTGTAATGGTTCTCCTTCACCGTTTTTTGCAATACCTGGTTGAATTACTACATAACGTTCGTAGTAAATAATCATGTCTAACTTCTTAGATGGTAATCCTAATAAATATCCCATCTTGTTAGGTAACGATCTAAAGTACCAAATGTGTGCTACAGGAACAACTAAATTAATATGTCCTACACGATCTCTACGTACTTTCTTTTCTGTCACTTCTACACCACAACGGTCACATACAATACCTTTGTAACGAATTCTTTTATATTTTCCACAAGCACATTCGTAGTCTTTTACAGGACCAAAAATACGCTCACAAAATAAACCATCACGTTCTGGTTTATGTGTACGGTAATTGATTGTTTCTGGCTTTAAAACTTCACCTTTTGATGCCTCTAAAATAGATTCAGGTGATGCTAAACCAATCGAAATTTTGTTAAACTTCTTAACAGTGTATTTTTCGTTTTTTCTTGCCATAATAATGGATTCGAATTTAAATTTTGTAGTCTCTTACGAGACGAAATATTGAAAAAATGATTTGCCTTCGGGTTATAAAACCCGAAGACACTTCACTGTACTTACTCTTCTAACTTAACGTCTAATCCTAAACCTTTAAGTTCGTGCATTAATACGTTAAATGATTCTGGTAAACCTGGTTCTGGCATTTGCTCTCCCTTAACAATTGCTTCGTAAGTTTTAGCTCTACCTAATACATCATCAGATTTTACAGTTAAGATTTCTCTTAAGATACTTGATGCACCATATGCTTCAAGTGCCCAAACTTCCATCTCTCCAAAACGCTGACCTCCAAATTGAGCTTTACCTCCTAATGGTTGTTGTGTAATTAATGAATAAGGTCCAATAGAACGCGCATGCATTTTATCTTCAATCATGTGACCTAACTTAATCATATATATAATACCAACTGTTGCTCTTTGATCAAATCGTTTACCTGTTCCTCCATCATATAAATATGTATGTCCGAATCTTGGTACACCTGCATTATCTGTAATTTCATTAATCTGATCCAAAGATGCTCCATCAAAAATTGGTGTTGCATATTTAGTCCCTAATTTTTGACCTGCCCAACCAAGAACAGTTTCATAAATTTGACCAATGTTCATACGAGATGGTACCCCTAATGGGTTTAGTACAATATCAACTGGTGTTCCGTCTTCTAAAAAAGGCATATCTTCTTGACGTACAATACGTGCTACAATACCTTTATTTCCGTGACGTCCTGCCATCTTATCACCAACTTTTAATTTACGTTTCTTAGCGATGTAAATTTTAGCCAATTTTAAAATTCCAGCTGGTAATTCATCTCCTACAGAAATAGTAAATTTCTCACGACGTAAAACACCCTGTAAATCGTTTACTTTAATCTTATAGTTGTGAACTAATTCTTTTACTAAAGAATTTAACTCTTTATCTGTTGTCCAAGTACCATGTAAGTGTGTAAAATCATCAACAGAATTTAACATTTTTTGAGTAAACTTTTTACCTTTTGGTAAAACTTCTTCTCCTAAATCATTAAAGATTCCTTGTGATGTTTTTCCTGTAATTAATCCAAATAATTTTTCGACTAAAATATCTTTTAATCCTTCAAACTTAGACACAAATGAAGCCTCTAAAGCAGCTATAGCTTCTTTATCTCTAGCACGTTTGTTTTTATCTTTTACAGCACGCTTAAATAATTTTTTACCAATTACTACACCTCTTAATGAAGGAGAAGCTTTTAAAGATGCATCTTTTACATCTCCTGCTTTATCTCCAAAAATAGCACGTAATAATTTTTCTTCTGGTGTTGGATCAGATTCTCCTTTTGGAGTAATTTTACCAATTAAAATATCTCCTGGCTTAACCTCTGCTCCAATACGAATCATTCCGCTTTCATCTAAGTCTTTAGTAGCCTCTTCTGAAACATTAGGAATATCGTTTGTTAATTCTTCACTTCCTAATTTCGTATCACGAACATCTAATGAATATTCATCAATATGAATAGAAGTAAAAATATCTTCACGAACAACTTTTTCAGAAATTACAATTGCATCCTCAAAGTTATACCCTTTCCAAGGCATAAAGGCTACTTTCATATTTCTACCTAAAGCTAATTCTCCTTTTTGTGTAGCATAACCTTCACAAAGAACTTGACCTTCTTCAACTCTATCACCAACTTGTACAATTGGTTTTAAGTTAATATTTGTTCCTTGGTTAGTTTTTCTAAACTTAATTAAGTTATATGATTTTTCATCTGGCTCAAAGCTTACTAAACGCTCTTCATCAGTTCTATCATACTTAATTATAATTTTATTTGCATCAACATATTCAATAACACCAGCACCTTCAGCATTGATTAAAATACGTGAATCTTTTGCTACTCTACGTTCTAATCCTGTACCTACTATTGGTGATTCAGGTCGTAATAATGGAACTGCTTGACGCATCATGTTAGATCCCATTAATGCACGATTGGCATCATCATGTTCCAAGAAAGGGATTAAAGATGCTGATATAGAAGCTATTTGATTAGGAGCTACATCCATATAGTTAACCTGATCTGGTGTTACTACTGGAAAATCTCCTTGCTCTCTTACAATTACTTTCTCTACATCTATAGTTCCGTCTTCTTTTACAGCAACATTAGATTGTGCAAAATTCATTCCTTCTTCCTCTTCTGCACTCAAATACATTGGAGCTTCAGGTTCAACAACACCGTCAGTTACTTTCTTATATGGAGTCTCTATAAAACCAAGATTATTTACTTTTGCATAAACAGCTAAAGAAGATATTAAACCAATGTTTGGTCCCTCTGGTGTTTCAATAGGACAAAGTCTTCCGTAGTGAGTATAATGTACATCACGAACCTCAAACCCTGCTCTTTCTCTTGATAAACCTCCTGGTCCTAGTGCCGATAAACGACGCTTGTGTGTAATCTCTGCTAATGGATTTGTTTGATCCATGAATTGAGATAACTGGTTAGTACCAAAAAATGAATTAATTACAGATGATAATGTTTTTGCATTAATTAAATCAATTGGTGTAAAAACTTCGTTGTCACGTACATTCATTCTTTCACGAATTGTACGAGCCATACGAGCTAAACCTACTCCAAACTGACCTGCAAGCTGTTCTCCTACTGTACGTACACGACGGTTAGATAAGTGATCAATATCATCAACTTCTGCTTTTGAATTAATTAATTCAATTAAGTATTTGATGATTGTAATAATATCATTCTTAGTTAATACTTTCTGATCAATTGGTTCATTCAATTGAAGTTTCGTGTTCATTCTAAAACGACCAACTTCTCCTAAATTATAACGTTGTTCTGAAAAGAATAACTTGTCAATAATTCCTCTTGCTGTCTCCTCATCTGGCGGTTCAGCATTACGTAATTGTCTATATATATGTTCTACGGCTTCTTTTTCTGAATTCGTAGGATCTTTTTGCAATGTATTATGAATGATGGCATAATCTGCTTGCTGGTTATCTTGTTTGTGTAATAACACAGTTTTAACTCCAGATTCTATTATCTCATCAATATGCTCTTTCTCTAAAATAGTATCACGGTCAAAAACAATTTCGTTACGTTCAATTGATACAACTTCCCCTGTATCTTCATCAACGAAATCTTCATGCCAAGTTTTTAAAACTCTTGCTGCTAATTTACGTCCTAACACTTTTTTTAATCCTGCTTTTGAAACTTTAATTTCTTCAGCTAAATCAAAAATCTCTAAAATATCTTTATCTCTTTCAAAACCTATTGCTCTGAATAATGTAGTTACTGGTAATTTTTTCTTTCTATCAATATAAGCATACATTACTTGATTGATATCCGTAGCAAATTCTATCCATGATCCTTTGAAAGGAATTACTCTTGCAGAGTATAATTTAGTTCCATTTGCGTGGAATGATTGACCGAAAAACACACCAGGTGAACGGTGTAATTGAGACACTACAACTCTCTCTGCTCCATTAATTATGAATGTCCCAGAATTTGTCATATAAGGTATAGTACCTAAATAAACATCTTGTACAATTGTTTCGAAATCCTCGTGTTCTTCGTCTGTACAGTAAAGCTTTAAACGTGCTTTTAAAGGAACACTATGTGTTAATCCTCTTTCAATACATTCTTGAATGCTATATCTAGGTGGATCTACGAAATAATCTAAAAATTCTAAAACGAATTGATTACGCGTATCTGTAATTGGAAAGTTATCCATAAAGGTTTTGTACAAACCTTCTTCACCACGCTCTTCTGCTTTTGTTTGTAATTGAAAAAAGTCTTGGAAAGACTTTACCTGAATATCTAGAAAATCTGGATAATCAGTTCTCAATTGAGAAGATGCGAAGTTAATTCTTTCAGTAGTATTTATCATTGCCAAAAGAGTATCTATTTTTAAATTAAAAATATTTTATTGAAGCCCATTAGGGTTTTTGTATTCTTTTGCTTTCTAAAAAAGTAATATTATATTTTTTTGAAAACAAATATATACACAAAATGGTTTAGGGCTAAAACAATAGTCTCAGCGCCTAAACCTTTATTTGTTACTCCCAGAACAATCTGGGAAAGTAGCTTACTTTAATTCTACTTCAGCTCCTGCTTCTTCTAAAGACTTTTTAAGACCTTCTGCCTCATCTTTAGAAATACCTTCTTTTACTGCTGCTGGAGCGCTATCTACGATACCTTTAGCTTCTTTTAATCCTAAACCAGTTAATTCTTTAACTAATTTAACAACTGCTAATTTAGAACCACCAGCTGCTGTTAAGATAACATCAAATTCTGTTTTTTCTTCAGCTGCGTCTCCACCTGCTGCTCCACCTGCTGCTACTGCTACTGCTGCTGCTGCTGGCTCAATACCGTATTCATCTTTTAAAATATCAGCTAATTCATTAACTTCTTTTACTGTTAAGTTAACTAATTGTTCTGCGAAATCTTTTAAATCTGCCATTTTAATTGTTTTTGTAAATTTTATTATTTTAGTTTATAGTGCGCGAAATTATTTCTCTGATAATGTCTTTAAAATACCAGATAATTTATTACCTCCTGATTGTAATGCTGAAACAACATTCTTAGCAGGTGATTGTAATAATCCAATAATATCTCCGATAAGTTCTTCTCTAGACTTGATGTTTACAAGAGCGTCTAATTGGTTATCACCAACATAAACAGATTCTTCTACATAAGCTCCTTTTAATAGAGGCTTTTCAGATTTTTTACGGAATTCTTTAATTACTTTTGCTGGAGCATTTGCTGCTTCAGAAATCATTAATGAAGTATTACCTTTTAATGTAGTAGGTAAATCTTCAAAGTCTTTATCAGAAGCTTCCATTGCTTTCTCTAGCAATGTGTTCTTTACAACAGACAATTGTACATTAGCTTTAAAACATGCTCTACGTAAATTAGAGGTAGTTAATGCATCTAAACCAGAAATATCTGCTAAATAGATTGTGTTTGCATCTGCTAATTTTGCTGTTAAATCTTGTATTACTTGTGATTTGTCTTCTCTAGTCATGATCTATTAATTTAACGGCCTTACAATATAGATTTTTCCTCTACAGCAATACTAGGACTCATTGTTGAAGACATAAAAATACTCTTAATGTATGCTCCCTTTGCCGCTGTTGGCTTTAATTTTAATAACGTTTGAAGTAATTCATTCGCATTTTCTTGGATTTTTTGAGCATCAAAAGACACTTTTCCAATTGCTGCATGAACGATACCAGTTTTATCAACTTTAAAGTCAATTTTACCAGCTTTCACCTCTGTAACTGCTTTTGCTACGTCCATTGTTACTGTACCTGTCTTTGGGTTAGGCATTAAACCTCTTGGTCCTAAAACACGACCTAAAGGACCTAACTTACCCATAACACTTGGCATAGTTATAATAACGTCAACGTCAGTCCATCCTCCTTTAATTTTTTGAAGGTATTCATCTAATCCAACATAATCTGCACCAGCTGCTGTAGCTTCTGCTTCTTTATCTGGAGTTACTAATGCTAAAACTTTAACATCTTTACCTGTTCCATGTGGTAATGTTACTACACCACGAACCATTTGATTTGCTTTACGAGGATCTACTCCTAAACGTACTGCTAAATCTACAGATGCGTCAAACTTTACTGTTGTAATTTCTTTTACTAATGCTGATGCATCTTTTAAGCTATAAACTTTAGAGCTATCTACTTTAGCACGAGCTTCTTTTTGCTTTCTACTGATTGCCATTTCTAAATATCTTTTAAAGTTTAAGCAGGTGCATCACCTGTTACTGTTAATCCCATAGAACGAGCTGTACCTGCGATCATTCTCATTGCTGATTCAACTTCAAAGGCATTCATATCTACCATTTTGTCTTCTGCAATTCCTCTGATTTGATCCCAAGATACTTTTGCTACCTTATTTCTATTAGGTTCTCCTGATCCTTTTTTAACTTTGGCCGCTTCTAATAATTGTACTGCAGCTGGTGGTGTTTTTACAACAAATTCAAATGATTTGTCTTTATAAACAGTTATAACAACAGGTAAAACTTTACCTTGTTTGTCCTGTGTACGCGCATTAAATTGCTTACAGAACTCCATGATGTTAACACCGGCAGCACCTAAAGCGGGTCCAACTGGTGGCGACGGATTCGCAGCACCTCCCCTTACTTGTAGTTTAACTAATTTACTTATTTCTTTTGCCATTGTTTAAAATTTAATGATATGTTTTAATTGAAAGCTAAAAACACATCTTATATAGGTTGTAACAAATTATATTTTTTCTACTTGCATATAACTTAATTCTAATGGTGTTTTTCTTCCGAAAATTTTAACCATCACTTCAAGCTTACGCTTTTCTTCATTTACTTTTTCAATAGTACCATCAAAACCATTAAACGGTCCATCTACCACTTTTACGGTCTCTCCAACATTATAAGGTATTGCTACACTTTCATCTTTAATAGAAAGTTCATCTACTTTACCTAACATTCTATTCACCTCTGATTTTCGCATTGGTACAGGGTCACCACCTTTTGTCTCACCTAAAAAACCTATAACACCAGTTACTGATTTAATAACGTGAGGAACTTCTCCAGCCAAATTAGCTTCAACCATAATGTAACCAGGGAAATAAACTCTCTCTCTGTTTATTTTTTTCCCATTTCTGATTTGAATTACTTTCTCTGTAGGCACAATAACTTGGCTTACATAATCAGATAATCCTAAACGAGATATTTCAGTTTCTATATAGTTTTTAACTTTATTCTCTTGACCACCAATTGCTCTCACAACGTACCATTTCATCACCGAATTATCAGCCATAATATTTATCTATTTATTAAATAATCCGAAAAAAGTATCTAACAAAAACTGAAAACCTTTATCTATACCTGCAACAAGAACTGCAAATAATATAGTAAATACAGCTACTACAACAGCTGATTTTTGCGCCTCTTCACGAGTAATCCAAGTTACATTTTCACTTAGTTCTTCAAAAGAGCCTTTGATGTATTGTATTAAGTTATTCATTTTTTTTTAGTTTGCACGGATTGAGGGACTCGAACCCCCGACACCTGGTTTTGGAGACCAGTGCTCTACCAACTGAGCTAAACCCGTTTATTATAAAGGTATCCCTTTTTTAAAGGGACACCTTTTTATAGTTTAAGACTTAAAAATTAGTCTAAAATTTCAGTTACCTGACCAGCTCCTACTGTTCTACCACCTTCACGGATTGCAAATTGTAGACCTAAGTTTAATGCAATTGGTTGAATTAAATCAACGTGAATAGTTAAGTTATCACCTGGCATAACCATCTCAACTCCTTCTGGTAAAACAATATTACCAGTTACATCAGTTGTACGTACGTAAAACTGTGGACGATAGTTATTATGGAATGGAGTATGACGTCCACCTTCTTCTTTCTTTAAGACATAAACCTCTGCTTTAAATTTAGCATGTGGAGTTACTGAACCTGGCTTACAGATTACCATACCTCTTTTAATATCTTCTTTTGCAACACCTCTTAACAAGATACCTGCATTATCTCCAGCCTCACCTCTATCAAGGATCTGACGGAACATTTCAATACCAGTTACTGTAGAAGTTAACTTCTCAGTACCCATACCTATAATTTCAACAGGATCACCAGAGTTGATGATACCAGTTTCTATACGACCAGTAGCAACAGTACCACGACCAGTAATAGAGAATACATCTTCAATAGGCATTAAGAAATCTTTTTCAGTCTCTCTTGGCGGCTCTTCGATCCAAGCATCAACTTGATTCATTAATTCTAAAACAGTATCAACCCATTTTTGCTCACCATTTAAAGCACCTAAAGCTGAACCAGCAACTACAGGACCATTATCTCCATCATACTCATAGAAAGATAACAATTCTCTAACTTCCATTTCAACTAATTCTAATAACTCTTCATCATCAACCATATCAACTTTGTTCATAAAAACAACGATACGAGGAATACCAACTTGACGACCTAATAAGATATGCTCACGAGTTTGAGGCATTGGACCATCTGTAGCAGCAACTACTAAGATAGCTCCGTCCATTTGTGCAGCACCGGTTACCATGTTCTTTACATAATCCGCGTGACCAGGACAATCTACGTGTGCATAGTGACGAGTTTCTGTAGCATACTCTACGTGAGAAGAGTTAATTGTTATACCTCTTTCTTTCTCCTCTGGAGCATTATCAATTTGATCAAAAGCTTTAGCTTCTGAAAATCCTGCATCAGCTAAAACTTTAGTAATAGCGGCAGTTAAAGTAGTTTTACCGTGATCTACGTGTCCAATTGTTCCAATGTTTAAATGGGGCTTCGAACGATCGTAAGTTTCTTTTGCCATGATTATTAATTTTAATTCTTAGTTATATATTAGTGTTACTTTAAAACCCTTTTATAGAGCCAATGACGGGATTTGAACCCGTGACCTCATCCCTACCAAGGATGCGCTCTACCAACTGAGCTACACCGGCTTGGATTTTTGAGCGGGAGACCGGGTTCGAACCGGCGACATTCAGCTTGGAAGGCTGACGCTCTACCAACTGAGCTACTCTCGCATTTCTTTAATAAAAAATAATAGTGGGGAGAGCAGGATTCGAACCTGCGAAGACGTAGTCAACGGAGTTACAGTCCGTCCTCGTTGGCCGCTTGAGTATCTCCCCTCTTAATTATTTTTAAATATTTTAAAGAACTTCTGTTTTTTGAGCCAATGGAGGGACTCGAACCCACGACCTGCTGATTACAAATCAGCTGCTCTAGCCAGCTGAGCTACATCGGCTGTTTTCACAAAAAAACAATCCGCTATTTCTAACGGACTGCAAATGTAGAAAGTAATTTTTAATTTCTAAAGTTTTTTTTGAATATTTTTCATCTTTTTACAAAACCAACGAATCCTTTCGTTTTTCTTTTGATTTCTCCAACTGTCTTTTTAACGACTCAACCCCCATACTTACACCTTCTTCAAAGGTCTTTGCTGTTTTTTTAACAATAAATTCGTTACCTGGTATATTAATTTTAATTTCAGTTATTTTATTTTCTTTATCACTTGTTTTTTGAACTTTTAAGAATACTTCAGCGTCTACGATTTTATCATGAAATTTTTCTAAACCACCTACTTTCTTTTCTGTGTAGTTAATTAAATCTGCATCTGCTTTAAAATTTACTGACTGTGTGTATACTTTCATATTATGAATCGTTTTTTTACTCCTAGGGTGAGTATTGTTAAACATTTCCTTCATTTTTTCCAAGTTATTATGAGTATAAACTTGGGTTGAGGCTAAACTTGAATGCCCTAGTAATTCTTTAACCGAATTTAAATCTGCACCTTCATTAAGCATTTCAGTCGCAAAAGTATGTCTGAGTATATGCGGACTTTTTTTTACTTTAGTTGATACCTGACTAAAGTACAAATTTATAACACGATAAACAAGTGTTTCATATATTTTAGCTCCTTTTTCTGTAACAAAAAACTCTTCTATATTAGTGTTTTTCTCTTCTCTTAATTGGTTATATTTCTTTAAAGTTTCTAATACTGAAGGCAATAAAGGAACATAACGCTCTTTATTTCTTTTTCCTAAAACTTTTATTAATTTATTGTTAAAATCAATATTTTTCTCTTTAATATTTACTAATTCCACTCTTCGTATTCCTGTTGAATAAAACAACTCTACCATTAACTTATTTCTAACAGAAACAAAATCATTATTTACATCTAAACTAGCTATTACTTCATTCACTTCCTTTTGTGTAAATGGAATTTGCTCTTTTTTCTGAACTTTTAAAGACTTGTGCTTTGCCAAAGGACTTATAGAGATATCACCTGTTTTTTGTAAAAACTTATAAAACGACCTTAAAGAACTTACCTTCCTATTTACTGTTCTATTGCTAACATCTTGTTGAATCAAAGTAACCAACCAACTTCTTATTTGATTGTAATGTATTTTCTCTAAATCTTTCATAGAATATTCAGAGAAACAAAACTCTTTAAAAGATTCTAAATCCTTTTTGTATGCTACTATTGTGTTTGGAGAATAATTCTTCTCATGCTTCAAATATTCTAGAAAAGAGTCTAATAACATAATTTTATCTTTTTTCATCTAATTAAAAACAATTCCTACTCTATACATGTAAAGTTAATTTTAATTGCCCTTAACAATATAAAAATCAAATATATCATCAAATTTAATCATTAAAAAAACCTGTGCAAATTAATTTGCACAGGTTCTATCATTTAAAAAGAACAGCTATTAACCTAGCTCTTCTTGTGTTTTTAATTTCTGAACGTAAGACGCTTTCATTCTTTCCGCTCTATTTACTACTGAAGGCTTTAAGAATTGCTTTCTACCACGTAAATTTCTCATCGTTTTAGTTCGATTGAATTTTGTTTTATAACGCTTTAAAGCTCTTTCAATATTCTCTCCTTCTTTTACTGGAATTATTAACATTGTATTATTGCACCTCCTTTCATTTCTATGATCTATATTTTTGTAAAACTTAAAAAATTAAGCTCCGTCTTATTTTATTTTGGACGGCAAATTTACAAACTTCTTCACATTGAACAAACAAATGAATCAAAATTTTTCAGTACAAGAATAATACTTAACTAAGTAGCTGGTTTATACTCCTTCTTATCTATAATCATTTTTGCTATTATTTCTTTAAGAATCTCAGATGTACCTCCACCAATAGGGCCAAGTCTGCTATCTCTTAACATTCTAGCTAAAGGGTAGTCTTCCATATAGCCATAACCTCCTAACAACTGTAAGGCATCATAAATAACTTCATCAGCCATTTTAGTTGACAACAACTTACTCATACTTGCTTCTTTAACCACATATTGACCGTCATTTAATCGCTTTGTTATAGAATAATTGTATTCTTTACACATATCTACTCTACTAGCCATTTCTGCTACTTTATGACGCAATGCTTGAAACTTATTTATAGTAGTACCAAAAGCTTCACGTTCTCCCATATATTGAACTGCATACTCTACAGCAAAATCCGCTCTAGCATGTGCATTAACCCCCATTATTAATCTCTCTAACGCAAAATGTTGCATAATATATGAAAAACCTTTCCCTTCTTCACCCATTAGATTTTCTTTTGAAATTATAACATCATCAAAGGCAATTTCTCCAGTATCTGAAGCTCTCCAACCTAATTTATTTAATTTTGTTGCTGATATTCCTTTAGTATCTCTGTCTACAACAAAAATACTCATACCATTATGCTTAGATTCTAAATCAGTTTTTGCAGCAACTATTAAATAATCAGAATAAACTCCATTGGTAATAAATGTTTTAGAACCATTAATTACATAAGTATCTCCTCTCTTAACTGCTGTTGTTCTCATTCCTGCAACATCACTACCTCCAAAAGGTTCAGAAATACACAAACAGCCAATTTTATCACCTGCAATACTAGCGGTTAAATACTCTTGTTTAATACGTTCATCTCCTTCTTTATTCAAATGCGTCATAGCCAAGTAAGCATGTGCCCACATTGCCGCTGCAAAACCACCAGAATTAATGCGTTGCATCTCTTCTAAAAAAACAATGGTATAAAAAAGATCCAAACCTAAACCTCCATATTCTTCTGGTTGATTTAAACCAAAATACCCCATTTCTCCGAACTTTTTCCATATAAATCGTTCTATGGTTCCTGTTTCCTCCCATTTATCAATAAAAGGCACAACTTCTTTTTGCAAAAATTCTCTAAAACTTTCACGAAAAACTTCGTGTTCTTCAGTAAAATACATACTGTTCATACGCTCAATTTAGTTATTTGTTTGTTTGCTTAATTTACTTTCAAATATAAGACTATTCTCTCGTATTTATCCTCAGGAAAACCTTCTATCTTTTTTAATTCTGAAATATTTTGTAGCTCTGCAACCTCATCTCTATAGTCAAAAATTTTCTTACATAAATCATAATCTACATAAGGCGTTTTAAGCACCTCTTTAAATTTAGCAGTATTAATATTTACTTTAGGTATTACTGGTTTTTGTTTGATACTAAAAACACTTAAAAGATCCTTTATTACATCAGCTTTAACATTCCAAACTTCATATAATTGATAAGAATATGTAAAACCTTTTAATCTTTTACGATACTTAACTATTCGTTCAGCTGTCTTCTCTCCAATTCCATTTATGGTAATAAAATCATTTTCCGAGGCTAAATTAATGTCATTTATTGATATTTCAATACTTTTTTTTACAATATTATTAAAAAAAGTCTTTTTAGATGTTTTATTCTGATTTTTTTTGACAACCCAATCTGGAAACTTAAAATACGGGGATATTTCATTGAGCAAAGAGTCAGTAACTTTTGTTATTTTTTGGAAATCGCTTACTGAATTTATAAATTTATTTTGATTTCTAAATTGATGAAGTCTATCAATCTCCTCAGTTGTCATTCCTAAAACATAACCTTTATAATCTGTGATATAGTTTGGGTTAAATGGATATATTTTAGTTTCTTGAGTTATTTTTTTCAACTCTTTTAAACTATCTATTTGCCTTTCTAAATAAGACATTTCTTCTGTATTAGTATTTATATTTTCTGTAGAGGAAAAATCCACAAAAACATAAATAACTTGCAATACTATAATTAACAACAAAAAAAAGAAAACCCCATTTCTTTGGCTTTTTGTATACCAGAAATGGGATTTAAATATTTTCATATTTTATTTTTCTCTATTTATTCTTTTGAAGTCTTTATAGCTTCTAAATATCTATTTAATTGTTTTTTAACAACAGGGAATAAGAAGAACATTCCAATCATGTTTGGAAATACCATTGCAAAAATCATTGCATCTGAGAAATCCCAAATAGATTTCATACTTGCAGAAGCTCCAATTACAACAAACGTTAAAAATAATAATTTATATACTAAATCTGCTGTTTTACCTCTTCCGAATAAAAACTTCCAAGATTGTAATCCATAATAAGACCAAGAGATCATTGTAGATACTGCAAATAAAACTACAGCTATTGTTAAGAATACATTTGAATAAGGAATGTATTGTGCAAAAGCTTTAGACGTTATACCAGCTCCTTCATAAGCTATTCCATCAATCATTACAGAACCTTCTCCTCCATATTGAAAAGCTCCTCCAAAATTAAAAATAATAATTACCAAAGCAGTCATAGTACATATTACAACAGTATCTATAAAAGGCTCTAATAACGCCACCAATCCTTCAGAAGCTGAATATTTTGTTTTTACTGCTGAATGCGCAATAGATGCTGAACCAGCACCTGCTTCATTTGAAAAAGCAGCTCTTTTAAAACCAACCAGTAAAACACCAATAAAACTACCAACACCAATTGCTGTTGGACTAAATGCTTCTTTAAATATTAAACCAATAGCATCATCTATTAAAGAAAAGTTACTTAAAATAATATATAAACAAGCTATTAAGTACATAACAGCCATAAATGGAACTACTTTCTCTGTTACCTGAGCAATCCTTTTTATACCTCCAATGATAATTATACCTACTAAAATTGCTAAAACAACCCCAATCCAAAACCCAGCACCTGAACTCTGCAAATTCATCAAATCTTTTAAAACTATAGTCGCTTGGTTAGATTGCGCAGCATTACCACCACCAAAAGAACCTCCAATACAGAATACAGCAAAAAACACAGCTGCAATTTTACCTAACATTTCAAAACCTCTTTCTTTTAATCCTTTACTTATGTAATACATTGGACCACCATAAATAGTTCCGTCTTCTCCAACATCTCTATATTGAACACCTAAAGTACATTCTACAAATTTAGATGACATCCCTAATAATCCGCAAATAATCATCCAAAACGTTGCTCCAGGACCTCCTAATGCAATTGCTAATGCAACACCTGCAATATTCCCATTACCAACTGTACCAGAAACTGCAGTTGCTAACGCTTGAAAATGCGTTACTTCTCCTTCTTGACTTTCATCTCTTATAGTTTCAATTGAATCTCCTCCTGGTGTACTATCTCCATACATTTCACCAACAGAAGGCTTATCAACATCGTCAAACTTACCTCTAACAACATTTACTGCTGTTCTAAGATGAAATATATTTGGAAACTTAAAATAAATTGTAAAAAACAAAGCACTTGCAACCAATAAAATCAGAACAAATGGAGTACCAAAAACAGGAAAGAAAATAATACCTGATACAAAATCAGAAAAAGGTTTAAAAGCTTCGTCTATTCTTTGATCAATCCCTTTTTCTTGTGCAAAGGTTAACATCGGTATTACTAAAAGTAATAATGATAGAAGTTTTTTATTCATAATATATGTTTGATTATTTTTTTTGAAATTAATGGGTCGCAATATCTTAAAAAACTGAGCTTTTAACAAATTTTACATGTTAAATATAAATATTATGTTATGTCTTCTTTAAATCTTTGTAAATCTTCTTTGAAAGATTTCAATTCAAGACTTAGAACTTCTTGAGTTTTATTAAGATTAAACCCTGTTTTTGAAGGCCTTATTGCTCGTTGATTTAAAACACTAGTACTTATTGGCTTAATATATTTCGCTTCTAATTCAAACACTTCTGCAATTTGTTGTGCTATTTCATACACACTTAACAGTGTGTTTGAGGAAACATTAAAAACACCTTTAGCATTTTTATCTACAGACGTTTTGCATGCTAATGCTAAATCCTTAACATAAGTTGGCATACGGAATTGATCGTCAACTATTGTTATTTCTTTTTCACCTAATAACATTTTTCGTACCCAAAGCACAATATTACTTCTACTCATGTCGTGTACTTTTCCGTAAACCAAAATTGTTCTAAGAATTGTAAAATTTATAGATGATTTTTCTAGAATTTGCTCAGATTTAAGCTTAGAAACACCATAATAACTTAATGGATTTGGTTGATCCGTTTCTTTATAAAACCCCTCTTTTCCATCAAAAATAAAATCTGTTGAAATATGAATTAAATGTGAATTCATTTTTTCTGATAAAGAAGTAAGGTACTCAACTAATTGTACATTAATTTCATCACACTCTTCTCTATACTCTTCACAAGCATCAACATTTGTCATTGCTGCTGTGTTTATTATATAATCTGGTTGCTTTTCTAGAACAATTTCTTGTAGTTTTTCAAAATCTGTTAAATCACAGTCTACATAATCATATCCATCTTTTATAGGATACCTACTTTCTCCTCTTGATAGCGCTACTATTTGATAAGTTTTATCTCCTAAAAACAAATCCAATAATGATTGCCCTAACAAACCATTACTTCCTGTTATTACTATTTTTTTCATTTAAAATAAGTCTCTTAATTTTTCTATCTGCTCAGACCTACCCAATAAAATTAAAAAAGTATCTCTTTCTAGTACTGTACTTGCATCTGGATTAATAAGATACTCTTCTTCTTTATCCTTAAAACCTATAACAGTACAACCTGTTTTATTACGCAAGTGCAAATCTAAAATGGTTTTTCCTAAATACTTCTCTGGTAAATCATTTACAGAAATTTCTTCTAAATTTGTAGTTGTATCTCCTGCTATTGCTAATTTATTTACAAACTCAATAATATCTGGTGTTACCACTAAAGAAGCCATATGATCTCCACCTAATTTATCTGGCATGATTACATTCTCAGCTCCTGCAAACTTTAATTTACTGTATGAGCTTTCTTTAGATGCACGACTTATAATTTTACACTCTTTATTTAATTGATGAGCACTTAATACTACAAATAAATTATCCGCATCTGAAGGCAAAGCTGTTATTAAGCTTTTTGCATTATGTATTCCTGCTCTTATTAATGTTTCATCTGAAGTTCCATCACCTTCTATATTTAAGATTTTATTAGCATCTAAAAAAGCAATAATATCTTTATTAGATTCAATAACTACAACAGCTTTATTGTATTCTTGTAATTTTGCAACTGCTTGTTTTCCGTTTCGCCCAAAACCACAAACAATAGCATGTCCTTTTAATTCTTCTATTACTTTTTGCACTTTTTTTTGTTTTAAATTTTGAAAAAACTGACCACTGATCAAATATTCCGAAAACGAAGATACTGTATAACCAAAAGTTACTATACTTGATAGTATTAAAAAAACAGTAAATACTTTTTCTCCTAATCCAAAAGGATGCACTTCACCATAACCAACAGTCGTTACTGTTATTACAGTCATATATAAAGCATCTACAAAAGAGTAATTAAAAAAGAAAACATAACCTATTATACCTATCGACAATATTAATATTGTAAGAAAAACCGCTTTCTGTAATTTTGTTTTAAAAATACTACCCATTATAAATCAAATACTGATGCTTGTTTATAAATATTATTTATTTAATAAAACACTAAAATACTACAATTTGATCTATTGACTTTAAATATCATTTACTGATTAATCCTTTTTTCTTTATCAATTGATTTGACACTATTATTAATACCACAATCATTTAACCCAAAAAACTAGTTGCAAAACACAAGCAACATGGTATTTAGGATTAAGTAAACAAAAAGACTATAAAAGTTGCAAAACGTTTCTTAATCAAATTCCTGAAAATTCTATTTTTTATAAAAAAGCAAAGAAGCTTATTGAAAAACCACCTAATTAGTCTATTAAAGATCAAATACAGAAGTCCTTTTTGTGTACACCATGTCTTTTAACTTTAACAAAAAAGCCATTGTTAAATATAATGCAAAAGACAATCCTACAGTTACAAAGGTTACGTAAATAAAAAACAAACGAACATTTGTTGCACGCATTCCTAATCGATCTGCTAAACGAGAAGAAACAGCAAAACCATGTCTTTCAAAAAAGTACCTTACGGAATGTATTAATTTCATTTTAAATTATTCAATCTTTAAATAGTAACCGCAAGATACCAAAATCAGTTTATTTGTTATCAATAGAACAAACAAAATAGAATTGGTTTATGTAAATTTGCTTTTCTCTGTAAAAATCTCAATTTGAAAGATCAAGAACATATAGAAGTATACGGCGCAAGAGTACATAATTTAAAGAATATTGATGTTAAAATTCCGCGAGATAAACTAGTCGTAATCACTGGTTTAAGTGGTAGTGGAAAATCTTCTTTAGCTTTTGATACTATTTATGCCGAAGGACAACGTCGTTATATTGAAACTTTTTCTGCTTACGCACGTCAGTTTTTAGGCGGATTAGAACGACCTGATGTTGATAAAATAGACGGACTTTCTCCTGTGATTTCTATTGAACAAAAAACGACTAATAAAAGTCCGCGTTCTACCGTTGGAACAATTACAGAAATTTACGATTTCTTACGTTTATTATTTGCGCGTGCCTCAGATGCGTATTCGTTTAACACAAATGAAAAAATGATAAGTTATTCTGATGAGCGTATTAAAGAATTAATTTTATCTGATTTTGCAGAAAAAAGAATTGCAGTACTTGCTCCTTTAATCAAATCAAGAAAAGGACATTATCGCGAATTATTTGAACAAATATCAAAACAAGGTTTTGTGCGTGTTCGTGTAGATGGAGAAATTCGTGAGATTGTAAAAGGAATGAAATTAGACCGATACAAAACACACGATATAGAAGTTGTTATTGATAGATTGGTTGTAAACGACGCATCAGAAAAACGCTTAGAAGAAACAATTAAAACCGCATTATATGCTGGTGATAATATTTTAATGGTGATTGATGTAGATGATGTAAACCCACGTTATTTTAGTAGAGAACTCATGTGTCCTACCACCGGAATCGCATATCCAAATCCTGAACCAAACTCTTTTTCTTTTAACTCACCAAAAGGTGCTTGTAACACCTGTAACGGATTAGGTATTACAAATGAAATCAACTTAAAAAAAGTAATTCCAGACGATAATATTCCTATTAAAAATGGAGGAATTGTACCTTTAGGAGAACAAAAAAACAGTTGGATTTTTAAGCAACTTCAAAATATAGCTGATCGTTATAAATTTAAACTAACAGATCCTATAAATAAAATACCAAAAGAAGCTTTAAATGTAATACTCCACGGAGGAAATGAAACTTTTAAAATATCATCTAAAGACTTAGGTGTTACGCGTAATTATGAAATAGATTTTGAAGGAATTATTGCTTTTATAGAAAGTCAGTATAAAGATGCTGAAAGCACTACAATTAAACGTTGGGCAAAAGGATTTATGGATGAAGTTTCTTGTAAATCTTGTAATGGAAATCGATTAAAAAAAGAAGCGCTTCATTTTAAAATTACAGACAAAAATATTAGTGATTTAGCTAAAATGGATGTTGTTGAGTTGGCAAACTGGTTTGCAAATATTGAAAAACAATTATCTAAAAAGCAATTAAAAATAGGTTCGGAAATTATTAAAGAAATCCGAACTCGAATTCAGTTTTTATTAGATGTTGGTTTGGATTATTTAACGCTAGACAGAACTTCAAAATCACTTTCTGGTGGAGAAGCACAACGTATTCGTTTGGCAACTCAAATTGGATCGCAATTAGTTGGTGTTTTATATATTTTAGATGAGCCAAGTATTGGTTTACATCAACGAGATAATGAAAAACTAATTCAGTCTTTAATTAAACTTCGTGATGTTGGAAACTCTGTCTTAGTTGTAGAACACGATAAAGACATGATAGAAAAAGCTGATTTTGTTTTAGATATTGGTCCAGGAGCTGGTCGTTTTGGTGGTGAAATTGTTAGCGAAGGCACTTTTACTGATTTAAAAAATCAAAACACCTTAACTGCTGATTATTTATCCGACAGAAAAAAAATTGAGATCCCTAAAAAGCGAAGAGAAGGAAACGGAAAAACTATAAAGTTATCTGGCGCAACTGGTAACAACTTAAAAAATGTTACCGTTGAATTTCCTTTAGGGAAAATGATTTGTGTTACTGGTGTTTCTGGAAGCGGAAAATCTTCTTTAATAAACGGAACATTATATCCTATTTTAAATGCTCATATATACAGAGGTGTTAAAAAACCAATGCCGTATAAAAAAATTGAAGGTTTAGAACATATTGACAAAGTTATTGATATTGATCAATCTCCTATTGGAAGAACACCACGTTCTAATCCTGCAACTTATACAGGTGTTTTTGGCGAGGTACGTAGTTTATTTGCAAAAACCCCAGAAGCTTTAATAAGAGGCTACAAACCAGGTCGTTTTAGTTTTAATGTAAAAGGCGGACGTTGTGAAACTTGCCAAGGTGGTGGTTTACGTGTTATTGAAATGAACTTTTTACCAGATGTTCATGTGGAGTGTGAAACCTGCCAAGGAAAGCGTTTTAACAGAGAAACTTTAGAAATTCGTTACAAAGGAAAATCTATTTCTGATGTTTTACAAATGACTATTGATGAAGCTGTTGTTTTCTTTGAAAACATTCCTAAAATATATAGAAAAATAAAAACGATTAAAGATGTTGGCTTAGGTTATATTACACTTGGACAACAATCTACAACTTTATCAGGTGGAGAAGCACAACGTATAAAATTAGCTACAGAATTATCAAAACGAGATACAGGAAATACTTTTTATATTTTAGATGAACCAACTACTGGTTTACACTTTGAAGACATTCGTGTTTTAATGGAGGTTTTAGACAAACTTGCCAATAAAGGAAACACCGTTTTAATTATAGAACATAATATGGACGTTATTAAACTTGCCGATTATATTATAGATGTTGGTATGGAAGGTGGAAAAGGTGGTGGGAAAATCTTGGTAAAAGGAACTCCTGAAGAAGTTGCTAAACATAAAAAAAGCTATACAGCTAAGTTTTTAAAAAAGGAGTTGTAAAACAATAACTCCTTTTTTAAAACACTTTTTTTGTTAAATTATTTTCTTTAACCAATCTTATTTCATAGATTTATTTTCGAAATGAAGATTAAAATTGCTATCCTTTCATTCACCCTATTGATATAATTAAATTATTATTTATTCTTTAATGAATAATAAGTAAAGATATTCTTTCGCGAAGAATAGACATAAACCTTGAGTGTCTTTAAATTGTTCAAGGATTTAATTAAATATATTAAATCATTTATTATGAAAAATTCAATTTTAAATTTAGGAAAAACATTAAACAAGGCAGAACAAAAAAATATTTATGGAGGTTACAAAACAAAAGAATCTTGTGACGCTATGGATGGATTTTGGGGGTTAAGTCTTAACACTGGCAAATGGTGTTGTACTATCCCTAGCACTAACACAAGCTACTGTTAATTTTCAAATTTTAAAGTGAGGGTATTTCCTCACTTTTTCTTTTAATCTAAATATTTAAGCACTCATATTTAGTAAATAATTCTCTTAAGGAAGAACAAATATATTTTTAGAACATCAAATTTATATTATAATTCTCCTAATAATCCTTTAGCTTTCTCTTTTTTGAAATATGAATTATCAATTATAGTTTTAAGACTCTTTTTTGCTTTCTCTATTTGATCCGATTTTAAATACAACAAACTCTTATACCAATACCCTTTTTCAGCATCAATTAAATCTGAATTTATCAATTTATCTAAAGTAACTTCTCCTTCCTTATATCGCTTGAGTTCAATATAAGCTATTGCCTCATATATATAAACCGAACTATTATTCTTTTCTTTAATACGAACTTTATTAAAAAAGGTTAAACACTCTTGGTATTTCCCTTTTTTAAACAAGACTTCAGCTTCCAATAAATCATCAGAGTTTTCATTTCCTCTTGTTAATGAAGATGTTAACTCATTCAATGCTATATTTTCTGCATACAACTTATTATTATCTATTGGAGACTTCAGAAAAACAGTAAAAGTAATTACTAAAATTGCCGCTATAGCTGCTAAAGTAGCAATAAGAGGTATTACTTTGTTAGGTTTTTTAGTATTATAATCAACACTAACCTTCTCTATTATTTCTTTAAGTTGTTGTGTCTCTTCCTCTTCAAAAACTTCAGTATACTGTTCTATCTCTTTTGATTCAATTGCGTCTACAAAACTCCATTCATCGTTATTAAGAGTTTCAAAAAGTTGTTTTTCAAAAATATAATATTCACGAAAACTTTCATCAACATCAACTCTTTGAAGAAAATTTCTTTTCTCTTCTTTAGATAGTTCGTCTCTTAAAAAACGTTCTATTAATATATCGTCTTCTAAATTCATATCTCTTTCAATGAGTTAAATCGTGTGTCTTGTTTAATTAATTCTGTCAATTTCTTTTTACATTTAAAAACACGTTGTCGTACAACTGTTTCTGAATTATAATCTGTTGAAGCAACAATCTCTGCATATGAGATTTTTGCAAAGAACATAGAAAGTATGTTTTTACAGTTTCCTGAGATTTCATTTAATTTTTCTACAAATAATTCTTGTCTTTTTTGTTCTACAATTGCACAAGAATCATCTACATATTCACTCACCTGTTCCATTTCTTCCTTATTTGTTACCCGCTTTTTATGAGAAATTAATTCTCTTCTCCATAAATTTTTACAAACGGTAAATAAATAAGCATCAAAACTGCTCTTTATTTGTATGTTTTCTTTCTTATGCCGAACTGCTATTTGTAATAATGCTTTTTGAAAAATATCTTCTGCATCTTGAGTATTTCCTTTGTTTTGTAACACAAATCTTTTTACCGCAGGAAAACTAATTGTGTATATTTTTTTTATACTCTTTGCATTTCCTCCTACCAATGCATCTAAGGGATTCACTATCATTATATAAAATTAGAACACAAAAATATAATTTTTTACTTTTGCGCGGGTAACATTTTATAATATTATAAACTGTTACACAGAAAACAGAATACCTACCACACATGAAAAAATTATTTTTACTTGGCTTAATTGGCTTATTTACCATTGTTGCTTGTCAGCAAAATGAAGAATTGACATCTGAAGAAGAAGAAGTAACTCTAGGCGCTAGAGGTTTTACCAATCTTGAGAATGAAGATGGAAGCCCAGTTACAACTAACCAATTAAACGGTTACATCTATCAAACATTTTTTATTCAGTACAACAGTAATACAACTGAACAAGAAAGGCAAGAGATATTAGCGTATTACTCCTCTATAGAAATGGATAGATGGACTTTTTTTTCTTTAAAAACATGTACGCAAGATATAGAAATATGGACTTTTGTAATTACTAAAAAAGATTACATAAATGACCTGGTCATTGATCCTGAAAAAGATAATAAAGATAATAAAGATAATAGTGATAGTGAAATAAATGAAATACCGTTATTAGCTAAATTTACAATTATTGAACCTACAAACTGTGATTAAAATAAAACTCTTTTGGCTATTCTTATTGATCTATTCGTTGTTGAATAGCCAAAATTGCTATGATTCTTTTTTAAGAATTAAAAAAAACAAAAATAGCACAAATCAGTTTCAGGTAAATAAATTACTTTCAGATTGTTATACCGATACTTATAAAAAAATTGAAATAGCTCATTATTTTTCAATTTATTTTTTCAAAAACAGACAAATATCACTTGCTACTAAATATGCTCAATTAGAAGTTAACTATCATAGAAAAATCAAAGAAAAAAATATAAGTTATGAACAAGCACTCTTCAATTTAGGTAAATTTTTGTACAGAGAAAAAAAATATGACGAAGCTATTAAATGTTTTTCTGAAATCACTAATTTAAAAATATCATTAAATAAAACTGCTGTTTCCTATAATGAACTAAACATATGTTACAGAGAAAAAGGAGAATTATACAAAGCGATTAAGTTTGCTGAAAAAGGAATAAATTTATTGGAAAACACTGATCGTTATTCGCATTTATTTAGCATGTATATAAATACATCAAACACCTACAACATAATAAACTCAAAAAAATCATCTTTTTTAAGCTTAAACTTACTAGAAAAGGGAAGTGTATTACAAATAGATCATAAAGAACTTCAAAAAAAGGATAACTACTTTTTTTTAAACTCCTCTAAAGCTAACTCTTTTAGCAACCTATACGAGTTTTACAAAAAAAAAGATATTGGTAATAAAAAACTCATTGAAACTTTTTTCGGAAAATGTAAAAAACATCATGAGAAAAATTTAGAAATTGGTTTTAAGTATAAGGATTCTTCATTAATTAATAGTAGCTATATAAACTTAGGCGATTTGTATTTAACTGAAGAAAAAGATAGTGCTTTATATTTTTTAAAAAAAAGTTTAGATTTCCATACCAATAATAATTATACAAAAAACATAAGCTACAACAATATATCTAAATTCTACCTCCAAAAAGGGTATTATAAAAAAGCACTGCTAAATATTAACAAATCTTTAAACCATATTTTTAATATTGATGAAAACAAATTAAACTTTACGCCTTCTTACTTACAACTTTTAGATTCTAATAAAAGAAAACTTATTTTTAGTTATTTAAAAAATAAAATAAAGATACTTAATGCTTTACATTCAGAAACAAAAAACAAAAATTATTTAAATCAAGCTATTGAAACTGTAAATATAGCAGACCGTCTGGTTAATATTATTATTGATTATAGTAGTGAAACTAACAACAAATTACTTTGGAGAAAAAAAGTTTCGGAAGCTTATTTATTAGGTACTAAAGCTGCCTATTTACTAAAAGATATAAATACCATGTTTTATTTTATGGAAAAAAGCAAAGCTTTATTGTTATTACAAGACATAAAACAAAACATTACGCAAAATAATTTACCAAAAAAAATAACTTACAAAAGATTAACAGCCAAAAAAAGCATTTTACAGTTAGACGATTTCATCAACAAACACCAAGAAAACAATACCTATACTAAAGAAAAAGATTCTTTATTCTTTCTTAAAAAAGAATATGAAACTTTTAATGACTCTTTAAAATTGATATACCCTGATTATTTTAATGAAAAATCAGACATCGATCTTGTCAGTTTAAAAGACACGAAAAATAAATTAGATGATAATACTATTCTTATTTCCTATATCTCAAACAACATAAATATTAAAGAAAAAGCCTTATTCGGTTTGGCTATTTCTAAAAACAAAGAATTCGCGTTTGAAGTTGAAAATTTTAATGAATTAGTTGATGATTTGAAAATCTATAAAAACTTAATCAAACAACCTTTTACAATAAAAGAAGACATTAATAAATTTAAAAACATTTCTTATAACTTATATAACAACCTTTTTCCGAGTGACAGTTTAAAAGAAGCTATAAAAGGCAAACGTTTAATTATAATACCAGATGTTACATTTGAAAACATTCCTTTTGAAGCTTTAAATGCAAATAAAGAAGGTTTAAACTATTTAATTGAGAACAACACTATAAGTTATGCATATTCTTTCTCTTTTTTAACTCAAAATACAGCTATAAAAAGAAAAGTACAACAAGGCTTTAGTGCTTTTGCTCCTATTAATTTCAGTAATAATCTTTCACCTTTATTAACAACTAAAAATGAAATTACCCAGATCAATGCAACCTTAAATGGAACTATCTTTTTAAACGAAAACGCAACTAAAGACTCTTTTATAAAAAACAGCACTGATTTTAAGATTATACATTTAGCTACACATGCTAAATCTTCTAATAAACCTGAAATTTATTTTTCTAAAGATACTTTAAAACTTCATGAATTGTACACACATAAGATTAATGCTGATTTAGTTACTTTAAGCGCTTGTGAAACAAATTTAGGAGAAGTAAATCAAGGGGAAGGTGTTTTTAGTTTAGCCAGAGGATTTTGCTATTCTGGTGCAAATACAGTTATTTCTTCTCTTTGGAATGTAAACGATACTTCTACTTCTTTTTTAATGACCAACTTTTATGAAAACCTGAAAAATAACCACACAAAAGTTGATGCTTTAACCAATGCTAAAAGAAAATACTTAAAAGAGCATTCATTATCTGAAAGATCTCCCTACTATTGGGCTTCTTTTGTGCTTATTGGAGACACTAGCAAAACTTTTGAAAACAATTATTCCTTATACTTCTTCTTAGCTTTTATAATTTTTCTAATTACTATTTTTCTTTTTTTTAAAATTAAAAAGTAATTTTATTTCCTTTCAAATTAAAACTATATCGTCATTATTAACTAACAAACAAGCTATTTACTTAACCATATTCATTCTTTAAAAACTCACTAAACTAAATTTATTTTTTTCTTTATAAAAAAGGGTAACGTTTTATTCTTTTTGGAACACTAGTGTAAATAATCCTTTTTAAAATAAACTAATACCACATTAAAAAAATTAAAAGAGATTAAATGAAAAAGAGTTTCGCGTCATTACGGGAGAATTGCAATGAAAAAGCAAAAAAAAGATAAGATTTACTTCTTATCTTTTTTGTTTTTTAAAACATCTAAGGATCACTGCTTATTATCAAAATTCACATAATTTATTCATAATTTAAATTCATATAAAAAAAAGAACTAAATTAGCAAGCTTGCTTAAGCAGAAAAGAATTATAAAATAAAAGTGATTAAAAATGACAAATGACGATAGAAAAATCCGCGAAAAATTGCAACAAAAAACGTGGAATGAGATAAAAACAAACGATTCTTGGGCTATTTTTAAAATTATGGCTGAGTTTGTTGATGGTTATGAAAGATTAAGCAAAATTGGACCTTGTGTTTCTATTTTTGGTTCAGCTCGTACAAAACCAGATCATCCTTATTATAAATTAGCTGAAGAAGTTGCCTTTAAATTAACTCAAAATGGTTTTGGGGTAATTACTGGTGGTGGACCTGGTATTATGGAAGCTGGTAATAAAGGTGCGAATCGTGGTAAAGGTACTTCGGTGGGTTTAAATATTGAATTGCCTTTTGAACAACATGATAATCCTTGGATTGATCCAGGAAAAAGTTTAGATTTCGATTACTTTTTTGTTCGTAAAGTAATGTTTGTAAAATACTCACAAGGTTTTGTTGTTATGCCAGGTGGTTTTGGTACAATGGATGAACTTTTTGAAGCAATTACCTTAATTCAAACACAAAAAATCGGAAGGTTTCCAATTGTTTTAGTTGGTAAAAAATTCTGGGGTGGTTTGTTAGACTGGATTAAAAACACATTATTAGAAGAAGGAAATATTAGTGAAAAAGATTTAAATTTATTTAGAGTTGTTGATACTGCTGACGAAGCTGTAGAACATCTTAATAAATTCTATGAAAAATATCAATTAAAACCGAACTTCTAAAAAATAAACTTTATATTCAACTCGTTGTTAAAACAACGAGTTTTTATTTTTTAGATACATTGAAATTAAAAAAAATCCTCTTCTTATTTCTATTGTTAAGCTTTGTTATTACCAAAGCTCAAAACAATACTATTCATTTAAAAGTGAGCTTAGATACCTTAAGACATTCACTTAACATCCAGCAAAATATCACCTTTCATAATAAAAGTAATAAACCTTTAAAATCTATTTATTTACATAACTGGGCTAATAGTTTTAAAAACAATCAAACTCCACTTGGAAAAAGATTTGTAGAAGATTACAAGAAAGATTTTTACTTTTCTAAAAAAAAGGATAAAGGCCATACAAATCTCTTTAACATAAAGGTTAATAATAATCCTTCAAGATTTAAAGAAGTGAAAAATCAACCAGACATTATAGAAGTTCCTTTATCTACCAATTTACAAGCTAAAGATAGTGTTACTATAAACACTCTTTATTCTGTGAAATTACCTAATGCAAAATTTACTCGATACGGAAAAACAAGAGATGGCTACCACTTACGTTATTGGTACTTAGTCCCTGCTGTTTATAAAAACAATGAATGGCAGACTATGAGTAACTTAAATATGGATGATTTATTTCAAGATGTGGCAGATTTTACTATTGACTTTCAGGTTCCAAATAATTATTATTTAGAAAGTAATTTATATCAATATGAAATTAAAAAGGAAGCTGAAAAAAATTACTTTTTAATAGGTAAAAAAAAGAAAGACATTATTGTTAGTATTAGTAAAAGAGAACGTTTTAAATCTTTTCAAACAAAAAACACTGAAATTAAAACAGATATTTTTGATGCTAGAATCCCTTATAAGATTTCTTTAGGCATTATAAAAAAACAAGTTTCTCTTATTGAAAATTACCTAGGAAAACATCCTCATGTAGAGTTATTAATTGATGCAAATACAGCAAATAAAAACTCCCTTAGAGAAATATATGGATTGCCTTATTGGTTGAAACCATATCCTGAAAATTTTAAATGGGAAATGCGTTTTTTTCAAGCACTTACTAGTAAATATATAGATGATGTTTTACTATTAAATAAAAGAAAAAATTATTGGCTAAATGATGGTTTGCAAACTTTTTTAATGATGGAATATGTAAAAAAACATTATCCTGATTTAAGTGTTTTAGGTAAATATGCTAAATTTTGGGGAATACGTGAATACAACTTAGCGCAACTAAATCAGAATGATAAATATGCTTTTATTTACCAATTTAGTGCTCGTAATTTTTTCGATCAAGCATTAACAACACCTTCAGATTCTTTATCTAACTTTAATAGAAAAGTCGTTAGTAAATATAAAGCGGGATTAGGTTTACGTTATTTAGAAGATTTTGTTGGTAGCGATGTTTTAAAGAATTCTTTACGTGAGTTCTACAATAAACATAAATTAAAAACAATAACAAGTAATGATTTTGCTAGTATTTTAAAATCGAAAACATCCAAAAATTTAGATTGGTTTTTTGGTGATTATATACAGTCAACAAAAAAGATTGATTATAAAATCAGTAAAGTAAAAATTACTAAAAATAAAGATTCTGTAAGAGTTACCGTTAAAAACAAAAGAAACATTACTGCTCCCGTTGCTTTATATAGTGTTAAAAACAAACAAATTAAATCCAAAACGTGGTTAACAAATGTTGATTCCACAAAAACCATTACTATTAAAAACGGTGATTTTAACAAATTAGCGTTAAATTTTGAACAGTTATATCCTGAGTATAATTCACTAGATAATTTTCGTAAAAAAAACAATAGTCTTATTAACAAACCATTACAGTTTCGTTTTTTTAAAGATGTTGGAAACCCATACTATAATCAAATTTTTTACACCCCTGATGTTCGTTACAATTATTATGATGGTATTACATTTGGTGTAAACTTTAACAATAAACCTGTAATAAAACATAACTTAGAAATTAGTCTAACTCCAAATTATGCTACAAAAAGCAATAGTTTAACAGGTGGGTTTTCTATTGGTTACAATGATTTTTCAGAAACTTCAAAAAAAATATACAAACTAAAATATGGTATTAGTGGTAGTAATTATCATTATGCTGAAAACTTAAGTTATAATGCTATTATACCTTATTTTTTAGTTCAATTCAGAAGGAATACACTAAGAGATGTTGGAGCTAAACTTTTAATAACTAAACTTGTTAATATTAATAAAGAAACAGCTTTTAATCAACCAAAAACAGAACAAGATCATTACAATGTTTTAAATTTAAGATACATTCATACCAAACCAAATATTATAAAAGATTTACAATATGCTTTAAATCTTGAATTAGGTAATAACTTCTCTAAAATTTCTACAGATATAAGATATCGAGAATTTTTTGATGTAAATAAAAGTTTTGAATTCCGTTTTTTTGGTGGTGTATTTTTAACTAACAATTCAACCGGAGATTATTTTAGTTTTGGATTAAATAGAGGAACAGATTATTTATTTGAACAAGATTTATTTGGTAGATCTGAACAAAGCGGACTGTTTAGTCAACAGTTTGTTATTGCTGATGGAGGTTTTAAATCTTTTTATAACCAAAACTCATATGCAAATCAGTATATTTTCTCTGCAAACACAAATGTAACGTTATGGCGTTGGGCTGAGTTTTACAACGATATTGCTGCTTTAAAAAGTAAAAACCAAAACACTCGGTTTTTTTATGAAAATGGAATTCGTTTAAATTTTGTCCCTAATATATTCGAGATTTATTTCCCTCTATACAAGAATGAAGGTTTTGAAATTAATAAATCTAACTATCCTTCAAAAGTCAGATTCATAATTACAACCAATCTTGATAGAATATATAATTTTATTAGACGAGGAATTTTATAATATACTCAAAAAATAGACTTAAAATTTGAATATTTTTATATTTTCTTTAATCAAAATAGAGAATTTTTTATTTTAAATTAAAAAAACTATATTTGCACTGTACCAAAACTATGTATTCTATGGAGCTAAATGCAGAAGTGACGAATTCTCAACAAATTTCTTTTGAAGATTTTAAAAAAGAAGTATTAAATGATTACAAAATTGCAAGAATAAGTCGCGAATGTAGTTTACTCGGAAGACGTGAAGTATTAACTGGAAAAGCTAAATTTGGTATTTTTGGTGATGGAAAAGAAGTTCCTCAACTAGCCATGGCCAAAGCTTTTAAAAAAGGTGATTTCCGTTCTGGTTATTACAGAGACCAAACTTTTATGATGGCTATTGGAGAGCTTACTGCTCAACAATTTTTTTCAGGATTATATGCACATACAGATATAGAAATAGAACCAATGTCAGCTGGAAGACAAATGGGAGGTCATTTTGCCACGCATAGCTTACATGAAGATGGTAGTTGGAAAAACTTAACACAACAATACAATTCTAGTTCAGATATTTCGCCAACAGCTGGTCAAATGCCTCGTTTACTTGGTTTAGCACAAGCTTCTAAAGTATATAGGAATGAAAAAAGTATTCAAGATCAAACAAATTTCTCTATAAACGGTAACGAAGTTGCTTGGGGAACAATAGGTAACGCAAGTACAAGTGAAGGATTGTTTTTTGAAACAATTAATGCTGCAGGAGTTATTCAAGTTCCTATGGTTATGAGTGTTTGGGATGATGAATATGGAATTTCTGTACATGCAAAACATCAAACGACTAAAGAAAGTATCTCTGAAATATTAAAAGGTTTTCAAAGAGATAAAAACAATAATGGGTATGAAATTTTTGTAGTTAATGGTTGGGATTATGTACAATTAATAGATGTATATAACAAAGCTGCAAAAATTGCTCGTGAAGAGCACGTACCTGTGTTAATTCATGTAAATGAATTAACACAACCTCAAGGGCATTCTACTTCAGGATCTCATGAAAGATATAAATCTCCTGAGAGATTAGAATGGGAAAAAGAACATGATTGCATTGCTAAAATGCGTAAGTGGATTTTAAATTTTGAATTAGAAACTGAGGATGCTCAAATACTACGTTTTGTTACTTCAGAAGATGAATTAATTGAACTTGAGAGAAGTATAAAAAAAGAAGTAAGTGCTGCTAAAAGAAATGCTTGGAACGCCTACAACAACGAGTTAAAGAACGAAGTCGCTAAAGCTTGTGATTTATTAACTAAAGTTGCTCGCAAAAGTAAAAACAGTGCATTCATTCAAAAACACAAAAACGATCTTTCTGCAATTATAGAACCTGTAAGAAAAGACATTCTAATTGCTACAAGAAAATCATTACGCTACCTAAGGGATGAAAATTTTATAGAAAAAATAGAACTTCAGAACTTTATAAAAACAACTTTAGAAGTTGCTCACTCAAAATACTCTTCTAAATTAACTAGTGAAACAACGCAAAGTCCTTTAAATATTAACGAAGAGAAACCTACTTTTTCTACTGAAAAAAACATGGTTGATGCTCGTGTAATAATGAGAGACAACTTTGATGCTATTTTAAAGAAACATTCTAATGTTTTTATATTTGGTGAAGATGCTGGTTTTATTGGAGATGTTAATCAAGGTTTAGAAGGTTTACAAGAGAAATTTGGTGAACTACGCGTTTCTGATACTGGTATTAGAGAAGCTACAATTATTGGCCAAGGAATTGGTATGGCAATGCGTGGGTTAAGGCCTATTGCTGAGATTCAGTATTTAGATTATCTTTTGTATGCTTTACAAATTATGAGTGATGATTTAGCTACTTTACATTACAGAACTTTTGGAAAACAAAAAGCGCCATTAATTATAAGAACTCGTGGACATAGATTAGAAGGTATCTGGCATGCTGGTTCTCCAATGGGAGGAATCATAAACAACCTTAGAGGTGTTCATGTTTTAGTACCAAGAAATATGACCAAAGCGGCTGGTTTTTACAATACTCTTTTACAATCTGATGATCCTGCTTTAGTTATTGAATGTTTAAACGGATATCGTTTAAAAGAAGAATTACCTACTAACTTAGGTGATTTTAAAACTCCTATTGGTGTTGTTGAAACGATAAAAGAAGGCTCAGATATTACTATTGTTTCTTACGGATCTACACTTCGTTTAGTTGAAGAAGCTTCTAAAGACTTAACACAAGTTGGTATTGATGTAGAAATTATTGATGCACAAAGTTTATTACCTTTTGATATTAACCAAGACTGTGTAAAAAGTCTTATGAAAACTAATAATTTATTAGTTGTAGACGAAGATGTACCTGGTGGAGCTTCTGCTTATATTTTACAAGAAATATTAGAAAATCAAAACGGCTATAATTATTTAGACAGTAAACCAAACACTTTAACAGCAAAAGCACATAGAACAGCTTACGGAACTGACGGAGATTACTTTTCAAAACCATCCGCAGAAGATATTTTTGAAAAAGTATATGAGATTATGCATGAAACTAATCCATCTAAATATAAAAACCTTTATTAAAAAAGAACCCAATAACCTCTTATTAAAAGATTACTTTATATATACTAAAAAAGGTAGTGATTGTAAATCACTACCTTTTTACTTATGTACTTTTTATAGAATAAACACTATTGCATATTAAAAATCTGTAGCATCAGCAGCCTTTTCTACTGCTTCTTGTGCATCTTCTGGTTGAATTTCTTTATTCTTATCTTGATATTCAGTTATTTTTTCTTTCAAAGAAGGTATAAAGCTTGAAGTTGATAAATCAGCGTTATTCACTAACTCTTCTAATGCTTTAATTCTATCCGTCATACTTGGCTTATTTAAAGCCATGCTTGCAAATTTAGCTGTTGCAATGTCTACTGCTGAATTTGAAATATTTGAAGATTTGATCCAAGATTCTTCAATATATTTTCCTTCTGCTCTTTTCCCTTTTACTTGTACCCAATCATCTTGAGTAGTCATAATAGCGACAATATCCATTGGACTAAACTTGTTTTCTGTTTTGGTTAATAAATCAGGTCTTTTATAAACAGTAGCAGTTTCTTTCATTGCTCCTACTTCTCCATTAACAGCCATTAAGTCAACTCTTGTCCAACCTTCTTTTCCATCTGTTAATTTTACTTTACAAAATATCCTTTTAGAAACTGAATCTAAAACTTCTTCTCCAGTATACGTTACTTTTTCACCTAAACTCATAGAAGTTAACCACTTTCCTTTTTTAGAAGGTTTATCTCTAATAGATAATTTGTCATATAAACAAACTGCATGTCCTGCTTTTACCTCTTCTTCAATAATTGTAGTTTCATCAACTTTTACAGTTTTTTTGTCAGATGAATTTTTATCGTCTTTACAACTAGTAAATACAAATGCTAACGTAATAACAGTAATAATTAGTTTTTTCATTTTTTTATAATTTTAAACAAATATATCATTTTAATTTTTGCTTAGTATTTATATACTTGCACTTAAAAACAACACGAAGTCTATTCTCTATTAATTAAAACAAAAGAATATGATTAATTTACAAGAATAATATTTCCTATTTTACAATTCAAACATTTTTTAGGTGCACAATAATTGTTTTTAAGTTGTAGTAAAGCTTGAGTTTCAAAGGCGTTTTTAGCTATAATATTTAAATTTGAAAAACTAGAGATAATGCTATTCTTTTCTGGAGATAATTGTTCCATTAATTGTAATACATTTATTTCTTTACCTGTTTCTTTTGAGTAAACAAAACTTAAAGGGACGATGGTATTTATAATCAATAAATTTATAAATGATTTTGTTAGTTTTTTTGAAGACACTTTTGATCTTGTCTCAAATGTATAATGTCCCTTCCAAAAATCACTTACAGATACCGATAATAAAGCATAAAAATTTTCTGATTTTTTAACCTCTATTAGTTTAGAAAATAAATTCTGATGTTTATAATATAATGCTACAAGCTGAGCAATGCGAATTGTTGGAAAATTATTTGGACGCATCCTAAAAAACTGAAATTGATTTTTATTTAACGACTTTAGCTTGTATTTATATTTCAAATAATTATATTCTTTTTTTAATTGAAGATAATATCCATCTAATTCATTTTCTTCTAAAAACCCTGCTTGACCAAACAATAAGGCTGAAACTTTAAATTCATTAAAGCTTTCTTTTCTTATAATTGAAAAATCTAACGACTTTGCTAAATTTAAAAAAGCTTCTCCGTTTACTTTTAAACCAAAATTCTTAGCTAACAGCTGAAATAAAACAGCTTCATAATTATTATCAGAATCTAACAATAGTTTTTTTATAAAGGTTGATTTATCCTCCAAACGTTCTAAATATAGACTGTCCATCCAACTATTCATCAAAAAACCATCAACTTCAGAGATATGTTTTTCACAAGGAATCCAGCTTTTAGTCGTTTGTATTAAATCTTGATAGTTTTGAAATACTTTTTTTGATATTTTAGATTTCAGTTCTAAAGTTGGTAGCGATTTATTATTTTTCATATAAACAACAGCATCATCTTCATAAACAACATGTAAAATAACCGCATCATAATTAACATCTCTTTCATGATGATGTGCATACCAATCTGATGACTTTAAATGAATCTCTATATTTCCTACCCATTTTTGTCCATCAATAATTAATTGGGCATTCAGAAAATCAGGGCCAGAATTCTCATTAGGAAATCCTGATTTTATTATTGATATTTCACTGTTATCTGTAGTCTGGAACTCATCCGAAGAAAATAATTTATACAGCCATACATAATGTAAGAACTCTTCTTTCATAGCGCAATTTTTCTTTAAAGCTACAAAAAAATATTTTATATCCGTATTGCTTTAATCTATCTGATTTTTAAACTTAATTGAATGGAATATGTACTTTTACATAAAATTTCAAATAAAAATGAATACAATAGATAGTTTACAATGGCGATATGCTGTTAAGAAATTTGACGAAAATAAAACCTTATCAACAAACCAAATAAATACATTAAAAGAAACTTTTAATCTAACAGCAACATCTTATGGTTTACAACCAGTTAAAATGCTTGTCATACAAAATAAAAAACTACAACAAAAATTAGTTGAACATTCTTGGAATCAAGCACAAATTACTCAGGCTTCTCACCTATTGGTATTATGCATACCTAAAGTTTTTAAAGAAGATGCTGCTAATGATTATTTTGATTTAATTAAAAAAGTTAGAAACACACCTGATGAAGTTTTAAATCCGTTTAGAGATTTTTTAACTGCTGACGTTAGTAAAAGAACTCAAGAAGAATTATTTCAATGGAACAAAAACCAAGCATATATTGCTTTAGGTAATTTAATGACTGTTTGTGCCGTAGAAAAAATTGACTCTTGCCCAATGGAAGGTTTTATTCCAGAAAAATATGATGAAATTTTAGGATTAAGTGAACAAAACCTAACATCAGTTTTGGTTTTACCTGTTGGTTTTAGAGCTGAAGATGATTATATGAAAGATTTAAAAAAGGTTCGTAAAAATATAGCTGATGTTGTAATAGAAATTAACTAAACCATTTTGTTGCCACTCATAAAAATGCTATCAATTAATTATAATTGATAGCATTTTTTATTTATTATATTCGTGGTAATCAAAAACAAATTATGCAACCTTTACACATACTTTTATTAATACTCTCTTACTTTGGAGTATTAATTCTTATCTCATATATCACAGGTAAATCAGCCACTAACGAAACTTTTTTTAAAGCTAATAATTCCTCTCCTTGGTACTTGGTTGCTTTTGGTATGATTGGCGCTTCATTATCTGGTGTTACTTTTATTTCTGTTCCTGGTTGGGTTGAAGGAAGTCAACTAAGTTACATGCAAATGGTATTTGGTTATATAGTTGGTTATGCTGTAATTGGTTTAGTCTTACTGCCTTTATATTATAAATTAAATTTAACTTCTATTTACAGTTATTTACAAGATCGTTTTGGTAAATCTTCCTATAAAACTGGTGCTTCTTTCTTTTTATTATCAAGAACTATTGGCGCTTCTTTTAGATTGTTTTTAGTTGCCAATGTATTGCAATTGATACTTTTTGATGCTTATGGAATTCCGTTTTGGATTACCGTTTCTATTACCATTTTATTAATTTGGTTATACACTTTTAAAGGAGGAATAAAAACTATTGTTTGGACAGATACTTTGCAAACTCTTTTTATGCTAATTGCAGTTGGTGTTTGTATTGTAATGATTAGCGACAAAATGCAGATAGATAACCTCTTTAGCTATGTAACTAAAAACAAATTATCACAAATATTCTTTTTTGATGATTGGAAATCTGGGAAATTCTTTTGGAATCAATTTTTATCTGGTGCTTTTATAGCTATTGTTATGACTGGTTTAGATCAAGATATGATGCAAAAAAATCTGACTTGCAGAAATTTAAAAGATGCACAAAAAAACATGTTTTGGTTTACGTTAGTTTTAGTTATTGTTAACTTTTTCTTTTTAGCTTTAGGTATTTTATTAACAGATTATGCTGCTGCAAATGATATTAATGCACAAAAAGACAACCTTTTTCCAATGATTGCTATGAGTGGTGATTTGGGCTTAGCAACATCTTTGTTCTTTTTATTAGGATTAATTGCTGCTGCGTATTCTAGTGCAGATAGTGCGCTAACATCTTTAACGACTTCTTTTAGTATTGACATTTTAGAAATTGATAAAAACGAATCAACAAAAAAACAAGAAAAAACACGTAAGATAATTCATGTTTTATTTTCTTTTATATTGATAGCTACTATTTTATTTTTTAAATATTTTATAGCTGATCAAAGTGTTATTTCAAGCATATTTAAGTTTGCCGGCTATACTTATGGCCCTCTGTTAGGCTTGTATGCTTTTGGATTGTTTACTAATTTTAAAATTAAAGATAAACTTGTTCCTCTTATATGCATATTAGCCCCAATTTTAACTTTTACAATTAGTTATTTTGCTAAGTTAAATTTTAATTTTGATTTTGGCTTTTTCGTTTTAATCTTAAACGGATTATTAACTTTTACTGGCTTAGCTTTATTAATAAAAAAAGACACGATTTAAACTTCACTTAAAATTAAAAAATGACAGCTAAAGAGATCATTACAAAATTCGATTTAACAGAGCATCCTGAAGGTGGTTATTATAAAGAAACTTATAGAAGTAATGGATTAATAAAAAACAATAATTTATCTGAACATTTTTTTGGTGATCGAAATTACAGTACTTGTATTTACTTTTTATTGACTTCTGAAAAGTTTTCTGCCTTTCATAAAATTAATCAAGATGAAATTTGGCATTTTTATAGTGGAACTACCTTAAAATTACACATGATTTCTCTTGATGGAAATTATTCTTTTGTTTTAATTGGTAATGATTTATTAAATAACGAAAAACCTCAATTTGTTGTTCCAGCCCAATATTGGTTTGCTGCAGAGATCATTAAAGAAAACTCTTTTGCTTTTACTGGTTGTACTGTTTCCCCTGGTTTTGATTTTAAAGATTTTGTACTTCCTAAGAGAGAAGAATTAATTGCTTTGTTTCCAAAGCATTCAAAAATCATTAAACAACTTACTCGCTAATCTTTTTTTATTAATCTTTTATCTTAATTTGTCTTTTATTGTTTTATATAAAAAAACAGATCTTTAAAATGAGTTAAATTTAGTAATTCGCTTTTTTTTACATACGAGTTTGTTTATTTTTAATGGCTTAAAAAGAAAAGATATCCCCTTGTTTTCAACTAAACCTACACAAAAACAAAAAAACATATTATCTATGAAGCTTACCATAGTTATATTTTTTTTGCTCGTTATTACAACTATTAACTCACAAGAGCTAGATAAACCTGGCATAAGACTTTCAAAACAACCGAGTATTATTTTAAATGATAGTATTCAACTAAAAGAATTAATAAATCAGGCTGATTATTATTTAAAAAAAGATATTGCAAAATCTAAAAAGCTTTTCAATGATGCTTTTGTTCTTATGGAAGAATACGATTCGGTTAGAAAAGCATATGTTTTTTATAAATTAGGAATAATTCATAGAAAAAAAGGTTTATTTTCTGAGAGCTATACCCATCTTTTTAAAGCTGAAAAAATTTACAACAAACTTAAAGATACCTTTAACATTGTAAATGTAAGTTTAGAACTAGCCCACCTTCACAGATATTTAGATGATAGTCTAAAAATAAAACAACAATTAGATAAAGCCTTTAAATTATCTACAAAAACAAACGATTCATTACTTATCGGTAAAACCTATGATTTTATGGGAAGAACCTTTTTTTATTCAAAAAAGTATGATTCTACAAACTATTATTATGAAAAAGCTTTAGGAATATTCAACATATTAAAAGATTCTAGTAACATTAATCTTATTTACAATAACTTATCTGTATTATATGGCACCCAAAACCAACACCATAAAGCCATAAAATTGCGTCTTAAAATCTTAGATTATCTGAAAAAGAATAAAGATAAAATGGGGATATCCTTAGATTATTTTAATCTTTCTGTTAGTTATTTTAAACTTAGTGAACTGGAGACTTCTTTAAAATATTTAGACTCATCAGTAGTAATAGCAAAAAAAGAAGATTTTAAATATAGGATATCCAGAGCTCACATGTTAAGAAGTCTTGTTTATGCTAAAATGAATAATTACAAAGAAGCATATGAAAACTCTATACTTTTCAAAAAACATTCAGATTCTATTTATGACATACAAAAACAAAATAAAATAAAAGAATTAGAGTTAAAATACGAGTTTGATATTGAAAGAAAAGAATTAGAATTAACCGCTAGTAAAAAAGAAACTCAAAATAGGTTTTACATTCTTTTATTTTCATTAATACTGTTTTTTTTACTTTTGATTGTTTTTTTAATTTGGAGAAATTATAGAGCTCGTTCTAGAATTGTACGAGATAAATTTGAAAAAGAAAAATTAAAAAAAGAGATTCTAACACAAAAAGTAAAAACTTCTGAAGCTGAGTTAAAATCTATAATCGCTGATAATACCATGCGTTTAGAATTTATAAAGCAACTATCTAAACAAATAAAAACAGATAAAAACTTAAGCCAGTCGAAAGACGTAAAAAATTATACCAATACTTTATTATTAAAACTTCAACAACAAATAAGTACTGAAAGTAAATTATCTCTTTTACAAGATAAAATAAACATTATTAACCAAGGTTTTGATCAAAAAATTATAGAATTATTTCCTAACTTAACAAAAACAGAAAGAGAAGTTTGTTCTTTTTTACGTTTAAATTTATCTATAAAAGAAATTGCTTCTATTAGAAATTCCAGTACAGATTCGATTAAAGCAGTACGATATAGAATTCGTAAAAAAATGGAAGTATCTAAAAATCAAGAATTAGAACATTTTATTCAAAACCTATCATTTTAAATTGTTTTTATTGGTTTTGTCACTTTTTGTCACCTTAACAGCTATTATAAATTAGGTGATTTTACGTAGTTTTGTATCAAAGATATTATGTATTTATTGGCTAGTTTTTTGCCTTTCACTTTTCCCTAAAAAATTAACTTAAACTACTAACCAATAATATTTATAAAGCCAGTATTCCCTAAAATACTGGCTTTTTTATTTTCCTAAAATTAGGACATAAAAAAGCGCTACAATAAAATGTATTGTAGCGCTTTTTATTTTTGAATTTCAATTACTATTTATCAATAGCTCCTAAAACGCGTTTCATAAAATTATTTAATGCTTCTTTTTTAGGAGAACCATCTTTTATCATTTTATCTACTTCAACTGCTCCATATAAATTAGAAATTAATTCACCTATTACATCTAATTCTTCATCTTTTAAAGAAGAGACTTCAGTTAATGCTTCTAAGGTTTCAATAGTTTCCAAAACATAATCTTGATCGTTCTCTTCAATAAAATTAGTTAAGTGCTTTATTACAGGTAATTTCATAACTTATATAATTTCGTTTACCAATTCTTTTAATACATCAAACTTATTTGTTTGTGTTTGATTCACCAATTTACCGTCCACGAAAGTTGCAAAAGTTGGTAAATTGCTCACATCTGCTAATTTTCTACTCTCAGGAAATTTTTCTGCATCAACAATAACATAAGTACTATCTTCATTTTCTGTAGATAGTTTTTTAAACTTTGGTTTCATAATTCTACAATTACCACACCATGTTGCTGAATATTGAACAACTACTTTAGCATTGCTAGCTACTATTTCTGATAAATTATCTTGCGTTAACTCTTGTACCATGACTTTATTATTTTGAAAAGAAAACTTGCGTACAAAACACAAGTTTTCTTTTATTTTATCTTTTAGTTTAGTTTGCTGCTAAATAAGCTGCAGTTCCTTTTGCATTAGGAGCCATTGCTTCTTTACCTTCTTCCCAATTTGCTGGACAAACTTCACCTTTTTGTTGAACATGTGTATAAGCATCAATCAAACGTAAATATTCATTTACATTACGACCAACTGGCATATGATTTACACCCTCATGAAAAACAGTTCCTTCTTCATCTATTAAATAAGTAGCTCTATATGTTACATTATCTCCTTCAACTTGAACAGTACCTGTAGCTTCGTCAAAAGTTTCATTTGTAATATCTAAAATACCTAATATAGAAGATAAGTTTCTATTACTATCTGCTAATAAAGGATATGCTACACCTTCAATACCTCCATTATCTTTTGCTGTGCTTAACCAAGCAAAATGAACCTCTGGAGTGTCACATGAAGCTCCAATTACAATTGTATTTCTTTTTTCGAATTCTCCAATTGCAGCTTGAAAAGCATGTAATTCAGTAGGACATACAAAAGTAAAATCTTTTGGATACCAAAATAAAACTATTTTTTTCTTGTTATTTACCGCTTCTTCTAAAACATTTAATTTAAACGTATCTCCCATTTCGTTCATTGCGTCAACGTTTAAATCTGGAAATTTCTTACCTACTGCTGTAGCCATTTTGTATAATTTTAATTATTAATATTCAATTTTAACAGTTGCAAATTTATCTTCTTGTCGAGGTTTTTCAATAAGAAATTCAAAAAAAAATTTTATGCTTTCATAAGAATTATTGATACCTTTAATAAAAAACAAACTAAACAACTAAAAGACAAAACACTAAACATTATACATAACCAAAAACTATGATAATATAAAATATATAGATTTTAATTATTTCAATATTTACCTTAACTTTGAAAAGCAATTACTAATAATAAAAAACATTATATATGAGCAGCGACAAAACTAATGGAGATATTTCAAAATGTCCTTTTCACAGCAATCCTGTAAAATCATCAGGTGCAGGAACTTCTAATAGAGATTGGTGGCCAAATGAGTTAAAATTAAACATACTTAGACAAAATGCCACAAAATCTGACCCGATGGGAAAAGATTTCAATTATGTTGAGGCATTTAATAGCTTGGATTATAAAGAACTTAAAAAAGATGTTATTAATTTAATGACAAATTCACAAGATTGGTGGCCTGCAGACTATGGCCATTATGGTGGTTTTATGATTCGTATGGCTTGGCATAGTGCTGGTACCTACAGAGTTGGAGATGGTCGTGGAGGTGCTTCATCTGGTTCACAACGATTTGCGCCTTTAAATAGTTGGCCAGATAACGGGAACTTAGATAAAGCACGTTTACTATTATGGCCTATAAAAAAGAAATATGGAAATAAAATATCTTGGGCAGATTTAATGATTCTTGCAGGTAATTGTGCTTTAGAGTCAATGGGATTTGAAACATTCGGTTTTGCTGGAGGAAGAGAAGATGTCTGGGAACCAGAACAAGATATTTACTGGGGAAGTGAAAATCAATGGTTAGGTAATGACGAACGTTACGATACAAGTGACGGAGAATTAGAAGGCCAATTAGGTGCTGTTCATATGGGATTAATTTACGTAAACCCTGAAGGTCCAAATGGAGAACCTGATCCATTAAAATCAGCTCATGACATTAAAATTACTTTTGGTAGAATGGCTATGAATGATGAAGAAACTGTTGCTTTAATTGCTGGTGGTCATACTTTTGGAAAAACTCATGGTGCTGCTGACCCTGAAAAATATGTTGGTACTGAACCTCATGGAGCTACTATTGAAGAAATGAGTACAGGATGGAAAAACACATACAAATCTGGAGTTTTAGATGATACAATTACAAGTGGTTTAGAAGGTGCTTGGACTCCTAATCCAACACAATGGGATCATGATTATTTTGATGTTCTTTTAAATTACGATTGGGTATTAACTAAAAGTCCTGCTGGAGCACATCAATGGACTCCTGCAAATAAAGACGCTAGAATGGCGCCTAAAGCTGGTAATGCAAATGAAAAACAAGCATTAATAATGTCTACAGCTGATATGGCTTTAAAAATTGATCCAACTTATAAAAAAATATCAGAAAAATTCCATAAAGATCATGCTGCTTTTGAAGATGCTTTTGCACGCGCGTGGTTTAAATTAACCCACAGAGACATGGGACCTGTAGCTCGCTATTTAGGTCCTGAAATCCCTAAAGAAGAACTATTATGGCAAGATCCAATTCCTAAAGTAAACTACTCTTTAAATTATGATGATATTGAAAATTTAAAGAAACTTATTTCAGCTACTAACTTATCAGTTTCTGATTTAGTAAAAACAGCGTGGGCTTCTGCTTCCACTTTTAGAGGTTCAGACAAACGTGGTGGTGCAAATGGAGCGAGAATACAACTAGAACCACAAAGAAATTGGGCTGTAAACAATACCCCTGAATTAAATAGAGTTTTAGCGCTTTTAGAAGGAGTTAAAAATAAATTCGTAGGAACTATATCTATGGCAGATTTAATTGTATTAGCAGGAAATACTGCTATAGAGAAAGCCGCTAATAATGCAGGATACGATATCTCAATTCCTTTCTCTCAAGGAAGAGGTGATGCAACTCAAGAACAAACAGATATAGAATCTTTTAGTCATTTAGAACCTTTAGCTGATGGTTTTAGAAATTATAAACATCCAAAATTAAAAATTGCTGACGAAGATTTATTAATAGATCGTGCAAACTTATTAACGCTGTCTATTCCTGAAATGACTGTTTTGGTTGGTGGCTTACGTGTTTTGGGCACAAACTACAATAATTCTAAAAATGGAGTTTTTACAGATAATATTGGTTCTTTATCTAATGATTTCTTTTCAAATATCTTAGATTTTTCTTTAACATGGAAGGCTACTTCTTCTGACGATAATGAATTTATTGGAGTTGATCGTAAAACTGGTGAAACAAAGTTCACAGGAACTAGAGCTGATTTAATTTTTGGTTCTAATACCGAATTAAGAGCTATTGCTGAAGTTTACGGAAGTGATGATGCAAAAGAAAAATTTGTTACAGACTTTGTAAAAGCATGGACAAAAGTTATGAATCTAGACAGGTTTGATTTAGCATAACTCTGAATTAAAAATAAAAAAATCGAAATCAAAAGAGTGTTTATCTTTGATTTCGATTTTTTTTGTAATGATATTAAAATATATATTTTATTTACTTGCAAATAAAGCAACATCGTTTTTAGAAACTTCTTTTTCTCCTAAAATAATTAAACGCTCAACTACATTACGCAATTCTCTAATATTACCTGTCCAATCGTACTCTTGTAACAATTTAATTGCTGACTTAGAGAATTCTTTTTTAGGACTCCCTTGTGCTTTTGATATTTTTTCAGCAAAGAAATTCACCAATGAAGGAATATCTTCTCTTCTATCATTTAATGCAGGAACTTTAATTAAAATAACAGCTAAACGATGGTACAAATCTTCACGAAAACGTCCTTCGGCTATTTCCTTTTTTAAATCTTTATTTGTAGCTGCTAAAACTCTTACATTTACTTTAATATCTTTATCTGAACCTACTCTAGAGATTCTACTTTCTTGTAAAGCACGTAAAACTTTAGCTTGTGCAGACAAACTCATATCTCCAATTTCATCTAAAAATATAGTTCCTCCATTGGCGGCTTCAAATTTACCTGCTCTATCTTTATTAGCTCCTGTAAAACTTCCTTTTACATGACCAAACAATTCACTTTCTATTAATTCAGATGGAATTGCAGCACAATTCACTTCAATCATTGGAGCTTTAACTCTATCTGATTTTTCATGTAGCCAATGTGCTACTAGCTCTTTTCCTGTTCCGTTTGGACCAGTAATTAAAACACGTGCATCAGTATCTGCAACTTTTTCTATGATTTCTTTAATATGAGTAATTGCATTACTCTCACCAATCATTTCGTAATTTTTACTTACTTTTTTCTTTAGTCTTTTATTCTCTACAACTAATTCTTTTCTATCTAATGCATTACGAACAGTATTTAATAATCGGTTTAAATCTGGTGGTTTAGAAATATAATCAAAAGCTCCTAAACGCATTGTATTTACAGCAGTATCTAAATCTCCGTGACCAGAAATCATGACCATTGGAATTTCAGGTTTTATCTTTTTAACTTTTTCCAGCACCTCAACCCCATCCATTTTTGGCATTTTAATATCACACAATACTAAATCGTAATCATTTTTGGTTAGCAGCTCTAAACCAGCTAATCCGTCTTCTGCTTCTTCAACTTCATACGAATCATTTTCTTCTGAAATGATTTTTTTTAGCACTCTACGAATTGCAGCTTCATCTTCTATTATTAATATTTTAGACATATGGTTATGTTTTTATTCAACACTTCTGTAATTTCTAAATTTCTTTCATCAAAATACAATTCTTCATACTTAACAAAAAGGAATTTATCATTTTTCTTTGTAAAACGAATCAAAGACTGTTCCTTAATTAATTTATAACTTTTAAAATCTTTCCATAAATAGTCTTCAAAATAATTAACTGAAGTCAACAATCCTCTATCTGTTAAATAAATAACTCTGTTATCACCAACAAAAGTTCTTATTAAATGAATAAACAAAACAAAAAATAAATACTTAAAAGCATTATTGTCTCTTGTAAAAAAAGAAGAGAAATTAGTTTGTTTAATATCAATATTATTTGCGTATTTAATTACTAAATATAAAAAGCAGATTGCTAAAACATTTATTAATATTGATTTCAACTGATCATTAAAGAACTCTATTTTTCCTAATTTGATATGTTTTTTTCTGTTCACAAAAAAACACACTACTTCAATAAATCTTATAATTACTAATGGAATAATAAAAGCTAAAAAAAATAGTATTGAATTTTTTACTTCTATTACACTAAAAACAAAAAATAGGATTATGGCTAAGGCACCAAATAATTTAAGTAATAACCTTTTTTTCATATACAATAACTACTCCTTAATCATATGAATATCTCTTTGAGGAAATGGAATAGAAATATTATGCTTTCTAAACAATTCATCTATTCTAAACCTTAAGTCACTTTTTATTATTGCTATTTGAAAGCTATTGTTTGATGTAAAAATTAATTCGAAATCTAAAGAACTATCTCCAAAGTTTTTAAACAAAACTAAAGGTGTTGGATTTTTTAAAATATTTTGATGCTCTTCTGCTGATTGAATTAATAACTTTTTTACTAATTGAACATCTGAGCCATAAGCAACTCCAACAAAAACAGATTCTCTAATTACACTTCCATTTTGTGTCCAATTATATAAACTGCTCGTTAAATATTTATGATTTGGTATAATTAACACTTTATTATCTATGGTAACCGCTCTTGTTGTTCTTAATTTTATCTCTTCAACCTTACCAACTTTACCATCTATTTCAATATAATCACCAACATGAACACTTTGATCTAAAATAATGAAAATTCCAGAAATTATATCTTGAAAAAAAGTTTGCAGCGCCAAACCAATACCAATCAACAATGCTGCTGAAGCAGCAAAAACGGCGCTTACATTTACACCAGAAGAACTTAATGTTGTTAAAAATATAACGATATACAATAACCATTTACCAAAAGAAAAAACGGTATCAAATTTATTAACATCACTCTTTTCAAGCCTGTTTACAACTAACTTCTTTAATAATTTTAACAAATAAGAGGCTATAATAATTATAGTTATTGTAAGCAAAATAGTTTTTACGCTAATTCCTATTTGTTTGTTGTACTCAAACGTATAATTTAATATTTTATTCAACTCTTTCATCAACAAAAAATTAACCATTATAACGAATCCATTTCCATAAATCTTTATATGTTGGCTTCTTACCATACATTAAAATACCTACTCTATATATTTTACTTGCAAGCCAAACAATTCCTATAAATGTTAACACCAATAATATCATAGAAATTAATACTTCCCACCATGCTACTCCAAAAGGAAAACGCATTAACATTACTATTGGGGATGTTAATGGAAAGTGAGAGAAAAATATAGATACTGGTCCATGAGCATCATTCATAACTGTAAAAGCTCCTACATATACTGCTAACATTAACGGCATCATTATTGGCATCATAAACTGTTGCGTGTCTGTTTCGTTATCAACCGCTGCTCCAATTGCTGCATATAAAGAACTATACAACATATAACCTGCCAGAAAATAAAAAATAAACAGAAAGAATAATGATAAAAAAGGTAACTTTAAAAAAGCTGCTACCAAATTCGCTTTGTTACCAATTACATCTTGCATTTGTGCTAATTGCTCTGGGCTGATATCTTTTGAAAACAACTCTGCTGAATCTATACCTACAAATAACGAAACTGCAATAAAAGCTATCAATAGTAAAATTCCCCAAACAAAAAACTGCAATAAACCTGCTGCTGCATTACCTATTATCTTACCTAACATTAATTGAAAAGGTTTTACAGACGAAACAATTACTTCTATAATTCTACTTGTTTTTTCTTCTATTACACTTCTCATTACAGATGTTCCGTAAATGATTACAAACATCATTAGTAAATAACCTGCAATACTACCTACTGCTATTTTTGCAGCACTTGCTTGCTTTGAGCTTTTTTCTCCAGAAAAATTAAGCAACTTAATATCCGAACGAATTCTTGATGATTTTATCTTTTGCTCATCAATACCCAATTGTTGCATTTTTAAACTTCCAAGTTTAGTATTTACAATTCCTTCTATATTTTCCATGGTGTTTAAACCAGGTGTATCTTTAGAAAAGAATTCTACTGATTTTGCCAATAACTCTAAACTATCAATCTTTGGTAAAAGCAAAACCCCGTAATGATTTCCTTCTTCAACCTTTTTTTTAGTTTCTTCAATCCCTAAATCTGAAAAATCTAAATATTTTATTGTTTCAGTACTTTTAAAATCTTCTGCAGTAAACAAATCAGAGTTATCTACATATAATATTTCTTTAACACTACTATCATTTTGCTTTGTTAAAAAAACAATTAAAGCAATCATTGCAATCATGATCAACGGGCTTAAAAAAGTCATAATTATAAACGACTTATTTTTAACCTTTGCAGTAAACTCACGAAGTATTATTAATTTTAATTTTTTCATCTTATTAACTATTTTTATTTACTGCCTGAATAAAAATATCATTGGCTGTTGGAACTAATTCTACAAAATGATGCACTTGACCTGCGTTTGTCAAAAATGATAATAATTCATTTGCTGTACCTCCGTCTTTTATTTTTATATTTAATTTTAAACCTTTATTAAGTGTTTTAAAATCTGCAGGTAAAACATCAAATTGTTCTTTTAATTTTTGTTGAACTTCTGCTGGATTAGTTGCATCTAATCCAACTTGAAATGTATTGGTACGGTATTGTCTTTTGATGGTTTCTAATTTTCCGTCTAAAATTTTATTAGACTTATTTATCAACGCTATGTAATCACACATTTCTTCAACACTTTCCATTCTATGCGTAGAAAAGATAATAGTAGCCCCTTCGTCTCTTAATTGTAATATTTCTTTAGCAATTAACTGTGCATTAATTGGATCAAAACCAGAAAAAGGTTCATCAAAAATCAACAATTTAGGATTATGCATTACCGTAACAATAAATTGCACTTTTTGCGCCATTCCTTTAGATAATTCTTCTATTTTTTTGTCCCACCAAGCAGAAATATCAAATTTTTCAAACCAATATTTTAATCTTTTCTTAGCTTCAGTTTTACTTAAACCTTTTAATTGTGCTAAGTACAATGCTTGCTCACCAACTTTCATTGACTTATACAAACCGCGTTCTTCTGGAAGATATCCAATATATTCAATATGATGTGGAGCTAATTTTTCTCCATCTAAAATAACTTCACCACTATCTGGCATTGTTATTTGATTAATAATTCTAATTAATGAAGTTTTTCCTGCTCCATTTGGCCCTAACAATCCAAATACACTTCCTCTTGGAACGTGTAATGACACGTTATTTAATGCAGTATAATCTCCATAACTTTTAACTACATTATTAATTTCTAATAAATTACTCATTAGTCTTATTTATTAATTTTTAGGAATACTTTTATACAAACTTACTTCTTTTTATATTTAGTTAGTAACACATAAATACAAATTGTTACAATAATTACTAAATAAAATAAACCGTTTGTAAAACAAATTTACAAACGGTTTATTTTAAACTTAAAAAAGGAATATTTATTCTTTTATTAAATGCTCAATAATAAAATCCCCTTCTGAATATATTTTAACTGAATACACCCCTGACTTTAAAGCTGAAACAGCTATACCTTCTTTTATATTTACTGTTTTTATCAAGACGTTACCTGAAAAATCTAAAATTTCTATTTTTGAAATTTCAACTTCTGCTGTTTCAAAATACAATATCTCTTGTACTGGATTTGGGTATACAGTAATATTTTTTAAAACACTCAAACGTAATGATGCTAAAGGTATAACGGGACAAGCAATAGAACTATAAGTATGCTGTGAATCTTTATTTAGCCAAATAGAATTTGTGCTAGTAATTGTTGATGGATCTACCTGAACACAGGTTAAATTTGAATTATTTCTAATATCAAAAGAATAAATATTTGTATTACTGGTATTTGCTATATTTAAGTTTTTCAAGTTATTATTACTACTTCTAAAGTATCTTAAATCAACATTAAAAGAAACATCTAAATCTTCTATTTGATTGTTGCTACAGCTTAAAAAATCAAGTACTATATTATTAGAAACATCTAATGTTGTTAATTGATTCAATTTACAATTTAAATACTCTAAATCTGTATTACCTGAAATATCTATACTTGTTAATTGATTTTCATTACAAGAAATTTTTTCTAAATTTAAATTAGCTAAAAGATTTAAATTGGATAATTGATTTTTCCCACAATTTAATATTCTAAGATTAACATTATTAGAAGTATCTAAAACTCCCAATAAATTAGACCAACAATTTAAATTTTCTAAATCTGTATTAAAAGAAACGTCTAAATTATTTAATAAATTTCCACTACAATTTAACACTCTTATTTTAATAAAAGCCTCAATTCCTGTTAAGTCTGAAATATTATTATTCGGGCATATAATCTCTCCTGTAAAAGCTGCTGCTTCACTACATTGAATTTCCGTATCTCCATTTGTATTAATTAAACTATTACTTACTAAATATGATTTAAAATTAGCATCTGGTATAGTTACAATACAAGGTGAAGGATTACAAGTTAGGCTATAATATGTTTGTGAATCTTTCAAGCTCCAAATTAAACTGTTATTACTATATGTAGGATTATCCACTTGCACACATAATAAATTCGGATTATTAGTTATTCTAAAATCAAGTATATCTTGATTAAACCCATTAACTACATTTAAAGACGTTAACTGATTATCATTCAATATTACTCGAGATAAATATATATTATTAGATAAATCTAAGCTCGCTAATTGATTAAAATCACAGTGTAAAGTTACTAAAACTGTATTTACTGAAACATCTAAACTTGTTAATTGATTTTCGCTTACATCAAGTAGCCCTAATATGGGATTATCTGAAACATCTAAACTTGTTAATTGATTTCCACTTACATCAAGTACTCTTAATATAGAGTTATCTGAAATATCTAAACTTGTTAATTGATTTCCAAAACACGTAAACCAATCCAAAAGAACATTAGTTGAAACATCTACAGTAGTTAACTGATTTAAAGAACACTGTAACGATAATAAACCTATATTAGCCGAGATATCTAGACTTGTTAGTCCAGTATTATATACGTTAAGATATTCTAGATTAATATTAGATGAAACATTTATACTTCCCAATTGATAAGCATTAGCTAAACTCAAGGCAGTTAAAGCAATGTTATTTGAAACATTTATACTTGTTAAGTTATTATTATCAAGATCTATATTCTTCAAAATAATATTAGTTGATATATCTATATTTCTTAAGTCATTCCCATGAAGATCCAAGTACTCCAAAGCAGTGTTCGTAGAAATATCTATAGCCGTTAATTGACTATTATGAGAAGTCAAGCGATTTAAAGCAGTATTAGCTGAAACGTCTAAGAAAGTATTTATTAATGGATTATCGCTGCAATTCAAAGTTTGTATCCCTGTAAATTCTTCTATTCCTGTTAAATTTGAAATTGATAAACCATTACAGAGTATATCCCCTGTAAAAGCATTTGCCTCCACTACCGATATTTCTAATAAATTGCTATCAGTATTTATTAAACTATTATTCAGTAAATAAGCTTTAAAATTAGCATCTGGAATATTTACATTTTGTGCTTTTACATTAAAAGCTATAACTAGAATAAGTAAGAGTATTTTTTTCATAATAAATGTTTTTTAGTTTTAGTTAGGCACAAAATATCCAATAAGAAAATTTAAACTCGTAACTATCTTCCAAGCACATTCTTTTTCTTTCCAAATGGAAAAAACAAATACTCTTTATAAAAATCACAGAAAACTTCTATACACTTATCTAATCTTAGATAAGGAATCTACTTTGTAAAATTCTCATCTTCATCGTTTAAAAATATTAAAAAGCTAAAATTTATCAAGTAATAATTCGATTTTCACATTTTTTAGTGAAAAATTTTACTATGCACGCATAACTTTTTACAAAAATACTATGCATGCATAATAAATTTCACTATCTTTGAATTCGATTATGGATAAAAGCAAATCAATAGACCACGAATTAAGAGCCACATGGCAAGCTGTAGCTAAAATGTACAATGAACAAGCTACAAAACATGACAGTACCATGGCAATGGCATTTGTATTACTTAATATCGATAAATTAAACGGGACGCCTTCTACTGCTTTAGGACCATTAATGGGAATGGAACCTACTAGTCTTTCTAGAATTTTGAAATCTATGGAAGATAAAAATCTTATTACAAGAGAAAAAAATCCAGATGACGGAAGAAGTGTTTTGATTAAATTAACAGATATAGGTAAAGACAAAAGAAAAGTTTCTAAAGGTTATGTATATCAATTTAATGATAAAGTAAAAGAAAAACTTACAGATCAAGATTTAGAAGTTTTTTTTAAGGTAACAAAAACAATAAACAAACTAATAGCTAAAAAAGAGATTTATACTGATCTTTCATCTAAAGCTATTTAAATTCAAATCAATTAATCTAATGAGCAAAAGAAGAATTAAAAAAGTAGCTATTATCGGTTCCGGTATTATGGGAAGCGGTATCGCTTGTCACTTTGCAAACATTGGCGTTGACGTATTACTTTTGGACATAGTACCAAGAGAATTAAACGACAAAGAAAAGGCAAAGGGTTTGACTTTAGAAGACAAAGCAGTTCGTAACCGTTTAGTAAACGATGCGTTAACGGCTTCTTTAAAATCTAAACCATCACCTATTTACAATCAAAAATTTGCAAGTAGAATTACTACGGGTAATATTGATGATGATTTACCTAAGATAAAAGATGTAGATTGGGTAATGGAGGTTGTAGTAGAACGCTTAGACATCAAACAAAGTGTTTTTGAAAAAGTTGAAAAATATCGTACTCCAGGTACTATTATTTCTACAAACACTTCTGGTATTCCTATTAAATTCATGAATGAAGGACGTAGTGAGGATTTCAGAAAGCACTTTGCTGTAACTCACTTTTTTAATCCTCCTCGTTATTTAAAATTATTTGAAGTTGTTCCAGGACCAGACTGTAACCAAGAAGTTACAGACTTTTTAATGGATTATGGAAGTAAATACCTAGGTAAAACTTCTGTTTTAGCAAAAGATACACCTGCTTTTATTGGTAATAGAATTGGAATTTTCGGAATTCAATCTTTATTTCACCAAGTAAAAGAATTAGGATTAACAGTTGAAGAAGTTGATAAATTAACAGGACCAGTAATTGGTCGTCCAAAATCAGCAACTTTCCGTACAGTAGATGTTGTAGGTTTAGACACTTTAGTTCATGTTGCTAATGGTATTCATAAAAACTGTCCTAACGACGAAGCTCATAGTTTATTTGAATTACCAGATTTCATCAATACCATGATGGAGAACAAGTGGTTAGGGAGTAAAACTAAACAAGGTTTTTACAAGAAAACTGTAAATGCTGAAGGAAGAAAAGAAATTTTGACGTTAGATTTAGATACGATGGAATATCGCGCATCTAAAAGAGCAAAATTTGCAACCTTAGAATTAACTAAAACAATTGACAAGCCAATTGACCGATTTAAAGTTTTAGTTGGTGGAAAAGATAAAGCGGGTGAGTTTTACCGTAAGAATTTTGCTGCAATGTTTGCTTATGTTCAAAATAGAATTCCTGAAATTTCAGATGAATTATACAAAATTGATGATGCCATGAAAGCTGGTTTCGGTTGGGAAAATGGTCCTTTCGAAATTTGGGATGCTGTTGGTGTTGAAAAGGGTATTGAATTAATGAAAGCTGATGGAAAAGAGCCTGCTGCTTGGGTAACTGAAATGGTTGCAAAAGGAGAGACTTCTTTTTACACTGTAAAAAACGGAGCAACTTACTTTTATGATGTTCCTTCAAAAGCACAGACTAAAAAACCAGGTCAAGATTCATTTATAATTTTAGATAACATTCGTAAATCTAAAGAGGTTTTCAAAAACTCTGGAGTAGTTGTTGAAGATTTAGGGGATGGAATTTTAAATGTTGAATTCCAATCTAAAATGAATACAATTGGTGGAGATGTTTTAGCTGGATTAAATAAAGCAATTGATTTAGCTGAAAAAAGTTACGATGGTTTAGTTGTAGGTAATCAAGCTGCAAATTTCTCTGTAGGTGCTAATATTGGTATGATTTTCATGATGGCTGTAGAGCAAGAATATGATGAATTAAATGCTGCCATTAGAATGTTCCAAAATACAATGATGCGTATGCGTTATTCTTCTATTCCAACTATTTCTGCTCCACATGGAATGGCTTTAGGTGGTGGATGTGAATTATCATTACATTCCGATAAAGTTGTTGCCGCTGCTGAAACTTATATGGGATTAGTAGAATTTGGAGTTGGAGTGATACCTGGAGGTGGTGGTTCTAAAGAAATGGCTTTAAGAGCATCAGATACTTTCCGTAAAGGGGATGTTCAATTAAATATCTTACAAGAATACTTTTTAACTATTGGTATGGCAAAAGTATCTACTTCTGCCCATGAAGCTTTTGACTTAGGATTATTACAAAAAGGAAAAGATGTTGTTGTTGTTAACAAAGATCGCCAAATAGCGGAAGCAAAGAAACATGCGTTATTAATGGCAGAAGCTGGTTATACACAACCTGGAGAACGTAATGATGTACTAGTTCTTGGTAAACAAGCTTTAGGTGCATTTATGGTCGCTACAGATTCTATGCAAGCAAGCAAGTTTATATCAGAACATGATCAGCAAATAGCTAATAAATTAGCTTATGTAATGGCTGGTGGAGATTTATCAGAACCTACTAAAGTTTCTGAACAGTATTTATTAGACTTAGAACGCGAAGCTTTCTTAAGTTTATGTACAGAACGTAAAACATTGGAGCGTATTCAACACATGTTAAAGAAAGGTAAACCATTACGTAACTAGAAGAGAAAGAATTTATGAAAACAGCATATATAGTAAAAGGATATAGAACCGCCGTAGGGAAATCTAAAAAAGGTGCGTTCAGATTTAAAAGAGCCGATGAGTTAGCTGCTGAAACCATTCAGCATTTAATGAATGAATTACCTGACTTTGACAAGAAACGTATAGACGATGTTATTGTTGGTAATGCAATGCCAGAAGGTTCACAAGGTTTAAATATGGCTCGTTTAATCTCATTAATGGGATTAGAAATTGAAGATGTACCTGGTGTAACTGTAAACCGTTTTTGTTCTTCTGGAATAGAAACTATTGGTATGGCAGTAGCAAAAATTCAATCTGGAATGGCAGAATGTATTATTGCAGGTGGAGCAGAAAGTATGAGTTCTGTACCAATGACAGGTTTTAAACCAGAATTAAATTATGATACAGTAGCTGCTGGTCATGCAGATTATTACTGGGGAATGGGAAATACAGCAGAAGAAGTTGCTAATAAGTATAATATTTCTCGTAAAGATCAAGATGAATTTGCTTTAAATTCTCATTTAAAAGCATTAAAAGCTCAAGCTGAAGATCGTTTTCAAGATCAAATTGTACCTATAGAAGTTGAAGAGACTTATGTAGATGCTAAAGGAAAAAAAGCGACTCGTAAATACACTGTAACCAAAGATGAAGGTCCTCGTAAAGGATCTAACATTGCTGGGTTAGAACGTTTACGTCCTGTTTTTGCTCAAGGAGGAAGTGTAACAGCTGGTAACTCATCACAAACAAGTGATGGAGCTGCTTTTGTTATGGTAATGAGTGAAGATATGGTTAAAGAATTAAATATTAAACCAATTGCCCGTATGGTAAGTTATGCCGCAGCTGGTGTACCACCTCGTATTATGGGAATTGGCCCTGTTGCTGCAATTCCAAAAGCATTAAAGCAAGCAGGTTTAAAACAAGATGATATTAGCTTAATTGAATTAAATGAAGCTTTTGCTTCTCAATCATTGGCTGTTATTCGTGAATTAGGATTAGATGCTGACATCATTAATGTTAATGGTGGAGCGATAGCATTAGGACATCCATTAGGTTGTACTGGAGCTAAGTTATCTGTACAATTATTTGACGAAATGCGTAAACGTAATATGCAAGGTAAATACGGTATGGTAACAATGTGTGTAGGTACAGGTCAAGGTGCTGCAGGTATTTTCGAATTCTTAAACTAAAAAACAAACAAAAAATGTCAGAAATAAATAAAGATATATTACGTGGAGGTCAATTCCTTGTAAAAGAAACAAATTGTGAAGATGTGTTTACTCCAGAAGATTTTTCTGAAGAGCAAACAATGATGAAAGAAGCGGTTATGGAATTTAACGACCGTGAAATCATACCTAATAAAGCTAGGTTTGAGAAAAAAGACTATGCTTTAACTGAGGAAACTATGCGTAAAGCTGGTGAGTTAGGTTTCTTAGGTGTTTCTGTCCCTGATGCTTTTGGTGGATTAGGTATGGGGTTCGTTTCTACTATGTTAACTTGTGACTATATTTCAAGTGGAACAGGTTCTTTTAGTACTGCTTTCGGTGCTCATACAGGTATTGGTACGATGCCAATTACATTATATGGTACAGAAGAACAAAAGAAAAAATTTGTTCCTGCTTTAGCAATGGGTGAGCGTTTTGGTGCTTACTGTTTAACAGAACCTGGTGCAGGATCTGATGCTAACTCTGGAAAAACTACCGCTGAATTAACAGCAGATGGTAAACATTATAAAGTAAACGGACAAAAAATGTGGATATCTAACGCTGGTTTTGCGGAAGTATTTATTGTTTTTGCTCGTATTGAAGATGATAAAAACATTACAGGTTTTATCGTTGAATTTGATAGAAATAATCCAAACGGAATTACATTAGGTGAAGAAGAACATAAATTAGGTATTCGTGCATCTTCTACGCGTCAGGTATTTTTTAACGACACTTTAGTTCCTGCAGAAAACATGTTATCTGAGCGTGGAGGTGGATTTAAAATAGCTATGAACGCATTAAATGTTGGTCGTATTAAATTAGCTGCTGCTTGTTTAGATTCTCAACGTAGAATTGTAACTTCAGCTGTACAATACGCTAACGAACGTAAGCAATTTAAAACGCCTATTTCTGAATTTGGTGCTATAAAAGTAAAATTAGCTGAAATGACAACCAATGCTTATGTTGGTGAATCAGCTTCTTATAGAGCTGCAAAAAACATTGAAGATCGTATTGCTATCCGTGAAGCGGAAGGAAATTCTCATCAAGATGCAGAATTAAAAGGTGTTGAAGAGTATGCTATTGAATGTTCTATCTTAAAAGTGGCTGTTTCTGAAGATGTACAAAATTGTGCTGATGAAGGAATTCAAATTTTTGGTGGAATGGGATTCTCTGAAGAGACTCCAATGGAAGCTGCTTGGAGAGATGCTCGTATTGCTCGTATTTACGAAGGTACAAACGAAATTAACCGTATGTTATGCGTTGGTATGTTAGTTAAAAAAGCAATGAAAGGCCATGTTGATTTATTAGGTCCTGCAACTGCAGTTGGTAATGAATTATTAGGTATTCCTTCTTTTGACACACCAGATTATTCTGAATTATTTGCAGAAGAAAAGGAAATCATTAAAAAGCTTAAGAAAACTTTCTTAATGGTTGCTGGATCTGCTGTTCAAAAGTTTGGACCAGATTTAGAAAAACACCAACAACTTTTAATTGCTGCAGCTGATATTTTAATTGAAATTTACATGGCTGAATCTGCTATTTTAAGAACAGAGAAAAACGCAAAACGTTTTGGTGAGGATACTCAATCTGTACAAATAGCAATGTCTAAATTATACTTATATCACGCGGTTGATAAAATTGAAGAAAAAGGAAAAGAAAGTATTATTTCTTTTGCTGAAGGTGATGAGCAACGTATGATGTTAATGGGATTAAAGCGTTTTACAAAATACGCTAACTACCCTGATATTGTAGATTTAAGAAATGAGATCGCTGAAAAAGTAAAAGCAGAAAATAAGTACTGCTTCTAATAATATAACTCGAAAGAGTTGAAAAACTTCTTTAACTTTTATAGGTTTTAGAATTTAGTTGTTTGTTTGAAAGAACGGTGTTGTTCACCGTTCTTTTTTTAAGTTTAAAATCAGAATAAGACCTCATTTATAAATGAGGTTTTATTTTATACAGAAATTTACTTCAATAATTATTCTTTTAATGATGTACAAATCTGATTTAAATATTCTTTGAAAGAAATTGCTGCTGGTATATTCATTTTTAATTTTAGCTTACTCCTTGCTACTTTAACTGTAGTTGGTGAAACATTTAAAATAGATGCTGTTTCTTTAATGGATAAATTTAACTTTGTTAATAAACAATAATCTATTTCTCTGTCTGTTAAAAATGGATGCTTTTCTCTTAATAATATGGTTAGAGAAGGGGATTTAGATGATGTTTTTTCTGTTATTGTAGCAATTTCAGAGGCAGAGTCAATCAACTCTGTAATGGTTTTAGAAGTTTTTTCTACTTTTTCTTGATCAGTAAGTAGTGATCCTTCTAACTCTTCTTTTATATGATTTAAAGTACATAAACGTTTAGAAAAACCAATAACTGTTGCAGCTAATTCATTATCCCTTAACTTTATCTGCTCTTCTAAAAGTACCTTCTCATTTATTTTTAACTTTTTTACTTCCCGCTTACCTTCCTTATATTTTCTATAAAAAAACATTACGAAAAAAATGAGTAACAATACAAAAAAGCAAACTGTTATTATAAAAATGGATAATTTTTGTTTTTTATTTTTTTCTTTAAAAAAATTATTCTTGCCCGTAATTGATTCGTTTAATTCCTTTTCTGTAAAATACTTTGTACTTAAGTCTGTATAAGTAATTAACAGTTCTTTCTTGATGTAATACTATCATGTATTACATTACTCTTTTTATATAATTTTAAAGCTGTTTTGATATCGTTCTTTCTTTCATATAAAGATGCTAACCTAATAAATTGATCTGCAAAGAAATCTGAATACGTATATAGTAATTCATTACCTGCTAATGCATCTTCTAGGTATTTAATAGACATATTAACATCAATATTATTATATATTTCACTTAGTAAATCTGCATTATTATCTACTCCTCTTAAATGATTTAACTTCTTAAGTTCCTCTCTAGCTACAAGTCAGAATCGATAACTTTTTGAGGCATTCCTAAATTAAAATAATTTCTACAAATTTCATTTTTGGTCCACCAAAACCCATTTGAATCATTACTCTTTTGTTCTTCTTTTAGAATTGTCAAATTCATTTCTAAACTTCCCTGATGTTTACCACTGTAAGAATAACAATTAGCAATATCTCCCATTGTAATATGTTTATGCTTAGAAGACATTTGAGTACTATCTTTAATACTTTTTAATAAAATTTTTAATGCTTTATCGTATTCATTTTTCCCTATATATATTCTACTAAGAGAAATATTATACAAGGCTATTGTTTTTTTATCTTCTTTGGATAAATAGGGATAAGCTTTTAAATAATTACTTAAGCTCTCTTCAGTAAGTTCAAAAATCTCACCTAATATTGTACCTTTATTTATAAAATAGTTTCCAATAACATAACTATAATTTTTAGTATCTAACTTAGATATCTTATCTTCAAAGAGATAAGAATAAAACATTATACTATCCAACCCATAACTTTCTTTGTTTAAATATCCATGATACCACATTAAAGAATTATACGATTCTAAGACACCTTTAGTGTAAGATAATTGGATACTCTTTTTTAAATTTTTATGATGATTTAAGAAAGCTTTATGTGAAGAATTATTTTTGTAAAGAGAAAAAGTACTATCAATTTCATTAATCATTTTTACATTTTCTTTTTGTCCATTTACACTACAAAAAGCAAAAACTAGTACTATTTTTAATATGAGTTTAATTTTTAACATAAGCTTTCTTATTTAACCAATTAATTATAATATAAAATCATTAAATTGATTTAAAAAGATAAGATAAATACCAGTTATAAAAAAAAACATAACATTTTATATACCTATTTTTCCTATAAACTAACATTTTTAATTGAAAAAAATCAAAAAAAAATTAGAATTTTACTAAATTAAACACACTAACAGTCAACAAAATAACTTAACTATAATAAAATACACGATTAGATCACAGCAAAATAAATATAACTATGATACAGTAACTTTTACTTTCATACTATTTAATAATGATAATCTAATTATTTTAAAACCGTCTAAGTCTGGGGGGATGTAGGCGGTTTTTTTATCTAATTTTTTAAACGCTAATAAAATTTTACATTTAAGCAAAATTTTCACTTTTAATAACTTTAATATCAATACTTTTGCCCGATATTAAAAAAACAATAATGAAACGTATTAATCAATATAAAAAACTTTTTAAAGTAGAAGGTGCAATTAATTTAAAAGAATTAAAAAAAACCTATAGAAACTTAGTAAAAGAGTGGCATCCAGATAAATTTCAAGATGACGCCAAAAAAGAAGAAGCTGAAATAAAAAGTACCGAAATTATTGATGGATATCATTTTTTGGTTAGTATTGCTCCAGAAACAAAAGAAGCTAACCTTGAAGCATACAAAAAAACCATTACAGAATTTAAAGTAGAAAACTATCATCATAAAAGCATGCTTCTAGAAGTTACTTTTACAGACGGAAACACCTATGAATACTTTGGTGTGAATAAAATTTTATTTGGAAAATTCATCAACGCAAAATCTATAAATAATTTTGGAAAGAGAAATATTTTTAATTCTTTCATATATAGAAAATCAATGAAAGCTAGTGTAACAGCATAGTTTTACAAACCATAAAAAACAAAAAAGACTACATTTCTGTAGTCTTTTTTATTCTATAATTGAATTTAAATATTCTTTAAAAGACACTTCTGGAGGAATATTCATTCTTGTCTTTAGCCTACTTCTTGCTACTTTTACTGTACCTGGAGAAACATTTAATATTGTAGCTGTTTCTTTAATCGATAAATCTAATTTTGTTAACAAACAATAATCGATATCTCTTGGAGACAAATCAGGATGTTGCTCTTTTAATAAAATTGTTAAAGATGCATATCTTGAAGAAATCTTATTGGTCAGGGCATTCATATCAGAAGCATTATTAATAAGTTGGGTAATTATTTTTAACGTATTTACAACCTTCTCTTCTGCTGAAAATTTAGTTGCTTTTAATTGTTTTTTTAATTGATTTAAAATCGCAACTCTTTTGGAGAGCAGACTTGCTGTTGCTTCTAATTCATTATTTTTTAGTTGAATCTGTTCTTCTAAAAGTTTCTTTTCACTTGCCCTAAGCTTTTTAACTTTTATTGCTCCTTTTTTGTTCTTATTTAATAAGTAAACTGTAAAAATAATCAACAGAAAAGCAACTAGTGCTATCACCAAAATTACTATAAAAAGCCATTGTTTTGTGTTTTTCTCTTCTAAGATAGTATTATTATAGACAATTTCTTGGTTTTTTTGAGTCTCTTCAAAAAGATTTTCATTGGTGATAATAAAAGTAGAAAACAATAATTTTTCTCTTGATCGAATACTGTCTCTTACCTCTTTAACTTTTTTATAATAATAATCTACTTTTTTATAATCACGCTTTTTTAAATAAATAGATGCTAATACATTATATTTTATTGATAAATCTTTATTGACAAATGATTCATTATTTTCAAACTCTCCTGCAATACTTTCTTCGGTATAAAAAATTGCTTTTTTTAAATCACCAAGATCTCTATAATAAAGTCCTAAATGATATGAATTATTTAATGCGGCTTCTATATTAGGATTACTTTTAAGGTAATTCCTTACAATTAAAGAAGTGTCAACAGCTCTTTTTATATTTCCTTGGAGATAATAATTGTAACTGAGCTGTTCTTTTGCCCACCAAACTTCATAGTTATCTTTTCTTTCTTTTGCAATCTTTAATAATATATTATTTATCTCTATACCTTTTGAAGTATTTGAAACATCCATATAACAAGTAGCCAAATTCCTTAGATAAAACATTTTATAAGAATAAGGTAACAAACCAGTATCTTTAATAAATGGCACTAAAAATTCTAACGCTTTTTTATGCTGATTTTTAGCCATATACACCTGAGAAATGTATACATGATGAATTATTTTATGATTAATATTGCTCTTATCCAAACACCTATAACCCTAATTATAAGCCTGTAAGCCAATTTCTGTTAACCCAAATCTATTGGCTAAAATATTTCCTTTATTCAAATAATGTCCACCCACAACATCTGGGTAATTACTTTTGTTTAGCTCTAAAATTTTAGATTCGAATTTATAAAAGTAAAAAAGCACACTATCAAGTCTTCTTTTATTATGTGAACTACCATGAAATCAAGCTAATGACTTATAAGATTCCATCTCATAAGTTAAAGCTTCTATTTTTTTTGATTCAGATAGTATTAAATGAAAATTTCGATATGAAATAGAATCATATTTTCCTTTTGATATTGAAAATAACTTTTCAATTTTCTTTAAAGTAATGGAATCAGAAGTACTACTTGCATTTACTTTAAATGCAAATATAAAAGCTAACAAAAGAAAAGAAAAACATGTTTTTAACATAACTCATTCAAATAAAAACAAAAATTCATTAACAAAAAAATCATGTTTACAAATAAACATCAAATAATAACTTAATTCGGTAAAAAAAACAAAAAGTATAAAACAAAACATAAAAGATAACCTTAAATAAACTCTCTTTAAAACTTATGATAACCCATTTATAACCTAGTTTTTTTATAGGGAAAAATGATTTTATTGAAATTTGCTAGAGAAAAAAAAACACTCTTATTTTTTCTTTTATATAGACTTATTACAGTAAAAAAATACTGTTATACATTAAAAGTAATAGATCCCCCTTTTATTTCTTTAAGTCTTTTTTAACTTAAAAAGACTTTTTTCCCTATCTAAAACATCCTCTACAGAGGATGTTTTGTATTTCAATTTAAAACAAAAAAAGACCTTCTTTAATTAGAAGGCCTTTTATATTTTATAAGTAATAGTACACTATTCTAAAGCTCCAATATAACGTTCTGCATCTAAAGCAGCCATACAACCTGTTCCTGCCGCAGTAACAGCCTGACGGTATTCTTTATCTTGTACATCTCCAGCTGCAAATACACCTGGCACATTTGTTTTCGTTGATTTTCCTTCTGTTATTAAATAACCTGTATCATCCATATCTAAAACTTCCTTAAATATATCTGTATTAGGTTTATGACCAATTGCTATAAAAACACCTGTTACAGGAATGTCTATTTTATCTTGAGTTTGATTATTTACAGCTCTTACACCTTCAACAACATTATCTCCTAAAACCTCATCAATTTCTGTATTATACAAAACAGTAATATTCTCTGTTTTATTTACACGGTGTTGCATTGCTTTTGAAGCACGCATATAATCTTTACGAACTAAAATCGTAACTTGTTTACAAATATTTGCTAAATACGTTGCTTCTTCTGCTGCTGTATCTCCTGCACCAACAACAACAACATCTTGTCCTTTATAAAAGAATCCATCACAAGTTGCACAAGCAGAAACTCCACCTCCAATTAAACGTTGTTCACTTTCTAATCCTAAATATTTTGCTGTTGCTCCAGTAGAAATAATTACAGTTTCTGCTTCTATTTCTTTTTCTTCATCAACAATAACTTTATGAATGCCACCAACTTCTTTAGAAAAATCAACTTTTGTAACCATTCCAAAACGAACTTCAGTTCCAAAACGTTCTGCTTGATTTTTTAAATCTTCCATCATTGCAGTTCCATCTGTTCCATTTGGATATCCTGGGAAATTATCAACCTCTGTAGTCGTTGTTAATTGACCTCCCATTTGCATACCTGTATACATTACTGGTTTCATATCTGCTCTTGCAGCATATATTGCAGCAGTATATCCTGCTGGTCCTGAACCAATAATAAGGCATTTAATTTTCTCTATTTTATCTGACATAATGACTTGGGTATTTTTATCGCTAACAAAAGTAATTTTTTTTTTAAACTTATGATGACTTTCTGTATATCTTTTGATTATGAAAAGATAACTGAAAATAATTTTTAAAAAACTTTTTGTTTTGCAAAAAACGTGTATATTTGCAGTCCGAAATCGGAAATTATTTCGGGGTGTAGCGTAGCCCGGTCATCGCGCCTCGTTTGGGACGAGGAGGTCGCAGGTTCGAATCCTGCCACCCCGACAAAGCCAACTCTTTTAGAGTTGGTTTTTTTATGCTTTACTTTTTCAATTGTTTTAAAAAAGAAAATGTTTCCTCTTTATAGCTTACTCCTATTGGAATTACAACCTTTTTAATTTCAATATCATTAGTTGTAAACGCTGAAATTTTTGTTGTATTGATTATGTAAGAACGATGAACTCTAAGAAATTTTTTTTCCTTTAATTCCTGCTCTATATCTCCTATTTTATTTTTTGAAACAATACGATTTCCTTCATTTAAATGAAACTGAACATAATCTTTCAAACTTTCTATATACAATACTTCTGATAAAGTTACTTTATGATGTTTGTTACCAGATTTTATAATCATAAAATCCTCTTCCTCTTTAATTAACTCTTTAGACAAAGAAGTATTATCAATGCTTAAGAAACGATTGACTGCCTTAAAAAAACGCTCAAATGTTATTGGTTTTAATAAATAATCAATCACATCTAAATCATAACTTTCTATCGCATAATCTCGGTAGGCTGTTGTGAAAATTGTTTTAGGTGGAGTTTTTAATGACTTTAAAAAATCAATTCCTGTAAGATTTGGCATTTTTATATCTAAAAACATCACATCTATTTCTTGCGTATTTAATATTTCAAAAGCTTTAATAGCATTATTACATGTAGCGACAACTGTTATAGCATCTATTTTAGAAATATGATTCTCTATTAATTTTATCGCCAAAGGCTCATCATCAACTATTAAACACTTATAAGTCATCCTTAGCTATTATAATTAATTCTTAAAACTACACTAAATTTGTTTTCTAAACTTGTTGTTTCCAAACTATATCCATCTCCATAAATCAAATCCAATTGCTTTCTTATGTTTGACAAACCTATTGAATTTGTTTGTATTAACTTTTTAGTTTCAAAAACCGAATTAACAACTTTAAATTCAAAAATATCTTCTGCCGTTTTTAATGAAATAATAATTTTAGGAGAACCACTATCTTCTCCTGCTCCATGTTTAAAGGCATTTTCTACCAAAGAAATTAATATTAACGGAGGTATAGAACATTCATCATTTAAATTAGAGTTTAACACTACATCTAAACGTTCATCATATCTTAACCTTTCTAATTCAATATAATTTTCAAGAAGTATTAATTCATTTTTAACTGAAACAAACTTCCCTTCACTTTTATACAAAAGATAATCCAAAATTTCAGATAACTTTGCTATGGATTCAGATGTCTTTGGAGAACCAACAACCGAAAGAGAATAAATATTATTTAATGTATTGAATAAAAAATGTGGATTTAATTGTGCTTTTAAAGTCTTAAGTTCAATTTCTGTTTTTTCTTTAGAAAGCTGTACTCTTTTTGCTTTTTCCCTTTCTTTATCCAACAAACTTTTGACCGAAATAAACACAAAAGAATTTAATAAAACATTAGGTATATAATTCCTTATTAAATACCTATAATCTAACAATATCTCCAGAATACTTTCTTGCTCAAAAGGAAGTGTTCTTATAATGGGCTCTACAACATGCACTATTAAAACCCTGCTTAAAGCTCCAATTAAATAAACCATAAAAAAAAAGAAAAAAACTGCTGACACATATTGTTTCTTTGCTATTATTTTTGGTATTAAAAGATAAACAATGATATAAGACGCAAGAATTACAGTTGAAGACTCAGCCAAATTGTAAATTAATATTTTACCAACCGTAACATCCTTTCTTTCAAAATTAACAATCAAATCACGAAACAGATCAACTATAAACAAAACACCCCAAAACAACACATGAGACGCTACTCTATTTTTACTTATTAAATCGAAGTTATCATTTGTTCTTGTCATACATACAAATCTAAATTTTTAATGTAAATAATTTTAACAAATCGATAAATTATAAAAATCAACACCCGAAATACACAAAATAATCGACTAATTTTACAAAAATTAAAAAATCACTCAAACGTCGATTAATTAACTGTATTTATCTATTTCTCAAATATCACTCTCTTTTTCATTTCATTTTTGTTGAAAATTTAAACCATACTCAATGAAAAAGTCACTAGCATTACTAATCTTACTTTTTAATACTTATTTAATATTTTCTCAAATAACTGTTAAAGGTAAAATTACATCACAAGACACAAACCAACCTTTAGAATATGCTACCGTTATAATTTTAAAACCAAACTCTGAAAATATTGTTACTGGTGGTTCTACAAACCAAGAAGGAACTTACGAACTTTCTATAAAACCAGGAGTTTATGATCTGAAAGTTGAGTTTATAGGCTTTACAACATATACAAAAAAGAATATCAATTTAAATAAAAGTACAGCATTACCAACGATAAGCTTAAAAGAAAACAGTGAACAATTAGATGATATTGAAATTATAGCTGAAAAATCTACCATAGAATACAGATTAGACAAACGAATTTTTAACGTAGGTAAAGACTTACTTTCTAAAGGAGGTTCTGCTACAGATATTTTAAACAATGTTCCATCTGTAAATGTAGATATTGAAGGAGGAATTAGCTTACGCGGAAATGAAAGTGTTAGAATATTAATAAACGGAAAACCTTCAGTTTTAACCAATAATAACGGACTAGAACAAATACCCGCAGAAACTATTGAAAAAATTGAAGTGATTACAAATCCGTCTGCAAAATATGATGCTGAAGGAACCGCTGGTATCTTAAATATCATTTTAAAGAAAAATAAAACAGGCGGTTTTAGTAGTTCTTTACAACTTACAACAGGGCATCCGAACAATCATGGTATCAATTATAATGCTAATTATAAAACTGAAAAATTTAATCTTTTTTCCAACTTTAGATATAGAGATTTAAAATTTATTGGCGAAGGCGATATTTTTAGAACAAATTATAACAATGGTATTATAACTTCTTTTTTAGATGAAGACATAGATTTTATAAGAAAAATGAAAATATTTAATCTTTATATTGGTAGCGACTTTTATTTTAACGAAAAGAATACAACTACTTTTAGCTACTCTTACTTCCACAGAAAAAATGATATTAAAGTAGATTATAACTTTAATTTTTTAGATGAAAATAAAAACTTAGAGAGTACAACTAACAATTACGAAACTTACTTTGAGCCACAAATAGCCAATAGGATTGAATTAAACCACGTAAAATCATTCAAAAACAAAAAACAAAAATTAACCTTTGACTTACAATATGTTTTTTGGAATGATGATGAAAATGAATATGTAGAGGAACACGAAAACAATACTATTAACATTATTGAAAGTAGAGATATAGAAAGCAGTAAAGATTTTCTATTTCAAACTGACCTTAAACTTCCTGTTACTGAAAAATCTCATTTTGAAATTGGTTTGAAAGGAGAAATAAGAGATATTGATAGTGATTACAAAGTTTGGAATAACAATATAATTATTGACAGCTTAAATAATTTATTAGCGTATAAAGAACGTATTTATGGCGCATATGCTCAATACGGAAATAGCGCCAATAAATTACAATATTTAATAGGTTTACGTGCTGAAAAATCAAATACAGGAAGCACAGATAGAAACAATCTTTTTACAATAAACAAAAACTACACAAACCTATTCCCTACGCTACACCTTACTTATGCGTTTAACACTAAAACCAATTTACAAATTAGTTATAGCAGACGAATTAGAAGGCCTAGTTTTAGAGATCTAAATCCTTTTGGAGGAATTGCCGATAGTCAAAATATTCGCATTGGAAATCCAGATTTAGATCCAATGTTCACCAATGCTTTTGATCTTGGTTATTTAAAAAAATGGAAAAAAATCACACTTAACCCTTCGGTATACTATCAACGAACCACGCAATTATTTGAAACACAAATAACCACAAATAACGACGGAACTCTAATCTCTCAACCTATTAATTCTGGTATAGAAAATAGATTAGGAGCAGAAATAGCCATACAGTTTTCTCCTTATAAATGGTGGAAAATATCAAATGAATACAATTTTTACACCTTTAATCAAAAAGGGATTTACACTATTGAAGACAATACTTGGTCTGCAAAATTAAACTCAAGAATTAAAACTTCTGGTTTTAATTTGCAAAACAGCTTTAATTATAGAGGTCAAAAAAACAGCGGACAAACACTTACTAAAGCTATTGTCTGGGCTGATTTAGGAATAAGTAAAGATTTCTTTAATGATAAAACTTCAGCAACAATTAATCTTCAAAATATTTTTGACTCTAGAATACGCAAACAATTAATTACTGGCGAAGATTATGAAATAGAAAGAAATCAAAAATTTAGTGGTAGAAGAATTAGTGTTACACTTACTTACAGATTTAATAGAAGTAAAAAAGATAGAGATAGATTACCAGATTAACTATTTTCAATATTTCATTGAGCAGATACAAAATTATTTTGAGTAATTATTTTAGAATATCACTTTGGATTTTATCTAACATTAAACCCTCATTAAAAACACAATGAGGGTTCTCTTCCTTTAAATAAGAAAAAACAATTTATATTTTTATTATTGTTTTACAAAACGCTTATAACTTATAGCATTGCTAGAATCTTGTACCCTCAACAGGTACATTCCTGTTGATAAGTTAGAAACATCAAGTGTTGAAATTCCTTTAAAATCCATAACTTCCGTTCCCGATACTGTATAGATAGTAACCAGAGTTACTGTTGTGTCTTCCAGGTCCACATGAAGTAGTCCTGAAGTCGGATTAGGAAAAAATGACATTCTATTTAAATCATCATTAAGCTCTGGTACTCCTAATACTTCAAGATTAATATTATATTCTATCAGCCCAATATCAAAAGTTCCAACAAATACACTTACTGAATCATTATTAAATTTATAGGAAGAAGAGTTTGCTTCTATGCTTAATAATTGGTTATTACTAATTGTATCCCAAGTCTCACCATAATCCGTTGAGTAATGTAACTCAAACAACACATAAGAAGTGGTAAATATTGAGTTAGTTGTAGCTACAATAGCACCTACTGTTTCTGTTGAAAAAGCAATTTTATCAACCCTCTTTGTTGATTTTTGAGTCCAAGTTTGGCCTTCATCATTAGACATAAAAATCCCTTTAGACGTCGCCATAGCAAATATTCCTGAGGTTAATGGATCTTCCAGTAAACTATAAATTATATCTGTAGCTTCTAAAACTTCTAAGCCTGCGCTGTTATTTAGCCAAGTGAGCCCATCATCTTCAGAAACATAAACGCTTGTACCTAAAGATATTGTGATTTTACCATTGACACCTATAACAATTGCATTAATATAATCTAACGTAGGTAACATAATATCAGTGATTACAACAGTATTTAAATCATTAAAATCAATCTTCTTTAATTGGGTTTCGGTTGATTCATATCCAGCAAAAGCCACAAGTAGTGTTTCGGTATTAGTTGAGTAAGTTGCTAATGCAGATACTCTATTACTGAACGTACTTAGCAATTGTGTATTGGTTACACCATTGTCAGTACTAACATTTAAATTACCTCCAATAAACCCAGCGTTAAAGCTATAAACACGGTTAGCTACATACTCATCAATAAAAAGAGATGAACTTTCATTTGTAAAAGCATTTAAAGGCAGTAAATTGTAAGATGTTTCTTGCCCGTTATTTAAATCTCTATGTATATATCCATTCTGTACTCCATAATATAAATTAGAGCTAGTATCATTTATAAAAACATCATTAGTTCCTGTACTTACAAAATATGGGTTGGCAATTGTATTAACTGATAAACCTCCATCGTTAGAAAATAAAGGAACATAGTTAGAACTAATTACAAGCTCATCAGAATTTTGTGGATTATAACTTGCATTTAGACCATAATAATAACTATCTGGGCTTTCATTAGGATATACAATGTTTTGAAATGTAGCTCCACCATCTTCTGAAATTGCGATTTCGTTTTCTTCTAAAACGATAATTTGAGAAGGATTGTTTTCATTAAATTTAATAGTAATAATATTATTTAATACACTTGAAGTCCATGTAATATCGATAGCATTAAAAGTTACACCACCATCTATAGATTTATATAAGTTTTCTGTCGAATAATCAAAATTATTACCTGTACCTACAAAAATGGTTTGATCATTAGAAGGGTCGAAAGTAATAGGATCTAAAACAACACCAGTTAATACTTCTGAAAAAGTCGCTCCGGCATCTTCCGAAATAAAGAGACCTCCATTAACGTCAGCACTACCAGAACTTCTAGTTAAAAATAAGGAATTAGGATTAGAAGGACTGATGGCCACTTTATTAATAAAAACAGTGTCAAAATCATTCGTATAATAAATCATATCCCAAGTTATACCTCCGTTTGAAGTATAATAGGTTTTTCCTTCAGTATCATAACCAACTGGAAAATTAGTATCAATAACCAAAACATTCATATTAGTATCATAAAAATCATAAGATCTAACATAGGCATAATCAAGTTGGTTTGGAATAGCAATAACATTCACAACAGACATTGTAGTTACATCATAAACTACTACTGCATTTTCTGTAGTATCTTGTTTTAAGATTACAAAGGTAAGTGCCATACCATCTGCTGAAAGTTTCAATTGATCAATTTTTGCATTAGCTACTATATCCATAGTGTACAAAATAGACCAAGTAGCTCCATTATCTTCAGACATAACAATGTGATTTCCTAAAGTAGTTGCGTAGATTTTATTAGGTATGTTAGCATCGTAAGTTAAATCAAAAATCCTCCCATACTCTGTTGAACCAGTAACTTTAACTTGAGCAAAAGATTGATGTACTATAAAGACAAGTACAAATAGAGATAGCGTAATTGTTTTTTTCATAAAATATTGTTTTAAATGAACCCCAATATTGTTCATTATTAATTACAATTACATTTTTTTAAAATAATTAGAGTGACAATAAAAATAAAAAATGTGACATCTACACTTAAAAACCTGACAAATAAGAATATAACCCCGAACTTTCTGATAATCCTATTTTCTGACTTATGCGCTCTTTTCTTTTTCTAGAGGCGACAGTTGTGATGTTAAATAGTGATGAAATTTCTTTATTAGTAAGATCCATATAAAGATAACTGATATATCGAATATCATTTGTGTTTAGCTCAGGGTGACGTCTCTTTAGTTCTGAAATAAAATTCTGGTTCACCTCTTCAAAATGCTTTAAAAAGCTCTCCCATTCACTATCTTTTTTTAGTAAACTTTTTAATTCTTTAATTTTTTTGGACAGGAAGGCGTTTTTAGAAATTTCCACCTGATTAGATAATGAAATAATAACTTCTTTTAATAATTCATTCCTACTAGAAACCTGTAGTGCTTTAGCTGCTAATTTTCGGTTGCGTGTTTCAATTTCATTTTTGAGTTTTTCTTGTTCTAATTGTGAAGCTGTTTCTTTTGCTTGTAGCCTCCTCTCTAACAATAGATTATCGGTTTTCTTTTTTTGCAACTCTAATTCTATAATTTCATTCCTTCTTTTATGTAATATTTTACGTTGTTTATTTTTAATAAAACTATTTCGTAAAGCCCAAGATATCAGCATAATTATCAAAGACAAAAAAACTAACAAGGTGTAAAATCTTATACGTTCTGAGATTTGCTTGGCTCTGTTCAGTTGTAATTCTTGACGGTAGTTGGCAATTTCAAACTTTACTTTATTTGCCTCAAAAAAACGCCCATTTTTAATATTTGTCAATTTTTTATTAAGTGCAATAATAGAGTCTTTAGATTCCAGTGCTGCATCTATAAGTCTTTGTGCTTTATACAGTTTTGCTAACTGTTTGTAAGCAGAAATTTTAACATCTGAGCTAATTGCCACATTACGGGCTTCCTCTGCATAAGTAATAGCAGTAATACTGTTATTCTTTTGCATTGATATATTAGATAACAGTACTAGAGTAGATACTCTTTCTTCGTTAAACTCTATAAAAGATAGATTTGGAAGTAACGTTTTAGCTAAGCTTTCCGATGTATTTAAATCCCCACGTTTATAATGATTTTCTGCCAAAGCCATATCGACCGAAAGTATTAAATTAGAATGACCTTTGAGATGTTTCTGGGCTTCTTTTAAATACTTAAGAGCTTCATCTAACGTATTTAACTCATTGGATACTAATCCTAAATTAACAGCATAGAGACCTGTTTTAATAGTATCGTTGTATTCCTGCGATAAAACATAAGCCTTGTAAAAATATGTTTTAGCTTTCTTTATCTCTCCCTCTTTACTATATAGAATGGCTATATTATTTAAAACCGTCATTTCCTCATTTTTATTGAGGTGTTTTAAGGCAACGGTATAAGCTTCTAGGTAATGGTCTAGTGCCTCGCCGTAATCTAACATAGAATAATAATTGGCTCCAATATTGTTTAGTGCCAAGAATTGTTGTTTGTACCAGTGGTTATCTTCAGCAATAGTAAGTACTTCGGTTAGCAATTCCAAAGAAGTAACATAGTCTTTATTACCTCGAGCTGTAATTCCTTTAAGCAATAAATCATCTACCTTTTCTATACCTTGTGAGTATAGTAATCCGTTCAAAATGAATATTAAAACTTGAATAAAAACCTTCATGTAAATAGCTAGTGTATAAAGTTAATTTTTATAAGAAAAGAAACGGTAATATATCCTTTTTTTTTAATAAAAAACAGGTCAGAATTTAAATTGAACTAAGTTTTTTTCTCTTATAAATTTTGTAGATATCATTCAAAGTTTCACAAATATTCTCTTAGAGTATTAAGCTTATGCTAGTAAATTTAAGCGAAGACCTATTCGTATAGACTATTAAATATATCCAGAGATTATTGAGAAACTCTTTGAATGGAGAGTTAGTCATAAATCATTTCAACCTGAAAAAGTTTGCCTATTATAAAATACTGAAACTAGAAGATTTTTTCATTATTCCGTCTAGGTAAATATTTAACTAAAAGACGAGAACCATCAACGAACTATGCAATTACCTGAAAAACAAACAACCACAAATAACAACGGAATTCTGGTACAGAAAATATTTTTGACTCTAGAATACGCAAACAATTAATTACTGGCGAAGATTATGAAATAGAAAGAAATCAAAAATTTAGTGGAAGAAGAATTAGTGTTGCGCTCACTTACATATTTAATAGAAGCAAAAACAAAAAGACAGATTACCAGATTAACTCCTCTTAAAAACGACAACCAAGAGATCTAGAATATTTTTTTCTACTTCTCTTGGTTTACCTCATTTAAAAGCTTTTACGAAAAAATAAAAACCCATAAAATATAATAAGTCTACCTAACAACTAACCTCTTTCAAGTCTACATCAAACACAACTATCACACTCTCAAAACTGTATTTATTTCTTTCTTTAAAATGTTTTGTTTATCTTTTTACAATAATCATTAAACATTTTGTATCTTTATATTCTAAAATATAAGTTATGGCTCGAAAAAAAAATATAACAAATACTGATATCTTAACAATGTACATGGATTATGTTTTACAACATAATGAACAACCAAAATCTGTTTACATTTTTTCAAAAGAAAATAATTTTGAAGAAAGTGATTTTTACCAACACTATACTTCTTTTGAAAATATTGAAAAATCAATCTTTACAGAATTCTTTAACAACACCATAAAAGTATTAGCTAAAAGCGACGAGTATGAAACTTTTGACGCTCGTAATCAATTATTAAGTTTTTACTTCACTTTTTTTGAAATGCTAACTGCAAACAGGAGCTATGTTGTATATGCACTTGAACAGCAAAATGGTGCACTAAAAAAACTCAAAACATTAAACGGCTTAAGAACTGAGTTTCATAAGTACATTTCTAATCTTGATATTGAAACGTTAGATATAAAACAAGAACGCTTAGAAAAACTACAACAAAATGTTATTAACGAAAGTGCTTGGGCGCAATTAATGTTTACCTTAAAATTTTGGCTGGATGATAGCTCTAAAGCTTTTGAAAAAACAGATGTATTTATAGAAAAATCTGTAAATGCTAGTTTTGATATTATGAATATCACTCCAATCAAAAGCGTTATTGACTTAGGTAAATTTTTATTTAAAGAAAAAATGACAGCAAACTCATGAAGACAATAGATAATATCCCCACATCCAAAATCCAACGCGCCTCAAAACTAGTACAAACAGGAGCAAAAGTTGGTGTTAATTATATAAAATATTATGGTAATAAACTTGTTTCATCTGAAGAAGAGGCTAAAAAACAACTAAATCAAGACAATGCAGAAGACATTTACGATGGTTTAAAACAACTTAAAGGAAGCGCTTTAAAAGTTGCACAAATGCTAAGCATGGAAAAAAGTATTTTACCACAAGCTTATGTAGAAAAATTTTCTCTTTCACAATTTTCTGTACCTCCTTTATCTTCTCCTTTAGTTATTAAAACATTTAAAAAATATTTTGGAAAACATCCAAATGATATTTTCGATAAATTTAATTCAGTTTCTGTGAATGCAGCTAGTATTGGTCAAGTTCATCATGCAGAAGTTGACGGCAAAAAACTAGCAGTAAAAATCCAATACCCTGGAGTTGCAGATAGTATCGCTTCTGATTTAGCATTAGTAAAACCTATAGCTGTTAAAATGTTTAACATTCGCGGAAAAGACAGCGATAAGTATTTTAAGGAAGTAGAAAACAAACTAGTTGAAGAAACAAATTATAATTTAGAATTAGCACAAAGTCAAGCAATTGTTGATGCTTGCAAGCATATTCCTAACCTAAAGTTTCCAGAATATTATAAGGAATATTCTTCGGAAAGAATTATTACTATGGATTGGATGAATGGCGAACATTTATCTGAATTCACAGCATACAATCAAGATCAAGAGAAGTCTAATAAACTCGGACAAGCTTTATGGGATTTTTACATGTTTCAAATTCATAATTTAAAAAAGGTACACGCAGATCCACATCCTGGTAATTTTTTAATTTCTGATGACGCAGAACTTATTGCTTTAGATTTTGGTTGTATGAAAACAATTCCTGAAGATTTTTATGTGCCTTATTTTGAATTAGCAAAACCAGAAAACATTGCTAATCCTGAAGTTTTTGAACAGAAACTATACGAATTAGAAATCTTAAGAGAAGATGATAGTCAAGAAGAATTAGATTTCTTTAGAGCCATGTTTCATGAAATGCTTAGTTTATTTACACAACCATTTCATGTTGACACTTTTGATTTTTCTGATGAAAATTTCTTTGGAAAAATAACAGAGCTTGGAACGAAATACTCAAAAAGTACAGAATTAAAAAACATGAACGGAAATCGTGGCTCAAAACATTTTATTTACATCAATAGAACATTTTTTGGCTTGTATAATTTAATGCATGATTTAAAAGCTAAAAACATTAAAATAAATAATTTCAAAAACTATTAATGGCATTTTTCACAAAAAAACAATTATCAGAAAAAGAACATTTATACAAGATAAACCTCATCAACAGTTTATCTGGTTATAAATCTGCCAACTTAATTGGTTCTATTTCCAATGAAGGTATTGAAAATGTTGCTGTTTTTAGTTCAGTTACACATTTAGGTTCTAGTCCACCTCTATTTGGTTTTGTTTTAAGACCAACAACTGTACCCAGAAACACCTATAAAAATATTAAAGAAACTGGTGTCTTTACATTAAATCATATTCATGAAGACATTATTGATGATGCACATCATACTTCTGCAAAATACCCAGAAGATATTTCTGAATTTAAAATGACCAATTTAGAGGCTGAATATAAAGATAATTTTAAAGCTCCATTTGTAAAGAAGTCCCCTATTCAACTTGCCATGAAATATGTAGAAGAATATGAAATAAAAGCAAACGGGGTTTTATTAATTGTTGGCGAAATACAATCGGTTTACATCGCTGATCATTTGTTACAAGAAGACGGCTTTGTAAATCTTTCTAAAGGGAAAGTAGCCACTATAAATGGTTTAAATGGATATGCAATTCCTAATTTAAAAACAAGACAAAAATACCAAAGACCAAAAAAATAACAGAAACATATGAAAATCTTAATCACAGGTACCACTGGTTATATTGCCAAAAGATTAGCTTTAAATTTACTAGAAAGCAATCATGAACTGATATGCTGTGTAAGAGATTTAAATAGAATTCCCGATGAAATAGAATTCAAAGAAAATATTGAATTTATAAAAATTGATTTTCTAGACGGAGAAACAATAGCATTTCCAAAAGACATAGATGTAGCTTATTATCTAATTCATTCTATGGCTACAAATGCAAATAATTTTGAGTCATTAGAAAAAAAATGTGCTGATAAATTTAAATCACTTATAGAAAAAACCAATTGTAAACAAGTGGTTTATTTAAGTGGAATTGTAAACGACAGCTCTTTATCTAAACATTTACAATCTCGTTTAGATGTTGAAAACGCATTAGCTTCTAAAAAATATGCTTTAACAACATTCAGAGCAGGAATTATTGTAGGTAGCGGAAGTGCTTCTTTTGAAATTATAAGAGACATTGTTGAGAAACTTCCTTTAATGATTACTCCAAGATGGCTAAATACCAAAACACAACCAATAGCAATTAGAGATGTTTTAGTTTTTTTACACAACAGCATTGGCAAGGAAGAATTATACAATAAATCATTTGACATTTTTGGCCCAGAAATACTCACTTACAAACAAATGCTTTTACAATTTGCAAAAATTAGAGGATTTCGTAGGTATATTTTTACACTACCTGTTTTAAGCCCAAAATTATCATCGTATTGGTTATATTTTGTTACATCAACATCTTTTAGTTTAGCACAAGCCTTGGTTGACAGCATGAAAGTTGAAGTTATTGGAAAGCCAAGTAAAATAAACGAAATATTAAATGTAAAACCTATAAAATATAAAGAAGCTGTAGAAGCTGCTTTTCAAAAAATAGAGCAACATGCTGTTGTTTCTAGCTGGAAAGATGCTTTTAGTAGTGGTGTTTTTAACGATCAATTATCAGAATACATAAACATACCAACTTATGGTTGTTTTAAAGACATTAGACAACGAGATATTATTGATGAAGATTTTACCATTGATAAAATTTGGGCTATTGGCGGAAAAAATGGCTGGTATAGTTTTGATTGGCTCTGGAGAATTAGAGGTATTGCTGATAAAATTGTTGGAGGAGTTGGCGTAAGAAGAGGAAGAACTCATGATGATTATTTGGAACCTGGTGATGCCTTAGATTTTTGGCGCGTTTTACTGGCTGATAAAAAAGAAAAACGTTTGTTACTTTTTGCTGAAATGAAATTGCCTGGTGAAGCCTGGTTAGAGTTTAGAATTATAAAGGATAAATTATACCAACGTGCGGTTTTTAGGCCTAAGGGAATTTGGGGTAGATTATACTGGTATTCCGTATTGCCTTTTCATGCTTTTGTATTTAAAGGAATGATAAATGCGCTGATTAAAAAGTAGTATATCTTTTGAAAAACATAAAAAAACAACATCTCCCAACTAAAACCTGCTGTGTTTGCTTAAGACCTTTTAGCTGGAGAAAAAAATGGGAGAAAAACTGGACTAGCGTAAAGTATTGTAGTAAAAAATGCAGAAAAACAAAACAGCACTCATTTGGCTCACCAACAACCTAAGAACAATTGATAATGTACTACTCGCAAACGCTTGTAAAGAGTACACAAATGTAATTGCTGTATATTTTTTTAATCCCAATCATTATAAAAAAGATGTTTTTGGCTTCACAAAAACCGAAAGATTTAGAGCGCAATTTTTAATTGAAACCGTTCAAAATTTAAAAGATAATTTAGAGAAACTAAACATCTCTTTACTAACATTTTTAGATCATCCTGAAAACTTAATTTCAGAAATAGTTAGTAAATACAATATTGATGCTTTATTTCTTCAAAAAGAATTTACATCAGAAGAAACTATTTGTATTCAAAAAACCAAAACAGAATTACCAAAAGAAATTAGCATATTTGAAGAATACGATCAGTTTTTATATCATCCTGACGACATTCCTTTTAGTACGAGTGAAATTCCAATAACGTTTACATCCTTTAGAAAAAAAGTAGAAAAATACAGCACCATAAAACAGCGTTTTTATCCGATTAAAAAAGAAGAGACAAACCTCGTTTTAAATAAAACTAAAATTCCAACACTAAAAAAACTTGGTTTAACAGATATCACTAAAAACAGTAACTCAGCTTTTCCTTTTTCTGGCGGTGAAAACGAAGCGTTAAAAAGATTAGAATATTATTTTTTTGAAACAAAAAAAATAGCATTCTACAAGCAAACACGAAATGGATTAACAGGTACTGATTACAGTTCTAAATTTTCCACCTGGTTAGCAAACGGAGCTATCTCGGCAAAAAACATTTACTGGAAACTCAAAGAGTACGAAAAAGAAATAGAAAAGAATCAGTCTACTTATTGGATGTATTTTGAATTGCTTTGGCGTGATTATTTTAAATACATCGCTTCAAAACATGGTGACCTCCTTTTTAAACAAAGAGGAATACTTCAAAAAAAATACAACTGGAACAATAATCAATCTATAATTCAAAATTGGATTAACGGAAACACCAAAGAACCTTTTGTAAATGCGAATATGATAGAATTAAAAGAAACTGGCTGGATGAGCAATAGAGGAAGACAAAATGTTGCTTCTTATTTTGCAAAAGAATTAAAACAAGACTGGAGAATTGGCGCTGCTTATTTTGAAAGCATGCTTTTAGATTATGACCCACATAGCAATTATGGTAATTGGCAATATGTTGCTGGTGTTGGAAATGACCCAAGAGATAGAAAATTCAACATTCAACTACAAGCACAACGTTACGACAAAAACCATACGTTTAGACATTTATGGCTGCAACCAACACTTTTTTAAATGACAGAAGCAAACATCATATTACCTCATCAACTTTTTGAAAACACTACAGGTTTTTCAAAAACTGCACCTGTATTTTTAATTGAAGAACGTTTATTTTTCAATCAATATAATTTTCACAAACAAAAAATAACTTTTCACAGAGCTTCTATGAAGTTTTATGAAAGCTACTTAATTGAAGAAGGCTATGATGTAAAGTATATAGAAGCACACAATAAACTTGCAGATATTCGTAAATTAATTTCATCACTAATTATTGATGGCTATAAAAAAATCACCATTATAAATCCTACCGACAATTGGATAGAAAAAAGAGTCAGTAATTTTTCTAAACAAATACAAATCAATTGGCTAAATAATCCATCCTTTTTAAATGTAAAAGAAGAATTAATTCAGTTTTTTAATCCTAAAAAAAAGAAATATTTCCAAACCACCTTTTACAAAGAACAACGCTTAAAAAGAAATATTTTAATTGAAAACGGAAAACCAGTTGGCGGAAAATGGACTTTTGATGCAGAGAATAGAAAAAAATACCCAAGAGGTAAAACTGCACCTATTTTAAATTTCCCAGAAAATAATTCCTTTTATAAAGAAGCACTTCAATACACCAAAAACTATTTTGGTAATAATATTGGAGAGCTAGATGAAAACGCAATTTACCCAACAACTTTTAAAGAAGCTAAAACTTGGTTACACAATTTTTTCACTACTCGCTTTCATGAGTTTGGAGATTATGAAGATGCCATAGTAAAAGAAAAACATTTTTTAAATCATAGCTTGCTTTCTCCTTTACTTAATTGTGGACTGTTAACATCTCAATTTGTTGTTTCTGAAACTGTTTCTTATGCAAAGAAAAACAACATACCCATGAATTCTTTAGAAGGATTTATCCGACAAATTATTGGTTGGCGAGAATTTATTAGAGGTGTTTATGAAGTAAAAGGAAGCGCTGAAAGAACTACAAACTTCTGGAAACACACAAATAAAATACCTAAATCATTTTATAACGGAACTACAGGAATTGAACCTGTTGACGAAACCATAAAAAAAGTTTTAAAAACTGGCTATGCGCACCATATAGAACGTTTAATGATTTTAGGAAACTTTATGTTCCTTTGCGAAATTTCTCCAGATGAAATTTATCAATGGTTTATGGAACTATTTATTGATTCTTATGATTGGGTGATGGTACCCAATGTATACGGAATGGCTTCTTTTGCAGACGGCGGAATCTTTAACACAAAACCATATATAAGTAGTAGTAATTACATAAAAAAAATGAGCAACTACAAAAATGGAGATTGGCAAAAAAGTTGGGATGGATTGTTTTGGCTATTCATGGACAAACATCGTGTGTTCTTCAAAAAAAACCCTCGATTAAGTATGCTTATTAGCAATTTTGATAAAATGGATTCTTCTAAAAAAGCACTTCATTTCTCAAATGCTGAACACTTTTTAAAAAAACTATATGACAAATAATAAAGAAGAAATAAACATTATTTGGTTAAAAAGAGATCTTCGTTTAAACGACAACGAAGCCATCACTAATGCACGTAAAAGCAAAAAAAAGATTTTGTTTTTATATGTTTTTGAAAAAATCCTCATAAACAACCCTCATTACAGCGAACGTCATTGGAACTTTATCAAAGAATCAATACGTGACCTGAATAAAAACTTGCATAAATACAACACCAAAGTTCTTGCAATTACTTCTGACATCACAGCTGTTTTTAATCAACTCTCTAATAAATATAAAATTAATTCTGTTTTTTCACATCAAGAAACAGGATTATTAGTTACCTATAATAGAGACAAAGAATTTAAACGCTATTGTAGAAACAATGAAATAAATTGGGTAGAAAACACAAACAATGGTGTATTACGTGGTTTACTGAATGATGATAATTGGCTAGAAAAGTGGGAAAACTATATGCTATTCCCTCAACATTTCTTTTCTACAAAAGACACTAACTTTACCACGATACATGAAATCGATAAACTATCCCCTTATTTCAATATCACAAATCTAGAAACTAAAGAAAATAAAACATTTCAAAAGGGCGGTACAACATCCGGCTGGAATTATGCAGATATTTTTTTTAAACTCCAACAAACAGCTATCAACAATATTTCCAACACTAAAGCACCACAGCACTTCAGCAGACTATCTCCTTATATTTCATGGGGAAACATATCTATTAGAGAAATATTTCAAAGAGCAATAAAAGAAAAAGAAAACACTGAAGATAAAAGACTACTCAATTTATTCTTATCAAGAATTCGTTGGCAAGCAGAATTCATTCAACAATTTGAAATGGAATCTACCATGGAAAATGCCAGTATTGAAAAAGGATACCAAAAGCTTAAGAAAAATATTTCTGACGAATACATAAAAGCATGGAAAGAAGGAAAAACAGGTTTCCCTATAATTGACGCCTCTATGAAGTGTTTAAACAAAACAGGATATCTAAATGTTAGAAAACGTAGCATGGTAGTTTCTTTCTTCTCAAATGCTCTTTGGCAACCTTGGCAAGCTGCAACACATCATTTATCACAAATGTTTCTTGATTTTGAACCAGGTATTCATTTTTCACAACTACAAATACAGGCAAAAACCAGCAAACAGATAACTTATAGCACTATTAAAAACAATGCAGGTCATGATGCTGATATCCGTTTTATTATAAAATGGCTTCCAGAATTAGCTAACTTATCGGTTCGTTTTGTCCAAGAGCCTTATTTAATGACCTCCTTAGACCAACAACTAAACAAATTTATACTAGGCAAAGACTATCCTTTACCAATTGTAGAACTAAGGAAATATCATGGAACACAAATAAAAATAACATTTTAAGAAATTAGAAAACTTTTAAAAATAATTTAACTTCATTTTGTTTATCTTTTTATTACATTTACTAAACAAAACATTGAGAGGTTTAGGATGACCATTAAAATATTAGCTTGATACTACTATTATCTATTAAAGCCATCCTTTTTTTGTTTTATATATTCCAATAATGTAAAAATGACAAACACAACTTTTAAAACAAGCATCGATAAAAACAATTTATCAATAGTACAAATCGATAGAATTATTGAAATGGCGTGGGAAGATAGAACTACATTTGAAGCGATTGAATTTCAGTTTAACTTATCTGAAAAAGAAGTGATAACACTTATGCGTTCTCAAATGAAACCAAAAAGCTTTAAACTTTGGAGGAAAAGAGTACAAGGCAGAAAAACTAAACATTTAAAGATAAGAACTTTTCACAAAGGAACATTTAAATGCTCAAGACAAAGAAGTATATCAAATAACTCAATCTCTAAACGATATTAATTACGTGCTTTGCTTAACCTGAGTTGCTTAAGACAGCATGCTAAAAAGACCATTATGGAAACACAAATACTCAAAACAAAAACCAAAGACTCTAGTTTAAAAAACTTTACAAATAAGGAGATTGGTGATGATCATTTACATTCAGGATTAGAGACTCCATTAAAAAAAGATGCTTTTTTAATTTCAGATGATGAAAAAAAGAAAAAAATTTCATATCTTTTTGGTGAGATCATGGACACCTTAGGCTTAGATTTAAACGACGACAGCTTACAAGGTACTCCTGATAGAGTTGCCAAAATGTACATTGATGAAATATTTTCTGGATTAAACCCAATAAATAAGCCAAAAATTGCTTTATTTGACAACAAATATGAATATCAACAAATGTTGGTTGAAAAAGACATAACATTTTATTCTAATTGCGAACATCATTTTGTGCCAATTATAGGTAAAGCGCATATTGCTTACATATCTTCTGGCAAGGTTATTGGACTATCCAAATTAAATCGAATAGTCCAGTATTATGCAAAAAGACCTCAGGTACAAGAACGGTTAACCAATCAAATTGGTGAAGACCTAAAAGGTATTTTACAAACTGAAGATGTTGCAGTTATAATAGAAGCTAAACATCTTTGTGTATCTTCAAGAGGAATTAAAGACGATACATCTACAACAGTTACTACTTTTTATAGCGGTAGCTTTAGAAATCAATCAAAAGTTGTTGAATTACAAAATTATTTAAAACATTAAACAAGTTGAACGTATGAGTGCAGATTTAATAGAAAAAGCAGTTGAGTTTGAAAACAGAAAATTTAAATTTGTCACAACTAGTGACAGAATTTTAGCTTCTAGAGAAGTAAAAGATTTAATTTTAAGCTTAAACGAAGTTTATAAGCAAGACAAAGATCAAGAAATAATGGATCTTATGAAGCGTCTTACAGTTGTTAAACAACGTATAGAAAAAAGATTAAAAGGTAAACCTTTAACTGCTTAAGCTGTGAAACATATAATTATTATTGGCGGAAGTAAAGGAATTGGGAACGCAATTATACAGTCCTTAATCAACGATTATAGAGTCACGAATTTTAGTAGAACAACTCCTTCACTTTCTCATAATAATTTAACACATCATTCTTTAGACATTCTAAATGATGAGTTACCTCCTATAGAAAATATAGATATTCTTATTTACTGCCCTGGAAGCATTAATTTAAAACCAATAGGTCGTTTAAAAATTGACGATTTTAAAAATGATTTTGAAATTAATGTATTAGGAGCAGTTAAAGCTGTACAACATTTTCTCCCTCAATTAAAGAAAGGAAAAAATCCAGCTATTTTACTATTTAGTACAGTAGCCACTAAACTAGGCATGCCTTTTCATGCAAGTATAGCAACAGCAAAAGCAGGTGTAGAAGGCCTTGTTAAGTCTTTAGGCGCTGAACTAGCACCTACAATTAGAGTTAACGCCATAGCACCTACAGTTACAAATACAGATCTCGCTTCTAAACTATTAAGAAACGAAAAAGCTATTGAATCTATAAAAGAAAGACACCCTTTAAAGAAATTTTTAAACCCAGAAGAAGTTGCTGACATGGTTGAATTTTTAATTTCTGATAAATCAAAATCTATTTCTGGTCAAATAATAGAAATGGATTGTGGTATTGTTAGTTTTAAGATATAATTTTTTTTATGAAGGTTTTTCTTTTTACTTATAATTACAACAAGTTTTAATCTGCAAAAAAACCTAGCATGTCTTTATACAACATAAAAATAAACTCACTTCAAGGTAAAGAAATTGACCTTACCTCATACAAAGGAAAAAAAATACTATTTGTTAATGTTGCTTCAAAATGTGGATTCACTCCTCAATACGATGGTCTTCAAAAACTACACGACGAATACAAAGACAAGCTTGTAATTATTGGTGTTCCTTGCAATCAATTTGGAAGTCAAGAACCTGGGAAATCTAACGAAATACAAGAGTTTTGCTCAATTAATTATGGTGTTACATTTCTAATCACCGAAAAAGTAGATATTAAAGGAGACAAACAACACCCACTTTACAAATTCTTAACTCAAAAGAGCAAAAACGGCAAAAAGAACTCTTCAGTAAAATGGAATTTTCAAAAATATTTAATAAATGAAGAAGGTTACTTAATTGACTACTGGTTCTCATTAACAAAACCCCAAAGCAAAAAAATAACAAAACATTTATAATATAAAACATTATTAAAAAGACACCTCTTTAGATACATTGTTTTATTTTTTTTTCAAATAAAAATCTTTATTAAACTCAATAAGGCTAATTTTTTACATCCTTAAATCAAAATACTAACACATGAAATACTATCAATATCTTATTTTATTTCTAATCATAAACTTCGGAGCATTAGCCTTAGGCACTTATTTTATGGAAAACGGACCTAGAGCAACTTGGTATTTAAACTTGAATAAAGCTCCTTGGACTCCGCCTGGATGGGTATTTGGTGCCGCATGGTCAGCAATAATGATTTGTTTTTCTTTCTATTTATCAGATTTATTCTTAAAAAACAACACTACAAAAACTAAAATTATATTCTTAGTTCAGTTTATTTTAAATGTAAGTTGGAATTATATTTTTTTCAACCAACAATTAATCTTTCTAGGCTTAATTGTACTTACCCTATTAAATATCGTTCTTTTTTATTTCTTTTTCAACTTGAGTAAAAACAAAACAAAATATCTATTAGTTCCTTATTTAATATGGATGTCAATAGCTACTTCTCTTAACCTATATATACTAATTCACAATTAAATGAAAATATATACATTTCATAGAAAACAAAACTTTCCAATTAGTATTGATGAAGCTTGGAATTTTCTATCCGACCCTAAAAATCTCAAAAAAATAACACCTGACTATATGAGTTTTGACATCATATCTAAGATCGACAGACCTATGTTTTCTGGACAAATAATACAGTATATTGTTACACCTATTTTGGGTATTAAAACAAAATGGGTTACAGAAATCACACATATTAAACACAAAGAATACTTTGTAGACGAACAACGCTTTGGCCCTTATTCATTATGGCATCACAAACATTTTATCAAAGAAATAGATGGTGGTGTTGAAATGGAAGACATTATAGATTATAAGCTACCAATGGGAATATTAGGTCAATTAGTTCATCCCATATTAGTAAAACCTAAATTGGAAGAAATTTTTGAATACAGAACAAAAAAATTAACCGAATTATTTGGAGAACACAATGGATAACACTACTCTTTTTTGGTTTAGAAGAGACTTGCGCCTGCATGATAACCACGCTCTTTTCCAAGCTCTAGACAACAATACTAATGTTCAACCTATTTTTATTTTTGATAAAAACATTCTTGATAAGTTAGAGAAAAGTGACGCCAGAGTAACGTTCATCCATCAGAAATTAAAACAACTAAACACTCATTTAAAGACCATAGGAAGTAGTTTATTAGTGTTTCATGGAAATCCTTTAGATATTTTCACAAAACTACCTAAAGACATAAAGTTAAATGCTGTATACACCAATAAAGATTACGAACCTTACGCAAGAAAAAGAGATCAAGAGATTCTAGCTTTTTTAAACTCCAAAGACATTAAGTTTCATTCTTTTAAAGATCATGTTATTTTTGAAGAAGATGAAATTGTAAAAGACGACGGAACACCCTACAAAGTTTACACACCGTTTTCTAAAAAATGGATAACTGCCTTCCACAAACAAGAACAATTTTCTTTCCCATCAGAAAAACTCGAATATAATTTCATTAAAAAAACAGATACTATATTCCCATCTCTTTCTGATATTGGCTTTAATAAAACAGAAATCAACATACCTGAATACAATATTAGTAACGACTTAATAAACAAGTATGAAGAAGTAAGAAATTTCCCTGCAATAAAAGGAACTTCTAAACTAGGTCATCATCTTAGGTTTGGCACAATTTCAATAAGAGAAGCAGTTTCTGAAGCTTCCAAAAGCGATAATATTACTTTTTTAAAAGAACTTATTTGGCGTGAATTTTTCATGAGTATTCTTTGGCATTTCCCACACACAACCACCAAAGCCTTTAAACCTAAATACGATCAAATAACCTACCGAAACAACGAAATAGAATTTAAAAAATGGTGCGAAGGTAAAACTGGATATCCTTTAGTAGATGCTGGTATGAGAGAACTGAACCAAACTGGTTTTATGCACAATCGGGTAAGAATGCTTGTAGGTAGTTTTTTATGCAAACACTTATTAATAGACTGGAGATGGGGAGAAGCTTATTTTGCAAAAAAACTCTTAGATTTTGAACTTTCAAGCAATATAGGCAACTGGCAATGGGTTGCTGGCTCAGGCGTTGATGCAGCTCCGTATTTTAGAATATTCAACCCAACAACACAAATTCTAAAATTTGACAAACAATTAGAATATATCAAAAAATGGGTTCCAGAATTTCAAGAACTCACATACGTAAAACCTATTGTAGATCATAAATTTGCTAGAGAACGCTGCTTAAGCACCTACAAAGAGGCACTAAACTAAAAACAACACCAACATTATCAAATAATTAACCTCCTTTCTAAAACAAATAACCTATTTTTTTTTAAAACATTACAACATAGTGTGACCTTTTAGCTTTTAAAGTGTCTAAAAAATATCAATGAGCTTTAGTCCGGGGGGATATCGCTATTGACAAATTAAGAGGTTCTGCAAAGAACCTCTTTTATTTTTTTACACAAACAGCTCTTTCTAAAAATTAAACTTAAATAATTTTAAACATAAAAAAACCTATTGCATTGATTTACAAACACATTAAAACTCACAAAAAAAGACCAGAAAAAAAAGTTTTAAAAAAAACAAAAAAAAATTTGTCAGTTACGTAAATCATTATATATTTGCATCGCTTTTAAAAGCAATTGCCGATGTAGCTCAGCTGGCTAGAGCAGCTGATTTGTAATCAGCAGGTCGTGGGTTCGAGTCCCTCCATTGGCTCTTTAAAAAAAAGACATCAGAAATGATGTCTTTTTTTATGCATTAAATTTTCTAACTTTGTCACAATTATTCTCTCAAAATGAAAAACACATTTATTATAGGTATTGCTGGAGGAACAGGTAGCGGAAAAACCACAGTAGTAAATCAAATTATTAACGAGTTACCAGCTGATGAAGTTTGTGTTATCTCACAAGACTCATATTACAACGCCACAGGCAACCTTAGCTATGGAGAACGATCTAAGATAAACTTTGATCACCCTAGAGCCATAGACTTCCCTTTACTTACTAAACATTTAGAAAAATTAAAAGACGGCAAAGTAATAGAACAACCTATATACTCTTTTGTTTCTCACAACAGAACTAAAGACACTATTAAAACACATCCAAGAAAAGTTATTATCATTGAAGGAATTTTAATTTTTAATAGTAAAGAATTACGTAATTTGTGTGATATTAAAGTTTTTGTTCATGCAGATGCAGATGAACGCTTAATTAGACGTGTAAAAAGAGACATTACCGAAAGAGGAAGAGACATAAACGAAGTGCTATCTAGATACCAAAGCACTTTAAAACCAATGCATCAGCAATTTATAGAACCAACTAAAAATTATGCTGATATAATTATACCAAACGACAGATTCAATACTGTAGCTATTGATATTGTTCGAACAGTAATCAGTGAACGCTTGTAATATGAATTTAAAATCAATTAAAAAAAATACTGGCTTCAAAATAGCTACGAATAGCTATTTATTAATCCTAATCAGCTTTATTGCTTGGATGTTTTTTTTTGATGAAAATTCGTACCTTACTCACAAAGAATTCAATTCTGAAATTGATGACTTAGAAACTTGGATAGACTATCATAAAAATAAAATAAACAGAGACAAAGAAACCATTGAAAAACTTAAAGACTCTGTTGAATTAGAACGTTATGCTAGAGAAAAATATCTGATGAAAAAGCAAAACGAAAACATATACATTATAGAATTTGATACCATACAAAATTAATGGACAAGTATTTATTTGATGATTTTGACAGTATAACACCCAAAGCTTGGAAACAAAAAATCCAGGCAGACTTAAAAGGAGCTGACTACAATGAAACACTACTTTGGAAGACCGAAGGAAAGATCACTGTAAAACCTTTTTATACAAAAGAAGATCAAACGCATCAAAAAATAAACTTACCCGAAACTGGGTTTAATATTTGCCAGACCATATTTATTGATGATGAAAAAATAGCTAATCAACTTACTATTGACGCTCTAAAAAGAGGAGCTACAGCTATTGAATTTATTGCAAACGACAAATTCATAATTGATATTGTTTTAAAAAACATAGCATTAGATATTATTAAAGTTTATTTTAAACTTAATTTTTTAGACCCTGACTTTGTTTCAAAAGTCTCCACACATACAAACTCTAAGAATTGTTTTTTTAATATTGACATTATTGGCAATCTAACCAAAACAGGAAACTGGTTCTCTAATTTAAAAAAAGACTACCAAAAATTAGATACTATTATTTCGTTAAACAATAATTGTATTGGAATAAATGCTTCCACATATCAAAATGCTGGCGCAAATAACACACAACAATTAGCCTATGCGCTGGCTCACGCAAATGAATACCTAAATCATTACGGCAACATAGCTGCTGATAAAATTCATTTTAATTTTTCAGTCGGAAGCAATTACTTTATTGAAATCGCAAAACTCCGTGCTTTCCGTATATTATGGGAAGCTCTTTTGAATGAATATAAGATAGAAAACAAAACAGCTCATATATTCACACAACCTAGCTTACGTAACAAAACATTATACGACTATAACGTAAACATGTTAAGAACAACATCTGAATGCATGAGCGCTATTTTAGGAGGGACAAACACTGTTTCAAATACTTCCTATGATGAAATATTTCACAAATCAAATGAATTTGGCGAACGAATTTCTAGAAACCAATTATTAATCCTTCAACAAGAAAGCGAATTAAGCGAAGCACAACACATAGCTGACGGAACTTACTATATTGAAGCAATAACAAACCAACTTGCTGAAAACGCTTTAGAAATTTTTAAACTAATTGAACGAGGAGGTGGATTTCTAAAACAACTAAAAGAAGGAATTATTCAAAAGAAAATTTCTGAAAGCGCACAAAAAGAACAAGCCCTATTTGACAAAGGAGAACTTGTTTTGTTAGGAACCAATAAAATCCAGAATAAAAACGATTTGATGAAAAACGAGTTAGAGTTATTTCCTTTTGTAAAAACAAGAGCAGAGAAAACACTGATTCAACCAATCATTCAAAAAAGACTAGCCGAGAAACTAGAACAAGAACGTTTAAAACATGAATAGAAAAGACATTTCAAAAATAAACATCAGTAAAAACTCTTCTATTCCTAAAAAAAACAAACCTCATGAAGATTTTGTTGCCGGTATCGCTCCTAATCTTCGTGGCCCATATTCTACAATGTATGTTCGCAGACCTTGGACTATTAGGCAATACGCAGGTTTTTCAACCGCTGAAGAAAGTAATGCTTTTTACAGAAGAAATTTAACGGCTGGGCAAAAAGGATTATCTGTTGCTTTTGATTTGGCAACACATCGCGGCTATGACTCTGATCATGATCGTGTTCAAGGTGACGTTGGTAAAGCTGGTGTTGCAATTGATTCCGTTGAAGACATGAAGATCCTTTTTGATCAGATCCCTTTAGATAAAATGTCTGTTTCCATGACAATGAATGGAGCTGTATTACCAATCCTGGCTTTTTATATTGTTGCTGCTGAAGAACAAGGAGTTTCTCCTGAACTACTAACAGGAACAATTCAAAATGACATTCTAAAAGAATTCATGGTGCGTAATACATATATTTACCCTCCTACTCCATCTATGAAAATTATTGCTGATATTTTTAAATACACCAGTAATAATATGCCAAAATTTAATTCAATCTCTATATCCGGTTACCATATGCAAGAAGCTGGTGCAACTGCAGAAATAGAGCTAGCCTACACTTTAGCAGACGGATTAGAATACATAAGAAAAGGATTAGACGCAGAAATGGATATTGACACTTTCGCTCCTCGACTTTCTTTTTTCTGGGCAATTGGAATGAATCATTTTAAAGAGATTGCCAAAATGAGAGCAGGAAGAATGTTATGGGCAAAAATCGTTAAACAATTCAATCCAAAAAACCCAAAATCATTAGCACTTCGTACTCATTGTCAAACCAGCGGTTGGAGTTTAACTGAACAAGACCCATTTAACAATGTTGCACGCACAACAATTGAAGCTATGGCAGCAGCTTTTGGTGGCACACAAAGCTTACACACAAATGCGTTAGATGAAGCTATTGCATTACCTACAGATTTTTCTGCAAGAATTGCAAGAAATACTCAAATTTACTTACAACAAGAAACACACATCACTAAAACCGTTGATCCTTGGGCTGGTAGTCATCATTTAGAAGAGCTCACAGAAAACATTGCAAACAAGGCTTGGGAACTTATTAAGGAAGTTGAAGAACTTGGAGGAATGACAAAAGCTATTGAAAAAGGAATTCCAAAAATGCGTATTGAGGAAGCTGCAGCAATTAAACAAGCTAAGATTGACAGTAGTAGAGACGTTATTGTTGGCGTTAACAAATATCAATTAAAAGAAGAAGACCCTTTACATATCTTAGAAGTTGATAATGAAGCTGTTCGTTTATCTCAAATAGAACGTTTAAAAAATGTAAAAGCAAATAGAAACAAATCTAAAGTAAAACAATCTTTAGCCAACTTAACCAACTGTGCAGAAACCAACAACGGAAACCTATTAGATTTAGCTGTAAAGGCTGCCAGAAACAGAGCTACATTAGGTGAAATTTCAGACGCATTAGAAACTGTTTTTGACAGACATAAAGCAGCACATAAAACCATATCTGGCGTGTATAGTAAAGAGATTAAAGACGACAAGCTTTTTAAAAAAGCTTCTGAAATGGCTGATAACTTTGCTGAACTAGAAGGTAGAAGACCAAGAATAATGATTGCAAAACTAGGACAAGACGGTCATGATCGTGGAGCAAAAGTTGTTGCCACAGGTTATGCCGATTTAGGTTTTGATGTAGATATTGGCCCTCTTTTTCAAACTCCAAAAGAAGCAACTAAACAAGCTATTGAAAATGATGTTCATATTTTGGGTATTTCTTCTTTAGCTGCAGGACATAAAACTTTAGTTCCACAAGTTATTGCAGAATTAAAAAATTACGGACGTGAAGACATTATGGTTATTGTTGGTGGTGTAATTCCAGCACAAGATTATCAATATTTATTTGACGCAGGAGCTGTTGGAGTTTTTGGCCCTGGAACAAAAATAGCACAAGCAGCAATTGACATGTTAAGCATTTTAATTGACAGCATAGAAGAATAAAATCTAATCCTTAAAACCATTTATTCTTTGCATCAAAAAAAACAGTAAAAGCTACCACCTTTTTACGTCTTTTTTTATCCCAAAAACGTCATTTTATCAAAACTTATTGTGTTAATATTACCTAACAATCAACACTACACAATATGTTTTCAAATCTAATAGGGTTATTGGATAAAATAGCCTCTATAACCACTCCTTTATTATTTTCTGTAATTATAATTGAATTACTTTTTCTATTTATTAGAAAAAAAATAAAGCTAAAACTAGAAGGTTTAATAAGTCTTATATCCTTAGCACTCGGAACAATACCTTATATATTATTCTATGCCTCATTAGAATTAAACTTTATGACTTGGATCTACGAAAATTTTAGATTCTTTACACTTGATAACAACTGGTACACATGGTTACTAGGGTTTATATGCTATGATTTCATGTGGTGGAGTGTGCATTATGCAGGTCATAAAATAAGAATAATATGGTGTATTCACGGTGTACATCATACACCTAAAGAAATGAATATGAGTGTTGCTATTAGAGGCTCGTTATTTGATTTTATTCAATATTTCCATATACTTGCATGGTTACCTCTTTTAGGCTTCAACCCTTACATGTTACTTATAATAGATGTTACAGCTAGACTTTATGGCGTAGTAACACATCTAAATGAAGAGAAATTTAGAAAAACTCCACTATTAAATAAATTTTTAATAACCCCTATGCTACACAGAGTTCATCATTCTAGTAATAACATTTACCTAGACACCAACTTCTCTAATATGTTTTCTTTTTGGGATAAGATATTTAAAACATACCAAGAAGAGTTAGATGAAGTAAAACCAATTTATGGCATTACAGAAAGCGAAGGACAAGGCATAAATACAGAAAACATCTTAAGTTCTCAGTTTGGATTATTGAGAGAATTAATAAAAGATATTAAATCAACTTCAAATTTAGGTGATAAAATTCGATACATAATCATGCCACCTGACTGGTCTCCTTCTAAAAAAACATAAGAAAACACTAAATAACCTCCAAAATGCATTATTTAAAACTAAAAGGACATTCTTTTATTCATCTTTCTTTCCTAAATTTGTAGTAGATTTCACTTTTATCACCTCATTACTTACAATGAAAATAAAATTTATCCATAGAGCTACAGGAGTTATTAAAACCGAAACCCCACCTGGTGAAGGTTTTTTAAAATTCTTATATCATAATCCATTTGGAAAAATGGCAATACTACCTATTGCCAAACGTAAATTCTTATCTTCTTGGTATGGTAAAAAAATGAACAAAGCTACATCAGTAAAAAAAATTGATGGATTTGTAAAGCAACTAGACATTGATATGGAAGAAGCTGTAAAACCAATTTCAGAATACACTTCTTTTAACGATTTTTTTTACAGAAAACTAAAACCAGAAGCACGACCTATTGAAAATGGATTTATTTCTCCTGGAGATGGCAAGTTATTAGCTTTTGAAAACATTTCTGATATACATAATTTCTTTATAAAAGGCAGGGAATTCACACTTAAAGAGTTCTTAAACAACGATTCATTAGCAGAAAAACATAAAAACTCATCGCTTTTAATATTAAGATTAGCACCAAACGACTACCATCGTTATCATTTTCCTTTTACGGGCACACCTTCTGAAATGACAAAAATCAAAGGTGATTATTTTTCTGTTTCACCATATGCATTAGCATCAAATTTTACAAAAGTTTTTTGCGAAAACAAACGTGAGTTCTGCACCTTATCTACCAAAGAAAAAGGTGAAATTATTCTAGCACCAGTTGGAGCAACTATGGTTGGAACAATAATAGAAACTTACATTCCAAATTCTAAAGTAAAAAAAGGAGATGAAATGGGGTATTTTGCCTTTGGAGGATCTACCATTGTTTTGTTAGTAAATAAAGATAAAATAACTATTGATGCTGACATTTTAAAAAACACAAAAAACAAAATTGAAACCTTTGTAAAAATGGGAGAAAAGATTGGTCTTTAAACACCATTCTTTTTTAACTATTTTAACAATAAAAAACACACCTTTTCACAAATATTTATCTGTTAATATTATGTAAATTTGCAAAGTTTTACACATAGCAATTTACTAATGAAGAAAATATTTTCGTTTCTCTACTCTACTCGCTTAATGGCAGTATTATTTTGGTTATTCGCCATAGCAATGGCCATTGCAACTTTTATTGAAAATGATTTTGGCACTCAAACCTCTAAAGCTTTGATTTATAACGCCTGGTGGTTTGAATTAATAATGTTGCTTTTTATTATTAATTTTTTCGGAAACATTTTTAGATATCGACTATATAAAAAAGAAAAGTGGCCTGTTTTAATGTTTCATTTGGCTTTTTTATTCATCTTAATTGGAGCTGGTGTTACTCGTTATATTGGCTATGAAGGCTACATGATTATTAATGAAGGAGAAACAACTAGTGAGTTTTACTCTGAAACTAACTATTTAAATGTTGTTATAGATAATGACAGCATTCAAAAACCACAAATAAACCATAAACTACTTTTATCTGCATGGGGTAAGAACTCAGATAAATTCACTACTGGATTCCAACATAAAAAAAGTGCTACTCCACAAAAAGTAGATTTTAAATTAGTCGATTATATCCCTTGGGCAGAAAAAAAGCTTATTAAGGATGAAAATGGAATTGAACATTTATTCTTTGTTGAAAGCTCTGAAGGAAGCAGACATGAACATTATATTAAACGTGGAACTACACAAAATATTCATAATATTTTAGTTGGTTTTGATGCTCCTGAAAACAACGCTTCTTTAAACTTCAGCTATGACGAAAACAATAGTTTAAAATTACGCACGAAAGCTAATGGAGATTGGTTTAGAATGGCTGACCAAAAAAGAGGAACTATTGTTAAAGATAGTTTACATCATTTTCAATACTTAACATTACATAATATTTCTGGATTACAATTTGTAATTCCTCGCCCTGCTGAAAAAGGAGAAATGAAAATTGTTAGCGGAAAGAAAGACAAACAGAAATCAGATGTTGTTGTTTATGATATTACTAGCAACAACGAAACTAAAAGAATAGAACTCACAGGTTACCAATACAATATAGATAATATTAAAGAATTTACAGTTGGAGGTTTAAATTTTAGAGCTTGGTATGGAGCAAAAAAACTATACACTCCTTTTAAAATAAAATTAAACGATTTTCAACTAGAGAAATACCCAGGTTCTGAAAGTGCTGCTTCTTATGCAAGTGAAGTTAGTGTTATTGATGGGAATGAAACTTTTGATTTTAGAATTTTTATGAATCATATTTTAGACCATAAAGGTTATAAATTATTTCAATCAAGTTATAAAAATGCAGGTGAAGCTATTGAACAAACACATTTATCTGTAAATCATGATTTTTGGGGGACTTTTATAACTTATTTTGGATACTCTCTATTATACACTGGATTAATCTCTATGCTATTCGCAAAAAACACACGTTTTGATGATTTGAAACAAAAACTAAAGAAAATCAGAATAAAGAAAAAAACATTATCAGTTCTTTTAACTTTCTTTTTCTTAGGATTTATAAATGCACAAGATCATGAAGGTCATGATCATAAAGAAGGAGAACATCCACATGAATCACATGTTCAATCTCAACAAGAGACGCATCAACAAATAAGAATTTCTGACTTTAAAATAGACAGTATTTTAAAAGCAAACCTAGTTTCCAAAGAACATGCTGAGAAATTTAGTCAATTAGTAATACAGGATGCTAACGGAAGAATGAAACCAGCACATACTTTTGCTTCTGAATTGGTAAGAAAAGTTGCACAAACTGATAAATTTAAAAACATGAAACCTAGTCAGATTTTATTATCTCTGACTGAAAATCCTCGTTTTTGGTTTGAAGTTCCTTTTATTTATATTGAGAAATCAGGAAATAAGCAAATTAGAGAATTACTAGGTGTGCCAGAGAGCACAAAATATGCTCGTTTATCTGATTTTATAACTTCAACTGGAGGTTATAAAATAAAAGAACAGGTTGCTGAAGCTCAGAAAACTAAAATCCAAAATAAATTTCAAACCGATTTAATAAAAATTGACAGGCGTGTAGGTTTGCTTTATAGTGCAATTGGTGGAGGTATTTTACGCATTTATCCTATACCAAATAATGAAGAAAACAAATGGGTTTCTCAACCTGAAACATTAAACGCTGGTTTCAAAGGCACAGACTCTGTATTTGTTCGTCAATCATTACCTGTATATCTTAAACTTCTACAAGAATCTAAAGTTTCTGGAGATTATAATGAAACCAATAAAGTTTTAGATGGAATTAAAAGATTTCAACAAAAATATGGCGAAAAAGTAATCCCTAGTGAAGATAAAATCAATTTAGAAATCTCTTACAACAATCTAAATATTTTTGTAAAACTATCTAAATACTATGGATATATAAGCCTTTTATTAATTGTGTTTGTTTTCTTTCAAATATTCAATAACAAATCATGGGTAGATATAATCGTTAAAAGCTTAATAGCTATTGTTATCTTACTATTTGTAATTCATACTTCTGGTTTAATAGCAAGGTGGTATATTAGTGGGAATGCTCCTTGGAGTAACGCTTATGAAGCTGTTATTTTTGTAGCCTTTGCAACAATGTTATACGGATTAGTTTTAGGTAAAAACTCATCACTAACAATTGCTGCTACTACATTTTTAGTATCAATAATGTTAATGTTTGCCCATCAAAATTGGCTAGACCCTGAAATTGCAAATCTTCAACCAGTCTTAAATTCTTGGTGGGTATATGTACATGTATCTATCATTGTATCCAGTTATGGTCCTTTTTCTTTAGGAATGATTTTAGGTGTAATGACATTGCTTTTGATAGTTTTTACCACTAAGAAAAACAAATCTAAAATGAATTTACACATTAAAGAACTTACCATTATTAACGAAATGGCGTTAACAGTAGGTTTGGTTTTATTAAGTGTAGGAAACTTTTTAGGTGCTATGTGGGCAAACGAAAGCTGGGGACGTTATTGGGGTTGGGATCCAAAAGAAACATGGGCTTTAATTTCTATCATGGTCTACGCTTTTTTATTACACATGCGTTTAATACCTAGTTTAAGAGGTAGATATACCTTTAACTTATGGTCTATCATTGCTTATTTCTCTATCATGATGACCTTCTTTGGCGTAAACTTCTATCTGTCTGGCTTACACTCTTATGCAAGTGGTGACAGGGTAATTACACCTACATCTGTGTATTACATGTTAGCCTTTGTGAGTGTATTAGGAATTTTATCTTGGTTTAAATACAGAAAATTTTACAAGAAGTAAATTATATTTTATCAGAAAAATGTACTTTTGCATGTCAATAAAAAAATAACAAATGTTTAATAAAAATATAAAATTAGTTTTAGCCGGTTTAATTTCTATCTGGGCTGTTTATGAATTTTCTCAAGGAAACATCATGAATGGAATATCTATATTATTGTTAGCGGGTATTTTTATTTTATTTTATTTTAAAAATGAATTTATATTATTAGCTTTTTTGCAATTACGTAAACAAAATTTCGATGGGGCTAAAAAATGGTTAGGATATATAAAAAACCCTTCTAGTGCTTTAATACAAAAACAAGAAGGATATTATAATTATCTTCAAGGCATTATGCTTTCTCAAACAAATATAACTCAAGCTGAAAAATTTTTAAAAAAAGCTGTGAAGCTAGGTTTATCTATGAGTCATGATTTAGCTATGGCAAAATTACAATTAGCAGGAATAGCTATGACAAAAAGAAGAAAACGTGAAGCAACTAACCTTATGGCTGAAGCTAAAAAACTTGACAAGCATGGAGTTTTAAAAGAACAAATGCAGATGATGAAACAACAAATGAAAAAAATATAACTAGAACAAATAGTTAATTAATTATTGTAAATTTGAAAGTTATCATCTGAAATGATTAGAAAAATTCTTTTACGAGCTTTAGAAAGACATGCATCACATTGGCTTGTTTTAATAATTGATTTAATGTTAGTTTGCATATCTTTTATTTTAGCATACTCTGTTAGGTTTAATGGGTCATTAGATTTCAATACTGATCATTTATTTTTACAAATCCCTTTTATAGGTTTTATTAGTTTAATATCGTTTTGGCTTGTTGGTTCCAATAGAGGAATTATTAGACACACAGGAACCAAAGATGCTTTCAACGTCTTTTTAGGTGTAACCATAATTTCCTTTGCTATTCTTTTTATAGTTGCTATAAACAATGTTTTTAAAATTGTCCCAGGTTTTAAAATTCCTAAATCAATCATTTTAATTCATTATTTTATTACAGTATTTGTTTTGGTTATAAGTCGATTTGTTTTCAAGTCTTTTTATGAGATCATCTCATCTGAACTAGACGAAATAACCAACGTTTTAATCTATGGAGCTGGTGAATCTGGATTGATAACTTACGGTGCTTTAAACAGAGATAACCAAAATCATTATGAAGTAATTGGTTTTATTGATGATGATAAAACAAAGTTAGGAAAGAAGATAGATCGTGTAAAAATTTATAGCAGACATCAGGTTACAAAAGAGTTTATTGAAAACAAACAAATTGATGAAGTTATATTGTCAATTCAAAATATAAAATCTGAAAGACTCCTTTACCTTACAGATAAATTCTTAGAACTTGGTATAAAACCTAAAATCGTACCGACATTAACGAAATGGATTGATGGTGATTTTGAAGCTAATCAAATTAAAGAAATTAAAATTCAAGATTTATTAGATAGAAAACCTATTTCTATTAATAATCCTATTGTAAATAGAGATGTTGACGGTAAGATAATTTTAGTTAGTGGTGCAGCTGGATCAATAGGAAGTGAAATTTCCAGACAAATTAGTTCATATAACTATAAACACTTAATCGTTCTTGATCAAGCTGAATCTCCTTTATATGAATTACAACAAGAGCTAATAAGAAAGGGGATTAAAAACTTTACTTCTATAGTTGCGGATGTTAGAGATGAAGTCAGAATGGAAGAAGTCTTTAATCAATTTAAACCTAACAAAGTCTACCATGCTGCTGCATATAAACATGTTCCTTTAATGGAAGACACGCCATATGAAGCTATTAAAATAAACATAGGAGGAACAAAAACTATTGCAGACTTATCAGTAAAGCACAAAATAGAACGCTTTGTTATGGTTTCTACTGATAAAGCAGTTAATCCTACTAATGTTATGGGGGCTACCAAACGAGTTGCTGAAATGTATATAAGTTGCTTAAGTAAGAAAAAGCATACAACAAAATTCATTACAACACGTTTTGGTAATGTTTTAGGTTCTAATGGATCTGTTATCCCTTTATTTACAAAACAAATAAAAGAAGGTGGTCCATTAACTGTTACTCACAAAGATATAACACGTTATTTTATGACGATACCTGAAGCTTGTCAGCTAGTACTAGAAGCTGGTACTATGGGTAATGGTGGTGAAATTTATATTTTTGACATGGGTAAATCAGTTAAAATATATGAAATAGCAAAAAGGATGATACATTTATCTGGGTTAAGATATCCAGATGATATCTCTATTAAAATTACAGGGTTAAGACCTGGTGAAAAATTATATGAAGAATTATTAGCAAATGGTGAAAACACAACACGTACATATCATGAAAAAATAATGATTGCCAAAGCCCAAGAATTAGATCATTATGGTATTGAAAATAAAATAATTCAATTATGTGAATTAAACAAAGAATACAACAATAAAAGATCGGTCTCTTTAATAAAAGAAATTGTACCAGAATACAAATCTAATAATTCTATTTATGAAGAATTAGATCAAAAAAAATAAATCTATTAATTTCGCGAAAAAAAAATTCATGAAAAAAACTAAATTAATTCTTTTTCTTTTAACATCATATATCTTCACATCATGTGTTTCTAGAAAAGACATTGTATACTTTCAAAATGATAAAATAGACCAAACAAAAGTCTATAATTCTTACAAAACAGTATTTAAGGCAGATGATTTATTGCAAATAAATATCTCTGCAGCTGACTTGGATGCTGTTAAACCATTTAATTTATCTGCTGTTACTTATGCTACATCTACAAACAGAGCTATTGGAACGCCTCAACAGCAAGCATATTTAATAGATAATAAAGGCTATATAAATTTCCCTGTTTTAGGTAAATTAAAATTAGCTGGGCTAACTAGAGTTGAGGTTATAGATTTATTGAAAAACAAACTTGATCCAGATTATATTAGGAATCCATCTATAAATATTACAATCTCTAATTTTTCAATTACGGTACTTGGAGCAGTTGCTAGACCAGGTAGGTTTACCATTCCTAATGAACGTATTACAGTACTTGAAGCTTTAGGCTTGGCTGGTGATTTAGACATTGGCGCTGTAAGGAATAATGTTAAAGTGCACAGAGAAGAAAACGGAACAAAAAAGACATATGAATTAGACTTGCGTTCTAATTCAATCTTTACATCACCTGCATATTATTTACAGCAAAATGATGTAGTATATGCAGAACCTAATAAGCCCTCTTCTCAAGATGCTGCTTATAATAGAAATTCTGGTCTATTTATTTCTATTGCATCTTTATTAATAACTGTAGTTACACTTTTAATACGATAATATCATTATGAAAGAAATAAATGATTATAAATCTAACATAGAGAATAATGATACTTTGAACATAAGAGCTGAATTAGAAAAATATTTAATTCACTGGAAATGGTTTATTCTAGGGGCTATATTAGCTTTAGTACTTGCTTTTATATATTTACGTTATACTACTCCACAATACTCTGCTAGTACTACAATAATGATTAAAGACAACAAAAAATCTGGTATATCAGCTGAACTTGCTGCATTTGAAGATTTGGGTATAATCGGTGGAGGATCTAGTAATAATCCTGACAATGAAATAGAAATTTTAAAATCTAGAAAAATAATTAGTGGAGTTGTAAATAAACTAAAATTAAATACTACATATATAGCTGAAGGGAGGTTTAAAAACTCTCAATTGTATAACATTTCTCCTATTAATATTGACTTTAAAGACTCTTTAAACAAATACATAGAAGAAACTCAAATATTCTTTATTGACATCTTATCTAATTCAAAATTTAACATTTATGATTTTGAAGGAAATATAATTAAAAAAAATTATTCTTTTAACGATGAATTATGCGCTGATGAAATAGGGTGTTTTATTATAAACAAGACAAGTTTTTTTAACAATGACAATATTGGTAAAAGGATTATAATCTATGCACATTCAATAAACAAAACTACTGACTATTATATAAGTAAATTATCTATTTCTCCTATTAATAAAAACTCAAGTGTCCTCAAACTATCATTAACTTCTCCTGTAGTTGAAAAGGCTCAAGATATATTAAACGAAATTGTTGCTCAATACAATATTGATGCTATTAAAGACAAGAATCAAGTTTCTCAAAAAACTAATGATTTTATATCTGAAAGATTAAATGACATTGGAAAAGACTTAGCTTCAGCTGACGATAAAGTGACAAAATTTAAAAGGAAAAATAAGATAACAGACATTCAAGCTGAAGCACAATTATTTTTACAAACTAGTAGTCTAAATCGTCAAAAATTAATTGATGTAAGTACTCAATTAAGCTTAATCAAATCTTTAAATAGTGAACTATCCACTAATACTGAAGATTTATTACCTTCAAACCTAGGATTACAAGATGTTACAATTGCAAAATCAATCCAGGAATATAATCAATTAATTATTAGAAAAAACAGGTTATTAAAAAGTGCAGGTAGTAAAAACACAGTGGTAATTGAGTTACAAGATAATATAGACAACCTTAAGTCATCTTTAAAGAACAGTTTAATAAACCAACAAAAATCTTTACAATATACCGTTAATAGCTTATCGAAAGAAGCTAATGTCTTTGATTCAAAAATATCATCAATTCCAACAAAAGAAAGAGATTTTTTAGATATTGCAAGACAACAGGAAATTATTGCTAGCTTATATTCTTATTTACTAAAGAAAAAAGAAGAAACTTCTATTTCATTAGCTGTTACTGTTCCAAATGCTAAAATTATAGATAAAGCTTATGGTAGTAATATTCCAGTAAGTCCAAAAAAGAAAATTATATTTTTAGCTGCTTTACTGTTAGGATTAATAATTCCTTTTATAATTATATATATTAGGGATTTATTAGACACAAAAGTACATACTAAAAGAGATATTGAAGAACAAACAACAATACCATTCCTTGGTGATATACCTCATTCAGAAACTAAAGAGAAAATTGTTGTAAATAAAGATTCTAGGTCTAGTACTGCTGAGGCATTTAGATTGATAAGAACAAATCTTGATTTCATGTTATCTAATGTAAAACAAGATAAAGGGAAGACTATATTTGTCACATCAACTACAAGTGGGGAAGGAAAATCTTTTATGTCTATCAATTTAGCTTCTACATTAGCCTTATCTGGTAAAAAAGTTCTATTACTTGGTATGGATTTACGTGCTCCCAAAGTAACTGAATATCTAGGTATACCTAATAGAAAAGGGATTACAAATTATATAACAAACTCCGATTTTACTGTTGATGACTTAAAATTTAGAGTACCTGAACTACCAAATCTAGATATAATTGCTTCTGGTGCAATACCTCCTAATCCAGCAGAACTTTTAATGACAGATAAGGTAAGTGAACTATTCAAGGAAGTTAGAATCAGATATGATTATGTTTTAGTAGATACTGCTCCTGTAAATCTAGTAACAGATACTTTGTTAATCTCTAAGTTTGCTGATATATTTTTATATGTAACAAGAGCAAATTACCTAGACAAAAGAATGTTAACGGTTCCTCAAACTCTTTATCAAGATAAAAAACTACCAAATATGGCTATAGTATTAAATGATACTGATATGAATAGAGGCTACGGATATGGTTATGGATATGGTTACGGTTATGGTTACGGTATTCAACAAGAACAAAAAACTCCATGGTACAAAAGAATATTTAAAGCATAATTAATTAAAAACGCTCAAGCTAAAGCTTGAGCGTTTTTAATTTTATTGAACTTTTACTTGTCATATAAGAAATCTTTTATTATTATCTATTAAATGTGAAATACTTTTCTTTATACTTGGTTTACCAATGCTTTTAAGTAATGATAAATGGTTTTTATGATGCGTATCTGAACCAACAAAATCATACATATTTTCTTTTAACAACTTTTCTGCAGTTTTTTTTACTCCCTTTCCATATTGCTCAGTTAAAGAGAGTAAATTTAATTGAAAAACGCAACCTGCTTTCTTTAACTTGTAAAAGTTTTCGAAATCATTATGATAAAAAATATAACGCTCTGGATGTGCTAAAACAGGTTTATATCCTTTTAGTTGAATATCAAATAATAATTCGTATAAGTTATATGGCGCATTAAAATAAGACATTTCTACTAATACATAATTATCTTTTAATGTAAGAATATCTTTATTTTTTAATCTTAAAGCAAACTGTTCATCCAACATATACTCTGCAGCTGCTCGGAATGTAACATCTTTAAAATCATTCTCTATCAAAGCTTCCTTTACTTCTAATAATTTTTCTTTGATTATTTGTGTAGAGTTTGGATATACATCACCTAAAACATGAGGAGTTGTTATGAAATTTTTAATACCATAACTATACATCTTTGATATTAAATTTATAGTATCATTTAAATCCTTAGCACCATCATCAATACCAGGCAGAAGATGTGAATGTATATCTACGAAATTATCAGAAAAAAGTTCATTTAAAGGAATACTCTTTTTTTTTAAAAAAAACATATTAATTAGTTTAGGGAGAACAAATTTAACATAAATTATATTAGTAAATACAGAAACATTTTTTTAACGATTGAAGTTATAAATTGAATAATACGTTGAGAAGTTATATCTTTGGTTTTTAAATAATTATTTTCATGATACTAATTGCTGATAGTGGTTCTACAAAAACTGATTGGGTTATAATAAATACAAACAAAGAAAAATCTTTGAGGTTTGAAACAGTTGGATTAAATCCTGATATACTAACTCATAATGAATTAGTAGAAAGACTAAGTAATGTTGATGATTTAGTAAATATTAAGAACGAAATAACAGAAATTAACTTTTATGGAGCTGGTTGTGGTTCAGAAGCATCGGTAAAAAAAATTAACACTGTTTTTAACACCGTTTTTAAAAACGCTACTACAAACATACATGAGGATATGTTAGCAGCTGTTTATGCTGTTTCTCCAAAGAAAGAAGGCATAATTAGTATACTTGGAACAGGTTCTAATAGTTGTTATTATGATGGAAAAAATATAGAGTCATTATCTGATTCTTTAGGTTATATAATAATGGATGAGGCAAGTGGTAATTATTTTGGAAAAAAACTACTTAGAGATTATTTTTATAAACAAATGCCTCCAGAAATTTCAATTGAATTTAACAAACAGTTTAACTTAGATACTGATACTATCAAAAATAATCTATATCTGAAATCAAACCCTAATATGTATTTAGCTTCTTTTGCTAAATTTATGTTTTCATTTAAAGACAACAATTATATAAAAACCATGATTAAAAATGGTTTTAAAGAGTTTTTTAAATTCAGCATACTCCCTTATACAATTGACAAAAACAAAAAAATACCATTACACTTTGTAGGTTCTATAGCGTTTTACTTTAGAGATATTTTAGAAATAGTTGCCAATGAGCATCAATTAGAAATACATAGTGTTATTAGAAAACCTATAGAAAGTTTAGTTGAATATCATTCGGCTTTTTAAACTAATCTATATATTCTAAAGTTCTTTCTAATGACATCCCTCTTGATCCTTTGATTAAGAAGGTATTGTTGTTAAAAACTTCGTTTTGGAAATCTATCTCAAAATCACTGAACGTTTTAAACTTTAAACAATTTGTAGTCGTTTTAAAAAATGACTCACCAATTAAATAAATTTTTTGAAAACTTTTATAATTAGATACTAAGTTAACTATTCCTTGATGTTCTTCTAATGAACTATCTCCCAACTCAAACATATCACCTAAAATCAATATTTTATTTTTCGAAGGAAATAATTCAAAATTTTCTAGAGCAACTCGCATACTTGTTGGGTTTGCATTGTATGCATCTAAAATAATTTGATTTTTATTCTTTTTAATTATTTGTGATCTATTATTGTTAGGTTTATAATTTCCAATGGCTTCTTTTATACCTTCTAAAGAAACTTTAAAATACAAACCTATTGTTATTGCTATGGCTATATTATCTAAATTATACGCTCCTATAAGTTTACTTTGTATTTGAGAGCCTCTAAAATTAACTTTTAAGAAAGGATTAATTTCATTTAAAGAAATAGAACTTTCTAAAAATATGCGGTTAGCATTTTCTGTCTTTTGAAGCTGAATATTGTCATTTTGATTAACAAAAACCTTTTTGTTATTACTTATCAAATAATCATATAATTCTGATTTAGCTTCAACAACCCCTTCTAAAGAACCAAAACCTTCAATATGTGCCTTTCCAAAATTTGTTATATAACCGTAGTCAGGTGCAGAAATTTGAGATAATAATGCTATTTCATTATGGTGATTTGCTCCCATCTCAACAACTCCAATCTCCGTTTGAGTATTCATTGACAACAAAGTTAAAGGAACACCAATATGGTTATTAAAATTACCTTGTGTAAAAGAGACATTATACTTTTTTGATAAAACACAATTTATTAATTCCTTCGTTGTTGTTTTACCATTACTTCCTGTTATGCTTATGATAGGAATTTTCAAATAATTCCTATGAAAATTAGCTAAACTTTGTAAAGTTTTTAGAACATCTTTTACAATGATTACTTTGGAATTATCAAATCCATTATACTCATCTACTACAGCAAAACTGGCTCCTTTATCTATAGCTTCTAAAGCGTAATCATTACCATTAAAATTATCACCTTTTAATGCAAAGAAAATACTGTTCTTACGTATTACTCTAGTATCAGTATCTACTAGAGGATGTTCTAAAAATATAGTATGTAGGTCTTTAATTTTCATATGATAAAAATAAAAAAACCTCGTTAATGATAACGAGGTTTTTTAAAATATATACGATTATTTTATTTTCTAATGTATTTTGGTATAGCTGTCTTTTTTTCATTTAACATCATTGGACCAACTTTATCTGTAGCACATCTAAATCCTATAAAATTTGTTGATATGTATTCTGGAAAGTATCTTCTTTGAGCTGGATCTAACCAATACTCTCTATCAGCCCATGAACCACCTTTATAAACTCTAGTTTTATTACTAATTAAAGTTGTTCTTCTCTTACTATCATACTCTAATTTATTCAACACATTACCTAAAGAATCTAATTCTTCTTCTGGTTTTGTTGGCGAATTATACATTCTAGGCTTACCTACTAATTCTTCTTTATCTAATTCGTAAAACTTAGTCGATTCTTGATCTCCATCTTCAACATCAGAATTATCAGCAATTAAATAATTTCTTCTCATGAATGTATCATCCTTTGTAATTGGAATATATTTTACACTACCTGGTAAATCTTTTGGAATTATTCTTCCGTTTACAAGTGTATCATATTCTACATCTCCATCTCCAACAATAACAACTTTACCATCTGGATCAATCAATTTTTTAGTAAAAATATTACCTCTAAAATAATTAAAATCATTTGCTTCAGAATCAACAATTGGTCTATATACATCAGAAACCCATTCTGCTACATTTCCAGACATGTCATATAATCCGAATGCATTTGGAGGATAACTTTTAACGGAATTTGGAATATCCGAACCATCACTACTCCACCCTGAGATACCACTATAATTACCTTTACCTTGTTTAAAGTTAGCTAATTGATCTCCTTTATTTGTTCTAGATTTATTTCTAGTATATTTACTTGACCAAGAGTACTTCTTTCTACCTCTAATATTGTTATACTCTCTATTCTCAAAAATAGCTTTTGCAGCATACTCCCATTCAGATTCGGTTGGTAATCTAAATTTTTGTGATAAAATACCATCTGAAGAAGTTACTTGTCTTCCTGAAAAACCATCTTTAGTAGGTTTTGGATCTCCTTTTTTTCTTGGAACTGGAATACCTCTTTTGTAAAGCGTTGAATCACCATCAAATAATTCATACGGATCTGTTAAATAAGCATCAGTATCAAAATTATCTTTACCTTTAAATTTAATAGAATCTTCTTTAAAAACGTTTTTTATAACACCTTTATCCATTAATATTTTTAAGTTGACAGCATTTGTTCTCCATTTACAATATTTGTTTGCTTGAATCCAGCTAACACCTACTACTGGATAATCAGCATATGCAGGATGACGTAAATAGTTCTCTGATAATAAGTTTGTATTTCCTAAACCTTTTCTCCAAACTAAAGTATCTGGTAGAATTGATTTGTATATATGCTTAAATTGCTCTTCCTCTGGAGGAAAAACATCTTTAGTATATTGTAAAAACAAATCATATTCTGAATTAGTTACTTCGGCTTCATCTAAATAAAATGAACGCACGTGCATTTGTTTTGGAGTTGTATTCCAATCAAACATCACATCATCTTGTACTAATCCCATGGTATATGTACCACCTTCAATATGAACCATACCTGGGGGTGTATTACCATCTTTGAATTTTCCTTTAATGTAACTACCGTAACTCGGGTCGTTAAAATTCCATCCTGTTAAATTAGATTTGCTAGAACTACCATTTCTTGACGATTGACAAGAAATAAAAAGTATACTAGCGAGGATAAAAAAACTAAATAACTTTAATGTACTCTTCATGTATCTATACTCTTTTAAGGGAGTTGCAATTTACAATTTTTATCATTTACTACAACTTAATTTTCAATAATTTATTTTCTTATAGTCATTTTATAATACAAACACTAAAACGATTGTTTTTTTTTTATATTATACCTAACCTTGTAAAAAATTAAAATAATATTTTTATTCAAACGTTAAGTATAACAAACTTTATGAAAAAAAAGGCATTATATTTTATCTTCTTGTTTGCTCTTACCAGTAATATTCAAGCTCAAAGCTCTGTTTTATCTAATGGTGATTGGTATAAATTTGCCATTGACACCACTGGAGTTTTTAAAATTGATGCTACCTTTTTACGCAACTTAGGTATTAATACGAACTCAATAAACCCTAAATATATTAAAATTTATGGAAATGGTGGTGGTCTTTTACCTGAGTCTGCAAATATCAATAGAGTTGATGATCTAGTAGAAAATGCTATATATATTGCAGGGGAAGATGATAACTCCTTTAATAATGATGATTTTATTTTGTTTTATGCTAAAGGTTCACACAATTGGAATGTAAATACCGATACCAATATTGTAAGTCATAACCAGAATATTTATTCGGACAATGCATATTATTTTTTAACAGTTGGAGAAACAGCCGGAAAAAGAATTAATCAAAAAAACAATATCATTGATACACCTACACTAGTTATTAATGAATATGATGATTATACCTTTTATGAAAAAGAAAACATAAACTTAGTTGCCGTAGGTAGGCTATGGTTTGGAGAAGATTTTAGTGTTGAAAACTCTCAAAACTTCTCAATTCCTTTTCCAAATGTTGTACAAAATTCTGATTTAACTATAAAAGTAGCTGCTGTTACGCAATCAACAACAACCTCTTCAATGAGTATTACAGCAAACGGAGAAGCATTAACAACACTTAGTTTTACGGCTGTCTCTGGCTCTACATCATCAGGATTGGCACGTGATGCTCAAAACAGCGGAACAATAACAGCAAACAATAGCAACAACATTAACATTGCTATAAACTACAATAACAACGGTAATCCTTCAGCAAATGCATACTTAGATTATATTGAGGTTTACGGAAGAAAACAATTAACTGCTACAGGAAAACAGTTTTCTTTTAGAAATTTTGCTGTTGCAAACACAAGCAATGTTATTTCTTATCAAATAGAAAACAGTGCTTCTATTTTTCAAATTTGGGATGTTACCGATACTGCAAATCCTGAATATATTGAAAATCAGAGTACAAACGGTGATTTTGTTTTTAATGAAAACGGAGGAACACTTAAAGAATATGTTCTTTTGGATGAAGATGATTTCTATACTCCTATACAAATTAACGATAGAAGTATTAGTAATCAAAATCTACATGCTTTAAATAATATAGAATATTTAATTATTACAAGTGATGATTTAAGTTCAGAAGCGCAAAGACTTGCTACTTATCATCAAAATAATTCTAATTTAAATTCAAGAATTGTACTTCTTTCAGAAATATATAATGAATTTTCTTCAGGATCTCCAGACATAGTTGGAATCAGGGATTTTATAAAATATTTATCTAATAATTCTTCAACTTCAACATTAAAATACGTTTGTTTTTTTGGAGACTCTTCTTACGATTATAAAGATCGAATTTCTGGAAACAACAATATTATCCCTACGTTTCATGCAGAAGAGAGTTTTGATTTAGTTTCATCTTATGTAACCGATGATTTTTATGTAATGATTGATGATACAGATGGATTAATGTCTGGATCCGATTCAATTGATATTGCCTCTGGAAGAATACCTGTAAGTAGTACACAAGAAGCTAGGAATGTAGTAGATAAAATATTAAGTTATTACGAAACAGAATCTTTCGGAAACTGGAGAAATAACATTACTCTTATCGCTGATGATATTGATGCTAGTTCTGATGCTACACTTCAGCCTGGTATTGAACAAATTGCCGACTCTATAAAAAGTAACAAGCCTATATTCAATATCAATAAAATATACTTAGATGCTTATCAGCAAGAAAATTCTTCTGGTGGAGAACGTTATCCAGAAGTTAATAGCGCTATTACTAACTTTATGGAAAAAGGATCTTTAGTATTTAATTACTTTGGTCATGGTGGTGAAGATGGTTTGGCTAGTGAACGTATTTTAGACATTACAGAAATTCAAAGTTTTAATAATGATAGACTTCCTTTATTTATTACGGTAACTTGTGAGTTTTCTAGATTTGACAACCCGCTTAGAGATACCGCAGGGGAACAATTGTTTTTAAATGAAAATGGTGGGGCTGTAAGTATGATTACCACTACTAGAGATGTGTTTATTTCTACTGGAGAAACATTTAATAAAAAACTAACAGATTATGTATTAGACTTTGATGAAAGTGATAATACCATAGCAGAAAACCTTGTTAAAACTAAAAATGAAACAACAAGTAATCAACGTTTTTTTATCTTTTTCTTTGGAGATCCAGCTATGAAATTAGCAATTCCAAAACCCAATATTGAAATCACAAAAATAAATGGTATTGATGTTTCTCAATCAATTGATACTCTAAAAGCTTTATCAAGAATAAATATTGAAGGTATGGTTACAACGAACAATACTATTTTATCTGATTTTAACGGTACAATATTTACTACAATATTTGACAAACCAATAGACAAACAAACTCTTGATAATGATGGCTTTGGAATAGTAAATACATTTGATGCACAAGAAAGCAAACTTTTTACAGGAAAATCTTCTGTTGAAAACGGAATTTTTAAATTTGACTTTATTGTTCCTAAAGATGCTAAGATCGCTTACGGAAACGGAAAAGTAAGCATGTATGCGAATAACGAAATAATAGATAAATCTGGAGCTAATTTTGATATTATAATAGGTGGAATTAACGAAGACGCACCTGATGATGATATAGGACCTGAAATGGAAGCTTATATGAACGATGAGTCTTTTATAGATGGGGGAACAACCAACACCTCTCCAAACTTAATTTTAAAATTATCTGACATTAGTGGAATTAACACTTCTATTACAGCTGTAGATCATGATATTGTTGCTGTTTTAGATGGTAATCAATCTGAACCAATCGTTTTAAATGATTATTATGAAACAGAACTTGACGATTTCACTAACGGGCAAGTTAACTATCAATTCAGAGATTTAGCAGTAGGTTTACATACAATTACAATAAAAGCATGGGATACATACAACAACTCTTCAGAAATTACGTTAACGTTTGAGGTTATCAGTGATAGTAAGTTAACATTAACCAATGTTTTAAACTATCCTAACCCATTTGTAAACTATACTGAATTTTGGTTTAATCACAATAAACCTAATCAATCATTAGAAGTACAAATACAAATTTTTACTATTTCGGGTAAATTAATAAAAACTATAAATCAACTTGTTCAAACAACTGGAAGTTTGTCAAGATCTATTTCTTGGAATGGTTTAGATGATTATGGTAATAAAATTGGTAAAGGTGTTTATGTATATAAATTAAAAGTAACATCAAACACAGACAATTTATCATCAGAAAAGTATGAAAAATTAGTAATCCTTTAATAAAATTATATATTTGCAAAATTAATGTCAAAGAACCAATGAGAAAACTTATACTATTATCGTTAATTATGATTCTTGGATTTAAAGCGTATGCTCAAGACCCAGAACCAATCACTACATCAATACCTTTTTTATTAATTCCTTCTGATGCCAGAGCAGGTGGTATGGGAGATATAGGTGTAGCAACATCTTCAGATGCTTACTCTTTATTTCACAATCCATCTAAAATTGCATTTAATGAAAACCAATTAAGCTTTGGTGTTAATTATGTACCTTGGCTTAGAAATTTAACTGATGATATTTTTGTAGGTAATCTTTCTATGGTAAACCGTTTTAACGAAACTTCTGCATGGGGTATTGATTTAAAATATTTCTCTTTAGGTCAAATAGAATTAACAAATACAAGTGGTATACCCACAGGATATAAAAACCCTAGTGAACTTGCTCTTTCAGGTTATTATTCTATGAAGTTAAGTGAAAGCTTTTCAATGGGAATTGGCTTAAGGTATATTAACTCAAACTTAGATATTAATGATAATTTTGATGCCGTAAATACTTTTGCCGTAGATATTTCTGGTTATTACCAATCTTCTGAAGAGAACTACGGAACTTTTAACGGTAGATACCGTTTAGGGTTTAATATAACTAATATCGGTCCGAAAATAGAATATACACCAGGACAGCCCAACTTCATACCAACAAATTTAAAACTTGGTGGTGGATTCGATTTTATACTTGATGATTTTAATACTGTGGGTGTAAATTTAGAATTCAGAAAATTATTAGTACCAACAGATCCTGAGTCTGAAGCTGGTTGGTTTGACGGAATGTTTTCTTCTTTAGCAGATGGAGATGATTTTAAAGAAATTAGCTGGTCTTTAGGTGCCGAATATTTATATAATGATGCATTTGCTTTAAGAGCTGGTTATTTCCATGAAAGTGAATTCAAAGGAAATCGTCAATATTTTACAATGGGAGCTGGATTTGAAGCTAAATCTTTTAGTTTAGATTTATCATATTTAATGAACACTTCAGATGTTAACAATCCATTAGAAAACACATTACGTTTCTCATTATCTTTTGATTTAGGTGAAATTTACGAAGATTATTAAAAACTCGTTTTTTTTTAGTAATTTACAAACCATATTTAAAAGCAGTCTTACAGACTGCTTTTTTTGACCTTTATAATTAAATGAAAAAAATAGACATAAAAACATCAGCAACCATATTTGATCATCTTGATGAACTAAGTAAAGAAGATTACACACTTATGGAAAAAGCTGTTGAAGCAAGAAAAAAGGCATACGCCCCATATTCTAAATTTAACGTAGGCTGTGCACTACTATTAGATAATGGAAAAATAATTTTAGGTAACAATCAAGAAAGTGCTGCATATCCATCTGGTATGTGTGCTGAACGTGTTGCTATTTGGAAAGCAGGATCAGAATACCCTAACATGATAGTTAAAAAAATTGCTATTACAGCTGCTTCATTAAACAATACAGTTAGTAAACCTGTTGGACCTTGTGGTGCTTGCCGTCAAACACTTTCCGAATATGAAATAAATCAAAAAGAGAATATTGAAATTTTATTTATGGGAGAAGTTGGTAAAATAATTAAAACTGAATCATTACTTTCAATGCTTCCTTTCTCTTTTGATAGTTCTTATTTATAATTTAAAAAAACATCAATAAATATTCAACTTTTAATAAATACACCAAATGAGTTGTTCTTTAAAAGAACAACTCATTTGGTGTATTTAGTTTATCTTAATTTTCTTCAATCAGAATAAAACTATCCTTTTACAATATTAGCTTATTCTTTATTAAAAAACCAATTAGAAAAAATTACCACTTTCACGAAAAAACATCTTTTATTTTAAGAATATCATAAATTAACTGTTTTGACATTAAAAAACATCAAACTAAAAACCTTTGAAATCTTTTTTTTTGTTAATATCGTGCCTTAAAATTTAAGCTAATGGCAAATTCAGTAATCACAGGAACAGGTTCATATATACCAACATTAAAAAAAGTTAATAATCAATTTTTTGAAAATCGCTTTTTGAATATGGACGGAACAGAAATTCCATCTGAGAACCCTGTAATTATAGAAAAATTCAAAGGAATAACTGGTATTGAAGAACGCAGGTATGCTAAAGATGATTTATTAAGTTCTGATTTAGGCTTTTTAGCTTCTGAAAAAGCTATTGAAGATGCCGGAATTAATAAAGAAGACATTGATTATATTATTGTAGCTCATAATTTTGGAGATGTTAAAAAAGACGCTATTCAAAGTGATTTAATGCCAAGTGTTGCAACTAAAGTAAAACATTTATTAGGTATTGAAAACCCTAATTGTGTTGCTTACGACATTATATTCGGATGCCCAGGTTGGGTTGAAGGTGTTATTCAAGCTCAAGCTTTTATAAAAGCTGAAATGGCTAAGAAAGTTTTAGTAATTGGTACAGAAACGTTATCTAGAGTTGTAGACAAACACGATAGAGATTCTATGATTTATAGTGATGGAGCTGGTGCTTGTATTGTTGAAGCAACTGAAAAATCAGATAGTGGGATTATAAGTTATGCTTCTCAAACATTTGCCATACAAGAAGCAAGTTATTTATTTTTTGGAAAGTCTTATGATAATAATGAAGACCCAAATATTAGATACATAAAAATGTATGGACGTAAAATTTATGAATTTGCACTAACAAACGTGCCAAATGCAATGAAAGCTGCTTTAGATAAAAGTGGAATTGACATTGACGATGTTAAGAAAGTTTTTATACATCAAGCTAATGAAAAAATGGATGAAGCCATTATAAAACGCTTTTACAGACTGTATAAAAAACCTACTCCAGAAGGAGTTATGCCAATGATTATTCACAAATTAGGTAATAGTTCAGTTGCAACTGTACCTACTCTGTTAGACCTAGTTTTAAAAGGAAAATTAGAAAATCAAAAAGTAGAAAAAGGAGATATTATTATACTTGCATCAGTGGGTGCGGGTATGAATATTAATGCTATTGTATATAGATATTAATTTATACAAAAAACATCCGCAAAAATAAAATCAAACTGTTATTTTTGCGGATGCAACAACACAACGTACTTATATTAGATTTCGGATCGCAATACACACAGCTTATTGCTCGCCGTGTAAGAGAATTAAACATTTACTGTGAAATTCATCCTTACAACAAGATTCCAAACAACTTAAACGATTTTAAAGCCGTAATTTTATCAGGTAGTCCTTCTTCTGTTCGTTCAGATCAAGCTCCACATCCTGATTTATCAGAAATTAGAGGTATGAAACCTTTATTAGCTGTTTGCTATGGCGCTCAATATTTAGCACATTTTTCTGGAGGATTAGTTGCTCCGTCTAATACACGCGAATATGGTAGAGCAAATTTATCTTTCGTTAAAGAAAATGAAAGCTTCTTTACAAATATTTCTGAAGGAAGTCAGGTTTGGATGAGTCATTCAGACACCATTAAAGATCTTCCTACAAACGGAGTTTTATTAGCTAGCACACATGACGTAAAAAATGCTGCTTATAAAATAGAAGGTGAAACAACGTATGCTATTCAATTTCATCCAGAAGTTTATCATTCTACAGATGGAAAACAATTATTAGAGAATTTTTTAGTTAATATAGCAGGTGTTTCACAAACATGGACACCAGATTCTTTTGTTGATGAAACGGTTAAAGGTTTACAAGATAAAATTGGAGAAGATAAAGTTGTATTAGGTCTTTCTGGAGGTGTAGATTCTACTGTAGCTGCTGTTTTATTACACAAAGCTATAGGTAAAAATTTACACTGTATTTTTGTTAACAACGGATTACTTCGTAAAGATGAATACACAAGCGTATTGAAACAATACGAAGGAATGGGTTTAAACGTTAAAGGAGTTGACGCTTCGGAACGTTTTTTGAATGATTTAGCAGGATTATCAGACCCTGAAGCAAAACGTAAAAGCATTGGTAAAGTTTTTATTGAAGTTTTTGATGATGAAGCAAATCAAATAGAAAATGCCAAATGGCTAGCACAAGGAACAATTTATCCTGATGTTATTGAATCTGTTTCCGTAAATGGAGGTCCATCAGCAACTATAAAAAGTCATCATAATGTAGGTGGTTTACCTGATTTTATGAAATTGAAAATAGTAGAACCTTTACGAATGATCTTTAAAGATGAAGTTCGTCGTGTAGGAGCTTCCATGGGAATTGATAAAGAATTATTAGGTCGTCACCCGTTTCCAGGCCCAGGTTTGGCTATTAGAATTTTAGGAGATATCACTTCAGAAAAAGTTCGTATTTTGCAAGAAGTTGATGCTATTTTTATAAACGGATTAAGAGAAGATGGTTTATATGATAAAGTTTGGCAAGCTGGAGCTATTTTATTACCTGTAAACTCTGTAGGAGTTATGGGAGATGAAAGAACTTATGAAAAAGTGGTTGCCTTACGCGCAGTAGAAAGTACAGATGGTATGACAGCTGATTGGGTAAATTTACCTTATGAGTTTTTACAAAAAACATCTAACAAAATAATAAATAATGTTAAAGGTGTAAATAGAGTTGTTTACGATATAAGCTCTAAACCACCTGCAACAATTGAATGGGAATAAATTATTGCTATTTTAACAATTAATAATTATATGGGTAAGATTAAAATTTTAGTATTTGCATGTATTTTAACGTTTACTATTTCTTGTAGTCAGCAAAAACGTTATGTTACATATGAAGTTAAAAAAGGAGAAACAATGCGAGACATTGCAAGTCGATTAGGTGTAAAAACCAAAGATTTGCTTCGATTGAATCCTGATGTTGGTAGAAGACCTGATGCAAAAACACTTATTGTTATTCCAAACCCAAAGCTTAACAATGATAATTCGTCAGAAACAACAAGCGAAGATAAAAATGAAGACACAAAACCTGTTGATGATGATACAATACTAAAAATACCAAAAGATAGTATTGCTAGTGACTCTTTAAAGGTTGTTAAAATAGTTTATGAATATACCACACATACTGTTGCCCCAAAAGAAACTGTTTATGCGTTAACCAAAAAGTATAATATTTCTAAAGCTGACCTTTTAAAATTAAATCCTGAATACCCAGATTTAAAAAATAATACGCTTAGTATTGGACAAGTTTTAAAGGTTATTGCTACTGAAAAAAAGACATTTATTTCTTTAGAAGAAGACCTAAAAAATCATGTTACTCATGAAGTGCAACCCAAAGAAACCGTGTATAGTTTAACTCGTTTTTATAATATTACCAAAGAAGATTTAATTCGTTTGAATCCGGAATTCCCTGGAATTGTTGATAATAATATAAAATATGGTGACGTTTTAAGAATTAGAACAATTGAAGAGAAAAAAGACACTGATAATTCTAAATTCTATATAGATACTATTAGCCAAGATGCTTCAATAAAACTAGCTATTTTATTACCTTTTAAATCTAAGGAATATAGTAGTATGCCATATAAAGATATATTTGAGAAAAACAGATTAACAAACATGGTTACTGATTTTTATATGGGAGCAGAAATTGCAATAGATTCTTTAAAACAACAAGGCGTAACTATTGATGTGAATGTTTTTGACACAGGAAACAGAGGTGAAAACATTGATGCTATTCTTGACCAAGACAAGTTAGATGATGTTGATGTTGTTATAGGACCATTTTACTCAAACAAAGCAGAATTAGTTGCTAGCAAGGTAAAATCTCCTGTAATATTTCCTCATTTCTCTAAAAATCAAGATGCTTTTTCTTCAGCAAAACTCGTAAAAGCTGAACCAGATATTGACACTCATACAGAATTCTTAACTACTTATTTAAAAGAAATTTATAATGGTGAAACTATTTTTGTAGTTGGTGATGGCGAGTCTTATTCTAATAAGCAAGTAAAAAATATTGTTAGTAGTTTAAAAAAACACGATTCTATTAGTGAAGTAACAGTATTAAAGCCAGAAGATGGTTATATAAAGAAAGAACGTTTTACTGATGTAATGAAACCAAAAACACATTGTTGGATACTAATGACTTCAGATGATAAAGTTGCCGTTGCTGATGCCTTAAACAGTATGGTTGTGTTACCTGAAGATGTAACAGCACAAATGTTTTCTGTTACTAAAAACGGAGCATATAATGACATTGACAATAATAAACTCGCAAGACTTGAATTTGGATATGTAACTAATAACTTTATCGACAAAAAAGCAATAGAAACAAAAGTGTATACAAAAAAGTACAGAGCTAAAAACTTTTCGTATCCTTCTGAATATTCAAACAAAGGTTTTGATGTTACTTATGACATTTTAGTTCGTTTAGCATCAGGAGAACGCTTAGCTAACACCTTTGACAAAGGTGTTTCTTTTAGATTGGAGAGTAAATTTGATTATCGCAAGAAATTATTTGGTAGTACTAGTAACGATGGTTTATTTATCGTTAAATACAATACAAACCTAGATTTACAGCGATTAAAATAGTATACTATATTTTATAACAAAAAAACCGTTGATATTAATCAACGGTTTTTTTGTTATATTTCATTGTAATATTATTATCCAAAGAATCATCTATCTGGTCAAAATAGTTCCAGCTTTTATAATTGAGTTATCTTCTATAATAATAGGATAATCTATTTTAGTTCCATTTCCAATATAAACTCTTTCTCCAACAATTGCTCCAGCAGAAATAGATACTGTTGGCATTAATATACTATACTTTCCTATTCTTGTGTCGTGGGATATTACGGATGCAGTGTTGATGTATACAAAATCTGCTATTGTAATATTTACTGTTAAAACACAATTTGCTCCAATTACAACACCTTTTCCTAAACGAACTGTATCGTTGGAATATATTTGTACAGATGGATGAATAATTGTTGGATATAGTATGTTAGGATTCTTTATTTTTTTTAATATTATATCCTTAACTTTAGGATTACCTATTGCAATCAGTATATGTAACTCTTCTTTTATAGAATTTAAAGCTTCAATTTTATCAATTACAGGATAATCATTAATAAGTTTATCAGATAAATTATCATCATAAAAACCAATAAAATCCCAAGTTTTTTTCTTTCTATTTATTGATTGAATAATTCCTAAAATCTCTCTTCCTAAGCCGCCAGAACCAATTATGGCTATTTTTTTCATGCTGATAACAATCTTTTCTTTTCTATCATTTTAAATAAATAGATATACATCAATACAAACGTAATAATACATACCGCCATTATTAAAAGCTGACTTAAAATAGGCTGTGTATATCCAAAATAAACAACAACACAAATAATTGCTTGTGCAATTGCGTAAAAAACAGCCACTTGTAAATGTGAAAGTTTGGTTTCTCTTACTAACTTTTGATAGATATGTTTTCTATGCGGTTCTGATATTTTTTCGCCTATAGATTTTCGATATCCAATAGTTAAAACTGAATCAGTTCCATAAATTAAGACCATTAACAACAAAATTGGTGCTTTGATTTCTATCATGAAAGAGGTTCCTAAAAAAAATAGCAACACAGCAATAGCTATACTTCCAATATCACCAGCAAACATTCTTGCTTTTTTCCTGAAATTATAAAAACCAAAAACAATTAAAGATAATAATGTACAAACAATTAATTGATCATCAATTATATTCTCATTTAGGTTGATAAAAAAAAGTCCTAATAGTAATACAATACTGTATAAACCAGTTATACCGTTTATTCCATCCATAAAGTTATAGACATTTATGAACCCTACTCCAAAAATCAATAACGGAAGAATAATTAATATTTCATTAGTCTCAAAACCCAATTGAAACAAACATAAAGCGATTGCAATAAACTGAAATGGTAATCTTAAATTAGAACTTAAAGTTATAATATCATCTACAAAACTAATAATTGCTATTAGTGATACGCCCAATACAAAATAAGGATATTGAAAATCAGAGGCTATAAAATAAATTATAATGGCTAACCAAAATAAAATTCCACCTCCACGAATTGTAGGAGTTGTATGTGAACTTCTATGGTTTGGTTTGTCTATAATATTAAATTTATCGGCTAGTTTTATGTAAACTATTGATAAAAGTGATAATACTATAAAAATTATGAGATAATGTGTATACATTAGCTATTAAAAGTTTTAATGGTTGTTGTAATTCCCTCTCTTACATTTAAAGGCAATTCTTTTTTAAGAACTTGTTTTATTTTATGATTAGAAACCACATAATTTTCAGTTAGTTTTTGCACCCTTTCTGAATTTACTGGTAGAGGTAATACATCTCCTATTTTTGCTATCAGGTTTATAATACTTTTTGGTGTATTCCATATTTTAACTTTCTTATTTGAAGCTTCACCTATGGTTTCTACTAGCTCTTTAGTTGATAAAGGTTCATCATCTGCGACATTGTAAATTCCAGATTCAATATTATTATTTATCAATTCTTTGATAACAAAACATAAATTCTCTACCGATAAAAAAGAACGTTTATTTTCATAAACACCAAACGGGTAAGGAATTCCTTTAGACACGAAACTATATAACAGATTAAGATTCCCTTTGTTATTAGGTCCATGAATCATACAAGGTCTTAAGATATATACTCTTTTATTTACTGGAAGTTCTTTACTTAAAATATATGTTTCAGCTGCTAATTTTGATTTACCATATACTGTTACTGGATTAGAAATATGATTTTCTTCTAATACACCATCTACCTCATCTGCTGTCGCTTTAACAGAGCTCATATAAATAAAAACCTCGCATTCACTTTCTATAAATTGATTGAATATTTTTTTAGTCAATTCAGTATTAACTTCAAAGTATTCTTTGTCATCAGATGTGTTTTTTAAATCGTGTGCTTTTCCTGCTAGATGAATAATTGCAGAACAATTAAAATCATTTTTATATTTCCACCCTTTATCCCTTAAAGACAATGGCTCTACCTTAAAATCTCTTCCTTTTAAATAATTAGATAAATTCTTACCAACAAAACCTGAAGCTCCTGTAATAACTATATTCATTAATTATAAGTACTTAAAAGTTTATTATACACTATGGTTTCTGAAAATTCTTTATCATAGATATCCTTACTATTATCACCAAAAATACTTAAATCAGAATTAATTAATTTTTCAATAGCTTTAATAATTTCTTCAGAACTTTTAGGCTTAACTAAAATACCATTTTTAGAGTCTTTAACAAGATGATTACACCCTGGCATATCTGTAGTTATTATTGGTTTTTTCATAGCCATAGCTTCCAATAAAAAACGTGGTGTACCTTCTCTATAAAAAGTAGGTAAAATAGCTATATCTGAAATGGCTATGAGTTGATTTATATCTGTTCTTCTGCCAAGAAAGTTTATACTATCAATACTACCTAATTCCTTAATTTCTGATTCAGTAAAAGAATCTGGGTTATTCGTATCTATCCAACCTGCAATAATTAAATTGAGTTTTGTATTGTTATCTTTTAAATTAAAATCTTTTACAGCTTTAATTAAATAAGTTAATCCTTTTTGTTTAAGTAGCCTAGACACAAATATTAAATTAATGGTTTTACTATTTGCAGTCTTTAAAATATCTTTTTGTAATTCTTCATTTACAGTTACTTCAGGAAAAAACTTATCTTCATTAACTGCACTACCTTTAACAACCATAAAATCTTTATAATTCCCTAACTCTTTTTTATCTTCATTGTTCTGGAAGATTAATTGAGCATTAAAAATCTTACTATTAATCTTGTATCCTGATTTTACTATAAACTGTATCAATTTATATTTAATACTTTTTTTAGTAAAAGCCATTCCTAAACCTGTAATATGATTTATAATCCTATGACTTCTATTTACCTTATACGCAATAAATGTTCCTAAAAGATTTGGTTGTAACCTATAAAGATGTATTACATCAAACTGTTCTTTCTTAAATATTTTCTTTAACTCTTTAATGTAAGTTCTTACGTTTTTAATATTTCTTTTTCTAACATCTATATCAATTGAGATTACAGGTACTCCTTCAATTTCAATTTTTTCAACGTAGCCATCATTTGGTATAACAGCGATTACATCATGCCCTTTATTTTTTAAAAATTTAGCATAACGTAAACGTGCTCCATAAAAATCTGATCCGAAATTTTCTACTAAGGCTATTTTAATATTCTGATTACTATTATTATTTTTTTCCATTACATTTTAATCTAATACAAAATCTATAATTTTATTCCATTCTTTAAAGACTATATTAGATTCATAATGATTTAATATATGATTGTAGCCGTTAATGCCTAATTCCTCTCTTTCATTTTTATTCATTTCTAATAACATAATTATCTTTTTAGCTAGATCATTAGGGTTTTTAGTTTCAAATAATAAGCCTGCTTGGGATTTTAAAATTAACTCTTTACAACCTGGTATACTTGATGATATTACTGGTAATTTGTTTGCCATTCCTTCTAATAATGCATTTGGAGTACCTTCCCATAAAGAAGATAAAACAACAGCATCACTATTATCAAGAAAACCCTCTGTCTGTTTAGTAAATCCTATAATATCCACATAATCATTCAAATTATATTCTTCAATCAATTCAAAGGGCCATTTTTGTTCATATAAATGACCTAAAACATTTAAATGAACATTAATATTTCTTTCTTTTAAAATTTTAATAGCCTTAAGCAGCGTCTTATAGTCTTTTTGAGGCCTAAAATGAGCTATACTTAATAACTCAAATCTTTTTTCATTTTTAATTGTATTCACCTTTTTTAGGGATACATCTATAGAGTTATTAACTAAGAAGGATTTATTTTTATTTGTTAGATTATCCTTTATAAATTTGTTCAGCGAATAAGAGGAATTAAATGTACTAGCAGAATCAATCCAATATGTTAATCTATACAGATAATAAAATTTTTTATCTATTTCATTATTTCTTACTGATGTTATTAAAGGTATTCCTGTAAAACATTTAATAAATCTCCCAATCATATTTGCTCCATACATAAAGGATACAATAATATCAGGTTTGTTTTTTTTAAAAAAGGATAAAATTTTCAATAGACTTAGAAAATTTTTAAACTCTAATAATTTATAATTAATTTTGTTTTTATAAATTATTTCTTTGAAATCATTTTTAGGTAAAATTGCAATTATTGTAACATCATTTCCTTCTTTTTTAAGATTTGAAGCTAACTTTACAAGTTGATGCTCTGCTCCTCCTTTTATCAAAGACAATGTCAGTAAAGTAATTTTTTTAGATTTAATAGTTTTAACACTCATCGAAAAGTGATTCATATTGGTTTATAATTAATTTATTTTCAAGTTTATTCACTGTCTTAGATATGACATCTTTATCTAAAACTTCATTAGATTTTTCAATTATCATTTGTTTTAAATCGTTTATCGAATTATTTCGAATAATGTTACCGTTAACGTTCTCTGTAATAATTTCATCTCCAAAAAAATCAAAACCAATCACATAAACACCACATGCTAAAGCATCTACAACAGCATTTGAAAACCCCTCACTAAACGATGTAATTAAAAAAAAATTAGAATTGTATAGATATTTATAAGGATTCTTAACAAAACCTTCAAATATTACATTACCAACAATATTTAGCTCATGGGTTAAATCAACTAATCTTTGTTTATCTTCTCCTTCACCTAAAATTATCAATTCATACTTATCCTTTGGTAGCATAGCGAAAGTCCTTATCATTCTATCAAAACCTTTATCTTTTACTAATCTACCTATACCTATAAGTCTAATTTTATCACTTTCTATAAAATTAAAACTTTCCAATTTTAATCTATAAATTTCATCTAACGTAGCAGGATTATTAATAACCCTAATTAATCTTGGATTTACATTACAGGCTTGTATCAGTTCTTGTTTCATTCCAATCGACTGGGCTATTACATAATCTAGATTATTTAATAAATAAGAAAGTTTTATACTTAAGAATTCTTTAATGACTCCTCTTCCTGCTGTGTAAGCCCCTTTTTTTGTTTGCCTACCAATAAACTTAATTCTCTTGAAGAATATTTTTAATAAGCTCATCATTAAATTCAAATGATTTAAAGTCGAAAAAATGATATCAGGTTCCTCTTTGTTAATCAATTTAAAAATTAAAAAAAAGGCTTCTTTAATTTTCCTTTTTTTTAAATCAATTATACGGACACCTTCTCTTTCAAAGTCACATAAAACTCCTACTTTATTGACAACAACCAATACTATATCATATTTATTAACACTGAGACTATTTACTATATTTAAAATAACCTTTTCTGCTCCACCGCCTCTTAGACTAGGTATCAAAAATAAAATCTTTTTCTTCATTATTTTATAAGTGTATAGAGAAGTATTAAAACAAGTATTACTACGAATGTTTGCATAAGAATAATATTTCTAACTGTTTTATTGAAAAACTCTGTAAAGTGAGACAGAAACAAAAAAGATAATGGGTATATAAATAGTTTATGCCTGTATACACCAACAGATGTAAAAGCTAGTAGAGTAGAAGTAAAAAAAATTAAAGCTATAAAAGCATTTGTAAATTTTTTAAATTTTGTATCACTATAAGATTTTTTCACCGATAAATATATCATTAATAAGGAGAAATACCAAAAGATAGATCCTATTGATGTCAATAGAGGTTCAATAATACTCTTACCATAATTTGCTAATAAGGGAGGTAAAGGAACAATAATAACATAAAAAAACAAGAGCAGCCGACCAGTTAAGCCCATTTTCTTTAATTTACCTGTCAATGATGAATTATCGTTATTCGTTGTATATTCATTTATATGTTGTAATTTTTCACTACTATAATAACTAACTTCTAACAATCCATTGTTTATAAAAAAATATATAGCTGGCACTAAAATGATAAATAAAAATGCAGTCATTTTAATATATATATTAATCCTTCTTTTTTGGGGCAAACCAGATGCATAATAAAAAAATAAGAATACCATTAATAAAGCTCCCCAATCAACTCTTATTCCAGTAACTAATAATACAGATATTAAAATAAAAAAAGAAGATTTTTTCTTGGCAATAATAATTTGGTAAATAGCAAATAAAAAAAAAGGCAAAGCATATACCTCTCTCAATGAACCTAGATTATATTTTATTAAAATAGGAAATAATGATGTTATTACAGCTGCTTTAAGCGCTGTATTATAATTAAAGGTCTTTAGACCAATTAAATAAGTTAAAGTAGTACTTACAGCTCCACAGAAAATTGAAAAAATAAAAAAATGATACGGGGAATAAGAACCTACTCCAATAAAATTAATAAAATTATAATACTTTGAAACAATAAATAAAAAAACTTTATATCTACCCCAATACTGACTTAAATCACCTTGAGCTATGTCAACTACTTTTTCATAGAATGTTTGTGCATCTCCTCCTTGAATAAATGGAAAACCTGTATCAGTTATATATGATTGAGAATATAAAGGTAAAAATACAATGCCCACAACGAAAGACAGCGTAAAAACAAATCTCTCTTTACCTGATCTAAACAATACAAAAACCCCAATAAAAAACAATAAAAAGCTCGTATATATTGCCTTATAATCCATTCCTATATCTAAAAGAAACGCAAATGAAAGACTTACCAGTAAGATAAATATATATAATATAAAATTATATTTATTTGATATTTTACTCATTGCTAATATTTTAAAATAATCATTTAGAATACTCTTTTTAGAGCTTGTTATTAATTTCTTACATATTGATTATGATTATACCAAAGAGAAATTAAAAAAACTCGATAAATCATTTTTGCCGAAAACTTTGAATATTTCTTTTTGGAATTAGCAACCAACAGAAATCTATTAATTAGTTTATCCATCTCTTTCTCGTTCCATAAATCACAACTATATATTTGTTGTTTTATCCAATCAAAATTATTAACAATTATACCTTTAACATCATATGTCCATCCCATCTTTCCAATCTTGTCTGAATCTAAGTCTAATTTATTCCTAAGTAATTCTCTTAAAAACACTTTATTCCTGTTCAATTTTTCATTATAAATTAAATCTAAAGGTAATTCCTCAAAAAAATCTATCAAGTTTGATGAAGCAAAGGGCATAATTAAGTTGCTATCATATACATCACAAAAATTTTGCAACTTCCTTATCATTCTCCCCGTAATAACTTTAGTTGCATATACATCAGATTTTGAATCAATTATACTATTGTTTTTTCTGATATCACCTTCATGCTTCCAATAATCATATGTACTAGAAAAGTTACTATAAACCTTATTAGCATCAAAATCACTTAACCCATCAAGGCCAAATAACTCTAATTTTGTTTTTTGTAATGGACTAAAAAAACTCTCTGACTTTAAATTATTTCTTAGTATTTTTTTAACAAAATTCACCGAATTAAACTCATATAAAACCCCCTCTCTTTTACCAGGGAGAGAATAAAGATAACCATCATTACCGTCTCCAAAAATTAAATTTGACTTTTCTAATGTATTATTTTGAAAATGATATAAAGGATAAGCTAGCGTTACACTATCAACCACTGGAAAGGGCATTTTTGTAAAATAGTTTTCGATATGTAATTTATGCTCTAAAGCTAAATCATCAATTTCATTTAAAACTAAGTGATTAAACCCTAGTTTTTTAGCTATTTTTCTACTTATTTCACTCTCGTCATGTATCCCTTTTGATTTCTGTGTTACCAAACTGATTTTACTCTGACTACCAGATTCTGCTAAAGCTAAAGCTATAGAATTACTATCCTTACCTGCACTGTGAAAAAGGAAATTATTTGAATAATCACTCTCTTCTAATTGTTTATTAGTTTCTTCAGCTATTAACTCTAAAAATTGTATTGATTTTTTTTCAAAATCAACATTATCTTTTCGGTTAGAATCTGAATAAGGAAATGTATGTTCAAAAGATAGCTCTAAATCTGAACCACTGATCTTAACACTATCTCCTATCTGAAGAATAAACAAATCTTCATAAATAGTGTAAGGAGAAGGAATCACACCGTTTTGTAGTAAAAAAGAAATACCTTTAGTAGAAACTTTAAGCTTGTTTTTTACTCTTTTGTCATTTAATATTTCTATAATTGATGTTGAATAAAGAATATAATGGTTTAATTTAAATAAATAGTACGACACCTTTCCACTTTTAGGAGCCGATATTTCAACTGGAACATCTATTTTACTAATTTCTTTGACCTTCATCATTTAATATTTAAACTTACACAAATACTTTATCTACACCTAGATAATTAACTTCTTAGAATACTGTTATTTTTACTTTATTACTTTTAATTTTCATTCCAAACACTTATATATTCCTGTGCTATTTTTTTCGCGTCGTGGTTATCTTCAATAAATTTTCTAGACTTCTTTCCTAATTTACAAATCTCATTAGGATTATGAATCAATTCTGATAAGCTATCAAATAATTTATTTTTACTTTTATTTATTGGTATTAAGGGACTTTTATTAAGTGAAAATTCTTTTAAAAACTCTTCCTCCCCCCCACCTAGAGACACCTTTCCTAAAGCCATAGCTATCAAACCATTAACACCTGATGAAACTGAATATAGTTGATCTATAACTATATTAGCTTTACTAATAAACTTAATATAATCAGAATAAGGTACCTTATCAACTATTAACAACTCTACTTTCTCTGGAAATGTATCTTTTAACTTATTAAGTTGTTCTAGTATAAAATCCGTTCCTTTAACTTCTCTTCTACTTATACCATGAAATACTACCACCTTATCTCTGACAATATTATCTTCATAAATAAAATCTGTAAGTTTAATTGGTATAGCTATAGTTTGCTTTAATTTAATATTATTTATTCTTCTATGTCCCTCTGCATATTCATACATAATCGGTATATATCCGTTTATTTGATCAAATAACCATTTATTAAACTTTCTTCCTTCTTCAGTTTGCCCCCATAGCTTTTCTAAATTATAATGACCTTTAATTGCATTATAAAATTCTTTATATTTATAACTATGCTCAAAAAAGTCACAGGTAAAAGTATCAACACAACCAGCACCTATTAAAAATATTTTTTTGTTCCTTCTTTTTAAAACTTTAATCAAAAATTTATTTAATCCAAATTTGGAAGAGAAAACTTCTCCTGAGATTAGCTGTACAACATCAAAATTTTTGAATTTTGTTATTAAAGATATTAATTGATAATAATATAAAAATTTACCTAGTTTGGACTTGCCTCTTTTTAAAATAATATCGGATTTTATCTTTTTAAACCCATCTCCTGAAGAAAATAACGTAACCTCATGGTTACACTCCATTAATCCTTTTTTTAAATTGAGATGTAAAGAACTAAAATCTCCTATTAATAATATTTTCATTTTTATATTTTATTTAATTTTAGTTAAACCCTTCTTTTTTTTATAAATTAACCAACTATAAACCCATACTGAAAAATAGGTTATACTTAAGTAAGCAAAAATAAATCTAACATCAAAATTAACTACTAATGCAAAAGTAATAGCTCCTGTAATAGCCATAATACTTGATAGTTTCAAGTTATAAATTGAATCATAAAACATGATTATTATAGTATATTTAAATTTCATTTGAACAAAAAATAAAACTCCAACATATATAAAAATTATAAATGTGTCTAAATAAGGATATCTTATCAAATTCAGTAAAACTAATAAATCTTTTATATAAATAATTAACAGAGGAAGAAACAATGACATAATCAACAACATAATGTTTTTCATTTTCCTTATGGAGTTAATTTTAGTTTCTAAAGCTAATATATCCTTTTTTAAATTCACTAATTTCTGTATCATTGGATCAAAAATATTTCCAACAATAGTTCTAGATATTGTCAATATTCTTTTCCCTAAAGTAAATGAACTTAAAATTTCTGCGGTAAAAAACACAGAAACTAACAATTGATCTAACATATTATAAACATACGCTATGTATGAAGAAAAGGTAAAATGCTTTGATTGTTTTAAATTAAAAATTATTGAATTTTTATTTATATGTTTTCTAAAAGAAATCCATTTTTTAAGTTTGAAAACTACTATAGAAGTAATTATAATTGGTAATGAAATGATCACATAAATATAATTATCGAAGCCAAAATATATAAATACAAAAATAGCTATTAAACGCCCTAAAATATTTACACAAAAATTAACAAAGGCTGCAGAGAAGTATTTATTAAATGATTTTAACAATAATACTACTGAATCATTAATAGCGATAAAAACACTTGATAAGATCATTAAGGAAAATAAAGAAAAATATTCCCCCTCAAATTTATTAGCAGAAATATACTTTGCATATAGTATTAATGGCAGCATCAGAAATAATGCAAATACAATTCTTAAAAATAAACTCTGTGTTATCAATTCAGAAATCTTATTAAGTTCTCCTTCTTTTTCATAAAAAAGCACATTTCTTATTGCAAATGTTTCAATACCTGCATTAGAAAACACTCTTGAAATAGATACAATAACTTCATAAACGCCTACAACAGCATATAAGTGAGGAGGAATATTTCCCGCAACATAAAATACAGAGAAAAAACCTAGACCTAAGCTAAACAATTGTAAGATTATTAGTTTAACACTTTGGTTCATTAATAACTATTTATAATACTTACAATGTGTTTAATATCTTCAATAGAATGTACAGCACTTAAAGGTAAACTTAATACTTCTTTATGTATTAACTCTGTTATTGGTAATTTTAAATGATTATAATTTTTATATGCTTCTTGGTGATGAATTGGGATTGGATAATGTATTAATGTTTGAATTCTATTATCCAACAAGTACTTTTGTAAACGTACTCTATTTTTTGTTCTTATCACAAAAAGATGCCATACATGTGATTTGTCATCTAAGACTTCTGGTAAGATAACATTAGAATTCTTGATATTTGATAAATAATAATTTGCTACTGCTCTTCTGCCTTCAATATCTTTATCTATATATTTTAATTTTACATTTAAAAAAGCTGCTTGAATCTCATCTAAACGAGAATTATAACCTTGATAAATATTTTCATATTTTTTATGAGATCCATAATTCCTTAATGCTTTTATTGCAGTGTAAAGCTCTTCATTATTAGTTGTAATAGCACCTGCGTCTCCTAACGCACCTAAGTTTTTACCAGGATAAAAACTATGTGCTCCAACATCTCCTATTGCTCCACTTACTTTTCCATTATATAATGCTCCGTGTGATTGAGCTCCGTCTTCTATTAATTTTAAATTATGTTTATTACATAACGCTAACATTTTATCATCAATAGCTATTTGACCATATAAGTGAACCGTTAGAATTCCTTTAGTTTTTGATGTTATTACTTCTTCTAATACAAAACTATCTAAATTATATGTTTTTAGATTTGGTTCAACAAACACTGGTATTAATTCATTATCTGTTATTGCTAAAACAGAAGCAATATATGTATTCGCAGGTACAATTATCTCGTCTCCTTTACTCATAATACCTAACTCTATATAAGCTCTAAAGATTAATCTTAAGGCATCTAATCCGTTTGCTACACCAAGCGCATATTGAGATTTACAATAAGAAGCGTAATTGTTTTCAAAATTAGTTAGTTCCTCTCCTAATAAATACCAACCTGAATCGATTATTCTATTAGAGGCTTCTTTCAACTCTTCATTATATTGAGCGTTGATCTTTTGTAAATCTAAAAACTTTATCATTCTTATTATTTTAGTTCTCCTTCAATCCATTGAAAACTTCTTCTCAATCTTTTAGAAAATAATTTTTTATCTAAAACTATACCTTCATTTGTTATGAATCCTTTATGTTCTGCAGGATTACCATACCATAGTTCATTTTTTCCAACATCCTTAGTAACTACAGACCCTGCTCCAACCATAGAAAAAACACCAATAGTATTACCAGCTAATATTGTAGAATTTGCACCTATAGAAGCTCCTTTATGTAATATCGTTTTTTCAAAAGAATTAGGGTACTGTTTTGACCTTGGTACGATATCGTTGGTAAAAGTAACATTTGGACCAATAAATACATTATCTTTAATAATAATACCATCCCAAATTTGTACACCTGACTTAATTGTAACATTATTTCCTATTACAACGTCATTTTCTATAAGAACATTTGCATTTATATTACAATTCTCACCTATAACCGCGCCTTCTAAAACAATGACAAATTGCCAAATCTTACTTCCCTTACCTATTTTACATGATAAAACATCTGAAAGTTTATGTTGAAAATACTCCATCTATATATTCTTTATAACTTCTTATATAATCTCCTTCATCATATTTATGAGATGCTAACACTAAACATATTGCACCAGAAGAAAAATTAATTTCTGAAGCCCAAATTCCAGGTGGAATATGTAATCCTACGAACGGCTGATTTAATAAAACTGTTCTCTTAACTTTACCATCATCTAATTGTACTTCAAAACTACCTGAAGCAGCAACCAAAAACTGATGACATTCTTTGTGTGCATGTGCACCTCTATCTTCACCTCCTGGTATGTCATATAAATAAAAAATTCTATTTACATTAAAAGGTACTTCAATATTATTTTCTACGGCTGTAATGTTTCCTGTTCTATTCTTAATTTTAGGCAACTGAATTAAAGCACAATCAAAAACTCTATTTTTCATAACTTTATTTTTTTTTGTATGCTTTATAAGTTTCTTTATCCCTTATATAGTCACTTTCGTTAAAAGTAGTACTTGAAATAACCAAAGCTAATGTATTTGTTGCAAAATTCTCCATATGTCTCCATAAACCATTAGGAATATATACTCCGTAATAAGATCTATTTAGTGAATATTTGATTTCTTCTTCTCCATCAAATACAACTATATCTAAACTACCAGAAAGAACAACAATTAATTCTTTTTGCTCTTTAAAAGCATGACCTCCCCTTTTTTCTCCACCTGGCACATCATAAATCCAATACGTCCTTTTTATCTCAAATGGAATATGATTATTTGATTCTATAAAACTTAAGTTACCTCTTGAATCTAATATTTTAGGTAAGTTGATTAACTTAGAAATCTCTTTCATATTATGATCGTTTAATTACATCTTTAATATATTGACCATATCCACTTTTGCCATATTTCTCTGCACTTTTCAGCATTTGTTTCTCATCTATAAATCCATGTAAATATGCTATCTCTTCAATGCAAGCTATCTTTTTTCCTGTTCTTTTCTCCATTACTCTAACAAATTCTGTGGCAGCATCCATAGAATCAACAGTACCTGTATCTAACCAAGCAGTTCCTCTCTTCATTATACCAACCTCCAAATCACCTTGCTCTAAATACATTTGATTCAATGTTGTTATTTCTTTTTCTCCTCTCTCAGATGGCTTTACATTTTTCGCAAATTCAACAACTCTATTATCATAAAAATATAAGCCAGGAACCGCATACGAAGACTTTGGGTTTGTAGGTTTCTCTTCAATACTTAGTACCTTATTAGTATCATTGAACTCTACTACACCATATCTTTCAGGGTCTTTTACTGGATACGCAAAAACTGAAGCCCCAGCTATAGTAGTTTTTGATCTTAATAAAGCACCTAACCCAGTACCATAAAATATATTATCTCCTAAAACCAAAGCAACTTTATCTTTTCCAATAAAATCAGCTCCAATAATAAAAGCTTCTGCCAAACCATTTGGCTCTGATTGTATTGCATATTCTAAAGTACAACCTATTTCATTTCCGTCTCCCAATAACTTCTTAAAAGCCACTTGATCGTGTGGTGTCGTTATTATAAGTACTTCTCTAATACCCGCCAATAATAAAACTGATAAAGGATAATAAATCATAGGTTTATCATAAACTGGCAGTAACTGTTTACTTATAGCTATTGTTAATGGGTAAAGTCTCGTTCCAGATCCTCCTGCTAAAATTATACCTTTCATCTTATTCTATTTATATTGTTTATTGTAATAAGTTTTGTAGTCACCTTTTACTACATTAGACATCCAAACTTTATTAGTTAGATACCAATCTATTGTTAAAGATAACCCTTCTTCAAAAGTTACAGATGGACTCCAATTTAATTCTTTATTAATTTTAGATGCGTCTATAGCATATCTTAAATCGTGACCAGGTCTATCTTTAACATAAACAATTAGCTTTTCACTTTCTCCTTCTTGCCTTTTTAATTTTAAGTCCATTTGTTTACACAGAACTTTAACTAAATCAATATTTCTCCACTCATTAAAGCCTCCAATATTATACGTTTCTTTATTTTCTCCTTTGTGGAAAACTAAATCTATAGCAATAGCATGGTCAATTACATACAGCCAATCACGTGTATAATTTCCATCACCATATACAGGTAATTCTCTATTATTAATTATATTATTTATGAACAAAGGAATTAATTTCTCCGGAAATTGATTTGCTCCATAATTGTTAGAACAGTTACTTATTACATATGGTATATTATATGTTTCTCCATAGGCTCTAACAAAATGATCCGAACTTGCTTTAGATGCTGAATATGGTGAATTAGGATCGTAAGGTGTGTCTTCTGTAAAAAAACCTGTCTCACCAAGGCTACCATACACCTCATCTGTACTTACATGATAAAATAATTTATCCTCTAAATTGCTTTTCCAAATTTCTTTAAAAGCATTTAATAGAACCATAGTACCTAAGATATTAGTTTTTGCAAATGCTAAAGGATCTGTAATTGATCTATCAACATGAGACTCAGCAGCCAAATGAATTACACTATCAAACTTATGTTTTTTAAATAATTCATTAATAAAATATTCATTACAAATATCTCCTTTTATAAACGTATAATTTTTTTTTGATTCAATATCTACAAGATTCTCTAAATTACCTGCATAGGTTAATTTATCTAAATTATAAATCTGATAATTTTCATATTTATTAACAAATCTTCTAATTACATGTGAGCCTATAAAACCAGCTCCTCCAGTTATTAATATCTTTCTCAAATCTTATATCTTTTTATATTCTTTATACCAATTTATAAATGCTGCTATACCTTTAGTCATTGATGTAGAACTTTTATACCCTAACTTTTCCAATTCTTTAGTTGATGCCCAAGTTTGAGGTACATCACCTTGTTGCATTGGCAAAAAATCTTTTTTTGCAACTTTACCATAACACTTTTCTATAGTCTCAATAAAAAACATTAAAGACTCAGGCTTTCCATTACCTATATTATAAAGATTATAAAATTCTTTATTGCTGGAATTGTTTTCAACATTATCTATCAGAATAAGAATCCCTTTAATAATATCATCAATATAGGTAAAGTCTCTACTCATATCTCCATTATTAAAAACTTTTATAGGTTTATCGTTTTTTATAGCATTTGCAAATAATACTGGAGCCATATCTGGTCTACCCCAGGGCCCATAAACTGTAAAAAAACGTAGTCCTGTTGTTGGTATTTTATATAAATGACTATATGTATGCGCCATTAACTCATTACTTTTTTTAGTAGCTGCATACAAACTAATCGGATTATCGACATTATCTGATGTTTCAAATGGCACCTTTTTGTTTGCTCCATAAACACTTGAACTACTAGCATAAAGTAGATGCTTAATTTTATTAAATCTACAACACTCTAATATATTTAAAAAACCTACGATATTACTTTGTATGTAGGCATCTGGATTTTCAATACTGTATCTTACACCAGCTTGAGCGGCTAAATTACATACAACATCAAATTGCTCTCTTTCAAACAAAGTCGACAATTCTTTTTTATCTTCTAAATTAATTCTTAAAAATTTAAAATGTTTATAAGAAGTACTTTTACACATTTTATAAAACAAAGTAGCATCTTGTTTATTTACACCTAGCTCATTTAATCTATCATATTTTAAATTAATATCATAATAATCATTGATGTTATCAATACCAACTACTACATGACCTAATTCTAATAATTTTCTTGATAAATGAAATCCTATAAACCCCGCAGCTCCTGTTATTAATATTTTCATCTATTTAACTTTGCTTACCTATTTGATGATACTCAAAACCTTTCTCTTCTAAATTAAAAGCATTATACTGATTTCTACCATCAAAAATTATAGCTGTTTTCAATTGTTGCTCTATTTCAGAAAAATCCGGAGACCTAAACTCTTTCCACTCTGTTAACATAATTAACGCATCAACTTCTTTTAAAACATCGTATTTGGACTCAAAATACGAAATACCTTTAACATCTTTTAAATAAAAATGTTTTGCTTCTTCTATCGCTTTTGGATCATATGCTTTAACTTTTGCTCCTCGTTTCACCAATTCTTTAACTACATATATCGCTGGTGCTTCTCTCATATCATCCGTCCCTGGTTTAAAAGCTAGTCCCCAAAGAGCAAAAACCTTCCCTGATAAATCCTCTCCAAACCTTTTAACTATCTTTTCAGCAATAACAAACTTCTGTCTATTATTTACATCTTCAACCGATTCAATTAACTGAGCCTTATAATTATATTCTTCAGCAATTTTCTTCAACGCTTTTACGTCTTTTGGAAAACAAGAACCTCCATAACCAGCTCCAGGATAAATAAAACTATATCCTATTCTTCTATCTGAACCAATACCAACTCTAACATTATTTACATCAGCTCCTACTCGTTCACAGATATTAGCTATCTCATTCATAAATGAAATTTTAGTAGCTAACATAGCATTAGCAGCATATTTAGTCATTTCAGCAGAACGAATATCCATACCTATAAAACGCTCTCTTGACATTGTAAAAGGAGAATACAATTCTCTCATTTTTTCAAAAGCATATTCTGATTCGGCACCGATAACAACTCTATCCGGCTTCATAAAATCACTGATTGCATCTCCTTCTTTTAAAAATTCAGGATTTGAAACCACATCAAATTCAGTAGAAATATTTCTCCCATCTAACTCTTTCTGAATTGTTTCTTTAACTTTATCTGCTGTACCAACTGGAACAGTTGATTTATCAACAACTATTAAGCGCTTATTCATTTTCTGACCAATCTCCTTCGCTACTGCTAACACATACTGTAAATCAGCAGAACCATCATCTCCCATAGGTGTTCCTACTGCTATAAACACAACTTCTGCATCTTTTATAGCCTCTTCTAAATTAGTTGTAAATAAAAGGTTCTTTTTTTCTATATTTTTTAGAACCATTTTTTCTAACCCTGGTTCATAAATAGGAATAATTCCTTCATGTAATTTATCTATCTTATTTTGATCTATATCAACACAAATAACTTTATTTCCCATCTCTGAAAAACATGTTCCTGAGACCAAACCTACATAACCTGAGCCTATAACTGCTATATTCATTTAACTATTTCTTTTTTGAATTTCCCTTTATTTAAATATGAATTCCACATCCATAATAATTAAGATCTAAATGAAGTGATTTGAATACATTAAAGAATTCATAATCTTCCTCTTTTTCCCCGAGCAAATATATTATAAATTAATTTATATGAACAAATGTTTTTCCCCTTTAATATCCAGTGATTTATTTCTAATATCATAGGCAATTCCAATTGAACTTTTAGCATCCGTTAACCCAAAGCCTTTACCTATCAAAATCTCTTCATAACTCCTTGTATGCAACTCTGTAAAACCTCCACTAAACTCCAATTCTTCTCCATCCACCGTTATTGAACGATAAGTTCTTTGAGATTTTTCTTTTATTTCTTTTGGTAAGGTACTCTCATCAATTGACAAAAACCAACGAACTCTAGCTTTTTCAAATTCTAAATACCCTGCGGATTTATCTTTCTCCCTTAAATGAACTATATTTTCTTGCACCTCTCCAAAAACCCATGAAAGCATATCAAAAAAATGAATCCCTATATTACTCGCAATACCTCCTGATTTGCTTTCATCTCCTTTCCATGAGATATCATACCAATTCCCTCTTGAGGTTATATAGGTTAAATCTACATCGTGTTTTTGTTTACTTGAACTAGCTTCTATCTTTTTCTTTAAAGCTATAATACTTGGATGTAAACGTAATTGAAGTATCGTATTTATTCTATTTCCAGTTTCTTTTTCTATTGATTCTAAAGCTTCAACATTCCAAGGGTTTAACACTAATGGCTTTTCACATATTGCATCTGCACCTCTTCTTAAAGCCATCCTTATATGCGAATCATGGAGGTAATTTGGTGTACAAACACTTACGTAATCTAGCTGAATATTTCTTTGTCTTTTTATTTTTTCAATATGACGATCAAAACGTTCAAATTCCACAAAAAAATCTGCATTTGGAAAATAACTATCCATTATACCAACACTATCAAACTTATCTAGTGCTGCTATTAAATTATTATTTGTGTCTTTTATCGCTTTTAAGTGCCTTGGTGCTATATAACCAGCAACACCAATCATTGCAAAATTTTTCATTACAAACTTTTATCTTTTATATCTAAAAAGTTTTTCACATCATATACAACTGACGTTTTACTTTTCAATCTTAAAACATCTATTTCCTTAAATTCTTTATGAGATACCGCTAAAACTATAGCCTTATATTTCTTCTCATAAAGATCTTCAAGCAACTTTATATTATATTGCTCCTGAACCTCAACTTTTTTAGCCCAAGGATCATAAACATCTACATTTACACCAAAGCTATCTAAAGAATGAATTACATCCACTACTTTAGTATTTCTAATATCAGGACAATTCTCTTTAAATGTTACTCCTAAAATCAATACATCAGCTCCTTTTACTTTTACCTCTTTATCAATCATCAACTTAACAATTTCAGTAGCAATATGATCTCCCATACTGTCATTTAACCTTCTTCCTGACAATATAATTTCTGGATAGTAACCAAACTGTTGTGCTTTTTGAGCTAAATAATAAGGATCAACTCCAATACAATGTCCTCCAACCAAACCTGGTTTAAAAGGTAAAAAATTCCATTTTGTTGATGCAGCTTCCAATACTTGGCTTGTGTCAATATCCATTAAACTAAATATTTTCGCTAACTCATTAACAAAAGCGATATTAATATCTCTTTGACAATTCTCTATTATTTTAGATGCTTCGGCTACTTTTATAGAAGGTGCTAAATGTGTTCCTGCTGAAATAACGGATTTATAAAGGCTATCTATTTTTTGAGCAACTTCTGGTGTTGAACCTGAAGTTACCTTCATAATATTATCTACTGTTCTTATTTTATCTCCCGGACTTATTCTTTCAGGAGAATATCCCACAAAAAAATCATCGTTAAATATAAAACCTGATTCTTCTTCTAGCACAGGAATACAATCTTCTTCTGTTGCTCCTGGATATACTGTAGATTCATAAATAACAATATCTCCTTTTTTCAAACATTTAGCAATTGTGGCACTTGCATTTAAAAGTGGCCCTAGAACAGGTTGGTTATTTTTATCTACAGATGTTGGTACTGTTACTATAAAAACATCACACTCTTTAAGAAAAGATAAATTAGATGTTATAAACAACCCTTCACTAATATTCAGATCATCAATTAAAACAGATTTCAACAACTTTTCATCTACTTCTAGAGTTAAATCTAAACCTTCTTTTAGCTGCTGAACTCTTTCTTCTTTTATATCAAAACCAACAACCTGATATTTTGTTGCAAATAAACGAGCTAAAGGAAGCCCTACATAGCCTAAGCCTAAAATTCCTATTTTTGGTTTATTCATTTATTTTTAATAATCTATTTTGATTGACGAAAATACAAAAAGGATTTTTACAAAAACCTTTTTTAACGAAAAAGGCTTCATCTATATAGATGAAGCCTTTGTGGGCGCGAAGGGATTCGAACCCCTGACCCCTTGGGTGTAAACCAAGTGCTCTGAACCAACTGAGCTACGCGCCCGTTTTGCAATAAACTTTTTAAGAGTTGTGGGCGCGAAGGGATTCGAACCCCTGACCCCTTGGGTGTAAACCAAGTGCTCTGAACCAACTGAGCTACGCGCCCTTAATTGCTTATTGCGGGTGCAAATATACAACCGTTTTTTAATCTGACAATTATTTTTAAAACTTTTTTTAAATAATTTCTGCAACCACAAAGGTACTTCCGCCTACAAATAAAACATCTTTATCTTTCAAAACACTTCTGGCTTTTTTATATGCCTGATTAACAGAATCAAAACGCTCCCCAATCAAATTATTTTTTTTTGCATCTTTCTGTAGTTTTTTTTCATCCATTCCTCTTGGAATATCTGGCTTACAAAAATAATACTGTGCTTTTTCAGGAAACATTGGCAAAATTTCTTCTAGTTTTTTATCAGAAACTACCCCTAAAACGATGTGCAGTTTTTCATACTCTTCATTTTTTAATTGATTTAGTACATAAAATAAACCTTCTTTATTATGTGCAGTATCACAAATTACTTTTGGTTTTTCCTGTAAAACCTGCCATCTACCTTTAAAATTTGTGTTTTTTACAACATTTAATAAGCCTACTCTTTTATTTTCTTCTGATATTTTAAAATCTTTTAATTTATCTAATGCTATAACTGTAGTTTTTACATTATTCAATTGATAATCTCCTAACAAATCAGTTTTGTAGTTTAAATGATCGTCTGACGCAAAAGTTATTTCTGAGTTTATTTTACTTGATTTTTCTATAAAAACATGTTCCACCTCTTTTTGTCTTTCTCCTACAACAACAGGAATATCTTTTTTAATTATACCTGCTTTTTCAAATGCTATTTCTGGTAATGTTTCTCCTAAAAACTGAGTATGATCTAGACCAATATTGGTAATTACTGAAATCTCTGGATTTATAATATTTGTTGAATCCAATCGACCACCTAAACCAACTTCTATTATTGCTATATCTACTTTTTCTTCTGCAAAATAATTAAAAGCCATACCAACTGTCATTTCAAAAAAAGACAAACGTTGTTTTTTTAGAAACTCATTATTATTTACAATGAAATCTATTACTTTTTGCTCTGAAATTTCTTTTCCGTTAATTCGAATACGCTCTGTGAAATTTTTTAAATGTGGAGACGTATACAAACCTACTTTATAACCTGCCTCTTGTAAAACAGATGCAATCATATGGCTTGTTGATCCTTTTCCATTTGTACCTCCAACATGAATAGATTTGAACTTTTTCTCAGGAAAACCTAACTCTTTTGATAATGCCAAAATATTGGTTAAATCTTTTTTAAAAGCTGTTTTACCTTCTCGTTGATACATTGGTAATTGAACAAACATCCAATCCAATACTTCTTGATATGTCATTTATTGAATTTACTTATTTAGATAAAGAAAACTTATAAATAATAGTTCCTTTTTGTTTTACTGGAGCACCTCCATCTGCATTCCACTTAGTTAGCAATGCTGCCTGTTTAGCTGGCCCTAATAAACATGGAGCTGTATTTGTAGAACCCTTTACACCAGGAACCGCTTTTATTACTTTTCCGTTATTATCAACTTCTATACTAACCACAACTGTGCCTTCTTCTTCACAATCTGGTTTTTGTATAGGTTTTGAGAGTGCTTTTCTTCCAGCTAAATTGTAATTACCACCAGAACCTGTACCTGAATTCCCGTAATATTTATTAGAATTGGGATCTCCGTTTTCATTTCCTTTGACACCAGCTTCTTTATCATCTCCTTCTCCACTAGTTCCTCCGCTATTAGCATTTCCATTTAACAAACTGTTTAGAGCGTCTGTTGTTGCCTTTGAAGGTTTTGGTTTTTCAACAGGTTTCTTTTCCTTTGGTTCCTCTTTAACAACTTCTTTTGGTGTTTCTTCTTTTTTTTCTATAACAGGAACCTCTTCTGCTGTTTCATTCGTAACAACATCTTCTTGTATTGTTTCTGTTGGTGTTTCCTCAACTAATTCTTCCACCTCTTCTGTTGGCTGTTCTTCTAATTCTTCAGGAACAGTTTGTTTTTGTGTTTCCGCTACAGGTTCTCCACTACCAACTTCTGAATTCCCGAAATTAATTGCCAGTCCATATTCAACAGGTGGATCTAAATACTTCATTCCTAAATTAAAAATAGCTAACAATAGCAATAATAAAATTACCGCGGTTATTATTGCTGATTTTCGCTTATATGTAGTATCTAAAACATTCATTTCTTTACTGACCTTTAACAGCCAAAATCATTTTAAGTTTATTTTTATTTGCGATATCTATTATCTTCATCACATTTTTATAAGGCACATCTTGATCTCCACGAATTACTATTGTTTTCTTTTTATCTACACCTACTTTAGCCAAAATCTCTCGTTCTAAATTTTTAGAACTTACTTTTGTTTTATCAATATAAAAAAAAGAATCACTAGTAACACTTACAGCTACAGAAGTTTGGTTTTCTGTTTTACCTCCTGCTTTTGGAAGAAGAACATCTATTGCACTTACAGTTACTAAGGTAGATGTTAACATAAAAAAAATCAACAACAAAAAAACAATATCCGTCATAGAGGACATATTAAAACTTGGATCTACTTTATTTCTTCCTTTTAAATTCATGTTTTTCTATTTAATGACTGAAAGATTGAACAACTAAAGATTCTTTTTTATTAAATGCTCTTTTACTTTCAATTATTTAATCTTTAAATTTTTCAATAAACGACTACACTGGTTCATTTAATAAATCTAAAAACTCTACAGATTTTGCTTCCATTTGATACACCACTTTATCTGTACGAACCACTAAATGATTATATGCAATATACGCTACAATACCAACAATTAGTCCAGCAACAGTAGTTGTCATTGCCGTATACAACCCATCTGAAAGCATTTTTATATCTATTTGACCTCCAGAATTTGCAATTTCATGAATAGCAACAATCATACCGATTACTGTTCCCAAGAAACCTATCATTGGTGCTGCACCTGCAATAGTTGCTACAACTGAAACATTTTTTTCTAATTGATAAACCTCTAATCTACCTGCATTTTCAATTGCCTTATTAATATCTTCTAAAGGTTTTCCTATTCTTGAAATCCCTTTCCCTATTAATCTTGCTGTTGGAGAATTGGTATTCTTACACAAAGCTTGTGCCGATTCTATTTTACCATTAGAAATATGATCTCTAATTTGATTCATAAAATCTTTATCAACTTCTGAAGCAGCTTTAATTGCAAAAAAACGTTCGAAATAAATATACAACGCAACTGCTAATAACACAAACAACAATGCTATAATAATTTGTCCTCCTGGACCACCATCTACAATTAAGTTATATATAGATAATGTTTTTTCTTCTGTTACTTGTTCTACTAATTCTTTAGTTTCTTGAAAAGACATGAGGAATACGAATTTTTATTTTAAACGATTTATTTACTAATTAATTGTTTCAAAAAAAATCCTGAATATAAAATTCAGGATTAAATATTGTACTTGAATTATCTTTCTAAGATAATACAATTTTTACCATTATATATCCTAAACCACCTAAAACAATAGTATATGGTAATGCCATTTTTACCATTTTTCCATAGGAAAGATTAATTAAAGGAGCTAACGACGATGTTAATAAGAATAAAAATGCTGCTTGACCATTTGGTGTTGCTACACTTGGTAAGTTTGTTCCAGTATTAATTGCGATCGCTAATTTTTCAAAATGCTCTCTATCAATTGTTCCTGCTTTAAATGCATTTTGAACTTCACCTATATATACTGTTGCTACAAATACATTATCACTAATTGCTGATAAAAATCCGTTTGCTATATAAAATAATCCTGGTTGAGATGCTGGATCTTGATTTAATGCCCAAGCAATTATTGGACTAAATAAATGCTGATCATGTATCATTGCTACAATTACAAAGAAAACCACTAAAAGACCTGTAAACGGTAACGCTTCTTCAAAAGCATGCCCTAAACTGTGCTCTTCTACAATTCCCATAAAAGCAGTTTGAACAATTATTAATGCCAAACCTATTAAACCAACTGGAGCAATATGCAATGCTAATCCTGCTATTAATAAAATTGCAGAAACACCTTGAACTAGTAATCCATACTTTTCTTTATCAGTTCTATTTTTATCTTCCTCTATTGTATAACTTTCTATAATTTCAGCTGCTACTTTAGGTAATTTTGCTCCAAAACCAAACGCACCTGTTAATTCTAAAATAACAGTTGTTGTTAAACCACCTAATAATACTGGAAGTGTTACAGGTGCCATTTGTTTAAAAAACTCAACAAAATCCCAACCTAAACGCTCTCCAATTAATAAGTTTTGAGGCTCACCAACTAACGTACAAACTCCACCCAATGCAGTACCTACCACACCGTGCATAATTAAACTTCTTAAAAAACTACGAAATTGCTCTAGTGTTTCACCGCTTAATTCTTCACGATCCAGAATTCCATCTTTATCATAATCTTTAGAACTAGAATGTATTTTATGATATACGCCATAAAAACCGACAGCTACACTAATTAAAACCGCTGTTACTGTTAATGCATCTAAAAAAGCAGACAATACTGCTGATAAAAACACAAATAATAATGACAATACTACTTTAGATTTTATTTTAGTAAAAACTTTACTAAAAATAAACATCAGTAATGGTTTCATAAAATAAATACCAGCTACCATAAAAACTAAAAGCAATACAACTTCTAAATTTTGACTAACTTCATGATACGCATTTTTAGGACTTGTTAAACCTAAAGCCAAAGCTTCTATAGCTAACAAACCTCCCGACTGTAATGGATAACACTTTAACGCCATTGCTAGCGTAAAAATGAACTCAGCTATAAATAACCAAGCTGTTATTGTTTTTCCTAATACAAAAAAAGAAAAAATATTAAAAATCAGAAAGCTTATCATGGTCATTTTAAACCATTTTGGCGAATTCCCTAAAAAGTACTTAAACATGTTATTTTTATTTAGTTATTGTTCTACATTAACTCTTTTAATGCTATTTCAAAAGCGGTTTCACTTATCTTAGTTTTTGCTGCTTTTTTAGCATACGTTTTTTCTAAAGCTCTTTTTATAATACTTGAAGTATCTTCAAAAATAGCCTCATCACTCATTTCTACTCTTCTTTCCATAAAATAAGCAAACACTCTTGCCATTCCACAGTTAGAAATAAAATCTGGAATTAGACTTACCTTTTTATCAGTGTCTTCCATTATAGATCCGAAGAAAATTTCTTTATCAGCAAACGGAACATTGGCTCCACATGAAATTACCTCTAAGCCAGATGAGATCATCTGATTTATTTGTTCTTGTGTCATTAATCTTGACGCTGCACAAGGTGCGAATATTTCACAAGGTAAACTCCATATTTTACTATTAATTTCATCAAAAGGAATCATGTTTTTAGCTACTAATGAATTTCCATCTTTATTTAAAAAGAATTCTTTAATTTCTTCAAAAGAAAAACCTTCTTCATTAATTACTCCACCAACTCTATCTATTATACCTACTATTTTCGCTCCCATTTGAGACAAATAATAAGCTGCTGCGGAACCTACATTTCCAAATCCCTGAACTACGGCTTTTTTACCTACAACATCTCCTCCATAAATAGTATAATAATGACGAACAGCTTCCGCAACACCATAACCAGTTATCATATCTGCAACAGTATACTTTCTTTGTAACGAAGGCGTAAACTTATCACTTTCTATAACCTTTATAACTCCATGACGAAGTTGTCCGATTCTATTAATCTTATCTGCTTCAGTAGGTTTAAAATGACCGTTAAAAACTCCTTCTTGCGGATGCCAAACACCACTATTTTCAGTAATTGGAATTACTTCATGAATTTCATCAACATTTAAATCACCTCCAGTTCCGTAATAACTCTTTAACAAAGGTGCAACTGCTTTATACCAACGCTCTAAAACTCCTTTTTTTCTTGGATCTTGAGGATCAAAATTAATTCCTGATTTCGCTCCTCCAATTGCAGGACCTGAAACTGTAAACTTAACTTCCATGGTCTTTGCCAAAGACAAAACCTCATTAATATCTAAGCCTTTACGCATTCTTGTTCCTCCACCTGCTGCTCCTCCGCGTAAAGAATTTATAACTGTCCAACCTTCAGCTTCTGTTTCTGAGTCTTTCCAATTAAATATTATCTCTGGTTGCTTTTCCTCGTATTTCTTTAATAATTCTTTCATATTACTCTATATTATTGTTCTACTTTAATTTATACTATCTTTTCTTTTTCTCTAAAATTTTATAGACAGCATAGCTAAAGTTGATTCATTATTATAGATTTTAAATTATTAATTGAGCAAATTTAAAGTAAAAAAAATGATTGTTCAAACACTTAAAAGTTAATTATTTGCATAGAAAATATTACCAGATGAATGATCTTCTTGTGCTCCAGTTACAGAAGACAAGCAATTAACCTGATTACCAACACGTAACAGACCTAAGAAAGCAAAAATAAGCGCTTCTTTAAATTCAATTAATTTTTTATCAGGGATAATAACACTTACATCTTTAAAATATTTAATCTTATAAATTAAATATTCATTAAAAGCTCCGCCTCCAGTGACCAAAACCTTAGCTCCTTTTGGCAATTCCTTTGCTATTGCCCAAGCAATATGATCCGTAAATGTTCTTAATAAATCTTGTGGTTTTCTTTTTGATGATTCTAATCGAGGAAATATTTCTTTTTGAACCCATTCTAACCCTAAAGATTTTGGTGGCTTTTCCTTGTAATAAGATATAAATCGTAAATCAGACTCTAATTGCAGCAAAAAACGACCTCTTGACGCAATTTTACCTTTATCATCATATTCAAATCCTAATTGTTGCGCATATTTATTTAAAACAATATTAACCGCACAAATATCAAAAGCTATTCTTTTACCATCTCTTTGAAAAGAAATATTTGCAAAACCTCCTAAATTTAAGCAATAGTCATATTCAGAAAACAATAATTCATCTCCAATAGGAACCAAAGGTGCTCCTTGACCTCCAAGCTTAACATCTTGCGTTCTAAAATCACAAACTATTTTTTGTTTGGTAACATTAGCTAATTCTTGTCCGTTACCAACTTGAAGTGTAATTCCTTTATCTGGCTGATGAAATATTGTATGGCCATGAGAAGCAACAAAATGTATTTTATCAATTTTAAACTCATCAACAAAAGCATTAACTGTTTCACCTAATAAAACACCATACTCAACATCTAGAGACCTAACCTCATCTTTAGATAAATTTATTCCTTGTTGCAACTTAGATTTCCATAAACCCGTATAACTATATGTTTTTGAATGTATAATATTAAAATTTGAGTACTTATTTTTATCAAATTCAACATAAACCAAATCTATTCCATCTAAAGAAGTTCCAGACATCAAACCTATTACATAAATTAAATCTTTCTCCATACTGTAAAATTAGCAATTCTCTATTGAAAATATGGTATTAAAAAAGTATCTTTGAGCTCATTTTTTAAGAATTTAATAAAAACACAATGGATTTTAACTTTACAGAAGAACATTTAATGATTCGTGATGCTGCTCGTGATTTTGCGCAAAATGAATTATTACCAGGTGTAATAGAAAGAGATAATAAACAAGAGTTCCCTAACGAATTAGTTCGTAAAATGGGAGAACTTGGTTTTATGGGAATTATGGTTGACCCAAAATATGGAGGAAGCGGAATGGATGCTATTTCTTACGTGTTAATTATGGAGGAATTATCTAAAATTGATGCTTCAGCTTCTGTAATGGTTTCTGTAAACAATTCGTTAGTTTGTTATGGATTAGAATCTTACGCTTCAGAAGAACAGAAGCAAAAGTACTTAACCAAACTAGCTACCGGTGAATACCTTGGAGCTTTTTGTTTAAGCGAACCAGAAGCTGGTAGTGACGCAACATCTCAAGCAACAACTGCAGAAGATAAAGGAGATCACTATTTAATAAATGGCACAAAAAACTGGATTACCAATGGTGGACGTTCAGATGTATATTTAGTAATTGCCCAAACAGACCGAAGTAAAGGTCATAAAGGTATTAATGCTTTTATTATTGAAAAAGGTACTGAAGGTTTTCATATTGGACCAAAAGAAGACAAACTAGGAATTAGAGGTAGCGATACACATACTTTACAGTTTAATGACGTAAAAGTTCCTAAAGAAAACAGAATTGGAGAAGATGGTTTTGGTTTTAAATTTGCAATGAAAACATTATCTGGAGGGCGTATTGGTATTGCTGCTCAAGCATTAGGTATTGCTTCAGGTGCATATGAATTAGCTTTAAAATATTCTAAAGAACGTAAAGCTTTTGGTACAGAAATATGCAACCACCAAGCTATTGCTTTTAAGTTAGCTGATATGTATACTGAAATTCAAGCTGCTCGTCATTTAGTTATGAAATCTGCTTGGGATAAAGATCAAGGTAATAATTACGATCAATCTAGTGCTATGGCAAAACTTTACGCTTCTAAAGTAGCAATGGAACAAACTGTTGAAGCTGTTCAAATTCATGGTGGAAATGGTTTTGTAAAAGAATACCATGTTGAGCGTTTAATGCGTGATGCAAAAATCACTCAAATTTATGAAGGAACTTCAGAAATACAAAAAATAGTAATTTCTAGAAGCCTTATTAAAGGGTAATAGGAATAACAAACCAATAAAATCCTGATAATACTTAAAATTATCAGGATTTTTCTTTTAATTCTATTTTATGAAGATGCAAACCTGATGCTGGAGCAATTGTTTTTAAAAAAGATATTTCGTTCTCTGGATCTAAACTTTCTTTAATAAATTCTAACGAATAGTTTCCTTTTCCTAGCTCAGCTAAAGCTCCCATTATTAATCTAATTTGATTTCTCAAAAAACCCTCTCCTTTCACAATTAAAACATAACTTTTTTCAGGAAAAAAAGATGCAGATATATCTATATTCTCTTGAACAAAACAGTTTTTTATTTCTCTTACTAACTTTGTTTTTTCAGTTGGTTTTGTACAATACCTTTTAAAATTATGAATTCCTTCAAAAAGACGAGCTCCTTCCTTCATTATTTCGATATCTAACTCCTCTAAATATCCATTTAAAAAAGGAGCACAATACGGATGATTCTTTTGACCAGAAGAAAAATAATAACGATATTCTTTAATTTTTGGATGCTGAATCATATTAAAACTTTCATCTTTTATCTCACCCAAAGACAAAACCCTTACATCAGAAGGAGAATTTAAATTAAATAAATTCAAAAAAACAGCTTCTTCTACGGCTTCATCTATAAATAACTGAAAAGCATAATCTGTGGAAGACACTTTAGCATCTGTTCTTCCTACCCCAATTGTTTTAAAACGAATCCCCTTGAAAACAAATTTTAATGTTTTATCCAGAACAAAATGTACAGTTTTTAAACCTGGTTGTTTTTGCCAACCATGAAGACGAAAACCTAAATACTGAAACCTAACTAAGTAAGAATACTTATAATTCATTATGTAATTATATATATATCATAAAAAGAACAAAAAAGATGTGATTATACTACCTTGATTAACTTTTATTTAACTTTTTTTTAATACAAATTCATTTTTATTAAATTCTCAAAAACATCAATCCATTTTACACACATCGTAATTTGACTACAAAAATAAACATCAAAAATGAATTATCTAAAAATATAACCTTGTTTTTTTGATCCTTATTTTTAAAAAACCACTATAAACAGTACTTCCAGAGAACTTCAATTTGTTTTTACCAAAATGTTTTAACTAATTTTACCTCGAAATTAACTTAAACAATTTAAAACAAATTTTTATGTACAACACAACTAAATTACTTACCGCAGTTTTTATGTTAGTAAGTATTATTTCATTCGGACAAGATGAAGAGAAAAAAAGTCCTCTTAGTATTTCTGGTAGCGTAGACGCTTACTTCAGAACAAACTTAACTTCAACTGATCAAGGTTCTCAAAATCCTGGAACTTCTTTTGCAGACCAAACAGGTTTTGCCTTAGGAATGGCTAACTTAGTTTTATCTTATGAGGGTAAAAAAACTGGTGCTGTTGCTGATTTAGCTTATGGTACAAGAGGTATACAAGCTGTTGGAGGTGGAACTGACATTTTCATAAATCAATTATACGCATATTGGAATGTTTCGGAAAAAGTTACCTTAACAATGGGACGTTTTAATACTTATTTAGGATATGAAGTTATTTCTCCTGTAGGTAACTTTAACTATAGTACTTCTTACTTATTTTCTAATGGACCTTTTTCTCATGTAGGTTTAAAAGCTGATTTTGCTTTATCTGATGACTTTAGCTTAATGTTAGCAGTAATGAATGTTACTGATGTTAATAATAACATTACTGGAGACTATTCAGCTGGTGCTCAATTAGGTTACAAAGGTCAATTCTTAAACTTATACTATGACAACGGAGCTGGTCTTGGATTTGAAATAGATTATACTGGTGGATTTGATGTTTCTGATGATTTTTTCTTAGGAATCAACGGAGCTTATGCTGATAATGATGGTGCTGGTTTCTATGGAGCTGCTTTATACCCACAGTATGCAACATCTGAAAACTTTACTTTAGGTTTAAGAGGTGAATATTTTGCTGAACTTGGAGATAATAATTTATTTGCTGCAGGAGAAGATGATAGTGTTTTTGCTGTTACTTTAACTGGTAGTTATACTGTTGAAAATTTAACAATCAAACCTGAATTACGTTTAGATAGTAATTCTGAAGATGTATTTTTTGATAATGATGGAGCAGCAACTAGTAGTTTAGCTGGATTTACATTAGCAGCTATATATTCTTTCTAAGAATTTTATTAACCAAACAATATTTTTATATGAAAAATTTATTCTTAACTTTAATTCAGGATAGTAGTGATACTGCTGCTGAATTAGCGAAACAAGTTGCCCAGATCAATGGAGATATGGGAATGCTTTGGATGCTTATATCAGGTATCTTAGTATTTTTAATGCAAGCTGGTTTTACGTTAGTAGAAGCTGGTATGACCAGATCTAAAAACGTAGTAAACATAGCTATGAAAAATGCTCTAGACATAGCAGTTGGGTCTTTAGTTTTTTGGTTTGTTGGATACTCTTTAATGTATGGTACTGATGTTGCTGGAGGATTCTTTCATTTTGGAGGATTCATGTTTAATCAAGGTCCAGCTGATTTATTTTTTCAAACTGTATTTTGTGCTACTACTGCTACAATTGTATCTGGAGCTATTGCTGGAAGAACAAAATATAGTACATACATTATTTTTTCAATTGTTTTAACAGCTATTATATACCCAATCGCTGGTGGTTGGGAATGGAATGGTGGTTGGTTAAACAACACTGAAGGAATAATGCCTGCTGAGTTTATTGACTTTGCTGGATCTTCAATTGTACATGCTGTTGGAGGATGGGCTGCCTTAGTTGCTGCTTTCTTAGTAGGACCTAGATTAGGTAAATATACTGCAGACGGTAAAGCTGTTTCTATACCAGGACACAACAAATTATTAGCAACTTTAGGGGTATTTATCCTTTGGTTCGGTTGGTTTGGTTTTAATGGTGGATCTCAATTAGCTTGGGGTGGTGACGATGCTGTAGGAGCTTCTATGGTAGTTTTAGTTACTAACCTTGCAGCTTCAGCTGGTGCTTTAGGTGCTTTATTTATTTCTTGGATTAAATATAAAAAACCAAACTTAGACATGACTTTAAACGGAGCTTTAGCTGGTTTAGTTTCTATTACTGCTGGTTGTGGTAATATGAGCGAAGGTGGCGCTATCATGGCTGGTTTAATTGGTGGTATAATTGTAGTATTTGCCATGGAATTTGTAGAACAAAAACTTAAAATTGATGATGCTGTTGGTGCTTTTTCTGTTCATGGAGTTGCAGGTGCTTGGGGTACATTAGTAATTGGTTTATGGGGTGTTAACGGTGATACTGGTATTGGTTTATTCAATGGTGGTGGATCTGATCAATTCCTTGCACAATTAATAGGTACTTTATCTTATGCTGTTTGGGCTGTAGGTATGTCTTTCATATTTCTACTTATACTTAAAAAGACTATCGGTCTTAGAGTAACTGAAAAAGAAGAAATTGAAGGTCTTGATTTATCTGAACACGGAGCTTTAGCTTACCCTGGCAAGAGACAAAGAGAAGTAGAAGATTAATTAAATTCATAATTAATTTATAAATGGAATCACACAGTTTTTTTTGACTGTGTGATTTTATTTTTTACTTTACGTAACTAACAATTAAAATTAAAATCATGAAAAAAATAGAAGCAATTATTAGAAAGTCTAAGTTTAGTACTGTAAAAAACTCGCTTCATGAAATTGGAGTAAACTTCTTTTCATATTGGGATGTTACTGGTTTAGGTAATGAAAAAACAGGACATGTATACAGAGGGGTTAGCTATAGTACAAGCGATATACAAAGACGCTATTTATCTATTATAGTTAATGACGATTTTGAAGAAGCTACAATTAATACAATTCTTGAAGCCGCTAGTACTGGAGAAGTTGGTGATGGTAAAATTTTCGTTAGCGATATAAAAGAAGCATACAGAATAAGAACAGGTGAAAAGGGAGGAAATACTTTAAAATAAAAAAATAATGGAATTACTTACAACAAACAATGTATGGATGATGATCTGTACAGCTCTGGTTTTCTTTATGCACTTAGGATTTGCATTTTTGGAAATTGGATTAACAAGACAAAAAAACACAATAAATATTTTATTTAAAAATATTTTCATCATAACCATTGGACTTTTACTTTATGCCTTTGTCGGGTTCAACCTTATGTATCCAGGAGAATTCAATGGTTATTTTGGGTTTTCTGGATTCGGAATTGGATTAGGTGATATGCAAAATGCATACACAAATGCAGACGGTACATTATATGCCGATGGTGGTTATACTTATTGGACAGACTTTCTATTTCAAGGAATGTTTGCCGCGACAGCTGCTACTATTGTTTCAGGGGCTGTAGCTGAAAGGATGAAAATATTACCTTTTATGATATTTACCATAATATATGTAGGATTGGTTTATCCTATTGCTGGTTCTTGGAAATGGGGTGGCGGATTTTTACACCAATTAGGATTTTATGACTTTGCTGGTTCTACATTAGTGCATTCAGTTGGTGGATGGGCTGCTTTAGTTGCTGTATGGTTATTAGGTGCTAGAATTGGAAAATTCTCTTCTACTGGAAAACCTTTAGTTATTTTTGGTCATAACATACCTATAGCAACTGCTGGTGTTCTAATACTTTGGCTAGGTTGGTTTGGTTTTAATGGTGGATCTGTTTTATCAGCAAACCCTGAACTAACTTCAATAACATTAGTCACAACTTGTTTAGCTGCTGCTGCAGGTGGTGTAGCCGCTGCAATTCTGTCTACAATCCTATACAAAAACTTAGATTTAACTATGTTTTTAAACGGAATATTAGGTGGTTTAGTTGGTATCACTGCTGGTGCAGATGTTATATCTCCTATGAATGCTATTATTGTTGGATTAATTGCTGGTTTACTTATCGTATTAGCTGTTAGTTTAATTGATAAAATTAAATTAGATGATCCTGTTGGTGCTATTGCTGTACATTTAGTTTGTGGTATATGGGGAACTCTTGCTGTTGGTATATTTGGATTTAGTGCAGTTACAAATGATGCTGGTGAGTATTTAAATAGCACAGGAGCTGTTGTATCTAAATTATCCGATGCTGCGAATAGTTTATCTTTTATGCCTCAACTAATCGGAGTTATTGTTTATGCTATATTTTGTATTGTAACATCTTTCTTAATTCTATTCACATTAAAACAATTAATGGGACTTAGAGTTAGCGAAAAAGAAGAGTTAGAAGGTTTAGATGGACATGAACATGGAATGAATGCTTATGCAGATTTCAGAATTGATGAACATTAAACAATAGAAAGCCCTAAAAAAAATCTTTTTCATAAAAGGCATGTAAAATATCACTTTACATGTCTTTTTTGGTTTTTATAATTTATGAAAATGGCAATTTAATCTATAAAAATTATGATAATTAAAGTTTTTATCTACTTTTTTTATTTTCATTATAAAAATAACATGAATATCGTCAAAAACACTTCATATTTTTAACAGAATACTTAATTTAGCCGCTATAATTCAATCAAGAAATGGAGAAACAGGGCTTATATTTACCAGAATTTGAACACGAAAACTGTGGTGCAGGTTTTATTTGTAATCTTAAAGGAGAGAAAACAAATCAAATTATTCATGATGCCTTAGAGATACTTGTAAAATTAGAACACCGTGGAGGTGTGAGTTCTGATGGAAAAACAGGTGATGGTGCAGGATTATTGATTGATATTCCTCATGATTATTTTAATCGTGTTTGTGAATTTAACATTCCAGCTCAAAGAGAATATGCGGTTGGTATGGTTTTCTTACCAAAAAACAAAAATCAATATAAATATTGTAAAGATGTTTTTGAGAAAGAAATTAAAAATCAAGGATTATCTATTTTAGGATGGAGAGAAGTTCCTGTAGACTCTTCTCATTTAGGTGAAATTGCATTAGCATCGGAACCAAATATAGAACAACTTTTTATTGGAAAAACAGAAGAAATTTCTGAAGCTATTTTTAAAGCGAAGTTATATGCGGCTCGTAAAATTACTGAGCATGCTATTAGAACTTCTAAAATGTCTGAAAGTGATTACTTCTACTTACCTAGTTTATCTACCACTACCTTAATATATAAAGGTATCATTATGCCTGAAGATATTGGGCCATATTTTACTGATTTACAACAAGAAGATTTAGTAACTCGTTTAGCTTTAGTTCACCAACGATTCTCTACCAATACGATGCCTGCTTGGGAACTAGCCCAACCATTTAGATTCATGTGTCAAAATGGAGAAATCAACACTTTACGTGGTAATGTAAGTAGAATGCGTGTTCGTGAAGAAATCATGAAAAGTGATGTATTCGGACCACAAATAGATAAATTATTCCCTATCATCTTACCAGGTAAGTCAGATTCGGCTTCAATGGATATGGTTGTTGAATTATTAACACACACAGGAAGGTCATTACCAGAAGTAATGATGATGATGATTCCTGAAGCTTGGGAGAAGCACGAAACAATGTCTGACGACAAGAAGGCTTTTTACGAGTATAATTCTTGTTTAATGGAACCTTGGGATGGTCCTGCTTCTGTACCTTTTACAGATGGAGACTATGTTGGAGCTTTATTAGATAGAAATGGATTAAGACCATCTCGTTATACAGTAACAAAGAGTGGTAAATTAATAATGTCATCTGAAATAGGAGTTGTTGAAGTAGCTCCAGAAGATGTAGAAAGTCACGGTCGTTTAGAGCCAGGGAAGATGTTCTTGGTTGATATGAACGAAGGACGAATTATTAATGATGAAGAAATAAAAACAAAAGTTGTTTCTGAGAGACCATATAAAGATTGGTTAAACAAAACAAAATTACATTTAAAAGATATTCCTTACGCGGGTGAAACTTGTCCGATAGAAACCATTGACGTTTATACAAGACAACGTTTATTTAATTATACTATTGAAGATATTCAAGAAGTAATTACACCAATGGCAATTGTAGGTAAAGAAGCCTTAGGCTCAATGGGTATTGATACTCCATTAGCTGTGTTGTCTGACAGACCTCAATTAATTTCTAACTATTTTAAGCAATTATTTGCTCAGGTTACCAATCCACCTTTAGATGGTATTCGTGAAAAAATAGTAACAGATATTAGTTTAGCTTTAGGGAAAGATAGAAATATCTTTAGTATTACAGAAAGACAGTGTAAGAAGTTAAAAATTCAAAATCCTGTTATTTCTAATAACGATTTAGAAAAAATAAGAAATATTTCAATAGGTGATTTTAAAGCTGAAACTATTGAAATGTTATATCCAAAAGCAAAAGGTCTTAACGGATTAGAAGATGCTTTGGCTAATATTATAGTACAAATTGAAAAAGCTTTAGAAAGAAAAACGAATATTATTATTCTTTCTGATAGAGGTGTAAATAAGGACAATGCTCCTATTCCAGCTTTATTAGCTTGTTCTTTTGTTCATCACCAAATGAACCGTTTGCGTAAGCGTTCTTTCTTCGATATCATTATCGAATCTGCAGAGCCACGTGAACCACATCATTTTGCTACTTTATTCGGTTATGGTGCTAGTGCCATTAATCCATATATGGTAAATGAAATTATCAGAATGCAAGTTAAAGAAGGTTTTATTACTGGAATGGACGAGCAGAAAGCAGTTGATAACTTTAATGTAGCTATTGGTAAAGGTATTTTAAAAGTAATGAACAAAATTGGAATCTCAACATTACACTCGTATAGAGGTTCTCAAATATTTGAAATCGTTGGTTTCAACTCTCAATTTGTAGAAAAATATTTCCCTTACACAGCTTCTAGAATAGAAGGTATTGGTTTATATGAAATTGAAAAAGAAATTGATCAACGTTATAAGTTAGCATATCCAGACACGAACATCGATAAGAAATTAGGTTTAAATATTGGTGGAGATTACAGATGGAGACGTAACGGAGAAAAGCATTTATTTAATCCTACTACCGTTGCTAAATTGCAACAAGCTGTAAGATTAGAAGATCAAGAAAGTTATGATGTTTATGCTGCGGCAATAAACGAACAATCTAAAAACTTATTAACCATTCGTGGTTTATTTGAGTTCGATAACTTAAATCCTATTCCTTTAGAAGAAGTAGAACCTTGGACAGAAATTGTAAAGCGTTTTAAAACGGGAGCAATGTCTTACGGATCTATCTCTAGAGAAGCACACGAAAATTTAGCAATCGCTATGAACCGAATTGGAGGTAAATCTAATTCTGGTGAAGGTGGAGAAGATAGAAAACGTTTTATTCCAGATGCAAACGGAGATAGTAGAAACTCTGCAATTAAGCAAGTAGCTTCTGGTCGTTTTGGAGTAACATCTCATTATTTATCTAGTGCTAAAGAGATTCAAATTAAAATGGCTCAGGGTGCAAAACCTGGAGAAGGTGGTCAATTACCAGGTACTAAAGTATTACCTTGGATTGCATCGGCACGTAACTCAACTCCTTTCGTAGGATTGATTTCGCCACCACCACATCACGATATTTATTCTATTGAAGATTTAGCACAATTAATCTACGATTTAAAGAATGCTAACCGTGAAGCAAGAATTAACGTAAAGTTAGTTTCTGAAGTTGGTGTAGGTACTATTGCAGCTGGTGTTGCTAAAGCAAAAGCAGATGTTGTTTTAATTGCTGGTTATGATGGTGGTACTGGAGCTTCTCCTTTAACATCATTAAAGCACGCTGGTTTACCTTGGGAACTTGGTTTAGCAGAAGCACAACAAACATTAGTATTAAACAACTTACGTTCTCGTATTGTTGTAGAATGTGATGGTCAGTTAAAAACTGGTCGTGATGTTGCTATAGCTTGTTTATTAGGAGCAGAAGAATTCGGATTTGCAACAGCTCCATTAGTAGCTTCAGGATGTATTATGATGCGTAAGTGTCACTTAAATACCTGTCCTGTAGGAATTGCCACTCAAGATAAAGAATTACGTAAAAACTTTAAAGGTACACCTGAGCACGTAATTAACTTCTTCTACTACATTGCTAATGAGTTAAGAGCAATTATGGCTGAATTAGGATTCCGTTCTATGGATGAAATGATTGGTCAAACGCATAAAATAAATGCAAACAAAGCAATTACGCATTATAAAGCAAAAGGGTTAGATTTATCAGCAATCTTACATACTCCTGAAGGCTATAGTGCTAAAGAAGTTAAGAATTCAGAGAAACAAGATCATAATTTAGAGAATGTTCTAGATATGACTTTGATAAAAGATGCGAAAGCAACAATTACAGATAAAAAGAAATTAACTTTAGACTATCCTATTAATAACTTAGATCGTTCTGTTGGAGCAATTTTAAGTAATGAGATCTCTAAATTACATGGACATTTAGGATTAGAAGAAGACACTTTAAAATTAAACTTTAAAGGATCAGCTGGTCAAAGTTTTGGAGCTTTTGGAGCCCCAGGGGTTACTTTTAACTTATCTGGAAATACAAATGATTATTTAGGTAAAGGTTTATCTGGAGCTAAATTAATTGTTAAGAAACCAGAAGAAGCAACATTTGTTGCCGAAGACAATATTATTATTGGTAACGTTTGTTTATTTGGAGCTGTAAGTGGTGAAGCATACATTAATGGTATTGCTGGTGAACGTTTTGCAGTTCGTAATTCTGGAGCAACAACAGTTGTTGAAGGAGTTGGTGATCACTGTTGTGAATATATGACAGGAGGAAAAGTAGTTGTACTAGGTAGTACTGGTAGAAACTTTGCTGCAGGTATGAGTGGAGGTATTGCTTATATATATGATCCAGAAAACAAATTTGTAAACGGATTATGTAATACAGAAACTATTGAGTACGAAGATATCTTACCAGAAGATGCGGTAGACTTAAAAGGATTAATAGAAAATCACGTAAACTATACCAATAGTAATTTAGGTAAAACATTATTAGCTGACTGGGAAACTAGCTTATCTAATTTTGTAAGAATAATGCCTACAGAATACAAGGCAGCTTTAAAGCGTTTAGAGACTGAGGAAGAAATGGTAGAAGAATTAACAACAGCATAGTAAGATGGGAAAAGTAACAGGATTTAAAGAATTTGAAAGAAAAGACGAGTCTTACAAGCCAGTTGAAGATCGTGTAAAGCATTATAAAGAGTTTACGGTTCCTTTAAGTGATAAAGAAATTACTGAACAAGGTTCTCGTTGTATGGATTGTGGTATTCCTTTTTGTCATAGTGGTTGTCCATTAGGAAATTTAATTCCTGACTTTAACCATATGGTACACCAAGGTGAATGGCAAAAAGCTTCTTGGATATTACATTCTACAAACAATTTCCCAGAGTTTACAGGACGTTTATGTCCTGCTCCATGTGAACAAGCTTGTGTATTAGGTATTATAGAGGATCCTATTTCAATAGAAAACATAGAAAAAAATATTGTTGAACGTGCCTTTAAAGAAGGATGGATTAAACCACAACCACCAAAAATTAGAACTGGTAAAACAGTTGCTGTTATTGGTTCTGGTCCTGCTGGTTTAGCAACGGCGCAACAATTAAACAGAGCTGGTCATACAGTTACTGTTTTTGAAAGAGATGATGCTATTGGAGGATTGTTACGTTACGGAATTCCTAACTTCAAAATGGAGAAAGGGATTATAGACCGTCGTGTAGCTATTTTAGAGGCAGAAGGAATTGAATTTAAAACAAATGTAAATGTTGGTGTTAACTATAATGTTGAGTACTTAGACGCATTTGATTCTATTGTATTGTGTGGTGGAGCTACTGAAAGAAGAAGCTTACCTACTCCTGGTATTGATGCTGATGGAGTAGTACAAGCAATGGATTTCTTAACACAACAAACAAAAGTAGTATTTGGTCAAGAAATAAAAGATCAAGTTATGGCTACTGATAAAAATGTAATTGTAATTGGTGGTGGAGATACTGGTTCAGATTGTATTGGAACTTCTAATCGTCATGGAGCTAAATCGGTAATTAATTTTGAAATTATGCCAAAACCTCCAGGACATCGTTCACCAACTACTCCTTGGCCATTTTGGCCTTTACAATTAAAAACTTCTTCTTCTCATAAAGAGGGTGTAGAACGTAATTGGTTAATCAATACTAAACAGTTTGTTAAAGATGAAAATGGAAAATTAACAGCTTTAAAAACTGTTAATGTTGAATGGGAAATGGTTCCTGGGCAACGTCCTAAACTAATAGAAATTGAAGGAACTGAAAAAACTTGGCCTTGTGATTTAGCCTTATTAGCTTTAGGTTTTACTGGTCCAGAAAGTACATTAGCTGATAAATTAGGTATTGAGACGAATGCTCGTTCTAATTATAAAGCAGAATATGGTAAATATCAAACAAATGTTTCTAAAATATTTACTGCTGGTGATATGCGTAGAGGACAATCGTTAATTGTTTGGGCTATTTCTGAAGGAAGGGAAGCCGCAAGAATGGTTGATATTTATTTAATGGGTAAATCTGATTTACCTTCTAAAAATGCTTCTGGTGATCTTGTTGCTATGTAATTAGCACATTATTAAAACATAAAAAACTAGTAACATTAATTTGTTACTAGTTTTCTTTTTTTATCAAGTATTTTAAATCAAATTTGATGCTTTATATTTTATTGATTTTGAGTTTTAATTTAGATCTAAAACAGATCAATTACTTTTTATATAAAACCTTTTTCTTTAGCCACTAAAATCAATTCTCTATCATCAGTTCCATCGATATCAAAAATTTGCTTTAAAAGACGCTTTCTCTTCTCTATTCCTGTTATAGACAAAGGTACCTGAGCTGGTAAATCTTTTGTTTTTGTACCAATAGACAATTCATATATGATTTTTCTATCAATATCATCTAATAAATAATCATTAGAAACCTGATTTCTTAAAAGTTTCGTTACCGTTTTACTATAATATGGCGGATCAATTAAAACCTCTTTTATAGCCTGAACTAACTCTATGGGTGTAATATCGTTTTTAACTAAAAAACCATCAGGATTTACGCTCTTAAATATACTATGCACTCTAAAGTTATCATTAAAAGTAGTAGAAACAATTATTCTTGCTTCAGGTAGTATTTCATTAATCTTTATTCCCAAATCTTCTCCTGACAATAATTTACCATCTTTTGATGGCGGCAATCGCATATCTAAAAAAATAATATCAATGTTTTTGCTTTCGGATGCATACTCGTTTATAAGTGTGTAAGCAGAATCACAATCACAAGCAGTTTGTATTTGAAAAGTAATAGTATCATCTTCACTTTCAATATAATTAAAAGCACTTTTATAAGCTTCAGATATTAATGGATGATCATCTATTATTAGGGCGTTGTAAGTTTTTAGACTCATTGGGTTATGTAGGGAATAGTTATACTTAGCAAAGTACCTTTATTAACTTTTGAAGTTAATACTAAAGTACCATTTAGTTTTTTAATTCTCGATGTTATATTTTTTAAACCAATACCGTTTTTACTCTTTTTGGTATTAAAACCAACTCCATCATCTTTTAGGGAAATGATTATAGAAGTATTTGCTATTGAAAACTCTAAAATAACCTTTTTTGCTTTAGCATGTTTAATTATATTCTGTAAAGATTCTTGAATAATTCTATAAACATTTGCTTTTGTTACTTCATCTATTGATTTCCATACAATAGTTTTATCTGCAATGTATTCATACTTAAAGTTACCAATAATACTTTTATCTTTTAATAATTGCGCTATAATTGAAGAAAAATTCACTGTGCTATCATCAAAATTCTCACTTAATTTATGAGAAACATCACGTATTTCTTTTTCTATAACTTGTAAGTCTTCTAAAAAAGTTTGATGTTTTTCTTGGGTATCAGAATTCATTTGCATTCCTAAAAAACCAAGACTAACTCGTGTACCAAATAATTTACCCAAAATACCATCATGTAACTCTGCTGATATTCTATTTCGTTCATTCACGCGTTCTTCTTCTAATTTAGCTTGTTGCTGTAACGTAAGAACATAAACTTCTTCATTTGCTTTTTGCTGATCTGCTTCTAAACGTAGTTTTTCATTTTTTACTTTTTGTACTCTAATAAAATACAATAAGCTTAATACCAAAATTGTTCCTATACTAGATATGGTAATTAATAAGTTTTGTTGGGTAAGTTTTTCAGCTTCTTCTATATATTCATCTGTTTCAAACTCTATTCGGGTGAACTTGTTTCTTGCTTTACGTTCTTCAGATATTAAACTGTCATTAAATACAATGTACCTATCTAGATACTTTTTAGAGTTTTTAACATCTAAATTTGCAAGTTGTTTTAAGGTGGTTAAATAATCACCTCCGTTCTTTATTTGTTTAGCTAAAATGTTTGCTTCTCTTGCGTAAATTATTGCTCTTGTAGTATCTTTTAAATAACTATAATAATCTGATAAATGAATTTTAGAATTTACTATTCCTGCTCTATTATTTAAACTATCTCTAATTTTTAAAGCTATAAACAAATCTTCTTTTATACCTGTTGTATCTTTTGAAAAGAGTTTACAGTTAGCTCTATTATTAAGGATTCTAGCAAAACGTTTTCTTTTTAGTTTTTTTTTTAATGATTTATTATAATATTGTATAGCTTTTGTATATTCCTTTTTTTTAAAATAAATATTAGCTATGTTATTATAATTACCTAATCCTTTTTTTTCTTTTAATCTATTATAATAAACTAATGATTTATTGTAATAAAACAAGGCTTTATCGTATTCTTTAATATCTTTTTGGAGAAGTCCTAAATGAGTGTAACAATTATATAACCCATTATAATTTTTTATTTTTTTGAATTTTTTTATGGCACGAAAAGTTAAAATCTCACTTGATTGATAATCTCTATATCTCCCTTTTATATAAGCCATGGCATATAATAAATTACCAGACTCATTTATTTTATTTACTTTCTCAAAATACTTAAGAGCTTCATTATAATGTTTAAAAGCTTTATCATATATTTCATTTTTGTTATAAAAATCACCAAAATTCCAATGTGATTCTGCTATGTAGAAACTATCTTTTAATTCTAAAGCAGATTCATAGGCTTCTTTATTTACCCTTTGAAAATTCAGACTATCTTTCAATTTGTAAAAAAGAAAGGATATATCTGTTAAGTGTTTACATTTTAATCTGCTTAAAGGAATCTTTTTTGATAAAAAAAAAGCTTTTTCCAAACTTGAAATTTTATCATGGTAATTAAACTTTGCTTTTTTTGATTTTTGAATAAAAAATTTAATGCTATCTTTTTGGATATTATTATTAGCTCCTAAAAAACAAGCATTAATAAATATTAAGAAAAAAAAATATTTTTTTATTTGGTTCAAAATATATGTATATTATATTTGTTAACGAAAATAAGAAAAGACTGTCTAAAAAGACAGTCTCACTAACAAAAAAATTAGTTTTTATTTCTAGTTCCATCTTTACTATCATCTCCATCACCTGTATCATAAAACTCTGCATCATCACCAAACTTCATAGAGTTTTCGATAGTATCAATTGGTTTCACAACAAGGTTTTCAGTTGTATCAGTACAACTTGTAGTTAATAAGGTAAGAACGGTAACGAATAGTAATGTTTTAATAGTTTTCATAATTAATTTTTTAAAATTTGACAATAGTTTCCTGTGCCGTGAATACGGCAAATTGAGTTTTGATTACAATTTTTAGATATTTCCCTAACAGTTAAGTTTGGGCAATAATCATCCAGCCCGATAAATCAGGTGGTTTGTAGAATTAATTGGTATTGATAACCAATTAGTGAAGACTAATTACTTGTAAGGCCTATTGAGTTGAGGCTTCAGGAAAATTCTACTTTGTCTTAAATAAGAAGCGTTTTGGATTCTTGTTTGGCTACGCTAGTTAATTTAACTTCTAAATTAATGTTGAATAAAATATATTCAAATACAAACTTAGGCAGCATAGCTTTTTAATGAGTAAACGTTCTTTTTCATTGAGAAATAATAGTTTTTAATATCATAGCATTATAATTTAATTGGGTTAATAGTTTTCTTTTTCAATCCTTATTCATAGTAAAACTTATAAAAGTCTTTAAAACAAAAAAAGGCATCTTTTAAAAAGATGCCTTGTGTAGTATAATATATAATAAGAATAAATTATTCTTTAAATAAATATCGTTTTTCACAACAAACATCTTTATGTAATGTATCAACTCCTCTTACGTGTAGGTTGTTGATGTTTGAATTGACTAGTTTCATTTTAATTGATTTTATAAATTTTATTTTAATTAGTATAGCACTAATTTCTATACTTCAAATATACGAAAAATAAATGAATATTTAACAGAATTTAACATTTTATTTTATTGAAAAACAAATAGTTAAGTCAAAATTAAGATAGGTGATTTCTGTCCGGATTTTATCCAGATATTAAAGATTTGAGCAATTATTTGAAGTTGAATTGCTTAGCTATCAAATCTATTTAGATTAGTATATTTCAAATTACTTTATCATTTGTTAAAAAAATTACACAAAAAAAAGCGTCTAAATTATTTAGACGCTTTTTTTATATTGATATTCTATATTTATTAAATTTTAAGTATCGAAAATTAACATATTACGTCTACAAGCTATAAGAACAGACTTGTCTGCTCCATATAAACTGTAAGATTTATAAACTACTTGTGCCATATGTAAATTAATAATATTCATTGTAATACAAAGATACAAAACTTCAATATTTTTAGCATTAACTGAATGTTAATTCGCACAAGTAAGGTTTTACCTTACTTATAGGAAGCAAAAACCTTACCAAGTTTAAATACATTTAAAATATCTTTGATGTAGCTAAGAAAGCCTTTTATATAAAGGTCAATTATTTCATAATAATTGTCGGGGGACTATTACTATTGAAAAAGAAACGTACTACCACATAGTGCAAAAAAAAAGACCATTTAATAAATGGTCTTTTGCTTTTTTTAAGGTTTTTAATAATAACTAAACCACTATGGACTAGAAGTCCATAGGTTTTTAAATCTGACTAAAGTCAGCAGTTCGGATCATCACGTGATTACACTAATATAAAATTATCACTATCATTAATTGATTTACGATGATGTTATAAATATTCATTTACCATTTTATCTGTGATATTACCTGTACTCCAACATCCAAAACCTATTGCCCAAAAATGTCTGCCCCAGTATTGTTTTTTTATTTTTGGAAATTCTTGTTGAATTTTTCTAGATGTTCTTCCTTTCAATTTCTTTACAATACTACTAATATCTTGTGATGGTCGATACTCTATATGAATATGGTCTTTGGAGACAACTCCTTTTAGTATTACGATATCTTCTGAATCACAAATTTCTATTAGAAGTTTTCTACAACGTTGTTGAACATCGCCAACCAAAACTTTATATCGATACTTGGTACTCCAAACTATGTGAACTGTTAAATTTGAAACGGTATGACCACTAGTCCTTTGATTTCCCATTTAACAAAGGTAAATATTTTTAGAAGCTAAAGCGGAATGCACTAAAGTGCATAGTTTTAACTAAATTTGAGACCAATAAAAATTTTAATATGGGTTTTATTTATTGGCTAACTATTTTTATAAATATTCTATTGATGAAAACCTAGAAGTATATTAATAGCAGTTCTAAAAAAAATATTCTTTGAATTCTATAGAACAACTTTAAGATAATTATGGAGTTATAAATTTAAACTACTATCTAAAAAAATTAGAATCAAAAAGTAGATAAAATAGTTCTAACAATTTTAGATAGTTTGTATGATTTAAATTATATGACTACAAATAGAGAGGAAATAATTATAAATATTGAATTATTACAAAAGGAAGATAGAGGTATCAGTACATAAATACTTATATTTAAAGTGAACAAATACAATATTTTATGAACATTTTTAAGGGTCAAAATCTTCTAGAGTTCTCTGATCGGTTTAAAACCGACGTCGATTGTGAAGAATACTTATCAGAATTAAAAGATAAAAGAACTTTTCAATGTTTAAAATGTAATCATAAGGCATACCAAAGAAAAGTTGATTTTTCACGCCAATGTAATGTTTGTAATTATATTATTAATATTAGTTCATAAATCCCAACTTTCACAATCTTTATAGACTTAAAAAATTGTACCAACAAAAGTAATTACTCCATATATTATATACAAGAGCTTTAAAATCTAGACAAATTCGTATTAAAAGAAGAGATAATCTTATATCTAACTCATCATTAGCTTAGATAAGCTAAGAAAGTTTTAAAATAAGGATAAAAAAAAACTCCAGTCTTTTAGACTGGAGTTTAATATAAAGAAAGGCAACGACCTACTCTCCCACCATTGGCAGTACCATCGGCGCTAATGGGCTTAACTTCTC
>SIHP01000020.1 GCA_004762155.1 Flavobacteriaceae bacterium
CCAAATTAAATTTGATGTTTTTGAAAAGTTTTTTTCGCGATATTTATTATGAACTTCGTTACCTAAAACGGATTGCAAATATACAAGCTTTTTTTATCCCTAAACAAAGAAAAATTAATTATTTTTTAACCTTAACTTTAAACCTACATAACAATCATTCAATGAACTTTTACCTAAGAAAATAACTACGTATTCCCCTTAGCGGGTGCAAAACTACAACCCTTTTCTAACATAACAATAACCTTTTTTATGTTTTTTTTAAAAAAAACATAAAACACTTAATAACAATATTTTAAAAACCACATTCTTAAAACCTTTTTCTAAGAACTAAAGCGAAACATAGACAAAACATACATAATCCTCAAAAACATATAACTCTTATTATATAGTTTAAAACCTTTATTAAACTTCAATAAAAAACAAGCCAAATACTTTAAAACACGAAAAAACCTCGAACTTTCGCTCAAGGGTCTATGTCTAACCAAACTTTCTAATAACTAATTACTACTACATATATATGACACAACTTTTATATAATAGTCACATAAAGTTTGAAATATCTTTTTTACTATTCTTTAGGTAGACAGAAAGAAATACTACTTACTACTTCTTTTTACTTTTTTATTCTTTCTTTTTTTTCTCATTTTGGCAAACATGACTTTATACTTATCTACATTGATTTCTCCTTTTCTTTTACCTATTAATTCTAATGGCTTTATATCTAACTTATGATTTTGAAAAACCAATACTTCATCAATATATGCTCTCTGTATAATGTCCTCTATTAAATAGTCTTCATTTTCTATAGCTGGTTTGTATTCATCCTTTAGTGATAACTTAAATAAGTTTGCCGTTGTATTATACCAGAAGGCTTTCCAACCACTTCTTAACTCTTTTATATTTTCAAATGCAGTTCTACCTGTTTGCCTGTGTATTAACTTTATTAAAATTCTACCTTCAGTACGTGTCATTTTTTTTAATTGACCTGACAACTCATTCTCTACATACTTTTGAACACGACGAATATATTTACGCTTTTTTGAATTTGATTTTATTTTCCTCAACCTAACATCAATACTATCTAACCTTTTTGATGCTAAAATAGCATATGGATACGCCTTAAATACTTTTTTACGAAACCATAAATAATATCTTATATCTACTTTAGACTTAAATTTATGCCTTGGTAAGACAGTAACCTCATTAAGTTCTATAACTAATGAATCTCCATCTTTTATTAAAAAATATTCATCTGAAAAATTCGGCACTTTATCTTTTACTTGTGCTGTTACAATTACAGATAATAAAGACATGTATATGTATATAAGTTTCTTCATCAAAACAATATTAGTACTATCAGTTTTAGTATTTAATGCATTTATTCATAGCTAAAAATCAAAAATAACAAAATTTGTTATGCTAAGTTTTCTAAATTAAGAAAGATATCTAAAAATAAAAAACTCGTGATAAAAATATCACGAGTTTTTTATTTTTAGATTAGAATATTAATTATTCTAAGATCATTTCTTCAGCTACTTTCTTATAAGTACCATTTTCTAATTTTTCTCTTATCGCTGAAAATGCTACTATTGTTTCATTTACGTCTTCCATTGTATGTCTTGCAGTTGGTATTAATCTTAATATAATTAATCCTTTTGGAATTACTGGATATACAACTATTGAACAGAATACTCCATGGTTTTCTCTTAAATCATGAACCATTGCCATTGCTTCTGGAATTTCTCCTTTTAAATATACAGGCGTTATACAAGTTTGAGTCGTTCCTATATCAAAACCAGCATTACGCAATCCAGATTGTAAGCCATTAGTGATTTCCCACAACTTGTCTTTTAGTTCAGGCATTGTACGAATCATATCCAAACGTTTTAATGCTCCTTTAACCATTGGCATTGGCAACGATTTTGCAAACATCTGAGAACGCATATTATATTGTAAATACTGAATTACATCTTTATTACCTGCAAAAAAAGCTCCGAAACCTGCCATAGACTTTGCAAATGTTGCAAAATAAACATCTATTTCATCTTGAACACCTTGCTCAAAACCTGTTCCTCTACCTCCTTCTCCTAAAGTTCCAAAACCATGAGCATCATCAACTAATAAACGAAAATTATACTTTTGTTTTAAAGCTACAATTTCTTTTAAACGACCTTGCTCTCCACGCATACCAAAAACACCTTCGGAAACTAATAAGATTCCTCCTCCAGTTTTTTCAGCCATTCTTGTGGCTCTTTTCAAATTTTTCTCACAACTTTCTATATCATTATGACGGTAAACAAAACGTTTACCTGAGTGTAAACGAACACCATCAATAATACAAGCGTGAGTATCCATATCATAAACAATGATATCATCTTTGGAAACTAAAGCATCAATGGCAGAAACAATTCCTTGATATCCAAAATTCACTAAATAAGCTGCTTCCTTAGCAACAAAAGCTGCGCATTCTTCCTCTAATTGTTCATGGTATTTTGTATGCCCAGACATCATACGCGCGCCCATTGGGTAAGCTAATCCGTCTTCTTTAGCTGATTCACCGTCTGCTTTTAATACTTCTGGATGATTTGCTAAACCTAAATAATCATTAATACTCCAAGTAACTACTTTCTTACCATTGAAAGACATTCTGTTTGATATTGGCCCCTCTAATTTAGGAAAAACATAATATCCTTCTGCTTTATCTGCCCATTTACCTAGAGGACCTTTATCTTGTTCTATTCTTTCAAATAAATCTCTTACCATCTATTACTTATTTTTTGGATAGCAAAACTACCACTTTTTAAAGAGTAAATCAAACTGGCTTTTATTTTAAGGTTAAAATTAAATCATCTGTATTTACTAAAGAACCACTTTTAAGCTCAATTTTATCTATAACACCCTTTGTTACTGCAGTAACAGTTGTTTCCATTTTCATGGCTTCTATTATAAATAAAGGTTGATTTTCTTTTACTTCTTCTCCTTTTTTAACTAATACTCTAGATAATAATCCTTGTAAAGGAGCTCCTATTTCTTTATCATTTGAAGCATCTGCCTTTGCATTTTCTTTAACTTCTGATTTTACAGATTTATTTTTAATGATCACATTTCTCATCTGACCATTAATCTTAAAGAAGATACTTACATTACCATGTAAATCTGGTTCACTTTTTTGCATTAGTGAAACTAAAATTCTTTTACCTGGCTCCAACTCTATCATTATTTCTTCATTCTTTTCCATACCGAAGAAGAAATTTTTAGTTGGTATGTTTACAACATTACCATACTTAATATGATTGTTATAAGCGTCTGTAAATACTTTTGGATATAATTTATAAGACAAGAAATCTGTAATTTCTAATTCACGTCCCATCCCTTGATGAAATTCTTTCTTGAATTTCTCAAATTCTTTATCAAAATCGATTGGCTCTAAATTTGCATTTGGTCTTGAAGTATATGGCTCTTGATCTCTTAGAACTATTTTCTGAAGTTTTTCTGGAAAACCTCCAACTGGCTGACCTAAATCTCCTTTAAAGAAATTAATTACCGATTGTGGAAAGGAAATCGTTTCTCCACGCTCCATAACATCTGCAACTGTTAATTGGTTACCAATCATATATTGCGCCATATCACCAACTACTTTAGAACTTGGTGTTACTTTAATAATGTCACCAAACATTTGGTTTACTTCCCCATACATTTTAGTAACTTCTGGAAACTTATCTTCTAAACCAAGAGCAATTGCTTGTCCTTTTAAGTTAGAATATTGTCCACCTGGAATTTCATGATCGTAAACATCACCTGAACCAGCTTTTAATCCACTTTCAAATGGATAATAGTAACTACGAACAGATTCCCAATAGTTAGAGTATTCTGCTAATTTCTCTGTGTTTAAATTTTTATTTTCTCTTTCATTAAACTTTAACACCTCTGCCAAAGAATTAAAATTAGGTTGAGAAGTTAATCCTGATAATCCACCTAAAGCAACATCAACAACATCTACACCTGCTTCAATAGCTTTTAAATATGTAGCTGATTGTAATGATGAAGTATCATGTGTATGTAAATGGATTGGAATATTTATTTCTGACTTTAATGCTGAAATCAATTCGAAAGCTGCTTGAGGTTTTAATAAACCAGCCATATCTTTAACTCCTAAAATATGAGCTCCAGCATTTTCAACATCTTTAGCTAATTGTATATAATACTTTAAATCATATTTTGTTTTAGCAGGATTTAAAATATCTCCTGTATAACAAATAGATGCTTCTGCAATACCTTTAGTTCTATTTCTTACATGTTCAATACATGGTGCAATAGATTTCATCCAGTTTAATGAATCAAAAATTCTAAATACATCAACTCCTGTTTCCCATGATTTCTCAACAAACTTCTCTACTAAGTTATCTGGGTAAGCTGTATAGCCTACTCCATTTGAACCACGAATTAACATTTGTAATAATACGTTAGGCATAGCTTTTCTTAAAGACGCTAAACGTTCCCATGGATTTTCTTGTAAGAAACGTAAACAAACATCAAAAGTTGCTCCACCCCAAACTTCCATACTAAAGATATCTGGATTATTTTTTGCGTATCCTTCTGCAACCTTTAACATATCAGTTGTACGCATACGTGTTGCTAACAAACTTTGGTGTGCATCACGCATTGTAGTATCAGTAAAATGAATTTTCTTTTCATTTTTTAACCACTGTGCAAATCCTTCAGGGCCTAATTCTGTTAATAAATCTTTAGTTCCTTTAGGGTATTCCTTCATTTTTGGAAAAGAAGGTACTACAGGTTTAGAAAATTTATGATCTGGATTTATTTTTTTAACATCAGGATTACCATTTACAATAGTTTCTCCTAAGAAATTTAATAATTTATTAGCACGGTTACGTGGCTCAACAAATTTAAATAACGATGGTTCATTTTGAATGAAATTAACCGTTACTTTTCCAGATCTAAAGGTATCATGTTTTAATATATTATCTACAAAAGCAATATTTGTTTTAACACCACGGATCCTAAATTCCTTTAAAGCTCTACGAACTCTACTACAAGCTTCTTCTAATGTGTTTCCGTAACCAGAAACTTTTACTAACATTGAATCAAAGAAAGGAGGTATTTTTACTCCTTGATATACACTACCAGCATCTAAACGAATTCCGTAACCAGATGCACTTCTGTATGCTGTAATGGTTCCATAATCCGGTTTAAAATCATTTGCTGGATCTTCTGTAGTTACCCTAGTTTGTAATGCAAATCCTTTTACACTTACACTATCTTGACTTGGAATATTTATTTTATCACTTCCTAGTTCATAACCCGCGGCTATAAATAATTGTGTCTTTACTAAATCTATATTGGTTACCATTTCGGTAACTGTATGTTCTACTTGTATTCTTGGGTTTACTTCTATAAAATAAACACTACCATCTTCGTCTACTAAAAATTCAACAGTACCAATATTGTTGTAATCTACAGCTTTACAAATATCTTGTGCGTACTTATATAAACTATCTAAAGTATCTTGTGGTAAACCATAAGACGGTGCTAATTCTACTACTTTTTGGTAACGACGCTGTACAGAACAATCTCTTTCATATAAATGCACCATGTTACCATGTGCATCTGCTACTATTTGAATTTCAATATGTTTTGGGTTCTGCACGTATTTCTCTAAGAAAACAGTATCATCACCAAATCCATTTAATGCTTCTCTTTGTGCTTCTGGATATGATTTTATTAAATCTTCTTTAGTACGGATAACACGCATTCCACGTCCTCCACCTCCAGACGCAGCTTTTAACATTATTGGAAAACCAATAACATCTGCTTCTTCTAAAGCTATTTCTATAGATGTTAAATCTCTTACACTACTTCTAATAATTGGCACATTGTTAGCTACGGCTACCTCTTTTGCCATTATTTTATCACCTAAACCTTTTAATACAGAAACTTTTGGCCCAACAAAAATAATTCCATTTTGTTCACATTTTTCTGCAAACTCAGCATTTTCAGATAAAAAACCATAACCAGGATGAATTGCATCTACATTATTAGCCTTTGCTACTTTAATAATAGCGTCAATATCCAAATATGGTTTTAAGGGTTCATCATCATTTCCAATTTGGTAACATTCATCAGCTTTATATCTGTGTAAAGAATATCGGTCTTCAAAAGTATAAACTCCTACCGTTTTAATCCCTACTTCTACACATGCTCTAAAAACACGAATGGCTATTTCACCTCTATTTGCAACAAGTACTTTTTGTATTTTCATCGTCCTATTTACAGTTATTTTCTAATAATTCAACAAATTTAGGTTATAATTACATCTTAAAAAAAAAAATGTTTATTAATTACAAAATTTAAACTTTTTGTTAAAAAACTAATATAAATTTAAACATAAAACCAATTTACTACTTACGACTATTTTATTTTATCTAATTCTATATTATAATCAAATTGTAAATCTTCATGCATTTTTGCTATTAATTTTTCAACAATTTTTATTTGGGTTAAAAGAATATTTTGTACTCTTACACTTCTCTTTATACTTGGCTTAAAGTCTTTTAACTTCATACAGAAATATAATAACAAAGCTACTTCTGTTTCTTTTTGCTTTGAATAACGTATGTACTTCTTAGTATTTGTTAAGATTTTCCGCACACTTTTTCTTATATAAAAGAAACTTTTGGTATTGATTTCACTAAACAAAACATCCATTTCTTGTTTTATTTTTAAGATATACTCTTCTTCATTATGTGATTCGAAAAGTAAATATGTAAGTAATTCTTTATTTTCTTTTTTAAAACGAGCTAACTTCAAACATAGTTCTTGTAATTCTCTTGAGTCTTTGTGCTGAATTTCATCTTTTATTATTTTTATAGAAACTGCTTTCATTTGTAAAGGTGTTGAATCTTTCAAATATTGAAAAATTAAATGGATTTGAAAACATCTTTTGTAAAAGAACAAAAAAACCTCATAGAAGAACTATGAGGTTTTTTAAATATTTAAAATTTCTTATTTATCCAATACTTGGTACTTCAACCAATTCATTTACATCTTCAGCATAATCTACACCATCAACTTTAAATCCAAATAAATTAAAGAAATCTTTGCTGTAACCATCTAAATCTCCAATATCAGCTAAATTTTCAGAAGTTGCACTTTGCCATAATTCTTTAATTTCTGCTTGAACATCATCACGCATTTCCCAATCGTCAATACGGATTCTTCCTTTTTCATCTAAAGCTAAATCTCCTCCAAACAAACGTTCGCTATACAAACGCTGAATTTGCTCTATACATCCTTCATGAATTCCTTTAGCTTTCATCACTTTAAACAATAATGAAATATATAATGGAATTACAGGAATTGCAGAACTTGCTTGTGTAACTAAGGCTTTATTTACAGAAACATATGCCTTTCCTCCTATTCCTTTTAAAGCATCTGAAATTTCAAATGCTGTCGCTTCTAAATGATCTTTTGCTGCTCCAATTGTTCCTTTTCTGTAAACTGCTTCTGTTACTTCTGGGCCAATATATGAATATGCAACTGTTGTTGCTCCTTCAGCTAATAAGTTTTCCGCTTGTAAAGCATCCATCCACATTTTCCAATCCTCACCTCCCATTACGGTTACTGTATTCGCTATATCATCTCCTTCTGCTGGTTTAATTGATATTTCTGATACTTTTCCTGTATGAAAATCTACTGTTTTATTTGAAAACTCTCCTCCTATTGGTTTTAAAACTGATTTAAAACGTTTTCCACTATCTGGATGTGTTCTTACTGGTGATGCTAAACTATAAATTACCAAATCAATCTGACCTAAATCTGCTTTTATCAAATCAACTACTTGTTCTTTTATTTCTTTAGAAAAAGCATCTCCATTTATACTTTTCGCATATAAACCTGCAGCAGTTGCTTCTTTTTCAAAAGCAGCAGTATTATAAAAACCTGGTGATGCTGGCCTTCCTGCAGTCGCTGGTTTATCAAAAAACACGCCAATTGTAGCGGCATCTGAACCAAATGCGCTTGAAATTCTTGATGCTAAACCAAATCCGGTTGAAGATCCGATTACTAATACTTTTTTTGCTCCGTCTATTTGTCCTTTAGACTTTACATAGGCTATTTGACTTTTTACATTCTCTTCACAACCTGTTGGATGCGCTGTTAAACATATAAACCCTCTAGTTCTTGGTTCTATAATCATTGTTGTTTGTTTGTTTTATACTCTTTAATTTCTAATTGGCTGTCTTTTAATCGTTGGCCAATCATTGTTATAATTCTTTTATTAAACTCAGCATCGTTTTTTAAATATATACCGAATTCTTCTGTAGTAAACATGCCAATTATCAATCCTAAATATTGATTTTTCAACACCATATTTTTTTTAATATGTGTATTTACTATCGAATTAAATTTATTTTCGTCTTTATAAAGATCAATCTTTTGCTTATTGCAAAAACTTATAAATAGAAACAAAATAAGATCGTGTTGCAATTTTAAAATAGGACGTAAAGTTCTATTTTGAAAATCTTCATCAGGTATCGTTGATGATAAATTTAACTCCGGTCTGATACTTATTTTTTTACTATCCATTTATTAAAATGCCTGTCCTAGCATTATTGATTTTGTTTATTGATATTAATAAAAGAATCTTTTACTACAAATAAGATAACAATTACTTATTCAAAAATTCAACTACATTTTTTTCAATACGATTCAGAATATTCGTTGTATCTCCTTTTACAAAAGACTCTCCTGTAATTTGTTCGTATAACTCTATATATCTGTTAGAAATTTCTTCAATTTTGGCATCAGTCATTTCAGGAATTTGTTGTCCGTCTTTACCTTGAAATCCGTTTGCTATTAACCACTGACGTACAAATTCTTTAGATAATTGCTTTTGATTTTCTCCTTTTTCTTGACGTGCTGCATAGCCTTCTTCATAAAAATAACGCGAAGAATCTGGAGTATGAATTTCATCAATTAAAACAATTTTTCCGTCTTTAGTTTTTCCAAATTCATATTTTGTATCTACTAAAATTAATCCACGTTTTGCTGCAATCTCTGTTCCTCTTGCAAATAATTTACGTGTAAAATCTTCTAATACTAAATAATCTGCTTCAGATACAATTCCATTTGCTAAAATGTCTTCACGAGAAATGTCTTCATCGTGCTCACCATTTTCTGCTTTGGTAGATGGTGTAATTATTGGTTCAGGAAACTTATCGTTTTCTTTTAAACCTTCTGGCATTGGAACGCCGCAAAGTATTCTTTTCCCTGCTTTATACTCTCTTGATGCATGACCAGATAAATATCCACGGATTACCATTTCTACTTTAAAAGGTTCGCATAAATGACCTACAGCAACGTTTTCATCTGGATTAGAAACCAACCAATTCGGAACAATATCTGCTGTATCGTTCATCATTTTAGTGGCAATTTGATTTAAAATTTGTCCTTTAAAAGGAATTTGACGTGGCAAAACAACATCAAAAGCCGACAAACGGTCCGATGCAATCATTACCAATACTTCGTCATTTATATTATAAACCTCTCTTACTTTTCCTTTGTATACCGATTTCTGATTTGGAAACTGAAAATTGGTTTCGTTAATTGTATTCATTAATTTATTTTTTGTTGTGTTGTCGGCACAAATGTAAGTTTTTAGCTTTTTATTTTATAATTTCAGATTGGTTTTATTGTTTCTTAATTTCTTCTACTGAATTCTTATAAAAATCAAAAGCCCTAACAACTAATTTGTTAAGGCTTTTCCATTGTTATTTTAAAAATATAAAATGTATTAATTTGAATATCTAAAATAATTAGCGCAGTCAGGATAATTAACTTGAGAAGTTATGTTTTGTAAATAATACATAATAGACTCTGCAGCTGAAAGCGGTTGAACATCACTAGCTAACGGGAAATAATTATCATGTACCGCTGGTATATAATCATTTAAACCAACTGAAAGAAAGGTGTCGTTACTTAAAACATCGCCAGATTCGTTTTTTATTTCAACAGACTGACCTACTTGGGTTATTTGAATTCCTGAAAAATAAAACCCAGATGCTGTACCTACTAAAAAGTTTTTTATTTGTTGAACACTCATCTGATACTTTACAGTTCCATTGTTAAAAGGTTCTATTTTAAAAATATCTTTTTTGGTAATATCTCCTTGTTCTAAGTCACTTCTTACACCTCCAGAATTCTGAAAAGCGACATCAACATTCATTGCATTTTTAAGCGCATCTGCATAAAAACATCCTACTTTATAGCGTTCATGGTAAATTAATGAATTTCCAAATACCTCATCTAAATCTGGTAAATTATTATACTCATCTATTTCTGTTTTAAGTGGCTCATCAAAATCAGAAATAGCATCTAAATTAATTAATGAATACTCAATATTGGTAACTGTTTTATTTTTTACTGATATTTCTATTTTTCCTAAGTTTTTTAAATAAGAACCCGCTTGAAAAATAGGAACCCCATTGATAACAGTATTAATTTCTTGGTGCGAATGACCTCCAATAATTAAATCGAAATACGGAAATTGTTGTGCTAACTGAACATCACCTAAATTACTACTATTATGTCCTAAATGTGTTAATGCAATATAAATATCAGATTCTTCAGATTCTTTAACATCTTTGTAGTTTGCGACTACAGTTTCTGGACGTTCAAAAGATAAATTTTGTACTTTCCACGGATGTGTAGAAGGAATTGTTCCGTTATCTTTTCCATTGGTTTCTACCAAACCTAAAAAAGTAACCTTTGTATCTCCTTTTGTTATTGTATGATATGGTTTTGGTTGGGGAACATCGGTTTCTAACATATCTACATTTGCACAAACCCATTCAAAATTGGCTTGTTCAATTCTCTTTTTTAGTGTTTCTTCTCCATAATCGAACTCATGATTTCCTAATACAGAAATATCAAATCCAACTTTATTCATCACATCAATCATTGGAAATCCTTGATCGTCTTTGTAGTTATCTACAACCGGACTTCCAGAAAACATATCTCCACTACAGGCTACAATTACATTATTGTTTATTTTTTCTTGATCAATTACATGTTTAACTTTTGCAAAATTGTCTAATTGTGCATGCTGATCATTCACAAAAAAAATAGTTATGTTTTTCGTTACATCATTATCTGATCCTTGAGTATCATTATTAACTTCTGATACTGAAGAACATGATACGATTAAAAATACTAGTAAAAGTTTGATTAATTTTAATGAAAACTTATTGTTCATCCGTGTTTTAATTTTAATGTCATTTCCTACAAAACTAATCAAAAAAAGGCTGGTAGAATATTAATTTTACATCACTAAAAAGACTGTTTTACCAATGGTAAAGTTTAAAAGATTTAATGCTTGCTATATTTGGCTAACTTTGCATAAAAGCTACTATTTTCCAATAAACCAAAATTGTCTTATTATTTATATTTCTTTGTTGATTGTAGTATTTGTTACTGAATATATTTTATCCAATTCTTTTGATATTTCAAATGCCTCTTTTACAACATCTTTTGGATAATCATTAATTTCAAGTATTCTAATTGCATTTCTGTTTTTTAATTTACCTTCTTTTAACTTATAATCAAATCCTACTGTTTTATTATTTACAGTCTCGCTAAAATGATACAATTCATATTCGTTAGAAAGCATATCGGTTAATTCTATATCGTGAGTTGAAACCAATATTTTGTTATTGTTTTTTGTTAAAGCGGATAAAACGGATTTTCCTGCTGCTATTCTTTCTACAGTATTTGTTCCTTTAAATAATTCGTCCAATAAAAAGAGGTTTTTATTTTCTCCTTGGCTTTCTTTAAGCATTTCTTTAATAGTTAAAACTTCTTCAAAATAATAACTTTTATCATTCATTAAATCATCACTTATTCGAATAGCTGAAAAAACTTTTAACAAAGGAAAACTCATTGATTTTGCAAAACAGGTATTAATTGTTAATCCTGTTATTACATTTAATCCAATTGCACGAATAAAAGAGGTCTTTCCAGACATGTTTGAACCTGTAAGAAGTACAGATTTATCTGAGATGTTTATACTATTTGTTGTACACTTAATAATTAAAGGATGACTAACATCTTTAACCTTTATTTCATTAGTAGTATTAATAATTGGCAAACAAAAAGTATCCAGTCCGTTTCTTAAAGATGCTATTGATATTAACATATCTACATGACCAACAAACTTAAATACGTTTTCTATTTCGTCTCTTTTGGTATTTAATCGGTTTAACACACCAAATAATAGCAAAGGCTCAAGTAAAAACATTGTTTTAAAAATCTCAAACAATAACCAAACTATAATTTCAAATTCTCCTTGAAGTTTTGCTTCGAGTTTAAAAAACGACATGCTACTTTTAACCGCATCTATTAATTTAATAGATTTTGATAAGTTGGTATTTATTTCTTTTAATAAAGGATTTGAAAACAAATGAGAAGCTACATTATTAAGTATTAAAAGCTGTGGAATTGAATTTACATATTGCGCTAAATTATTCTTGTTCCAATAATGAACCACAAAATTCACACAAAAAACACCTAATAATACTATAAAAAATAAAGGATTAAAGAAACCTAAAATCAATGAAATTAAACTAGCAAACGATAATAGTTTTATAACAAAAAACCATTTTGGTTTTTTTAAATGTTCCTCTTGAAACAAAGTAGCTATATGATATGCATCTTTATCTTTTAGTTTTTCAATCTTTTTTTGAAGCGAAATTCTTAAATCTGCATTATCAGATAATTCTGTTATTAAAGATTCATTTAGTGTTGTTTGCTTTTCATTTAAATTTATGGTGCGAAGTGTATTGTACAAGTATTGTTGTCCTACTTTGGAGGTCGTTCGGTCCAGAAACATAAACAAGTCATCAAAATCTAAATCATTACACGTTTTGTCCGATAATGTTTGATATGTTTTTGAATTGTCTTTATTTCTAAAGTATTTCTCAATACTTTCAAAATCAAAGTTATCATCTTTTAGTTTTCCAAAAGATTCTTTTAATCTTAGCTGTGTCTCTTTTTTTCTATTGACAAATATTTGAGAGAATTTGTATTTAATTTGAAATAGTATGTCATTTATCATTAAACAATTAGTGTTTGTTTTATATTAAATGTTACAAAAAAGTTTAATTAATTATTCTCTTTCCTATTCCGTTTTAACCTTTAAAACACATATTAATCAAATTGAATTTTCAATGTATAATTTGGCTCCGTTTTTGGATCTTCCCAATACTCTTTTATTTCATTTAAAAACGACACTACTTTTACTTTTGTTTTACCTATTAATTGATAACTATTGGTAATTAGTATTGTAAAATCTGTATCATCAATCCAATACAAATCTTTCATACAATCCAAAAGAACATCCCAATCCTCTTCTAAATTTGGAGGAAAACCAAAAGCTTTATCCATTTGAAACAAAAACCCTTTTACTGAACTTAAGTCACTACCATCTATTTCCGCAATAAACATATGTATTCTATTATCTTTTATTTATTTTTTAATTCAATTTTTCGTCCATCTAAATCCTGAATAACAGCTATCTTTCCCCATTCAGTTTCTTTAATAGCTGATTTTATAATCCAATTTGTATTTTTTAAGCTATCAATTACTAAGTTTAAATTGGCAATATCAAAACCGAATCTAAGATTTTCATCTGCTTTAGTCATTGATTTTGTTAACGGATAAATTTCAAAAACAAATCCGTTTTGTTGAGCCGCATAATGATATGGACCTTTTCCGTGCTTATGATAATCGAATTCAAAACCAATTTTCTCATATTGTTCCTTTAAAAGTTTTGGTGTATTTGTTCTTATCACAAGAAGATTAATATTCATTATTAAGTCTCTATTTATTATTAACTAACCTTTATAGCCTTCCTGTAAATAGGAAATAGTAAAATAAACATATTAGAAAGCCAATAATTATATTTTTATATGGGATTGATTTACTTTTTTTTAAAGTAGAAGTTAAATTTTCATAGTGTGTTTTTGGCTGCATTAAAACATCATAGGATTGGAAACTAAATTTTTCTTTTGAATGAATGTTTACTTCCTCTTTATTGAAATTATATTTCTTGTTTTTAGTTTTAAAATAAGCAATAAAAAGACAGGTTATTGCAAAAAACACAAAAGGAACATCTGTAGCGTTTAAAAATCTTGGATCATAATTAAAAAACGGATTGCCTCCTATTAATCTCAATGGTAAAATCATTTTTACTTTATTCTTGTTTTAAATTTACTTCATCGTAAAGTTAAAAAAATTATGTTTATTATAACACAAAGAAGTTTACTTTAGTGGAAAAATAATAAATCAGCTATTTTTGGTATAATACGTAGGTTAAAAATCTATTTTTTATTTTTCTATAATTTATGTACAATAATCTTCTATAATATTAATTGTTAAAGTAAAAAGCTTGCATTAATAGCTATATGTAATAAACTATTAAAACAAGCTGTTTCTATTGTCAAAAACAAGATTCCTTATAACAATAATTATAGAAGTAATTTGGTAATGAATTAATTTCGTTTTAGTTTTTTTTTACCTCAGTTCTTCTTAAATTATTTAACTCAATCTCGTTGACATTTTTTTGATTTAAAAATTAGTTATCAATATCAGCCTGTTAAGTTTGCAAATGGTCTTTTTCCAAATTCTTTTACAAATTCCGAAATTAATTTCTTTTCAAATTTTCTTGGTTCAATGTTAGTCAAAGTAAGCCAACAGATAATCAAGTCTGAGTTATTCTTGAGCTGCCAAATCAATCTCCCTCCATAATGTCCGATATTAAATCCTTGTCCAAATCTTAAGTATTGTTTTAATCTGATTCGCAAAGTTGAGTTTCCATTTACTCCACCAGCTTTCCCAATATAAACCACTTTTGAGTTTTCTACCCAATTTTTATTTAAGTCAGGAATTGAGATATTTGGGTTTTTGCCCTTAAAAAATCCGCCAGAACCTTTTTCCAAAAATTCAGGTTTTTTATTTGTCAGGTTAAGTACCAAATAAACTCCCATTTGAGTTGGCAAAACATCTGGTTTTTCTATTAATTCTGACACACTTTTGAAACCTAAAAATCCATGTTTTTTCAGATTTGTAATATTGTTAAATTCTATATCTGCTGGTTTTTTCATATATGTGGGAACGTGGAGCTATTGTTAATATGGGAATTAATTTCCGATTAAGCACTTAGCCAAAACTTTTTATTTTGTTTTATCTTTTTCAATATTAAAGCCAAATTTATTTTAAATTTCCCTGTCGGGTAATCAAAAAGATTTGGCGGGCTTGGTTAAAAATTCTAAACTCTGGGTTGAGCACCAAAACCCGTATTAATTATAGCCATTTTTGGCAAATCGTTTTATTACAAACAAGTTTCTTTAATCATTTTAATTAAATTGCTAGTATTGGTTATTAAATCTATCATTATTTCATAATATTGGTCTTCAGTAAAAGTTTTTGCAATTTCTTCATTCCAAGATGTACTCAAAAGACCTATAGATTTGAATTTCGTCTTATTTCCATTGTGTTTAAAATCATAAAATTTATAATTGATTTTTCCATCTTTAATAATGTAAGAATATTTAAAGTTTATTTTTCCAGCCTCAGAACTATAATCATTCACAAAATAAGAATAAGAATAATTACCATGAACAAAAGAAGATTCGGAGGCATCTTTTTCTGATTTTGTATAAGAACTGACTCCCATTATCATTGCTGAATTAGCTATACAATCTGAAACTTCAAAATTAGTCTTGTTTTCAACTGTTATTGAACCATTCAATTCTAATATTTCATTTTTTTGTTTATTCTTATTTTGTGCATTAATATTATTGGAAGAAATTATGAGTATAATAATTAGTTTAAATAGTTTTTTAATCATAGTTTTTTAACGTTGTTGTGAAAGATTAGTTGCCTGTTTCAAGCAACTTGTTTACTAGGTTAATTTACGAACTGCGAAATTTCGAAGGAATTTCGCAAGTGAGCCAAAACTAGCAATTAATTTTATACGGTGCTATACACTGCCATTTCTTATATAACTGTGTTATTTTATCTATAAAAATAGGATCAATTGGAGAGTGCTTTTTTTGTCTATTCATTTCTTTTTTTGCATTTTCAGCCCAAAAATCTGGTTCAATTTTATCTAATTCATCTTCATTGTTAATAATGTAATTAATAAAATCTTCTTTTTCGTGTTCATTTTTAAAGACAACAAAAGGAAAAACTAAACTTCTAAAAGAATGTAATTTCGTAAGGTTATTAGTAATAAATTGTAAGAGTATTCCGTCAAGGTTTTCTAGGTTATAATAATAAAACCAATTATTAGAATCTTTTAACTTGACAATCACAGTTTTTGGAACAGCTAGTTCAACTCGCATTTCATCACAATACATATATTGTAATTCAAATAATGTTGTAGAACCATATTTGAAAGTTGCTGTACCTAAATAGGACTTTTCGTTTGTATAAAAAAAACTGAATACTTCCCAAAATTCGTGAGTTTCAGAAAAATCAATTCTAAATTCAGGAAACTCTAAGTGGTAAGCATATGGTTTATTTCCAATATCCTTAAACCATTTCTTCGGCTGTAATAATAATAATTTCATTCTTTCTAATGGAGATAAATCTAAACCAAACCTTTGTCTCCACATTTTTTCAATTACACCAACATCTGCTGATTTATCAATCGGAGTATTTGTATCATTTGTCCGCGTATATATGTAATTAGCTTTTACATTTTTATCTTTATCCCTATAATCTTGTGTTAAGTAATATGGTTTATTTGGATTATCAAAAATTACTAAAACATCTATTTCAACCTTATTTAGCTCTATCGTGTGTAATTCAATTTCTGGTCTCGAATCACCTGCAAAGGACTTTGTACGAAGAAAGTCGATAATTTCTACTTGTGATTTTCGATTAGCTTGCTCTTTAGTTAGTCCTTTAATTTCGGTTCCTTCTTTTGGGTCTGTAACTCCAAAAATGATATACCTCTTCCCTCTATGAAGACTATTTGAAAGACTTAAAATGTCGTGTAAAAGAGATGCTTTATTGTCATGTGGTTCTCTTTTAAAATCCCAATAATCACTCTCTCTTTTGGATGATATTAATTTTAATATTTCTGATACTAGCTTCATATATAAACTACACTTATTTAGTTGGTTATAAATCGTTTATATAAATACTATATATAAACTAAAGGTGCTTAAAATTACATCTTTTTTACTTATCACAATTATATCAATAACCTTTTTAGTTTTTGCGTAAGTAAAAACAACAACTAAAAGTAATTAACACAGACAGCTATTAACTTCTTTTCATTTCTATAAAAATCATATAGAAAAAGCAAACATAACTAATGCAATAAAAAGGACTTTACTGTTATCCGTACACTCGACCTTTTTTTATACTTTTTATGCATTATTTGTTTTTACTGACGATAATTACTGAAATATTATTCTTTAAAACAGCTATAATTTTTATATCATTTTAGTTTAAGTGTATTAATAGTATTCGCTGATCAAATTGCAGAACTTCAAAACCATCAGCGGCTGCCGTTGACCAAATTGCAGAACTTCAAGACCGTCAGCGGCAGCCGTTGATCGAATTGCAGAACTTCAAAACCGTCAGCGGCTGCCGCT
>SIHP01000021.1 GCA_004762155.1 Flavobacteriaceae bacterium
AGTCCGTCAAATCATTTTGATTTGACTTTTGATAAAACAAGATAAAGGCAAACAAAATGCTTTGCCTCGTGCTAAACTGAAAGTCTCTGACTTTCTATTTCAGCACTAAACATACACGCAACGTTGGCAACAAGCTGAAAAAACTAAATGAATAAAAATTTGAAATGCTTTATCTCTTCGTCACACAATGTTGACACAACATCTATCAAGAATGTTCTTGCCGAAAATAGCGTGGAAACTTTTGACTTATATGACTTTTCGATTGGAGACTCAATACAACAAATCCTAAAAAGAAAAATCAAGGAAGCTGACTTTGCCATATTTATAATTACTGACAATAATCCAAATGTAATATATGAAATGGGTGTTTGCGAAGGTCTTGGAAAACAGCACTTCATTCTACTTGACAAAGATTTAAAAGTGCCTTTCTATATTGAAAATAAGTTATTTATAAGAACTGATGTAAATGATTTTGAATTTACAAAAAACTCAATTTCAAAACTACTTTTTGATATAAAGAAAAAAACAAAACCATATTACTCAAAGCAAAAAGACAAATTTAAAAAAGCAATAGAATATCATACTGATACTAAAAGTCAATTAAGAGATATTCTTCCTGAAATTCAAGGTTTACGAAATTATACAGGCGAAAATAGAGCAAATTCAGCCAGAAATGGTTTTAAAATGGAGGATATTACTGCTAAGGTTTTTAATATTCTAAAACTAAACTACGTTGAGAATAATACTAATAAAGATATAGGAATTGATTTCGCTTTATGGAGTGATGATTTAGGAAAGATTTTAGGGAATCCTATAATTTTCGAACTCAAATATGGTCGTTTAAATAAAAATAGACTTGAAAACGCAGAAAATCAAATTAGGAATTATATTGAGATATCTGATGCAAAAGTTGGAGTACTACTCTATCTCGACACAGAAAATAAAAGGCACAAAATTAAATCTTCCCTTTACCCATTAATAATTAGTTACGATTTAGAAGACTTCGTTAATGAACTAATAGATAGTTCATTTGAGACTTTGATGTTAAATCAAAGAAACAAAATAGCACACGGACTAGAATAATGGCAATATATTCTCAACCAAAAATATCGCAATTATTAAGAGAGTCTGACAATGCACCTAATACTTACGTTAAAGGAGCTAAATTAGAAGAGCTTGTTCGTTACATTTTTTGTAAAGTTCCAAAAGTAACTCACTATGAATCTAATGTTCTAGATGGTGTTAGAGCCCACGAACTTGATGTAACTTTTAATAATGATACAAGAAATTCCGATTTATACTTTTTGGATTATGCTATTATAACTGAATGTAAAAATACAGGGACTCCAGTTAGTAGCGCCCAAGTAGGTTGGTTTATTAGAAAACTACAAGATAGATTTGCTACTACTGGAATTTTAATTTCTTTAAGTGGGATTACAGGGGAAAGAGATAGTGTTAGTAATGCTCATAGTGAAATAATAAATGCTTTAACTAGAGATAACATCAGAATTTTAGTAATAAAAAGAGAGGATATTTTAGCTTTTAAAAATACAGATGATTTAGTACAATTACTGCAGAGGAAAATAATGAAGCTGACTATAAATAGAACGATTGAATAAGAAGCCAGTTGCCAACACGGTGTATAAAACATAGCTAATAAGTGTTTAAACGAAAGGTTTGTGCTTATTTGCAAAGACCGCCAAATTTTTAATTTGGCTTTAAAACAGAAAAGTTAAATCAAAATATAAAAAATCGGCTCTGTGCTAAACCCAAAATGTAGTATCTTTTTACTCGCTACGTTCCATACACTGAGCCGTTAGCAAATATTAAAAAAATGAATTTGAAAAACTACTTTATGTATTTTTTAACTCTCTTGCTCTTTCTCTCGTGTAAGAATAAAATCAAAGAAAAGAGAGTTGTAAAGCTAAAAAAATACAAAAGACAAAAAATAAGATATGATTTAGGAGAAAACACGTATCAAGATGTTGAAATTTATATAAGCAGAACAAATGATACTATAGGATTTGAAACCAAAACCTATCAAGACAATAAATTGGATAGTTCAAGAAGTAATTTTTACAGTATTGACTTATACAAAGTAGTTGATAAAAAAACACTGAAAGTTGATTCTATAAAAGGCTCATTAAAATATCATTTTGACTCAATTAAAGAAGGTAGGTTGAAAAACTTTTGGTTTGTTGTAAATGGTAAAAAGGAAAATAAAATTTTTAGAGATTCAAATAACTTTAGAAATAAAAAAATAGAATTTAGTTTTAAAATCGACAACGATACTTTGATGGGAATGATTTATGCTCAACATATTAAAGATACCATCACCAACGGAGAAGAAAAAATTAGATTAAGGGAAATAATTATCCCTGTTGATAACTATCTTGAAACTGACAACCCTTTTGTGGACTTTAAGCTGTAAAAACATTTGCTAACAATGTGTATATTTAATGCGGAGGTTAGTTTTTAATTCAAAGTTTTGTGTATTTTTACTAAGTCCGTCAAATCATTTTGATTTGACTTTTGAATAAAAAAGATAAAGGCAAACAAAATGCTTTGCCTCGTGCTAAATTGAAAGTCTTCTGACTTTCTATTCCCGCACTAAACATACACGAAACGTTGTAGTTAATTAAAAAATGAAAAAAAAAAGAAGGTCATATAGAGAAGAAGTTGATAAATTATGTCGAGCTATAGATATTGCAATTGATACCTACAAAAGTCATCCACCTCCAGAATGGACAATTGATAATATAAATTTTGCTACTGATATGTTAGAAAAAGATAAATCTAGACGAATTAATTGTGAACCAAGATTTAGAAGTTTAGCTTCATTAAAATATGATATTGACGCTGTTTTTACTTATTTTCAAGAAGCCACTGGAAATACCGTAGAATATTTTTGGAAAAAAATAAAGGAAGAAAACCTTGACTATAAGAGAGTGAATAAATTGGAGAAAATATTTAAAAGAGGGAAAATTAGAGGTAGAATTGAATATGAATATTCAAAAGATATAATTGTTGTTGCTCAACAGACTGGAATGATTACAGAAAAAGAAGCAAAAAAACTTGGAGGAATGATTCATCAATTTGAATTCCGATAAAACTAACTACAACAAAAGCTATAATTAATGCGGGGTTTGGTGTTTAATTCAAAGTTTTGTGTATTTTTATAAAATCCGTTAAATCATTTTGATTTGACTTTTGATTAAAACAAGATAAAAGCAAACAAAATGCTTTAACTAAGTGCTAAATTGAAAGTCGCTGACTTTCTATTTCCGCACTAACAATAGCTAAAACGTTAGCATTAATTAAAAAAAAATGAAAAAAAAATTAACTATAATCTTATTTTTACTTACGTATTTACTTTTCTCTTGTAGTAAGAAAAGTACAGAAGATATTCTACGATATTTCGATAATGACAATGATATTTTTAATATTAAATCTGATAATTCACTAACTACATTTAGAGCCGTAAAAGATGATAATGGAAACATTGTTAAAAAAAGTGAATCTCCAATTAATTTATTTAACAATATACTTAATAGATATTCTACAAAATTCAACGTTTACTCTGAAGTAAAAATATACTACGATTCAAATCATAATTATCATACTAGAGTTTTTAAAGGTGTTCCTGATAGAAATGGCAAAGCTACAGAAATGACAATTAAAAGTATTTTTAAAGAACAAAAAAGACTTGATTATATTTTTAACAACAACAATAATTTATTAAAGCTTCAAAGCTATGAACTAATTAATGATAGTATCATTATTGTAAAACCTTATAAACCCAAAAACAAAACAACTAATAATCAGAAAAATAACGAACATTATATACCTAAACACAAAGTTAATACTAATAATTTTGAATTGGGAAATAAGCAACAGATTTCAATAAACAAACACGGTAAAATATTAAATGAGGCATTTTATAATTTTTTTAAAAACGATGGCTCTTTTAAACCATCTCACCAAAGTTTTAATTATAATGATAAACTAAGGCTTATTGAAAGAGAATTATCAGGAGGATTTAAGAGAGTCTATGAATACAAAAATGATTTATTAATCAGAGAAAAGTGGTTAGATTCAACTTTTATGACAAAAAAATATATACCTTTTTTAGAAAACAAATATACATACGAACCCGATAATATAAATTGGAAAAAAAGGATTACTGAAAGCTACGAATTATCTGAGTCTGGAACAAAATCTACTTTCAAATACTCTATTATTGAAAAGAAGAAAAACTAATGCTAACAATGTGTATATTTAATGCGGGTTTTCGTGTTTAATTCAAAGTTTTGTGTATTTTTATAAAGTCCGTCAAATCATTTTGATTTGACTTTTGAACAAAAAAAGATAAAAGCAAACAAAATGCTTTAACTAAGTGCTAAATCTGAAAATCTCTGATTTTCTTATTCCCGCACTAACAATAGCTAAAGCGTTGTGTTTCATGTAAAAATAACCGAAAATGATTAAAGAAAAAATTGCCATAATATCTGATATTCATGCGAACTCTTGGGCTTTAAAAGAGGTGTTAAAAGATATAAAGTCGAGAAAAGCGGATACAATATTAAATCTTGGAGATAGTCTTTATGGACCATTGGATCCTAAAGGAACATTTGATTTATTATCTAAAAATAATATTAAGAGTATCTCAGGAAACCAAGATAGATTTATTATCGAAAATGCTTCTAAAAGCACCTTTATACCGACATTAGAATATGTTAAAGGCTGTATCGACAATAATGCTCTAAATTGGTTAAAAGAGTTACCTTTTGACCTGTCCTATAATAATATTTATAGCTGTCACGGAAATCCGATAAATGATTCAATTGCTCTTTTAGAAAAAATTAATCAGAATTACGTGGGTATTCAAACAAATGATGAGATAGAAATCACTTTATCTAAAATTAAAGAGGATATTATTGTTTGCGGACATAGCCATTTACCAAGAATGATAAAAACTAAAAAAAAGACCGTTATTAATCCAGGGAGTATCGGCTTACCTGCTTATGATGATGATTTGCCGATTCCTCATAAAATGGAAAGTCTCAGTCCACATGCAAAATATGCTGTACTGAATATCAATCCTACTGGGATAAATGTCGAGTTAATTTCTATAGAATATGATTATGAGACTGCCGCTAGTGTTGCGGAAAAAAATAATAGAAAAGATTGGGCAAAATGGATAAGAACAGGTCGCGTATAAAAACACGAAAACACAACAATGGCTATAATTAATACGGGTTTTGGTGATTAATCCAAAGTTTAGTGTATTTTTAGAGAGTCCGCCAAATCTTTTTGATTTGGCTTTACAATAAAAAGATAAAACAAAATAAAAAGTTTTGGCTAAGTGCTTAATCGGAAATTAATTGCTTTTTAATTCCCGTACTAACCATAGCCGAACCGTTGTAGCCAATTAAAAATGAACTTCGAAAAAAGCATAAAAATCATTTCTCTCATTTCTTATTCATTTATAATGTTAATGGGACAAATAATAGGAATTCCTTTTATATTTTGGTTAATTTGGACAAGCTTTGAATTCGGTAACACTGACCAAATATTTGCTGTGATTGGTTTAATTGGCTTTGTTTTAGTTTTTACGAAATATTATCAGAAAATAATTTACAGAATTGTAATTTTTGCTTTAATGCTTACTCCAATAATTAGACGATTAACGCAAATACCTATTGAAAAGTTTAATTATTTAACTTTTATAATACCTCTATCAATCTTTTGTGTAACCTTTTTGATTTTAATATTAAAACCCAAATCGGAATGAAAGTAATAATATTAAGAATCGGGATAATTATAGTTCTTGGAATTATATCTCTATTAAGTTTTAAAAAATATTCTAAAAAAATAAAAACAGAACACAGTATTGTAACAAGTATTTCTTCAAGACTATTTGACTTTAATACCTTTAACTTAAAAGTAGATAAAAATCTAAACTTGTCTAATTTTAGAGTTATAAATAAAAATAGTGGTAAGACTATTTTTGTTAATGGAGAAAGTAAAAAAGGAATTGAAAATGATTATGGGTACAGATTATTCGAATTATTCTATCTTGACCAAAAAATATTTGAATTTGGACATTTTTCAAAAAATAACTGGCACACCTATAATTATGAATTAAACCTAAAAATTAACAATAGTACTATCGACCCTGATTTAAAAATAAGCAGAGACAAAAACTCTTATGATAATGATTTTTTCTACAAGAAGTTTGAATATGATAATACGGAAAAACTTGATAGAATTAGTTATTTAACGCTAAATAAAGATGTATACAACGTAGAACAAGTGAATAAATAAAAACTGGCTACAACAAGGGCTAAAATTAATACGGGTTTTAGTGCTTAATCAAAAGTTTAGTGTATTTTTATAAAGTCCGCCAAATCTTTTGATTTGGCTTTAGAATAGAAAAAGATAAAACAAAATAAAAAGTTTTGGCTAATCGCTTAATCCGAAATTAATTGCTAATTTAATCCCGTACTAACATTAGCCGAGCCGTTGTGCATCACTAAAAAAGAATGAAATTAATAAGAACTAATTCCGAAAACAAAGACTTTATCAGCCTCGTAAAATTATTAGATTTTGACTTAGCTGAGAGAGATGGAAACGAACATTCTTTCTTTGCTCAGTATAATAAAATTGACAAAATTAAATATGTTGTAGTTGTTTATGAAAAAGGAAAAGCTATAGGTTGTGGAGCTATAAAACAGCTTGACAAAAGGACTATGGAAATTAAAAGAATGTATACTTCTCTTAATCATAGAGGAAAAGGAATTGCTTCCAGAATTTTATCTGAATTAGAAAAATGGACTACTGAATTAGCCTTTGATAAATGTATATTAGAAACTGGAATTAAACAACCTGAAGCCATTGGACTTTATTTAAAAAACGGATATCAATTAATCCCAAATTATGGACAATATATTGAGATTGAAAATAGTAAATGCTTTGAAAAACAACTAGAAAACGCGAATGCACAACAAAAGCTATAATTAATGCGGGTTTTCGTGTTTAATTCAAAGTTTTGTGTATTTTTATAAAGTCCGTCAAATCATTTTAATTTGACTTTTGAACAAAAAAAGATAAAAGCAAACAAAATGCTTTAACTAAGTGCTAAATCTGAAAATCTCTGATTTTCTTATTCCCGCACTAACAATAGCTAAAGCGTTGGCAACAAGCAAAGAACGAAAACTATCGAAATGGGATTTTGGAATAAATTATTTGGAAAAAGACAAAACGAGAAACACGTTGAACACCCAGAACACGTGAAAAATATTGAAACTTTTGAGAGTAAAAAACAAAATGAACTAAATCCTAATATTGAAAATTATATAACTGGTCTTAAAAATGCTTATTTTAAAAGCAATGGAAAAGAGGAATGGGAATCTTTTGAACAAGTAATTCACGGAGCAAAAAGAGAGAATATTAATAAACTTAAACAAGTTTATCCTGAAATTCCAAGCACTTTAATTAACCTACTTGAATATGTGGATGGAACATATTGGAGAAAATATGGAAAAGATAAAATTACGTTCTATATTTTAGGCTCGGATATGCACGAATATCCATACTATTTGTTATCATCAAAAGAAATAATTGAAAACCAAAATCAAGCGAAAGAATACTTTTCAGAATATATAGAAAGAGAGTATGATGAAGTTGAAGTTGATGATAAAATAATTGATAATTCCAAATCAATTAAGTGGCTACATTTTTCCGACTGTATGAATAATGGCGGGACTTCTCAATTATTTATCGATTTTAGTCCATCTAAAAAAGGAATTAAAGGTCAAGTGGTAAGATATTTACATGACCCAGACGAATTAAAAGTAATAGCAGATAGTTTTGATGAATACTTAAATATGTTAGAAAAGAAAGGGTTTGATTTTATCAATGAGGAAAATATTGAATAAAAAAAGCCAGTTGCCAACACCGTATATAATTTATTGCTAGTTCTAGCCTACTTACGAAAATCCTCGCGGATTTTCTATTCGGTTTGTATTTGCTAAATTAGGTGCTTAAAACACGCAACAAACCATATACAAACACGTTAGCGTCAAGTAAAAAAATGAAAATAAACTACTTCATACAAATAATAGTATTGCTTCTGACTACTATTTTAATAAGTCAAAATTCTAGTGAAAATAGAAATTTGGATTCTCTTTTTTGCGTAGAAGCAAAAACTAAAGCTAATTCAGATTTGAAAAATGGTGATTATAAAGCATACTTAATAAAAAAAGATAAAGGACATTCAAAAACATTCGAAAGAATACTGCAAGAAGAATATGGAATTAAAATTCTTTTATACCAATCATGTTTTGAAGAAGTCTTTTTAGAATGTTATAGTGAGATTTCAGTTCCTATTATCAAAGCTAAATTTGGAAAAAACATTTTTGAAGAGACTAAATTAAAGGCAATTAAATTAGATGAATCTGGTAAAGGAGAAAGGAGAGTTAAATTTCCAAATGGACGTCAAGAATTAATTTCGTTTATTTATTGTCATTTGGATGATAAATTATTAAAACAATACAAGTCAAAAAATTATCCTATCCCTAAGATTACTCTGTATATTTCAGAAAAAGGAAAGGTATATGACCAAAATATAGAATTCTGCGATGATGAAATAATAATAAATGAAATTAAGAGGATTGTTGGATTAATTCCAAAATTTGAATATGCCACTACAAATGGAAAACCAATTAAATCTAAAGAACATTTATCCATTCATTTTCATAAAAAGTGGAAAAGAAAAACCTGTCGCTAACAATGGTAACCGTTGCACAAGTGCAAAAAACTAAAAGATACCACTTCAAATAAGCCTTTTTAAGGGCTTATTTTTTTATACTATAAATTAAAAACACCAACTTTTCAGTTGCTTAAAAGTTTTTA
>SIHP01000022.1 GCA_004762155.1 Flavobacteriaceae bacterium
GTGCCGAATCGATAACTTGCGTATGACCACTTACCATTCCTTTTTCAACACATAACTTAAAAACGTGAGTAAAAACTTCTTCAAAAATTGTTTCTGGAAATAACTGACGTGTACGACTTATAGTAGAATGCCAAGGCAAAGGCTCATCAATATCATAATCTAAAAAATATAAAAGATCTAAGCGCATACTACAATGAGCAATTAACTTTCGATCGCTAATGATATTTTCTAAATAACCAACCAAACACAATTTAAAAAATACAACAGGATCAACACTTTTTTGTCCGCTTCTTCCATAATATCTTGCTGTTTGAGCGTAAAGAAAATCTAGTTCTAACACAGATTTTAATTGTCTGTAAAAGTTCTCCTTCGGTACTCGATCGCTTAATTGGAAATTGCTAAATAATTTTTCTTGATAAATCTTAACGCCTTGCATACAACAAGATAAAAAATAATATACCAATAAACCCTAAATTAATATTAGCTTTTTGTTAACTTGTGCAACAGACACAAGGTATAAAAAACATAGGGCGTTTGTGTTAACTCCAAAGTTCTGTGTTTATTTACAAAGTCCGCTAAATATAAAATTTGGCATTTAAACGAAAAATAAAAGCAAAACGTTTATATTTAGCTAAGTAATAAAACCGAAACGAAAGTGCTTATTAATTGCCCTACGTTTCTTATACTAAACGTTATAAGTAATTAATAAAAAATAAAAACCTTGAATTTAAAATATTTTAACGCTCCAATATCAGAAACTCCTTTTGAATTAAGTAATGATATTGGTTCTTGTTCTATCTGTAAAAAAAATAACTCACTTAGACTTGAATTAGACGGTTCCATCGAAATAATACCTCAGACTTCTGAATTAATTGAAATAGTTTGTATAGAATGTTTGAATGAACAAAAATATGGTTTTGAACATCAAGTTGAAGGCGGTTTTTTAACTAAAGAAGGAGTATTAATTAAATCTAAAAAATACGAGTACTTAAAAAACAACACTGATTACTTTTCAGTTCTTCAACCAAAGGAACAGAAACTTTTGGCTATTGAAAAATCAAAATTAGAAGATTTGATTCACACACCTCCTTTTAATGCATTTCAAGGAGCAATATGGTTAATTCACTGCAATGATTTTATGAAATTCATAGGAAATTGGGAGCATGATGATTTTGTAAAACATTCGCCAAACAATAATCCTAAAGAATTTTTTAATGAAATTGTGGATAATTGGAATGGAGATGATTTTTATGATGAACAATTCGGAACTAATAAATCTGAATATGCTGAATCAATTTTTTATGCTTTCGAATGCTTACATTGTAAACAGAAAAGAGGTTATGTAGAATAACATAAAAAAGTAAACAACTTATAACAAAAAATAAAAAGCATTAAAACGACTTTTTATTAAACCGTTGTGCATAATGCGAAAAAAAGTAAAATCTAACTGAAAAAGCCAACCGCACAAACAGCACATTTATTTTTTGCCAACGCGAAAAGCCAACGCTTAAAAAAATAAAAGAACTGTTTTTTGCCAATGCTTAAAAACAGAACACAAAACAAAATTAAGAATTGACTTTGCAACACCATTGCATTGAAAATTCTTTATCTTTGAATCAATGAAATTAATCACATTCATATTAACATTATTAATACTTACTTTGTCAATACAGCCTTGTTCTGACGGAAATAACGTCGAAGACCAACATAAAGACGAAAAAAGTGAAAATCACAATCATCAAAATGATAGTGACGATTCTTGTCCAGTTAATTGTATTTGTGATTGTTGTGGAATGGCAATTACACATCAACTTATTCAAACTTTTGATTTAGTTATAAATAACCAAATCTCTACAGAAATGGCATCTGTTTATCAATCAATGTACAGGTTTAAATTTCATTTCAATATCTGGCAACCGCCACAATTAGTTAGCTAAATATAGACTTTAAAGTCAAAGAAATTAAGTTAATTAATAATTACATTTTCAATGAATAAATATATATTGAGCATAATGCTCACAATTATAGTGTGCTTTTTTGTCAAAGCACAAACTTCTGATATACAAATAAAAGTAATTTCAGAAAACGAACCTTTAGTAGGTGCAACAGCATATTTTAAAGAGTTAGAAAAAGGAGCAGTAACAGATTTTGAGGGAATTGCTAATTTTTCAGAAATTCCAAATGGCAAGCAAACAGTAAAAATTTCATATATAGGTTTCGAATCTATAGAAACTACTATTGAAATTGGAATTGAAAAAATATTTTCTTTCGAACTCGAATCAGGAGAACACGAATTGGAAGAAATTGTTATTCAATCTTCAAGAAGTACACGAACAGTAAGAAAAATACCTACGAGAATAGAATTTATTGGTGCTGAGGAATTAGGCGAAAAAGCCATTATGAATCCAACCAATATTTCAATGGTACTTCGTGAAAGTACAGGAATACAAATGCAACAAACTTCTTTAAGTAGCGGAAGTACAAATATTAGAATTCAAGGTCTTGATGGTCGTTACACACAACTTCTGAGAGATGGTTTTCCTCTTTATGGTGGTTTTTCAAGTGGCTTGAGTATATTACAAATTCCACCTTTAGACTTACAACAATTTGAAATTATTAAAGGAAGTTCCTCTACACTTTATGGTGGTGGAGCAATTGCTGGTTTGGTAAATATGGTATCAAAAACACCTGACGAAGAACCTGCTTTAGATATTATGCTTACGCAAACACAAGCTTTGGGAAGTACAGCGAATGTGTTTTATAGCAAACGAAATGAAAAAATTGGTATTTCACTTTATGGTTCAGGTCATTATCAAAAAGCGTATGACCCAGAAAACGATGGTTTTAGTAATCTACCAAAAACTAAGTCTATTTCATTTAATCCGAAATTTTTCTATTACCCATCTGAAAAGACTACATTTTGGTTTGGTTTAAATGGAACTTATGACGACAGAACTGGTGGAGATATTACCAAAATAGAAGAAGGAGAAAATGGAATTCATCAATACACAGAAGAAAACGTGTCTAAAAGATTGAGTAGTCAAGCAGTCTACAAAACTCAAATAGACTCTATAAGTTCTTTCAATATTAAAAATAGCATATCATTTTTTGATAGAAACTTAACAATACCAGATTTAAATTTTGATGGTAAACAAACCAACACATTTACCGAAGTCAACTATCAAAGAGAAACATCAAAAGCTAATTGGATTTTTGGAGCAAATTTATATACTTCAAACTTTGACGAAAATGATAATGCAACATTACAGCGTGACCAAAAAGACATCACTTATGGTATGTTTGCAAATAGCATTTATGACCTTTCCGATAATTGGATTTTAGAAACTGGATTAAGAGCCGATTACAATACTGATTTTGGTTTTTTTCCACTTCCAAAAATTTCATTACTTTATAAAAATGAGAGTGGTTTTTCAAGTAGAATTGGTGGTGGTTTAGGTTATAAAATTCCAGATATTTTTACCGAAGAAGCAGAATTAATTAATTTTGAAAATGTACTCGGCATTGATAAATCTTCACTAAAAGCGGAACGTTCTTATGGTCTAAACCTTGATTTAAACTATCAAACACGTTTATTTGATACTGTAGGTTTTTCTATTAATCAACTTTTTTATGTTACAGCTATTAATAACGGTCTGTTATTAAATAGTACAGACAGCGGAATGTTTGCATTTGAAAATGCAACTGATGAAATTTTGAGTAAAGGAGCTGAAACAAATATTAAGTTCTCGTACAAAAATTTTAGATGGTTTTTAAATTATGCTCTTATAGATACAAAATTGAACTATTTAGCAGGAAATCCACAAAAACCATTAACTGCAAAACATAACGCAGGAAGTGTTTTGATGTATGAATCTGAAAAATGGCGAATAGGATATGAAACTTTTTATACGGGAAAACAATTTTTGTCAAACGGTACAGAAACTACAGATTTTGTAACGATGGGATTACTTTTAATGAGAAACTTTAAATTTGTTAGTGCATTTGTAAATTTTGAAAATTTCACGGACAGGAGACAAAGCCGATTTTCCCCCTTGGTTTTACCACCTCACGAGAATCCAGAATTTCCCGAAATCTATGCACCAACAGACGGTTTTATATTTAGCATTGGTATAATTATTAAACCTTTTGGAAACGAAGACCATCATTAACTATGAAAACAATAGAAGAATTATTAGAATCAAAAGGTATTCGTGTAACTGCTATGCGTTTATTGATCTACAAGTTTCTTACTGAAAAACAAGTAGCTGTTAGGTTAAGTGATATAGAAAATTCTTTCGACAAAGCAGATAGAACTACATTGTACAGAACTATTAAAACATTTGAAGAAAAAGATATTGTACATCAAATAGACGATGGCACAGGAATTACGAAATATGCTTTGTGTGAAAAGGGTTGTAATTGTGAAATCGAAACCGATTTACATTTGCACTTTCACTGCAATAATTGTAATGAAACTGTTTGTTTAACAGAACATAAAATCCCTCAAATAAAAGTACCTGACGGATTTGTTTCAGAAAATGTAAACCTAGTTGTAAAAGGTATTTGCGATAAATGTAGTGGACAATAAATGCACTTCCTTTGCATTGATTATTATAGCATTTTTACATTAAATTAGAAATTATGTTATTATTCGCTTATTTTATATTGTATTTTTTATTGGTCTTTGTATTAAGGTCTGTACTACTTTGGAAAAAAACAGGAATAAATCCTTTCACATTTAAAAAAACAGATAATGCACACGATTATAATGGTAAGGTTTTTACATTTATAACAGCTCTTGAATTAATTGTTGTTTGCATATTTGCCTTTAAAAACGAGTGGTATGAGTATTTGCTTCCGTTTTGGTATTTAGATAACCCAACTTTTCTAAAGATTGGTTGGGTATTTTTGTTCTTCTCGTTAATTTTAGTTTGGTTTTCTCAAAGCCAAATGTCTAGTTCTTGGAGAATAGGAATTGACGAAAACAACAAAACAGAATTGGTAACAAAAGGTGTGTTTTCAATATCAAGAAACCCTATATTTTTGGGAATAATGATTACAAATATTGGGTTGTTCCTTGTAATTCCAAATGCATTTACTTTACTCATAATCTCATTATCTACAATAAGTGTAAACACACAAATTAGGTTAGAAGAAGAATTTCTAAAGCGTGAATTTGGAAATGAGTATAAAGAATACACAAAAAAAGTAAGGAGATGGTTTTAAACTTCAAAGCAAGAAAATGCCAACACTTAAGCCATACACATTTACAGTCGCATCATCCAAGCTTCACCCAAACTGTAAAAGAGTATGTCTTGCCAACGCTCACTTCCGAACTAAATAACAAACATCGGAAAACCAAGCAGAACGAGAAAGCACTATGCACAACAAGGGTAACCGTTGCACAAGTGCAAAAAACTAAAAGATACCACTTCAAATAAGCCTTTTTAAGGGCTTAATTTTTATACTATAAATTAAAAACACCAACTTTTCAGTTGCTTAAAAGTTTTTATTTTGAAACACATGATTGAAATATTTAAAGAAAACTGAGTAGCAATAGCTTTCCTATTACTTTTTGCATTTTTATTGATAAACTTCAGATATTTTTTCAAATTATAAGCAATTGCACTCATATGCATTACCTTATTTGCTTGCGATA
>SIHP01000023.1 GCA_004762155.1 Flavobacteriaceae bacterium
TTTGGGCTCAAACACAAAGGATACAATAACGTAACTTCTTCAATTGGAAATGCTACCGCTCAGAAGTTTGGCTTTGGAGGAAAAGAATCTCAAGAAGAGTTAGGACTTGATTGGATAGATATAGAAGCTCGTAATTACGATCCCTCTACAGGTAGATGGTTTAATATAGATGTTTTAAGTCAAAAATATGAAAGTCACTCTCCTTATGCCTATGTTGGAAATAGTCCTTTGATGAGAGTTGATCTTGATGGAATGGATTGGTATACTGATAAAAGAGGTAATTATCGTTATAATAAAGATTTGAATGAAAAGAATTCAAAGGATATTCTAAAAAAGGGAGAAAATTATATAGGTAGTACAGCTACTAGATATGAAGGAAATAATAACGGTACAGGTTCTGGAAAATATTATAAATTAGAAGCTAATGGTACTGTAGTAGATATGAAGGGTAAAGCTATAGATTCTGGTTCGAGTATTAATAGTTTTGGAGTAAAGGTGTATGCTCACGATGATAAACCCAAGATATTAGATTATGACACAAAAAATGGAGAAACTTTTACATCTGAAGACGGTAATGATTATGTTTTACATGATAATCAATGGGTTAAATTGGAGAGTCAAGAAAAATTTAATCAACGTCAAAAAAGTAAAAATCCTAAATTACGAGGTATTGGTAGAATTGAATTTGCTAAAATGACATATGAAGGAAGAATGGCTAATCTAGAGGGGATTAAAACTGGTGGTGGTGTAAGTGCTGGTGGTCTCGTTGGTAAAGCCATTAGTAGTTTCGAATATACACCAATAGGTATAGTAGCTGGTTATTTTACCGGTATTATAAATGGGTATAGTTCAATGAGGAAAAGAATGAAAGAGCATGATAAAACAGTTGATCACCATAGAAGTAAAAAAAACAAAAAATAATATTAATGAAAATTTTAAAATATATAGCCAGTTTTGTTTTTTTATATATCATAATGAATCTACAAATAGAAGATTATGATATTGGAAACATATCTATTTTCTCTATAGTAGCTTTATTAAGCTCTATTTATATCTTCTCATTATATATAATAGATAAGTATACTAGTTCATTTGATAAGATTATTTTTATGATTATTAAATTTATATTAATACTTTTTTCAGTATTTCTGTTTCAAGAGATAATTTCTCGTTATTTTGAAAAACATTTACCGTTTTCTTTTCTTGTTATTTTTCCTTTGGTTTTTTTGTTAAAAGATTATAATAATTATAGGAAGAGTTTACAAAAATCAGATAACCCCAGCTCATCCTAGTATGTGGTACACTCTATTTTAAACCACGACAAAAGGGTTCCAATATTGGGAATTGGTAGTGAAATAAAGGGTTCTAAAAAATTAGATACAAAAAGGGGATATTCAAATCAACGAATATTCCTTTTTCTATTCTTTTAAAAATATTTTGCTATAGAGTAAAGTTTTGAATTGAAAAAGTAGTTTCAAAACTTAGTTTTCTATCATTTTACGAATTACAAGACATAGAAGTATTACAATCATTAAATTGTTGGTTAACTTCTACTCTACTTTTTCTAGCTAATAAAATTTGTTCCTTGAATCTGTCTTTATCAGGAATTTTTCCTTGAATAATTTCCCAGATGCCGCTAGTATGTCAGAATAACGCTACTGCTAGTTTTCAACTAGTAGCGTTCATGAGTAAGAAATAATAAATTAAAAGTAAATGAAACCACGGCGAGAGTTGTGGTTTTGTTTGTTTTAATTATAGTTTAGATAATTTATAATTAAAATGAAAATAACCTACACTTGTAAACAAAAACAAACTAAATACTATTAAGCCATTATTAACATTTCCCTGATGCTGCTAGTATGTCAGAATAACGCTACTGCTAGTTTTCAACTAGTAGCGTTCATGAGTAAGAAATAATAAATTAAAAGTAAATGAAACCGTAACGAAAGTTATGGTTTTATTTTTTAGAGAAAAGTTTAGTTTTAAGATTTGCTATACTAGCAATAATAACAACAAAAAAATAGAAAGGTTGTTTCACTTTAAACGGAGTTCCTTTATTAATTACATAACCATTTTTGGTGTATAATGTTTTAGGGTTTTGCTCAGACTTTTTAATAAACTTTTGAATGTCTTTTGTGTAGTTTCCCAAGGTAAGTTTATTTATAAGCTTGTTGTGTTTTGTAATCTCTAATCACAGAATCAATAATAGAAAATAAATGAGTTTTAAAATCATCAGACATATCTTCAATAGCTTCTATACGTTTTAATGTTTTCTTGTCAAAAGAAGCGTTAACACCTTCTCCTACAAGATAATCAAGAGAAACATCAAAGGCATCAGCAATTTTTTTAGCAGCATCTACTGATGGGATAGCAATATTTCTTTCGTATTTACTAATCATTTCACGAGATACTGTACTCTCGTTTGCCAAATCTGTTTGAGACCAACTTTTTTCCTTTCTAAGGTTTGCTATAATAACTGCTATTTTATCCACTATAAGCCTATTTTGCGTACAATAATACTATAAAAACACAAATATATGTAATTAATAGACGTAAATAAATCTAATATTACTTGTTGTTTTTGGAATTAAAATATACATTTGCGTCTAATAAGACCATTTTAGAACTTATGAACAATTTTAATACTTCCAATCCAAACAACTACGAATACCAAACAAAACACTTAGAAATCCATGTTTTAGGAGGTTTAAAAGTGAATAAACTAGAGAGTTTACGCGTAACATTAAGCTTACAAAAAGTAAAAGGAACTAATATTCTACGCCACTCCATAGATTTATACAACGATAACCAAGTAGAAAAGTTTGTAAGAAGAATAGCCGAGCGATTAGAAATAGGAACAAGTATTACAAGAAAAGCATTACAAGAATTAACACACGAATTAGAAAACTACAGGTTTTTATTACTCAATAAAGAAGCAGAAGCGCAGGCAGCGCCTGCAAGCAAGCAATTAAACGCTAGTGAGGAAAAAGAAGCGATTGCATTTTTAAAAAAGGGAAAATTGCTAACCTTGACCAATGAGTACATCGGCAAAAGTGGCGTTATTGGCGAACACAATAATCGCTTGCTGATGTATCTCATTTTTACTTCTCGTAAAACAAATAATCCGTTGCATTGTATCAGTTTAGGAAGTTCAGGAGTTGGTAAAACACATTTACAATCTAAAGTTGCAGAACTCATACCCGAAGAAGATAAAGTAGAAATTACAGTTTTATCAGCCAATGCTTTTTACTACTTCAATAGAACAGAATTACAACACAAACTCATATTAATAGAAGATTTAGACGGAGCAGAATCTGTTTTATATCCACTAAGAGAATTACAATCTAAAAAAAGAATTACTAAAACAGTTGTTCATAAAGATGCAAAAGGAACAACAAAAACCATTCATTTAACTGTTGAAGGTCCAGTATGTGTTGCCGGTTGTACAACACAAGAATCTATTTATGAAGATAATAGTAACCGAAGTTTTTTATTATACATAGATGAAAGCGAGGAACAAGATCAGCGGATTATGAATTATCAAAGATTAATAAGTGCAGGAAAACTAAACGAAGCTGAACAATTAAAAGCAGTTGAGCTGCTAAAAAACGTACAGCGAGTTTTAAAACCAATACGAGTAATCAATCCATTTGCAATGCATTTAGAATTACCAAAGTCAGTTTTTAAACCAAGAAGAACTAACTCACATTATTTACAGTTTATAGAAGCAATTACATTTTACAAACAGTATCAAAGAACTAAACAATACGATAAAGAAACTGGAGAAGAATATATAGAAACTACAATTGAAGATATAGAAGAAGCGAACGAGTTAATTACCGAAGTTTTACTACGGAAATCAGACACAATAACAGGAGCTTGTAGAGATTATTTGGAGAAGCTAAAAAAGTATTTAAAAGAGAACAAACAAACCACGTTTACCAATGTAGAAATACGAAGAAATTTAAGAGTAAAGGAAAGTACTTTACGCGGTTACAACAAACAATTATTATTAGAAGGTTATATAAGAAGATTAAAAAATGTAAAAACAAAAAGTTACAGTTTTGAAATTATAAATACAGCTGAATATACAGACCTTAAAACAGCTATAAATGAAGCTTTTAATACTTGCATGACACAAATACAAGTCGCGAACTCGCAAGTAACTCGCGAATAATGTTTCGCGAACCTAAACATAATAAAATCAATAAATTATAGTAAAAAGTTATGAAAGTTCAAAAAACACATACCGACCAAAAAAAAGAATTACTATATCAGTTAGAAAGTATCATAAAAACGTTGTATCCAGAAGGGAAAACAAGTAATCCATACGAGTCATATTTAACAGCTTATTATGAAGAATTAAATATAGAAGATGTTTTATTATTTAAACGATTATTAAAAAGTGTTACGTTGATGAATCACAAAGAACGCGTTTTAGAAGGCAAACATTATATCAGTAGTTATGGCGATGTTTTAATAACGATAGAACTGATAAGTCAACACACGATTAATGATGTTGTTATGCGCTATTTCGTACAATTAAAAGAAGTTTTTACCAATAATCCATTTACAATATTACAAGCACAACGTGTTTTAAGAAAATCTTATACAAGTATAAAACGATATTTAAAAATATGGAAAGAATTAAAACTAGTAAAAGAAAGCACTATAAAGCAAGGAAGTAAATATATGTACGAATTAGTAGAATATGAATTAAGTTTATATGAAACAGAAAATATATTAGACGAGTTTTACGAATAAGAAAATTACAAAAAGCTACGCAACTCCGTTCCACTTCGTTGCTTGCTAAAAACCAATCTTTGCGGATAAACCAGCCGCTTTCCAACGCGCTGCAATTTTTGTCCGCCAACGCAATTACAGCACATTGTAAGTTGTTCATTCTTCACAATTACAAAGCGCTGTAGCCAACGCTAAAAGCCAAAAATTACCCAAAGCTAAGTAACATAATAGGCAGTTATAACACTCTTCCGTAAAAACTCCAGGTATTATAACGCAATTATGTAAAATAGCCGCTTCCCTTTGTCTCCTTTCAGTCGGAGTTTTACACTTGCTTCGCAACCAATCTGAATGAAAAACAAGGCATTTTAAAAAATTAGGATTATCTGCCGCATTTGCAGCCTCTAAATCCTAAGTTTTTAAAAAGGTCACTAATTAATCCGTTTTAAAGTTTGATGATTTAGAGGCTGTTGAAGCTTGGAAAATCATCAAGCTTTAAAATGACTACTTCTATCCGAAAAGATTGGGAAAACACGTCTAAAATCAAGAAAACACTACTTTAAACCAACTTTTTTGAGTTTGATATTAGAATATTACCTTAAAAAATCATGTCGTAAACTGTCTATTTTAAAACGAAAAGTGCGCGCTGGATGAAGCGGCTATTTAACATAGTTGTATTATAAACCTTGGAGTTTACGCAAATGGATTATAATGCCCAATTATGTTACTTAGCTTTGGGATATGGAACTAAATTTTTTTACATTTACGAAAGGGTAATATGAAGTTAGGATGTTCTTTTTTTTAGTGTTTTTGGAGTGATGTATGCGATAAATAGGCGACCGTTTTAAAAAAAAACGCGTAAACTACTATCCTTTTGG
>SIHP01000024.1 GCA_004762155.1 Flavobacteriaceae bacterium
AAGAAAGTTTTAAAATAAGGATAAAAAAAAACTCCAGTCTTTTAGACTGGAGTTTAATATAAAGAAAGGCAACGACCTACTCTCCCACCATTGGCAGTACCATCGGCGCTAATGGGCTTAACTTCTCTGTTCGGAATGGTAAGAGGTGAGCCCCATTGCAATAATCACCTTAAATCGTTCAGTATATTTCAACTGTATAAGTTAACATATGGTAAAATGATAATGTGTATTGAATCAAAATTGTTGCTTAAAGAGTTGTCATCCCCTCCGAAGAGGGGAAAACCGTACATAAGCCTATGGGTTATTAGTACTACTTGGCTACATACATTACTGCACTTACACCTATAGCCTATCAACGTCGTAATCTCCAACGACCCTTTAAAGAAATCTCATCTTGTGGTGGGTTTCGCGCTTATATGCTTTCAGCGCTTATCCCTTCCCAACGTAGCTACTCAGCAGTGCTCCTGGCGGAACAACTGATACACCAGAGGTTAGTTCAACTCGGTCCTCTCGTACTAAAGTCAAATCCACTCAAATTTCTAACGCCCACAGCAGATAGAGACCGAACTGTCTCACGACGTTCTGAACCCAGCTCGCGTGCCACTTTAATGGGCGAACAGCCCAACCCTTGGGACCTTCTCCAGCCCCAGGATGTGACGAGCCGACATCGAGGTGCCAAACCCCCCCGTCGATGTGAGCTCTTGGGGGAGATCAGCCTGTTATCCCCGGAGTACCTTTTATCCTTTGAGCGATGGCCCTTCCATGCGGAACCACCGGATCACTATGCTCTACTTTCGTACCTGATCGACCTGTATGTCTCTCAGTCAAGCTCCCTTATGCCATTGCACTCTACGCACGGTTACCAAACGTGCTGAGGGAACCTTTAGAAGCCTCCGTTACTCTTTTGGAGGCGACCACCCCAGTCAAACTACCCACCACGCACTGTTCTCATTACTGAGTTAGGCTCTAGATAAGCAAAGGGTGGTATTTCAAGGACAACTCCACAACGCCTAGCGACGCCACTTCATAGTCTCCCACCTATCCTACACATTACTTATCCAAAGTCAATACGAAGCTATAGTAAAGGTTCACGGGGTCTTTTCGTCCCGCTGCGGGTAATCGGCATCTTCACCGATACTACAATTTCACCGAGCTCATGGCTGAGACAGTATCCAGATCGTTGCACCATTCGTGCAGGTCGGAACTTACCCGACAAGGAATTTCGCTACCTTAGGACCGTTATAGTTACGGCCGCCGTTTACTGGGGCTTCATTTTATTGCTTCGCCGAAGCTAACAACTCCACTTAACCTTCCAGCACCGGGCAGGTGTCAGGCCTTATACATCATCTTTCAATTTAGCAAAGCCCTGTGTTTTTGATAAACAGTCGCCTGGATCTTTTCACTGCGGCCCACCAAATTAATGGTGGGCGACCTTTCTCCCGAAGTTACAGGTCTATTTTGCCTAGTTCCTTAGCCATGAATCTCTCGAGCTCCTTAGAATTCTCATCCCAACTACCTGTGTCGGTTTACGGTACGGGCTGCTTCTCTCGCTTTTCTTGGAACCACTTACTTACTTTCGCTTTGACCGAAGTCTAGGCTCAGCGTACATTTCCGTCAGTACGCAAGTATCTGGGCAATCCGTCACTTTTATTGAGAGCAGGTACAGGAATATTAACCTGTTGTCCATCGACTACCCCTTTCGGGTTCGCCTTAGGCCCCGACTAACCCTCAGCTGATTAGCATCGCTGAGGAAACCTTAGTCTTTCGGAGAGGGGGTTTCTCGCCCCCTTTATCGTTACTTATGCCTACATTTTCTTTTCTATACGTTCCAGCATACCTCACAGTACACCTTCTACACCTATAGAATGCTCCCCTACCACTCTAGTAATTTAATACTAAAATCCATAGCTTCGGTAATATGTTTATGCCCGATTATTATCCATGCAAAACCGCTCGACTAGTGAGCTGTTACGCACTCTTTAAATGAATGGCTGCTTCCAAGCCAACATCCTAGCTGTCTAAGCAGTTTCACCTCGTTTCTTCAACTTAACATATATTTGGGGACCTTAGCTGATGGTCTGGGTTCTTTCCCTCTCGGACATGGACCTTAGCACCCATGCCCTCACTGCTGATTATCATTTTATAGCATTCGGAGTTTGTCAGGAATTGGTAGGCGGTGAAGCCCCCGCATCCAATCAGTAGCTCTACCTCTATAAAACTTTAAATCAACGCTGCACCTAAATGCATTTCGGGGAGTACGAGCTATTTCCGAGTTTGATTGGCCTTTCACCCCTACCCACAGGTCATCCAAAGACTTTTCAACGTCAACTGGTTCGGTCCTCCACTGTATGTTACTACAGCTTCAACCTGCCCATGGGTAGATCACTCGGTTTCGCGTCTACTACTACTAACTATGCGCCCTATTCAGACTCGCTTTCGCTTCGGCTCCATACCTAAAGTATTTAACCTTGCTAGCAACAGTAACTCGTAGGCTCATTATGCAAAAGGCACGCCGTCACACAGTAAATGTGCTTCGACCGCTTGTAGGCGTACGGTTTCAGGTTCTATTTCACTCCCTTATTTAGGGTTCTTTTCACCTTTCCCTCACGGTACTAGTTCACTATCGGTCTTTCAGGAGTATTTAGCCTTACCGGATGGTCCCGGTGGATTCATACAGGATTACTCGTGTCCCGCACTACTCAGGGTACTGCTATATCTTCTTCGTTTACCTATACGAGACTATCACTCTCTTCGGTTCGTCTTTCCAAACGATTCTAGTTCACTTAGATTCTAATGTCGCAGCCCTACAACCCCAATATTGCCGTAACAATATTGGTTTGGGCTAATCCGCGTTCGCTCGCCACTACTAACGGAATCACTATTGTTTTCTCTTCCTATGGTTACTTAGATGTTTCAGTTCACCACGTTTGCTCCTCTTGCGAGGTGACATGCCTTCAACATGCCGGGTTGCCCCATTCGGATATTTACGGATCATAAAATATGTGCTTCTCCCCGTAACTTTTCGCAGCTTATCACGTCCTTCTTCGCCTCTGAAAGCCTAGGCATCCTCCATACGCCCTTATTTAGCTTATTGTACTTTTTGCTGTAGTGTAAAACACTACAACGAGCTCTTTATAATTTATTATTTTTATAAAAATATTGTGTTAAACTTACGTTTAACGCTCTATCTTGATTCTTTACGATATCATTTTACCAATATGTCAATGAACTTTGTGGCGAGTCGCAACTGACAAGTATTACTACTCATGTGTGTGACCCGTCTGCAACACTTAGAAACAAATTTAATTGTCTCTAGGCACTGCCTAGTGGAGAATATCGGAGTCGAACCGATGACCTCTTGCGTGCAAGGCAAGCGCTCTAGCCAGCTGAGCTAATCCCCCTTTTAAGTTGTCAGTTACCAGTTAACAGTTATCAGTTAATTGATGAATTATTACGTCAACTTGGAAGACCCAACTTCTAAAATTTCCTTTATCTTAAATAATAATTACTCTATATTTTGTAGTCCCGGGCAGACTCGAACTGCCGACCTCTACATTATCAGTGTAGCGCTCTAACCAGCTGAGCTACGAGACTATAATATAGTGTAATCTCATTATTCAGATTGTTTTTTAAAATTAACAGCAAAGAGTAAAATTTCCTTTTGTAACTCACCATCTTTCTCTAGAAAGGAGGTGTTCCAGCCGCACCTTCCGGTACGGCTACCTTGTTACGACTTAGCCCTAGTTACCAGTTTTACCCTAGGCGGCTCCTTGCGGTGACCGACTTCAGGCACCCCCAGCTTCCATGGCTTGACGGGCGGTGTGTACAAGGCCCGGGAACGTATTCACCGGATCATGGCTGATATCCGATTACTAGCGATTCCAGCTTCACGGAGTCGAGTTGCAGACTCCGATCCGAACTGTGATATGGTTTATAGATTCGCTCCTATTCGCATAGTGGCTGCTCATTGTCCATACCATTGTAGCACGTGTGTAGCCCAGGACGTAAGGGCCGTGATGATTTGACGTCATCCCCACCTTCCTCACGGTTTGCACCGGCAGTCTCGCTAGAGTCCTCAGCATTACCTGCTAGCAACTAACAATAGGGGTTGCGCTCGTTATAGGACTTAACCTGACACCTCACGGCACGAGCTGACGACAACCATGCAGCACCTTGTGATCTGTCCGAAGAAAACTCTATCTCTAAAGCTGTCAAACCACATTTAAGCCCTGGTAAGGTTCCTCGCGTATCATCGAATTAAACCACATGCTCCACCGCTTGTGCGGGCCCCCGTCAATTCCTTTGAGTTTCAGTCTTGCGACCGTACTCCCCAGGTGGGATACTTATCACTTTCGCTTAGTCACTGAGTCGAAACCCAACAACTAGTATCCATCGTTTACGGCGTGGACTACCAGGGTATCTAATCCTGTTCGCTCCCCACGCTTTCGTCCATGAGCGTCAGTATATACGTAGTAGACTGCCTTCGCAATCGGTATTCTAAGTAATATCTATGCATTTCACCGCTACACTACTTATTCTATCTACTTCCGTATAACTCAAGTCAACCAGTATCAAAGGCAGTTCCGTCGTTGAGCGACGGGATTTCACCTCTGACTTAATTGACCGCCTGCGGACCCTTTAAACCCAATGATTCCGGATAACGCTCGGACCCTCCGTATTACCGCGGCTGCTGGCACGGAGTTAGCCGGTCCTTATTCTTACAGTACCGTCAAGTTCCCTCACGAGGGAATGTTTCTTCCTGTATAAAAGCAGTTTACAACCCATAGGGCAGTCTTCCTGCACGCGGCATGGCTGGATCAGAGTTGCCTCCATTGTCCAATATTCCTCACTGCTGCCTCCCGTAGGAGTCTGGTCCGTGTCTCAGTACCAGTGTGGGGGATAATCCTCTCAGACCCCCTACCTATCGTTGCCATGGTAAGCCGTTACCTTACCATCTAGCTAATAGGACGCATAGTCATCTTGTACCCATAAATGTTTAATTAGTCTGTGATGCCACAATCCAATATTATGGAGTATTAGTCTTCATTTCTAAAGGTTATCCTCCTGTACAAGGCAGATTCTATACGCGTTACGCACCCGTTCGCCGGTCGTCATCTGTAGCAAGCTACAATGTTACCCCTCGACTTGCATGTGTTAAGCCTGCCGCTAGCGTTCATCCTGAGCCAGGATCAAACTCTTCATTGTATAATCTTTAATATTATTAATGAATAAGTTTCAAAAGAATTTTGTCTAATCCGAAAATTAAACTGGTTATTCTACTCTTTGTTTACGCTGTCAATTTCAATATTTTCAATGAACTTTGTCAATCTTTATAATCAGTATATCTCAACCAATACTCAAACTAACTTCTTGTAGAAACTCTAGAATCGAACTAGATAATCTTTAAACGATTATTCCAAAACCTCTCTGATCGTGTCGCTCTATTTCTTAAAGCGGTTGCAAATCTATAACCCTTTTTTATTCTGACCAAATTAAATTTGATGTTTTTGAAAAGTTTTTTTCGCGATATTTATTATGAACTTCGTTACCTAAAACGGATTGCAAATATACAAGCTTTTTTTATCCCTAAACAAAGAAAAATTAATTATTTTTT
>SIHP01000025.1 GCA_004762155.1 Flavobacteriaceae bacterium
TAATATTTTGTCTTAGCAAAATAAGTCAATTAGAATCTTAATTATTAACCTTAAAATTTTTTAAAATGAAATTACAAGAAGTAAACATCCAAGAATTAGAAAACAGATTAGAAATGTCTGTTGCAGCGGAAGCAGCTAGTATTGAAATAGTAGTCGAAGGAGACGTAAACGTTAAGTAATTATTAACTATAAATTTTTCAAAAATGAAATTACAAGAAATAAACATTCAAGAATTAGAGAACAGATTTGAAATGTCTGCAGTATTAGAAGACCCATCTTTTGGAGGTGAATTGGATTATTTAATTTTATAATAAAAAACGTTTAAAATGAAATTACAAGAAGTAAACATTCAAGAATTAGAAAACAGATTAGAAATGTCTGTAACGGCTGAAAGTCAAAGTGTAGATCCAGATACTTATGTCATAGACATGGTTACTAAATAGACAAAGTCTTAGTTAATATTCAACCAACAAAGAGAAATCTTTTCTTTGTTGGTTTATTAAACTAAGAATTAAAAATTTGATATTAAAAAATCAATTTAACTTTTACAAAATGAAAAATCATTTACTAAATTATAGCTATGAAGCTTTATGCATTTCACCTAAAGAATATGTTTTAGCATATAATAATAAATATTATAAAATTGAAGAACCTGTATATTCAATTCTTAAAAATGGGCAAATAGCCAAAACAATAGAAGAATTATATAATTTGGTTAATGTGAAAAACACATTTTCTAAGTCAGATTTATTAGATTTAATAAATAAAAAATTAATACCCTTATTTAATTCACCCATAAGTGAAAAAAAAGAAAACACAAAAAGTTTTTGGATTAAGAAACAAATCTTAGAAAGCAAAGCTGTTGAGGCAATAGCAAAACCGTTTAGTTTTCTATATGGAAAGATGTTTTATCTTACTTTATCTATCCTTTTAGGAATCAATCTTTTTTTAATATTTAGTTCCGTTAATGAATACTCATCTATTGAAGCAACAACAACAATAGGCTTTACAATCTTAAAATGGAGTATTTCATATCTTTCCCTATTTCTAATAATTTTTTTACATGAAATAGGTCATGCTGCCGCCGCAATAAAATCAGGAATAAAACCAAGAAGTATTGGTTTAGGGTTTTACACCCTTCTTCCAGTTATGTACACAGATTTAACAGAAGCCTGGAAACTAACTAAAAAAGATAAAATAAAAGTAAATCTCGGAGGGATATATATACAGTTAATAATTGGTATTATATTTTCAATTATTCTGTTTCTAACAAATTCAATTTACACTAAGGAAATAATAACTTATCTAATAGGCATTAATACTACAATTATGCTAATTAATTTATTTCCCTTATTAAAATTTGATGGGTATTGGATTCTTTCAGATTTAATAGGAGTACCAAATTTAATACAGGAATCTAATGCGAAATTATTAAGTTTTATAACCAAAAAAGGTCCTTTTGATGATGAGGTTGAAACATCTTTTAAAGGCTATCAGAATGTAGTAATAACCATTTATTCTATTTTAAGAATACTTTTTATTATAATGATGGTTTTTATGGTCTTAATGTTTGTAACATTTTCAACTTTTAAAACATATTATTTTGTTACATCATTACCATTAATGGAGTTTAACACTACTACCATTATTGAAATATTTAAGAAGGTGTTAATGCTATTTATAATGTATATTTTATCTAGAAAATATTTTAAAATGGCTAAATCATATATTTCAAATCGTAAATAATATCTAAGATGATAAAAAGAATCAACACACATAATCCAGAATGTCTAGTATTCTTTAATCCTATGAGTTCAGATATTTGTTTTTGGAAGAATAGTATTCCTCAAGAATTAATTAATAATTATGAAATAATTTTTATTGATTATCCAGGATATAATTCGCCGTTGAAAGAGTTTAAATCATTTAATGATTTAGCTACTCATTATCATGAAGAACTTATATGTAAAATTAAGAAACCCATGCATTTAATTGGCTATAGTTATGGTGGTTTATTAATTCAACACTTATTAAATAATGAGTACCCATATTTAAAGTCAATTATATTGGTTGGTTGTTCAAATAAATTAGCTCCAAGAGATAAAGAGATTGTTTCTATTCTAAAGAGTATAATTTCTCACGATTTATATTTATTCTCTAGATTACTTTCTTTGTTTTCTCATAGACCTAACGAAATAAATGATAATCCATTAATAGGATTACAAAAATTTTCAAATATAAAGCTAACAACCGCAAATCATAAGCCTGTATTGCAACAGTTGAATCATATTCTAAAAATAAAGGAGATTGATATAAGAGAACAAGCAACTAAATCATTACTTATTTATGGTGAACAAGATCGTTTAATAGATATTACAACAATAGATAGGTTTAAGAAGTTGCTGCATAATATTAAGTTTGTTAAACTAGATGATGAATCTCATATAGCAGATATAGACAAAGTTTATAAACAGATTGTCAAATTTTTAAAAAAATTAAAATAATGATAGTAAAAAATATCCGTAGAGAAGTTTTTCAAGAAGAAAAAGAAAAGCTAAAAAAATATGTTGATAAAAAATGGGAGAATCATGCATTAAAAAATTATCATTTCTTATCGGCTAATCTTTCTAAATGCCTTCCTAATATTCCTAAAAAAAAGCATAAATCAATATATCATGAAATTCTCTCGTATAGAGCTTTACAAAGTATTGATACACATTTTTATGAGAATTTTAAAAACATAGAAGGTGTAAATGCTATAGATAAAAACATAAAAAATCAATTATCACCAAGTATCTATATCTCTTATCATTTAGGTTCATTTAGATCTGCAATGGCTTTTTTAATAAAAGCTAATTTAAATGTAGTTTTAATTGTAGATCCTTTGCCATATAAAATGCAAAAAGACCTTATAATTGATAAATATGAAAAAATTAAAGCTTTTTTTAATTCTACTTCAGACCTTATAATTTACCCTGCAGATAAAAAAGATTTATCAATTCAAATATTATCAAAAACAAAATCAAACTATTCTGTTTTAGCTTTTGTAGACGGAAATACAGGGATGAATGGAGATTTTAATCAGAAAAATTCTGTAAAAGTAGATTTTTTAGGTCAAAAAATATTCTTTAGAAAAGGGTTAGCAATGCTCTCTTATTATACGAAATGCCCAATAATTCCACTTTTATCATATTATGATGAAAATGACACTTCATGTTGGGAAATGAAAGATCCAATTATACCTAGTTCACAATTAAGCGCCCAAGATTATGCCGAAAATGCAACTATAAAAATATTTAAAGTTCTTGAAGAAGCCTTAAAATTATACCCAAATCAATGGGAAGGTTGGCTATACCTACATAAATTTATGGATTTAGAACTAAAAAATAATTTAGAAACTGTAGTCTTTGAAAACAGTACACATCAATTAGAAATAAATCCTAATATTGGATTGTTTGCATATGATGAAAAATTTTATGTTCTTAATAAAGAAACTTATTCAGTAATTGAACTTAATAAGAAAATGTTTACCAAATTAGATCAAAAAATATTTTTTGATATTAACGATGAAGATATTGATAACATCAATTTTTTACTAAAAAAACATATCTTGCTTCCTAATTCTATAAGAAATGCAACAGCTTAATAATCGAACTTTTCGTATTCTACTATTCTTCATTATTGCCTTATCTTCTTCATTTATTTTTAGATATGATGCTTTTGAAATTTATAAGAGTTGGAGTCTTCCCCCTATTTTAAATGTTTTTAAATCTCTTTTAGAAGGAGTAGGTCCATTTATAGGAGCTTTATTAGTTACTAAAATGTTTAATGTTAATCGCGAAATTACATTTAAAGGAATATTAGGTTTAAAAAGTTTATTGATGCTTGCTATTCCAATACTTATTTTAAGTATCATAGGCATTTCTAATAATCAATTTAATAGTCATATCTATGGTTTTTTATTAGGTGTATGGATTGTTACTTATGGAATACTAGAAGAAACAGGTTGGCGAGGATATTTGCATGATGAGTTAAAACATGTAAAACCACTTATTAAATATTCTATAGTAGGTCTTTTTTGGTATACTTGGCACCTTACATTTTTAGGGAACACAACAATACTTAATGAAGCTTTAATTTTATGTGTTTTGATTGTTTCTAGTTGGGGTATTGGTTACGTTGCAGATAAAAGTAAATCAATATTTGCGGCATCTTGTTTTCATATAATTGGTAATATTTTTGGATTAAGTCCTTTATTTACCAAGCTTATTGACATGAATACAAAAATTATAATAATGAGTATATGTATTGCTATTTGGATATATATTTTAAGAAAAAATAAAATTTAATTATGACTGTAAAAAACCCGCCATTACAAATGCTTCCTGAAGGATTTGTTACCCCTCCTACTTTTAAAAATATAGAAGAAGAAAGAAATCATTTAAAGATAGTTTTAGCTGGCTGTTTTAGGTTATTTGGAAAAATGGGATTTTCCGAAGGTATTGCAGGTCATATTACTGTAAGAGATCCAGAAAAAAAAGATTGTTTTTGGGTTAATCCATTTGGAATGTCATTTAAAAAAATTAAGGCTTCAGACCTTATATTAGTAAACCATAATGGAGAAGTTATTGAGGGAAAGCATCCAGTAAATAAAGCCGCTTTTGTCATTCACTCTAGAATTCATCATGCTAGGCCAGATGTTATTGCTTCCGTACATTCACATTCTTTATGGGGTAAAACATTTTCTACACTTGGTATTAAGTTATCTCCAATTACACAAGATGTATGTGCTTTTTATGACGATCATGCTTTATTTAATACCTATTCAGGAATTGTAAACGCAATAGACGAAGGAGATAAAATAGCAGCCGTTCTTGGAGAACAAAAAGCAGCAATTTTACAAAATCACGGATTATTAACTGTTGGTCAAACTATTGAAGAAGCTGTTTGGTGGTTTATAGCCATGGAACGAAGTTGCCAAAGTCAAATATTAGCAATGCAAACAGGCTTATCACCAGTCGAATTAGATCATAGAACAGCAATTAAAACAAGATCAAAAATAGGATTTCCTTTGGCCGGATATTTACAATTTCAACCTCTATGGCAAGATATATATAATGAGTTTGGTGAGGAGTTTTCTAAATAATTTGGAGACTTAAATTCTGATTTTAAACTCAGTCATTTTCATTTAAGAATTTTATAATAAATTAAACAACCATAACTAAAGGTGAGAGATTTAATTTTACCTAAAGGCCACTAAAGATTTTACAAAAGAACGACGTTATTCTCTATATTTAGAATATTAGAAATACAAACGATAAAGCATTTAAAAAAAACTATTTTTCATACTCTTTATAAACCGCTATCATTTTTTGATATTCTTTCTTTAATAGATCAAATTCATATAAATATTCATCTCCTTTTTTAAAGCCAAAATTTTCATAGAACTTTAAAGCAGTTGGCTTTTTTTCC
>SIHP01000026.1 GCA_004762155.1 Flavobacteriaceae bacterium
TTTACGCGTTTTTTTTTTAAACGGTCACGTTTTTCTGGCGGTTTAGTGCCAAAATTTAAAAAAAATGGATTTGTTATCGGATTCAACATAGCTAGTTCAAAGATAGAAAAAAAATTTAGTTGGATACCCCAAAGCTAAGTAACATAATTGGGCATTATAATCCATTTGCGTAAACTCCAAGGTTTATAATACAACTATGTTAAATAGCCGCTTCATCCAGCGCGCACTTTTCGTTTTAAAATAGACAGTTTACGACATGATTTTTTAAGGTAATATTCTAATATCAAACTCAAAAAAGTTGGTTTAAATTAGTGTTTTCTTGATTTTAGACGTGTTTTCCCAATCTTTTCGGATAGAAGTAGTCATTTTAAAGTTTGATGATTTTCCACGCTTCAACAGCCTCTAAATCATCAAACTTTAAAACGGATTAATTAGTGACCTTTTTAAAAACTTAGGATTTAGAGGCTGTAAATGCGGCAGATAATCCTAATTTTTTAAAATGCCTTGTTTTTCATTCAGATTGGTTGCTTTGCAAATAAAAAACTCCGACTGTAAGGAGACAAAGGGAAGTGGCTATTTTACATAATTGCGTTATAATACCTGGAGTTTTTACGGAAGAGTGTTATAACAGCATATTATGTTACTTAGCTTTGGAGTGATTTTTGACTTTTAGCGTTGGCTACAGCGCTTTGTAATTGTGAAGAATGAACAACTTACAATGTGCTGTAAATGCGTTGGCGGACAAAAATTGCAGCGCGTTGGAAAGCGGCTGGTTTATCCGTAAAGATTGATTTTTTCGTCGTGATTTGTTTTTAGCGAGCAGAACGAAGTGGAGCGAAGCTTTTAGGTTTTACTTCTTTTTCTTTTCTGGACTTTGCCAAGTATTAAAAACAGAGTAAACTATAACTTTTCCTTTTGTAGTTTCATAAATAATTAAAAATGGAAAACGTTTTATAAAAGCTTCTCGATAAGGTTTTCTCTTTTGAGGAAAGTGTTTTGGATTAGCGATAATTCTATCAAAATAAACATCTAAATGTTCTAAAAACTCTTCTCCTAATCCGATTCGTTTTTCTTCATAATAAAGATAAGCTTCTATAATCTCTAAATTAGCTTCATCTTTAACTTCAATAGTGTATGCCATTATTTAGCTGTATTTCTTGCGTTTTGCTTTACTTGTTCCCAACTAAATGATTTACTTTCTCCGTTTAAATATAACTCTCTACGTTTGTCTATTATTTGATATTGTTCTTCACTTAATAAAAGTTCTTGCTCATCACTTTGATAACTTTCTGCTAAAGCTTTTACCATTTTTAAAAGCCTTACATCTGCATTATTAATGTATTCTTTAACGGTATTTCTTAAATCTATAGTTGCCATAATACTTGCTCTTTTATAATACAAAGATAATTTAATGTTTTTATTGTTGATATACTTCATTTTATAAAATAATTAATTGATTGGATGAAAGTTATTTACTATTTCGTGTAAACTTTCCAAATCGTCTTGTACATAACGTTCTGTTGAACTTATATAACGATGTCCTGCTAATACTTGTACTTCTCTTAAATTATATTGTTTTAACCAGTTTGTTATTACACTTGCTCGTATTTGATGACTATTTATTATTTTGTTATTAGTTTGCTTTAATTTCTTTAAAATATTCTGAACTGTATTTCCTAATCTTTTGTTGTTTGGTATAAATAAGCGTTCACTTTCTATATGTTTTATGTTTATTATTTCTTCTCTAACTTCTTTTACATATTCGAGTAATTCTATTACTTGCCAAGATTTTAACTCTAAAGTTCTTGCGTTACTTCTAGTTCCACTTTTTATATAAATTTTTCCTTTGTAAATTTCTAAATTCTCTAGTTCTAATTGTATAAGCTCTGTTGTTGTTAATCCTTGATAAACTAACAATCCAACAATTATTTTATTCCGTTTTGCACAAATTCTGTGATAGTTATCAGCGATATTATTGCTCTCGTAACTATAGTATAAATCTTCCAGTTCGTCAGCTTCTAATAAATTGTAATTAATCACTCTTTTTACGCCTTTGATATTTATATTTTCTATTGGATTATCTATTCTATAATTTTCTGATAAAAGGTATTTAAAGTAAATTTTTAGGCTTCCAATTTTATGTTTTACCGTTTTCTTTGTCGTTTGTTTTTGTTGTAAATTCTTGATGTATTTTAAGAAGGTTTTATAATCTATACTTTTTGTTGTAGTGTAATTTTTAGTACACCAGTTTACAAATTTCTCTGCTTGTTTTGTGTAAGTTTCTATAGTTGTTTTACTGTAATTCTCTTTCTCTAGATAATTTCTATATTCAATCATCTTCCATGGTTTTTAATACGTGTGTATAGATTTGTGTAGATTCTAAACTACTATGACCTAAAAATGTTTTTATACTTTCTAATTTCACTTCTTTTTGTAATAAATGTGTTGCTATGGAATGACGTAAGGTGTGTAGTGTTATTTTCTTTTCTGCTATATTTTTGTTGTTGGTTAATTGAGCTAACTTTTGCAATCGCATGGCAAAACTCTTTCCGCTTAATCTGTTTCCTAGATTACTCATAAATAAGGCTTCACTTAAATGTGCTTCTTTAAATAGCAAACGTCCTTCGTAGATATAATCTTCTAATATTTCGGCATTTTTTCTGTTGATTGGAACAAAACGTTCTTTGTAGTTTTTTCCTTTTCTGACTAAAATTCTTTCTTTGTCAAAATAAATATCTTTAATATCTAGGCTGACGGCCTCCGTCCTTCGTAATCCACAACTATATAAAATAACCAACATTGCTTTATCTCTTAATCTTATTTTTTCTGATTCATGACTATAATTACAAGCTGTAAAAAGTTCTTTGATTTCTGATTGTGTAAGTATGTTTAGCTTTTCTTCTGTTGGATTTTGTTCTGATTTTAAATGTATGTTTATTCCTGTATGATTATGATTTTGTAAGTATTCTTTAAACTTTTTTAACGCTTGTTGATGTTTGTTTAAATAGCTTTTACTTAATGCTCCGTTTTGTCTTTCGTTACTTCTTTCTTGCAAGTATTGGTAATAGTTTTTTACAGTTTTAGTAGTAATATTATTTACTGTTTTAATATTGTTTTGTTCCAAGTAATAAAAAAACTCTTGTAAATGATTTGGTAAATAATACACGGTACTTTCTGCATATCCTAAAATATCTAACCACTCTTTATAACTGGCTACTAATATTTTAAAACTGGTGTTTTGTAGCTTTAATTTTTTCATCGGTCGGTTACGTTTTTTAAATACTGTGAGCTACTTAACTTAAAAGTTTGTTTATTAGGTGTTTAATTAGTCCATTTTTAATGATGAACCATTATGAACTTCTTTGAACTACTAAGTTTTCTGTAGTTTGTTTTAATATGGTTTCTATTTGTGTATTGGTAGTATTATAATCTTCGTAATTCAAAACTTCGTACACATAACCTTTGCGTTTATCTCCTTTTGCTTTTCGTACTAAATCAGCTAATTGTAATTGTATCATGTATCGTTTTTGATTACTTGGATTGATACGTAAAGCTTTTCTTATTTCAGCATTAGTAAAGGTTGCTTGTTCATTTACTTTTAAATGTGTTTTTAGCAGTTCAAAAAACTGTCTACATGCTCCGTTTAATATATCGCTTTTATGTAATAAAACTTCTTGTATTAGTTCGTTTGCTTCTTGTATATCTTCAATGGTAGTTTCTATATATTCTTCGCCAGTATCCTTGTCATATTGCCTGTAGCGCTGCCACTGTTTGTAAAAAGTAACTGCTTCTATAAACTGTAAATAATGACTATTTGTACGACGTGGTTTAAATACACTTTTTGGTAATTCTAAATATTCTGCAAATGGATTTATTACTCGTATTGGCTTTAAAACTCTTTGTACGTTTTTTAGCAGCTCAACTGCTTTTAGTTGCTCGGATTCGTTTAGTTTCCCTGCGCTTATTAACCGCTGATAGTTCATAATTCTACTATCTTGTTCCTCGCTTTCATCTATGTATAATAAAAAACTTCTGTTACTATTGTCTTCGTAAATAGATTCTTGTGTTGTACAACCGGCAACACAAACTGGACCTTCAACAGTTAAATGAATCGTTTTAGTTGTTCCTTTTGCATCTTTATGAACCACTGTTTTGGTTATTCTCTTTTTAGATTGCAATTCTCTTAGTGGATATAAAACACTTTCTGCTCCGTCTAAATCTTCTATTAAAATAAGTTTGTGTTGTAATTCTGTTCTGTTGAAGTAATAAAAAGCATTTGCTGATAAAACCGTTATTTCTACTTTATCTTCTTCTGGAATGAGTTCTGCTACTTTAGATTGTAAATGTGTTTTACCAACTCCTGAACTTCCTAAACTTATACAATGCAACGGATTATTTGTTTTTCGAGAAGTAAAAATGAGATACATCAGCAAGCGATTATTGAACTCTCCAATAACTCCGCTTTTGCCGATGTACTCATTTGTCAAGGCTAGCAATTCTCCCTTTTTTAAAAACGCAATAGCTTCTTTTTCTTCACTTGCGTTTAGTTCTTTATAAAATGGTTTGTTGGTTTCTGCTTCTTTATTGAGTAATAAAAATCTGTAGTTTTCTAATTCGTGTGTTAATTCTTGTAATACTTGTTCCTATTTCCAAACGTTCTGCTATTCTTCTTACAAACTTTTCTACTTGAGTATCGTTGTATAAATCTATGGAGTGTCTTAAAATATTAGTTCCTTTTACTTTTTGTAAGCTTAACGTAACTCGTAAACTCTCTAGTTTGTTCACTTTTAAACCGCCTAAAACATGGATTTCTAGATGTTTTGTAACGTATTGGTAGTTGTTTGGATTGGAAGTATTAAAATTGTTCATAAAAAATATTTTGACACCTAATTAGGTGCTAAGATACCATCTTAGTTTTATTTTGCAAATCATTTAGTTTTTTAAGAACCGATTTAGTTTCCATATATTTGCTTTTCAGTAATTATTTAGGTTTTAAAACCTTATAAAGTTTCTTTTTTATGAATTTTGGTAATATAGTTGTAGAGCTTAGAAAAAAGCAAAGTATATCTCAAACAGATTTAGCTTATAAACTTGGGATTCATAAAAATGTATTAGGTAGATATGAGCGTAATGAAGTATTTCCTTCTATAGAAATTGCTCGTAAGATTGCAGATATATTAGATGTAAGCCTTGATTACCTTACTGGAAAAGTAGATGTTCAAATGGATAAAAATACCCGTGAACGTATTTTACAAGTATCTAAATTTGAAGAAGAAGATAAACAACATATCTTTTCTGTTATAGATGCTTTTATAGCTAAAAGAAAAATTCAGTCTATTTTATAAAACAAACAAAACCATAACTTTCGTTACGGTTTCATTTACTTTTAATTTATTATTTCTTACTCATGAACGCTACTAGTTGAAAACTAGCAGTAGC
>SIHP01000027.1 GCA_004762155.1 Flavobacteriaceae bacterium
CAACAAAATGTATATTTAATTGCATGCAGATTTTCCAAAAGGAGAAAATCTTTAGATAACTTCGATGTTTAGTTTTCATTTATTAAGTTTACGCTCAACCGAGCAACTAAAAATACATCAGCCGTTACCAAACATTTCAAACAAATCTCAAATTGAAGGACATATTTGAATTTTAAAATGTTTATTCTTTTTTTAATAAAGCTTTTACTTTACCCAATAAATCAGCAAGTTCTATTTGTTGAATGTGACTTAAATGTTCCATATTATTTTTCACCATTTTTGAGGCCAGTTTATCTAGTTTTTGATATTCATTTATTCCTTTATCAGTAGGGTTGATTACAAATACACGTTTATCTGTTAAAGATTGTTCTTTAATAATTAATGATTTTGAAATCAACTTTTTAATCACTCTACTCAAATATCCTTCATCTAATTTTAATTCTTGATTAATACTTGTAGCGGTTGAATCCTGTTTTGAATTTACTTCATTTAAAATATGAGCTTCTGTCAATGAATAACCACTATTCAAAATACTATTCTGTAATAAACCTATTGTCCTAACATAAGACCTATTAAAAGCTCTTATTTCTTTAACTACTTTTTCATCCATATTTCAAATCTACAAAAATACTTGCTAAAGACAACTATTTTTAATTATATTTGCCTAAAGCAAGTATTGAAAACCACCATAATGAATAAAATTATAAAAAACAATATTCAGATTATCTCTTATAGAGAAGAGTTCAATAGAGACTTTAAAGAAATTAATTATGAGTGGATAGAAAAATATTTTACAATAACAGAACTTGACAAAAAAGCTTTCAATAATCCAAAGAAAGAAATTTTAGACAAAGGAGGTTATATATATTTAGCTATTCACAATAACACACCTATTGGCTCTATAGCTTTGGAAAAGATAACGAATAATAAATATGCTCTTACTAGAATGGGAGTTAAATCTGGCTATCAAGGTAAAGAGGTTGGACAATCACTAATGAAAATTGCAATCGAGAAATGTAACGAACTGAAGTTAGATATTCTAGTTTTGTACACAAATCAAGTTTTGATTAATGCTCTAAACTTATATTTCAAAAATGGTTTTAAAGTAGTGAGCCTAGATTATGTTCCATATGAGAGAGCGACTATTAAAATGGAACTTAAAATAGAATAAAAAACGTTTGGTAACACCGTATATAATTTATTGCTAGTTCTAGCCTACTTACGAAAATCCTCGCGGATTTTCTATCTGTGATTTATTTGCTAACTTTAGTGCTTAAAACACGCAACAAACCATATACAACAAGGTTGGCAACAAGCTAAAAAAAAGATAGAGGATGAAAAAAATTGGATTCGTAGGAGGGATTAGTTGGACTTCAACGTTGGATTATTATAAATACATCAATCAAGGAATCAATGAAAAACTAGGCGGTTTAAACTCTGCCGAATGTATAATATATTCATTGAATTTTTCGGATATTCAAAACAAAGGGTGGACTAATTCTTTTGACCTAATTTTCGATGCTTGCAAAAATCTGGTCTCTAGCAATGTAGATGCTATAGTTTTGTGTGCTAACACAGCACATTTATTCGCTGACGAAATTCAATCAAAAATTGACATTCCAATTATTCATATCGCAGATGCTACTGCAATAGAAATCAAAAAGGAAAAGTTGAGAAAGGTAGGGTTGTTAGGTACAAAATTTACAATGGAAATGGATTTTTACCGAAATAAACTGAGAGAATATAACATCGAGACTATTATACCATCAGAAAAAAAAGATATAGAAGAAATACAAAACATAGTCAAAAATGAACTTGGGAAAGGATTTGTAAGTAAAGAATCCAAGAAAAAATTTGTCGGATATGCGAGTGGATTAATTGAGAGAGGAGCTGAAGGAATTATTTTAGGCTGTACAGAAATACCTATGTTAATTGGACAAAAAGATTTAAAATTACCTGTGTTCGATACAACTAAAATCCACGTTGAAAGTATCATCAATTTCGCATTGGACGTTGAAAAGCCAGTTGCCAACAAAGTATAAAAAACATAGGGCAATTCTGCTAAATTTAAACATTAAAAATATTAAGAAAGTCCGCTAAATATAAAATTAGTCTTTTAAGTAAAAAATAAAAGCAAAATATTTATATTTAGCTAATTAATAAAAATAAACATAGTGCTTCTCACCTGCCCTACGTTTATTATACCAACGTTGTAAATAATTAAAAAACTCAAAAATTGTTAAAAATAAACATCTATTACTTTTTTTTATTTAGTCTATTAATCAGTTGTAATAAGAATTTAGAAAACATTAAATTAGAGTACTACTCCGATTCAAAAAAATCTATTTATAAAAAAACAATAGAGTTTGAAGAGTACGACAGTGTTTATTTTTATTATAAAAGTCAATCCATTTTCAAAAAAGGAAAGCAACATAAAAATGGAAAAAAATATGGCATTTGGAAATTGTACGACAATGAATCTTCTCTAAGAGAAATAAGAGAATATTTTTTCATTAAAAATCACCCTGAAAGGAATATAAATAGAAATTGGTTTTTAAATAAAAAAGGAGATACTATAGCGTATAACAAAAAAGAGAAACTCTATGACCAACAAGAATTTGTTAATGACACTTTAGGACATAGAAATACTAGTTATGATAAATTTGTATTTTTAACTAAAGATACTATTTCTATTTCTGAATATTACTTGGCTTATGCTTATTGTGGTTCTCCACTACTTAGAGATTTTGACTCTAAAGTCAATGTCATTGTTGACAATACAAATAGCTTGAAAAATGATTTTTCGAATATTAATTCTGTTAAATTAGATACTTTTAAATATGCTAAAATTGACACGATACATAATGCCGATTTTGGCACATATGATTTGAATAAAATAGCAGCCTTTAGCGGGAAATTTAAAACAACAGGAAAAAAAACTATTAGAGGCTTAATGATAGAATACTCGAATAGTTATATCGATAAAAACGGAGAAAATTCGACCGCGGAATCCCAAACTTATTTTGAGAAAGAAATTTATGTTAAAGACACTGTAAAATAAACTATTTACAACAAGGGCTAAAATTAATACGGGTTTTGGTGTTTAACCCAAAGTTTAGTGTATTTTTATAAAGTCCACCTAATCTTTTGATTTGGCTTTAGTACAAAAAAAGATAAAACAAAATAAAAAGTTTTGGCTAATTGCTTAATCCGAAATTAAATGCTAATTTAATCCCGTACTAACATTAGCCGAGCCGTTGGCAACAAGCTAAAGAATGAACTACAAAATAAACAAAGAGGATTTAAAGAAACTAATTGAGAACTCAAAAAAAGAGAGAACTGAACTAGGTGCAATAATAAATCCGATTGTGGAAAAATATAACCTTGAAAAAAAGGAGATTTTGGAAGTCTGCCAAATTGGGAAATTCGTTTATAAAATTGACACTGAAATCAGAATTACTGCAAAACCACAACCACCAAGTCCAGATTTCATTATTAGTCATAAAAATAAACAAATTGGACTTGAACACACTCAAATACTTACAGATGACGCAAGTCGTTACTATAAAATAAAAAACCTATTAAATTATTCGGAACAAGTTTTCTCATCAAAATACCCAAATACGAATGTCCACGCAACGATTTCAATTTTGAACGATAAGCTTGATTATAAACAAACTGAAAAAGCAGAACTAGCCGAAAAAATAGCTGATTTTGTACAATGGACTCGAATAGAAACTGAAATTGACTTACCAGAATATATTACTGGAATTAGAACAACTAGACATTCTCAAGTTTCTTTCTCTTATAAAGAAAAAAATTGGCAAGCTGAATATTTAACTAGAGAGAGACTTAAAAAAGAAATACTCAAAAAAGAAACTAAAATTTCTGGTTACGAGAAAAGTGAATTTAAATTAGATGAATATTGGCTTACACTTTTAATTGGTTCATTATCTTCAGTTTCATACGAAATGAATGAAATGGAAAATTATGAAATGGAATCTAAATTTGACCGAGTATATTTAATGGCAGATTTTGATGCTAAAATTATACGAATAAGATAAAGCCAGTTGCCAACAATGGCTAAAATTAATACGGATTTTGGTGTTTAATCCAAAGTTTAGTGTATTTTTATAAAGTCCGCCAAATCTTTTGATTTGGCTTTAGAACAGAAAAAAATAAAACAAAATAAAAAGTTTTGGCTAATCGCTTAATCCGAAATTAAATGCTAATTTAATCCCGTACTAACATTAGCCGAGCCGTTGTGTGCAATAAAAAACGAATGAATTTTAAGCCTCAAATATTTGCTGAAAATATTGAATCAAAATATGTTACTTCTTATGGTGCAGAAGTAGGAGAAGTTATT
>SIHP01000028.1 GCA_004762155.1 Flavobacteriaceae bacterium
AAGAAAGTGCAGATAATTAAATAGTCAATAATTCCTGCTCCAATTCGATTTTCAATATTCGGTTTAGTTTTAATTTCAGCAGTTAGTTTTGTTTCGGTCATAGGTTTTTCTCAAATGTATGGTAACGGCCTCGTATAATAAAAGTAAGGGATTTATAAGTACTTACTTTTCTGTTAGTCGTTTAGCCAAATTTACAAATTTTCGTTCTAATCTGTTTTCAATAAAACGTCAAATTTTAAATTTGGCGGAGTTTATTGAAAAGTACTACATTTCAATTTATTTCAAATGCCCTTATTTTTTTTATACCTTGTTGCCTACAGGGTTTTTTATCTCGTACAACGAGTTCAGCTCCGCCTGCGTTAGCATGATTTTTTATTAAGGGACTTGGGTTGGTAATTTCCTTTTTTCGGTTTCCGTTTCTGTCTGTTTTTCATAATCGACCAGATTCGTTTTCGGTTTCTATTTCTGTCTGTTTTTTATAACCGACCAGATTGAGTTTCTATTGTCCGTTTCTGTCTGTTTTCATAACCGACCAGATTGGGTTTCTGTTTTCCGTTTCTGTCTGTTTTTCTTAACCGACCAGATTGGATTTCAGTTTTCTGTTTCTGTCTATTTTTCATAACCGACCAGATTGGATTTCAGTTTTCTGTTTCTGTCTGTTTTTCATAACCGACCAGATTAGATTTCTGTCTTCCGTTTCAGCTTTTTTTTCGAATTCAGCTTTTAGGAATTCTTAATTAAAAGACTAGTTTTCAGTTGTAAAATCGAATATTTATAAACCCAGTTTTTTAATTTCACCTTGTTGGCAACGTTGCGTGTATGTTTAGTGCGGAAATAGAAAGTCAATAGACTTTCAGTTTAACACGAGGCAAAGCATTTTGTTTGCCTTTATCTTGTTTAATCAAAAGTCAAATCAAAATGATTTGACGGACTTAGTAAAAATAAACAAAACTTTGAATTAAACACCAAACCCCGCATTAAATATACACATTGTTAGCGGTAGGTTTTAGTTGAATAGTTCACATTCATTATTTTCAAAGCTATTGATTTTATAGTCTGCTATTTCAAAATTAATTTCTTTATTTCCATTGGTAAAAGCAACAACTGTCATTCCTGCATTTTTCGCGGATAGCATTCCTTTATATGAGTCTTCGATTACTATACAATTAATAGGTTCAGTATTTAATTTTTCTGCCGTGTTATAATATATTGCAGGGTGAGGTTTACCTTGCTTTTCAAATTCTGCGGAAGAAATAGAATCAAATAAATGTATTATGTCTAATTTTTTTAAAACAAAAGGGATTATTCTATCAGGTGAATTAGTAGCTAGTCCAATTTTATATTTTTTGCCTTTCAACTTTTCTATGAATGGTTTAACACCTTTTATTTGACAGTCTTCAGTTTCAATTAATTTAATAACTCTTGAAATAACCATTTGTTCTACAATATCTAAGCTTTGGTTTTTCCACGGATATTTTTCATACCAAAACTTTGTAACTTCAGAGGTTGTCATCGATTTTGTTATCTCAGAATATTTGTCTGTTACATTTACTCCTAAAGATGAGAATATTTCATTTTCTGCTTGTTTCCAAAATTTTTCAGAGTCAACAAGAACTCCATCCATATCGAATATAATTGCTTTATTTTGAGTCATATATTGTTTTTGATTGAGTTTTTACTTACCGCTAACGTCTCGTATATGAAATGTAGCGCTGAAAATAAGCGATAAATTTCGAATTATACACAAGCCGAATTTTTAAATTTTACTAATTATTTTATTTTTGGGAATTTATCAAATTTAAAAATTTGGCGACTTTCCAAAAATGCCCAAACCTTTGTGTTAGCAATAACTTGCGCTATTTTTTATATACATTGTTAGCACCTGCTTTTTATTTGTAGATACTTTCAATATTCAACTCTTCAGTTACCATTTCTTGCAGAGTTTTCAATTCCTTATTGTAATTTATATTTTCTTCTTCTTTCTTTTTTAATTCTGATAAAACTTCAAACACAAAATTTTCCTCTCCATACTCATTCCAATCTTTTTGGAAACTACCATTCCTGTGGTTACCGAATTTGAGTTCCATTTTGATTCCATATCAATACTATGGTCAATCAGAACTTTATTATTTTTAATGTTTTTTATTTGAAAAACTCCCATTGGAATTTTCATTTGTTTGTACTCTTCTTTAAGTTCTTTTTTTGTTTTCATATTACATAAATCCTAATTGTTTCATAACAGTTATTCTGTCAAAAACTTGAGTATGTCCATTAATTAAATTGTCCTTGAAATGATAAATTGTTAACCCTTTTGTATTTATGGTTTTTTTGGTTGGTGGATATCCGCCAATCATACCAAGGTTTGTTCCAGTTAATATCCAAGTTATAGCAACGTGATTTTCTTCTGGAATTGCAGATGTTATTTCAAAATTCATATCAGGAAATGAATTGAATGAAAAATTCAATCGCTCTTCGAATTCAGAATGAGATAAAGTTTTTCCTTCCCAAGGGTCAGTTGTATCAAGATGGATTGTATATTCTGGATGAACATATTGTTCAACTTTATCAAAATTCTTTTTATTCCAAATTTCAGTCATAAATTCCCGAAGGAAAGATTCTTTGTTCATCTTCTTTTTTTAAGTTGGTGCTAACGTATAGCTAACAGCAGTGCGACCGAATGGGAAGCATTGACTTTTAGCTGTTGTTGGTTTTAGTCTTTGTAATATAAAGGTATGAAATTCCAATAGATCATAAAAGACGGAGTCCTAAAAATAAACCATAAAT
>SIHP01000002.1 GCA_004762155.1 Flavobacteriaceae bacterium
AACACATGTAGATCCTACGTGTTCTGTTTCAACTGGAAGTATTAATGTGACAACGCCTGTGACAACTTCAACATATACCTTAACTGGAACTGTTCCTGTTGTGGCGGCTCAAACTGGAACTAGCTTTACAACATTAGCGCCTGGAACCTATGAATTAACACAAACAAATGTTGATGGTTGTACTTCTGCTGCAACTACCATTGTTATTGATCCTGCTTTAATAACTCCTGTTGCACCAACTGCAACACATGTAGATCCTACGTGTTCTGTTTCAACTGGAAGTATTAATGTGACAACGCCTGTGACAACTTCAACATATACCTTAACAGGAACTGCTCCTGTTGTGGCGGCTCAAACTGGAACTAGCTTTTCAGCATTAGCGCCTGGAACCTATGAATTAACACAAACAAATGTTGATGGTTGTACTTCTGCTGCAACTACCATTGTTATTGATCCAGCATTGGTTACTCCTGCTAATCCAACTGTAATAACAGTAACTCAACCAACATGTTTAGTGCCGAGTGGAACAATTGTTTTTAACACACAAACAGATGTAGAATATAGTATTGGCGGAATTTTTCAGGTTAGTGAAACGTTTACAAATGTAGCTCCTGGAACATATACATTAACTGTTAGAAGTAATTTAAATAATACCTGTACAACAGATGCAACTACAACGGTTACCATTAATGCTGTACCAAGTTCACCTTTAGAACCGACAATTGTTACTCTTACCCAACCAACTTGTGCGGTTAATACGGGAACAATTGTTTTCAATACTCAAGCAAATGTCGAATATAGTATTGGTAGTGCTTTTCAAACAAGTGAAACTTTTACAGGTGTGGAGCCAGGAACATATACATTAACTGTTAGAAGTACAACTGATAATACATGTACTACAGATGCTACGACAACGGTTACCATTAATGCTATACCAAGTGCACCATTAGAACCAACAATTGTTACTCTTACACAACCAACTTGTAGCGTTACAACAGGAACTATTGTTTTCAATACTCAAGCAAATGTCGAATATAGTATTGATGGTGCTTTTCAAGCTAGTGAAACTTTTACAGGTGTAACTCCAGGAACATATACATTGACTATTAGAAGTACAACTGATAATACGTGTACTACAGATACTACGACAACTGTTACCATTAATGCTGTACCAAGTACTCCTACTATTCCTACAGCTGAAATAATACAACCTATATGCGGAGTTGAAAGAGGTGAAATTACAATAACTAGCCCTATAGGTACTAATTATGAATACAGTATAGATGGAATTGATTTTCAAACATCTAATGTATTTTCTAATTTAGATCCAAATAGTTCTTATAACATTATAGTTAGACTTAGCACAGATGAATCATGTACATCTGAAAACTCTTTTGTTATAGATGCAATAGAACCTATTAGTTTAATTATTACTTGTCCAAGTTCAATAACATTAGAATGTGGTAACTCATTAGCTATTGAAAATACAGGAATCCCAATAGTTGAAGAAAGCTGTAGTGATGTTACTTTTACATATGAAGATAGTGATTTAGTTAACGGATGTAGTGAAAACACAGGGACTTTGACCAGAACTTTTACAGCTATGGATGAAATTGGTACCGTTATTACTTGTACACAAACAATAACAATACAAGATACGCAAGCTCCTGTTTTTGCAAGCGACACTCTTGAAGAATTATATGTGTCATGTGATACTATTCCAGAAGCAGTAACTCCAATAGTATTAGACAATTGTGATAACGAAGTTGAAATTTTATTCTCTGAAACAGAAATTACTGAAGATACTTGTACTAATAAATATCAAATAGAACGAATTTGGACTGCAACTGACACTTGTGGAAATGAAGCTATATTTACACAAATACTTTATGTAGAGTGTCCTATAGTTGTAAAAAATGGTATTTCATTAAATGAAGATGCTCTTAATGATCGTTTTATTATAGAAGGTATTGAATGTTATCCTGATAATACTGTTAAAATATTCAATCGTTGGGGGGTTTTAGTTTTTGAGAACAAAAATTATGATAATGATCGTAATTCTTTTAAAGGTATTTCTCAAGGTAGATCAACAATAGAAAAAGACAAAAAACTACCAACTGGAACATATTTTTATATCATAAATTATGAGTCAAATGAAAATAGAATTCCAAAAACAATAAAAACATCTGGTTATTTATACATTAAAAGTTAATTTAATATTAGATACTGCCTTAAAAACAAACCCCAGTAAGTATTAAAACTACTGGGGTTTATTTATTTCTTTTTCAATTATTCTTTGGTTCTATAGCAAATTCCCCACTTATTTGTTTCCTAACAATAATACTTCATTACAAACTACTTCTGTTATATAACGTTTAACTCCATTTGTATCTTCGTAACTCCTAGAGGTTAATTTTCCTTCTATAGCAATCTCATTTCCTTTAGTTACATAATTCTCTATAATCTCTCCTGTTTTATTCCAAGCAACAATATTATGCCATTGTGTATCTTCTACTTTTTCTCCTTTTGCATTTTTATAACTATCGTTGGTTGCTAGTGAAAATTTAACGAGTTTTTTTCCACTTTCTAAAGTAATTATTTCTGGGTCATTTCCTAAATTCCCAATTAATTGTACTTTGTTTCTTAACGTATTCATAAGATAAGTTGTTTTTTAATACTCTTTTTTTAGAGTTGATTAATATTATAATTATTGTCAGCTTTATTTATTGACACTGCAAAGTTGCGACATGAAAACAGTTTTATTCGGTTGCAAAACAATTACTTTCGATTGTAAATGTTTGTAGTCGTTTGTAAATGGATAATGTATTATATTTACTAAATGAAAAATAAAGAGTGCTTAGAATGTGGAGAAACTGTAACTGGTAGAATAGACAAAAAATTTTGTTCAGATTATTGTCGTAATACTTATAATAATAAAGTCAATAAAGACAGTAAAAATTTAATTCGCAATATTAATAACCGTCTTAAAAAAAATCATAAAATTTTATCGGAATTAAATTCAACAGGAAAAACTAAGGTTACCCGAACTAAACTTTATGACAACGGATTCGATTTTCAGTTTTTTACTTCAATTTATACAACAAAAACTGGCAATACATATTATTATATATATAATCAAGGATATTTAGCTTTAGAAAATGAACTATTTTTACTTATTAAAAAAGAAAGCTAATCTCCTTTTATCAAGAACAGCATACAAAAACCATTTTGTAGCTAATCCTTAAATAACAAATATGAAAAAAATAATTGTACTTGTTTTAATAGCATTTTTATTAAATTCTTGTGATAGCACTGATGAAAATAAAGCTGGTGAAAAAATAATTAACCTAAAAGAAAAACTAACAGCACTTGAAGAAGAAAAAAACAAACTATACTCTAAAATTGGTGCTATTGAAGTTCAACTGGATTATCAAAAAAAAGAACTAGATGAAGATTATGTATCCAAACCGTTTCTTAAAAATATTATTGCTATAAATCTTGAGAAATATAGTAAAGTTGATTTATTAATACAGTTTTTTGAAATTGGAAAAGAAACTTCTCTTATGCAATCTTTAACCTATAAATGGAAAGAATATTTAATGCATATTGACGAATCTTATGAACTATCTGAAACGCCAGAATTCTTAAATGTAAAAAGTAGAAATTCTAAAGATATTGCAGCTTTTTTTAATAACAACATGTGTGGTACTATTATAAATTCATTTAAATACAACAATATCTATAAAGAATCTAACTCGCACATCTACATCGAATCCCTTTTAAATGTATATGAAAGTTTAGAAGAAAACGATTACGTATTATTAGAAGAATTGTACGAATTATCAGAACATGGACATTATAAAAATGAAGAAGCTGTAAATGCACTTTTAGCCAAACTTAAGAAAAATGACACTGATGTTTATGTAAATGAATTTCCAGAGTATTATAGAAATATCTCTTATTTTTATATGTATTCTTTTTGGGCAAGAAGACAACAAGAAAACAATATGGAAATTGTTTACTCGGTTATGAAAAAAATACACACCAGTATTATTGAATAAATAGTATTAAAAACAATACAAATGAAAGCCTTAAGAATACTTATCGTCTTTGCTTTTTTAATTTCTTCTTGCAAGAAAGATCCTATTCCTTTAAATGCAAAAATAGTAGAGATAGAAGCAAGTATATCCGCTAAAGAAACACAAATTTTAGAAGCACAAAAAACAATAGAAACCCTTAGTTCAAAACTTAAAAACAAAAAAGATTCTATTAATTATTATTATGTACATAGAGATTTTATAAAAAAAACATTTCTTAATGGTACTTACTTCTCTAAAAAACCCAAAGATATTATTGTACAGTTTCTAAACGAAAAAGAAATAAATTCGGAATGTGGTTTTGAATATACTTTGTTTTTAAATAGATTATTATTAAAAAAGGAGGAGGATTACAAGAAACTTGTCAATCAAGAAAATGCATCTATAGTAGATAAAGCTATCTATTATTTTGATAGAGATGCAGCAAATATTAGCTCATTTTTTTCTAATACTATGCTAACCTTAATCTCTCAAAATTTACCTCTCAAAACTTATAAAAACTCTGGCTTAAAATATTCTTTAGAAGCTTTAGTAAAAGCATATGAAAATCTTAATAAAAAAGAGTTAGCTAGACTTTATGAAGTTTGTAATTTGAAAGAGTTTCCAGCAGAAGAGTTTGAAGATGGAATAAATACAGATGTTAACATCTATAAAATGAATTTTATAAACAAACTGGCATCACAAGAGGTTATTACTATTTTAAGACAAGATCCAAATTACGAGATTTATAACTTTAATGCTTATGATAGAAATATTTCTGATCCATTTGAAACGTGTAAAGTTGATGGAATGCCTAACAAGTTATTTTATACATATTCCTTTTGGGCAAGACGTTATAAAGAAGAAAATAATGAAGTTGTGTATATTGTTTTAAAGAAAATCATCTCCAAAATGAACAACAAAAAATAATTTTAAAATAAATTGAGTATTATTCTCTAACCTAAAACGTAAACATAATGGTATTTGGTTCTGCCTTTGCAATTTTTGGAACTATCTTTTTTTGTATTTATTACTTTAATAAAAAACAAAAAATTATTAGAACTCTTAAGAAATTACCTCTTAGAAATATTGGTAGTTTGCAAAATGGTAAACTTTCAAAAATTACTGGTAAAGCATTACACATAACAACTCCTTTAATTGCGCCACTTAGCAAACGTAAATGTGTTTTTTATACTATAAAAATCGAACAGAAAAAAAGCCGTGGAAAAAATTCTTATTGGGATACTATAATCAATGAAGAAGAAATTCAAGATTTTTTTATTGAAAAAAATAGCGATTACGTGATGATAAACCCCGTTAAACATCCTAAAAACTATATCAGTTACTTGGTTGTTGATAAAAAAACTTCATCAGGTACTTTTAATGATGCTTCTATTGATTTTGAAAATCTATTAAAAAATTATAATTTAGAAAGTACTGGCTTTTTGGGCTTTAATAAAAACCTCCGTTATTCTGAAGCTATAATTGAAATTGGAGAAGAAATAACTGTTACGGGTATTGCAAACTGGAAAAGTTTATCTGAGCCTATAGATGGATATTCATATTCTAAAATTGCAACTTTAGAGCATTCAGAAAAACAAAAAATTATTATAACAGACCTACATAAAAGTCTTTTTAATAAAAGATAAAGTCAGCTTAGATAAAATTTAAAATGTTTGAACATAACTTTTTAACTCTAGCTAAACTGATAACATTAATTCTAAATATAAAAGACATATACTTTGGGTGTGATAGTTAATAAATTTTATTTCCAAGTATTACCTTTTAATTTTATAGCGGCCTTTAAAACGTCTTTCTGACTTATCTGACCAACCAACTTCCCTTGTTCAACAATAGGAAATCTTCTTCTTTTAGATTGTAAAAACTTATTAGCAACATCAAAAATATTCATATTACCATCAATTGTTTCAACTTCTCTTACCATTGCTTTTGATACTGTATTACTTTTATCTATTGGTAAATTATAATACCTACTTTCAGAAATTTGCTTCATACAATCTCCTTCAGAAATAATACCTATCAATTCATTCTTATCATTTACAACCGGACCACCAGATATTTTATTTGCAATTAGTGTGTCTATAACATCTTCTATTGGTTGATCTTCTTTAAAAGTAATTAACTTTTTGGTCATATAATCTGATGCCAAAATAGGCTCACCTACTTTCTGACTTACAACTGTTCTTCTACCTTGAAAACTCTTTATCCCCATAAAATTGTTTTTTGAATTCGTTTAAAGATATTGATTTTTAAATAGTTAATTAACAATTTTACTAAGTTTTATTTTTATACTTTTATATAATCAAACTTTTTTTCATGAAATCTAATCCCAAATTCATTTCTTTTTTTATTATTCTTTTTACAATTTTTTGGAGTTTTAAAAACTCAATCCCAACTTATAATGAAGAAAATAATACCTTAAAAAAAACTGATTTTTCCATAGAAAAAGCCTTATCTCATGTAAAAAACATTTCTATTAAACCTCATTACCCAGGAACTGAAGAACATAAAAATGTTCAAAACTACATCGTTAAAGAACTAAATAAATTAGGCTTAACAACTGAAATTCAAACAAAAACAGTTTTTAATAAAAAATGGGGAGCCGCTACAACTGTTGAAAATATTATTGCAACTATTAAAGGAACAAATAGTAGTAAATCGTTGTTACTATTATCTCATTATGATAGTAATCCACATTCTGCTCTTGGAGCTTCAGATGCTGGGTCTGGTGTTGCTACAATTTTAGAAGGCGTTAGAGCTTTGTTAGCTAAAAACGAAAAAACCAAAAATGACATTGTTATTTTACTTTCTGATGCTGAAGAAATTGGCTTATTAGGTGCTAAGGCATTTGCAGAAAGCCATTCATTAGCTAAGAACATTGGGTTGATTTTAAATTTTGAAGCTCGTGGAAGTGGCGGACCTAGCTACATGTTATTAGAGACTAATAGTAAAAATAGTACACTTTTAAAAGAGTTTTTAAAAGCAAAACCTAATTATCCAATTGCAAACTCATTAATGTATAGTATTTATAAAATGCTTCCAAATGATACAGATTTAACTGTATTTAGAGAAAACAATAATATAAACGGATTTAATTTTGCTTTCATTGGAGATCATTTTGATTATCATAGTGTACAAGACAACTATAATAGATTGGATAGAGCATCTTTATTACATCAAGCAGATTATTTCACAAGCACAGTAAATCATTTTGCTAATATTGATTTAAGTAATCTTACAAGTACGAAAGATAATGTATTTGTAAACTTTCCTTTTGTAAAAATGATCCATTATCCTTTTTCATGGATAGGTAATTTATTAGGTCTTGCCTCGATATTATTTTTGATAGTAACTTTTATAGGATTAAAAAAAGGGAAATTAAGTCTTATTGGTATTTTTAAAGGATTTATTCCTTTTTTGGTTTCATTAATCTTATGTGGTGGTATAACATTTTTATTATGGAAACTATTTTTAGTTATACATCCTGCTTACAAAGATATTTTACACGGATTTACTTATAACGGATACCAATACATCATTGCTTTCGTATTATTAAACTGTTGGATTTTAATAAAAGTTTATACAAAATTTAAAGATGAAAAAACTATAGATTTATTAATTGCTCCAATTACTATTTGGCTTCTTATTAATCTATTAATTTATAACTATATACAAGGTGCTGGTTTCTTTATCATTCCTGTATTTATTACTATATTTATTTTAGCTATTCATATATTTACAAATATTCATAAAGGAAATAAACAAATTTTAGGAGCTTTATTATCAATCCCAATCATATACATATTTTCTCCTTTATTACGAATGTTTCCTGTTGGTTTAGGTTTAAAAAGTTTATTTATCTCAGCTATTTTACTTGTACTTTTATTTGGATTATTAATTCCAGTGCTTCATCAACAAAGAAAAAAAATTTTGTGGATACATCTTTTTGGTTTTTTAACAATATTAATGTTTGCTTTTGTAACCTATAATAGTAACTTTTCTATTGACAAGAAAAAACCTAATAGTTTGGTTTACATACAAAATGAAGATAGTAATACAGCTTTTTGGGGAACTTATAATAAAACATTAGACAATTATACCAAACAAATTTTTGATAAAGGCTACGTAAAAGGAGGTATAAAAAACTCAGAAACTAAAAGTAAGTATAATACTCGTTTTAATTACCATAAAAAAACCGACTTTAAATACATTAAATCAACTAAAGTAACTATTAGCTTAGATACTATTATTGACGATAACAGACACCTTAATTTCACAATAAAACCAGAAAGAAAGATTAACAAACTAGAGTTATTTAATAATACAGAAATAACTATTAGACGTTTTTCCGTAAACGGAAGTCTTATGTATGAGAATAAAAAATTAGAGCAGAAAACAATAGTATCTTACTTTATGGCAAATACAGATAGTCTTTTAAAATTTTCTTTAATCTGCGATAAAAATGATCAACCAAAATTTACAACAAATGCAATATCGTATGACCTATTAACCAATGAAAATTTTTCATTAACACCAAGAAATGATTTTATGATTCCAATGCCTTTTGTTACAAATGACGCTATTATTTGTACTAAAACAATACAATTATAAAAGCAAAAAACACAGCTATAAAAGCTGTGTTTTAATGTATTATTATTTTTGAATAATTAATCTATTTGAGATACTCTCAAAGTATTTACCATACCACTTTCTTCTACTGGCATTGAACTTAAATTAATTACATGATCTCCTGTTTTAACAAAACCTTTTTCTTGAATAATTTCGTTAATATCTTTTACAGTATCATCAGTATTTAAATTTCTATCGTAATAAAAAGCTCTAACTCCCCAAAGTAAATTTAATTTACCTAAAATTCTCTTTTCAGATGAAAAAGCAATTACATGTGATTTTGGTCTCCAAGCTGAAATTTGAAATGCTGTATATCCACTATTTGTTAATGTAGATATTGCTGCTGCTCCCATATCATCTGCCATTTGAGCTGCGTGATGACAAACTGATTTTGTTATAAATCTATTTGTACGAATATGTGGTGGCGCAACTGGTACTTTAATTAATGGAGAAAACTCTACACTTCCAATAATTTCTGTCATTTTTTGAATAACCTTTACTGGATGCTTTCCTACAGATGTTTCACCAGATAACATTACTGCATCTGCACCATCCATAATAGAATTTGCCACATCATTTACCTCTGCACGTGTTGGAACTGGATTTTCAATCATTGTTTCCATCATTTGCGTAGCAATAATTACAGGAATTCTTGCTTGCTTAGCTCTTTGTACTAACATTTTTTGAATTAATGGTACATCTTGCATAGGAACTTCAACTCCTAAATCTCCACGAGCAACCATTAAACCATCACAATAAGGTATTAGTGAATCTATGTTATCAACAGCTTCTGGCTTTTCAATTTTTGCTATTACAGGAACTCTATATTGAGAGTTTTGTTTGATCAAATCTCTTAACATACGTAAATCTTCTGGATTTCTAACAAAAGAAAGTGCAATCCAATCTACTTCTAATCCTAATGCAAAAACTGCATCCTTTTTATCTTTATCTGTAAGTGCAGGTAAAGAAATATCTGTATTAGGTAAATTAACTCCTTTTTTAGACTTTAAAGGACCACCTACAATAACTTTAGCTACAACTTCTTTATCTTTATCTGTAGAAACTACTTCAAAAAGTAATTTTCCATCATCAACTAAAATATTTTCCCCAACTTTCACATCTTTAGGAAAACGTTGATATGTCATAAATGCTTTTTCATTGGTACCTGTACATTTCTCTGTTGTAAACGTAAAAAGCTGTCCTTCTTTTACTTCTACACCTTCTTCCATTACACCTACACGTAATTTAGGACCTTGTAAATCGGCTAAAATAGCTACGTTGTACCCTTTCTCTTCATTAATTTCTCTAATAATTTTTACACGTTCTTTTACATCTTCATAATCGGCATGTGAAAAATTAATACGAAATACATTAACTCCTGAGGCACCTAATTGAGTTAACGTTTCCTTTGAACTTGTTGCTGGGCCAAGTGTTGCAACTATTTTTGTTTTTTTGTTGTGTGGCATAGTTTAAAAAATTAAAAAATCTTTAGACTTTAGTGTGTTTGTTTTTATTTTGTATGAGGTAATTATTTGTGGTATAGAATTTATTTTTTCAATATTATTCTCTATAAATCCGCTCTTTATATTTCCTTCTATTTTCAAGAAATAATCTACTTTTTTTTCAGGTATTAAATAAGCAACTGCTTCACTTTCTTTAAAAAAACCTTTTTTTGTTGATTCAATAGTTGATTTGTAAATGTTAGAAATTAAATAACAACTGTAATCTAATCCTTCATTTATATATTCAAAAACTGAGAAACTTGAACTTTTATCCTTAAAATCTAAATCATAAGATGCTTTTGTTAATTTAAACTTTAAATTTTTGTTTAAAAAAAAAGCCAATTGATAATCTTCTAGTGTAGAGTGTAGCCCAATTAACTGGTAATCATCCTCTGAAAAATCGTCAATCTCTAACGAATATAGCTGCATAAAAATACAATTTCTTAATACAAATTTACTGAATGTATTGTTACCTTTTCAGAAAAACAACGAAAACGTTTTCACGGTTTAGCCTTTAAGATTTGGCTATTTCTTTTTGAAACGCATAGTATACGCGCTTAGCAGCCATTTCTTCTGCTTTCTTTTTAGAGGTTGCTCTACCTTTTGCTACTTTTTGACCATCTATCGTAATGCGAACGCTAAAATGTTTTTTAGTTTGCTTACCTGTATCTTCGTAACTCTCAAATTTATACTTTCTTTTTGTCTTTTGGCACCACTCTATAATTAATCCTTTATAACTAGATATTTTTCCTTCTAACTTCTGAATATCTACATAAGGAATAATTACTTGGTCATAAATAAACTGGTGGCAGTAATTATAACCTCTATCTAAATAAACCGCTCCTATTAAAGCTTCAAATATATTCCCATGAATATTATCACCTACTTGATTTTTGGAAACATTACTTTTTACAAAACGGATTAAATCTAAATCTTTACCCAATTTGTTTAAATTAACACGACTAACTACTTTAGAACGCATTTGTGTTAAGTAACCTTCATCTCCTCTTGGTGATTCTTTATATAGGTAAGAAGCTATTACAGATCCTAAAATAGCATCTCCTAAAAACTCTAATCGCTCATAATTAATTGGCTTCCCTTTTTTATCAACCATTTTTAAAGAACGATGTGTAAACGCCTTCTTATAGTGATTTAATTTAACGGGTTTAAAGTTTAGTAAATCTTTAAGATCATAATAGAAGTCTTCGTCTTCTTTAGTTTTTGGTTTAACTATCCTACGAAGAAAATCCATATGTTACATTTTATTTTAATCTAATTTTTTAAAAGCCACACAAGCATTATGACCTCCAAAACCAAAAGTATTACTCATTACTATATTAAGTTCTCTCTTTTCTGGTTTATTTAATACTAGATTTAAATTTGGATCAATGTTTTCATCTACTTCAGTATGATTTATTGTTGGTGGAATAACTCCTTCTTGCATTGCTAAAATAGAAGCTATTGCTTCAATTGCACCTGCAGCACCTAATAAATGTCCTGTCATAGATTTTGTAGAATTAATACTTATATTCTTAGCATGTTCTCCAAACACTTCAGAAATAGCTTTTAACTCAGCAACATCACCTAACGGAGTTGAAGTTCCGTGTGTGTTAATATGATCTACATCTTCTGGATTAATTCCTGAATTTTGCAAACAATTTCTCATTACAGCCATAACTCCAATACCTTCTGGATGTGGCGCAGTCATATGATATGCATCTGATGATAAACCACCACCAATTACTTCTGCATAAATTTTTGCTCCACGTGCTTTTGCATGCTCGTATTCTTCAAAAATAAGTGCTCCACCACCTTCACCTAAAACAAAACCATCACGTGTTCCATCAAAAGGTCTTGATGCAGTTTCTGGACTTTCATTGTTTGTAGATAATGCATGCATTGCATTGAAACCTCCCATAGCAGCTTTGGTTACACCAGCTTCACTACCTCCAGTTACAATAACATCACAATGACCTAAACGAATATAATTTAAAGCATCTATCATAGCATTTGCTGATGATGCACATGCAGATACTGTTGTATAATTAGGCCCCATAAATCCATTTTTAATAGAAATAAGACCTGGTGCGATATCTGCAATCATTTTTGGAATAAAAAAAGGATTGAAACGAGGTGTTCCATCTCCTGCGGCGAAATTCATTACCTCATCTTGAAAAGTTTCTAAACCTCCAATACCGGCTCCCCAAATTACACCTACACGAAGTTTATCAACTTCGTCTAAATTTAATTTTGCATCAGCTATGGCCTCATCTGAAGCGATGACTCCATACTGAGCAAACTTATCCATTCTACGTGCCTCTTTACGATTAATAAAATCGGTCACGTTAAAGTTTTTCAACTCACATGCGAAACGAGTCTTGAACTTGGCAGCATCATAGTACGTAATAGGTGCAGCTCCACTAACTCCGTTAATCAAACCGTTCCAATACTCTTCAATATTATTTCCTATTGGCGTTAATGCGCCAAGTCCAGTTACTACAACTCGCTTTAATTGCATATGATCTTTACTTTTTTGCTTCTTCTATATAGCTAACTGCTTGACCAACTGTTCCAATGTTTTCTGCTTGATCATCTGGAATTTGGATATCGAATTCCTTCTCGAATTCCATAATTAATTCAACTGTGTCTAAAGAATCAGCTCCTAAATCGTTAGTGAAGCTCGCTTCTGTAGTTACTTCGTTATCGTCTACTCCTAACTTATCTACGATAATTGCTTTTACTCTTGATGCAATGTCTGACATAATTTTTTTAATTTTTAAATTTAAAATCGAAGCAAAAATATAAATTTTACGTTTTAATTCTAATTTTTACTCAAAAATGTGAAGCCTAATTTAAAAAAATCTTTTGTGATAGACCTCACGGTGTTAATAATTATTCTTTTTTTTGCAGTAACAACGCAATAAAAACAAAATGAAACGTATTATAATTTTTGCTTCAGGATCTGGTTCAAATGCCGAAAATATTATAAAGTATTTTAAGACTACCAAAACTGCTATCGTTACTCATGTGCTGTCTAACAACGAACATGCCAAAGTTTTTGAACGATGTAAACAACTAAAAACAAAGTGCTTACATTTTACAAAAATACAATTTTCACAGACTAATGAAATAATAAATATGTTAAAAAAGGAAGCTGACTATATTATTTTAGCAGGATTTCTTTGGAAAGTTCCTAGCAAAATCACAGATGCTTTTCCGAATAAAATCATAAATATCCATCCTGCTTTGTTGCCAAAATATGGTGGAAAAGGAATGTATGGAATGAACGTTCATAAAGCAATAAAAGAAAATAAAGAGGTCGAAACTGGCATCACAATCCACTTTGTAAATGAAAAATACGACGATGGAGCAATTATTTTTCAGGAAAAAACGTCAATTTCTGCGGATGACTCTCCTGAAATGATCGCAAAAAAAGTTCATAAATTAGAATATGTACATTTTCCTAACATCATTGAAAAGGTTATTTTAGAGAATGAGTAAGAAAAAAAAATATTATGTTGTTTGGAAAGGAAAGGAAACTGGAGTTTTTAATTCTTGGAATGTTTGCAAAAAACAAATAACCGGATTTGAAGGTGCCCAATACAAAGCTTTTATTGATAAAACCGAAGCAGAAAAAGCATTTACCAAAAGTTATAACGACTACAAAGGTAAGGACACTAAAAAAGTTGTTTTGTCTGCTGCAGAAAAAGCTAAATACGGAACTCCTCTTTTAAAAAGTTTATCTGTTGATGCTGCCTGCGCAGGAAATCCTGGTAAATTAGAATACCGTGGTGTATTAACCGACTCTAAAAAACAGGTTTTTATACAAGGTCCTTTTGAAAAAGGAACGAATAATATTGGAGAATTTTTAGCTTTGGTACACGGAATTGCACTTTTAAAGAGTAAAAAACTAAACGATTTACCTATTTATTCCGATTCTAGAATTGCCATGTCTTGGGTTAAAAAGAAACAATGCAGAACAAATGTTCAGTTTTCTGCAAAGAACCAAGATTTATTATTATTAATTAAACGTGCAGAAAAGTGGTTAAAAGAAAACACCTATAAAAACCCTATTTTAAAATGGGAAACAAAAGCTTGGGGAGAAATTCCTGCTGATTTTGGAAGGAAGTAACGTTTTATTCTCTAAACGTGCTTTCTTCTATTTTCCAAAAAACTAAAACACCTTCAACATAACTTAATTTTAAGGCTGTGTAACCATTTGGATCTACATAGCCATATTTTTCTTCGATGTCATATACTTCTGAAAAATCACATTTATCAATTCGATCAGGTTCACCTATCAATTTTACAACTTCTTCTTTAGAGGTTCCTTTTTCTTCTTGTGACCCAAAACTTAATTTATTATGAACTAAATCCCAAACCATTTTTTTTCGATAATTCTCTCCATAAAGACCTGATTCAACAGGCAACCATTTACTTGACTTAAATTTCATTCTTTCATTTGAACATGAAAAAAATATTAAACCAATAATTAAAAAAAGATACTTCATAGTTTCTATTCCTTTTCTGTTTCTGCTATAATCACTCCAAAATTACCATCTGTAGATTCCCAATTCTTACTAGGTAAATATGTTTTAGAAACAAATCCATCAAGATATAATGCATTTTTGCATCCTTGTTTTTTAAAATAAGACGCAAAATCAAATAAGTTAATTTTTTGTTTAGACATTGCAAAAAGTAAATGTCCATTTGCTAAGACACCTACTCCATTTCTAATATTTACATTTTTAGATCCTTTTCTAAAAACAGGATGAATTTCATCATCAATAACTAACATTGGACCAGATTGTGTTGCAAACCTTACATCTTTATTAAAAAAATTTAAAGACGTAACTACATGTCCTTTATTATTATTCGTTATATAAAAAACACCATTAGGCTGCATATAAAAATTCCCATATGCTTTTTGAATTGTATCTAAAGGCTTCTTTACAATCCCGTTTTGTATAAATAATCCTTGAGGTGATTTGTCTTTTAAATACATTCCTCCATTAGTTGCAAAAACTAATTTTTCTCCTTTTTCATGAAGCCATGTTTTTAAATTGGTAAAATTTGAAATGTTTTTATTTTTTTCATCTTTCCAATAAAACGCTAAATGTTGGGTATCTAAATCAACAATATGAGATAAAATTTCATCTTCTTCTTTTTTAATAGTTACAAATGCTAGCAAAGCAGTAACTATAATAAATACAGCTATTAAAGGAATTGTTTTTCTCACAGTAAATAATTATTTTTCAATAAAACTCATCAACATATCAACTAATGATTTTAATTCTGTTGGCGGATTTCCATCATCAAAAGTAACAGACACATATTCTTTCCCTTGTTTTTTAATCTTTAAAGTAGCATGTAAAGCTCTATCTCCTGATCTTTTTGAACTTGGCGATTTAAAACTATTCATTTTATTTAAAACAATAGTGTTTAATACGCTTGTGATTTCTTTTTGATTTTCAGAAGTAAGTATTATCGATTTTTTCTGTTGATTAAATACATATTCTAATTTATTTCCTAATACTTTTAATTCTTTAGAACTTCCGCGTGTTCTTGCTTCGTAATGTATATTTAACATTGTATCATTTGTTTTTTGAGCAACACAACTTGTTATTACTAGTAAAAAGAAAAGAGTGATAAAGGGTTTCATATGAATATATAGATTAAATGAAAAGATAATAAAAAAAGCACAAAATCAATGATTTGTGCTTTTTTTACAATTATAGACTTTTTTACAAGATATATATAATTATTTAACCTTATTTAATTTCACTGTAGCTCCTTGATATAATCATTTGAAAATTGAAATCTTGACTATTTATTTACCTGAAATTAAAACTCTAAATCTACAACTAAATCAAAATCATCATAAATGGCTTTGTCTTTTAAACCATCAAAAAAACTTGTAGAACCATATTTTACGCCAAATTTAGTTCTATCTATTTTTAAATTAGCTATAGCCTTATTACCGTAAACAGACATATCAAACGTAACAGATGCTGTTTTACCTTTAATAGTTATATCACCTGTAACTTTATATGAATTTTTACCATTAGCCTTTACTTTCTTAAAAATTAAACTCACTGTTGGATACTTTTCAACTCCAAAAAAGTCATCAGATTTCAAGTGTCCTTCTAATTTCTCTTTATATTCTCCTTTTAAATCATCAGAAGAAATAGAAGTCATATTTACTTCAAACTCTCCTCCTGTTAACTTTTCATTATCAAAATTAAGAAACCCAGCATTTATTGCTATAGTTCCGTAGTGAGAACCTGTTACTTTGTAGCCTTTCCAAACCACGCGACTTTCTTCCGTTTTAATTTCTTTTTTATCTTTCTTTACAGTAAAAGCCAATGTTATGAATGCTACTACTGCAATAGTTAAAATATTTTTAATTGAATTTTTCATTTTTATTTATTTATAATTTTTATGATACAAATGTCCAGAAAATTAGAACTGTAAAAAATGAACTAGATTATGAAATGAAGTTAAACTAGATTAACATCTAAATTAATGATGTAATAATTGACTTTTAATTTTACTTAAAAATTCTTTTGTAATTCCCAAATACGAAGCAATCATATACTGAGGTACTCGTTGCTCTATTTTAGGATATGTTTCTTTAAAAATTTGATACCTTTCTTTTGCTGAAAGACTGAAGTTTCTAATAATTCTTTTTTGGGATGAAATAAATGCACGTTCTACAATTTTTCTGAAAAGACGTTCGAGTTTTGGTATTTTCTCATATAACTCTTCCATATTTTCGTTTGTGAACTGAATAAGTTTTGTGTTTTCTACACATTGAATATTAAAATCAGCAGGTGTTTTATTTATAAAACTACCTAAATCGGAAGTCCACCAATCCTCTATAGAAAATGATACAATATGTTCTTGACCTTTAGCATTCATGTAAAACGTTTTTGTACAACCTGAAGTTATAAAATTAATACTTTTACAAACATCTCCTTGCTGAACTATATATTGATCCTTTAAATAACTTCTATAAATTACTTTAGACAACAATAATGTTTCTTCTTCAGCTGTTAATTTAACATACGTACTTATATAACCTAATAAAGGATCTTTATTCATTTATACTTTCAATTTATACCTATTCTTCGTAAAAACACTCTTTTATATAGTATCCTTTTTCTGTCTTCCATAAAATAGAACTAAAAACTTTCCAAAAACAAAATACAGCACAAGTACAGTAATACCTCCAATTAAAAAACCATTTTCAAGGAGTTCTTTATATCCATATTTTACGCAAAACAATACGACACATAAAACAAACTGAAGCATCGCATATAAAATGTTTCCTTTTGGGGAATAACCAAACATTCCCAAAAAATGTGTTTTAGTAAGTCCAAAAACTAAATGAGGCATTGCATTCACTAATAAGCCTCCAATAATAAAATCTATTAAATTCATTTTATGTGTATTATAAAACTCAAAAACTTCCTTAAGAGGCTTGTAATATATCGTTTTTATTTATTGATATTTTAACTACCTCTTCAAAAATTTATCTCCTTTTTTAGAAAATATTATTTTTTACAATATGTTTGAAAAACTAACCAATAAAACAAATATCTTTGTAATATGTTTGCTTTAGTTGATTGTAATAATTTTTATGCGTCTTGTGAGCGGGTTTTTAATCCGAATTTACAAAACAAACCTGTTGCTATTTTAAGTAATAACGATGGCTGCGTTATTTCTATGAGCGACGAAGCAAAAAAATTACAACTTCCTTTTGGTGCTCCAATTTTTAAATGGAATGCCTTTTGTAAACAAAATAACATTACTGTTTGTTCATCTAACTATCCTTTATATGGAGATATGAGCGAACGTGTAATGAAAATTATTGGTCAGTTTTCTCCTGATATTGAAGTCTATTCTATTGACGAAGCTTTTTTACATTTTAACGGTTTTGATCATATTGATTTTAGCAAACGTGCTACCGAAATTAGAAGCAGAATTTTACAATGGACAGGAATTCCTACTTGTGTTGGTATTGCACCCACCAAAGGATTAAGTAAAGTTGCCAACAAAATTGCACGCTCTAACTTAAAACAAAGCAAAGGCATTTGTGTAATTGATACTGATGAAAAAAGAATAAAAGCCTTACAATGGCTTCCTATAGAAAAAGTTTGGGGAATTGGATATCAACTTCAAAAAAAATTAAAAACAAAAGGCTGTGTTACTGCATATGATTTTACACAACTAAATAGCGAATGGGTTCGCAAAAACTACTCTATTGTTTTGTGGCGTTTGCAACAAGATTTATTAGGGAAACCTACTTTAGAACTAGACGAAGCTTCTTCTAAAAAAATGATTGCTACCACACGGAGTTTTGAGTACACTTACGATACTATTAGCGATATTAAAGAACGTGTTTCTACTTTTGCAATGAGTTGTGCCGAAAAATTACGAAATCAAAATAGTAGTTGCCATATGGTTATTGTAACCTTACGCAGTGATCGACATAAAAAAGATTCAGAACAACATAGAACTAGTAAAACAGTTATTTTTTCGCATCCAACAAACTCATCATTAACCATTAGTAAAAGCGCTGTAGAAGCTGTTAAAACTATTTTTAAAAAAGGGATTAAATACAAACGTGCTGGTGTTATTGTAACTGGATTAGTGCCTGAAGATAATTTTCAGTTAGATATGTTTGTCCAAGAAAACCCAAAACACAAGCCTTTAATGCATACAATTGACATACTTAACAAGAAGTTTAAATCCGACAAAGTTAAGCTTGGCAATCAAGATTTAAATCGTACTTGGAAAATGCGTCAAGAACGATTATCACCAAAATATACCACAAACATTAAAGACATTATAAAAGTCCGTTAACTTTTTGTATTTTTAAACGATGAAACAACAAGCATCAGAAGCCTTAACTTTTTTTAGTCCAAAAGCATCTACAAGTAAAGGCGCCATTTTCTTTGACACTGGTATTTCTGCTGGTTTTCCTTCTCCTGCAGATGATTTTAGAGAAACCCGAATTTCTTTAGATGAGGAATTAATTGGTAATAAAGAAGCTACTTTTTTTGCACGAGTTAGCGGACAATCTATGATTGGTGCTGGTTTAAATGATAATGATTTATTGGTTATTGATAGAAGTATTGAACCAACTAATAACAAAATAGCGGTTTGTTTTTTAGATGGGGAGTTTACCGTAAAACGTTTACGTGTAGAAAAAAATGAAGTTTGGTTACAACCAGAAAATCCTGATTACCCAATTATTAAAATCACCGAAGAAAACAATTTTGTGATTTGGGGCGTGGTTACTAATGTGATTAAGCGTGTTTAATTTTTCAAATCACAATGCTTAAAAAAACTTAAACTCTTTTTTAACGTTGTTATTTCTAATAATTTTAGCAAAAAACAAAAAACCTTGATTTAGTTTCATTAAAATTCAATCAAGGCTTTTTAAAGTATCTTAATTTTTTATAATTCGTTTTACAGAAATTCCTTTATCAGTAATAATTTTCATCATATAAGACCCTGTACTTAATTCATCTAATGATATACTTTCTTCTATAGTATTTACTTTTTTAACAAGACTTCCTAATATATTATAGATATAAACTTCTTTAATTTTTAGTTGATTGTTCGTTTCTATATTTAAAAAACTACTTACAGGATTTGGATATAATTGTATTTGATTACTAATAATTATATCATCAATACTTGCGGTACTTCCTGTTAATATTAACTCAAAACTTTGTTCTGCACTACCACAGCTACCAGAGTCATAAGCGTATAAAGTAATAGGGTAAGTAATAGAAGGATCATAACTTAATTCATCCCCTATTTCATAAATGATTCCTGTTCCTCCTGTTCCTGTATAATATTTTTCGTTCCCAGATAAATCTGTACCAACTATGGTTGGCAACGTATAGCTATTTTCTTCGTCTATAGCTGTAATTGTAGTAATTATAGGTGAACTTCCTTTTCCATCATCTGTAATTGTCCAACCAAAGTTATCAATCATAGATTGACGCTCTGTTTCTGCTGTACAGTATTGACTGTTTCCTCCATGAAAACTCACTCCTGATTGTAAGGTTTGAGCACTCCAACCTTTTAATATTGCATCGTAGTTATCTGTAGATAAAGTAACACTGCTAAACATATCAAACATGTTTGTTACGCTAGAAACATCCCAACTACTTAAATCTTGATTAAAAGCTATTGCTACCCGAAACATATAAAACATACTTGTAACATTAGAAACATCCCAATTACTTATATCTTGATTAAAAGCCCTTGCAAATGAAAACATACTCCTCATATTCGTAACACTAGATGTATCTATCCAATTTAAAGGTTGATTAAATACTGTTGCTCCATCAAACATACTACTCATATTGATAACGTTAGACACATCCCAATTACTTATATCTTGATTAAAAGCAGTTGCACCATTAAACATATTAGACATATTCGTAACATTAGAGGTATTATTCCAATCTAAAGGTTTATTAAATGCTTTCGCATCTTCGAACATACTTCTCATATTGATAACACTAGACACATCCCAATTACTTAAATCTTGATTAAAAACATTTGCTCCTTTAAACATCTCCTCTATGGTTGTAACATTAGACATATCCCACTCACTAATATCTTGATTGAATGAACCTGCTTCAAAAAACATTCCTCTCATAGTAGTTACACTAGAGGTCTTTTTCCAGTTTAAAGGTTGATCAAATGCTCTTGCTCCACTAAATACAGTTTGCATATTGATAACTTTAGATACATCCCAATTACTTAAATCTTGATTAAAAGCTTTTGCATCATAAAACATACCTTCTATGGTTATTACATTAGATACATTCCATTCACTTATATCTTGATTAAAAACATTTGCAAATGAAAACATATTAGACATATCTATAACTTTAGATACATTGTCTTTCCAATCTAATGGCTTATTAAATAAATATGCACTGTAAAACATATTAGACATGTTAGTAACGTTAGAAACATCCCAATTACTTATATCTTGGTTAAAAACTCTAGCGCCATTAAACACACCTTCCATATTCGTTACATTAGATACATTCCATTCACTTATATCTTGATCGAATAAATAAGTGGTAGCAAACATATATGACATATTGGTAACTAAAGATAAATCAGGTGTATCAATATCTGGATTGGTTATTGTAAGATTTTCACACCCCGAAAAGGCTCTTTCCATTGATTTCCATACTATATCTCCCCATTGTTCTACAGTTTGTATTTTATTTCTATCAGTAGCTCTTAAAAAATAAATTCTAGGAAAATCTCCTGAAATACTAATTGTTTGAACCCCAGCAGTAGCAAAGACGTGTGTTGCATCTCCTGTTTGGTTGCTTTCTATAGTTCCGTCTCCCCAATTAATTGTATAATCGTAGCCTGCACCTGTTGTTGGTATAGTAATAGATTCGTTTGCTTCGGTAGTTTGCCATGTAGTAATAAAGGCGTCTTGGCTAAAAACTGTATTTTGAAAAAATAACATTACTATTACTAAAATAAATATTTTCTTCATTGTTTTGAGAAATTTAATTTAAAACCGCAAACCTACTTGTTTCTTTACTCTTGTATCACCCTGTATTCAGTGAAAAACAAAAGTATTAAGACCTACTGTAAATCCAAAGAGAACAACGAATTAAACGAAAATTCTTTCTATTGTTCAAAACATCTAAAAGCAACAAAATAGCGGTTTGTTTTTTAGATGGAGAGTTTACCGTAAAACGTTTACGTGTAGAAAAAAATGAAGTTTGGCTACAACCTGAAAATCCTGATTATCCTATTATTAAAATCACCGAAGAAAACAACTTTGTTATTTGGGGCGTGGTTACTAATGTGATTAAGCGTGTTTAATTTTTCAAATCACAATGCTTAAAAAAAACTTAAACTCTTTTTTAACGTTGTTATTTCTAATAATTTTAGCAAAAAACAAAAAGCCTTGATTTAGTTTCATTAAAATTCAATCAAGGCTTTTTAAAGTATCTTAATTTTTTATAATTCGTTTTACAGAAATTCCTTTATCAGTAATAATTTTCATCATATAAGACCCTGTACTTAATTCATCTAATGAAATACTTTCTTCTATAGTATTTACTTTTTTAACAAGACTTCCTAATATATTATAGATATAAACTTCTTTAATTTCCAGTTGATTGTTCGTTTCTATATTTAAAAAACTACTTACAGGATTTGGATATAATTGTATTTGATTGCTAATAATTATATCATCAATACTTGCGGTAGCGGTAATTATAAAATCAGCTTCAATAAAAGTAATTGTGTAATTGTCTGTTAAAGATAAAGTACCAATTTCTATTAGGTAATTACCAATATTTTCACCAGTTTCTCTTTCTAAACTTCCAGAAAAAGCATCTCCTGTTTCCAATTCACCAGAAGTAATAGTATATGTTAATTCAGGATCAACGCTTCCTTGACTTTTAGTTATTTCATCTGCAGAAACTGTAATTTCTTTAGGAGTAATACTAAAGTTATCAGTTTCAAAAGCAATAGTATAATTAGGATTACCTAAAGAACCTTGATTAATAATATAGTTACCAACGTTTTCACCAGAATCTCTTGTTAAGCTTCCTGTCAACATATCTGTTCCGACTAAACTACCAGAAGTTATGGTGTACGTTAAAGTAGGATCTGTAGTTCCGTATTCTTTAGTTATATCATCTGCTGTAACCGTAATTTCTTTAGGAGTAATACTAAAGTTAGCAGTTTCAAAAGTAATGTCATAGTTAGCATTACCTAAAGAACCTTGGCTAATTGTATAATCACCAACGTTTTCACCAGAAATTCTTGTAAGACTCCCTGTTAGTATATCTGTTCCATCCAAACTTCCAGAAGTTATGGTGTACGTTAAAGTAGGATCTGTAGTTCCGTATTCTTTAGTTATATCATCTGCAGTAACCGTAATTTCTATAGGAGTAATACTAAAATTAGCAGCTTCAAAAGTAATGTCATACTTAGCATTACCCAAAGAACCTTGATTAATTGTATAATCACCAACATCTTCTCCAGAAACTCTTGTAAGATTCCCTGTTAACACATCTGTTCCAACTAAACTACCAGAAGTTATGGTATAAGTTAAAGTAGGATCTGTAGTTCTGTATTCTTTACTTATTTCATCTGCAGAAACCGTAATTTCTTTGGGAGTAATACTAAAGTTAGCAGTTTCAAAAGTAATAGTATAATTAGCATTATCTAAAGAACCTTGACTAATGTTATAATCTCCAATATTTTCACCTGTAGTTCTTGTTAAGCTTCCTGTTAGCACATCTGTTCCTACTAAACTACCAGAAGTTATGGTATAAGTTAAAGTAGGATCTGTAGTTCCGTATTCTTTATTTATTTCATCTGCAGAAACCGTAATTTCTTTGGGAGTAATATTAAAGTTAGCCGTTTTAAAAGTAATAGTATAATTAGGATTATCTAGAGAACCTTGGCTAATTGTATAATCACCAACGTTTTCACCATCAATTCTTGTTAAGCTTCCTGTTAGTATATCTGTATCACCTATACTTCCAGAAGTTATCTTATAAGTTAGAGTAGGATCTGTAGTTCCGTATTCTTTAGTTATATCATCTGCAGTAATAGTAATTTTTTTAGGAGTAATGGTTAATTGAAAACTTTGTTCTGCACTATCACAACTGCCAGAATCATAAGCGTATAAAGTTATAGGATAAGTAATAGAAGCATCATAACTTATTTTATCTCTAATTTCATAAATCGTTCCTGTTCCACCTGTTTCCGTATAATATTTTTCATCCCCAGATAATTGAGTACCATTTATTGTAGGTAGGGTATAACTACCTTCTTCATTTATATTGTTAATAGCATCTATTTGAGGAGTATTTCCTTTTCCTTCATCGTCAATTGTCCAACCATAGGTGTCAATTAAATATTGGCGTTCAGTTTCTGCAGTACAATATTGACTATTTCCTGCATCAAAACTTACACCTGTTTGTAAGGATTGTGTGCTCCAGCTTTTTAATATTGCATCGTAGTTTGCCGATGACAAGATAACTCCATCAAACATATTTATCATGTTTGTAACCATAGGCACCTCCCAATTACTGATATCTTGATTGAAAGAAGACGCATTATAAAACATAGCAGACATATTTGTAACATTAGACACATCCCACTCACTGATATCTTGGTTAAAAGAAGATGCATTATAAAACATAGAAGATGTATTAGTAACATTAGACACATTCCAATTTAAAGGTTGGTTAAAAGAGAATGCAGAGTGAAACATATTAGATGTACTGGTAATATTAGATACATCCCAGTCTAAAGGTTGATCAAAAGAACTTGCTTCTCTAAACATAGAAGACATGTGAGTAACCTGAGAAACATCCCAGTTTAAAGGTTGATTAAAAGAAGATGCGTTACAAAACATAGCAGACATTTTTGTAACATTAAACACATCCCAGTCACTGATATCTTGGTTAAAAGAAGATGCATAGTAAAACATATAAGACATGGTAGTAACCATAGAAACATCCCATTCCTCTAAAGGTTGATCAAAAGAAGATGCATAAGAAAACATAAAAGACATGTCGGTAACCATAGAAACATCCCACTCTAAAAGTTGATTAAAAGAAGATGCATTATAAAACATATAAGACATGTCGGTAACTTTAGAAACATCCCAGTTTAAAGACTGATTAAAAGAAGGTGCATTATAAAACATATATTGTGTGTTAATAACATTTGATACGTTCCAAGTACTTATATCTCCATTGAACATTGTAGCGCCATAAAAAAGACTCCCCAAACCTGTAACCTTAGAAATATCCCAATCTAAAGGCTGATTAAAAGAACTTGCGCCTCTAAACATAGCGGTTATATTTGTAACATTAGACATATCCCAGTTTAAAGGTTGATTAAAAGAAGACGCATTATAAAACATATTAGATGTGGTCGTAACATTAGACGTATCCCAATTTAAAGGTTGATTAAAAGAAGACGCATTATAAAACATATAAGACATGTAGATAACCTTAGATACATTCCAAGTACTTATATCTCCATTAAATGTTCTAGCATTAAAAAACATAGAGTTCATATCTGTAACGTTAGATACATCCCAATCTAAAGATTGATTGAAAGAAGATGCATTATAAAACATTTGAGACATGTTTGTAACGTTAGATACATCCCAATCACCGATATCGTAATTAAAAGAAGATGTTGAACTAAACATAAGAGACATATTAGTTACTGAGGATAAGTTAGGTGTATCAATAGCTGTATTTGTAATATTTAAATTGGAGCAACCAGAAAAAGCTCTCTCCATTGATGTCCATTTAATATCTCCCCATTGTTCTATAGTTAATATTTTATCTTTGCTTCCCGAGTTATCAAAATAAATTCTAGGAAAATCTCCTGAAATACTTATAGTATGTGTACCTGCAGTTACATAAGTATGTATTGCGTTTCCTGTTTGATTGGTGTCTATAGTTCCGTCTCCCCAATTAATTGTATAATCATAGCCTGAACCTGTTGTTTGTATAAAAATATATTCGTTTGCCTCGGTAGTTTGCCATGTAGTAATAAAGGCATCTTGGCTAAAAGCTAAGTTTTTAAAGAATAAGGTAAGGGCTAAAAGAAGTAATGCTTTTTTCATTTTTAAAATATTTTATCTTTTTACAGATGAATTAAATTATATAAAAGGGGGGGGGTGGGGCAAAAGTAATAAGTACTTATAATATATATTACCCTGTTTTCAGTGAAAAAAAAACCCCTTAATTAAATTTTGTTAAAATTTAATTAAGGGGTTTTAAAAAGATCGAATCTTAGGGTGAATAAAATTAAAAATGTGGTAGGTTCTATTATTCTTAACCTCGAGATTTTATTTTTTTATAATTCGTTTTACAGAAATTCCTTTATCAGTAATAATTTTCATCATATAAGACCCTGTACTTAATTCATCTAATGAAATACTTTCTTCTATAGTATTTACTTCTTTAACAAGACTTCCTAATATATTATAGATATAAACTTCTTTAATTTCCAGTTGATTGTTCGTTTCTATATTTAAAAAACTACTTACAGGATTTGGATATAATTGTATTTGATTGCTAATAATTATATCATCAATACTTGCGGTAGCAGTAATTATAAAATCAGCTTCAATAAAAGTAATAGTATAATTGTCTGTTAAAGATAAAGTACCAATTTCTATTACGTAATTACCAATAGTTTCACCAGTTTCTCTTTCTAAACTTCCAGAAAAAGCATCTCCTGTTTCCAATTCTCCAGAAGCAATAGTATATGTTAATTCAGGATCAACGCTCCCTTGACTTTTAGTTATTTCATCTGCAGTAACCGTAATTTCTTTAGGAGTAATACTAAAGTTAGCAGTTTCAAAAGTAATAGTATAATTAGGATTATCTAAAGAACCTTGAGTAATCGCATAGTTGTCAACGTTTTCACCAGAATCTCTTGTTAAGCTTCCTGTTAGCACATCTGTTCCTACTAAACTCCCAGAAGTAGTATAAGTTAAATCAGGATCTGCAGTTCCGTATTCTTTAGTTATATCATCTGCAGTAACCGTAATTTCTATAGGAGTAATACTAAAATTAGCAGCTTCAAAAGTAATGTCATACTTAGCATTACCCAAAGAACCTTGATTAATTGTATAATCACCAACATCTTCTCCAGAAACTCTTGTAAGATTCCCTGTTAACACATCTGTTCCAACTAAACTACCAGAAGTTATGGTATAAGTTAAAGTAGGATCTGTAGTTCTGTATTCTTTACTTATTTCATCTGCAGAAACCGTAATTTCTTTGGGAGTAATACTAAAGTTAGCAGTTTCAAAAGTAATAGTATAATTAGCATTATCTAAAGAACCTTGACTAATGTTATAATCTCCAATATTTTCACCTGTAGTTCTTGTTAAGCTTCCTGTTAGCACATCTGTTCCTACTAAACTACCAGAAGTTATGGTATACGTTAAAGTAGGATCTGTAGTTCCGTATTCTTTAGTTATTTCATCTGCAGAAACCGTAATTTCTTTGGGAATAATACTAAAGTTAGCAGTTTCAAAAGTAATAGTATAATTAGCATTATCTAAAGAACCTTGAGTAATTGAATAGTTGTCAACGTTTTCATCTGGATCTCTTGTTAAGCTTCCTGTTAGCACATCTGTTCCTACTAAACTACCAGAAGTTATGGTGTACGTTAAAGCAGGATCTGTAGTTCCGTATTCTTTAGTTATATCATCTGCAGTAACCGTAATTTCTATAGGAGTAATACTAAAATTAGCAGTTTCAAAAGTAATGTCATACTTAGCATTACCTAAAGAACCTTGGCTAATGGTATAATCACCAACATTTTCTCCAGAAATTCTTGTAAGATTCCCTGTTAACACATCTGTTCCCTCTAAACTTCCAGAAGTTATTGTATAAGTTAAATCTGGGTCCGTTGTTCCGTATTCTTTAGTTTTAGCTATCGCTGTAATTACAATAGAAGAAATAGGAGTAATTGATATTTTAAAACTTTCTTCTGCACTAGCACAACTACCAGAATCATATGCATACAACGTAGAAGGATAGGTTTCAAAATCGGTATAAGATACAATATCTCCAGCTTTATAAGCCGTTCCTGTACCACCTGTTTGCGTATAATACATTTCATAGCCAGACAAACCACTACCTGTTATAGTTGGTAATGTATAATTACCTGTTTCAGAAACATCGTTAATAACATCTAATAGAGCAGTATTGGTATCTGATTTACCACCATCTGTAATTGACCATCCTATATTTTCTAACGATTGACGTGCTAACTCACCTGTACAATATTCACTATTTCCTCCATTAAAGACAACTCCAGATTGTAAGGTTTGCGAGCTCCATTCTTTTAATAAGTTATCGTAGTTTATTACAGACAAAGTAACTCCAGAAAACATTGAACCCATATTAGTCACTTTAGAAACATCCCAACTACTTATGTCTTGGTTGAATGCACTTGAAGTATTAAACATAGAAGAAGTATTTGTAAGACTGGAAGTGTTAGTCCAATTTAAAGGCTGGTTAAATAAGCTTGCAAATTGGAACATTCCTTGCATATTAGTCACTTTAGAAACATTCCAGCTACTTATATCTTGGTTAAATACTCTAGCTTCAAAAAACATAGCTGATGTATCTGTAAGGTTTGAAGTATTAGTCCAATTTAAAGGTTGGTTAAATATTGTAGCCCCATGAAACATCTGAGACATGTCTGTTACATTGGAAACATCCCAGTCACTTAAGTTTTGATTAAATGCTGTTGCTCTCCAAAACATATTAGACATGTCTGTTACATTAGAGACATCCCAAATGCTTATGTCTTGGTTAAAAGAATTCGAAAAAGCAAACATATAAGAAGTATTTGTAAGACTGGAAGTGTTAGTCCAATTTAAAGGTTCATCGAAAGAAGATGCATTATAAAACATATAAGACATACTTGTAACGCTAGAAACATCCCAATTACTCAAGTTTTGATTAAATGTTTTTGCTTCTCTAAACATACGAAACATATTAGTAACCTTAGAGACATTCCAACTACTTATATCTTGATTAAATTCAGTTGCATTAAAAAACATGCCGTTCATATCGATAACTTTAGATGTATCCGTCCAGTTTAAAGGTTGATTAAATACAATTGCTTCAAAAAACATAGTAGACATATCTATTACATTGGAGACATCCCAATCACTTATGTCTTGATTAAAGGCTTCTGCCCTTAAAAACATCGCACTCATACTAGTTACGTTAGAAACATCCCAATCACTTATATCTTGGTTAAAGGCACTTGTACTAGCGAGCATAAATTCCATATTCGTTACTAAAGATAAATCAGGTACATCAATAGTTGTATTGGTAATATTAAGATTCGTACAACCATAAAAAGCATTTTCCATAGAAGTCCAAGCAATGTTTCCCCATTGTTCTATCGTTAGTATTTTATCTTTATCTCCTTCATTATTAAAATAAATTCTAGGAAAATTTCCTGAAATACTAATTGTTTGAACCCCAACTGTAGCAAAGACGTGTGTTGCATCTCCTGTTTGGTTGATTTCTATAATTCCGTCTCCCCAATTAATTGTATAATCGTAGCCTGCACCTGTTGTTGGTATAGTAATAGATTCGTTTGCTTCCGTAGTTTGCCATGTAGTAACAAAAGCATCTTGGCTAACAACAGTGTTTTGAAAAAACAATACTGCTATTACTAAAATAAACACTTTCTTCATTGTTTTGAGATATTTAATTTAAGACCACAAACCTACCTGTTTTTTTACTCTTGTATTACCCCGTATTCAGTGAAAAAGAAAACTAAAATTATTAAGACCTACTGTAAACCTCAAAAAAACAACGAATTAAACGAAAATTATTTCTATTGTTTAAAATATCTGAAAGAAACAAAATAGCGGTTTGTTTTTTAGATGGAGAGTTTACCGTAAAACGTTTACGTGTAGAAAAAAATGAAGTTTGGTTACAACCAGAAAATCCTGATTATCCTATTATTAAAATCACCGAAGAAAACAATTTTGTGATTTGGGGCGTGGTTACTAATGTGATTAAGCGTGTTTAAAAGTATTTACCCTTTTGTATAATAGAACTACCAACGCGTTTGTACGTAATTTTACTTCCATTAACACAAAAATCGTATCTACCTTTTTGTTTCGTTTCAGAAATAAATAATAGCACAACATCACTTACAGAGCAGTTATGGTTTTTAGCTACTTTCTTTTTTATATGACTCATAGTAGCTCTATTTTTTTTTAATTCTCCTTGGATTTTTCTATTTAATTTAGGCTCAACAAAATCTTTTGATACCGAACATTTCTTACGCTCTTTTTTTGAGGCAACAGAGGCTTCATCAGAAATATTTTTGGCCTTTTCTGCATCAATATACTCCCAAGTAAAATCTGCTTTTAACAATACACGTCTACCATCTTCTGTTTTTACAATATGATTGTTTTGCGCAACACTAAAGGTTGATACAATAAGCAATGCTATTAGAGCTATTTTTTTCATAATGATGTTTGTTATTAATGCGAGTAATTTAAAGAATAATTCTAGAATTACCTTAGCACACGTAATTTTTCTATTCCTGTTACTATACCGTTTGCAAAAAACGACTTGTTTTTACTTAATTCTACAATTGTATAAGTTCTTTGTTTTGGTTTTACATCTGTAATTTTTACAACCCCTACTACTCCATTAAGTGATTTAACCTTGCTCCCTTTTTTTAACTTTACAACAAAAGGAAGATCATAATCTATTGCTGTTTTTTGTGGATCGTTTGAAATCCATTGTGAATTATGCGATAAAAAAGGATGATCTTTTGTACAGGTAATACTGCTTCCGTTAGAAAAATCTAATTTTATAAGTCCTTTATGAACTGGACTTGCTAATTCTGTAATAATAGACGCTTCTGATTTATTTGTTTTTTGATTATACGATAAAACTTCATCTCCTTTTTTTAATAATTCTATCTTTTTCTGACTATTATCCGCCATTGTAATTAATGTCCCTTTTGCCAAACAATGAACATCTAAACCATCAAAATACATTTCTGTTATAGCTGTATCGTCATACTTATCACCTTTAAAAACAGACATTATTTCAAATCTCACATTTAAATCTTTCTTTTTTTTAAGCTCTTCAACATCTTCTCTATCAGAATAACCAAGGATTTCTTTAAGTTTTATATGTTGTTTTGCGTAAGCATCTTTTAACTTAATAATTGCATGTGGTTTATCATTTATAAACATTTTTAGTTCGTGAACTCTTGAATTATCTCTCCATGCTTTTTTACTCTTCACATAACCGTTCACCAATATTATTGTTGTAATTCTAGGGTGTGTAGACGGGATTTTAAACGTTATAAATTCACCAATTCCATAACCAGGTTTACCTTCAACCCATGCTGTTTTGTAATTAAAATCAGTTAAATTTTCTGTTTTATAAGTCAACTCTCCGTTTGATGAAAGTTCTGATGAAGTTTTAACTGTATAATCTCCAGCGCCACAATACCAGCTACAACCATCACCTTCAACACTCCACATACTTGAATAGGTTTCATCCCAGAGATTAATAACTTCTTTCTCTTCTTTTGTTAATGTTGCCTCAGTCTTTTCACCCGAATTTAAATCATCGTATAATTGTTCTCTTTTTTTCCATTTCTTTTGAGTTTCAGAACCAAAATCAAGTATTTCCCATACTTCAGCTTCCAAAACATTTAAATCTTGAGCAAACAAGCTCGTTGTTAAAAACAGTATTATAACTCCTAATATCTTTTTCATTCTATTTTTTTAATACAAATGCCAATTACCTTGTTTGTAGTACGTGTATAATTTTGGAGAAAATATAGTATTTACTTTAATCCCTGTTGTGTCAACCAAAGGTTTTCCAAAAGCTGTTAACTGCGGAAGTACATTTTCATTCAACCATTTTAAATTTAAATCCTTAAATTTTATCTGATTTATTTCCTGTTTTGTTATTGATTCTTTTTTTGCCATCACCCAACCCCATTCGCCTAAAGTTAAAACTTGGTTATGCATTGGCATGGTTTTAAAACCTGAAGACTTTAGCGTTTTATCAATGCAATAAAATGCTTTCGTTGCATAATATGGACTTCCAGATTGTGTTATAAATAAACCATTGTCGTTTAATTTTAACTTACATAATCGATAAAACTCTCTGGTATATAGTTTGTTTAAATCTACATTATTCGGATCTGGTAAATCCACAAAAATTAAATCGTACTTTTCTTTTGTTTCCTCTAAAAAATTAAAAGCATCTTTGGTAACTGTTTTTAACTTCGGATTGTTCATTGCTCCGTTATTTAGTTCTTTAAAAACAGGATATTCTTTTCCTAAATCAATCATATTCTGATCTAGATCAACCAATGTTATGTTACCAACATCATTATATTTAAAAACTTCTCTTGCCAAACAACCATCTCCGCCACCTAAAACTAATATATTTTGATGCTCTTTTGTTAATTGCATTGGAATATGTACCATTGGTTCGTGATACATAAATTCATCAAAAGAAGATAATTGTTGGTTTCCGTTAATATATAACGAATACCATTTTTGCCATTTGGTAACTACTATTTTCTGATATTTTGTTTGCTCAGAATACACAATTTTATCTTTGTATTTTACTTGTTCTCCAAAACGAACAATAGGCGCTGCAAAATACAAACCTGCTAAAATTAAAACTGAAACAACAACATACGCTATTTGCAATTTCTTTCTTGAAGATTCAGATACATATTCTTTTAAAACTTTAAATAGATAATAGGAAACCGCTAGGTTTAACAAACCCAAAACAAAAGGTGTATACGTTAAACCTAAATAGGGTAACCCTACAAAGGCAAAAAAGAGTCCGCCAATTAAACTTCCGAAGTAATCTTTTTCTAAAATATTAGAAATATTTAAGCGTAATTCTTCAAAATCGTCATTAATACGTGTTGCAAACGGAATTTCTAATCCGATTAATAAACCAACACAAATAGAAAGCATGTAAATAACCAACCAAGAAATATCTGTAAGTCCGTAAATTGTATACGCAACTAATGCTGAAAAAGAAACCAAAACTGATAACACCAACTCGGTTATTATAAAATATACAATTACATTTTTAGTGAAATTTTTACTAAATCGACTTCCCAATCCCATTGCAAACAACATAATTGATACAATAAGCGTGAATTGTAAAATAGCATTTCCTATAAAATAAGATGCTAATGTTGATAAGATATATTCTGCAACAATACCACTAATACCTGTAGCAAACAAAGCTACTTTTAAAGCGAATGATTTTTGTTTTTTCGTGTATGCCAATGTTTTATACTATTTTAACTATTCCCGAATTTAATTAAAGTGTTTACTTTTATTTTTCATTTTGACAAAAAATGATTGGATAAAAAAAATATTAAAATTCGATTTATACTATTTGCTTTTTTTTATTATCGGGAATAATGTTGTTGTCACTTCGAGTGAAATTATTTGTAATACAATGAAAAATAATTTTGTATCGAGAAGTCATCAAATTATTCTAAATAGCTCTACAGAACATAATCGAAGTACAATTTTATTTCGTTTCCCTTCATAAAATTACTCGAACTGACACATGCGAATTTAAATTATAAAAATTGTATCATTTCCTTTTTTTAAACTTCATTATTCTTTCAAATAAAAATATTAAAATTGCTACAGTAAATAGCGTAACAACAAATACTCTTTCTCCAAAAAAATATTTTATGCTATTAAGAACATAAAGAAATCCAGATAAAATGATTAACGCTATTAAAAACTTAATCATAACATATAAAAGAATACTTTTCATATGGTTTGATACTTTACAAATACTTCCTTAAGAAACCCTATCTCTTTTACTAAGTATTAAAGTCGAATCTTATTTTTTTAACTTAAAATATGCAACCTGTTATTCGTTTGACAGATTGCTTCTCTCGTACCTCGATCGCAATGACACTATATTATTTAGAACTCTAACCTACTTTCCAAATCCTCCTGAACGAGATCTTGTTGATGATCCGCTAGAATATCTTGATGAACTTCTAGAAGTTTTGTGATTACTCCATCTACTTGCATTTGTTGTTTTTCTTGTAAAAAAAGAACTTCTTGTTGTTTTTTGATGACTACTTCTTGTTCCGTAATCATAGCTTCCTGACCCTGTATTTCTTCCGTAATAAGACGCTCCTCTAGCTGCACTAGTTTGATAACCGTTATAATCGTTTCTATACGTATTTCTTCTTGTTCCTAACCAATACCAAAAGAAAAAGCTAGAGTTATTTGTTCTCCATCTTCTATGATTATTGTTTGAATTGTTAGTGGTATTTGTTGCTGTAGTTGTTGTACTTGTAGAATCTTGCGGAACAGCTTCCCATTCTCCATGCTTTTCATTTCCAACTGCCCAACCAAAACCAACAGGTTGTGCAACACGTGATAATTTATTATCGTGCTTAGAAATAATTTCCATTCCTAAATCATTTTCATGTTTGGTAAAATAATTTTGACTTACAGTTTTCCAAGGTGTACTTTTAACATGTAACGAATCCTCTTCTACTGTTAAAATTTTATATTTTTGTTGATACACCATTAAGTTTGCTTCTTCTTCTATTTGCATATCATCTAAAACAATAGAAAAATCGTTATCCTTATAATTTTCTATAATCGCTTCTGTTGGCTCAATACTTACTTCTTTAGCTGGCTTAACGTTATCTCCGCATGCTGCTATTAAAACACATACTGTTATTATAAATAGTACTTTTTTCATGGTTAGTTTTCTTTTATATTTTTAATTTTTTTCGCTTTTAATTCTTCTCCTAAAAAGGCTTCATAAGATCCGTCTCCCCATTTTTCAATAGTTAATAAGGCATCATTTTCTGCATAAAACAAAAAACACTCTAAATTTTCTCTACTATTATGTGTTGTCAGATTTTTATAATCTCCGCTAAACTTTTCATCAAACTCATACAACCTGTTCTCATGAAATATTTGATTCGAGTTTATAGCGTCTATTAAAAAAGCTTCTGCAATAGCAATTTCTTCACTATAAGTAACCTCGTATTTCCCTTTAACAAACTCTACTTCTAAATATGCTTTTTTGTGATCTCCTATAATGGTATACTCAACACTGGTGTTATCCATACGCCAATCGTATTCGCCTATTTCGGTTATTTTCCAATTCGTTTTATATAAATCAAACGTATATCCTACTTTTAATTTCGTTAAATCGTATTCTTTTGAACTACTTCCAAACATAATTTATTGATTTATTTCTTTTCCACAATGCGGACATTCACATGTTTCTTTTTTGTCTTTCTTTAAATTTCGAATTTCTTCAATATACGCAGAACTTATAATTCCTGTAGGTAAAGCAACAATTCCAATACCTAATAGAGCAATAAAAGCACTTAATATTTTACCCAAACCAGTTACTGGATAAATATCGCCATAACCTACTGTTGTTAATGTTGCAACTGCCCACCACATGGCTTGACCAATGTTTTGAAAAGCTTCTGGTTGTGCTGTTTTTTCGATATTATACATTAATGTTGATGCTAAAACTAACAGAATAAACACTAAAAATATAGTAACAAATATTTCGTTTTTGGTTTTTTTAATAACACTTTGAATAACACCTAATGATGCAAAATATCTTTTTAATTTTAACAAGCGTAATAATCGGAACAAGCGTAAAGTTCTTAAAACTCTTAAATCTACTTTAATAATATACGGTAGATAAAATGGTAAAATAGACACTAAATCTATGATTCCCATTGTAGATGTGATATATTTTAACTTAGCTTTAAATGGCGATAATTCAGGATAAATAATAGCTGCAATCCAAATTCTTATTAGATATTCGATGGTAAAAACAATAATAGAAAACAATTCTAATAGATAAAAAAAGTAAGCATATTCACTATTAATATCATGATACGATTCTAATACTATGGCTATTGTATTTACTACAATTAAACCTGCAATAAAAAACTCTACAAATTTGTCTCCTTTTTTGTTTCCTTTTTCATCATCAAATAATAACGCTATGTTTTGTTTAAAAGTCATTATTTTAAATCTTCTAAAAATCCACGTTGACTTGAGTTTTTCTCTAATCGTTTTGCTTTAAATTGATTTTGTATCCATACAATTCCTTCATCTAAATCAAATGATTTATTACAGGTAAAAAAATCTAAAGCTACATAATTATGTTCTGGCCAAGTATGTATGGCAATATGACTTTCTTGAATAACTAGTACACCACTAATACCAATAGGTGAAAACTCGTGTATAGTTGTGTTTACCACTGATAAATTCATGATTTCAGCTGCTTTCTCTAAAATAGTGGTAATGGATTGTACTGTATTAATTACCACTGCATCGCAGTCGTAAAAATCTACTGTTGTTTGATAACCGAGACTCTTCTTCATTTTTCAAATATACTGCTTTGTATTTATTCTTGAAAACTGCTTGTTTCCATATGAGTTAACAACAATTCACTTATTAAAAATAAACATCAAAAAATTAAGAAACTCGAAAGGAGAAAAACTAAAATAAAGATGTTTTGCTCGATTTTATAAAAAAAAACGGATTAAACTATTTAAAATTTATCCCGCTTAAAATATCTTATATATAATTTCAATCCTCTTAACTCAACATCATTTTAGCTTTTTTTACACCTGCTACCAAAACATCAATTTCTTCTTTGGTATTATAAAAAGCAAAAGACGCACGCACGGTACCAGGGATTTTATAAAAATCCATAATTGGCTGTGCACAATGATGTCCAGTACGAACTGCAATTCCTAATTTATCTAAAATAGAACCAATATCATACGGATGAATTCCTTCAATATTAAAAGAAATTACCGCCGTTTTTTTAGCTGTTCCGTAAATTCTTAATCCGTCTATTTCTTGTAATTTCTCAGTTCCGTAAGCTAATAACTCGTTTTCTTGTGTTGCAATAGCATCAAAACCAATATTATTCATATAATCTATAGCAGCTCCAAAAGCAATTCCGCCACAAATATTTGGTGTTCCAGCTTCAAATTTATGAGGCAAACCAGCATATGTTGTTTTTTCAAATGTTACGGTTTCAATCATTTCTCCTCCTCCTTGGTAAGGCGGTAATAATTGCAATAACTCTTCTTTTCCGTATAATAAACCAACACCTGTTGGTCCACAAATTTTATGTGCAGAAGCCACGTAAAAATCAACATCTAAAGCTTGTACATCTGGTTTAATATGCGGACATGCTTGTGCTCCATCAATTAAAACATAAGCTCCTACTTTATGTGCTTTTTCTATAATTTCTTCAATAGGATTTATGGTTCCTAATGCGTTTGAAACATGATTACAAAAAACTATTTTTGTGTTTTCATTTAACAAATCATCAAAAACATTCATTTGTAAAGCTCCCTTATCATCCATAGGAATTACACGTAAAACAGCTCCGTTTTTTTCGCACATCATTTGCCAAGGCACAATATTAGAATGATGTTCTAATGCCGATACAATTACCTCATCTCCTTTTTTTAATAGTGATGAAAATCCTGATGCTACAATATTTACGCTTTCTGTTGTACCTGCAGTTAAAATTATTTCATATGCTTTTTTTGCATTAAAATGTTTTTGAATTTTAATACGTGCTTCTTCATACTTATCTGTAGCTTCTTGGCTTAACGTATGAACTCCTCTGTGAATATTAGCATTATAGTTGCTATAATAATCTACAATAGCATCTATAACTGCTTGTGGTGTTTGCGAAGTTGCACCATTATCAAAATAAACCAAAGGTTTTCCGTGAACTTTTCGGTTTAAAATAGGAAAATCAGCACGAATTTTATCAATAGGAAACATAAAAAATAATTTTATACAAAGGTACTGCTTGCTTTTCAAATCAAAAAGCAATCAATTAAATTCTTACATTTGTTTTAAAGCATCATTATGAAATTCTTCTTAAGAACATTACTCTCTATTTTTATAATAGTATCTATTATTATTTTCTTTAACTATTCTAAATTGAATATTATTGCTGGTTATGCCGCTAAAAACACAGCTTCTTCTGTTTTTTTGGCTGAAAGAGATGCTGTTTTTACAGATACAACAGACACTAATTTCTCTCCAATAGATTTGGCGTCCAATAGTATTAATAAAGAAGAAAAAACAGCTACATCGTCTGCTTTTGGTTTGCTAACAAGAAAAGCTGTTTATAGAGAAGGTTTGGGAAGTGTTTTAATTACTGATGATTATACAGAAACCTCAACACCTTTAATTCCAAAAAGAAATACACCAAATATAAATATTGCTTTTCCTTATGGAAATGCAAACCATAAAGACACTATTTTTCCGAATATTGAATACACCAAACTTAACAACGTAGTTAACAATATGTTTAATTACACCAATAAAACGCGTGCTGTTTTGGTGGTTTATAAGGATAAAATTATTGCTGAAAAATATGATACTGGTTTTACAAAAGATTCTCGTTTGTTAGGTTGGTCTATGACCAAAAGTATTACAAGTACCGTTTTTGGTATTTTGCAATGCCAAGGGAAACTGAATGTAAAAGATCCTGCACCAATTGACGAATGGAAGAATGATGATCGAAAAAATATTACGATTCATAATTTATTACAAATGAATAGTGGTTTAGCATGGGATGAGGATTACAATACCATTTCTGATGTTTCTAAAATGTTGTTTTTAGAAAACGACATGACCAAAAGTCAACTTAAAAAACCATTAACAGGTAAACCTAATGAAAGTTGGTATTATTCTTCTGGAACTACTAATTTACTTTCGGGTATTTTACACCAACAATTTGCAACACATCAAGAATATTTAGATTTTTGGTATACTGATTTAATTGATAAAATTGGTATGAACTCTATGATTGTAGAAACCGATTTAAGTGGTAATTATGTTGGTTCTTCTTATTCTTGGGCTACAGCAAGAGATTGGAGTAAACTAGGACTTTTATATTTACATAACGGACAATGGAATGGCGAAAGTTTATTTGATAAAGACTGGGTAAGTTACGCTACTACTCCTACTCCTGGTTCTGATGGTTCTTATGGAGCTCAAATTTGGTTAAACGCAGGAAGCACATATCCAGATGTTCCAAAAAACATGTATTCTTTTAATGGATATCAAGGTCAGAATGTATTTATTTTACCTGATGAAGAGTTGGTTATTGTTCGTTTAGGATTAACAAAAAATGCTGATGTAAATGAATTTTTAAGCGGTGTTATTGATGCTATAAAATAGATCTTGAGAGTTTTATTTTCATCATAATAACTCACATTTATTCTATACTAAAAGACACTACACTCACAAATTCTTTGGTTTCTAAAGAGTATGTTATTTCTAACATATAATTCCCTTTATCTAAAGGAGTATTAAAACCTATTAAAAAGTTTGGTAGCGACATTCTATACTCCATATTGTTTAATGAATCTATAGAAGTGTTGATAACATCCGTTGGTTGATAATAATTATAATACACGTTAAAACTATCCTCATACTTTAAATTTTGAAGTAATTCTACTTCACTTAAATAACATTGATTTGTTAAATCTGTTGATGAAATTAAGTCGACTATTTTTAGTTGAGTAGTTTGCTTTTCTGCACCTAAACTGCCATAAAAACCTTCACATTCATCTCCTAACAAACCAAAATCAGAAACATCAAATTGTCCTATTATTTTTAAGTTGCTTTGGTTAGCACTATCGATTTTTATAGTTTTTATAAAACTTTCTTGATCATTGTACGCACTCGCCTCTTCTAATGTAGATGAATACACATTCATTTCTTCTACCTGAAAATAATCTGATATTTCTTTATCGCACGAATTATTGCTACAACCAATCATAAGGAGTAAACAACTAACCAATAACCATCTGTTTTCTTTTCTTCTTTTCATATTTAGCGTAATTAATTTATATCTTTTTCTAGTTTGTTTTTTCAAATATAATCCTTTATCGCTTCAGGACCTTCTAAAACAGTTCTTACAATTTTCATTGTTCCTTCATCTGTAGTTATTACATGCCATTTTATAAGTGTAACTTGTTCGTTTTCTATTTCTAAACCCGTTATACATCTTGGGTGCACACAACTTCCATCATTAAAATAAGGTAATTCTTTAGGTTTAGGAAAACGCGGACGATGTGTATGTCCAGTAATTGTTATTTGATTGTTGTTTTTACGAATCCAACGTTCTAAATGACGTTCTACTTTTATCAATTCTTTAAAATTTTGAGCAGGACTTGTAGGATCATCTATTCCTAACGTTTGTAATGGTCTCCATAAAACGCGTACTAAAAACCGACTCATTTTCCAAAAAACATAATTAAACCAATCCGCTTGATGCCCGTGTAATAAAAAAATAGAATTTCCGTTTTTTTGTTCCAGTTTAATTGCTTCTGAAAAAGAAGCATCTACTAACAATTCTTTTTCTTCACCAGTCGCATTATCATAATATGAACTTAAATTTTTAATACTATTTTTTGGATTCTTATAATCCATATCATGATTTCCCCAAATAAAATGCAATCTCTTTTTATCATGAAACTTTTTTAACATTAAAAAAACCTCTTTGTTAGCTCTAAAGATTTTATCGAAAGAATTCTCCCACAATTCGTCTCCATCACCTAACTCGATGTACGTATAGTCTTTTTGGAAATATTGCGATAACGCAAATTGATAAACCTTTTTATTATGTGCAAAATCATCTGCAAACCCGTTGTCTCCTCGGTGACAATCAGAAAACAAAATATATTTAGAGTTTGCGTCTAATGGCAATACTTTAGCTTCTTTAAAAGCTCTTGTTATTCTACTTTCTGCGGACATTTTTTTTAATACTATTTACAAGATAAAGATGCGTAAAAAAACCGAATTTATAAAAACTCGTTTTTTTTAAACCTTAAGCTAAATAAATTATTCTCCAGAAACTTTTATATCATCTATTTGAAAAGTTGTAGTAATTCCAGAATCTCCTCCTAAATATTTAAAAGCAACATAAACATCTCCTGTTAAACAAGAAATATTTATAGATCCAGATACTGTAGAATCATACTGGTAACTATTTGTTGGTCCGTTTGCTATTTCTCCTCCAAGTCTTTGCCAAGTTGCCGTTGTTATCGTATTTCCATCAAAATCATTAGAAATCCACACAGACAATGCTGGCCCATTATTATAACCTGTTTTTGTTTTAAAACTTATAGCTTCGTTAGTTGTAGTATCTAAATTTATTGCTGGTGTTATCAACCAGATCTCCAATGGATCTTCCCCTGAATTATAACCAGACACTTCCATATAACTACTACCACTAAAACTTCCTAACTCAAATATTGTATCTCCTCCATTTACATTTAAATTCAACCAACCCGCTGCAATTAAATCATCAAAAGAACTTACAGCATTAAAATCCTCTTCAAACAAAATATTAGTGCCGCCAACTATATTTGAAACACATTCTAATATTGGTGGATCACACCTTTCATCTCCTGAAAAATTAATATCTCCTGGCGTATTTGCTATTAACACAAAAGAATCTGCGCTATAATTTTTAGTAAATATTGCTGTTATTGCTCCACTTCCTTCGGATAATGAATTCGATTTAAAGCTTGCAAACGTGCTTGTTTCTAAACCAATTGTAGCTTCTGTTCCACACTCAAAAACGCTTCTTAATCCTTGGTATTCGTCTGTTGGTTCTCCTGCAAATGTTTTACCTAATTCGTTTTTAGAAAATTGTACTGTTTCTAATGTAATTAACGTATTTATATGTCTTTCTGATAAATCACCTATTGTTATTGATGTAGGAATTAGAGTTGCTATTTCTGCGGACTTTATAATATAGGATCTGTAGAGTGCAGACGGAATATTATCTAAACTTCCATTATTTAGCATCCCTAAAGTATACACACCCGCAACATTATTTTCTGGACCAGAATATAGGTCATCTTCTCCATCATCATAACGAACTGTTAAGCCGTCCAACTTAATATATACTTTTTGACCAATTGCATACGTTTGACCTAAAGAGCTTTCGTTAACTAATATTTTTATTCCTGCTGATGGATTTTCAATTTTATCTTGAACAATTAATGTTTTATAAAAATTCCCAGCTGCATCATTTGATGCTACATAACCTGTTACATAAGTTGGGTTTTCTTCATTTATATAAAAAGTATGCGACAATTCACCACTACTATTATATTCTTGAATTAAATTTGATTGAATAGTAGCAATTGTCAAACCTGTTGAAATAGTAGGTTCTGTTATTGTTACATCTGGAATTGTAAAACTATTGTCTTCTACACAAGATATAATTGAAATTATTAGTGTTATTAATCCTATACTGTTTAAAATTTTATTTGTTTTCATCTTTTTCTAGCTAATGAATATGTGTTAGTAAATATATTAGAGACAAACACTAAGAATTAAATCCTTAGCTATCTCCTTGCGATTAAAATCTATAATTAATATTTAAGAAATAAGAAGTTCCTCTACCATACCAATATTTGTTCCCAAATACTCGTTTTTCTAAAGCTTTATCATCTCTTAATTCTCTGTAATTAGCATTTCTTCCTTGTTCATAACCTCCTGTTTTATATTCTTGATTTAAAACATTTCCAATACTTGCAAACAAACCTATATACCTGCCATTTCCAACACTCCACGATTTTCCGCCAACAAGATTTACTACCATATAATCACTAAATCTTTCTTGTTGTAATAATTCTTTTGCAATAGTTTCATCATAATCATTAAAAGGAGTTTCTCCTAAACCTAAATCACCAGAACCATTAGGATCTATAGCAAAAGGATATGTTCTTGTTAATGGAGCAACATCTATATAAATTTCATTAAAAAAATTTGCAGTTGCACCAAACCACCAATATTCTGGATCTCGATATTCAAAACCTATAGAATACGCTTTTTGAGGACCAGCACTTAATTTATAATTCTTTAGATTAGATTTCCCATAATCTAAACCTCCTTGAGTAGTAATATTTGATGAGGTTAGGTAAATATTAGGATTATTTGCATACGTATATTGTCCAATATTCGCAGCTCCTTTTAATTTTATTGTTGAGGTAACTTCTGCTTCTAAACCCAATTCAACTCCTATATGTTGTTTGTCTACATTTGTCATTATTTCTTGTACAAACGCAGTTGCATTATCCACTCCAATAATACCATCTGCATAGTAAAAAGAAACTTCCGTTGCATCATTTACTTTCGCATAATAACCCGTTACTTTTGCTTGTATTTTTGGCGTTCTTAAAACATAACTTATATCACCTGACAGAATATTTTCGCTTGTTAAACCAATTACTACATCATTATTTTCTCTTGAATTAGAAAAAGTATTCCGTAATGTTGGTGCTTTCGTTAAATATCCTACGTTCATATCAATTAAATTTCTTCCGTTTAACTTGTAAGTTAATCCGCTTTTTATTCCAAAATTTATAAACTCTTGTTTTCCAGAACTCCCCAATGAGTTGGTTGGATTTTTACCATTTTTATACAAACCCACACGCTCATGTGACGTTTTAGAAAGACTACTTCCTAAAAAGAATTCCACTTTATTGTAATTAAACTGAGCTTGTGCAAAACCTTCATAAGTTTCTGAATTTAAATTGAAATTATACTTAAAACGATCTCCTACTGTAGCGACATGTAACGGATTTAATAAATTATTTTGTTTTCCATCAAACGTATCTTCAAAATTATCAACATCTAAATATCCTGTTCCGCCTAATAAATCTAGAACCTCAGCAAAATTTTCTGATCGTAAACGTGAATATTGTAAAGAAGCATTAAACAAAATATTATCGTTTAATTCTGTTTCCAAAAGCGTATTAAAACTTATTGTTTTGTCTTCATTTCTATCTTCATATAGCACATAAGAAGAATAAGAACCCGTTGATAAATTTGCAGTGTATAATTGATCCCAATTTAACTGTCCGTCATTTAAAAAAGCTTGTTCAGTTTCATAAACATTAGCATTTCCTTCCCTTAAAGCATAGCTTGGTAAATTTTGATAATAACTAGGATCTGGATTAGCACCACCTAATTCAACAATAAAAGGATTACCATTTCCATCTAAAACATCATTTTCTACAACAGCGCCTCCAAAATCAATTCTACTATTTCCAACACCTCCAAACTGATATGAAACCACAGAAGCTATTGCTGTTTTTTTAGAAATATTCCAATAATGATTTAATTGTACTATAGGTTCTTCTATATCTTTAACTCTAGAGTTTCTTATTTCTCCATTCTGATATCCCCAATACGGATTATACTGAATTCCTTTTAAATCATATACTTCTTGTGTATTGCCTGCTGATTTCCCTCTTCTATTTGCTGCATAAATACCAGTAAAATTTAAACTATGTTTACTATTAAATTGCTTCTCTATAGCAATAAACATAGAATTGGCATTGTATGAAGTTCCATTAACAAAACCTTCTTTGGCAGCTCTTCTACTTCCAGAAAAAGTAAAAGCCCAACCATTTTTTAACAATCCTGTAGCATAAGTAGCCATAACCCGATGTACATAACTTCTATTGGAAGATGCATATGAAAATCTTCCACCAGCTTTATAATCAGAAGCTTTTGTACTAATTTGAGTAATCCCTAATGCGCCACCAAATGTGTAAGTGGAAGCTCGAAAACTATTTGTGAATTCTTGATTTCTGAATACATCATTTAAACCACCCCAATTACTCCATTGAGGCCTACCTGTATAACGTTTATTCATCGTTACACCATTAATTAATAGTTTTCCGTTTTCAGAATCTAATCCTCTTACTCTAAAAAAAGAAGAACTAAATTCAAAAGCAGCTGTTCGCAAATAAATATCTCTTGAAGATTGTAACAAGCCTGAAATATTATCTGCTCCACTTGTATCACCATTCAACTCATCATCTGTAATAGTTATTGTGGTCATGTCTTGTTCCTCATATATCTCTTCTGAATACATAAAAACAATTCCTAAATCAATAGTTTCTCCTGTTAAAGTGATTGGGTAATTTTGAGTTTTATAACCTTCTGCTTTAATTAGCACAAAATATGTTCCATCTGGAGTATTATCTATAGAAAAAGAACCTTCAGCATTTGTTTGCTGAGTAAAATTCGTTTCTTCAATACTTACAGAAGCATTTGGTAATGGTTTTCCAGAATTGTGTTCTTTAACAATTCCGTGGACAACGTTTTGGCACGTTAAACCTTCATATAGGCATAGCGTGAAAAACATTGATAAAATAATTCTTTTCATAGCAATTTTTTTAAAAATGTCTTTAAATCTAAGTAATTAATATTAAACAAGTTGTGAAAATTACTTCTTTTGTTAAAAAAACATAGAAGTTCGTGTTTTATTCTATTTTTGTTGTCTTTATTAAATACATTAAAAATGAAAAAATCTCTTTTTCTGGTTTTAACCTTTTCTATTTGTTTCCTTAGCTTTTCGCAAAAAAAATACTCTATAAGAACTGTTGCTTTTTATAATCTTGAAAATTTGTTTGATACCATTAATGACACTTCTAAAAAAGATGAGTTGAGTCCTATAATGGAAATAAAAGGAAACAAATCGAAAATTTATTGGGATAAAATAGAGAATATTGGCGATGTTATTCTTCAACTTGGTACAGAAAAAGCTAAAAATACTCCTGTTATTTTAGGGGTTGCAGAAATAGAAAATGAAGCTGTTTTACAAGATCTCGTAACCTCTAAAAACCTTAGAGAAAAAGACTATGGAATTGTACATTTTGATTCTCCTGATGGAAGAGGAATTGACGTAGCTTTACTCTATCAAAAACGATATTTCAAACCTGTTCATTATGAAGTTTTTAATCCCAATATTTATGTTGAAAACAAAAAGATTAAAACACGTGATATTTTATGGGTAAATGGTTTTTTAGATGATGAAGAAATAAATATTATAGTAAACCATTGGCCTTCAAGAAGAGGTGGAGAAGCCAAAAGCAGACCTTCTCGTGAAAAAGCTGCTTATAAAGTTACTCAAGTAATAGATAAAATAAGAGAAAACGATAAAGATGCTAAAATAATTATTATGGGAGATTTTAACGATGACCCAATAAATACAAGCATAAAAAAAGTACTAAAAACGAAGGCCAAAAAAAAGGATTTAAAAGACACTGACTTATACAATCCTTATGAAAAAATGTTTTCAAATGGAGTAAACACACTTGGTTTTAGAGATAGAATTAATCTTTTTGATCAAATTATAGTAAGCAAATCTCTAATTAATACTAAAAAAGAAAAATCTTTTACAGATTATAAACTATTTAAATCAGCAGTTTTTAACAAACGCTTTTTAACTGTAAAAAAAGGAAAGTACAAAGGATATCCATTTAGAAGTTTTGTTAAAGGAAAATACACTGGTGGTTATAGCGATCATTACCCTGTATATATGTATTTAATTAAAGACGCAAAATAAAATTATTTTATTTAATTTTTACACACCTTATTTAAATACTGTTCTAAATCAGCCTGAAATAATGTTCCTCTAAGTAAGTCTTCTATCTGGTTAAGCTCATTTAGTGAAACTGCTATACTTACTTTACTAGATGGTGTTCTTAACAACATAGATCTACAATCTTTTCCATACTGACATCCCATACAAACTTGTTTTTGTTTAGAATCTATTACTTGATCTAAAAAATTTTCAATTTCCAAAACAGAAAGATGAAAACCAATATCTCTAAATATTACTTGAATTAATTTAGCTGTCTTTTGCCATCTAAAAGATATTCCTATTTCATTATCGTAAACCTTAAATACACCATCCATAACTTAATTTATTATGAAACAAATATATTTATTATTTAGATTAAATAAAAATAATTATTTTAAATCTTTCAAAACTAATTGAATAGAAGTATTTCCTTTCCATGTATTTTCATCTAAAGAGTATAATACATCGAATTCGTTATGGACTTTATGAATTTTATTCCCCAATCCAAAACCAATTGCCCCATAGGAAACCCTATCAGAACCTTGAAAAATAGTTAGTTTTAAATGCGTTTTATCTGCTCCTACTTGTTTACCAAAACCATTATCTCTTACATCATGAGATTGAAAAACGGGTCTCATGTTTTGAGGACCAAAAGGTTCCATTTGTTTAAGAATTCTAAAAAACTTAGGTGTAATATCCGTTAACTCTAATGTTGCATCTACAACAATTTCTGGAATCAAAAGTTCTTTATCTATTGTGTTTTTTACAACTTCTTCAAACTTAAATTTAAAATTATCGTAATTTTCTGGTAAAAGAGTTAAACCTGCTGCGTATTTATGTCCACCAAATTGCTCTATAAATTCAGAACACTGTTCTAAAGCATTATACACATCAAAACCCTTTACAGAACGTGCAGATGCAGCTAATTTATCGCCACTTTTGGTAAATACCAATGTTGGTCTATAATACGTTTCTATTAAACGCGACGCTACAATTCCAATAACACCTTTATGCCAATTTTCATTATAAACAACCGTTGTAAATTGATCCGTTTCGTGATTATCTTCTATTTGATATAATGCTGCCTCTGTAATTTTTTTATCCAACTCTTTTCTATCAGAATTATACTTCTCAATAGAAGAAGCAACTTCTATAGCCGCATCAAAATCCATTTCAGTTAATAAAGCTACAGCATGGTTTCCGTGCTTTATCCTTCCAGCTGCATTTATTCTTGGAGCAATGATAAAAACAACATCTGTAATAGTTAATGATGGTTTATCTAATTGATGAATAATTGCTTTAATTCCGTTTCTAGGTTCTGAATTTATGACTTGTAATCCGTGATAAGCTAATATTCTATTTTCTCCTGTTATTGGTACAATATCAGCAGCGGTTGCTGTAGCTACCAAATCTAAATACGGAATTAAATTATCAATAGTTTGTCCTTTATTAACCGCTAAAGCTTGAATCAATTTAAAACCAACTCCACAACCACATAATTCTTTATAAGGATATTCACAGTCTATTCTTTTAGGGTTTAAAATTGCTGCTGCTTTAGGTATTTCTGCTCCAGGTTTGTGATGGTCACAAATAATAAAATCGATATTTTTTTCTTTCGCGTAAGCAACTTTATCAATCGCTTTAATTCCACAATCAAGTGCTATAATTAAAGAAAAATCATTGTCATGAGCAAAATCAATCCCCATATAAGAAACACCATAACCTTCTGCATATCTATCAGGAATATAACTTGCTATATTTGGATAAAAAGTCTTTAAATAAGAATACACCAAAGAAACAGCAGTCGTTCCATCTACATCATAATCGCCATAAATAAGAATATTTTCATTACTTTCTATTGCTTTTTCTATTCGTTGAACAGCAATATCCATATCTTTCATTAAATACGGATCATGTAAATCTTCTAAAGAAGGGCGAAAAAACCGTTTTGCTTCTTCATAATTTGTAATATTACGTTGTATTAAAATTGCAGCGAGTTTTTCATCTATAGATAATTCTTCTGCTAAATTTTCAACACTATTGTTTTGTGGTTTTGGTTTAAACGTCCAACGCATATATACTATTAGTTTTTAATTATTATGAAAATGATTCTCTATAGTTACTGTTGAAAACTGACGAAACATTTCCATTACACCACAATATTTATCTACTGATAAATTAACAACTTTTGTTATCTTTTTTTCTGGTAAATCGGTTCCGTAAAAGTGATAATTTACATGTACTTTATTATAAAATTTTGGATGTTCTTCTGTTAATTCAGCCTCTACAATAATTTCAAAATCATCTACTTCTATCTTCATTTTTTTAAATAGAGATGCAACATCCAAACCAGAGCACCCTGCTAAAGCAGATAACATTAAAGCTTTTGGTCTATACCCTTCACTATATCCTCCATTTTCTTCTCCTGCATCTATAAAAAGATGTTGCCCACTTGGATTATCGCTTATTAAAAGCATTTCTCTTTTCCACTTTGTTGTTACTATATTTGATGCCATTTTGTGTTTGTTTTGTTTTTGAAGTATCAAAATTACTTAAAATAAAAAAACCTCGCTAAAAAGCGAGGTTTATATTCTTCAAAAAAGAAAGATTATTTTTTTAATAAATCTCTAATTTCAGATAATAATTCTTCTTGACTTGGTCCTGCTGGAGCCGCTGGAGCTTCTTCTTCTTTCTTTTTCATTGCATTAACTCCTTTTACAATCATAAACATTACAAAAGCAACAATAATAAAGTCTATAACATTTGTTAAAAACTCTCCATACAACAAGGCTACTTCTCCTACTATTTTACCAGTTTCATCTGCTACTCCATCTTTTAAAGTAAGCTTTAAATCTTTAAAGTCTGCATTAAATATTAAACCAATTAACGGAGAAACTATACCTCCTGTAAACGAAGAAACAACTTCTTTAAAAGCAGCACCCATTACAAAACCAACTGCAATGTCTACTAAATTACCTTTCATTGCAAAGTCCTTAAACTCTTTTAACATTCCCATTTTTATATTTTTTTATATTTTAATGCAATTTAAGAAAATTTTAACGTTTTACAACTCTTTTTATTCGTTGAGATAATCCTGTTAAAACTTCATAAGGTATTGTTTCACATTTGTGAGCTATATATTCTACTTGCTGTTGATGATTAAATAAAACAACCTCATCTGTTACTCTACAATCAATAGTAGTTACATCTACCATAATCATATCCATACAAACGTTTCCTATTATTGGAGCTGTTTGATTGTTTATAATTACAAATCCTTCTTTATTTCCTAGTTTTCTTGAAATTCCATCTGCATGTCCAATAGGTATTGTTGCACTTTTGGTTACTTTACTTGCCACAAACGCTCTATTATAACCAACTGTTTCTCCTGGTTGGATTATATTAATCTGAGAAATTATAGATTTTAAAGTATGTGTATTTTTAAGGTTTACTGTTTCTTTTTCATCATTTCCAAAACCATATAAACCTATTCCTACTCGCACCATATCAAACTGGGCATTTGGATAATTTACAACACCTGAAGTATTTAAAATATGAATCATAGGTTCGTATCCCATATGTTCATACATTTGTTTTACTATATAAGCAAAGTTGTTAATTTGATTAACAGTAAATTCTTGCTCTCTTAAATCTTCACTTGCTGCTAAATGAGAAAATAAAGATACTACTTTAACATTGTTAGATGTTTTTAATCCTGCTAAAATATTAGGAACATCTGTATGCCAAAAACCTAAACGATTTAACCCTGTATTAAACTTAAGATGAATAGGGTAATTCATTAACGGAGCTTCATCAGCATACTTTAAAAAAGTATCAAAAATTTGAAAGTTATATAAATTAGGCTCTAATCTGTTTTTTACAATCTCTGGTATGTTTTGTATTTGTGGATGCAATACTAAAATAGGTGTTTTTATACCTGCTTCTCTTAACTGAACTCCTTCTCCACAATACGCTACCGCAAAATAATCAACTGTATTTTCTACAATTTTAGCAATTTCTACAGCTTCACTTCCATAACCAAATGCTTTTACTACAGCTAAAACTTTTGTTTTTGGAGCTAATTTTTGCTTAAAATAAGTCAAATTATGTAAAACTGCATTTGCATCAATTTCTAAAACTGTTACATGATTGTTCATTCTTCTTCTTGGTTTTTAATGGCTTTTTCTCTTACCGCTTTATAATATGCAGCTCTACTTAAGGGCTCATATTCTTGCGTTTCTCCTAATAATACTAGATCGTCTTGTAAGGATTTTCTAAAACTATAATGAGCTAAGTTACCAGTTCTTGTACAAACTGCATGTACTTTAGTTACATATTCTGCAGTAGCCATTAAAGCTGGCATTGGACCAAAAGGTTTCCCTTTAAAATCCATATCTAAACCTGCTACAATTACACGTACACCTCTATTTGCTAAATCGTTACAAACTGCAACAATTTCATCATCAAAAAACTGAGCTTCATCAATACCAACTACATCAACATTATTTGCTAATAACCTAATATTAGCCGATGCTGGAACTGGTGTTGAACGAATTCGTGTATCGTTGTGTGATACTACTTCTTCATCATCATAACGAGTATCTACGGCTGGTTTAAAAATTTCTACGCGTTGTTTTGCAAATTGTGCTCTTTTTAATCTTCTGATTAACTCTTCGGTTTTACCCGAAAACATTGAGCCACAAACTACCTCAATCCAACCAAATTGTTCTGTATGATTTACTGTATTTTCAAGAAACATTTTGTAATTTTAAAGCTCTAAAACATTATTTTTGTCTAACTTTAGACAAGTAGCAAATTTATTAAAATTTAACAGCATAAAATAAAAACCTAGAACAACTTATGCACAAAAAACTAGCATCAGACTTAACAAGTTTAGCACACAGCATTTTACAAATGAAAAACAAAGACGATGTGTTTGCTTTGAAAGAAAAAGCACATGAAGTCTATGAAAAATTAGCACTTTTAGCTTATGTTGAAGAGTATATTAATACAACACCCAATGCTACAACTACAAAAGATGAACTGATTGCCTCTATTTCAGAAGCTGAAGCTACAAAAAGCAAAGACGAAATAACAGCTAATGAAACAACACCTCAAACTACAGAAATTACTGACATAGAAGAAAAAGCAGTGTCTGTTGGTATTCCTATAGCAGAGGAAACTACTACTGTTATAGAAAAAACTCTTAAAGTTGTAAAAGATGAACCTTTTACAGATATGGAAACGGAGAAATACATTAATGATATAATTAATGCCAAACCTGAAGATGTAATTTCTTTGGACACTATACATAATGAATCTGTTGACACATCTAAACTAGAGGATATTATAAAAAAAGAAGCTGTTAATGAAGTTGTTGACAATGAAACTATAGAGCAACCTTTTGATGAATTAGAAGATATTTTATTTGGGGATCCTTCTATAAAAAGTGAAGCCGATTTTATTGAAAATTTAAAAACTCCTATTTTAGAGGAAGAGATTATAGAAACAAAAACGCCTGAACCAATAGTAGAAGAAACTATTACCTCTGAAGAAAAACCAACTATTCCTACTTTAGAAGAGGAACTTAAAGATACTATTTCTGTTGACATCATGGCTAATCTATTTGAAAAAGTAGAACCTAAAAGAACTTTAAATGATCGACTACAGAACTCAATACAAATAGACTTAAACGACAGAATAGCTTTTGTTAAAAATTTATTTGAAGGAGATCAAAAAGATTTTAATCGTGTAATTTCTCAACTAAACACTATAAAAACGGAAAAAGAAGCTAAGCAATTTATTCTTAAAATGGTAAAACCTGATTATGATTGGTCTACTAAAGAGCATTATGAAACTCGCCTTTTAGAAATTATTGAAAGAAGATTTGCATAAAAAATGGATGAAAGACCAATATTAATACACACTCATTTTCATAAAAGAAGAACAGGCGTAACTAGAAGTATAGAAAATGTACTTCCATATTTTACTGAATCCTTTAAAACTTATATTTATGGCTATAATGTTAAAGGTGATGTTATCTCTACTTTTTCATTATTTAAATTAATTTTCTCGAAAAAGAAAATTATTATTCATTGTCATAGAAACAATGAGATGTTGCGTATTTTATTATTTCGTTTCTTGGGTGGTAAATTTAAATTAATTACGAGCAGACATGCTGAAACTTTTCCCTCTAAAATGTCTCTTTATTTATTTAAAAAATGTGATGTTTTGGTAACTTTAACAGAGCGCATAAGTAATACTATAGGTATAAAAAACACATTAATACCTCATGGAGTAGACACAAACTTGTTTACTCCAAATAAAACAATAATTAATTTTGACGCTATTAAGCAATCTAAATACATATTATCGGCTGGTAGGATTAGAAAATCAAAAGGACAAAAAGTATTATTAGAAGCGGCTATTTCTATTTTAAAAGCACACAAAGAATATGCTCTTTTATTAGTAGGTAAAATAGACAACACTTCTTTTGAACAAGATTTAAAAAAGATTATTAATGACAATAAAGTTGAAAATCAAGTTTATTTCATTGATGAAACTTCTGATATCATATCTTTTTATCAAGCTGCAGAAATAATAGTTGTTCCTTCTTTTTCTGAAGGCTTTTCTTTAGTATGTGCAGAAGCTATGAGTTGTGAAAATGTTGTTGTAGCAACGAAAGATGTTGGAATACATTCTAAATTGATCACTAATACTAAAAACGGATTTTTATTTCAACCTGGTAATATAACTGAATTAACTTCCGTTATTTCTAACATTATTACATCTAATAAAAATGATACAGTAGGTAATTCAGCGAGAAAAGAAATCATTGAAAACTGGAATGCGAAAAAAGAAGCTGATTCCTTAACTAACATATATTTAAACTAAAAATAAATTGAGGATAAACACAGTCTAAATTAGACTATATTTATCCTCAATTTATTTCAACCTTTCTTTTAAAGCCTCCACAACTTTTTTACTATTTCCTATAAAAATTTCATCTTCTACAACAAAAACAGGACGCTTTAAAAAAGTATATTCATCCAAGATATATTGTCTGTAATCTTCTTCTTTTACATCTTGATTTTTTAAATCCATTTCTCTACACAATTTTGCTCTTTTATTAAACAACCCCTCATAACTATTAGAGAACTTATAGAGTTCTTCTAGCTGAGATGTTGTAATAGGATTCGTCTTAATCTCTTGCTTTTCAAAACCTTCTAAATTAACTTCTTTTAAAATTCTTCTGCAGGTATCACAAGTCTGTAAAAAATATACTTTCTTCATTATAATTTAAATATCTTTATCCCGCTAAAATAAGAACAAAATGACTACACAATTCAACATCTTAAAAAAATCGAGAGAATTAGTTTTTAAAAGGATCGAAAACTTAACTAACGAGCAATTACACAAGATTCCTGAAGGTTTTAATAATAATATTATTTGGAATGTTGCTCATTTGGTTGTTACGCAACAATTACTACACTATAAATTATCTGGATTACAATGTTTGATTCCAGATGAATTAATTGAAAAATTTAAAAAAGGAACTTCTCCTTCTGAAACACTAAACGAAGAAGAAATTGAAGAAATAAAAGAATTATTAATAGGCTTGCCAGATACTTTAGAAGAAGATTATACTGCTGGTATTTTTGAAAACTATCAAGTATATCCTACTAGTACAGGTTTTGTTTTAACAGATATACAAAATGCAATTGCCTTTAATAACATGCATGAAGGTTTACATCTTGGAGTTATAATGTCATTAACCAAATTGGTGTAACCATTATTAGTTTAATTATTACAAAAGACTTTTACAAATGAAATTTAATACAAAAACAATACACGGAGGTCAAAAACACGAAGAGACAACTGGCGCTGTAATGCCTCCTATATTTCAAACATCTACTTTTGCGCAATCTAGCCCAGGAGTTCATAAAGGTTATGAATACTCTCGTGCTGCAAACCCAACAAGAACAGCTTTAGAAGATGCTTTTGCTGCTATTGAAAATGGTACACATGGTTTTGCCTTCTCTTCTGGATTATCTGCTATTGATTGTGTTTTACGTTTATTAAACCCAGGTGATGAAATTATTACTGGAGATGATTTATACGGTGGAACTTACCGTATGTTTACTCGTATGTTTTCTAAATATGGTTTAAAATTCAAATTTGTAAATACGGATAGCGTTGCTAATGTAACCAAAGAAATTTCTGACGCAACAAAACTTATCTGGTTAGAAACTCCAACAAATCCGTTAATGAAAATTGCGGATATTGCTGAAATTACAAAAGCTGTAAAAGCAAAAAATTCAAATATTTTAGTAGCAGTTGATAATACCTTTGCTACTCCTTATTTACAAAGACCTTTAGATCTAGGAGCAGATATTGTAATGCATTCTGCTACAAAATATTTAGGTGGTCATTCTGACCTAGTAATGGGAGCTTTAATGGTAAAGGAAGAAAAGTTAGCAGAGGAAATACATTTTATTCAATTTGCAGGTGGAGCAGTTGCTGGCCCAATGGATTCTTTTTTAGCTTTAAGAGGTGTTAAAACATTACATATCCGTATGCAACGTCATTGCGAAAATGGTAAAGCAATCGCAACTTTTTTAACTAAGCATCCTAAAGTTGGTGAGGTGTATTATCCTGGATTAGAAAATCACCCAAACCATAAAATAGCTAAAGAGCAAATGGATGATTTTGGTGGAATGGTTTCTTTTAGATTAAAAGATGAAACTAAGGAAGCTGCTTTTAAGTTTTTAGAAAACACAAAAGTTTTTACGTTAGCAGAATCTTTAGGTGGAGTTGAAAGCTTAGTAAACCATCCCACAACTATGACACATGCTTCTATACCAGAACCTGAACGTTTAAAAATAGGAATTACAGATTCTTTAATTCGTTTAAGTGTTGGTATTGAAGATATAGATGATTTATTAGCAGACTTAGATCAAGCAATAAATTTATAAAGCATAAAAAAACTCCTTAATAAGGAGTTTTTTTATGCTTTATATTTAAAATATACCAATTGGTTTATTTTTACTACATTTGTTGCAATAGTTCCATAAAATGTCTAAATCAGAAAAAACAAAAGCTTTTATTATAGAAACTGTTGCTCCTATTTTTAATCAAAATGGATATTCGGCAATGAGTTTATCTAAAATAACAACGGCTACTGGCTTAACAAAAGGTGCTATTTATGGTCATTTTGAAAATAAAGAAAACTTGGCTATTGAAGCATTTCGATTTTCTGTAAGAAGAGTATTAAAAGATTTAAATAAAGAAGTTAATCAAGGAAAAACTCCTTTAGAAAAACTACTCAAAATAGCTTCATTTTATAAAAAATACTATTCTTATAATAAGCAATTTGGAGGCTGTCCTTTTTTAAATATTGGTGTAGATTCTAATCATCAGAATTCATCTATTTCGGATTTAGTAAAGTCTTATAATTATAGAATATTAGATCAATTTAAATTATTAATAGACGCAGCAAAAGCTTCTAATGAAATAAAAACAACTATTGATAGTATGCTATATGCTAAACGCTTTTTTTACATGATTGAAGGAGCAGTATATATGTCTTATATAATGAAAGATGAACACTATACATTAGATGCTTCTATTTTTATGGAACAGATTATTAAACAAGAATTAAAACAATAACTATTTTTTTAATCAAAAATATACCAATTGGTATATTTAAAATCAAATTTATGGAATTATTAAAAATTTTGGAAAGTAAAACAAAAATCCGGTTTCAAGATTGCGATCCTTTTAACCACCTTAACAATGCTTCGTACTTTAATTACTTAATTAACGCTAGAGAAGATCAAATTATAGAACATTATGATTTAGATATTTATAAGCACGGAAAAGAAACGGGTAAAAGCTGGGTGGTTAGCTCACATCAAATAGCATATTTAAAACCTGCTGTTTTAATGGAAACTGTTACTATTGAAACACAGCTAATTGATTATAGCACTAAGACTTTAACAGTGGAATTGCGCATGTGGAACGAAGCTAAAACAAAACTTAAAGCTATTATGTGGAGTTCTTTTACTTATTTTAATTTATTAAAATTATCATCAGATCAACATTCAGATGAATTATTAAATTTATTTGAACATGCTAAATTACCCGTAAAAGAAACAAATTTTGAGGAGCGTTCTAAAAACTTACGTTTTCAAAAAGTTTAAAAATAAAAAAATCCCGCAATAGCGGGATTTTAATTTACTGTGAACTAAATTTATTTAGCTTCAGCATATCTTTTTTCAACCTCGTTCCAGTTAATTACATTAAAAAATGCATTAATATAATCTGGACGACGGTTTTGGTAGTTCAAGTAATAAGCATGTTCCCAAACATCTAATCCTAAAATAGGAGTTCCTCCACAAGTAACACCTGGCATTAATGGATTATCTTGATTTGGTGTAGAACAAACCTCTACTTTTCCTCCTTTTTGAACACATAACCATGCCCAACCAGAACCAAACTGAGTTGCTGCTGCTTTTGCAAAAGCATCTTTAAAAGCATCTACAGAACCAAATTGAGCTTCAATAGCATCTTTTAATTCTCCAGATAAACGTCCTTTTCCTTCAGGATTCATTACTGACCAGAATAAAGAGTGATTGTAAAAACCTCCTCCATTATTTCTTACAGCACCATTAGCCATATCTAAATTTCCTAAGATATCTTCTATAGACTTTCCTTCTAAATCAGTTCCTTCAACTGCTGCATTTAATTTAGTTGTATATCCGTTATGATGCTTAGTATGGTGAATTTCCATAGTTCTCGCATCTATATTTGGTTCTAACGCATCGTAAGCGTAACCTAATTCTGGTAACTTAAAAGCCATAATATGTAGTTTTTTTAATTGTTTATTTCTTGCACGAATTTACTTTAAAAAAATAATCTTCGCAAAATATTTACTTTCTGATAATCTATACTAAAATAGGCAATACCTATTCTTTCATAAACTCTTCAGCTTTTTCAACCATTTTTGTACTTCCTGCAAAGAAAGGTATACGTTGATGTAATTCTTTAGGGTCAATATTCATAATTCTCATATGTCCATCACTCGCTTTACCATTCGCTTGTTCAGCTAAAAAAGCCATTGGATTACATTCATATAATAAACGTAATTTTCCAGCTTCATTTTTAGAACTTTTTGGATAAAAATAAATACCACCTTTAATCATATTTCTATGAAAATCAGAAACTAAAGAACCAATATACCTACTCGTATAAGGTCTTCCTTCTCCTTCTGCTTGACAATATTTAATGTAATTTTTTACTCCTTGAGGAAAATGTGTGTAATTTCCTTCATTTACAGAATAAATATTTCCATCTTCTGGAAACTCCATATTTGGATGCGATAAGTAAAAAGTACCTAAAGCAGGATTTAATGTAAATCCGTTTACTCCATGTCCTGTTGTATAAACTAACATTGTAGAAGTACCATAAACTACATAACCTGCAGCTACTTGCTCACTTCCTTTTTGTAAAAAGTCTTCAATTGTAACCGGTGAGCCTACTGGTGTTACTCTTCTATAAATTGAAAAAATTGTACCAACAGATACATTTACATCTATATTAGAAGAACCATCTAAAGGATCTATTAAAACCACATATTTATTTTGGTTATTTTCATCCTGACTATTTACAGCAATAAAATCATCTTCCTCTTCACTAGCGATACCACAAACAATATTACGTTTAGTCATCGTTTGTATAAAAACATCATTGGCATAAACATCCAACTTTTGTTGATCTTCTCCTTGAATATTAGTTTCCCCTGCAGCTCCAGTTATATCAACTAAACCTGCTTTATTTACTTCGTGATTAACAACTTTCGCTGCTAAACGTATCGAATTTATTAAACGTGATAATTCTCCTGAAGTATATTTAAAAGCCGATTGATTTTCAATTATAAACTCCCCTAACGTTTGGTTCTTATTTGCCATAAAGTTCCTACAATTTTTGTGTTGCGCTACAAAGATGCCAACTTTTTAGACTACCTACAACCATTTGCACTATAATTTTCAAATCCGCTGTATATTTTATATACTTAGGGTTTTAAACTAAAAAAATTCAACAAAAGAAAATGATTGTGTTGTAATTTTTCATTTAATTTAATAAGCTATTATAAAAATTATCTTTGCTGAAAATTAAATCAATTATGAAGTTTTCAATACGTAATGGGGAAAAAAAAGATGCAGAAGCAATTTTGTCTTTAATTAAAGAACTTGCTCTTTTTGAAAAACTTCCAAATGAAGTTGAAATTACTGTTGATGATTTAATTAAGGACGGATTTTCAATACAACCTAAATTTAAAACTTTTGTTGCTCAAGAATCTAATGGTACTGTTATAGGAATGGCTTTATTTTACGAACGTTATTCCACCTGGAAAGGAAAAAGCATTCATTTAGAAGATTTAATGGTAACAGAAAATAAAAGAGGCACTGGAGCAGGTAAAGCTTTATATACAGCTGTTTTAAAATACGCTTACGATACAAATTGTAAACGTGTTGCTTGGGATGTTTTAGATTGGAATACTAATGCTATTAATTTTTATGAACGTACAGGTGCAAAAATTTTAGAAGATTGGCGTGTAGTACATATGAATGAACAAGGTTTAAAGAATTTTATAAATGAGAATATTTAAGTTTGGAGGAGCATCTGTAAAAGATGTAGATGCTGTAAAAAATGTTACACGTGTATTGCAACATGAAGGAACAGAAAACACATTAGTTGTAATTTCTGCAATGGGAAAAATGACTAATAAGTTTGAAGAAATTATTGATGCTTATATTCATAAAAAAGATTCTTTAAGAGATGAAATAAACTTTGCAATAACATTTCATAAAAACATTACCAAAGGACTTTTTAGCAATACAGATACTGTTAACAATAAAATTGATGCTCTTTTTGCAAACTTAAGTGGTTTTATGGCACGTAACACATCTGATGACTTCAGTTATGTTTACGATCAAATTATTGGTTATGGCGAGTTATTATCTACAACTATTGTAAGCTCTTATTTACAAGAAATAGGTGTAAATAATAGTTGGTTAGATGTTCGTGAGTTAATAAAAACTGATGATTTTTATCGTGATGCTAAAGTAGATTGGAAACTTACAAAAGTTAATATTAATGAAAAAGTAAACACCAACACACTTAATATTACACAAGGTTTTTTGGGTGGTAATAGTAAACACGAAACTACAAGTTTAGGAAGAGAAGGATCTGATTATACTGCTGGTATTTTTGCATATTGCTTAGATGCTACAAGTGTAACTATTTGGAAAGATGTAGAAGGTGTATTAAATGCTGATCCTCGTGTTTTTTCTGAAACAGAACTTCTTCAAAAAATATCTTACACAGAAGCTATTGAAATGGCTTTTTATGGAGCATCTGTAATTCATCCAAAAACTATTCAGCCTTTAGAGCAAAAACAAATTCCTTTATTTGTTCGTTCTTTTGATGATTTAGATAAAACTGGCACAAGAGTTAGCAATGAATTTGGTGTTTATCCTGAAGTTCCTTGTTATATTGTAAAAAAGAATCAAATATTAGTTTCTGTTTCTGCGAAAGATTTTTCTTTCATGGTTGAAGATAATATTAGTGAGGTTTTTAGAAAGTTACATGAATACAAACTAAAAGTTAACTTAATTCAGAACTCAGCTATTAGCTTTTCTGTTTGTATTGAAGATAAATATAAAAACTTTCAGAAGTTTTATGATGACTTAAAAACAACTTTCATTATAAAATCATATGAGAATTCTACATTATATACTATTAGACACTTTGATAATAATGCAATAGAAAGTATTAAACAGAAAGGAAAATCTATAATTAGACAAATTAACACAGAAACAGCTCAATTGGTTATACAAGAAAACTGTTAAAAAACTTTTTTCCATTATATTTGCCGTTACACTAATAACAATAAATGGGACTGGTTACATCAAAAGAGTTAGCGAAAGCTATAAATGTTGAGAAATTAGGCTTTTTGGGAACCTTCATTGGATGGTTCATCATAAAGGTTTTAAGAATTTCAGCAGTTAATAAGGTTTACAATAAAAATAAAGAAAAAAGTGGCGTAGATTTTTTAAACGGAGTTCTTAACACATGTGAAATACAATTTGAAATCCCTGAAGAGGATTTTAAACGCATACCTAAAGAAGGTCCTTTTATTACCATTTCTAATCATCCTTTAGGTGGAATTGATGGTGTTTTACTTTTAAAATTACTTGTTGAAAAACGAGCAGATTATAAAATAATTGCTAACTTTTTACTTAACAAAGTTGAGCCTTTACAGCCTTATATAATGCCTGTTAATCCTTTTGAAGATCGTAAGGATGCTAAATCTAGTCTTTCTGGTATAAAAAATGCACTTTTACATTTACGAGAAGGAAAACCTTTAGGTATTTTTCCTGCTGGTGAAGTTTCTACACATAAAGATGGCAAAAACATTGTAGATAAACCTTGGGAACAAGGTGCTGTTCGTTTAATAAAAAAAGCAAATGTACCTGTTATTCCTATTTACTTTCATGCTAGAAACTCTAAACTTTTTTATCTACTTTCAAAAATTAGCGACACGTTAAGATCTGCTAAATTACCATCTGAAGTGGTTACTCAAAAAAACAGAGTTATTAAGGTTAGAATAGGTAAACCAATATCTGTAAAAGATCAAAAAGAATATAGCGATATTGATTCTTTTTATAAGTTTCTTAGAAAAAAAACGTACATGTTGGCAAATCCTTTTGAGAAAAAAGCTCAAAAGATTTTATCTACTGACAAATTAAAAATAAAGAAAAAGGCTAAAAACATAAGTTCACAAAGAAGTCCTAATCTTTTTACTCAAGAAATTGATAAATTAAGAGATAATGGAGATCGTTTACTTGAAAGTAAAAATTATGAAGTCTTTTTAGCTAACGCTAAGGAAATTCCAAATTTATTACATGAAATTGGTCGTTTAAGAGAAATTACTTTTAGAGATGTAGGTGAAGGAACTAATAATCCTTTAGACTTAGATAAATTTGACAAGTATTACTATCATTTAATTTTATGGGATTGTCATAAAAACAGATTAGCTGGTGCTTATAGAATGGGATTAGGTAAAGACATCTATAAAAAACATGGTATTCACGGTTTTTATATTCATTCTTTATTTAGAATTGAGCCTGAACTATATTCAATGATGGAGCAAACTATTGAATTAGGTAGAGCTTTTATTATTAAAGAATATCAACAAAAGCCAATGCCTTTATTTTTACTTTGGAAAGGGATTGTTCATGTTACCCTTAGATATCCACAATACAAATACTTAATGGGAGGTGTAAGCATAAGTAATCAATTTTCTGAATTCTCAAAATCGTTAATGATTGAATTTATGAAATCTCATTATTACGATCCGTATGTAGCACAATACATTCACCCTAAAAAAGAATTTAAGGTAAAACTTAAAGATGGTGATAAAGATTTTGTTTTTGACGCCACAAAAGCAGACATGCAAAAGTTTGATAAAATTATAGATGAAATTGAACCAGGAGCTTTGAGAATTCCTGTATTGATAAAAAAATATGTAAAACAAAATGCACGATTGGTTGCTTTTAATGTTGATCCAAAGTTTAACAATGCAATAGACGGTTTAATGTATATTAAAGTTGCAGATATACCCGAAAGTACTGTAAAACCTGTTATGGAAGAATTTCAAGCAGAATTAGAAAAACGTGCTGTAGAAGACTTAAACAAATAAAAAAATGCTCAATTTAATTATTGAGCATTTTTTTTATTACTTTATTTATTTCCCAAATAAGCGCTGAAAAAAGTTTTTTGTTTTAACTTTTACTTCTTGTATTTCTTCTGCTGCATCTTCTGCAAAATCAGCCAACTTCTCTCCTGCTTCACCTGCCAATTCTGATGCTTTTTCTGTTACATCTCCTAAAGCCTCTTTTGCATCTCCTACAAATTCAGACGCTTTTGCTTTTGCCTTTTCTACCTCTTCACTAGCCAATAATTCATTTATTTTTTCTTTTGCTTCTGTGTACGCTTCTTTTGCATCATCTGCAAAATCTGCTAACTTCTCTCCTGCTTCACCAGCTAATGCTGAAGCTTTTTCTTCTGCAATTTTAGCATATTCTCCTGCTTTTTGAGTTGCATTTCCTAAAACATCTTTTGCTTCATCTGCTATATTCTCAGCAAAATCTTTTGCCTTACTTGTAGTTTCATTTACCGTTTCTGTTGAGTTATCTATAGACTCGGTAACTTCTTCCGAAGTATTTTCTAATGCTTCACTAGCTTTATCTTCTAAGTTTTTATTTTCTTCTGACATTTTTTAGGATTTTAATTTAAGCTCCTACTAAAATAACAAAATAAAAGAAACCCAACAACGTTAATTGTTGGGCTAGATTGATTTAGCGAATCAATCCGATTATCAAAACATTTCCTTTTCACTATTTGTTTGACTTTTTTCTATATAATTTACATCTCTTGTATTTTTTTGAACTGCAATTGCAGAAAAAATACTTAAAAGAAACGCCATGGAATAAAATCCTTTTTCACTTAATTGTAAATCTGCATTCCATAAACCTATTATTAATAACAGTATAGAAATAATCGTTGTTGTCCAACTTATTCCATAATACATATCTGTAACTTCAACACCTTCTAATCGATCTCTTACTGCCTTTTGAACTGAGATTACAGAAAATAAAGCAAATAATAATACCGTAAAATAATATCCTTTTTCATTTAATAACATATCTGCATTCCATAAACCAATGCAATACGAAACAATTCCTGCTAATAACGAAACCCATGAAGCTCCTATAAAAGCACTTGTTGGTTTTTGATCGAAAACTTTAACTTGCTTCTTTTTAGTTTTCTTTTTTTCGTTTTCATTTATTGATACTGTTGTTTGATAATCCATAATTTTTAATGTTTTAATAATTACACTACAAAGATGTGACGATTTGAACTCCTATAGAAATCAATAATTATTAAAAACTGACGATTAAAACAAACAACATGTATTAATTTTTCTTATTTTTAGTGCTTAATAAAATAAAAACTGACGATTAAAAATGAATTTAGATATTGTTATTTCTTCTTTTTCTGTTGATGAGTGCACAAAGTTTATTAGTTTTTTAAATAAAAAAAACAAAAGAACAGATGTAAAAAACATTCAGCTTTTTAAGCTTTTAAGAACGAATGAATACACTTCTAAAGAAATATGTATTCAACTGTATCCGAATAACAAAAAAGACGCATATCATGCGCTTCGTAAAAGACTCTACGAATCTATAATAGACTTTTTAGCTACTTTAAATTTAGAAGAAGAGAATTCTGATAAAATTGAAATTATTAAATACATTATTGTTGCTCGTTCATTTTTACAACAACAACAATTTAAATTAGCCTTTAAACTATTACAGAAAGCAGAAACAATTGCTAAAGAGTATCAATTGTATTTATATTTAAATGAAATTTATCATTTAAAAATTCAATTTTCTCACGCGAATACTGCGGACAACTTACCTAAACTTATTACCGATTTTAAAGAAAATCAACAATTATACTTTATTGAAGAAGAACTAAACATTGTGTATGCTAAAATAAGACAGGTACTTCAAAAAATAACCTATAAAGGTGAAGTCGTAAATTTCAAAGAGCTTTTTGAAGCTGTTTTATTAGAACAAAATATTACTATAAATGAAACTTTATCTTTTAAATCTCTATATCAATTATTAACCATAGCCAGTATCTCTGCATTTATTACCAAAGATTATTTACAAATAGAATCTTTTATGTTGGAAACCTATGAGTTATTAAAAGAACATCCGAATAAAGAAAAAGAACGCTTTTATCATATTCAAGTATTGTATATGATCTCTAACACCCTTTTTCGCACAAAACAATTTCAAAAGTCTATTCAATTTTTAAAATTGATGGAAATAGAAATCAACCAAAACAAACGTAAATATCATAAGCTTTTTACACCAAAATATTATTTATTATATGCCTTAAATTTAAATTATACCAACAAACAAAATGAAGCTATTGAATTACTAACACCTACTTTAAAACAAAAAAACAACAATATAGAAACTTCTTTAGATGTTTACCTAAGCTTAATAGTTTTTAATTTTCAAAGAGAAGACGTTCAAAAAGCCTATAAATTACTTTACAAATTATATCATACAGATACTTGGTACACAGAAAAAGTAGGGAAAGAATGGGTTATTAAAAAGAATTTAATTGAATTATTGTTATTGGTAGAATTAGATTATTTTGACTTATTTGAAAATAGATTAGCGCGTTTTAAACGTAATTTTTCGACATATTTAAAAGAAATTCAACAAGAAAGAGTGTTGTTATTTTTAAAACACGTAGCCTTCTTTTATCAGAATCCTAAAGAATTTGCTACAGCTGCTTACGTTAATGAAATAGAAAATTCTTTTGAATGGATCGATGCAAAAAGAGAAGATATTTTTGTGATGAGTTTTTATGCTTGGCTAAAAAGTAAAATTATAAAAAAACCTGTTTACACTGTTACTTTAGATTTAATTGCTCAGGCGCAACAATTATAAAAAAGCTTCATCTATTGGCTACCATAACTCAATTTTATTACCATCTAAATCTATAATCCAACCAAATTTTCCATAATCGTATTCTTCTATTTTATCAATAACTGTAACTCCTTTTTCTTTTAACTCTTCCAATAATTCTACTAAATTTTCAACTCTATAATTAAACATAAAGTCTTTATTTGATGGTTTAAAATAATCAGTGCCTTTTGGAAACGGACTCCATTGGGTTGATGCTTTTTTTCCTTCATTATCTTTCCACCAAAAAGTACATCCCCAATCATCTGTATTAAATCCTAACTTATCTTTATACCAATCTTTAGTCTCAGAAGGTTTTTCAGTTTTAAAAAATACGCCACCAATACCTAATACTTTACCTTTTTTTTTCATTTTACTTTCTTGCTATATTAGATTCATACACTTTAATCCAGTCTTCAACAGTTAATTTAGTACATAATTCTGCTATTAAATCATACGGAATATCATTCATTTTCTTAAATCGGACGCAACTTTTTCCCATATCTAATTTATACTTTGTGTGTTTTGGATATTCAGCTACAAACCATTCTAACAACTCATTTTTCGCATAAATTCCAGAATGATATAATGCTACAAAGTTTTTTTGTGAAGCGATATTTATAAAAGGCAATGGTAATTTTGGATCGCAATGATATCCATTTGGATATAAAGAATGTGGAACAAAATAACCAATCATATTATAACTTATTCCTTCTTGAAAACCTTTTGGTAAGTTTTCAGAAATAATCTCTCTTAGTTTTTCTAATACAGGTTTTCGGTCTTCTGGTAACTGTGTAATGTAATCTTCAGGTGAGTTGGCTTGGTATTTCATTTGAATAAAACCTTTATTGAAAATATTTTAGATTAATAGTTTTAATACCTAATACCTTATATTAAATAAAGAAAAATCTAATCTAAAATTTGATTTGAATCACAATTTAATTAAAAAAACACCTAAAAAAACAATTAATTTACAAAGCTTAAATCACTAAAAAAACTCGAAAGGCTTATTTTTTTAGATCTCTTTACTTCTTTTGAGTATGCCATCCCATTCTATCTGTGTAATTATTTCAAGATTGTTTTCATTTGTTCCTATCAGAACATTCGTATCATCCCAACTTAAAACATCGTAGTCTTTGTTTAATTTCTTATCTGAAAAACTAGGTAAACTTTGATTAAACTCAAATAATTCATCTATTAAATATCTTTTAAGTTCATATAAACCAGATGGCTGTTTTATACACTTAATTTCAACTAATTTTTCAGCAATGTGATCGTTATTATAAATTTCATCATCTAAAACCCAATTTTTGTCTGCTAAAAATAAATGATACTTTTCTTCTAACAAAGAAATCTCTATGGTTGATTCACTTTGTCTATAGTTAAGAGGCTCTCCATACTCTTTTAGCATTACGTCTTTACTCGAACGTAATGTTATTTTTACGTACTTTTTAATTTTTAACCTTTTCGTTTCAAATGCAAATAATTCATTTAATTTCTCTGAAACAAAAGCTAAATCACTTGAACTCTCGATTAAAAAATGAATTCTCTCTTTTACAGTCATTTTTAAGAATTTGGCTTAAATTAAATATTAATCTACAAACCTTGCCTTTACCTTATCAACAATAGTCTGCGCCAATTTCTCTTTACTCTCAACTGTCCAACCAGCAACATGAGGAGATAATAACACTTTATCTGAAGTGATTAAATATTGAAAAGCTTCTGGCATCTCATCCTCAGAAAATAAATTTTCAAAAGATTTCTTTTCGTATTCTAATACATCTAAACCAGCTCCTAAAATTTGTCCTGACTCTAAAGCTGAAACCAAATCTTTTGTAACTACTGACTTTCCTCGTGCTGTATTGATCAACCAAAAAGGCTTAGAAAACTTATTCATAAAACTTTCATTTACCATATTTACAGTTAATGAAGTTTGTGGTGTGTGTAAACTTAAAACATCAGCCTTTTCTTGTAATTCTTCTAAAGAAACTTGAGTGCAATTTTCATCTCCAACATTTGGTTTAATATCGTAACATAAAACTTCAACATCAAAACCACGAAGTTTTTTAGCAAAAGCTTTTCCCATATTTCCATAACCAATTAAACCAACAGTTTTTCCGTCTAACTCAATACCACGATTGGCTTCACGTAACCATTTTCCTTCACGAACTTCTGCATCTGCTTTCTTCATTTTATTGAATAAAGACAATAACATTCCTAAAGAATGTTCTCCAACAGCATTTCTATTTCCTTCGGGAGCTGAAATTAAATATACTCCTTTTTTTTCAGCATACTCGCAATCGATATTTTCTAAACCAGCACCAACACGTCCAATAAACTTTAAATTAGTTGCTTTATCTAAAAACTGCTTATCAATAGTAAATCTACTTCTTATAACAATCCCATCGTATTGATGAATTTTTGCTTCTATTTCTTTTTTTGATGCTGTAAAATCTTTATCATTAATAAAACCAAATCCTTTTAATTGGTTTAATAATAACTCGTGATTCTCATCTAAATGTAAAACTTTCATGTAAACTATTAAATTTTCTCGATCCAAGTCTCCGAGATGTTTAAGGAATTTTCTTTTTTAAATTATAGTACAGGAAATTCAATCTTTGGCTATCATCGCACTGCGATTAATCTGAAAAAACTTGATTGTGTTGTTCTTGTACTCTAATAAATGTAGTTCTTTTAGTGAGCTCTTTTAATCTTTTTGCACCAACATATGTACAAGCTGACCGTAAACCACCTAAGAGGTCTTTAATAGTTGCTATAACATTTCCTTTATAAGAAATTTTAACAGTCTTTCCTTCAGAAGCTCTATAATTAGCAACACCTCCAACATGTTTTTGCATTGCTGTTTCTGAACTCATTCCGTAAAAAAGTTTAAAAGCTTTTCCGTTTTCTTCAATTAACTCGCCTCCACTTTCTTCATGTCCAGCAAACATACCACCAAGCATTACAAAATCTGCTCCACCACCAAAAGCTTTCGCTACATCTCCTGGTACTGTACAACCTCCATCTGATATAATTTGGCCTCCTAACCCATGAGCTGCATCAGCACACTCTATAATTGAAGATAATTGTGGATATCCAACTCCTGTTTTTACTCTAGTTGTACAAACAGATCCTGGTCCAATTCCTACTTTTACAATGTCGGCTCCTGCAAGTAATAGTTCTTCAACCATTTCTCCAGTAACAACATTACCTGCAATAATTACTTTATCTTTATTCTTTTCTCTTGTTTTTTTAACAAAAGCAACAAAATGTTCAGAATACCCATTAGCAACATCAATACAAATAAATTGTAGCTTTGGATGTTCTTTTAATATTTCTTGAAGTTTATTTGAATCTTCTTCACTAGTTCCAGTACTAACTGCAATATGATTGAAAATAGTTGGCTTAACACTATTTAAAAACGTTTTCCATTCTAATAATGAATAATGTTTGTGTATAGCTGTAAATAATTTTTGTTCTGCTAAAACCTCTGCCATTTCAAAGGTTCCAACAGTATCCATATTTGCAGCCATAATAGGGATTCCTTCCCATTCTTTTTGAGTATGCAAAAATGTAAAATTTCTTTTAAGAGAAACCTCAGATCTAGATTTTAAAGTAGATCGTTTAGGTCTTATCATTACATCTTTAAAACCTAACTTTATGTCATTCTCTATTCTCATAAAACAATTATATAAAATTAATATTGTTCTTTTTCGTTTGGAAAATCTTTACTTTTTACATCAGTTATATACTGTTCAAAAGCATTAGTCATTTCACTATACAAATCTAAATAACGACGTAAGAAACGCGGATTAAATTCATGTGTCATTCCTAACATATCATGTGTTACTAAAACCTGACCATCAACACCGCCACCAGCACCTATACCAATAACAGGAATTGTTAACTCTTTCGCTATCTGTTCTGCCAACTTAGCAGGGACTTTTTCTAAAACTAATGCAAAACAACCTAACTCTTCTAATAATTTAGCATCATCAATTAACTTTTTTGCTTCTGCTTCTTCTTTCGCTCTAACGGTATAAGTACCAAACTTATAGATAGATTGTGGAGTTAAACCCAAATGCCCCATAACAGGAATTCCAGCTGTTAATATTCTAGATATAGATTCTGATATTTCGCTTCCTCCTTCTAACTTTACAGCGTGTCCTCCAGATTCTTTCATTATTCTAATAGAAGATTCTAAAGCTACTCTAGAATTACCTTGATAAGTACCAAAAGGTAAATCTACAACAACCAAACATCGTTCTATTGCTCTAATAACAGAACTTGCATGATATATCATTTGGTCTAAAGTAATAGGCAATGTTGTTTCATGACCTGCCATTACATTAGATGCAGAATCACCAACTAAAATAATATCTATACCTGCTCTATCAACAATTTTGGCCATTGTATAATCATAAGCTGTTAGCATTGATATTTTTTCTTCATTAGCTTTCATCTCTACTAATGACTTTACAGTAATTCTTTTATATTGTTTTTTTGCTACTGACATTTTAAATCTGATTAATTATTGTAAAAGTAGCTATTTTGAATTAATTTTTATTGATAATATAATACTAGGTTGATTTTTTGTGTATTTTTTTATAAAGTAGTTTTATTACTAATAAAATGATATTTGTAGTTAAGCAGTTTTTTTTAAATAATTATCAGAAAAACATATGATTTTTTTTCATTAAAAATTATCATTCAAATAGGTAGAAGTTAAATGTAAATAAATGTGTACTTTTATCCCGTGAGTGAAACAAAAACAAATACTTTAAATCCCAATAAATGGATAGATAGTTATGCTGATTATTTGTATAATTATACTATAGCTCGTGTTAATGATAGTGATATCGCTAAAGATTTAGTACAAGAAACTTTTTTTTCAGGTTTAAGATCTGCTAAAAACTTCGAAGGTAAATCTACTGAAAGAACATGGTTAATATCTATTTTGAAAAGAAAGATTATAGATTATTATCGTAAAATAAACTCAAAGAAAGGACAAGCAGAAGTGAGAATGAGTTTTTATGATAATGGTGATAACGAAGGAAACTGGATAGAAGAGCGTGTACCTCAATCTTGGGATAAATCTGCTGAACAGAATATTGAAAACGATGAATTAAAATCTCAAATTGAAATTTGCATTAGTAAACTTCCTCAAAAATATGCAATGGTTTTTAGAATGAAAACTATTCAAGAATTTGAAACTGATGAAATTTGTAAGGAGTTAGATATCACATCGTCTAACCTATGGGTTATGATACACAGAGCTCGAACACAGTTACGTGAATGCATGGAAATAAATTGGTTTAAAAAATAATAAAGATGTTTAGTTTTTTTAATATAAAATGTGATAAAGCACATGAGATTTGTAATAAATCTCAATATAATGAAGCTACTTTTTCAGAAAAACTGAAATTGAATTGGCATTTATTAACTTGCAAAATATGTAGATTATATACAAAGCAAAATTCAACGATTACTTCTATTTGTAAGGAGAAAGCAGAAGATGTTAAAATGCAAGAAAATAATTTATCTGATTTAGATAAAGAACAATTAAAAGAAAAAATGGAAAAACTATTACAACAATAGTTTTTCCATTTTTAAACAACAATACATACTTCATTTTAGAACTTAATTAAAAAATCCAATAGCATTAGACTATGCATTTCTTACCTGAAAATATTGATAATTATGTTGTAAATCATTCTCAACAAGAGCCTTCTATTCTTAAAGAGTTAAGTAAAGAAACTTGGCAAAAAGTGTTAAACCCTAGAATGATTAGCGGTGCTTTTCAAGGAAGAGTTTTATCTATGATATCTAAACTCATTAATCCAAAAAACATTCTAGAAATAGGTACTTACACTGGTTATTCTGCACTTTGTTTAGCTGAAGGGATGAAAAAAAATGGAGTACTTCATACGATTGATAAAAATGAAGAGCTAGAAGAATTACAATCTAATTTTTTTCAGAAATCAGCTTACAAAAACAACATTAAACAACATGTTGGAAAAGCTTTAGAAATTATACCTAAAATTGAAGAAAAATTTGACTTAGTATTTATTGATGCTGACAAATCAAATTACATCAATTATTTTAATCTTATTATTGATAAAATGAACAGTGGTGGTATTATTTTATCAGACAATGTATTGTGGAGTGGTAAAGTTGTAGAAAAATTGAATCCTAAAGATATTGACACGAAAACATTACTAGCTTACAATCAACTTTTAAATAATGATTCCAGAATAGAAACTGTTTTATTACCTATTAGAGATGGATTAACAATTAGTAGAGTAATTTAATAACCTTTTTATTTATTTCTTTTTATTGGACCTGTTAAATCATCAATATTTTCTTTAACCTCTTTTACTTGATTGTTTATATCAGTAACAATATCTGTATCTAAACCTTGTTTTTGAGCAGTTTCATTAATCTCTCTTTTTATATCATTAGTAGCATCTTTAACTTGACGCATTCCTTTACCTAAACCTCTTGCTATCTCAGGGATTTTATCTGCACCAAAAAGCATAACAACTATCAATACAATAATAAATATTTCAGGACCACCAATAAATAAAAAAGTTAAACTCATAATAATACAAAGGTACATAATTTGGGGAATAGTTTTATAAAAAAAACAAAAAGCCAAACTATTTAAGTTTGGCCTTTATTATATAAATTAATAAAACAATTAATCTGCTAAGACAATCACTTTATTATCTTTCATTTCTATAACTCCTGACTTGATTACAAAAGCTAATCTACCGTCTTCAGTACTAGTAAACTTATCTTCAAACTTCTCATCTATTGATACATTTGACGTTTGAATTTTTATCGTTCCTGCAACTAATAAAGACACTATTGGAGCATGATTATTCAACATTTGAAATTCACCATTAACACCTGGTAATGCAACAGAAGTTACTTCTGATGAAAATAAAATTGCTTCTGGACTTACTATTTCTAAAAACATAGTTTCTTAATTTTTAGTTTTGGTTTATCATTTAATTTATTAAATCGATAAATTTAAACTTATTTTACGCTTCAGCTAACATTTTTTCTCCAGCATCAATTGCATCTTGAATTGATCCTCTTAAGTTAAATGCAGCTTCAGGATACTTATCTAACTCTCCATCCATTATCATATTAAATCCTTTAATAGTATCTTTAATATCAACTAAAACTCCTGGTATACCAGTAAATTGTTCAGCTACATGGAAAGGTTGAGACAAGAAACGTTGTACACGACGAGCTCTGTGAACTACTAATTTATCCTCTTCAGATAATTCTTCCATACCTAATATGGCGATAATATCTTGTAACTCTTTGTAACGCTGTAATAACTCCTTTACTGCCGTAGCGGTATTATAATGCTCATCACCTAAAACAGCTGCAGATAAAATTCTTGAAGTAGAATCTAATGGATCTACTGCAGGATAAATACCTAATTCAGCAATTTTACGAGACAATACTGTTGTAGCATCTAAATGCGCAAATGTTGTTGCTGGTGCTGGATCTGTTAAATCATCTGCAGGTACATAAACTGCTTGTACAGATGTAATAGATCCTTTTTTAGTTGAAGTAATACGCTCTTGCATCGCTCCCATTTCAGTAGCTAATGTTGGTTGATAACCTACCGCAGATGGCATACGACCTAATAATGCTGATACCTCAGAACCTGCTTGTGTAAAACGGAAGATATTATCAACGAAGAAAAGAACATCTTTTCCTTGTGCTTCTCCTGCTCCATCACGGAAATATTCAGCAATTGTTAACCCAGATAAAGCAACACGTGCACGTGCTCCAGGTGGCTCATTCATTTGACCAAATACGAAAGTAGCTTTTGAGTCTCTCATTCCAGGCTTATCAACCTTAGACAAGTCCCATCCGCCTTCTTCCATAGAATGCATAAAATCATCACCATATTTGATAATTCCAGACTCTAACATCTCTCTTAATAAATCGTTTCCTTCACGAGTTCTTTCTCCAACTCCAGCAAACACAGATAAACCTCCATGTCCTTTTGCTATATTGTTTATTAACTCTTGAATTAATACAGTTTTACCTACTCCTGCTCCACCAAATAAACCAATTTTACCTCCTTTTGCATAAGGCTCAATTAAATCAATTACTTTAATACCTGTAAATAACACTTCTGTTGAAGTTGATAACTCATCAAACTTAGGTGCCTGACGGTGAATAGGTAAACCTGAATCACCTTTTTTAGGTAAATCACCTAAACCATCAATAGCTTCTCCTGTAACATTAAATAAACGACCGTAGATATCATTACCTATTGGCATTTGAATTGGACTACCTGTAGCGATTACTTCTTGACCTCTTTGTAAACCATCCGTTGCATCCATTGATATGGTACGAACAGTATCTTCACCAATATGTTGTTGAACTTCTAAAACCAATATAGAACCATCAGCCTTATTAATTTCTAATGAATCATAAATCTTTGGTAATTCAGCATTTTCCGTATTAAACTCAACATCGATAACTGGACCAATTATTTGAGAAACTTTACCTGTTATTTTAGACATTACTTTATGTAATTAAGTTATTTAATTTATAGAGTGATATTTATCTCTCTTTTCAGAGCGCAAAGGTAATTTTTTTAAACCAAAATAAAAAACCTTTCTAAGTATTTTTAAGCAATAAAAAAGCCTCGCAAAATGCGAGGCTTTCTATTATTTAAAGAATTAAATAAGATTACTTTCTTAATTTAATCTCTACTCTTCTGTTTTGAGCTCTACCTGATCTTGTGCTGTTATCAGCGATTGGGTAGTCTTCTCCATATCCTACTGAAGATACTCTTGAAGCACTAATACCATGAGAAGTTAAATAATCTAACACCGCTTTAGATCTTCTTTCAGATAACTTTAAGTTACTTGAAGCTTTACCAGCACTATCAGTATGACCTTCGATGTTAAAGTTAGCATCTTTGTACTCAGCCATAATTCCAGCAATTAAATCTAATTTACCTTTAACTCCTGGTCTAAATGAAGTTCTTCCAGAATTAAAGTAAATAGCTCTTGCGAACTCGTCTAATCTCTTCTTAGCCTCCTCAGTGATTACTGGCTTTGGCTCTGGACAACCTTGTCTTGAAGCAACACCAGCAATTTCTGGACACTTATCAACGTTATCTAAAACACCATCTTTATCTTTATCTCCCCAAGGACATCCGTTGTTATCCGCTGGACCCGCTTCTTTAGGACATTTATCTTTAGCATCAGTAATCCCATCACCATCAGTATCAGGACAACCATTCATTGCTTTAGTTCCTGCAACTGTAGGACAAGCATCATCTTTATCAGCAATTCCATCACCATCAGTATCAGGACATCCGTTTAATGTAGCTAAACCAGCTTCATTAGGACAAGCATCATCAGAATCTTTAATTTTATCACCGTCTGCATCAGGACATCCGTTGAATTCTTTTAAACCAGCTTCTTCTGGACAAGCATCATCTTTATCATATACTCCATCTCCATCAGTATCTTTTCCACCAAAACGGAAAACAATACCAAATGTATGTTGGAAATGATCTTGGATATTATCAGCAAATTCTTTTTTACCTCCTGACTGGAAGTTTAAACCGATATTTTCATTGATCCAAGTATTAAAACCTAAACCTGCGTTTAAAGTTCCTTCCCCTCCTTCAACGAAGTCTCCATCAACCATTTTACCAAAATCAGTGTAACCACCACCTAAATAAACATAAGGATCAAACCAACCAGTTTCTCCAAACAAACCATTTAAGTCATACTTTACATTTAAATCAACAGCCCAGTACAATTCATCTACATCATCTGCAGAAGCAAATGTTTTAACTTTGTTTAAAGACCCAGCAAATTGCAAAGTAAATCCATCGTTTAAATATCTATCAACAGAAATTCTTGAAATTGAAGGCAATGTATTATCAGCCCATTCACTAGTTCCAATGTAATCTTTTGCGTAATCACCAAATTCTCCAGCAACTCTTACGTCGATTGTGTTGATCCCAAATCCTACAACCCAAGGATTGTTTTCATCTTGTGCGCTAACATTACTAAATGTTAATAACGCAAGCATAGCTAATGCAGCTAATCTTAAATGTTTCATTATCAAATTTTTAAATTAAAAGTTCTTTTATATACATCGCAAATGTAAGTTGTATAAACTTATTTACAAAAGCAAATCTACAAAAACTTATAAAAAAAACAAGTTTTTATGGCTCTTTTTCACTTGCAGCTAGAAATAACAAGTATATAAAAAGTTATTTTTAATCTATTACTTCCACCAATAGCTTGCTATTAGTGTAGACTAATATTTTTTTTTCGATTTCAAGCCCCATTGATTTAATAATACTTTCATAATTTGACAATTGTTGTTTATGCTTTTTATCTTGAATTCCAGTCTTATAATCTATAATTATTATTTTCTCATCCTTAAAAACCAATCTATCAGGTATGATTATTTGATTATCTAGGGAAACTATCTCCCTCTCATTAAAAACTTCTACTTCATTTGAAAAACAATCACTTAACATTGGGTGGTCTACAATTTTATAAATTACTTCACTAATCTCTTCTTTTACCTTACTAGTTAACTCTCCCTGATATTGTGCTAGATTAACAACATCATCTATATCGTCTCTTGTTTTTATCCTTGACATAATCTGATGAACAAAATTTCCATATTCTATAGCTTTCCCTTGCTCTGTATCCCACAATTTTGAAGAGCTAGCTAACATAACTACATTATGATTTCGTAATGATGTAGATATAAAATTTTCTTGAATTGTAACCGAAGATGTTTCTTGCTTTTTTTCACTATCACGAACTTTATTACCAAATGAATATTCTAATTTACCATCTTCCCAAACTTGTTGGACTTTCAAGTAATTAATAAAAATTCCAGAATAATAACTTGTGTTTTCTCCAGTTCTTCCTATTTTCTTTTCTGTGATAACATATAATTGCTCAACAGCCCGTGTTAGTGCTACATATAATAAATTAAAATTATCTAACTCTAACTCTTCACGTTGTTCTTCATAAATCTGAAGTCCTTTTTTATTTATGTAACTTAAACTTTTCCCATAATCAATTAACAACTCATTAAAACCTTCAAAGTTTTCTGGCAACTCATTAAACCACGTTTTGGGCTGTATTTGATTATAAATATCTAAATCATAAGGAAAGATAACGACTGGAAACTCTAAACCTTTCGATTTATGTATAGTCATTACATTTACAGAATCTACACTTTCTGAAGAAACAATACTTAAAGACTTCTTTTTGTCATTCCAAAAATCTAAAAATTCTTGAATACTTGTTCCTTTTCGTTGACGATCTAAAACTACATCTAAAAAAAACTGTACATAAGCGTCAGAAGTTGTTATCAATTTAAAACTTCTAATAATTTCTTCTATTTTTTCATAAAAAGGGAGTTGATGAAAATTCTCTAAATCGAAATAAACTTCATATTCTTTTAATTTCTCAAAAATATCAGCCAATTTTATTTTAACTAACTGATTTAAAAAAGAGTGTTTTTTATCATTAAACCCTAAATGATTAAATAAAAAATAGAGTGTTTCAAAACGGGTCTCTTCATCGTTTGGATGCTGAATCATTTGCAACAGACTTATAATGAAGTTTACTTTTGGACTGTTTTTTAATAATAATGTTTCAGAAGAAACAATATTAATTCCATTTTCTGATAAATAATTTGCTATCGCAACACCATCTTTCTTTTTACGAACTAGCACACAAATTTCACTCAACAAAAACTCTTTTCGTAACTCTTGAATCTTCTCTAATACCTTTTTTGGATATTTTACAACTTCTTCCTCTTTTTCGTCTTCTTTATCCAAAAAAGACAACGATACATACCCTCCTTTTTTTGAATTCTCTAATTGCTTGTTTCCTTCTAAAAAAAGTTTTTTATAGCTAGCGTTCTGTAAAAACTCTGAGGTGTGTTGGAAAAACTGATTATTAAAATTAATAACCTCAGAATAGCTTCGGAAATTAGTTGTTAAATCTTTTATTTCTTTGGGAATATAAAATGGATTTTCAGCATTTTCTTCCTCTGAACCTAAATTAATAAATTGTTCTGCTTTTCCTCCTCTCCAACGATAAATAGCTTGTTTTCCATCTCCTACCAACAATAAATTACTGTTTTCTTGTGCTAACGCATTATCTATTAACGGAACTAAATTCTGCCACTGTAACACAGAAGTATCTTGCATTTCGTCAATAAAATAATGCATAAATTTCTGACCAATACGCTCATAAATAAAAGGCGCTGGCTGATCTTTTATATTATCTGATATTAATTGATTAAACTCAGCATTTAATCGAATATTATTATCTTCTTTTATTGTATTTAATTCCGAATTTATTTTATTTAAAACTGCTAATGGAATGATACTTTTTAACGCCAAGCTATTTAACACATATAAAGGATGTGTTTTTTCAAACAACATTTTCGATTCTAAATACAATGTTTTTAATGCATCGTAAATTCCATCTATAGCTACTTTTACATCAGCATTTGCTTTTGCTGCATATAGTTTTTTGTCTTCATTAAAATTTTTATCAATCCTTCCTTCAAACTTTAAGTCATCAACTTTTAAATCTTTAAATTTTAATAACTTCTGAAAGTGTTTTGGGCATTCTCCCGAATAGGAAAAATCACCGATTGAAATCTGATTGTTTTCTATTATAGCTAATGCTTTCTCACCAACTTTTTTAAAACTTTGTTCTATTTTACTATTGCTTTTTTGCAATTTCTCTTTGAGTTTAAAAAAATCATCAATTGTTTTTTCACTTAAGGTTCTAAAATGTTGTACATCATCTTCATTTAATAAAATCCTTGAAAAATCATTTAATTCACGAGAAATATCCCATGATTTATCATTATCTATTTTAGTCAACGAAAAGTCAATTAGTAGTTTCGTTAACTCTTTATCCGTTCCTATTTTGGATATAAGTAAATCAACAGCTTCACTTAATAAAGAAACCGCATCCATTTCTACTTCAAAATTTAAAGTTAGACCTAAATCATGCGCGAAATTTTTAATGATTTTATGCGTAAAACTATCAATAGTTGTAATTGAAAAAGCTGAGTAATTATTTAAAATAGCTTCCAATATTTTTTTACTTCTTCCTTGAATTAAACTCGGGTCTAGCGAAGTTTCTACTAAAATCATTGGAGACATATCTGTTTCTTCTCCCTCTGAAAAAGCATGTAAATTTTTCATTACACGTTCTTTCATTTCACCTGCAGCTTTATTGGTAAAAGTAATTGCTAAAATTTTTTGGAAACGGAAAATATCAGTTGACTGTAAAAGAATCTTTAAATATTCTTTCACTAACGTAAATGTTTTCCCGCTACCTGCGGATGCATTATAAACCTGAAATTTAGATTGGTTTTGCACTTAATTTTTTTATGCAAAGTAATCCTTTTTAAACAAAAAACTAAAGTTCATTTCTTTAAAGTTATTAGACCATCTTTGGGATAATATAACTCAAAAATTAAAACCATAGAGTATCAGGTGTTTTTAACACTTCTAAATAAATTAACAAACACTGTTTATTCATTTTATATATCTTCGTTAAGTTAAAGAGATAACTAATAAAAACAATTTAAGATGGAAAACCTTTTAAAAATAGGAATGGCTCAAATTTCTCCAGTTTGGCTAAACAAAGAACTCACTATTGAAAAAACAAAATCTTACATTATAAAAGCAGCCAAAGAAAATTGTGAGTTAGTTGTTTTTGGCGAAAGCTTTTTACCTGGTTATCCTTTTTGGTTATCTATTACTAATAGTTCAGAGTTTGAATCTCAAGTACAAAAAGAAATTCATGCGCATTACATTAAAAATGCTATTCAAATTGAAGCTGGCGAACTAGATGAAATCTGTGCTTTAGCAAAAACACATAGAATTTCTGTTTACTTAGGTATTATAGAAAGAGCTAAAAATCGTGGAGGACATAGTTTATACTGTTCCTTAGTTTACATTAATGCAAACGGAGACATAAAATCTGTTCACAGAAAACTACAACCTACTTATGAAGAACGTTTAAGTTGGTCTCCTGGTGATGGTAATGGTTTAGAAGTTCATTCTTTAAAACAATTTACGGTTGGGGGTTTAAATTGTTGGGAGAATTGGATGCCTTTACCTAGAACTGCTTTGTACGCACAAGGTGAAAACCTACATATTGCGGTATGGCCTGGAGCTGAAAGAAACACTATTGATATTACTAAATTTATAGCAAAAGAAGCAAGATCTTTTGTGGTTTCCGTAAGTGGTTATATGACTATTGATGATTTTCCTAAAGACACTCCTAATTATGAAGAGATTATTAAAAATGCTCCTCAAGTATTAGCAAATGGAGGTTCTTGTATTTCTGATCCTGATGGTGAATGGATTGTTCCTCCCGTTACAGGTAAAGAAGATTTAATTACAGCAACTATTGATTTTCAAAAAATTTTAGAAAGTCGTCATAATTTCGATTCTTCTGGTCATTACTCTAGACCCGACGTAACAAAACTTACCCTTAACAAAGAACGACAATCAGTTATTAACATAATAAATGATACCTCTCAATAAAAACATTACTATCCTCTAAATAAAAAGAAATCTTCTTTTATAGATTCTATTTTAGAATCGTCATTAGTTATGATATAATCGATGGCTTTATCTGTAAAGTTTTTACCTTTTTCAGTTAAAGAAATAATACTATCATCAATAGTTATCATATTATTTTTCAACGCTAAATCCACTACTGATTTTGATTGTACTCGTCGCCAATTGATATGTTCATGTAAGTGATTTATATGACGTTCGTTTACTTCTTTATGATTATTTAAATGCAATAAAAAAGTTAATAAAGACACTTCTACTTGTTGTTGTTTGTTTCTATATAGAACAGAAATCAATCCTCTTTTTGGTGCAAACAGATACACAAATAGAAAGATAATTCCTAAAACTGTTGTCATTGATCCAGAAATTGAAGCGTCTAACCAATGTGCAAACCAATACCCTGCAATTGCTGCAAAAACCCCAAAAAACACCGATAAAACAAGCATCCTCTTTAAATTATCAGTCAATAAATAAGCAGTAGCAGCTGGTGCAATCATTAAAGCAACTACTAAAATTGCTCCAACAGCATCAAAAGCACCAACGATAGTTACCGATGCAACACTCATTAAACCATAATGAATAATTACCGGTGAAAAACCTAAAGCTGTTGCCAAACCAACATCAAACGTACTAATTTTTAATTCTTTAAAAAAAGCAATTAATAAAGTAATGCTTATTAACAAAATAGTTCCGATAATCCATAAAGATTTTGGTCCTAAATCGAATCCGTTTATTAAAAAACGATCAAAAGGTGCAAAAGCTAATTCACCTAATAAAACTACATCCGTATCTAAATGAACATCATTGGCATTTTTTGCAATAAGAATAACACCAATACTAAATAGCGCTGGAAAAACTAATCCAATTGCTGTATCTTCTTTTACCAATCTTGTCTTTTGGATAAACTCGACTAAAACAACAGTTACAACACCAGAGATCGCAGCCATAACAATTAATAATGGCGAACCTAAATCATGAGTAATAAAAAAACCCAATACCAAACCTGGTAAAATAGAATGACTAATTGCATCGCTAATTAATGCCATCTTTCTCAACACCAAAAATGTACCTGGAATTGCACAGGCAATTGCTACCAAACTAGCAATCAATTGTATTTCTATTTGAGCACTACTCATCTTCGTTAGTTTGTTGGTTATATAAATTTGCTGCAAAATGATATCCTTTTGGAGTCATAGACCACATTTGTCCTTTTACACTTATATACTCTTTAGCTTCTAACTTCCCTAAAGTTTTTCTGGTAAACCCATGGAAATTATTTAAAATTTTCACTGCATGCGGATGTGAAATATTTTCATGATCCTGTGCTATTTCAAACATAAATGCCAATGTTTTATGCAATTCTAAATCTTTTCTATTTTGAATAAATCGAATTTGACGAAATAACAATCCTCTTGAAGGAGAAAATATGAAGGAGAAAATAACAAAAACTGCAGCAACCAAAACAATTACAGGCCCAGTTGATAAATTATTTTGACTAGCGCTAATTGCGGTTCCTAAAACTCCTGATGTTGCTCCGAATATTGCTGCTAACACTACCATAACTCCCAAACTATTTGTCCATTGCCTCGCAGCTGCTGCTGGTGCCAATAACATAGCACTCATTAATACAACTCCAACTGTTTGTAAACCCAAAACAATTGCCAATACTATAAATGAGGTAATTAAAATATCAATAAATTTTGTATTAAAACCTAGAGTTTTTGCATAGTCTGCATCAAATAACAAGATTTTAAATTCTTTCCAAAACAATAACAAAACACATAAACAAACAAACGTTACAGATGCCATAAACCAAACATCTCTTGACAATAAGGTTGCTGCTTGTCCGAATAAAAACTTGTCTAATCCAGATTGATTTGCATTTGGTTGTTTTTGAATATAAGTCAATAATAGCATTCCAAACCCGAAGAAAATAGATAATATTAATCCTAATGCAGTATCTGACTTTAAATGTGTTCTTTTAGTAATTCCACGAATCCAAAAAGCACCTAACAAACCACTTATTAATGCGCCAATTAATAATACATTAGTCTCTTTTGTTCCAGTTATTAAAAAAGCAATAGCAATCCCTGGCAAAGCTGCGTGAGAAATTGCGTCTCCTAACAAACTTTGTTTTCTTAAAACAGCAAAACTACCTAGCATACCACAAATTGAACCCAATATTGCAGTACCTAACGTAATCGTTCGCAAGGTATAATCTGTAAAAACTAGATGTATGTATTCTGTAAAGTCGATTTTATTTATTTTTTTGGCTTCAACTGTGCTCAGCCATCGTTATTATTTAAAGGAAACCCTTAACCTTTGATACTTTTTTTATTTTATACTTTTACGTCTTGAAACTCAAAAAACTATTGCTGAATACTTACTTTATAATTAATTCCGTAAGTTTTGGTTAAATTATCATCATTAAAAATTTCTTTTACAGGACCTGTAGCTATTTTTTTTACATTTAAAAACGTAACCCAATCGAAATATTCTGGAACCGTTTGTAAATCATGATGCACAACTACTACTGTTTTTCCTGCTTTTCGTAACTCTTTTAAAATATTAATAATTGCAATTTCTGTAGTCGCATCTACACCTTGAAAAGGTTCATCCATAAAATAAATAGCTGCATCTTGTGCCAAAGCTCTTGCTAAAAAAACACGTTGTTGTTGTCCACCAGAAAGCTGACTTATTTGTCGGTCTTTAAAAGCAAGCATTCCTACTTTTTCTAGAGATTCTAACGCCGTTTTACGTTCTTTTTTTCCAGGCCTTTTTATCCAACCTAAACTCCCATAAGTTCCCATCATTACTACATCTAAAGCAGTTGTAGGAAAATCCCAATCTACACTTCCTTTTTGCGGAACATAACCTACTAATTTTCGTTGTTTATCATATGGTTTTCCATAAATAGCAACACTTCCAGCAATCGGGTCTATAATTCCTAAAATAGATTTTATTAATGTTGATTTTCCTGCACCATTTGGGCCAACAATTGCCATTAAGACGCCTTCAGGAATTGCTAAATCTATATCCCACAATACTGGCTTATAGTTATATGCAACCGTTAAATCATCTACAGCAATGGCTATTTTTTGTGGTTTCATAGGTTCTACTTTAAAGAATCAACAATCGTTTTTACATTATGTGTATACATCCCTATATAAGTACCTTCTTCTGTACCAGCACTTCCTAAAGCATCTGAATATAATGTTCCACCAATAACTACTTCTTTATCCTTTGCCTTTACTGCTTCTTGTAAAGCTTCTACTGTTCTTTTTGGAACAGAACTTTCTACAAAAATAGCTTTCACTTCATGTTCTTCTATAAACTTTGCCATTTTCTGAACATCTTTTACTCCAGCTTCTGTTGCTGTAGACAAACCTTGTAAACCCACTACATTAAATTGAAATGCTTTTCCAAAATAGTTAAAAGCATCGTGAGCTGTTACTAAAATTCTTTTTTCAACTGGTAATGAATTTATTTGTTCTGCTATTGTAATTTTTAGAGAAGCTAAACTAGCTAAATATTTCACTCCATTTTCTTTATATGATATTGCATTTTTAGCATCTAACTCAGATAATTGCGCTACAACATATTTTGTTATAATTTCCCAATTGGTAATATCAAACCAAATATGTGGATCGTAATTAGACGCAAAATATTCTGAACCAATTAATGTGGATTTATCAATAGCATCTGAAACGGCAATTGTTTTTTTATTTTGATGACGCATTTTTTCAAAAACATCTTCTAATTTCCCTTCTAAATGTAATCCATTATACACAATTACATCTGCATTAAACAATTTACTTACATCTCCCTCACTTGCTTTATACAAATGCGGATCAACACCTGCGCCCATTAATCCTTGTACATCCATTTTAGTACCCACAATGTTTTTTACCAAATCTGTAATCATCGTTGTTGTGGTAACTACTTGTAATTTTCCATTCTTTTTCACTTCTTGTTTACAACCAATAAAGATTGCTAACACAAGTACTATTATGTATTTTTTCATTTTTATTTATTTCTGAATGTATAAATTAGTTGCTATTTTATTAGAAACTGATAATTCTTTTTCATCTATTTTTATTAAAAAAGAGCCATCAAAAGGTTCTTTTTCTAAAACTTCTATATGTTTTCCTAAAGCAATTTCTTGTTTATCTAAAAAACGTAAAAATTCTGAGGAACTATCATCAACACCAACACAAATTCCTTTTTCTCCTTTATCTAAAGTTGCTAATAAATTCTTTTCTATAACTTGAAGATTTCCGTCTTTATCTGGAATAGGATCTCCATGCGGATCTCTTTTAGGATGTCCTAAAAAAGCATCTAATTCGTCTATAAGTTTAGGAGATTTTATGTGCTCTAATTGTTCGGCAACGTCATGCACTTCATCCCAAGAAAAATTTAATTTATTCACTAAAAAAACTTCCCACAAACGATGCTTTCGGATAATTCCTGTAGCTGTCTTCTTTCCGAACTCAGTTAATGTTACTCCTTGGTATTTTTTATAAACCACCAATTTTTTTTCTGATAGTTTTCTAACCATATCGGTAACCGACGAAGCTTTGGTATTTAATTTCTTAGCAATAGCATTTGTACTTATTCCTTTTTCGGAAAACTCACCCAAATGATAAATTGCTTTAATATAATTTTCTTCAGATTGACTAAACATAGTTACAAATATACACTTTTTGTTTTATTTAAAGATATTTTTAGGTTAGTCTAAAAATTATTTTACCTTTGTATTGAAATTATGTTTTAAAAATGAAAAAATATTTTACACTTATTTTAACCTGTTTATTTTCAATATGCTATTCTCAGAACAGCATTACTGGAAAAGTTACACTAGATGGAAAACCTTTTGAAATGGTAAATATTTACATAAAAAACACCACGAAAGGTACTACTACAGACGCCAAAGGAAACTATACAATTCGTAATATCTCAAAAGGAAAAAAGACAATTGTAATTTCTTCTGTAGGTTTTACAACACAACAAAAACGTGTGAATTTCTCTAAAAACAACAATATCATCTTAAACTTTAAACTTCAAGAAGACAATACTAATCTTGATGAAATAGTAGTTTCTGGAACTATGAAGCCTGTTAAAAAACTAGATAGTCCAGTTGCTGTAGAAGTATATTCTCCTACTTTTTTTATGAAAAACCCAGCACCTTCTGTATTTGAATCCATGCAAAATGTAAATGGTGTTCGCCCGCAAGTAAATTGTAGCGTTTGTAACACTGGTGACATTCACATTAACGGATTAGAAGGTCCGTATACTTTTGTTTTAATTGATGGAATGCCAATTGTAAGTGGCTTATCAACTGTTTATGGATTAACAGGAATTCCACAAGCTTTAATTGAACGAGTAGAAATTGTAAAAGGACCTGCATCTACTTTGTATGGCTCAGAAGCTGTTGGTGGAATTATTAACATCATCACTAAAAAACCTTCTTCTGCTCCTTTATTATCTATAGAAAGCTATGCAAGTTCTTGGGCAGAAATAAATACCGATATCGGTTTTAAATATAAATTTGGAAAAACTGATGGATTATTAGGTATTAATTATTTCAACTACAAAAACCCTATTGATAATAATAATGATGGTTTTACAGATTTAACTGTTCAAGATAGAATTTCATTCTTTAATAAATTGAATTTCAAAAGAAAAAACAACCGAACATTCATTGTTGCTGGACGTTATGTTTATGAAGATAGATGGGGAGGTGACATGAATTGGCAACCTAAATTCAGAGGAGGAACAGATGTGTATGGTGAAAGCATCTACACAAGTAGATGGGAAACTTTTGGAACCTATCAATTACCAACAGACGAAAAAATAAATTTACAATTTAGTGCAAACGGACACAATCAGAATTCTTATTATGGAGATACTTTCTACAAAGCTGATCAATACATTGGTTTTGGTCAATTAACCTATGATACTACTTTTGGAAAAAATCACGATATTTTAATGGGAGCTGCTTACCGCTATACTTATTATGATGACAACACAACGGCTACAGGAAGTGAGACAAATAACGAGCCTTCTATTACACATCTACCAGGTATTTTTATTCAAGATGAAATTACTTTAGCTCCAAAAAATAAATTATTACTTGGCGCTAGATATGATCACAACAATGTACATGGAGGTGTATTTTCCCCAAGAATAAACTACAAATGGAACTCTGACAACAACGAAGATGTACTTAGAATAAGTATTGGAAATGGCTTTAGAGTTGCAAATGTTTTTACAGAAGATCATGCCGCACTTACAGGAAACAGAGAAGTTATTTTTGAAGATGAATTATTGCCAGAAACCTCTTGGAATACAAACATTAATTATGTTAAAAAAATAATTACAAAAAACAACACTATTATTAATTTAGATGCAAGTGCCTTTTATACCTATTTCGACAATAAAATAATCCCTGATTACGAAACTGATCCAACAAAAATTATTTATGCCAACTTAAATGGAAATTCGGTTTCTAAAGGGATTTCTTTAAATACTGATATTACTTTCTCTAATAGCCTTTCAATTATAGCTGGTGCAACTTTAATGGATGTTTCCGTTACTGAAGAAGGAATTACTGAGCGACAATTATTAACTGAAAGTTTAAGCGGAACCTGGAGTGTTTCTTATAAAATTCCGTCAATTGATTTAAAATTAGATTATACAGGAAATATATATGCTCCAATGGATTTACCTTTATTAGGAGATAATGATCCAAGATCTCCAAGATCTCCTTGGTACAGCATTCAAAACATACAGGCTACTAAAAGATTTAGTCCTACTTTTGAAATATTCGGAGGTATAAAAAACATATTAAACTTTACACCAGCAAGCAATAGTATTTTAAGAACTTTTGATCCGTTTGACGAGAATTTAGATCCTGAAAATCCGAATTTAACTTTTGATCCTGCATATGTATATGCATCTAATCAAGGTATTCGTATGTTTTTAGGAATTCGTTATAAATTACTGTAAATTGATGGTATGAAAAAAAGAAGAAAATGATTGATGAAGATTCATGGAACAATATGATAATCCCTAATTGTGGAGATATAGAATTTGACTGGTTTGGAATAGATCAAAGAGGATACTTAGGTGTGTTTTCAACTTTTAATAGTGGATATATACCTGACACAATTAAGAAATCCCGAACAAGATACCTTGAAATATTCACAGAAATTAAAAATTTACCATTTAGATTTAAACCAAAATTAGTCACCAAAGAAGAAGGTGAATTTGATGATTGGCTAGAATATTCTAAACAAGGACTTATTAGTTTTGATTATTTGGACATACACAGAACTTTTAAACGAGGAATCTTCGATTTAATATCAAAACCTGAAAAATTAATAACTATTTACGAGTTAGGGATCAAGGAGGATTTAATTAAAAAAATCCCAAAATTCAACCTAAACTTCGATAAAGATGAAGGAATAAACGAAGAAGAATTAAAAAACAAAATGATTCTAGATTTTCTTAGTTAGTAAAACAACATAAATTGAAGATTGTTTGTAAAAAAATCAAACACTAAATTGAAGTATGAAACAAAAATGCACTTTACTATTATTGCTTTTTAACTTTCTTTTGTTTTCTCAACAAAAAGATCGCTCTTTTCCTGACACTATTGATGTAGAAAAAGCTTTTATACTTCAAAAAGAAACCAAAAAACCTATTGTATTTTTCTTTTATACAAATTGGTGTAAGTATTGTTTCGCAATGAAGAAAAACACATTTACAAATGAGAAGGTAATTAATTTATTGAATGATAATTTCCATTTCGTATTGTTTAATGCAGAAAGTAAGACTCCTGTAAAGGTGAAAAGAAAAATATTTAAGAACACTTCCGGAGTTCATGAGTTAGCAGAACGACTCGCCGGTAAAAACGGATACATAAGTTATCCTTCTTTTGTTATTTTAAATCATAAAAGTAGAATTGATGAACAAGTAGATACATTTTTATCTGCTGAAGACACTGAAAAACTCTTAAAACTGTATTTAAAAAAGAAAAAACTAATATAGTTTTAACTCCATAATTGGTAAAAACCTGTTTTTTATACTACTTTCTAACTGACCAATCACTTCAAATCCATTCTTCTTATAAAATTCCTCCGCATTAGGATCTGCATCTAAAACAACTGCCTTATAATGCAATTTCTTTACTCGTTTAATAAAATCAGAAAGCATTTTCTTTCCACAACCAAGACCTATAAAAGCTGGTTCAACAAAAAAGAAATCTAATTTCACACTCTCTTTACCCTCAGAAGAAAAAGAATAGAATCCTATTATTTTCTTAGCTAAAACTAACTTATAAACATTATTAATACTTATATATTGAGCACTAATTTTTAAATCTTCCCTCCAACTTTCAATTTGTTCTTTTGTGTAATTCCAATATGATTTTGAACGAATTGTCAATTCAGTTAAACAACTTGCATCTTTTAATAGTGCTTTTTCTACTTTCATTTTAAAAATTTTTAAACAAAACAAAGGTGATAATTCAAAAGAACTATCACCTTTATTAAATTTCCACATAAGAAACTACTATTTTACAAATCTAAAAACTACGACTTATAAATTGTTTTTTGTAGTTAAGTAAAACTCTTCATACGTTTGTAATAAATTCATCAATCCTTCTAACAAATCTTTTGTTTCTAATAAAATACTAAAGTACAATGTTGTGTTTTTAGGACTTGTTTCGTCTGTTCTAATTCTTGCTACTTGCTTTTCTATTGAATTAGATACATCTTTTAATAACGAATGTTTATCTACTAAAATACCATCTAATTTATCAAAAGAACGTGTTGCAAAAACATCACTTACTTTAATCAATAACTCAGATAATTTATTATCTATATATTTTAAATCTTTAAGCTGGCCTTTCTTTAAATTCTTATGATTATTGTTTACATGCTTGTAACTTGCTCTTGAAATATAACTAATAGACTGCGCTACATCTTGCAAATACCCAAGAACCATAATATAAAACCTACTTGCTTCTACTGAAGTATCATCTAACGATTTAATGAAATAAAACACTCCATCTTTTAAGTTGTCTATCTCTTCATTTAATCGCCCAACATGCTTGTCTGTTTTGCGTAACTTATTTAAATCGTGATTTGCTAAATCATTAACAACATTCGTATATAATTTATCTACTCTTTGTGCAACTCCAGCAATATGATCTGAACTTTCTTCAATTACTCCATTTATAGTAATTAATTCCGCTCTTTCTATATGCATTTGTTTTTGAACTTCTTTTGATTTTTTTCTGTGCTTTAAGGTATTTCTAACAATTAAAAAACCAACAAGAAGCAGCAATACAGGAATCATTGCCATATCCCAACTAATTAAAAAAGCTACAATAGCGGCAGCTACAAAAGCTGTAAGCGCAGTTAAAAACCAACCACCAACAACATTTATTACACCAGCAACTCTATACACAGCACTTTCTCTTCCCCAAGCTCTATCCGCTAAAGAAGTTCCCATTGCCACCATAAAAGTTACATAAGTTGTAGATAATGGTAACTTCATAGAAGTAGCAATAGATATTAAAATACCTGCTACAACTAAATTAATAGATGCTCTTACCAAATCAAAAGCTGGTAATTCATATGTTTTATCCTTTGGTAATTCAATTACAGGTTTTTGAAACTTAGAATCTATATAAGCGAGTGTTTGCTTAGGAACAACAAGACTTATAAACTTATTTATAGTCATTGCACTTCTTACAACAACTCTAGAAACCGGATTTGGTTGAAATTTTTCATGACCATCTCCTTGCCTTGATAAATCAATACCTGTTTTAATTACTTTTTGCGCTTTACTAGAAGTCCATAAAGTAATAACCATAATTGCTCCAGCAACCAATAACAACCAAACATTTGAAGGAACTTTTTTAGCTAAAATCCCCATTGAAAATGCATTAGCACCAAGACCAGAAGCTTCCCATGCCTCATAAGAATTCCATGCAGCAATTGGCACACCAACAAAATTTACTAAATCGTTACCAGAAAAAGCCATTGCCAAAGAAAATGTACCTACTCCAATAATAAACTTTAATACATTTACTTTAAATAACTTTATCAATAAGTAAGACATCAAACTCCAAAAAACAAAACCTACAGCTATAATTACAATTGTATCACCTTCAATTAAAAATTTCATATCCTTATACCAAGGTGTTCCTTTCATCCCTTTTATAATAATGAAATATGTAATTGCTGTAATTGCAAAACCACCAAACAATGCATTTACATACGCTGCTCTTTTTTCAAAATTAAACGAATAAACTAATCTGGAAACAAACTGAACAATTGCTCCTACAGAAAAGGCAACTACAACAGAAAGTAGAATTCCTTTTATAATTTCAATTGCTTTTTTATGATTTATATAGTCCCAAATATCTGCTATAGACTGAGAATCATTAGCACCTATTTTTATTAAAGAAACACAAACCGCTGCACCTAATAACTCAAAAACAATAGATACTGTTGTTGATGTTGGCATTCCTAATGAATTAAAAATATCTAGCAATAAAATATCTGTTATCATTACCGCCATAAAAATGAACATGATATCCTGAAAAACAAACATATCAGGATTAAAGATACCTTTACGAGCAACCTCCATCATTCCACTAGAAGTAACAGCTCCAAAAAAGACTCCAACACTAGCAATAATCATTATATTCCTAACAGAAATAGCTTTTGAACCTATTGCTGAATTTAAAAAATTCACTGCGTCATTACTAACACCAACTACTAAATCTACAATAGCTAATACAGCTAAAGCAACTAGCATTAAAATATATGGATCTCCCATTTTTAGTCTTTATTTAAGATCTGCAAATTTACAGACGAATAACATCGCCTATGTTATGATTGTGTTATTATTTGACTTATTTTTTATCTTATATATAAAAAATCACAATATCACAATCAATATTAAACACAAAAAAAAAGCCGAAACAAATTGTTTCGGCTTTAGTACTGAAGACGGGACTTGAACCCGTACGAGCATTACTACTCATTGGATTTTAAGTCCAACGTGTCTACCAATTCCACCACTTCAGCATGATTGATTGTACTAAACACAATCATTGGTATATTATATATAGGTTTCGAGCGAAAGACGGGATTTGAACCCGCGACCCCCACCTTGGCAAGGTGATGCTCTACCCCTGAGCTACTTTCGCGTAGTCTTTATGTCTATGAACGTACATTTTTAAATGCGGGTGCAAATATATAATCTTTTTTTAATTAGAAAAATATTTTTTGTTCTTTTTTAAAAAAATCAATAAATGTGAAAATATATGGTCATTCAATTATTATCGAATATCTTTGCAAAAACTTATAAAGTTAACGTGAGCTTCATTTTAACCATAGAAAATAAAAGAGTGTTAAAAGACATTTTTATTGATTTTAAACAATTAACAAAAGTAGGACTATCTGTAAGCGTAGTTTTCACTTCTATAACAGGTTATTTATTAGCCACAGATGTTGTTAATTATACTACAATCTTATTACTAGCTATCGGTGGTTACTTAATGGTTGGTGCTTCAAACGCATTCAATCAAGTAATAGAAAAAGACATAGATGCATTAATGCAACGAACTAAAGATCGTCCTTTACCATCTGGAAGAATGAAATCTTCAACAGCTTTAATTATTGCAACACTTTTCACTATTTCTGGCATTGCTATTTTGTATGCTATAAATCCAAAGTGTGCGTTATTTGGTGCTATTTCTATTTTTTTATACACTAGTGCTTATACACCTTTAAAAGCTATTACACCTTTAGCTGTTTTTGTTGGTGCAATTCCTGGAGCAATTCCTTTTATGTTAGGCTGGGTTGCTGCAAGCGGTGAATTTGGCATAGAAGCTGGTTTTTTATTTATGATTCAATTCTTCTGGCAGTTTCCCCACTTTTGGGCTATTGGCTGGTTACAATTCGAAGAATACAATAAGGCAGGATTACACATGCTTCCTATGGACAAGAAAGATAAAGGAGCTATTGTACAGATGATTTTTTATACTTGTGTTATGATACTTGTCTCTGTTGCCCCTGTTTTAAAAATATCTAATAAATTATACATATATCCTATAACTGCTCTAATAATCGGAGCACTTGGAGGTTTAATGTTATTTTTCGCCATAAAACTATACAAAACACACCAAAATACTGACGCTCGCAAATTAATGTTAGCTAGCGTTTTTTATATTACAATAGTGCCAATTATATATGTAATTGATAAATTTTTACACTAAATGAAGAGACTGACAGTTGACGAAGAGTTACTAATTGCAAAGAGGAAATCTGCAAAACCTATGTTATGGGTTGCTATGATTAGTATGGTAATGTTTTTTGCAGGATTAACAAGTGCCTATGTAGTGAGTATGAGTAGAGAAGATTGGGTAAGTTTTGACTTACCAACATCTTTATATATTAGTACATTATTAATAATACTAAGCAGTATTACTTTGTTCTTTTCTCAAAAACTACTGAAGCAAAACAAATTATCACCTTCATTTATATTATTAATCATTACATTTATACTAGGCTTAGGATTTATTTGGTGCCAATATGATGGTTTTTTAGAATTAAAAAGTAAAGGTTTATATTTTACAGGAAAACAAAGTACAGTATCAACATCATTTATTATTGGAATAACTTTTATGCACATAATACACCTTATTGCTGGTGTTATTGTATTATTAGTCGTTATTTATAATCATTATAAAAAGAAGTATTCATCTGCGGATACACTTGGTTTTGAACTCGGTGCAATCTTTTGGCATTTTGTAGATGTTTTATGGATTTACCTATTTTTATTTTTCTACTTTATTAAGTGATGAAAAATGCGTAATTTTGACAAAATTTTTAACAAAAATTAACTTATAGATATTTATGGAAGCAAATATTGCTGTAAATTCTGACAACAAAGAGACTTGGGGCGGAGGAAACGCAAAACCATTCGGAGCAAGTTATGGTAAAATGATGATGTGGTTTTTCATATTATCAGATGCATTAACTTTCTCAGGATTCTTAGCCGCTTACGGCTTAACTCGTTTTAAGTTTATAGACTCATGGCCTATTGCAGATGAAGTGTTTACTCACTTCCCTGGTTTACATGGTGTACACGCACCAATGTATTATGTAGCGTTAATGACCTTTATACTTATTGTATCTTCAGTAACTATGGTATTAGCCGTAGATGCTGGTCATCAAATGAAACAAAAGAAAGTAGCTTGGTATATGTTCGCTACAATTATATTTGGTATCATTTTCGTGGGATCTCAGGCATGGGAATGGAAAAACTTTATAAACGGTTCTTATGGAGCTGTTAAAACTACCGAAAACAAAATATTACAATTTGTAAAAGCTGACGAGCATGGTAAATATCACCAGATTGCTTTAGCAGATTTTGTTCATACTCAAAGAACGGATGGTAGAGAACAACATATTCCTGAAAATGGATTATGGTTTGAAAAAGAAGCTACAATTTCTCAATATTCTGTTGCACAAGTTCAAGAAGCTTTTAAAAATGATCCTAGTTTACTAATTAGAACTGAAAAAGTTATTCCAGAAACGAAGCAAAAGGATGTATTAAACAGAGAAGATAGTTTAACAAAATTAGCAATGGCTAATCAAGTTGTAGAAGGAGCTAATCTTCATGTAAATGAATATGGGAATCCAATATTTGCAGATTTCTTCTTTTTCATTACTGGTTTTCATGGATTCCACGTATTCTCTGGAATTATTATAAACATCATCATTTTCTTTAATGTTATTCTAGGTACTTATGAACGTAGGGGGCATTATGAAATGGTTGAAAAAGTAGGATTATATTGGCACTTTGTAGATTTAGTTTGGGTATTTGTATTTACTTTCTTCTACTTAGTTTAAAAATAAAATAGTATTAAAATGGCACATTCACACGAATCGAATACAAAAAGAATTTGGATAGTATTAATCTATTTAACAATTCTTACAACGGTAGAGGTTGCATTAGGTATTGTAAAACCAGACTGGCTACACTTACATGGTTTAGGTACAAGTTGGTTAAATTGGATATTTATTATCTTAACCTTAGTAAAAGCTTATTTTATTGCCTGGGCATTTATGCACTTAGAAGGTGAAAAGAAATGGTTTAGAAGATCTGTAGTTTGGACTGCAGTATTTTTAATTTCTTATCTATTATTTATTGTATTAATAGAAGGAGGTTATTTACATGACACATTAAAACCATTAGTAAAATGGTAATCAGATAAAATTAAGGTGGTATTTAAAACCACCTTTTTTTTGCATAAAACATTATTTTATTCATGAATAAAACTCAAAAAAACGTAGTGCTATTTGCGCTATTTGTCGTCCCTTTATTATTTTATATATTCCTTCAATTAGGAACTCATAATTTTGGTAAACTAGATATCGTTAACAAGAATGTCATAGATGTTTCTCATGTTAATAAAAAATACACTTTTAAAAATAAAGTTTCTGTTGTTACTTTTTTAGGTAATGACCTTAGTAAATCTGAAGCTGGAATATTTAATTTAAATGAAAAAGTGTACAAAAAATTTTATGGTTATACTGATTTTCAAGCAATCGCATTTGTTGCAAAAGGTAAAGAACAAGAAATAGAGAAACTAAAGAAAAGATTAAGCCTAAATACAAATATGATAAAATGGAATTTTGTCTTTGCTTCTAGTGAAGAAATGAAAGCCATTCATGAAACTTTCAAACCATTGGACGCTTTAGACACCAACTTCCATACATCAAAAGCATATATCATAGACAAAGAGAACAATCTTAGAAGAGGTAAATCAACTATAAAATCTTTAGAAGATAAAAACCTTATTGGATATAATATGACATCTGTAGCAGAACTTAAAAACGATATGCATGATGATATAAAAGTTCTTTTAGCAGAATATAGTTTTGCTTTAAAAAAATATAATGATAGTGATGATAGACGAAAAAACAGTATTTTAAATGAAAAAAACTAGCTATTCTTACGTAGGCATTTCTTTTATTATTTTACTCTTTGGTATTTATTCTGTACCAAAGATTGTTAAAAATTTTCAAAGATCAGGTTTATATTCTTTTTCTAAAGTTCCTGATTTTGAATTCACTAATCAAAACGGTAAAACTATTACCAATAAAGATTATGAGGGTAAAGTTTATGTTGTAGAGTTTTTCTTTTCTACATGTCCAACTATATGCCCTATTATGAATTCTAAAATGGTAACTATTCAAGACAAGTTTTATGGAAATCCTAATTTTGGAATTGCTTCGTTTTCCATAACACCAGATATAGATACTCCTCAAATCTTAAATGAGTATGCAAACAGATATAAGATAACACACAAGAACTGGCATTTATTAACAGGTAAATCAGAAAAGACTGTTTACGACTTATCAAATAAAGGATTTAAGCTGTATGCAGGTAAAGGAGACGAAGATCACTCTGGTTTTGAACATTCTGGTTTATTTGCTTTAGTAGATAAAAAAGGATACATACGATCTCGTTATGATGAGCACGGTAATCCTATTGGTTATTACAGAGCTATAGAAGAACAAGGCTTTGCTGATCAAATTAAAGAATTAAAGCAAGACATTAAATTATTATTAGATGAGTAATATTTCCCTAGAAGAAAAAAAATACAAGAAATTTATAACAATTGTTTCCATTGTAATTCCTATTGCTGTAGCTGCTTTATTTGGAATTAAAATACCTAATGTAGCACCTTTATCATTTTTACCACCTATATATGCTACTGTAAATGGATTAACAGCTATTTTATTAATAGCTAGTGTACTTGCTATAAAAAAAGGAAACAAAAAACTACACGAACAACTAAATACCACAGCAATTATTTGTTCTGCTCTATTTTTAGTAATGTACGTTGCTTATCACATGACATCAGATTCTACAAAATTTGGAGGGGAAGGTCTTATTAAATTTGTGTACTTATTTATTCTAATAACTCATATAATTTTATCAATAATTATTATTCCTTTTGTTCTAATCACATTTATGAGAGCTCGCTTAGGTAATTTTCCTGAACATAAAAAAATAGCAAAAATCACATTTCCATTATGGCTATATGTAGCTGTAACTGGTGTAGTTGTATACTTAATGATAGCCCCTTATTATGTACACTAAAAAAACAATTTTATTTTTTATTCTATTAATTTTTTTTACAAGAAATACAGTAGCACAATGTGCAATGTGTAAAGCTGTTGTAGAAGGTGGTGAACAAAATATGGCAGAAGGTGTTAATAGTGGAATTACATATCTAATGATTTTCCCATATATTTTAGTTGGTATTTTAGCATACTTTTTATTTAATAATAGGAAGAAGCAAAAAATTTAACACTTCAATAAGACAAAAACTTTGTAACATATTTTAATTTTAGTCGTCAAATAGTAGAATTAAGATTTTATTGCACGAAAACGCACAGCAAACTGTTCGTTTTTAAGAATTTAAAAAACACACAAAACACATAAACAATTGACTTATAGTTTTTTATGGTTTTTGTTTTTTTGGATTATAAATTGAACCATACTAATTGAACTAAAAAAATATACGCGTTGAAAACTAAAACAATATTACTAGCTACATTATTATTAGCTACGTCTGGAGTTTTTTCTCAAAAAAAATGGACATTAAAAGAATGTGTTAGCCATGCATTGGAAAACAACATTACCATAAAACAAAATAAACTTAATATAGCTTCAGCAGAAACAGACGTTAAAAGTGCAAGAGGAAATTTTTTACCATCTTTTTCAGGAGGTACTTCGGGTAATTTAAACTTTGGTTCTTACATAGATCCAGTAACGAGTAATCGAATATCCACAAATACATTCACAGGATCTGTAGGTTTAAGTGGAAGTGTTAATATCTTCAATGGTTTTAGCAATATAAATTCAAAAAAACAAGCACTTTTAGAAACCGAAGGAAGTAAACTAGACTTAATTCAAATAGAAAATGATGTTTCTTTAAATGTTGTAAACACATACTTAAACGTCTTATTTGCAAAAGAAAACTTATTAGTTGCTACAACTCAGGCTGAAATAAGTAAAAAACAAATTGATAGAGCTAAAGCACAATTTGAAGCAGGCGCAATACCTAAAGGAGATTTATTAAATATAGAATCCACCTCAGCTAATGATTTACAAAATGTAGTTATACAAGAAAACAGCTTAAACTTAGCTTTACTACAACTTTCTCAACTATTACAAGTATCATCATCTAATTTTGATGTCATGCCTATTGATGTAAGTACACCATCAAGTGCTCTCTTATATGAGAATGCTTCTATTGTTTATGAAAAAGCAGTAACAAATAGACCCGAAATAGAAAGAGCTAAATTAAATGTTGAAAGTTCAGATTTAAGTATCGCTATTGCTAAAAGTGCATACTTACCATCTGTTTCAGGTTCTTTGAGCGCTAGTTCAAATTACGGATATGATTTAAACTCTTCGTTTAATTCAGATCTTATAGAACAGTTAAATGATAATTTTGGATATGGTGTAGGTTTTAGTGTAAGTATACCTATTTTCAACGGATTTAAAACTGATGCAAATGTTGAAAAATCTAAAATTAACAAAGAGATCTCTCAAATTTCTTTAGAAAATCAAAAATTACAATTAAAGCAAACGATAGAACAAGCATTTTTAGACTCCAAGGCAGCTGCTAAAACTTTTGAAGTAGCTCAAATATCTTTAAATGCACAAAATGAAGCATTTAAAAACGCACAAGTAAGTTATGATTATGGCTCTATGACTCAGTTTGATTTTGACCAAGTAAGAAATAGATTGGTTAATGCTGAAGGCGCTTTAATTAGAGCTAAATACGATTATGTTTTTAAAACTAAGGTATTAAAGTTTTATTTTGGTGAAAGTATTTTAGACTAATTCTAATTTTATTCTAAATAAACAACTAAAATCACAATTTATAAAACCATCAAAAATTAATTTTTGATGGTTTTCTTTTTTACAATAATTATCTTTGTCGAAATTTTTTTAAAATGGGATTAATTTTAAATATTGAAACAGCCACCAAGAATTGCTCTGTAAGCTTAGCTAAAAATGGTGATATATTAGTATTAAAAGAACTTAATAACGGAAATTATTCTCATGCTGAGAAATTACATCCTATTATTCAGGAAATCTTAGAGGAAGCTAATATAACTGCAAATCAACTTGATGCTGTTGCTGTAAGTAAAGGACCTGGGTCTTATACTGGTTTACGTATTGGTGTTTCAGCTGCAAAAGGGTTATGTTTTAGTATTGACAAACCTTTAATCTCAATTAAAACATTAGAATCTCTCGCAAATAGTATCACTATAGATAAAGGTATAATTGTGCCAATGTTAGATGCTAGAAGGATGGAAGTTTATGCTTCTGTATTCAATCAAGATCAAAAACAAGTAAGAGAAATTAAAGCTGAAATAATAGACGAGAATTCTTTCAAAGAATTTTTAAAAGAAAACACAGTTTACTTCTTAGGAGATGGCGCAGAAAAATGTAAAGAAGTAATTAAAAGCGAAAATGCTATTTTTATTGACGACAAATTTCCTTCTGCAAGAGAAATGGCCAAATTAAGTTATAATAAGTTCAAAAAAAACGACATCGAAGATGTCGCTTATTTTGAACCTTTTTATTTAAAAGATTTTTTAGTAACACAACAAAAGAAGCGTTAAAATTATCCTTCTTTTTGTATTTCAACTGCATGTGGATAAGGTATTTCAATACCTGCTTTATCTAATGCTATTTTAGTATTTTCTATAATATGAAAATGTGCATCCCAATAATCTGCTGATTTCACCCAAGTTCTTGTTATAAAGTTCACAGAACTATCCGCTAGTTCTCCAACATATACAACTGGTGCAGGATCTTTTAACGTATAAGGTGTATTATTAATTACACTTGACAACACATCTCTTGTTTCTTTAATATCTGCATCATAAGATACTCCAAATGTTAAATCAACTCTTCTTGTATCTTCTGAAGAATAGTTTGTAATATTTCCGTTTGACAATGCTCCATTTGGTAATATTATCTCTTTATTATCTACAGTATTAATTTTAGTTGTAAAAATCTCAATATTTTTCACAACACCTTGTACTCCTTGAGCCTCAATATAATCACCTAATTTAAAAGGTCTAAATATCATAATCAATGCTCCACCAGCAAAATTAGATAACGAACCTTGTAAAGCCATACCAATAGCTAAACCTGCTGCTGCAATAACAGCTGCAAATGATGTTGTTTCAACACCTAACTGGCCAATTACAGTTATAAATAAAAAGATTTTTAGAGCCCAACCAACTAAGTTAGATAGAAAACCACGAAGAGAAGCATCTAAATTACGCTTTTCCATTATTTTACTTACAGCCCTAGTTAATACACTAATGATCCATAAACCGACTATTAGAATAACCAATGCTGAAACTACTTTTGGTCCGTATGTTAACAAGAAATTTTTTACTAATACAATTTTATCTTCCATAATTATTGTTTTTTTGATTGGAACAAACTTAACAATTAAAGAATAAGTGAAGAAATAAAACCAAACAAAACAGTTTTTAAACAATATTAAAATGCTATAATTTTTGAATCATCAAAAATTATAGCATTAAATTGAATATTATTTAACTTCAAAAGTGAGCTTTAAATTCACTCTAAATTCAGTAACATCTTCGTTATTAACTACAGCGCTTTGAGACTGCACAAACACTGATTTAATGTTCTTTACGGATTTTGACGCTTGTTTTACTGCCTTTCTTGTAGCATCTTCCCAACTTTTTTCTGAATTAGCCAACACTTCAATTACTTTCATTACTGCCATAATAATTTTTTTTAATGTTAAAATAATATTAAATATATAAAATTTTAACAATTATATCGGAGTTTTTTTCAAGTAAAATACCATACAAAAATTCCAATGTTAACTTAATGTTACCAAAAAGTTTTTTTAACGTAAAAAAAGCGCTATATTTGTAATGTAATTGTTAATTAATAAAAATTATAACCATGAAAAAATTATTAATTATTGCTTGTCTTTTTCTAATAGGATCAATACAAGCTCAGGATTCAAACCCTTTATATGAAAAAGCTGGTGATTTAGTTAAAGTTACTCACTTTTATGAAGATGGAACAGTTAAAGAACAAGGTTTTTTTAAAAGCAAAGTATTAACAGGTACTTGGACCACTTTTGATAAAAATGGTAACAAGACTGCTATCGCCAAATATAATAAAGGTAAAAAAGTAGGGAAATGGTTTATTTGGTCTAATGACGGACTTTTAAAAGAGATCAACTATAAAAACAACACAATAGCTAGTGTACAATCTTGGAAAGAAGATAGTAAAATAGCCGTTAAATAAGTTTTATATAGATAATCCCCTACAATACGAAAAAAGCCCAAGTTAATAACTTGGGCTTTTTTTTATAATTTGTTATTTAAAAACTGTACTTACTAAGCTTAATTAGTCCATCCTGAACCCCAAGTACTGTAATCAGTTCCAGTTGCAGCTCCTTCTGTATAAAAATCTGCATCTGTAAGTGCTACCTCAGTATCATTTTTAAAATTAGTTATCACATCAGTAAACATCACATTAGTTACTTGTAACAAATCGTTTACAATTGCTTCTCCTGTAGGATCTGTTGTTAAGTTCCCATCAACATCAAATGCCTCAACATAACCACTAATCATAATATTATCAAAAATAGCTTCTGTTCCTCTTCTTAATCTAATCGCTTCATAAGAACTAGTTGCACTTCCGTCTTGAAAAGTATTCGTTGAACCAACACCAATAATAGTAACATTACTTACCATAGGGCTAGAGAAAAAATCAGAATTATTTCCAAAATCATCATTATAACCATCACATTCAAAAGCTTTATCCGAATTATAAGTTTCCGTAGGGCTTTGTATTGGTTGGATATATATTTCCGATAAAGTACCAGAGTATCCTTCAGTCCAGTCAATAGAATCATCTTCTAAATCTACCACAGAAATATAACTAGCGTTAACTGTACCTCCAAAGAATTCAACTCCGTCATCTTTTCCTTTGTAAACTTGAATATAACTAACTTGAGTTCCATTACCAACTCCGTATAATGATAACCCATTGTTTTCTGATTGACCATCAGCAGAACCTCCAGAATACTCAATTCTTACATACGTTAATGAACCAGAATCATCATTTGAAATAGATCCACCATAAGGCAAACCAGCAATCTCAGAAGTTGATGTTGCATCACCAGAAACAGAATTGATAGGTGCTTTACCTAATAAAATTAACCCTCCCCAATCTCCAGCTTGTGGGCTGCTTGCATTAGAAGTAAATACAATTGGATTACTAGCGTTACCGTCAGCTACTATTTTAGCTCCTTGCGATATTGCTATATAAACATCTGAACCAGCTGCTAAAGCTTCAATTGTAGTTCCTGCAGGAATAGTCAATGTTGTTCCATCTGTCATTACTAAAGAACCATTTAACACATAAGACGTATCTGCATCTAAAGTTAAATCACTCGTATAAGTACCTGAAAGAAATACATCTTCATCAATTCCTGTTCCAGTATCAGTACCGGTAGTTGTTGTATTAGTGATATTAAAAACAATATCTGAAGTTCCATCTTCTGTACATGAAGTAAAAATCATACTAGCTAAAGCTAATCCTAATAAAAATCTATTTTTCATCTTTTAAAATTTATTTTTTGTTGTGTTAAGTTTATTATAATTTATATTTTAATGATAATCCAAATGTTCTTCCTCTTTTGAAGTCTAATAATGTTACATCTCCGTCTAATGTGTTTTCTCTAACCATAGAAAAAGAAGGATCTAATAAGTTTTTAGCACTTAGTTTAATTTCTATATGATCTCCAATATTATTTTTAAGTACAAAATCTAAACCGTGAACTCCTTTTTCAATTACATTTCCTACATCTCCAGATCCTAATGAAAATATTCTATCAGAAGAATAGCTATATACTAAATTAGCTACTGGTTTAAATTTTTCAGAAATTGTTGGAGTAAAACTTATATTCGCATTAAAAATAAGGTCTGAAGCTCCTTCTAAACCATCATTATTTCTATTAAATTGTGTTGTAATTTGTGAGTTCTCACCAGTAATGCTAGAATATAAATCTTGTTCAGCATCCATATAAGAAATATTAAGACCTGCAGACAATTGAGTCTCTTCATCTTCATTTAATACTAAATCTTTTCTAACCTCTAATTCAGCACCTAAAACTTGTGCTTTTTCACCAGTTCTAAAATATCTTTGTGTTCCTGTAGCATCAGCAGCTAGAACAAGGTTAATTGGATCATTAATTTGCTTAAAGAATACACCAAAAGAAATTAATTCATTTCTTGACATAAACCATTCATATTTTAAATCAAGGTTGTAAATTTTAGAAAATGATTCACCACTAACTCCACCACCTAATAAATCTGGATTACCACCAATTCTACTATTTACTCCTTCATAGACAAAATTAGCGATCTCCTTAAACTCTGGCATTGACATTGTTTTACTGAAAGCTAAACGTAAGTTTTGATCTTCTTTTAAACTATACTTAACATTTAAACTTGGTAAAATAAATGTTGAACTAGCTTCTGCAAAACCAGGATCACTAGGTCTAAGGTTAATTGCATTATAATTAATTGATTGAGTAATGTTTTCTAATCTTACTCCTGGTTTGATAAGTAACTTATCTCCTATATTAAAAGATCCTGCTACATAACCTGCAAAAATCTTCAATTCACCTTTATAATCATTCTCTACTAATCCAGGAAAGTTTGTTGAAGTAATACCATTTTCAATACTAATAGCATTAAAAACATGTGTTTCATATACCCCATTAATAAAGTTTTCTGTATTGAAAATACTGTTTAAATTACTAACGTCATTTAAAGGAAAATCAGTTGTAGAAATATTCTTGTAACCGTATCTTATATTATCAAAGTTTCTTGTTCTATATTTTCCACTATAACCAATATCAAAACTTGTGTTTTCAGATGTTTTAAAAGTAAAATTCATTCTACTATTCATTTCTTCATCACTAATATTTTGAAAATATCTTTGGTTATTGAAGTTATTGTTTTGATAAAAACTAGCATTAGTAGTAGGATCATTATCTAATAAATTATCATAATTATTTAAGATAATTCTTTTTCTATCTGGCTCATGAGAGTTCGTTCTATTATAACCAATACCCCAATTAAATTCCTGCTTACCTTCTTCAAATTTATGATCACCAGTTATTTGATTTACAAAAATTAAATCTTGATTGAATTGGTAATTCGCTACAAAGTATCCGTCATCTTCTGTTGTATCTTGATTAAAACCTAAACCATTAACCCCATAATACCCAATTTCTTCTTTTGAATTATTTAAGAATAAAGAAGTATATTTTAATTTATGATTAGGATTAATTCTATAAAGAGCAGTACCCATTAAAGTAGAAGTTGTACCATATGTATATTCCTCTGCACTTGGAAATATTTTATTTAAAGCAGCTGTGTAATCTACTGCTGGACCTTCAACATAACCAAAATCATTATCAAAACCAGCTGTTAAAAACAAACTTAATCTTGAATCATCTTTAAAAGTATAAGATTTACCTCCTGAAATATTAACACTTAAATTAATAGGAGCTCCCATATCTATAGGATCAACTCCATGAGATAATACAACTGCAAAAGGATTATGATCATATCTACTGTAAAAACCAAAATAACCAGCTCCTTTATTTCTTGTGAAATCTTTCCCTAAAGCATTGGTATTAACTCCAGAACCAACAGATACATCAAAAAAACCATTACCTCTATATTCTTTTGAGGTGATATCTACATTACCTGCAGCGAAATCTCCATAAAACTTTTCAGAATACGCTTTACTTATACTTACACTTTGAATTACATCTGAAGGAAAAAGATTTAAATCAATATTCTTTTTATTAATATCATTGGAAGGTAATGATAAACCGTTCATTGTAGTATTTAAATACCTATCTCCTAAACCACGAACATATACATTACTAGAACCTTCTTGTTTTGAAACACCAGATATTTTAGCAACCGCTCCTGCAGCATCACTAACTCCTTTTTTTGAAAGCTCATCAGCTCCAATACTCTCTTTTATAGCTACTGCTTTCTTTTGTTCTAATAAAAGCGCGGAAGAAGACTCTTTACTTGTTGTTGCTTTTATTTCAATTTCATCTAAAGCAACTCCTTCGCTTGCTCCCATTTCTTGGTTGATTGTAATTGTTTTATTTGCAATAATGGTAACAGCTTTTTCTATAGTAGAATACCCTACAAAACTATACACGATTGTTTGTTGACCTATTGGTACTAATATGGTATAGTTACCATCCATATCTGAAGTGGTACCTATTGAAGTTCCTTTCACAAATATGTTTGCAAAAGGTAATGCTTCTCCGCCCATTTCAATATCTGTTAGTTTTCCATTTACAGTACCTTTATCTTGTGCTAGAATTACTTGACAAAAACTTAGAAAAATGATGAATATTATTTTTTTCATTGTGGTTGATTGTTGTTTTGTTTTAACAATGCAAATCTTAGACAACTTTGTAAACTTTGTGTTACTTGAAAATTATCCTTGCGTCATGTAAACATTACCTAAATGTTAACAAAAAACAATCGTTAATATTTATTTAACAAGTAAATGCACTGCTTTTATTGAAGTTTAAATTAACAACAGTATTACCATAGAATACTTAAAAAGAAAACCTTTTCTATGTTAAAAAAATGACTATTTACTATTAAAGAATATATATGGAGTATTTGTTACTTAACATTAAAAAACGTAAAAAACTCATTTTAAAGAAAGTAAATAAACGAAATACAAAAAAACTCATTTTACATGAATAAAACCTTAAAATAATTTTCCATAATTAAAAATAGATTGTATATTTGCACTCGCATATTAACAATGCAAACGTTCTTAAACAAAGACTACGCGAAAGTAGCTCAGGGGTAGAGCATCACCTTGCCAAGGTGGGGGTCGCGGGTTCAAATCCCGTCTTTCGCTCGAAACCTATATATAATATACCAATGATTGTGTTTAGTACAATCAATCATGCTGAAGTGGTGGAATTGGTAGACACGTTGGACTTAAAATCCAATGAGTAGTAATGCTCGTACGGGTTCAAGTCCCGTCTTCAGTACTAAAGCCGAAACAAATTGTTTCGGCTTTTTTATTTTATAAACTTTTCCTTTAATCCCTTGTTCTATTCCATACCTATAGGGTATATTAAAAAAACTAATGAAATTAATTCCCTAGTTTTAATTATTAACCTACCCTTTTAAGACAGACATCATTTTTTCAACCTTCACCCTTTTATTATTCCTTTTTTTAGAAAAAAAACAACTCCCATTGTAAATAAGACAATAAAAACAGCACCTAAAAAATAATAAACTATGTTATTGTTATTTTTTTTTAACACTATAAAAAACATAGAATTTTCTTTATTTGTGACTATCTCTTTTTCTTCTCCAAGATAATTTGTGAACCAATGATAGTTTTCTTGATTTTTATAATACTCTAACATTAAATTATTTTCAATTCTGCCCTCATTTAAACTCCCATCATAGGTTATAAGATATTTTATTGTATGAGTATGAGAATCTTCATTTAAATCAACAACGGATACATTTAAAAGCTCTAATAACGCTCCTTTTGTATTAAATAATTTTAAATTTTCTTTGGCATACTTAAAGAAGATAGCTCTTGTCTCTTCTTTAGATTTAGACCTAAGATAATTTGAATCATAAGCTATTAAAACGTTCCTAATAGACCATGGTAATTCAGCTTCAATTAATGTTTTATTATCTTTTATGTAAATATTAAAGAAGGCTTTATCAGCATCATGTGCATAGCCAAAGAATATGCACATCATACTAAATAAAAAAAACAGTTTTATTTTAACCATCTTTATATGATTATCTTCCTCCACCTTGAAGAAAATCACTTGAAGGAGTTCCTACAAAAGATCTTGGTATACTAGGAAATTCATCCCCATCTGTTAATACATAATAATAAGTTCCTTCAGGAAACTCTGGAGTAACTCCTGTTCTTCCGTTAGTTTCATCAAGTGTTCCTAACCCATCTACATATTCATAATCTGCTGAATAGGCTCCATTATACTCAGAACAAGGAGCTGTTACTCCGTCTCCAGGTCTATTCCCTGTTAATAATTCATAACTAGAAGTCATTGCAATAACTGCTGAAGTAGCATCATCTGCATCCGTATACGCATATTTATAATAGATAGGAAAACCATCCGCTGCCCATCCAACTTGGACCATTTCTGTTCCTGTTGCATTAACAATTAAATTATTTAAGGCAGGCGCACCATGGTGGTGATATTTACCTGTAGGTTGTACATGAGAATAATTACAATCCAAACCAATAGGAACATTTAATGCTTCTAAATTCCAATCCCAATTTACATCCGGATCATCAATTCCGTTATGTGGCCAAGGTTCAGCCGCAATAGGATCTAATTCAATTCCATTTAATAAAATCCCGAATTGATATTCAGGTCCATTATCTCCTTGAAGAGAGACTAAAGACCCTGTAATTTCTGGCTCTGTAGTTACTGTATATGTTTCATTTTGTTCAGTCACATCTCCATTCATGAAAGTCCCTATCTGATGATCTGGTATACTATTAGTCTCAATAGTTCTTGTAGCTGCAGTTTCATCAACTGTAATCACAACCGATGGTGTAAGATCTAAATCCGTATCACAAACACCAGAACCATCTACAACATCTTGTTGCTCACAATCTGAAGTATCTGTACCATCATCAACCACAACAATATCATCATCCGTATCATCAGAGTTGTCATCATTACTACATGATTGGATTATCATTACTGATAAAATAGCTATCAAAAAAAGCTTATTCAATTTAAAACATTCCATACCTAACATATTTATATTAATTCTAATATTTATTATTACTAAGTTAGATGTTCTTTTTTTAAATAACTTGCACTTTTCAATATTTTTTGTAAAGATTTTATAAATTATACGTCAAATTAAAAAAAATAAAAACTTATCATGAGAAACATATCCGTTATTTTATTAGTATTTTTCTTTATTGCAACACAAGCACAAACTTCTGTTTTTAACAGTTTGCTCCAAAAAAATGTTGACAGTAAAGGGAATGTAAATTATAAAAATCTTAAAAAAGAAGAAAACAAATTAGATTTATATTTAAGCTACCTAAATAAAACTTCCCCATCTAAATCTTGGTCGAAAAACAAACAAAAAGCATTTTGGATTAATGCTTATAATGCATATACTATTAAAATAATTTTAGACAACTACCCAACAAAGAGTATTACTAAAATTAAAAACAAAGGAAAAACCGCTTGGAAAACCCCTTTTGCTAAAGTTGGAGGTAAAACGTATACATTAGATCATATAGAACATAAAATTTTACGTGAAAAATTATTTGATCCAAGAATTCATGTTGGTGTAAATTGTGCTTCGGGCTCATGCCCAAAACTACATAATGTTGCTTTTACAGAAAGCAATGTAAATACGGAATTAGAAAAATTAATGAAGTCTTTCATTAATGACCCTAAGCGTAATAAAACTAGCAAGAAAGATATGATTCATATTTCTGAAATATTTAATTGGTTTAAAGTAGATTTCACTAAAAAAGGATCTATTATTGATTATATCAACAAATATGCGAGCCAAAAAATAAGCAGTGATGCAAAAATTCATTACCTGCCTTACGATTGGAATTTAAATGGAAAATAGTATCTTTATTTTCTATCAAAAAAACAAACGAATGTCTAAAACATATTATGATCCTGCTGATTTAAGAAAGTTTGGTAAGATTACAGAATGGAACGAAGAACTTGGAAACAAGTTCTTTGATTATTATGGAAAAGTATTTGAAGAAGGTGCATTAACAGCTCGTGAAAAAAGCTTAATTGCCTTAGCAGTTGCACATACTGAACAATGCCCATATTGTATTGATGCCTATACCAAAGACGGATTACAACGCGGAATTACCAAAGAACAAATGATGGAAGCAATTCATGTTGGCGCAGCAATAAAAAGTGGAGCAACTTTAGTTCATGGAGTTCAAATGATGAATAAAGTGAATAAATTAGAAATGTAAGTTTGTAAATTATAGATAAATGTCTGGTCGAACGCAGTCGAGACCTAATTAACTTCTCGACTGCGCTCGACCAGACAAACTGAATACTAAATGAAAAAATCCCTTTTAGCAAGAAATAACGATTTAGCAAATACACAACGTCAATTAGAAATTTTATCAAACGGAATTTTTGCTGATGGAGAATTACTAACTTTTGCTAATAAAATAAAAGAAACAAATCAGTTTCCGTTACGTCCTAAAAAATTAGAAATTTTACAAATAAACTTGGGTTATATGTGTAACCAAGTTTGTGCACATTGTCATGTAGATGCTGGTCCGGATAGAAAAGAGATAATGACTACTGAAACCATGCAACAATGCTTGGATGTAATAAAAAAAACAGGTGCGCATACCTTAGATTTAACTGGTGGAGCTCCAGAAATGAATCCTAATTTTCGATGGTTTGTTGAAGAAGCAGCTAAAGCAGGAATTAAAGATTTTATTGTTCGCTCTAATTTAACGATTATTAGAGCTAATAAAAAATATTACGATTTACCTAAGTTCTTTAAAAAACATAATGTTCATGTAGTTTCTTCAATGCCACATTGGACACGTGGAAAAACAGACAAACAACGTGGTAGTGGAGTTTTTGATAAATCCATTAAAGCATTACAAATGTTAAACGAAGTTGGTTACGGAATGGAAGGATCTAATTTAAAATTAGATTTAGTGTATAATCCATCTGGAGCATTTTTACCAGGAGATCAAATGGCTTTAGAAAATGATTTTAAAAAAGCTTTGAAAGACGATTTCAATATCAGTTTTAATTATTTATTTGCTATTACAAACCTACCTATCAGTAGGTTTTTAGATTATTTAATTGCTTCTGAAAATTATGAAGACTATATGTTTGCATTAGTTGAAGCTTATAATCCAGCTGCGGTAGAAAATGTAATGTGTACAAATACTCTTTCTGTAAGTTGGGATGGTTATTTATATGATTGTGATTTTAATCAGATGTTAAATCTAAAAATAAATAGTAAAGTAAAACATATTGCAGACTATAACGAAGAGTTATTGCAAGACAGAAATATTATTATCAATCAATACTGTTATGGCTGTACAGCTGGTGCAGGAAGCAGTTGCCAAGGTGTTGTTGCGTAAGTACATTATAATAAAGGATGGAAATTAAACAGCTAATATTAATTTTTGTAAAAATCACATGTGTAATCATTGTATTATTTATAGGGATGATGGCTTTTTACTGGAGAAGTGATGTTTCAAATCAAGAATCATATAAGCAGTTTCTTAACACCCCTTTAATTATACAACAACCTTCTGCAATAACAGAAAGACCAACAGGATATCGGTTTAAAAAACACAATGTATCTGATTTTTATCCTGAACAATACGAAGCAGAATTGACTAAAAAAATTTACACTATTGGTGATAAAATTCAATTTCATGCTGCTAAATCTTATTATAGCCTGCATGTAAGTACCACTTACTATTTAATAGGAAGAGATACTTTAAAATCTGGAGAAGTTGTTGAGTTTGAATATTATCTTAGTAATGGCTTACCAAGAGCATGGGAAACAATGGATGATTACTTAAAACGAAAAAAAGTACAAGAGTATTAATTCTAAAATAAAACATCAGAAATGAAAAAAGCTATTCTCTTATTAATATTTATATCATGTAATCTATTTTCTCAATCTGATTTAAATCAATTGCTGAAAAAACACAATCAAGAAACGATTCCATATATATCTGTAGATAGTTTACAAAAAATATCTAACGACGTTATTTTATTAGATGCAAGAGAAGAAAAAGAATTTCAAACAAGTCATTTAAAGAATGCTTTGTATGTTGGTTATGAAAAATTTAAACTAAAAAAAACAATTAAAAACCTACCTAATAAAGATGCTAAAATTGTAGTGTATTGCTCGTTAGGTGTACGATCTGAAGATGTTGCAGAAAAGCTTAAAAAAGCTGGTTATACAAACGTTTTGAATTTATATGGTGGTATTTTCGAATGGAAAAACAACAACAATAAAGTTTTTAATTCTTACGAGAAAGAAACCGAAAAAGTACATACTTGCACACAAGAATGGAGCAAATGGTTAGTTAAAGGAGAAAAAATATATGAGTAAAAACTTAGTATTAATTTTTACTAGAAATCCTGAATTAGGAAAAGTAAAAACAAGATTAGCAAAAACTATAGGAGATCAAAAAGCACTTGAAATCTATACCTTATTACTTCAAAAAACAAAAGATACTACTCAAAATTTAACTTGTGATAAAGCTGTTTATTATTCTGTAAAAATTAGAGAAAACGATATTTGGAACGAAAACACTTATCAAAAACACCAGCAAAATGGCGAAGATTTAGGTATTCGAATGGAAAATGCTTTTATAAATGCATTTAACACTGGTTATGAAAAAGTGATTATTATTGGAAGTGATTTATTTGACTTAACACCTAAACATATTAATGATGCTTTTGAAAAGCTAAACACAAATGATGTTGTAATTGGTCCAGCTGAAGATGGTGGTTATTATTTATTAGGAATGAAAAAAATTCATCCTTCAATATTTAAAAACAAAAAATGGGGAACTTCAACTGTAAGAAAAGATACCTTAAACGACCTAAAAAACAATAAAATTACTCTTTTAGAAGAATTAAATGACATAGATGTGTATGATGATCTAAAAAAACACGACTCATTGTTAAAAATCATTTAATCATGTACAAAAACTACACTACTAAAAAAGCAACATTCTTTACTGCTTTCATTATTTTAATTTCGTTAAACACGTATAGTCAATGCACCGAAAACGGTACTAATTTTGGAAACAACACCGCAACACCTAGTTATAATATCTCAGGTGATGTTTCCGTAACTTTAAATACAAACAATACTGTTACATTAAATTTAGCTAGTAATTTTAGTACTGCTTCTGGCCCAGATGTAAGAGTATACTTAATCGATTCAAATGGAATGTCTGATGCAGAAGTTAATGCTGAAGTACATAACAATTCTGTCAACGGAATAAGTGCTTTTAATAATATTCCTTTAGGTGAAGTAAGTGCTAATGGTATGCAATCTTTTACTGTTGCTATTCCAGAAAACACAGATATTTCTTCTTATGACAAAATATTGTTTTATTGTTTACAATTCAATCAATTTTGGGATGTAGGCTCTTTCTCTTCTTTTACATCAAGCTCTTGTAGTGTTTTAAGTATTGAAGAAAACACACTTAGTAGAGTTGGTGTATTTCCAAATCCTGCGACAACTAGTATTCAATTAGCAAACATTGATTCTGCCAATACAGAAATTCGTATTTTTGATTTCTCTGGAAAAAAAGTATTTCAACAATTAAAAGGAAATACTCAAAACACCATTGATATTTCTAATTTTAAAAAAGGATTTTATGTAGTATCAATTACAGAAAACAACAAAAAGCTTTCTAAAAAATTGGTCATACAGTAAGTAACAATATGAAAAAACGAACATTACAAGAAACTATAGACTTTTTAAAGTTAAACGGAATTACAAATCCATCAATAGGAATTGTTTTAGGTACAGGTTTAGGTAAACTGGTAAATGAAATAACTATTGAAAAAGAAATTCCATATGCAGATATTCCTAATTTTCCGCAAGCAACTGTAGAGTTTCATTCTGGTAAATTAATTTACGGAGAATTATCTGGTAAAAAAGTACTTGTAATGTCTGGGCGTTTTCATTTATACGAAGGTTACACTCCTTGGGAAGTTACATACGGAATTAGAACCATGCATGGTTTAGGTATTCAAAATTTATTAATTTCAAATGCCTCAGGTGCTATTAACCTAAACTATAAAAAAGGAGAATTAATGTTAATTGACGATCATATTAACTTACAAGGAAGTTCTCCCCTAGCCTTTAATGGCTGTAAAGATTTTGGAAATATTTTTGCAGATATGCTTGAGCCTTATTCTAAAAAATTAAATAATTTACTGAAAAATATTGCTCAAAAAAACAACATAACGCTACACGAAGGTGTTTATGCAAGTGTTTTAGGACCACAATTAGAAACCAGAGCAGAATATAGAATGTTACAAATTTTAGAAACTGACGCTGTTGGTATGAGTACTGTACCCGAAGTTATTGTTGCTAAACAGTTAAACATTCCTTGTTGTGCAATTTCTGTGTTAACAGACGAATGCGACCCTAAAAACTTGCAACCTGTAGATATTACTGATATTATTGCTGTTGCTGGTAAAGCTGAACCAAAATTAGTAACACTTTTTAACGAATTAATAGCAGAACTATAATGCAAAACAAACAAATAGCAATTTTAACCATGAGATTAATCCTTGGTTTTATTTTCTTTTTCCAAGGTTTTGGAAAGATTTTTAAATTTGGACTAAATGCCGTTTACAATAACTTTTTTTTAAAAAACTATAGTGAATTACTTCCTGATTTTTTACTGTTATTTTCTGCTTACTACACTTCTATTATAGAATTGGTCGGTGGGCTTTTATTAATCATTGGCTTTAAAAGAGACTATGCCTTATACGCATTAGCATCTGTATTGATTATTGTAACTTTTGGTCATGGTTTAAAAGATCCTATTTGGGATTTATCCGATGTGATGTACAGAGCAATACTTTTAGTTGGCTTATTATTACTACCTAAAGAACTTGATAAATATTCTATAGATTTTTTAATAAAGAAAAACAAATAATTAGAATGAGTTATTTAGATACTACCCACAATGTATATAAAGAAGCTGCATTAACGCCAGATATTGGTTTATGTTGTACAACAAATCCTATTTGGGAATTACCTGGATTAAAAATTCCAAAAATAATGCAAGAAATGAACTACGGTTGTGGTTCTACAGTTCACGCACGTGATTTAACCAATAATCCTAAAATGTTATACGTTGGTGTTGGTGGCGGAATGGAACTATTACAATTTGCTTACTTTAATAGAAATAAAGGTGGTGTAATTGGTTTAGATGTTGTTGATGAAATGTTAGAAGCATCAGCTAAAAACTTTAAAGTTGCCGAAGAACAAAACGAGTGGTTTAAAAGTGATTTTGTTGATTTACGTAAAGGTGATGCTATGGACTTACCAGTAGAAAGTAATTCTATTGATGTTGCTGCTCAAAACTGTTTATTCAATATTTTTAAATCGGATGATTTAAAGAAAGCTATTGCAGAAATGTATCGTGTTTTAAAACCTCACGGCCGTTTGGTAATGAGTGATCCTACGTGTGAACAAGAAATGAACGACGAATTACGTAACGACGATCGTTTACGTGCTTTATGTTTAAGCGGAAGTTTAACAATTGCTGATTATGTAAAAGCGTTAACTGATGCAGGTTTTGGAACTATAGAAATTAGAGCTAGAAAACCTTATCGTATTTTAGACCCTAAAAATTATCCTACTGACGAGTTGATTTATATAGAATCTATTGAAGTTGCTGCAATTAAAGATCCAATGCCAGCAGATGGACCTTGTATTTTTACAGGAAAAGCTGCCATTTATTACGGTGATGAAGATTATTTTGATGACGGCTTAGGACATACTTTATTAAAAAATCAACCTTTAGCTATTTGCGATAAAACAGCCGCAGCTTTACAAGCTTTAGGAAGAGATGATATTTTCTTTTCAGAATCTACTTTCCATTACGATGGTGGTGGATGCTGTTAATTTTTGATTTAGCAAAAAACAACTTATTGAAATCAAATAGATATCGAGATACATTTTATTAATGTATCTCGATGTTTTACTTTTAAACATAGGCTACTAGGAATCAAACTATTGATTATCTATCACTAAACATCAATATAATCTACTATAAAATCCGAAGTTAATTTATTCTTAAAATAATATTAATTATAATTAAAATACTCGGTATAATATTCAAAAAAACAAACAGGAAAGAGTTTCACATTAAGACTACAACCAAAAAGAAATCTTAAGCTTAACCTAGTAAAAAACACCATTTTATTTTTGTAGGTTTAATCAATCTAATTTATTTAATAGAAACTTAACTTATTAACTAACACAAATCTCTAAAATGAAAACCTTTATCAAGCTTAACTTAGCTTTATTTTGTTATTCAATATTTTTTATAACTTTTAATTTAAGCGCACAAAAAAAAAATAAAAATCCTTTAAACGGATTAAAATTTAGAAATATTGGCCCTGCTATGACTTCTGGTAGAATTGCTGATATAGCTATTCATCCAAAAAACGAAAATATTTGGTACGTTGCTGTCGGTTCTGGCGGTATTTGGAAAACCACAAACTCTGGTACTACATGGAAAGCAATCTTTGAAAAACAAAAAGTATACTCAATGGGTTGTATAACTATTGATCCTAATAATCCGCATACTATTTGGGCTGGAACTGGTGAAAATGTTGGTGGAAGACACGCTGGTTTTGGAGATGGTGTTTATGCTAGTTATGATGATGGTAAAACATGGAAAAACATGGGACTGGAAAGTTCTGAGCATATATCAAAAATTATTGTACACCCAACAGATTCTAATATAATCTGGGTGGCTTCTCAAGGACCACTTTGGAGTAAAGGAGGAGAACGTGGTGTTTACAAAACGATTGATGGTGGAAAAACATGGAAACGTACATTAGGTGATGCAGAATGGATAGGAGCTACAGATTTATTAATAAATCCTGAAAACCCAGACACTTTATATGCAGCAACCTGGCAAAGACATAGAACCGTTGCTGGTTATTTGGGTGGAGGTCCTGGTTCAGGACTTCATAAAAGTATTGATGGTGGTGAAACTTGGAAACCTCTAAAAAATGGAATTCCTAAATCAAACCTTGGTAAAATTGGTTTAGCAATGTCACCTTTTAATCCTGATATTGTTTATGCAGCAATTGAATTAGACTTAAGAAAAGGTGGTTTTTACATGACTACCAATGCTGGTGAATCTTGGAGCAAACAATCAGATGCTATTTCTGGCGGTACTGGACCTCATTATTATCAAGAAATAATAGCTTCACCTCATCAAGAAGGAACTATTTATTTTATGAATAATAGCGCCTTAGTTTCTAAAGATCATGGGAAAAAATTTACAAGAATGAGTAGATCTAATCAACATAGTGATAGTCATGCTTTGGTTTTTAAAAAATCTGATCCTAATTACTTATTAATTGGTACAGATGGTGGTTTATATGAAAGTTTTGATAATACCCAAAGTTGGAAGTATGTAAGAAATCTTCCTATTACCCAATATTTTAAAATTGCAGTAGACGATGCTTTACCTTTTTATAATGTTTACGGTGGAACACAAGATAACGGATCGCATGGTGGTCCTTCAAGAACAATTAGTTCTGATGGAATTGCAAGTGCAGATTGGTGGAAAACTTTAGGTGCCGACGGTGCACAAACTGCTACAGAACCTGGGAACCCAGATATTACTTATGGTGAATTTCAACAAGGTGCTTTATGGAGAATTGATAGTAAAACCAAAGAAAGTGTATTTATACAACCCCAAGCTAGAGAAGGCGACCCGCATGAGCGTTTTAATTGGGATGCTCCTATTTTGGTAAGTTCTCATAATCCGAAAAGATTATATTTTGCTTCTCAACGTGTATGGAAATCTGAAAACAGAGGAGATTCTTGGGAACCAATTTCTAGTGATTTAACCTTAAATCAAAACAGAATGTCTTTTCCTTATTATGGCGCATCGCAAAGTTGGGATAATGCATGGGATGTTTATGCGATGTCTAACTACAACACTATTACCTCATTATCAGAATCACCAAAACAAGAAGGTTTAATTTATGCAGGAACTGATGATGGTCTTATCCAAGTAACAGAAAATGGAGGAACTACTTGGGAAAAATTCACATTAAATAATATTAAAGGAGTGCCAGAAACACCTTTTGTTAATGATGTTCGTGCAGATCTTTATGATGCAAATACAGTTTATGCTGCTTTAGATAATCATAAATATGGTGATTATAAACCTTATATTATTAAGAGTACAAACAAAGGGAAATCTTGGTCTTTAATTAATGGAAATTTACCTGAAAAATTATTAATTTGGAGGTTAGTACAAGATCATATAAAAAAGGATTTACTTTTCGCTGCTACTGAATTTGGAGTATACGTTACTGTAAATGGAGGTGATAACTGGATGAAATTAAAAGCAGGTATGCCAACAATTCCTATTCGAGATATTACCATACAAAGAAGAGAAAATGATTTAGTAGCTGGTTCGTTTGCAAGAGGTATCTTTATTTTAGATGATATTTCTCCTTTACGAGAATATAGCTCAATTGCAAATTCTAAAGAAACGAAACTATTTCCAATACAACCAGTAGCTTGGTATAGACAATCAAGCAGAGTTGGTAGCCAAGGTGATGCAGAATGGATAGGTAAAAACCCTGATTTTGGTGCTAATTTCACCTATTTTATGCCAGAAAAAATTAAATCTAAAAAAGATATTAGAAAAGAAAGTGAAAAGAAAGGGACAGTAAAATTTCCTGCTTGGAATACTTTAGAAGAAGAAATTAGACAAGATACTCCATCTATAATGTTAGTTATTAAAAATTCGAATGGAGAAATAGTTAACACTGTAAAAGGAACTAACAAAAAAGGCTTTAATCGTGTTAATTGGAACCTGAGTTATCCTAATAAAAGAGGAGAACGTTTAGAAGCTCCTAGAAGACGAAGAGGAGCAGGAAGAGTTGGTGTAATGGTTACTCCTGGAGACTACACAGCAACTTTAGTAAAACGTATTGATGGCGAAAATATTATTTTACAAGAACCAATGCCTTTTAAAGTATTTCCTTTATTTGAAGGAGCTTTACCTAGAAAATCATCTGAAGAAGTAAATTCTTTTAGAAAAGCTGTCTTTACTTTTCAACAAGACCTAACAGCAACTAATATTGAATTATCAACAAGCAAAAAAACAGTGGATGCTATGTTAAGATCTTTAGATAAAGCAACGATTCCTTCTAATGATTTATATAAGCGTTTAAACACTCTTAAAAACACCTTATTAGATATTGATAAAGAACTTAGTGGTGATAAAATTAAAGACATCATCGGAGAACGTTCGAATCCTACAGCTAGCGATGGTAATTCTTTAGTATGGAGAACTTTAGGAAACACCTATGGTCCTACGGAAGAACATCAAAATTTCTTAAAACGTGTAAAAAGTCAACTTTATAAAGTAAAAGTGCAATTAATTCCAATTATTAACACAACGCTTCCTAAACTAGAAAGTGATTTGAAAGCAATTGGTGCTCCTTGGGTAGAAGGACGAGGATTAATTAAAAATTAAAACAATTATCACATTATTTTACCAAAGCCCAAACATAAAAGTTTGGGCTTTTTCTTTTTTAAAACCTTACAGACGCATAGTAATAAAGATTATTTTGATAACAGTTTAGGACATACTTTATTAAAAACAGGTCTTTGGCTATTTCCTATAAAACTGCCGCAGCTTTACAAGCTTTAGGAAGAGATGATATTTTCTTTTCTGGATCTGCTTTTCATTACCATGGTTGTAGCTGTTGCTAATTGATATTTAGTGAAATTATTAAAAAAATCGAAACCTACTTTAATAGTATTTCTCGATTTTCTTTGGTCTTAATCTAAAAAACCATACAACTTTTTCTCTTTTTACTCACAAACAACACGCTGAAAAACAAATATTTAAAATAAAAATAAGTTTCTATTACGGGTTTCCGTACTGTTTATGTATTGGGTTTGTGTAGCTTTAAGGCTTTAAAATTTATAACGACAATTTGGTTATATAGGTATATAGCGAAAATTAAAAAACTTCTACTAACAGAATAAACTAATATGAATATAACTAAAATAGAAGTTAAGAATTTCAGACTATTACAACACTCTATACTTGATTTAGAAGACCAAGAAGAAAAAGACCTTTCAATCCTAATAGGAAGAAATAACAGTGGAAAAACTTCCTTCATAATGCTTTTTGACAGGTTTCTGAAAAATTCATCAAGCTTTAATTTTGATGATTTCCCTGTATCAATTAGAAAGAGCCTTTTTGAGATAAATGAGGGTACAGATATTAATACTATTTCTATTCAGCTCATAATCGAAATCACTTATTCTGAAAAAGATAATTTAGAAAATCTTTCTGAATTCATACTAGACCTTGACCCAACCGAAAACAAAGTTCATATCCTTTTTGAATGTTTCATTGATAAAAAAAGATTACTAAATGAACTAGTAAATGTTAAACCCGAAAACAAAAACAGATTTATAAAAAAACACCTAAATGAATACTTGATTAATAAAATTTACACATTTGACAATTATGATAATTTAGAGACAAAAAATAGAGGTAAACTAATTGAAAAAGACAAAAAATCAATTGAAAGACTTATAAATTATCAAGTTATTCATGCTAAAAGAAGTGTAACAAGTTCAGAGTCTGGAGAAAATTCAAAAAAGGCACTTTCTACATTAACTACATCATATTTTAATAAAAAAGCAGAAAATCAATTATCTACAGATGATTTAGACAATATAAATGCTTCATTGTTAAAAATGGATGAAACACTTGAGGTAAAATATGAAAAGTTTTTTGATGGTTTTTTAAATAAATCAAAAAAATTCTTAGATATGGACGAAATTAGAGTTGTTTCTAATCTAGAATCTAAAGAAATAATTTCTAACTATTCTAAAATAGTATACGGTTCAGAAGATAGTTCACTACCTGAACATTTAAATGGTCTTGGGTATATGAATATTCTTTATTTATTATTACAATTAGAAATAAAGAAAGAATTTTTAATTGAAGGTAAACGAGATATAAATCTATTATTTGTAGAAGAGCCGGAAGCACATACACATCCGCAAATGCAATCTATATTTATTGAAAAAGTTAGAGCGCTTTTATTAAACATACCACACCTTCAAACATTCATTACGACTCATTCTTCTCATATTGTTAAGAATAGCAATTTTAAAGACATTAGATATTTTCATCATGACACAAAAAACAGAAATGTTATTGTGAAAAATTTTTACACAGAATTGCAACATAAATACAAAGACGAAGAAGACGAGTTCAAATTCTTAAATCAATATTTATCTATTGCTTCAGCAGAATTATTTTTTGCAGAGAAAATAATATTTATTGAAGGTTTAACAGAAAAATTATTACTACCATACTTCATAAAAGAATTTGATAAAGTAGAGATAAATGAAATAAAATTATCTTCTCAAAATATTTCAATCATTGAAATTGGAGCAAACGCTAAAGCATTCAGTCATTTTATTGAGTTTTTAGGAATTAAAGCTCTAATTATAACTGATATTGACACAACTTTAAAAACTACTACAAAAAGAAAAAAGAAAGGCAGTAAAGATGAAATTGATACAGTCAGTTACCCTTCTAATCCTGTTAACAATGCAACACACATAAGTAATGCTACTATTTGTCATTTTTATAAATCACCTAAATTTACAAAAGAAAAAGAATGGATTTCTTGGTTTGAAAAATTAAAAATTGATGGACACCATCAAGAAGAATCTAACATTAAAATAGCATTTCAATTAAAAGAAAATAATTATCATGGGAGAAGTTTTGAGCAATCATTTATTAGTGTTAATGTGGACAATCTGAAAAATAATATATCCGAAATTAACGGAATAAGTTCTAATGCAGAAAATGAACTAAGTACATTTAAAGACTTTGATATACTAACAGATAGTATTCTAAAAAAGAAATCTGAATTTGCATCATCATTACTTTGGTTAGCTTTGACTAAAGAAATTTCATGGAATATGCCATCATATATTAATAAAGGATTGATATGGATAGCAAAATAAAATCACTACAACAAGTTTTCACTTGTATAGAAGATAATCATAATTTCGTTTTACAAGGAGGAGCTGGTAGTGGAAAAACTGAATCTCTTAAAAGAGTGCTTGAGTATATTTCGTATAAATATCCCGAAAAAAAAATAGCATGTATAACACATACTAACCTAGCCGTTGAAGAGATAAAATCGAGAGTTGAATCTGATTATACAATTTGTACAATACATTCTTTTTTAAACGACATAATTAAAAACTATAAGAAAAATATTCATCAAGTTATTGGTGAAATTTTCAAATTAAAAAAAATAGAAGGAACCGAACATAAGGAATATAAAAAAAGCTACACAAAATACGCCTCTTCCTTATACACTATTAAAGAAAAATCTATAGAAAAAGTTATAGGTAAAAAAGCTTATGAATCAGATTCAATTAACTTAAATAAAGAACTTAATCAAAAAATAGACGAATTAAACAATGAAATAGATACTATAATAAAAGCCAAAGACTTCAACAAGATTAAATATAATGAGACTCGATTTGACAGTTTTAAAGATTTAACTTTTAGTCATGATAGTTTATTAAAAATTGTGGCTATTCTATTTCAAAAATTCCCTTTATTATCTAAAATATTACAAGATAAGTTTGATTTTGTATTCATAGACGAATATCAAGATACACATAAAAACATAATAGATGTTTTTATAAATAAATCAACCAATGATAGTAAAACTACTATAGGTCTTTTTGGTGACTCTATGCAAGGAATTTACGATGATGGCATTGGAGATGTTAATGAATACATCAAAAATGGGTTGCTTAAAAAAATAGAAAAAGAGGATAATTACAGGTGTTCAAAACAAGTTGTTGACTTTATTAACAAACTACGAAATGATGGTTTAAAACAAGAAGTCGCTTTTAAAACTAATGATGGTATTGAAGAGTTACTTAATGATAGACAAGGAATTGTCAAATTATATTATTCAATATACAAAGGAGAAAGAACAGCTGGTGGAACACCTAAAAACAAAGAAGAATATTTAACTAAACTAAACCTTTTAATAAAAGAAGTAGAAAGTAAAAACACTGAATACAAAAAACTCATGTTAACTAATAAATCGATTTCTGAAAAAGTTGGTTTTGAAAATTTGTATGACATTTTCAATGATAGATATACAGATGTAAAAGAGGAAATTGAAAAAGATTTAAATAGACTTCAATTATTAGATTTAGCAGAACTCTCCAAAGCTTTTAACAGCAAGGATTACAACTTTGTAATTAAAGAATTAAAAAAAGCTAATTTTAAAATAACTACAGTAAAAGATAAAAATAAAGTCAGTAAAATTCTAGACAAAATAACCAATTCTAAACAAGGTGCAATAGAAGTTCTTAAACTAGCATTGGAATCTAAATTAATACAGAAATCTGAATCATATAGTTCTTATATAAATCGAAAAGATGTCTTTCTAAAGGAAATTAAAGAAGATAAATTTTATAATGCTTTTAAAGCACATTTTGAATCTGACAAAAAAACTTTTGTCAAAATGCAAAAGGAAATAGCAGAATTAACAGAAGAGTTATTTAAAGAGAACTTAAGATTATATAAAAAAGAGAAATTTTATATTGATTTATTTTCAAATAAAATAAAGTTTCAAGAAATTTTAAATTATTATGCTTATTTAAATGAAGAAACAGATTATATAACAATGCATAAAACTAAAGGTACTGGAATAAATAATGTGATGGTTATTTTAGAAGAGTATTTCTGGTACAAATATAAGTTTAAAACAATTTTTGATTCTAAAGAATCAGATTTAGTGAAAAAGACATTCAATCAAAAACTTTTTTATGTAGCAAGCTCAAGAACTGTTAATAATTTAATTTGCATTAGAATGATTGAAGAATCTGATGAATTTGAGTTACTTAGTTTTTTTGACGATACAGAGAAGGTCATTATAGAATAAATTTCTAGCTAGCAATTTATGAGAAACCATAAAGTAGCTTAAGCTTAAAATAATCGTTAATTCCCTTACCAAACTTAGCTAAACCATTGTCTTTAAAACCCAATCAAATAAATAAAACACTTTTTGTATGTTTGTGTTATTAATTAAAAATTATGGATATTCAATCAACGAAAATAGAATTAGTAAAGACTATTTTAGCTATAGAAAATAAAGATTTTATTCAAAAAGTTGCTGAATTCATTAAAAATGAAAAAGCTGACAGAAAAAATCACATAAATTTCTCTACAACCTTTAGCAATTGTTGCTTTTATTTTTGGTTTCTAAATTCTTTTTTTGGTTAAAACCTTTAAAAAGCCTTCCTATTCCAAAAATTATTATTGCAATTGACAAATAATAAAACCGACGTACATAAATACCTCCAAAAAAATACACAAATCCACCAATTATTGACAAAATACCTACAATAATATTGTTCCTAGATTTTATTTTTATTCTAGATTCAAGAGATTTTACAGCTGTTTCATCCAAATTATATTTATCATACATTTCCTGTTTTACTTCAGTATTTGTATAACCAGAAGACCTCATATTAAATATTTCTTCGGTAACATTTTCTTTTTGCAAAGAACTCTCTAATGCTAAGGATAATAAATCTACTCCTTTATCCTTTAAATCATCAACAATACTCTCCATTGCCTCTCCTCTATCCAATCGTTCTTTTACATGTTGATCAATATCTACTTTGTCTTCAAATTTTACTGTATTTTCTTTTTTCTCTTCAAATTCATTTATCTGAAGCACTAATAAATCCTCATTTCTTTTTTCTAATTCAGCTTTTAAAAGAGGAATTACTTCTTTTCTTAAACCTTCTATTTCATTTACTAATTTTTCCAGGCTATACGTTTCCATTCTAGCATAATTCAATTTAATTTGCTTAAGATCCATTGCTTTTAGTTTTTTGTAATACTTCAAATAAAGTTTACAAAATAACAAAACCAAATCCAAAATCTCATCACCCTTTAAAAATTATTTTAGAGGGTTTTTTATTTTTCATTCGTTTATCAATTGTAATAAATACAATACCACACATAAATTTAAAAATAAATAAAATGAAAAAATTTTCACTTATAATAACTACTATATTGTTCTTATGCATTTGCCTTAACTGTAACGACAACGATACATCAATTGATAACGGAGAAACTTCACAAGAAATAGTAATTGAAGACATAAACATCAGTGCGAATAATTATGAATATCTTTCTGAAATATCGGATTTTGATATTGAAGGAAAATACCTTTACTTCGATTATCATACCAGTATTTATAGAGTAGACTTAAGTGTACAAAATCCAATACCAGAACTTGTTATAGAGGATGCTCAAGAACCAAATATTTCATCTTTAACAGTTATCAATAACACTTTATATTATCAGAGTTTTTGGGTAAGTTCTTCAAACATAAAAAAGGTTGATTTAAATAATATTTCAGCTGGAACGATAAACTTAGAAATTCCAGAAACTCCTAGAGGTCAACTTATTAAAAATATGGATGATTTAATTTATTTGGCAACAACTAACGTTTTTTCAGCAACTACTAATTTTTATCAGTTAAATGATTCAGGTATAGATGAAAAAATTATTTCTGACCAAGCGGAATATCCTTATTACGACAATCTTAAATTTGTAGATGACTACCTATACTTTACTGCTGAAAATGAAGTCCGTAGAATAGATTTAAATAACCCTACACAAGAAGCTTCTATCATTTTTACTGCTTCAGGCTTAGCAGATGATGCAAACGGAGAAATCATCGGTTTTGATATTCAGGATGACATGATTTACTTCAGTAGAAATTCAACAAATCAATTATTTAGTGCCAATTTAAATACGCCTAATGAAGCTCCAGAAGTTATAAGTACCAACACTAACCTACTAACCAGCGAAGCAGGTTATACAGAACTGATTATTAATAATGGTTATTTATATGCTAAAAAAACAGCTGAGGATACAATCGCTGTTATTAAAATATAATTTATCTACTACATAAAACCATACGAACATGAATTTAAAATTAACACTACTAAGTTTCTCTTTTATTATCATAAATATCTTTACTAGTCAAGGGCAATCTACAATCCCTAATGGAGGATTTGATGATTGGACAACCATAACTTATGGCACTCAAACATATGAATATCCAGAAGGAGATTGGAACGAAAATTTATTAAACATAGGAACTAGGTTTGGTACTGGAATTGGTTTTTTTGAAAAATACGCTGAATCCGATGCTAACGGAAATGCTGTGTTAGTTAGAAGAAATCCTGGAAATTTAAATGATGGTTTTATAAGGTTTGAATGTGATAGTGTTCCATTAAAACTTAAAGGAAGGTATAAGTTTTCTCAATCTGATTATATTACTGATACGGATACCTTAAGAGTTCGAGTGCACTTTTCAAAGGTGTCAGATACCATTAGCAAAATAGGCCTCTTTAATCCCTTTACTATTCATCCTAACACAAGAGAGTTTGAAACCACCATTAAGAAGTCTGATTTCACAGATTTTGAAATTGACTTAGAAGACATCGCTACCAATGGAGAACATTATGATTATGCTGTTATACGACTAATGATTAAAGGAGGAAGTCAAAGTTTCTATACAGCATCTACTGCGGTATTTGACGATTTGGAGTTTGAATATAGTGATACTGTATTAAGTACAGATGAAACATTGGCTTTTAATAAAAAAATTGAAGTGTATCCGAACCCAGTAACGGAAACTGTTAATATTCAGTTTTCAGAAAAACAATCAGAGGTTACTATTCTTTTATACAATAACATCGGTCAATTATTACTTCATAAAAAGAGTACTACAATTCAAGAGTATTCAATTAACATGAATGATTTTCCTAAAGGAGTGTATTACATCAAAATAAATAGTAGAGATAAAACAGGTGTGAAAAAAATTATTAAAAAATAATTTTTTTTTAGAGGGTTTTTTATTTTTCATTCGTTTATATAAATAGTACTTGCTTTTTAACAAAGAGTATTGTATTATAAAAACAGCTAACAGTATATTTGTTTCAACTAAAAAATAAATGAGTTTACATTCCCCAACTACTAATTCTGTTTGTGAAGAACATAATTACAACACTATATTTAAAAACCACTCTAAAGATGTTTTTAACTTTTTAATGTTTAAATACGGACACAAACAATTTGCAGAAGATGCTGTACAAGAGTCTTTTATAACTTTATGGAAGAAATGTAGTGAAGTATCTTTAGAAAAAGCAAAATCGTATATATATACGGTTGCAAGAAATAAAATTATAGATTTGTTTAGAGGCGATAATACCGCAAAAAAACATGCTAATGAACAGGTAACTACTATAGAAAAACAAACACCTGCTTTTATTTTAGAAGAAAAAGAATTTCATACAGCATTGAACAATGTACTGGCAAAAATGCCTGAAAAATATAGAATCCCTTTTTTATTGAATAGAATAGAAAAGAAAAAGTATAAAGAAATTGCTGAGATGTTAGACACCACAGTAAAAGCTATAGAAAAAAGGATTTATAATGCTTTAGAATTTTTACAAGAGGAATTACAAATACATAAAAAACGATTTTAATTAGCGGGTTTTTAACATTTCAATCGTTTATATAATATAGACAGTAGCATGGCAGATAAAAAAAATACAGATATTCATCAATATTTAAACTTTGAATTTTCTTCGGATGAAGAAACAGCGTTTAAAAATTCTGATGCTTATCAAAAACACAAAGACGTTTTAGAGTTATTAGAAAACACCAACGCCATTACCTTTGATGAAACGGCTATGTTGGCAAACATAAACACTAAAAAAACAAGTAAACCAAAAGTAATTCCGTTGTATAAAAAATGGTGGCCAACTTCCGTTGCTGCTTCTATTTTAATATGCTGCGCTGCCTTTTTTGTTTACGCATTAAAACCCGTTTCTTATACGACAACTGTTGGTGAATCTCTAGAGTTTTCTTTGCCAGACAAGTCTTCTGTTTGGTTAAATGCAAAATCAGAAATTAGTTATAACAAAGATTGGGAAAACTCAAGAGATATTGAGTTAAACGGGGAGGCTTATTTTGAAGTTGCTAAAGGAAAAAAATTTACGGTAAAAACACCACAAGGTAGCGTAAGTGTTTTGGGTACAAAATTTAACGTAAAACAACGCGATGCTTTTTTTGAAGTACATTGTTTTGAAGGTGCTGTGGCTGTGGAATATAACAACAGCAAAACAATTTTAAAAGCCAACGATGTTTTTTATTCTAAAGCTGCAAAAAAACAGCAGAACGAACTTAACAAACCGCATTGGATTGCAAAGAAATCGGTATTTAAAAACACGTATTTAAATGATGTTCTTACAGATATTAGCTTGCATTATGCTATTGACTTTAAAAACACTGAAAACATAAAAAATTTAGATTTAAAATATACAGGAAGCTACGAATACACAGATGATTTACAAACAGTATTAGATGTACTAAGTACTTCTTTAAACTTAACATATACAATTAAAAACAAATCTGTTTATTTGAGTACAAAAGAATGATAATACACAAAAAACTTTTTCACGCTCTATTTCTTTTATTTTTTTCCTTCGTTTGTTTTTCTCAGAAAAAACAAACGCTCTTGGAAACGCATTTAAAGAGTATTGAAACACATTTTAATATTACTTTTAATTACGAATCTGGACTTATAAAAAACAAAACTTGTAACACCTGTTTTGTTAATAAAAAGGAAACCTTAAACGATCATATTTCTTATTTAGAAAAAACATTTCAATTAAAATTCACATCCGTTACTGCTACCAAAATTGTAATTCGTTCTAAAGAAATCACCTCTTTATTTCTTTTAGATATTGATGATCAAACTCCTATAGAAGATATTGTGGTTACCAATACACTTTCTAAAAAAACATGGATTAGCAATACAAATGGCGAAATTAATTTTAAAAACACTGCTCCAAAAGAAATTACAATCAACCATTTAAATTATGGTCAGCAAACAATTGCTTTAGATTCTTTAAACGGAAACATTTTATATCTTCAAAAAGAAATTCAAAATTTAGATGAATTATTTTTATACCAATATTTTACTAATGGTACTTATATAAATAAAGGTGGTAACTTTTTTATCAAACCTAAAAAAATAGATTTTCTTGCCGGGCAAACTTCGCATAATGTTATTAAAAGTTTAGAAAACTTACCGCAAGTAATTAGTAATAGCGAATCTATTTCCGATTTAATTATAAAAGGTGGAACACAAGATCAGAACTTGTTTTTATGGAATGATATTAAAGTATATCAAAATCATCATTTCTTCGGATTAATTTCTGCTTTTAACGAAAACTTAGTTAGTAAAATTAATTTGTATGATAATGCTACACCTGCAAAATATGGGAATAGTACAAGTGGTGTAATTAGTTTAGAACATGACAATAACATTGCAGAAAAATCAAAATTTGGTATTGGAGCTAATTTTTTAAGTGTAGATGCCTATGCTAAGCTTCCTTTTACCAAAAAAAGCGAACTGCAAGTTTCTGCAAGAAAATCGCTTACAGAATCTTGGAAATCGCCAACCTATTTAAAATATTCTAAAAAAATATTTCAATCGTCTTTTGTAAATTCTAATGATCTTGTTGAAAATAATGATATTACAAGCAACGATTCTTTTAATTTTTATGATACACAATTGCAATACACCTATAAGCCAAATGCAACAAATGTTTTTAATGTTAACGGAATTTATTTAAAAAACAATCTTTCATATATAGAAGAAGATATTTTAAATGTAAATACTAAACAAAGTAATTTAGAGCAAGAAAATTTATCTTTTGGTGTAAACTGGCAACATACTTTTTTTAATAAAGCAACGGTAAAAACTTCGTTTAACTATTCTAAACACAATATGTACGGTGGTAATTTTTTATTATCAAAAGAAATTGCAAGTTTGGAATATAATAGTATTAAAAATTTAGAAACTAAAATAGAGTATACATCTAAACCTCTTACAACTGGGTTTAATCATGCAATAGGTGTTTCTTATGATTTTTTAACCACGCAAAACAATACCACAAACTTTAACGCATTATTTATAGCTAACCGAACACAAAACAGTGCTATTTATAATGTTTACGGAACACTTAATTATCAAAAAGATAAAGTTGCTACTGGTTTAGAATTACGCAATACGTATTACGAGTTTTTAAAATCTTTTCAGGTAGAACCTCGTTTTTATTTTACCTATGAATTATCTCCTCAATTTAAACTTCAAATACGAAGCGAACGAAAAACGCAAAACATATCGCAAGTAATAGATTTAGAAAATAACTTTTTAGGTATTGAAAAAAGACGTTGGAACATGGCTAATAACGAGTTAGCACCACTTCAAAAAAGCAATCAATTAGAAGTAGGATTTATTTTAAAAACTCCTAAAAATATTTTTAATTTTAGTCTGTACAATAAAGAAGTAGCTGGTATTACCACCAATAACCAAGGTTTTCAGAATTTAAATCAGTTTGAAAACCATTTTGGTAATTATACCATTCAAGGAATTCAAGCACATTACAACTTTAAAAGTAAACATTTAAATGCATGGCTAAGTTATAACTATAGCGTAAATAAATATGAATTTAAAAATTTAGCTCCTGCTGTTTTTTACAACAATAACGATATTAGAAATAGCCTTATTACAGGAATAAACTTAAAACAAAAAGGGTTTAATTTTGCGGTAAGTATGGAGTATAATTCTGGAAAACCTTTTACGTCTATAAATGACGAAACACCTATTATAGAAGGTGTTTTTAATACCATCAATTACAACCAACCAAACGACAAACGAATGCGTGATTATGTAAGGTTTGATACAACTATTAGTTATAAATTTAAGCTTTCTAAAAAAACAAAATACAAAATAGCCTTGGGGATGATAAATATCGGAAATCGTGAAAATATACTCAGTCGTTATTATACATTAACCGAAGATAAAAACGCTATAGAAATATTAGACAAATATGGTTTAGAGTTTACACCAAACCTTTCTTTAAATATTGATTTTTTATAAAAAAAAACACTTTTTTTAAGAGGGAATTTAAAAACTGAATCGTTTTAATTATAGTAACAACTTATAAACATTTATTATGAAAAACTTTTTTAAAACAGTTATCTTATTACTTATAACAACTGTAGTTTTAAAGTCTTGTGAATCTAATGAAACTGTAGAAGATATCACTTCTGATGAATTAGCAATAACTAGTGACTTAGGGGATAAGATAATTGCTACGGCAAGCTCTCTTAACGATTATAATTTCTTTGTAAATAACGCAACAGAGAGTAATTGTGACATATTATCTCTTACTCGTGGTTATTTTAATAACCCAGAAGGAGATTTTTACTTCATTAGTTTGACAAATATAGAATCATTAGACATGTGGCTTACAGCATATGAAAATGTAAAAATAGATGCTTTTAATTCAATAGGAGTAGAATTTTCTGATGAAGATTTTTTTATATCATATGTAACTAATCCTTCTTCAAATTTTAGTTTAGAAAAACGTGAATCAATATTAAATTACTTTGAAAACTGTGAATTTAATTCCGGTGATACTACTGATACTGGTTTACCTTTTACTGATATTTCTTCAAACTGTAGTACTAGTAATAATGCTTCAATTAATATCTTTTTATATAATGAAGATGGTACGGCTATTAATAGTTTTAATTCTTTAGATTCAGTAGTAGCTTCACTAGATATTTATAATACTCAAAACAATACTAATTATAGTTTAGAAAATGTATCAGTTAGTTATCTCTTATATTTTAACAACAATTCTGAGGTTACACTTAATAGAACAAAAGATCTATTAAATTATTTTGAAAATTGTATGTTTTCTAGAGATGTTTCTGATGATGATTGTTTAAATTTTGTATATCCTTTAGAAGTTAATCGTTTTAACTTACAATTAGAAGAAGTAATTACTACTACTATAGAAAATGATGAAGATTTAATAACTACATTTAATACAGATGTGGGTGAACTTGGTTTTGTTTTTCCTATAAATTTATTAGGGCAAGACGGAACTGTTTTAACTATAGAAACCAATGAAGCTCTTGAAATTGCTTTAGATAGTGCTGCTACTTATTGCGAATAATCTCTTTTTCATGTTTTTAAGTATTATTTACTGTAGTTATTTAAGCGATAAACACGTCAATTAATCATTCAAAATTTCATTTTAAACCCTCCAAAAAAACACTTTTTTTTGGAGGGTTTTTAAAAACTAAATCGTTTTAATTATAGTAACAACTTACAAACATTTATTATGAAAAACTTTTTAAAAACAGTTATCTTATTATTCTTAACAACTGTAGTTTTAAAATCTTGTGAATCTAATGAAACTGTAGAAGATATCATTTCTGATGAGCAATCAATAACTACCGATTTAGCTGATAAAATAATTGCTACAGCAACAACTATTATAAGAGATATTGATCTTATTAACTTTGGTTGTAACGCTACTTTAATTGGTTATTTTAGAGATTATCAAGGAGAACAAATTTCCTTCACTATAGATCTAGAAAACTGGGATAATGGTTATCCTGAATTAAAACAAAATATTTTTCTAGAACATGGATTTGAATTCACAGATGACGATTTTTTCTTAACAGCAGTTGACATTTCTTTGGGAGGGCAATGGCCTACCGAAATTTTATATGAACGAGAACAATGGATAAACTATTTTGAAGACTGTAGTTACGATGGTACTATTACCAATACGTCTATTGTAGAAAAAGTTTATATTTCAGAAATTAATTATAATTGTAGTGGTAGTGTTACTTATTTAGCAGATGGTAATATTGTTATTCCAGATGTAATAACATCTTCTTTAAGTTCTGGTATTGGTTACTTAGAAGATCTTTTAGGTCTATTTAATCTTAATAATAATACAAATTATACAATAGAAGATGTTTATATAGAACAATTAACATATGTTTCTCTAACAGGACACTATAATTCGACTTATAGTAGAGAAGACATGCTAAATTATTTTGAAGATTGTGTTTTAAACAGAGAACCGAATACTAATTGTTTAAATTTTGTATATCCTTTAAAAGTTAATCGTTTTAACTTACAATTAGAAGAAGTAATTACTACTACTATAGAAAATGATGAAGATTTAACAACTACATTTAATACAGATATTGGTGAACTTGAATTTGTTTTTCCTATAAATTTATTAGGGCAAAACGGAACTGTTGTAACCATAGATACTAATGATGCTCTTGAAATTGCTTTAGATAGTGCTGCTACCTATTGTGAATAATCTCTTTTTCAAAAAACATAAAAAAGCTCAGTTGAAAAACTGAGCTTTTTCGTTTTATACTATTATGAAAGCTCCTGAAAACCTAACACATCCATTATTACTTAAGATTTTATTTCATTCTAAATTTTCTTTAAAAAAATCACTTTTTTTGGAGGGTTTTTATAAACTAAATCGTTTTAATAATAGTAATAATTAATTATAAAAAATGAAAAATATTTTTAAAAATTTCGCATTCCTATTATTAACAGCTGTCTTTTTTCAGTCGTGTACCTCTAACGAATCTGACGAAGAACTTGTTTCCGACGAACTAACAATAACTACTGAATTAGCAGATAAAATAACAGCTACAGCAACCTCTCTTAATGATGTTAATTTTCTTGAAAAGTACGCAGCAAACGCATGTGGTAATATATATATTAGTGGTTATTTTAGAAATCCACAAGGATATAATTCTGAATATATTTCTTTATTCGAAGAATGGAGCCTTCCTGAGTTTTACGCAAAAAAACAAGCTATAATTCAAAGTACAGGAATAGATTTCACTAATGATGACTTTTTTCTATCTTTTATAACGACTCCAGATCCAGATGCTTGGACTGAAAACAGACTTTTATATAACCGTAAAAGCTATTTAGATTATTTTGATGATTGTAACTATGAAGAAGAAGAATCTTCTTATAATAACATTTATATTCCGTTATCTGAATTTAACTTTAATTGTAACAATGGAGCCATTGTTATTTACTCTTTACAAAGTTCATTTTTCTTGCAAGAACCTTTAGATTCTGGGTTAACTCCTATTGAAAACAAACTAATCACCTATAACTCTGAGCATAATACATCTTTTACATTAGATGATATAACTATTGATCATTTATTATATCCGATTCCAGATACAACGAATATATTTGAGGAACAAAAGTATGTATTATTACAAGAAGAAAAGGACATACTAAACTACTTTAGCAATTGTTCGCTTGCCAGAGATATTAATGACAACGATTGTTTAAACTTTGTATATCCTTTACAAATAAATCGTACAAACCAACAAACAAATGAAGTTATCACTTTAGAAAATGATGAAGATTTAACAACCTCTTTTAATGCAAATACAAACGTATTAAGTTTTGTTTTCCCTATCAGTTTATTAGGACAAGACGGAACAGTTTTAACTATAGACACTAATGAAGCTCTTGAAATTGCTTTAGATAATTCTGCTACCTATTGTGAATAATCTCTTTTTCAAAAAACATAAAAAAGCTCAGTTGAAAAACTGAGCTTTTTCATTTTATACTATTATGAAAGCTTCTGAAAACCTAACACATCCATTATTACTTAAGATTTTATTTCATTCTAAATTTTCTTTAAAAAAATACTTTTTTTTGGAGGGTTTTTACAAACTGAATCGTTTTAATAATAACAATATATAAATACATAATATGAAAACTTTTTTTAAAACATCTCTTTTAATACTTTTAACAGCCGTCTTTTTTCAGTCGTGTACTTCTAACGAATCTGACGAAGAGCTTGTTTCTAATGAAATAGAAACATCTACAAATTTGGCAGAAAAAATAATAGCCACTGCAACTTCTAAAAATGACCTAAGTATAGTTAATCCTGAATGTGCCCCAACAACACTAGGTCTTAATTCATCATTATTGTTTTGTTATTTTAGGAACCCTCAAGGAGATTATTATTCAATGGATATTCCAATGACATCATGGGAAGAAAGCTATCAAGAAAAAAAAGAATTAGCTTATGAAGAAACTGGGATTAGATTTACTGATGATGATTTTTTTATTCAACAGGTTTTAGTGGGAGTTACTTTCATAATTAAACCTGAGAACATTGTAAATTATTTTGAAACTTGCGAATATGGAAGCTCTGATCATTATAATGATGACCCTAATTTTAAAGTATCATTATCAGAAATCAACTTTGATTGCGATGCTAGTGTTATAGCTTATGTAGACGGAAATCCACTTTTTTCTCGAGAAAAAATAAACTTAAGTGATGGAATAAGTTTTATTGAAAATGAGTTAATTACGTATAACACAAGTAATAGTACATCTCATACTTTAGATGATGTATATGTTTCTAATTTATATTACACTTCTCCTTCTGGAACAGAAGGGTACTCAATAAAAAGAGAAGAAATACTAAACTATTTTGATGGTTGCTCATTAGACAGAGATATTAATGACAACGATTGTTTAAATTTTGTGTATCCTTTACAAGTAAATCGTTCTAGCTTGTCATCAGGGGAAACTACCTCTACTACTATAGAAAATGATGACGATTTAGCAACTACTTTTAGTACAAATACAGATGAACTAACTTTTATATACCCTATCAATTTATTAGGGCAAGACGGAACCGTTTTAACTATAGAAAATGATGAAGCTCTTGAAAATGCTTTAGATAGTTCTGCTAATTATTGTTATTAAATCTTTCTATAAAAAAACATATAAAAGCTCAGTTTTTCAACTGAGCTTTTTGGTTTTATAATTTTATGACAGTTACTGTAAATCACAAACACATAAATTATTACTTATATTTTTTGTTTCATTTTAAACCCTCCAAAAAAAATACTTTTTTTAGAGGGTTTTTATATTCCACTACGTTTTAATAATAGTAATAACTAATTATAAAAAAATGAAAAAAACTACTTTAATAGTATTAACAATAGCATTAACCTTTACAAGGCTACATGCTCAATGTACAGATGATGTAATCATACCTGACCCTAATTTTAAAGCTAACTTAATAGCTAATACAGCTATAAATACAAATGGAGATGATGAAATTAGTTGTGATGAGGCATCCGCTTATACAGGCGCTATAACTCTTGGTAATAACAACATCGTAGATTTAACAGGTATAGAGGCTTTTGTTAATATTACGGAATTAAACTGTAAAACATCTCTGGAGACAACCGGCGCTAACAAATTAACCAGTTTAAATATATCAAATAATTTAAAATTGGAAGTTTTAAACTGTAGTTTTAATCCACTAACCAATTTAGATATCTCTAATAACACTAATTTAAAAAGGTTACTGTGTAGTACTACAGAATTAACCACTTTAAACTTATCAAACAACACTAATTTAACACATTTAACATGTGATAATAATAATCTCTCAAGTATAGACCTATCAAATAATCCAGACTTAGTTTCTTTATCGATTAAAGAAAATTATTTGAATAATTTAGATACCTCTAATAATACTAATTTAGTGGATTTAGACTGTAGTTCTAATCCTTTATTAACTAATTTAGATACCTCTAATAATACTAATTTAGTAAATTTAGATTGTAGTTCTAGTCCTTTATTAACTAATTTAGATCTGTCTAATAATGTAAAATTGATAACTTTAAATTATGCTTATAATAGTAACCTAATCCTAAAAAACCTATCATATCATATTTTAGAATATTTAAATTGCAGTGCTACAGAATTAACTACTTTAGACCTATCTAACTACACTAGTTTACAAACCTTAGTTTGCGATAATAATCCATTAACTAATTTAGACCTATCAAAGAATACTAATTTAGAAGTATTAATGTGTACAGCTGCAGAATTAACCACATTAGACCTATCAAACAATACTGGTTTATTAGCTTTATTTTGTGATAGTAATAGATTAACTAATTTAGATCTATCAAAGAATACCAATTTAGACCATTTAAGTTGTGAGAATAATGCCCTAACCACTCTAGACCTTTCAAGCCATACTAATTTAATACTTTTACGTTGCGCTAACAATTCTTTAACAAGCTTAAACATAGCAAATGGTAACAACACAAATCTAATTAGTATTTTTTTATCTTTTAAAAACAATCCAAATCTAACCTGTATTCAAGTAGATGATGTAGCTTCTGTAAATACTTCAAGCTGGTGGATTGCTGCAAAGGATGCTACAACAACTTATAGCACCAATTGTTCAGCTACCGCAAGTATTATAGACACTGAATTTAATAACGCAACAATACTCTCCCCTAACCCTGTTAAAACAAAACTAAACATCTCATTACAGGCAGGTGAATTATTAAAAAAAGTGCAAATTTATAATCTGTTAGGTAAAGAAATAGTAACCACCAAAGAAGCGGAAATAAATCTTGAAAATTTAAATACAGGAATTTATATGTTAAAAATAGAAAGCAATACTGGAAAGGTTGCCCTTAAAAAAATTATTAAAAATTAAAAGTTTTTTAGAGGGTTTTTATACTCCAAATCGTTTTAATAATAACAACAATAAATAAACTTTAATTATGAAAACCTTTTTTAAAATATCTCTTTCAATACTTTTTACAGCTATCTTTTTTCAGTCGTGTACAGACAATCTAGATATAGTGGATACTCAAACAATAAACACAAATATAATAGATAAAATAATAGCTACAGCAACCTCTACTAAAGATTTAAACTTAATTAATTCTAATTGTTTTTCTCCTGTAGGAACCATAGATGCTCCATCTTTACAAGGTTATTTTTTGAATAATCAAGGTGATTATTATCCTGCACTTACAAAAATGGATGAAAATTGGGAAAACAATTATGAAGAGAGTAAAAATTATGCTTCTCAACAAGTTGGAGTTGAATTTACTGATGAAGATTTTTTTATTCGTAATATCATCCGATTTGATAACTTTACGGAAATATTCGGACATGATAATATCGTAGACTATTTTAATGATTGTACCTTTAATGGAGACTCTAAAAGGACTTATTTAGATAATAGTGTATCAATAGCTGAAGTTAACTTTAATTGTGATGCTCAGGTAACTTACATTTTAAACAACAAGACAATTTTAAACCTTTACACTCCAGGTTCATTAGATAAAGGCTTGAGCCCTGTAGAAAGTTCTGTAACTTTATACAACACAAATAATAACACCAATTATACTATAGATGATGTAAGTGTTTGCGATGTTAGATATTCTTCAGCTACTGGTGTAGTTGTTCTTAATACAAGAACACAAATCTTAAATTATTTTGAAAACTGTTCTTACGAAAGAGATATTAATGACAACGATTGTTTAAATTTTGTGTATCCACTAGAAATTAATCGTATAAACCAACAAATGAATGAAGTAGTTACCTTAGAAAATGATGAAGATTTAGTAAATACATTTAGTACAAGTGCACCAGCCTTTATTTTTCCTATAAACCTATTAGGTGCCAACGGAACTCTTGTAACTGTAGATACTATTGATGCTCTTGAAATTGCTTTAGATAGTGCTGCCACTTATTGCGAATAATTTCTTTTCAAAAAACATAAAAAAGCTCAGTTAAAAAACTGAGCTTTTTTTGTTTTATACTATTATAAACCTTCTAAAAAACTACAAACAACCAAATAAACATTATTACTTAAGATATTATTTCTCTCTAAATTTTCTTTAAAAAAAACACTTTTTTAAGAGGGTTTTTACAAACTGAATCGTTTTAATTATAAACAACAATAAATAAACCCTTATAATGAAAAACTTTTTTAAAACAGCAACCTTATTACTTGTAGCAACTTTTGTTTTACAATCTTGTACTTCTAATGAAACGGATGAAGACATTGTTTCTGATGAACAAATAATAACCACAGATTTAACTGATAAAATAATAACCACAGCAACTTCTCTTAACGATTACAACTTTTTTGTAAGCAATGCTGCAAAAACAAACTGTGGCTTATTAACTATTACTAGTGGTTATTTTAACAACCCAGAAGGGGATTATTTCTCTTTTTATTTCTCTGGTACGGAATCCTTAGAAATGTGGCTTACGCAATATAATGATGCTAAATTAGAAGCTTTTAACGCTACAGGAATAGAATTTTCTGATGAAGATTTTTTTATAAGCTACATAAGTAATCCTACTGGATTTAGTTGGATAGAAAAACGTGAATCAATGCTAGATTACTTTGAAAATTGTACATATGGACAGGGCGACACTTATGACTTTGGATTACCTTTTACGGATATTTCTTCAAATTGTGATAGTAACACAGAAATAATTTATTGGATAACTGGTGATAACGGTACATTTGAAGCTTCATCTTTAAATTCAGCAGAAGATGCATTGGCTAGTTATAATCTACAAAACAACACAAACTATACACTAGAAAATGTAAAAGTTGGTAGTCTAAAATATATAACTCCTAATCAGGAAACATTATGGTTAGTAACTACAAAAGATCTAACAAATTATTTTGAAAACTGTATGCTTTCTAGAGATTCATCTGAAGATGATTGTTTAAATTTTGTATATCCTTTACAAGTAAATCGTACAAATCAACAAATGAATGAAATAGTTACTTTAGAAAATGATGAAGATTTAGCAACTACTTTTGGTACCAATCCTAGTGAACTAGCTTTTGCTTTTCCTATCAATTTATTAGGCGCAAATGGAACCACTGTAACTATAGACACTAATGAAGAACTTGAAAATGCTTTAGATAATTCTGCTACTTATTGCCAATAGCCTCTTTTTCAAAAAAACTAAAAAAGCTCAGTTTTTCAACTGAGCTTTTTTAGTTTTTAATATTATGAAACCTCCTAAAACCAAATACATAAGTTATTACTTAAGATTTTATTCTAAATATTTAAAATAAATACTTTTTTTAGAGGGTTTTTACAAACTGAATCGTTTTAATTATAAACAACAATAAATAAACCCTTATAATGAAAAACTTTTTTAAAACAGCAACCTTATTACTTGTAGCAACTTTTGTTTTACAATCTTGTACTTCTAATGAAACGGATGAAGACATTGTTTCTGATGAGCAAATAATAACCACAGATTTAGCTGATAAAATAATAACCACAGCAACTTCTCTTAACGATTATAATTTCTTTGTAAGTAATGCCTCAAAAACTAACTGTGGTTTATTATCTATTACAAGTGGTTATTTTAACACTCCAGAAGGAGATCATTTCCCTTTTACTTTTTCTAATACAGAATCCTTAGAAATGTGGCTTACACAATATAATGATGCCAAACTCCAAGCTTTTAATGCTACAGGAGTAGAATTTTCTGATGAAGATTTTTTTATAACTTATATAAGTAGGCCTACTGGATTTAGTGGTTTAGAAAAACGTGAATCAATGCTAGATTACTTTGAAAATTGTGACTATGGGTTTGGAGACACTCCTGACTATGGTTTACCTTTTACGGATATTTCTTCCAATTGTGATAGTAACGCAGAAATACATTATTGGATAACTGGTGATGACGGTACATTTGAAGCTTCTTTTGAAACTTCATCTTTAAATTCAGCAGAAGATACATTGGATAGTTATAATCTACAAAACAACACAAACTATACACTAGAAAACGTAAAAGTTGGTAGTCTAAAATATATAACTCCTAATCAGGAAACATTACGATTATCCACCATAAAGGAACTAACAAATTATTTTGAAAACTGTATGCTTTCCAGAGATGCTTCTGAAGATGATTGTTTAAATTTTGTATATCCTTTACAAGTAAATCGTACAAATCAACAAATGAATGAAATAATTACTTTAGAAAATGATGATGATTTAGCTACTACTTTTGGTACCAATCCTAGTGAACTAGCTTTTGTTTTTCCTATAAACCTATTAGGTGCAAACGGAACTGCTATAACTATAGATACTAATGAAGCTCTTGAAACAGCTTTAGATAGTGCTGCTACCTATTCTAATTAAACATATATCTTAACAACAAATAAAAGCTTAGTTTTTAAACTAGGCTTTATCTGTTTTTAACATTTAAAAAAGTTTTTCATAATAAATAACCTTAAACAAAAGCTATAATCAAGAGACATTAAAGAGTTAAATATCGCTCCCAACAAGTGTAAATTAAACAAAATCAAAGATTTACACATGTTTCAAAAATTAAAAAAGGCGGAAATCCACACGAATCAAGGTGGTTTTCCGCCTCTTTTTTCTCTCATTTTAAAATACTTTTACAAAACCAAACCAATATAAAAACATAATTAACTATCATTTTGGGGAAAATTATAGTTATAAAAAATTTTTACTATGAAAAAACAATTACTTTTCTTAACTGCTTTATTTTCAGTTTATATTTTTCAAGCACAAGATGTTTGGACAACTTATAACACCACCAATTCTGGATTAACTTTTGACGCTGTTAGCGACATTGAATTTGATAGCGAAGGAAACAAATGGGTTGCTTCTTGGTATAATAATGGAAGTAACGGAATTGCAAAATTTGATGATACTTCTTGGACAATTTATAGTACTCAAAATATACAAGCAAGTAACGATATTCATAAAATAGAATATACTACTGGTGCTATAGAGGCTTGGGTTTCTATATATGCTGAAGCTACTGTTTATTTAGCTGATGACACTCAAATTACAGTTACTTCGGAACACAACTATACAAATAATATATTAACACTTGAAATTCCTAAAAATGCAACCAGCATTCAAGTAGACTATTATATTGAAGATCCTTCTGTTTCTGTAGAAATGAATTTTTATAATGAATATACACAAGAAATTGTTGCTCAAGAAACCTTTTCTGGTGAAAATGATTACCAATACACTTATGCTTCTTTTAATAATATTGCTTCTGATCAAATTATAGATATTGCTATTGATGCTTTAGATAATAAATGGTTAGGTAGTTGGCAAGATGGTTTATTAAAGTTTGATGATGTTAGTTGGACGCAATACACAACTTCCAATTCCGATTTACCAAACGACAATATTAATTGTGTTGCTACAGATAATAATAACGATGTTTGGATTGGAACGGCATCTGGTCTTACAAAATTTAACGGAACAAGTTTCACAACCTATACAACAGCAAACTCTAACTTACCAACCAATAATGTAACTACAATAGCAATAGACGATACTAATACTATTTGGTTAACAACAGCAAATGAATTAGTAAAATTTACAGGTACAGATTGGACTATTTTTAATGACGACAATACCGGAAACTGGTTTGGAGGAGCAAACTCGTTAGTTATAGATGAAAATAATGTAAAATGGATGAGCGCGGGTTATGGAGTTAAAAGTTTTGACGGAACCAACTGGCAATATTTTAATTATTTAGCTGATGATAATGATTCTTGTTTATTGGATTGTCAAACAACTTCATTAGCAATAGATATTAATAATGAAATTTGGGTTGGAGCGCATCAAGAATGTAGCCAAGGTGGTTTATTAAACTTAACACAATGTGAAACGTATTTAAGTACAAATTCTAATTTACCAGAAAACAGTATTTTATCTTTAAAAATTGATAAAGATGGTACAAAATGGATAGGAACTTTTGATGGTTTAACCAAACTAGAAAAAAGTACACTAAGTGTACAAAATACTTTAGATGCTACAGAAATTTCATTTTATCCAAATCCGTCTAAAGACAATATTTATATTGATGTTGAAAATAATTTAATCGGATCTAAATATGTGATTTTTGATGCAAATGGAAAGAAAAACAAAAAAGGAACGCTTAATGCTAATAAGAACATGATTGATATTCATGATTTAGCAGACAACTTATATTTTATCACTATTAAAAATAATGATAACGCTAGAACAATTAAGTTTATACGATAGTCTGCAACGTTTAGGTAAAACAATTACAATGATTTAAAAAAATGGGTTCTGTCTCATCGATTGGATTCATTTGACTGATAAGGAAAATGGATTTGTATCGAGATGTAAAAAACCAAATCTTCTTACCTATTTTTACCGTAAAAACTAAAATGCCAATACCTCTTAAAAAACGTGAAGAACTTGAAACGTTAGCAAAAGCTTATTTTTTAAAATACGCTGAGGAAAACGGACATGGAACACAATATGATTTTTCTAAAATTCCAATACGAATTCATCAACGTAATACAACCGAATCGTATTTCGTGGTTATAGAATCTCCTGAAGATGATGTTTTTTATGCTCCTAAAAACATAGTATACCGAGATAAAGCGTTTATTGAAATTATAAATGGAAAAGTAATAACAGAAAATCCTTATGATGCTTCTGCTCCTATGTGGTATGATGAGAAAAATTTCAATATTAAAAAAGTTGGAATTTATCCAGGTATAAAATATTTCACAAAACCTTTAGCACAACTTAAAACTAGTATTATAAAAAATAATAGTAGTATCGATCTTAAAAAGTACAGTACTATTGATTGGATAATTTCTAACGAAGATATCGTACAACTTTTTAGCAAAAGAGGGATCTTTTATGAAATTGATGAACACTTAATTTGTATGATTTTGTTTAAAGTAAATCCTAAAACAAATAAACATTATCGTTTACAAGTATATTACCAAATTAAAAAAGGTATGATACAAAATGTTAGTATTATAGACACTACTCCACCGCCTGCTTTGTGCTAAATTTTTCCTAATTAATCAAATACACCACTTGTTTTTCAAAACAAACTAAGAAAAATACAATATAAATCCTTAAAAAATGTGCTTCTTCTAAAACTAATCAAAACACTTGATATAATTTCGTATCTTGCTCTCTGCTTATGATACAATTTATATTAAACAACGAAGTCATTAAAACACCAATTAATTCAGGTGTTACACTACTCGATTTTATTCGAGATTACCAACATTTAAAAGGTACAAAAATCGGTTGTCGAGAAGGCGATTGTGGCGCGTGTACTGTTTTAGTTGGAACTTCTAACGGAACAGACATCAACTACAAAAGTATTACTTCATGTATTTCTCCTTTAGGAAATGCTAACGAAAAACATATTGTAACTGTAGAAGGTATTAATTTACCAAAAGAACTAAACACAGTTCAACAAGCCATGACCAACAATTACGCCACACAATGTGGATTTTGCACACCTGGTTTTGTGGTTTCTATGACAGGTTTTGCTTTAAAATCTTCAGATGTTGCTCAAGGTAATAATCAAACGTGTAATGACGCCATTAGCGGAAATATTTGTAGGTGTACAGGTTATAAATCTATTGAAAAAGCAGGTTTTGAAATCGAAAAAAAGTTGCAACAAAAAGACGACAATCACCAAATCGCTTGGTTAATAAAAGAAGGATTTATTCCTGATTATTTTAAAACCATTCCAGAAAAATTACAAGCATTGAAAAATGTTACTTCAAGTATGTCATCTCAAGCGGAGTCGAGAGATGTGAAGTCTTTACAAATAACTAAAGTGGCTAACGGAACCGATTTGTATGTTCATAATGCTGATCAATTAGCTCAAGAAAGTATCCATTTATTAGCTAATGAAAATGACTTAAAAGGAATTTCTTTTTCAAAAGGAATTTGTACTCTAGGCGCAAATACAACAACAACGGAACTTGCAGAAAACAAGAAATTACAAACCTTGTTTCCAAAACTAAAACAGTTTTTAAAACTAGTTGCTTCCGAGCAAATTAGAAATATGGGAACCTTAGGTGGAAATTTTGTAAACGCTTCTCCTATTGGCGACATGTCTATTTTCTTTTTAGCTTTAAATACAACCATAACCATTCAGAAAAAAGACAAAACAGAACGACAAATTCCGTTTCAATCTTTTCATAAAGCGTATAAAATATGTGATTTACAAGAAGGAGAAATTTTAAAAAACATTTCGTTTAACGTTCCTCAAAAAAACGACGCTTTTAATTTTGAAAAAGTAAGTAAACGTACGCATTTAGATATTGCTAGTGTAAACACAGCAGGTAAAATAACTTTAGAAAACAATAAAATTACCGATGCGCATTTTTCTGTTGGTGGTGTTGCTGCCATTCCTAAATATTTACACAAAACAAATGCTTTTTTAATAGGAAAAGAACTTAACGCAACAACAGTAAACGAAGCCGCTAAAATTTTACAATCGGAAATTTCTCCTATTAGTGATGTAAGAGGAACAGCAACCTATAAGAGTTTACTAGCAAAACGATTATTCTTTGCGCATTTTTTAGAATTATTTCCTAATAAAATTCAACTACATAAATTAACTGCCTAATGAAAACGATGAAAAATATTGACAGTTTTACACACGTTAGAGGAGAGTCTTTATTTGTAGATGATTTACAATTACGACAAGATGCTTTAATTGGTTTATGTTTCGATTCGCCAAAAGCACACGGAAAAATAACATCTGTAGATTATTCAAAAGCTGAAGCTTTAGATGGCGTGGTAAAAATATTTACGTATAAAGATGTTTTAGGTGAAAATCAAATTGGTGGTATTATTCCAGATGAACCTTTGTGGGCGGAAGATGAAGTCCATTTTTGGGGACAACCGATTGCTTTTATTATTGCAAAAACAGAAGCTATTGCAAAAAAAGCACGTGCCTTAATTACTATAGAAATTGAAGAATTACCTGTAATTACCACAGCAAAAGAAGCCAAAGAAAAAAAGAGTTTTATCAATGCGCCACGTTCTTTTAAATTGGGCGATTCTAAAAACACTTTTGCCAATTGCGAATATGTTTTTGAAGGTGAAACTTTTTCAAACGGACAGGAACATTTGTATTTAGAAACGCAAGGTTGTTATGCAGTTCCCTTAGAAAACGGAACTATAAAATTAACCTCATCTACACAAGGACCAACACAAGTTCAAAAAACTGCTGCAAAAGTATTGGGAATTCCAATGCACAAAATTGAAGTTGATGTTATTCGATTAGGTGGTGGTTTTGGTGGTAAAGAAGATCAAGCAACTCCTTGGGCAGTAATGACTGCTGTTGCAGTGCAACATTTAAACAAACCTGTAAAATATATGCTGAATCGTCACGACGATTTACGCATGACCGGAAAAAGACATCCGTATTCTTCTTTTTATAAAATTGGATTAACAAAAGACTTAAAAATTAGTGCTTTTGAAGTGGAGTTTTTACAAAATTCTGGAGCAGCAGCAGATTTGTCGCCAGCAATTGCAGAACGAACATTATTCCACGCAACCAATAGTTATTTTATACCAAATGTAACTACAACCGTTTTTAGCTGTAAAACAAATTTACCTCCAAATACTGCGTTTCGTGGTTTTGGTGGTCCGCAAGGAATGTTTGTTATAGAAAGTGCTATTGCAGATGCTGCAAACAAAATTGGCATCAATAAAAAACAAATTCAAGAAGCTAATTTATTGAGTGAGAATGATACGTTTTCTTACGGTCAAATTGCTACAAAAGTTGAAGCAAAAAACACTTGGTTTACCGCAAAAGACACTTTTAATCTTGAAAAAACAGAGCAAGAAATTGCTAATTTTAATGCTGAAAATAAGCATTATAAAAAAGGGATTTCGTTAATGCCAATTACCTTTGGAATTTCATTTACCAATACACAAATGAATCATGCGCGTGCGTTGGTTCATATTTATCAAGATGGAAGCGTTGGTGTTTCTACTGGTGCGGTGGAAATGGGACAAAGTGTTAACACAAAAATGTTGCAAGTTGCACAAACTGTTTTAGGTATTTCTACATCAAAAGTAAAGTTAGAAACAACCAATACTACACGTGTTGCCAATACGTCTCCGTCTGCTGCAAGTTCTACTGCCGATTTAAACGGAAAAGCAGTGGAAATGGCGTGTACTTCGCTTTTGGAACGATTAACTAAAGTGGCTGCAAACATACTTTCATCCGAAGAAAAAAACATTTCTTTTAAAGAAGATTTTGTTTTTGTTGCTGATAAAAAATCAACACTTACTTGGGAAGCTGTTATTATGCAAGCTATGGCAGAACGCGTTGCTTTGTCTGAAAATGCACATTATGCAACTCCTAAAATTCATTTTGATAAGTCAATAGAAAAAGGACATCCTTTTGCGTATCATGTATACGGAACTGCAATTACAACGGTTACTGTAGATTGTTTACGTGGAACTTATGAAATTGATGCAGTAAAAATTATACATGATTTTGGAAAATCTATGAATTTAGGTATTGATATTGGACAAATAGAAGGTGCTTTAGCACAAGGAATTGGTTGGATGACTATGGAAGAAATTGCGTATAATACCAACGGAAAATTATTATCTAATGCATTATCAACCTATAAAGTTCCAGATATTTTTTCTGCTCCAAAAACAATAGAAACAATTCCTTTGGAAACCGAAGGACACGATTTGGCAATTCAAAAATCTAAAGCGGTTGGAGAACCTCCTTTAATGTATGGTATTGGTGCTTATTTTGCTATTCAGGAAGCTGTAAAAGCATTCAATCCTAACTATACCTTAAAATTTCATGCGCCTTTTACACCAGAAAAAGTATTGATGGGATTGTATGAAGAGTAATACAATTTATAAAATATTTCGTGTTTAATTAATATTTATGTCATTCAATGGAAGAACGGAAGAAGCAATCTACGTAACACAAACAGATTACTTCTCTGTAGTGCATTTCTATCGGATGACGTTTATAAAAAGCTTTCTTTGGAGAAAAAACGTACTATAGAAATTGAGATTTAAAAATTCGTTTACAAAATTAAAACACCAATTACACTGAAATACACCAAACAAAACATACTAAAAGGCGCACTAATTTATAGTGCTGGAGACACGATTGCTGCAGTATTATTAAACGAATTTTCTGTTTACAGATTACTTGGAATGATATGTATTGGAGCAACATTATATGCCTTTGAAATTCCAAATTATTTTACTTGGATTGATAAAAAAACCAACAATTTTATAGGAATTAAAAAAACACTAGCTAAAACAGGTTTAGCAATTGCATATTTTAATCCGTTATGGATTTTTAGGCATTTGGCTTTTATTAAATTGTTTTCTGGTAATTACGAGCAAATAAATAGTCATTTACTAACTATTGCTTTGTGGTCGTTTTTAGCAAATATTCCTATTTCTTTTGTAGCAAATTTTATCATTCAGAATAAAATTCGTTTGGATTGGCGCTTTATGGCAAGTGCTATTTTCTCTGCTATAATGGCGATTTATTATGCATTAAGTGAAACTATTTTTAAATAACTTCTAATGAGCAAAACCAAAATACTTGAAAAAGAACTATCAGGTTGAGCACAGTAGAGATTTATATTTATTAAAAAATTAAGTGATGAACTATTATTGTTTAATCCAAATTGGAGTTTTTGACATATTGATAAGAATTTTGAAAATCAAGATAGCAGCGTTGGCTGAAGATTAAAAGCAATTTGAGTGCAAGCGAGTTCTTTTAATCTGTGGCTGGTGATATTGTAGTATTTTCTAGATTCTTAGCATAAGTCTTGATTTTTGTTTCTTTGCATCAAGGCAAAGAAACAAACCACTAAATATGAACGTAAATCATTTAAATTAACCTCTCGACTGCGCTCGAGGAGGCAAGTGTTATACCAATTATGGTTTAAAAAGAACCTAAAATAATTTGAATTAAAGTGCGTCCAGATGAAAAAGAAAAGCATAGCATCGCTAGGGTTTTATTTTATTTTGAAATATGGGCGAGATATAAACAAATTATTAGGTTTGTTTTAAGTTGTAATTGGTATTAGATCAATATTTTCGTCTTTGTCCAAGAAAAGGTAAAATAGAGATCTAAATTCATTAAAAACCTATTTATGAAATTTTGGCAACACGTATTAAATAAACTTCAAGACGCACAAAAAGTATACGTCTTAACCGTAATTGAAAACTTTGGAAGTTCTCCTGGAAGAAAAGGTTTTAAAATGCTCGTTGCACAAGACGGATTTATTTTTGGTTCTATTGGTGGCGGTGTTATGGAATTTTCTTTGGTGGCGGAAGCCCAACAATTATTAACAACAAATCCGCCAACATTTATAAAAAAACAAATTCATAAAGGAAGCATAAAAGATGGCTCTGGAATGATTTGTTCTGGTGAACAAACTGTTGCTTTTCATTATTTAGATAGTAAGAACAGTGCTTCCATTCAGCAAATTTTAACTTGTTTGCAAAACGGCCAAAAAGGGACTTTAAGCTTGTCTCCTACTTCTTTTAGTTTTTCTGAAGAACGTTTGGCAAATCAATTTGAATACCAAATACATTCTAATGACAACTGGTTTTTTAAAGAACATATTGGTTTTAAAGAAACGTTATATATTGTTGGTGGTGGTCATGTTGGTGTGGCAGTTTCTGAAGTAGCTGTAAAATTGGGTTTTTATGTGGTGGTTTTTGATAATAGAGCCAATTTAAACACCTTAGAAAACAACACTTTTGCGCATCAAAAAATGGTTGTTGATTATAATTGCATACACGAATATATACCACAAAGAAATACGAGTTATATAGCAATTATGACCAATAAATACACCGACGACAAACTAGTTTTAAGCAAGTTACTTAAAAAAAACTATAATTATATTGGTGTTTTAGGCAGCAAAGCAAAACTAAAAACCATGTGGACCGTTTTAGGCAACGAAGGTTTTTCTCAAGAAATGTTAGCTACGGTTTACGCTCCTATTGGTTTGTCTATAAAAAGTGAAACTCCAGAAGAAATTGCCATTAGTATTGCTGCTGAAATTATTCAGGTAAAAAACATGGCAAAAAAATAAACTTTTATTGCTTTTAATTTTACTGAAAATCAGTTTTTTAAAATACCCTTAGTGGAAAACCGCAGTTTGCAATGTGGTTATCCGTAAGGATTATCTTTTTCGTTTCTGTAGCTTTAAGCTTTTAAAATATATCCTTCCAATTTGTGATGGATTTGGGATATAAACAAGTTGTACCTAGTTTAAAATTATTACGTAAAATTGAAAATTGACATTACATCAGAAATAGAAAGGTTCAAAGATCACCTGAATCTAGTTGACAATAACCAGATAATTTTTTCTGGAATATTCGGTATTGGAAAAACTTATTTCTTAAAAGAATTTTTTGAGCAAAATTCTGAAGACTATGAATTGTTTCTACTTTCGCCTGTTAATTATTCAATATCGAATAACGATGATATCATAGATTACATAAAATATGATATTGCTTTTGAGCTTCTTGGGAAAAATGTGGATTATGAAAAAACAGATTTTTCAGAATTACTAACAGCTCAATTTTATTTAAAAGATAATTTTTTAGATACGATATCTCTTTTAGCTAAGAGCGGTGGGAAGATTGGAAAAACGTTTAGTGAAGTATACGAAAACTTAAAAAAACTAGTAAACAATATTAAAGAACATAACTCTGAATCACAAATTGACGAAAAGAAAGAGCTTATTGACTTTTTAAGAGAACTTACAGCAAGGAACAATTCTATCTACGAAGAAAATAAAATAACAGAATTGATTTCAGGACTAGTTGAAAAACTTAAAGAAAATAAAAAAGAAATAGTTCTAGTAATTGATGATATAGACAGACTTGATCCTGAACATATCTTTAGAATATTAAATGTTTTTGCTTGTCATTTTGATATTGAAAAATTCACAGAAAACAAATTCGGATTCCATAAAATAGTTCTTGTTTGTGATATAGAAAACATTAGAAATTTATTCCATTCAAAATATGGAACGAATGTCGATTTCTCTGGATACATTGACAAATTTTATAGTAGAGAAATACATTTTTTTGACAACAAAGAAATTGTTAGTAAATCAGTAGGAAAGATACTCTCTTCTATAAAAATTCAAGGTGCATATGACCACATAATTAACTTAAAAGATAGCAGAAAAATAACAACTTTAAATTTTCAAGAAATTTTAGAAGATTTAATAAATAACGATTTATTAAATCTAAGAACTTTATTAAAACTATTTGACAAGGAATATGTTTTAAAATTCTTTGACTTTAAAATTGATAAAAATAACGGAAGAGCATCAAGCTGGCATTTTCAAAAAATATTAGTGTTTGAATTTTTAGTATCGTTTTACGGTTCGATTACAAGTTTAAGAACAGCATTAGAAAAACTTGCTGAACGAAATCCAACAAAACTAATAGATGATAGTCAACTAAGAAGATACGGGAATTTAATTGCCTTAGTTGACTATAAAAATCATAAGGCATTAAAAGACGATTATGAATATATTAATTCTGATTTAAATATTTTAATTAAATACTCAGTTATTAAACCTGGAGATTGGGGAGACCAAACAAGTGCAAATATTAATGAAGTTACTTACTTAAATAAACCTGAGATTAAAAGGTTAGATTTCCCTTTTGCACCTCTTTTGAAAATAGCATTTGAGGAATATTTAAATTTAACAAAAGTAAAAAACTAGATATAATAATTAATACGCTTTTTAATCCTAAACTCAAATTATAAAGCTTTTAATAAAGTCAGTTAAATCTTTTTAATTTGGCTTTAAAAATAAAATTTTTAGCTAAGTTATTAATCGAAAATTAAACACTTTTTAATCACCCTACTATTTACTATTTATAATACAATTTACAAAAAATGACATTTGAAGATTTAAAAGAAAAATATTCTGATCGAGGAGCAGCATTTCCAGAACATTTACCTAAACCTAATGAATCGGATTTAAATGAATTGATTAAAAAATACAATTGCAAATTTCCAAAATCGTTTATAGATTATCAACTGAAATACTGTACTTCTGTTCCTATTGGAGATTTTTCATTTGATGGATTTGGTTGGGCAAACAAGGCTCTCGAACCAAATATGAATTTGGAAGAAATTCTTAAAGATTACTCTCAATTGGAGTTCCCTAATTATCTAACACCATTTAGATATGAAAATGGAGATTATTGGTGTTTTGATAACCGAAGTTCTGAATCTGAATTTCCTGTTGTAATTTTTGATCATAATTCAAATGGCCTTGAGTCTGACCCTAATTATAATTGGAAAAATTTTATGGATTGGGTTGATAAAACTATGGAAAATGAATATTAATAATTCTTGTTCTAAAATGGTCTTTAAAATCAACACCAAACCAAAACAAACTATTTTTCATCCGTTACCTTTCACACACAAAACTTTCTGTATACAATAACGCAACCAAATGGAAATTTGAGCATCTACAGTGTAAACAAAATCTTAAAAAAAGTTGTAAAGAAATACTACCCTAAAAATTTATTACGATGTACGCAGCATTTTTCACTGAAAATAGGGTAAAAAAATCATCTAGAAACATAGATATTTGTATAAAACAAAAATTAAATACAATAGAAATACTATAACGTCACAAGAGTTATCTTCATTAAAAGGATTGGAATTAGCAAATGCATTTGTAAGCTATTTTAAAATCTGGGCTTTAACACCTTCATGTATTGAAATATTGATACAGATTATGGATGGGGATAACATCAATTGAAATAACTGTGTTTTTAACAAACTACGTATAACCAAGAATTAATAATTATCAAAAACTAAATTATGAAAAACAGAACAGTAACCGCAGGTATAATTTTGGCATTTTTATCCATCATTTTCTATAGTTGCAGTAGCAATAATACTGGTGAACCTGAACCTAGTCCAGAAACAATTGAACTTGAAGATGCAAAACTTTTAGATTTTCCTTTATTTGCAATTACTCCTATTTCTATTGAAATTATAGACCCTATTATTGTTGATAATGAAGAGACTGTATTTGGTGAAATTAATATTATAATTCCTTATACAGTTTCCTTAGATGAAATTGCTTCTTCTATTACATCAAGTGAATTGAATTTAAGTAATTTTGATGTTTTGCCCGGTAATGCTACTACACTTAATTATGAAACAGAAAGCCATATACATACAATTGTAAATGCGCTTGATAATTCAGAAGAATTACTGCATTATACAGTAACTATTACACAAGAAATAATTCCAACTCCTTCTTCTTTAACCGTTACTGATTTTAAATTTGAAGCTAGTAAAAATGCACAACTAACCGAAGATATTATTATTGAAAAACGTTTTGATGATCCTAATTCACAAAAACAAGATATTTACTTATTTGTACCTGAAGGAACTGACTTTTCAAACTTAACACCTACAGCTACATTTGATGCTGAAGCTGTTTTTTATACACAAGATTCATCTATTTCACTAACTGAAGTAGATACACCTTATCCAACTACAGAAACTAATTTCGATTTTTCATACCCAAAAAGTTTCATCATTGTATTGAAAGATGATAATAGACTAAAATGGGTAAATGTTTTTGTAGACATTAAAAACCCTGTACAATTAGAAAACTCAGATATTACAACTCCAGATGTAACAACACCAGGTTCTTCGGAATACTTTACAGGCATTACAACATGGAAAAATGTAGGAAATCATCCTATAGAATTTCAATCGGCAACAACCTACGAAAATAAAATTCCGGATGTTAATGTAAATGTTATAACAGCAGACAGAAATTTGGTTACAGGAGGTTTAATCCCTGGAGAAAGTGCAAATATTAACGTTCAAGTTTCTGGAAATCTACCAACAAGTGAATATAAAACTACAGCAGTATTTTATACAGGTTTTTATAGACATGATGCTATTAATGATTTAGTAGAGCCTATAAAATTGAATATTACAGCCAACGTAATAAACTAAAAAATAAAATTTTTAAATCACGTGAGTTTGATGCAAGAAGAGTATTGTAAGTAATACATTTTTCTTAGATCAAACTCATGTTGATTATTATCTTAAATCATTTTAATTTTACTTGTAAATTAAAAAGCTTACTCTTAATTTCTATTTTCACCTAAAACCTTAAAAAATGAAAGATGTTAAAGATTATTGTCCTTCTAACAAACAAGATTGGAGAAAATGGCTAGAATTGAATCATAAAAAGGAAAATGCTATTTGGCTCATTTTTTATAAGAAAAAATCTCCAAACTATAACTTAAGCTGGAGTGAATCGGTTGACGAAGCGCTTTGTTTTGGTTGGATTGATAGCACTAAAAGAACTATAGATACTGAACGATACAAACAATATTTTTGCAAACGAAAACCAAAAAGTAATTGGTCTAAAATAAATAAGGAGAAAGTTAAAACCTTAATAGACCAAAAACTTATGGCTGATGAAGGTTACAAAAGCATTGAAGTTGCAAAAGAAAATGGTTCTTGGACAATTTTAGATGAAGTTGAAGCGCTTGTAGTTCCTGAAGATTTAAAAATAGAATTTACAAACTATAAAGGTTCTTTAGAGTTCTTTAATAGTTTAAGCAACTCTGCTAAAAAGATTTTATTATACTGGATTGTTTCTGCTAAAAGAAAGGAAACAAGACAAAAAAGAATCTTAGAAATTGTAGAAAATGCTAGTAAAAATTTAAAACCTAAACAATTTAGATAATATAAAACAACTTATCATAAACTGTTAAATTAGGGTTTCAAAATAATGTTCCTCGATGCAAACATTGGAGAATTAAAACCTTGGCTATCTCCTTGCCATTAAATCTTTGTTAAACTAACGTTTCTTCTATTTTTATATGCTTCATTTTATTTAACTTTAGCAATAAATTACTGTGCTATGAGGTTATTTTTACTGTTTTTCTTTGCTACATTTATTACTTTTTCTCAAAATTTTAAAGGAAAAGTTTTAGATAACGAAACTTACAAACCAATTGAAAATGTTACTATTTATAGTAAAAACCATCAAATTGGAACTACTTCTAATAAAAACGGAAAGTTCAGTTTAACTATTTCTTTAAAAGAAAAAGATACTATTCGCTTTTCAGTTATTGGTTATACTCCTAAACGCATTACGTTTTCCAAATTAAAACAGCTTAACTTTATTGTTCATTTATCAAAAAAAATAGAACACCTTAATGAAGTTGTTGTTACTAAAAAAAGAGACTTAAAAAATCAAATTCCTTTTACAAAATTATCTTCTTTAAAAAAAGGAGTCTCTAATTTTGGATCTGAATTAATAAATGATAAAATTTATATTATTGGTGGCGACATTTCATCCATTGAAAATTCTGAAATAAAGGCACTTCAAGATGTTAGTTTACTATCTGATATTACTTCTTTTGCAGATTTATTAAAAGCAATGAAATTTAATTTTTCTTTTATTGGGTTTAATGAAAAACTATACACTTATGATATAGAAAAAAATACTTGGAGTAAATCAGTTATAGAATTAAAAAAAAGAGCGTATCATAGATCAATTCATATAAATAATAAACTGTATAATTTTGGAGGTAAAACCTTGTCTAAAAACAAAAGACGCGTTTATTTAAATAATGAAATTGAAGTTATTAATCTTGAAAACGAAGAAGTCCTTGTAGATCAAACAAATCCTCATCAAGCTGTTAACTTTGCTGCATTTCCTTATTTAGATAATATTATTATTTTGGGTGGCTCTACTAAATTAAAAAAGAACAAAGAAAAAGTTTACAGAGGTGATGCTCATATTTACAATACCTCTTCTGGTCATTGGTATGAACTTCCAAAAATGACCAAACCAAAAGAAGTTAATGGAATACTCATAAAAAACACCATTTATCTTATAGGAGGTTTTAATCAAAAACCACTAACAGAAATAGAATCTTATAATCTTAAAAATGGAAAATGGCAACAAGAAGGGAATTTATTTTCTGGAATAGAAAATCCTGCTTTAGCCTATTCAAAAAACGTTATTTATATCTTTAGCAAAGGTGTAATGCTCACTTACAATACAAAAACTAAAACCCTTAATGAATATAAAATTGGTTTACTTACAGAAAGTTCTCAAATGTATTGTTACAAAGGAAAACTTTATATTTTAGGTGGTTATATTGAGAATAGAAATATAAAATCTTCTTCATCAAAAATGAACGTGATAGATTTAAATGATTTTAATAGAACTAAAATAATAAGATCAACAACGTTTTAATTGAAAAAACTAGTATCAATAATATAGTGCTTGTTTATAACAATCATCAACTTTAAAATTTGGTTATTCAACAAAAAAGAAAAAAATGGGAATATTTAAATCATCAGACCCAAACACACCAGATGATCCTTCAGAAATAGCTAAAAAAGTTGCTACGAAATTTTTAAAGAAAGGATATTGTTTAGATTTTTCTATTGCGAGTCTTGAAAATGAAATTGATAACATTCTGAAAAATGAATCTCAATGGAGATATAAACAAAAGTTAAGGTTAGAAATAGAACTCACTGCTTATTTTGGAGAGACAATTTGTAGAATATTCAATGCAAAATGGACAGGTGAATACTTCAAGACGTTTCCTAGAAGTGGCGCTAATTATTATCTTTGTAAAATAAGAATAAACACATTTGAATTTGCTCCTAGTCATTTTTTTGAATACTATTTTGCAAATGGAAGTAAAAGAAAAAATTCGTTTAAGAATTATTTAAATCATACGTACTATTCTAAGGAAGACGATGCTTATGTTGGTTTATTAACTAAAATTATTGAGGCCAGTAATTAATTCCTCAGAATTAAGTTTAAATAATATCTAAATGTCTGGTTGAGCCTAGAAACCTACTTTTAACTAGCCAATAGATCTCAACTGATTTCTATAAAATTAAAACTGTAAACGAATAACTCTTTATAACAAATACCACAATTAATATCTGGCTTAATACATTCTTAGCGCATTCGTTAAATTATTTTTGATTTAGATTTAAAATCAGAAAAGTAAAACAAAATAAAAATTAAATACTAATTTAACCACACGTTAAAACATTAAAGAAAAACAAAGAATCATACTATAAAGCCAATATATAAAAATGACTGAAAACAAAGTAATTCGTTTAATTCAAAAATTGACTTCTTCTATATTTGAAAATTCAATAAATCAAGTTGAGGCTGTAAAAAGTATAGATGAAATTTTCACACACTTTCAACAAATTACTGAAATTAGTGGTTATGATCATAAAATTGAACATATGGCAGCAATTCCTGCAGCCAAGGGAAAAGCATTAGGATTAAACTTTGCAGCACAATGTTTATTAGATTATAATAGAACTATTAAATTTTTAAAAGCAGTAGTATCTGTAATTACTGAAAAGCAAAAAAAACAACCAGGAAAATTAATTAAAATATTTTATGCAGGATGTGGTCCATTTGCTCCTTTTATAACTTTAATAGCTCCTTTATTTAAGCCAGAAGAAGTACAGTTTTCATTGCTAGAAATTAATAAAAACTCTGTAGCATCTGCTAAAAAGCTAATTCATTCATTAAATTTATCCAACCATCTTAAAGATTTCTATACAGCAGATGCAGTAACTTTTAAAGTTCCTGGTGCCCACTCATTTGATATACTAATTAGCGAAACATTAGATGCTGTTTTATATAGAGAATGTTATGTTCCTATTTTATTTAATTTACTTCCTCAGTTCAACAAAAACATAATATTGATACCTGAAAATGTATTAATAAATCTCTCTTTTTTAACAGCTTCAAAAGAAGAATTAAATGCTGAAGAATATGAAGTGGGAACTATTTTAAATGTGCGTGAATCTATAGCGGCCAATTCCAATACTAACCTTATTCCTTCTCAATTACCTGATAAAAAAATTGATTTGACTTCATTAAACATGAATACTTATGAAAAATTTGTATTGGATACCAAAGTCCATATTCATGATACTATTTGGTTGTCTAGAAATGAATCGTCTTTAACACTTCCTCTTGAACATAAATTAACACAGCCTTTTAAAAATAATGCATTTGTTTTTACCTATTTCATGGAGCCAGAAATGGAACTCAAATTTAGACTTGAATAATTATAGTTTAATTTATTAAAAAGATAAAATAAAAAACAAGGAGCTGAAAAATCAGCTCCTTGTTTTTTTACTTAAATAACTTTTAATTCTTTACCTATTTTTATAAAAGCATTGATTGCTTTATCTAACTCTTCTCTACTATGAGCAGCAGATAATTGAACTCTTATTCTTGCTTTTCCTTTTGGTACAACCGGATAGAAAAAACCAATAACATAAATTCCTTCCAGCAATAATTTTGAAGCAAACTCTTGAGCTAATTTCGCTTCTTGCAACATTATTGGTACAATAGGATGATCTCCTGCTACAATGTTGAATCCTGCTTCTACTATTTTTGATCTAAAATAAGTTGTATTTGCTATTAATTTATCTCTTAATTCTGTAGAAGTACTTAACAAATCTAATACTCTTATTGAAGCTCCAACTACAGATGGCGCTACAGTATTAGAAAATAAATAAGGTCTAGAACGCTGTCTTAACATGTCAACAATCTCTTTTCTAGCTGCTGTAAATCCACCAGAAGCACCACCAAGCGCTTTTCCGTAAGTTCCTGTAATAATATCTACACGTCCCATAACGTTTCTATATTCGTGAGTTCCACGTCCTGTTTTACCAATAAAACCAGTAGAATGACATTCGTCTATCATTACAAGAGCTTCATATTTATCGGCTAAATCACAAATTTTATCCAATTGTGCAATAGTTCCATCCATAGAAAATGAACCATCGGTAACAATTAATTTTCTTCTAGCTCCTTTTGCAGCAATTAATTGCGCTTCCAGAGCTTCCATATCGTTATGATCGTATCTAAAACGTTGCGCTTTACACAATCTAATTCCGTCAATAATAGAAGCATGATTTAAAGCATCAGAAATAATAGCATCTTCGGCAGTTAATAAAGGTTCAAAAACACCTCCGTTTGCATCAAAAGCAGCTGCATAAAGTATACAATCTTCCATGCCTAAAAACTCCGAAGTTTTACGCTCTAATTCTTTATGAATATCTTGAGTTCCACAAATAAAACGAACTGAAGATAATCCAAAACCATGACTGTCTATTGTTTTTTTACTCGCTTCTAAAACGGCTGGATGAGACGATAAACCTAAATAATTATTGGCACAAAAATTAAGTACTTCTTTTGATGTTGTAGTATTAATTTCTGATCCTTGTGGTGTAGTTATTATACGTTCTTCTTTATATAAACCAGCTTCTTTGATCTGGTTTAATTCTTCTTGTAAACTATCTTTAATATTTAAATACATAACGATATGTCTTTTTTACTTTTATTTTCTTTGTTATAGTAATCATTCAATGCATGAATCATTACGTCTGTTATTTCACTTAAATTATATTCAGGAGTCCATCCCCAATCAGCATTTGCTGCAGAATCATCTATAGATTTCGGCCAATTTTTAGCAATTTCTTCTCTAAAATCTGGAGCATAAATAATATTAAAATTAGGAATTCTTTTTTGAATTTCTGACACAACTTCTTTTGGAGAAAAACTTACGCCTGCAATATTATAAGATGTTCTTATTTTTATAGCTTCTTTAGGCGCTTCCATAAGTGCTATCGTTGCATTTACAGCATCATCAATATACATCATTGGCAATGTTGTGTTTTCACTTAAAAAACAAGTATACGTTTCATCTAAAACTGCTTTATGAAATATATCTACTGCATAATCTGTTGTTCCTCCACCAGGTAAAGATTGATAACCTACAATTCCAGGATAACGTATAGATCTAATATCTAATCCGTATTTTAAATAATAATATTGTGCCCAATTTTCACCACTTACTTTGCTAATTCCATAAACTGTAGCAGGATCTAAATAGGCATCATTTGGCGTATTTACCTGAGTTGCTCCGCTACCAAAAACGGCAATAGAACTCGGATAAAACACTTTCTCTATATTATTTATTCTAGCAACTTCTAAAACATTTAATAAAGTTTTCATGTTTATATCCCAAGTTTTCAGCGGATTTGCTTCTCCGTTTGCAGAAAGTATTGCGGCCAAATGATAAATTTGAGTTACGCTATATTTAGATACAACTTCTTGTATTCTATCCATATTTGTAGCATCAATACGTTCAAAAATACCTTTTGTAGTTTTTTGTTCTGAAATATCAGAAACAATTACATTTTTACTACCATATTTCTCTTGAAGTGCTCCTGTTAAAACAGAACCAAGTTGTCCGTTTGCTCCAATAACTAAAATTATATTTTCCATAAAACTAAAGTGTTATACACTACCAAAATTAAAAAACACAATCTTTAAAATCACATTTACCTGAAAATTAAGTAATAATTCCTGTTAAAACTCATTAAAGAACATTTATTTACTTTTTATTAACGAAATAGTTTTATTTTGCAATAACTTTTATTTCAACTTTCATGGAAAACTTGGACGATATTGATATTACCATTCTTAGAATTTTACAAAACGATTCAAAAAAGACGGCTAAAGAAATTGCTAAAACATTAAACCTAACTCCTTCTCCTGTATATGAACGCATACGAAGACTTGAAAATCAGGGTTTTATAAAAAAATACGTTGCAATTTTAGATAAAAAGCGAATAGACAGATCTGTTACTACTATTTGCCAAGTATCTATGCGTTATCATAATGAAGCTTTTATTGAAAAATTTGAAGAACAAATTCAAAATTTAAAAGAAGTACAAGAATGTTATCATATGGCTGGACAAGTAGATTTTATTTTAAAAATAAACACGAAAGATTTAGAAAGTTATCATAATTTTATAAAATACAAACTTTCTAAAATAGAAAATATTGGTGTATTAAACAGTACGTTTGTTCTAAAGGATATTAAACATACTTCCGAATTTTATATTTAAATGTTATTTTATGAAAAAATTCTCTACTAGATATAATAACGAAAAATGCGAGATTAATTATACAGAAAACGGAGAACTTGAAATCAAATTTGACCTTAAATTCTCTGACAAAAATAATGATGAAATTTCTGTGAAAGGAATCGCCTTGAATCCTGACCCAGAAGGCTTTTCTTCATTTGAGGAATTTGACCCAAGTGGAGACTTCAACTCAATGGAAATGTTTATTTATAAAACTAAGAGTCTTTTAATCAAAATTTTAATTCCTCTTGAAGAATTAGAAGATGAATATATCGGAATAACTATAGAAAGTGAAGAAGGAAAAAGTCTTTTTGACGGAATGTTAACAAAGGAAAACGAATGTTAATAATATCTATAATTACAAAAACAATAAACTCTAATGGGATTACTAAATAAATTATTCGGAAATAAAAAAAAAGTAAGAAAACGTAAAGGAAATCCTGATGTTTACGATATGCCTAACGAAAATGAAAGAATGAATTGGGCTATGGAAAAATCAAGACTAACTTTACATTACTTTAAAGAATGTGTAAAAACCCCAAAAGATGGCCAGCAATATTTTTCTATTAAAGCTAGAATAGAAGATAACGAGAAAACCGAACATATATGGCTTATGGAACCTGATTTTGACAATGAAAGTAATATTTACGGAATTGTTGGTAACGAACCTATTGATGTAAAAAACGTAACTATTGACGAAAAAATAGGGATCTCTTTTGACTATGTTTCTGACTGGATGATTATTGAAAATGGTAGACTTATTGGCGGATATACTATAAGAGCAATTAGAGATGTTTTAACAGGAAGTGAATTGGAAAATTTTGACAAAAATCTTGGTGGAATGTCTATTGATGAAGGTGAAGATTATTTTTTAGCCAACTTCGAAACTCCTGAAGGTGCAATACTATCACTTGAAGAAGCTTATGATAATGATGACTTAGAAACCGCTATAAATTGTAAGGATTTTAATAAAGAAGCGGAGTTTATGTTGAAAAAAACAGTTCAAATTGAAATTGACAAAGAATTAATAAACAAAACAGCTGAAGTCTTGAAACTTTCCTTTATGCAAAACATGAATGAACATGGAATGCCTAAATTTAAAGGCATCAAAAGAGCTTTTAAAAGACAAAAAATTTCAGATGAGCATTATATTATAACTGAAACCTGCTATTATCCAGATGGAGGAAAATCTTCTGAAAGACATAACACATTTAAAATTGAAAATGAATGGAAAGTATTAGGTCTTGTAGAATAAATCCTCTTTTAAAATGCTAAGCATTAGCCTTTTTTAACTGCTACATTTCATGCACAAACCTCAACCAATTAAAAAAACAAAAAAGCATTCACCTTGCAAGTAGAAATAAAAAAACCAAGAATCAAATGTTACAAATGTATGAGGCCTTCAAGCACATGTATTTGTAAACAAATTACTCCATTAGAGACTAAAACACGTTTTATTATTCTTATGCATCCGAAAGAGTACAAAAAAGAAAGAAACGGAACGGGATATATGACGAATCTTCAACTTGAAAATTCAGAAATTATAGTTGGTGTAGATTTTACCAAGAATAACCGTGTAAATGAAATACTAACTAAAGAAAATAGTTCTTCTTTCTTACTTTATCCAGGAAAAGATAATTTCAATTTATCGTTAAGAAAAAAATCTGAAATAAATTCTTTTTTGGGAAATACTCCTCATATTTTTATTCTTGATGGCACTTGGCCTTGCGCCCGTAAAATGCTTAAACTAAGTAAAAACTTACAAAAGCTAAAAAGAGTAAGCTTTGACAATACAATAAAATCAAAATTTATAATAAAGCAGCAACCAGAATCTCTTTGTCTTAGTACTATTGAGTCAGTTTATACTGTTTTAAATTTGCTTAAAAAAGGAGGTATAGAACAATGCGACACAAAGGACTTTCTTACTCCTTTTGAAAAAATGATTGAGTATCAACTCGAATATATTCTTAACCCAAATAGCAAAAACTTTTGTTCAACCGCAAACATGGAAGTTCTTCCTAAAAACATGTATAAAAATACAGAAAGGAATATTATTTTTGAACAAGAATAGTTGTGATTGCTAAATATTAGAACTAATTACTAAAAACAAAAAATATCTAATTTATTGCTTTAATTCATTGGCTTTTCTAATTAGCAACGATGACCCATTTTCTTAAATTTTCTTCGGTTTCAGATGAAAGTTCCAAAGTTAGAGAACGAGACATATAAATACCAGCTACGGCGCTTGTATCTCCTGCTGCAAGACAAAGGTTAGTATTTCACTCTAGATTAAATTCACCACTCTCTTCATTATAAATAAACCTCTGATTAGCTGATTCTGTATTACTTTCAACAATGTTTGATCAACAGTTCTAAATTAGGGAAGCCTACACATAGAACTTTTGAATTAAGTATTAAAACCCATATTATTCATAACTTTTATTGGTGACTTGCATTTTTATCAGATTATTAAATGACTTAACAAACTCTAATAATTCAGTTTCAGTTCTTTTATTAATAATTTTTCCATTTTTATCAATTTTTCCTTTTATTCCTTGAATTAATAACACTGTCTCGTCTATATATTTTGTTTGAACAGTTTCCATAATTAATTTTAATTCTTCGTGTCCTTTTATTCCATTTGCTGAAGCTGTAATAAGTCCAATTGGTTTCTCAGAGAAAACGGTTGTTGATACACACCATTCAATCATATTCTTTAAACCACTTGGAATGCTAAATATATATTCAGGCGTACAAATAATAATTCCGTCAGCACTCGCAATTCTATTTCGTAAATCTATAATTTTTTCAGGTACATTTTTGTCCGTCAATTCAGTTCTAAAATGTGGCAGTTCTGATAAATTATCTATTATTTCTAAATTGAATTCAGAGCTTCCAAATTGTGATATCTTTTTAAGAATTGACAAATTTGTTGAATTCTGGCTCGCGCTTCCACAAATCCCGATTATATTTTTAATTTCTGACATTTAAATTATGTTCATTTTTCACATTAAAATCAATAATTTTATTAGAACAAATAAGGAATTAATTCAGAATGAGATTTTTTTACTAAAAAAAGGAGCTTACAAAATACCTTTGCAAATAATTGGTTAAACCAACAAAGACAATCCTATATTAACCGAATTTGTTAGTTCTTGTTTGTTAAGGTTAATTTTAGAAACAACTACAATACCGTTATAAATTATATATAAAAACGATGCTAATGATTTTAAATCACTTGCTTCTTTTAGTTGTCCTAATTTTTGCCCTTTTTTCAAATATTCATAAAATAAACTTTCTAAATCTCGCCTGTTATTTGATAACACTTCTAAACAACTTGAATCATTAGGTATAAGTTCAGTAGCATTGTTCACCGCAAAACAACCTTTTCTATCTTTATCTGATACAGCTTCATTAATCGCATTATTAAAAAGATTAGTAAAACCTTCTTTAACATTGGATTCATTATTAAAAAGCTGCGAAATTTTATCAATACTTTGCTTACGGTAAAGTTCAAAAGACTTTTTAAAAAGTTTTTCCTTATCTCCAAAAGTATCATATAAGCTTGCCCTATTTATACCTAAATGGGCAACCAAATCTTGAACAGAAGTTGCTGAATAGCCTTGTTTCCAAAACAAGTTCATTGCTTTAATTAATACTTCTTTTTCATCAAATAGTTTTACTCTTGGCATAATAAAAAATGTGAAAACGCAAAAATACGTTTTCACAAAAATATATTATTGGAATTTTCATTCCAAATATTTAAACAAAAATTATCCTACTAATACTGGATTAATATTAAGTCCACCATCAACATTATACTCAGAACTTGTAATAAAAGAGGCTTTATCAGAAGCAAGGTGAGAAATACTAATAATTAAAATAACTTATATATAATTAGTTACTACTCTTTTTGATAACAATAATTCTAAAACTTTTTGTATTTATCTCTATTAAAAAGATCTTTTTTATAAAACAATAGCCTTACTTACGAGTATCCGTAAGATTCTTGTTTTTTGTTTATGTAGTTTTAACAACTTATAAATATATGCCTGTGTTTTGAGGTGTATAAACAAGTTAGTAATAAGCATACAAAAGCTATAAAAACTAAAAGAAAAATATGAAACTAACTAAAATATTAGACAAATTAGGCTCTTTAGAAAAAAACTCATTTATAAAAATAATAGACAATATAATTTCTAACAATTCTAAAAACTCGAAAGAAATTGACAAAATTCTAAACAGTGCAGACAAAGGGCTAAAATCTATAGACAGTCAAAACATTTCAAAAATATTTTCTCTTACACAATTAGAGTTTTTAAATTATTTGAAATCTGAATTTCAAGACACCTCTTCTCAATTAGACATATTAGTTGATATAATAATCCGTGATGGAAACTGTATAATGAGACAAGATTGGTTTTCTAGACTTTATGATAATGAACTTAATCATTTAATTTCAAAATTAAAAAACTTAAAGTCAGATTTAGAAATCGAAAAAACAGAACTTTCTAATAATAGGAAAAGAGATTATAAAATTTACAAATCATGTTTAGAAACAGCTTATAATAATGATTTATCTAATAATAGAGAAGCTAAAGTAACATTAGACGAACTTTCTATTCTTATTAGGCTTGCTAAAGAATTAGGCTTATCACAAGAAGAAACTAAACTTATAAACTATTCTATTCTTCCAATAAAAAAAGGAGAAATTTTAAGTATAATAAACAGCTTAAAAAACATTGGGGTTCTTTTTTATTCTAAAAAAGAGAATACGATTTATGTAGCTGATGAAATGGTAAGGCTTTTAAGAGAATTAAGAGAAAAGGAAGTCGCTGATAAATTTTTGAGAAGAACTTTAAAAATCATGAGACAACCTACTATAAATCAAGTTGCTAAAATCCATAATATTGACAGAAAACTAAGTCAACCAGAAAAAATTGAAGAAATAATTAAAGAAGGTGTTTCTTTTAAAAGCATTCTTGAGTTTGACATTTATAAAGAAGGAATCACATTGACAGAAAAGAAAAAACAGCTTTCCGAGTTATGTGAAAAAGGTTTAAACATCAGTTCTTTAAAAGGCAGTACATTAGATGATAAAATTAGTAGCTTAATTAATCATTTTGAAACAATTGAAAAAGATGAAAAAGTTGGGATTTCTTTAGATGGTTATGAAAAAATGATTACAGAATTAAATGAATCATTACCTAAACTTAATAAACAATTAAAAAATCAATTTGAACTTCAAGACGAATCTGTTTTAAATGCTAATTTTCTTTTAGACTACAATATAAAACCGAGAGATATTCTTGATTTAATTGCTAAAGAAGATTTAATAAAGTTTATCAAAGAATACAAAATTAAACAAAGAGGTGATTATATTCTTAATATTCTAGACAATTACAAAGATACAGATAATCTATACCTAGAAAATTATGAAAATGTAGCTTATAGAAAACTAAATGAGCTAAAAGACAATGGAATTATAGTAAAAGAAAGTGAATTAGGTCTGAAGTTTGAGGAATTAACAAGAATCATATTCACACAACTTGGTTTTAATGTTGACGAATCTTTTAAAAAATCTATTAACACATCAAAAGACCAAATAGACATTCTTTTAAATGTTGGAGATAAAGAAATAATAATCATTGAATGTAAAACTAGTAAAGAAAAGGGTTACAATAAATTTAGTGCTGTTTCAAGACAACTTAAAGCTTATCAAAAACTTGCAGAAAAAAATGGATTAAGAGTTGTTAAAACATTATTAGTTGCTCCTGAATTTAGTGATGATTTTATATCAGATTGTGGAATGGATATGGAAATGAATATTTCCCTTATAAATGCATCTTCTTTGATGAGAATTTTTGATGAATTTAAATCATCTAAACATACTCATTTACCTTATGTTTTATTTAGAGATATTGTAATAAATGAGGAAAGAATAATTAAAGCATTGAAAAAAAATTAAACTCTGACTAATAAAGAATAAAAAACATAGTGTTAGTTTTTACTTATTTGATAGAGGTTATCAAGCATTAGAAAAAAATATGATTAAATAACAAATATCACAACTGCAAATTTTTTATCAAAAGAATATTAAAAATTATACGTACACATCAAATAAATTGAATGCATACTTTTAAAAATTATAAAATACAAGCATTGTACAATTACCTAGTAAATGACTTTAATGAAAACGATTTTTTTTATGATCAGTCTTTTGTTTTAGATAATTTTGGATTATTGGTTAACAAGCTAAATGAAGCAGATTGGTTATATTTTGAAGCAAATATTAATTTATGGGACTCTGGAATACTTAATCGATTGGCAAGAGTAATCGTTGAATACAACTCTATTGAATTTAATTATCAGGTAAAGAAAAAAATATATTGCTTGGCTTTTATTAATTGTTGGGATACAGAATCTCTTGATTTGTGTGATAATTTGCCAGCAGAATTGGGTCTTTATTTAGGTTTAGATGAAGATTTATTAAAAAGGATAATATTACGTTTAGAAGAATTATTAAACAATTATACAGTAGTTACTAGATTTAAAAGTGAAATAAAGATCATGAAGACACTAGAATTTGTGAAAGAAAAACTTAAATTAACAGCACTCCTAAAACAATATTGACAAATACTTTACTAAGGAGTATTTATTAATTTTCGTCATTATAAAAAACTATGTGTAAAAAGGATTTTAAAATACATTTTTGTACTTGTTCTAAAAAACAAGAAATCAATACTGACTTTGCTGATGAAGTTGTTAGATTATATGAATCAAAAAAAATGGAATCGTATTAACTAAAAATGAATATCAAGAAACAAAAATAAGATGGTATTTACTAAGATATTTACACTCCAATAACACGTATATAGGCATGCCATATTCTTCTTCTAAATTATTAAATAACGGTTTAACAGCAGTTTCAGTTCTTAAACACCTTAACTCAAATTTGAACTTTGATTTTTATCAACCAAAAAAAACGATTTTTTGATGATTTTAATGGAATATAAACATCCTATAATTAGAAGGAAACCCAGACCTCTTATTAATAATTTTATTTCTTTTATATTTAAAAAAGAATGGGTAATAAATGAAGGTTTTGAACATATTAATCATTCACATAAAGAAATAAAAGAAGGTGAAATTATCATTTCTGATTAATTAAATGTAATCTAATCCTTCAAATACCGACTTAACTAACAATACAATTTTATATCGTATTTTAGTACTATGGAAACCTACCTAGACATTATTACAAACTCGTATGCCAATTATTGGAATTACGTCAAACAATCGATGTTGTTTCAATTAAATTGGGAGAATTATTTTTATGGTTTGATACTAATTTCTTTAGTAGTTTGGGGTTTAGAAATCTTATTTCCTTGGCGTAAAAACCAAGCTGTTTTTAGAAAGGATTTTTGGTTAGATACATTTTATATGTTCTTCAATTTCTTCTTGTTAAATCTAATTGTATTAATTGCCTTATCCAACACAGCTGCTCAAGTTTTTAATGATCTTTTAGGTATTGTAAACCTCAACATAACCGATTTACAAATTTTTAGTATTAATAACTTTCCTTATGGATTACGCTTATTGGTGTTTTTTGTTATTATAGATTTTGTGCAATGGTACACACATACGCTTTTACATAAATACGAGTTCTTTTGGAACTTTCATAAAGTACATCATTCTACAAAAGAAATGGGGTTTGCAGCGCATTTACGTTACCATTGGATGGAACCTGTAGTGTATAAATCTATGAAATATATTCCGTTGGCAATTATGGGCGGTTTTAATGCCCAAGATGTTGCTATTGTTCACTTTTTTAATATTGTTATTGGTCATTTAAATCATGCAAACATAAATTGGGATTATGGCTTTTTAAAATATCTATTGAACAACCCGAAAATGCACATTTGGCATCATGCAAAAGAATTACCAGAAAACCAAAAAATGGGTGTTAATTTTGGAATTACACTTAGTATTTGGGATTATATTTTTAAAACCAATTATATACCTAAAGATGGTAGAGATATTGAAATTGGTTTTAATGGTGATGAAGATTTCCCGAAAGATTTTATTACTCAAGAATTATATCCTTTAAAAAAGTAAGCTTAAGAATTTAAATATCCATAACGGATTAATTCTTCTTTGTTGTTTATTATTATTTTATTTCCGTCTTTTATCAAACAGTTTTTAGTAGCAACATCAAGTACATCATTGTAATAATGATCTGTTAAAATAATTCCTTTTTCTTTTTTCAAATCAATTAACAAGTCTTTAATTACTTGTTTATAAATTGGCGCTATCATAGCAAAAGGTTCGTCTAATAGTAAAAAAGAATGTTTCAAGTTGCCTATAATTAGTAACTCTAAATAACGTAATTGTCCTACAGATAATTCTCCTATTTTTAAACGTTCAAACAAAGCAACATTTGGTGCATAAAAAATTTTATCTTGATCTTTTCCATCAGAAAAAAAGAATGAAATTACTTTTCTAACAGTTAATTCTTTTGGTAAAAAAGTATTTTGTGGTAAATATCCTATGGTTTTAGATGAAATAATATTCTTTGGTAAGAGAATTTTCCCATTAACTTTTATAGCAATCGTATCTGCTTTTAATACACCATAAATTAATTTTAGTAATGTTGATTTACCTGTTCCGTTTCTTCCAAAAACACCTAGTATTTCTCCTGTACTACAGTTTAAATTTACATTCTTTAAAATAGTCTTATTACCAAATGATTTATTTAGTTTATTTATTTCTAACATATTCATTTTATAGTAGTGATGAATTTCTTGAAAGCAAAAAACATATAAGGTGTTTTAGTCATTTTTTTCAGTCAATTAAATATTTAGACAACTTCCAACTATTAAATAAATGCCCCACATAACAGCAGCAATACCAATGTTTATAAACCATACTTTTTTTGCCAAATGTACTTTGGTAAGACCTAAATTATAATAAGCATAATACTCGTGCTTTTTAAACAGATGAAAACCTAACAAGCCAATTAAAACCCCAAAGGAAGCAAAAGAAATAATGCCTAATTTAACTCCAAAAACAATTCCTTGAAGTATAGAAAATGGAATTGTAAACATATTAACATCCCAAAAATATTTAATCGTTGCTTTAGGTGTCATTTTTTTATTATTCTTTATAAACTACAACAGAACCGCTAAGTTTATCATGTATTGTTAGATTTTTTTCACTGCTTCCTATTGATAGAAACGAAACCCAACCTAAAAAGAATTTTATAATATACCTTAGTATCGCTAATGGGAAAAATATTTTTTTATCCGTATTTTCTATTCTTCTTACTGTTAAATTCATTCTCATATGCCCTAATGTTCCGCCAAATAAACTGGTGAAAAGTGGATCATACAATACAAAAATGAAAACAAAAGCTATCTTTTTAGTGTATAATGGTAAGTTTTCAAATTCTGAAAAAATATTGGTTAACAACATCATAAAAACTATAATTAAAACGGAATCCATGATTAATGCTTTTACTCTTTCTGGAAGACCCGGATAAACTTCTGCTACTGCTTGTTCTTTTCTTAACTCTTTCTCTTCTTCTTGCATATTTTTATTTGTTTTCGTTTACAAACTGTTTGTTTACTCCTGAAACTATTTTTTAATTAAAAATATATTCTAAAATAAATCTATCATTCTCTTTCTTAAGCTCACTTTAGCCTAAGATCTTTGTTTTTTTCTTATAAAAAAAAAGATAATAATCTCATTAAGATTAAAATTGAAAATCCAATTATAGAACTATAATACTTATAATCTTTTTCTTCTTTATTTTTAATACTTAAAATGGTTAGAACAATACCAGTGACTAACAATAAACTTGTGATAATAGAAAATATTAAAACATTTCTACTGAATACTTCTTCATCATGAAATCCATGCGCATAATTTATAACCAAATATCCTATGGCTACATTAAAAAGTACTACATAAATTAGTAATCTAAATGCCCAGCTTTTATAATTCGTTTTTATTTTTTCTTTATTCATGTATTCTAACAATAATATCTTCTTCAGTTTCTAAATTAAATCCAGTAATTGCATTCAAATCTTCATCAAAGTCACTTAACTCAAACAAACCTATTTCTGCAAGAACGGTTACTTTTCCGTTTGTAGTATTTAGCTTAATTAAATCCGATGTTGGCTTCTCATCAAAACCTTTTCTTACTTTTTGTAAATATATAAAATCCTTACACTCGTGTTTAAAATAAGTTATGTTGCAATTATCTATCTCTGTAGCATAATTATGACTTTTAATTGTATACACATCAGGATTATCATCATAATCTACAACAGCTTCATAAAAATCTTGTGCTATTTTAAAATCTGTATGAGTCTCTTCTATTAAATCTTGTGTTAAATGGTATTTTTCTGTTTTTAATATTATAGCACTATCTTTTAAATTCAGCTTTCTTTTTCGTCTAAAAAGTGTGTGTTTTATAAAATCATATACTCCTCCAATTATTTTAGAAAGAACACTAAAAACAAGAACAAGCACCATAAAAAAAACATAGAAAACTGGTGTTTCATACCAATTTTTTTTTGTTGTTTTTTTAAGTATTTCAATAGATACCTCCATTTAGTAAAATCCTAGCAATCAGTTTTTAATTTATAGCAATTTTGTTTTCATAGCTTCGTAAAACGTTGCCAAATATAGGTAAAGTAATCTTGTAGTTTGTATTTATTCTTCTGCTAAAAACTGAAGTTCATCACAAGTTTTGGTAGGAATAAACTCAATAAATTCATAATTAGCTAAATCATTTATTTTAAAAGGATCTTTTGCTATTATGTTTTCAAGCTTTTCTTTGTCCGATATTTTAGATAATATAATTCCGCCCATTCTTGGATTTTTTCTTCCAGATGCATGAAAATTGTCTAACTTATATTGTTCATTTAAATAAACAACATGCTCTTTTAAATATTCATCTACAATTGTTAATGAAGCTTTATATGTAATATTTATGATATACATTTTAACTATTTTGTTTTATAAATCTTACTTCTTCTTTTATCTTTTTTATCCAATCTTTATCTTCTGGTTCAATAATAATGGCATTAAAACCATATTTTTCACTCTCTATTCTTACTCCTTTTAAATCATCAATATGTAAATCAAAATTAAATGCTTTAGGATATTTTGATGCGTTGATTTTTAAAAACTCTAGTTTTCTTTGATTTTCAGTTTGAGTGACAATTTTATTTACAGAAATACCATAATATCGTAACGTTCTTCTTATCATTCTTTTTTTTCTAAAAGATGTAGTATACACATGAATTATATGCCCTTCGGCCTGTAAATAAGAAATTAAATTAGCAGTACCTTTTCTTATTTTTTCAACTCCCAATAACTTAGCTAGTTTACTTCTTTTTTCAGTATCAAACTCATTTCCATAAGGGATTAAAGTATTATCAAGATCAAAACTTATATTCATTTTTTCTCTTTAAAAAAATCGATAATTGCCAACAACATTAATGACGAAGATAAGAGTTGATAATCACTATTTATAGTATGTTTGAATCTTAAAACAGCAATGAAACAAACAGAAATACACCAAGCTAATTTTAAAATATCTAATCTGTTTTTTATTGGTTTCTTAAAAAAACTAAAACTATAAATGCCCAAAACCCCTATAAAACCTATAATTATAAGTGCGTTGGCAAACATTAAATGTTGAATTTTAAATAAAACACCAATAATTATAAATGCTAGTATTCCTTTTAAATATTTAAAATATTTAGTTTTTATAAATGTTCCATTCCCTAAAAGCATAAAAAAACCAGCTAATTCACTTACCCATAAACCAAGATTAATGTAATTAATACTGTTTATTTTTATTATAAAATAAGGAGCTAAAAAACCAAATAAAGCTATTAATAATCCTATTCCTATAAACAGTTTAAATTCTATGTTTTTTGATTTCATTTTTTATATTCTGACTTAATTAATCGCAACTAATTTAATGAAATAATAAAACTTAAAAGTAGTTAGTCTATTCATTAACATCTGGTTTTGAAATTATTTCAATATGATGAAACCTCATCCAAACATTAACAGTCTGAATCCAATACTTTAAAAACTCTTTACTAAAAAACTGATTTGAAAAATCGTTGAAGCGTACTACATGAATTCCCGTAAAATGTAACCAAATAGCTAAACCTCCAAACGGAATTAATCTTTTCTCTTCTTCTGAAATTAGTGTAATTTCTTCATATCCTTTAAAAAATTCTGCTTGTTTCTTTCTATAATTTTCTTTGTTAGGTTCGTTTCTAAAAATTAGCATTAGACTATAAGCTATATCTAAAAAAAGCCATCCATTTCCGCAATTATCAAAATCGAAAAAAGTAAACGAATCTCCTTTTAACTTCATGTTCTCATACCATAAATCTAAATGAACAATTCCTTTTCTTAATTGTGATTCATCTGCATTTTTAAATTCTAATTTAACTCGGTCATTTGCTTCTTTAAAAAACTTCATCTCCAGAGATGGTTCTGGAAAAAAAGCTACTGTTTTTATAAAAGCCCAATTCACTAATGTATCCGAATTGTATGTTATTCTTGCTATTTTTTTATTTAAGTTTTGCTGATGCATTTTTGCAATTGCTCTACCTAATTGATAACAATTTTCTTCAGATGGTTTTCTAATTGCTTCTCCTTCTGCAAAAGAAAATAAAACAGCAAATCGTTCTCCTTCCGCCGCAACTATTTTTTGAATTTCTTTATGATTATTATCCTTTATTGGATACGAAACTGCAACTCCTTTTTCTTGTAAAGAATAAAGCAATTTTAACTCTTCTTCTATTTCTGTTTCTGTTCTCCAGTTTAAAAAATACACCCTGAAAACAAATTTTTTAGTTGGAGTTATTATTAAATACGTGTGGTTTATTCCTATTTTAAGAATTGTACATGTTGTCGTTTTATCAAAACCATATATATTAACAACATATTCAGCAATGTGTTTTGGAGAAAGAATGGCACTTATAGCTGGAATATGTTGCATTTTTAATGTTTATTTAATTATTAAATAATGAATGATAAACATACAAAAAGTTCATTTCTAGATACCATTTTGATTTCAATCATTTTTTAAATAACGAAGTGCATCTTCCAAAGCTTCTTTAGAAGGTTTAGGATTAAAACCTAATTCTTGTTTTGATTTATTAATATTATAATCTTGTTTTAAAACATAAAACATAGCTACATAATGACGCTGTAATAAAGGTTCTTTTCCATTGAATTTACTTCCCAACTCCATAAGACTAGCTACAATATACAACAACCATTTTGCTACTTTTTTAGGTGTTTTTAAATTTAACTCTGGATACAGTTCTGCTGCTATTTTTACAGTTTCTTGTACAGTTGTATGTTGTTCGTTTGCCAAAATATAACGATGTCTATTTTTTCCTTTTAACATTGCTTGATAAGTACCAAAAGCAACATCTTTTACATCAATCCAATTTAAAGTCATGTTTGTATCTACAGGAATCTCTCCATTTAAAGCTTGATATACTAAATTATTACTGTAACTTAATTTATGAGCTTCACTTCCAATCATAGCCGAAGGCAGAATTAAAACGGTTCTTATTCCATATTCTTTAGATAATTTTAAAGCTAATTTCTTCGGTCTTTATTATAACCATTATCAACATTTGCGGGTAATTTTGTAAAATCTAAAGAAGCAACAGAACTTACATAAACAATATTTTTAACACCACATTCTTTAGCAATATCAAATACATTTTGAGTTCCTTGTACATTGTTCTCGTAAATTTCTTTCTTCGGGTTTTTCGCCCACATGCTAAAGTTTGCTCCAACTGCATATAAATTAGTAACACCTTTAAACGCTTTTTTTAAAGATGCTCTATCCATAATATCTGCACGCACATGCTCGCAATTTAATCCTTCAAATGCTTCTTTGTTTTTTGGATTTCTTACACTTGCTTTTACGTTTTTACCTTCTTTTAATAACAGCCTAACTAAGTTATTTCCTAAATGTCCATTTACTCCTCTAACTAATGAAATTTCGTTGTTCATTTTTTTATTTTTTGTTTGAACAAATTTCCACTGTTTTTAAAAGAACATAAATAACATTTATTAGATAGTGATTTGTTTTCGAATACGACTTAAAGATTGTGGTTCCATTCCTAAAAAAGAGGCCATATTGTCTACAGAAACATGTAAGGCTAATTTTGGATGTTGATTTATAAACTTAACATAACGTTCTTTTGCTGTTAAAACCTGAAAATCTTTCACACGCTCTAGCTTACAACTTAAATGATCATTCGTTACATTTTTTACAAAATCATTCCAAAAACTAGTGTTTAATTGTAAAAAATCAAAGTCTGGTTTAGATATTTTTACCAGTTTACAGTCCCTTATCGTTTCATAATAATCTAAAGAAGGAGTTTGACTCATAAAACTATCTAAAGAAGTAAAAAAATCTTGTTCAGGCACTAAATGTTGTACCACAATTTTACCATCTAAATTCTGATATCCTTTTACAATTCCTGTACTTAAAAAATATACATAACGTTCTATTTTTCCTGCTTTTAAAAGTTCCGTTTGTGCAGGAACTTCTTCCGTAATAAAACGCTCTTCTAATAGATGAATTTCGTTTTTTGTTAACGTTCTTTTTGAAGTAATATATTTTAATAAGTTTTGCATTTTTATTTTTATAAAATTTTTAAGGTTTTGTCGTACTTTAAAGTGTCATTAGAAAACTTGTCCTCTTCATGATTAAATTGACTAAACCCTACTCTACAAAAGCTTGCTTTTATATAATGTTCTTTATTTTCATCAAATCTATATACTCCATTTTCTTTTCTAAGGTTTATTCCTTTTAATATATTTGGTAAGGAAATAAATTCTACCCCAGAAAACTCTATATCAATGGTGCAATTAGGTGAATATTTAACAATATAAGCTACATCTTCATATTGTTTTTCGCTACGAATTATTATAGAAGAATGACTAACAGTATAGTTCCAAATTCTAAAGTCTCTATTACTTTTGATATCTCTTGATTTTTTATAAAACTACTTATTTCTTCCTTTTTCATCAGGATATAATTCTGGCAAATTATCACTTTGTACAAACTCTTTAGTATCAATATTCATAGCAGTTACTTTTCCTTTAAAAGCGGCTCCAGTATCTATATTCCAAATATTTTGGCGATTCATTGGAACTTCTTCATTAAAGTTTGTTGTTGGTGTATGACCAATATATATTTCTTTATAATGTTTTAATCTTTTTGGATAAATTACATCTGTTTCAGTAATATTTGTATCCATTACCAATGCCATTTCCCATAAGGTTCTGTCGTAAAAAAAAGTCTCTTGTATCACTTCTCTACTAACTCCGTGTTGCGATGTAAAACCAGCATGTAAAAACAATCTATTTTCATCATCTAAATGATACAATGGCATTGCCTCAAAAAAGTTTAAATGTGCCTTTTTTTCTGCTACTGAAAAGCCTTCATAACTTTCCATAGTTTCTTTTCCACCATGCATATACCAAGTTGGATGTACTTCTTCAGTTCTTAACCATTCTTCACACCAAACATCATGATTTCCTTTAATAAAAACACAATTTATTTTTTCTGATAATTCTCTTAAAAACTGAATTACTTGTGCGGCTTCACTCCAACCATCAACATAATCTCCCATAAAAATGAGTGTATCCTCATCCTTTACCTCCGTTTTATTTAAAACTTGTAAAAGTGCTTTTAGTCCACCATGTATATCTCCTATTGCTATAGTACGCATATCTAAATTGTTTTTAGCAAAACTAAGTGTTTCGTTTAAAAAGAATAAGTAGTTTGGTTTAAATTTAGATTAAAAGTCATGAATCCTCTTTATTTAATTTAAAAAAACAAATTCTTTCGTTACTTTTTCATTTTCTATCCAAAATATAAAAGAATTAAACTCTTTGGAATGATAATTCGATTAAAAATATTGCCCAATTCCAAAAACCAAACCTCTTGTTTTATCTTTTAAACTAAATCCATAATCAATTCTAAAAGTAGCATTATATATTTTTTTACTGATGAATCTTAATCCAACTCCACTGTAAAATTTCATGTTTTTGGATTGAAAAAAATCATGTAAGGAACCTCCAGGATTTCTCCATGAACCAGCATCTAAAAAAACATTACTTTGTAAGGCTATATTTTTTTTATCGTACAATGTATATCTATACTCAGAATTCAATACAATGCTTCCTGTTCCTCTATCAACCAAAATACCAACGCCTCTTAAATTCACATTATTATCAAGAGCAAAAGGTGCAAAAGGAGAATCATTATTGGTAGATAACCCTGCTCGTAAACGATTTGCCCAATTTCCTTTTTCCCCAACTCTTTTGTAATAAAAAAAGTCATTCCATCCTACTAAAAAAGTATCTTGAAAATCATTATGAGATATTACATATTGTCCATAGAAAACACTTTTAAATCCTGATATATATTGATAATGATAATCTAAATCGTCAAAAGTATATATAAACTTAAATAATGTTTTATTTACATTTAAAAACTGTGGAACATCTGGACTTGTTGCTCCTGATATGTACGTGTATTTTTCTTTAAAAAAATTAACACCAAAATCAATTTTATTTTTAAAGTTGAATTGATATAAACCTAAAATCTCTGTTGCAATATTATTATATAAATAATTGGCTGTTTGTTCACCAAAATATAATGGTTCTTCACTCTTCCAATTTTGATGATTAATTGCTAACCCCCATTTTCTAGAAAACAAATTAGGTGCTTTAAAATTAAGCGCATATGTATTAAATCCGTTATTCTGATAAAAACCTCCAATGGTAATATTCTTACCTAAAAAATTATACTCATATATTCCTATTTTATAAGCAAATCTATTATTTGTAGTTACCCAAAAACTTACATCTGGAATAATGGTAAAGTTTTCTTCAATCTTTATTATAACTGAATATTTATTTTCTTTAGCTATAACTTTAAATGTAGCATTTGTAATGGCTGGTAATCTTTTTAACTCAATAATATCTTGCAGAAGTAGTATGGAATCTAATGGTGCATTGACTTTTGTTTGTAAGCGTTTTTTTAAAAATGAAGTTTTCGTTTTTTTTGCTCCTTCGATTACTAAATCATGGACTGTTTTTCTTTGAGAAAAAACAGCCTGAAAGCATAAAAAAATTCCAATAAAAAAAACGTACTTATAGTTCATTATTCTGCAATAAATGTTTTTTGTAACACTAAATTAACCCAATTATCTTCACTAACCCCCATCATAGTAAAATTATAGCTATCATTATTATTTAAAACTGGAGTTGTTACTGTAGTTATATTTAAAACTACATTTTCTAGTTTATAAAACTGAAACCATTTATCATAAGTATACGTTCCTGTAATTAAATCATTCTCTAAAGTACTTACTACTTGAAAATAAATTTCATTTTCTGCTATTGAACCATCTTCCCAAATAAACTCTGGCATTAAAGAACTATCTGAATTTACAGTTACCGCACTTGTCCATTCTGTTGGCTTGGTTGTGTTTTTTAATTTAATAGGATTAGAAACATGCAATTTTCCTTCAGTTTCAAAAGTTACAATACACCAAGTTTCTGAAGTTCCATTTCGAATAAATCGCTCTAAATATCCGTTAAAAACATCTTGCTTTTCTAAGCTTACTGGAGTATATAATTCAAAATTCTCTTTATCAACCAAGCTACTTTCAGCTTCAAAATATTGAATATTTGTTGCTCCAGTAATAGGATAATAAAAGACATATGAAACAGATGTATTGTCGTTTTTACTTGCCGCACAGGCAATAACCTCATCTAATTCTTTACCATTATTAATAGTAATATATTCTTGTAAATTTTCAGGTTCAGCAATAGTTTCGTTTTCTGAACAAGAATTAAAAAGTAATATTCCAAATAAAAATAATAGTTTTTTAATTGCCATATAATTGTTGAATTAATGCTTCTGTCGGTTTATTTTGAGGTGTAAATCTGTTATTATTTACGCCTCCTACCTTTGAATGATCGTGAAACCATTTCCATATAAATCCACCTGCAAACCAATCTTCTTTCCAAAACTGATTATAAATCGCTTGCATTCCGTTTTTTTGGGCTTCTAAATTTATTTTCCCTTCCACTCTGTTAGAATCCCAAGGCTGTTTCCCTGTAAAATCTATACTTCGATAACCAAACTCTGTAAACAACACCTTTTTTTGATATTCTGCTTGTACTTGTTTAATCTGTGCTTTGTGAGGTTTCCAACCTGCTTCAAGATCAGCAATTGTTGGTTTCTCTTTATCACTTAGCGGAAAATAAGCATCAACACCGATAAAATCTAAATCATTCCAAAACGGAACACGTTTAAACTCATCCCAATTAGCAGCATATGTTAACTTTCCTGAGTATACTTTTCTTATTTTTTGAATTAATCTTTTCCAATATTCAGGTCTGTTTATTACAAATTTTTCCAACTCAGTACCAATACACAAAACTGCAGCTTTCATTTCTTCAGCCGTTTTAGCATAACTTAATATAAATCCTTCATAAGAATTCTCTAAAACCTTCCAATCTTCATCAGAATTCATTAAAATATTTCCTGTAAACTCGCCTTTCCAAACCCAAATTTGAGGTTTAACCATCACCTTAATATTCTCTTTTTTAAAGAGTGCTCCGTATTGCTTTATTCCGTTTCCTGTTTCACCAAACCATTGCCTATTGGTATTGTAATTAATCTTTGGCGATTCTAAATTTTTTATAAAGCCAAAAGGCATCAACGCTACAAAATTCGCTGATACCTTTTTAACGGGATGTATATGTTTTGCATTTATAGAGTCTCTTGCTGCAACAAAACTCAATCCATTTATCTTTTTGGTTTGAGATGTACATGAGTAAAAGACTGAAGAAATGCAAAGTAATAAAAGAACTGTATTTTTTAACATACTCCTAAAGTACTCATTTTCTTAAAACAATGCTCTTAATCCTATATTAAAAGATTGTCCTAAACCAGTATCTGTACCTCGTACAAATTTGCTATATAAAACTTCTAAATTCAATAAATCTGTTAATTGATATTTACCTCCAAACCCAAGTGCAGTATAATCTTGTGTAAAATCACCAAATCGTTGTGAATGTTGTACAAAACCTAAAACTGTAGTCTTATTACTTGGAAAATAACTCATAAATACTCCTGGAGCTAAAACAAATGTATTGTTAGCAAAACTATTTTCATCACCAAAGTTATATTCTGTATTTAACTCTGTAAATAATTGCCATTGTTTACTTGGAAATGTATAATCATAAAAAAAACGGTTTTGAAACATCCATGCTGTTTGATCTATAAACACTCCATTTTCAGATTCATTACTTTCTAAAGGAATATGTATAGCTGATTGAATAGAAAAATTACCTACACCTTCTATTGGTTGAAATTTAACCGCTGGTGCAATAGATGAAATACCTTTTCTATCTGTTGCTGTATCTTCTAAACTAAATACAGATAATGCTTGACGTCCTCCAATAGTGTTAGACCTAAACTCTATAATTGCTCCAACATTAAATCTATTATTTTCTGATATTCCTGTAAAAGCTTCTAAAGTAGCTGTAAAATAGTTTTCTCTATCTTTAGATTGATGATCTCCGTTTGAATCAGCAAACTCTACTTCCGTATATAAGTTATTAAACAACTTTATATCCCATTGACCTTTATCTAAAAGCTTAGATGGTGTATAAGTTTGAATATTAGACGCTTTTTCCTCTTCTTCTTGAGAAAAGCTGGTAAAACTGATGCTTAAAAGTAAGGCTAGAACAAGTTTATTTTGTTTCATTGTGTTAGTTTTTTTAACAATTATAGCGTCAGTCGTAATTGTATTGTTTAAATTACAATTAATTTTTATTTTTTTATTTATATCTATTCTAAACTAAAAATATTTGTAAATTTTTTATATTCTCTTCGACAGAATGAAAATCAACACATAAACAAACTATGGAACATATTGTAATTATAGGAAATGGTATTTCAGGCGTAACAGCAGCTCGTCATATTAGAAAATTATCAGACAAAAAGATAACTATCATTTCAGCCGAAACTGAATATTTCTTTTCTCGTACTGCTTTAATGTATGTATATATGGGACATATGAAGTTTGAGCATACACAACCTTATGAAAGTTGGTTCTGGAAAAAAAATAGTATAGAACTTAAGCAAGCCTTTGTTAAAACAATTGATACGGAAAACAACAAACTTGTTTTTGCTTCTGGTGAAGATTTTAGTTATGATAAATTAATTATAGCTACAGGTTCAAAACCTAATAAATTTGGATGGCCAGGACAAGACTTAAATGGCGTTATGGGAATGTATCATAAACAAGATTTAGAAAATCTAGAAAAATTTGCTCCAGATAATAAAACTTGTAAACGCGCTGTAATTGTTGGTGGTGGTTTAATAGGAATTGAAATGGCAGAAATGCTACACAGTAGAAATATTCCTGTAACTTTTTTAGTACGTGAAACTAGTTTTTGGAACGGAGTTTTGCCTGCTCAAGAAAGTGAATTAATAAATAAAGAGATTTTAAACAATCATATCGATTTACGTTTAGGTGTAAATCTTCAAGAAATAAAATCAGATGCAAATGGTAATGCTTCTTCTATAATTATTAAAGAAACGGGCGAAGAAATTGCTTGTAATGTAGTTGGTTTAACAGCTGGAGTTTCACCTAATATAGATTTTATAAAAGATTCTGCTATTGAAACTGGTCGTGGTGTAAAAGTAAATCGCTTTTTAGAAACTAATATAAACAACATTTATGCAATTGGTGATTGTGCTGAACAACACGAAGCTATTGGTGAACGAAGAAATATAGAAGCTGTTTGGTATACTGGTAGAATGATGGGAGAAACTTTAGCACAAACTATTTGTGGCAATCCCACAGAATATAAACCTGGTCATTGGTTTAATTCTGCAAAATTTATGGACATTGAATACCAAACCTATGGTTGGGTTTGGGCGAAACCAAAAGAAAACGAGGCTCGTTTTTACTGGGAATCTAGCTGTAATAAAAAAGCAATTCATATTAATTTTGATAAAAATACTCGTCAGTTTATTGGAATAAATACTTTTGGAATAAGAATGCGTCATCCATTTTTTGACAAAGTGCTTACCAATAAAAAATCTATAGATTATGTTTTAGAGCATTTAGCCGATGCAAATTTCGATCCTGAATTTTACAAGCTTCATGAACCTGAAATTATCGCTAAATTCAATAAAGAAAACAACACTAATATTAAATTAAAAAAGAAAAGTTGGAAGCGAATTTTTAGTAAAACGTTAAACGCTTAGTCATGAAAAAAATAATTTCCCAACAAATAGTTTTCGCTATACTTTGTTTTAACGTCCTTTTTTCATGTAGTGTAAATAACGACCTAGTGTTTAAAGCCAATCCTAACGGATTTATTAATGCTCACAATTCTTTTCATAATGAATATTATAAGAACAATAATATAGAAATAGTAACGGCTTCTAATACTAGAAAGAAAACTATTTATCATTATAACAAAAATGGCGATTTATATAAAATTAAAAGTTCAAACATTGATGAGAACAGTAACGAATACAACATTATAGATTATAATTTCACTTATGAAAACGATATTCTTAAACAAATTCTATATAACGATGATGGGCTTTTAACTCATAGTAATATTGAATATCAAGATAATTTAATCATCAAAATATCAGATTTTAGAGATACTGAGTTATTTTATTATACTGATTATAAATACAATAATAACAATACACTAATCTATAGTAAACATACTAGACTAAATAGTATTGGTGTTCGTTTTGGTACAAGCCCAGTAACTTTTGAATACAATTATTTTTATACAAACAACGGAAACCTTTTAAACACTCAAGTTAGTTACCAAAACCGTGAATATGAGCAAGGTGATTCTTATGAATATTCAGAGAATTCAAATTTACCAAACAAAATAGGAGAAATAATTTTAACTTATACTTACTTCCAATAATCCCCTAAAAAGAGTACAATCTAATTATGAAAACAATTAAAAACATAGGATTAATTACAGCTTTAATTGGCTTTTTTATTTTTACCGCAAGTATTTTTACAGGTACGAATAATGTAACTCAAGAAATTTTTAATACATGGACTTCTCAAAATGTAAAAAGCGACTATTTTATAAATAAAGCGCAACAAGAAATTGTAGGTAAAGAATTAAGCACCTTTGAGCTTTCTAGTAAAATTATAGCCATTGCAAAAGAATCAGATGCTTTTGAGAAAGGTCAAGAAAACATTAATTGGAACAAAATAATTAAAGTAAAGTGGAATGTAACTTCTAAGAACTTTGTATATCCATTAGTAAGAGCTTCTGCTACAGGATGGGTTTCTAAAAATCAAGGATTATTTTTCTTCTTAACATTTGGTTTGGCAATAATAGGTGGAGTTTTAGCTTTTGGTGCAGATTATAAGTTATTAGGTCCTGCTGGAATAAAAAACAATGGTATTTTTCAGCATTCAGCTACAAACAGAGGTTATTTAGGTATGATTGCCTGTATATATTTTGTAGCGTTTTATATGTTATTATATTTTTATCCTAACTATTTAATAAATCCTATTTTATCTGTAAATCAAATTAGTAAAGGTTTAAGTGGAAACGGATCTAGTCAATGGTTTTTATATGGATTTATGTATTGTTCTGTAATGACTGTATTTGCCATTAGAATGTTTATAAAATACCGTCATAATAATTATCAATTGGTAAGAACTTCTGTTGTATTATTCTTTCAAGTAGCTTTTGCCTTTTTAATACCAGAAATTTTAGTTGCTTTTAACATGCCTTGGTTTGATTTTAAAAACGCGTGGCCTTTAGATTATGATTTCTTTTTTGACTTAGGTAAAGACTGGAGTTTAATGAGCCAAGGACAAGTAGGTTTATTTATGTTCGTTTGGGGAATTGTATTAACCTTAGTTATTGTACCTGTAATGGTTTATTTCTACGGAAAACGCTGGTATTGTTCTTGGGTTTGTGGTTGTGGTGGATTAGCTGAAACTTTAGGTGATCCTTATCGTCAATTATCTAGCAAATCATTATTTTCATGGAAAGTAGAACGTTGGTTAATTCATGGAGTTTTACTTTTTGCAACATTAATGACAGCATTAACTTTATATATATTTTTCGCGGAAATTGAAAGCTGGAAAGAACTTGCTTTTGGAATTACAGCTTATGATGTTCAGAGTTCTTATGGGTTTTTAATTGGTTCTATTTTCTCAGGAGTTATTGGTACAGGATTTTATCCAATTTTAGGAAACCGTGTTTGGTGTCGTTTTGGTTGTCCTTTAGCTGCTTATATGGGATTTGTACAACGTTTTAAATCTCGTTTTAGAATAACTACTAACGGTGGTCAATGTATTTCTTGCGGAAACTGTTCTACCTATTGTGAACAAGGTATTGACGTTCGTGCATATGCCCAAAAAGGAGAAAATATTGTTCGTTCTAGTTGTGTAGGTTGTGGAGTTTGTTCAGCCGTTTGCCCACGTGGTGTATTAAAATTAGAAAACGGACCAGAAGATGGACGTATTAATCCAACACAAATTTTATTAGGTAACGATGTTGATTTGATGGAGTTAGTAAATGAAAAATAAATTATTATTTATTTTCCTTATTGGAGTTAACATTGTTGTATTTTCTCAAAAAACATACATTAAAGACTACTACAACAATGGAAACTTAAAGGAAGAAGGCTGGATAGAAAATCAAATTAAAATAGGATATTGGACATTCTTTCATAAAAACGGGACTATAAAACAACAAGGTCATTTTAACTATAATCATCCAATAAAATATTGGTACTTTTACCGCAAAGATGGTTCTCTTGAAAAAGAAGGTCATTATGTAAATGGTAAACAAAACAAATGGTGGACGTTTTATAACAAAGACGGAACTATTAATCACAAATGCCAATTAAAGGACAATCAAAAAAATGGATATTGTTTACTTTATAAAAAAGAAAAAATTGTAAAAGCATCTCGCTTTTATGATGGCAAAAAAGTAAATGAATGGACAAACTTTTCTTCCTTTAGAAAGGAAAATAATTTGAAGGACTTAAGATAAAAAATGAATCAACATATAAAAGTTATTATTCCTGCTTACAACGAGCAAGATTCTATAGCAAATGTTATTAATGACATTCCTAAAGAAGTAGATGAAGTTATTGTTATTAGTAATAATTCTACTGATAAAACAGAAGAAAATGCTCAAAAAGCAGGTGCAACAGTTTTATCAGAACCCCGTAAAGGCTATGGTTATGCATGTTTAAAAGGAATGGAATACATTGCTAATCAGAAAAAACAACCAACTATTATCGTTTTTTTAGATGGTGATTACTCTGATTACCCAGAACAACTTACCGAAATTATTGAACCTATTATTAATGACAATATAGACTTTGTAATTGGTGCACGTGTTGAGGGGTTAAGAGAGAAAGGAGCTATGACTCCACAACAAATTTTTGGAAATTGGTTGGCTACTAAATTAATGAGCTTATTCTTTAAAGCTACATTTACAGATTTGGGTCCTTTTAGAGCTATTAAATACGACAAGTTAATTGCCTTAGAAATGGAAGACAAAACCTATGGATGGACTGTTGAAATGCAATTAAAGGCTTTAAAGCAAAAAATGTCTTACAAAGAAATTCCTGTAAAATACCGCAATAGAATTGGTGTATCAAAAGTCTCTGGTACAATAAAAGGTAGTATTTTAGCCGGCGTTAAAATATTAACTTGGATTTTTAAATACAGTTTCAAATAATGATACTTAAATATATAATTATTGCCATTTACACAATAGCAATACTACTGATCTTTATGTATGCAATAGCACAACTTAACTTGCTATTTAACTACTTGGCTTCAAAGAAAAAGGTAGATACTTCTCCTAAATTTAACTTAGACAATTCTTCTGAAATCCCTTATGTCACCATACAACTACCTGTTTATAATGAGCTGTATGTTATGGAGCGTTTGCTTAAAAACATAGCAGAAATAGACTACCCAAAAGATAAATTAGAAATACAGGTTTTAGATGATTCTACAGACGAATCAGTTGCTTCAACTGCTGTTTTAATTGATGAAATACAAAAAACCGGATTAGATATTTTACATATCCGAAGAGAAAATAGAATAGGTTTTAAAGCTGGTGCTTTAAAAGAAGGTTTAAAAATTGCTAAAGGTGAGTTCATTGCTATTTTTGATGCTGACTTTTTACCAAAACCTTGCTGGTTAAAAGAAACTGTTCCGTACTTTAAGGATGAAAAAATTGGTGTTGTTCAAACTCGTTGGGGTCACATTAATAGAAACTATTCTATGCTTACCAAAATCCAAGCTTTTGCTTTAGATGCTCATTTTACTTTAGAGCAAACTGGACGAAATAGTAAAGGTCATTTTATTAATTTTAATGGAACTGCTGGTATTTGGCGTAAAGAATGTATTATAGATGCTGGAAATTGGGAAGGCGATACACTTACAGAAGATTTAGATTTAAGTTACAGAGCTCAATTAAATAAATGGGAATTTAAATACCTTGAAAATGTTGAAACTCCTGCCGAATTACCTATAGTTATCAGTGCAGCAAGATCACAACAATTCAGATGGAACAAAGGTGGTGCTGAAAACTTTCAGAAAATGCTTAAACGTGTTTTATTTAATAAAAATATTTCAGCTAAAACAAAAACTCACGGGTTATTACATTTATTAAATAGCTCTATGTTTACCTGTATCTTTTTGGTTGCTATTTTAAGTATTCCAATGTTGTATATAAAAAATGAATACGCACATTTAAAAAACTATTTTTATGCAATGAGCTTTTTCGTTTTAAGTTCAGCTATATTTTTTATATGCTATTGGCATATGTATAAAAACATTTATGGTGGCGGATTTATAAATTTTTTTAAATATATAGGTATGTTTTTTACCTTCTTCTCTATTGCTATGGGCTTTTCTTTACATAATACTATTGCTGTTTTAGAAGGTCATTTTGGTAAAAAAAGTGAATTTGTTCGTACCCCAAAATTTAATATAAAAGCGTTTAAAGACAACTGGAAAAACAACAAATATGTAACCAATAAAATAAGTTTCAATGTTGTTGTAGAAGGTTTACTAATATTATATTTTGGTTTTGGTATGTACAGTGCATTTATTGTTGGTAACCAAGGTGGAGATTTTGGATTGTTCCCTTTTCATTTGATGTTATTTGTTGGATTCGGATATGTGTTTTTAAAATCTGTTTTTTCTAAGGTTTAATGAATACTTTAAAAAAATATAATTCTTTAGTATGTTTTTTATTTAGCTTTGCTTTATATTTTTTTGTTGCTCATCATTTAGACAGAACACAATTTGGTGTTTTGCTTTTTTGTTGGATTTCTTTATTTACATGTTTTTACTTTTTTATTCAAAATAATCAATTAAGTAAAAAGTCTTTATTTATTCTATCTCTTGTTTTTAGATTAGTGTTTCTTTTGGCTATACCTAATTTATCTCAAGATTTTTATCGTTTTATTTGGGATGGAAGAATGATTTTAGAAGGATTAAACCCTTATTTATCTTTACCTGAAAACCTTATAACACAAGAAAGCTACCCAATACATCAAGCAAAAGAACTTTATGAAGGTATGGGAGCTCTTAATGGAAGTCATTATACCAATTATCCTCCTATTAATCAACTTTGCTTTCTTATTGCTGCTTTATTTGCTAAAAACAGTATATTAGGCTCTGTAATTATAATGAGAGCTATTATTATTTTTGCTGATATTGGTATTATAAAAATAGGTGTTAAACTTTTAGAAAAACTAAATTTAAATCCTAAAAATATTTATTTGTATGCCTTAAACCCATTTATAATCATTGAGCTCACAGGTAATTTACATTTTGAACCAGTAATGTTATTTTTTTTAGTATTTGCGCTTTACAAATTACAACAACAAAAATGGATAATGGCTTCCCTTTTACTTGCTTGTTCTGTTGCTGTTAAATTAATTCCTTTATTCTTTTTACCTTTATTTTTTCAGTGGTTTACAAATAAAAAAACTCTTAGTAGTTTTAGTAAGCTTGTTATATTTTACTGCATTGTAATTGGTACAAGCTTACTCTTATTCTTACCTTTCTACTCCCATGAATTAATAAGCAATTACGCAAACTCTGTTGGTTTATGGTTTAAAAATTTTGAATTCAACGCCAGTATTTATTATGTTTTAAGAGAAATTGGTTATCTCTTTAGAGGTTATAATGAAATTGGTATTATTGGAAAAATCTTACCTACTTTAAGTGTGTGTGTTTTAATGGTCTTTACTTTCTTTAGAAATAATTTAAGTTTAAAAAACTTAATTACAGCTATGCTTTTAAGTTTGTCTTTTTATTATTTTATGTCTACAACAGTTCATCCGTGGTATCTAGCTAGCTTAATAATTCTATCTGTATTTACAAGTTATAAGTTTCCTTTGGTTTGGTCTTTAGTAATTATTTTAAGTTATCAAGCCTATGCGAATACTCCTTGGAAAGAAAACCTATGGTTTGTAGCATTAGAATATTTAGTTCTTTTCTCTTTTATAACTTGGGAAGTATCTAAAAAAAAGAAACCCATTTAGTAATACTAAATGGGAAAAATTGCTATGAAAAAGAAAAAGAAGTGGTTTTAAAAAAACCACTATGCAAATATAAAATTTATTTTAAACATAAATGCTTTTTTTTTAAATTTTCTTTACTTTTTCATTAATTAATCTGTATTGTTGATTGCTTTCTTTACAAACAGCAACACTATCTTCATTGAAATTAAGTTTGTGACCATACTCACTAACCCAACCTATTTGTTTTGATGGATTACCTACTACTAATGCATATGGCAATACTTCTTTTGTAACTACTGCTCCAGCTCCAATAAAAGCATATTCACCAATATTATTACCGCAAATAATAGTTGCATTTGCCCCAATACTTGCTCCTTTTTTTACTATTGTTTTTTGATATTCATTTTTTCTATTTATTGCACTTCTTGGGTTCATAACATTTGTAAAAACCATTGATGGGCCTAAAAAAACATCATCTTCACAAATTACACCTGTATATATAGATACGTTATTTTGAACTTTTACATTATTACCTAATACTACATCTGGCGATACAACAACATTCTGTCCTATATTGCATTGCTCTCCAATTATGCTATTAGGCATAATATGGCTAAAATGCCATATTTTAGTGTTTTTACCAATTATACTACCATCATCAATAACTGATGTTTCGTGCGCAAAAAAGTCTTCTGAAATACTCATAAAAACAAAAATAAAAAACTCAATCGATTAAGATTGAGTTTTTCTTATGTTATTCTACTTGAAAACTTATTGGTAGTGTGTATCTAACCTTTACCGCTTTACCATTCATCTCTCCTGGTTTAAATACAGGTATTTTTTTTAAAATTCTTGTTGTTTCTCTTTTTAAAGCATTATGAGGTGCTCTAATTTGCACGTCTGTTACGTTTCCTTCTTTATCTATAACAAACTGAGTTAATATTTTGTTTTTACCACTTCTTAAACCTAAGTCATTTGCTAAATCAACATTGAAATGTCTTTTTACTAATTTACTCATTTTCTTATCAAAGCATTTTCTTCCTTCTACTTCTGATAAGTTTTCACATCCTTTAAATACCGGGATTTTACTTACAAAAGAAATACCTTTAGGATCATCATCATCATTTATTATAGGCTCTTCTGGTACATCATCTTTAATAACAAAATCTTCTTTTGGTGTATCCTCTACTTTCGTGACTATTTTCGTTTCCGATTGATCATTCTTAACAACTTCTGGATCTTCAATTAGTGTTGTTATAGGTCTTTCTACTCTTGTTTCTACTTGTTTTGGTAGATCTTTTACAATAATTAAAGGTTTATTATCTATATCATAAACCTCTCTTATTTCTTCTCCTGATTCGTCTATTATCATTGCTGTTTTCTCTGTTTCATACTCTAAGGAAACGAACACAATAAACAATACTAATACTAAACCTAATTGCGTAAAAATGGTTGAAAACTTTTCTAGCTGTAGTCTTGGAGACTTTTTTAACTGTTTCATAATAATTGTTTTTAATGTTAAGTATTCGTTAAAAACAATTATTGTGCCAATAAAAAAAGCAACTCAAAAATGAGTTGCTTTTTTTATTTTTATTTAAAGCACTACTATTCTACATTAAAAGAAATTGGTAGTGTATATCCTACACGTACAGCTTTACCTCTTTGTCTACCTGGTTTCATTTTAGGTAGTTTTTTTGCTATTCTAATAGCTTCAGCTTTTAATCTTGGGTGAGGTGCTCTTGCATTGATATTAGTAATCGTACCGTCTTTATCAATTTTAAACTGAACATAGATTCTTTTCTTACCTGGAGCTAATCCTAATTCATTTGCTAAATCAGCATTAAAATTCTTGGTAACGTGTCTACGCATTTTTTTATTTAAACAGTTTTTCTTTTCTGTTTTAGTTCCTTTACATCCAGGAAAAACAGGAACTTCTTCAATAATAGAAAAAGGTACATCTTCAATAACTTCTTCTTCTTCTTCTACCTCTTCTATCTCTTCAACTTCTACTGCTTCAGATTCATCTGTTTCTGTAGACTCTAAAACTGTTTCTTCAATTTCTTTATCATCTTCAACAACCTCAATTTTTTCAGGGGTTGGTGGTGGTGGAGTTGCAGGTGGCGGTGGCGGTGGTGGCGGTGGAGTCATAACTAATGTTTCCTCGTCCACATCTGTTCCCATGTTTGCATCACCTAACGTATCATATTGCTTATCATAGGTCTTTTCTTCTATAGCAATATACGTTACAAATAAAGCTAAAACTAAACCAAGCTGCATAAACAACTTACTGTAGTTTTCTAAATTTGATTTTGGATTTTTCTTGATTTCCATCCTAGAATGTTTTTATATAGTTCGCTAATTTAATTAATTTATTCTAACAAATACAAGCTAATTAACAAGATTCTTTTTTTTTATAAAAAATAAAAAAATTAGTAATCCTATAAGTACGCCTAATGAATTTGCAATCATATCTACAAAATCAAAAGTTCTGTAAGTTGTCATTCCTTGAAACATTTCAATAATCACACCATAAAAAACACAAAAAAAAACGACTATTAACCTCTTTTTTTGAGTGTTACCTAATGCTAATACCCAAAAAAAACTTAATACTGCGTAAGCAATACAGTGCTCTACTTTGTCTATACTATGGAAATTTATAGGTTGCTTCCCTATTTTCATTAAACTTAATACCGCAATTATTATTGTTATACTAATTGCTAATAATAAGCTATTAGCTCTTAATAAGAGCTTGATACGCTTCAGCATCCAATAAATTATTAATCTGGCTAAGATCGGGAATTTTCACCTTAATCATCCAACCGGCTTCATAAGGGTCTGTATTTACCAATTCAGGATCATCTTCTAAAGCTTCGTTTAATTCTATTATTTCTCCTGTTAAAGGCATAAAAAGATCTGAAACAGTTTTTACTGCTTCTACTGATCCAAATACAGCTTCTATTTCTACAGTTTCGTCTAAAGTATCAACATCTACATAAACGATATCACCTAATTCGCTTTGTGCAAAGTCTGTAATTCCTATAGTTGCTATATCATCTTCTATTTTAATCCACTCGTGATCTTTAGTGTATTTTAAATTTGATGGAATGTTCATTGGTAATTTTGTTTTATATTTTTTGTGTTTAATTTCCTAAATTATAAATCAGATTAAAACCAGCATTAATTGCTTGTCTTGGAAAATTTGTTGAAATCGCGTACTGATATGTATTATGATTGTAGTAAAAAGATGTTGTTAAACTTTTACTTAAATTATAATCCGCACTAAATTTTAATCCAAACAATGTTTCTCCTCCTGTTATCTGACTGTTTTCTTCATCTATAGAACGAATAACCGTTATATTATCTCTTAACGAAATATCTGCTCTTAAATTTATATCTCCTTTTAAGGTTTCTTTTTTACCTGTAAAACGAGTTACAAATTTAACATCTCTAATCTTATATCCTAATCCTATAACAAATTCTTTTCCTTTTATATCTGTAAGCGTATTATTGTTGAAATTTAAAGCTAAACTCCTATCCGTTCTTATTTCTCCTTTTAATGAAAAAGAGTTACGCATTTTCATATCTACTCTAATTAATGGAGAGAACTCATCAATTAAAGTTGCGGTAGAAATCAATAATTCTGGCTGGTAATTACCTGAAACATTTAAATCAGGAATATTATTACCATCAACATCATATTGTAAGTTATTTGTAAAATTACCTATTGTATATGACGATTTATAAGCATGTGATAATGTAAATGAAGAAAAATTCTTCTTAAACCATTTAAACTTCATTAATCCGTTATAACGAAGTGTCCAGTTTGGTATTGGTATGTTTTTAAATATACCTGTACTTACTGAGTTAGGATCATTACCTGAATAAGCAGCGATAAAGGCAGGCAACATAACTTGTTGCCCATTTTCTTGAAATCCGCTTACCGGTTGAGATACAGTTGCTAATCGATTTGCTATAATACTTCTATAATCTAAAAACTTCTGATATAATGCCTCTGAATCTGTAAAAGCAGTACTTAGCATATAATGACTTGTACTGTAATTACCTGTTTGGTAAGCATCAATATCTGCTATTTGATTATCAACAACATCTAATTGTTGTGTACTAGCTGATGTTTTAATTTTGTTCGCACGAAAGTCAATAGTTAAGCTTTTTATTGGCTTTACAGAGATATTATAATCTAATTTCTCTGCAGCTGTTTTTCCGTAGTTCTTACTATAATAATCTTCTCCCGTAGCACGAGAAACCAACCAATCGTTTTCTAAAGCTCTCTGTAAAATATCTGTTTGACTTCCAAAAACAAACCCTAGTGAAGGTGCTAAACCTCCTCCAAAATTATCTCTTCCTAAAAATCCTACAGATGGTGCATAGCCATCTAATAAGGTTCCGTTATTTTCTGAATAGCTAATTTTTGCTTTCTTAACAGAAGTTACTACATCATAAAAACCTTTTAATATTTTTTTACCTATTGATGCATTTTTCTTCAACTTTACTTTTTTAGCTACTTGCTTTTTCACTTTTGAAGAGGCAATTCCTTTTTTACCTTTTACCCTTTTTTGTTTTGTAAGAAATAATTTCTCTAAACCTAAATTCTTATAGAAACGAGTAAAATCGATATTCGCATTTACATTTTGAGTATTGGCATTTTGTATTGTATTACCAACAACATCAGCATAAGTTATACCTGATGTTTGATCTAGTACACTTTGCGAAGAAGCTTGCCAATCAAAATCAGCAGTATATCCATAATCTGCAGTTATAAAACTTAAATATGGTAATTTATTTATAGGGAGTTTATACGTTGCATTTAACTTTTGATGATATTGATTTGGTCGACCTATTGATAAAATGTTATCAAAAATTTCTAACTCTTCATCTGCTCCAAAACCATCATATATATAATTATTAGTTGCATTAAAGTTTAATTGTAACGATTTTGTTAAATCAAAACCAATAGTATAATCCCAATCAAACAAAAAAGTACGCTGTGTTAATTCTGGTTGCGCTGAAAAACCATCTACTAAATTTCTTGATTGTTGTTGATTAAACGCTCTATTCACTTTAGAATTAATAGCTAGTACTTTTGGTACTGGATTAAAGTTAATATCTTTAATAATTTTCCAATACTTACTCTTAAGTTTCTTAGAATTCTTAAAAGGCTCTATGCTAAATGGAGTAAAATTAAAATTATAACTCACTCCTGCAGCTAAATTTTGACTTATATATTTTTCTATTGAATAATCTTTATGAAATTCTTCATTAAAAGCATAAGAAACAGCTAAATTTTCTACATCATAAAATTTTGGCTTTTTCTTACTTTCTGGATTTCTATTCTTCTTAACATTAATAAAACTAATGCTTTTTCTTCTAGTGTAATCTTGAGAGTTTTCACTATTTCTTATTACATCTTCATCTCCGGAAGTTAAGGCGTCTTCAACAGTAATATCTTGGTATTGCTGGTCAAATTTTGGATCTACAAAAGCTTCACTATAAGAATAGCTCATTGGAACTTGCATATTCCATTTAGCAGGCATCATTTTACCTAACTGAACATTAGTTGCTACATTATATTCTTTTGAATCTTCAATACTTCTTTCTTGTACTGTAGATTCTACACTTCCAAAACCTACTGTAGAAATACTTCCTGATAATGATACGTTAGCCACATCTGCAAAATTTGCATCTGCACTTATTACTGCAGCCCATCCACCATCATTATCAAAACCTACCGCTCTTAACTCATTAAACCAAACTTCACCTGTAACATTTGAACTTGATGCGCTTTCGTTTTTAACACCTAACATTACAGTGCTTATTTGTGCTAATGTTGGGCTTCCTTTTACAGATATTCTTAAATCATTTGATGATAACCCAGAATATATTTCTGTAAGTAATAAACCAGAACGTTCTCTCTCTAATTTTAAATTAGCTAATTCCTCTAAAAGAATATCTAAATCATTCTCTTCTGGCCAAGCCTGTGTATCTGTTGGATTAAGTAAAACAGTAGACAATTCTAAAGGTTTTTCTATTTGATAATAATTATCATCTAAATCGGTACCAAAACGAATTATCGCCACTAAGTCATCATCATCTGTTGTAGGAGAATCAGGAGCTTCAGCGTGTAAATACATACGTAAATTTTTATACCTACGCATATCTATACTCAAGTTTTTGTATACTGCTCTAATTTTCTCAGGCTCTAAATCTGTAACCTTTAATGATAATGATTGTTCGTTTTGACTTTGGATAGTACTTGTACCTTGTAATTCTTCTCTTACAATTCCTGGTGGCAACTCATAACGAGTTTCATTATCTTCAATACTCACAACTCCTACCTCAAAATTGTTAAGTTCTGCTGTTGTTAAATCTGTTTCTGAAATATTTGGATCCAACGTTTGTGTATAACGTCTCCAATCTCCACGAACCAATTCTAGCTCACCAAAACGCAATACAACAGGCATTTTAAACTCTGTTAAAAACATACGCATAAAACGTATACTATTAAAATCTGAAATATTAATAGCATCTGTATAACCACTTCTAACAGGAATTCTAAATTGGTACCAAGTTGTACTTCTTGTTTGTCCGTCAGATAAAGTTACTGTATTTGTTTTTGCATCTACAATATTATTAGAACCTAAAACTAAATCTGATTTATTTAACGAAACCTCATATTCGTAATAACTACTAACAGGATTCATAGTTTGATCCTTATTAATATCTTCTGTATCTGGATATGTTGTTGAAGAGGTTGGATATGATTCTTCTGATTGATTTGCTGTTGGAGAATTCCCTTCTGTATTATTATAATTTTTATACCTTCTTAAAACTGTTGCGTTAATTGCATCTAATTCTGATCCTCTAAAAAACTGAAAATTATCTCCAGCTGGATCTGCTAGAGAAGCAAAATCTGGAAACTTTGCAGCTTCTTCCGTATCATTTAAACCATCTAAACCAACATCTTGTTGTGTTCTTTCACTATCTTCACTACTAAAAGCATATAAAATAGAAGGACTCAATGGTGTGCTTCCCCATGTTGTTTCATTTACATTACTTCCATCTAATTTTAGTCCATCTTCAGGCAATCCATTTTCGTATTGCTTATTTCCATCTCTTAAAATGTCTTCTGAAATATTTCCTAAATTGATAAATAATTTCCCAACTTGGTTTAAAGGTTCATCTGGATTTACTGAAGCAGGTAGCCCTTCTTCTTCAGTTATAGAATAATTATCATAAGGGTCCATTAACCAAAACTGAATATATTCTACATTTGCTTGTTCAAAATTATTGGTTGTTAACGAACGCATAATTCCTCCCCAATTACTTTCAGGAAGTACTACCTCTGATGTATTAAAATTATAAGGACCTCTTTCATTAGGATAATACGCTAAATCTAATGTAGACACTAAATTTAATTGTGTAACATCTAAATCTGTATTAGGAAATAACTCTGAATATGTTATCTGACGAACCTCATCTCTTGATAGTTCTGTTTCATTAATATTACTTGGCAAATCACTTCCGGAAGAATAAAATAACTGATCTATATTATACCATGCTAATTTTGCTCTGTTGTAATTAGTAGATAAATCGTTATATGTATCTCCATCATATCCTTGAGAAGTTGGCGTACTTGCCAAAAACCATTGTGTTGGTGAATTTAAGTTAATTGGTGTTTGAGAAGCTTCAAAATCATCTAAATAAGAAGTGGCTTCAATTCCACTTGCTGAACCTGGTATTAGATATGCCAAATCTGCTCTTACAGAAATATTAGAAGCGACATCTGTTTCTACAAAAGGTAACTTATTCGCTAATTTTGTAAAATAAGGTACTTCAGCACTATAATCTAGGTTAAAACCTAACATTATATTATCTATAGGTTCCGCTCCATAATTTACTTTAGGTGTAATTGGTCTTTCGCTTACATTTAAAAAAGTACCTCCTAGAATAAAGTTTTCTGATATTTTATGTTCTACATCAACTCCTAAAAAAGTTTTTCTTTGTTGATTGAAAAAAGTATTGTTTTCTACAGTTGCACTAATTGGTGTTCCTGATGCTTCCAAGGATGCATCTAAAATCTGAACACTTCCTAGTTGATAATCTACAACATAATCTACACCTTCTACTAACTGTCTTCCGCCAGCTGTTACTGTTACTGACCCACGTGGTATATTAAATGCTCCTAATGAAATACCACTACTTGTTTCTGATTTATAATAACCTTTTAAAAAGAACTTGTCTTTATCTTGGTACTCGTTTTTTGCTTGTGCTTTTGTGGTAAGGTATAAATCTCTAAAAATATATTTACTTACATCATCAGTATTTGTTATTTCATCTTCTAAATCTTCTCCAAAAGGTTCTGGTTCTGGAAAAAAGATTAAACCCTTACTTGAACTTACTGTTATTCCTTCTATAAAATCGAAAAAACCATTTCCTCCATCAACAAAAAACTGACTTTCATCTAATTTATCAACCTGAAATAAGCTTAACAATGTTTGATCATGTAAAGTAGTATCAGCTGCATTTTGTAAAGTGTTTTGTTGTACTCCACTTTCGTCATCACGATACATTAACTCAAACAAAAAACCTTCTTGTTGTAAAGGATATGCACCTAATGCGTACACATTTTTCATCATTAATTTCCAAGTTGGAAAAGCAACTTCTTCTGTACTTGTTCCTACAGTTCTAGACGTTGTTTGTATTTCACTACGTAATAACTTCACTGCTAAACTTGATGGTGCGTTAATTCCATCATTAGAAAATTCTCCTACTTTAAAAACCGTGTTTCCTGTTGGTTGACCTGTTTCATCTACAGCTCCAACAACTGTATATTCATATGCTACAGCTAAAGCCTCACCATCGTTTAATCTTCTATTTAAAGAAATAAATCCTAACTGAGAGTGTAAATCATACTCATTTGTCCCTAATTTTCTTGCATTTTGTAAATACGAATAATCACTACCCTGAACCATTGGATTTGTAGCTGGTGTTACAGATGCTAAAGCTGTGCTTATTCCTGCAGCAGTTCGTATACCTCCATCTTCCGTAAACAAATCAATTAATTCGTTTGCACCGTTGTATGGTAAATTTGCAGAAACACCACTTACAAAAACTCTTTCTATATCTCTTTCGTCAATATCTGAGTTCACAAGATTGTTATTAGACCCGTTAAACTCTGTTTCTCCAATATCTGCAAAGGCAACAATACTTCTGTAATCATCTACATTTTGTGTTGTGTTTGTTACCCAAACCTCTATTCTTGTAATACTAACAGGGCTACTAACTAATGGATAGTTTTTTAATGCGCTACTATAAGTTTCTCTAAAGAATTGCGATAAAAAGAAGTGGCGATCATTATCGTAATCTGATGCCTTTAATTCAAATTCTTCTATAACGGATCCTCCTTCAGCAACTACTGTTTTACTTTCTGAATTCTGTTGAGAAAACGCTGTTCTTATTGTTGTTTTACCAAACTGAAAATCAGCTCTAACTCCAAATAGAGATTGTGCTCCGTTTATTAAAGAGTTTTTTATTGGTAAATTAACATTACCTGCATCTAACTTTTGTATAATATCATCTTCTGTTGGTGTGTATTCTAACTTAACAACATTTTGAAAATCAAAAGTAGATTGTGTATCGTAATTTGCAGTAACTTTTAAACGTGTACCAACTGTAGCTTGTAAACTTGTACTTATTTGTTGGTCGAAATCAAAAGTAAAACTACTTTGGTTTTCTATTGAAATTTGTGGATTTTCACTATTCTGATAAATTCCACCTAATTTTATATTTACCTGACCCGTTGGAATAACTTCCACTTCGCTACCACCAAATATAGATTCAAAAAACTTTGAATTCACATAGTATTTAGGTAATAAATTCTTTCTTGCTTCTTCGCTTCCTTCTTTTCCTGAACTAGCTAATACTTTTTCTTTAAAATATCCTTTCATATCGTTACGTAAACGATATTTATCATATTCTCTTGGCGTCATATATATAGGAGTTCCTATACGATAATCACCAACTCTTTCTATAACAACAAATTTATTTAAAGCTTTATCATAACTCACCTCAACAGCTGTTGGGTTACTTAAAAATAGCCCTCCATTCTGGCTGTTTTTAAAATTATATTTTAGCGGAATAATCGTGTCATTTTTCACCACAGATGTACTATCTACTTTGGGTGTATTTTGTGAAAATGAAACAGCACTAACTAATAAAGCAAGTGTTATAAACAGTTTGTTATTAAATATTCTTTTCAATCTCTTTTATAATTTTTTTAACGCTTGTTTTATTAGAACCTCAACACTTGCATCTGGAACTTCTTTTAAAATACTAGTTAATACTTTATCGGTTTGCTTTCTTGCAAAGCCAAGAACCTCCAAAGCAGATAACGCTTCTTCTCTATTTGTATTGTTTTGAGATACAGAAACTTCATCCATATCAAACGTTTTTAACACTTTATCTTTTAAATCAACAATAACACGTTGAGCCGTTTTTGCACCTATTCCTTTTACAGACTGAATAAGCTTTACGTTTTCAGATGCAATTGCTTGTTGAATCTCTTCTGATGTCATAGAAGATAACATTGTTCTTGCAATACTTGCTCCTACTCCAGATACAGAAATTAATAACTTGAAAATTTCTCTTTCTAACTTAGATATAAAACCATATAAAGTATGTGCATCTTCACGAATAGATAAAAAAGAATATAACAACACATTTTCATCATTTGGCAATGATGAAAATGTGTTTAAGGAAATATTTAATAAGTATCCAACGCCATTGCAATCTACAACAACATATGTTGGATTTTTCTCAACCAACTTCCCCTTTATTTGCGTGATCATTCTTTCCTTTTTTTTAAGACCTCTAAAGTATGGAATTTATTATTGCTAATAAAACCCTTTTTTACTGCTTTTTAACTGTTTGTGTTTTTTTCTCTCTCTTGTGCATCTATTGCCGTAACTGCTGCCATATTTACCATTTCGTCTACGCTTGCACCTAACTGTAATACATGTACAGGCTTGCTTAAACCTAATAAAATTGGACCAATAGACTCAGCCCCATCCAACTCTTTCATTAATTTATAAGTAATGTTTGCTGATTCTAAATTTGGAAAAATAAGCACATTTACCTTTTTTCCATTTAATTTAGAAAATGGATATTTTTTAGTTAATAAATCTGGGTTTAAAGCAAAATCTGCTTGAAGCTCTCCATCTACAACCATATCTTTATAATATCGGTGCATATATTTAACAGCTTCATTAATTTTTTCTGAACTTTCTGATTTAGCAGATCCAAAATTAGAAAAACCTAACATGGCTATATTTGGAGTAACACCAAACATTTTTGCTAAATTAGAAGTGTACTGTGTAATTTTAACTAAATGTTTTGCTGTTGGATTAATATTAAGCGTAGTATCCGCTAAGAATATTGGTCCTTGTTTGGTTAACATTAAATTAGTTGCCGCAACCCTTCTTACACCTTTATCTTTTTCTATTAGTTCTAATATTGGTTTTATTACAGCTGAATATGGTCTTGAATATCCTATAATTAAACCATCTGCTTCTCCTTCATTTACCATCATTGCTGCAAAATAATTACGCTCGCGCATCCATTTTTCTGCTTCATATAATGTAATTCCTTTTCGTTGACGTGACTCCCAGAATACTTTAGCAAAACGAGTTCTTCTTTCTTTTTCTTCTTCTGTTTTTGGATCTATAATTAAAACATCACTATCGAACCCTAATTCTTTTTTTAATTCTAAAATAAGATTTCTATTTCCTAATAAAATTGGAATTCCTATCCGTTCTTCAAGAACTCTTTGTGCTGCTTTTAACACATCTAAATGATCTGCTTCTGCAAAAATTATTTTCTTTAATTTTCTTCTAGCTCTATCATGTAACAAACGTACTTCTCTGTTAGCAGAACCTGAACGATCCATTAATTCATTTCTGTACCCATTCCAATCTTCAATTGGTTTTTGCGCAACACCACTTTCAATTGCTGCTTTTGCAATTGCTGGTGGTATTTCGTAAATTAATCTTGGATCAAATGGTTTTGGTATGATATAATCTTTACCAAAAGAAAGACTTACTTCATCATAAACAATATTTACTTGTTCTGGAACTGTTTGTTTTGCTAAATTAGCTAAAGCATGTACAGCTGCCATTTTCATTTCTTCATTAATCGCTGTAGCTCTAACATCTAAAGCTCCTCTAAAAATAAAAGGAAATCCCAATACATTATTAACCTGGTTTGGATTATCAGACCTTCCTGTTGCCATAATAATATCATCTCGAGTTGCTACTGCTAAATCGTATGTTATTTCTGGTTCTGGATTTGCCATTGCAAAAACAATTGGCTTTTTTGCCATAGACAATAACATTTCTGGCGAAACGACATTTCCTTTAGATAATCCAATAAAAACATCAGCATTATGCATTGCCTCTTCTAAAGTATTTAAATCTTTATCCGTAGCAAATTCTGCTTTTTGAGATGTTAAATTCCCTCTGTCTTTTCTAATAACACCTTTGCTGTCACACATGACAACATTTTCTCTTTTTGCACCTAACTCTAAATACAAACGTGTACATGAAATTGCAGCGGCACCTGCTCCGTTTACTACAATTTTAACATCTGCTATATTTTTTTCATTAATCTCTAATGCATTTTTTAGTGCAGCAGTAGAAATGATTGCAGTACCATGTTGATCATCATGCATTACAGGAATATCTAATTCTTCCTTTAAACGACGTTCTATTTCAAAAGCTTCTGGAGCTTTAATATCTTCTAAATTTATACCTCCAAATGTTGGTGCAATTGCTTTTACTGTTTCTACAAATTTATCTACATCTGTAGCGTCAACTTCAATATCAAAAACATCAATATCAGCAAATATTTTAAAAAGCAATCCTTTACCTTCCATTACTGGCTTTGAGGCTTCAGGACCAATATCTCCTAAACCCAAAACTGCTGTTCCGTTAGAAATTACAGCTACTAAGTTTCCTTTTGAGGTATATTTATAAACATTCTTTTTGTCTTCTGCTATTGCTAAACAAGGTTCTGCTACTCCTGGAGAATATGCTAAAGATAAATCGTGTTGAGTTGCGTATTTTTTTGTTGGAATTACTTCTATTTTACCAGGTTTTGGTTTTTCGTGGTATTGTAATGCCTCTTGTTTTTTACGTGAATCACTCATAATTAACTAAATTGTTGTTTGTTTGCGAAGTAACAAATATATGTATTTTGTTTAGCCGAGCTGTATAAAGTTTTTAATCCTTTTAAAAAGGAATATTTCTTTATAAGACTGAGTGTTTTTGTTTATTTCAACAACAATTTATTTAATTATCTTTTTTTACATTTTATCGTTAATATTAAATCTTAATTTAAAACAAAGCTTCGTTTTTCATTTTAAGTTAACTAGTATAGTTCTAGTTTTATTAAAAATCAAAAAAATAGAAAAAATTTTTATCCTTATATTATTGGTTAAGTTCTTTCATTCATTTAAAAATTCCATTGCGCAACAAAACAATAAGCAGTAAGATTATAAATTTTATTAATGCTTACATTTATATTCGCTCCAAGCGAAAACCTTGAAGATGTATAAAAAAGTAATTTGGATTTTAAAGGCAAAGAAACAGTACTTGAATGATAATTAATTTTAGCATTATCTCTATTTTCAAAATAACTCAATTCATTATCCCAGATATCAAAACCATGAACACTATAGAAATAGCCAACACCAACTGCCAACTCTAAATGTATCCATTTGTAAAGTTTAATATCCCTTCCATATAATAAATTAAATTCCACGTTACACCTTCCACTATCATTAAAAAGATCTAAATTTTGTCCGTTATTTACTGCAACATAAAATCGATGCTTTTCCAAGGTCATTATTAGACTCAAACCAGCATATATCCCATCGGCACTAATTAAACCTTCCTTTTTTTGAGGCTGAAAACCTCCATAAGCTAATGAAACTGCACTCAGTTTTAACTTATTTTCTTGAGCATGATTTTTTAAAGAAAATAACACCAAAATTATTACTATTATAAAATATTTTTTCATCATTAAAATTAGATTTCTGTTTGTTTTTATTCTTTTTCCCTTACTATATTCTATCAAAAAAACAGAAACTAACACCCATTAAAACAACACATTAACACAACCTCAGTTATTACTAATGTTGCTAGTTTTCAAAACTAAGCCTTTGTATCAATATGATTAAAAGTCTAAATACCTAACTTTAATATTTAGCTTATTTGTTATCCATTTAGGTATTCATTTCGTTTAAAATCTATTCCTTTTCTAATTAAATACGCATGATATGCACTTGGAACATCATGTGACCATTTTGGTAGAATTAATATTATTAAAATCACATCTATATGTGACACTAACCCCATAATTATGGCTAAAGTAAAAGGAAAACCTGCATGATTAAACCCAATTAATGAAGTAAACGCAATTAATAAACTAATTCCCCAAAGTTTTGAAAGAAAAGCATGTGTACATGTTTCTTTTTTAAACTTTACCAGACTTATTATATAACAAGCTAATTCCATAACTAGGACTGTCCAAATAACTATTGAGTTATTTGAAATAAGCTTAGGATATAAAACCCATGTTGCAATACCAATAGACAACCAAAAAACCATATCTGTTTGACTATCCATTCTTCTTAATTTTTCCGAAGAGATGTTTTGTTTTCTAGCAATTATTCCGTCTAGTATATCAGAAATTAAGCCTAAATACATTAGTATTAAAATGATCATTTTTGCATTTTCTCCAATAAAATAAGCTAACGCTAAAATTATTGGTGCTAACAAAAAGCGGAATACAATTAATGCTACAGGTATATTTATGTTTGACAACTTACTATTACGGTTTCTTGTTTTCATTTTTAACGCTTTATCTATAATTAAAACATATATCCTATTGAAAAACCACCTCTAAAAACAAAATCAGGTGAAGCGTTATCTAGTTTTAAATTTCTACCACTACCTAAAGATAATTCTGCTGTAAAACCTTTTGAACTCACCCATTTATTTCCTACTGAAAAACCTAAACCAACATCAAAATAATTTTCTTCATCATCAGAAAAAAACAATGATTCGGAATATGTTCCTGATGCGAATTTTGAAAAAGCTTCCACAAAAAAACCTTTTACACCAAAATCTTCTTTATTAAAAAAGTAGTATCTAAAAAAAGAAGTAACTGCTATTTTCTCATAAAAATCATCATTTTTAAAATTCCAAAGAAAAGAGACTCCATAAGTCATATCAGATTTATTAAAACGCTCATAACTGATATCTAAAGCACTAAAAAAAACAAGCTCAGAAACATCAATTTTAATTTCGTTTTTTGCTCTTGAATCTTCAATGTTTTCTTGTGAAAAGATTTGTATTGTAATCAAAAGGAATAAAAAAAACAAGCCTTTTTTAAATGTAAAATTAGTTTTCATCATTTTTAAATATTTAGTTATTATTCAAGTATCTATTTTAAAAACTCCAATTAAAAAAAGGAAGTTTTCGTTTTTCATTAACATTCCAAAGACCAATTTGTATTCCTTTGGTTTTGGCACTTCTATTGATCAATCCTATTTGAATTCCATGTATTTCTTTACCATAATTGGTTCCTCCTATTTGTACACCTTTCATTAATAATGATGCGTTTTGTATGGAAACCTGAACTCCATTACTGTATAGAGTTTCATTTAATAAGCCAGAAATTTGAATTCCATTAGACTTATCCATTGCATTCCATATTCCTGCAATTGCAATTCCGTTATTTAGTATTCCAAATTGCGCAATTGTTCCAAGAGTTACTCCATTAAAACTTATTTTTCCAATTGTTCCCGTTGATATGTTTATTCCATTAATAACTTCATCAAACTGATAATCTTTTTTATTGAATTTTCCATTAACAATAAGTACTCTTGAAATAGGTGAACCATTTCCTATTGGTGCTAAAAAACCTAAACCAGGAATCTCTAATCTTATTCCGTTTGTTTTTACAAACCGTTGTTTGTTTCCTAATTCTGGAAAAGCACCCAATGCAATTCCGTTAATTGTGGTGTTTTGAGTATGAAATGTTCCAAATACATATTTTATTTTTTTATCATATGCTTGACTAAACATTGTAATGCTAAATAAAATTATACCCGTAAAAATGAACCTTCTTGTATGCATTTATTTATTGTTTTCTATAAATTAGACAGTCCAAAATAACAGTAGATTAAAGCGATTTGCAAGGAAAGTAATTGGTCATTCATGAATTTACCGCTTGATATTCATGAATATCAAGCACCAATTTTACAGTTATAGGAATTATAAAAACATCGCTTGTTAATTAACATTATAAATAGCTTCTTAATTATTATCTTTAAAGTTTGTAGCTAACCTTTTACCCCTTAAAATTCAAACTTTGGAGATTACAGATTTCTTTAACTTCTTTTTACTAATAAGTGCATTACACGGCTTCTTATTCTGCTTTCTGTTATTCTTTTCTAAGAATGGTAAAGTGAAGAGTACAATTTTTATTATGCTTTTGGTTTTAGCAATATCGCTAAACAACTTCCAATCGTGGCTTATGGTTAAAAAAGCCAGTTATTCGTTTTTAAAATATATTGAAGTTCCTTGGCATTTTTTAATAGCTCCTTTTTTTTACATGTTTTTAATTCACTATTTAAAAACAGAAAAAAAACAGTTTAATATTTTAAAAATTATACTGCCTTTTTTTATTTTTTTAGTGAGTATTAGAGTAGGTTTTACATATTATTACAATAACCAAGAAATTGCTGATGTTACCTATCTGTTTAAAAAATATAGAGTTTTTGAAGAGGTAATTAGTGTACTTTTTTCTCTTGGAATTTACGGATACTCTTTTTACCTTTTTATGTTATCAAAAAAAGAAAAGACAACTACAGAAACTTTATTTTATGATGACTTAAAATGGATTTACAATTTCTTTTTACTAAGTGCTTTAGGATATCTTTTATGGTTAATTCCATTAATTATTACGCTATTTTCTAATTATAACGTGTTCATCTACTCTTATTATCCGTTACGAATTTTTACTACCATTTTAATTTATTGGTTAGGATATCAATCTGTAATACAATTAAAACTGGTTAATGAAAGAAAGTATTTAAGAGCACAATTACACACTACGCAAAACAATACTGTTGTAAAAAAAACAGAAAATAAATCAAATATAACTAACACTAATCAACTAAACATACCAGAAGATATCATACAATATGTTTTAAAGAATTTAGACGTATTTGAAAAAAACCAAGAATATACATCACAAAAAATCACGTTAAATTCTTTGGCAAAAAAACTGAATACCAACACGAATTATCTATCTAAAATAATCAATCATTATAAAGGCACTTCGTTTTCTAATTACTTAAATATGTTAAGAATTAATAATATTGATCATCAACTTAAAAATAATTCTATCATTAGAAAGTTTACTATAAAGGCAATTGCTCAAGAAGCTGGTTTTAATACCGCTGATTCTTTTTCTAAAGTTTTCTTTAAATTAAAAGGTATTAGGCCATCTGAATACATCAAAAACATAGAAAAAAGCAACGGAAACTAATTATCATCTACTGCTTTTGAAAAATAAAAATGTTTTTTGAACTTATTAACTATTAGTTAACAAATAATTACTGAAATTTGCATTGAAGCATAAATCTTTAAAAATCATCCTCATGAAAAAAATTTATAAAATCATTATTGGTATTGTTCTCTTTGTTTTTATACTATTAATCAGTTTACCACTTTTATTTCAAGATAAAATGGTTGCTTTAATTAAAGAAACTGTTAACAATAATATTAATGCAAATTTAGATTTTTCGGATGCCGATTTAAGCTTACTAAGAAACTTCCCTAAGGTTTCTTTAGAATTAACAGATGTTGCTGTTACCAATTTTAAACCTTTTGAAGGAGACACTTTATTTTACACCAAAAGCGTTAATTTAAAATTAAAAATTACTGAGCTTTTTAAAAGTTCTCAAGGACAATTAAATATTAATTCTTTTACTATAGATAATGCTTTAGTAAATGTTTTGGTTGATGAAAACGGAAAAGCAAATTACGATATTGCTAAAGCGGATGATACTGCAACCATAAGTGAAGCTACTAAAGATGAAACAGAAGAAGAAGCAAGTACTTTTCAACTTTCTTTAAATTCATATGCAATTACAAATTCAACTATAAATTATATAGATGAGAAAGGTAAAATGTTTTTAACTTTATCTGACTTTAATCATTCTGGAAAAGGAGATTTCTCTCAACAAAATGTTGAGTTAGATACTGAAACCTCTACTTCTATTAGTTTTAAAATGGATGAAAGTCAATATATAAACAATTTGCATTTAGATTTAGATGCTGTTTTGGCAATGGATTTGGCTAATAATAAATATTCGTTTTTAAAGAACGAAGCACATATTAATCAACTTCCTTTAATTTTTAATGGTTTTGTAAAACTAAACGATACAAACCAAGAAATAGAAATAGATTTTAAAACACCTTCATCTGACTTTAAAAACTTTTTAGCCTTAATACCAGAAGAATATGCTAAGAATATTGCTGATGTAAAAACAAGTGGAGACTTTAGTGTTAATGGTAAAGTTAACGGAATTGTTAGTGAAACTACCATTCCTAAATTAGATATCGTTATCGCTTCACATGATGCTTCTTTTAAATACCCTGATTTACCAAAAAGTGTAGACAATATTAATATTAGTGCACAAATTAAAAACACCACAGGTAATATTAAAAATACTTTTGTAGCTGTAGACAAACTTGGTTTTAATATTGGTAAAAATAAATTTGGCGGAAAAGCTAAAGTAGAAAACATCACTACAAACCCTTATGTTAATGCCAACTTAAACGGAACAATTGATTTAACCGATATTACTAAAGTATATCCAATAGAAATGGCAAAAGAATTAAGTGGAATTATTACGGCAAACCTTTCTTCTTCTTTTGATATGGACGCAATTACAAACAACAAATATCAAAGAATAAAAAACAATGGAACTGTTGAACTTAATAACTTTTTGTTTGATGGAGAAGATGTTGCGAAGCCATTAAAAATAAACAATGCCAAAGTAGATTTTAAAACTGAAAAAATAAGTTTATCTAACTTTGATGCAGTTACTGGTGATAGCGATTTAAAAGCTACGGGAACAATTACTAATTTATTAGGTTTTGTACTTTCTGATAAAGATTTACAAGGGTATTTTACCTTAAATTCTAATAAATTTAAAGTAAGTGATTTTATGGCTTCTACTACTGGTGAAACCACCACAACTGAAGAAACCTCAACTACAGAAGATAAAACAAAAACAGCAGAAGCTGTAGAGGCTTTAAAAATACCTGCTTTTTTAGATTGTACTGTAACTGCTAATGTTAAAGAAGTGTATTATGATAATTTAAAATTAGATGATGTAAAGGGAACGCTTATTTTAAAAGATGAAAAAGCTACTCTAAAAGATGTAAAAGGAAATATGTTTGGCGGTAGTATTGCCATGAATGGAACAGTAAACACAAAGCCAGAACAACCTGTTTTTGATGTAGCTTTAGGAATAGATTCTTTTGACATTTCGCAATCTTTTGAAAATATAGAAATGTTTAAAATGTTATCGCCAGTTGCTAGTGTTTTTCAAGGTAAACTAAACACTACCGTAAATTTAGCTGGAGCTTTAAAAGACGATCTTACTCCTAATTTAGCTTCCATGTCCGGTAAAGCATTGGCTGAAATTTTAACTACAGATATTGATCCAGAAAACTCACAAGCATTAAGTTTATTAAACAATAACTTAAGTTTTATTGATTTAAAGAAAGTAGATTTAAAAGACGTAAAAACAAAACTTTCTTTTGATGATGGAAAAGTAAATGTTAGTCCGTTTGATATAAAATACAACGATATTGGTATTACTGTTGGTGGTAGTCATAGTTTAGATCAAACAATGGATTATAAAGCTACGTTTAATGTTCCTGCAAAATATTTAGGTAAAGAAGTAACCAACTTATTAAGCCAATTAGGCGAAAGTGATGGAGATATTACTGTTCCAGTAACAGCAAATCTTTCTGGAGCTTTTACAAGTCCGTCTGTAAAAACAGACTTAAGTTCTGCTGTAACTAATTTAACCAATCAATTAGTTGAAAAGCAAAAAAACAAGCTAATTAACAATGCTCTTGGTAGCTCTGTTGGTAATTTATTAGGGACTAATAATGCTACTAAAACAGACAGCACAAAAACTACTACTGTAAAAGACAAAGCAGTTAAAAAAGTTGGCGATGTTTTAGGTGGTTTATTTGGTAAGAAAAAGAAATAATAATATGTTTTATTGAAAATTAACTAACCAATGCTATGAAAAAGAATTGGTTAGTTAATTTTTCACACTAAATAAAGTAGAATTCTTATTAACTTATGTTAGAACATTAGTTTCATCAAAAAATTAAATAAACAAACCATCCCCACTATTAAATCCCTAAAAAATGAAAAATCTATTTATTTTAATCAGTTTAATCCTATTTATTTCTTTTTCAAAAGCACATGCTACACGTTCAATTTATGTTGATGACTTTGCCTCTATCTTAGGAGATACTTCAGCAGAAAATACATTATTGTCGTATGCACAAGCTAATAATATTGAAACTTTATTGCTTTATGAACTTCATCTCGTTCATAACACATATAATTTAACAAACGCTACAACAAATACAGTTTTAGCAAATTTTATATCTAAAGCAAAAACAAGCTATGGTATTATTAATGTTGGTGCTACTTCTGAAAACGGTAACACATTTACAAATGTTATAGATGTTTACAACAACAGTAGAAATAATGCTAATGAAAAATTTGATATTTATAATTTAGAATTTGAGTTTTGGAATGATAATTCTACCAATCCTGGTGAAATATATTGTACCTCTTATTTAACTCCTAACGGGTTAGCTTGCTCTAATGATGGAGCTTTTGAATTCTTTATGTCTAGTTTACAAATTATGAATGATTTGGCAGCAAATAATTCGCATCCAATAACTGTAGAAACATATATTGGTTGGCCTACAACAGTTCAAATGAATCAAATAGCAACTAATGTAGACACATTACGTTTACATGCCTATGTTAGTGACCCAAATAGCGCTTTTTCATATTCAGAAAATAGAATCATTGATATTGCAAATAGTAATCCTGATTTAAATGTCTCTATTCTTTTTTCATCGGAACCAGTTTTTATGCAAAGTTGGCTTCTTGAAAATACCATGACAGAAGCTGAAGGCATTTTTATAAGCGATTGGGAAAATGAATCTTCTTCATGGACAAACAATATTAACATAGAAGGTTTTACTTATTTTGCTTATACGTTTAATACAGATATTAACACACTTAGTGTTTCATCAATTGATGATCAAAACATATCTGAAGAAAATATATTGTATCCTAATCCAGTAGAAAACACTATTAACATTGCAAATAGCAATAACTTAATGAACACCGCTGTTTACAATAATCTTGGTCAGTTTTTATTTGAAACAAAAGAAAAAGAAATTGATGTTAGCACACTTCCAAAAGGGGTTTACTTTTTAAAACTTCTAAACAATGAAGGAAGCTTAGTAAAAAAAATATTAAAAAATTAAATTGAATATCTGTAATTAATCATAAAGTATTTCAAAAGAAATCTTTAACATTTCATAATGCTTTTTACTATTCTTAATTAACTAATTTTGTTCTCGTTAAGAAAAAATAACCATGAAAAGAATTACGCTGCTTTTATTACTATTAAATTCAATTATAATATCAGCACAAATAAGAGGTAAAGTTGTAGATAAAAACAACGAAACACTTCCTTATGTAAGCATTTATTTAAAAAACTCATTAACCGGTACTACTACTAATGACAGCGGATTATATGAATTAAACTTAAGAAAAAAAGGCAAACACACAATTGTATTTCAATTTTTAGGATTCAAAACTCTAGAAAAAACGGTTACAATTACTTCGTTTCCATTTACTTTAAATGTAAAACTAATTCCAGAAGAAGTGTTGCTAAACGAAGTTGAAGTTTCTTCCAAAGAAAATCCAGCGAATAGAATTATTAGAAATGTAATTGCTAACAAAGAAAAAAACACCAACAAATCTGGTAAATATACTGCTGACTTTTACTCTAGAGGTTTATTTAAAATTAAGGATGCTCCAAAAAAGATTTTAGGTCAAGAAGTTGGCGATTTAGGTGGCGCATTAGATTCTACAAGAAGTGGAATCATTTATTTATCTGAAACAATATCTAAAATTACATATCAAAAAAAACCAAAAAAATTTAAAGAAGTTATTGTCGCTTCTAAAGTAAGCGGACAAGACAATGGAATTTCTTTTAATCAAGCTGATGAAGTAAATTTTAACCTCTACAACAACTTAATAACAATTGGAGAAACTGACTTATTCTCTCCTATTTCCGATTATGCTTTTAGTCATTATAAATTTAAATTAGAGGGAAGTTTTTACGATAAGAATGGTAAAAATATTGACAAAATAAAAATAATTCCTAAACGAGAAAATGACAATGTTTTTAGCGGGTACATTTATGTTGTAGAAGATGATTGGGCTATTTATGCTGCAGATATTAATGCTACTGGTTCTCAAATAAACAATCCTGCAATAGATGTTTTACATCTTAAACAAGATTACAATTACGATGAAAAAACACAAATTTGGGCGTTAATTTTACAAACTATAGATTTTAAAATAGGTTTTTTAGGCTTTAAAATGGATGGCCGTTTTTCTGCTTCTTACACCAATTATAATTTTAATCCTATATATACAAAAACCTCTTTTGGTAAAGAAGTTTTATCATTTGAAAAAGAAGCTACAAAAAAAGATTCTGTATACTGGAACAAATTAAGACCAGTACCATTAACCTTAGAAGAGAAGATCGATTATATTATTAAAGACAGCATTACTACTGTACATGAGTCTAAAAAATATTTAGATTCCGTAGATACTAAAAGTAATCGTTTCAAAATTCTTTCTCCTATTTTGGGCTATACCTATAGAAACTCTTATGATAAATGGAGATTGAATTTTGGTGGTTTAATTGGAAATACTCGTTTTAATACAGTACAAGGATTTAATACAAGTTTAGATATCAATTATTCCAAAAGAAATAACGACTATGGAAATCGTTGGAACGCAGGAATTCGATTAAATTATGGTTTTTCTGAAAAAAAATTAAGACCAACCTTCTCTTTTTCTAAAAGCTGGAATAATTTTGACAAACCTTTGCTAACTATTTCCGGTGGTATTAAAGTGAATCAATTTGATGAACGTAATCAGATTAGAAATTCTGCCAACACTGTTAACTCGTTATTCTTTAAAAGAAATTATGCTAAGTTTTTTGAAAAAACATATGCTAGAGTTGCTTTTTCTAAAGAAGCTACAAATGGTATTTACTTTAATTCTTCATTAGAATACGCAAATAGAAAACCGCTACTTAATAGCTCAGATTATTCTTTTTTTAGAAAAGACAGAACTTATTTCACCAATAACCCAATAGACAGAAATAGTAGTTTACCTGCAATTGAACAACATGATGTTGTTACAGCAACAGTTACTACACGTATTAACTTTGCTAATAAATATGTAAGTTACCCTAACGCACGTTATAATGTCCGTAATAAGAAATATCCTACGTTGTATTTAAGCTATAAAAAAACATTTGGTATTAATGATAACAATTTAAGTTCAGATTTAGTTTCTTTAAAAGCAACACAGCGATTTAGAATGGGAAATTTTGGAGACTTTAGATACAATTTAAAATCTGGATTGTTTTTAAATAAAAAGGACATTTCTTTTGTAGATTATTACCATCCTTTAGGAAATGAAATTCACTTAGCACCTGAAGACAGAATAAATGCTTTTCATATACTACCTTATTACCGTTTTAGTACGAATGATAGATATGCAGAGATGCATCTAGAACATAACTTTAAAGGTTTTTTACTAAGTAAGGTTCCGTTATTAAATAAATTAAACTTTCATACCGTTATTGGAGCTAAAACTTTCTTTTCTGGCGGAACAAAACCGTATACTGAATATTCTATTGGTTTAGACAATCTTGGCTTTGGTAAATGGCGCTTTTTACGTTTAGATTTTGTAGCATCTCACCATGATAATACAGTACATCGCGGAATTGCATTTAGCATCAATATATTCTAAGTACTTTTGCCAAAAATTTATAGTCTATTTATGTTTTACGAAATTCTTGAAAAAGCTAAAACCTCCAAAAAAATTATTGGTCTTAGTTTGTATGGTGAAGTTGGATTTTATTGTGGTCTGGTATTGGATTATAGCGATGAGATAATTAAACTACAACAATATACCAAATACGGGAAAAACGACGGAATTACCTTACAACCACTTTCAGAAATTGAAAGAATTGACTTTGATGATAGTTTTACAAATGCAGTAGAATTTTTAGCGAACAATCAAAAAGCTTTAAACAAATCCAATTATACCAATAAATTTTATACCGATTTTGATGATGATAATTGGCAAAATCAAGTATTGGATTTATACATTCAAGAACGAAAAGTAATGTTGAGTATTCAAATTAATACAGATGATTATTACCAAGGTTTTATTGAAGCCAAAAACGATATTACGTTCTCTTTTAGATGTATTGGCGAGTTAGGTGACGATAAAGGATTGGCCTTTTTTAAAATTGAAGATGTTTCTAACATCAAAATTGATGATTTGGAATGCAGAAAAAGATTACTTTTATATAATAACAGAAAAAAATAATGCAATTAACAATTCTTCTTTTCGGTATTACCACAGATTTACTAGGAACTTCATCTATTAATATAGAACTCCCAAAAAACAGTTCTGTTACTGATTTAAAACTAGCCTTAAAAACTAATTTTAAACCCTTAGAAAAACTCGAATCTTACGCAGTTGCTGTTAATGAAGCATATGCAAGTGATGAGCTTTTATTAAAGCCAAATGATATTATAGCTATTATCCCACCTGTTAGTGGTGGATAAAACAACAATTACTTCTTCAAATATTTACCAACAAAAAAAGTTCCAAAAGGCAATAAAGACAGCAAGCAAACCATACCAAACTCTTTGTAGTTCCATTTAAGTATAAACTTTAATACAATTGCTAAAATAATATACGCTACAAATAAAACTCCGTGTGGCATACCAAACATTTTTACGTAAATAGCTGTTTTACCTAAACTTTCTAAATATTTATAAGGCATTCCTACAAACATTAATAATAGGTATGAGATACCTTCTAAAAAACTAACTATTTTAAAAATATTTATCATCTTTATTTTATTTATATACAGTCTCGTGAACAAACACAAGAAGTTTCAAATGAATCCTTTTTTGTTTTTTCACAACATATCTGTGAAATTAAATCCTTTACTATCGCACTGCTATTAAAAATTAACAAACACCCCTAAAGAAAAATCTCTACCTGGTGCAGAAATACTAGAAGCAAATTCTTTATAATGCTCGTCAAAAATATTATTTAATTGCGCTTGTAATGCAATGTTTTTATTCAATTTATACTTTCCATACACACCCAAAGTCATCCAACTTGGAGAACCGTAATACATATCAATATCTTCTGTCGCATCTGCATTTACAACTGGAGTTTGGTTTTGATTATCAATCCCTTCAGTTAAATTATAATCGCTAATATCTTTATGTGCATTAAAACGTAAGTTTGCTCCAGCTTCTAATTTATTATTAACATAATTTAAATTAAAGTTACCAAATAATGGAGGAATAGATGACATTGCTTCATTTGTATCGTAAGTTCTTCCTTTGGTAAATGTTATTGAACCAGAAGTTGTCCAGTTTTTATGTAATTTACCTTGGTAGCTTGCAGTAAAACCTGTTACATAAGCATTTCCTTTATTTACATTTGCTACAATATTCCCTTCTTCTCCATCAAATAAAATGGTAGAACTTCCATTTAATTCAAAACCTTCTCTGTAAATATAATTTCTTAATAATGTATAATACACATTCGCTCCTATTCTAAATTTTCGATTATTAAAATATTTTTGAACTCCAACTTCTGCATTATGTGCATGCTCTGGCTTTAAATTTACATTCGGTACCGTAACATCGCCATTCTTCTCTCTAATTTTACCAACATCATCTAAATTTGGAGACCTAAAACCAGAAGATAATACTGTATTTAACTGCCATGTTTTACTTGGCTTATATACATAACCAACAGTTGCTGTTATTGCTTTATTATTTAGATTTATGTCGCTATCTGGCAATGTAATAAACGTTTGATCAACCCAAGTCGCCTGTAAGTTGGTATAGGTAAAACGTACACCTGTATTTAATGTTGAATTTCTAGAAATATCCTGACGATAATCTACATATAAAGCACTACTTAAATAGCTTCCTCCTCCATCTGCATAACGAGATTGAACAGCAAAATCTAAATCGTCTTCAAAACCATTTATTTCTCCATTTTCTAGAGCTAATGTTTTTCCGTAAGAGTTTGAATTTACATTATTATACGCCAATTCAAATCCGTAACCTAAATCTCTATCTTTGGCTATTGGAACAGAAAAATCTCCATTAAAACTATATACATCAACATTTTCTTCTCTAAATGATTTTTCTAAACTTCCGAATTTACGTTGAATTCTACTTTCTTTTATATTTTGATATGCTAATGTAAATGTTCCTTTATTTAACCATTTTTTCTTTGGATTAATATCTAATTGTGGTGAAATAAGTAACCTTTCTTGAGGTCCATAATACCATTCTGCAAATTTCAATGTTCCGTCATCAACAGTTTCTGTTAAACGATCAAACCTTGGAACATTTGAAGATGTAGAATATTGAATATTTAATTTTAAATCGGTGTTTTTAGATAATGGTACATAAAACTTTTGTAAAATATCTAATTGATTAAAACCTGTATTTTTTTGTAAATTAGGATTAGAATTTACAGTTTGATTTTCTACATAATTGTTTGGTGAATTTTCAGAATAGTAAAACACCTTTCCCCAATCATTAAAACCATGAGAACGATTTTCTCCCATAGTTAGATCACCAAAATCGCTATAAGAAACATTGGTTAAACTTGACCATTTTGGAAATTGAAACTCTAAAGAACCACTATTTGTAATTTCATTATTTACTGTTGAATAACGAGATAAAAAATCGCCTTTAATTTCTTTTTTTGCGGATAACTTTGGTGTTCTTGTATAATAATGAATAACGCCACCCAAAGCATCCGAGCCATATATTACAGAAGATGGACCAAAAACAACTTCTGTTTTATCTAATAAATTAGGACTTACAGTTATGGAGTTTTGCAAATGTCCTTTTCTATAAATAGCATTGTTCATACGTACACCATCTACAACCAATAAAACACGATTACTTTCCATACCTCTAAGTACAGGACTTCCTCCACCAAATTGTGATTTTTGAACTTTAATACCTGGTATATTCGCTAATAAATCAGCTGAAGTTTGTGGTGCTATTTTTTGAATTTGATTTTTATTTAAAACTGCAATCTGTTCCGCTATTCGGTTTGTTTTTGCTTCTTTTTTAAATACTGAAACGACTACCTCATCTAATTGTTCTGATTCTTTAGATAAATACACCACAAAATCATTTATTTCAATATTTTTTTTCTTTTGTGAAAATTCAGAGTAAGAAACATGTGAAAAAGATAGTGCTTCTTCTGAAGTAAAAACAGTTATATCTACAACTCCATCTATATCAGTAACTGCTGATTTTGTTCTTTCATTATTATAAACAACTACAGCTTCTATAGGCTTACCTGTTTCATTGTCTATAACCGTAATTTTTTGGCCATAAACTGCAACGATAAACAAGAAAAATAATAAAATAGTAATTTGTTGTTTCATATTACGTAAACACTGTTTCTAAAACACTTAATGATTTAGGTTTTTTAAATCCGTCCAAATGTAATTCAAAATATCTAATTATAATTTGAAGTACGCGTTGTCTTTCTTTTTTATTAAAAGAGATCTTATGAATTGCATCAAAATTTATGCCTAATAGCTTTTTAAACGAAATTAATTCGTCTCCAGAAATAGTTGTTTTATCAATAAATGTATTTGTAAAACGTCCTTCTAACAAACTAAACCCCATATTCCCTTGTTGAACATCTGGATAAAACCCTAAAAAACGTGTTAAGTTCAACAAAAACAACAAGTGAAAATTTGCAATGGAATCATGAGTATCTAACCAAATTAATCCTGCTTCTAAATACTCAAACAACCGTCTGTTTTCTTCTTCTTCTTTAATAATTCCTGACAAAATTTCTGATAAGAACAATACTATAGATTGTTTTACTATTGAAGTATAAATAGTTTCATAATGATAAACAACCTGAGCTTCTTTAATACTGTTTAATGTATTTTTATTGGAATGACTTGCAGTTATTTGTAGTTGAGTTAATGGCTGAAAATAGGCTGGTTTTAGTTTTCCTTTTTTAGACTTTAAAACACCTCTTAACATATATGATTTTACACCTTCTACTTCTGTAAAACACTTTACAATTAAACTAGTGTCGCTAAATTTTAAAGCATTTAAAACAATCGCTTTAGTAGTTACTACAGGCATCTTAATTTACAATAGCTATTTTGGTTACTGTTGTTTCTGCTCCGTCATCATTACTTAATAATGCTATATATATTCCTGAAGCTACTTTTGTGCCAGCTAAATTTCTTTTATCCCAAACTACTTTACCCCCTTGTAACTGTTCTCCTTCTACTACATTTGTCTCGTAAACCAAGTTACCAGACACGTCTACAATTTTAACATTTGTTCCTTCAGGTAAATTAGTTCCGTTTCTACCAGCAATAGTAACAATATCATGGTTTTTTAAAACAGGATTTGGATACGCATAAACTTCTGGCAACACATCTCCAAAAGGTGCAACCTGACTATCGTAAGCCACAATACCTTTATCTGTAGCAAAGTAAACTTTTCCTGAAATCTCATCAACAGAAATTTTTAAAATTCTATCAGATGGTAAGGGTGAATTATCTGTACTAAAATTTGCCAATGTAGTTTGCCCGCTAGGATTTGTATTTAAAACACCTCCACTATCTGTTCCAAACCATTTATTATTTGCTCCATCAATAGCAATTGTATTTATGGTTTGATCACCTAATAATTGTTTTGCAATACCATCATCTAAAATAATAACAGGTTCTGCATCATAAATAGTAGCATCAAAAACATTTGCTGCGTTATAATAAACAACTAAGCCAGATAATGTACCAATCCAAATACGATTGTTCTCATCAACAGCAACACTTCTTACATTTAAATTGGGTAAACTTCCTTTATTTACTTCTGTTGTAAAAGCTCTTTTTCTATCTCCATTTTCATTATAAATAAAAACCCCATTACGTCGTGTACCAATCCATAACGAATTACTGTTGTCTATAACAATTTGATTCATTCCTGGTGCATTATTAACATATAACGAATTGATATCGTAATTTGTCCATTGACCAGAAGGAGCTAATTTTTTTAATCTAGCGTCAGATATTAAATTCGTAACCCAAAGATTACCGCTTCTATCAAAAACAGTTCCAGCAACACGAACTGTAACTCTGTTTAATTGATCTGGTTCAATATCTTCTAATGGGCTATTTAAATGATTATAAAACTGTGTTTTTACATCGTTTTCTATTTCATATAAACCACCTGTTAACTCAGTATTTATAAATTCAGTATCTCCAAATGAACTAATAAAAACTCTATTCTCAGCAATCTTATCTATAGTTACATTTACCAAGTCTCCATTTGGGTCATTGCTATTATATGGCGTATTTATCCAATTCTCTCCATTAAAATGACTATACCCTTGTCGCTTTTGTATTGGCGTATACGTATCATCATAACCTCCATAAACAATCCAAAAGTTATTATTGTAACTATCTATTGAAAAAACTTCATTAGATAATGGCCCATCTGGATGAATTTCTTCATAAGAACTTGCACCAACACCTGTCGTTAAAACTCCATATTCTTGAGTTCCTAAAATTATATTTCCATTGTTTATACTTGCTGTATTTAAAGAAAAATCAAAAGTTGTAGTAATTGTATTTTCTCCTAATTCAGCCAATGAAGTATTATAAACTATAGCACTTTCTTCTAAGGAAACGATAAAAGTATTTTCAACAGCTTTTACATCGCTAACTGTTTCCGTATAACTTAAAACCTGACTTATAGTTGTTCCTATAATTCTTGATACATTTTGATTAGCTACTGCATATACATTATTATTAAATGTAATTATTTTTTGATAATCTCCTGAAAACTGAAGCGTCCAATTATTGGCATCAATTAAACTTTCATTTGTGATATCTGCACTATAAATTCCGTTACTTGTTGCTGCAAAAATTTGATTATTTAAAACAGTGATTTGATTAATATTTACATCCGTAGAACCTGCACCTATAAAATAAGTATCTCCAAACTCTAACCGATCAATATCATATACAACAATAGCAAATGAAGTAGCTAAGTATAATTTATTCTCATACTCATAAATAGCATTAATACTTTTTAAACCCGATTGGTTGAAGTTTACAATTTCAGGTGAAATAACAATACTTCCGTCTTCATTTACAATTTCTAACAAACCATTTTCATAACCAATAACTAATCTATTATTACTTTCATTATAATGAATTGCTGAAGTTGTTAAACCAGATAAACCATTAACAGAAGATAACTTTTCTGTTTCTTGATTTTGAAAATTATATGTGAAAATTGCATTATCAGTTAAGGCAAATAAATCGTCCCCAGAAATTATAAAATCTTTTACATTGTTGTAAGAAAATAAATCCTCCCAACGATCACTATAATCAACCTGTGCAGTAATAATTAATGTGAAAAAAAAAGCAAAAAAAACAGTAATTTTATTCATAATCAACTTCAAAGATATTTAATTATAACGATAAAAAACGATACATTCGTACAAATTTGAAAGCGAAAATAATGAGTATTGAAATTGAACGTAAATTTTTAGTTGCTTCAGATGATTTTAAAAAGGAAGCCTATCAGAAAAACTATATAAAACAAGGCTTTTTAAACTCAAACAAAGAACGTGTTGTTAGAGTTCGTTTAAATAATGATCTTGGTTTTTTAACTGTTAAAGGAAAATCAAACAAAGCAGGAACATCGCGCTTTGAATGGGAAAAAGAAATTTCTAAAACAGATGCGCAAGATCTTTTAAATTTATGCGAAAGTGGAATTATTGAAAAGTATAGATATTTAGTAAAAGTAGAAAAGCACGTATTTGAAGTTGATGAATTCTTGGGAGACAATATAGGTTTAATTGTAGCAGAAGTTGAACTCTCTTTTGAAGATGAAGTTTTTTCTAAACCAAATTGGTTAACACAAGAAGTAACTGGTGATGTAAAATATTACAACTCTAGCATAAGTAAAAACCCTTTTAAAAATTGGCTATAAAAAAAGCCCAAACTTTCGTTTGAGCTTTATAGTTTCATATAATATAATCCCCATCTTATATATGAATTCTTAAGAGTTGCAAATATACGTTTTTAATCGAATTCTTAGCCCTAAAAACTAAAAAAACTCAACCTACTAAAGAGATTCAGCGTTATCAACTCTTAATCAAGACTATAAATAGCTATAAAATGACATAAACTCCCTAATAACACAAAAACATGGAAGATTGCATGGTTAAATTTTATTTTTTTTATAGCATAAAACACAGCTCCAATGGAATAAAAAACACCTCCTGCGATTAAATAAAATAATTCTTGTTCAGATAAACTTTGCATTAATGGCTTTATAAAGAATATTACTTGCCATCCCATTAACAAATACATCGCTGTAGAAAGCTTGTCATATTTACCCGTGAAAAAAAGTTTTAATGATACTCCTACTAAAGCAAATACCCAAACAAAAACAAACATATACCATCCTAAATTAGACTGTAAACCTATGATACAAAAGGGACTATAACTCCCCGCTATTAATACGTAAATTGCAGCGTGATCAAAAATATTTAATTTTCGTCTTAAAATTGGTTTCTTTGATGCATGATAAAAGGTTGACGCTGCATACAAAACAAGCAAACTAATGCCGTAAATTATTAAACTTGCTTGTTGCCAAAACGCTGTAAAACCGATAGCTTTTGCTATTAAAAAAGGAAAAGCAATTATACTTAAGCCCAAGCCTAACGCATGAGTAATAATATTTAAACGCTCTTCTTGTTTAGGATAATGGTGATTTAAACTCTCGCTCATTATTTTGTCTATTTGTATCTTTCATATACAACCTATCATTTTCTAATTCATTGTATATTAAAGAAAATGTTTTTTCTTTTAACCTTTCTTTATCTTCTTTTGTGAGATCTTCCGTTTTTATAAATGCACATTGTTTAACTCTAAAAACACCAGGGTTTCCTTTAAAAAAGTCCCAAGAAAACAATCGTTTACAATCATAATACACATGAGGTACAATAGGTATTTTATGTTGAATAGCTAAACTAAATGCTCCATTTTTAAAAGGTGCTAAAACAACATTTTCAGGCGGTACTAATCCTTCAGGAAAAATAGCAATACTCGTTCCATTTTGCAAACGTTCTTGTGCCATTTCGTATACTCTTTTCCTGCTTTTGGGACTACTTCTATCTACCATTATAACAACTTTTTTATAAAAAAAACCAAATAACGGAATCTTCACTAACTCTTTTTTTCCTACAAAAACAATTGGATTTTTACTCAATGCGATTAATACAAAACCATCCATTAAAGAAGCATGATTAGGACAAAACATATAGCTTTTATTAGGTTCTAATTCTTGTTCTCTTTCTATTTTTAAATGAAAACCCATTCCGTAAACCAATACAAAACACCAACCTCTAATCATTTTCCAAAAAACCGGATAATATTTTTTATTGGAAGTTAAAATTAAAAGAAAAGGGAACATTATTATAATAGTAGAAAAAACCAACACATAAAACCATATGCGCCACAAGAGTTGAAAAGGCATTTTAATAAACTTCATAACTACGAATGTAGTAATTTCTTTTCTTTGATGGTTTATAATCTGTAAAATCCTATTTTTGTTTCTTTAAACAGAAAAAAATGTCAAGAATTTTAACTGGTGTACAAAGCACCGGAACTCCACATTTAGGAAATTTATTAGGAGCGATCTTACCTGCTATAGAAATGGCTAACAACCCTGAAAACGAATCGTTTTTGTTTATAGCCGACATGCATTCTTTAACACAAATTAAAGATGGAGAGCAATTGCGAGAAAACACGTATAGTACTGCAGCTACTTGGCTTGCTTGCGGAATAGACATCAACAAGACTGTTTTTTATCGCCAAAGTGATATTCCTGAGGTTACTGAGTTATCTTGGTATTTAAGTTGTTATTTTCCATACCAAAGATTAACCTTAGCGCATAGTTTTAAAGACAAAGCTGATAGACTTGGTGATGTAAACTCTGGCTTATTTACATATCCAATGTTAATGGCTGCTGATATACTATTATATGATGCAGAAATTATTCCTGTAGGAAAAGATCAATTACAACACCTAGAAATGTCTAGAGATGTTGCCAATAGAGTAAACCATATTATTGGTGATACTTTAATTGCGCCTCAAGCAAAAATTAATGAAAATACGCAATTAATTCCTGGATTAGATGGTGAAAAAATGAGTAAATCCAGAGATAATATTATCAATATTTTCTTACCAGACAAAAAGTTGCGCAAACAAATAATGAAAATTCAAACAGACAGCAAGCAACTTGAAGATCAAAAAGATCCAGATACTGATAATGTTTTTGCTATCTATAAACTATTAGCTTCTGATGCTCAAATTGCTGAAATGCGCGCTAATTATGAAGGCGGAAATTATGGTTATGGTCATGCAAAACAAGCTTTATACGAATTGATTATAGAACAATTTGCTGAAGTTAGAGCGAAATACAATCATTATATGGATAATCGTAATGAAATTGATGAAGCTTTAGCTATTGGTGCAGAAAAAGCACGTGTTGTTGCTAAAGATGTTCTACAGCGTATTCGTAAAAAAATAGGCTATTAATTTATAAGCATTAGATTCTTAAACACTAGAATCAAAATATTAAAAAGCTTCAAAGTACATGTACTTTGAAGCTTTTTAATATTATACGAATTACTAAAAAATAAAAAAACCGCTTTTAAGCGGTTTTAGTAGTATATAGAGAACTGGTTAAAATAACCTATTCGAAATCGCATTCTTTACCTAAATGTTCAAACTTTGCTAATTCTTCAATTAAGCCATTGTTTACTTTTCCAAAAACCTCGTAAGCAATTTTACCTAAAGGTAAGTGTACTGGAGCTTCTTCTAATTGTGCTAACTTATAAATAGCATCAGCAGCTTTTTCTGGATCCCCTGGTTGGTTTCCACTTAAATTCTGTAAACCTCTTATACGTTCACCTACTGTGCTTTCGTAATCTTCAATTTTTGTATTATCATATGCTGCTGAACTTCCTGCCCATTCTGTTCTAAATGGTCCTGGCTCAACATTTGTTACTTTAATATTTAAAGGTTTTAACTCAGCTGCTAAAGCCTCTCCAATTCCTTCTAAAGCAAACTTTGAACCATTATATATACCTAAACCTTGTGAACCAATACGTCCAGCAATAGAAGTAACATTAATAATATGCCCAGAACGTTCTTTACGCATATGAGGTAAAACTTCTCTAATAGTTGTTAACACCCCAAAAACATTCACTTCAAATTGTCTTCTTACTTCTGCATCAGAAATTTCTTCGATGCTTCCCATAATACCATAACCAGCATTATTTACAACAACATCTATTTTTCCGAACTTTTCAATAATAGTTTTAACACCTTCCACTATCATTTCTGTTGAAGAAACATCTACTAAAACACCAAAAGAATTTCCAGGACTTTCATTATTAAAAGCCTCTACTTGGGCTTGTTTTCTAAAAGTACCTACCACAATTTGTCCTTGTGCTAACACTTCTTTAGCTAACTGTTTTCCTAGTCCTGATGATACACCAGTGATAAACCACACTTTCTGATTTGTATTCATTTGTTTGTATAAAAATATTTGAGATAATTAATGTCGCAATTTACTAAAACTTTTACTCAAAATTAGCTCTTTAGCCTTAGAAATAACCCAAAACTTAGTTAAAAATGATAACAATAAAATAATGCTTATTTAAATTTTAAATAAGCATTATTTTATCCTGAATTTTCTTGATTATTAAAAAACTAAGGTGCTGGGTTAGGTATTAATGAATGGACCTCATTGATTTCAGCAATAACTTCATCGGACAATTCAAAATTAATACTTCCTATATTTTCTTTTAACTGACTTATTTTTGTTGCCCCGATAATATTACTTGTTACAAATGGTAATTGATTTATAAAAGCTAATGATAATTCGGTTAAACTCATTCCATGTTTTTTAGCTATCTTTTGATAAGCTAATACCGCATTTTCTGAGCTATCATTTTTGTAACGTGCAATAAAACGCGGAAATAATGTTCCTCTTGCTCCTTCTGGTTCATTTCCATTTACATACTTACCAGATAAAACCCCTTGTGCTAATGGAGAATATACTAACAAACCAACATCTTCTCGCATAGAAACTTCTGACATTCCATACTCATAAGCTCTATGAATTAATGAATATGAGTTTTGAACAGTTACTGGTCTTGGTAATTGATATTTTTCAGAAGCTTCTAAATACTTCATAGTTCCCCAAGGCGTTTCATTAGACAAACCTATAGAACGAATTACTCCGGATTGCACGTATTCTTGTAAAGCATCTAAAATTTCCAAATGGTTTTCTGCTTCTTTTTCTGAAGTTGCATATGGATAATCTCTAACACCAAAACAGTTTACACCACGAGAAGGCCAATGCAATTGGTATAAATCAATATAATCTGTTTGTAAACGCTTTAAACTTCCTTCTATAGCTTCTTTAATATTTTCTCTGGTAAAACCACCTGTTCTAATATGCTTTGTATAATCTCCTGCTCCTGCTATTTTAGATGCTAAAATTACCTTATCTCTATTTCCTTTTTTTTTAAACCAAGTTCCAATAATTTTTTCTGTAGCTCCATAAGTTTCTGGAGTTGCAGGTACAGAATAAAGCTCAGCTGTATCAAAAAAATTAACACCTTGATCCAAAGCAAAATCCATTTGTTCATGCCCTTCCGCTTCAGTATTCTGATTTCCCCATGTCATAGTTCCTAAACAGATTTTACTAACCTTTATATCTGTATTTGGTAAATTAGTGTATTTCATTTGAATTATTTATTTAGTGTACTAAGATAACAAATGTGCCAATTAATATAAAAATCAATTGGCACATTGTTATGTTAATAAAATATATTTAAACTAAGCTCTCTATTTTAAAATAGCTTCAATACCTGGTAATGCTTTTCCTTCTAACATTTCTAACATTGCACCACCACCAGTAGATACGTAACTTACTTTTTCTGCAAAACCAAATTGTTTTACTGCGGCAACTGAATCTCCACCTCCAACTAAAGAAAATGTTCCGTTTTTAGTTGCATTATCTATAGAATGACCTAAAGCTATTGTCCCTTCAGAAAAACTTTCCATTTCAAAAACTCCTAAAGGGCCATTCCATAAAATAGTTTTACATTTATTTACTACAGCGTCAAAATTTTCTCTCGATTTTGGACCTGCATCTAAACCTTGCCATCCATCAGGAATTTTAGTTACATCTATTACTTGTGTATTTGCATCATTAGAGAAGTCATCTGCAGCAATTACATCAACAGGTAAATGAATTTGTACATTTTTAGCTTTTGCTTGCTTTAAAATTTCTAATGCTAAATCCATTTTATCATCTTCACAAATAGAATCTCCAACAGTTCCACCTTGTGCTTTCACAAATGTGAATGTCATTCCTCCTCCAATGATTAGATGATCTACTTTATCTAAAATATTTTCGATTACTGTTATTTTTGAAGAAACTTTAGCTCCTCCTAAAACAGCTAAAACAGGTTTTTCTGAATTATTTAAAACCTTATCTATACTTTCTATTTCTCTTGCTAATAGATTTCCGAAACATTTATTTTCAGAAAAGAATTGTGCTATTATTGTAGTAGACGCATGTGCTCTGTGTGCAGTTCCAAAAGCATCATTTACATAAACGTCTCCTAATTTTGCTAACTTTTCTGCAAAAGCAACATCTCCTTTTTTCTCTTCTTCGTAAAAACGTAAGTTTTCTAATAATAAAACCTCTCCCGAAGCCAAGTTAGCAACAGCTTCTTCCGCTTTTTCACCAACACAGTCTTCAATAAACTTTACTTGTACTCCTAATACTTTAGTCACCTCAGCAACAATATGTTTTAACGAAAACTTTTCTTCTACTCCTTTCGGACGACCTAAATGCGACATTAATACACAACTTCCTCCATCTTCTAATACTTTAATAATAGTTGATTTTGCTGCTTGTATTCTTGTAGTATCCGTTACTTCAAAAGCATCATTTAATGGTACGTTAAAATCTACACGTATTAACGCTTTTTTGTCTTCGAAATTAAAATCGTTTAATGTTTTCATATTCTATTGTTGTCTGTTGTTGATAATTATTTTTCTTTATCAACAGCAAAAATAATCATTTAAAACTTATTTCGGAATAGTTATCCATATACTATAATGATATATTTGTGTTATATTTTTACACTTTTTAATAATGAAAAGCTTATTACAATTCATACAATCTAAAACTTCTATAAATCAGAATGACATTGATTTAATAGAAAAATATTTTACTTATGAAGAAGTACCTGCACAAACCTGTCTTTTAAAAGCTGGTAAAACTGAACATTATGTTTATTTTTTAAGTGAAGGTATTATAAAAGGATATCAAAATATAGATGGTAAAATTATAGTACAACATTTAGTAGCTGCACAAGATGTTTTTACTTCTTTAGATAGTTTTACAGAACAAACACCTTCTACATATTACTACGAAACTATTACCGATTGTAAACTATTAAAAATTTCGAAACCAAATTTTGACCTTCTAAACAACAACACTCAATTTTGGAGTGGTTTTGTAAAAGATATCACCAACGAACACTTGAGTTCTAAATTAGAGCGATTAAAAGACTTTCAGGTTTTAACCGCTAAAAAACGTTACTTAAAGTTTATAACAGAGCAACCTCAATTGGCTTTGCATGTTTCTGTAGATAATATTGCTTCTTATTTAGGGATAGAGCCACAGTCTTTAAGTCGTATTCGCAAACAAATTGCTTTCTAACAAATGTTATTTTTAAAACTTAGGTAACTTCTGAAATTTGCTCAAACAAAATCATATAAGATGAGCAACGAAATTTCATTAGTAACTGGAGGAAACGGGCATTTAGGAAACAACTTAATTCGTTTATTACTAGCTAATAATCATAAAGTAAGAACCACGATTAGAAACATCAATAAAACAGCCCCTTTTGAGGGCTTAGATTGTGAAATAGTACAAGCAGATATTACAGATAGGGCATCTCTAAAAAAAGCATTTAAAGGAGTTACCAACGTATATGCAGTAGCTGCAAATTTTAGCATGTGGGCAAAAAACCCAATAACTGAAATTTATGATAATAATATGCAAGGAACTAAAAATGTATTTGATATGGCAAAAGAATGCGGTGTTAAAAACATTGTATATGTAAGCTCTGTTGCTTGTTTAGATTTTACGCAGTTACCTGCTAATGTAGATAATGGTTATAATAAAGACAGAAGAAACTGGTATTATAATTCTAAAAACGATTCCGATAAATTAGCTTTAGCATTAGGAAAAAAATATGGTATCAGAACTGTTTTAGTACTTCCGTCTGCTATGATTGGTAGCGAAGCGCATAAATTAAGTTATACCAATAATCTTGTTTTACAAATTTTAAATGGTGAAATACCAATTGATACTAATTTCACTTTAAATTGGATAGATGTAAAAGATGTAGCACAAGGAACTTATAATGCTATGCTAAAAGGAAAAGATAGCAATCGTTATATTCTTTCTACCGAAACACATACAACCATGCAAGAAAGTGTACAAATAGCTGCCGATTTATATCCTGAATTGAAGTTGAAAATTCCTAAAAAAGCTTCTAAATTTTTATTGTACACTGTTGCAAGCCTTATGGAATTTGGTAGTAAAATAACAGGAAAAGAACCTTTATTGCAACGTAGTTATGTAGATATGTTTTATGGCTTAAAGCAAGATTATGATATTAGTAAATCTAGAAGAGAATTAGGTTACAACCCAAAATCATCAAGAAAAGCTCTAGAAGATGCATTGGCTTATTTAAAAAACGATTGGAAATAAAAATATGAATGTTATTATAACAGGGACCTCTGGAATGGTTGGCAAAGGCGTTTTATTAGAATGTTTGGCCAATAAAAAAATAAAATCAATTTTAATTATAAACAGAAGTTCTATAGGTCTCAAGCATTCTAAATTAAAAGAGGTTTTACTTAAAGATTTTACTAAAATTTCAACAATATCAAAAGAATTAGAAAAGTACGATGCTTGTTTTTTTTGTATGGGTACATCATCCGTAGGTATGAATAGTAAAGATTATACAAGCATCACCTTTGATATTACCAAAGCCTTTGTAGATACACTTTACAACTTAAACCCTGCCATGGTTTTTAATTATGTGTCGGGTTCTGGAACAGATAATACTGAGCAATCAAAAAAAATGTGGGCAAGAGTAAAAGGAAAAACCGAAAACTACATTTTAAACAAAGGTTTTAAAGACGCCTATATGTTTAGGCCTGGTGTAATTATCCCTGAAAAAGGGATTAAACCAAAAACACGATGGTATAGAATTGTTTACACTGTTTTAATTCCATTTTTGGGATTGTTAAAAAACAGCAAAAAGATGCCAACTACAACCAAGGTAGGTTTAGCAATGATTAACACATTATTTCACTCTCAATCTTTAAAACATTTAGAGAATAAAGACATTATTTTATTCGCTGATAAAACATTTTAAAATGAAAAAAAAAATTAAAAGAGTGTTTGTTATTATAATTTCAATTTTTAGTCTGCTGACATTCTTTTATTTCTTGTTTGTTAACTATTACCCAAGTTTTGGAGGAGATGTTTCTAAAGAAAGACAAGTTGTTTATCAACAATCAAAACAATATAACAAAGGAAAATTCAATAACACACTACCTGTTCCAAAAGAAACCAGTTTTAAAGAAACTTTAAAAATTGCTTATGCCTTTTTAACGACAGAAGTACCTAATGGCACACCTAAAAATGATTTAAAAGTAGAAAAAACAGACTCTATAAACATCGCTAATTATAAAGATAACGGACGATTAATATGGTTTGGTCATTCCTCTTTTTTAATACAAATTGAAGGAAAAAACATATTATTAGATCCTATGTTTGGAAAAGTTGCGGCACCTCATCCACTTTTAGGCGCTAGTAGGTTTCATAAAGAGTTTCCTTTGGCTGTAGAAAAATTACCTAAAATTGATGCTGTGTTGTTTTCTCACGATCATTATGATCATTTAGATTATGAAACCATTTTAAAAATAAAAGGAAAAGCTTCTCATTTTTTTGTTCCTTTAGGTGTTGGTGTTCACTTAGAATCTTGGGGAGTAACTTCTGATAAAATCACTGAACTAGATTGGTGGCAAGAAACAAAATTTGAAGAACTAACTTTTGTTTGTACACCTGCGCAACATTTTTCTGGACGAAAACTTAACAATGCACAAAGTACTTTATGGAGCTCTTGGGTAATTACATCTGAAAAGCAAAATATATTTTTTAGTGGTGATAGCGGTTACGCTTGTCATTTTAAAGAAATTGGTAACAAATATGGTCCTTTTGATATTGCTTTATTAGAATGTGGGCAATACAACGAAATGTGGACAGATATTCATATGAATCCTGAAGAAACTGCACAAGCTGGTATTGATGTAAAAGCAAAAAAGATAATGCCTATTCATTGGGGAAGTTTTAAGTTAGCTTTGCATGAATGGACAGAACCTGTAAAACGTTTACAAGCCAAAGCATCAGAACTAAATATAAAAGTTATTACGCCTAAAATTGGAGAAAACATCATCGTAAAAGATACGATGGATACTTATAGTAATTGGTGGGAAAATCTTTAAACTTATTGATGTAGCTTGTTTATATTTGTTTTCTTATTATGAATATGACATCCATTAAAATATCATCTGAAAAACTAAACTTGCAAGAATGTTATAATTTTGTAACCGATCCTTCTTGTGGTGGTATTGCTGTTTTTGTTGGAACGGTACGAAATTCAACACAAAATAAAGAGGTTACCCAATTGGATTTCTCAACATATAAACCTATGGCTATCAAAGAAATGAGTAAGATAGCAGAAATAGCTTTGGAGAAATTTAATATTAAAAAAATAGCCATTCATCATGCTGAAGGTCTATTACAAATAAAGGATATTCCTGTAATTATTACTGTTTCTTCCAAACACAGAAAAGCTTCTTTTGATGCTTGCCAATTTGCTATTGACACTTTAAAAGAAACTGTACCTATTTGGAAAAAAGAATATTTTACTGATGGAGACGTTTGGGTAAATGCACATCCTTAAAATAAAAAAGTAATGAAAAAAGAAAATTTAATTGTTTTAGATATTGACGATACATTAACTTCTAGCGATAAAAAACATGTTGATGCTTTAGTTTTTGCTATGAATAAAATGGGTATTAAAAACATAGATACCGACTGGAGAAACTATGCAAACGCAACAGATAGTTATATTTTAAAGAAAAACTTCGAACAAACTTTTAACAAAGTGTTTGACTTTAATATTATTCCTGACTTTGAGAATATAATGACTGAGTATTTTTTAACTCGTAAAGATTCTACTGAAATAACAGGTGCTAAAAAAATAGTTGATTTTTTTATTAATGAAACAAATTACGGTGTTTGTTTTGCCACTGGATCTTTATTAAAGCCTGCTTTATTAAAATTAGAACAAGCAAACATTAGTTTTGTTCCTGATATTCTTGAAGTTTCAAACACAATTTTAACGCGAGAAGAAATAGTACAATCTTCCATAAACAAGGCTAAAGAATACTATAAAGTAACCAACTTTAAAAACATAATTTCTTTTGGTGATGGTTTATGGGATGTTACAACTGCCAAAAACTTAAACCTCCACTTTGTTGGTGTTAACACCAAAAATATTGAAGACTTTAAAAAAATGAATGTTCAATATCATATTAACGATTGGTTGGATTTTAATTTAAATAACGTTGAAAAAACATTTAACATCAATGAAAAATAAAATAAAAGCAGTTCATGAGTTTCACACAGCTTTTGGATTAGGAATGAATGAAAAACCAGTAGCTAGTATTGGTGAGGATAGAAATTTACTTCGTTATAACTTAATGAAAGAAGAAAACGAAGAATACTTAGAAGCTGTTACTAATAACGATTTGGTAGAAACAGCTGATGCTTTAGGTGATATGTTATACATTCTTTGTGGAACTATAATAGAACACGGAATGCAACATAAGATTGATGAAGTTTTTGAAGAAATTCAACGTAGTAACATGAGTAAGTTAGGAGAAGACAATAGACCTATTTATAGAGACGATGGTAAAGTTTTAAAAGGTCCAAATTATTTTAAACCAAATATAAAAGACATTTTAGACAAATAAAAAACGAGCAAATTTGCTCGTTTTTTATTATATCAAATTACATTATTTAGCTTACATACTATCGTCTAATAAATCTCCGCTTACTCTAGTATCTAAAGCTAATGTTAAAGCATTTACGTTATTTACCATTTTAAGAATATTACCATATTCATCAATAATTAAATGAGTAGGATATTGTTTTGCTTGAACTTTATTTTGTAAAAATTCTTTTTTATCAGCTACAACAGGATATCTAAATTCTTTTTTAGCCAAAAACTTTTTAAGCTTTGCTGATTTATCAAAAGACAAGCTTAAAAAAACTATGTTTTCATGAGCTTCATATTTGTCATACAATTTATTCAACTTAGGAAATTCTTGCACACATTTGGTACAATTAATATACCAACATTCTACTACTAATAATTTACCTCTTGTATTGTTTGTTGAAAATTCATTTCCATTTAAATCTTTAAAATCAAACTCTGGAAATGCTTTCCCTTCTTCTAAAAAATAACTGTATGTAATATTAGAAATTCTTTTTATATCCTTAACTATTTTTTTGTCAGTGTCCGTATCAAACTTATAAAGTTGATACATATAATCCTCTTCAAATCTTTTAACAGGAATATATTTCCCTGTTTTTAGTTTTTCTAAAAAATTCTTTTTACTAATCTCATCTCCTAAATCATCTAATGGAATAAAATCTGTTGATAATTCTATATTCTCTTCTTGATATGCCTTCCATTTATTATAATCTAATAATATTTCAGAATAATCTGAATCACCAGAAGGTTCATATGTTAACTCGGAAGGTTCATCATTTTCATAATTCTCATCCTCTGTAATATTATCCTCTTCATTTTCAGCTTCTGATGTTGTAACTAAAGCTGGTGTAGATTCTTTTGCTTTCTTTTGAAGTAAACTATTTAGTATAAACGTAGTACACAAAAAAGATATTGAAACGATTAATAGTGATAGTAAAAAGTTTTTCATAAACTTATTTCAACAAAATATTTGGTTGTTACGAGCAAATATAGTGAAAATCAAAGAGTTTGGTTATCGTATTGTTTTTTCGTTATATTTTAACTCTCCAACCGTGTTTGTCTTCCGACTTGTTATATTGAATGTTCATTAATTTTTCTTTAAACAAAGAAGCATATGAATTTTCTAATTTTTCTAATTCAAACTTTTCTCCTCCATGACTAAATCCAATAATAGGATTAATAACTGCAGCAGTTCCTGAACCAAAAATCTCTTTCAACTCACCATTTTTAGCAGCTTCTTTTATTTCTGTAACTGAAACCTGGCGTATTTCTACAGCTATTCCGTTATCTTCTGCTAATTGAATTACCGATTTACGCGTAATACCATCTAAAATTCTATCATTAGTGGGTGTTGTTATCAATTTATCTCCAACTCTAAAGAAAATATTCATTGTACCAGCTTCTTCTAAATACTCATGCGTACTTGCATCTGTAAAAATTATTTGCTGATATCCTTCTTTATTCGCTAAACTTGTTGGGTAAAATTGTGCTGCATAATTACCAGCTGCTTTAGCAAAACCAATTCCTCCACTAGCTGAACGACTAAACTCTTCTGCAAATAAAACACGAACATCACCTCCATAATACGATTGCGCTGGAGACAAAATAATCATAAACTTATATTCACTGGCTGGAGATGCTGAAATTGCTGGCTGAGTAGCTATTACAAACGGACGTATATATAATGAATTACCAAATCCTTTTTTAATCCAATCTTTATCTAAATTCAATAATTTAGTTAAACCATCAAAGAAAAACTTCTCATCAAAAGCTGGCATTGCCAATCTTTCTGCAGACTTGTTAATTCTATCAAAATTTTCATCAGGTCTAAACAAAAATATTTCATCATTGTCATCTTTGTAAGCTTTCATTCCTTCAAAAACTGCTTGTCCATAATGAAAAACTCTTGCAGAAGGATCTAAAGTAATTGGCCCGTAAGGCTTAATTACTGGATCTTGCCATTTACCATCTTTATAATCACACTCAAACATATAATCAGAAAAGACCACACCAAAATCTAACTTTTCAAAATTAACTGTAGCTATTTTAGACTCTTTAATAGGTGTAACTTGAATATAAGATGTACTCATTGGTTTTTTAATTTTATATTGTACCAACAAAAATACAAAATCAATATTACTTTTAACGTTCAAATTAAAAGTAGTTATTCGCTTAAATGTTATCTTTGTGAAAATTTTACAACTCCATTAAAAATGAAAAAAATATTAACAGTAACATTTATTATTTGCGCTTTTTTATCTTCTTGTAAACCAAAAGAAACAAAGGCAGAAACAGCAACTAAAGAAAAAACAACCTATGTAACTTTTGGTGACAAAATTGCTACAGATGGAGCGATAACTAAAGATGAAATGTATAAAAAATACGAAAACATGTTGGTTAGCGATACTATTGATGTAAAATTTACTACAGAAATTAGTAAGGTTTGTCAGAAAAAAGGATGTTGGATTACAGTTCCTTTAGCAGACGGTAAAGAATCATTTGTAAAGTTTAAAGATTATGGATTTTTCTTACCAATGAATGCTGGTGGTAATAAAGTTATATTAAACGGAAAAGCATTTAAATCTGTAACTTCTGTAAAAGAATTACAACATTATGCCGAAGATGCAGGTAAATCTGCTGAAGAAATTGCTAAAATCACAGAACCTAAATCAACTTTTTCTTTTCTTGCTGATGGTGTTTTACTAGCAACGACTATTGATGAATAAGATCATATACATATGCTCTTATTTACTTTTTTTAATTGCTTGTGATACTAAAAAAGCAGCTAAAGAGATAGAAATAACCACTAAAGTACCTGCTAGTTTTCAGATGTATAAAACATCTGAAATGGCATCTTTAATGAGAACTTTATATTCATCAAACAAAAAAATAAAGAAACAGATTACAAATAATGATGAGATTGGTGACTTTAATGAAATCTTTTTAAAAATTCATACAGCAACACTTACAGATAGCACTGTTTTTGATGACAGTTATACTACCTATGCAAATCACTTTATAAAAACACAAAAAGAGTTATTTGTTGTACCAAAAGAAGAAAGAAAAGAACAATTTAATGCTGTTTTAGACGCCTGTATTTCTTGCCATAAAGATAGATGTACTGGTCCTATTCCTAAAATAGAAAGATTGAGAATCCGTTAATTTGAAAAGAGAAATTAAAATAACATCAGACGGTTCTACAACTTTTTATTTACCAGAGTTAAATGAACACTTTCATTCCACACACGGAGCTATTCAAGAAGCATATCACGTATATATAAAAAACGGACTACAACAAATTACATTAAACGAGATTTCTATTTTAGAAATTGGTTTTGGTACAGGTTTAAATTGTTTTATTACGCTTTTAGAAACTGATAAAACAATAGATTATACTGGTGTAGAAGCATATCCTATTACACGTGAAGAAGTAACTAAGGTAAATTATGTTTCACAATTAAATGCTACAAAACATCAAAAGGAATTTGATGAAATTCACAATGTTTCTTGGGAAGAAAAACATGCAATTACAAACAAATTTCACCTAACAAAAAGAAAACAATTTTTTAAAGATATTAATGATCAAAATAAATTCGATTTAATATATTTTGATGCTTTTGGCCCAGATATTCAACCAGAATTATGGTCTGAAATTATTTTTAAAAAGATGTACAAGGCTTTAAAACCAAATGGAATTTTAGTAACCTACGCTGCTAAAGGTGATGTAAAACGAAATTTAAAATCAGTTGGCTTTTCTCTAAAACGTTTACCTGGACCTCCTGGGAAATGGCATATGTTAAAAGCTACAAAAAATAATATCTAATGAAAATTCAAAGACGTTTTGGCGACAATAAAAAAGGAAATCCTAAAAGAGGTTTATTACTCGTTCTTTTATTAATAATAGTATTGTATTTGTTTTTTAATACAGATAAAATTCTTGCAAGCTTTTTATAAATGAAACCATTTAAATTTAAACAATTCAGCGTTCAACAAGACAAAACTGCCATGAAAATAGGCACAGATGCTGTTTTATTAGGTGCTTGGTGTACTATAAAAGAATTTACAGATACCGTTTTGGATATTGGATCTGGAACTGGTGTTATTGCATTAATGTTGGCGCAACGTTGTGATGCAATGACTGTTGATGCTGTAGAAATTGACGGAAATGCTTACGAACAAACTGTAGAGAATTTTGAACAGTCTGATTGGGGAGATCGTTTGTTTTGTTACAATTCCTCGTTTCAAGAATTTGCTACTGAAATGCAAGAAGAAGAAGAAACTTATGAATGCATTGTTTCTAATCCGCCTTTTTATACTGATGAGTTTGAAACAGAAAATGATGCTAGAAATAAAGCCCGATTTACAACTGCTTTATCTTTTGATGAATTGCTAACAGGTGTGGTAAAAATATTAGCTGAAGACGGAATTTTCTCCACTATTATTCCTTTTAAAGAAGAAGCTAATTTTATTGAGCTTGCCAACTCAAAAGGTTTGTTTTTAAATAAAGTGTGTAACGTAAAAGGAAATGAATCTTCTCCTGTAAAAAGAAGCTTATTAGCTTTTTCTTTTACTGAAACGGAACCTACAAAAGAAGTATTAACTATTGAAATTGAGCGCCATCAATATACTAATGAATATGTTGAACTAACTAAAGATTTTTATTTTAAGATGTAAATTATTAACTACGCTCAAATAATAGTTCTATATTTTCTTTTGCTAGCTTTTTTTGAAACATTGAAAAAAAGAACGACTTCTTTAATATTAAACTTTCTTGATTGTTAAACTCAATTTTATACTTACCTCCTTTATTTATAACAACAGAAAATATTTTCTTGGTCCTTTTAAATCTGTAATAAGATTGAAACTTTATTTCAGCTATTTCTGGCTGAACAAATGTATTATCATTTAACCTCTCCAAGCTAAAATTAAACTTTCCAATATCAATACTCCAACCTCCAATGATAAAAACATTATAAACTCCTTTTGATAACTCTATGAAATCTTCAGATTTAGAAATATTTATTGGCTCAATCATTTCTTTTGTTTCTAATTACTATTTTCTATAAACTCCCTTTACTTTTTCCAGTATTATTTTCTATGGAAAATTACTCGAAATAACAATTTGCTTCGTCATCGCGAGGCACGAAGCGATCTGTAAATTGAAAAATAGAATGATAATTTCAATTACAAATAAACAGATTACTTCATTACACTGTGTTTCATTCGTAATGACAATTAAAAAAGTAAAAATCCTATTTTATATTCTTTGTCAATTTCATTCTATTCTTGAACAATCTATCTTAAACTCTTATAGTATTCCTTTCTATAATAATCTTCTTTACTTTTTCTTTGCTTGAACAAAGCAATAATTTCATTTTTTTGTACTGCTTTTAAATTAATTTCTAATGAATTTATCATTGGTGGTGCGTCATCATTTAAGTTTGTTAAATGGCTAAATAAATAATCACTAAGCATATGAGTATTCACAAAGCAACCTGAATTAAAATAAACAAAAGTCAGTGTATCGTTTAAAGATTTTTTTAATAAAGGAAATACATTAATATTTTGTTTACGAATTAATCCTTCATAAGCAATTGCCTTTACATTTCCACTTGGATAGTCCGTTAACTTTAGCAATTCAAATTCATTTGAGTTTTCAAGTAACCATTTCTACCTGTACCATTGTTCTATTTTTCTACCTGAAAAGTCAGTTTCATCAAATGTAATTACGCCATATTGATCAAAAAGTTCTATAGAATCTTTAATTTCACTTCTAATTCCTTTCCAATCAAAATTCCATTTTTCTGTATAGGAATTTGAATACATAAAAAGTATCGCAACAAAAATCATAGATAAAATTGGAAGGTAAATAGTCCAATTCTTTTTTTCATTCGTTCTTTTCTTTTTCATTTTTAAAAGATACATAATTAAACAGAAAATCTACTACATTAAAACAGTAGGTTTATGATAAAGAATATTTCTTACAACTTTACCTCACCTTTAAAATACGCTTCAAACTCTTTTTCAGTTTCACTGTTGTAACTCATTTTACTGTATATAAATTGTGTTTCGTTCATCCAATAAAATTGTTTAAAGTAACAAATATCATAATCTTGCCAGAGGTTAAGCTCTGAAAAAAAAGTAAATTCTCTATCTTCTTTTTTTTCTAAAAAATAAGAAACACATTCTTGACCAGGGAAATATCCGTTTAAACGATAGGTACCTTTGGGCGACATTTCAATATACTGCGGATTACCAACCGTTTGTGTTTCTCCACCATTTTTTAAAGACAAACATACATCGCTAGAATGTCCGCCTTCTAAAACCAATATTTCTTCTTCTGGATAATATCCAGAATATCCTTTAGAAAAACCAACTTCTGACTCAAAAGGATCAAACATCAATTTTTGATTGTTTTCTGTTATAATCGCTTTTATTGCATCTTCCCTTTCATATGCCTTTCCTTCAGAATCTTTATGCCATCTTTGCCACAAAACGCTACTTTTTAAAAGGACTTTAATACTATCTAAATCTTTTATTTTTTCTGATACTTTTTCTATCTTTAACTGTTCATTTTTAAGATTCAAAAACACTTGTTTGGTTATTGAATCTATTTTTATTTTTAACCTTTTATTTTTCATTGGTTTTAAAAACCCATCAAAAACAAAACCTTTTTTGTGGTTCTTAGAAATTAAATACGGATAATTATAAAATTTTACTTTTATCCAATTCCCTTTAACCTTTTTTCCCTCATCTTTTACGGATAATTCAATATTTGTTGTTGCTATTTTTTCTACCACAACTCCAAAGGGAATTTTAGCTATTTTTTTGGATGTTAAGTCTGTGTTAGATCGAACATTTAAGCCACTTTTTGCAGTTACATGATAATATTCTTGAGCATGAGCAAACCTTAGAAAGAAAACACTTATAAATACAACTATATAATTTTTCATATTAATGCCTATTATCACACAAAATTCTAATTGACTTTTGTTTATTATCTAAAAACTGAATTCCAGAACAACTAAAAGAATAATACATAAATCCGAATAAAACTGGTGGTTTATTTTTAAATATTTTACCTGTAAACTGTTCATTGTATTCATTTTCTTTTCCCGCTATTGATAACGGAGCAAATGATCCATTCTCTCCTTCATAAAGAAGGTTACTAAACACTGTTTTATTATTTAATTGAATAACCAAACATCTGAATCTTTGGTTATAATCACCTAAAAAATAGGTGTAAAAATCATTTTCAAAAATGAATACTTTGTTTGGTTTACTGTTTTTTAAAAAAGATAATTCATCTTTACTTAAATACTCCTGGTACTCTTTAAGGTTAAACACTGGAAAAGTAGTTGTAGTTGTTTCTTTCCAAACAATTGGTTTTATATTATTTGTTACAAAAGGATTCTCTTTTCCAACATACACAAAAGAACTATAGTAGTCTCTAACTTTATTATTTCCTAATTTTTTTTCTAAATCAAAACCAATTAAATAGTCACTTGAGCTTATGGGTTTATTACTTCCGTATGGATTTGGTTCTGCAAGTAATGACAACTCTTTTACCTTTAGTGTTAGAATTGTATCTAACACGTAATTAAAAATAAAAACTTTATCAGTTTCTTTAATCTTTAAACCTTTTAAAAATCGTGCTCTGTATGTGCTACTTAATTTATGACGAACAATATCGTTTTCACCTAAATAAGCATCATCTACAAAGTTATCATCATCATAACTCCAAGGAAAACTATCTGTTAACACTATAAAACCAATACTTTTCGGTTTTTTTTCATAGCTATTAAAATTGTAAATATTAAAGGGAGGTGTATACTTTTTGTTAGCCAAAAAAGCATCAAAAACATACACTCTTGTTTGCTCTTTTTTTACACCAACCCATTCTCCTTTTTTTAATTGTCCTTCATCTTTAATTTCCTGAAAAATACCTGTTCTTTCTACAATTTCAACTTTGGTATTTAAAGGGAATTTTCCTAAAACTTTTCCTTTTGGAGTTGCTCTATAATTTAGTCCAGATATTGCGATTACATAATATAACGAATCTTTTTCTTGTACAGTTTTAAAATCAAAAGCTTCACTTTTAAACGTTAAAAACAAGGTGACAAGCAAAAAATAATAACCACACTTTTTCATAATTCTATTTAATTAATATGGTAAATCCGCAGGCTCTACAAAAGGGATTTCTTTATTGAATATTTCTTGAAGTAAAATTTTTATCTCTGTAATAAATTCAGTTATTCTCTCTTCATTCACTTCATTATCTTGCCCACCTCTTTTGGTTGAAAAATTAAGCTGCAAAAAACCATTTTTTAAGTTTTTGAACGAATAAATTCCAGCTTGTATCGGTTTGTCTACAACTTTTTCTGTTTGTGAATACATAAAAGCATATAACAATACCTGAATGGCTTTGCTGTATTTATAATCACGGATTTTTTCGTAATCTGTAATTTTTAGTTCTGAGGCAGTTACCATTCCCGTTTTATAATCAATTATACGCGCTACGCCATTCAATTCATCTACACGATCTACTTGTCCGTGAATTTTTACAGGAACATCAATTCCTTCAACATTTATAATTGCTTCGTAATTCTTTTCGGTTCCAATTATTTTTAATTGATTCTTTTTATCTTTTAATAACGTAAGCTCTTGCTTTAAAAAATTGACTACAAAACGAACAGCAACTTCAAAAATCAATCTGTTTTTTCCAGTAACAATATCTCCGTTTTTAAAATGCTTTTTAAAGTATTTTGTAATAGTTTTTTTTATTTTCGGTTGCATCGCTTTTACATCATCAAACAACAAAAATTTTCCAACAAAAGGAATATATAATTCTTCTAAAGTATCATGTACAACAGTTCCTAAAGTATTAAAAGCAACTTCTTCTTCCACTTCATCAAATTCTCGAATACGCAATACCTTTTGCTTGTAAAAAGCCATTGGATTGTATAAATAGTTTGTTAATGCCGATGGTGAAATTCCTTTTTGGGCTAATTCTTTTAGCTTTTCTAAAACTTCATCATTTTTAGCAATTTCTTTTAATGATGATTTCTCTGTAATTACTTTTGGGCTTACAATTTTAGATGTAATTCCTTCTTTCAAAAGTTCTAATTGTGTAACAAATCTACTTTTTTCACCACCACCAAACGTATCACTTTCTGTATTATAAATTAGTGTAACATTTTTAGCACGTTGCATTAATCTGAAAAAATGATACGAGAAAATTGCATCTTTTTCTCTGTATGTTGGCAAACCAAACTCTACTTTTACATCAAACGGAATAAATGAAACTGGTTGTGTATTTCCTGGTAAAACACCTTCATTTACGGAAGTAATGATTACGTTTTCAAAATCTAACACACGTGTTTCTAACATTCCCATTAATTGTAAACCTTGCAAAGGTTCTCCTTGAAACGATAAACTTTCTGAAGTTATTACTTGTTGAAAAAACTTATAAAGTGTTTTTAAATCAACAAAATAATTAAACTTCGTATGTAAATTTTGCAACTGTATAAATGCGGTATAAAAACGAAATAAATACTCTTTTTCTAAACCAGTTACTACATCTTTTAAAACCGTTATTAAGTTAATAATACGTTGCAAAAAATCGTTAATTGATGTGTATTGTTCAAAAACGGATGCTATAATCTGCTGTGTTTCTGGTGAAATAGTTGTCAAAAAAGACAATATATATTGTTGAGAAACGAACGTATTATTTTCTTGAGATATTTTTTCTGAAATAGTATCCGACAAAAACTCTTCTTCAGTAGTTAACAAACGATACACTAAAGGATGTTTTAAAAAACGAACAACATCTTTATAATAAAACTCATTCTGCAGCGATTTCTTTAATTTATCCTGTGAAATAAACAGTTGAAATACCGAGAAGATTAAACCTGTGGTAGGAATATCTTTTAACGGATATCCCATAGTAATATTAATAGCTTTTACACTATTTGGTAACGAATTTAGCATTGTTGGTAATAATGATTCATCTGCTAAAACAACCGCCGTATTATTGTAATTTGGTAATTTTGATAATACTTCTCCTGCGTATTTTATTTGAGAAATGTTTTTAGCAGCACCTATTATCTCAATTTTTTTATCTTGAGAAAACCAATTACCAACTGTTTTTAATTCATTTTTCTGATAATATTTCCAATTCACCTTACATCTTCTAATAAATGTTCCTGCTTGGTGATTGCTGTGTAAAAAAGCATCATCAATATCCCAATAAACTTCTGCTTTCCCTTCAAAAAGAAATTTTTGAAATAATAAATCTTCTGCAGCATTTAAAGAATTAAACCCTATAAAAAATACTTTTTTCTTTGGATGTTTCGCTATATAGCTATCTACCTTATTAACAGCTTCACGATATAAAACACCTTGATAACCTATTTTATTTTCTAATAAAAACTTATAAAATGCATTATAATATTCGTTTAATTTTTCTATAAACTTAAAATGATCTTTTATAAGTTCCGTTTCTTCAAAAGTTCCTTTAACAGACCATTTTTTCAACCGCTGAATATCTCTTAAATATTCAAAAATCTCTCGTGAATTTATTAAATGCTGATCTATTTCATTAAAATCCTGAATAACTGTAAATGCCCAAGAAGAAAATATTTCAAACGAATCTGGATTTGGTTCTTGTTCTTTATAAATTGTATAAAAATGAAACAACAACTGAACAGCATCAGCTTTTTGTATTTCAGATATCTGAGAAACAAACTGTTCTATATTTATAATTTCGGGTAAAAAACCTGTGGTTATATTGTTTTTTAAGGTTTGCTTTACAAATACTCCCGCACGTTGCGATGGCAATACAAAAACAGCATTCTCAAATGTTTTTGTAGTTTTTAAAATATCTAATACGGTTTCTGAAATAAAACTTTGCATACATCGAAAGTACAATATTTATATTATTTTTGAGAAAAGCTAACGTACCATTTTTACTAATGAAAACATCTGAAAAACTTACTATTGCTACTATACAAACCAGTTTAATTTGGGAAAACCCAGAAGCAAACCTAAAAATGTTTGAAGAAAAAATAAACACTATTAGTTCTAAAACAGATTTAATAATTCTACCTGAAATGTTTACCACTGGTTTTACCATGAATGCTACTGCTCTTGCTGAAAACATGAATGGAAAGACCGTTTCTTGGATGCAAAAAATAGCTGCAAAAAAACAAATGGCTATTACAGGTAGTTTAATTATCAATGAAACTTCCGACCTTTCTCAAGATGATAATTTTTATAATCGTTTAGTTTTTGTTCATCCTTCTGGAAAAATTGAGGTTTATGACAAACGACACACATTCACTTTAGCTAAAGAGCACGAAACATTTTCAGCAGGAACGAAAAAGATATTCATCGATTATAAAGGTTGGAAAATTTGTCCGCTTATTTGTTATGATTTACGCTTTCCTGTTTGGAGCAGAAACACAAACAACTACGATTTACTTATTTACGTTGCTAGCTGGCCTAAAAAGCGTGTTTATGCTTGGGATAGCTTATTAAAAGCACGTGCTATTGAAAATATGAGTTACACGATTGGTGTAAATCGTATTGGTTTGGATGGAAATAATTTTGAATACAACGGACATTCAATAGTTTTAGATTCTTTAGGAGAAAATATAAGTAAAGAAAACAATGAAGAAGAAGATATTATTTCTGTAACTCTTTCTAAAGTAAATCAAAATACTATTAGACAAAAATTAGCTTTTTTAAATGATGCTGATGCATTTATACTTAAATAAAAAAAGGAACCAAATTTGGTTCCTTTTGTATTTATAACTTTATGATGGTATCATCCATTTAAACTGAAACTTAGTATCAGGAACTTTAATACGTTCCGTAATACGATACATTCTTTCAGGTAATTTCATTAAATAATCACGAGCCTTTTCTGCTTCTGGTGTTAAGTTGGTAATTTTATCAATTTCCCAAGATGTAGTTAATTTCTTTAAAATATCTACATAATCAAAACCAGTGTATACACCTAATCTTTGTGCTACTGTAGAAAAATCATCAAACAAACTTCCTTTTGCTCCAAATGAATCTCTTAAATGCATTGCTGGCATTGTTATTTTATGCTTCATCATGTGTTGAAAAGCCAACATCATCTCACTAGGATCTATTTTAAAAATTTGTTTTACAAATTCTGTATAAGCTACATGATGGCGCATTTCATCACCTGCAATTATTTTAGACATTTTTGCTAATGCTTTATGTCCTTTTTTTCTTGCTATTTTAGCAACATTGTTATGTGAAATATACGTTGCTAATTCTTGAAAACTTGTATAAACAAAGTTTTTATACGGATCTGTTGCTGTACCAATATCAAAACCATCTGCAATTAAGTGTTGCGTAGAAATTTCTACTTCACGCATGTTTACACGACCAGATAAATACAAGTATTTATTTAACACATCTCCATGTCTATTTTCTTCAGAAGTCCAAGCTCTAATCCATTTTGCCCATCCGTTGTCACTTCCGTTATTTTCATGCTGACTAATTCCGTCTACATCTAACAACCAAGATTCATAGGTTGGTAAAGCTTCTTCTGTAATCGTATCACCTACTAAAACAACCCAAAAATCATCACTTAATTCTTTAGATAATTCTTGTATTTCTTTTACTTCTTCTATAAAAGAATCTTTTTGTGAGTTTGGTAAAAAATCTGTTGGTTGCCAAATTTTCTCTGGAGTAATTAAAAAGTCGTTTACAAAACTGTCAATGTTTTTCTCCAACGTTTGCATTACTTCCCTTCTTATGTTTTTTATTGACATAATTTATTAATTTTATATGCGTCTTTTATACTATTGATGCTTTAATTGTTGATTCTACTTTATCAACTAATTCATCAAACGGAAGACTATTTATTTTTATAGGTTCGTGTGTTGTTATTTTTATTGGGCTTCCAATACCTAACGGAAACTTACCATATTTAAACACTTTCCAAGAGTTATTAATGGTTAAAGGCACAATATACGCTTCTGGATTGTATTTTGTTAAGATTTTAAGACCGTTTGTAGCAAATTTCTTAGGTTTTCCGTCTCTACTCCTTGTTCCTTCCGGATAAATAACAGCTGACCATTTATTTTTATTGATTCGTTTAGAAAAATTTGCTAATTCAACTAAAGCTTGTTTTCTGTCTTTTCTATCTATTAAAGCTGCTCCTCCATTTCTTAAATTAAAAGAAATACTTGGTATTCCTTTTCCTAATTCTTTTTTTGATACAAATTTTGGGATGTGTTTTTTAAAGTGCCATATTATTGGTGGTATATCAAAAGTACTTTGATGATTAGCTACAAATAATAATGTTGTGTTTTCTGGTAACTCTTGCTTATTAGTTACTTTTACACGTATACCTAATATTAATAATGATTGTATTAAAAACCAGTTCATAATATTTACGACACTTTGATGTCCTTTTATTCCAAATAATTTTAACCCTAACCATTGTATTGGATGAAATACAATTAATAAAAGAAAAAAAACTGCAGCAAATATTGATGATAAAATATAGCTTATAACTTTCATATTGTTTGTTTAATTTTTGGCAAAAATAAAAAATCCCACCAAAGTGGGACTATTTATTGAGTTTAAAACCAATTACTCCAAGGAATTCTTGATAAGATTAACACTAATGCTAATCCGTAAAAGATGACAAACTTTTTAAATTTCGATTCGCTTTTTACTTGTTTTTTGTGTTTAGACCATCCGATTGTTATTAAAACGATAGCAGCAATCATCATTATTGGATGTTCTACAGCTAATAATCTAGCTGCTGAATCTTTCATTACCTCTCCTCCATTTGAAGTTAACGCTTTAAACCAAGGCGATGCAAAATACCAACCTAAACCTATTAATAATTGAATATGCGTAGTTATAAGTGCAAATAAACCTAAACGAAAATCTTTGTGTGTAAATTCTTTTTTTTGTGCTAGTCCAATAATAGCATTAATTACTGCATAAATTAGTACAAAAAGCACAATATAAGCCCAGTATGAATGTATTGTTTTCATCATAATATGTTAGTTTTTGTTGGTGTAAATGTACTGATTTTTATGCATAAAAAAACCACCTCTAATGAGGTGGTTTTTAAATATATTGAATATTAATTTATTAATCTTGTAAGATATACTCAGACCCAGACTTTATAACTTTCATAGTCCAAACATCATCAGCTCCATTATATATATTATAATTTACAGCATATTTTTGTCCTTCTTCATCAGCAGGGAAATTGTTAGCTAAAATAGTATTGATTTTAACTAATCTTGCCTCTTCTGTTTCCTCATCTTTTCCTTCTCTTACATCAAAATTCGCAAAAAAACCATTACCAACTAGATCATAATCAGCTTGAGTTAAGGTGTACACAATAGTATTATCTGGTACCCATTGACCATCTTCATAACCATATTGGAATGTAGTCTCTATAACGTCTAAAGCGATAGTCCATTTATCACCATCAAAAACACTTGTACCATATTTAGTACTAGTACCTCCATCGTAATACTCATAGATTACATTTGCTACATCTTCAGATGCTGCATAAGGATATAAACTTTCTAAGAAAATATCTAATTTATAAACAGATGAACTATCAAAATTACCATAAGACTGTCCTAAAAGATCATAATCTGCTTCTGTAAATACATAAGGAAATTCCCAACCTCCATCATTCTTAGCCACTATCGTTGTTGCTTCCACGGTTGTAGTATTAGCGACATAAGCTCCTGAAGCATACAATAATGTCACTACCTCTGTTCCTCCTGAACCATCATAAAAATCATATGTTACAGCGTAAATATCACCTTCGGCTGCAGTTGGTAAAATAATATTTAACCCTTCTAAAATCATCTCATCAGTCCAATTATCATCTCCTCCTTGTCTATTAAAATTACCAAAAGAATTTAAATTATCTGTAGCGTCAGGATAAGCAGCAACTAAACCTGAATCAGTCGCAATCGTAGTATAATCACCTCCTGACAACGTATATTCTACTGTAGGAGCAACGGCTGTAACTTCAGCGTCTAATTTTATGAATCCATTTCCAGTATATTGAATAGTAAATGACTCAGACCAATTTGTACCTCCATCATAAATTGCAAAAGAAACTGCTACAACTTGACCTAAATTATAATTACCCCCCAACAATTCATATAAACCTTCTAAAATCATGCTATCCGACCAATATGCACTATCATCTTCTCTTCTTTCAAAATTACCATATTGACCAGCACTTTCTGTAGCATCAGGATATGATGAACTTAAAGCACTAGCTATAGTTACAAAATCTTCATCAGATAATTCATAAGATAACACTGCTGCATCGTAAGTCAACTCTACAAATGTTCCATTAGAAGCTGTCTCATAATCTTGATCGGCACTTAAATAAGCATCGATACCATTTAAGCTAGATAAAGTTGATGAAGCTGTTACTGGTTCCAAAATATTTGGACTATACACATTATAGGTAACATTCACTAAAGAACCATCTCCCCAAACTGGATATTTATTTGCTAAAAAGGCAGGTAAAGTTTCCTCAACATTAGCTTCAGAACTAAAGAACTCACTATCAAACCCTAATCCTCCATCTTCAACTGATTCAGTATAATCTGATTCAATAAGAGTATAACTTGTTACTCCTTCAATTCCATTTTCTTCACCATTTACAGCATCTAACTCGTCATATACATCTTCTAACGGGCTACATGATGAAAACACCAATGTAACTAACGTTAATAAATAAAATATTTTTCTCATTGTTGTAATTTTTTAAAAATTAATTTTTGCTCCTAAACTAAAAGTTCTTCCTGCTCCATACCAAACCAAAGCAGTTGAGGCATTATTTTCTGTACCATTAATAGCATCAGAAATATATTTTGCATTTAACACGTTATTAACTCTTAAAGTTAATGTGGTATCAAATGAACCAAATTTAAATCCGTGACGGATAGATGCATCTACAGTGTGATAATCAGGAATTTCCCATGCGTCTCCAAGAACAGGTATATCCTCAACAGCAATTGGATCATCACTAACATCTGTACCAATATCGAAATCAGCATATAAATCACCGAAATAATTGTAATCTACAGTTATACTACTATTTTCCCAAAATCTATATAATATACCTAGAGCTGCTGTAGTTTGTGCTGCATCTCCAACTTTAACATCATCAATTATACCATTTACATAACCTAAAGACTGTTGTTCTTGATTAAATGCTTCTTGATTAATAATACTAGTATTCCAAGTCCAATCTGCAACAGAAGCCATACCTGTAACATTTAATTTACTTGTTGGTTTCCATACAAAATCAAATTCAATACCTTTATGAAGTGCGTCTACACCTGTTATATTTACAAAAACATCTTCGTTATTTAATTGATCAAATACTGATACTGATTCAGATTTATCAGCCCACTTTGTGATGTATCCATTTAAATTAACACTTAATTTTTCAGAACGTAAACCATATCCTAATTCAAAAGAAGTTATCTTTTCATTCTCAGCATTTTCATTAATGTTTTCTAGTTCATTATCAAAAGCAGTAAAAACATTCTGGAATAAAGGTGCTTTTTCAAAATAACCAACATTTGCAAAAACATTATGTACTCCATTAAATTTATAGTTAACACCACCTTTTACACCATAACCAACAAAGTCATATACATCTGTCTCTCTAGTTGGATCAGAATCTAAATAATTAAAATAATCAATTCTTTGGTATGCAGTATTTGATGTAGAAGATGAAATAAAAGCATCAAAATTTTCAGTAGAATATTCTAACTGAACAAATCCTCCAAACCAATCTACAATACCGTCATTGTTATAGCTGATAACATCACCTACTAAAGCTGCATTTGCTGGATTATTAACATTTGAATCATCAAAAAAGTAATCTCCTCCTAATAAATCTGTTACTTCTCTGTAATGTAAACCTTCGTAATGTCTATAATCCAAACCTACTAAGAAATCTAAATTATCATTTATTTCAGTTTTGTAAGTAGACAAAGCACCATACCAATTGTGTTCATTTTTTGAAGCTCTTAATGCAGCTACAGCACCATTTGCTCCACTTGCTCTGTTTAAAGCTACAATATTATCGATATCTACTGGTTGATCATCTCCCCCTAATCTTACATTAAATAAATCAGCATTACCCGCAGTACCACCACCTCCACCTCTACCGATAGAGAAGTATAGTGCTGTAGACACAGAAGATTTTTCATTTACAGACCAATAGTGATTTAATGAAGTTTGATTTTTGTGGTAGAAATTGTCTTCAATATGAACAACATTTCCATCTCTATAACCCCAATCAGGATTAAATTTTATCCCAGACTCGGCGTCTCTGTACGTTTGTATTGTACTTCTATTTTGTCTTTGACCATGTCTTTGTGGCGCTCCAAAAGTTGTAAAAGATAACGTGTGTTTATCATTTATCTCGTATGCAAAATTCGCAAAATAATTCCATCCTTCAAATTCAGTTCCATCAACAAAACCTTCCCCCGAAACTTTTGATACAGAAACTGTAGTTGCAAAACCATTATCCATTTTACCTGTTGAAAGCGTAAAACCATATTTTTGGTATCCATCATTACCAGTAGAAGCAATAATATTACCTCCTTTTTCTGCATCTGTAGATTTAGTTACAATGTTAATTGTACCTCCAATAGAAGGCACTGCTACTTTAGCTGCTCCTAAACCTCTTTGAGTTTGCATGATCGAAGTTACATCTCCTAATCCTGCCCAGTTAGACCAATAAACCTGTCCATTTTCCATATCATTAACAGGTACACCGTTAATCATTACAGCAACGTTTTCAGAATTAAACCCTCTCATGTTAATTCTACCATCTCCAAAACCTCCACCAGATTTTGTTGCATAAACACCCGGAGTTGATTTTAAAACCTCAGGAAACTCTTGTGTTCCTAATTTTCTTTCAATGTCTGCACCTCTTAATGTAGAAACTGCTACTGGAGTCTTTCTATCAATTGCAAGAGAATTAGACACAATAACAACTTCATCTAAGGTATTTTCATCTACCGTTAAATTAATAGTTCCTAAATCACCTCCTTTAGTAAGTTGAATATACTTGTTTGTATAACCAACAAAAGAAACGATTACTACTCCTTGAGTAGATTTTACATTCAACGAAAATTTTCCGTCAAAATCTGTAGACGTACCATTAGAGGTACCTTTTTCGACAATACTTGCACCCGGTAAAGGTTCTCCTGTTTCATCTAAAACAGTACCCGAGATTTTAGTTTGTCCTAATACAGTAGCTGCTATAAAGAACAGACCTACTAATAATAAATTTTTAAAATTTTTCATGTGATATTTGAAATTATTAAATACTTCACAAAAATCACGCTTTTCCTTAGTTATAATGTTAATTTAATGTTAAGAATTAACATGGATTTAAGAAATTCAAAACTACAAAACAACAAAAAACATACTGAATATGAGAATTTTACCTACATTAAAGAATATTAAGAAAAAGTAAAAACCTGTTAAAATTACATTACTCTTAAAATTATAACACTTACACTAATTTTTCAGTATTTTTTTAGCCAATTCTTTACCAAGTTCCACCCCAAACTGATCGTAAGAATATATATTCCACAAGACCCCTTGTACAAAAATCTTATGCTCATATAAAGAAATTAAATTCCCTAAAGATTTAGGCGTTAATGTTTCAAATAATAAAGAATTACTTGGCTTATTTCCTTCAAAAACTTTATAAGGCAATAATTTATTGATTTTATCTAAATCCCCAGATGTTTTTAACTCTAAATGAACCTCTTCTTTTGTCTTACCAAAAGCCAATGCATCTATTTGAGCATAATAATTTGCCATTAACTTTTTATGACTATCTGTTAAACCATATAAAGATTTTTTATACCCAATAAAATCTGCAGGAATCATTTTTGTTCCTTGATGAACCAATTGCATAAAAGCGTGTTGCATATTTGCTCCAACACTCCCCCAAATGATTGTCCCTGTTTGATAAGTTACTTTTTCTCCATTTCTATCAACACTTTTACCATTGCTTTCCATTATAGCTTGCTGTAAATAGGATGGGAATTTTGAAAGATACTGACAATAAGGTAATACAGCCTCTGTTTCTGCATTGAAAAAATTGTTATACCAAACACTTAATAGTGCTAAAACTACAGGTATGTTTTTTTCAAAACTTGTTTCTTTAAAATGATTATCCATTTCTTCAGCTCCATCCAACAACTCTCTAAAGTTCTCAAAACCTAATGACAAACTAATAGATAAACCTACTGAAGACCATAAAGAAAATCTTCCACCAACCCAATTCCACATTGGAAAAATATTACTTTTTTCTATCCCAAAAGAAGTTACTGCTTCCAAATTAGTTGAAACCGCCACAAAATGTTTTGCAACATCAAAAACTGATGCAGATTTTAAAAACCAATTTTTTATGTACTCTGCATTTGTAATTGTTTCTTGTGTTGTAAAAGTTTTAGAAACAATTACAAAAAGGGTTGTTTCAGGATCTATATTTTTCAAAATTTCTGAAACATGATCACCATCTATATTAGATACAAAATGTGAATTTAGCTTATTCTTATAAAATTGTAATGCTTCAACAACCATATCAGGTCCTAAATCTGAACCTCCAATTCCAATATTTACAATATCTGTAATAGATTTCCCAGTATAACCTTTCCACTTTCCAGAAATAACTTTATTAGAAAAAGCTCTAACTTTACGTAATGCCGTTTGGATTTTTGGCTTAACATCTTTACCATCTACTAAAACCTCATCCTCATTAGTACTTCTTAACGCAGTATGTAAAACCGCTCTTTCTTCAGTATCATTAATTACATCACCTGAAAAATATTTATTAATAGCATCTTTTAATTCTACTTGATTTGCTAGCTTAACTAATAAATCCATCGTTTTTTGATTAATTCTATTTTTAGAATAATCTAACTCTAAAGAATTTGCTGTTATAGAAAAATCAGATACTCTATTTTGATCTTTAAAGAAGTCTTTTAATGTATGTTCATTAATTTCATTGAAGTGATCTGTTAATTCTTTCCAAGCATCAGTTTTCGTTGGATTAATATTTTGTAAAGCCATTTATTTGTTAGTTTTTAGCTATGATTTCTTGTTTAATTATCTCTTTTTCTTCAACTATTTTTTCTTGTGGAAAAGGAATACTATCTAATTGATTCCTTAAAGGTTTAATAAAATCAAAATACTTTGGCTTCAAACTTTCTTCCATTGGTTTTGCTGTTGGCAATTTTTCTCTAAACGGATCTACTTCTCTTCCATTTCTCCAAAAACGATAACAAACATGTGGACCACTTGTGCTTCCTGTCATACCAATCCAACCAATAACATCTCCTTGCTGTACATATTCGCCTACTTTTACTTTCCTCCTTTTCATATGTAAATACTGAGTACTATATTTACTATTATGCCTGATTTTTACATAATTACCATTCCCTCCTCTTCTGGCAGATTCTGAAACTGTTCCGCTTGCTGTTGCCATAATAGGCGTTCCGTAAGCTGCTGCAAAATCAGTTCCTCTATGAGGTTTTACTCTATTCCCATAATGTTTAATTCTCCTTTTTAAATTATATCTTGATGACACTCTGTATTGAAACTTTATTGGTGATTTTAGGAATTGTCTTCTTAACAAACCTCCTTCTGTGTCATAATACTCAGGAAAATTCTTAATACTATCTGCAATATATCTATAAGCATACAAATCTTTACCATTATGGTTAAAAACAGCAGCTTTAATTTTTCCATAACCTACAGAAAGTGTATCATTAATAAATTTCTCTTCAAAAATAATTTTAAAGGTATCGTCTTTTTGTAATCTATAAAAATCTACAGTCCAACCATATATATCTGCTACTTCATGTGCTAAACCAGGACGTAAACCTAATGTGTCCATAGCTTGTGAAAAACTAGAAATAATTTTACCTACAACTTCTTTTTCTTTAAATTTTACTGGCTTTTTATACGTATATGCATCAACTAGTGAGTCCTTAAAGTTAACAATAGTTGCTTGTATTCTATTATGCTTATATATAAAAATTTGTGCTTTTTCTAAAGTATCTTTTGATGCTAATATTGTGTAAGATTTACCTGCTCTTATTCTGCGCACATCAAATGTATCTTTAATTGTTGTAGCAATTTGGTTTATTTTAGGGTACTCCACATGATGCCTATCCATTATTACACCAAAACTTTCTCCGTTTTTTATAGTATCATTAATTACCTTAAAATCATCAAGGTTAAAACCATATTTAACTCTTTTTGGTGGTTCTTCTTTTACGATAACCGGTTCAACAATAGCAACTTTTTTTTCTTTTTTACAAGAAAAACACGCACACATAACAATTAAAAGGAAAATATAAATAGACTTCAAGTAATCTTATTTTTAATGAATAACAAAAATACAAATAAAAGCAATTCACCAAACCACTTTAACAACCGTTGGGAATTATACATTATTTTAGAATATTTACTGCTAAAAAACATTTCTTATTTAATCAAAAATCATTTCAAAAGAATTTGCTAATCCTTTATAAGCATCTAATTCAGCACGAAGAGAACCAACAGAAAGAGATGCTTTCATTTTTACTGGTATTTTATTATCATCTGCTGTTATCCATACCGTAACACTTTCTTGCTCTTTAAAAACCCTGCCCGATTGTACTAAAGGAGTAAATTTTTGTGTTTTAACTTTTCCAAATTTGGTTTCTAGCATTTCAAAACCTAGAAACTTCAACTTAAATGGATACTTTTTTTGATCAAAAAACATATCTATCGCAATTTCATCTCCTTTTTTCATGCTCTTAGTATCGTAACTTCTTAAATAATAAAAAGTTGAAATCATATCATGAACATTAGCAATACCTCTTATAATAGTATCTTTCTTTTTCAAAAGATTCTTAACCTCAACTTCTTTTTTAACTTCATTAAAGGTTAATACTTTGTTTTTCTTATATCCGCCTTCATTTATCTTTCTCTTAAAAACATATGGTTTCCCTGTTTCCAAATCAAAATACGACTGGTAATTATCTCTTACTTTAAAAAACCAACCAACAACACTAGATGTTCTACCTTTTGCGGTTGCATGCATTACTTTTTTACCGTTAAGTTCTTCTTCATTTAACGAAAATTCAGCTTCACCAGCTTTTAAGAAACCACTGTAACTCATTTTAAAACGAAGCCACTCTCCACTTTTAAATGCTTTTTTTTCTTGACTAAAGGTTATACTTAAAAAAAACAGGAAACTAATTACTAATATTTTTTCTTTCATAATATTCAAACTTATAAAAAAGGATTGACAATTACTGTTCCAAAAAGAAAAAAGCTTTTTAACTTATTGTTAATTAGCTTTTTTGATACTTTTAAAACATACCCCAATTTCCAATCTCTTCTTTAGACCATAAGTAAGGGAAAAATATTCTTTTTTGATATTTTGGATGTAAATATTTTCTCCAACTACTACCTCCTGTTGCTTCCAATTCTTTATCGTCTCCTCCTAAATATTTTCCTGCTGCATCATAATGTGCTAGTACCCATTTTACATTTACTGTATAATCATAATGACGCATAGCCTTTATCAATTCTTCATCTTCTTGAACCTCTTTGGGTAATTCTTGAAACTTTGTAGACAAGTTACAATCATTATAATCTTCCATAAAATCTATAAAATCACCAATATACTTTTTATCGAATAATTTTATTAAGGTTGATTTTTTTCCTGTTTTATGATTTACACCTGCTGCTTGCCAATACAAATGATCGTATGCTGTTTTAAAAGACGAATTTCTATCTATAGAATCTCTAAAACGTGTATCTATTAAATTTATTAATTCCGTAGAAGCAAACTCTATTTTACGGTATTGTGCGCTTTGAAAACCGCTTGCTGGTGTTAATGTATTTCTGAACTTTAAATATTGTTCACGTTCCATTCCATCTGCCATTACAGAAAACGAGCTGCACAACATATCAAAATAACGACTAATTCGCATTAAGTGCATAGAAAATTTATCTGCAGATACCTCTGAAACTTTAGCAACTTGATCTATCTCCCATAAAATCATCTTAAACAACAACTCGTTTACTTGATGATACATGATAAACACCATTTCATCTGGCTGAGTAGTTCTTGGTGTTTGTAATCCTAAAAGCGCATCTGTTTGAATATAATCCCAATACGTAATAGGTGTACTCCACAATAATCCTTCTAGCATAGCGTCAACAGGAACCCCCATTTTTTGATACTTCTCTTCTATTGCTTTTAAAATCTCGTCTTTATTCATTCTTAATATTTGGAATTCAGAAAAGAGCAAAGAAACAAGACTTTTGGGTAAATCTCAATTCTTTTCTCTTTTTTCTATCAAATTATCACGATAACGTTATAGCATTATAGTGTTCCTCTTTTTGCCTGTTCTCTTTCAATTGACTCAAAAAGTGCCTTGAAATTACCAGCTCCAAAACCTTTAGCTCCCATTCTTTGAATAATTTCAAAAAACAATGTTGGTCTATCTTCTACGGGTTTTGTAAAAATTTGTAATAAATAACCTTCCTCATCCGCATCGATCATAATACCCAAACCTTTTAAAGTTTCAATATCTTCTTTTAACTCATGACTATGTTCTTCTAATCTTCCAGGAACTGATCTATAATACTCTTCTGGTGGTGTTGATAAAAATTCTACTCCTTGAGATTTTAATTGCCCTACTGTTTTTACAATATCATCTGTTGCTACTGCAATATGCTGCACACCTGCTCCTTCATAAAAATCTAAGTATTCTTCAATTTGAGAACGCTTTTTCCCTTCAGCTGGTTCGTTAATTGGAAATTTTATTCTTCCGTTTCCGTTAGACATTACCTTACTCATTAATGCAGAATATTCTGTATGAATTTGTTTGTCATCAAAAGACAAAAAGTTTACAAACCCCATTACATCTTCATACCATTGCACCCAATTATCCATTTGATTCCAACCTACATTTCCAACCATATGATCTATATATTTTAAACCTGCTGTTGGTGGATTATAGTTTGATTTCCATTCGGTAAAACCTGGTAAAAAAGTTCCTTTATAGTTCTTACGCTCTACAAACATATGAACCGTTTCTCCATACGTATAAATTCCTGCTCTTATCACTTCACCAAACTCATCCTTTTCTACTGTTGGTTTCATAAAAGATTTCGCTCCTCTTTTTGTAGTTTCTTCCCAAGATTTTGTGGCATCATCTACCCAAAGTGCAATAACTTTTACACCATCACCATGTTTTACAATATGATCATTTATTGGTGATTTACTGTTTAATGGTGTTGTTAAAACCAAGCGAATTTTATCTTGTTTTAAAACATAACTCACTGTTTCTTTTGAGCCAGTTTCTAATCCCTTATAAGCATAAGATTGAAAACCGAATGCTGTTTTGTAAAAATGTGCTGCTTGTTTAGCATTTCCTACATAAAACTCTATATAATCTGTTCCTAAAAGCGGCAAAAAATCTTGCGCTCCTTCAAATATTTTTTCTAAACCGTAGTTTACTGACTGTATTTCTTTTTTACTCATCTTTATATTTTTTTGAACAAAGAGAAGAGAAACAAGAAAAAAAGATCTTTTAAAGTTTATTTTGAAAACCCATTGTCATCTTTTGAAATTCTTGAATTTTTGCTTCAATCTTTGTTAACTGTTCTTTTGTTATATAATTTCTATTACAATCAATTATTAATTGCGTTTCTAATTCAAAAGAAGAACCTAGAGAAATATCCAAAAAATAAGAAAAAGACTTATCGGTTCTTGAAGACCCTTCTGCAATATTACTTGGAATAGAAATAGAACATCTACTTAATTGAGATTTTAATCCGAACTTTTCGTCTTTATGGAATTCACTCAAAAGACAAAAAACATCATCTACAATTTCAATACCTAACTTCCATATTTTTAAATTTCTGTAATTATGTCTTTTTCTATTCTCTTTATTCTTTCTTCTTTTTTATTCTAACCAAGATTTATAATAAACCTCATCAGCAATTTTCATTGCTTCTTCTGTTACCATTAACGGTTTAAATGTATCTACCATTACTGCTAGTTCTTCCGTTTTTGTTTTTCCAATACTTTTTTCTGTTGTTCCTGGATGTGGTCCGTGTGGAATTCCTGCTGGATGTAATGAAATATGACCTTGATCTATATCATTTCTACTCATAAAATCTCCGTCAACATAATACAAAACCTCATCGGAATCGATATTGCTATGATTGTAAGGTGCTGGGATTGAATTTGGATGATAATCGTATAAACGAGGCACAAAACTGCAAATTACAAATGCACTTGTTTCAAATGTTTGATGTACTGGTGGCGGTTGATGTACGCGACCTGTTATGGGTTCAAAATCGTGAATAGAAAATGCATACGGATAATTATAACCGTCATAACCAACCACATCAAAAGGATGCGAAGCATACGTCATTTCTATAATATCTCCTTGCTTTTTTACTTTGATTAAAAAATCTCCTTTTTTGTTATACGTTTCTAATTCTTCTGGTCTTCTAATATCACGTTCGCAAAATGGTGAATGCTCTAATAATTGACCAAACCAATTTCTATAACGTTTTGGTGTATATACAGGATGATAGGATTCTACAATAAATAATCTATTGTTTTCATCATCAAAATCTAACTTATAAATAATACCACGAGGAATTACTAAATAATCTCCATATTTAAAATCGATGTTTCCTAAATGAGTTCTTAATTTACCTGTTCCTTTGTGGATAAAAATCACCTCATCGGCATCTGTATTTTTGTAAAAATAAGCTGTTGTAGATTCTTTTGGAGCGGATAAAATAATATTACAATCGGAATTTGTTAATACTATTTTTCTACTTTCTAAATAATCATTTTCTGGCGCTACTTGAAAACCTCTAAAACGATACGATTGTATATTGTTTTCTTTGGCTATTTTTGGTTTTATTGAATATTGCTTTCCAATATTCTTAACCATTGTTGGTCTGTATTCGTGATACGAATTTGTAGACATTCCATCAAACCCGATAGTTCCAAACAATTGCTCAGAATACAAACTCCCATCTTTTTTTCGGAATTGTGTATGTCGTTTTGGTGGAATTTTCCCTAATTTATGATAAAAAGGCATATTTTAATATATTAAAGAATTAATAAATAAAACATATCAATACTAAAAGTTATAGTGTTGATACATTACTAAATTGATTAATTATTACATTAATATATTATTCTGGATTCCTCTTCATAAGAAATTTTAAGTGTATTAATAAGTCTGACCAAAACATAGTTATTTGTTTTTAAACGCTCATTTACAAATATACAGAAAAAAGAATTCTTAATTTTTACTCTTTAAATTATTAATAGTTAATTTTTACCTCGAGAAATGCTTTTTATTTTGAATTTTATTCAGTTAACTCAAATACATTTAGATTTCACAAAAAATGAAAATTATATATAAAAAAAGACCTCACAGGTTTTGGAAACCTGTGAGGTCTTAAATTTTTTGCGTTAGGGATTGAGTGATTTGTTTGAGTTCTTTTTGTATTTTTTTTACAAAAAAACGAGTAACGAAAGCCCGCTCGAACGCCCTAATGTGCTATTACTATTTAAAAATAAAAATACTGACCAGTTATTCCTAAAAGCTTGTACATAGAAGTAGTTACCATAAGAACTAAAAGAACATAAACAGTTACTCTCGTCCAAATAGAAGTTGTTTTTTCAGTTAATGCAAAATTTGATTCACCTACTATTTCTTGTGAAAAAACATCTTTTGAATTATATATTGGCACCGCTACTTTACTTAATTTATAATTGCTCCTTTTAGATAGTCTAACGTAATAAGAAAGAAGAAAACTGATTATAATAATTGAACCTAATGTAAAATACATTAAATCGACCCAACTAAAAACTTCCATGTATGGTAAAGGTAATAAATTCAAAAACCTCATAATTAAGCTACATTAATTACTTCTTCAATTTCTGGAGCATATTTTTTAATTGTTGCTTCAACTCCGTTTTTTAGTGTCATTTGGTTTACCGAACAACCACTACATGCTCCTTCTAATTGTACTTTTACAATATTATCTTCAATAGATAATAATTTTATGTTACCGCCATCACTCACTAAAAAAGGACGGATTTCTTCTAATGCTTTTTCTACATTACTTTGTGTGTCTTGAGCTACCATTTTTTTTATTATTTTGTACTACATCCACTCATTGTTGTAATTCTTACAACTTCTGTTGGCGGTAAATTATCGTTTCTTTTTACTAATTGCGCAACCATTTCTTTAGTGATACTTGTAAAGGCTTCTTCTAAAGGTGTGTTTTCTTGCAATGCTACTGGGCGACCTACATCTCCAGCTTCTCTAATACTTTGCACTATTGGAATTTCTCCTAAAAACGCCGTATTAATATCTTCAGCTAAATTCTTTGCTCCGTTCTGACCAAAAATATAATATTTATTTTCTGGCAATTCTGCAGGTGTAAAATAAGCCATATTTTCTACAATTCCTAAAACTGGCACATTTATGCTTTCTTGTTGAAACATTGCAACTCCTTTTTTAGCATCTGCTAAAGCAATATTTTGTGGCGTACTTACAACTACAGCTCCGTTTATTGGCAATGCTTGTACTATTGATAAATGTACATCTCCGGTTCCTGGAGGTAAATCAATTAATAAAAAATCCAACTCTCCCCAATCTGCATCAAAAATTAACTGATTTAATGCTTTTGAAGCCATTGGCCCACGCCAAATTACGGCTTGATTTGGATTGGTAAAGAAACCTAATGATAATAATTTTACACCATAGTTTTCTACTGGTTTCATTTTTGAACGTCCATCTACTTTTACAGAAATTGGTCGTTCATTTTCAACATCAAACATTAAATGTTGTGATGGTCCGTAAACATCAGCATCTAAGATCCCTACTTTGAATCCCATTTTTGCTAAAGATATTGCTGTGTTTGAAGTTATGGTAGATTTACCTACACCACCTTTACCAGATGCTACAGCAATAATATTTTTGATATTTGGAATTTCTTTTCCGCGTATTTGATTTGGATTTTCTTTTGGCGCAGCAGCTTCTACTTTCACATTTACCTTTACTTGTATGCTTTCACTTACTTGCTGATGTATTGCTTTTGCTATTTCTGCTTCTATTTTCTTTTTAGCTTGTAACGTAGGATTACTAATTACAACATCTATAATTACTTCGTTGCCAAAAGTTACAATATTCTTTACGTTTTCGTTTTCCACTAAACTTTTACCTTCTCCTGGTGCAGTTATTGTTTCTAACGCTTTATATATATCTTCTTTGTTAAAACTCATCTAAGTTAGTGCTTACTGTTTTATATCGATTACAAAGATACATTTTAGCGCTTAGATAATAAAAAGGTTTCATAGGTTTGTAGTATTGCTTAATAGCTTAGAATTATTTTACTCTTGAAATTTAATGTGATTTTTAACAAATAGCAATTACAATGCATTATTTACTTCTACCCAATAGCCATTTGGATCTTTAAAATAAACTTGTTGAATTCCGTCTTTTCTAACGTAATCTTTCTTTGGTGTATCTTTCCAATCTGTATAATCAACATTTAACTTTTCTAAATGCTTTACAAAAGCAGCTACATTTGCTGTTGATAACGCAAAATGAATTGCCTTGTTTACTTTTATCTCAAAAACTGGAGTTTTATAAGGGATTAAATGAAGTTGTTTTCCTTCAGTTAAAGAAAGCCATCTTGTTTTTGAATTTGACGCTGTGTTCTCTATTTCTTTAAGTTCAAATACTTTTTTGTAAAAATCAACTGATTCGTTTACGTCTTTTACAGAAAGCGCAACATGATTGAAAGAAAAATTAGCCATTTTTTATAGTTTTATACGAATCAAATATCTAAATTAATTTCTTTTTTTTGTCAAAATACACTCTAAAATCTAACGAAACAAAAAGATTTATAATTCTAATGTAGGATCCCAAAAAACTTTTTCTAAATCTTGAATTTGGTTCTCAACAACTTTTATCCCTTCACTTTCTAATAATTGTTGCATAAGATTGGTTCCATCAAAATGATGTTTTCCAGTAAGTAATCCTTTTCTGTTGACAACTCTGTGTGCTGGAACATCTTTTCCATGAGAATTATTCATTGCCCAACCAACCATTCTTGCAGATCTTGCGGCACCCAAATATTTAGCAATTGCTCCGTAACTTGTTACTCTTCCAAAAGGAATTAATTTTGCTACTTCGTGTGATTTTTCAAAGAAATTAGGTTCAGGTTTCATTTTTATAATGCTTTACAATTGCGCCATCATAGGAAACACTAATATAGTAATCTTCAAACACTACTACATCTTGTACAAAGTTTTTATGTTGGAATTCTTTTATTAAAATAAAATCATTTTTATTTTTTATGAGCAACATAGTATCTTCACTAGCAGAATATAGATAATCTCCATCAATAAAAAGCTTTCTTATTATTCCTTTATGATGTTTCTCTTCGTAAACTTTTTTAAGTGTATTGGAATCAATATCTAATTTTAGTTTGATAATTGAACCATCATTTCTTCCTATAAAAATAGTATAATCATTATCTATTGCTATGGACGTTATTGGAATTGTTGATACAGCCCATTCTAAAACTTTAGAATAATCTTTAATATTCCAAACAACCATGGATCCATCTTCACTTATGGATGCATATAAATCCTCATTAATTTTGATAATTTCCCAAATCCATTCAGAATGAGCTTTAAAACTACCTAATAAAACACCTTGTATATCAAACACGTTTATATTACCATTTGATCCTGCAGAAATAAATTCTGTTTCATTTTTTTTACAAAGTGATAAAACCGTTCCTGTATTTTGATCTATTTTACTTAATAGTTGAAATTCATTTGAAACATTTAGTTGCCATATTTTAATTGACATATCTCTAGAGCCGCTTATTAAAATAGTATCATTAAATTTTAATAAACTAACAATAGAATTATCATGAGCGGTTATATCAGATAATTTTTGTCCTTTAGTATCCCAAATTTTTATTTTCTTATCTCGTCCACTAGTTATTAATTTCCCATTAAAATTAATAGCTTTCCATACATAACCTAAATGACCTTCATTATAAGAAACATTACTTTTTCCAATATTAACACTTGATTTACTGTAAATAATATCACTTCTAAGTATATACTTCTCTCCTTCAACTACATCTTCTCCAGAATGCCACAAATTATGATCAAAAACAATAAGATCTCCTTTAACTGGTTTATAACTGCCAATTATTTCATCATTTTCTTTTGAACTATAAAATAATGTACGACCTCCTTTAAACTCATCATGACTATTAAGGTAAATCATAAATGTTAATTTAGACTGTTCAAGTTCTGAAACATAATGAACTCCATCTAAATGTTTTGTGAAATATTGATTAGGTAAATACCTACAAACTCTTATACGAGAATTTAGCCCCTTTAATTTCCAATCGCCTTTTTCATTATCGGAAATTGTTTTTACTTGTATTTTACTGGGTATAAAACTTTTAATAATAGAAAACAAAGAAGTAGATAATTCTAAATCATCTACAATTTGTCTTTCATTATTTCTGTAAGAAACAGGATAATGCGTGTTTGCCTCTTTAAAAAATGGTTTTTTTTCTGTTATTATTTTATCACAGAACTCATGATCAAATGCAGCCTTTATTAAAACACAATATTCTTTTCTATTAGGAAGTATATCAATAATCTTTTTCATCATTGACGACTAATTTAAACTAAATTTAATAATTCAACTTAAACTTAATATAAGTAATTGGTTTTCCTTTTTCTAGGTATTGTTTTTCGTAAAAAGTTTGCGTTCCTATTACTTCTTCTGGCGAGTAATGATCTTTATAAACATCGTGATTTGCATGTAAAATCTCATGACCTTCTCCATGCAATAAACCTAAGGTATAACCATGCATAAATTCGCTATCGGTTTTTAAGTTTACAACACCGTCTTCCTTTAAAATAATATGATATTTTTTCAGAAAATCAGAATTTGTCATACGATGCTTTGTACGCTTATATTTTATTTGAGGATCTGGAAAAGTAATCCAAATTTCATCCACCTCATTTTCAGCAAACAATGCTGCTACTAATTCTATTTGAGTTCTTATAAAGGCAACATTATTCATATTGTTTTCTAACGCGGTTTTAGCTCCACGCCAAAAACGAGCTCCTTTTATATCTATTCCAATAAAATTTTTATTTGGATTTTTTTCTGCTAATGCAACTGTATATTCACCTTTTCCACATCCTAATTCTAAAACAATAGGATTATCATTCTTAAAAAAAGTGTTCCATTTTCCTTTTAAAGAAAAATTTCCAACAACTTCTTCTCTTGTTGGTTGAATTACGTTTGCAAACGTTTCATTTTCTTTGAAACGTTTTAATTTGTTTTTACTCCCCAAAGTAGATACGAATTAGGCTTTATCTTCTGTTCCTTCACGCTTAAACTTAAGCGACTGTGCCATCCAATAACCTAGTAAAAGTAGAAGAACTACTAAAAACAACCAGTTAATTAAGTTAGAAGTCCACCAACCACCATCTGCTTTAGCTACTTCTAATCGTAACCATCTAAAAGGTGTTAATAACAATTCGAATAAATCACCTATTAATCTAAAAATATTTAATCCTAACATAACTTGATTATATTTACGTTTGCAAAAATATAAAAAGAAACCATGTTAACCAACTTTTTTGGCAAATCAAAACCTATTACCATTTTGGTGATTTTGGCCTTGTTTTTATGCTACTTCATTATTGCGCTAGTAAACAATGCTACAATTTTTAAAGTACTTCCCTCTTTTTTACTTTTGCTTGCTATAATTAGCTTTATAAATTCTAAAAACGATCTTAGCTTTGATAACTCTTATGTTTTTTTGTTTTCGGTTGTTTTAATTGGTATTTTCCCTGATGTTCTTGTAGTAAACGCCGTGTTTTACTCAAACTTAACTATCTTATTATTTTTACGAAAAATTTATAGCTTACAATCTTCTAAAAAAATAGCAAAAAAACTATTTGACGCCGGATTATGGCTAGGAATTAGCTTCTTAATCGAACCCTTTTCTTTAGTTTTTATTATTTTACTTTATCTTTCAATTTTTATACATCAGCATGTTAAACTTAACACTTTATTAATCCCTATAATTGGATTAATCATACCTCTTTTTCTATACTTTACTTATTGTTTCTGGCATGATAAAACATCAGATTTCTACCTTCTTTTCGACTGGTTTACATATTACGACATAAGTTTATATTCTCAACCTAGTTATTATATTACAATATCATTAACAGGTTTTTTTATATTAGTTTCTTTGCTTATTAAAACACCAAAAGCATTATCTGTAAAAAACAACTTTAGGAGAAGTTGGTTGTTAATAATTTTAAATTTCACATGTGCCCTTATTCTTTTAATTTTAATAAAAGATAGAGACGGAAGTGAATTTTTATATTTAATTTTCCCTTCCGCTATAATTATCGCAAATGCAATTGAAGTATATGAAAAAAAATGGTTTTCAGATGTTGCTATTGCACTAGCTATTATTTGTTCTCTTGTAATATATATATTTTAGTCGCAGGGCGACACCCAAGAAATTAATTATCGAATACTTACATTTTTTCTCCAAATGCTAAATCACCAGCATCCCCTAAACCTGGAATAATGTATCCTTTATTATTTAATTCTGCATCGATATCTGCGATCCATAATGTTGTATTTTCAGGAAAATTATCATTTACAAACGCAACTCCTTCAGACGAACCTATTACTGAAACAATATGTATCTGTTTGGGTTTTCCGTATTTTAATAATGCTTCATGAACAGCTACCAAAGATCTCCCTGTTGCTAACATAGGATCTACCAATAAAACTGTTTTATTATCTATAGATGGAGACGCAAAATACTCAACTATAATCTCAAAATCTTCATCTTTATTTGGATGATGTCTGTAAGCCGAAATAAATGCATTCTCAGCATCATCAAAATAATTTAACAATCCATTATGTAAAGGCAAACCAGCTCTTAAAACTGAACATAAAACAACATTCTCTGTAAACAAATTAGTTTCTTTTACTCCTAACGACGTTGTTGTTTTATTTAAAGAATACGGTAATATTTTACTTAACTCGTACCCTAAAACTTCTCCAATTCTTTCTATATTCCTTCTAAACCTCAAGCTATCTTTTTGAATAGCAACATCTCTTATTTCTGTTAAAAACTTATTTAATATTGAATTCTCTTTACCTATATGATGTACTTTCATAAATTCTGATTTACTTCAAAAATACAAAAACAAAAACGTTGTCCATACATTAAAACTCTAATTTGAAAACAAACTACTCTTCCAAATGATTTCTTATAAACATTAAAAATCAATTAGATTTTTTACCAACTCCTTTTCATTTTCAATATGACTCATATGTCCACCTGATAAAACCACGTATGGTGTTTTTGTTTGTTCTGCCTCACTTATTAACATTTCTTTGTCTAAAACTGTATCATTATCACCAATAATAAATAACTTTTTAAACAAAGATGATTTTAAAACATGTGCTCTATTCTTTCGCGTTCTCATTCCTTCGGAACCTGCTATATAACCTTGTAAAGGAGTTTTAAGTGCTGTTGTTTTACAATCTTCTATTTCTTTTTTAAATTGATTTCTAATTCCTTTTGAAAACAAATTCACAACAGACATAGACACCAAAGCTTCATAGTTGTTTTGAGCCATTTTTACAGCTCTTAAACGCATCTCTTTTCTTTCTCTAGTATCTTCTTGCGAAGTGGAATTCATTAAACACAATCCTTTAACATTTTCAGGATATTTTTCTGCAAAAGCTAATGCAATATAACCTCCCATAGAATGCCCTATAACTTTTACACGCCTAAGTTTTTCATTTTTTAAAACTACTTTAACAACTTCAGCCATTTCTTCCATAGTATGCACATAACCTAAACAACCAGATTCTCCATGACCTAACAAATCCACACAAACAACTTTATTTTTTAAGAACAAGCTATCTTTAATAGAATGCCACATAGTCTTATCTTCAAGAAAACCATGCAATAAAACAATAGCACTTCCTGTTCCTTCAACCACATAACTAATTGGTGTATTTTTATAAAATACCGTTTTTTTCATCTTGCAAAAGTATTATTATTTAAATTTTTAAAAATTAAAACAATAGTATATTTCTCTGCATTTAAATCTTTGTACTTTTGTAGACTATGATAGAAACACGCGAAGCCATATCTGAGAAGGCTGTTTTAATTGGAATTATTACACAGCATCAAAACGAAAAAAAATCTGAAGAATATTTAGATGAATTAGAATTTCTTACCAAAACAGCAGGTGGAGTTCCGGTTAAACGTTTCGTTCAAAAAATGGACAAACCGAATCCTAAAACTTTTTTAGGTACTGGTAAAATTGATGATGTAAGAAACTATATTGTTAGTCATGGAATTGGAACAGCAATTTTTGATGATGAATTGTCTCCTGCACAATTAAGAAATATTGAACGTCTTTTAGACTGTAAAGTTTTAGATAGAACCAATTTAATATTAGACATTTTTGCAAATAGAGCACAAACTAGCTCAGCTAAAGCACAAGTAGAACTTGCACAATACCAATATTTATTACCTAGATTAACAAAAATGTGGACTCACCTTGACAAACAAAAAGGAGGAATAGGTATGCGTGGACCTGGAGAAACAGAGATAGAAACTGATAGACGTATTATTAGAGATAAAATAACATTATTAAAAAAGAAACTTACAACAATTGACAAACAAATGACGGTGCAACGTAAAAATCGTGGAAAAATGGTTCGTGTTGCTCTTGTTGGTTATACCAATGTTGGAAAATCTACATTAATGAATGTTGTAAGCAAAAGTGATGTTTTTGCTGAAAACAAGTTATTTGCAACTTTAGACACTACAGTAAGAAAAGTAGTTATTAAAAACATTCCTTTTTTAATGACGGATACTGTTGGATTTATTAGAAAACTACCTACACAGTTAGTAGAATCATTTAAATCCACACTTGATGAAGTACGAGAAGCTGACTTATTATTACATGTAGTAGATATTTCTCATCCTAATTTTGAAGACCATATCGCTTCAGTAAACAAAATATTAGATGAAATTAACAGCGCAGAAAAACCTACAATAATGGTTTTTAATAAAATTGACGCATATTCTCATGAAACCATAGAAGAAGATGATCTAGTTACAGAAAAAACAAAAGCTCATTACACTTTAGAGGACTGGAAAAAAACATGGATGCACGATCTTTCCAAAGAGAATGTTTTTATTTCTGCATTAGATAAAAGTAATTTAGACGACTTTAAGGATCTTGTTTACGATGAAGTGAAACAAATTCATATTCAACGCTTCCCTTATAACAACTTTTTATATTCAGAATACGAATAAACCACACTTAAAACAAACTTAACTTTCCTATAATTAATATTTTGTACATAAAATATTTGTTATAATTTTGCGCGCCCAAATTTTAACATATTTCCCCTGTGAAAACAGGTAGTTAATTGCATAAAAAACAACGAATAGAGATGAAAAAAGCATTATTACTAATACTTTTAAGCACAAAGGTATTAATAGCACAAGAAGTTTGCGAAACTCCTGACGAATCATTAGAGGACTTAAACAGCATTACCTAATGTTCAATAAAACCATCTAAAAAGTCAAAAAACAAAAGAACTAGACAGATTTCAGTTAGAGTATCTGCATCAAAAAGAAGGTTTTTAAAGAAAAAATAGCTACTTCACTACATAATTTAAACACTTCTGAAGTTTCTAAAATTAATAATACAACGGAAACCTCTAATTCTCTTGATCTAAAAGAAGACAACAAAGCTATTAAGAAGCAAAACGCAATAAGTAACATTACCGCTCTTACAAATAGCATATCTGCAGAAGAGATAAAAAAAGCAGAAAAGTTTAGTACAGTAGATGACATACCTATGTTTACTAACTGTACCGACGGAAGCAGTGATGAAAACTTAAACTGTTTCAACTCTGAGATGATGAAACACATTCAACAATATTTCAGATACCCAACTGAAGCTATGAAAAACTCTATTGAAGGAGAAGTGTGGATTCGTTTTATTATTTATAAAAATGGTGATGTGAAAAACATTAAAACCGTAGGTCCTGAAAACGGAGAAGCTTTAGAAGAAGAAGCAAAGAGAGCAGTAACTAAACTTTCTAATTTCAAACCTGCCAAAAAAAGAAGAAAACCTATTTCAGTAAAATATGGTTTCCTTATAAATTTCTCTTTAGAAGAATAACCTTCCCTAATTAACATTAAATCGAAAAATTAAAATGATTAAAAAACTATCATTAACAGTTATTTTCACCTTAGTTGCATTTACATCTTTTGCACAAGTGAAAATCAAAGGGCTAGTTTACGATGAATATTTAGAGCCTTTCTACAATGCTCGCGTAAACTATGGCTCAGGAGACGTTACCTCAAATGTGGATGGTGAATTCTCAATAAACACAAAAACAGCTTTACCTATTACAATTACAGTATCTGCATTTGGTTTTCAAACTGAAACTATAAAAATTATAAAAGAAAATCAAAAAATAAACATTACCCTTAAAGAAAACCTATTGTTAGATCAGGTAGTTATTTCTGCGTCAAGAACACCTGAAAGAATTATAGAATCTCCAGTAACAATTGAAAGATTAGGTTTAAGAGGAATAAAAAAAGGTACATCAAATTCTTTTTACGACGGATTAACAAACTTAAAAGGAATAGAATCTAGAGAAATTAGTTACGGTCTTAAATCCATAAACACAAGAGGTTTCTCTGATTTTAGTAATTCAAGATTTGTACAATTAGTAGATGGTATGGATAGATATCGCAGCTCCTGCTTTAAATTTTAGTGCAGGTAATCTTTCTGGTGTTTCAGATTTAGATATCAACAATGTTGAAATATTACCAGGCGCATCTTCTGCTCTATATGGAGCAAACACATACAATGGTATTATGCTACTTAACACGAAAAACCCTTTTGACCTTAGTGGTGTTAGCTTTATTTTAAAAAGTGGAAACACTTACCAAGAAGCAGCTGGAAATAATGCTTTTTACGATGTTAATGTTCGTATGGCATATAAATTTAGTGACTACTTTGCTGCCAAAGTTAACTTCTCATACTACGAAGCAGAAGAATGGCATGCAACAGATTTTAAAAATAAAGAAATTGACACAAACGAAATCATAGAAGGATCTGTAAATACAGTTAGAGGATATGATGGAGCCAATACATATGGAGATGAAGTTTTTAGAGACCTCTCTGTATTTAATCAATTTTTACCAGCTGACCAACAAATTACAGCTGGAACAGTAACAATGAAGAACTGGATATTTAGAAAGCGAACTTTTAAAAGATTATAAAGCTAAAAACTTAAAATTCTCAACTTCGTTACATTACAGACCTTTTGCTGACGAATCTTTAGAAATTCAATTAACAACAAGACTAGCATTGGGCGACAATATATTTCAAGGTACATCAAGATTTGCTCAACGTGATTACTATATAGGCCAATCTAAATTAGAGGTTAAAGGAGACAACTTTTTCGTTAGAGGTTACTACACAAGAAATGACGCAGGAAACTCTTACGATTTAGCAAGAACTGGTTTTGCTCTTAATGAAGCCTCAACTCCATACGGAACATGGCTTATAGATTATTTTGTAGAATCATACTTCAATGATGGAACATTAGAAGCTGCCAGAAACTATGCAGACAGAAACAGGTTACAACCAAGAACAAATGCTTTCAATGAAGAATTCAACAATATCACATCAACTTTAGTTACTGAAGGGGGAAGTAAAATTTACGATAAGAGTTCATACTCTCACTTAGACGGAAACTATAACTTTAAAAGCTTATTAAACAAATGGGCTGATGCTCAAATAGGTGTATCATACAGAACTTATAACCCTGACTCAAAAGGAACCATTTTTAATGATGCAGAAGAAGAAATTAGCGTAGAAGAATACGGTTTTTATTCTCAAATCTAAAAAAAATTATTAGATGACAGGTTAAAAGTTACAGGATCTATTCGTTATGATAAATCTGAAAATTTTGAAGCGAACTACTCACCAAGATTCGCCTTAAACTATGCACTTGGAGAAGATAAAGATCATATTATTAGAGCTTCATTTCAAACAGGCTTTAGAAATCCTATCATTCAAGAACAATATTTATTTTCTCGTTCTGCAGTAAAAACAAACATTGGTTCCACTAGAGATAATATTGATAGAATTGAACTAGAAAATTCAAATTTCTTTTCAGGATTTGGAACAATTGAAACCATAACTACTGGTGACGACATCATTAACAATGCTTTATTAACAAAATCTGTATACGATGCAACATACACTGGTGATAGTTTTGTAAAATCTGACTACAAGGAAGTTCAACCAGAAGAAGTTAAAACATTAGAAATAGGATATAGAAGTATACTACGTTTAAATAATAGCAAAAACTTAGACATTGATGTTAACGCATTTTACAGTCAGCATAGGATTTTTGTTTTCTTTCAAGATGTTGTTGTGCCAAATTATGGTGAAGTCATTGCTACTGGAAATTTAGATGACGATGCTAACTTAGCTTTTAACCAAGGACATGTTCGTGAGTTTAACTTAATTACAAACAGCAAGTCTGAAGTTGATTCTTATGGTTTTGGAATTGGTATGAACACTAAATTTTTTAAGAATTTTGATTTTGGTGTGAATTATAACTTTATAGACTACACAATGAAAGATTTAGATTTAGGTTTATTTGAACCAAACTTTAACTCTCCTAAGCACAGCGCTAAAGTTCAACTGGGTAATAACAAAGTTTTTAAGAATTTTGGCTTTAACATAAATGCTAGATGGTCAGATAAATTTAGATGGGTTTCACCATTTGTTAAAGGTGAGGTAGCAGCAAGAACTGTTATTGATGCACAATTAAATTACCGTATTCCTACCATTAAATCAAGATTTAAAATTGGAGGAACTAATTTATTTGGAAAGGAATACTTAGTAGCTCCTGGTACAGGAAACATTGGACAACTTTATTATTTATCTTGGACGATAAATGATTAATCAGCTAGCAAAATAAAGTAGAAAAAAAGAAACTGTCTGAAAAATAATTTTCAGACAGTTTTTATTGCTTTAACAATTAAAGTATATTAAATAAAAAAACGTCTGTCAAAAAACTCAAACAAACTTCTGACATTAAACATTATAAGCATCAACAACCCATTTTATTAACATAGGTTAATAAATTAGGTAAATAAAGCTTTTTTCTTAAAAACAACTAAATTTTTTGTATATTGCGGTCGTATTCAACATTAAGTATAAATAAAATATAAATCCATAATCCCCCAAGTTTATGAGAAAATTACTTCTATTATTAGTTTTTGTAACTAACATATTAGTCGCTCAAGAAACATGTGAAACTCCAAAAGAATCTATTGAAGATTTAAATAGTATCACAAAGTGTAGCATAAAATCTTCAAAAAAATCTAACAACAAAAAGTCGAGACAAATTTCAGTAAGAGTTTCTGCTTCAAAAAACAGATTTTTAAAGAAAAGAATAAAAAAGAAAGTGGCTTCTTCAACTGGTGACTTAACTACTTCTGGTGTTTCAAACACAGATCATTCTTCAGAAATATCTAACTCTCTTTCTTTGAAAAAAGAAAAAGCTTTAAATAATATTGCTAATCTTACAAACAATTTATCTGCTGATCAAGTTAGAAAAGCAAACAGATTTAGCACTGTAGATAAAATACCGATGTTTTCTGCATGTAAAAAAGGTAAAAAAAGTCAAGCTTTAGATTGTTTCAATGAAGAGATGATCAAACACATTCAAGAACACTTTAGATATCCTAATGAAGCTGTTATTAACAAAACGCAAGGAGATGTTTGGGTTCGTTTTATAATAGACCAAGATGGTAATGTTACCAATATAAAAACTTTAGGCCCTAAAGGTGGAAAAATACTAGATCAGGAAGCAATACGTGTAGTATCTAAACTTCCAAGATTCTCACCAGGTGTTAAAGACGGTAAACGTACCGCTGTAAAATATGGTTTTCCTATTACTTTTTCATTAGAAGAGTAATTTAAAATTACAATTTATTTATAAGTAAAATTATTAATTTTCTCTTTTAATCAATTTAAGGATGCTCCCTAGTTGATAAAAAGAATAATTATTATAAATAATAGTAAAAAGTAGATCCCCTTTTTAATCCCCTTTAAAATTAAGATTACTATTTACTAATAGAGCCCGATTTTTTTTCGGGTTTTTTTCATATTTTTCAACCATTTGTATACATGGCGATAATTAACATTCTTGAAATTAAGAAAATTTTAACTTTTAATTTGTGTAAATCTTAAAAAAAAGCTATTTTTAAAACGTATTTAACAACCCCCATTATGAAAGAAAGAATTTCATTTAAAAATTCAACAATTATAAATCTCTGTAAAAAACATGAGATTATAAACCTTAAGCAACTGAATAAAGTTATTACTCAATTGTAATCCCTCTTAAAAATTAAAACTTAGAAATTTCAACCTAAGATTAAAGATTATACTATCTATTGTTTAATCAGAATGAAAGTCTAATTGAAAAATGGACTATTCTTATTTATTCTAATAGAACAAACTCTTAAAAAAACTTACAATAACAACAACCAAATAAACCGATATTATGACAAGAAAGTTACTTTCTGCCTTTATCTTTTTGAGTGGTCTCATGGCTATGTCTCAAACAACAATAAAAGGTACGATATTCAATGAATATCTTGAACCGTTCCCAGGAGCAATTATAAATTCCTCTTCTGGCTCAGTTACTTCAAATTTTGACGGAGAATTTATACTTACTGTAAAGAAACTACCTATTACAATTACTATATCTTCTATAGGTTACTCTTCAGAAACGTTAGAAATTACAGATTCAGAAAAAGAATTAAACATTATCTTAAAAGAAGCATACGCATTAAACCAAGTTGTAATGTCTGCTTCGCGTACTCCTGAGCGAGTTATGGAATCGCCTGTGTCTATTGAGCGAATTGGTGTTAAGGATATAAAAAACACTTCATCTGTTAATTTTTATGAAAGCCTTGCTAATTTAAAAGGTATTGATGTATTAAGTAATAGTTTTAATATTAAAAATGTTGTTTCAAATCGTGGATTTGCTAATACAGAAAACACAAGATTTGTTCAGATCGTAGATGGTACAGAAAGTACATTACCTTTTATTAATTATTCATTAGGTAATTCATTTGGTCTAAATGAACTAGATGTTGAAAATGTGGAGGTTTTACCAGGTGCAGCATCAGCATTATATGGTCCGAATGCTTTAAATGGTATATTATTAATGACTAGTAAAAACCCTTTTGAAAATCAAGGAATCAGTACGTATTTCAAAACAGGTGTAACTACACAAGAAGGAAGAAGTAATGCTTCTTTTTATGATGTGGGTGTACGTATGGCTTATGCTTTTACAGATAAATTCGCTGCTAAGGTAAATCTTACTTACAATAAAGGGGAAGAATGGCATGCAACAGATTACAGAAATACAAGTGAACAAGGTGGAGAAATAATTGATGGCGATAGAAATTCTGACCCTGGTTATGATGGATTAAATGTTTATGGGGATGAAATTGGTGTAAATTTAATTGACCTTGCAGCTACTGGTGAAATATTAGGCCTAATTCCAGCAGGTTCAGCAAGTGGATTAGTTGCTTTTTTAAATGGCTCAGGTTTCGGTACGGACATTAACCTTTCTAGACAAGGGTACAATGAAGTTGATTTAATTGACAATGAAACAAAATCTTTATACTTTGATGCAGGTCTTTATTATAGACCTTTTGGAAATAATGAGTTAGAAATTTCTTTTAACACAAAATATAGTTTATCAGACAATATTATTCATGGAAGTAATCGTTATGTTCAAAAAGATGGTTTAACACAACAACATAAGCTTGAATTAAAAGGGAAAAACTTTTTTCTTAGAGGATACTATACACAAAATGATGCAAATTTAGTAGATCCTAGACTTACTGCATTTTATTTAAATGAAAGTTTTAAAGATCAAACAACCTACTTTTTTGATTATTTTGTAGGACTACAAACTACGGGGTTTAATTTCAATGATTCTAGAGCCATAGCTGAAGCTGGCAAGGCTGCTGTTGGTTCACAGGAATTTAACAACACTATTCAATTAGCCAATAGTACTTCTGTTAATGAAAATGGAGCATCACTTAAAGATGAATCAGGATTTTATCACGTAGATGGTAATTATAATTTTAGAGATGCTATTGAATTTGCTGATTTACAAATTGGTGGTTCATTTAGAAGATTTATACTAAATTCAAACGGACAAATATATACTGATGATGACGGTAGAATTACTTTTGATGAATTTGGTGCTTATGCACAACTACAAAAAAAATTATTAGATGATAGATTAAGTGTTACTCTAACTGGTCGTTTTGATAAATCTAAAAACTTCGATGGTAATTTTTCTCCAAGAGCTTCTGTTGCTTATGCAGTTGGTGAAAAGAGAGATCATAATTTTAGAGTTTCATTCCAAACAGGTTTTAGAAACCCAACAACTCAAGATCAATATGCAAGTACAAATTTAGGTGATAGAACAATATTAGGGTCAGTTGAAGAAAATATAAATCGTGAGTTATCAACTTTCAACTCACCTAGTGGGCAGTTTACCTTAACTGGTGATGAAATAAAAAATAATTCTTATACACTTGCATCTGTTGAAAATTTTAGAACTCAAACAAGAGAGTCAATTGGTTCTGAAGCTAATATACCTACTGCAATAGCAGTTAATGCAAACCTATTAGAAAAAGCTGAATTTGAGTTTGTAAAGCCAGAAACAGTAAAAACAATAGAACTAGGATATAGAGGAGCTACTAGATTAGCTGATAATCTTTTTGAATTTGATGTTGCTGGGTATTATAATACTTATGAAAACTTCTTAACTCAAAAAACATTATGGACACCTTATTACCGCGATGGAGGAGCCGTTGATGTTACTGCTGCAAGTGCAATCTTATTCTCAGATGTAAGACGTTATATAATTAGAACCAATACTGATGCTGTTGTAAACTCTTATGGTGTTACAGCTGGTTTTGTTACTAAGGTTTTTAGTGATTTTAACTTTGGCGTAAATTATGCATATGCAAATTTTGAAGATGATGGTACTGATGCTGAATTTAAAGCTGCTTATAACACCCCAGAGCATAAAGTAAAAGTTCGTTTTGGTAATGATAGATTATTTAAGAACTTTGGTTTTAATATAAATGCACGTTGGCAAGATGAATTCTATTATCAGTCTGTTTTCATAGACGCAATAGTTGAAGCTAGAACTGTTCTAGATGCACAAATAAACTATACTATACCACAAATGAAATCTACCTTTAAACTAGGTGGAACTAATTTAGGTGGAGAAAATTACACCAGTGTTCCAGGAACAGGAACTGTTGGTTCACAATATTATTTATCTTGGACAATAAATAATTAAACAAAAATCTACTTAACGTGAGTTGAAATGAATTTTTAGAAGAATTCAATATTAAAAACCATGTTATTTATAATAATAAAACCTCTTGGAGTTTAACTCTAAGAGGTTTTATTATTTATTATTAAAACTGTTGTAACATATAATTTCTAAAAAACTAATATCTTTATTTTTTAATCTAATACAAGATATAGTCACTAGGACTTGAAAGAATATAAAAAAGGTTTTTGTATTTAAAAAAATGGCACACTTATTGAATATAAAACTAATGTAATCAACAAGTTAATACCATGAAGAAAATTATACTAATACTTATACTAATTGCATCAAATATAATAGTAGCTCAAGACACATGTGAATCTCCTGAGGAATCTTTAGAGGATTTAAATAGCATTACAAAATGCTCTATCGAAACAGTAAAAAAAGCTAATAAAAAAAGTACTAGACAGATTTCTGTGAGAATATCTGCAAACAAAATCAGACATCTTAAAAAAAGAATTGCTAAAAAAAATATAGCTTCTACTCTTAATAAAGTAAATTCAGCTGGAATATCAGAAGTTAAAACAAATGAATCTGCACCAAAAATTAATATCCCAAAAGTTAATATTGCGGCTTTATCGAATAGCTTATCTAAAGATGAAGTTAGAAAAGCTTTAAGATTTAATTCTGTTGATAACCTTCCAGCGTTTTCAAATTGTAAAGGTGCTAAGAAAAAGAATCAATTAAATTGCTTTAATACTGAAATGATTAAACATATAGAAGAACATTTTAGTTATCCTAACGAAGCTATTATTGATAAAATAGAAGGAAAAGTTTGGGTAAGGTTTATAATAGACAAAGATGGTAACGTTACAAATATTAAAACACTTACTCCTGAAGGTGGACAAATATTAAGCAACGAGGCAATACGTGTAGTCTCTAAATTACCAAAATTTAAACCAAGTACAAAAGACGGGAAAAGAATTGCAGTAAAATATGGTTTACCAATATCTTTCTCTCTAGAATAAAAATAAAAAATATAAGGTTAATAAAAAGCTCAGTAAACATTGAGCTTTTTTTATTTTAAAAAAATTAACACAACTTTAGTATTACTTTATTAAGCTCATGTGTAAGATTATATCTCTTTTAAAGACTTAATGATTGAGAACATTAAAATCAAACCATGAGAAAAGCACTAATTATATTTATTTTAATTACATCAAGTCAATTATTAACTGCTCAAGAGAAATGCGAAACGGAATCTGAAGGTTTTATAGAACTTAATACTATAAATAAGTGTACAACTACTTCTTCCGCGAAACAAAACCTTAAGACCACACGACATTTATCATCAAAAAAGATATCTTCTAGAATACGATTTTTGAAAATAAAAACTAAAAGTAGTTCAACTTTAAAAATTAAAAGTGATCAATTACCAAAGGAGATTTTAAACAAGTAAAAAATTAATAAAAATTAAACCCTAAAATGTTTTTATTCAATAATCCCTAAACGTTTTGCCCTTTCTTCCCAACTTTTTCTTGCTAAACTCTGTAAATCAGCTACTTTATCACTTTCATCCATAATTTCTAAGCCTAATAAAGTTTCAATAACATCTTCTTGTGTTACTAAACCACTAACCGCTCCATATTCATCAACAACCAAAGCGATATGTTCTCTTTGCTCTATTAACTTTTCAAATAATTGAGGAATTGGCAAACTTCTTTCTGTTACTGTTATAATACGTTGAATTGTTTCCAACTTCTCTTCTCCTTTTCCATAAATAATTGCTTCTAACAACTGATCTTTTAAAAAGTAACCCGTAATATTATCTGGTTTATTTGTAAAAAGTGGTACACGAGAAAACCTAAGGTTTGCATGATCATCAAAGAAAGATTGTATTGTTTGTGAACTATCAGCTGTCTTTAAAACCGTTCTTGGCGTCATTATATCTTTTGCTTGAATATCTTTAAAACTCAATAAGTTTCTAATAATTAAACTTTCACTCTCTTGAAAAACCCCTTCCTTTTCAGCCATATCTGCCATTACAGAAAAATCTTCTCTACTTAAAACACTATTTCCATGAGCTCCTTTTCCTCCAATTAACTTTGTAGTTAACTGTAATAACCATAATATCCCTGTCCATTTTAATGGAAAAATAAGCCATTTTAAAGCTACAGTTGTAAAACCAGCCAAACCTTTCCAATAGGTAGCTCCTATAGTTTTAGGTATAATTTCTGAAACGACTAGAATTAGCATAGTCATTATTGCAGACACAACACCTACCATGTTTACTCCTAAAACCTCAAATTTATACGGTAAATTTTCAGCCTGAACACCAACTAATATAGCTCCAACAGTATGTGCTATTGTATTTAATGTTAAAATAGCAATTAAAGGTTTGTCTACATCCTTTTTTAAAGCCTCTAAATTGTGAGCAAAACTTTTACCCTCTTTCTTTTTTACATTAATAAATGTTGGTGTTACACTTAACAAAACCGCTTCTAAAATAGAGCATAGAAATGAAAAGAAAATAGAAAGTGTAGCGTAAATAAGTAAAACTGTCATCTTTTTAAAATTTTAAACAAAAATAAGTAAAATAAAAAACCTCAAGGTTTGATTCTTGAGGTTTAATAATTTTATTTGAAGTTCTTATTAGAATCCGTAGCTTAAACCTAATAACCAGTAAGATTGTAATTCATTTTTTGTATCCTCTAAAAGTCCAGTAGATGATCCTAATGTATTAAATGCTTCTTGTTTGTTACCTCTTAAACCAGATTCTAAACCAACACCAATTCCTTTCCAGACATTGAATCCTAAAGAATTAACCCATGTCCAGTTAGACAAGTCAGAAGACTTGTAACTTTGAAATGCTGACAAATTAGATCTGAATTTAAATTTACCAATAGTTTTATTGTAATCTGCTACAATTTTTGCACCTAAAGAAGAATCGTATGAACTATCTCCATCAGAGAAAACAAAATTATAGTTTAATGGGTGAACAACTACAACTAATTCTGGCATTGGAGTCCAAGTAATACCAACTCCAAAATCTAAATAACCAGGATCGTTAAAGTTTTCTAAAAAAGTAGTTCTGTATTCTGCCAAAGTAGAAACTGCTAACTTTTTAGATAGTTTATAACCATATAAAGATGTTAAAGTGAAAACATCTGTAGTAGCGTTAAATCCAGCGTCATCAGTTGCATCATCTTTATCATCTAACTTAACCCATCCTAAATTTATATTTCCTGAATTTCTCCAGAAAAATTTCTCTCTATCTAAATTAGCAAAACCATTAATTGTAATACCTACGTTTGCTGAAGAAGAATTAACAACGGCATTAGAATACCAGTTATTAAATCCAGAAAAATTAGCACCTATAGTACCAAAAGCTCCAAATTTCCATCCTGGAAAAGCATCAATTTTAGATTGTAATGCATTTGCTTCTCCTTGTAATTTTCCTATCTGAGATTTTTTATCTCCTAGTTCTTTTTTAAGTTCTTCTACTGTTTGAGCACTTACAGATAAAGTAGCTAAAGCCAGTGTTAATGTTAAAACTAAATTTTTCATCTTTTTATTTTTGTTTTATTTGGGGCGCGAAACTACGCCATTACTCTTAATTAAGACAATTAATTTATTTAAAAGTCACAATTTAATTATCGTTTACTTTCTTTTAAACAATGGAACTGTTGAGCAAGCTTCACCAAACATAATAGACCTCGCAACTGTTTGCAATTTACTAATTAAAAGTGTATAAGCACTTTGCGGTATTGGTTTGTTAGCGCAACCTTTAATAATAACTGGTGAATTTTCGTATTCAGAAACATTAAAGTTATTTATAATTTCTTGAAAAATTACAGTTTCTAACAAAACTAAATCACCAACTACCACCTTTTTTGTATGTAATTGTAAAGATGCTGTTAGTAATAAATAAGCCCAAGAAGGTATAATTGCATCTGAAGAACATGTTAAAGCAATATAAGCACCCTTATATTGTTCCCAATTATGGTCTTTAACTTGTGCTCTAAAACCTTTTTCTTTTAAAATCAAGCCTTCAAAAAGCCAATCACTAATATCAAAAACTATTCTTTTTCCTGAAGGATAAAACTCTTCAAGATCAATAGTCTTCAATTTACTATTTGCTACTTTATTTATAATTTCTTGTTCCATAAATTATAACATTCCTAACTCTAGTTTAGCCTCTTCACTCATCATTTCTTGCGTCCAAGTAGGATCAAAAGTAATTTCAACCTCACATTCATTTATTTCTTCTAAACTTTTAACTTTATTTTCTACATCCACAGGTAATGTTTCTGCAACTGGGCAGTTTGGTGATGTTAATGTCATTAAAATTTTTGCGTTATTTTCTTCAGAAACAAACACATCGTAGATTAATCCTAATTCGTATATATCTACTGGTATTTCTGGATCGTAAATTGTTTTTAAAACATTTACAATTTTATCTCCTAAATTATCTAATTCTTGATCTGTCATTGTTCTTTATTTTTTAATTCGCTAATTTACTTTGTTGAGCAATAGCGTACATTTTTATCTGCTTTATCATAGAAACTAATCCGTTTGCACGAGTTGGGCTCAAATGTTCTTTCAAACCAATTTCATCTATAAAATTAGTATCAGCATCTAAAATCGCCTGTGGTTTTTGGTTTGAATATACTCTTAACAAAATAGCAACGATACCTTTGGTTAATATCGCATCACTATCTGCCGTAAACTCAATTGTATCTCCATTTAAATTAGAATACAACCAAACTTTAGACTGACATCCTTTGATTAAATTCTCATCTAACTTAAACTCATCTGCAATTAAAGGTAACGATTTCCCTAAATCTATTATATACTCATAACGCTCCATCCAGTCTTCAAACATTGCGAACTCGTCAATAATTTCTTCTTGTATTTCTTTGATAGTCATTTTTTAGAACTATTTTTGCATTTTATAAATTGTTTTGTACAATTACCGTGCAAAATTACTGATAAATTTTAACAAATGAGTAAACTATTAGCAGTAGGTACTGTAGCTTTTGATGCTATTGAAACACCTTTTGGAAAAACCGATAAAATATTAGGAGGTTCTGGAACTTTTGTAGGCCTTGCAGCTTCTAATTTTGGCGTAAAAACAGGAGTCGTTTCTGTAGTAGGTGGAGATTTTCCTCAATCGTATTTAGATATGATGGAAAGTAAAGGTATAAATACCGAAGGAATTGAAATTGTTAAAGAAGGTAAAACTTTTTTCTGGAGTGGTAAATATCATAACGATATGAACTCTCGTGATACTTTAATTACTGAACTAAATGTATTAGAACATTTTCAACCAGTAGTACCAGAATCTTTTAAAGATTCAGAAATTGTAATGTTGGGTAATTTACACCCACTTACTCAAGCGTCTGTAATAGATCAAATGAGCGAAAGACCTAAATTAGTAGTTTTAGATACTATGAATTTTTGGATGGATATTGCTTTAGCAGATTTACATACCGTTTTAAAACGTGTTGATGTTATTACAATTAATGACGAAGAAGCTCGCCAATTAAGTGGAGAGTATTCATTAGTAAACGCTGCAAAGAAGATCCATGAAATGGGACCAAAGTATGTAGTGATTAAAAAAGGAGAACACGGAGCTTTATTATTTAATGAAGGAAAAATGTTCTATGCTCCTGCTTTACCTTTAGCAGAAGTTTTTGATCCAACTGGTGCTGGAGATACTTTCGCAGGTGGTTTTTGTGGTTATTTAGCAAAAACAGAAGATCTTTCGTTTGAAAACATGAAAAACGCAATTATATACGGATCTAACTTAGCTTCTTTTTGTGTTGAAAAATTTGGAACACAACGCATGGAAGAGCTAACTAAAGAAGAAGTTTTAACACGATTGCAAGCTTTTAAAGAATTAACTCAATTTGATATAGAGATTAAATAGTTAAAAAATGTCTACCAACACGAATCTTAAACTGTATTTTCCAAACCTTAACGGTTTAAGATTCATTGGGGCGTTTTTTGTAATTATTAACCATACTGAACAACTGAAAAAGTTTTATCAAATTGGAGACGGAATTGTTTCTAACTTTGCAAAAAACATAGGTAAACTAGGTGTAATGCTCTTTTTTGTTCTAAGTGGTTTTTTAATTACCTATTTATTATTAGCTGAAGAAAAATCTTTTGGAAAAATACATACAAAAAAATTTTATTTAAGACGTTTTTTAAGAATAGTTCCGTTGTATGTTTTACTTCTTTTTTTGGCGTTTTTTATCATACCAAATATTTCTTTTTTAGAAATTCCTCGTATGAGAAATCCTCTCCATGAAAATTTTACATCCATAGTATTATTACATCTTTTTTTTATTCCTAATCTTGCCACTGCTATATTTGGTTTTATACCTTACATTGCTCAGGCTTGGTCCATTGGAACAGAAGAGCAATCGTATTTGATTTGGCCTCTTTTACTTAGAAAAATTAAAAAGAACAGACTTTCATTGATGATTGGTATTGTTCTTTTTCATTTTAGTGTAAGGCTATTTTTATCGGATCAATTTGCGCTTCAAATTCCGTATAGAGAAATACTACAAAAATTTTGGATTCATTTTAATATTGATGCTATTGCAATAGGTAGTTTTTTTGCTATTTTATTTATCAATAAAAACACAATCTTAAAACACCTTTTGAATATTAATTTCTTTTACACTGTTTCTTTTATTACTATTCTTTGTATTTCTTTAGTAATAAAAGTACCTTATATTCATTATCAATTTTATGCAATCCTTTTTGGTATTATTATTTTAAATTTAGCAGTAAATAATAAACTTAAAAATGTTTTGGAATGGAAAGCTCTTAACTATTTAGGAAAGATATCGTATGGAATTTATATGTATCATTTTATAGTATTGATTCCTGTTTTAGTATTAGCAACAAAATTAAAAACTGATAACACTATTTTTATCTATTCATTAACACTAATAGGTACAATAATTATATCATCAATTTCATATCATTATTTCGAAAATTTTTTCTTGAAAAAGAAAAGAAAATATACCCTTATTAAAAGCGGTAGCGTATAATTTTATTGAAAAAAAATGACAACAACAATAACAACAACACACACAACAAAATTTTAAAATGAGTGATGCTTTAAAACATGAATGCGGAATTGCAATGGTTAGACTCTTAAAACCATTACAATATTACAAAGACAAATACGGGACTGCCTTTTACGGTTTAAATAAAATGTATTTGTTAATGGAAAAGCAACATAATCGCGGACAAGATGGAGCTGGTATAGCTAGCGTTAAATTTAATGTAACTCCAGGTACTCGTTACATAAGCAGAGTTAGATCTAATAAAACACAACCTATACAAGACATTTTTGCACAAATTAACGATCGTATCAATGGTGTATTTGACAATAATCCTGAGAAATTAGACGATGTTGCTTGGCAAGAAGAAAACATGCCTTATTTAGGAAACTTATTTTTAGGCCACGTTCGTTACGGTACTTTTGGTGGAAATAGCATAGAACATGTACATCCTTTTTTACGCCAAAGTAACTGGAAACACAAAAACCTAATTGTTGCTGGTAACTTTAACATGACCAACTCTAAGGAACTAATGAAAGAATTAGTTACTCTGGGTCAGCACCCTAAAGAAGCTACCGATACGGTTACGGTTATGGAAAAAATAGGTCATTTTTTAGAGGATGAAGTTTCTGATACTTATAAGAAAGCAAAAGCTGCTGGTTTTAATAAAAAACAAGCTTCTCCATTTATTGCAGAAAACTTAAACATTCAACGAATTTTAAAACGTTCTTCTAGAAACTGGGATGGCGGTTATGCTATGGCTGGTTTATTAGGTCATGGAGATGCTTTTGTTTTAAGAGATCCATCTGGAATTAGACCTGCATATTGGTATCAAGATGATGAAGTTGTTGTAGTTGCTTCAGAAAGACCTGTCATTCAAACAGCTTTTAATGCTCCTATTGATGAAGTTAAAGAAATACCTAGAGGTAAAGCGTTAATTATTAAAAAGGATGGAACAACTTCTGTACAAAGAGTACTTAAAAAACGTGAAAAGAAATCGTGTTCTTTTGAACGTATTTATTTTTCTCGTGGTAGTGATGCTTCTATTTATCAAGAAAGAAAAAATTTAGGTAAAAATGTTTTTCCTGAAATATTAAAATCTATTAATAATGATATTTCTAATAGTGTTTTCACATACATACCTAACACTGCAGAAACTTCATTCTATGGAATGATAGAATCTGCTGAAGATGTTTTAAATCAGCAAAAAACTGAAAAAATATTAACAGGTAGAGGTAGTTTATCCTCAGATAAAGTAACCGAAATTTTATCTGAAAGACCTCGTTTTGAAAAAATTGCTATTAAGGATGCAAAACTAAGAACATTTATTACTGATGATTCTAGTAGAGATGATTTAGTAGCACACGTTTATGATATTACATACGGGGTTGTAAAACCTAATGATAATTTAGTAATTATTGATGATAGTATTGTACGTGGTACAACGCTAAAGAAAAGTATTATTAAAATATTAGATCGTTTAAATCCTAAAAAAATAGTAGTAGTTTCTTCTGCTCCTCAAATCCGTTACCCTGATTGTTACGGAATTGACATGGCAAGAATTGGTGATTTTATTGCTTTTAAGGCAGCTTTAGAATTATTAAAAGACACAGATCAATATCATATTGTTGAAGAAGTTTATAAAAAATGTAAAGCACAACAGAACGATAAAGATGCTTCTATTGTAAATTTTGTTAAAGAAATTTATGCTCCGTTTACGTACGAACAAGTTTCTGCAAAAACTGCTGAAATGTTAAAAACAGATGGAATTAATGCGGAAGTAGAAGTTATTTACCAAACTGTAGAAGGTTTACATAAAGCATGTCCTGACCATACTGGAGATTGGTATTTTACAGGAGATTATCCTACAGATGGTGGTCATAGAGTAGTAAACCAAGCTTTTATTAATTTTTACGAAGGAAATAAAGAGAGAGCGTATTAGTAAGTACAAAACTTAAAATTATACTTAAAAGCACCGATTAATAATCGGTGCTTTTTTTATTACATTTATCTTTTAAAATCTACTCACCTTGAAAAACTTAAAATTTCCAACACCACATACAATTCTATTATTAATTGCAGCTTTTGTTGCCCTATTAACCTGGTTTGTTCCTGCTGGCAAATTCGATACGCTTAAATATGATACTAGCTCAAAGACTTTTAGCTATACACATTTAGAAGAAACAAAAACGATTCCTGCAAATCAAGAAACCTTAGATAATTTAGGAGTTAAAATTGCTTTAGAAAAATTTGCAAATGGAGATATTGGAAAACCTATTAGTATCCCAAATACTTACACACAATTAGCGCCAAAACCACAAGGCTTTTTAGCATTTATAAAATCACCAATAAAAGGTATTATTGAATCTTCGGATATTATTTTGTTTGTACTTATTTTAGGAGGATTAACAGGAATCATGAATTTTACTGGCGCTTTTGATGCTGGTATCGCTTGGTTAGCAATTAAACTAAAAGGAAAAGAATATTGGTTAATTGTTATTGTTACTATTTTAATTGCTATTGGAGGAACAACATTTGGATTAGCAGAAGAAACCATTGCTTTTTATCCCATTTTAATTCCCATTTTCTTAGCCGCTAAATATGATGCTATTGTTGCTTTGGCTTCTGTATATATAGGTTCATCTATTGGAACCATGTTTTCAACAGTGAATCCTTTTAGTGTAATTATCGCTTCGGATGCAGCTGGAATTAAATGGACAACTGGTTTTACAGGTAGGTTAATAATGCTGATTTTAGGAGTTATTATTTGTATTGTGTACATCATGCGTTATGCGAATAAAGTAAAAAAAGACGCTACAAAATCGCTTATTTACGATCAAAAAGAAATGATTGAAAAATTATTTGGCAACACAACAGATGTAAAAACATTAACAGGTCGTTTACGTGTTATTTTAAGCATTTTTACATTGTGTTTTGTAATAATGATCTACGGAGTTTCACGTTTAGGTTGGTGGTTTGAAGAAATGACTGTTGTATTTTTAGTTGGTGCAATTATTATTGGTTTTTTAGCCAAAGTAAAAGAAGAAACTTTTGTAACCACTTTTATTAAAGGAGCAAGCGATTTATTAAGTGTTGCTTTTATTATTGGTATTGCAAGAGGTGTTTCGGTTATTATGGAACAAGGCTTAATTAGCGATACTATTTTACATTACGCAAGCGGATTTACAAGCGGAATGCCAAAAGGTATTTTTGCAAATGTTTTATTGTTTATCTATTCTGGATTATCCTTTTTTATTCCAAGTTCATCAGGAATGGCCGTTTTAACCATGCCAATTATGTCGCCTTTAGCAGATACAGTTGGTATTGGTAGAGAAGTTATTGTAAATGCATACCAATACGGAATGGGATTATTTGCTTTTATAAATCCTACTGGCTTGATCTTAGCTTCACTTGCTATTGTAAAAATAGGATATGATAAATGGTTGAAATTTGTAATTCCATTAGTTATTATTTTAAGTGTTTTTACCATGATTTCTTTAACAATTCAGGTGTATTTTTAGTAAAATATCTTTGAACCTATATTTTGAAAAACAGCAAAACATTTTACATAATTTTTTAATCATTTTACAAGTTAATTTTGTTTTTATGTATTTTTTTTTATTTTTGTAAAACATTTTACAAAACAAACCTATGGAAATATTTAAAACACTAGACGAACTCAACGAGTTTAACAGTAGAGGCACTAATGAGGTTTTTGGTAATCAAACAATACAACTAACTGAAAACCCTTTTAAAGAAAACTCGTATGAAAGTTTAAAATTTTACGCAAGACCACACGAAGTTTTTAAACTCGACTGGACTAAATATACGAGTATCGATTTTGCTGATAAGTTTTTACCTTATATCAAAAATGCCTTTAAAGCCAAAGGAGTTTGGATGTATGATGGTGCGGAATTATTTAAAGATTAAAAAAAGACGGAACGAAAACTTTTTAAATTTGACGATCATAAATATTTAATAAGCCTTGTAAATTATACTTATCCTAAAGGGGTTTTAGCGGAAGAGCGAAATGATCGTATAGAGGTGTCTAATAATGAGATTTTAAGTTTTATTGAAGTTAATGAAGACAATTCTATAGATATACATTTCAAATTCGGAAAGCGTTTTAAATCATATTTAACTGCTTCTTTAAAAGATGGCGAAGAAACAATAAATACTACTACGTTAGAAAAAACAATTTACAAAACTAATGTAAAAACGTTTAAAAGTTTCTTTAAAAATGAGCTTGTACATGATACAATGATGCGTTTTGTGTTAAACACTTTGGGTGTAGAAAAACAAGCTAATGAATTGGCTAGTTATAATGCATTATTTCCAAAGTCGGTAGTAAATTTTATGGATAACTTTACTATTGGGGAAAAATACAAACCGTATGTTTTTATAGAAAAAACACAACAAGATGTATTATTCAAGATTAATGAAAACATTAAAAATGAATTATACCCAAGAACTAATGAAATTTTTATATGGCTAGTTCACGAAGACTATTCTTTTATAAAAGTACAACTAGGAAACACTATTGCCAAGGATTTAAAAGAAAGAGAAGCTACACAAGAAAGTATAGAGCAACTTATCTTGAATGAAATAAAAGCTGAATTTGATCAAAATGTATATAGTAAAAGAAAAATAGACAATGCTACTCATAGAGGTCTTGGAGATGCAATGGCTAGATTATGGGGATTAGAAAAAATAGCAAGTAGCGAACTTTATAAAGAAGTATTTAAAACAAATCCAGCTTTATTGCTAGCCTTAGAAGTCGCTAACTTTACTGTAACCACAATTGAAAACTATAAGTTTAAAGAAGTTAATTGGAACCCTAAATTGGACAATTATTTACCGTTTATAAAAGGTAACCCAATTTATAATGCGCAAGTCTGTGGTTTTATCAATGGAATTATTGATGAAGTAAAAGCCATACCAGAAATGTTTACCTTTTTTACTAAAATATTTAGTAGCGAAAAAGAGAAAAATGAATTTTTAGACGGTTTAAAAAAACTACTTGACGAAGGCATTTTACAAGCAATTCTTGAGGGTGCTACAAAAGAATATAAAAAAGCATTACAAGAAGGAAACGTAACACGTTTATATTATAATTTAGCACATGATTCTATACAAATTGTATCTTTATTAATTGGTGTTTTTCAATTAGCTAAAGGAGTGGCTAGTTTTATTAACTTTACAAAAAAAGGATTACAATACATAAAGCGTTATGGTAGAAAAGGAATTGATGATCTTGACGGGTTGTCAAAAAAACAACTTACTGAAATATTTGAAAATGATAGGGATGTCAAAACATACAAAACAGGTACAGGTGGTTTTATAAAATATAAAAGGATAATTTCTAGAGATGTCTTTAAACAAGAAGAATTAAATTCATGTGCAGCTGCTTGTATAAGACAACTTGCTAAAGAAAATGGTAAAGATTTAACTGAAAAATTAGTTCGTGATTTAGCAAGAACAACAAACGAAGGGACATTTGCGGATGGAATTAAAGACGCTATGATTGAAATTTTTGGAAAAGATAAGATTGAATCAGGTATATTTATTGACCCTGATTTTAACGACGTAAGAGCTATTAAAGAAATATCCATAGATGATAAACCCTGGATAGCATGGATAAGACCTAATACCAGTACGCGACCACATGCTATTCTCATAGACAGAGTCATAGGTAACGATATTTATATAAAAGACCCTTGGCCTTTGAAAGGAATAGATAAAAGCTCTGTAAAATATTTAGATAATGGAAACTTAGATCACAGCTCTGTGAAATGGTTTGAAAACAATGGAGTAGAAGCAGTTGCTAACTTAGATGAGTTTGCGGATCAATGGGCATTTGGTGGTAATCTAGTATTTAAAATAAAATAATGAAATTATGATTTTAGAAAGAATTAAAGAAAAATTAATTAAGGAAGGATATGAAATTACACTAAGACCTTTAAAAGGAATTGGTAATTGTATTCAAGGAGGCATTCCTAAAGAAAATGAGAATTCCAGTTTAGATGCTTATTTTAGGGTATTGATAGTGAAAGATAAGATCTATTTAGATTTTATATCCCAAATAGAAAACAATAAATACTTTGATTCAGAAGATGATTTGATTGACTTTATAAAACAAAAGTACTCTTTAGGATAACATTGAACGAATAAAATAATGAGAACGAGTTACATAGAATTTATAGAGGACAAAGGTTTTTAGATGAACAACTTTTTCATAAAAACGGCATTACAATATGTTTGTCAAGTAATTGAGGAGGATATAGAAAAACATACAGAATGGTTAAAGGAACATTATGAAATACTTGATAATAATAGATTAGGCTATTTCCCAGTTTTTATGGATTTAGCTTTAGATAGTTATTTAGAAACTCAAGAACAAAAAAATATTTTTAGAATTAGAAGAAGTTAAAAATATAGTTATTGCTAAAGGCGATAAAATTTCTACAGAAGAACTAAAATGCAGAGGCAATAAATCTCTAGAAAGCTCAAAAAATCATTCAGATATTAAACGAGTTAATAAAAATGATAAATGAAAGCGAAAATTACGATAATCGATATCATACACCATCTTTTAAGTTTAATGAAGATTCAGTTTAAAAATATAGTATTATGGGTTATAGAAAAATTTTAGAAGACCTAGAGAACGAAGCGTATAAAATAGCTGAGGAAAGGCAAAATTGGACTTCAGAAAAAAAAGAAGAGATAGAAGCTAAGGAACAAGAAATAACAAAAAGAGTTAAAGAGAAACTAGATGAAAATAATATTAGAATAACTAATATATTTTCTTTTCTTCTTGAAAATAAAGTTCTAAGAGACGGTACAACAAAAAAGGCTGTATTTCTTACTCGTTTTAGAGACTCAACACTTAACAAAACAAAAACTGTTGTTTCAGATTTTAAAACTTTAGAAATGCTTTATGTACAAACTGATGTTACTCGTTTTATGGATATAAATAAATATTTTGTAGTTAGACAATAGGTAACCATAAATTTCGAATATGAATTTAGATTCTATAAAATCACATCTAAGAACTCCTTTATTTACTTTATATAAGGTTAAGGATATAAATGATATTCAACTCAATGAAATGACTTCTAAAAGAATGAAAAAAATTTTCAACCTTGAAAGGAGAAAAGAAATATACAACTCATTAGAATGGGCTGAAAAAAATTCTAATTTTGACTTTGAAAATATAATGGAAAACACTCCAGTAACTGGTGAATTAATCTTTTCTAACCAAGAAGTTTTTGAACATCTCATGAATTATAAATCTTTTATGGAAAATGAAACCTATGGATTATTAACAGAAGACTTAAACCCTATGAAATTCTAAAAGGGAAACATAGTACATGTCATATCTTTAAAACTAAGAAAATTACTTAAACATAATTTAGGTAATTTTCTTTTAGTTTTGAAATAATGAAAAAGGCAATAAGAATAAGTTAGTTTATTGCAAAATAAACTGATAAAAAACTTGACTACAATTAACTTCTTATAAACTACATCAACAAAACGACACCAAATAAATAGCTATAAAAAACTCAAAAACATCTATTTTTTAGTAAATTACCTAAAACTAAACACAACTACTTGTTAGTATAAAAGCTAACTTTAATTAAAAATAGTATGGCAATTAATTACTCTTTTGGTCTTCCGCTGAAACATAACTATGCAGATTTTATTTATTACGAAGGTTTATTTCTACCTCATGAAATAGATCAAATACTTGCCTTTTGGGAGGAAGACAAAACAATAAAAGCAACCATTTCTGGAAATGACAAATACAACGACGAGCTTAGAAAAAGTTCTGTAATGTTTATTGATAATATTCCTAAAAATGAATGGATTTATCAAAAACTTGCAAATCTTGCTATTGGTTGTAATAACGAACGTTATTGGTTTGACTTGTTAGGGTTTCATCAAGAATTACAACTCACTAAATACTTTGAAGGAGATTTTTTTGATTGGCATTTAGATTTTGGTGCGGGAGAAATTTCTGCAAGAAAACTAAGCATGACTATTCAATTATCTGATCCTGAAGATTACGAAGATGGAGATTTACAATTTATGATCAATGGAAAAACAGTAAATGCTCCAAGAAAAAAAGGAACTATTGTAATCTTTCCGTCTTTTGTTATGCATCGCGTTACTCCAGTTACCAAAGGTATGCGACAATCTATTGTTGGTTGGGTTTCTGGTCCGCCTTATAAATAAAAGTTAATAAATTACACTCATGAAAAACAGTTGTTTTCTTATTATTGTATATCTTTTCTTCGGATGTAATTCTGAAATTAAAAATCAAATCAAAATGGATAAAAAAATTGTAATTGCACATCGTGGCGCTTCAGGTTATTTGCCTGAACATACTATGGAAGCCAAAGCAATGGCGTATGCCATGAAACCTGATTTTTTAGAACAAGATTTAGTATTAAGCAAAGACAATATTCCTATTGTTATTCATGATATTGAACTAGATGATGTTACAAATGTTGCCATAAAATTCCCGGAAAGAAAACGAAAAGACGGACGCTTTTATGTAATTGATTTTACCTTTGAAGAACTCCAACAACTAAACGTTACAGAACGTTTTGATTATAAAACTGGAAAACAATTTTATCCTAATCGTTTCCCAAAAGGGAAAGGGAATTTCAAACTACATTCTTTACAACAAGAAATTGAATTAGTTCAAGGATTAAATCAATCTACAGGAAATACTATTGGTATATATCCTGAAATTAAAGATCCTGAATTTCATCATAAAAACGGAAAAGACATTGCCAAAATTGTTTTAGAGATTTTAGCAGATTATGGTTATAAGACAAAAAATGACAATTGTATTTTTCAGTGTTTTGATGCTAAAGAATTAGAACGTGTTCGTAAAGAATTGCAATCCGATTTATTTTTAGTTCAATTAATTGAACATCCTGAAGAAACCAAACAACTGAATCATTTTGCAACCTATGCAGACGGATTAGGTCCTTGGTATAAACAAATTTTAGACAAAAAAGAAAACGGAAAATGGAAGTTTACTTCTTTGGTTACGGAAGCACATGAACTAGGATTAAAAGTACATCCTTATACGTTTAGAGCGGATCAATTAGACGATTTTTCTTCTTTTGATGAAATGCTACAAGTACTATTCTTTGAAGCTAATATTGATGGCGGATTTACAGATTTCCCTGATAAAATGGTGGCGTTTTTGGCTAAATATTAATTACGAATTATAGTAAAATTGTTCCTAAGTCATATTGTTGTTTCAATAAAATTATTTGTAATAAAATGAAAAAACCTTTTCTTTTTTACATTGATGAAAAAAGAAACAAAAAAATCTAGTCTTATTAATTCTTCATGTATAAAATCTCATCCTCGAAACTAAATTAAAAGAACTCGGTTTTAGTTTATCTTGAGCGGAGTCGAAAGACTCAAACAGTTTTTAATTTTTTACGTTTCTTGCGGTGGATTTTAAAATTCGACTTAAATAGGACGAACTCTTTTTAGTGTTCAAATTCTATCGAGTGTATAACTTCTAGTGAAAATTGATAGATCATTCATGTTTTATTAATTTTTAATCGTCATTGTGATTGAAACGCAGTGGAATGAAGCAATCTGCTTAAATAGTAGTTCAATTTTTAATCGTATTTAAAATGAAAAGATCACTTCGTAACTCGTGATGACGTTGATTATTTCTTAAGCCGTAACCTCAATCAATTTGGTTCTGTAAGCAGATAATAATTTCGATTTAGATATAAACCCAATATATGTATTGTTTTCTACAACTGGTAAATTCCAAGCACCACTTTCTTTAAACTTTTGCATTACCTTTTCCGTGGTATCATCATGAAAAATAATTGCAGGTGCTGTTTTCATAATATCTGCTACAGTTATTGATTTATACAACTTCTCATCAAACATTATCGGACGAATATCATCTAACAAAACAATCCCTAAAAAAACATGTTCTTCATCAACTACTGGGAAAATATTTCTTGTCGATTTTGCAACTGCAGTTTTTAACATTACACCCAATTTCATTTGTTCTGTTACTGAAATAAAATTAGTTTCAACAATCTTGTCTATTTCCATCATCATCATTACATTTTTATCTTTATTATGTGTAATGAGTTCGCCTCTTTTAGCGAGTTCTATGGTATAAATAGAATTTGAAATAAAATATTTAGTAATCGCATAAGAAATTGCCGAAACCAACATTAATGGCACAAATAAATCGTAACCACCAGTTATTTCTGCAATTAAAAAAATGGCAGTTAACGGCGCATGTAAAACACCAGCCATTAAACCCGTCATACCAATTAAAGTAAAATTAGTTTCAGAAATAGTAAATCCAAATTGATTAATAATTTTTGCAGAAACACTTCCTAAAGTACTTCCCATAACCAACGTAGGAATAAAAATTCCTCCTACTCCACCAGCAGCAAAAGTAGTTGTCATAGCAACCACTTTAAAGATTCCAATAATTAGCAGGAAAAAAATTACCATCCAAACATTAGAAAAATCTACATTATACGGAATTCCTTTTAAGGCTTCAATAGCGTTTTCTGATAATAAATTGTTGATTATTCCATATCCTTCTCCGTATAAAGGCGGAATTAAAAACAACAATAATCCAATGGTTAATCCGCCAAAAATTAATCTTTTAAAAGGTGTGAATTTCTTGAAAAAATTGGTGATTTTAAAATATATTCTAGAAAAATAAACCGATCCAAATCCTGTAAAAATTGCCAAAGCAACATAAAACAAAATGTCTTTTATTTCAAAAGCATGTTGCAGTTTCATTTGAAAAAGCACATCTTTTCCAAGAAAAAAATAAGAGGTTAATACTGCGGAAACAGAAGCTAATAACAACGGGACTAATGACGCAAAAGCCATGTCTAAACTAAAAATTTCTACGGCAAAAATAATTGCTGCAATTGGCGCTTTAAACATAGATGACATTGCTCCGGCAGTTGCACAACCAATTAACAACATTCTTGTTTTGGTATTCATATGAAACAACTTTGCAACACCAGAACCTAAAGCTGCTCCTGTACTTACAGCCGGACCTTGTAAACCTACAGAACCACCAAAACCTACAGTAATTGGCGCTGTAATTAACGACGCATACATTTTGTAACGCTCTATAATTCCGCTTCTTTTAGATATTGATTTTAAAGTTGTAGAAATTCCATGACCAATTTCCTTTTTAATGATGTGTTTTTTTATATAATACACCAAAAGCAAACCTATAATAGGAAAAATAAAGTATAAATAGTGATGATAATTACTTACGATACCATCTTCCGTAATTTGATGAAAAAAATACGTTGCGTTTTTTAAAATTAATGTTCCAATTCCTGCTAAAAAACCAACTAAAACACTTAAAATATATATAAACTGTCTTTCAGAAATATGTTTATATTTCCAAATTAAAAACTTCTTATAATTATTTTTAAAGCTGAACATTATGTGGCTGATTACTTTTCTGAATCGATATCTTTTAACAAACTTAGAGCAAAATACACTACAAAAAAACCTCCTAAAACAATACATGCCCACATAAATGTTTTTGTTTCCCAAAACATTTTTTCTTCAGTTGTCTTTTCGTTTTTAGCCTCTAATTTTGTAAACTCTGTTATAAACGCTTTTTTTATGTTTTCTGTTGTGTTTGATATGAAATTTCCTAAATCGTAAGATGGTTTTACCAAATTTGTATCTACAACAACCTCATAAGCTTCTTGCGCTTTTAAATTAGCAATAAGATGCACTGGTTTCTGAAAAAATTGTACTTTTTCTATATTTAAAGGCGGATTGTCTTGATTTTCAATTTCAATAATAAATTGTTTTACATTTAAATTGCCAAAATTAAATGTGTTTATATTTTTAGAATTTAGTTCAAAATAATCTAAAACCTGATCATAGGTTTCTACTCTCTTTTTTATGTTACGCGTTCTTGTTACGATTACTTTAGCTTTTCTTAAAAAGAAATCAGTAGCAATATCAAAAGAAATAACATCTATTTTATGAGCATCTTTAGCTGTAAATTTAAGTTGGGTTATTTTCTTTTCCTTTATCGTTCTTATCTCTTGTGTAAAGTCCGATACTTCAACAGCTTCTTGAGTAAAAAACTTACTTTTATACACTCCTGCTTCTAAAATATTTATTGGTAAAGAGTATTTATCGTTAAAATCTATTCTTAAAAATTTATAATCGTTTAATGGAAAATAAATTGTTTTTTCCAAAACTGTAGTATTCATTTTATTGGCATAAGACAGCCGTTTATTTGCAATCAAACCAAACCAATCTTTTTTATTATCACTTCCATAAACCGTATAACTTTTTATAATTTTTGTATTGGCTATTTTTAAAGTGATGTTATCTTGTTTTTTAGCATTTTTGTTTTCAATAAGAATAGAAGTAACAGAATCTTTAATGCTATTTTTTGATGCTATTTCCACAGGTACAAACTCAGAAAATGTTTTGTCTGTAGCATATAACAAAACATACGGAACTTCTTGTTGTTTGTTGTTTTTAATTCTTAAAAAATTAAAATTATCGGTACTTGCCGCACGAATGTTTAAAGGCAACATTATTTTATGTAATCCATTTTCTTGTACTTTTTCTATAGTACCTTTATAACTTTGGCTAAATGTTTTACAAGCAATTAAAAGCGTAATTAAAAAACTATACCTCATCAATATTCTCATTATTATGTGTTGTTTCTTCTTCATCTACTACTAATTTTTTTATTTTTTGATATACAAACGAAATCACCAATATTAAAACTCCCAATAATATAAACGCAATAATTTTTCCTGTTTCAGATACATTTTTAATATCGTAAACAAATAACTTTACTACAGTTAGTCCTAATAAAGAAAGAGCAATAATTCTAAGTGTTTTCCATTGTTTTCTTATTCCTATAATCAAGAATACAAATGAAAAAATCCCCCAAAGTATTGGATAGCCTATTTTTATAATTTGTGTTTTTGTTTGATTAATAGCTGTTTTTACAAATTGCCTTTTTGGATATGAATATCCTGAATCAGCTGGAAATTTTTCTGCCAATTCAATAGCATCTACACTATTAGAAAATTGCACACCATGAATCATTATTTCGTTACTTAAAATATACACAACAGCAAAAACAAAAACCCAAGGCAACCATTTACTTTGTGTTGGCTTTATATTAAATAGTGAACTTGTTTTTTTATACAATTCAAATCCAAAATACACCAAACAACCTAAAATTATATAATGCAAATAAAACGCATATGTACTACATGTATTTTGTACATAATTTTCTATAATTTCTTTCGCTGGTAATTTATAAAAGAGTCCAATATATAACACAATAGATATGGCACTAATAACCAATATTGCTTTTTGAATTTGTTCTTTTTTGATAACAGAAAACACAAACAATAAAGCGGCAATAAATATAAAATGATACGCAACAGGAAGAGATATTGCCGAAAACTGATTTGCTAAAAATTGATTTGCTTGGTAATTAACTTCTAAAATACCTGTAAAATAAGTAATGATAAGCGCCAGAACAAACAATACGTTTTTATAACTATTTAAAGGTATTGTAATAAATTTTGTGTTGAAATCTTTTTCTTTTGACAATAACCATCGTACTCCAAACAAAGAAGCACTAACCACAAAACCAGTAATAAATAATCTGTTTAGTAGTATTGAAAATTGTTCTGAATCATAAGCATAACCTTCCCAATCCATTAACAAACTAAAAACAGTTAATATTTGAACAACAATTCCACCTAATTTAAAAGATCCTATTTTAGATTTTTGTGACAACCAAAACAATAAAACAGCTTCTAAGGCCCAGAATATAGTAATTTGATTTCCATCAAACTGAATAGGAATTGTTAGTGTTGCAAAGGTTAATGCTAAACCAATTAATAAGTAAACTGCATTTTTATCTAATCCGAATTTTTTATACAAAACAGCAGCATATAAAATATTATAAACACCCAACATTAGTGTAAATAATCCAATAAAATTAGAATCTAAATCTTTTAAAATTGCCATTCCCATTCCAAAGAAAAAGAAGGTGTTTGCGATTAAAATAAAGTATTCAATTTTAGAAAAAACGCCTTTATTTCTTAAGTTACTTAAAACAATAGTAATACTAAATATAAAGTAGAATAGCGTTGCAAAAGTTAAAGCTCCTTTATGTGAAAAGTCTGTTGTTCCTATTTTTGTAAGACACCAACCTCCAAATAATAATACTGTAAAAACAAATGCTAAAATAGTAGCAATTTTCCATTTTTTGAAATAGGAAATAGCTAAAATCCCAATATTTAAAATTGCGATATAACTAAATAATACAATATAATTTCCTTCTCCAGTACTTAACATAAAAGGCGCAGCAAAACCACCAATTAAAGACAAAACTGCCAGTTCTTGTCGGTTATAAGAAACCGAAACCAAGGCACTAAACGCAGTAATAATTGCCATAATTGCAAAAGCTACTGTTTGACTAAATAGTTGATATTCATGAAAAGCTATAAATATGGTAAAGTAAAATATACTAATCGCTCCTGCTACTAAAACCGAACTAAAAGCAGCGTAATTTTTCTTTAATTTATGCGCAATAGCCATAACCAAAGCTCCTGCTAAAATACCAATACCTACTCTTGCTGGTTCGTTTATCCAATCTTTATCAATAGCATATTTTACAAAAAAACTAATTCCTAAAACAAGAATTAAAACTCCTACTTTATTAATTAAGTTTTCACCAATAAACTTTTCTAAATCTGGATTTTTCTCTTTAAAACGCTCTAACCAAGGTTTTTTAGGCGTGTATGTTTTTTGCTTTTCTTCTGTTTTATTTTGATTATTTTCAGTTTCAGTAATAGCAATATGCAAAGGAACTTCTTCTTCCTTTGGTTTTACAACTGGTGATTTCTTTTCTTCAGAAATAGTTACAGGAACCTTCTCTTCAACAGGTTTTGTATCTTCTATTGGTTGTTTAACAATTATAGATTCTTCTTTTTCAGTTGTCTCTTTTTTGTAAACTGTTTCTTTTTTATCTTTTAAAACAACAGTTTGTTCAGTTATTTTACTTTGTAGGTATTTAATTTTACCATTTAAAAGATCAATTGTACGCTCTAAACTCTTAAATTTTGAGTTTATATTATTATTTACAATTATAAAACCTATAATCATAATAAGTAAAAAAATTCCTTCCATAAAATATTGTTATTCAATTTTTATATCAAATGTAAGTTTTTTAAAAGTATTCTAAATAACAAATTCAGTTAGACTGTTTTAACCTTACAATTCTTTATATAAAAAGTTAAAAATTGTATTTTTGCCGAATTAAATTTTAAGACTATGAAAAAAACAATTAATCTATTTACAGTAGCGGTATGCTTTTTAATTTCTACAACTACTATGGCTCAACTACTTTCAAACACAACTTTTACAACACCTAGCCCTGGATGGTATCAAATTGGTAAATGGGAAACAGGTCAAAGAGGCTCTGAAAGAGTTGCTGTTAGTTTATCTGGTGGATCACATGCACCTCAAGAACTTATTATTGATGTTTTTAAAAACTGGAGTTCTGCTTTTACCGTTGATTGCAAAGGATCTAGAAACACTAGCCTACAACAAGTTAGAATAACCAAAGATGCTACCTATTATTATTTAGAAGTATACTTTAACATAGCTATTTTGAATAATGGTAACATTCATCGTTATGCTTTAGCAGGAAAAAGTAGTGGTCTTTCCACTAACTCTGGTGTACTTCCTCCTGGGATTGACAATGAAATTTTTTATGAAATTGAAACACCTGCAAATAATTCTTTTTTAGGAGGTAATATTGTAACCAATAGTAAAATTGGTATTGGTACCTTATCACCTACTGAAAAACTAGAAGTTAATGGTAATTTAAAGTTAGGCTATAACCCAACATTAACATGGGATTCTAATAGTTTATCTTTAGTTTCCAAAACTGATGCTATTTCTGTAGTAACAATAAAAGGAACTAATTCATATAACCCAAGATTGGATATTTGGAATAAAGGTAACACAGAAAAAACAACTTATATACAAGGTGATGGTTTGTTTTATCATAAAGGTAACGTAGGTATAGGAACTTCAAATACGCAAAGTTTTAAATTAGCAGTTAATGGCGATATGGTGGCTACTAAAGTAAAAGTGGCTTTACAAGAAAACTGGTCGGATTTTGTTTTTTATGATAATTATAAATTACCTACGCTCAAAGAAGTTGAAAATCATATACAAGAAAAAGGGCATTTAAAAAATATTCCCAGCGCTATTGAAGTTGAAAAGAATGGTTTCTTCCTTGGTGAAATGGATGCTAAACTATTACAAAAAATTGAAGAATTAACATTATACACTATTCAGCAAGAAAAAGCACTTAACTCCCAAAGAGAAGAAATAGAACTTTTAAAAGAGCAAAAAAGTAAAATAGAAAAGCTAGAAGAAGAAAATAAAATTTTAAAATCTCTTATTGAACGACTAAATAAATTAGAAGCGCAAATTAAAAAATAGAACTTCTATAAAAATATAGCATTAAAAAATCCCGTTCTAAATTTAGAACGGGGTTTTTGTCAATTTTAATTATTATTAGTTACTGCTTAACATCTATTTGAATGTTACCAATATTATTCGTTAGTAAGCGTATCTGTTCCCAAGTATTTATTGTCTTTATTATAATACCACGCGCGTACTTTTGGCATTTTAATTCCATTTAAAGTTTCTTCCTCTGACAATAAAATATATTCTCCACTATCTTTAACTTCTTTAAAAAACTGATACACTTCCATTGCATATGTTTTTGGATTGAAATAAAAAAACCAAGTATCTTTTCCTACTGCAACTTCATAGGTTGCTTTTAAAACTAAATAATCTTTTCCTTTAAATTTTTTGCGCTCAACTTTTTCATGAATAACTGTTCCTTTATCTTTTAATTTCATAGGTAGTCCATACAAATATGTATAATAGTTTTTAAACAAACTTGCACGATCGCAACTTAACTTATGCTCTTTTTTAATTTCTTCGGAAAGATTTGTTTTTCCATTAAAAGTAATAGAACATTCTTTTTTATCTAAAACATACTCAGTAGTGTTTTCTTCTTTTTTAGCCTTAACAGAAAAGAAATCATTAGGTAAATCTATTTTTATTTCGCTACCTCTTTTGGGTTTATTAGGCGTTGTCATCGTTACTAGAAAAGTTTCCTTAAAATCTTTCCAGTTATTATTCGGATCGTGATATTGAATGGCTTTGTTCAACAACTCTTCACCTGTAAGTTCTTGAGAAAAAGCAGTTGAAAAAATTGTAAAAACAAGTAGTAATATTATTTTTTGAAACATAAAATATTGGTTTGATAAAAAATAAAAGTACTAAAAATCCCGTTCTAAAATTTAGAACGGGATTTTTGTTTATTATAAAATTAGATATTTAATTACTCCTTAACATCTAATTTAATACTCAACTCTTCTAATTGAGCGTTATCTATTGTTGCTGGTGCATCAATCATAATATCTCTTCCAGAATTGTTTTTTGGAAATGCAATAAAATCACGAATCGTTTCTTGTCCGCCTAAAATTGCAACCAATCTATCCAATCCAAACGCTAAACCTCCATGTGGTGGCGCTCCATATTCAAAAGCATCCATTAAGAAACCAAACTGCGCTTTCGCTTCTTCTTCTGTAAATCCTAAATGCTTAAACATAATTGCTTGTGTTTCTTTATCGTGAATACGAATAGAACCTCCACCAATTTCGTTACCATTTAATACTAAATCGTATGCATTTGCTTTTACAGCTCCTGGATCTGTATCTAACAATTCTAATTGACCTGGTTTTGGTGATGTAAACGGATGATGCATTGCATGATAATGACCTGTTTCTTCATCTAATTCTAACAAAGGAAAATCAATTACCCAAAGTGGCGCAAACTCATCTGATTTACGTAAACCTAAACGTTCAGCCATTTCCATACGTAACGCACTTAATTGCGCACGAACTTTAGTTGTTGCTCCAGATAAAATACAGATTAAATCTCCTGCTTTTGCTCCTGTTTTCTCTCCCCATTTTGCCAAATCTTCTTGGTCGTAAAATTTATCTACAGACGATTTAAAAGAACCATCTTCATTACATTTTACATAAACCATTCCTAAAGCTCCAACTTGCGGACGCTTTACCCAATTTATTAATTTATCTATTTCTTTACGTGTCATAGAAGCAGCTCCTGGCACAGCAATACCAACAACTAATTCTGCATCGTTAAATACTTTAAATTCTTTTTGTTGTGCAACGTCATTTAACTCCCCGAATTCCATTCCAAAACGAATATCTGGCTTGTCATTTCCGTATAAACGCATCGCGTCATCAAACAACATTCTTGGAAATTTCTCTACCTCAACATTGTGTACTTCTTTTAATAAGTGACGTGTTAAACCTTCAAAAACTTCTAAAATATCTTCTTGTTCAACAAAAGCCATTTCACAGTCAATTTGTGTGAATTCTGGCTGACGATCTGCACGTAAATCTTCATCTCTAAAACACTTTACAATTTGAAAGTATTTATCTATTCCACCAACCATTAATAATTGTTTAAAGGTTTGTGGAGATTGTGGCAATGCATAAAACTGACCAGCATTCATACGAGAAGGCACTAAGAAATCACGCGCTCCTTCTGGTGTAGATTTTATTAAATATGGTGTTTCTACATCAATAAATCCTTTGTCCGATAAATATTTACGAACTTCCATAGAAACTTTATGACGGAACATTAAACTTTCTTTTACTGGATTACGACGGATATCTAAATAACGATATTTCATACGAATGTCTTCTCCTCCATCCGTTTCATCTTCAATAGTAAATGGCGGCGTAACAGATTCGTTTAATATCTCTAATTCAGAAACCAACACTTCTATTTCACCAGTAGGGATATTTTTATTTTTAGACTGACGCTCAATTACTGTTCCTTTAATTTGTACTACAAACTCGCGTCCTAAAGTTTTTGCCTTATCCATTAATACTGCAGAAGTACGCTCTTCATCAAAAATTAACTGTGTAATTCCGTAGCGATCACGTAAATCTACCCAAATCATAAAACCTTTATCACGAGATTTCTGTACCCATCCTGATAAGGTAACTTCAGTATTTATGTGTGATGCTCTTAATTCACCACAAGTATGCGTTCTGTACATTTCTTCTTTTTTAGATGTGCAAATTTAACGATAATTGTTAGTATGTAAAAAATTACTATTATTTAGTTTTTTAACTTTTGTTTCTGTTTTTTTGTGAAAATTTTTAGATTAGAAAACGTAAGTTTACATTGTGTTTTAAGACAAAAAACAACAGGACAGAACGAAAGTTTATACTATTTTTGACATCTAAAAGAGTAACTGTAAATATCTTTTTTCTAACTAAAATTTACAATCATGACACTAGAAGCTTTTAAAAACAAATTAAAAAACACGCCAGAAACTCTTAATTTTTCTGATACGATTAGTGTTATTGAAGAAAACTACAACTTTACACCTGCTGCTTTTAAAAATGGTAGCTTAAAAAACAGCAGCACTCAAAACTTAGGTTCTTGTAAAGTATTCTCTTTTGCTTTAAAACAACAATTTACTAAAGAAGAAGCTTTAGCTTGTTTTGCTCAATTTTATTTTATTGATGTTTTAGAAAATCCTAACGGAACGGATCATCAAAATATAAGAAACTTTATGAATACTGGTTTTGAAGGTTTGGTTTTTGAAAGTGAAACTTTAACAGAGAAAGTATAATTTACAAATTAAACCCTTGGATATCGCCCTGCGATTAAAACTCATCTCTTTTTAATTTCTCAAAATAAAATTTAGCCGCTTTTTTAACTTTTGGAGCTAAAATTAATGTTGATAATACTGTAGGTATTGCCATTAAAGCATAAGCGCTGTCCATTAAATTAATTACAAAATCTAATTTAATAACTGATGCTATTACAATTGCTACAACATAAATATGATTGTAATATTTTCCTGTTTTTGCGTTTGTTAAATAACTCAAACAACTATAACCATAAAAAGAATAGGTAAACAGTGTTGAAAAGGCAAAAATTAACACACAAATTGTTAAAATAACACTTCCTGAATTATAAGGTAAGACTTCATTAAATGCTGCTAAGGTTAATGAAATTCCGTCACCTTCAAATCCTTTCCAAACTCCTGAAGCTAAAATAGCCAAGGCAGTTAATGTACACACCAATAATGTATCTATTGCAGGACCTAACATTGCTACTAATCCTTCTCTAATTGGTTCTTTTGTTTTTGCAGTTCCGTGCATCATTGGCGCAGTACCTAATCCTGCTTCGTTAGAGAAGGCTGCACGTTTTACCCCTGTTATTATCAATGCTCCTAAAGCTCCTCCTAAAACTGATTTCCCTGAAAAAGCATCAGAAAATATTAGGGTAATAATAGCTGGAACTTCATCAAACTTTAAAATTAATATAGTAATAACTGTTATTAGATAAACAACGACCATTAATGGCACTAATTTACCTGCAACACTTCCAATTCGTTTAATTCCTCCAAAAATAACTAACGCTGTAATAAGAGCTATTGTTAATCCTAAAAGTAATTTTGCCGTAAGATGATTACTTTCATTCACTTGAAAAACGTCCACCAAAGTCTGTGTTAATTGGTTTGCCTGAAAGGCTGGCAACGTACCAAACAAACCTGCTAAAGAAAAGAATACAGCCAAAGGTTTCCATTTTTTCCCAAGTCCTTCTGTAATTACATACATTGGACCTCCTTTTACGTTTCCTTCTTCATCTTTTCCTCTATACATTACAGCCAATGTACACGTAAAAAATTTAGTTGCCATTCCTACAAAAGCACTTACCCACATCCAAAAAATAGCTCCAGGTCCTCCCATAGCAATTGCAATAGCTACTCCACTAATATTTCCCATTCCAACAGTAGCTGCAATTGCAGATGACAATGCTTCGTAATGTGATAATTCTCCAGGAGAATCTACTTTATCATATTTTCCTCTCAAGATTGCAACTGCATGTCCCATATATCTAAAAGGAACTAAACCTGAATAAATAAACAAATAAAGACCTCCTCCTATTAATAAAATTAATAAAGGGATTCCCCAAATCCATGAAGAAAATTCTGCTACTAAATCTTGAATTGTAGATAACATAAACAAATGTATTTTACTACTAAGTTAATAATATGGTATATAAAACAAAAAAACAATGCTTAATAAATAACAAATATCGTTATTCTGTTAGTGAGCTTTTTGATTTATTTACAAACTACTCCTTTTTTTCCTAAAAGATCAATATCTCTAAAAAAACCTTCTTGAATAGTTGTTGCCTGAAAAATAAATGTCTTTTCATGCATTTGATTTCCTTCAAAAAAAGAAACCTGAAAACGATTGTCTAAATCAAAAAGCTCTGGTTGCATCTTTTCAAAGATCTCATATGATTTTGATTCTAATTTATCTATTTTCCTTCTAAAAACTGACGTTGTTTTTTCATCAGAAAACCCTTGAGAAACAATCATTATCATTTCTATGGCTACTTCTTTTTTGTTGATTAAATATACATTCCAATCCTTAGCACCATCTATTTCATTTGGTTCTAAAACAATGGCTATTTCTATGTTTTCAACTATAGGTATCACAATATCTTTTTTCATTACTATATAGTTTTGAAATTAAAAAAGTTGTAACACAATTACCTTATGTTACAACTTTTAATATTTTTTTAGATGATCTTACTTTAATTTATTGTTTTGGTTTCGCTGACTTCAACTCTTTCAATCAACTGCTTTTAATACTATAAAACCGACTTAAATTGCTCTAAAAAACGTACATCATTTTCATAAAACATACGAATATCTGGAATTTGATATAACAACATTGCAATACGTTCGATTCCCATACCAAAAGCATATCCAGAATATTTAGTTGGATCTATATTTGCATTTTTTAATACATTAGGATCTACCATTCCACAACCCATAATTTCTAACCAACCTGTTCCTTTCGTTATTCTATAATCGGTTTCAGTTTCTAATCCCCAATAAATATCTACCTCAGCACTTGGCTCTGTAAATGGAAAATAAGACGGTCGTAAACGTATTTTAGATTTACCAAACATCTCTTTAGTAAAATACAATAATGTTTGTTTTAAATCTGCAAAAGAAACATCAGTATCTATATACAAACCTTCTACTTGATGAAAAATACAGTGTGCACGTGCAGAAATATCTTCATTTCTAAAAACTCTTCCTGGAGAAATTGTTCTTATTGGCGGTTCATTATTTTCCATGTAACGAACTTGTACAGAAGAAGTATGTGTTCTTAATAAAGTATCAGGATTTTTTTCTATAAAAAAAGTATCCTGCATATCTCTTGCTGGATGATATTCTGGCAAGTTTAATGCTGTAAAATTATGCCAATCATCTTCAATCTCTGGCCCTTCTGAAACAGTAAAACCAATACGATTAAAAACTTCTATAATTTGATTCTTTACCAATGATATTGGATGACGTGATCCTAACTCAATTGGTTCCGATGGTCTTGTTAAATCTCCGTAAACTCCTTTGTCTTCAACAGCGCTTTCTAAAGCATCATTAAGTTGAGCAACTTTACCTTCAGCAGAATTTTTTAAATTATTTAATGCCTGTCCAAAATCCTTACGCATTTCTGCATCAACATTTTTAAACTCTGCAAATAAATCTTTTAATAAACCTTTGCTACCTAAATATTTAATTCTAAAAGCTTCTACTTCTTCTTTAGATGTAGCTTGAAAAGCTTTTACATCACCAATCAGTTCTTTTACCTTATCTAACATATTCCCTCAAAAATTAAGTCGCAAATTTACGTTTTTTTTTACTTAAAAAAAGAGTATATTAAACCTGTTTAGCAGTATATTATTTTTAACAAGTAAAAAAAATATTTTATTTCATTTATCAAATTATAAAATAATTATATTTGCTAACTATTAAAATTATAATAATCACAAAAATACAACCTTAAAATTATGAATTTAAAAATAAATGATTTTATAGAGTACGTTAAAAAACATAATTCTCAAGAACCTGAATTTTTACAAGCTGTACATGAAGTTGCAGAAACCGTTATACCTTTTATTGAAAAGAACCCAAAATACCAAGGGAAAAAGTTATTAGAACGCATGGTGGAACCAGAAAGAACCATTATGTTTCGTGTTCCTTGGGTAGATGATGCTGGGGAAATACAAGTAAATCGTGGATATCGTGTAGAATTTAATTCTGCTATTGGTCCTTATAAAGGTGGTTTGCGTTTTCATCCTTCTGTAAACTTATCCATTTTAAAATTTTTAGGTTTTGAACAAATATTTAAAAACGCATTAACTACACTTCCAATGGGAGGTGGTAAAGGTGGATCTGATTTTAATCCTAAAGGAAAGTCAGATCGTGAAGTAATGGCTTTTTGTCAATCTTTTATGAGCGAATTATTCCGTCATATTGGAGCTAATACAGATGTTCCTGCTGGAGATATAGGTGTTGGTGGACGTGAAATTGGATATATGTTTGGATACTATAAAAAATTACGCAACGAATTTGTAGGTGTACTAACAGGTAAAGGTGCAACTTGGGGAGGCTCTTTAATTAGACCAGAAGCTACAGGTTATGGAGATGTTTATTTTGCTCAGAACATGTTAAAAACAAAAGGAGATTCTTTTGAAGGAAAAACAGTTGTTATTTCTGGTTCTGGAAATGTAGCTCAATATGCTACAGAAAAATCTATAGAGCTTGGCGCAAAAGTGGTAACTTTATCTGATTCTTCAGGATATATTTTTGATGAAGCTGGTATTGATACTGAAAAACTAGCGTTTATCATGGAATTAAAAAATGTAAAACGTGGTCGTATTAGCGAGTATGTAACAAAATATCCTTCTTCAAAATTCTTTAAAGGAGAAAGACCTTGGGGAACAAAATGTGATATTGCTTTACCATGTGCTACACAAAATGAATTAAATGGAAACGAAGCAAAAACATTAATCCAAAATGGATGTATTTGTGTTGCCGAAGGTGCTAATATGCCTTCTACTCCAGATGCTATTCAAGCTTTTCAAGAAGCTAAAATTTTATTTTCTCCTGGTAAGGCATCTAATGCTGGTGGAGTTGCTACTTCTGGATTAGAAATGAGTCAGAATTCTTTACGTTACAACTGGACAAGAGAAGAAGTAGATAGCAAATTAAAACAAATTATGAGCGATATACATGAAGCTTGTGTAACTTACGGAACTGATGAAGATGGTTATGTAGATTACGTAAAAGGCGCAAATGTTGCTGGTTTTGTAAAAGTTGCAGATGCCATGTTAGATCAAGGAGTAGTATAAAAACTTCCTTTAAATAAAAAACTTAAAAGCACATCAAATTTTGATGTGCTTTTTTAATTAACAATATTTTATGCACAAATAAATAGCACCAAAAAGAAGACTTTTATAAATTTATAGCGTATTAAATTGATGTTTTAAATTAGAACATTATAAAATTAAACTATTTTTCATGCTTATCCGAATTATCATTTTAGTTCTAATCATATATTTCATTGTGAAAAAAGGCTATTTAAAACCCTTCTTTAATTCATCATCAAAAGACGATAAATTAATGACTATTGAAGATAAATACAATAGTAAAAAAAAATTAGAGCAAGATGAACTAAATAAATTACTAGAGAAAATTAATAAAAGAGGTTATGAAAATTTATCAGAAAAAGAAAAAATCCAATTAGATAAACTTTCTAAAAAATAAAAAGCATGAAAAAAATAAAAAACGCTATTATACAAGGACAGCATAAACCTATTTTAGTTGATGCTTTTTTTAAAGAAAACAGCCAACCAAAACCTATTGTTATTTTTTGTCATGGTTACAAAGGATTTAAAGATTGGGGTGCTTGGAATTTAATGGCTGAGCAGTTTTCAGAAAATAATTACTTTTTTATAAAATTTAACTTTTCTCATAACGGAGGAACAATTGAACAACCAATAGATTTTCCAGACCTTGAGGCTTTCGGACAAAATAATTTCACTAAAGAATTAGATGATTTAGAAACTGTAATTAATTGGATTGTTAAAAACACCACATTTAGTAATGAAATTGACACCAATAACATTACATTAATTGGCCACAGTAGAGGTGGTGGAATTGTAACCATAAAAGCAGAAGAAGATAATAGAATTAAAAAGGTAATTACATTAGCTGGTGTATCCGATTATAAATCGCGTTTCCCTAAAGATGAAGAGTTAGACTTTTGGCGTAAAAAAGGAGTTTCTTTTATAACAAACGGAAGAACTCAGCAACAAATGCCTCATTATTTTCAATTTTTTGAAGACTTTATAGCTCATGAAAATAGATTAACAATAAAAAGAGCTGTTGAAAATTTAAAAATTCCACATTTAATTATTCATGGTACAAACGATGAAACTGTAACTTTAAAAGAAGGAGAAATTCAACACCAATGGAATCCAAAAAGTGATTTTAAAGTTATTGAAAATGCAAATCATGTTTTTGGCGCATCTCATCCTTGGAATGAAAAAAACTTACCCAAAGACTTACAAAAATCAACTACTTTTTGCATCAATTTTATTACTCAAAATTAGTTTTAAAATAAAAATAAAGCACTCTTTAATCCCTTTGAAAATGGCTACAATTTTAGTTTTTTACATTAAAGATAGAATATGTATATTTACTAATTGTTAAAAGTTTACTCAAAAAAAAGTAAACTACTGAAAGAACTATAGTTAAATGATAGTTTTTTGATACTATAACTATTTATAGATTTAAAAAACTACTAAAATATATAAAATATTATGAGTTGTAGCAGTTGCTCAACTAACAAAAACGGCACTCCAAATGGTTGCAAAAGCAACGGAAATTGTGGAACGGGTACTTGCGGAAGCGGAAGTAAATTAGCTGTTTTTGATTGGTTATCGAATATGACTTTACCTACAGGTGAAGCCCCTTTTAATATATATGAAATCCGTTTTAAGAACGGAAGAAAACACTTTTACAAAAACCTTGAAAAACTAACACTATCTATGGGAGACATAGTTGCTGTTGAAGGATCTCCTGGACATGATATAGGTATTGTATCATTAGCTGGAGAATTAGTAAAAGTGCAGATGAAAAAACGAAATATCACTTCAGATAGCGAAGATGTTAAAAAAATCTATAGAAAAGCATCTCAAAAAGATATTGACATTTGGCAAGAAGCAAGAGATCGTGAGTTAGAAACTCAACGAAGAGGTCGTGAAATTATTTCCCGTTTAGAACTTAAGATGAAACTTTCTGATGTTGAGTATCAAGGAGATGGAAACAAAGCTACTTTCTATTACACTGCTGATGAACGTGTAGATTTTAGACAATTAATTAGAGACTTGGCTAGTGCATTTTCTATTCGTGTAGAAATGAAACAAGTTGGTATGAGACAAGAAGCTGCTCGTTTAGGTGGTATTGGTTCTTGTGGTAGAGAATTATGTTGCTCTACTTGGTTAACAGACTTTAGAAAAGTAAATACTGCTGCTGCGCGTTATCAACAACTTTCTTTAAATCCTTTAAAATTAGCTGGACAATGTGGTAAACTTAAATGTTGTTTAAATTACGAGTTGGATAGTTATTTAGATGCTTTAAAATCTTTTCCTAAAGCTGATAAAGTTTTAAAAACTGAAAAAGGAGATGCTGTTTTTATAAAAATGGACATCTTTAAAAAATTACTTTGGTACACCTATAAAGAGGAACGTTTTAAATGGTATAGACTTTCTTTAGATCAGGTACATGAAATTATTGAAGCAAACAACAATGATGAATTAGGTGCTCCTTTAGAGGAATATGAATTAGAAATTACTGTTGAACCTTCCGTAGATTTTGAAAATGTTGTTGGACAAGATAGCTTAACTCGTTTTGACGAACCTAAAAAACGTCGTAAAAACAGAAACTCAAGACGTAAAAAACCTAAAGCAAAACAGGCTCCAAATGCAAATACAAAACAAAAACCACCAACTAAAAACCAACCTAAGAAAAACAATCAACCAAAGAAGGCTGTAAATACACAAAACAACGAAAATAAACCTAAGCCTAGACCACAAAAAAATAAAAGGAAACCCAACAACAACAACAACAACAACAACAACAACAACAACAACAAACCTAAATCTAAACCAAAGGCAGAGGGACAAACGGAAACAAAACAAAACACACCTAAACCTAGAAACCCTAAGAATAATAACCAAAGAAAAAAGAGAAACAATAACAATAAGCCTAAAAACACAGGAGATAAAAATGCTCAAGACAATCAAAAGCAATAATTATTTATCTATTTTTTTATTGATTTCCACATTGGTTTCTTGTGATTCCAATCGTGTTTTTGATGACTATTATTCAATGAATGAAGATTCATGGAATAATAGTGAAACTGTTATGTTTCCTTTCACTATTAACGATACGATTAACAAACATGATCTATTCATCAATATAAGAAATAACAGCAAATACCCGTTTAGTAATTTGTTTTTAATTACACATTTAAGCTTTCCTGATGGTCAGGAAATAGTCGATACTCTTGAGTATGATATGACTGATAAATCAGGTAAATTTTTAGGTGAAGGCTTTTCTAGTATCAAAGAAAATAAACTTTATTATAAAGAAAACATTAGTTTTCCTATTTCTGGTGACTATTCTATTGCTATTCTTCAAGCAATGAGAAAAAGCAACGAGGTAGACGGAATTAAATCTTTAGAAGGCGTTACAGATGTAGGCTTTAGAATTGAAAAAATTAAATAATTATGACAGAAAAAAAAGTTGTAAACTTTAAAAAATTCATCAAATGGTTTTGGGGTATTGTCTTAGGAGGCATACTTTTTATTTGCTTTTTATTTCTATTAGCTTCATGGGGTGTTTTTGGTACTTTACCTACTTTTGAAGAGTTAGAAAACCCAGAAAACAATTTAGCTACCGAAATAATTTCTACTGATGGTAAAACTATTGGTAAATATGCAGTTGAAAACAGAACACCAATACGATATAAAGATCTACCAAACAACTTAATAAAAGCATTAGTCTCAACTGAGGACGAACGTTTTTATGAACATTCAGGTATTGATTTTAGAGGACTTGCAAGAGCAATTTCTAAACCAGGAAGTGGAGGTGCAAGTACAATTACGCAGCAATTAGCTAAAATGCTTTTTACTGGTAAAGCTTCAAGAAGTATTCTTCCTAGAATTGGTCAAAAACTTAAAGAGTGGGTAGTTGCTACAAAATTAGAAAGCCAATACACAAAACAGGAAATCATTACTATGTATTTAAATAAATACGATTTCTTAAATAGAGCTGTTGGTATACGATCTGCATCTAGAATTTATTTTGATAAAGAACCTAAAGATCTTAAAGTACATGAATCTGCTATGCTGGTTGGAATGCTAAAAAACTCATCATACTTTAATCCTTTACGCAGAGCAGAATTAGTTAAACAGAGAAGAAATGTAGTTTTAAAACAAATGGAAAGAAATGAACATTTTACACTTGCTGTAAAAGATTCATTACAAAAATTACCTTTAAATTTAAAATACACGCCAGAAACTCATAGTGACGGTTTAGCAACCTATTTTAGAGAACATTTAAGAGACTATTTAAAAACTTGGGTTAAAAACAATCCTAAAGCTAACGGAGAATCGTATAATATTTATAGAGACGGATTAAAAATATTTGTAACCATAGATTCTCGTATGCAACAATATGCTCAAGAAGCTGTTACGGAACATATGTCTAATTTACAGAAATATTTCTTTGACGAACAAAAAAGAAATAAGCAGGCTCCTTTTTACGATATCGAAAAAAGCGATATTAATAAAATTATTAATCGCGCTAAAAAGAATACAGATCGTTATAAAAAAATGAAAAAAGCGGGTAAAACTGACAAGGAAATAGAAACCTCTTTCAAAACAAAAAAAGAAATGAGAGTCTTTACCTGGAAAGGAGATAGAGATACGATTATGACGCCTTATGATTCTATACGTTATTATAAATACTTTTTACGTTCTGGTTTAGTTTCTATAGAACCACAAACTGGACATATTAAAGCCTGGGTTGGTGGTATTAACAACAAATACTTTAAATACGATGCCGTTGAACAACAAAAACGACAAGTAGGTTCTACTTTTAAACCTTTTGTTTATGCGACTGCTATTAATCAATTAAAATTATCTCCTTGTGATAAATTCCCAAATACATTATATACAATTCCTAAAGAAAAATATGGAATGGATGACGATTGGACACCAAAAAACTCTGATGGAAAATACGGTGGCGAATTAACATTAAAACAAGCTTTGGCGGGTTCTGTTAACGTAATTACAGCTCGTTTAATAGATAAAGTATCGCCTATTAATGTTGCTCGTTTGGCTAAATCCGCAGGTGTTTCATCAGACATTCAAGCAAATCCATCTATTGCTTTAGGAGCTTTGGATTTATCATTATTAGAGATGGTTAGTGCGTATTCTACTTTTGCTAACAAAGGTTTACGTGTTAGTCCAATGATGTTAATGCGCATTGAAGATAAAAACGGAACGGTATTAGAAGATTTCATTCCTGAAACCAAAGAAGTTTTAAGCGAAGAATCTGCTTATGTTATTCTAAACTTAATGGAAGGAGTTACTCAAGGAGGTTCCGGTACTCGTTTACGTGGTTCTTTTCCAAGACCAAAATACCTTACTGGATATCCATATAAATTTAGAAATCCAATTGCTGGAAAAACAGGGACAACTCAAAATCAATCAGATGGTTGGTTTATGGGAATTGTACCAAACCTTGCTACTGGTGTTTGGACTGGTGGTGAAGATCGTTCAATTCACTTTGCAGGAATAGGAAAAGGGCAAGGAGCCTCTATGTCATTACCAACCTGGGGAATTTACATGCGTAAATGTTATAATGACAAAACATTAAACATAAGCGACAAACCTTTTGAAAAACCTGCAGATTTATCTATAAATATTGATTGTACTAAAGTAATAGAAACAACCAATGATGAAACTGATGGAACAGATGGAAAAAAAGAAGAAGGTAACGATACCGATTTTTAACATTCACTTTTAAACAAAACTAAAATGATAAACAAAAAAGTAACTAACGTACAAGAAGCTACAAATGGAGTTAAAGACGGAATGACCTTTATGTTAGGTGGTTTTGGTTTATGTGGAATTCCTGAAAATGCTATTACAGAGTTAGTACGCTTAGGAGTAAAGAATGTTACTTGTATCTCTAACAATGCAGGTGTAGATGATTTTGGATTGGGTTTGTTACTACAAAACCGTCAGATAAAAAAAATGATTTCTTCTTATGTTGGAGAAAATGATGAATTTGAAAGACAAATGTTGTCTGGAGAATTGGAAGTAGAGCTAACACCTCAAGGAACTTTAGCTGAAAAATGTAGAGCTGCACAAGCAGGTTTTCCTGCATTTTATACTCCAGCTGGTTATGGAACCGAAGTTGCAGAAGGAAAAGAAACAAGAGAATTTAATGGTAAAATGCATGTTCTAGAACCTGCTTTTGAAGCTGATTTTGCTTTTGTAAAAGCTTGGAAAGGTGATGCTGCTGGAAATTTAGTTTTCAAAGGAACGTCTCGTAATTTCAATCCAAATATGTGTGGTGCAGCAACTATTACAGTTGCTGAAGTAGAAGAATTGGTTCCTGTAGGAACTTTAGACCCTAACAATATTCATATTCCAGGTATTTTTGTGCAACGAATTTTTCAAGGTGAAAACTATGAGAAACGTATTGAACAACGTACTGTTCGCTCTCGTAATTAATTTTTCTATTTGAAAATGTGTTTATTTGAAAATTTCTTGTTTAAAACCTCTATTTATGAGAAATGATAAAGAAAATATAATTATAAATTTAACTTTTGAGTTATCTCTTCAAGTGATTAAATTTTCAGAAGAAATTAGGGAATTGCATAAATATGAAATGGCTTCGCAAATTTTTAGAAGTGGAACTTCTATTGGAGCAAATATTAGAGAAGCACAAAACGCAGAAAGTAAAGCGGATTTTATTCATAAGTTTAAGATTTCTGCTAAAGAAGCAGATGAATTGGAATATTGGTTAGAGTTATGTGAAAAGTCAGAATTTTATCCAAATCCAAATAAAAAAATTACTGACGATTTAAAAGTTGTTATTAAAATAATTAGCAAAATAATTGCTTCATCTAAAAGAAAATAATTTTCAAATCTTCAAATTAACGAATTGTACAATTATGCTTGATAAAAACGGAATAGCGAAACGAATCGCAAAAGAAGTTAAAGACGGTTATTACGTAAACCTAGGTATTGGTATACCAACTTTAGTTGCAAATTATGTTAGAAACGATATTGAGGTAGAATTCCAAAGTGAAAATGGAGTTTTAGGAATGGGACCTTTTCCTTTTGAAGGTGAAGAAGATGCTGACATTATAAATGCTGGAAAACAAACCATAACAACAATGCCAGGTGCAAGTTTTTTTGATTCCGCAACTAGCTTTGCAATGATTAGAGGAAAACACGTAGACTTGACTATTTTGGGAGCAATGGAAGTTGCTGAAAATGGTGATATTGCCAACTGGAAAATCCCAGGGAAAATGGTAAAAGGTATGGGAGGCGCAATGGATTTGGTTGCTTCTGCAGAAAACATTATTGTTGCTATGATGCATACCAATAAACGTGGTGAATCTAAATTATTAAAAAAATGTTCTCTTCCTTTAACTGGTGTTGGTTGTGTAACTAAGGTAGTTACTAATATGGCTGTTTTAGAAGTTAAAAACAATGAATTTCATTTACTAGAAAGAGCTCCAGGGATTTCTGTAGAAGAAATTAAAAATGCAACAGAAGGTACATTAATCGTAAATGGTGAAGTTCCAGAAATGGACATCTAAACCATATTGAAATTCAATTATAATAAAATAAATATTTCTCCCAAAAGGGAAATAAAAAGGGGATAAATGAAAATAATATCATACAACGTAAACGGAATACGTGCGGCTATAAAAAAAGGGTTTATTGATTGGTTACAACAAGCGGATCCTGATGTAATATGCATACAAGAAACAAAAGCTCATAAAGAGCAATTAGATGTAACTGAATTTGAAAACGCAGGTTATCCTTATCATTATTGGTTTTCTGCACAAAAAAAAGGCTATTCTTCCGTTGCTATATTCTGTAAGAAAGAACCAAAACATATTGAGTACGGAACAGGAATTGAAAGCATGGATTTTGAAGGTAGAAACATCCGAGTAGACTTTGATGAAATTTCTGTAATGAGCTTATACCTTCCGTCTGGAACAAATAAAGATCGTTTAGATTTTAAGTTTCAATATATGGCCGAATTCCAAGAATATGTAAATAATCTAAAAGAGGAACTTCCTAATTTAGTTATTTGTGGTGATTACAATATTTGTCATGAAGCTATTGATATCCATAATCCTAAAATGAAAAACGTTTCTGGTTTTTTACCTGAAGAACGCGAGTGGATTGGTGATTTTATAAATAATGGTTTTATAGACAGTTTTCGTCATTTAAACAAAGAACCTAATCATTATAGCTGGTGGAGTTACCGAGCAAATTCAAGAGCAAATAATAAAGGTTGGCGTATCGATTATAATATGGTTTCTGAGCCTTTAAAAGAAAACATATCAAGAGCCTATATATTACCAGAAGCAAAACATTCTGATCACTGTCCTATTGTAGTTGAATTAAAATTTTAATCTTTTAACATTACTTGTCTTACATGAATAATTTTAATATTCAGCAAAGAACTTTATTGTTCGTTATATTTATTTCTTTTAAACTAATAGCGCAACAACCTTTAGACAGCATTTATGAGAAAAAAACAAATTCAATTGCTCTAATTGACACTGTTTTTACAGCCGTAGATACTGTTAAAACTTTAGCACATCAACCTATACTTACCAAAATAAAATATACGGATGATGATTTAAAAATGATTGATAGTTTATTGGTTGAAGCTAAATTCAATTCACCTTTATACAACAGCACTCAATATGTAATTGATGATAAAGATATTGTAGGTAATATTACAAAAGTGGTTACTCCAGAGGTTTTAAAAGCTCGTTTGGAAGAGATAAATACCACTACTCCATTTAACTTAGCATACAACCCTGCTTTAGAAAATGTTATTAATAATTATATAAAATACAGAAAAAAGTATTATCCTGCTTTAATGGCAAGAGCTCAATATTACTTTCCTTTATTTGAGCAATATTTAGATCAGTATGAGATTCCTATAGAAATGAAATATTTAGCAATTGTTGAATCTTCATTACGACCAAAAGCTAAATCGCGCGTTGGTGCAACTGGTTTGTGGCAATTTATGTACGGAACAGGAAAACAGTTTAAATTAGCGGTAAATTCTTATGTTGATGAACGTCAAGATCCTGTAAAATCAACAATAGCTGCTTGTAAATATTTGGATAATTTATATGGAATTTTTGATGATTGGGATTTAGCCTTAGCAGCATACAACTCTGGACCTGGAAATGTATTAAAAGCAATTAAACGCTCTGGTGGATATAAAAACTATTGGAATATTCGTCCGTTTTTACCAAGAGAAACAGCTGGTTATCTTCCTGCCTTTTATGCAACAATGTATATTTTTAATTATGCTGAAGAATTAGGAATCTACCCAGAAGCTCCAAAAATATTTAATTTCCAAACAGATACAGTTCAAGTAAAAAGAACTGTTTCTTTTCATCAAATTGCAGAAAAAACTGGAATTGACAAAAACGTTTTATCTTTTTTAAACCCTGTTTATAAGCTAGAAATTATTCCTTATGTAAAAAAGAAACTATTTTCTGTTAGATTACCAAGAAACAAAACCATTGATTTCTTAAATAAGGAATCTGAAATTTATGCTTTAGCAGATTCTACAGATGCTAAACGAGAAAAACCTTTACCAAAATACTTTGAAATGGATAAACGTATCCGTTACAAAGTAAAAAGTGGTGATTATTTAGGTAAAATCTCCATGAAATTTGGCGTACGAGTAAAAGATATTAAACGTTGGAATAACATGAAAAATAATAATTTAAGAATTGGTCAGCGTTTGTATATTTATCCAAAAAAGATGTAAACGGAACAGTTTTTGATTTTTAACAACAAACGAAACTAGAACAAACTATTATGAAAAAAATATGCACTCTTTTAGTACTAACACTTTTTGTGTTTAGCTGCAAAACTGATGGGAAGTCAGATTTTGTATTACCTACATCTTCAGGTAACACCAATAAAATATTAGTAGTAATGAAAGCTAACGCTTGGTTAGGAAAACCTGGAGACGAAATCCGTACCGTTTTTGGAGAACACCAAGTAGGTTTACCACAACCAGAAACATTATTATCCGTAGCACAAGTAGCTCCAGCTGGATTTGATTTTATGCGTAACGGTAAAGCTATTTTAATAATGCAAAAAGGAGAAAAAGAAGATATTTCTATTGTTAGAAATAAATATGCTGCTCCTCAAATAATTGTTATTGCAACAGCAAAAGATGATAATGGCTATATTAATATTATTAGAAATAGAGGAAAAGAAATAATGAAAATTTTTAAAGATGAGGATATTAAATTCACTCAAAACATCTTTAAAAAAGAACGTTTGGATCATACTAAATTTAAAACATTACAAGACTTAAATATTTCTGTAGATATTCCTAAAAGATATCAATTAGTTAAAGATAGCATTGGTTTTTTATGGCTACGCCAGCGTTTAAAAAGTGGAATTGCTAGAGGTGACGGAACTAATAATGTTTTAATTTATTCTGTTCCTTTGGAAGATGAAAATACGGTACAAGATAATATTACTGCTGTAAGAGATACTATTGGTAAAACACACATCCCTGGAAGTAAAGAAGGCATGTATATGATTACAGAAGAAGCTTATACTCCGTTTACATATGATGCAGAGATTGACGGTAAAAAAGCTTTTGAAACCCGAGGTAAATGGGAAGTTAAAAACGATTTTATGGCTGGGCCATTTTTAAATTACACCGTAATTGATAAAAATAATAATCGTTTAATAATTTTTGAAGGTTTTACTTATGCTCCTTCAGTAAACAAAAGAGATTTTGTTTTTGAGTTAGAAGCAATTGCTAAATCAATGAAAATAAATTAAAGATTGAATTTCTTTTGAATTAAAAACATCAATGGAAATAATTAATCTACCAGGTGATCTTAAAATAAAAAACAACTCTGTTTTTAAGGTTTATGATTATCAAACTTCAAAAGAAAACCTAAAACAAATGGTTTCTCTTCAACAAAATACATTTAGTTTTTTGTTGGAGGGAACTAAAGAAGTTTTCTCTAAAACAAAATCTACTTCAATAGAAAACAATAGTTTTTTATTAATGAAAAAAGGAAATTGTTTAATGACGGAACGTGTACCGAATAACACGAATAATTATAGAAGTATTTTGTTTTTCTTTTCAGATGAAATCTTAATATCTTTCATCCAAAAGCACAAAATAAAAAGACATAAACAACAAAAAGAATTTCTTCACCCTTTTGAATATGATCAATTTTTACAGGTATTTGTAAACGGACTTATAAGTATTAGTAAACTAGATACTCAAATTCAATCAAAACTATTAGCTCTTAAGTTTGAGGAATTAATCCTTTACTTAACAACAATAAAAGGTACAAATTTCATTTTCTCTTTATTAGAAAACATTAATTTAGAAACCAATCATTTTATTGAAGTTATTGAAACTAATAAATTCAATAAACTTACGCTAAACGAACTTTCTTTTTTATCTAACATGAGTCTTTCTAAATTTAAACGCGAATTTGAAAAACATTTCCATAGCTCTCCTAGCAAATGGTTTCAAGAAAAGAGACTTGAAAAAGCAGCTTTTTTATTGAAAAACACATCAAAAAGACCTTCTGATATTTTTGAAGAAATTGGTTATGAAAACTTGTCCAACTTTATACAAGCTTTTAAAATTAAGTACGGAAAAACCCCAAAACAGTATCAATTAGATTGACCTTTTAACAATACTTTTTGACCTGAACGAAATACAGTTAACACCTTTTTTCATTATAATTTTGTTTAAAATTTAAACACAAATATTATGAAAAAATTATTTTTTATGTTACCCTTTTTATTGATTACATCTAACATATTAATAGCCCAAAACACGTTTACATTATCTAGCAATAACACAGGTGGTCAAGCAAGTATTAATGAAGAATTTAATGGATTTGGATGTACTGGGAAAAATATATCTCCTGAATTATTATGGAAAAACGCACCTGAAGAAACAAAAAGTTTTGCAATAACTATGTATGATCCAGATGCACCTACTGGAAGTGGTTGGTGGCATTGGATTGTTTTTGACATTCCTTCAAACATGAATAAAATAGTTGCCGGAGCAGGAAACGTAAATTCAAATTTAATACCAGATAATGTTATCCAAAGTATTACAGATTATGGAACAAAAGGCTTTGGAGGACCTTGCCCTCCAAAAGGACATGGTTTACATCAATATATAATTACAATTTATGCTTTAAAAACAGAAAAACTAGGTCTAACTGCAGAAACAAACCCAGCTGTTGTTGGCTATTATCTTTGGAATAACACTATAGCTAAAGCAAGTATTATTATGTATTACAAGAAAGATTAAAACCCATAAAAGTTTGAGAATACGCTATTAATGCATACTTAGTAGAATTTATTACAAAATAAGTTTTTATATATTTGAATCAATCAACTTAAAAACAAACTCTTATGAAACCTAATTTAATTGCTTTACTTGCAGCTGCAGTAGTACCAATGCTAATCGGATTTTTTTGGTACGGACCAATTCTTTTTCAGAATATATGGATGAAAGAATCTGGAATGACTGAAGAAAAAATGAAAAAAGGTAATATGGCGCTTATTTTCGGGCTCAGTTTTATCTGTAGTTTACTTATTGCTTTTTTCTTACAATTTGTAGTAATTCATCAATATGGAATTTTTCAAACATTAATAAACGAACCTGGATTTCAAGAAGAATCTGGCGTTGCTTTTAATACGTATACAGAATTTATGGCAGCATACGGAGATCGTTTTAGATCGTTTTCACATGGTTTAATTCATGGAATTATGACTGGATTATTTTTGGTAACACCAATTATAACTATAAAATCGTTATTTGAAAGAAAGTCATTTAAATATATAGCTATAAACGTAGGATACTGGATTGTTACCTTAGCTCTTATGGGTGGAATTATTTGTCAGTGGTTATAAAACAAACACAATTGCACTATAAAAAAAGCATTCATTTTAAAAAAATGGATGCTTTTTTTGTAACAAAAAACTGCAACACTACACTAATTACATATCAACTAAATAACAATCAAATGGTTTCACGTTTTTTAAATCTTGAATGGAAAAGTTTTCTTCGTTCTATGTTTTGGCAAAAAGGAGTACTTATTAATATAATAATGGCATTTTTTGTACTTTATTTTATAACTATTTTCTTAGGTATTGGTATTGGAGGTTATTACATCTTAAAGAAAGAACTGCCTACAAAAGATCCGCTTAAAATTATCAACTCTTTATTGTTTTTTTACATTATAGGAGATTTAATTATTCGCTATTTAATGCAAAAATTACCCGTAATGAATATTAAACCAATGCTTCATTTGCCAATAAAAAAGAAAAAATTAGTTCACTATATTTTAACCAAATCTGTTTTTTCTTTTTTTAATATTATTGGCTTATTCTTTTTCGTTCCCTTTGCATTTGTATTAATAAAAGAAGGATACGACATTCCAAATGTTCTTGGTTGGTTAAGTGGACTGTTTTTCATCACTATAACAGCAAATTATTTAAACTTTTTAATCAATAAAAGTAATATTGCATTGGTAATTTTAGCCACAATATTAATTGGTGCTATTACTTTACAAACCTATAATATATTTAACCTGCAACACGTAAGTTTATATTTATTTAATGGTTTATATGAAAACCCAATAGGATGTATACTACCAATAGTAGCTGTTGGTATACTCTATTTTTTAAACTTTAAACAACTAGCCTCAAAAGTATATTTAGATAATGCTATTGCTGTTAAAGCTAAACAAGTTTCTTCTACAGATTTATCTTTTGTAGATAAGTTTGGAGATTTGGCTCCTTTTTTAAAAAATGATATGCGTTTAATATGGAGAAATAAAAGACCAAAAACAGTCTTTTTCATGTCTTTTATTTTTCTTTTTTATGCCGTTATATTCTTTACAAACGATGTATATCAAGAAAAAATGCCTTCTTTTTTAATTTTCGCTGCTTTATTTGTTACTGGTGGTTTTGTTATCAATTTTGGTCAATTTATTCCTGCTTGGGATAGTAGTTATTATAGAATGATTATGAGTCAGAATATTAAATATCGAAAATTTTTAGAAAGCAAATGGCTTTTAATGGTAGCCATCACATTTGTATTATACATTTTAAGTATTCCTTATATCTATTATGGTATTGATAAGTTTTTAATGATAACCGCTGGTGCAGTTTTCAACATCGGATTCAACTCGTTATTTATATTATTTGCAGGATCATTTAACAGAAAATCAATTGATTTAAGCAGAGGTGGTTTTGGAAACACACAAGGTATGAGTGCCACTCAGTTTTTAATTATTATTCCTATGATGGGAATACCAATGCTTTTATTTTGGATCTTAGACACATATGTAAGTTTTAATGCTGGTGTAATAGCAATTGCGTTTGTTGGAGTAATCAGTTTAATTTTTAAAAATTATTTTATGAATTTAATTGAAAAGAAATACATCAAAGACAAGTATGCAACCATTCATGCTTTCAATCAAACTCATTAATAAAACTAAAAAGAAAAAATTATGATACAAGTAAATACAGTTTCAAAAAGATACGGATCAACAGAAGTATTAAATATAAATGAATTAACAATTCCTAAAGGTCAATCATTAGGTTTGGTAGGAAATAATGGTGCTGGTAAAACAACATTATTTAATATAATATTAGATTTAATACGCCCAACAACTGGTGAAATTATAAATAATAATGTTGTTGTAAATAAAAGTGAAGATTGGAAAACATTTACGGGTTCTTTTATAGATGAAAGTTTTTTAATAGGATATTTAACTCCTGAAGAATACTTTGATTTCATTGGAGATTTAAGAGGATTAAACAAAGAAGATGTTAAAACTTTTTTAAACCAATTTGATGAGTTTTTTAATGATGAAATATTAGGTGAAAGAAAATACTTGCGCGATTTAAGTAAAGGAAATCAAAAAAAAGCAGGTATTGTTGCTGCAATGATTGGTAATCCACAAGTGGTAATTTTAGATGAACCTTTTGCAAATTTAGATCCAACAACTCAAATTCGTTTAAAAAACATCATCAGAACTTTAACCGAAAACAATGAGGTTACTGTGGTAGTTTCCAGTCATGATTTAAGCCATGTAACAGATGTTTGTAAAAGAATTGTAGTTTTAGACAAAGGAAATATAGTAAACGACATTACTACTTCTCCTGAAACTTTAAAAGAATTAGAAAGCTATTTTTCTGCTTAATCAAAATATAATCTTTTTTATTACTATTTTTACGTTCTAACTTACAATAACTCTACAAAAATAAAGTTGTAAATAGAGCGTAATTTTTTATAATGAAACTATATAAAACATTTGGTTTAGTAATTATTTTTATTCTGGTATTGTTTTCATGCAGTACCAAAAAGAATACTTTTTTAAGTAGAAATTTTCATGCAGTAACCACAAAAAACAATGTTTTGTTTAATGGTCAGCAAGCTTTTTTAAAAGGATTAAAAACCATTAGTGAAAAACATGAAGATAACTTTTGGAAACGTTTACAAATAGAACCTATTACTTTTGATGAACGAACTATTGCTGCTCCAAAATTTAACAGTGTTGGTGCTGGCTTTAATAGTAGTCCTGCAGAGGCTTCTTCAACTAAAACTGCAACATCTTTTGATAGAGCTGAAGAAAAAGCTGTAAAAGCAATTCAAAAACACTCGATGAATATTGAAGGATATGAAAAAAACAGAAAAATAGATGACGCCTATTTATTATTAGGTAAATCTCGTTATTATACACAACGTTTTATTCCTGCTATTGAAGCTTACAATTATATAATTGCCAACTATCCTGGCGCAGATTTAAACTACGAAACAAGAGTTTGGAGAGCAAAAGCCAATGTAAGGTTGGGTAATGAAGAAATGGCTATTGAAACAATGAATCTTCTTTTAGAAATTTTGGATGACAAAGAAGAAGTTTCCAAAAGAGTACAAGAAGAAGCATATACAGCAATGGCAATGGCATATGCAGAAACAGATACAATTCAAAAAGTAATAGAGCACTTAACAAATGCTACAAAAACTTTTATAAATAAAGAACAATCGGCAAGAAACTTGTTTGTTTTGGGGCAAATTTATGGCGAATTAAACCACAAAGATTCTGCAAGAATGGTTTTTAAGAAACTGGCAGATACAAGAAGAGCTCCAGAAAAATATAAAATTCACGCAAACATAGAACTTGTAAAAAATACTGAAAAAGACTCTTCTTCAGTTGGATTAATCAAACGCTTTAAAAAACTAATTAGAAATACTGATAACCGTAAGTATTTAGACGAACTCTATTATCAAACAGGTATTTTAGAAGAAAATAGAGATAGTATTGATAATGCAATATCCTATTATAAAAAATCGGCAGCAGCAAAAAATGCCAATAGCTATCAAAAGACGTATACTTTTGAACGTTTAGGTACGCTTAATTTTAACCAACAAAATTACTTATTAGCAAGTGCTTATTACGATACCGTTTTGCAAATTAGTGATAAAGAAAAATATGGTGATGAAAAGAGAATTAGACGTATTAAAAGAAAAAACAAAGGATTAGCTAAATTAAAAAAACACGAAGATTTAATTAAAACTAATGATAGTATTCTACGTTTAGTTGCTATGACAAATGACGAACGTGTTCTATTTTTTGAAGATTATATTGAAAAAATTAAAAAGCAAGACGACGAGCGTAAACAACAAGAGTTAAATGCTCAAAATTTTGGCTCTTCTACAAGTACCAACCCATTTATTCAAAACAATAATGCAGGTAAATGGTACTTTTACAATTCGCAATCTAAAAACTTTGGGGTTAACGAGTTTAAAAGAATATGGGGAAATCGTACTTTAGAGGATAATTGGCGTTTTTCTGATAAAAACGCAATAGCATCAAACGAAGAAAACACAGATGAGGAGAAAATAGATGAGAGATACGAATTAGCTTCATATCTTGATGCAATACCAACAGATGAAGAAGAGATAAAAACACTAAAAAAAGAACGCAATAATTCGCTATATCAACTTGGTTTAATCTATAAGGAGCAGTTCCAAAACAATTCACTAGCTATAAAAAACTTTGATCGCTTAAGCGCATTAAATCAAAAAGAAAACTTAAAGCTTCCGCTTAGTTATCATTTATATCAATTATACACAAGAGTCTCTAACAATGAAAAAGCAGACGTACACAAACAGTATATATTAAATAACCACCCAGAATCTAACTTTGCTCAGATTATAAAAAACCCAGATGGAAGTGGTTTAACGAAAAACATAAAAGAAGATCAGGCTATAAAAAAGTACAAAGAAATTTATTACTTGTATAAGCATAATCATTTTGAAGAAACCGTTGCTGAGATAAAAAGTTTTCAACAATATGTTGATAACTCGGAATTAATCCCTAAATTAGCCTTACTCAAAGCCTTAGCTATTGGGCAATACAAGAGCAAAGAAGAGTACAAAAAAGAATTAGAATACGTTGCTTTTAGCTACGCAACCAAAGAAGAAGGCAAAAAAGCAAAACAAATTATAGAATTAATAAAATAAAATTTAACCTCCCCGAAATTATGTTTAGTAAAAACAAAAAAGAAACTACTCAAGAAAAAACCAATAGCAGAAACATCATTGGCAAAGGAACAAAAATTATTGGCGATTTTATTTCTCAAGGAGACTTTAGAATAGATGGAACTTTAGAAGGTACACTTAAAACCGATGGAAGGGTTATTATAGGTAAAGATGGATTTATAAAAGGAAACATTGAATGCGCAAATGCAGATGTTGAAGGAAAGTTTTCTGGAGACTTTTTTGTAAGTAATACACTTACTGCTAAAACAACAGCTAACATTGCAGGTAATGTAAATGTTGGTCAAATATGCACAGAACCTGGAGCTACTTTTAACGCAACATGCAATATGAAGGGAGCAGTTAAAGAGCTAACTAAAGAAGTTAATGACAAAAAAATCAATCAAAAAACCGCTTAATAAATATTTAAGATTTTCTGGAATTGCAATACAAATGGGTCTAACCATTTACCTTGGTAGCAAACTAGGTGAATGGTTAGACTCATATTTTTTTAATGAAAATGAACTTTATTTTAAAATATGTACGTTATTTGCAGTCTTTTTAGCCATGTTTTCTGTGATTAAACAGGTAACAAAAATAACTAACAATGATTAAAAGAATTATCTATTTTATAATAGCTATAATTATACTATTTGCCCTAAGCTATCCGCTACATCAATACATATTGAATTCTAAAGAAATTACTCTTTGCTATTCATTATTATCAATCTACTTATTTCATATTATATCGGCAATATTAGTATATTTTGTAGTGGAATTTGTTGCTGACTATGTACCTAGTCAGGCTGGTTATGGATATTTAGCTTCTGTGTTTTTAAAACTAGGTTTTTTTGTGTTAATTTTTAACAACCCAGTCTTTACTAGTGAAAGCTTAACTAAACCAGAACGCTTTTCCCTTGTGATTCCGTTATTTCTATTTTTAATAACAGAAGCATTGGCAACAGCTAAACTACTCAATTCTAAGTAATTTTACGTACTCCTAAGTAGTTAAACAACACTTTAAAAACTAAATAAAAAAACGGTTTGTAGTTTTAATTAAATTTGTACCTTTGCACCGAATTTTACAGACCAATATTCTATATTTAGTAAAGGTATGATGGCAAGAAACATAACTATTAAGTTTATCGCAATTCTAGTGTTAACTTTATCCGCATTATCGGCATTTGCTTCTAGTGGTGGTGATGCCCCTAAGAAAGCAGGGCAAATAAACACTAAAAAAGAGATTAAAGATTATATAAATCATCACTTAGCAGACTCACATGATTTTGCTTTGTATTCTTATACAAATGATACTGGTGAACGTAAACATGTAGGCTTCTCATTACCTGTAATAATTTGGACTAGTAAAGGTTTAAGAACTTTTATGTCTTCAAAATTTCACCATAATGACAACGGTCATCTTATTGTCGATGCTAATGGTGTAAAACTTACAAAAATCCACAGTAAAATATATGAATTAGACAAAGGAGCTTCTGAAGTTTCTTTTGACGAAAATCATCATGCAACCAATGCACATAAGGTATTAGATTTCTCTATTACTAAAAGTGTTTTTGGAATGTTAATAGCTAGTTTATTAATGTTTTTAGGTTTTAGATCTTTAGCAAACGGTTATAAAAAAGGAGCAATCCCTACAGGTTTTGCAAGAGTATTAGAACCTTTGGTGCTGTATGTTAGAGATGAAATTGCAAGACCTAACATTGGTGAAAAACATTACCGTAAGTTTATGGGGTTTCTACTTACAGTCTTTTTCTTTATCTGGGTTTTAAACTTATTAGGATTAACTCCATTAGGATTTAATGTAACTGGTAACATTGCTATAACCGTTTGTTTGGCTTTGTTTACTTTCATTATAGTTCAGTTTTCTGCAAACAAAGATTACTGGAAACATATATTCTGGATGCCTGGTGTACCAGTTCTAATGAAAATAGTTTTAATGCCAATAGAGATATTAGGTATGTTAACAAAACCTTTCTCTTTATTAATTCGTTTATTTGCAAACATTACCGCAGGTCACGCTGTTGTTATGGGGTTAATTTCTGTAGCATATATAACTAGAGAGACTTTAGGTGCTGCAGGAGGTTTTAGTGTCTCTTTATTATTATCATTATTTATCTCTTTAATTGAAATTTTAGTTGCTTTTTTACAAGCATTTATATTTACAATGTTATCATCTCTCTTCATTGGAATGGCTGTTGAAGAACATGATCATGACCATGCACATACAGCTGATGGACACGGAGAAGAAGATAACGCAATAGTTTAAGAATAAGAATTTGTTTAATTATTATATATAAAAATCAGTTATTATGGACATCCCAAATTTAGTTGGAGCAGGATTAATCGTAATCGGAGGTGGATTAGGATTAGGTAAAATTGGTGGTAGCGCAATGGAAGCTATTGCACGTCAACCAGAAGCAGCTGGAAAAATCCAGACAGCAATGATTATTATCGGAGCATTATTAGAAGGTTTAGCATTTGGTGCTTTAATCTTAGGACAATAATCCGACACAAAACAAAACAACTCTTTAACGGTTGGTTAAAGAGTTGTTTTAATTAAACAAAAAACAATAAAAAACACAAATAATGGATCAGTTATTAAATGATTTTTCGCCAGGTTTGTTTATAATGCAAGCTATTATATTATTGATATTAATATTTTTAATGGCAAAATTTGCTTGGAAACCAATCTTAAACTCTCTAAATGATAGAGAAGAAGGTATTCAAAATGCATTAGACGAAGCTGAAAATGCTCGTAAAGAAATGCAAAACTTACAAGCGGATAACGAAAGATTATTGAAAGAAGCGAGAGAAGAGAGAGATGCAATGATGAAAGATGCTCGCGAAATTAAAGATAAGATTCTTGCCGATGCTAAAACAGAAGCAGAAGCACAAACAACTACAATGATTGAAAATGCAAAAGCTACTATTGTACAAGAACAAAAAGCAGCTATTGCAGAATTAAAGAAAAAGGTTGGAGAATTATCTATAGGTATTGCTCAAACTGTAGTTCAAAAAGAATTATCTTCTCAAGATGATCATTTGAAGTTAGTTGAAGGTATGTTAGAAAAGGTAACTTTAAACTAAGCTTACCATGAAAGACGCAAGACCAGCATTACGTTACGCAAAAGCAATATTAAACCTTGCTAAAGAAAACAAAATAGAAGCTGAAGTTAACAACGATATGAAGTTAATTTTAGAAACTATTGAAAGCAGTGGTGATTTACAATTATTATTAAAAAGCCCAATTACAAAAGCTTCGGATAAAAGAAAAGTATTAAATGCTATCTTTGGAGAAAAAGTAAATGCTGTAACTATAGGTTTCTTTAATTTACTAGAAGAAAACAAACGTATAGTTATGTTGCCTTCTGTAGCAAAACAATACAAAGTAATTTACGACTTTGATAAGAATATTCAAGTTGCTAAAATTACTACAGCTGTTGCGTTAACACCAGCATTAGAACAAAAAATACAAGATAAAATTGTTGCAATTACTGGAAACAGTGCTGCAATTGAAAATGTTATAAATCCAGACATTATTGGAGGATTTATTTTAAGAGTTGGAGATATACAGTATGATGCAAGTATCTCTAATCAATTTAAAGAATTAAGAAGAGAATTTGACAATAGTCATTACATTCCACAAATTTAATTATACATCAAACGAAATAAGATGGCAGGAATTAAACCAGCTGAAGTATCAGCAATTTTAAAGGAACAATTAACGAATTTCGAATCGAAAGCATCGTTAAGCGAAGTAGGATCTGTATTACAAGTAGGTGATGGTATCGCTCGTGTTTATGGATTATCTAATGTACAATATGGTGAATTAGTAGAGTTTGAAAGCGGTTTAGAAGGAATCGTATTAAACTTAGAGGAAGATAATGTTGGTGTTGTATTATTAGGTACTTCTACATCTATTAGAGAAGGTTCTACTGTTAAGCGTACAGAACGTATTGCTTCTTTAAGAGCTGGAGAAGGCGTTGTTGGACGTGTTTTAAATACTTTAGGTCAACCAATTGATGGTAAAGGACCAATTGAAGGAACTACTTACGAAATGCCTTTAGAGCGTAGAGCTCCTGGTGTAATTTATCGTGAGCCAGTTACTGAACCATTACAAACGGGTATTAAGTCTATTGATGCTATGATTCCTGTAGGTAGAGGTCAACGTGAGTTGATTATTGGTGACCGTCAAACAGGTAAATCAACTGTTGCTATTGATACTATCTTAAATCAAAAAGAATTTTACGATGCTGGTAACCCAGTATATTGTATATATGTTGCTATTGGACAAAAAGCTTCTACTGTTGCTGCTATTGCAAATATGCTAGAAGAAAAAGGAGCTTTAGCGTATACAACAATCGTTGCTGCTAACGCATCTGATCCTGCTGCAATGCAAGTTTATGCACCTTTCGCAGGAGCTGCAATTGGAGAATATTTCCGTGATACAGGTAGACCAGCATTAATTATTTATGATGATTTATCTAAACAAGCTGTTGCTTACCGTGAGGTTTCTTTATTATTAAGAAGACCACCGGGACGTGAGGCTTATCCTGGAGATGTATTTTACTTACACTCTCGTTTGTTAGAGCGTTCTGCAAAAGTTATCAATGATGATAAAATTGCAAGCGAAATGAACGATTTACCAGACTCATTAAAGTCAATAGTAAAAGGTGGTGGTTCTTTAACTGCTTTACCAATTATTGAAACACAAGCAGGAGATGTTTCTGCATATATTCCAACAAACGTAATTTCTATTACGGATGGACAAATATTCTTAGAATCTGATTTATTTAACTCTGGTGTACGTCCAGCAATTAACGTAGGTATTTCTGTATCTCGTGTTGGTGGTAATGCACAGATTAAATCAATGAAAAAAGTATCTGGTACTTTAAAATTAGATCAAGCTCAGTACCGTGAATTAGAAGCTTTTGCAAAATTTGGTTCTGATTTAGATGCTGCTACAATGAATGTAATTTCTAAAGGACAACGTAACGTAGAGATCTTAAAGCAAGCTCAAAACGATCCGTTTACTGTAGAAGATCAAGTTGCAATTATATACGCTGGTTCTAAAAACTTATTAAGAGAAGTTCCTGTAAACAAAGTAAAAGAATTCGAAAAAGATTATATCGAATACTTAAACGCTAAGCATAGAGATACTTTAGACACATTAAAGAAAGGAAAATTAACTGATGAAGTAATTGATACTTTAACAGCAGCTGCAAAAGAAATTTCAGCTAAATTTTCAGCATAATAAAAGATTTTAGTATTGCTTATTAAGAAGAAATTTTTAATAAGCAATACTTATTAATACTTATCTAGTATGGCAAACTTAAAAGAAATACGAAATAGAATTACTTCTATTAAATCAACAATGCAAATTACCTCAGCCATGAAAATGGTATCGGCTGCAAAGTTGAAAAAAGCTCAAGATGCTATTACAGCAATGCGTCCGTATTCATCTAAGCTTACAGAGTTATTACAAAGCTTAAGTGCTACTTTAGATAGTGATGCTGGTAGTGATTATGCTGAGCAAAGAGAAGTAAATAAAGTATTATTAGTTTCTATAACTTCTAATAGAGGTTTATGTGGTGGATTTAATTCATCAATCATTAAAAAAACAGTTGCAGCAATTAACGACAAGTATACTAATGCTACTGTTGATATTTTTACTATAGGTAAAAAAGGAAATGATATTTTATCTAAAGAACATACTATTATTGAGAACAATAATGCTGTTTTTGATGATTTAACTTTTGATAATGTTGCACTTATTGCTGAACAATTAATGAAGTTATTTGTTGATGGTTCTTATGATAAAATAGAGTTGGTGTACAATCAATTTAAAAATGCTGCAACTCAAATAACTCAATTAGAACAATTTTTACCTATTCAACAAGTTGAATCTGATAAAGGGGAAGTTAGTTTAGATTATATATTTGAGCCTTCTAAAGAAGAAATTGTAATAGAATTAATACCAAAGTCGTTAAAAACACAGTTATATAAAGCACTTAGAGATAGTTTTGCCTCTGAACACGGTGCTCGTATGACAGCAATGCATAAAGCAACTGATAATGCTAAGGAATTACGTGATGATTTATTATTAACGTATAACAAAGCTCGTCAGGCTGCAATTACTAATGAAATTTTAGAAATTGTAGGTGGTGCAGAAGCATTAAACAATTAAAAATATTTATTTTTTATATATAAAAGCGAATCATAACTGATTCGCTTTTTTTATTTAACCTCAAAAAAAATCAGCTATGAAAAAAACATTCCTTCTATTATTTTTACTTTCCTCTATCTCTCATTTTTCTCAGGAAACAGAAATCATTGAGATTAATAATGAAAAAAAAGGTGATGGTAAAGAAATGATTCCTTTTGCTATTATTGATGAAGTACCTATTTATAAAGGTTGTGAAACATTAACAACAAATAGAGAGAGAAAATCGTGTTTAAATAAAATGATGAGAAATCATATTGTAAAGAACTTTAATACTGATATTGTTGAATGCTTAGAAACAAAATTAGTTTACAATGCTAAAAAAAATAAAGAAATAGAAGAATGTATAAACGTTCTTACACCTGGTATTAAAAGAATTTACATACAGTTTAAAATTGGTATAACAGGCGAAGTAGAAGATATAAATGTTAGAGCACCACATCCAAAATTGAAAGAAGAAGGCATTAGAATAACAAAATTAATTCCAACTATGATACCTGGTAAACAAAAAGGAAATCGTGTTAGAGTTGGGTATACACTTCCTATTTCTTTTAAAGTTGAATAATATTATAGTATTATTCTGACTAGAACAAGGAATTAAAAATTTTATATATTTACAAAGCGAATCTACTCTGGTTCGCTTTTTTATTTAAATACAATGAAAAAAGTTTTTTTAATAATACTAGTTGTTTGTTCTTATAGTGGTTTTTCACAAAAAACAGAAAGGTCAAACCTTGATAGTAAAATAATTACTTTTAAAAAAATAGAAACCCCGCCTCTTTTACATGAATGTTCTTTAGAAACTACAGCAGAATTAAAAAGGAAATGTGTAGATACAAAATTAAGAAAACTGGTTAAGGATAATTTTAATTTAAGTTTGTTAACTTGTTTAGAAAAAGAATATATCGTTAATCAAGAAACAGGAAGAAGAGAAGAAATGTGTTCTTCTAGACTTTCTCCAGGTAAAAAAAAGATTAAAATACAATTTGTTATAAATAAGACTGGAGAAACAGAACAAATCAACGTTGCAGCTCCACATCCTAAATTACAAAAAGAAGGCATTAGAATTGCTAAAATGATTCCTAAAATGACTCCTGGGAAAAACAAAGGGAAGCCCATAGCTGTAAGCTACTCTTTGCCATTTAGTTTTAATGTTAAATAATTTATACATGGATTTAAAGCAAAAACTTTATGAAGAATGTAAACTTCATGTTGATAAGAGAGAAGAAACAGTAACTACAATTATAAATTCTCATCAAAAGGCATTAACATCTGAAACAAAAAGTTCTGCTGGTGATAAACATGAAACTGGACGTGCAATGTTGCAACTTGAAATGGAAAAAGCAGGACAACAGTTACAATCAATTACATTAATGAAGGAAACATTAGCTAAAGTAGATATTTCTAAACATAATGGTGTTGCTCGTTTGGGTAGTTTAATAACCACAACAAAAGCTGTTTATTTTTTAAGTATTAGTGCTGGGCTTTTAAAAATTGAAAATACTAAAAAAACTTATTTTGCTATTTCTGTCTCTTCACCAATAGGCAAATTGTTTTTAGGTAAAAAAATAGGAGAAGTGATCTCTTTTAACAATAATATAATGGAGGTTTTAGCTATTGATTAAAATTGAAGACTAATTATAGTTTCTTTTTTAATCATAATATCATGATTTATAAATAAACTAACATCATTATAAATCACCTCAATAAGCCAATAATATCCTTTAAAATAAGTATTCACTACTTTTCCTTTTAAATCTGATGTTGGTATTATCTTAATCTGATGCGGGTATAAAAACTGTAATTTATTATCTATTGTAATTTCGTTAACATCATCAAATAAAGTTGCTATGTATTTAAACGTTGGGTTATTATACAACTCGGAAGGTGTCCCAGATTTTAATATCCTATTATTTTGAATAACTAACATTTTATCAGCAAAAGAAAGTGCATCATTACCATCGTGAGTAGCAATAATACATGCTATTTTATTTTCTTTTAAATAAGCGAACAGATTTCTCCGAAGTGAATTCTTTTTAAAATTATCAATTTGACTAAAAGGTTCGTCTAATAATAATAATTTAGGCTCTTTTGCTAAGGCTCTAGCAATTGCAACACGTTGTTGTTGACCTCCGCTTAAATTTTTCACCTTTTCATTAGCAAAAGATTCCATTTCAATTACCTTTAAAAGTTCATCTGTTCTTTGTTGGGCTTCTTCAGGATAAAACCTAGATAAAAATTTTTTTATGTTTTCAGAAACTGAAATATAAGGCATCAAATCAAAGTCTTGTGCAACATGTTTAAAAAATGGAACTCCAGGCACTAAATGATGTGCAGGTCCTAAAACTTCATAATCATCCCAAAAAATTGTACCTTTATTTGTATCAAATAATCCGTAAATTACTTTTAGTAATGTTGATTTACCACAACCACTTTCTCCCATTATACAAACATGTTCTCCTGAGTTAACAGAAAAACTAATGTCATTTAAAACGACAGTTGACTTATTATATTTAAAAGAGAGATTATTTACTTGTAACACATGACAAAAATACTTTTTCTTTTATCAATAAAAACAAAAGACACTAAAAAAGCCAACACAAACGGTTGGCTTTAACTTATTAAAAATAATTGTTGAATTTTATAATTAGTATCTAAAAATTAGGCACTTCTTTCAATATACCTAATAATACTTTTAGCAATATCTTTTTCTGTTGCTTTTTCTATACCTTCTAGACCTGGAGAAGAATTAACCTCTAAAATTAAAGGACCTCTTTCAGACTGTAGCATATCTACACCAGCAACACCTAACTTCATAGATTTTACGGCTTTTAATGCTGCATTTTCTTCTTCGTCAGATAATTCAATTATTTCTGATGTTCCACCTCTATGAAGGTTAGATCTAAACTCTCCTTCTTTTCCTTGACGCTTCATTGCACCAACAACTACTCCATCAACAACAAAAGCTCTAATATCAGCACCTTTTGCTTCTTTAATATACTCTTGAACAATTACACGTGCTTGTAATCCGTTAAACGCCTCTAAAACCGATTCTGCTGCTTTCTTTGTTTCTGCTAAAACAACACCTAAACCTTGAGTACCTTCTAATAATTTTATAATTACTGGTGCTCCACCTACTTTTGCAATTGTTTCAGATGTATCTTTAGAATAATTTGTAAAAACGGTCTTGGGTAATCCTAGATTAGCTCTAGACAAGACTTGTAAACTACTCAACTTATCTCTTGATCTTACTAATGCTTGAGACTCTACAACAGAAAAAACTTTCATCATTTCAAACTGACGAACAACAGCAGTACCATAAAAGGTTACAGACGCACCAATACGAGGTATTATGGCATCTACATCAGATATTAATTCGTTTTTGTAAAGAATGGCCGGTTTCTTCTTTTCTATAATTAAATCACATTTTGTGTGATCAATTACACGCATTTCATGACCTCTTTTTTCACCTGCTTCAACCAAACGACTTGTTGAATATAATTTTGGATTTCGAGATAGAATTACAATTTTCATTTTTACTCTTGTTTTTCTTTAATTGTGATGTTTTTTTGAGATACGTCTACTATAAATTTTTTATTTAAAAACCTTCTACCAATGAGTACTGGATAATTCATTTTTCCTCGATCTGATAAAGATAGTTTTATTTTATATTTTTTTTGGTTAAAAAAAACTGAAGTATTTACAACGTAACGCTTTTCTTTTTCGCCATTTGAACTTCTTATTTTTTTTGTTTTATATTTTTCTGTTTTTATTAATTTGTTATTATACTTTTCTGTTTTTGGGCATAATAATTTAAACTCTAAAACCCCATCTTTTTCAATAATATGTTTACAATGGACAGATGAAGTATAGGCTCCAGTGTCTATTTTAGCGGGTAAATTTTCTATATCCCAATTTAAAAAAGTTATCTCTTCAACTCTTCCTATTATTTTCATTTTATAAAATTAAGGAATGCGAATTACTTATTATTTTTTTAAATATACAATATCTTTTTATACTTTTTTAAATAAAAAAAACCAACACAAAAAGTGTTGGTTTTTAGATATTTAAAAAAGATAAATTTTACCAAATTCTAACTCTATCGTCTGGTGTTAAATACATTTTATCTCCTTCTTTAACATCAAAAGCTTTATAAAAAGCATCTACGTTTTTAAGTGGCATATACGCTCTGTATTCTCCTGGTGAATGTGTATTTGTCATGATTAAGTTTTTTAACGCTTCATCACGCATTTTTGTTCTCCAGATTGTTCCCCAAGAAAGGAAAAAACGTTGTTCTGGTGTAAAACCATCTATTTTTTCTGGCCTTCCTTTCTTAGCTAAGAAAATTTGCAATCCTTCATATGCAGCTTGTACACCTCCAAGATCTCCAATATTTTCTCCTAAAGTATATTCTCCATTTAAATGCATGCTGTCTATAGCTATAATATCACTATACTGTTTTACTAATTTTTTTCCTACAACAGCAAATGCTTCAGAATCTTTATCTGTCCACCAATTTTTTAAGTTTCCATCTCCATCAAAACGAGATCCAGAATCATCAAAACTATGCGAAATTTCATGACCGATTACAGCTCCAATTCCTCCATAATTTACAGCCTCATCAGCTTTATAATTATAAAAAGGTGGCTGTAAAATAGCAGCTGGAAATACAATTTCGTTATTTACTGGATTAAAGTAAGCATTAACTGTTTGTGGAGACATTCCCCATTCCGTTCTGTCCACTTCTTTACCTAACTTTTCAATATTTTTATTGAAATTCCATTTAGACACATTAATTGCATTTTCAAAATAAGTTCCACCTGTTTTTAATCCTTTTACATCAAGTTTAGAATAATCTTTCCACTCATCTGGATACGCTATTTTAACAGTTAACTTATGCAATTTATCTAACGCTTTTTCTTTTGTTTCTTCACTCATCCAAGGTAATTGAGCTATACGTTTTTCAAAACCTAACATTACATTATCAATCATTTCCTTAGCTTTTTTCTTAGCTTCTGGCGGAAATTTTTCATCAACATATAATTTCCCTAAAGCTTCACCAATTGCTCCATTTAAATTTCCTAATGCACGCTCATCTCTTGGTCGTTGTTGTTTTGCTCCTCGCATTTCTTTACTATAAAACTCCCAATTAGCAGTTTCTAAATCAGTACTTAATAAACCTAAAGAATTATTAATTGCGTTCCAACGTAATACTAACTTTATTTCATCAACAGATTTTGTTTCAAAAAGCGAACTCATTGCTTTGATATAACCAGGATCCATTACAATTACTTTATCAATACTACCTTTTCCATTTTCCTTTGAACCTGTTTCAATATCATCTTCAATTGCTACTCCAATCCCTTTTAAATGTGCTGCCCAATCAATTGCAGGTGCTAACTCTTGTAATTCTGCAACTGTCATTGGGTTATATATCTTACGAGTATCTCTTCGCTCCTCTTTACTCATCATTGGCACTGCTAAACTTTTTTCAAAATCAACAATAGTTGCTGCATTTTTTTTAGCAGTAGCATCATCATCACCAAACTTCCCTAAGATATTCTCTACAAACTCTTGGTATTTTGCTAATTTATCTTTTACATTATCATCTATATAATAATCTCTAGACAAACCTAAACCTCCTGAACCTATATAACCAGCATTAACACTACTGTTTTTTAAATCATTAAATACATTAAAACTATAAAAACCTCCACCTCCATAAGGTGCTACATTTGTTAAATATGTTTCAACATCTTTTTTAGTTTTTATGTCATCTATTTTAGCTAAATAAGGTTTTATTGGAGCTACACCTGCTTTATTTCTAGCAACAGTATCCATTATTGTTTCGTAATAGTTTACTGCTTTTTCTTGATCAGAATCTATTTCTTTACCATTTCCATCTTTAATTTTAGGAAAGTTTCCTTCTTCAATAGCTTTCGTTAAAATTGCCAAAACATCAGCATCTGTTTTTTTACGTAATTCTCCAAAACCTCCCCAAGAAGTTCTATCAGCTGGAATTTCAGTTTTGTCCATCCAACTTCCATTTACGTATCTAAAAAAATCATCTGTAGGTTTTACAGAAGTATCCATGTTCTCTAATACAATTCCCTGTACTTTTTCCTCTGGAGTGTCTTTTGACTGTTCTGTTTTACAACCAACAACTGCCAAAGATGCTATTGTTGATATAAACAAGGCTTTTTTTATAATTTTCATTATTCTTATTTATTTGATTATTGATATTTGAATTATCTTATTAGTACAATAAACGAAAAAATGTTACAGTTTAACTTTTAATATTTGATTTTGGTGGATTTGGTAATACTTGAAACCCCATATTAAAGAGTGTAAAACCAAAAATATCTGCATACTGATCAATTGTCTTTGCTATTGGTGTACCTGCTCCATGACCTGCGTCTGTTTCAATTCTAATTAAAACAGGATTATTTCCTTTTTGCTTTTCTTGTAATTCAGCTGCAAATTTAAAACTATGTGCTGGAACTACTCTATCATCATGATCTCCAGTAGTTACCAATGTTGCTGGATATACTACATTTTCTTTTACATTATGTACTGGTGAATATCCTTTTAAATATTCAAACATTGCTGCACTTTCTTCTGACGTTCCATAATCATAAGCCCAACCTGCTCCTGCTGTAAATGTATGATAACGTAACATATCTAATACACCCACTGCTGGTAATGCTACTTTCATTAAATCTGGACGCTGCGTCATTGTTGCTCCAACTAAAAGTCCTCCGTTAGAACCTCCTCTTATTGCTAAATAATCAGATGAAGTATACTTGTTTTCAATTAAATATTCTGCTGCTGCAATAAAATCATCAAAAACATTTTGCTTTTTCATTTTTGTTCCTGCATCATGCCATTTCTTTCCATATTCTCCACCTCCACGCAAATTAGGAACAGCGTAAACTCCGCCTTGTTCCATCCAAACTGCATTTGCAACACTAAAATTAGGTGTTAAACTAACATCAAAACCTCCATAACCATATAAAATTGTAGGATTCTTTCCGTTTAACTCAACTCCTTTTTTATACGTAATAATCATAGGAACTTTTGTTCCGTCCTTAGAATTATAGAATACTTGTTTACTCTCAAAATTTTCTGAATTAAAAGCAATACTTGGTTTCCAATACAATTCGTATGTTCCTTCTTTTGGATTAAATTTAAATGAAGAACTTGGTGTTTTATAATTTGTAAAAGAAAAATATAAATCCTCAGTATCTTTTTTACCACTAAAACCTCCTACAGAACCAATTCCTGGTAATTTAATCTCTCTAATTAATTTTCCGTCGTAATCGTATTGTATCACTTTAGATACTGCATCTACCATATATTCTGCAAAAAAATATGCTGAACCTGTAGATGGACTTAATACGTTTTCTGTTTCTGGAATGAAATCTTTCCAATTTTCAGGAGCTGGATTAGAAGCGTCTACTGTTACAATTTTTTTGTTTGGAGCATTTAGATTTGTTACTAAATACAACAAACTTCCTTTATTTTCAATAACGTAGCTATCACTTTTTGTATCACTTAAAATAGTAACAAAAGGATTGTTTTCATTTGACAAATCTTTTATCAATAATTTATTTCCAGAAGTTGAAACTCTAGGGTATACAAAAAGATATTTTTCATCTTCTGTTACACTACCACTTACATACCTATGTTTTTCTTCTGCAGTTCCTCCGTATATTACTTTATCTTCTTTTTGAGAAGTACCTAATTTATGATAGTATAATTTATGTTGATCTGTTTTTGCTGATAATTCACTTCCTTTTGGTTTATCATAACTAGAATAATAAAAACCTTCATTCCCTTTCCAAGACATTCCAGAAAACTTAACATCAACTAATGTGTCTTCTTTTATTTTTTTAGACTCAACATCAATTACAATAATCTTTCTCCAATCACTTCCTCCTTCAGATATAGCATAAGCAAGGGTATTTCCATCTTTTGAAAAACTAACAGAACTCATAGAAGTTGTTCCGTCTTCTGAAAACGTATTTGGATTTAAAAAAATTTCTTCTTTTCCATCATCTTTACTTCTATATAAAACATAATGATTTTGTAAGCCATTGTTTTTATAAAAATAGGTGTAAACTCCTTCTTTAAAAGGTACTCCTAATTTTTCATAATTCCATAATTCAGATAAACGATCTTTTAATTGTGCTCTATATGGAATTTTACTTAAATAATCTGATGTTACTTCATTTTCAGCTTTCACCCAATTTTCGGTCTCTTCACTTCTATCATCTTCTAACCATCTGTAGTTATCCGTTATTTTAGTATCAAAATACTCGTCAACTACTGGCTTTTTATCTGTTAAAGGATACTTCACTTCTATATTTGTTTGTTTATTTTCTTGCTTGCAAGCTACCATTAAAAGCCCTAGACTTAAAATGGTTATTTTTATTTTTTTCATGAATAAATTTAATTAGTTAAGCATCTCAAAGTTAGATTAAAATCTACAAATCTTTTATTTTTTAAGACTTTTTAACAAGATTTTTGGATTAAATTAAACGATATTTATAATTATAAACTGTAAAAAATAATTTAATTTTACTTTAAATATAGATTATGACACAACTCTTAAACAAAGAAGCTTTTTTAGAAAAAGTTTTTAATTTTGAAAAAAATAAAGAATGGACTTTTGAAGGTAAAGTTCCTGCAATTATAGATTTTTATGCAGATTGGTGTGGACCTTGTAAAATGTTAGCTCCTATTTTAGAAGAGTTAAGTAAAGAATATGGTGAAAAAATAACGGTCTATAAAATAGATACAGAAGCAGAACAAGAACTTTCTGCCGCTTTTGGTATAAAGAGCATCCCTTCAATGTTATTTTGTCCTTTGAATGAACCACCACAAATGGCACACGGAGCATTACCAAAACAACAAATTAAACAAATTATAGCTGATGTATTAAAAATAAATTAGAATTAAACTAAATAAAAGTAACTAATAGTTTATTAGAAACCAAACATACATTTTTAAATACCATTTACACATACAGTTACTTAAAAACAAAGAAATCTCCTTATATTTGTACCATACTTTAATGTATTAAAAATCATAAGTCGTATATTGGGGATTATTCGAAATTATGAAAAAACAAAAACGATATTTTTATATCGTTTTTTTTTGCTTTAAACTTTCCTAAAACTTCTTCCTTTTCAAAATAGAAAATCCAAATAAATTCCTTATTAAAAAAATAAAACAAGATTTAATATTTTGAAACACAATATTTTATTACGAAAAGCGTTGTGATGCTTTTTTTTAAATTTGTTAAAAACTTCAAGCAGTTTGTGAATAAGTAAGGGTAATATTTTCAAACATTTTTTTGATCTTTGTATCCCCCCTAGAGTTAAAAAAAAAGCAAAAAAATAAATTTACAGAATGGCTACTATTGAACCTATTTTAAAAGAAAATAAGGACAGATTTGTTATCTTCCCAATTCAACATGATGATTTATGGGATTGGTACAAAAAACAACAAGCTTGTTTTTGGACCGCAGAAGAAATTGACTTACATGCCGACTTAGATGACTGGAATAATAAGTTAACTGATGACGAAAGATATTTCATTAAACATGTTTTAGCTTTTTTCGCAGCATCTGATGGTATTGTTAATGAAAACTTAGCAGAAAATTTTGTAAATGAAGTACAATATTCAGAAGCTAAGTTCTTTTATGGTTTCCAAATAATGATGGAAAACGTTCATTCTGAAACGTATTCATTATTAATAGACACTTATATTAAAGACGAAAAAGAAAAAAACAACTTATTTCAAGCCATTGAAGTTTTTCCTGCCATTAAGAAAAAAGCAGATTGGGCATTACAATGGATCGAGTCAGATTCATTTGCAGAAAGATTAATTGCCTTTGCAGCTGTTGAAGGTATCTTCTTTTCTGGTTCTTTTTGTTCAATTTTTTGGTTAAAGAAAAGAGGGCTTTTACCTGGATTAGCATTTTCTAACGAATTAATTTCTCGTGATGAAGGTATGCACTGTGATTTTGCTGTTCATTTACACAATCACCATATTGTAAATAAAGTTACGAAAGAACGAATTAAAGAGATTATAATCTCTGCTTTAAATATTGAAAGAGAATTCATTACAGAATCTTTACCAGTAAGTTTAATAGGTATGAACTCAAAGTTAATGACGCAATATCTAGAATATGTTACCGATAGATTGTTACTAGAATTTGGTTGCGACAAAGAGTACAACGTAGCAAACCCTTTTGACTTCATGGAAATGATTTCTTTAGAAGGAAAAACAAACTTCTTTGAAAAAAGAGTATCAGAATATCAAAAAGCCGGTGTAAAATCTGGAGGTACTGGAGACATTAGTTTCGATGCCGACTTTTAAGCTTAAAATAAAAAAAATAAATCCGTTAAAAGTTGGAGGGTTTAACGGAACTATACTATAAATAAAATTAAACACAACCTATGTACGTATTAAAGAGAGATGGCAAAACAGAACCTGTGATGTTCGACAAAATCACAGAAAGAGTAAATAAAATGTGTTACGGTTTAAATAAAATCGTTGACCCAGTAAAAGTAGCCATGCGTGTTATAGAAGGTTTGTATGACGGAGTAACAACTTCTGAACTAGACAATCTTGCTGCAGAAGTTGCTGCAACTATGACTACCGCACACCCAGATTACGCTCAATTAGCTGCAAGAATAGCCGTTTCTAACTTACATAAAAATACAAAAAAATCGTTTTCTGAAACGATGATTGACTTATACGAATATGTAAACCCAAGGACAAGTAAAAAAGCGCCTTTGTTAGCAGATGATGTATATCAAATTATAATGGATAATGCAGAAAAGTTAGATTCTACCATTATTTATAGTAGAGATTTTAATTACGATTATTTTGGTTTTAAAACACTAGAAAGATCTTATTTATTAAAACTAAGTGGTCAAATTGCTGAGCGTCCGCAACACATGTTGATGCGTGTTTCTATTGGTATTCATAAAAATGATATTGACGAAGCAATTGCTACCTACGAATTAATGAGTAAAAAATACTTTACGCATGCCACACCTACATTATTTAATGCAGGAACTCCAAAACCTCAAATGTCTTCTTGTTTCTTATTACAAATGCAAGACGATAGTATTGATGGAATTTACGATACATTAAAACAAACAGCTAAAATTTCACAATCTGCTGGAGGTATCGGTTTATCGCTACATAATATTCGTGCAACAGGAAGCTACATTGCTGGTACCAACGGAACTTCTAATGGTATTGTACCAATGTTAAAAGTTTTTAACGATACTGCTCGTTATGTAGATCAAGGTGGAGGAAAACGTAAAGGTTCTTTTGCCATGTATTTAGAACCTTGGCATGCTGATATTTTTGACTTTTTAGATTTAAAAAAGAATCATGGTAAAGAAGAAATGCGTGCGCGTGATTTATTTTACGCAATGTGGATTTCTGATTTATTTATGAAACGTGTACAAGAAAATGCAGACTGGACACTAATGTGTCCACACGAATGTCCGCATTTATTTGACACTTACGGAGAAGAGTTTGAGCGTTTATATACAAGTTACGAAGCTGCAGGGAAAGGAAGAAAAACCATTAAGGCACGTGAGTTATGGGAAAAAATATTAGAATCTCAAATTGAAACAGGTACACCGTACATGTTATATAAAGATGCTGCAAACCGTAAATCAAATCAGAAAAATTTAGGAACTATTCGTTCTTCTAATTTGTGTACAGAAATTATGGAATATACAGCAGAAGATGAAGTTGCTGTTTGTAATTTAGCTTCTATTGCTATTCCTATGTTTGTAGGTGAAGATGAAAACGGAAACAAATTCTTTGATCATAAAAAATTATTTACAGTAACTAAAAAAGTTATTAGAAACTTAGATACAGTTATTGATCGTAATTATTACCCAGTAAAAGAAGCTGAAAACTCAAACTTCCGCCATCGTCCAGTAGGATTAGGAATCCAAGGTTTAGCAGATGCTTTTATTATGTTGCGTTTGCCTTTTACATCCGAAGATGCTAAAAAATTAAATCAAGATATTTTTGAAACATTATATTTTGCTGCTGTAACTTCTTCTATGGAAATTGCTAAAGCAAAAGAACCATATTCAACATACGAAGGTTCTCCAATGTCTAAAGGAGAATTCCAATTTAACATGTGGGGAATTGAAGAAGAAGAACTAAGTGGAAACTGGGACTGGAAAGCATTACGTAACGATGTAACTGAACATGGTGTTCGTAACTCTTTATTAGTTGCGCCAATGCCAACAGCGTCAACATCACAAATCTTAGGAAACAACGAAGCTTTTGAACCATATACCTCTAACATTTACACAAGAAGAGTATTATCTGGTGAATTTATTGTTGTGAATAAACATTTATTAGAAGACTTAGTAGAATTAGGTTTATGGGATAATAATATGAAAGAAGATATTATGCGTGCAAACGGATCTATCCAACATATTGAAAGTATTCCACAAGATTTAAAAGACTTATATAAAACTGTTTGGGAAATGAGTATGAAAGATATTATTGATATGGCACGCCATAGAGGATATTTTATCGATCAATCTCAATCGTTAAACTTATTTATGAAAGATCCTGATTATGCTAAATTAACTTCTATGCATTTCTATGCTTGGAAATCTGGTTTAAAAACAGGAATGTATTATTTACGTACAAAATCGGCGGTAAACGCGAAGCAATTTACGTTAGACATTGAAAAGAAAGTTGAAGACAAACCGATGAGTGCAGAAGAATTTAAAGCAATGGTTGATGCCTCTAAAAATGCAGAAGGCCCAGACGATTGTTTAATGTGCGGTTCTTAAAATAAGAATTACACAAGAAAAGTTTCTTATTGAGCAAAACAGTAAGAATTGAGTATTTAAATTAAAAGTTATAAAAGAGAAGTTGAAGGGCTTCTCTTTTTTTATTAGTATTTTCGAAAAAAAATTCAACAAACAATGAACTGGGAACAACTACTTTCTTTAAAAAGATTTGGAGACACACAAAAACGTGAACGTTCACAACAAGACGAAACTCGTTTAGGTTTTGAAGTAGATTTTGATAGAATTATATTTTCATCTGCTTTTAGAAGTTTACAAGACAAAACCCAAGTGATTCCTTTGTCTAAAACCGATTTTGTTCATACGCGTTTAACACATAGTTTAGAAGTTTCTGTAGTTGGACGAACTTTAGGAAGAAGAGTTGGTAAGATATTATTAGAGCGCCATCCTAATTTGGTTAAACTCGGTTATACTTTTAATGATTTTGGAACCATAGTAGCTGCTGCTTCTTTAATGCACGATATTGGAAATCCGCCTTTTGGGCATTCTGGAGAAAAAGCAATTGGAGAATATTTTAAAACTGGTAAAGGACTTCAATATAAAACAGCTTTAACCGATTTGGAATATCAAGATTTAATTGATTTTGAAGGAAATGCCAACGGTTTAAAAATTGCCGCAGAAACTAAAGATGGTGTTACTGGTGGCTTACGTCTTTCCTATGCAACTTTAGGTGCTTTTATAAAATACCCAAAAGAAAGCTTACCAAAAAAACCTACAAAACATATTGTTGATAAAAAATACGGCTTTTTTCAATCAGAAAAAGAAGCGTTTTTAGATCTAACAGAAGATTTAGGTTTACAACAAAAAGAAAGTACTGGTGTCTCATATTATCGTCATCCTTTAGCGTATTTAGTAGAAGCTGCTGATGATATTTGTTATACAATTATTGATTTTGAAGATGGTATTAATCTTGGTTTGATTGATGAAAGTTACGCGTTAGAATACATGTCTAAATTAGTTTCTGGCATAAATAGAGACAAGTATTACTCACTAAAACACAAAAAAGACAGGACAGGGTATTTAAGAGCTATTGCAATTAATACATTAGTTGGTGAAGCTGTGGATATTTTCTTAGCAAACGAAGAGATTATTTTAAAAGGTGAATTTGATAAAGGTTTATTAGACAAGTGTAAATACGAAGCTCAAATAAACGATATTATAAAGATTAGTGTTGATAAAATTTATCAATCTAAAGAAGTAGTAGAAAAAGAAGTAGCTGGTTATAAAATTATTGCAGATTTATTACATGTATTTGTAACTGCACTAAATAATAAACACGACGGAACTGCTTCTAATTATGACAATCTAATTCTAAACTTGCTTCCAGAAAAATACCAGGAAGAAAGAACTAATTTATACGATAGAATTATGCAAATATGTAGTTATGTAGCTGGTTTATCTGACGGATTTGCAATTAGATTACATAAAAAAATAGCAGGGAATATTATTTAACTTGTTTCGCTGCTACTTTTTCTAATTCGTCATACCAATTTTGTCCGAATTTACGTATCAGTGCTTCTTTTACAAATTTGTAAACTGGCACTTGTAATTCTGCACCTAATGAACAGGCGTCATCACAAATGTCCCATTTATTATAATTTACAGCAGCAAATTCAGAATAATCTTTAACGCGAACAGGATATAAATGGCAAGAAATAGGTTTTTTCCAATCCACTAATCCTTTATTATATGCTTCTTCAATAGCACACAATGCTGTTTTATTTTCATCAAAAATAACATATGCACATTCAGCATCATTAACTAAAGGTGTTTCTGGCTCACCAAAATCACTTGTTATCCAAGTTCCTTGTGATTCTATAGCATCAATACCTTCTTTTCTTAAAAAAGGTTTTACAGTTTCATAAATATTTTCCAATGTTTTTGTTTCCTCTTTTTCAAGCGGAGCTCCTGCATCACCAGCAACACAGCACACTCCTTTACAAGCAGATAAGTTACAAACGAAATCTTTTTGGATAATATCTTCTGAAACAATAGTTTTTCCTAACTGAAACATAAATGATTATTTATATTTGCAAAAATAACGGATTGTTTTGTACTTATAATAAAATTTATAACCAAAAAATATTAATATCATGAATTTTAATTTTAATGAAATCTTCACCACTTTTATGGTACTTTTTGCAGTAATTGATATTGTTGGAAATATTCCAATTATTATTGATTTACGTAAAAAAGCAGGTCATATTCAATCTGAAAAAGCATCTATAATTGCTGGTTTGATCATGATAGTTTTTTTACTTTCTGGTGAACGTTTGCTAAATTTTATTGGTGTTGATGTTAATTCTTTTGCTGTAGCAGGTTCATTTATCTTATTCTTTATCGCTTTAGAAATGATTTTAGGTATTACCTTATATAAAGACGATGATGATGCTATAAATGCTTCAGTTTTTCCGATTGCTTTCCCATTAATTGCTGGGCCAGGAAGTTTAACTACTTTACTTTCTTTAAGAGCTGAATATGCAATTGAAAATATTATAATAGCTATTTTAATGAATGTATTATTCATTTTTATAGTTCTAAAAACGTCTGCAAAAATTGAAAAGATAATTGGTCAAAACGGTATTAAAATTATTAGAAAAGTTTTTGGAGTTATTTTATTAGCAATTGCTGTAAAGTTATTTGCTGCAAACATTAAAGTCCTTTTAGCATAATATGTACAATACATTAATTATTGGTGGTGGCGTTGCTGGTATGCAATGTGCCTTAGTTTTAGGTTCTGCAAAAAACAAACCGTATGCAGTTGGTAAAAAAATAGCAATTATTGCACATCAAAAAACATCGCATTTACAAAATGCTTTATTTAATAATGTTTTGGGCTTACCTAAAGGAAAATTAGGAAGTGAGATTTTAAAAGAAGGAAAAGAACAATTATTAGAATTGTATCCGGAAGTAGCTCAAATAGAAAACGAAAAAGTTTTAGCAGTTTTAGATGATGCCAAAGGATATAAAATCATCACTAATAAAAACGAATATTACAGTAAAAATGTAGTAGTTGCCTTAAACTATGCAAAACCTTTTGATATCGCTGGTTTAGAACAATATGTAGAAAGGCATTGTAGTGCTAATCCGATGAAAGACAGAATACAATTAAGAAACTTTAATCACTTAATAAAAGAAGGATTATATGTTTGCGGAACAATTGCTGGCTGGAGAAGTCAATTTGCAATTGCTGCTGGAAGCGGAGCTTCTGTTGCTACAGATATTTTAACTGTTTGGAACGACCATAACGCTACAAAAATTCACGATAAAATATAAAACCATCTAATTTCTTAGATGGTTTTGATTTCAAATAATTACACTTTCTTTTTTTACAGCTTATTTATATTAGGGGATTAATCATTTCATGTTTAATAGGTTTTTAATAATTTTAAAAAACCTTTGTACCGAGTACTACTTATTTCTTATTTATTCAAACGTTGAATAACTCATACAAACTAAAGCAGACAATAGTAACTTCTTCATTATTATATTTTTAAATATTGTTATTATTTACACGGCAAAATTACTACCCTTTTTTAATTCACAACATATTTAAAAGTTATGTTACGCTATACTTTTGGTTAGTTTTATTGTTTTTAATTATTAGTTTACAATAAGTTAACATTAACAAGTTACTATATTTCTACCTATCTTTTTAAGATTACAGATACTACTTTTTAAAATAGTACTAATTACTAGCAATATTCTATGGTAATTTTAAAGATTTAATAAATCTTAAGGTGCTTTTAATGTTTAGAAATCTTAAAATCAACATTTTATTAAAGTACATTTTTTAATAACTCTTGTTTAAAAGTTCTGCCTATTGGAATTCTTTTTTCAGATATAAAAACCTCATTACCAGCTATTTTATTGATTTTATGCCGATTTATAATATAGGATTTATGGACTTGTAAGAAAGTTCCTTGTGGTAATTTATCTTTCCAACTCTTTAGAGAATCTAGTATTGAGAACTTTCTGGATTCTGTAAAAAAAGTAATGTAATTTCTATCCGATTCAATATACAACACATTATCTAATATTACTTTATGTAAGGTTTTATCAACATTTAAAAAAATAGTATTGTCTTCTTTTTCAATATATTTAACTTGATTTTTTACTTTGTGTATTGCTTTTAAAAAACGATCAAAGGAAAAAGGTTTTACCAAATAATCTACAATAGTTGCCAACTCAAAACTATCCAAAGCATAATCAGGATACGCAGTTGTAATAACTATTTTTGGTGGATGAATAATTGTTTTTATAAAATCTATTCCTGAAATATCAGGTAAATTAATATCTAAAAAAACAATATCTGCTGTATGTTCTCGGAAAAACAAACTGGCATCTTTTGCCGTTTGAAATGTTGCTACAATTTCTATATCTGGAATTTTACCTAAAAAATTCTTTAAAATGTTTTGTGCCGGAATTTCATCTTCTAATATCATACATTTCATGACAAATCAATTTTTAAATACGCGGTGAATACATCTGCTTCAACTAAAGAGATTTCATAATTGTCTTTATACAATAAATCTAATCTTTTTTTAAGGTTTTTAAGTCCAATTCCTTCTTTCAATTTTTGCTTACGCTTATCATACGCATTCTTACAAGTGCACTCAAAAATTCCATTCTCACTTTTTATATCAACCACTATAGTACTATTTACAGTACTATATTTAAATGCATTTTCTATTAACGTAATTAATAGTAATGGAGCTATAGTATACTCTTTATCTATAGCTTTAGTATACAAAATCTTCTTTGTTCCTTCTGTTCTTATTTTTTGAAAATCGATATAATTATCTATAAAACTGAGTTCTTTTGATAACGAAATTTTATCAGCATTACTTTCATACAATACATGTTTTAAATTATCTGAAAGTTTTAAAATTAAATCGGGAGTTTCATTTGGTTTTTCTAAAGAATACGAATAGATAGTATTTAAATTATTAAACAAAACATGTGGATTTATTTGAGATTTTAAAAACTGTAATTCCATTTTAACATGTTCTTGCTTTATTTTTTCTACCTCATCTTGTTTTTCTTTATAACGAAATAACATCCATATAAATGAAAAGAAAATTAATGGCGTTAATGTTTGCCATAAATAATCGCTCAAACATTTTTTAATAGAACAACCACATTGCGCAAAAACATCGCAATATAATTTGGTTGCCAAAAAAGAGATTAATACAAAAACAAAGATGTACAAAACATATCCTTTTTTTCGAACAAAAAAAGGCAACAATACTTGATTGTTTATGTAAACAATTAAAACCAATATAAATAGGTATTGTAAAAACGGATTCTCTTGCCAGTAGTATTTAGAGAATACAAAAAGAGAAACGAATACAAATAACATCCAAAATAAAAGGTGTACTAAAATTTGTGTACTTTGCTTTTTTATAAAATTAATATTCATATTATGAAGGTAATCATAAATGATAAATTCATCAAAAAATACGTACGAAAGACCATAATCTTTATACCAAATGCAGTTTGCATATCGTTTTTAACTGTTGGTACTTGTTTAAAAGCTGTAAATCCAACTTATTTTAAAATACTACAAAAGGCATCTATTTTTGAGGAAACATTATTTATTACCATGAAAAAAATTCTTTACATATTTATTATAATACTTCCTTTTTGTACAAAGGCTCAAGAATATAACAAGACTAGTTTAGATGAAAAAGGCAATGTGTTTTTAATAGGAAAAACCAATACAAAAGCTTTTGATAAGAAACCTTTTGAATGGTATAATAAAAACTACACGAATTATATTACCAATAACAACGTAATAAAAAAACTAAAAGACTCGCTAAAAAATTACACTATTAAAGCTTTTTATGGTACTTGGTGTGGCGATAGCAAACGTGAATTACCAAGATTTTACAAGGTTATTGAAAAGGCTAATTTTACTATGGATAATTTAGAAGCTATTGCTGTTGATAAAAAACCAGATGCTTATAAAGCATCGCCTAATGGAGAAGAAAAAGGATTAAATGTACATAGAGTTCCTACGTTTATTTTTTATAAGAACGGAAAAGAAGTGAATAGAATTGTTGAGTTTCCAAAACAAGATTTTGAAAGAGATATTTATAGCATAGTAAGTGGAAATAAGTATACTTCAAATTATCAAGTGGTAACCTACTTAAACAATTTGATTCAAAAAAAAGGAATTGACAGTTTACAATTAAAAGAAAAAGAAATAATTCCAAGATTTGCCGAATTTACCAAAGGAAGTAGAGAATTAAACACTTACGGATATAAATTATTACGCTCTAATCAACTTAAAAAAGCACTATACGTATTTGACTTAAACACTAAAATTTATCCTTATAAATACAATGTTTTTGACTCTTTAGCCGAAGTTTATTACAAATTAAAGAAATATACTGAGGCGTTAAAAAACTATGGAAAAGTGCTAGCACTAGATCCTGAAAATAAAAATGCCTTAAAAATGATTGAAAAAATAAATACAGAAATTAATAATCTTAAATAATTATACATATGAAAACAATACTAATAACTATAACTGCTTTTTTCATTACAGCAATTGCAAGCGCACAAGAGTTTAAATTTGAATCAGAAACTATTGATTATGGAAAAATAGCACAAGGATCAGAAGGCGTTCGTGTATTTGAATTTACCAATACAGGAGAAGCACCTTTAATTATTAAAGAAATTAAATCTTCTTGTGGATGTGCTATTCCTAAAAAACCACAAAAACCTATTATGCCAGGTGAAAAGGGAGCAATTGAAGTTTCTTATGACACTAAAAGATTAGGTGGTTTTTCTAAAGCTATTACCATTTTTTCTAATGCTAAAATCGAAAGAAAACAATTAAAAATAAAAGGATTTATTTCTAAATCTGGCACTAAGGTTTAATGAGCATTGGAAAGGGGTTTCCATAAAAAAAGAGACTGAAATAGTATTCAGTCTCTTTTATCGTATTTAATAATACAGAATCGAATTTCACATTTTCGATTTTATATACTTTCTAAGCTTTCCTTTCTTCTTTTGATAAGTTTTTCAAAGCTAAAACTCTTTTTATAATTTTACTTTGTGTACTAACGTAAGGTCTAAAATATTATTATAATTTCTCTTATTTATTTTAATAATTAAATGTAAAACACTTCTTTTATCGAATCATTCTACCAGTTAAATTACCTTCTATAATATTTAACACTTCTTTTTCGCTTAATAAATTCGCATCTCCTTCTATAGTATGCTTTATTGCACAAGCTGCGTTGGCAAATTCTAAGGCTTTTAAATTATCAAAGTGCATTAAACCATGTATCAAACCAGCTGCAAAAGCATCTCCAGTTCCTATTCTATCTACAATATGAGTAATTTCCAACTCTTTAGTCTCTAAAAACTGAGATCCGTCCCACATTTTAGAAATTATTTTATGCCAATTTGCATTTAAAGAGCTTCTTCTCTTATCAGCAACTTTTTTAATATTTGGATATTCTTTCATTAACAACTTACTTGCTGTTATAAAATCTTCGTTTGTTCTCTCAAAATCCGTTCCTAAAACTTCATTCATTTCGTTAACACCTCCAATAAAAATAGTTGACAATGCAATTAACTCTCCTAAAACATCTTTTGCATTTCTTCCGTAATTCCACAAGTCTTTTCGGTATGCAGAATCTGCAGAAATATTAATCCCTTTAGCATGTGCTTTTTTTAATCCTTCTTTTAAGGTTAGGTATGAATTTTCAGTTAACGCTGGTGTAATACCCGTCCAATGAAACCACTCACAACCTTCCAAAGCTTCATCCCAATTAACCATATTGGGTGCTATATTACAAAAAGCAGAATGTGCTCTATTATAAGAAATTTTAGTTGAACGCATTACAGCGCCTACTTCTAAAAAATACAATCCTAAAGGATGATTTAAATTAATTATAGAATCGGTATTAACTTCTAATTGCTTTAAATAACTTTTAACAGCACTACCTATAAAATCATCAGGAACAACGGTTATATATTCTGTTTTATTTCCAAATTGCGAAAGTGATATAGCAACATTAGCTTCTGTACCACCAAAGTAATATTCGAGCTGATTAGATTGCTTTAATTTCTTATTGCCCAACGGTGTGATACGCATTAAGATTTCTCCAAAAGTTACTACTTTACCCATGTTATATATATTAATGAAAATTTCGTATTAAGTAAAATTAAAGACTCAATAAGGTAATCTAAGATAATATTTTAAAATGGAAAGTGTTTATTTTTCATAAATATTGACACAAAATTATGTTTTCAATTTTTTTAGAATAGAAAAAGCAATACTAAATACCAAAAGCAGAATCTAAAACGTTTTCTTTTACGATCTTAAACAAAAAACTGAATTAAATTTACAGAGATACCGAGTAAATAAAGGGCTTTTTTATAAAAAAAACACCTTAAACCCCTTAATAATGACTGATGAAACAACAAAAATGTTTTTTTTGTCATGAAATATTATTTTTTGAACAGTATAATTATTCAACAATAAAAGTTTCATTGATAGACCAATTTGCTCTTAATTTTAATTCTTTAGTAAAGTATATTATTTTTTCTGGTTGTTGTTTCTTTAAAAAAACACCTGTATCCCAAACTTTATTTTCATTAGCATCAATAATTGCTCTAATGCTGTATTCTTTTGGCTGTAACAAATCAAATAAAATTTCTTTGGAATCTTTTACATATTCTTGTTTTACAAGATTACCATCTGTTAATAGCTCTATAATTATAGGTGTTTTAATTTCTTTTTGAACTTTTAAAACAATACTTCCATAGTCTTCTTTTCCTTTAGTACTAAATTTATAGGTTAACGTATCATTTGGTGTTTCAAATACATCTAAAATTCCGTTAGGAAATACTGTTAACTTATAATTTGTTTTTTGTTCTTTAGTAAACAACACTGCTAGTTTATTTACTTCTTGTTGTTTTAAACTATAATCTACAGGAATACTATCTTTAGATACTAATGTAAACTTTGTTTTGTCTATATTAACTATAGGATTGTTTGTCTTTAAAAAAACAGTATCTTTTAAATGTAAGGTACTGCTTACTGAACTTGATATTGCCAAAGAATCTATTTGTTTCTTACGCAACCTCACCGTTACTGTATCTAAAACAGTACTATTAGTGACAATAAAATTAAGTGAATCAGCTTCTATTGGTGTAAACCAATAATTTAACGTGTCTTTTTCTTTTTCAAACTGAGAAAACGCTTTAAAATCAACAGGAACTTGAGAAGTTAAAGCTACTTTCATGTTTTCTTGCTCTCCTTCAAAACCAAATAAAATTTTACCTTTTGTAATTTCTCTTCCTCTTTTAAAACTATAAGGTTGATCTTCTTTAAATGTTATCAAAGGCTCTAAAACAATAGTGTCTCTTGGTAAGCTAATAGTATCTTTAAAAAAAGCTAATTTGTCTGTTTTAGAATTAAATATATAATCGCTACTTGTTTCATCAATAGCCATCATTAAATACTTTCCTTTTCTTAGATTTTCAAACTGAAAATTAACCGAATCTATTGTGTTTGTTACATAGTTAGGTTTTTTCTTATAAAAAGTAGAATCTGTATATGTGCTATCTAACTCATATAATAAAACACTAATATTCTTTTTAGGTTTTGGTTCTAAAACATTTCCTACAGATCCTTTTATTTTTAGAGAATCTATATAATCGCCTGTAGAAAATATGTATTTAAAATTTTCTAATTTGTTATTTTCATTATTGTCTTGTACAGCACTTCCAAAATTAAACGTGTAGGTTGTATTTGGTTTAAGTGTATCAAAAAGTTGTATTGTAATATACTTACTAGGTGTTCCTTGCGGACTTATTAAAGGTGGATTCTTTAATGGTGGTGAAACTACCAATTGTTTTGATAAATCTTTTAACACAATATATTCATCAAAATAAATACGTATTTCATCTTCTTTAAAATTAAGTGTTTTATAAGGTGGTTTTGCGGTAACCAAAAGCGGAGCTGTTTCGTCTTTTGGACCACCTTCTGGACGCCCTTTTTTTGCACAAGAAGTGATTAATGATAAGAATATCGTTACTATAAAAAACCTGTAGTAAAACTTCACAAAATTATTTTTAATTAAGTATCAAAAGTACTAAAAAAGTAAAAGAGATTAGTTTTTTTGTGTGAAAGCTATTGTTAAAATACTTATGGTTATGTTTTTAGTTTTTAATAATTCATTACAACAAGCTTCTAAAGTAGCTCCAGTGGTAATAACATCATCTATTAAAAGTACATGTTTGTTTTCAAAAACAGTAACATCTGTTAAATAAAACTTTGTTGTTGTATTAGAAAAACGATCAAATCGCTTTTTATGTGTTTGTGTTTCATTTGCAGATATTCTTGTTAAAACACCTGGTTTATAAGTTGTTTTTATAGCGTCACTTAAACTCAAACCCAAGTCAGTTACTTGATTATAACCTCTTTTTTTAATTTTTTTTGCATGCAACGGAACAGGTATGATATAATCTACATCTTTAAACTCACCTGATTTTTGTAATAAAAAACCAAACCAATCTCCAATAAAAGTTCCTATTTCTGGTTTGTTTTTATATTTTAAATGATGTATTAACTCTTTACAAATACCTTCTTTTCTAAAATATAAAAATGACGCTGCTTTGTGTATAGGAACTTTACCATAAAAAACAGTTTTCACTTCATTTTTACAATAATCATGTATTTGAATAATAGGTAAGTCGTGTTTACAGATAGAACACAGAACAATTTCTCCTTTTATTAAAGAATTATCACAATTTAAACATAAATTAGGATAAAATAAATCGAAAATATCTTTTAAAATTCGCATATTTGCAAGGCAACTTTTTAGAAATATACAAAATAGACTAAAACATTTGAGCACTAAATTTAATTTTTTTAAGGAAGCAGTTAAAAATTATAAAACATCAGGTACAATAGTACCTAGTTCTCGTTTTTTAGCAAATAAAATGCTTAAAAACGTTAATTTTTCAACCGCTAATTTAATTGTAGAACTTGGCCCAGGAAATGGGGCAGTAACAAAACAAATATTAAAAAAATTACAACCGCATACTACATTAGTTTGTTTTGAGATAAATGACGCTTTTTATAATGAGCTGTTACTCATTGATCATCCACAATTAAAAGTAATAAAAGCATCTGCTGAATTCTTAGAAATTGAGTTAGAAAAGATTGGACTTGGAGCTGTTGATTATATCGTTTCTAGTATTCCTTTATCTATTTTACCTAAAGAATTATCTGTAGCTATTTTAAAAGAGTCTTTTAGCGTACTAAAAAAAGAAGGGCTGTTTATTCAATTTCAATATACGTTGTTTTACTACAAAGAACTTAAAAAAATATTCTCAAAAAACATCTCGTTAAGTTTTGAACCTATAAACTTTCCCCCTGCATTTATATATTATTGTGCTAAAAAATAGTATTTTAGCACTCGCGAATTTTTAAAAGTTTTCTTTTTAACATCTATGAATTCAGAAAAAAAAAATAGAGGCATTATTGGCTTTTTACTTTTATTAGTTTTAATAATTGGCTTTTTGTCTTATCAAAATGCCAGAGATTACGAAGGATTACAAACTATTTTTGAAGAAGAAAAAAAAGATCTGAAATCTGAGTTAGACAAAATGATTGTTAACTACGACAATGCTTTTGACAAAAATCTAAACCTTTCTAAAAACATTAAAGAAAAAAGAGAAAAATTAGCTTCATTAAGAGATACTATCATCAATCTTAAAGAGGAGAACTATAATTTAATTAGAAAATTTAGAAAACAAATTTTAACTCTAGAAAGAGAAAACAGATTATTATTTGCTCAAGTAGATTCTTTAAATTCAATTAACAATGACCTACTAGTAGAAAATGTTACTGTTAAAGAAGAATTAGCAGAGCAAAATAATAGAGCTCAAAAATTAACCGAAAAATACACCTTTCTTAAGAAAGCAAAATCTAACTTAGAAAAACGTGTAGCTAAAGTTTCTGAGCTTGAAGTTACAGACATTGATGTTTCTGCTATGAAGTTAAAAGGGGATAAGTATAAAACAACTTCTCGATCAAAAATAACAGATGCTTTTCGTGTATCATTAACAGTACTAGAGAATTCAATAGCTAAAGCAGGTAAAAAAAAGGTTTATGTTACAATTATTGACATGGATAAAAATATAATATCTGTTAAAGGAAATATTAAATTAAATAACGGAAAAAAAATGCCCTATAGCGATGTTTTTGAAATTCAGTACAATAACTCAAAAACCGCCTTTGTATCACTTGCCAAGGTTGATAGAGATATTATAAAAAAAGGTAAATACATCATTAACATATGTTTAGAAGGGAATTTAGTTGGTAACAGAATTGTTACCTTAAAGTAGTTTAGTACACCTTTCTTTTGAAATTCACTATATTTTATCTATTTTTGTTGGAGACTTAATCCCCCAATCTAATGAATTTATTTACCAATAAAAAAAAGGTACTGACTCCTGTTTTATTAATACTAGTTATTTTTTTAATATCTTTTACTTACAAAAAAAACAATGACTACAATACTCTAAAACAAATGTTTGTTGAAGACAAAAAAGAACTTCAACAAGAGCTAGACCAAATGTCTACCAATTACAAAGAACTTTCTGTAAAAAACAAAAAACTATCTAGAAGAATTATTAGAGAAATAAATAAGATTATTTATTTAAAAGATTCTGTTAACAAACTAGATGTCAATAGTTTTAATTTAATTAGACAGTATAGAAAAAGAGTTTCTAAACTACAACAACACAATCGAGAATTATTTGCTAAAGTAGATTCTTTAAACTCAGTTAATGATCTTTTAAGAAAAGATAATATCGTTGCTAAAAAAAGTTTGGATGAAAAAAATGAAATAACAACCAAATTATCTAAGCAAAATAACTCGCTAGCAAAAATCAATCAAAAACTTAAAGCGCAAATTGAGCCTGCAAAGAAAATTCAAACATCTAATATTAATGCCGTTGCAATGAGATCTAAAAGTAGTGGTAAATTATTTAGCACAACTAAGTCTAATAAAACAGATGCTTTTAGAATAAATTTCAAACTTTTAAAGAATGAAATAACGACACCTGGTAATAAAAACATTCATATTCAGGTTCAAGATAAAAAAAACAATGTCATTGCTTCTAAAAAAGAAGTAAGACTTAATAACAAGAAAAAAATTAAATGTAGTGACGAAATTGTTGCCAACTACAAAAATGAAGAGTTAGAAGTTTTATCATTAATCCTTGTAGATAGAGACGATATGAATGAAGGAGAATATAAAATTAATGTTTTTATAGATGGTAATTTTACCTCAAGCTCAGTCGTTACATTACGATAATACTAAAATAATTAAATAAAAAAAGTGAAGAAATTAATTTTCTTCACTTTTTTTATTTTCATATACCAGAAATAAAAAGCTTATCATATTTTTGCATTATGGCAAAACAAGAAGATAAATTTAAAAAAGTAATATCGCACGCAAAAGAATATGGTTATATATTTCAATCTTCTGAGATATATGATGGTTTAAGTGCGGTATATGATTATGCTCAAAACGGAGTAGAGTTAAAGAAAAACATTCGTGACTATTGGTGGAAAGCAATGGTACAAATGCATGAAAATATTGTAGGTATTGATGCTGCAATTTTAATGCATCCAACTACATGGAAAGCTTCTGGCCATGTTGATGCCTTTAACGATCCGTTAATTGATAATAAAGACAGTAAAAAAAGATATAGAGCAGATGTTTTAGTAGAAGATTTTCGTGAGAAAATTGTTCAAAAAATAAACAAAGATGTTGACAAAGCTAAAAAACGTTTTGGCGATGATTTTAATGAAGAGGAGTTTAGATCAACCAATGGAAACGTTATTCGCCGTCAAAAGCAAATAGATGAAATTACTGTTGAGTTAACAAGAGTTCAAGAAGAGAATGATTTAGAAGGTTTTAAACAACTTATTTTAGATTTAAAAATTAACTGCCCTGTTTCTGGTTCTAATAATTGGACAGATGTTAAGCAATTCAACTTAATGTTTGGAACACAATTAGGTGCTTCTGCAGAAAGCTCTATGAAAGTATATTTACGACCAGAAACTGCACAAGGAATTTTTGTAAATTTCTTGAATGTTCAAAAAACTGGACGTATGAAAATTCCTTTTGGTATTGCTCAAACAGGAAAAGCATTTCGTAATGAAATTGTTGCTCGTCAGTTTATTTTTAGAATGCGTGAATTTGAACAAATGGAAATGCAATTTTTCATTAAACCAGGTACACAACAAGATTGGTTTAAACATTGGAAAGAAACACGTTTAAAATGGCATTTATCATTAGGTATGGGACAAGATAATTATCGTTTCCATGATCACGATAAACTAGCACATTACGCAGATGCAGCTACAGATATTGAATTCAATTTCCCTTTCGGATTTAAAGAATTAGAAGGAATTCATTCTCGTACTGATTTTGATTTAAAACAACATCAAGAATTTTCAGGGAAAAAATTACAATATTTTGATCATGAGGAAAACGCAAGTTATACTCCTTATGTTCTAGAAACATCTATTGGTTTAGATCGTATGTTCTTAGCGGTTTTCTCTAACGCTTTACAAGAAGAAGAATTAGAAAACAACACTACAAGAACTGTTTTAAAATTACCTGCTGTTTTAGCCCCATTTAAAGCTGCTGTTTTGCCGTTAGTTAAAAAAGATGGATTACCAGAAGTAGCCCGTAAGATTTTAGAAGACCTAAAATGGGATTTTAATGTATTTTATGATGAAAAGGATGCCGTTGGTAAACGTTACAGAAGACAAGATGCTGCAGGAACTCCATTTTGTATTACTGTAGATCATGATACTTTAGAAGATAATACAGTTACCATACGTCATAGAGATACTATGGAACAACAACGTGTTAAAATAGAAGACTTAAGAGGAATCATCAAAAAAGAAGTTGACGTTAGGACTTGGTTAATGAAAATGAAAGCTTAATTTTTGTAATTATGAAATAAAATCCTAGGCTAGTCTTAGGATTTTTTTTATTTAAAAATAAAAAACATGAAGAAATTAGTTATTATGCTATTTGTTATTTTTTTATTATGGATGTGTGTAGGCGCATACCTATTATTAGTAGAACATGAAAAAGCAAAGATAGTAATGGGTTTAGGTGTCTTTTTTATGTCTTTTATTCTAATGCCTATTTTTATCTTTTATAGATATAAAGATGGAAAATATAAAAAGTACATTTTAAATGATCAGAAGATTAAAGAATGGAAAGAATAAAAAGGTTGAGCAAAATTGCTCAACCTTTTATTTTATATAAAAAACTCTTAATTACATTATTGTAATGTTGGTGAATAATTAGTAGGGAAATCATCTGCTTTTGCTAAACCATCAGTAGCTTCAGCAAAATTAGATCCAAACTCAGTATCAATTTCTTCTAATATTTTATTTGCCATTAAAGCATAACCACGAGCTGTTAAATGAACACCATCTAAACTTATTAAACCTCCAGTTACTAATCCAGTAGTTAAATTATAACCATCAAAAGCAACACCTGTTGTTGCAGCTTCGGTTAAAACACTATTTAAATCAACCATAACAATATTAGAGTTACTTGCTGCTATATTAGCAATTGTAGTATTATAAGCATCAGTAGCTGTTTTAATTGCTTCTTGCTCTTCAGGTGTTAACACCCACTCATCACTTAAAGGAACTGTAACACCATTAAGAAGTGTTGCATTATTATTAACTTCTGTTCCTATAAAAGCAGAACCTGCTAAAACTAGTAAATCATCAGCAGTTGCTTGTCTATAACTAGGTAAACCTAACGCACTTAAATCCGTTAAGTATTCATCTTGTATAGTCACTGCATTATCTCCTTCAACAAAAACAACTGTTCTTTCAGCTACCTCAGCCGCATCAATCATTCCAAAAGAAAGCGCTAACTGTAAACCAGCATTATATTCCGCAAAACCAGCATTTACTAAAGCTGCAGTATCTGCATCTAAAGGAACTGGATTGTAAGGTACTGTTGTAAAGTTTGCTAAAGATGTAATATAAGGTACATTTGAAACTACTCCTTTTGCTCCGTTTGCTGTTAATGCATCTACCATAGCACCAAAAGCACTTGCAAATACTAAAGGGTCTGTAATATCTTCACTTCCATAAGTAGCTGCATCAAAATTCCCTGTCTGATCTTCTCCAGCACCACCATCTAAAGCGTACCCTAAAACATCATTTCCTCCAACTTCAGATAATGTAAAGAAAGTAGGGCTTTGAGCAACTGCGTCTGTTAAAACAGTTGTAGCATCACTTGATGCAAATCTAGCAAAGTAAGGGTTAGCTGTTTCTGCTAATACTCCAGGAATACTACCTAACCCAGGTGTTACTAAATGAAAACTTTTTGCCCCAGGTATACCGTAATTATTAATAGTTCCAGTAACTGGAGTTGTTGTTTCAGTTGTAGGTGTTGCTGGCAAACGAGCCGGTCCAGCTCCATCGAAATAAAACCTAGGCTCTTGAATTTGAGTTCCTCCATATAACAATCCTCCAATATTATCATTCATTAAAGGTTGATTAAAATCCCCACCACCTATCATAGCAAACTTAGTTGCTAAAGTGTTTGGAAAAGAATCTTCTTGTCCTGCTATAAATAAAGCACCATCTGTAAAACCTGCTGTAAAAGAAGCTCCTACTGCTATATAATTAGAAAAATCTGCAGAACCTGCATTTAATGCAACTGTTTCTTCAGCTTCTACCTCAGCTTCTATTTCTGGTAATTCATTATTTACGTCACACGATGTTATAGCTAAAGTTAACCCCAACATCCATATAAATTTATTTTTTATCATCATCGTCTCTTTTTAGTTATTAATTGTCCAAGAAAGGTAGTATTGAGAACCTACTGCTCCTGTACCAGGTGCACTTATATATTCTTGACCACTTAAATTTGCTCCACCTAATTTAAAAGTAGATTTAATTGAAGGTACTTTATAATTAATTTGTGCATCTACAGTAGTTCTTGCATCAACAGCTCCTTCTAAGAAAGTAGATTGCCAATAAAAATCATTTTGCCAACGTACGTTAATGTTAAAACCAAAGTTCTTTAACACATTTGGATGACCAAATTGAAATTTAACCTTATGTTCAGGAGTATTAAACCCTGCTTCAAAATCAGGATCAGAAGCTTGGTCAAAATCAAATTTAGACCATGTGTAATTTAAACCTACTGTATAACCATTGAAAACTTTAGTATTTAAACCTAATCCAATACCATATGATTTAACATCTGCTTGTGAATTTGTACGTACACTAAAAACAGCATAATCTCCATTCGCTAATGCAGTTAAAGCTTCTACATCTGCAGTTCCATTAGCGTCAAAAGAACCATATAAAGGTGTAATAGCATCTTTAATAGAAATAAAATCTTCGTAATCATTATAGTAAGCACTAAAATCAACACTTAACTTATTATCACCTGTATTAATAGCACCACGATATCCAACTTCAAAAGAAGTAACTTGTTCTGGCTTTACTAAACTAATATTTGATTTTTCATTAGTACCATCTTCTACAGATGCTCTTGAAAAAGAATTTAAATAGGCATCTCTACCTGTTAAAGTTATTGTTTCTCCGTAAGTCCCTGATGCTGCATTGCTCACTGCAAAATCAACAGAATATCTATCAAGATTATCTTCTGCAGTTCCTAAAAGGTAACTAGCTCCTGTAGACAAACCAATATATTGATCTTGTGTTGTTGGGTTTCTAAAACCTGTTTGAAAAGAAGCTCTGAAGTTATGATTCTTACTTTCTCCTGCAGCATATGCTAGCGATAATCTTGGTGAAACATTCCCATCAAAATTTTGACTCTTGTCATAACGAGCAGAAGCTGTTAACTTAAGTCTATCATCAAGCATTTTTTTCTGTAATTGAGAATAAAAACCATATTCATTATAAGATAAAACCCCATCTCCATCTGTATAAATTGTTCCAAAAGAATTTAATCTATATTGTCTAAAAGAAGACCCAAATTGAATTTCAGCCCAATCTATATAATCACGTAAATTTAAATTAGCATCTGCATGATATAAACTTGTTTGATCTCTAAACTTAGAACCAGTTAATAAATCAGGATCAGAAGTCACCTTATTAAAAGCTTCTGTAAAAGCAGCCGTCCCTGGTACTAAACGTCCTGTATCTGCTGCTGTTCTTGCCGCTAAATGCGCTTGTTTAGTATCGATTAAAGGATTAGTTAAAACTGCTCCTGCATATGCCCCAATATACTCTTGGAACCATTGTGTGTCTGACTTCCATTCTCTGTTAATATTAATAGCTGCAAAACGAGAATCATAAGAATCTCCAGCATCTTCACCTGTATAATAACCTCTAATAAAGAAATTTTTTCCTCTAAATTCTAATTTATGTTGCTCTAAGAAAAAGTTAGAAATATTATATCTGTTTTGACCCTGGTAAATTGTATTACCTCTACCATATTTTGAATTCCAGATTATTTCTAAACGATCATTTCCCCAAGGACGATAGTGTAAAGAACCTCCAAACTTCATGCTTTTAGCTTTGTTACTCATTAAGTCTACTTCATTATAACCTGTTCTACTTACATTAACATCTGGTATAATACCTAAACCTGAAGCGGTTCTAATGTTGGTTACAACCTCATCACCATAAACATTAGCTCCATCATAATCGGTAGCTGAATCTGCATTTCCTTCCTCTCTAAAACCAGAAATGTATTCCCCTCCTACACCTGTAGTATTTCTGTAATCTGTAGCATGCCACTCTTCACCTTCTAAATAAGAAAATGATGCTTTTGCTGCAAAATAATTATCAAAAGCATGTGCCATACGTATAGTTGCATCATAAAACTCATTGTTTCCTGCTGCTTCTTGACTTGTAACTCCTCCTTTAATTTCAAAACTAATTCCTTGATCGTCAAAAGGATTTTTACTAGTCATTAACATAATACCATTAAAAGCATTTGCTCCATATAAAGCTGATGCAGCTCCAGGAAGAATTTCAACACTTTTAACATCTAATTCAGATAATCCTAATAAGTTACCAATAGCGAAGTTTAATGCAGGTGATGCATTATCCATTCCATCAACTAATTGCACAAAACGTTCATTTGCAAAAGAGGCAAAACCACGTGTATTAACCGATTTAAAAGTTAAACTGTTAGTATTAATATCTACACCTTTTAAGTTCTCTAAACCATCATAAAAAGACGGCGCTGGTGTGTTTTTAATTGATCTAGAATCAAAACGTTCAATTGTTACTGGAGATTCCATAACACGTTCAGGAGTTCTAGATGCAGAAATAACAACCTCATCTAATGCTGTTGCATTTTCTTTCAAATCAACAGTTACTACTTGGTTATTTTTGGTTATTTCAACCTTTTCTGTTTGATACCCTAAAGAAGATACCTCTATTATAAACGGAGGTATATCTGTTACTTTTAAAGTAAACTTACCGTCGAAATCAGTAGTAGTACCCACTGCTTTTCTTGAAACTTTAATACTGGCTCCTGGTAAAGGGCCACCTAAAGACACATCATTTACTGTTCCTGTAACGGTCGTTTGCCCAAACATAAGCGCACTACCAAAGAGCATAAATGCTGATAGTAATATTTTTTTTATCATAATCTAAATAATTTGTTAACTATCTGCAAAATACAACTTTTTTTCATTTACAAAATAATTGTGTTATTTTTTTAACAAAGTGACATTGTTTACCTTTAGTTTTTGTTATTATCACATTTTAGTAACATATTATTAAGAACCATTTTAATACTAAAATTATACCTCGTAAATTTGCTTAAAATTTATTTTTCCTATTGAAAATAATTCATTCAATTTTTGATTTTAAACCTGACCAAAAAACTTACGTTACTATTGGTACTTTTGATGGTGTTCATATTGGTCATCAAAAAATTATAGAAAAATTAGTTTTAGAGGCTAAGGCAAATCAAAAAAAATCTGTTTTGTTAACCTTTTTTCCTCACCCAAGAATGGTGCTACAAAAAGAAGCTTCAATTAAATTACTAAATACTATTGATGAACGTGCTGCTTTATTAGAAAAAACAGGATTAGACTATTTAATAATACACCCTTTTAGTAAAGAATTTTCAAGATTAAAAGCTTTAGACTTTGTAAGAGACATTCTTGTTAATCAATTAAACATATCAAAATTAATTATTGGTTATGATCACCATTTTGGTAAAAACCGAGAAGGTAATATTGAACAACTTACTGAATATAGCTACCTGTATGATTTTTTAGTAGAAGAAATTCCAGTACAAGACATAGACGATGTTGCTGTAAGCTCTACCAAAGTAAGAAGAGCATTAGCTAATGGAGAACTAAAAACAGCAAACAAATATTTAGGATATAACTTCTCCTTAACAGGAAAAGTAATTAGCGGAAAACAATTAGGCGGAAAAATAGGTTTCCCAACTGCAAATATTGATTTATCAGAAGATTATAAATTAATTCCAAAAACTGGGGTTTATTTGGTTAAATCATTCATTAACACAAAAGAAGTTTATGGGATGATGAATATAGGCAACCGCCCAACACTTAATGGCGACTACCAAACCATAGAAACTCATTTTTTCGACTTCAATAAAGATCTATACAACACAACTATTACTATTGAACTTATTTACTTCCTAAGAAAAGAAAGAAAGTTCGATTCTATTGAACATCTTACAGATCAACTTAAAAAAGATGAAAAAATCGCCAGAGAACACATTATAAATAATCTGTAACAAACACGTTGTTTAAGTCTATAGCTTCGTGTATCTTTGCTTTTCTTAAAAAATAAAAAGATGTTACAAGTTCAGTTTATTCGAGACAACAAAGAAGTTGTTCTAGAAGGATTAGCAAAGCGAAATTTTGCGAATGCAACAACAATTATTGAAGCGGTTTTAACTGCTGACGAAACACGTAGAGCAACACAAGTTTCATTAGATAATATATTGGCTGAATCTAATAAAATATCCAAAGAAATTGGAGGTCTTTTTAAATCTGGTGAAGTTGAAAAAGCTAATGTTTTAAAAGAAAAAACAAAACAACTTAAAGGCAACGAGAAAGAATTAAAAGAACAACTAACTGTAGCTTCAGATAAGTTACAAGAATTGTTATATCAAATACCAAATGTCCCTCACCCTTCTGTAAAACAAGGAAAAAGTGAAGAAGATAACGAAGAGGTTTACAAAGAAGGTACAATTCCAGATTTAGGCGAAAAAGCTTTACCTCACTGGGAATTGGCTAAAAAATATGATATTATTGATTTTGAATTAGGTACTAAAATTGCTGGTGCTGGTTTCCCTGTATACAAAGGAAAAGGTGCTCGTTTACAACGTGCTTTAATTAATTATTTTTTAGACAAAAATACTGGTGCTGGTTATACAGAAGTTCAAGTTCCACATTTAGTAAACGAAGCTTCTGGTTACGGAACTGGTCAGTTACCAGATAAAGAAGGTCAAATGTACCATGTAACTGGTGATGATTTATATTTAATTCCAACTGCGGAAGTTCCAATTACTAATATGTTACGCAATGAGTTGATAAAGGAAACAGATTTACCCAAATCGTTTACTGGTTACACACCTTGTTTTAGAAGAGAAGCAGGAAGTTATGGCGCTCACGTTCGTGGATTAAATCGTTTACATCAATTTGATAAAGTAGAAATTGTTCGTGTAGAGCATCCAGATAATTCTTACCAAGCTTTAAACGGAATGGTAGAACATATTAAAGAAATTTTACGTGAGTTGAAATTACCATATCGTATTTTACGATTATGTGGAGGAGATACTGGTTTTACAGCTGCATTAACTTTTGATTTTGAACTATACTCTACAGCACAAGAGCGTTGGTTAGAAATTAGTTCAGCTTCTAATTTTGAAACATTTCAAGCAAATCGTTTAAAATTACGTTTTAAAAATAAAGACGGAAAAAGTCAATTAGCACATACTTTAAATGGTAGTTCTTTAGCTTTACCAAGAGTATTAGCTGGTATTTTAGAAAATTACCAAACGGAAGATGGAATTAAAATTCCAGAAGTATTAGTGCCTTATTGTGGTTTTGATGTGATTAACTAATTACAATTATTAGAAATCTTCTTTTTTCTAGTATTTTAAAAAGATATATAATTAAACACTATGCTTTAAAAGCGTAGTGTTTTTTAATTAGCTACAATTGCTTTCATTAATCTTTTATATCTGTTCATTTCTAAAAGAGCTTCAAAATACTGAGGTATTTCTCCTTTTGTCATAAATAAGTTTGCTCTATTTTTTGCAGTTTCGTATTGTTTAGTTAAGCTTTTCATAATTATTAAGTTTGTTAGATAGTTATTAGTAAGACAAAGTTCGTGCCAAAATGTTACAAGCAAATTTATAAAATACCTCTTTTTAATATTATTTTAACAATTTGTTCGTTATTTTTGATTGATGAAAAAAAATATTTTCTTACTTATTTTACTGGTTGTTAGCACTTTTTCTTTTGCTCAAAGCAATGATTATGTACTGGCTGAAAATTATTTTAGAAATAGCGAATATTCTAAAGCTTTACAAGTTTATAAAAAACTAGTGCGTAAAAGTCCGCATACAACAACATATTTATCGCGATTGATAACCTGTTACCAAGAATTGGGTAATTATGTGGCTCTGGAAGAATTACTATCAAAGAAACTAAAACAAAAACCTAAACTTCCTTTTTTAAATGTTTTTGTTGGAAACAACTACGAGCGTCAAAAGAAAACAGCTCTTGCTGAAAAGCACTATAACTTAGCTATTGAGTCCATTGATAAAAACCCTAATTATGGAGTCTCTATTGCCAGACTATTTAAAAACTACAATAAGTTAGATCTTGCCATTGAAGCCTATAAAAGAACTACTTTAAAAAATAAAAACGCAAATTATAGTTTTCAAATTGCCCAGATTTATGGTGAAAAAGGTAATTTTAAATTTATGTTTGAAGAGTACATTAATTATGTTGATAGCAATGCTAAATATTTAAACACTGTTAAAAGATACACTTCAAAATATATTAATGACGACAGCGAAAACGAAAACAATATTTTATTTAAAAAGGCGCTTTTACGTAAATCGGCCAGTAATCCAAAAAATATTTGGAACGACTTATTAAGTTGGCTATTCATCAACCAAAAACAATACGGAAAAGCATTCATTCAACAAAAAGCATTGTTTACTAGAGACCCTGATTATTTATCAGGAATTAGTGATCTTGGAGAAATAGCTTATGAAAATAACAATTACGAAACAGCAAAAAAATGTTTCGATTTTGTTATAGGTAATACAAATTACTTATCTGATAAGTTCAATGCAATTTATATGAACTTATTAATTTTTATAGAAACTGACGAGGAAAACATTGAAGAGAGATTTAATGAAATTTTTAAAGAACACGGTATAAACAGCAATACACTTTTTATTCAAATTGCTTATGCCGATTATTTAACTTTTAAAAAGAACGATCCAAATAAAGCGTATTTGGTATTAGAAAAGGCACTTGAGTTTTCAGAGAATAAATTCCAAAAAGCAAATATTAAACTAAAACTTGGCGATGTTTTAGTGTATCAGAACAAATTCAACAAAGCCTTAATCTATTTTTCACAAATTCAAACGACTTTAGAAGATCATTTTTTAGCACAAAAAGCACGTTTTAAAGTAGCACAAACCTCTTATTTTAAAAGTGATTTTAAATGGGCAAAAGCTCAGTTAAAAATATTAAAAGGTTCTGCCACACAACTTATTGCTAATGATGCTGCTGATTTATTTTTAATTATTTCTGATAATGAACCTAAAGACAGTATTGCCACTGGTTTAAAAAAATATGCCAATGCTGAATTGTTATCTTATCAAAATAAAACCAAAGAAGCCATAACAATTTTAGATGAACTTATTACTACATTTAAAGGCCAGAGTATTGAAGATGAAGCACTATTTAAACAAGCTTCTTTATATACTAAAGAAGAAAAATATCAAGAAGCAATACTAAACTACGAGAAAATTATAGCTATTGACGCTCAGGGAATTTTAATAGATGATACGTATTTTAAACTTGCAGAAGTTTACAACAACAAACTAAATGAATCAGAAAAGGCTTCTAAATATTATCAGAAAATAATTTTTGAGCATCCTTCCAGTATTTATTTAGTAGATGCTAGAAAAAAATTCAGATTACTTAGAGGAGATAATATCTAATACTACAATCATAAGTAAGTATTCATTTAGTACATTTGCAAGTTGATATTACTACCTCATTAAAAACAATAGTATATGTATATATATAATGTAACTATAAACATAGATAATAGTGTTCATGCTGAATGGTTGGTGTGGATACAAGAACACATACAAAAAGTATTGGCTACAGGATATTTTTTAAGTGCAAAAATGACACAAGTTTTGGTTGAAGAAGAAATGGAAGGTTTTACATATTCTATTCAGTACACTGCAAAAACAAGTGAAGATTTAGATAATTATTATAAAAATGATGCTGAGAAGTTAAGAGGTGAAGCCTTATTAAAATTCGCCGATAAAATGTTAGCTTTTCGTACAGAATTAAAAGTAATAGAAGAGTTTTACCCAACTGTTTCAAGCAACTAAACAATAAAAAGTATATAAGTTTAAAAAACTGAAATATGTTTTTAAAATCTAATACATATTACCGTAAAAAATGTCAGTAAAAGCAAAAAAACATCTTGGACAACATTTCTTAACCGATGAAGGTATCGCAAAAAGAATAGCGGACTCTCTTACCGAAAACGGATATGATGATGTACTAGAAATTGGTCCAGGAATGGGTGTGTTAACAAAATATTTGTTGACCAAAAAACCAAAAGTTACGGTAATGGAATTAGACAGAGAATCTGTGGCTTATTTAAAAGACACTTTTCCTGTTGAACACATTAAATTAGATACTTCTTCAGAAAAATTCACCATTATTGAAGGTGATTTTTTGAAAAAAGAAATTCAAGAAGTCTTTTCAAAAAAACAAGTCGCTATTATAGGTAACTTTCCTTATAATATTTCTTCTCAAATTGTTTTTAAAGCTATTGAAAATCGTGAATTTGTTCCTGAATTTTCTGGAATGTTTCAAAAAGAAGTAGCAAAAAGAATTGCAGAAAAAGAAGGAAGCAAAGTATACGGAATCTTATCTGTACTTACGCAAGCTTTTTTTGATGTAGAATATTTATTTACTGTTCCTCCAACTGTTTTTAATCCTCCACCAAAAGTAGATAGTGGAGTTATTAGACTTATCAGAAAAGAGAATTACACCTTACCTGTTGATGAAAAATTGTTTTTCCGTGTTGTTAAAACTGGTTTTAATCAACGTAGAAAAATGTTACGTAGCAGTTTAAAATCTTTTAATCTTTCGGATACTTTAAAGGAAGATCCTATCTTTGCAATGCGTCCAGAACAATTATCTGTAGACGAATTTATAAAATTGACCGCTAAAATTGCTACTGATGGCATTTGAAATCACTAAAGATCTTTTAGAAAACGTTACGCTTTTCATTACTCAAAAAAAAAATAAAGCGCTTTCGGAATTATTTAGCGAAATGCACCACGCTGATATTGCAGAAGTGTTAGACGAATTGTCTTTTGATGAAGCCGTTTATATCATCCGTTTATTAGATAGTGAAACCACATCCGAAGTTTTAATGGATGTAGATGATGATGTACGTGAAAAAGTACTGAAGCAACTTTCTGCTAAAGAAATTGCTGAAGAAATAGATGAATTAGATACTGATGATGCTGCAGATATTATTGCGGAACTTCCTGAAAAAAGGAAGCAAGCCGTAATGCAGCAAATTGAAGATGAAGAGCATGCCAAAGAAATTGTAGAACTATTACGTTACGATGAAAATTCTGCTGGTGGTTTAATGGCGAAAGAATTGGTAAAAGTTAATGAAAACTGGACGATTCTTCAATGTGTAAAAGAAATGCGTATTCAGGCAGAAGAAGTTACCAGAGTACACTCTATATATGTTATTGACAATAGCGGAAAACTAAAAGGACGCTTGTCTCTTAAAGATTTATTAATGGCTTCCACTCGTGCAAAAATAGCCGATGTTTATATACCAAAAGTAGATTTTGTTGTTGTTAATGATGAAGCTGAGGATGTAGCAAATGTAATGCGGAAATACGATTTAGAAGCCATACCTGTGGTAGATGAATTAGGTATTTTAGTAGGTAGAATTACTATTGATGATATTGTAGATGTTATAAAAGAAGAAGCTGAAAAAGATTACCAATTAGCAGCTGGTATAACACAAGATGTAGAAGCAGATGATACTATTTGGGAATTAACTCGAGCTCGGTTACCATGGCTATTCTTAGGTTTAATTGGTGGAATTGGAGCTTTTTTAATCATGGAGAACTTCCAAGAAATGTTTAGCGATAACGCCGTTTTATTTTTCTTTACTCCTTTAATTGCAGCAATGGCAGGGAATGTTGGTGTACAATCTTCTGCAATTATAGTACAAGGTTTGGCCAATGATGATTTAAAAGGAAGTATAAACAATAGATTAATAAAAGAAATGTTACTGGCCGCATTAAACGGAGTAATACTTGCTATTGTTTTATTTGGTTTCATTTGGATTTATGGAGGTGATTTTCAAAAAGCTTTTGCAATTTCAATCTCTCTAATTGTAGTAATTATTGTTGCTGGCCTAATAGGTACTTTTGTTCCTTTGTTTTTAGATAAAAGAGGTATAGATCCAGCAATTGCTACAGGACCTTTTATAACTACAAGTAATGATATTTTTGGTATTTTAATTTACTTTTGGATAGCAAAAGTAATTATTGGATTTTAGCAGTTGTCTTTTCTACTTTTTCAATAAGGTTGTCTATTTTTTCTTTAGGAATAAAACCTTTTAACATTAGTAGTGCTCCAAAAATTATTAACGAAACTCCCATTCCTCTTTTTATGCGATAAATAATCAAAGGAGTCAATTTGTTTTTTAATTGTTTTGCTAATAAAATCTTCCCTAAATCTGTTACCGCATACCCAATAATAACAACGGTTAAATACCAAAAAATAGAAGTTGGATTCATATTTAAAACTGGTCCAATAACCACCAAAACACCCAACCAAAAAGCTAAAACACCAACATTAATAAGGTTTAATAAAAAACCGTTTATAAATAATTTAAAATAATTATTTCCTTTTGCAACTTCAACCTTTTCTTCTTCGTTTCCTTCCTTCTTGTTACTTTTATCTAAATATGTAATAATACCATATACCACCAAAACAAGACCTCCTACTAAAAATAATCTTGGATCATCTTTTATTTCTTCTAACAATCTTCTGCTTCCAAAATACGCCATTAACATAAAAGCAATATCACCACAAATAACGCCCAAATCAAAAGCTATAGCGGCACGAGCACCTTTTAATATACTTGTTTTAATAAGCATAAAAAAAACTGGGCCAATCATAAAAGACATAAAAACACCTATAAAAAAAGCGTTTTTAACGTGGTATATATCCATTGTTTATTTATAAAATCTTAAACATCATCAAAATCAATAGTAATTTTTGGCGTAACCGGATGTGCTTGACAAGTTAAAATAAAACCATCTTCTAGCTCTTCATCTGTTAAAATTTGATTTTTAACCATAACCGCTTTTCCTTCTGTAACTTTAGCTAAACAACTACTACAAACACCTCCTTGACAAGAATATGGAGCATCTAATTTATTGCGTAAACTAGCTGCTAAAATATCATCATCTTGTTTCATTGTAAATGTAGTTTCCTCATCATCTAACAAAACTGTTATTTCTGTCTCTCCATCTTTTACTTCAGCTGCTGCTTCCTCATCTATTGAAGCTGTAAATAATTCATATGAAATTTGATCTTCACTAAATCCATTATTCTTTAAAGCCTCTGTTGCTTTAAGAATCATTTCTTCTGGACCACATAAAAAAGCATTATCAAAAGAAACATCTTTATAAATGTTTTTAGTTATATAGTTTACTTTATCAGCATCTATACGTCCAGCTAATATATTTTCTTTTCGCTCTCTACTTAATACATAATGAAGTTTAAATCTGTTAGCATATAAGTTTGCTAACTCATTTAATTCACTACCAAAAATAGTTTCTTCCGTATTTTTATTACCATAAACAAGCGTAAAAGTTGCAGATGATTCACTTTCTAGCACAGATTTAACCATAGCCAAAATTGGTGTTATTCCACTACCTGCAGCAAAACCTAAATAATTCTTACTCTCTTTTGGTGTTAATACAAATTTCCCTTCTGGTTTCGATACTTCTAATGTATCTCCTTCTTTAAGTTCTTGGGTTGCGTAGATAGAAAATGTTCCGTTTTCTACTGCTTTAACTGCTACTTTAACTTCATTACTTTTTGGTGATGAACACAAAGAATAAGCACGCCTAACTTCTTCTCCTTTAATTGTTGCTTTTACAGTTATATATTGTCCAGCTACAAATGAAAATTCTTCTTGTAAATTTGTAGGAATATCAAATATGATAGAAACAGCATCTTTAGTTTCTCTAATGATGCTTTTTATTTTTAACGGATGAAAAGTACTCATAATAAAAATTTAAGCTGCAAAAATACTAAACTATATAGTATTGATAGTTGTAGTTTTCATAAATATCTTTATAGTGAGTATTTATTAATCTGAAATTGTAAAAGTTATCGTTATTTAGTCCTTTTTACCATCAACAACAATAACTATTTCACCTTTAGCTGGTTTTTCTGTATAATATGATAATACTTCTTTTATTGTTCCTCTCTTGGTTTCTTCAAACATTTTAGTCAATTCTCTAGAAACAGAAAGCTGTCTATCCGCTCCAAAATATTCAGCAAAATGAGTTAATGTTTTTAAAAGTTTATGCGGACTTTCATAAAAAATCATTGTTCTTTTTTCTTCTGCTAAAAACGTTAATCGTGTTTGTCTTCCTTTTTTAACTGGTAAAAAACCTTCAAAAACAAACTTATCATTAGGTAAACCAGAATTTACTAAAGCAGGAACAAAAGCTGTTGCACCAGGCAAACATTCTACTTCAATATTATGTTGTACACAAGCTCGAGTTAATAAAAAACCAGGATCAGAAATTGCCGGAGTTCCAGCATCAGAAATCAACGCAAAAACAGCTCCACTTTGTATTCTTTTTACAATTGTTTCAACCGTTTTATGTTCATTATGCATATGATGAGATTGCATTGGTGTAGTAATTTCAAAATGCTTCAACAATTTTCCGCTAGTACGTGTGTCTTCAGCTAAAATATAATCTACTTCTTTTAAAACCCTTAAAGCTCTAAGCGTTATATCTTCTAAATTTCCAATAGGCGTTGGTACCAAATACAATTTATTCATACTACAAAGCTACAACAAAGTTTTAGTACATTTGTGGTATGTCTAAAAAGCTGTTAGAAAATATTTTTTTTCCTTCGAATGTTCGAGAATTAAAACCTCATGAACTTCCTCAATTAGCAAATGAACTGCGTCGTTTTATTATTGATATTGTTGCTGCAAAAGAAGGTCATTTAGGTGCTAGTTTAGGTGTTGTTGAACTTACAATTGCCTTACATTATAGTTACAATACTCCTAATGATATTTTAGTTTGGGATGTTGGACATCAAGCATACGGACATAAGTTATTAACTGGAAGAAGAGCGCAATTTCATACCAATAGAAGACTAAATGGAATTTCTGGATTCCCTAAAATTAGCGAAAGTAAATATGATGCTTTTGGTGTTGGACATTCCTCTACTTCAATTTCTGCTGTTTTAGGTATGGCAATCGCATCAGAATTAAAAGGAGAAAACAAACATCATATTGCCATTATTGGTGATGCTTCCATTGCAAGTGGAATGGCATTTGAAGCTTTAAATCATGCTGGTGACACAAACGCAAACATACTTGTTATTTTAAATGATAATGCTATTGGTATCGATCCTTCTGTTGGCGCTTTAAAAGATTATTTAACTAAAATAAAATCTAGCAGAATAGATATTGAACAACAAAATATTTTTGAAGCTTTAAATTTTGATTACTCAGGACCTATTGATGGACATAATTTAGAATTGCTTACTTCGGAATTAAAACGATTAAAAGAAGTAAAAGGCCCTAAATTTTTACATATAATTACCACCAAAGGAAAAGGATTAAAACAAGCTGAAGAGAATCAAGTACAGTATCATGCGCCTGGTAAGTTTGACAATCTCTCTGGTAATGTTTTTCCAAAAAAAGAAAGTAAGTTCACAAAATATCAAGATGTTTTTGGCAAAACCATAGTTGAATTAGCAGAACACAACAAAAAAATTGTAGGAATCACACCAGCAATGCTTACTGGAAGTTCCTTAAAACTATTATTAGAAAAATATCCAGAAAGAACTTTTGATGTTGGTATTGCAGAACAACATGCAGTAACATTAGCTGCTGGTATGGCTACACAAGGTTTAATTCCTTTTTGTAATATTTATTCTACATTTATTCAACGCGCCTATGACCAAGTTATTCATGATGTTGCTTTGCAAAACTTACCTGTTATTTTTTGTTTAGATAGAGCTGGTTTGGTTGGTGAAGATGGCGCGACACATCATGGTGTTTTTGATATTGCCTTTTTACGTTGTATTCCTAATTTAATACTCTTTTCTCCAAGAAATGAAATAGAGCTACGTAATATATTATATACTGCACAATTAGGATTAAAAAATCCAATAGCTATTCGTTACCCTAGAGGAAAAGGAAAAATAGAAAACTGGCAATTACCTTTTAAAGAAATCAAAATAGCTACAGGTATTTGCTTAAAAAAAGGAGATAAACTAGCTATATTATCAATAGGTACAATAGCCGATACTATTTCTGATGTTATTAATGTACTAGAAAATAAGAATGCTATTGCTCATTATGATATCCGTTTTGTAAAACCACTAGACAAAAAATTATTAGATCAAATATTTGAAAGCTTTGATAAAATTATTACTGTTGAAGATGGCGTTATAAAAGGTGGATTTGGAAGTTTAATTTTAGAATATGCTTCTGAGAAGAACTATAAAGGACATATCAAAACACTTGGAATTCCTGATGACTTTATACACCAAGGAACAGTTTCTGAACTTCAGAAAATATCTGCCATCGATATTGAATCAATAAAAACAATAATAGAGTCAACTCTTTCTTATTAAAAACTAAGTATTTTAACTAAAAAAGAAGTATTCTTAAATTTATTAAAAAACACCTGCTCTGATAAAAAACAACGTTAAAAAAGTACCTTTTTAAGGTGTTTTTTGGTTTTCACCAATACTAAAACGTCATTTTTAATACTTAAAAATTATTTTAAATGAAAAAACAAGTACTTAGTTTTTGTAGATTATCTGTTTTTACTTCACTTTTTGATTTTTATTCTCTTTAAAGCTCTTTTTTTTATTAAAAACAGAATAAAAACCTTTATTTAAATCCATTCTAAATATATTAGAAAAGAATTCTCAAAGTTTGTCCAAGTTGCGTTTAGGTCTTAAATTTGTGTGATATATAAATTAACATCAAAAAAATGAGCGGAATTTTAAATTCTTCAATAGGACGAAAGTTTGCAATGGCACTTTCAGCACTCTTTCTAATGTTTTTCTTACTACAACATTTTGCAATTAATATTTTATCTGTTTTCAGTGCAGATGCCTTTAATGAAGCTTCACATTTTATGGGAACTTTTTGGGCAGTACAATATTTATTACAACCTGTTTTAATTTTCGGTGTGGTTTTTCACTTCGTAATGGGATTTGTTTTAGAAATTAAAAACAAAAAGGCAAGACAAGTAAGTTATGCTAAAAACAATGGAGCTGCCAATTCTACTTGGATGAGTAGAAACATGATTTACAGTGGAGCTGCAATTTTAGCTTTTGTTGTATTACACTTTATTGATTTTTGGATTCCTGAATTAAATGTAAAATATATTCAAGGAGACATGTCTGGATTACACAATGGTGAGTTTAGATATTTTGCTGAATTACAACACAAATTTGTAAATCCAGCAAGAGTAGCTGCTTATGTAATTGCGTTTGTTTTCTTAGCACTGCATTTATTACATGGTTTTGAGTCAGCTTTTCAATCAGTTGGTGCAAACAACAAATACACAAAAGGATTAAAAGGAATTAGTAAAGTTTACGCAATTGGACTTCCATTAGGATTCATTTTTATTGCATTATTTCATCACTTTAATCACTAACAACATAGTTTTATGGCTTTAGATTCAAAAACACCAAAAGGTCCAATTAAAGACAAATGGACTAATTATAAAAATAAAATAGATCTTGTAAATCCAGCTAACAAAAGAAACATTGATGTTATTGTTGTGGGTACAGGATTAGCAGGAGGTTCTGCTGCTGCTACTTTAGCAGAATTAGGATATAACGTAAAAGCTTTTTGTTTTCAAGATTCTCCACGTCGTGCGCATTCAATTGCAGCACAAGGAGGAATTAACGCAGCAAAAAATTACCAAGGAGATGGAGATTCAACGTACAGATTATTTTATGATACTGTAAAAGGTGGAGATTACCGTTCTCGTGAAGCAAACGTTTACCGTTTAGCAGAAGTATCAGCAAATATTATTGACCAATGTGTGGCACAAGGTGTTCCTTTTGCACGTGAATACGGAGGTTTATTAGATAACCGTTCGTTTGGTGGTGTATTAGTCTCTCGTACTTTTTATGCAGCTGGACAAACAGGACAACAATTATTATTAGGAGCATATTCAGCTATGAACCGTCAAATCGGTCGTGGTAAAATCAAAATGTACAATCGTCATGAAATGTTAGACGTTGTTAAAGTTGATGGAAAAGCTCGTGGTATTATAACACGTAACTTAATTACTGGAGAAATCGAAAGACATTCGGCTCATGCTGTTGTTTTAGGTTCTGGTGGTTATGGTAACGTATTCTTCTTATCAACTAACGCGATGGGAAGTAACGTAACAGCAGGTTGGAAAGCTCACAAACGTGGTGCTTATTTTGCTAACCCTTGTTATACACAAATTCACCCAACATGTATTCCTGTTTCAGGAGATCACCAATCTAAGTTAACCTTAATGTCTGAATCATTAAGAAATGACGGACGTATTTGGGTTCCTAAACACATGAAAGATGTTGAAGCTATTAAAGCAGGTACCTTAAAACCAGTTGATTTAGCTGAAGAAGATAGAGATTACTACTTAGAGCGTCGTTATCCAGCATTTGGTAACTTAGTGCCTCGTGATGTAGCCTCTCGTGCTGCTAAAGAACGTTGTGATGCTGGTTATGGTGTAAATGCTACAGGTGAAGCTGTGTATTTAGATTTTGCTTCTGCAATTACACGTTACGGTAAAGAGCAAGCAACTATAAAAGGTTTAGATGTTAACGATGCTGCCTTAATTAAAAAATTAGGCCAAGAGGTTGTTAAAAATAAATATGGAAACTTATTCCAAATGTATGAGAAGATCGTAGATCAAGATCCATACAATACTCCAATGATGATTTATCCAGCAGTACACTATACAATGGGTGGTGTTTGGGTTGATTATAACCTAATGACAACAGTTCCTGGTTTATACTGTATTGGTGAAGCAAACTTCTCTGATCACGGAGCAAACCGTTTGGGAGCTTCTGCGTTAATGCAAGGTTTAGCTGATGGTTATTTCGTATTACCTTATACAATTGGAGATTATTTATCTGATGATATTCGTACAGGACCTATTTCTACAGACTCTAAAGAGTTTGAAGAAGCTGAAAATGATGTAAAGAAAACATTAGAATTCTTTATAACTAATGAAGGTCAACATTCTGTAGATTATTTCCACAAACGTTTAGGAAAAATCATGTGGAACAAAGTTGGAATGTCTCGTAACGTAAAAGGTTTAACTGAAGCAATTGCTGAAATTAAAGAATTACGTGCGCAATTCTGGAAAGAAGTAAAAGTTCCTGGAGCTGCTGATGAATATAATGAAGAATTAGCGAAAGCAGGTCGTGTAGCTGATTTCTTAGAATTAGGAGAGTTATTTGCTAAAGATGCATTGAACAGAGAAGAATCTTGTGGAGGTCACTTTAGAGAAGATTCTGTTGAATTAGATGGAGAGCAAAAAGGTGAAGCATTACGTAACGATAAAGATTTCGCATACGTTTCTGCTTGGGAATACAAAGGAGAACCTAGTGACGCTGTGTTACATAAAGAAGAATTAGAGTTCAACGATATAGAATTAAAACAAAGATCATACAAATAATAAGAAGCATGAATTTAACGTTGAAAATATGGCGTCAGAAAAACGCTAGCGATAAAGGAAAAATGGTTGACTACAAGGTTAACGATATTTCACCAGATATGTCTTTCTTAGAAATGTTAGATGTTTTAAATGAACAATTAATTAATACTGGAGATCAACCAGTAGCTTTTGATCATGATTGTCGTGAAGGAATTTGCGGTATGTGTTCATTATACATTAATGGAGAAGCTCATGGGCCTGATAGAGGTGTAACTACTTGTCAGTTACACATGCGTATGTTTAAAGATGGTGATACTATTTTTATAGAGCCATTTAGAGCAAAAGCATTTCCAGTTGTAAAAGATTTAATTGTTGATAGAAGTGCTTTTGATCGTGTACAACATGCAGGTGGATTTATATCTGTAAACACATCAGGAAATACTATTGATGCAAATGCAACTCCTGTAAATAAAGCAGATGCTGATAAAGCTTTTGAAGCAGCAACTTGTATTGGTTGTGGTGCTTGTGTAGCAACTTGTAAAAACTCATCGGCAATGTTATTTGTTGGTGCTAAAGTTTCTCAATTTGCATTATTACCACAAGGACAAGTAGAAGCTACAGATCGTGTATTAAACATGGTTAAGCAAATGGATGAAGAAGGTTTTGGTAACTGTACAAATACAGGTGCATGTGAGGTTGAATGCCCTAAAGGAATTTCTTTAGAAAACATTGCTCGTATGAATACTGAATTCTTAAAAGCATCTTTAAAAGGGTAAAAACATACTTTTAAAATACAAAAAGCCCTGAAATTAATTTTCAGGGCTTTTGCTTTTAGTAAAAAAAGGGCTGGAATAATTTCAAACTCTTTTTATCGTATTGGACTTTGAGCCTATTATATCATTTTAAAATCTAATAACAAATCTCCTTCTAAAGATGCTTGTAAATGATCTCCTTTAAATATTTGTCCAGTGCCACTTGCTGGTGTTCCTGTAAAAATTAAATCTCCTGGCTCTAAAGTCATAAACTTAGAAACATATGCAATAATTTCGCTGAAATTATAAATCATCATATCAGTTGTTCCTACTTGTTTTTGTTCTCCATTGATCTTAAGATCGAACTTAATATTTTTTAAATCAGGAAAATTTGAAATTGGTTGAAAGTTTGAGGTTGGAGCAGCTCCATCAAAACCTTTCGCTAAATCCCAAGGGTGTTTTGTTTCTCTATATAAATTTAAAACATCTTTTGCTGTATAATCAATACCAATAGCTATCTCAGAAATATATGACGTTGCCTCAGATTCAGCAATATCTTTACCTTTTTTACCTATTTTCACTACCAGTTCTACTTCATAAACTAAATTTTCTGTGATACTAGGAAAAACAACATCATCATTATTAAAAACCAAACTAGTTTCTGGCTTAGAAAAAATAATTTGTTTTCCATTTTTATAAGTATTTATTTCGTCTTTACTATTGACATAGTTTTTCCCTATTCCTAATACTTTCATGCTTATTTACTTTTATTATTAGTTGTTTGTTTTTATAGACTTCAAAAATAAAAAACATTCTATGCTTACACTCCATTTTATTCGTAATAATAACAACAGAAATCACTCATATATATTACTATTCATAAAATTATAAAGAATAATATACTAATGTTTTTATATAAACGTTTTGTTAATATCTTACTTATTTGAAATTAAGTTAATTACACTAAACCAATAACTCTTAAATTTAAAAAAAATGAAACTATCAACTAACATTTTAATTCTAGCAACATTATTACTTGTAATGGTAGCTTGCAAAGACACAAAAAAAGAAGAAGAAGAAAACACTGCTGCGAAAGCTATTGTAGAACAAGTAGAAGCTGTTGAAAATGAATTAGAAACCATTACTCAAGATTTAGAAAAAAAGGAGGAAGAATTAGACAATTCATTAAATGCTTTAGATGATATTTAATAAAACATCATCTATTTTAAGCAGTAAATAACCTCGAGGCAAGATCACTAGATATTTTAAGGAATTAAACTTTTTAATTTTCAATGCAAATATTAGTAAATTAAACTCTTGGCTATCGCCCTGCGATTAAAAACTTTTCAAAAAACTAAAAAACACAATAATGAAAAACTTTAAAATAATTGTAACCTGTATAATGATGCTTCTTGGTGTACAAATTAGCACAGCACAAGATCATCCGCAGAAAAAAATAGATCAAGCAAATCAAAAGGGAAAGGAATTAAAAACAAAAGGAAAAGAAAAAGCTGCTGACATGAAACAAAAAGGTCAGGATAAAATGGATGCAGCAAAAGAAAAAGGAAAAGATAAAATGACCGAAGTTAAAAACAAAGGTCAAGAAAAGTTAAGCGATAAAAAAGAAGCTGCCAAAGATAAAATGGCTGATGCTAAACATAAAGTTGGAAATGGAAAAGCTATTAAACAAACAAAATTTGAAAACAAAGACCAACTTTCTGGAAAAGCCTTAAGTCAAGCTCGCACTAAATTTGCTAAAGAAAAAGCTTCCGCTAACACTAAAAAACTTAACACAATGAGCGCTAAAGTTACAGCTGGAAAGGCGAAAATTGCTGCTGCTAAAGAACGTTTAGAAATAGGTAAAGCAAGTTTATCTGAAGAAGAATACGCTAATAAAAAAGCAAAGATTGATGCTGCTGAAAGCAAATTAAATAGTTTCCAAAATTCATTAAACACTGGAGTTGCAAAAGCAAATAAAGCAAAAGAAAAACTTAACAGTATTTAATAAACACTAATTTTGTATAGAAAAAAGAGTGCCAAAATATGGCGCTCTTTTTTATGCAAAATTAAAATTAAGTTAACGTTGCCTTATTTAATCTTAAAAACAAAAAACATATATTTGCCCACTTAAAATACTTCCCCCATATTTTTACAAAATTTTATTTTAAAACAGTAATTAAACAGTTAAAATTATGAAAAAAATTGCCCTATTAGCTATCGCAATTGTATTATCAGTAAGTTTATTTTCTTGTAAATCTGAAGAAAAGAAAGAAGAAGTAAAACAACAAGAGCTTGAAAAGCCACAAGAAGTAAAGTCAAACAAAATTGCCAAATTTAACTTACAACCTGTAAAACCTGTTAATGGTAAACTAAAAGGTGTGGTAGAACTAGGTGCTTCTGGATTTAATTCATTTATTATTAATGTTGATAAAGACTTAAATTGGGAGGTTAAAAAGAAAGAATTTGGTGCTAGTTTAATTGCTGAAGGAATGACAAACACCAGAGAGGTTAACACAAAACTAAAGGAATATATTCAAGGAATTGTAGAATATGGTGTTGCGCCAAAAGATATTCATTTTGTTGTAAGTTCTGGAGCTGCAAAAGAAGACATAACAAAAATAGTATCAAAGGAATTAAAAAACATTGGATATATTGTTAATACTGTTACTCCTGAACAAGAAGGGCAATATGCATTAAAATCTGTTTTACCTAAGAGATTTAACAGCACAGCCTTTGTTGTAGATATAGGTTCTGGTAATACTAAAATTTCTTATTTAGAAAAAGACAATTCTGTAGTTGCATTAGAATCACATGGAGCTAAATATTTTCAAAAGAACACAACAGATGCTAAAGTATATGATGACATTAAAGCAACAGTAACAAAAGTTCCATCTGGAAAAACATTACAATGTTTTATTATTGGTGGTGTTCCTTATAAATTAGCTAAATCTGTAAGAGAAGGAAAAGAACGTTATACTGTTTTAAGTACAAATATTGGAGATTTCGATAAGGTTGCTGAGGAAGAAGGTAAAAAAGTAAAGTGTGGATTAAACATTTATAAAGCTATACAAGAACAAACAGGAGTTAAAAAAGTTATTTTTGATTGGGACGCAAACTTTACTATTGGATTCTTATTATCTGAAACAAAATAAACATAGTAATTTTTAAGTTTTAAAATTTGTTCTCTTTTTAAAATTATTACCTTATACTTTTACTAGAAAAACAAAAAAACCATCATAAAATTATTAATCAAACAAAGATGTGCTGTAAAGCGCATCTTTTTTGTTTTTATTAACAAAAAAATTCGTTAAAAAAACGCATCTTTGTTACTTATGCGTATATATCCTATTGAAACAGGAAATTTTAAGTTAGATGGTGGTGCAATGTTTGGTGTTGTTCCTAAATCTCTTTGGCAAAAAACAAATCCTGCGGACGAAAAAAACATGATTTCTATGAGCATGCGTTGCATGTTAATAGAAGATGGAGATCGATTAACTTTAATTGATACAGGTATTGGAAATAAACAATCCGACAAATTTTTTGGTTATTATTACTTATTTGGAGACTTCTCTTTAGATGCTTCTTTAGCTAAACACGGATTTCATAGAAATGATATTACAGATGTTTTTTTAACACATTTACACTTTGATCATTGCGGTGGAGCTATTCAATGGAATAAAAATAAAACAGGTTATGAACCTGCTTTTAAAAATGCTCGCTTTTGGAGTAATCAGCGTCATTGGGATTGGGCAAACCAACCAAATTCTAGAGAAAAAGCATCATTTTTATCAGAAAACATAAAACCAATACAAGAAAGTGGGCAATTAAACTTTATTCATTTAAATGCTAAAGATTATGTAGGTTTTGATGTTTTATTTAAAGATGGACATACAGAAAAACAAATGTTACCTAAAATCCAATATCAAGATAAAACATTGGTTTTTATGGCTGATCTATTGCCAACTGCTGGGCATTTGCCTTTACCATATGTTATGGGTTACGATACAAGACCTTTACTTACCTTAAAAGAAAAAGAAGTGTTTTTAAAAGAAGCTGCTGATAAAGAATTTTTCCTTTTTTTAGAACATGATGCATATAACGAGGTGATTACAGTAAAACACACCGAAAAAGGAGTACGATTAAAAGAAAGTTATAAATTTACAGATATATTTAATTAAGAGAGATTAAGATGACGAACATTACAAAGCCTATATTTTATGCAACTATTGCAATAGCTACTTTAGCAAGTTGTAAAACTGTTAGTTCAATTCCTGTACCTAATGGTCCAAATGTGGCAATTAATATTCCTGCAAAAAAAGCGGAATTAAATGATATCCAAAAAGACAATTGGCAACATTTAGATTTAGCTACAGACACTATTCCTGGAATGAGTGTTAACAAAGCATATGAGTTTTTAAAAGGCAAAAAAGGTGTACAAGTTATTGTAGGTGTTGTAGATTCTGGAACAGATTTAACTCATGACGATTTAAAAGATGTTGCTTGGGTAAACACCAAAGAAATTCCAGGTAATGGAATTGACGATGATAACAATGGTTATATAGATGATATTAACGGATGGAATTTTTTAGGAAAATCTTATAAGGAACATTTAGAATATGAACGTATTTTAATGAATCCATCTATTGCTGATGCTGAAACATTAGCTGAAGTAAAAGCATATCAAGATGAAAAAGTTAAAGAAGCAAACGCGAAGAAAATGCGTTTTACATCTCTTTTGGCTCAAGTAAAAATTAGCGATGCTGAATTAAAAAAATCTCTAAACAAGGATGAATATTCTGTTCAAGATGTAATGGCTATTAAAACTGACAATAAAGATGTATTAGAAGCGATATCATCTGCTAGCGAAATTTTTGGTTATGGATTTCCTTCTATGAAAGCTGCTGATGAATATTTAACAAATCAACTAAAAAGTGCAGATGAAGCAATTAGTGGTGATAATTTAAAAACTGATTACAGAACTGTTGTAGGAGATAATGCTTATGACATTAATGATAAACCAGGTTCTGGAGATGGTAATACTGGTCATTCTGTAAAAGATGAAGCTCACGGATCTCATGTTTCTGGAATTATTGGAGCTACTCGTAATAACGGAAAAGGAATGAATGGTGTTGCTACAAATGTAAAAATGATGGCAGTACGTTCTGTTTCAGATGGTGATGAATATGATAAAGATGTTGCTTTAGGTATTCGTTATGCTGTAGATAATGGAGCTAAAGTAATTAATACTAGTTTTGGTAAAGGATTTTCTCCTAATAAAGAATGGGTTTATGAAGCAATTAAATATGCCGCTTCAAAAGATGTATTAATTGTAAATGCTGCTGGAAACGATGGTAAAAATATTGATATTGAAAAAACATTTCCAAACGATACTCCAGATTATAAAAATGAAGTATCAGATAACTTTTTAACTATTGGAGCAATGAGCTCTAACTATAATGAAAAGTTACCTGCTAGTTTTTCTAACTATGGAAAGAAAAATGTAGATGTTTTTGCTCCTGGAGTTCAAATTCATTCTACAACTCCAGAAGGAGAATACAAAAAATTTAGTGGAACTTCTATGGCAGCTCCTTCAACAGCGGGTGTTGCAGCTTTAGTTCGTTCTTATTATCCTGAACTAAGCGCTAGTCAAGTAAAACATATTTTAATGAATTCTGGTACAAAAATTAATTTTAATGTAATAAAGCCAGGTTCTAGAGATGAATTAGTTCCTTTTTCAGATTTATCTGTTTCTGGTCGTGTTGTAAATGCATATAATGCGTTACGTATGGCTGACAGAATGGTAAACGGAAAATAAATTCATCTTTCCTAAAAAATAAAAGAGCATTTAACTGATGCTCTTTTTTTGATTAATTATAATTGAAAAATAATTTACAATGAAAAAAATTATATATTCTATTTCTTTATTATTAACTATTTCTTGTACTTCTGTTGCGCAAGAAACGACAGTTATAAAAAAGGGTAATTATTGGCAACAACACGTAGATTACACCATGGATATTGACATGAACGTGAAAAAAAATCAATATAAAGGAAAGCAGACTTTAATATACACCAACAATTCACCAAACGAATTAACAAAAGTATTTTATCATTTATACTTCAATGCATTTCAGCCAAGTTCACAAATGAATGCACGTTTAGAATCTATAAAAGATCCTGACGCAAGAATGGTAACTAATATCGGTACACCTGAAAATCCTGTTTTTGAAAGTAGAATTACAAAATTAAAAGACTCGGAAATTGGGTATATAAAAGTAAATTCTTTAACTCAAAATGGTAAAAAAGTTAGCCATGAAACTATTGGAACTATTTTAGAAGTTAATCTGAATAAAGCAATACAATCTGGAGAAAGCGTAACTTTTGAAATGGATTTTGATGCTCAAGTTCCTTTACAAATTAGAAGAACTGGTAGAGATAATAAAGAAGGTGTTGCTTTATCAATGAGCCAATGGTACCCTAAAATGGCCGAGTATGATATTGAAGGTTGGCATACACCTCCATATATTGCTCGTGAATTTCATGGAGTTTGGGGTAATTTTGATGTTACATTACATATCGACAAAAAATATGTTGTTGGTGGAACTGGTAATCTACAAAACCCACAAGAAGTTGGACATGGTTATGAAGACACCACCAAAAATTTAAACCTTCCTAAAGGAAAAAAATTAACGTGGAAATTTAAAGGAGAAAACATTCATGATTTTACCTGGGCTGCTGATCCAGAATATGCTCACGATATTCTTAAAATGAAAAACGGAATTGATTTACACTTCTTATATAAAAAAGATTTGGATGCTGAATTTTTAGAACGTTGGAAAAAACTACAACCTAAAACTGCAGAATTAATGATATATTTCAGCGAACATATTGGTCAGTACCCATACAAACAATATTCCGTTATTCAAGGTGGAGATGGAGGAATGGAATATGCACAATGTACATTAATTACTGGAAAACGTTCTTGGGGAAGTTTATTTGGTGTAACGGCTCATGAGTTAGCACATACTTGGTTTCAATTTCTATTAGCAACTAATGAAAGTAAACACCCTTGGATGGATGAAGGTTTTACTACTTATATTTCTAATAAAGCTGTAGATAAAATTTTAGACAAAATTGAAGACAATCCACATAACGGATCTTATAAAGGATATAATTATATTGTAAGTAAAGGTATAGAAGAACCACAAACAACTCATGCTGATCATTATCATACGAATACAGCTTACGGAATAGCAAGTTATTCAAAAGGAAATATCTTTTTGAGTCAATTAGAATATGTTATTGGTAAAGAGAACGTTGCAAAAACTTTAAAAAAATACTTTACAGATTTTTCTTTTAAACACCCAACTCCTAATGACATTAAAAGAACTGCTGAAAAAGTTTCTGGTATACATTTAGATTGGTATTTAAATGAATGGACACAAACTACACACACTATAGATTATGGTGTGAAATCAGTAAATGATAAAGAGATTACCTTAGAAAGAATTGGTAAAATGCCAATGCCTATTGATCTTGAAGTTACTTATACGGATGGGACAAAAGGTATGTTTACTATTCCTTTAGAAGTAATGAGAGGACACAAACCAACTGAAGCAACAGTCTTAAAAGATTGGGGCTGGGCATATCCAACCTATACCTTTAAAGTTTCAAAAAACGTACAAAATGTTCAATTAAACAAAACAGGTTTTATGGCTGATGTAAACACGGCTAATGATCGTTTTTCTAAGCAATAAATTTATTCTAAAAAAACTTATAAAAAGCAGTAAAAACGCATTCGTTTTTACTGCTTTTTTTCTTTTGAAATAATTACTTTTGTTGTTTAAATGTTGAAATATGTCTGAAGAAAAAAAGCCTTTAAATTTTATAGAGCAAATTATTGAAGAAGATTTGGCTAATGGAACGCAAAAAGAAAATTTACGTTTTCGTTTTCCACCAGAACCAAACGGATATTTGCATATTGGGCATACCAAAGCAATAGGAATTAGTTTTGGTTTAGGTGAAAAATATAATGCGCCTGTAAACTTACGTTTTGATGATACCAATCCTGCTAAAGAAGAGCAAGAATACGTAGATGCAATTAAGAAAGATGTTTCTTGGTTAGGATATCAATGGGCAAACGAATGTTATTCATCTGACTACTTTCAACAATTATATGATTGGACTATACAGTTAATTAAAGACGGAAAAGCATATGTAGATAGCCAAACGTCTGAAGCAATGGCTGAACAAAAAGGAACACCTACACAAGAAGGAACTAACAGTCCATTTAGAGATCGTTCAGTAACAAAAAACCTTGATTTATTTGACAAAATGAAAAAAGGAGAATTTGCTGAAGGTGAACATATTTTACGTGCCAAAATAGACATGAAATCGACAAACATGTTAATGCGCGACCCTATTATGTATCGTGTTTTATATAAATCACATCACAGAACTGGTAAAGATTGGTGTATCTATCCAATGTATGATTGGACGCATGGTGAAAGCGATTATATTGAGCAAATCTCACACTCTTTATGCACTTTAGAATTCAATCCACATAGAGAATTATATAACTGGTTTAGAAATAATGTATATGAATACAGTAAAAACGAGTATCCATTAATTCCAAAACAAAGAGAGTTTTCTAGATTAAACTTGAGTTATACCATTATGAGTAAACGTAAGTTACTTAAATTGGTAGAAGAAAATATCGTTAACGGATGGGATGATCCGCGTATGCCAACTATTTCTGGTTTACGACGCAGAGGGTATACACCACAAGCTGTTCGTAATTTTATAGAAACTGTTGGAGTTTCTAAAAGAGAAAACATAATTGATGTTTCTTTATTAGAGTTTAAAATTCGTGAAGATTTAAACAAAACGGCCAATAGAGTAATGGGAGTTTTAGATCCTGTGAAAGTAATTATAGATAATTATCCTGAAGGAGAAGAGGAAATTTTAATTGCAGAAAATAATCCTGAAGACGAAAATTCAGGAACCAGAGAAGTTCCTTTTTCTAGAGAAATATATATTGAAAGAGAAGACTTTAGAGAAGAAGCTAATAAAAAATTCTTCCGATTAAAATTAGGAAAAGAAGTACGTTTAAAAAATGCATATTTTATTACAGCAACTAGTTGTGAAAAAAATGAAAATGGGGAAATTACAGTAATTCACTGTACCTACGATCCATTAACAAAATCTGGAAGTGGTACTGAAGAAAGTAAGCGTAAAGTAAAAGGAACTTTGCATTGGGTTTCTATACCGCATGCAGTGAAAGCAGAAGTAAGAGCTTATGATAGATTATTTTTAGATGAATCTCCTGATGGTCATAAAGACAAAGACTTTATGGAATTCGTAAATCCAGACTCTTTAAAAACTATCAATGCTTTTGTGGAACCAAGTTTACAAACTGCAAAAATTGGAGAACGTTTTCAATTTCAACGTTTAGGTTATTTTAATGTTGATGATGATACAACATCAGAGAAATTAGTATTTAATAAAACGGTTGGTTTACGAGATAGTTGGACTAAAAAAAAGTAATCTAAACTAAAAACTACATCCTTAATAAATTTTATTAAAAAGTCTTGTTGCCTAAAAATCAGCAAGGTTTTTACTTTTTCTTAAATTTTAACATTTTTTTTGTATCTTTGATATAACAAACTACATAAATCCCCCAATTATGAAAATTCCCCAAAAAAGTTTGTCTATACTTATATTTCTGTTAAGTATGACATTAATAGCTCAAAAAGCTTGCGACAATGCCAAAGAAACTCCTTTAGAAGACCTTAACTCACTTGCTATTAAAAAATGTGTTGTTACCTCTAAATCTGTTGATAAAGAAGATAAAAACACAAAAAAAATTCGTCAAATACAGGTAAAAAGAACCAGTTTTAAGAAACGTTTCTTTACAAAAAGAAAAAAAGAAGAAGTAACGAGTTTGGTCTCTAATATTAATGGCTTTGATGTGGAAAAAGCCTCTATTAAAACTAACAATAATTTATTTAAAAAAGAAACAATAACCTTATCAGAAGAAGAATTATCATCAATTGTTTACAGTTTTAATGAAGTTGATGAAGTCCCTCTTTTTATAGAGTGTAAAGAATTACAAAAAAGCCAACATAAAAATTGTTTCAACTATCAAATAACAAACTTTATCACAGGTAATATAGAATACCCAGAAGATGCATATGACGAAGAATTAAAAGGTATTGTATCTGTTAAATTTACAATTAACAATAACGGAAAAGTAAATGATCTTACAGTTTCTCAAACAGGAGAAGGAGATGTTTTAAAACAAGCAGTTACTAAATTAATAAATAGATTACCAAAATTTATCCCTGCAAAAAAACAATCTCAAAACGTTGCAACAAAATACGAGTTTTCTCTTAACTTTTCCTTTTAAGAAGTTTACCTCATAATAAAACAAACGTTCATAAAAGATTTTATAATAATCTTTTATGAACGTTTATATTTTTAACAAAACTACTCTTTATTCTAATTCAAAAACCTTAAGCTTTCGTTCTTTCTTTTTGTATTCTGTAAGTGTTAATTTTAATCTTGAATTATCTATGTTTTTGTAATTTAATAGCACAAACCCGTACCTATCATTAAAATAAGAGACTAAAGAACTTCTACCTATTTTATTTTGTGAAACTGCTTGTATTACTTTACATTTCAAAAGACCGAAATTTGTATTTAAAAGAGTATCTTTTTGTATTTTATATGTAGATCTATTTATTAAATTCTTATCCCAAATAGCCCATCTTTCATCTGCATATTGAGAACCTATAACAAGACTATCATTCCATTGATTATTAATTTTATTCTTTCTGATGCAAGGAAAAGGATTTATTTCTAATATTTTAAAAAAATGCCTTCTAGGTGGATGAATTCAAACCATTGAATCATTTTCAATTACCAATGAAGATGCGCAAATGCCTTTAGGAGGATAACAATATTCTAGAGCTGATTTTATATTAAATTTATTACCATTGTTTAGATTTACAACCCTAACATTTATAAAATCAATTTCTTTTAAATTTGTATTATTTATGGTATGCTTTTGTTCTATTATAGGTGGTATATACTTAAATGAGTATTTAAATGTAGCACCTAACTCATAAATATCATCAGTTATATTATCTAAAAAACAAGGTTTTTCATCTAATTCAGTTAAATCAAGATTCTTTTTTATGGGTTTTATCAGTGCTTTTTTTTCTTCTTTACAAGAAATAAAAACATAAAAACTAATCATTAATAAAACTCTTTTCATCTCTTTTTTTAAATTAAATATAGAATTCTTTTCTTAGTACATGACAAAAATATAATTAATACAACTATACTGATAAGATATATTAGGTCATGTTTTCATAAATTTCTGTATCGAAAATAGATTTGTTTTCTTTTAGTTGTCTTTGATAGAGTTTTGTTTTAGTAAAGAAAGGCAATAAAGAGAAAATAACAAACCAAAAAACACCTTCTTTATTTACTAGATGTTTTCGTTAAATTCCTTATTTATTAACATTCATTTCCATTTAATGCTAAATTATTAAATATTAAAATAAAGCATGACAAACTATAAATGCTACAACAGATAAAATAATTCCAATTAAAAAAATATTAAACGATTTACGAAGTAGCTTAAATTTTCGATCAATCGTTTTCCCTAAATGATAGGTGTCTTTTGCAATGGTTTTATACAATTCATCACCTTCATTCATTAAGCTAGTAACCTTATTTACATACTCCTCTTCTTCCATATGCTGAAAATTACCATAAAACATTAAGTTTTTGGCTTCACTTTTTCCATGAACCAGTTCTGGACGCGTGGCGAAAATCGCAAAAGCGATTGATGTTAAATTGGTAAACAATATCATTATAACTGGGTAAATAAGATGAGGGTCTGTACCTAATTGACTCATTACAGTCCCTAGTATTAACGATAAAATTAAAGCGTTTATAGATATTAAAATATTCGATTTTGTATCTATCATCGTATTTAAAGTATACTGATTTTTAGATAGCAATCTAAATAATGTTTCTACACCTCTTTCTGAACGAGGTGAAACTTTAGATAGTTTTTTCTTTAATTTTTTTAATTCTTCTTTGTCAATATTTAACTCGTTCATTAAATATTTATCTTCCGCCTTTTCCTTTAATTTATCACTCATATGTAAATGTTTAATGGTTTTACGAATATAACTTTTTTACAACCTTACCGATACTCAAGCCCTGAACAATAATTGAAAACAACACAATGATATATGTTATATGAAGTATTAAATCTCCCGAAAGCTCTTTACTTAAACTTAAAGCCAATGCTATGGAAATGCCACCACGTAATCCTCCCCAAGTTAAAATGGCAATTGTTTTAATAGGCTTTTTTTCTTCGTGTTTTAATAATGAATATGGTAAAAACACGGAGATAAACCTAGCAAGAAGTACAATTAATATTGACATAACACCTAATAAAATATATCCAGTTTTAAAATCTAACAAGTGAATAGCAAGTCCAATTAGAACAAATAGAATTCCGTTAAAAACATCATCTAGAATTTCCCAAAAAGAATTGATAGCTTTCTGTATAGGGTTTTTATCTTCATTGATGTGTATTTTATGTCCAATCAATAATCCTGCAACAACCATTGCTAACGGTGCAGATACATGAAGTATAAATGCACCTGCTGTTCCCCCCATTACAACAGCAAGGCTTATCATTACGGCTAATTGAGGGTTTTCTTTTAATGACTGAATACACTTTAACCCTAGAAAACCAATAACTAATCCATAAACTAATCCACCAACAGCTTCCTCTAAAAAGAGTGTTCCTATTTCTGCTCCAATTTCAGCAGAACTGTGTTCTCCTGTTGTAGTGGCAATCAGTAAAATTCCAGAAAAAACAACAACTCCAACTCCGTCATTAAACAAGGATTCCCCTTCTATTTTTATGTTTAAACTTTCAGCAATATTTGCTTTTTTCAAAATTGCCATAACGGCAATAGGGTCAGTTGGTGATATCAAAGCACCAAATAAAAGTGCGTGTATAAATGGTAGTTCTAAATCAAGCAACTGCGCAGCAAAAAAGATTAAACCTCCAACTAAAAAGGTAGAGATTAGAACACCTAAAGTTGCAAATAATAAAATAGATTTTTTCTCTTTGGCAAGTGCAGCAAGATTAACGTGTAATGCACCTGCAAATAATAAAAAACTTAAAATACCATCGAGTAACAGCGTTTTAAAATCTGCATTAACAATAATATCACAAAAGAATATATAAAACCTTGGAAACACGGTTTCACTTAATGTAATTGGAATGATTAAAAGCAAGCTTAAAATCATTAAACCAATAGTTGTTGGCAGTTTTAACCATTTGTAATTGATATAATTAAAAAGTGCTGCGATTGTAAATATAATACTGAAAGATTCGAACATTTATTTTGATTTTACGTTAATATATTTACCCACGAAGACTCCTATAACAATAATTAAATAGAATTGTCCTATAATATTCATAACAAGTGTTAAGGATTGTGCTGGTGCTGTTAAAGGTGTAATATCTCCATAGCCTACAGAAGTAATACTTATAAAACTGAAATAGTAAAAACTATAACCAGAGAACCCTTTTATTAATTGAAATGAATTGGCATCTAAAAAATGAATAGACTCAAATAATACACCTCCAATAATACCCAAATAGAGAAAGCCTAAAATTGGACCTAAAATAAACTGAAGGTTAATCTCTTTTATTCTTAATAGTTGCCTAATAAGTATAATGCAAAAACAGGCAAATAATAAAAAGGAAAATACCAACCTACAAATTAAGATTGATTTAGAATCATTGTTAGAAAATTCTAACCAAATAACCAATAATGTTAGGAATCCCAGAATGTATGTAATAAGTTTAGCTGTTCTCTTCGAAGCGATTAATGAGCTACTTAAAATAACTAGTGTATAATTTATAACGATAACATAAGCTGGATTAAAACTACTTATCGCTATATGAATAGGCGTTAATAGAAAATTAAAGACACTTAACAGCGCAATTAAATATTTGTAATTTTCTAGTAACGTTTTATCCTTATTCATTCAATATATAAATTGTTTATTATACTTTTTAAACTTGATTAAGCATTCATTTTAGCCCAAGCTGTATCAGCTAATCCTCTTAATTCCTCAGGTTTTTTAACCCATTGTCTTTTAGCATCGATAATTCCGAAGAGCATTCTTGTAAAAAAATATAATTTTCCATCACGCACTTCCCAACTTTTTGGGTTCGGGTTAACCTCTTTATCTTCAGACATTGCAATAGCACAAAACCCACCATATTGTGGCGTGTATTGTGATGGGGAAGCTTCAAATTTTTCTTTATCTTCTAGTGAAGCAAAAAGATATTTTGCGTCATTGTAATTTGATGCATATGCTTCGTTTCCTTTTTTAGGACTTCCGTTAAAGAATGATACAACATCATATCCTTGTGCTGCAATTCCGTTTTTTAAATTTTGTTTCATTTTAATTATATTATAGTTTATTTATATTAAAGTAGCATCTGTAATTATTTCTAATAATGCTGGACCATTGTGTGCTTTTAGTTTCTCTAAAGCTGGTATTAGCTCTTCTTTTTTTGTGACTCTAATTCCTAATGCACCACAGTTTTCTGCATATTTGGCAAAATTTGCATTGTGTAAAGATGTCTTCCAAACGTCTAATTCTGCTGCTTTTTGTTCTTTAGAAATCTTTCCTATTTCAGAGTTATTTAACAATACTTGTTTGATGTTCATATTGTATTTAACCAAGGTCATCATTTCCCCTAAATACTGCCCGAAGCCACCATCACCAGAAACTGACCAAATTGGTCTATCTTTTCCTTGTGCAGCCCAAGCTCCCATTGCCGCTGGCAATGAAAACCCTATAGACCCTAAATAACCAGACATTAAAACAGATTGGTTTTTAGGTTCAAAATAGCGCCCAAAAGAATAAGTGTTATTCCCAACATCTACTGCAATAACAGCATTGTCTGGTACAACTTTGTTCATGGCTTCAAAAACTGCTATAGAACTTAATCCTACTTCACTTTCGTCTTTTAATCGACTTGCTTTTTCTTCTTGCCAAATTACCCAACGTTCTGCAATTTCTGGACGCCTATCTACGGTATTCAATTTACCTTTAACTCCCTCTTCTATAATAGTTAAGGTTTCAGAAATTTCTCCCCAAAGTGCTGCATCAACTTTATGAAACTTACTTAAAGCTGTTGGGTCGTAATCTACCTGAATTATTGGTTTTTTAGGTGTAATACCTGTATGATTAGAGAATGAAGCTCCAAAGACAAGTAATAAATCGCTTTCGTTCATAAACCAAGATGCAATTGGTGTTCCGCTTCGTCCTAATACACCACAACCTAGTTCATGATGGTCTGAAATTTGTCCTTTTGCTTTAAACGTTGTAATTACTGGACAGTTTATTTTTTCTGCAAACGCCGTAATTGCTTTCATATGAAAACGTGCACCATGACCAACAATAATAGCAGGCATTTTTGATTTTTTTAACATGTCTACTGCTTTTCCAACCATCTGCCTTGGTGGCGAAATGTTCATAGGTGTAATTCTACCCTCTGGTGTTTGTGCTTTTTCTCCTTCTGTTTTTGGCATAAAAGCCACTTCGTCTGGAAAAGTTATATGTGAAACATCTCTATTTAATATCGCACTTTTTATTGCTAAACTCATTAACTCACTATGTTTTGAGTTTTGTTGCACACTATGATTAAAGTTTGCTACGGTTTGAAACGCACCAACTAAATCTACTTCTTGAAAGGCGCCAGTTCCCATAACTTGTGTATTTACTTGCCCCGATAAAGCTAGCATAGGAGAGCGATCTACTTTAGCATCCCACATACCTGTAAACATATTAGTAGAGCCCGGCCCTGCAATACCGAAACAAACGGCTGGTTTTCCCATTAGTTTGCCATAAGCCGAAGCTGCAAAAGCTGCTGCGCCTTCATGACGAATACCAAAAAATCGAAATTTATCTTGTTGCTCTAATCGCATCATAGCATCGGCAACCGCTAGATTAGAATGTCCTACCATTCCGAAGCCAGTATCAATTCCCCAATTTACCATCGTCTGCATCATAACATCAGAAATAGTGTCTAGATGTGCTTCTTCTTCTAGTATACCCACAAAAATCTCATCACCTTCTTCTTTTACATCAAAGGTTTTTACTCCGTCATCAAAACCACCTGGTGGCATTCCAGAACATGGATCGAAATCCCAACCGTGCCAAGGACAACGTAACATTCCGTTTTCAATAGAACCTTCGCCTAATGGACCTCCTTGATGTGGGCATTTATTATCTAACGCAGAAAACTTACCATCAAAATGTGTTAAGCAAATCCCTTGATGACCTGCGGTTACAGTTTGTACACGACCTTCAGGTAATGTTTTTTTATCCTTTAGTACGCTGTACCATTTTGTTGTTTTCTCCATAATATTTTCAGATTTAATCTAGCTTGTTTTTAAATTGATTTTGACGAATTGTTACTGCTCTAAATGAATAAATTACCAAAGAGAAAAGTCCGATGAGGGCAGAGATTATTGCCAAAATACTTATATATAATGATGCTTTTTCTATGGTGTATAAACCATTGAGTACAGCAGAAATCAGTAATAATGCTACAGAAACATAAAAAAATACCATTGCCGTATTAAGCAACTTCAATTGTTTTAATTTTCGCGTGATGATTGTTTTCTCTTTAGAATGTTCAATCATTGCACTTATTTCATTACTTAATGTTACCATTAGGTTTGAGGTTGAAAGAATAAGTAAGCCTAAGCCCGGCACAATTGTAATAGGTAAATACCAGTTTTCCATTATATTATTTTAAATGATTACGTACACCGTAGCTTGCCAACACGCCTTCTCCTGTAGCAGCAGCTACCTGTGCGATTGCACCTTCTCGGCAATCACCAGCAGCAAAAACACCTGACACATTAGTTTCGCCTAATCCAGTTGTGGTAATAAAGCCTCTTTCGTTTAATGTAATAGTATCTTTTACACTCGCTGTATTCGGAATCAATCCTATAAAAATGAAAGCTCCATCTGCTGTTAATTCTTCTGTTTTCCCAGTAAGTTTATCTTTTACTTCTAATCCTTTGAAATTACCATTTTCATCTTTAGTAAAACCTAAAGAATCTTTATTTAGGTGAGTTTCAATATTTTTTATGGATGGTAACTTTTCAATATATGTTTCAGAAGCAGAAAATACTGAACTACGATTTACAATAGTTACTTTTTTACAGAAACCGGCTAAGAAAACACCTTCTTCTAAGGCACTATTTCCACCACCTATTACAAGTACTTCTTTATCTCTATAAAAAGCACCATCACAAGTTGCACAAAAATGAATACCAGCTCCAATTAAATCTTCTTCGTTAGCAATGCCTAATTTTCGATAAGTAGAACCTAAAGCTAATACTACAGATTTACTTTGGTATTCACCCATATTAGACTCTATTTGAAATAAATTCCCGTTTTTAGAAATACTTTTTACTTCAACACCTGTTTCAATTGTTGCTCCGTATACTTTGGCTTGTTCTGCCATTCGTTGCATTAATTTTGGGCCAGAAATATCTGTAAAACCAGGATAGTTTTCTATTTTTTGAGTTAAAAAGGCATTACCACCAATATTCTTTTTTTCAAGAATTAAAGAACTAAAACGATCTCTTTGAATATAAATAGAAGCTGTTAATCCTGCTGCTCCAGCACCTACAATAATACTATCATAAACCTTTTTTTCAGAATCTTCACCAATATTTAATACCTCTTTTAAAATAGAATTATCTGGATTGGTATAACTTTTATCTCCAATAAAAAAGGTAGGAATAATACGTTTTCCATTGTTAATTTCTTCGACCTTTTCTGCTGCCCAGGTATATTTATCAACTTCTATGTATTGAAAGTTAATTTTATTGTCTTGTAAGTAGCTTTTTGCACGTTGACAATCTGGACACCAGTCTGCTCCATATAAAATAACGCGTCCTTGAGAATTAATACCTAATACATTTGCTAATACACTATTATCTGGATTGGTATGTGGTTTTTCATTAATAATAACCGTTGGTATAATACGTTTCCCTTTATTGATACTTTCTACTCGTGCAGTTGCGTCTTTGTCTAAATCAACGTCAATAAAATTGAAATCAACTCCATTATCTTTTAAATATGCTTTGGCTCTTTGGCAGTCTGGACACCAATCTGCGCCATAAAAATCTATTGTATTCATCTTTTTTATTTTAATCCTGCGTAATTAATTCCTGTTAAATGATGCATGTCTCTATCAAAAGTTGATAAATCATTATGGTTAAATTTCGTCACATCGTCATAACCACAAGAACGTGCTACAACTTTAATTAAATCGTTAGTTGCTTCAAAAAAGTTTTTTAATTGTTGTGCTGAAGACTCGATGATTAAACGACTACGAAGCGATTCTTTTTGTGTTGCAATACCTACAGGACAATTATTAGACCCACAAGCACGCATACCTAAACAACCAATAGCTTGTAACGCAGAATTAGATACTGCAATAGCATCTGCACCTAACATCATTGCTTTTGAAAAATCTTCTGCAACACGTAAACCTCCAGTAATTACTAAAGTAACATCTTTAGCTCCCACTTTATCCATATATGCTCTTGCTCTTGCTAATGCAGGAATAGTTGGAATATTAATATGATCTCTTAAAATGGTTGGTGCAGAACCTGTTCCACCACCTCTACCATCAAGAATTATATAATCTACACCTACATCCAATGCAAACTGAATATCTTTTTCAATATGACTAGCCGCAATTTTAAATCCTATAGGGATTCCTCCTGTACGTTCTCTTATTTTTTCTGAAAAATCTTTAAAATCTTGTACTGAATGAAAGTTTGGATTTGCTGCTGGTGAAATAGCTGTTTCTCCTTGTTTTAAACCTCTAACTTCTGCAATTTCTTTACTTACTTTACTTCCTGGTAAGTGTCCACCAGTTCCTGTTTTTGCACCTTGTCCACCTTTAAAGTGGAAAGCTTGTACATTATCTAATTTATCCCAAGAAAAACCAAATTGCGCAGATGCTAATTCGTAAAAGTATTTTGAATTGCTAGCTTGTTCTTCAGGTAACATTCCACCTTCTCCAGAACAAATTCCTGTTCCTGCTAATTGTGCACCTCTACTTAATGCTATTTTAGCTTCACGAGATAAAGCACCAAAACTCATATCACTTACAAACAAAGGCATGTCAAGTTCTAACGGTTTTTTTGCTTTTGGACCAATAACAACTTTAGTAGCAACCTCTTCGTGGTCTAACAAAGGTCTTGATGCTAATTGAGCCGGTAAAAACTGAATGTCATTCCATTTAGGAAGTATGTTTCTATCCACTCCCATAGAAGCTGAAAATCCGTGATGACCTATATTCTTTAAACCATTCTTTGCTAATTCTTTTATATAGCCAGTATAAGGTTCTGTTTCTTCTGGATGCGTATCTGCGTAAGCCCCTAAATACTCATCTCTATTAAATGGTTGCGGACTGTTGACTAAAAAAGCATCAATTTCAAATTCATCAACGATTAAATCGTCTCCTTCAACTTTCGTAGAAAACTTATGTAATACTTCTTTATTATTATATTCAGAAACACCAGAATCTACTCTGTAATCCCAACCGTGAACACCACAAATAAGATTGTCTCCGTCTACATGACCGTCTGACATTAATGCACCTCTATGCAAACACCTTCCGTAAAGAACAGAAATGTCTTCGTCAAACTTTACGATTACTAAATCTAAACCATTTATGAGTGCGTGTTCTGGTTGTTTATTTTCTAATGTACTAACTTGGGCAATTACCACTGGTTTTTTCATATAAGTATTTTCTAATTTTATTATTAATTTAAAAGGCAAATCCTAAAGTGAAATTAATTCTTCCACCATCGCTACTGTTATAGTAACCTAAATTAGCAGTAAACAGTTCTAAACCACTAATCCAGAAAGAACCACCAACACTATTATGCCATTTATCTGAAATATCATTTTCTTCCCAAACTCTTCCATAATCAAAACCACCTGTTACACCGTATTTAAAGGGAATAATACTGGTTTTAAATTTACCTAAAATCAATCTTAAATCGGTGTTTTGATACACTGCATATTTACCAACAAAACGTTCTTTTCTAAAACCACGTAAACTATGATTACCTCCTAATTGTGCTCCGTGATAAAATTCGAAATTATCTCCTAAAATTGCTACACCACCTAATTTTGTAGCAAATACTAAACTGCTACTTTTATTTAATTTATGATCTATTGCAAAATGCGATTTGATATATCCAAATTTATTATCAATATTACCACTACTTATATTTGTTTTGTAACCTGATGTAATACTGACGTCTAAACCTAAAGTTGGGTAAGCAAGATCATTTTTGTTTTTGTAATTATAATTAACTTCTGCACCTCCATAAGTTTGTTTTTCAAAAACGCTTGTGTTTAAAGGTAAAGAATTAATGAATCTATTTGCTTTTTTTTCTACTTCAAAAGATTCTATTAGTGGTTTAAAATAAAATGAACCACCATCTCTTCCTCTCCAAACTAATGAGATAGCTGCACTCCATTCTTTAATGCTTACACGATTAAAGTCTAAATCAACTACGTCTTTGTCATAAATAGTTTCGTTTCCAAAACCAAAAAAGTTTTGAGCAAAATTTGGACTTGTATATTTTCCTTCAACAGCAAAATTCCAATTATGAAAAATATTTGAAAACTCGCCTCTATAAGAAGCATCATAACCTGAATTACCTGTATAATAGGAGGCACTTATAGAATGTTTTGTAGTAAACGGATTACGCTGCATACCAAAAGTTGTAAAGGTATTTAAGAAACCTATTTGAAAACCATCATCTGGATTTAGGCCCACAATTGGTAAAAATGCGTTCACATTATATTTACGTTTTTTATGGTCATAAGTATTTATTTCATAATCGTCTACCAACCACTTTTTTGATTTTTTATTTGTAATCGTATTTTCTTTTCCTTTGAAATCGTAAATCTTAATTTTTTTTGTGTTTTTAAAGTTATAGGTGTCATTTTTCTTTCCTCCAACAACTTTAATAGTAATTAAATCATCGCCTTCTCCAGTTACATTAAAAGTGTCTTTACCATCCAAACCATAAATCCAAATTTCTTTGGTTTCTTCTTTTGTAAATGTTCTATTAAATACGCCAAGATCTTTTCTATGAATATCTATAGTTGTTTTTCCATTAGGATGACGTATTATCTCAAACTTATCTGATTTTTGAGTTCCTGTTATTACTTCGTGCTTATTTAAGAATAAGTAATATTTACGAGCAATGTCTACAATATTTCCACGTCTTCCTTTTAGTTTTCTTTTAATTTCTTCAATTGTTTTACCTTTCATTTCTTCTGGTAAATTTTCAAATGCTTTTTCTATTACTTCATCTGTAATACCTGTTTGTAGTGTCTTTGCTTCTCTTTCCCAATCTTTCCAATTAGATTGATTGATAAAAGTCATATCTAAAGGATAAGGTTCAAAACTAAACCATTCTGGACTTGGTAATTCGTCGTCAAAAGATTGCATCATACCTACACTTGGAACTGCATAGCGTAAAAATGCTAATAAAGTTCCATCGAAAATAGAGAATGCTTGATCTCTATCTCTTGGAATAGGTTTACATATTTCTGTACCATCAGCATTTTTAAAAAGCGCCCATCTCCATTGGTCTCCATGTCTATCCCAATCACCAATAAGCATATCAAATAGTCTTGCTCTAATGTATGATGGTTCGTCTACAATTGCTTTACCTGTTTTATTTATTTCTTTTAATACATCATTTGTACTTAAAATTTTCTTTGGTTTCCCAAAACTTGCCAAATCTTTATGACCCGATTCTACTCGTTCTTCAATAATATAAAGTTCATCACCATACTCATCATTATACACACCCAAATGTTCTTGTTTAGGAATATAATACAACGTAGGATTGGTGTGGTAAATATCTACTGCATCTGCTAAAGTTCCTACAGTATTTGGTGTATAAGGATGTGCAGTTGTATAAAAATCCAATAAAAAGCTATCTGCAAAACTATCTTCTAATTCTTCTTCTACATATTGATCTTGAAATGCGGTAGACTGCAAAAATTTAATAGAACTTTTTCGTAATGCTCTCATTACATATTGCTTACCGTATTTATCTTCTAATCGAAGTGATTTAGATTGATGACCACCACCACGTCTAATTGGTGTTAATCCTCCTTTTAAAGTGTCTATAAAAACAACTGGTGCTTTTACATCTTTACTATAATATTCTCTGTAATGAGTTCCTAAAAACCCTTTATAAATTTTTTTGATTTTAGTTTCTTCTTTTGAATATATTGATGAACTAAATGTTTTGCCAAAACTACTTTTATCTTTAAAATTTGTAAATACTTCTTTAGTTACTGGAGTAATAATTTTTGTTGTATAAGGTTTTGCTATTCCTTGAAAAGTTACACTTACTGCACCTCCTTTAAAAAAATCTATACGAGCATAACCATTTTCTTTTGACGCAAATTGGTTATCTCTTTTTATAGTTGCTTTTTCTGTTTTACCAGAAGCACCACTTATAATTTGTGAAATACCATATTGATTAATGTATTGTAAGTTTTTATCGTGTCCGGAAACAAAAAATATATTTTCATTTTGTCTCACTAAAGTTATTAAACGATTTCTGAATTTCCTGTTTTGTTTGTTTTGAAAATCATTTAAAGAGATACCACCAGTTTTAGATAACAATCCTTCTTTTGTGTTAGAAAAAATAGGATGATGCATTGCTACCATTACGGTTTTTCCTTGCGATTTTTTAAGCATACTCTCAAACTCCAAGAAAAATTGTGTCCTATTTTTAATATCACAATTCTCATTAAGATAAATATGGTTATTCCAATCTTCGAGATACCATTGCGAATCTATAGTAATTAAAACCACATTATCAGTAATATCATTCTTTTTAATTGGGCAACCTTTATCCGGATAAAACTTGGCATTACTATCTTTTTGAATAAATTTCTCTAAATCTCTTACACCTCTAAATCCGTTATTAGCCCATTCATTATGTCCTGGGGTAAAAACAACTTTACCATTAAATGATTTTAAGACGTTTAATTGAGATGCCAAGTTCGTTTTTGCCTCTTTTGAAAAACCTTCTTTTGAAACCACATTACCTAAAATAATTAATTCAGAATTCTTTAAAGATTTTGCTTCTTCATTAATTTTAGATAGTACAGCATAATTATCTGTTGTACCAGTATTTGCTGTAACAAAAATAGATGTTTCTAATTGTTGAGCAGTTGTTAAAAAGCTAACAAATAATAATGCACTTAATATAGTATTTGATAGTTTAAAAATTTTCATAATTATTTCTGTTTTTTAATTTTTGATGGTATATTTTTAAAATAATTAAACTACTAAACAACAATAAAGAATAGTAGCACATTGGTGTTCCTGAAGTTGTTTTGGGGCATTCTGCATTTCCTGTAAATTGCATAATAGAAGCCACTAAAGCGATGCTACCTGCTAATCCTGTAAATAAAAAGTACAAGACGTTCCATTTTTTTAAGAGATGCGCTATAAGTGGAACAACAAAACAGATTAAAATAACAAGACACATTGGTATGTGCATTATTTTGGGGCAACCTTCTCCTGTTTTAAATTCCTCGATTACTAATCCTCCAGCACCAAACAATCCTATAATTAGGATTACCCAAATGCTGTAATATGTGATACTATTTGACATTAGTTTTTATTTCTGACTTTACAAGTTGGACATTCTGTTCCTTTTACAGTACTCTTAAGCTTAATACCACTCATATGCGTTACTATAAAGTCTTGTACAAATGCATAATTAGCGCTGTGATTGTTAACCGTTATTTGTGCGTCCTCATACTTTTCTCGTATAAGGTTATCATACTCCTGATCTCCCCAACAATTTGGGCAATAGCCTTGAGATAATTCAGAAGTTTCTTTTTGTTTATTCTTTCCGAATAAGTGTTTTATAAAATTCATATTTTAGTTGTCTTTTTTGTTTACTTTTTTCATTATATCTTAATTTAAAAAAAGCAAAGTAATTCACCTTTCACATAATATAAATACTATGCAAATTCATTACCAGTAGGTTATAAGGCAAGTTACTGCCTTATATTAATTGGAGAAAGCTTTAGTTTTTCAATAGTTACTTTATGTGACACTCGGTGAAAATTTCTGTGTCACTTATTAAAATTGTACTATAAAAAACCCTATATATCTTCTCTTTATATATAATATTAATCTTGTTGGATATCTTCTTTAGGTGTTTCTAAAGTTGCATTCTGTTTTTCAACTTCGGCTTTTAAATCAATAATTGTATTGATTTCTGGGTTATCAACACTAATTACTTTATCGTTTGCTAATCGGATTTTAATGTTTGAAACACTTGATTCTTTTCCTAGTCCAAACTGTAATAAAGCTGTTTGATCACTAGCTAAACCTTCTCCTGTTACTAGCCATTCTGTAAGTTTTTTTGTTGGTGTAGTAACCGTTACTCTTGCGCCTTGTACATTAACAGACTCTCCTAAATCTACTTGAAGGTAGTTGTTCGTTCCTCCTTTGTTAATATAAGCTAACGAAGGTGTATCAATGTTTACCCAAATCATATCCAGGTAACCATCATTATTAAAATCGCTTACTAACGAAGTAATAGCATAATGCGGATTAACAACACCACTTTTTTCTTCGGTAGGAGCAAAAGTACCATCCTCTTTTTGAACTAAGAATCTACTTTTTAACCTGAATAATTTATTAGGTGCTAAGTCCACATAATTTTCGGCTACCATTAAATCTTGTAAACCATCATTATTCATATCAGCAAAGGTACAGCCCCAAGAAAATTCGTAATCTGCTATTTTAGTTTCTTTAGCTGTATCTGTAAATTGAAAATCACCATCGTTTCTAAACAAAATCCATTTCTCATTAAATAATGAGGCATCTTTTATATCTCCTTTTGCTAAAGCTCTTGGCAAAGTACTTCCTGTATTTGAAAACATAAAATCTACTAAACCATCATTATTATAATCACCAACTGCTAATCCCATTGGGTAAGCAAACTTTTTGGTCAAAGGATTTGGTTTCATTGTATACGTTAAGTCACCATTATTTTTATAGGTTCTAGCTTCGCCTGTATCATGCACAACTATTAAATCTAACCAAGAATCATTATCAATATCTACTAATACACCTTGAAATGTATTGTGTATATAGTCTAACCCAGCAGATTTTGTAATACTTTTAAAGGTGTCATCACCATTATTAAGTAATAACTCACTTGTAGAGCCATAGGTGTAATCCTCAAAAATAGTTTGTCCTTCCATCAACTCTTTTTTAATATATGTAGACATAAAAATATCTAAATCACCATCTTTATCTATATCTCCTACAGTTAATCCTGCAGGTGTAGATTTTTCATTTATTGGTGTGTCAATTTTTTTAGCTGTGAATTTTCCATCTGTGTTATAATAAATGGTTAATCCATCTTCTCTACCTAAAAGAATGTCTGTAAATCCGTTATTATCAAAATCAGCAGAAACTAAACCTACAGTTGTTACGGTATTTCCTTTTTTAGGTAAGTTGACTTCTGAAGAAATATCGACAAATTTATTATTTCGATATGCGAAAATGGCATCTTCTTGATGCATTCCACCTCCAAAAAAAACTTCATCAACATTGTCATTATTAATATCAATTAAAGCTGCAGGTGCAATTGGTAATGATTTGTCTCCATTATATTGATGTTTAAAGTCGAGTGCAACTTCTTCAAATAAAGGAATTTTACTATCATCTATTGTGATTTCGTACTTTTCTGAAGTAGCATCGTTCCAAAAAAACCAAATAACTAATGTTAGTAATGCGACTATTATTAGCCCAATAACAATAAAGGTTTTTTTGAAAATACTTAATAAATTTCTTGTGTTTTTACTTAACATTATTGTTGGTTTTTGTATAATTATTTAGTTGATATAATGACAATGAGAAAAGGATAAAATGTGTTACATTCATAGCTATTGGTGCTAAATGTTTTGCTAAACCTTCTGCCCAAATCAATGTTGAAAAAACCAATAGTAAAATTACAATTGGGTTAAAAATTGCCATCCATTTTTTATAATAGGTACCACCTTTTAATATAGCAATTACAAAAACTACAGATAATGAAGCTATAACAATACGAAGTACCTCTACCAATACTTCCATATGACCTGTATAATGCGCTAAAAGATTTTGGTATATTGATGGATTCATAGCATCTTTTAAGTGAACTATATTTCCTATGGAAGCTCGAGAGCCAATCCAAATACCACCAACTGCAAAGGCAATAAATCCAATTGCTAAAACTATTCTGGCTAAAGTTTCGTTTCCAGATTTAAGCATTCTATAGATATGAATATATCCTGCAAAATAAAAAGGCAAACCAATAACTGCCAAGAAATGACCTGTTGTAATATTATCTAAAGACACAAACTTAAAAAACTCATAATTTTCTGCGTGTCCTAAAATATTTGATGAATAGTGTAAAAAGTATTCTCCTAAACCTACAAGAATAGAAGCGACGAGACCTAAATAGCCTAAAGTTTTTGTTAGTTTCATTTTGTTAATAGTCGATTAGTTTTCAGTTTGTCGAAATATGTTAAAATTCCTTTCAAAATAAAATAAAGAACGATACCTAATGGGATTGCAGTTAATGCCCAACCTATGGTTCCACAAAGTAATTCGAAAGACAATTCTCTTGCTGTATTCCAAAAATCTATGTTATAACTTGTTTTAATAGCTTCAAAAGTTAACAACGTATGTTCTGTGCCAAAAACACGTGCCCCTATATTTATAAATGGAATTATTACTATAAGCTTTAATGGTTCTGCTACATAGCTAAAAGCAATCATTATTGGCAAATTGAGCCTAAATGGCAAAGCAATACATGTTAAAATAATAGTACTTATACCAAATATTGGAAAAATTGAAACTAAGGAAGAAACCACTAAACTTATAGCTAATTGTTTAGGTGTAAGCCCTTGTTTTAATAGTCCTTTAAATTTATCCCAAAGTTTTATCAGTTTAGATTTCATTTTTTCTAATTAATTTTAAAAATATAAGTGGCCTATATTCGCTATGGTAGTTACACTAAACTAAACAATCGGTTAGTTTGGTGTTAAAAAAATTACAACCTCATAAATGTGTTCTCTATATAATTTTCTAGTTGTACCTCACTATAAACCTTGGAAGCAGATGATAAACCAATCATAGAAATCACCAAATAATCTGCTTGTTCCTCTAAAATATTTTGATCCTTATCGCTTTTGGAAACAAGTTTGTTAAAAAATACTTGTTTAATATCGTCATTAAAATCTTCTACTTGCTTTCTTACTTTCAAATCTGTATCGTTATCCAATTCATTTAAAGTATTAGATATTAAGCAACCTTTTGCAAAGCCTTTTCCAGCCGACAGTTTTAAAAATTTATAGAAATACTGCTTTATAGCTAAAAGCCCAGCTGAAGACGATTCAAGCTCATTAGTTATTTTGCTTACTTTTTTTCTATAGAGTTTTAAGCTTTCAACAAAAAGATTATTCTTACTTCCAAAGCTAGAATAAATAGAAAATTTATTAATTCCCATCGCTTTCTCAAGCATTTGCATAGACGTGCTTTCATAACCTTTAACCCAGAATAAATTCATGGCTTTTTCTACTACATCTTCTTCTATATATTCTTTTTTTCTTGACATTTATGTGCTTATAAAAACAAATCTAAACAATCATTTAGTTATTTGAAAATATTTTTTTAACCATTCTTTATTTAATTAACACATATAATTATCTATTTAGTATCTGAAATAAATTTAATATTATAATCTATTACCCCTTCTTTTCTCATTGTACTCATCACATTATTAACCGTTTGTCTTGAGGTATTTGTGAGGTTTGCAATTTCTTTATGAGACAATAAGTTTTTAGCAACTGATGTTCCTTTATCATTTATTTTACCAAATTCTTCTAAATAATCAGTAATAAATTCTTTAATTCTGGTTGTGCTGTCTTTATACAATAAATCGTGAAGCCGTCGTTCTAATTTTTGAATACGTAGTCCATAAATTTTTAATATTCCATTCTTTAGTGACTTATGTTTTTCCATAAGTTCTTCCATTTTTCCTGACTCTATATAGCAGATTACACAGTCTTCTAAAGCATAAGCAGCCTCTTCGGTTGCAGCTTCTCTATTGTAAAGAGCGAGTTCCCCAAAGATATTACCACGTTTTACAACGTACTTAACAGTATCATTTGTTGTATTTACAATTTTGACACTGCCTCTTTTTAGAAAGAAAACACTATTCTTATGTTCATCATTGAGCTCAATAGGCTTGCCTTTTTCAATATTATCCATTTCAAGAATCTCACAAATTCTCATCATATTGAGCATTCCGAGTTTTTTAAAAAGGTTGAAACCTTCTAAAAACCAATATTTTGTAATTGCTTTCAATTATAGTTGTTGTAATAATTTTTTAGTCAAAGATATAGAATTTAACATTCTAATGATTATGTTAAATTTTTGATAGTTACTTTGGGCGACAGTTTAGATGTACTTAAAGATATCTCCCTCCCATATTTTTGGTAACTAAACTCCGTAATCTATTGGTCTTTTACCAATATAACTCAAAAACATTTTTTCAGTTCCATGTGCACTATTGTTCATCAATAATGGTGTTGGATATTTATTCTGTGCATAAAAATTTGTTGCAAATGACCTTCTACAAATATGAGAAGAGACTAATTTGTATTTTGGATACTTACCAATTTAAGGTTCTTGTTAAAGAAAACAGAGTTATTACTTTTATCCGCGTGGGTAGAATTTATTTAGACTTTAACCGAAATAATACATTTAACATTGTGGATAATAAGGTGGGTAAAAGACTAAAAAAAACCTTAACTCTATGTAAGTTAAGGTTTTGTAATTATTGTTGAGGTGTCGAGCGGATTCGAACCGCTGTAGATGGTGTTGCAGACCACTGCCTAGCCACTCGGCCACGACACCCTTTCGGACGACAAATTTACATTTTTTCTTTGGTTCTGCAAGAACTTTTTAACTTTTACGCTTTTTTGTTAAAATAATTACTACTTCTCCAACATTTCCTCCTATTGGCGGATTAATTTTAGCCACACTTACTTTAGCTTTTTTTACCATAGGAATTTCATTAAAAATTCTGGTTAATATTCGCTGAGCAACTTCTTCTAATAACTTAGATCGTATTGCCATTTCTTCCTTAGCTATTTTATTAAGATGAACATAATCAACAGTATCATTTAAATCATCTGTCTTTGCCGATTTAGATAAATCTGCATTTACTTTAATATCAACTCTATATTCCGATCCTATTTTTGCTTCCTCCTCTAAACAACCATGATTGGTAAAAACCTTTATGTTGTTAACTTCTATAACTCCCATTTTGTTAAAAATTTCAACAAAAATACTTTTTTGATTTTAATCTTAATTAACTAATAATAGTTATTATTAGTTACATTTACTAATCATTAAAAAACATGCTATGAATACTTCACCAAAACAAATGATTTATTGCCAACAATGTAAACACAGAAAATTAGATCTCTCAGTAGGGATTTTATGTTCTTTAACACATGAAAAACCTGCTTTTAAAGATAGTTTGTAATGATTTTATAGTAGCCTCCTGAAATTCAAACAAAAAGAGATTATGCTGCTGGAAACAAAGAAAATAATTCAACTGAATTTAGCTTTAAAACACTTCTTTCAATTATAATATTTTTAATTGCATTATATAGATTAATACGTGTTTTTTCTACTATTTAAAAAAACTTAAAAGTTTATTAGATTTTCTTTAAATATCTTGTAAACAAAAAGAGCTTAAATTTAAAAATTTAAGCTCTTTTTGTTTTATTGAATTTCCTATTCTACCTCAAAGGTTTGTGCTTGTTTATTTAATTGCAAGGTGTATGTTCCTTTTGGTAAATACGTTTTTCCATTTTTAGCTTCTTTTAAAATTACATCATTATTACTTTCTTTATAGTTTTGTAATCCTTTTTTGCTAAAAGAAACATCAAATAACACTTCATTAAATCCTTTTTTTGCGTCAATCTCTATTGCGTTTACTTTTTCGTTTTTTAAATAAATAGACAGTATTACTTTTTTATCCATAGGTATATAAAAAGACACTTTTAACACTGGAATATTTGGCTCAAACCATTTACTCCAAGAACTTCCCCAAGAACCTCTTTTTTTAATATTTTTTATAGCAAACAACTGCTCTTTATTTTCTTCATTATTTTTCAAAAACTCTTGTAATGAAGCAATATCTGCTTTATACAAACTTCTTCCATGTGTTCCTATAATCAAATGCTTTTCTTTTGGCTGAATTACCAAATCGTGTATTGCCACATTAGGTAAGTTCTCATGAAATTGTTGCCAAGTTAGCCCCATAGTTAAAGAAACATACAAACCGTTATCTGTTCCAACATATAAAATATTTTCGTTTTCTGTATCTTCTCTAATAACATTTACTGGCGAACTTGGTATTCCATTTCTAATATTGCTCCATGTTTTACCATAATCATCAGACTTATAAATATACGTTGTAAAGTCATCCCAACGGTAACCATTTAAAGTTACATATACGCGTTCTTTTTTATATTTTGAAGCCACTACTCTACTTACCCACAAATCTTTTGGTAAACCATTAGTTATGTTATTCCAACTTCCACCAGAGTTTTTAGAAACATAAACAAAACCATCATCTGAACCTGTATACAGTAATCCAAACTGAAATGGACTTTCTGCAATTGCTGTTATTGTACCATAAGCAACATTTCCTTTTTTTCCTCCGTTTGTTAAATCTTCAGAAATCGCATTCCAATCATCACCTTTATTCATAGAACGCATTAACTTATTTCCTCCTAAATATAAAATATCCTGATTATGTTCTGACAACAAAATTGGTGTTTGCCAGTTGAATCGATACGGGTTTTCACCTAATGTATGTTTCGGTTGAATGTATTTTCTATCGTTTGTTAATCGATTAATTCTATAATAATTTCCAAACTGATATCCTGTATATACAATATTTGGATTTCTATTATCTACCTGAACCTGCATTCCATCTCCTCCCATAATGCTTTCATATGGGTTTTTACCAGACTGTTTCCAACTTTTATTTATTTTCGCTGTGTGTTTTGCTGTCCAAACTCCATTATCTTGTAAACCTCCGTAAACATTATATGTTTTTTGATTATCTACATGTACCGAATAAAATTGTCCCACTGGTGGTTGATTTAATTTTATCCAGTTATCACCATCATCATAAGAAATATTTAAACCACCATCATTTCCATTAATTAAGTGACCTTGTTGTTTTGGATTTACCCACAAAGCTTGATGATCTGCATGTACGTTTTCGCTACTTATAGATGTAAATGTTTTTCCGCCATCTTTTGATTTTAAAATAGGAACACCTAAAACATAAATCCCGTTTTCATCTTGCGGATCAACTCTAATTTCTCCAAAGTAATATCCGTATGAATAATACAAATCATCAATATAATTATCATGTGTTTTTTTCCAAGATTTTCCACCATTTGTAGTTTTAAAAACCTCAGCTCCTATTACTGGTGTATCAAATAATAACGAATTTGCATTTTCTAAATACTTTGCTAAATCTATAGGTTTTACAGAACCAGCACGTACCATTTGTTTTACATTTTCTGCTCTATATTTTTCTTGAAAACCATTCATCTTTAAATACGAATTCAGCTTTTTATCCTTAAGACTTAAAAATTCTGAAACTGACATGGTTTTAAAATCGTCTTTTGTTAATGCATTTGTTCTTTTGCTTTCTTCATTTTTCTCTCTTCTAAACTGACTATCATGTAAAGCGTATACTGTATTTTCATCAAAAACAGCTAATCCAATTCTACCAACTCCATTTCCATTTGGAAATCCATTATTGTCAGAAATCTTTTTCCAAGAGTTTCCAGCATCTATAGATTTATAAATTGCTGATTTTTTTCCGTTTCCATTAAAATTCCAAGCTTTTCTATCACGTTCCCAAGAAGCAGCATATAAAACATTAAAATTATTAGGCGCTTGAGCTACATCTATAATTCCTGTTTTTTCATTTATAAATAATGTTTTATTCCATGTTTTTCCACCATCTGTAGTTTTAAAAATTCCGCGTTGTTTGTTCGTAGAATATAAATGTCCTAAAACACCAACAACAACCTCATCTGGATTATTAGGGTTGATTAAAATTTTACCAATATGGTGCGAATCGTATAAACCAACATTTATCCACGTTTTTCCTTTATCTGTAGATTTTAAAATACCAATACCTGCATAAGAAGATCGTGATGAATTATTCTCACCAGTTCCAACCCAAATCGTACCGTTTTTCCAATCTACAGCAATATCTCCTATATTTTGAGTTGGAGCTGAATCAAAAACACTCGTGAATGTTGTTCCGTTATTATTTGTATACCATAATCCACCAGAAGCATAGCCTACATAAAACTCAGTTTTTTTATTAGGATTTACAGCTACATCAACCACACGACCACTCATAACTGTTGGCCCTATATTTTCAAACGAAATATGTTTCACCAATGAGTTTTTAAGCATTTCTTCTTTTTTTAAGAGCTGCTTTTTTACAACTTCTGATGAAGTTGCAGGTTGTTGTGCTACAATATTTAATGTAAAAACAAATAAAAATAAATAAATAAACTGTTTCATATAAGTTAGTTTTGAAGGTATCTCAAAGGTAAAAAAATAAGATTGCTAATTTGTTTTTGATTAAATTTGTTTAAAAAGAAAATTTATTATGACTGTTTTTATTCTTTCGGTAAGTGAATACATCTACTCAACCAATAGAATTTATGAGGAAGCAAAAAAACGTGGACACATTGTTAAAGTCATAAATCATACTGAATGTTCTGTTAAATTAAGCAATAAAAAAAGGGGTGTTTTTTACAAAGGAAGAAACATTATTTCAGATGCTAAAGCAATTATCCCTCGTATTGGTACCACAACAACAAAACATGGTTCATTTGTTGTTAAGGAATTTGAAATGAATGATGTTTTTACTACTTCTACTTCTTCAGGAATTGTTTTATCTCAAGATAAAGTAAAAAGTTTACAAGTATTAAGTAAGCATAAAATACAAATACCTGAAACTATTTTTTCTGTAAATCCAAATGATATTAATACTCAAATAAACCTTTTAGGTGGCGCTCCAATTGTAATTAAATTACATGAAGGAACACAAGGAAAAGGAGTAATGTTGGCAGAAAGTAATCAATCGGCTAAATCAATTATTGATACCATGTACAGCATACACAAACCTATTTTGCTGCAAGAATTCATTAAAGAAAGTAAAAGTGAAGATATTCGCGCTTTTGTTGTTGGAGATAAAGTAGTAGCAACGATGAAACGAAGTGGCGTAAAAAACGACTTTAGATCAAATATTCATTTAGGAGGAAAAGGTAGTGTTGTTCGTTTAACTGATGAGGAAGAAAAAATTGCCATAAAAGCAGCAAAGGAATTAGGCTTAACAATTGCTGGCGTAGATTTAATACGTTCTAAACGTGGATTATTAGTTTTAGAAGTAAATTCTACTCCAGGTTTACAAGGTATTGAAGAATGTACAAAAGTAAATATTGCTGAAAAAATTATAAAACATATAGAAGCAACATGTTCTTAAAAGAATTTAAAAATAAAGAAGTAATTCTTCGTGGAGAAAAAATAGGTTTAGGAGAATCTAAATTAATTAAAATTCCTGTAGATAGATTACCAACTGGAACACTTATAGAAATACCTGTATATGTTTTTAACGGTGCTGCATTAGGCCCAACCATTTTATTACAAGGCGGCTTACATGGAGATGAAGTAAATAGTGTGGAATTGGTAAGACGTATGCTAATTGACAAATCATATAAAATTAATCGTGGTTGTGTTATTGTTGTTCCTTTGTTAAATGTTTTTGGCTTCTTAAATTTATCACGCAATATGCATGGTAAAGATGTAAACAGAAGTTTTCCTGGCTCAAAAACAGGTTCTTTAGCTAGCAGAATGGCGTATTATTTAATGAAAGAAATTACTAAAAATGTAGACTTTGCCATTGATTATCACACAGGTGGAGAACAACGCAATAATTTTCCTCAAATTAGGTACACTCCAAATGATGAAAATGCTAAAAAGCTTGCAGAAATTTTTAATGCTCCTTTTAAGTTTGGATCTAAAATTATTCCTAAATCTTTTAGAAATGAATGTTATAAATACAACATTCCTGTATTAGTTTATGAAGCTGGAGAATCTTTACGATTAGAAGAAAACGCAATACAAGAAGGTATTAACGGAACACTTAAAATTTTAAAACATTATAATATGATTAATGAAGCTGTTAAAACTTCGGGTATAAATGCTTCAATAGAAATAACAAATCGTAAATGGATTCGCGCTAAAGTTGCTGGTATATTTAATGCCACTGTTAAAAATGGAGCACATGTTAAAAAAGGACAGGTTTTGGGCCATATAATGGATACATATGGTGAGACAAACGTTGAAGTAAAGGCTCCAAATGATGGTTATATTATTGCTTTAAATAATTTTCCTATACTTAATATGGGAGATGCTCTTTTTCATTTTGGCTTTTAAATGTTAATTATTTTTCACATATCTTATTATATAAATAATAGCGGTCTGAGTTAATACCCAAACCGCTATAGCTTATTTATTTTATTAGTTTTTAATAAATTTAGTTACTACATAATAAAACTACCTTTTTCTTTTTCATCTACCCATCTTGATATAGATATATTATTGTTATGATAATAACTAGACTGATGCGCTATAATTTTTCCTTTTTCGATAACGATTAAGAAATTTAATTTAAAATGAGCTCTAGCAACATTATTTTCCCAAGAAATATCATAAGTACCTGAATCAATTCTTTGAGCTTCTGTCTTATTCAAAAAAATTTCATCTTTTAAAAGCAACAAATCGTTCATTTTAAAAAGCGTAGCATAATAATCTTTTATTTCCTTATTTGTACGTCTTATTCTACTAGAAAAAGAAGGTATTAATACTGCGTTTTCATGGTATAGATCTAAAACACCTTTAAGGTTTTTTGTGTTTATATTATTAATTAGCTTATTATAAATAGGGACTTGAGGATCTACAAGTAAATCTTCATCTTCTAATTTAAACGCCGTTTGCTCGGTAAAAGCACTTGTAAACTGATTCCAAATTTCTTGATTAGACTTGTTTAATCTTTTCATAAAAATATATTGAATAATCGCATGAGCTACTAATACGATAAGTAAACCTTCAAATATTCCTAATTTAAAAACCAACAAGCCACAAACCCCCGCTAATATTAGAGCATATCTACCTTCTGCTTTTACATGAGAAATATTAGCTATCATTTTCCATCCTGAATAAACCATAATAATACCTAGAGAATATTCAGGCAAAGTTGTAATCACGATAGGAAAAAGAACAACCAAAAACAGAAAAAGACTAGTGAATAGATTAGAAAGTTTTGTCATAGCTCCGGCAACAGTATTCGTTGTACTTTTAGCTAACCCATCTAAATTAGTCATTCCTCCAAAAAAAGTACCACAAAAATTGGCAATCCAAATAGCTAATAAACTATTATTAGTATTGCAATTTCTTTTTAAAGGATCCATTTTTTCAATAGCAACATTACTCATTACTTGCTCTATTACATCTATAGTTCCTAACATCATTGCAAAACCTATCATTTTAAATAATGTTATACTTAATTCAGAAATATTCATACCTGAAAAATGAGGCAAGGGTAATGCTAATTTAAAAGGAACAGATTCTATAGATATTTTAGGTAAATCGATAAAAAAAGTCATTAAAATACTTGTTACCATTATTATAAAATAAGGCAATGCAGGCATTTTTTTCTTATAATGTTTGTATAAAATTACAAACATTATAAATGATAATATTGATAATAAAACAACTTTATCTCTATTAAAATTTAACCAATCTATATGTATCCAATCATTAAAATCATGTAATTCCCCAGATTGTAATTCGAATAAAAAAGGGACAAATTTTAGAGCGATCTTTAAACCTACACCAGCGAGAAGGCCTTCTACTAAATAATGAGGTACTAAACGTAAAATGTATTTTTCTAATTTAAATTTCCAAACAATCATTTGAAAAATAGAAGTAAGCACAATAACAAAAGGCATGTTTTCTATTCCAAATGACATGACACCTAATGCAAGAGCAGGTGCTAAACCTGCTGCAACCCCAGGCATACCAGTATAGTTACCAGGTTTAAATAAATAAGTTATAAAACTAATTATACCTGCAAAAATTACGGTATAAAGCCCTGTCATTACAGGGTAGTCAGACATTAAGCATATACCAACTGTTAAAGGAACAGCCATAACACCTGCAACAGTACCTGCTAAAGCATCTCTTTTAAGATACTTAAATATATTTTTTGTATTCATTGTATTAATTAAAAATTGATTGTATAAACGTAACACCAAACAATATGTCTAGCGTCTAGTTATTTAAAATGTAAGTATTTAATAAGTGTAACCACCTATAATAATATAGGTGTCAAGGTTTATATAACTTAACAATCAAGTTTTAAACAGCAGTATAAAATAAAAAAAGGTAATTTTTGAGAAGATCTTTTCTCATTAGAAAACAAAAGAGAAGAACAATCAAATTTTATACTTAACTGATCTGAAGATTCTACAGTTAATGAAGTATTGCCTCCTCCATTTGATTTAGAAACAATATTTTTTTCAGCTAAATTATCACTTTCAACTTCACTAAGTGATTCTTCAAACTCATCTTCAAGAATAAATTGATTTGAGAAAGAAGGGCTACTAACATTAATAGTTATAGATAAAATACCTAAAACTAAAAACGATAAAATAATATTTTGCTTAAAAAATTTCATTTGTTAGACACAAATTTAATTTTTTAATGAATATAAACCAACATACATCTATTTTATTATTTGCTTTTTTATTTTTTAAAAAAACTTAGAAGTAAAGGCTCCAAATGATGGTTATATTATTACTTTAAATAATTTCCCTATACTTAATACGGGAGACGCTGTTTTTAAATGTTAATTATTTTAACATTTATTTTGTATTTATCGTTGTTTTTTTGTTAATTTATAAACATATTAACTATTAAATAAATATTATGGAAATCATTATCGGTTTACTTAGTGGTGCAGTTGGTGGAAATTTAGCTGGTGCCTTACTTAAAAAATTTTCAATGGGAACACTTTGGAATTCTGTTGTAGGAATTCTTGGAGGAGGCCTTGGAGCTCAAATATTGGGCATGCTAGGTTTAGATATTTCTGGAATTATAGGAAGTATAGCCGGTGGTACTGTTGGTGGCGGTGCATTAATGGCTATTATTGGCGTTATAAAAAGTGCCATGAACAAATAATTAAACTAAATATAATATAAGAAAACATCTAAATTTTAGGTGTTTTTCTTATTTATAAAAACCAATTGAAATAGCTGTACCTTTGTTGCCTAATAGAAATTTAAAATATTTCTGTATTTATATTTATGACATTTGAATCATTAGGATTAAAAAAAGAGCTACTAAAAGCAATAGAGGAAAAAGGCTATACAACACCTTCTCCAATACAAGAAAAAGCGATACCTGTAATTTTGGAGCGAAAAGATGTTTTGGCATCTGCTCAAACAGGAACTGGAAAAACAGCTGGGTTTACCTTGCCTATTTTACAAATAATAAGCGAAACTAAAAACCCTAAATTCCGTCCAATTAGAGCGTTAATATTAACGCCTACTAGAGAATTAGCTGCTCAAATTTACGATAACGTAAGAGAATATAGTAAACACTTAAACATAAGATCTACTGTAATTTTTGGTGGTGTAAAACCAAAATCACAAATAGCAACTATAAAAAACGGTGTAGATGTTTTAGTGGCTACACCAGGTAGATTATTAGACTTACACAACCAAAAAGCTTTATCATTAAAAAGAGTAGATTTATTTGTTTTAGATGAAGCAGATAGAATGCTAGATATGGGATTTGTAAGAGACATTAACAAAGTAATTAGTTACTTACCAGAAAAGCGTCAAAACTTATTATTTTCTGCTACTTTTTCTAAAGAAATAAAAAAATTAGCAAAAGGAATTTTAACCAATCCTGCTATGGTAGAAGCAGCACCAGAAAACACCACTGCTGAAATGGTTACACAAAAGATTTATCGTGTACCAAAAAGTAGAAAAACAGCCATGATTACCCAGTTAATTTCTGATGGTAATTGGAGTCAAGTTTTAATATTTACAAGAACAAAACATGGTGCAAATAGATTAGCAGAAAAACTTCAAAAACAAGATATTTCTGCTGCAGCAATTCATGGAAATAAAAGTCAAGGAGCAAGAACAAAAGCTTTAAAAGGTTTTAAAGAAAACACTATTCGTGTTTTAGTAGCAACAGATATTGCTGCACGTGGTTTAGACATTCCATTATTACCTCATGTTATTAATTTTGAGTTACCAAATATACCTGAAGATTATGTGCATAGAATTGGTAGAACTGGTAGAGCTGGAGCAAGTGGAGAAGCTATTTCTTTAGTTTCTGATGAAGAAGTTGAGTATGTGAAAAACATAGAGAAGTTATTAAACCAAAAGTTAATTATTGACGAATTAAGAGGTTTTGATATTACACCAACTGATCAACCTCAACAAAAACCAGGTTCTAAAAAAAGACAACAAGCTGGAGGAAACAGACCAACATCAAAATCGCCATCTAAAAATACTTCTAAAAGAAACTTCGGTAGAAAAAGAAATACCAGTGATGGTAATAATGAATCTTCTTCTTCTGATAATAAAAAAAGAAATAACTCTAAAAGAAGACCTAGTAGAGGTCCAAAAAAAGGAGACTATTAATTTATAATACATGAAAAAACCATTTAAAAGAGCATTAATAGCTATTATAATTTTTCTAGTTATTTATGAGGTTTTAGGGCTTTTTGGAATTATTAAATTATACAATAATCCTACTACTGCAAATGAACCTAATTTGAAATTTAAGTCTAAAATGTTTGTTTCAAATTTAATAACACCAAAAGTTAACGATTTTGTTTGTTATAAATACAACGATGAAATACTTGGAAAGCATATTAGAGTTCATAGACTTTGTGCTGTAGAAAACGATATTATTGAAATTAAAAATGGAATTGTTTTTAGAAATGGAAAAAATTTAGATGAAAACTTAAATTTGATTCATTTTTACAAACTATCAACGTCTGAATACGAAAGTATTAAACACGATGAGCAATTGCGAGCTGACTTGATTTTGTCTAAATTCGATGAAAATACTATAAAGATTCAACTTGAAGATAATTATGCTCAATCAAAAGGTTTTAATGCAAAAAAAATAATCGATACTTTAGGACATAAAAGTGAAACTATTTTTAATGAAAATTGGAATAAAGATAATTTTGGTCCTTTAACCATTCCTAAAGGCAAAATATTTGTTATTGGCGATAATAGAGATTATTCAATAGATTCAAGAGCAGTTGGATTAATTGATGCATCTAATATTGTTGGCGTAATATGGAAATAACTTTTATAGATTAACTATAAAATGAATACATTAAATTTTAGCAGCTACTTACAAAGTGTTATTAATGATGATACGCTTTGTAATTTGTTGCCAGAAATTATAAATTCTTTTGAATCTCTAGAATTAAAAAAGAACAATTTTTTTGTATCTGAAAATGAAATTTGTAAGTACTTCTGTTTTATAGAAAGTGGTATTTTACAACATGCAATTACTGTTTCTGATGAAGAAAAAACCACCTATTTAGGTTTAAAAAACACATGTACTGCTGCCTTAAAAAGTTTTTTACAACAAACACCTTCTCGAAAAAACATTAAAGCTTTAAGTGATTGTAATTTATTAGTTATTAAAGTTGGCGCTTTTAATAAATTACTAAAAACCAACGAAGCATTTCATAAATTTTATTATAATTTAATTGAAAATCAGATTTTTTTAATTGATGATTATCGTATTGATTTATTAACATTAACTCCTGAAAATCGCTATAAAAAATTGCTAACCAACGAACCTAAACTACTACAAGAAGTTCCACTACATTATTTGGCTTCTTTTTTAGGAATTTCTACCAGACATATGAGTAGAATTAGAAAAGCTAATGCATTAAAAAATTAACAAAGACTTAAAAGGTAAGTTTTAAATCGTTGTTAATTTTATCTGTTTTTATCTTCTATTTTATTCTCTTTTTTACCAAACTATAATCACAATTTCTATTTCTTAAATATTCAATTTTATGTTCCGATAAAAGTTGTGCAATACACGATCTTGTTTCATTTTCGTTTAAGCCAATACTTTCGCCAAGATCAATTTCGTTTAACTTTCCATTATTTTTTATAAGTCTCTTAAAATAGTTGTCTTTATTTTCCATACGAATTTTGTTTTTTGCGGCTATCATTATGTGTGGACTAAATGCTAAAAGGTTATTGTCGTTTTCTGTAATCGCTAATAATTGCAGTAATGTTTCTTTTTGTTGCTCATCTAACATGTTGGCAAAGTAATTTTTGGCTAACCATATTATTCCTTCAACAGCATACATATTTAAACAAACGAATTCTTGATCAACAAATTCCTTTTTAAGTTCTTCGGGCTTATGGTAATAAGCTTCTGCCAAAAGCCATGGAAAATCCTCTGGTTGGTCATGAATTCCTGTTGTTAATTCACTTTTACACATTTCAAAAAAAGTTTTTTTGTGTATTAACCCGTTTAATAAACCAACTAAGGTTGAAGCTGTGTAATTAATTGCAAAACCTAAAACGATTCCATTGTTTTTTAAAACTCGTTTTGCTTCTTTAATCGTTTTATACCTGTCTTCTTCTTTTTGAAGATGATAAAGAGGTCCGTGTAAAATTACTAGATCAGCAAAATTATTTGGAAACTTTAAATTTCTTGATTCACCTATATGAATAACAAACTTACTTTTTAATTTATGGTTTCTTTTTTGAGCTGTTTTAATATGTTTTAAAACTGGTTCAACTAAGTGAACTTCATGCCCTTTTTCTGCAAGCCAAGCTGCATATTTTCCTGTTCCTCCACCAACATCAATTATTTTTAAAGGTGATGTGGAAACATATCTTTCAATAAGCTTTTTAATTCTCTCAAACTCAAATATTCCCATTCCTTTTTCTAGTCTGGTTTCTTCGGATGCTTTGGTATAAAAAGTAGCTATTTGATTACTTATTAATGATTTATTTTTCATTTTTTGTATTATATATCATCGCATTAAATATGTAAAAACACATAACAAAACGATACTATAAATTGACTAAAATCAATTATATATATTAAAATTTGATGTTTTTTTGGATATAATTATCTCTACATAAAAATTAAAAGTTTTATGTATTGAATGCTCAATTTAAGAGCTCGTGTCTTTTAGGTTAAAGACTAGATACTATGTTGAATTAAGATAACAGACTGTAAATATATTAATTATTTAATTAAATGCTATTTGTAAACTTGCGTTAGGGATTGCAGTGACATCCTTTTTTAATACCGTTGCGATAGCAAAACGATATTAAAAAAGATATAGCGGAAAGCCCGACCTTTAGGGAACGCCCAAATCTTCATTTTAAAATAACGCCATTTGGCTAGGTTTTGAACTCGCTATTTTTTTTATTTTTGAGAAAGACGAAATTTAAAAATCTAACACTCATGAAATACGCACCAATTAATCGTGATTTATTTATAAAAAACCGCAAGAATTTTATGGCTCAAATGAAGCCAAATAGTTTAGCTGTTTTTAATTCTAATGATATTTATCCTGTTAGCGCAGATAGTACATTGCCTTTTGAACAACACCGTGATATTTTTTACTTAAGTGGTGTAGATCAAGAAGAAAGTATTTTGATTTTATTTCCTGGTTGTCCTAAAGAAAGTTTACGTGAAGTTTTATTTTTAAGAGAAACCAACGAGCATATTGCAGTTTGGGAAGGTGAAAAATTGACCAAAGAAAAAGCATTAACAACTAGCGGAATTAAAACCGTTTTTTGGTTACAAGATTTAGAAAAGGTTTTGGCTGAAATGATGTCCTTAGCAGATACGGTTTACATAAATACCAACGAACATTATCGTGCAAACGTAGAAACGGAAACTCGTGAGGCGCGTTTCACAAAATGGTTATTGGCTAAATACCCTGCGCATTCTGTAGCAAAAAGTAATCCTATTTTACAAAGACTTCGTTCTGTAAAAGATCAAATAGAAATTGATTTAATTCAGCATGCTTGTAACATTACCGAAAAAGGTTTCCGTAGAATTTTAAATTTTATAAAACCAGATGTTTGGGAATATGAAATTGAAGCAGAGTTGATTCACGAATTTGTGCGTAATCGTTCTAAAGGGTTTGCGTACACACCAATTATTGCAAGCGGAAATAACGCAAATGTTTTACATTATATAGAGAACAATCAGCAATGTAAAACTGGCGATTTAATTTTGTTTGATATTGCTGCGGAATATGCGAATTATAAAAGTGATTTGTCTAGAACTGTACCAGTTTCTGGTCGTTTTTCTGAACGTCAATTAGCAGTTTATAATGCGGTGAATCGTGTTAAAAAGGAGGCAACTAAAATGTTAACGCCTGGAACTATTTGGGCAGATTATCATGTTGAAGTTGGTAAAATTATGACTTCGGAATTGTTAGATTTAAACTTATTGGATAAAGCTGATGTTAAAAATGAAGATCCGAGTTGGCCAGCGTATAAAAAGTATTTTATGCACGGAACTTCGCATCATATGGGATTAGATACGCATGATTATGGTTTACTATTAGAACCAATGCAAGCAAATATGGTATTTACTGTGGAACCTGGAATTTATATTCCGGAAGAAGGTTTTGGTATTCGTTTAGAGGATGATGTTGTGGTACAAGAAAAAGGTGAACCTTTTAACTTAATGGGGAATATTCCTATTGAAGCGGAAGAAATTGAGGAAATAATGAATGCCTAAATTTTACTAGGCTTAGCTACCTTTATTCTATTTTTAGTTAGCTTAAGCTAAGGCATTTATTAATTTCATATAATTATAATTGTAATTGTAATTGTAAACATAGAGAAGCAGTCTGTTTATTAACAAACAGATTGCTTCTTTAATATAAAGCTATCGCTTTCTATTTTATCGCAATGACATTTTTGTTCTTTATAAAAAATAGGTTCTAAATTCTTGTATGTTGATCTACTATTTTTAATATTGTTGGCATTCTGAATTCTCCTTGCATATTTTTAACTTTTGCAATTGCTTCTTCTAAATTATAATCGATTGCAGAAACGTATAAGGGATTATTACTTTCTCCTCTTAATACTTCTTTGCACAACTTTTCTGTGTGGATGAATCCTCTTTTTGCAACACCAATAATTGGTGTTTTTTTATTTAAAGCTTCGTATAAATATCCGCCTAAACCTAATTTATAATCGTTATTTACATAACAGTGTCCGTCTACTATAATCGCTTCTAATGTTTGTAAATCTACTTGTTTTAGTAATTCTAAAACACAAGGTAATTCGCGTTTATAAAATTCGCCTGAAACATACGGAAGTACATTTGTTGCTACACAGGTTATAATTTCTTTAGGTTCTTCATCGTTCCAATTAAATAAAGCACCAACTACCTTGGCGCTTTGTTCGTAATAGTATACATCTATTGCTAATAGCATTTTTTTGTTTTTAAGTTTACTAATTTATAAAGATATTTATTAATGGAAATGAATGGTTAATCTGCTTCATTTTTAAGGATGTTATATCTAATTCAAACGATCAATTAAGTGTACCAGAAAAAATTAAGAGCTTTTAAATAATTTAAACTCTATAATTTTTATTTACATTTACCAGAAAAAAAATGCTATTATTTTTCGGAACTAGGTCTACTGAATTAGACACAAGAATCATCAGGAAAAACTTTTCTTGCCCTTACTGTAACACAGAAAACTCTTATAGAGTAACAACTTATGGTACTTATTTACATGTACTCTTTATTCCTATTATTACTCTTGGTAAAAAGTATATTATAGAATGTGAGCATTGTAAAAAAACATATCATAAAAACGAATTACCAGATAGTTTAGATATTGCTATTAAAAATTCTTACGAAAGAATTCCTCCTAAAAAGGGACTTTGGCAATCCTTTGGATGCTTGTCAATTGTATCTCTTTTTTTATTTTCTTTTTTGCTTTCTTTATTCATTTGGATTTTTGCTGTAGTTGCTGATTTTTTTAATTCGGATTCGTCAAATAATAATGAATCTGTTAAAAAAGATGAAATTACAACTGTTGTAAATCTCTCAAAACCAAAACCTACTTGGAACGATAAACTTAAAGAAAAAATGTATGTTGCTGATTTTTTCCCTGATATAGAAAAAGACCCTATAGCTTATGGAATTTATAATTGTTTAGAATCTCATTTATCTCATTCTGAAAAAGGAGACATTTCTTATAAGACAACTGTTAATGACAATAAAATATTAATATTGGTAGGGCCTTTAAACATGAAAAAACTTAATGAGAGACAAAAAGATTCTTTATATAGTAAAATAGACCGCTGTATAGATAATATTTTAAAGTTTAAATCTTACGAACGTTATATTGGTGTTTTTAAAGGTTCAACACTTTTTATGCAAAAAACACCTAAAGGTATTGTTAAAGATAGTACAGCTTATAAAAGTGAATTGTTAAAGGCTTTTTTTGTTTCAAACACTCCTGACTAAAGTTGATACTATCTTTTAATAAGATTACTTATTAAATAAAGGTTATAAAAATGTACTGAACTAAAAACAGTACTTTTTTTTCATTTCAACTAAAAATCACTTTAGCTGTTTTTTCTTTTAAAAATTTGACCGATTTATAAATTGACAGATTGCTTCATTTCACGAAGTTTCATTCGCAATGACTAAAATCAATTTAATTTTGTAATATGAAAAAGCTAATTAAAAAGTGAACAACAGAGCAATGTTTATTATGATTGCTCTGTTTAAATTAATTAAATTGATGTGTTCACTTTTTGAAATTGAATGAAATAAGGTTTATAGTATATCTACTCTACATCATTGGTTTCACCAACAACATCATAATCTACACCTTCTTCCTCCTCTTCTGAAGTTATTAAAGAAGTACCGTCTGTAAACAACGTTCCTTCATTACAATCAGGATCACATGGTAAACCACTTTCATCCAAAGCAACCGAACCTGCTTGTAAAACAGTTAACGCAGTTGGAACACGAGTTTCCCAAGTTCCTTCAATTGCTCCTTCTACAGTTTGCATTTCTTCAGCAATAGAAACATACATTTCGTCATTTGCATCCGTAACCATTCCAGTTCCATTCCAAACTTCACCAGTTTGCATATACCAGTTTACAGCATCTTCAAAACCAGGTGTTACAGGCACTACAGATCTTGCCATACCACTTTGTAAAAAGGCTTTAAAAATAGGATCATTTCCTTCTACATAATCAAAAGCATTGTCCCAGTTTTCTTTATAGAAATACGGATAAAAAGTATATGCCATAATTTCCCAATCAAACGCTTGTTCAAAAAACTTAATAACTTCCATATGGCTTTGTAAGCCTGATCTATCCTCTAATAACTCAAAAGACGAACCTGATACATAATGATTTCCAGTAGTTTCAACAATATTGTGTGTCATTAAATCAATTGCCATACGTTTCAATTCTCTTTTTTCAATACTTCTATTGATTTGAGAGCTTAATTCTTTTTTCTCTTCAGCAACTTCTTCAACCGACACTTGAGATAACTTAAAATCATTATACTCTTGCACACGTTCAGCATAAGCCTCCATAATTGCTTTATACGTTTCATTTTGCCATTGTTTTTTAGCTTCATCTGTTAAACTACATTCTACAGAAACAGAAACTCCTGATGAATGAAACCCTTCACATGAAAAAGAAACAGGAACACTTTCTGTGAAATTTCCAATATCTTTATAATCTATTTTTGATTCAGCAGAATCATAATAACTTAACTTAAATTCCTTAGAACCAACAAGAACTGTTCCTCCTAGATTTGGTTCATTAGCTGCTTTAAAAATTGCATACGCTTTAACAGATTGATAACCTTCTGGTAAAATAACTTCTCCACTTCCATGCATTACCTCTTCGTGCTCCCCACTAGCTCCAGATAGTTGGCTTGAAATAGCAGAAAAAGATTTTCCAGCAAAAACGGTATCTTGTGGTATTGCAGTAACTTCTGCATTGTATTGAGAAGCAATCCATTGATAATTATCTTTACTTAAATCAGAAGATTTTAAAATTTTATCTGAAATTTTATCATTAATTAAATAATCTGGGTTTATTAAATTACTAGGGTGTACAGGTTCATTTGGTATAATAAGATTTAAATCTGTTTTATTAACTCCCTGCTCTAAATACGAATTGATAAAAAACTTAGCTGGTTCTGGTAGTGCAAATTCATACATTAAACGCTTACCATAATTAACTAAAGTGTTTTTATAAATTTTATCAACCCAACGATATACACCAGTTACATGTTCGTCTCCTTTTCTATTATCAAAACCATGCGTATTATTTTCTTCAAATTCTTGTAAAATTCTTGAAGTTCGCTTAGTACTAATTTTTTGTACCACACGCTCTAAAGCTCTTTCCGTTACTTCTTGTGCGTATGTTTGCGCTTGTAAATTGGAGTTTGATGCCGAATTACTTGAAGACGTATTATAGTTTGTTCCTGCAGTGAAAGTATTATTTCCAAAACCACCAGTTACACTTGCATTTGCACCAAAACTTGTTGCATTGTCTTGATTTACAATAGACGATGCTTCATTATGCATTTCATTACGCTCTGTGGTAGTTGTGTCTGTTAAGTTTTCTATTTCGGTTTCAGAAGTTTGTTCTGTGGTACTTTCAGATACTCTTAAACTTCTTGTGGTACGTTCTTTGTACTCACGCGCCATAATGTTTTCTATATGCGAAACTTCTCCTGGCACATAACAACATACTTCTTGTTCTACACGTCTAAAATCTGCAATACCCAATTCTGTTACTCCGTGTAAAAGAGTTGATTTACTCACTATTTCTGAATCTGAATCTACATCATCAATAACACAAGCACCAATAATAGCAGCTTCGTAACGATTATTAGTATATGTTACTTCAAAATCATCTTCATAAAAGGCTAATTTCACTCCATTACTTAAAATAAACGTTCCTTCCATGATGTAATCTCCTTCTAATAACTCTACTTTGTTATCATGAAAAAAACTAAGATATAAATATCCAGAATCTGTAATTAAACTAAGTGCTCTTATAGAATCTCCTGAAAAAGTTACCGAACTATCGTTCTTTTTAGTAATTGTATAACTTGCTTCTGTAACAGATAAACCTGTTGCGTTTTCTACCTTCAAACGCATAGCTACAGATGAAAGTGTACTTCCTAATACATTACTTAAAGATCCTTTGTATGTATAATTAGCAATGGTACTTTCTGCATCTACTTTTATTGTTGTTCCTCCAATAGTTACCGTTTTAACAGTATCTTGTGTATTGTTAATTATAATTTGATTTTCTGCTTTTATGTTTTCCTGTAAAACAGTTTTAACATCATCAAATGTATCATATAATTCAAGGTCTTTTACTCCCAATAAACTTTTAGTTTCATCTGATAATTGATCCAGCACAAGATCTTCAGTTGAGTTTAAATTTAACTCCGGGTTTGATTCAAACTCAAACGAAGGCAATTCTAACTCTTCATAAGTTTCTGTTCTTTTTTGAAAACCTGTTGCAGCATCTACAACAATTTGAACAGAAGGTGTTGCTGCTTCTTTTAAAGCTGAGATCGCTGCTTCATGCGTTACTAGAGCTTCTTTATATCTTGTTTGTTCTTGTTTGTTATAAACAATTTCTGCTCTTTTTACTTCATTAAGTGCTGTTTCGTATTCTTCCAAACGAACTTTTGCTTTATCAACCTCTAAACTTGCACTTAAATAATTTATAGTTGTCTTAGATAATGTTTTAATTTCAGTACTTGAACTAACAATATCCGTAGCGATTAATTCTTTTGGAATAATTAAACTTGCATTTGCTAAACGTGTAAAGTTTTCCTTTTGTTCGTCTGTGAAAGTAATTGTTCCTGAATCCCCTGAAGGAATTGCCACAAATTCATCAAATTCATATAAAAAATTACTGGCTATTAATAATTGAATTAGAATATCTCTAATAGTAGTAGATTTTTTAAATACAATATTATAGAATAATTGGTCCCATAATTCATATTCTTCATCTGATAAACTGTCTGAAGAATTAATTGCTACAGATGTTAAAGATCCCTCACCTCCTGTTGAGCTAATAGGAACTATTTCTGAACCGGAATTCGAATCTTGTTGAGAGTTATCTAAAATACTCTCGTAAGACAACGACAACTTGTTTCTACCTAACCATAGTGCAAAATTGTACAGATCTGGATATTGTTTTTTAATAGCGAAACGTGTTTCTAAAGGAACAAAATCAGCACTATAGGCTTGTGATAAAGCTTCGTCTTTTTCTGCAACTGAAGCTACATTTTGAATAGCATTTAATGCTATGTTCTGATCTTCTTCTCCTTCTGGAAAAGAAATGAATTTACTTTTTACATTGCTGTCTCCTATAGCTTGTGGACTACGAAGTGTTACAAACTTAAATAAATTTGATTTGATTGGTGTGTTACTCATTTTAATAAAATTTTAATTGTTTTTAATTAAGCGCTACAAAGGCTTCCTGTTATTTGCTTTTCTAACAGTTCTTGTTTGTGCTTAATTCAATAAAATGTTTGAATTAACGAGTAGTGGTTTTAAAAAAGTGAAGAAATTCAAGTTAAAACCTCAAAAACTAATGACTAAATTTATACAAATGTTTGAATATTAGTGTTTTTTTGTATATTAGCAGTCATTTACAAGACAAAAATACAACATTTTACAACTAATTCAAAACAAAAGATTGATTTTTTTTGTAAAAAGTTACATTTATTAAACATATTATGGATATTTCTGAACGAATTGCCGCTATACGAGACAAATTTAATTTGAACAACTTTTCTTTCTCAAGAAAAATAAGTGTTACAGGTACTACTATAGACAGTATTATTAACGGAAGACCTCAGCCAGACGGAAGCAGAAAAAGAACAAAACCTGGTTATGATGTGTTAACTTCTATCATTAATGAGTTTAATGTAAATCCGGATTATTTATTTGCAAAAAGCTCTACAATGTTACGATCGGATGCGAATATTAATTCGAATTATTCTGAAATGCCTCAAGTTGTTTCTGTAGATAACACAGGTGATGAAAATGTTGTTTTTGTTCCCATACAAGCTAGAGCTGGTTATTTAAGTGGGTATAGTGATACTAGTTATATAGAACAGCTTCCTTCTTTTAATATGCCTCATTTACATAACGGTACTTTTCGTTGTTTTGAAGTTCAGGGAAATTCTATGGTTCGTACTTTTTTTGATGGCGATTTAGTTTTTGGTAAGTATGTTGAAAATTTAGGTGATATTAAAGATGGTAGAGTTTATGTAATTATTACCAAAAATGATGGTATTGTTTTAAAACGTGTTATTAACAGAATTGCTGAACGCGGAAAACTTATTTTAAAAAGTGATAATAAAGACGGAAACTATCCAACATATACAATTAATGCCGAAGAAATTATGGAGGTTTGGTATGTAACCATGTTTGCTTCTAAACAAATGCCTGAACCTGTTGATGTTTATGATAGATTACATGATTTAGAAAGTCAACTTGTAGAACTTAAAGAGAAACTTAGCAAAGACTAAAACGACTCAATTTAATCTCTGTTTTTAAGCACTCTTAAAAAGACTACAAACTAAAAAACAGAAAGTTTTAAATAAAAAAAGCTGTTCTAAATAATTTAGAACAGCTTTTTTTATGCTTTATTTAAACATCTTGGCGCTTTCCGCGAAGTCAGGAGACTTTGCGGAGCGGGTTTTGCCTTTTTTATAATTTCTTCTTCTGTCTGTTTCATAATACTAAAAAAGAAAAACTACTTATCTAAAGTATCATTCTCTGGTCTTATGTAAAAATTTGTAACTTTTCTTTTACTTTTTGCATCTACAAATTCCCTTATATATTCCTGTTCTTTATTAGATAAACTTGAATTAAAATAAATAACCTCGTCTTTCAATTCAAATATTTGATTTAATTCTGGACAACACTCAAAAAAATTAGACATACCACTTATATAACTACCATAATCAATCCCTTCACTTCCTCTCAACTCAAGTTTTTCTGAATTTAGTCCTGATAATTTCAGTAGTACAGGGTCTAGCCAATTCAATAATTTAGTTAAAAAGTGATAAAATCCTTCTTTGTCACCCATTAAATCTATAGCCTTTTTAAGATAATTCCATTTTATATCTTGATCAGGGTCTTCGGAGTATGCTATCATTTCCTCTAACAGTTCATTTATTTCTTTTTTCATTATTCTTTTAATTCAAAAAAAACCTCAACCAAAATATACTTATTAATACCCACTTTAACATATAACATTTGTTTTGATTCTACACTAGTAGTTACAGAAATAACTCTTTGTGTTTTTGAAGAAGTAAAAACAGTATAATATACATCAATCAATTCACCATCTTTTGTATTATGATTTTTCCTAAACGAAGTACTGATATCAGAAATTTCAAAATCAATTTTATCTAACATTAATTTTATCTTCTCGCTAATCTCTTTTTCGTTGATAAAAACCTGTTCTTTTTCTTCATCAGAAAGACTGCCTATATAACTTAATTGTTCTTTTGATTTCTTTTCAAAAGACTTAAAAACATCATCTATATTCATAATTTAAAAGGCTAATAACAAGTGCTATCTTGTTTTCTTATCATTCGCTTACAACCTTGTAATGCTTCCATCTACTTCTACATAAGAAGTTTTTCCCATTATATATAAAGGATTCAATGTTTCTGAATCAAAATAAGCAAAATACATTGATCCTTCTAAAAGTGAAACAATTTCATCTTTTTCATTTTTTTCAACATAATCTACCGATTTAAATGATACTATGTACACTTCTTTTTTTGTTTCTCCATCTCTTAATATTTCTTCTTTCTTATCATGAAAACTATATCCATTTTCCCAACCTAATGGATTATTAAAATCACTTTCATCAATATCTATAATATTTGTTTCTTTTACCCATTTTTTTAACTTTTCTATTAATTCGTTTTTTATTTCCATACTTTAAAAAGTAAAACTCAATTTATTGCTTTTAGCGTTTTCAGATTCAAGTAAAATAAAATATTTAATAGACTTATTTAAAAGATATTCAACAGATTTAAACTCTAATAAAACCTTATCTCCTTTATCAATAATATCCGCTTCTATATAATAAACAAAAGGACATTTTTTAGATATTCTTTTTTCCTGATTGCTTAGTTTTTTCGGTATCATAGATTTTATACCATAAGGGTTTATTAATTTATTAAACTCATTTTTAACTTTCAAAATTCTTTTTTCTAACTGATATAAATTATTAGAAAATTTAAAATCTAATTCTTCTTTGTCTTTTGGTAAATATTCAACTTTCAAAATAACTTTTTCTAAAGTTGATTCATCTGTAATAATTCTAATATAATCAATACACATCATTACTATAATAAAAATTAAAAAAGCACGAAGTTACAACTTGACTTCGTGCTTTTTTAGTATTCAAATTTATCTTTAAAAACCTCTATAAACCCTCCATTTATCAGGATTTATATCTATTTTAATATCATTAGCTGAAACGGTAATTTTTAAAATAGCACTTTCTTTTGGCTCTATAATTGTAAAACCACCTTCTTGCCTTTCTGTATAAGAAACTTCTTTAAGACCTCTTTTTATTGCATTTAATAATTTACTTAATTGTTGAGATTCCGTAAACTCAAAATACATCCATTCTGTGTAATAACAATTATTTTCAGAGTCTTCATACATTTTATAAATAATTTTATTAAACTCTTTTCGAGTTATCTCTTCGTTTTCGAAAAACAAGTCAATGTAAGGGTCTAATTCCTTTGGGTAAACTTTTTTTTCATCTATGTTATCTAGAAAACGAGTAGACCAATAAGTGTCGTTTGCATATTCTTTAGCATAACTAAATATTAATAGTTCTAAGACTTCTTCTAAAGAAGCCTTCTTGATATAGTCTTTGAATTTCCAAGCATCAGGTTGTAATTTTTCGTGATCCTCATCAATACCATCTAAAATTAATTGCTTCTGGTAATAAAAAAAATCTAATTTAAAATCTAACTTCATAGTTTTTTATTTTGTAAAATGAATATAGTTTATTTTAAAAATAACCGTTTCAAATCGCTCAAAAAAACTTACTTAATATTATTCTCTTTTTCATACAGTTCTATATAATATTCGTCTGAAAAAGCAGTTCCGAAGGTTATAATTTCTCCTGTTTTCTTCTCTACTAAAAAAGGACCATTACCTGCTACTGCATGTTCTTCGTCTCCTGTTTCATAATACTCTTTACTTGTATAACGATATATATTTCCATACTTTTTTTTAGTTACCCATTCTTTCAGATAGATTAAAGGAATATCAGCTTCCGTTTCAATTTCTTTTAAATGTTTTTCTGCAATTTCCCACATTTCTTTATCTGTTAACATAATTATTTTGTCTTTAAAATACTTTAATTTTAAGTATTAATAAACCACCTTATCTTGATTTACATAGATTGTAAAACTATTTTCCTCAACCTCGATACGATCTATAGGGCTATCAGTAAGGTTATAAACTGTCAATTCGTCCTCTTCTTTTGTATATTCTTTATCCTCTAGTTCTTCTTCTACCCATAAAAACACATTTGACTGAGACTCTTTAAATTTGATTGAAACATGTTGAATCCCTTGAAAATCATCAGCCTCTACCAACATCGGTTCTATATCTTGTAACTTACGTGTATTAATCTCTTCATGAAAAGGAACTCCTTCTTCATCTAGACCATACATGGATGTTTCTAATCCTGAAAACTCAATAGGATATCTATCTTTAAAAACCCATATTAAAACCTTCACAAAATCATCTAGACTACTCTCTAATATTTGTTTGCAAAATATTTCTTCGTGAGGAAAGTGTAAGTCAAGCCATTTATCATCATCCCACTCATCTTTACCTATTGATCTTTTATATATGCTTTTGTAAAAAAGCCATTCCGTTATATTTCTGTTTATCATAATCGTTTTTTTATATAAAAATTTTATATTCTAATTTATTTCCAAATGTATTAAGTAAAAACGCTTCATTAAGAACTACAAACGTCTATAAAATATAAAGATGTACCATAAAAAAGCTGTTCTAAATAATTTAGAACAGCTTTTTATTATTTAAAACTTATTACATAGTCTTGGCGCTTTCCGCTAAGTCAGGAGACTTTGCGAAGCGGTTTCTGCAATTCCCCACATTTCTTTATCTGTTAACATAATTACAAATCCATACTATTCACTTATTTTTATTCTGTTTATTTTTAAGAATAGATACTCCTCTGTAACCTCTATACTTTCAGTTACAGAATCTGTAAAAAAATATTTTATTGCTTCACCTGATATATCTTTAGTATATGTTTTATCCTTAATTGTTTTTTCTACCCAATCTGTTACATTTCTTTGCGGTTTTTTGAATTTAATTTTTAAGGATAATAAAGGTATCACTAAATCATAGTCTTCTACAAATTCAAGTGGGTAAATATCTTGAGCTTTTCTTTTGTTTGTGTTTTCTATTAATTTTTGATTTTTATCATCCCACTCCATCTGTCCTGTCTGGATAATTGTGTATTCCCAAGGAAACTTGTCTTTAAAAACCCAAACGAAAGTACTTACGAAATCTTCTAAAGAACATGTCAAAAATTTATTGTTAAAAGTTTCGTTATGAGGAAAGTTTAATTCCAAAAACTTAGGGTCATCATATTTACTTTTACCCAACCTCTCTGTATTAGGAGATAAATAGAATATCCAATCTGTTATTTTTTTATCTGTTATCATAACTCTCCATTTATATTTTCTAGTTCTATCATTGTATTATAAAAAAAATTAATCTTCTATTGAAACACTTAACAAGTTAAATTACAAAAAAGCTACTCTAAATAATTTTAGAACAGCTTTTTTAGTGTGTGAAATTAAATCAAGTTTAATAATAAGCTTTCCATTTATCTGAATTTGTTCTTAACACGAACTTTTTAGGACTTAATTCTATCTCTGCAATTGGTGAATCTTCTACTTTGTATATAGTAATTTCACCGTCTTCATTTTTAGAAAACTCTTTTCCTTCTAATGCTTCTTCAACCGAATCCTTTAATTCTTGATTATCAACAAATAACAACTCCATTTCTTTTAAAAACCTAGCATTTGTTTTTTCATAATCATCTTTAAAAATACGCAATATTGAGTGTTCAATATCTTTACGGGCCATGTTTTGCTTTGACATATATTGATCATATTTACCAATACCTTCTGGTTCTTGTGGGCGATCAAGACCTGTTTTTACATCATAAAAACAAGCTGAAAAAAATTTATGTTGGGCATAATTTTCTTTATAAGAATATATAATTAACTGAATTACTTCGTTTAATTTATATTCTTTCATGTTTTTCTTAAAAACTCGTGCTGTTTTTTTAAGTTTTTCTTCTTTAGGATCTACACCATCTAAAACCGCCACTCTTTGATAGTATAAGAAATCTAAGTTTATATTTTTATTCTCCATCTTATTATATTATTTGTAATGTATGTATGTTGTTTTATCCTTTATTAAATCAAATATTTCATTAAATACTTTAGAATCAATCCTACTAGTATTTCCTACAGAAATTTCATAAGAAAATTTATACTTATCTTTTATTTCTTCAATAGCTTCTCCTATGTTTTCTAAATCTTTTTCATGATTTATAAAATTAATATTATTTCCATCAATTATTTTACCATTTCTTAGACTGAATACACTACCATCTGGCCCTACTGCTCTTAATTCGACTAATCTGTTACTCATAAAAAACTCAAGATCAGCTATACTTAAACCTGTTCCTTTTGGATGATTGTGTGTTACAATACAGTTTTCAATATTTTTTAATATTGAATCTGGCCAAATAATTTCATCTTTTAAATTAGATGTATGGTGAACTTTAAATTTTGTTCTTTTATTGTAAACACAACCCCATTCATCTTCTTTTAATTTAAATTGATTTTCAAAATTCTTTATCTCACTTGGGGCTTTGTCATATGTTTTACTAACTTTTCTGGCCAATACGGAACTGTAATCTCCTATATTTTCACCTATTTCCCGTAATAAATTATTTTTCCCAATATCATCAACCTCACCTTTTTTAACCAAATCATCCAAAGACTTTACAAAATTATCATTTTCTACTAATTCCTTAGCTGTTTTAGTTAATTTTCCTTTTAACAATACGGTTACTTCACTTGCTAAAGCACACATTTCTAAATAAAATAAATATTTTGAAATAGTTTTACCCAACTCCGTATCGTTTACTCCCGTAAGCTTTAATAGTACATTTGCTGCACCAGCACTTACTTCAATAAGTCCTACTGCTGCTTTTACACCAGTAATTACTTTAGTTGCTTGCGCTGTTCTAAAAAACAACGTTTTTCCATTTTTTAAAATATTTACTAATCGCCCTACTTTATATAAGTTTGCAACTCCAGATACCGTGGTTAATATATCAACTCCATATTCTACACCTGTTATTGTATTTTCCCAAAAAGCAGCTTCATTATTCGCAAAAAGTACAAAAGCTGGTAATTTGGTTTTAACCAAATTAGTATTATCATTATCCTTTAAAATAAATTTTGGGTTATCGCTATTAATTAACACTACTGGCGCAAACGGATGATAACTATATTCTTGTTTTTCTATATCATCTATAATTTCTGTATCACCTACATCAATATACCTAGGTTTATCATCACCAATATTTCTTAGTTTCGTTACTTCTTTTGTACCTACTCTAACGTTAGCTGCAATGGTAATTTCTGGCTGTGATGCTTCCCAATTTATTTGAGCATTATCGTAATGAAAACCCAACGCTTTCCCTGAACGATAATCTATATAAACAGGACTTTTACTTGTTATATTTACTTTTTTATTTAATTCAGGATTAATTTCTGCATACGAGCTACTTTTCCAAATACTCCATATTAAGTCTATATATGTTTTAAACTGTTCTCCATCTAAACCAATTATTAATTTATGCAATAACAACTGACCATCAACTTTATATCTTATTAAGCTTTCCAAAATACTATTATGTCTCCTTACAAGATTGGTGTTTTCTCTTTCTCTTCTTTTTGCACCTTTTACCGTAGCTTCCAATAACACATTTGTTTCTCGGTAATAAATTATTCTTAGAATTTTTAAAATAAGATCTTCTTCATTTATTCCAAAACTATTGCGTACATAACCTTTGGCTAATTTTATTAAAATATTCCAAAGTGATTTAACACCATCAAAAGCATAATACAAAGGTTCTGGTATATGATATATTACAGAAACCTTATCTTTAATATTCCCTCCAGCACTGAGCATACTTGCCATTACGTGAGTTAATTCAACAAGAAATCGATTACGCCATTTTGATTGATAGTGATCGTACTCGTTATAATACCAAAAAATAGTTCCATTTAAAAAACTTAATACAGTTTCTATATTTTTAAAATAAATACTTAACGCAATAGGCTCTACTTCTAAAAAACTAGTAGTTCTAACTTCATTGCTTTTTTCTTTATAATAGTATGATAATCGATAGCCTCTATTAAACGTTTTTGTAAGAATAGGAAACCGATGTACTAATCCGTCTTTTTCATTTGTTTCTATTCTTATAACATCACTTACATCAACTCCGTAAACAGAAGTATAGTTGTGTTGTAATAATGGATATTCTTTTAAATATGAAAAACTATGCACACTAAACGATATATAATCTTTAGAATTATTAAGTGTAACAGCTTCTAAAGAAGCTACAATTTGATTCTCTTTATTTATATAAAATTGATACGCTGCATTATTAAATATTTCTTCAGGAATATTTAATTCAACCAAAGGTTCTGGGAAAATTTCACTGTCAAAAACCTCATCATTATCATTGTAAGTGAATGGTTTAAAGAAAATAGTTTCTTCGTCAAAATAAAATCTTTTATACGCTACATTATTCGCATCTAGATAAAGAGTTTGTGGTATACTTATTTCTTTATATGCTAATTCGAATGCTGTTAGAAGTAGATATTCATTTTCTAAAATTACACCTTGTTGGGTTACTTTTTTTGTAGCCACTTCTTGATCTTCTTTACTATCAAAATCTGGAATTTTTAAATACTCAAATAAATCTTCCGTTGTTATTATAATATCAATCATTTCTTTCTCTTTTTTAATTAAACAATTGATATCCAAAACCAACATTATGTGTAGGACGCATAAATTGATTTACATTTAAACGATAACTAACAAACCAGTTACCTTTTCGGTTGTATTGTAATCCAAAACTTACATTGTTAAAAGTTTGTGTATTTCCGCCAACTTCAGAAAACAAGTACAATCCGCTTCTATATGTTTTTGGATGCTCAATAGTTTTTGTAATGGTAATTTCTTTGGGTACTTTTAACTTGTAAGACAATTGACTGTTTAATAATTCTCCATTTACCAAATTGTAACTGTAAATATCAATATCTGCATTTGTTAAGGTGTCTTTATACACTTTGGCTGCTAAATAATTGATAGTATCTTTTATAAAAATGGTGTCTTTTACTATTGTAGTTATATCGTTTTTATGCACATATACCTTCTCGTATTTTATTGTTTGAACTTTAAACGTGTCTACTTTGGTTTGCCAAACAGTATCTTTTACTATGGTTGTTTTAGGAGTTTGAACACCATGACTTGTGTTTCTTTTTGAAAAGAAATTAAACATCAATAATCCTAAAATTATAAACAACAACACTTTTTCAGCTTTTATGTTTTCTATTTTCATTTCTTTGTTTTTAATGTGTAGTATAGCAAGCGAATGTTATAAAACATTCGCCAGCCACTACTTTTTAATATGTGATTTTTGAAATAAAAAGCAATTTGTTAATTACAATTAAGCATTTGTTTTACTATTTTGTATTAGCTTTTTGTAGATTTCGAAAAATTACTTTAGAGTTAGTTTTTTATTCAATAAATATTTCATTTGTGTCAGTATTAAAACCTAAACCTGCTCCTAGCTTTATATTGTTTGTGGTTGTTAATAACATTCCATTAGAGTCGTGTATATTTACTTTCCCTAGAGGTATTGAATCTTTGTTAGTAACAGTGAAGTCTATCGTGTATGTAGATAGGTTATTGGTGTCAAAGCCCCAACCTGAATACCAATCTAATGGTTTTGTTAAAGACAAAAACCTATTGTAAATAAATAAATTACTTATATGACATTCAATTAAACTAATATTAGTGTTAATATTTTCTAAAAAAACATAAAATTCTCCGTCTTTTCTACAAAAATGAAAATTATATTCATGGTTTTGTTTAATAGCATCAGCTGATGGGTTGTTATATGTTGTCCAAGTGTTGTTTTGTATTTCACCTTTAACATGGATTTTTAAAGATTCATTTTGACCAGAAAAACCAGTTCTATTATATATATCTATGTCAAATGAAATTACACCTGTATGGGATGGTAATTTTATTGCTATTTTATTAGATGATACAAAAAAATGACTATCTATAGGTTGTTGTATTTTGTATTTTTTATTTACTTGTAATTCAATTATTCCTGGATAATAAGTTTCGTTCACTATGTCATAATATCCAGTTCTTTTATCTATGTTTGATGTGTATTTTAGATTACCACTGTCATCAGCAAAATTTAACTCTTGACTTAATAAAAAGCTAAAATCTAAAGTAAATGTAGTTTCATCATCTCTTGTAAAAGTTGCCAATCCGTTTTCGTCCACTGAACCTGAAACTAATCTCGCTAAATTAGTGTCGTCTATATAAGAGGTTAAATCTATTTCTTGTATAGAAATACCATCTTTTAAAAGTGCTATTTTGTTGTTTGTTATTTCTGATAAAGTATAATCAGGAATTTCTTGTTCAGAAGTTACACTTACCTCACCAGTTTCATCAATTACAAATCTTCTATTCGCTTCTCCTGGTTCTTGCTGTACATCAACATAGCTATCAATTAAATCTGAATACTGTGCTTGTGTTGGTTTATCTCCAGTTTCAAAATATTCTTTTACGGTTTCTTTATTTTGTTTCATCTTTTTTATCTGTTTTTATTATTAATTTTTTGATAAAAAAGAGCTACTAAAAACGAATGCTAGCAGCTAAACTTTTTTGAGTTTTTTGTTTTATGGTGTGTAAATGTTTGTAATGTATGATCCTCCAAGAGTTAAATTAGTCCCAGGAGCAGAAAATATTAAATTATAACTAAGCCCCTCTTTATCATTGAAATAAATTTTATCTCCTATACATTTAGCTTGCACACTTAAACTTGAATTTGTGCCATCAACCCCCACAATTATTCTATTTATAAACACAACAGCACCATCAATTGATGGCAATCCATCTGGAAGCGTTATATTTAAATCCCCTCCTGCATTAGGAGTTGTTAACTCATTTATTTGTAAAGTGAAAGTTACAATATTACCTACCCTTGCATAACTAGTAATTGAAGAACCTATAACACCATTTGTTACCCCTTTTTTTATTAAAGGATTCCATGTTCCTTCCTCATAAAAGTCAGCAGGCAAATCAGAAGTTTCAGAAGAAGTTATTTCAGTGACTGGCACTCCAAAACGTCTAAAAGCGAAATTAAATTTATCATTAGTAGTATAACCTATAGTATCTAAACCAGATAAATCAATATCATACACATAATAATCTCCTACTAAAACTCTACTTCTAACACGAACACTGTACAATTTATCAGCTTCTGCATTTGCATTTGTATAACCACCTGGTTTTGGCTGTAGATACAACAAACACTGTTCTAAATTATAAATATTTTGTTTTTTCTGAATAAATTTAGGCCTAGTTAAATCTTCTCCTTTTGCAATTGTGTAATCTCCATTTGTTGATGCTATTTCGTCTATATTACTATAGTCTGCTTCTAAACCATTTTCTATAGTTATAAAATTGATAAATTCAATATCTTTTAAAATAGCCACATCAGCAATAATTGGCTCAAAAGTTTCTGTTAAATTCGCTTCACTAATTACAGCTCCGTCTTTTAATAATTTAACTTTATACTTTTCTGAAGTGTTCGCCTCATAAGTATTTAATTCGTATTCTGATATTTCTTGCTCAGAAGTTACACTCACTTCCCCAGTTTCATCAATTACAAATCTACGATTTGCTTCACCTATCTCTTGTTGACTATCTACATAGCTATCTATTAAATCTGAATATTGTTCTTGTGTTGGTTTATCACCTGTTTCAAAATACTCTTTTAAGGTTTCTTTACTTTGTTTCATCTTTTTTATCTGTTTTTAATTATTAATTTTGATAAAAAAGAGCTACTAAAAACTAATGCTAGTAACTAAACTTTTTCTTTTTTCTTTTTCTTTTTTTCTTCAGCTAAATGGTCAATGGTTTGTTTAAACCCACTTTGCTTTAATAAATTTTGAAGTGCTTTAAAGGGATTAACTCCATAAATTATATTGTAGTTTTCTAAAATTGATTTTATTTCTGTTATAGCAATAAAACCTGCTATTATTTTTAAAAAGGGGACTTCATTTACGATGTGTATTTCTAAAAAATAAGCAGATATAATTACTAAATTGTAAATAAAAAACTTGGAAATTGTATCTCCAATTTTTTCACTCTCTATAGGGTTACCCAATTTAAAAGATGCATAAGCACCTGTAATAAAATCTACTACAATAAGAAACATTATGGTAGTTAATACACCATTTAAAGGCGACAGCAAAGCCAAAAGCCAAAAAACGATATGTATTATCTTATCCATCTTTTCTTAATTTTCTATAATCTAAAACTCTATTTTTCGGGTATGCTTTTATGCTTACACTATTTCCTTGGTTTCCTCCTAATAAGTATACATACCTTTTAGATTGTTTTACTAAAAAACCTACATGTCCTTTCCAGCTATTTGGAGATTCTCTCCACAAAACCACAACATCTCCTGTTTGTGGCTTTTCTGTTGACTCGCCTACTGTTAACCAACTCCTTGCTGTTAACTTATTTGTACGCTCATAACCTGCTTGTTTGGCTACCCAATTAGCAAAAGCACTACACCAAGCTGTTTCATCTTTAAATTTTGTTTTGTTAAAACCCATAGATGTAAAGTAATTAATGATTTGTGGGTGATCTTTTGCACCGCTTATTTCTTTTACACCATATTGTGATAACGCTGTTGATAGTATACTATTCATACAATTGTTTGATTTTTTTAAGCGTTAGCAGACAAAACTTTTTAAGTTTTTTGATTCTTTTTCTTTTTTCTTTACCTGATAGAGGTTTAACCTAAACTTACTTTCAGTTTCTGCATAACATTAAAGATTAATAAATAAATGAACTATTAGAAAAGCAATACAAATATATAACATATTACAACACTTTGCAAACATATTACAATTTATTTTGTATTTTGTATTAATTAAGCTATTTCTAATGCGTTTTTTGTAAAATGAATTAATCCGTTTTTTACAGATGGAGTATCTATAAATAAGCTATTTACTTTATCGATCTGAATTGTAAAATTATATTCAAAATCAACTACTGTAAAACACATTCCATAACCAGTTAAAGTAATTCCTAATTGTTCTTTTAAACAAGACAAATCTTTTAAACTAAAACACTCATTAGCAGAGGTTAAAACATTGTAAAACCGATGCTTACAACTAAAATCAGTACAAAAAGACAATTCAAAAACTTCGTTTTGAAAATACATTTCTGAAGCTTTATTATCAATAACAGATAGTGATCCTGATAAATCTATAGTGTAATTTTTTTGGGTAACTTTAAAGAGCCTCTCATAAGAAAGAGAGGAACTCATTTTTTTATTTTTTTTCATAGCAATATATTTGGTAGTAAGTATAAAACAGCAAAAAACATACCAACATATGTTTAAATGAGTTAAACTTTAACTTATTACAAAAAACATAGGCTATTTGTACATCTTACTTTCTAACTCTAAAGTAGTTTAATTTATCAATCGTTTTTATAAAGAATTAAGTAAACAATCTATTGGAAAGCATTGGAAAATTAAACTCATTTACCATCGCCCTGCGATTAAAGAAACACTTAAATTAGTTAAAACTATATTTTAATGATATTTCACCTTTCTTAATACCCTAATAGCTTCTTTATATTGTATATATGTAGTTTTATCAGGTAAGTTTTTAATATACTTTTTAGCTTTTTCTAATTGCTCTTTAGCATCTAAAAACCCATTCAGATAACAAATTAAATAACTGGTTGGTAGTTTAAAAACATCCTCGTGTTCTGTAACAGATAAAGAAATTCCTTTTTCAATTTTGTAAACAATATTGTTGTTATTAGCGTATCTATGCTCAATTATTGTTTTGTCATATTTAGGTGGATCAAACAAAAACTCTTTAACAATATCATGCTTTCCATTATCCTTAAAATGGATAATTGTTTTTTCTAAAGGATAATGTATTTCATTTTTATCAAGCCCTAATAAAATGTACTCTATAATTATAAATGAATGTTCACTTACTTTAATTTGAACCTCATCTAAAGCTGAATAAAATAAACGTACTTGCTCATTTATCAATTCAATATCAACTCTTGAAAAATACTCCTCATTATTAATTATAGACTTTTTTCCTGCCCAACATAATACAAACTGCTCTTTAAAAACCTTGTATTGTGGATTATAAATTTTTTTATGTTTATTGATAAAATCAAAAACAGCATTTAAGGTTAATTCTATATTATTTGTAGCACTTTTTTCTATTGCTTTAACAATACTTTCATTGGTGTTTTTAATTTCAAAAGTATCTGGAGTTGGTAAAGAATTACTTCCTCTTCTATAGAAAAGGGTGTTTTTTTGGTATTTCCAGATGTTTTTATGTAACGAGGAAATATTTTTAGTTGGATAAATAGTAACTAAACCTATTACTTTATAACGTGGTAATCTTGGAAAAGGAACGTTTTCATATTCTATTTTTGGTGGATTGTTTAGGTATGCATTTACTAAATTCTGAATTTTACTATCATCAAAAAAATCTACGCCAATTATTTTATTTTCTTCATCCTCTACACCAATAACAATGTAAGATCTATTATCAGGATTTGAGTTTGATAACGCACAAACATGTTTAATAAACTTCGCTTTTCCTTCCCTTGAACCAAGCGACAATCTCTCTTTTTTATCAAAAAAACTATTCTCATCTGTATGAGAAAGTAGTTTTTTAATCAATAATCGCTTGTTAATCATATTCATGGTACTTTATGGCCTTGACTTGCCACTAATAATGCAAACCAATCTTCTAATTCTAATTCAATTTTTGTAGCACTCTTTGCTTTTTTAATCCGATCTTTATTTGTTGTTCCAATTACTGGAATACATTTAGATGGATGTTTACATATCCAAGCTAATAAAATTTGAGCTTCAGAAGCGTTATACTTTTTAGCTAAAACGACAAGTACTTCTTTAATTCTATTTGTTTGTTCTGTTGCTTCTCTAAAAACACTTCCCAAAGGACTCCAACTCATTGGCTGGATTTTATTCATTAACATTTGATCTAAAGTACCATTATGCATTGCCGTATGTTCTGTAAGTGAAAACTCTATTTGATTTACAGAAACCTCACATTTACTATTTACCAAGTTTATTTGTGAAGGCATAAAATTAGACACACCAAAATCTATAATTTTTCCATCTTCTTGCAGTTTTAAAACTGCTTCAGATATTTCATCCGGATGCATTAACGGACTTGGTCTATGCAATAATAATACATCTAAATAATCAGTTTGCAGGTTTTTTAAAGATTGCTCAACGCTCCAAATAATATACTCTTTAGCATAATTATAATGCTTTATAGTATTCTTTCTTGTTTCGCAATTATATTGAATTCCACATTTTGAAATTAATTGTATTTTCTCTCTTTCAATATTACTCTTGGTTAATGCTTTTCCAAAATCGGCTTCTGTAGTATAATCGCCATAAATATCTGCATGATCAAAAGTGGTGATACCTTCTTCCAAGCAAAAATGCAATAACTCTGACATTTCTTGAGTAGAAAATTGTCTTCCCCATTTACCCCAAGACATACAGCCTATAATAACTTCTGATATATTAGTTTTCATCTTTATTTACTATTGTTGCTGTTGCTTGTGCTGTTGGATATACTACTAAATCTTCAATATTTACATGATAAGGACGTGTTACAACAAAATAAATAATATCTGCAATATCTTCTGCTTGTAGTGCTTTATATCCTTGGTAAACTTTTTTAGCTTTATTTGTATCTCCTTTAAATCGAACATCTGAAAATGCTGTTTCTACAGCTCCAGGATGAATTGCAGAAACTCTAATATTATGTTTGTTTAAATCAATTCGCATTCCTTTATTTAAAGCGTCTACGGCGTATTTAGAAGCACAATATACATTTCCGTTAGGATAAACTTCTTTTGCTGCTATTGAGCCTATATTAATGATAAAACCACTTTTACGAGCTACCATTTGTGGAATAATTGCTTTTGATACATAAAGTAATCCTTTTACGTTACCATCTATCATAGCATCCCAATCTTCAATACTTCCATCTTGAATAGCACTTAACCCATGTGCATTACCAGCATTGTTTATTAAAATATCAATCTCTTTAAATTCTTGAGGTAAACCATCTATTGCTTTTTGTACTTCTTTTTGATCGCGTACATCAAATTGTAACGTAAAAACATTAGTAACCTTAGAAAGCTCTTCTTTTAAATTGGCTAATTTCTCTGCTTTTCGTCCACAAAGGATAAGGTTTATTTTATTTTTTGCGAACAATCTTGAAGTTGCTTCACCTATACCTGATGTAGCTCCTGTTATAAATACTGTAAGACTCATTAATTTTAGTTTGTATAAATATAATTCATTTATATAAACCCTATGTTATTAAACAATAAAAACCGCTCTTAGCAGAGCGGTTTTCTTTCAATTGGTTATTAAAAAACAACCAATCAAAAATCAACTAACCAAACTTTATTTTAAATTTTTTCTTTCAACTGTTTCTCTTATTACTTTAGTACGTTTTCTGCCAGAATTCCTTACAGCTTTTTTAGCACTTACTTTCTCTCCTTTTAGATATTGTATAAATCCTCTACCTGAAAATGTATAATACGAATCTGATGTTTGATGGTGCAACCTTATCGTTCCATCATTTACAACGCTTAATTCAAAAGTTTCTGTATCTCCATTATCATAATTAAGTGTTAAACCTTTTAAATCATCATAACCTGCAACATCATAAACTACATAACTTCCTGCAAAATCCCAATAGATATTACCAATATTCGTGCCAAAAGGATCTTGTGATGAATAAAAAGTGGTTATGTTTTCTGGAGTAAATTGTAAGAAATGTTCTTCATCAAAAAAGTTATCTATTCCACCATCTATTGCTATTCTTTCCCAAGCTTCATATTCTTGTAAGAAAAATTCTATATTCTCATAAAATAATTTATCATAATCAAAATTATTACTGTTATAACCAATTAAATAATAGCTAACATTCTGTGATCTATCATCAATTCTTATTTCATTTGCAGATAGTTCTACTACATTAAAATCGTAATATCTATCCAAATCATGTTCAGTTTCTAAAATATTTCTATCTGTATAATAATCCCCAACTAGAATACCTAAACCGCTACCTGTAAATCCAATATCAGCTATATTATTATTTGCATACATTCTTCCCCCTTGAAAAGAAACTGTAAATGCTTTTGATAAAAATGGAACATCTCCGCTTCCTGTTGTTCTATGGTAATCTATATACCATAAATCGTAATTAGTAACTACTTCTTCTAAAGTAATTTCTTGTCCAACTATACCATCATCTACTATTACACATGAGGTAAATGAGATACTTGTAATTAAGGTTATAAATAGTAATTTTAAAGTTTTCATATGCTTTGTATTTTGGTTACATAAAATTGTATTTCAAAAAGAATGCCAAAAAATAAAAACCACTCTTATAAAAGTGGTTTTTATTAAATATATTTACTTTTAAATAATAATTATTGCATCATTATTCGTTTTCCTTTTTTTATGTTTTCTACTTTATAATATTTTGTTTTCCCTTCTTCTTTATAGGTAATTATCGCTTCGTTTTCTTTTAATTGAAAAGGGAATTCATCCTCCTTTTTAGGTGGTTTATTTCCGTACTCTTTAGTTGCATCTTTATTTAATTCTAAATCGTTATTGTTTTTTGTTTTTCTGTAAAACTTACCAAATAAGTTTGTTCCTTTTCTATCTTTTCTTAATTGAACTTTCGTCTTTCTTCCTTTAAAATAAATACTATCAAAAACTACTGTTGAATTTGCCTCATAATAAAAAGTAATATTAATTCCTCCAGAACCTGGCATTCCGCCAACCCAGTTTGCATATGTTGCTTCTTTAATTGTAAATGGTGGATTCTCTTCTAACTTTAAAGTTGCGCATTGTATAAAAAATAATGCAAAAAATATAACACCTAATAATTTCATTTTATTTGTTTTTATTTATGTTTCAAATACTAGACCAAATTACAAAATAAATATAGTAATAATGCTTTATTTTATTATCTAAAACGAAAATACCAATAGCTTATTAAATATAAACTATTGGTATTTTTAGTAGTATTTACAATTTAAATTTTATGCTTTTCCTCCGTCTAATTCATCTTGCCATTTTAACAATTCTGCCCATTTACCTTCATATGCTAATTGAGCTTGTTTTGGCCATGTTCCTGGTTTGTGAATTTTATAACGATCTCCTCCACTATTTAAAACTTCTTGACATTTTTCTACAGAGGCTTCACTTAAAGATTTCCATGTTTTAATATCAAAATTATTGAATAAGCCTTCTATCTTTGGCCCAATACCTTCAACAATTTTTAAATCATCTTGTTTTACTTTTTTACCAAATACAGCCTTTGCTGCACTTCCATCAAAAGCTAATAAGCTTGCTGCTACTGGAGCTGTAAAAGACGAAGACATGCTAGATGACCTTGCTTTTTCTGCCGTTAAATCTGCTTCTAACCTTAATTTATTTCTATTACAAGTATTTAAATCTGCCTCTAAAGATGATCCTTTTGCTTTACACGCTTCTAAATCTGCCTCAAGTTTACTAATCTTATTTTTTAATTCTGTAATTTCTTCATTGTTGCTTCCTCCACTCAAAAGCCTACCTAATAAATATCCAAGCAAAGCACAAAGTAGACCAGCTAGAATAGGAAATAATATACACCACCAAAAATTCATAATTTTATTTTTTTATATTTGTTGTTATTTAATTGTTACTACAGTTCTTCTATTTTCTGCTTGACCTTCTTTTGTTGCATTATCCGCAACAGGCTCTGCTTCTCCTTTAGAACTTGTATCTATATTACTACTTGGAATACCATTTTTTATAAAATAGCCTTTAGCAAAATCTGCTCTATTTTGACCCAAAATAATATTATTGTTTGCATCTCCAGTACTATCTGTATGACCTTCTAATTCAACTCGAACTCCTAACTTATCAACACATTTAGATATAGCAGCTATTTTTTGTCGCTGCTCTGGAGTTAAGTTAATACTAGCTCTACCAGAATTAAAATGTAAAACTAATGGGTTTTCTTTTATAGCATTACAAGCTGCTTCTAAAGCTTTGTCCTCTTCTGAACTATCATCTGCTTTTGTTAAAATATCAAAACCAACTGGTCCGTAAAGTATATCATTTTCACCTGGAACTAAATCATCATTTAAAGTACCATAAGTATTAATTAATTTTGAAGAAATTCCTTTTGAAACCATATAGTTTTTTACAGAGTTTGCTCTTGCCAATCCTAGATTTGGAAAAGCGGAATCATTAGTTTCATCGCTGCTATAATAGCCTGTAATATTAAATCGTTTATTACCGTCAGCATCTAAATATTCTTTTACTTTAAGAATACCGTTATTAAGGTTTTCTGAAACAGAATCTAGTATAACAAAATTTGATTTCTTAAAATTAAAGTTTCCATCTACTTTTAAAGATAAGCTTCCATTGGGGTCTTTAATCTTAAATGGGAATTTGGTTGCCTTCTGAAGTTCAGGTACTACAATATTGCTTTCTACTTTTGGTTTGTTTTCTTTTTTATCGCAATTACATTTGCTACAAAAATTCCAATACAAAAAAGTACCAACAATAATTGTTAGAAGAATACCTAACAAATAACTGGTTTTTTTACTCATTAGTTGAAAATTTAATTAGTTGATTGTGAATTTATTACTTTTTATTTGAATACTAAAATTTTTTTTAACATTCTAATTTTATGAAACAAAAGCATAAAAAAAGTCACATTTTTCAATGTGACTTTTTAATTTATTAAGATGTTTATTAACTTTTACAAATCAAATTTTATACCTTGAGCTAAAGGTAAATCTGTAGTATAATTTATGGTATTTGTTTGTCTTCTCATATATACTTTCCAAGCATCTGAACCAGATTCTCTTCCTCCACCAGTTTCTTTTTCACCACCAAAAGCTCCTCCAATTTCTGCTCCAGAAGTACCTATATTTACGTTGGCAATTCCACAATCAGAACCAGCAACAGATAAGAATCGTTCTGCTTCTCTTAAATTATTTGTCATAATTGCTGATGATAAACCTTGGGCTACTCCATTTTGCAATCCAATAGCATTCTCTACATCTCCTGAGTATTTTAATAAATATAAAATAGGTGCAAATGTTTCATGCTGAACAATTTTAAAAGAATTTTCTGCTTCAGCAATTGCTGGTTTCACATAACAACCACTTTCATAACCTTGTCCTTCTAAAACACCACCTTCTACAATAATTTTACCACCTTCTTCTACAACTTTTTCTAACGCATCTTCATACATTTTTACAGCTTGTTGGTCTATTATTGGTCCTACATGATTATTTTCATTTAAAGGATTTCCTATTCGCAATTGTTTATATGCTTTAACAACAGCATCTTTTACTTCATTATAAATAGATTCATGAATAATTAAACGACGTGTAGACGTACATCTTTGTCCAGCTGTTCCAACAGCTCCAAATACAGCACCAATAACAGTCATTTTTATATCAGCATCTGGTGTTACAATAATTGCATTATTTCCACCTAATTCTAATAAAGTTTTTCCTAAACGTCCTGCTACTTCTTTAGCTACAATTTTACCCATTCTTGTAGAACCTGTTGCAGAAATTAATGGAATACGAACATCAGTGGTCATCATTTCTCCAACTGTATAATCTCCATTTATTAAATTACAAATTCCTTCTGGTAAGTTATTTTCTGCAAAAACCTCAGCAGCAATATTCTGACAAGCAACACCACACATTGGTGTTTTTTCTGATGGTTTCCAAACACAAACATCTCCACAAACCCATGCTAAAGCTGTATTCCAAGCCCAAACAGCTACAGGAAAATTAAATGCAGAAATTACTCCTACAACACCTAATGAATGGTATTGTTCGTACATTCTATGTCCTGGTCGTTCGGAATGCATTGTTAATCCGTGAAGTTGACGTGATAATCCAACAGCAAAATCGCAGATATCTATCATTTCTTGAACTTCTCCTAAACCTTCTTGATATGATTTTCCCATTTCATAAGAAACCAATTTCCCTAATGCTTCTTTTTTTGCACGAAGCTTTTGTCCAAATTGTCTTACTATTTCTCCTCGTTGAGGAGCTGGCATTGTTCTCCAAGTACTAAACGCAGCTGTTGCAGCAGTCATTACTTTTTGATAATCTTCTTTAGATGTAGTTTTTACTTTTCCTATTAATTTTCCATCTACTGGAGAATACGATTCTATAATCGTTCCGCTAGAAAAATTATCTAAACCTGTTGAGGTTCCTTCATTTATGTCTTTTAATCCTAATGTGTTTAATGCTTCTTTTATTCCGAAATCTGTCATTTTAAATAGTTTAATTCAACGCAACCAAAGCTACAAAATAAATCAACTATAAATAAATTAAACAAAAAATAGTTTTTTGTTTAAAAACAAACAAAAATTGATTAGAAGTTTTTCCAAAGCACTTTTTTATCCGTCGCTACATCAAAAAAATCTGGACAATTATTTGTATTGGGAATCATCCCTCCAAATGTACAAAGCTTTTCTTTTTTTTCATTGTATAAAAAAGACATTGCATCCGGGCATTGATAACAGCTTTCTACTAAAAAAACTATTTCTTCTTTGTAAACAAATTGACTGATTGCTGATTTTCTAGGAAATGGATGTTCTTTAAATTCTTGTATTTGTGCTTTAATCCAGCTTATTTCTTGAGAAGATTTGTTTGAATTTTGAGCTGTTGAACTAGATTTACAAGATAGTATTAAAATAGTTAGAAGAGTATAAAAAAATAGTTTCATGTGCTGTTTTTAGCTAAAATACAAAATTAAAATTCGTATCTAATTCCTGTATAAACCCCCAAAATATAAGGTTTAAAACCATTTGAATTTTTAGAGAAAGTATTTAACTGAGTTTTAAACATTGGATTTATATTTAAGTTTAATCTTTTGGTTAGCATAAAATCTACGTCAATACCTAAATTACCACTAAAATTTATACTATTTAAATTATTAGCTTCTCCTATATTTCCTCCAAAATTAGCTGATTCACCAACAATTGTATTTTCTGTTAGAAATAAAGAACTAAACCCAGAAATTAAACTCGTTTTTAATGTATTGGATTTGAAAAAAGTATATTTAATTTCTAAAGGGATTTCTAAATAACCATAAGACTGCTGTATATCTCCTTGCTCTAAATCTAATTCTAATTCATTACCAGAATTTAACTGATCAAAATCACTAGAAGAAGCACCTCCATTTGAAGATGTATATTGAACATTATCTAATCCGCTTGCGACTATAATGGCTGAAGATGTAAAAGTAATATCTTTAGTTACAAATGCTGTTTTTTGTAATTGGATTCCTGATTTAATAGACCAGTTACTATTCAATTTATACACAAGGTCAACACCATAAGAATAAGAGTTTTCTCCAGAAACACTATTACTATTTAAAGTCGCATCTAAAGCAGACGCTTCAGTAAAAGAGTTAGATTGCAAAACACCAAAAACAGGAGAAATTGCCCATTTTTTATCTTGTTTAGACTCTTCTTTTTTTACTTCTTTAGTTTTATTTATTTCTGCTATAAAATCTTTTTTATTTTCTTGTTTTTCTAAAAGATTACTTTTTTTGTTTAATGCAATATTATCAGAGGAAGTACCCTTCACAATAACTTCCTCTGATCTTTTTGCTTTTTCTTTCTCTGCAATTTTACCATCAATTAAAGTAAAATCTTTTAGTACAACTTCATTTCTTTTACTTTTTGATTGATGATTAAGGTTATTTTTATCAGCAATTTTATCAGAATTAACGATACCCTTCACAATATTTTTTTCTGAATTTTTTACTTTTTTATCTTTTTCATTAGATATCAATAACCTTTTATTTTTAGAAGCAATTATTATGCCTTCGTTACCTTTTTTTAATACTTTTTTTGAATCATTTTTAAACTTATTTTTTTCTTCTTTAATAACAATCTCATTTTCAATTGAAATGGATTTATTATCTTCTTTATTATTTTTTAATTTTGTTTTATTCTTTACGTTTTGCTCTGTTATAACAGGAAAATTTTCTTCTTTTTTATCCTTTTTAAATTCATTTGAAAAGAAAATCAGCCCTAAAACTAAAGTTGCAGCAACGCCACTAGAAAACCACCAAATAGGTAAAGCTCTTCTTTTTTTCTTTTGAAGTTTATCTTCAATAGCAAGCCATACTTTTGGATCTGGAGCTACCTCCATATCTTTAAGTTTTTCTTGAAATAATCTATCTATATTTTTATCTTCTATCATTATGCTTTCTCTTGTATTTGATGATAGTTTTCTACTTTCTTTTTTAATATTAACCTTGCTCTTGATAAATTAGATTTTGATGTTCCTACTGAAATCTCCAACATTTTAGCTATTTCTTTATGGGAAAAATTATCTAACACATATAAATTAAATACCAATCTATATCGGTCTGGTAATTCTTGTATCAATTGCAATAAATCACTTATATCTATTTTCTCTTCATCAATATCTAATACTAAACCTTCTTCATTTTCTATATCTTGCTCTTCTTTAACTAGCTGCAAAGGAGATTTTTCTCTATATTTTTGTAATGCCGTATTAATTACAATTCTCTTTAACCAACCTTCAAAAGAACCTTTATTTTTATATTGATGTATTTTTTGAAATACTTGTATAAAACTATCTTGCAAAACATCTTCAGCATCCATACGGTTTCTAGAATACTTTAAACTCAACGCAAAAAGTTTACCAGAAAAAAGCTGATAAACCTTTGCTTGAGCTTGTAAATTATTCTCCTTACACTGTTGTATGAGTTCTTGCAAGTCTTCTTACCTTTTTTATAATGTTTGGTTGTAAACAAGTATTGCTTTTCCATCATCACAAATAACTTCCGCTGGCGGATTTACAATATCACATGTAGAAACAATATTCCATTTTTTATTAAAAGTATCTTCTAAGCTCGTGTACAACTGAACTTTATTTAAAAAACTATCTACATCTATTTGATTTGAATATGCAATATATCCTTGTGTACCACCACAAGCTTTTGATCCATAAGCTGTAAAATCCCATGCTGTTTCATTAGTACAGATAATACTTTCAGATAAATTTTGTATTTCTGTAAATAAATCCATTAATACCTGATGCTCTTTTTCTTGATCTGATAATTCAACAGTAACCACTAACTTTTCTTCTGTTAAAGAAACTACACTCCAATTCAAATTTCCTGGATAAGAGTTATTTTCTATTTTAATAATATTATTCTCAAAAGTAAAAGTTCCTTCATTGTTATAAAAAGTTAAAGGTGGTGTTCCACACCAACCAGAAGTTCTTTCTATATATACATTTCCTTCTTTATAAGAAATACCATATTCTTCATCTTTTAAGTTTGCTACACGTTCGTAAGTAACAGTTTTATTTTCTAAATTATAAATAGGATTCATCCAATTACCTATTAATAAATTATTAGTATCAACAGGAACTTCTTCGTTAACTGAACACGATGCTAACGTTACAATTAATAGTATTGTTATTAAATTTTTCACTTTCATTTCTATCGTTTAATTTACTGGAATAGTGATCTCTTCAAAAATATTATTTCCATCAGTATCTTTTCCTTTCCAAAATTTAAATAAATAATCTTCTTCTTGATTTGCAGTTACAGTGAAAGTATATTCTTGCTGAATTACCACCTCAGCACAAGATCCTTCAAGGCTTTTAGTTGCATTTACTGCTACAATTCTTGTTGTTTCTTCATAAGCATAATAAAGACTATAAAAAGAATAACAACTATTTGGAAGAGAATATTTTATAGTAATATCATGCATTTCTCCAAAAGTAAAACTATCTGGTATTTCCATCTCATCTATTATTAGCGTTTCATACTCATATTGTATCGTATTATCTTCTTTTAAACAAGATTGAAATAAAAGGACACTAAAAAAAATTAACAAAAGTTTTTTCATAAAAAAATAATTTTAATCACAGGGCGATAACCAAGGGTTTAATTCCTTAAAGGTTTACTCCGAGATTGTTTAGTTATCATCTGTTTTATACTAGATGTAAATTTTTTTAAAAGGTTGCGTTGAATAATCTTATTTTTGTAATTATTTATGAAAAATATTGTTTTTAAAATACAATCTGCTGACGAATTTAACAGCATTGCTCTAAAAGTTTTTAAACATCAGTTTGAAAACAATGCTGTATATCGTTCGTTTTGCGATTTATTGTACGTTCATCCTTCTGATATAAAGTCAATCAACAAAATACCTTTTTTACCCATTCAATTTTTTAAATCTCACCGTATACTTAGTTCTTCAGATAAAATTCAAGAAACTTTTTCTAGTTCAGGAACAACTGGTAGTATTACAAGTAAGCATTTAGTCACCGATATTGAATGGTATACCAAAAGTTATTTAAAATGTTTTGAGAATTTTTATGGTAAAATAGAAGAATATACCGTTTTAGCTTTGTTACCAAATTATTTAGAGCGAAAAGGGTCTTCTTTAATTTACATGGTTGATGATTTAATTAAAAAATCTAAAAATCCAGATAGCGGATTTTATTTGAATAATATTGATGAATTGGCTCAAAAACTTCAGAATTTAGATAAAAAAGGAACTAAAATACTATTAATTGGTGTTTCTTTTGCTTTATTAGATTTAATTGAAAGACATCAATTTAATTTACAAAACACCATTGTTATGGAAACCGGTGGAATGAAAGGTAAAAGAAAAGAAATTGTTAGAAACGAGTTACATGAATTATTAAGCAACGGTTTTGGGGTTACCAAAATTCACTCGGAATACGGAATGACAGAATTACTAAGTCAAGGGTATTCCAACGGAAATGGAATTTTTAATTGTCCGCCTTGGATGAAAATTTTAACTCGTGATACAGAAGATGCCTTAACAATTTTACCAAAAGGAAAATCTGGCGCAATTAATGTAATAGATTTAGCCAACTATAACTCGTGTTCTTTTATTGCAACCCAAGATTTAGGAAAAGTATACGAAAATAATAGCTTTGAAATCATAGGCCGTTTTGATAATTCAGACATCCGTGGATGCAATTTAATGGTATTATAAACTAAACCGTTAACTATCGCTTGCGATTAAAACACAACAATATGAAAAAAATATTTTTACTTTCAATAACTTTTTGCTTTGTAAACCAAGTTAACTTTTGCCAAACTATTTTAGAAGCAGATGGCCCTGGAGAAACATATGAATTAATTAATTCTGTTTTTGCTCCTGGTTATAATGCTGTAGAAACACCAGACTGTAATCATAATGATTTTGGAAGACATATTGATGAGGTATTTGACAAAGAATTGAATAAAAATGTATTTCGTTTTCACATACATACAGCACCAGATAACGATAGGTGTAAAAAGTTTGACCGACAGCGAAACGAAATAAAAGCATACAAGCAATCTCCAGACAATATTTTAGCTGTAGAAAAAGAAAAAATTCAATACAAATGGAAATTTAAATTAGATAAAAACTTTCAACCATCATCATCTTTTACACATATTCATCAAATTAAAGCAGTCGGTGGTTCAGAGGCTTCTATGCCTTTATTTACATTAACGGTAAGAAAAGGAAGTCCAGATAAGTTAGAATTACGTTACGCTAAAAACAAAAGTCAAGTTTCACTTGGTAAAGTAGCTTTAGAAGCTTTAAAAGGTCAATGGGTTGAGGTAACTGAAACTATTCTTTTTGATGATGAAAAAGGAAAATATGAAATAAAAATAACCAATTTAAAAACAGGTAAAACCATTTTTAAATACAAGAAAAATAATATTCGTACTTGGAAAACAGATGCACTTTTTTTAAGACCTAAATGGGGTATTTACAGAAGTTTAAAAAAATCAACTGATTTAAGAGATGAACAACTTTTATATGCTGATTTTAGTATTACCGAATTAAAAAGTAAAAAATAACTTCGTAAGTTTTTATTTAATCTTTCGACTACTCTTAAAAAATTATGGCAAAACTATTTTTATTCATAGGCCTTTTAATTTCTTTTAGTTCTTATTCGCAACAAACTGATTATAATCTTCAAGATAAAGCAGTTGCTGGTGGTTACGATGTTGTTGCGTACTTTAGTAATAAAGTAATTAAAGGAAAAAAGAAATTTACTACAACTTACAACAATGTTTCATTTCGTTTTTCTTCAGAAGAAAACTTAAATACTTTTTTAAAATCTCCAGATAAATATATTCCTCAATATGGCGGATATTGTGCTTATGCAATAGCTGCAAAGAAAACAAAAATGGAAACGGATTCGGAAACTTATGAAATTAGAGACGGTAAATTATACCTGTTTTATAATTCTTGGTTTTCAAATAAATTAGAAGATTGGCAAGAAGGTGACACTAAAAAGCTTCAACAAAAAGGAGATAAAAATTGGGAAGTATTAAAATATAAAAAAGATTAAATGAAGAAGCTTATTTTAATATCAATATTAACCTTTGTTTCCTTTATAGCCTTTTCTCAAAAATCAGATTATAACATTCAAAAGGGTGCTGTGGCTAGCGGATACGATGTTGTTGCTTACTTTAGCAATAATGCTACAAAAGGAAAAAAGAATTATAGCACAACTTATGATAATGCTACGTTTCGTTTTTCTTCTAAAGAAAATTTAGATACCTTTTTAAAATCCCCAAAAAAATATGTTCCTCAATACGGAGGTTATTGTGCATATGCCATTGGTTTAAAAGGAGAAAAAGTAGCTATAGATCCTAAAACTTTTGAAATTAGAGACGGAAATTTATACCTTTTTTATAATTCTTGGGGAACAAACACTTTGGAATTATGGTTAAATGAAAATCCAGATGCTCTTAAACTAAAAGCTGATGAGAATTGGTTAAGCCTCAAAGAAAAAGCTTAAAGTAACTTACTTTTTGATGTAAGCACAACAAAATCAAACAATTAAACATCACTTTCCGATAAAAAAAGAGTAGCATATATTTCTACTCTTTTTTGCTTATTTTTGTTAGAAACTGCATAATACTATGAACAACTTTTCATCATTCAACAGAAAAAATATTATCCATGAATTACAAACTAACGAATTTGATGTTGTAATAATTGGAGGCGGAATTACAGGTGCAGGAATTGCTTTAGATGCAGCTTCTAGAGGAATGAAAGTTGCTTTGGTTGAAAAAAACGACTTTGCTTCTGGTACTTCTAGTAAATCAACAAAATTAATTCATGGAGGTTTACGTTACTTAAAACAATTTGATTTTTGGCTGGTAAAAGAAGTTGGAACTGAACGTGCTATTGTACACAAATTAGCACCTCATTTAGTTATTCCAGAAAAAATGATTTTACCTTTAATAGAAGAAGGAACTTACGGTTCTTGGTTAACTTCTATTGGCCTAAAAGTATACGATGTTTTAGCTTCTGTAGAAGGAGAAGATAAACGTAAAATGCTAGACAAGGAAGAGGCTTTAGAAAAAGAACCTTTATTGCCAGAAAAAATTTTAAATGGTGCTGGTTATTATGCTGAATATAGAACCGATGATGCTCGTTTAACTATTGAAGTTTTAAAAACTGCAAGCCAATACAATGCACAAATACTTAATTATACTCAGGTTGACGAATTTATATATGAAAACAAACGTGTAACTGGTGTAACTGTAAAAGACATTTTTACTAACGAAACCTACACTATAAAATCTAAATATGTTGTGAATGCAACTGGGCCTTGGGTAGATACTTTACGACAAGTAAATAAGTCTAAAACTGGCAAACGTTTGCATTTAACAAAAGGCGTGCATTTGGTTGTTCCTTTTGAAAAACTACCTGTAAAACAATCGGTTTATTTTGATGTTCCAGACGGAAGAATGATGTTTGCTATTCCAAGAGGAAGAGTAACCTATTTTGGAACTACAGATACTAATTATCAAGAAGATAAAGACAACATAGAAACAAGTTTGGTTGATGTTTTATATCTTGTTGAAGCAGTAAACAATATGTTTCCTGATATTAATTTAACTGTAGATGATATTGAATCTTCTTGGGCTGGTTTGCGACCATTAATTCATGAAGAAGGAAAATCAGCTTCAGAACTTTCTCGTAAAGATGAAATTTTTGTGTCTGATTCTGAATTAATTTCTATTGCTGGTGGAAAATTAACTGGGTATAGAAAAATGTCAGAAAGAATTGTTGACTTAGTTACAAAAAAGTATAAAAACAGGTATGAAACAACATTTGACCCAATACAAACAGAAGATTTAATTTTAACCGGTGGTCCTTTTTTAAATTATAAAGCTGTAAAAATTTACATCAAACAAATACTTAAATTGATTAAACCTTTCGGTTTAACCAAAAAAGAAGCTAAATATTTAGTATATAACTATGGAAAACAAACTGATATTGTTTTAGATAAGTTTGAAGAAATTAACGAAGATAATTCTGAAAAACGTTTACTTAAAGCAGAAATTTGGTTTACTATTCAACATGAAATGACCTGTAATCCTACTGACTTTTTTATGAGAAGAACTGGACGTTTATTTTTTGATAAACCTAGTGTAGATAATTATAAAACCTTAGTTTTAGATGAGTTTTCTTCTTATTTTAAATGGGATGAAAAAACCATTAAAAATGAAAAAATTGAACTAGAATCTAAAATGAACTTAGCAATTACCTTTCAATAGTTAAAAAAGATGTACTAAAAAGTTAAAAAACATTTGTTTTGTTTAAAAATTAAGCTATCTTGTTGATAACTATTGTTTTTTATAGTAAATTTGTACCTCAAAACACAAACATTAATGTTGTCTACAACTCCAATTGTTAACGAATTTTTAGACTTGGCTAGTGAAGATAAAATAACAAATCTTAAACTAGTAAAGCTTTGCTATATTGCGCAAGGTTTATCTTTAGCGCTATTGGACAAGCCTCTTTTTTCTGAAGTAATAGAAGCATGGCAATATGGACCTGTAGTACCTTCGGTTTATCATGAATTTAAACATTTTAGAGATCAACCAATTACTGAAAAATCTGTAGAATATATTAATGGAATATACTCTGAAATAAAACTTAAAGACATAGAGTTAAAAAACATAGTAAAATTAGCTTGGGTATTATACAAAGATACAAATGCTGAAGAATTAGTTGATATAACTCATCAACCAGGAACACCTTGGTCTCTAACCTATGTTCCTAATAAAAATAAAGAAATAGATAATGTATTAATGAAAGTCTATTTTTTAAAATATGTTGAAAATTTAAAAAAGGCCATTGCCTAATATGTCTGACGAAATCTCTAATTTAATTAATGCTGTGAGTTCTAAAGGTGGTAAAATTACATCGGATGTTGATGTAAAAACTAACCTTGTTTTTCAAGATATTTTAGACAAACAGCAAAACAGAGGTGAAAGAAAACAATATGCAAAAAGAACATTTGTTTTCTTATCTATATTTACCTTTTTGGTTCTTTCTATAGTGTTATTACAAGGTTTTAATACAAAAACTGGTTTTGTATTATCCGAAGCTGTTTTAATAACACTTATTACAACTTCATTAGCATCTATTGTTGGTATTTTCTTATTGGTGATGCAGTATTTATTTAAAAAATAATATTTTCTCTTCTATTACAACCTTTCTTAAAAACAAACAATTACAATTCCTGGGTAACACAATTTTTTCATCTTTGAACAGAATTTAAACAAATGATGAAAACATATTAACAAAAAGACATTTAATTTAAACATAAAATAAACTATTTTCTTTTAAAATGTTAAAAAACAGTATATTTAATGTAAATCAAGCTAAAATATTTTATTATTACGAAAACAATAACTACATTTCTAGTGGCTTTATTGGTGTGTTATTTCGCCTGTGCTCAAAACTCAAACATTACTTATTTAAACAAAACTTATGAATATGGTCTCATGCCTAGTAATTTGGGAACTAATGATTTAAAAGATGCATATACTAGTTGGAAATCTACCTATGTAGAAAGTAATTGTAGCGACGGCAGTGCTAGAATTAAGTTTGATGATCCTGAATATACCGTTTCCGAAGGTATCGCTTATGGTATGTTACTTGCTGCTTATGCAAATGATCAAGAATTATTTGATGGATTATGGATGTACTACCAAACTAATTCAAACAATAATGGCGTAATGAATTGGAAAATTCTAGGTTGTAATACTGTTGAAGGATTTGGTGGTGCTACAGATGCCGAAATAGATGTAGCAATTGCCTTAATTATTGCTGGAAATCGTTTTGGAAATAACTCAGAAATAAATTACCATAATGGTGCAACAGAATTAATTGCAGCTATAAAACAACATGAAGTTGAATCTGGTACGTTTGTATTAAAACCTGGAGATAGTTGGGGAGGTTCACAGAATACAAATCCTTCGTATTTAGCACCTGGATATTTTAAAGTTTATGGAGAATTTACCAACGACCAAACATTTTGGAATAATGTTGCTAATAAAAGTTACCAAATATTAAATGCAAATTTAAATGTTAACAATGCTACGGATTGCTTGGTTTCAGATTGGTGTAAAGCAGATGGATCTTATTCAGATATTGTTCCTTGGGCTTATGAAGCTGGGAAAACATTTTTTTACGACGCAGCTAGAACTCCTTGGCGAATTGCAACTGATTATGTGTGGTATGGTAATACAGAGGCCGCTAATTACACAACTAAATGTAGAAACTTTGTTGCTAATGTAGGAGGTATTGATCAAATAAAAGCAGGATATACACAAAGTGGAACTGTTATTGGAAATTATCAAGACCCAACTTTTACAGGCTCTTTTGCATCTGCAATTTTAACATCAACAAATCAAAATGAAGTTAATACAGCATATGCAACTTTAAAAAAACAAACTTCTACTGCTTATTTTGCAGCTACGTTAAGAGTATTGTATATGTATACTATGACAGGTAATTTATACAATCCACTTACAGATAACACAACAGTAGACGATACTTTAACAGCAACTAATCCATCGCAATTTATAGCCGCTGGAGCTTCTCAAGCAATTACAATAACTTCAAATGTAAACTGGACCGTAAGTGAAAACAGCTCTTGGTTGAGTATTAATACAACTTCTGGAAATAACAATGGAAACGTAGTAGTTACAGTGGCAGCAAACTCAAGCACAAGTAACCGAATAGCTACGATTACAATTTCTGGAGGAACAATAACACGTAATATTAGTATCACTCAAACTGGTGCTAATGAACCTAATACTTCATTTATTCCAGATCCGAATAAAGAATATTATATAGACAATTCTTATCATAACATACGTTTGGGTGCAGATGGTTCTGATAATCCATTACTTACAAATACTTCCGTAACTTCTGATAATGTAAAATGGAAAATTACAGCATCACCAACTAATGACTATTATTATATAGATAATATAGATGGTGGAGACAGACCTTGTTTAAGAGGTAACAATACTGCTTTTGCGGACATGAATGCAACCACTTCTAGAGGAACATGGACGCGTTGGAAATTTATCCCTTCAACTTTTGAAGGATCATATTTATTAACGACTTTAGGCAACACTTTACCAAGATTACAAATAAACAACAATAACAAAGTCGCCATGGTTACCACGGCATCTGCTGGTACTTGGGAAAGTTTTACTATTACTGAAGTTAATCCATCAAATTCAACTGTTATATTTATTGAAGCTGAAGATTTTACAGATATGAAAGATATTCAAACAGAGCCAACAGAAAATGAAGGAGCAGGCGAAATAAACGTAGGTTATATTGATACTGGAGATTGGATGGAGTACTCAGTAACGATAAATTCGGCAGGGAATTATTATATTGATTATCGTTTAGCTAGTTTACCAGGAAATGCAGTTTTACAATTTCAAGTAAACGGAAATACATTGGCTACAACAAATATAAACTCTACTGGTGGATGGCAATCATGGACTACTTATAATCTTGCTGATCCAGTATATCTTAATGCAGGAACACAAACAATTCGTTTATATTCTACAGGTGATAATTTTAATATTAATTGGTTTACACTTGAAGCGCAAAATACTTCAGCTAAAACTACAACAGATAAAATCAGTAATACTATTCGTATATTCCCTGTTCCTGTAACAAATAATTTACATGTATCTATTGCAAATTATCAAGACGTTAGTAAATTAGAAATTATGAATATAACTGGTGCATTGTTCTTAAAGGACATTAAAGTTAACACTACAATTACACCTATAAATATAAGCAACCTTTCAAATGGTTTTTATTTTTTGAGAGTTTATAAAAAAGGACTTTTATCAGAAGTTATAAAGTTTGTAAAATAATATAATCTTATTTATAATGAATATATCTAAAAGGACTATCTGTAAAAGATAGTCCTTTTAGATTCAAAATACTTTTTAATATCTTATAATTTTATTTAAATATATATGTAAAAAGGTTATTCCCCTTTCTCGTGTTCTTCAATATCCTTTGTTAAATCTAAGTTTCTTAGCGTAGGGTTTAAAATCCCTGTTGTTAATACAGTAATTAATGTCATTGTACCACCAAAAACAACTGCTGTTACAGTTCCCATTAACTTGGCCGTTAAACCACTTTCAAAAGCACCTAACTCATTCGATGAACCTACGAACATAGAGTTTACAGACGCAACTCTACCACGCATATGATCTGGTGTTTTTAATTGTAAAATTGTTTGTCGTATTACCATTGAAACTCCATCAGTAACTCCACTAAAAAACAGAGCAACTACAGAAACCCAAAAAACAGATGATAGACCAAATACAATAATACAAAGCCCAAAACCAAAAATTGCAGTTAGTAATTTCATTCCTGCATTTCTACTTATAGGAATATACGCTGTAATTAACATGGTAATAAAAGCACCAACAGATGGAGCTGCTCTTAAAGCTCCAAAACCCTCTGGACCAACCTTTAAAATATCTTGAGCATAAATTGGTAATAATGCAATAGCTCCTCCAAAAAGCACAGAAATCATATCTAAAGTTAAAGCTCCTAAAATTGCTTTTGTTTTATATACAAAACGAATTCCTTCTTTTAAACTATCCATTACTGGTTCTCCTATTTTAGGATTTAAAATAGGTTTCCTTTTAATTAGAAAGGTTAAAAAAAAAGAACTCAAAATTAGAGAAAAAACAATACATAAAGACCAATGAACACCAATCCATGAAATTGAAAAACCTGCAAAAGCAGGCCCTAAAACCGAAGCCATTTGCCAAGTAGAACTACTCCAGGTTGCTGCATTTGGATATAATTTTTTAGGAACAATTAAAGCTATCAAAGAAAAAATTGTTGGTCCGAAAAAAGATCGTAATAATCCACCAAAAAAAACCAATACATATATTGAATATAATACTGAATTTTTAGACCAACCATCAATAAAACTAGGTAATGTTAAAAAAAATAATCCTAAACTAATTAATGAAAATGTTGCAATACAAAATGCTAACATATTTCGTTTTTCTTTTTGATCTACAATATGGCCTGCAAATAATGCCATTGAAACTGCAGGTATTACTTCCATCAATCCAATAATTCCTAATGATAATGGATTTTTAGTAATACTATATACTTGCCATTCTACAATTATAAATTGCATTGACCAACCAAAAACTAAAGCAAACCTTACCAAAAGGAAAATGTTAAACTCTTTAATTCTTAGTGAGGCGTAGGGATCTTTTTTTTCCATTTTATGTTATTATCTAACTTAACTTTAAATCCATTAAAATGGAAAATGTTTCATTTACATCTTCTTCTTTTACTACAATTGTCATTTCATGAGTTGTAGATATTACTTCTTGTACTGCAATATTTGCCCAAGCAAATTGCTTTAAAATAAAGTAATAAATACCTGATTGCTCTAAGTTTTCCTTTGGTAATTTTATAGTTATTGAAGCTAACTCTGTTACGTTATTAATTAATACTTCACTTTTAAAGATTTCCTCAACAAAAGGTTGTAAGTTTTTACTGGTAACAATATTTGTTTCAAAAATACCTTGTGAAACGGTCAAGAAATAATCATTACTATCAGCAGATTTACTTAAGATTTTAGCAATTTCTTTTAACAAAGAAGGTGTATTTTTAAAGGTAAAATCACATAAATCAGAACGAACAATAACATCACCTAAATCTAAAGCAAGGCGTTTAATGTTTTTTCTAATTCTCAGTTCGCTTACTGGAGACAATCTGTTAATTGCCATCATTACTGCGCCAACTTTTACTTCTTTTTTTAAAGACTTTGTTACCTCAGGTAAAATAATTCTTGCTAATGAAGAAACATTGATTAATTTTTCATGTAATGCTTCTTCTATAAAAGGTGTTTTACGAATTGTAATCTCAACTGCTTCTTGAATTGTTTTCATTTTGTTTAAAATTAAACTTAACGTTATAAAAGCAAAGATATTGAAGTTAAATTTAACTTTTATTAAAAAAAATTATTTTTTTCACTTGAAACAGCTTATAAATCAGAATTTTAGTTACATTTGATGAATTGAATTTTTTTAAATTCTAAAAAAAGGCGATTGTATGAATTTTTTATCTCTTAATTGAGAACTCAAAATAGACAACTAATTTAACCTATTTGTTAACTTATCAAATTCATCTTTCGCTTCTTTTTTTGCATATAAAATATTATATACTGCATCTATAATTGGCGTTTTAGCTCCTTTTTCAGTATTAATAGCAAAAGCACTTTTTGTTGCATAATATCCTTCAGCAACCATACTCATTTCTAACATTGCAGACTTTACAGTATATCCTTTACCTATCATATTACCAAACATTCTGTTTCTACTAAAGGTTGAATATCCAGTAACCAATAAATCTCCTAAATAAGCAGAGTCGTTAATATTACGTTTCATTTTATGAACTTTTTTAATAAAACGCTTCATTTCTCTAATAGCATTACTCATTAATACAGATTGAAAATTATCTCCATATCCTAAACCATGAGCAATACCAGCTGCAATTGCATAAATATTTTTAAGCATAGCTGCATATTCTGTTCCTATAATATCATCTGATATTTTAGTTTTTATATATCTTCCTGCAATATATTTACTAAGTTTTTTTGCTTTTGATTCATCTTGGCAAGCCAATGTTAAATAAGATAAGCGTTCCATAGCTACTTCTTCTGCATGACAAGGTCCTGTAATAACTCCAATATTTTCAAAAGGAATATTATGATGGTCGTGAAAATGCTCTCCAACGATTAATCCTGTTTCTGGAACAATACCTTTAATAGCAGAAAAAATAATTTTATTCTCTAATGAAGCAGTTAATTTATCCAATTCAGTTTTTAAAAAAGCTGAAGGAATAGCAAAAATTAAAATATCATAATTATTAACTATTGTATTAATATCATCAGATAAATCTAATTGCTCTGGATGTAACTCTGCAGAACTTAAATAATTAGGGTTATGTTTATTTCTTTTAATATGTTCAATAGCATATATACTTCGCATATACCAACCTACTGTATCTAAATTTTCAGAAAGCATTTTAATAATAGCTGTTGCCCAACTTCCTCCACCTAATACCGCTATTTTTGGATGATTTTCCATTTTTTTTTACTTTTTATAATACACAAAGCTAATAAAACTTAGATGCACAACCGAAAAGTTTTGGGTATTATTATCTTTGACTTTTATTTAAAACAGAATTAGATGAATGTACAAATCATAAACAAATCAAAACACGAGATTCCAAATTACGAAACTGAAGGTGCAGCAGGAATGGATTTACGTGCTAATATTGAAGAAGCAATCACTTTAAAACCTTTAGAAAGAGCTATTGTAAAAACAGGTTTATTTATTGCATTGCCTGTTGGTTTTGAAGCTCAAGTTAGACCAAGAAGTGGATTAGCAGCTAAAAAAGGAATTACTGTTTTAAATGCCCCAGGAACAATTGATGCTGATTATAGAGGTGAAATAGGTGTTATTTTAGTAAACTTATCTAATGAAGAATTTGTAATTAATGATGGTGAACGAATTGCACAATTAATAATTGCAAAACACGAACGTGTAAATTGGAAAGAAGTTGAAACTTTAAGCGAAACTGAACGCGGCGAAGGCGGATTTGGTAGTACTGGACTTTAATTTTTACTTTATTAATATAGAATAGCGTTTTAAATATATATTTAAAACGCTATTTTTATTTTTAAAATCAATCAACTGTGATAACTATAAAAAGAACTGACTCAACAAATACAGATTTTCAAGAACTTGTAAAAGAACTTGATAAAAGTTTAGGTGTTTATTATAAAGAAGAAACTTCTTTTTATGATAAACTAAACAAAATTGAAAAGATAAAACAAGCGATTGTTGCTTATGATAAAGAAGGAATTGCTGTTGGTTGTGGTGGTATAAAAAAATATTCTAAAGAAGCTATGGAAATTAAACGAATGTTTGTTCCATTAACACAAAGAGGAAAAGGAATTGCAACCTTAATATTAAATGAATTAGAAAATTGGAGCAATGAACTACATTTTAAAAAGTGCATTTTAGAAACTCTAAAAGAAAAACATTATGCTATTGGTTTTTATAAAAAGAACAACTACAATGAAATTCCAAATTTTGGCGAATATATTAAAGCTGAAAATAGTATTTGTTTTGAAAAAAAACTTAAATAAATCAACATATTTAATAATTATGTTTTAGATGTTAGTAAATTTCATTTCCTACATTATTATAATTAACAACATTTAAAACTCTTTCTTATTTAATATTTACTAAATAGTATTTAGTATCAAAACCTATTTTGAAGAGTTAAACGATTTAAATATTCATAATTCTAAAAATAATACTTACACTTAAAATTATAAACAGGTTATTAATATCTAAATAATTCATTTGTTTTTTACTGAATTCCTCTTTTATTTCTAACTAAAAATAAGAAAATAGTTATTTTTTAAATATATTTTTTTGGAAGCCAATTATATGTTTATATTTGGTCAACCAAACTGGTTGACCAGTTTTACATCAATAAAGACTTTTAAAAAAGTTATTTATACAAAAAACAAACATAAATTATAAAAGATACATTATGAGTAAATTAGCTATAATCACTGGTGCAACTGGTGGAATTGGTTTTGAAGTAGCAAAAAGATTAGGTAAAGATGGATTTACTGTTATCTTAAATGGTATTGAGGATGAGCAAGGTGCTAAAAGAGTAGAAGAATTAACTGCTGAAGGAATTACATCTGAATATTACGGTTTTGACGTTACTAATGAAGAAGCTGTAACAGAAAATATTACTAAAATTGGTGAAAAATACGGAAAGATAGACGTATTAGTAAACAATGCTGGTGGTTTAGGTGGTCGTCAGCGTTTTGAAGAAATGACTACTGACTTTTACCGATTTGTAATGGCATTAAACTTGGATTCTGCATTTTTCGCATCAAGAGCTGCTATTCCTTTCTTAAAGAAAAGTGATAACGCTTCAATTATTAACTATACTTCTAACGCAGGTTGGAATGCTGGTGGACCAGGTGCTGGAATTTACGGTACTTCTAAAGGAGCTGTACATACATTAACAAGAGCTTTAGCTAAAGATTTAGCTGAATACGGAATTAGAGCTAACGCTGTATCTCCTGGTACAATTGATACTGATTTCCATAAGCAAATTAAATCTACTAAGCCAGAAGTATTTAAATCTTGGGCAAACAACATTATGTTAGGAAGATTAGGTCAGCCAGAAGATGTTGCTGGTGTTGTTTCTTTCTTAGCAAGTAAAGATGCTGCTTTTATTACTGCTGAAACTATCCAAATTGGTGGTGGTCAAGCTTTAGGAATCTAAGCAAGATAATATCTTTAAAAATTTCTTTAGTTAGAAATTTTGCATAAAACAATAGCGGTTTGTAATTTTATATTACAAACCGCTATTTCTTTTAATAAGTAATAAGTTTCTATTTTACAATCGTAAAGTAATAATCAAAAATTAATTACTAAACAAAAGAATTATATGAGTACTAAAAACATATATTTTATAATAGTAACATTACTATTTTTATCCTGCAGTAGTTCTAAAACTAAAACAGTAAAATATAAAAATTGTGAATCAAAAGTATTGATTGACTCAAAAACATATATAACTGCTGCAAAGGATTTTGTAACTATTAACAATTTGGAAATAAATGAAAACTGTTTAACAATTAATTTTAGTGCTAGTGGTTGTAGTGGAAATTCTTGGGAAATAAAACTTATAGATTCTGAAGATATTATGGAGTCATTTCCTATTCAAAGGAATTTAATTTTCTCTTTAAAAAATGAAGAACGCTGTATGGCTTATATAACCAAAAAAAGAAGTTTTGATATTTCAAAATTAAAAATTGAAGGCGAAAAAAAAATAGTTTTGAATATTAAAAATACAAATCAAAAAATAGTTTACAACTATTAAAATCTAATATTTAAATGTTTTTTTGAAAATTGTATAAAAATAAAAAAAAACATTAGATTGTAACCTTCAAGTTATGAATAACTAATACTCTTTATAAACCGCTATCATTTTTTGATATTCTTTCTTTAATAGATCAAATTCATATAAATATTCATCTCCTTTTTTAAAGCCAAAATTTTCATAGAACTTTAAAGCAGTTGGCTTTTTTTCC